>NZ_JBIOMG010000012.1:0-238 GCF_051711245.1 Enterococcus sp. DIV0240d | reverse complement strand
AAAGCAATTGCGGGAGCAGGATTTGAACCTACGACCTTCGGGTTATGAGCCCGACGAGCTACCAGACTGCTCCATCCCGCGATAAGTAATTACTTTACAGTAATTAAAAGACTGTGATTCTTTTGCTCGCAACAAAAGAGACAGTTAAGGAGGATAAGGGATTCGAACCCTTGCACGGTTTTACCCGCCTGACGGTTTTCAAGACCGTTCCCTTCAGCCGGACTTGGGTAATCCTCCA
>NZ_JBIOMG010000011.1:0-275 GCF_051711245.1 Enterococcus sp. DIV0240d | reverse complement strand
TGACATTTAATTGTCAACTCTTTTTTAAAAAGTTTTTTTCGCTCGTTGTTTTTCAACTTCGTAGCGGCTGTCTCAGCGACTTAATTAGAATAACAAATGATTTGTTATTTGTCAACAACTTTTTTCAATTAATTTTGTTGATGTATCAACATCAATTAACTATTTTAAAATTGCGACTTCGTTATAATATCATCTGTCGAGCTGTGCGTCAACTACTTTTTTCAATTCTTTTTAGGAATTCATTTAGTCATTTGGCACATGTAATAATATACCAA
>NZ_JBIOMG010000010.1:0-385 GCF_051711245.1 Enterococcus sp. DIV0240d | reverse complement strand
CTTTTTAATAACGGGAAGTAGCTCAGCTTGGTAGAGCACTTGGTTTGGGACCAAGGGGTCGCAGGTTCGAATCCTGTCTTCCCGATAATTTTTCAAAAGGGGCCTTAGCTCAGCTGGGAGAGCGCCTGCTTTGCACGCAGGAGGTCAGCGGTTCGATCCCGCTAGGCTCCATATCATTTGAATAAATGATTCTTTTTTACGCGGTGTAGCTCAGCTGGCTAGAGCGTCCGGTTCATACCCGGGAGGTCGGGGGTTCGATCCCCTCCGCCGCGATTTTTAAGAGCCTGGACCTTTAGCTCAGTTGGTTAGAGCAGACGGCTCATAACCGTCCGGTCGTAGGTTCGAGTCCTACAAGGTCCATTGTGGCATTGTATCTGTTTTATTA
>NZ_JBIOMG010000009.1:0-472 GCF_051711245.1 Enterococcus sp. DIV0240d | reverse complement strand
AAAGTAAAAAATGATCCGTACGGGATTCGAACCCGTGTTACCGCCGTGAAAGGGCGGTGTCTTAACCACTTGACCAACGGACCAATAAAAAACGGAGAAGGAGGGATTTGAACCCTCGCGCCGGTTTCCCGACCTACACCCTTAGCAGGGGCGCCTCTTCAGCCACTTGAGTACTTCCCCAAATGTATGACTACATTTTTATGGGCCTAAATGGACTCGAACCATCGACCTCACGCTTATCAGGCGTGCGCTCTAACCAGCTGAGCTATAGGCCCCAAAAAATAAAAGCTAAAGCGGGTGACGAGAATCGAACTCGCGACAACAGCTTGGAAGGCTGTGGTTTTACCACTAAACTACACCCGCATGGCGGTCTGGACGGGACTCGAACCCGCGACCTCCTGCGTGACAGGCAGGCATTCTAACCAACTGAACTACCAAACCATATTTAGCTTTTATTGCGCTTTTGAAAACA
>NZ_JBIOMG010000008.1:0-612 GCF_051711245.1 Enterococcus sp. DIV0240d | reverse complement strand
GTTTTTTTTACCTTATGGGGGTTTAGCTCAGCTGGGAGAGCATCTGCCTTACAAGCAGAGGGTCAGCGGTTCGATCCCGTTAACCCCCATATGAGTCGTTAGCTCAGTTGGTAGAGCATCTGACTTTTAATCAGAGGGTCACAGGTTCGAGCCCTGTACGACTCATAGTAATAACCTATGCGGGTGTGGCGGAATTGGCAGACGCACTAGATTTAGGATCTAGCGCCTTCGGGCGTGGGGGTTCAAGTCCCTTCACCCGCACTTCATTGCCGGCTTAGCTCAGTTGGTAGAGCATCTGATTTGTAATCAGAGGGTCGAGGGTTCAAGTCCTTTAGCCGGCATCAGGAATATGCGGAAATAGCTCAGTGGTAGAGCACCACCTTGCCAAGGTGGGGGTCGCGGGTTCGAACCCCGTTTTCCGCTTTGCCTTAGCAATTTTCAGCCGGGGTGGCGGAACTGGCAGACGCACAGGACTTAAAATCCTGCGGTGAGTGATCACCGTACCGGTTCGATTCCGGTCCTCGGCATTTCATAATATGCGCCCATAGCTCAATTGGATAGAGTGTTTGACTACGGATCAAAAGGTTAGGGGTTCGACTCCTCTTGGGCGCG
>NZ_JBIOMG010000007.1:0-1179 GCF_051711245.1 Enterococcus sp. DIV0240d | reverse complement strand
AGGTATTAAAAAACATATCGTTCTCTAGTATGATTAAATCACCACAAAATAAACAACTGAGAGGACGATATGCTATATGAATGATTCTATCAAAAAAATGCTGAGAATAATAGAGAAAGATTTGATGATTACAGAGGTCTCTTACGAGACCCTTCAGAAGAAAAAGACGTTGGTCGTCGATGCTGTTCTCTCGCCTACTCCTCGTGCTTGTAGAAGTTGTGGTTCTACTGTGGTAGATGGAAACGGGAAAGCAATTATAGTGAAAAATGGGAAGAAGGAAACAATTGTCCGTTTTGAACAATACAATCATATGCCTTTGGTTATGCGCCTAAAAAAGCAGCGCTATACCTGTAAAAACTGTCGCACCCATTGGACTGCTCAAAGTTATTTTGTCCAACCCAGACATTCAATCGCAAATCATGTTAGATATAAAATTGCTTCTTTACTGACTGAAAAAGTATCTTTATCTTTTATTGCGAAAAGCTGTCAGGTATCTTTGACCACCGTTATTCGTACATTGAAAGAGTTTAAAAGCTATTTACCAAAGCAATCTAAGAAGATTCTCCCAAGAGTATTGATGGTTGATGAATTTCGTTCGCATGCTTCCATAGAAGATAAAATGAGCTTTATTTGTGCAGATGGCGAAACAGGAAAATTAATAGATGTTTTGCCTACGCGTAAATTACCTCGATTAACAAGCTATTTCTTAGGTTGTACCAATCCAGAAGAAGTAGAATTCTTGGTGACAGACATGAACGCCGCCTACTTCCAGCTCACCAAACGTGTTCTGCCAAATGCGAAAGTCGTGATTGATCGGTTTCATATTGTCAAACACATGAATCAAGCGTTCAATGAGTTGCGTATCCGTGAAATGAATGAACTTCGTAAAGCCGGACAGAAAAGCCAGGCAGAAAAACTGAAAAAGAACTGGCGCTTTTTGCTAAAAAATCGTGCAAACATCAACCATTATGAATACAAAACATGGAAAAGTTTCCGAGCACCAAAATACCCATTTCTTACTGAAGCAATGATGATTGATCGATTGCTTGAGTTTTCTCCGCCCCTAAAGGAGGCGTATCGCTTTTTTCATGAATTAGTTGAAGCCTTTCGAGACAAAGACCCTGACTTATTTTTCTCCTTATTGGCAGAACTTCCCGAAACGTTAGATGACGGCTTTCG
>NZ_JBIOMG010000006.1:0-1791 GCF_051711245.1 Enterococcus sp. DIV0240d | reverse complement strand
CTCTGATATGATATAAAAGTTGCTAACACAGCACGGTAGACCTTTGAAAACTGAACAAAGCAAGCAAACGAACCAATGTGTAGGACGTTTCAATTTATTGAAACAAATACATGCAAGCAATAGCTAGCAAAGTTAATTTTTATGAGCTTAATGACCGTATGGTCATTCAAACAAATCATTATGAGAGTTTGATCCTGGCTCAGGACGAACGCTGGCGGCGTGCCTAATACATGCAAGTCGAACGCTTTTTCTTTCACCGGAGCTTGCTCCACCGAAAGAAAAAGAGTGGCGAACGGGTGAGTAACACGTGGGTAACCTGCCCATCAGAAGGGGATAACACTTGGAAACAGGTGCTAATACCGTATAACACTATTTTCCGCATGGAAGAAAGTTGAAAGGCGCTTTTGCGTCACTGATGGATGGACCCGCGGTGCATTAGCTAGTTGGTGAGGTAACGGCTCACCAAGGCAACGATGCATAGCCGACCTGAGAGGGTGATCGGCCACACTGGGACTGAGACACGGCCCAGACTCCTACGGGAGGCAGCAGTAGGGAATCTTCGGCAATGGACGAAAGTCTGACCGAGCAACGCCGCGTGAGTGAAGAAGGTTTTCGGATCGTAAAACTCTGTTGTTAGAGAAGAACAAGGATGAGAGTAAAATGTTCATCCCTTGACGGTATCTAACCAGAAAGCCACGGCTAACTACGTGCCAGCAGCCGCGGTAATACGTAGGTGGCAAGCGTTGTCCGGATTTATTGGGCGTAAAGCGAGCGCAGGCGGTTTCTTAAGTCTGATGTGAAAGCCCCCGGCTCAACCGGGGAGGGTCATTGGAAACTGGGAGACTTGAGTGCAGAAGAGGAGAGTGGAATTCCATGTGTAGCGGTGAAATGCGTAGATATATGGAGGAACACCAGTGGCGAAGGCGGCTCTCTGGTCTGTAACTGACGCTGAGGCTCGAAAGCGTGGGGAGCGAACAGGATTAGATACCCTGGTAGTCCACGCCGTAAACGATGAGTGCTAAGTGTTGGAGGGTTTCCGCCCTTCAGTGCTGCAGCAAACGCATTAAGCACTCCGCCTGGGGAGTACGACCGCAAGGTTGAAACTCAAAGGAATTGACGGGGGCCCGCACAAGCGGTGGAGCATGTGGTTTAATTCGAAGCAACGCGAAGAACCTTACCAGGTCTTGACATCCTTTGACCACTCTAGAGATAGAGCTTCCCCTTCGGGGGCAAAGTGACAGGTGGTGCATGGTTGTCGTCAGCTCGTGTCGTGAGATGTTGGGTTAAGTCCCGCAACGAGCGCAACCCTTATTGTTAGTTGCCATCATTTAGTTGGGCACTCTAGCGAGACTGCCGGTGACAAACCGGAGGAAGGTGGGGATGACGTCAAATCATCATGCCCCTTATGACCTGGGCTACACACGTGCTACAATGGGAAGTACAACGAGTTGCGAAGTCGCGAGGCTAAGCTAATCTCTTAAAGCTTCTCTCAGTTCGGATTGTAGGCTGCAACTCGCCTACATGAAGCCGGAATCGCTAGTAATCGCGGATCAGCACGCCGCGGTGAATACGTTCCCGGGCCTTGTACACACCGCCCGTCACACCACGAGAGTTTGTAACACCCGAAGTCGGTGAGGTAACCTTTTGGAGCCAGCCGCCTAAGGTGGGATAGATGATTGGGGTGAAGTCGTAACAAGGTAGCCGTATCGGAAGGTGCGGCTGGATCACCTCCTTTCTAAGGAATATTTCGGAAGACTACACATCGTTTGCCTTTGTTCAGTTTTGAGAGGT
>NZ_JBIOMG010000005.1:0-3268 GCF_051711245.1 Enterococcus sp. DIV0240d | reverse complement strand
TTTGTTCATTGAAAACTGGATATCGAAGAAATAATCAAAACAAGTAACACACACCGAGTTGAAATGTTAAAAGAGTTTTTTAATAAGTTCAACGCTTATTTTCTTGAGCAACCTTCTATCGCTAGAAGAAGTACTCAAAACCGACCGTAAGGTCAAAGGTTAAGTGAATAAGGGCGCACGGTGGATGCCTTGGCACTAGGAGCCGATGAAGGACGGGACTAACACCGATATGCTTTGGGGAGCTGTAAGTAAGCTATGATCCAGAGATTTCCGAATGGGGGAACCCAGCATCTTTTATAGGATGTTACGTCTGCGTGAATACATAGCGCAGTCGAGGTAGACGCAGAGAACTGAAACATCTAAGTACCTGCAGGAAGAGAAAGAAAATTCGATTCCCTGAGTAGCGGCGAGCGAAACGGGAAAAGCCCAAACCAACAAGCTTGCTTGTTGGGGTTGTAGGACTCCGATATGGTAGTCTATTCAGATAGTCGAAATACTTGGAAAAGTATGTCAAAGAGGGTAAAAACCCCGTAGGCGAAATTTGGATAACACCTAGGAGGATCCTGAGTACGGCGGAACACGAGGAATTCCGTCGGAATCCGGGAGGACCATCTCCCAAGGCTAAATACTCCCTAGTGACCGATAGTGAACCAGTACCGTGAGGGAAAGGTGAAAAGCACCCCGGAAGGGGAGTGAAATAGATCCTGAAACCGTGTGCCTACAACAAGTTAGAGCCCGTTAATGGGTGATAGCGTGCCTTTTGTAGAATGAACCGGCGAGTTACGATAGCATGCGAGGTTAAGTTGAAGAGACGGAGCCGTAGCGAAAGCGAGTCTGAATAGGGCGAATGAGTATGTTGTCGTAGACCCGAAACCATGTGATCTACCCATGTCCAGGTTGAAGGTGCGGTAAAACGCACTGGAGGACCGAACCCACGTACGTTGAAAAGTGCGGGGATGAGGTGTGGGTAGCGGAGAAATTCCAAACGAACTTGGAGATAGCTGGTTCTCTCCGAAATAGCTTTAGGGCTAGCCTCGGAATTGAGAATGATGGAGGTAGAGCACTGTTTGGACTAGGGGCCCATCTCGGGTTACCGAATTCAGATAAACTCCGAATGCCATTCATTCATATCCGGGAGTCAGACTGTGAGTGATAAGATCCATAGTCGAAAGGGAAACAGCCCAGACCACCAGCTAAGGTCCCCAAATAACTATTAAGTGGAAAAGGATGTGGGGTTGCACAGACAACTAGGATGTTGGCTTAGAAGCAGCCACCATTTAAAGAGTGCGTAATAGCTCACTAGTCGAGTGACCCTGCGCCGAAAATGTACCGGGGCTAAATAGTTTACCGAAGCTGTGGAGTGCACCATGAGGTGCATTGGTAGGAGAGCGTTCTAAGGGCGTTGAAGGCAGATCGTGAGGACTGCTGGAGCGCTTAGAAGTGAGAATGCCGGTATGAGTAGCGAAAGACAGGTGAGAATCCTGTCCACCGAATGACTAAGGTTTCCTGGGGAAGGCTCGTCCGCCCAGGGTTAGTCGGGACCTAAGCCGAGGCCGACAGGCGTAGGCGATGGACAACAGGTTGATATTCCTGTACCCGTTGTTTTTGTTTGAGCAATGGAGGGACGCAGGAGGCTAAGAAGTGCAGACTGATGGATATGTCTGTTCAAGCAGTAAGTCTTGGTAGGAGTCAAATGCTTCTACCTATACGGACAAGCTGTGATGAGGAGGGAAATAATAGTACCGAAGCTTCTGATGTCACACTGCCAAGAAAAGCTTCTAGTGAGAAAACAACGGCCCGTACCGCAAACCGACACAGGTAGTCGAGGAGAGAATCCTAAGGTGAGCGAGAGAACTCTCGTTAAGGAACTCGGCAAAATGACCCCGTAACTTCGGGAGAAGGGGTGCTGCTCTAACGAGCAGCCGCAGTGAATAGGCCCAAGCGACTGTTTATCAAAAACACAGGTCTCTGCAAAATCGAAAGATGACGTATAGGGGCTGACGCCTGCCCGGTGCTGGAAGGTTAAGAGGAGTGCTTAGCGTAAGCGAAGGTACGAATTGAAGCCCCAGTAAACGGCGGCCGTAACTATAACGGTCCTAAGGTAGCGAAATTCCTTGTCGGGTAAGTTCCGACCCGCACGAAAGGCGTAACGATTTGGGCACTGTCTCAACGAGAGACTCGGTGAAATTTTAGTACCTGTGAAGATGCAGGTTACCCGCGACAGGACGGAAAGACCCCATGGAGCTTTACTGTAGTTTGATATTGAGTGTCTGTACCGCATGTACAGGATAGGTAGGAGCCGTAGAGATCGGGACGCCAGTTTCGATGGAGGCAATGGTGGGATACTACCCTTGCGTTATGGCCACTCTAACCCGCAGCCCTTATCGGGCTGGGAGACAGTGTCAGATGGGCAGTTTGACTGGGGCGGTCGCCTCCTAAAAGGTAACGGAGGCGCCCAAAGGTTCCCTCAGAATGGTTGGAAATCATTCGAAGAGTGTAAAGGCAGAAGGGAGCTTGACTGCGAGAGCTACAACTCGAGCAGGGACGAAAGTCGGGCTTAGTGATCCGGTGGTTCCGCATGGAAGGGCCATCGCTCAACGGATAAAAGCTACCCTGGGGATAACAGGCTTATCTCCCCCAAGAGTCCACATCGACGGGGAGGTTTGGCACCTCGATGTCGGCTCGTCGCATCCTGGGGCTGTAGTCGGTCCCAAGGGTTGGGCTGTTCGCCCATTAAAGCGGCACGCGAGCTGGGTTCAGAACGTCGTGAGACAGTTCGGTCCCTATCCGTCGCGGGCGTTGGAAATTTGAGAGGAGCTGTCCTTAGTACGAGAGGACCGGGATGGACTTACCGCTGGTGTACCAGTTGTCTCGCCAGAGGCATCGCTGGGTAGCTATGTAGGGAAGGGATAAACGCTGAAAGCATCTAAGTGTGAAGCCCACCTCAAGATGAGATTTCCCATTTCTTTAAGAAAGTAAGATCCCTGAGAGATGATCAGGTAGATAGGTCAGAAGTGGAAGGCCAGTGATGGTTGGAGCGGACTGATACTAATCGATCGAGGACTTAACCAAAAAGAAAAAAGCACGTAAACTCGTAGAGTTTTGATTCTTCGATCCAGTTTTGAGTGAGCAACACTTACTCAATTGAATAGTGTGGTGGCGATAGCAAGAAGGATACACCTGTAACCATGCCGAACACAGAAGTTAAGCTTCTTAGCGCCGATTGTAGTGAAGGGTTTCCCTTTGTGAGAGTAGGACGTCGCCACGC
>NZ_JBIOMG010000004.1:0-53664 GCF_051711245.1 Enterococcus sp. DIV0240d | reverse complement strand
ACAACAGCATGTTTTGCCGCATAGAAGCCTAAAAAGAAAATTGAAATATAAAATAGTATGGAACTGTATGCATCATTTAGTGGGATAAAGATAAACCCTAAGATTGTAAATAAAACACCGACAACTAAAAATTGTCCTTGCCTACTTTTTGTTAGATACTCAACCATTTCTAAAACCTCTTTCTTATTTTTTGTTTTTTTGCTTACCAATTATTACAAATCCATTTCATCTCATCTTTTCACTCCCCTTTATTTAGAAATATATATATAAAAAAGGGCACACCTATAGAACAGAATTAACTGTCCCACAGGTATGCCCTTATTATTTACATACTCTGCTGCCGCAAAAATTGCAGCCCGGCTGCATGGACCTTTTATATGTCCACCGCCTGTTCAGATCACAATGAATATAACCAACAAACAAAATCTGTTATATTCCAAAGCTTTCATTATTTAGTTTTAATATGCTTCATTGATTCTCATGTGACTATTATAACAAATTTTTTTTGAATTTCAAATCGCTTTTCCATTATTTGAACAGGGTAGAATAGCAATCGCAGCCATAAGCTTTGTGGCGGATCGAAGTCTAGGAAATGTATGCTTCCTTAGTTAGTTCATAAAGTTTTATTTCCACTTTTTTAAATAATTTTTGATATTCTTCTCCCATTTTTTGGTAAATTTCTAATAATTGCATCAATTCTTTTTTTTTAATAAATCACCCATGTGTTCACTCCTGTTCTCCCTCTGTTGTTTTGAATATTCATAATACTTTAAAGTTAATATTCTTATTTTACCCTATTCCGTTATACGATTGTTTGAAAGTATTCATATAATTATTTACTCTTTATACTATTTTCCTACCTGATATTTTCTGGATTTATTTTCATATTAGAAAACAAACAAATACGGGTCAACAAAATATGTTAATCTATCAATAATTAAAAATGAACATATAAAAAAGGTTCTTAATAAGGCTAAAAAAGACTTAGTAAGAACCTTTCCCAATTTTAAAAAATTATGGTTCTGTTGCAAAGTTTTCTGATAAACTGATTTTAAGGTAAAATGAATGGAAAAGATAGCTTGGAGGAATCAAGATGGATCATTTTAAAGGCAAGCAATTTCAGAAAGATGTGATTATTGTCGCCGTAGGCTACTACCTTCGGTATAATCTTAGCTATCGTGACGTCCAAGAAATCCTATATGACCGTGGCATTAACGTTTCTCACACCACCATCTACCGCTGGGTACAGGAATATGGAAAACTACTTTACACTATTTGGAAAAAGAAAAATAAACAATCCTTCTATTCGTGGAAGATGGATGAGACCTATATTAAAATCAAAGGGAAATGGCACTATCTTTATCGAGCAATCGATGCAGATGGTTTAACCTTGGATATTTGGTTACGTAAAAAACGGGACACACAAGCAGCCTATGCTTTTCTTAAGCGGTTAGTGAAGCAGTTTGATGAACCGAAGGTTGTAGTCACAGATAAAGCCCCCTCTATTACAAGTGCCTTTAAGAAACTAAAAGAATACGGCTTTTATCAAGGGACAGAACATCGTACCATTAAATACCTGAATAATTTGATTGAACAAGACCATCGTCCAGTAAAGAGACGCAATAAATTCTATCGAAGTTTACGCACTGCCTCTACCACGATTAAAGGCATGGAAGCCATCCGAGGATTATATAAGAAAACCCGAAAAGAAGGCACTCTCTTCGGGTTTTCGGTCTGTACTGAAATCAAGGTATTATTGGGAATCCCAGCTTAAATCATAGATACCGTAAGGGATTTTATTCTTTATTTAAAACTTTGCAACAGAACCAATTCACGTCTTTTGTTAACGCCAATAATCACTATGAGGCTATTAGGGATATGATTTAAGTTAAATAAGCTATTGGAATTTGGAATTGATTATCATTGTCATATAAGCCTGTTTGGTAATTGATTTAATATGTGTCATGTTATAGTATTGATAGGATGAAGAGAAAAAATTTTCACCCTACAATAAAAAAGGAGGGTTTTGAAATGAGTTTAGATTATTCAGATCGAGGGAAACAACCTGTTGTAGAAAATATTGAGGCGATGACTGTCGAAAATGAAAATTTTCGAACAACTATTTGGACTGGTGAAAAGTTACAAGTGACGGTTATGTCAATTGAACCTGGTGATGATATTGGCTTAGAGATTCATGAAGGAATTGACCAATTTTTGCGTATAGAATCAGGTAGTGGAGTTTGCAAGATGGGACCAAAAGAAGATGATCTTTCATTTGAAAAGCCAGTAAAAGATGATGATGCAATTTTTGTTCCTGCTGATACTTGGCATAATGTGGAAAATACGGGAGACGTTCCTTTGAAACTGTATACTATTTATGCGGGGCCAGATCATGTAAAAGGAACCGTTCACCCTACTCATGAAGATGCTAGAAACGATCCGAATGAAGATTAGAAATTAATAAATGACTAGATAATAAGCAACCCCTACTATTTGCCGGTAATTTTTCGGTAAGTAGTAGGGGATATTTTTTTCTAAAAACCGAATTTGCAAAGTGTGTAAAATTTGCTAACTATTATTCGAAAATGTCCACCATTCATAAACAAAAATTTGTTTCATAAGCGGTTGACAAATGAATGGTCGTTCATATATGGTTGTCTTAACATATGATTCTTGGTTCATATGAATGAATTTAATGGTTGAGGAGATGAAGTTAGGATGGATAATTCTAAAATGAATAATTTCGAACAACATAGTCATACACATAGCTATGTTGGTGAGCATACACACGAACATACGCATGATCATAGCGGTTCTGTTGCAAAGTTTTCTGATAAACTGATTTTAAGGTAAAATGAATGGAAAAGATAGCTTGGAGGAATCAAGATAGATCATTTTAAAGGCAAGCAATTTCAGCAGGATGTGATTATTGTAGCCGTGGGCTACTATCTTCGTTATAACCTTAGCTATCGTGAAGTTCAAGAAATCTTATATGATCGTGGCATTAACGTTTCTCATACGACGATTTATCGTTGGGTGCAAGAATATGGCAAACTACTCTATCAAATTTGGAAAAAGAAAAATAAAAAATCCTTTTATTCATGGAAAATGGATGAAACGTACATCAAAATTAAAGGAAAATGGCATTATTTGTATCGAGCCATCGATGCAGATGGTTTAACCTTGGATATTTGGTTACGTAAAAAACGGGACACACAAGCAGCCTATGCTTTTCTTAAGCGGTTAGTGAAGCAGTTTGATGAACCGAAGGTTGTAGTCACAGATAAAGCCCCCTCTATTACAAGTGCCTTTAAGAAACTAAAAGAATACGGCTTTTATCAAGGGACAGAACATCGTACCATTAAATACCTGAATAATTTGATTGAACAAGACCATCGTCCAGTAAAGAGACGCAATAAATTCTATCGAAGTTTACGCACTGCCTCTACCACGATTAAAGGCATGGAAGCCATCCGAGGATTATATAAGAAAACCCGAAAAGAAGGCACTCTCTTCGGGTTTTCGGTCTGTACTGAAATCAAGATATTATTGGGAATCCCAGCTTAAATCATAGATACCGTAAGGGATTTTATTCTTTATTTAAAACTTTGCAACAGAACCGTTCGTCGAAAGTTCTCATTGGTTGAGGATAGGCATGTTCAAAACAATCAGTCCGATATCCTTTTAATCCAGTTGCTGCACTATATAAAAAATTTCATCATAGTTTCGCCCTAGTCGTTCCAAAGATTCGATGACAAAAATATCCTTCTTCCTTAAAAAATGAAGTTCTTTTTGCAATTATTCTCGTGAGGTCTTCTTTTAACTACATAAAATTGTAACCACTGGTTTTAAGAGTAGTGTATCATCCCAAATCATATAATTAATTGACTGCGATTGTTATAAAACTCACGGTAAGCCATATAACTAGCAATAAACGAAGAAATCGCAGTAACTGAAATCAACATAAACATCACAACAATTTGGTAACGAATCGCTTGAACAGGATCAATTCCCGCAAAAACCAACCCTGACATCATACCTGGTAGGCTGACAAGTCCAACCGTTTTTGTTTGGTCAATTGAAGGAGCCATGCCCGTTTTGACGCTTTCTCTTACAATACTCATGGACGCTTGTTTTTTATTGGCTCCCAATGCCAATTTTTCCAATACCTGTTGGCGTTGGTCCGTAAATTTTGAATTCAAAGACCGATAGGTCACTCCAATCGCAGTCATGGCGTTGCTGGCAATCATGCCTGTAATTGGAACGATTTGGGAAGGGGACCAGTCAATGACTCCTGAAAAAACAAGAATGAGTAAGGACAAGGCTGTTCCTACTCCAATAGCCGTCGTTGAAATTTTAAAAGAGCGGTTGATCCCCTCACTGCGTGTATGGGCGTTATAAGAAGCGTTGAACACAATGAACAAAACCATCGCTAAAGTGAGAAAGTTGTTATCCACTCGTAATACGTAGCTCAATACATATCCAATAAGGAATAATTGAACGACAGCGCGAATTCCCGCAATAAAAATGTCGTTTCCTAATCCCAATTTCTCTTTGTAATCAATCAACAAGGCAACTATCAAGAGGACAGAGGATAAAAGCAAAGAAAGATTACTGATTTCCAAATTGTTTGTCATTTCGATTCCTCCATTTTTCCACCTTTGATAGTAATCAGACGAGAAGCTTGGTCGATTTCTTCCTGGTTGTGAGTGACGGCCAACACCGTAGTTTGTTGGTCTTTCATCATGTCTCGGACTAAATCAAGGACAATCGCTCTGTTTTCTTGGTCCAATGAACTGGTAACTTCATCCAGGAGCAACACTTTCGGTTGATACATCAAATTTCGGACCAATGCAACCCGTTGTTTTTCCCCTCCTGATAGTTCCTTGACCTCTTTCGATAAGTAAGTTTCAGGTATTTGAACTCGTTCTAACAATTTTTTTGCACGCTCCCGATCAAATCCTTCTTCTCTTATGCGGGCAGGAAAAGACAAGTTCTCTTGAACTGTCTCATCGAATAGAGAAGCGTTTTGAAAGAAATAAGAGACTTCTTTTCTATACTCCACAGAATCGATTTTTTGCAGATCCGTACCTCGATAATAAATTTTTCCGGAAGTTGGGGAAAGCAGCGTACCAATTAATTTCAAAAGGGTACTTTTTCCACTTCCAGAAGGACCAGAAAAAACAATCACTTCCCCTTTGTTTACTGTAAAAGAGATATCTTGAAGGATTTGGTTTCCGTTTGCCTGAAAACCAACCTTCTCTAATTGAAACAATGAATCACTCATACCACTTCTCTCCTTTATAAAAAAGCCCTGCACCAGTGGACCATCCATACGGGTGCAGGGCTTTTGTTTCATCCTAGTGTACCTCAGTGTTCGTTTGGATCGTTTTTGGCGTCTTCATGAGTAGGGTGAACCGTTCCTTCAAGGTGATCTGGACCAGCATAAATGGTATACAGTCTGAGCGGCTTATCACCGGTGTTTTCGATGTTGTGCCACATGTCCGCCGGAACAAATACGGCGTCATCATCCATCACTTTTTGTTGAACATGTAAGTTATCTTTAGAAGGCCCCATTTTACACACGCCTTCTCCTTCTTCAATACGGATAAATTGGTCAATGCCTTCGTGCACTTCCAAACCGATGTCATCGCCCGGTTGAATGGACATTACGGTGACTTGCAGTTTACTGCCTGTCCAAATGGTCGTCCGGTAATTATCATTTCCTGTGGTGGCGTCTTCAATATTAATGATATACGGCTTCTTCCCATGATCCTTGTAGTCTATTTCCATCTTCCATTCCTCCTAGTCTTTGTACTGAAACAATGATACCTACTTCTTATTTATAATAATTCTAATTAATGGTACCACATCTAAAATTCTATGCAAAAAAATTGGCTTTTTGGAGAGCGATTCTAAACAAAGACCATATAACCCGCAATTACAATTGGTACCCCTTAATCCTCAGCACATAAAGGAAAAAATATGGAATCAAAAAATAACCGATATGTACTCTGGTTATGACTTGAATCAGGGAGAATTTCAGAGACGACACATCATACTTTTTTAGTTTGCACTTGTAAACTAACTAGCGTACATTAATTGTAGCCTATCCAGATCTTTATAAATGTAATTAAAGCAGCGATTCCTGTTAGGACTGCAGGGACGAACATTACGTATGTTGATTCAATTACGTACGCATCTACAAGGTATCCTTGCATTACAGAAAATGCAAGAACTGAAATGATATTCAATATAGTAATAATATAAAGTAAGTAATTTTTATATTTTTCTCGATTATTATCCTTTTTATAGACTATAAGTAACAAAAACACTTGTAGCAAAAATGGGACAACAGTAAGAAAAAAACCGATATTTTCTAACATCAAATCAACCTCTATTCTAAAAAATTATTTATGCTACCAATTTGATCGGTATAAGAGAAGCGCTCTTTAGTTTTCATATTTACTATAGTTGGAACTTCGGTTATCTCTAACTCATTAATATACCATAAAGTAGAAGGATTAGTTTCTTTTGTGTCCGTATCTATAATCAAGAATTTTTTATCTTCATATTGAGAAGATAAAAATAGTTTAGGGGCAAATGCATTGCAATACGGACAAGATTCTCTTGTAAATAGTACATAGTCAAAGTTATTAATATCTGATTTAGTAGTCACTGAAGTTTTTGCAGAGATTTCTTTTTCATAATAACTATATGAAAATACTGATCCAGAGGTCAACTGATTTTTAAACAAAAATAATACAAGCAAAATCGAGGTCAAAGCAAAAATACTTGAAATAACTTTAATTACTATTCTCATTAAGGATTACATGCCTTTGCAACAGTACCAGCAAACGTCTTCCATTTCCTTTTTTTTCAAATACGTCCTCAATTCTATCAATTTTTTTGCAAGGATTAAACTACCTTTTATCAACTTGATTCATTAGTTATAAAGGATTTATTATTTAACGAGCTGTATTAATAATACGTTTTATTTTAATTACATACATCGTTTTTATTCTAAAAAGTAAAATTTATTTTGCTTCAAACAATATGTTCAAGACACTTGGTATTTATCCAATTTAGCATCATCTATTTTTATGTTATTTTATAAAATGTTTTAATCTCATGATATTGTAACCCCTTTCTCAAATTTAAATTTAGTGTTATACTATAAAAAAAGGGGATTAAACTATGTCGAAAATATGTTTTACGCTAACTTCAAATTCTGGTATAGGAACAACTACAATATTCGCTACTCACGCTAGACTTAATATAGATGATTTATTAGCTTATTTTTCTGAATATTATAATGTAACAGCAGATTACCCAGAAGATAAAGATACTGTCGATATACTTGTTATCCCAGATTCCTTTGTAGCATTCATTAATAAACGCAATCTACCTGTTATTAAGGTACCTACAATTTTATTTTTAGAGAGGGACTTTGAGAAAATCAAGTTTTATATTGATAACTATTTTTTGGAAACTTCAAAAAACAAAATTCAGGTAGACAAAATATAATTCATTATTTAACAGTAGCTCTATTCAATGTCTCAGAATTTTTCATTGTTCACTCAGTTTCTTCATGCGTATGAAAGGTATTTCAAGTACCTGATGGATTTAGAATACCGAGGAGATAGTTTGTTAAATTACGAAACAATGGTGGTACTTAGGCCTTTTTTTAAGAAAGAAAAGCGATCTTTTTTGCCCTCTACGTTCCAGCCGTTTCCACCACTTAGGAGGACAAAAAAAATAGACGTGCAAGGCACATCTGTAGAGCAAAAGGTTGATATTTCACTGAAATCTTGCTATACTAACTATGTAAAGAGGAGTTGCGCTAACAACTCCCCTACAGCACCGTTTAAGACGGTGGCAGTACTATTATTTAAACGAAAATAACCGTGACCTGCTAAAGTAGACGGTTATTTTTTTTTGTCATTTTTCACTGCTGTTAGGATGCCAAAGATGATCGTTGCGATTAAAGAACCGAAACTAATCATTAGCCCTAATGCTTCAGCTACAGACAAAAAGCTTCTCCTTTCTAAAGAGTGAACACTTACTTTCATAAGCATCACCACCTTCCAAAAGATAGCCACCGTCACAAACTTTACTGTACTCATATTATACCATAACCCACGCTGAAAACCTATATTTATCAAGGTTTTTAGCGTTTTTTATCAACATTATTTAAGCCAATAAGCTTGTTCCTTCAGTCGCTCCAGCCACCACCACCGCTCCTTCAGAAACCGTGTTGTGGACACAACCCGAAGTGATCAATAGAAAAAAGTACCAGCATCAGGCAGAGATCTCTTGTTCTTTTAAAGCTAAAATAGACAAAGCATTCGCAAACTGCAGTAAGCTGGATTGAGAATCATCGACGATCACATTTTTCTGATAATGGATCCGATCGCTCACATGATTGATAATCCGTAGACAAAACGCATCAAAAAAATCTTTCGTCTCCGATCGGTGATTTCTGGTTTATATGGATGGCTAGTGGCCGTCAGACCCAAAGAAAATAAATGGTGAAAATAAAGAAACTCTTGTTTGAACTGCTGATTTTCTTGAACAAAGCTAGAGTGTTTGATTTCTGGTATATCTTGGTCTAAGAGCGAATACGTAGAATGGATCGGCGGCATCCTCGTCAATCCCATCCTTTCTCTTGAAACAAGATAACTAGAGAGCATCGATCCGATCTCTCTTTTGGTTTTATCCCAATCAATCACCTTTTTTTCAGGTAATTCAAATTGGTGAACATCAAATAATCGCACGTTTTTCCTCTTTTCATATTAAAGTAGTCACTGTTGTATGAGTATGGTTTACTCATACAGGCTTTGGCTAAGACGAAGGTGTAGCTTATACTATTGTCATTTGTTTTTTAGACACGAAAAAGCCCACGAGAGAATCATCGTGGGCTTTTTATAGATTAACTTATATCAGAGAATCAAACTCTAATATTAGTTAGAAATAAATAATGCACCTGAATAAGTTGCAATGTAAGAATTTCCACTTTTTTTAGATGATTGGAAAGTCAAAGTTCCTCTGTACCAAGCATTATATTTATATTCACTATATTTTGTACTTGATGGAAAATTTGTATTGCTGAAGGTCATTGTAATTGTTTTGTTATACGATCTGATTGGGACAACAGCTGCGGCTATAAAACCAGAATCGTTATTGTTACTTTTTTCTGGTTCGACTGAAATCCCTTCTAAAGAACCTAAATACCCCTTTTCAAATTCTAAATACTGCTCATCGTTCACTTCTACTTTTGCACTATTACCATTTATCTCTGCGTTATCAGTAACCGTAGAAGCATTTGCCTCATGTGAAAATACCATAAAAGATCCTAACGCAAGTAACATAACCATCAATTTTTTCATGCAATTAACTCCTTCTTATAAATATTTTTAAATTTTAAAAATACCATGAAGAATTTTTTAATCAATAAATCTATTTTGAACGATCCAACAATCATTATTTATTCTTCAACACTTAGAAATTGACTAGCTATTACCAAAATAGTAAGCTAAAGCTATGTTGATTATATGAGGTTAAAAAATCCAATAAGTGCACCTTTTATTTTCAACTCTCTCAGTGCCAACGTTACCAAACGTTGGCACTTTTTTGAGTTTTATTTCTGCAATCATTGGCTTTTGTATAATTAAAAAGGTTAATAATCATTTGACACATCAATTGCCGAACTGCTTTGTGCAAATGGATCCGTTTCTTGTTTTGGTAGCGGCGGCGGTGTTGGTTTGTTTTTTTCAGCTGTTTCGTTGGATTCATTCGCACGCTGCTCAGACACATCTTTTGATTCCATTAATTGAAACGTCTCTGCCACGACTTCTGTGACGTACACTCGCTGTCCTTGTGGGTTATCGTAAAATCTTGTCTGAATACGTCCAGTCACGCCGAGAAGCGTCCCTTTCTTTGCGTAAGTGGCAAGGGTTTCGGCTGGTTTACGCCAAATGACACAATTTATGAAGTCAGCTTCTCTTTGACCGCTTTGATTGGTAAAATTTCGATTCACGGCCAAAGTGAACGTGACCACTGCAGCACCGTTCGGTGTAAATTTTAATTCTGGATCTCTCGTTAATCTTCCTACTAATACGACGTTATTGATCATGCTTTATTCCCTACTTTCTTTGCTTTTTTTGGCGCATTGACAAATGAGACAAAAGTGATCTGTCCCGTATCGCTCAACTTGATTTTTGCATTATAGAAGGTGACACCATTGTCGGTAGAAAACATAAAAGTGCAGTCATTACTCTAGTGGAACAATTGTCCAAAGTAATCATTACGTTAAAACCTACTGGTAGACAAGCCAAGGATATTGAAAATAGATTGAATCAGTGGTTTGAAGCTGTCCCTAAACATTTATTTAAATCAATTACATTTGATTGTGGAAAAGAATTTTCTAATTGGAAAAGTATTAGCAACATCGATGTATCCTTAACAAGAACAAGCAAGTGGACGGATTTATAGTCCACTTGCTTGTTCGATAAATTTATTTGATATAAATATAGTGATTCGGTATAATTTTCACAATATTTAAACTTTTCAAAATATTAAATGTTCGGGTGAGAAATTCGAAAGAAAGGAGTAGATATAAAAAATATGAAGCGTTCAAAACAATAAATTCTCTGATTTGTATTCCCAAGTTTCTACATGGGAAAAACTGGGAAAACGTATACTACCAATGAAAATGGTATTGGGTATTCTGTTGTTGAAATTAGTACTGAAAATATATTTGAAGTGCCAGCCAGTCTTCCTATTACAGCTACAGATTATGAAAATGGCGTATTAGTTGATTACGATGGAAATGACAATGATTTTCAAGTGACATGGACAACAAGCGGAAATATGAGCGAAACGGTACACATGGATTCGAGTTTTAACGTTATAGACGAAACAACTGGAAAAACAGTTTCTAGTGAAGATATGAAAGTTGTAAAAAATGTTTTTACTAATGTGAAAGATAAGTGGAATCAAATCAATCAAAATTTGCAATAGTTTGAAGTGTTGTGCATGAAGAAATATTTGTTTTTATTGGGAGTAGTTGTGTCTTTGGGCGTATTGTTTTCTAAAAATGTTGAAGCTTCAGAAACGAAGGTCGCTACTATTTGACAACGAAACGGTAGCTTTAGAAAAAGTTGAAGACTTAGAAACAATTAGCTCGATTTTAGAAGAATATGGTTACTCGACAGAAGAAGTTGGATCTGTATATAAATATACTGTTGAAGATCCTGTACCAGTTTTTAATCGCACACGTGCTTACAGAGTGGATGTTCTATCTGCAGCTTATAGAAAGCATAAAATTGCTACAGGAGCAGCAGTTGGGGACTATTATAATAAGCGCTATAAGGCTTTAAATGTTCGAAATGGTTATGAATGGATAAGTGGGTATGCAGTTTATGTCAAGCAGGTAAGCACGACAGAGGAAGTTCTGGATCATATTCGAGTTTATAGGACATGGTAATATGCCATCTAAAAAAGTGATTCTTGAAAGGAAATAAGAGGTATTTAGAAATGAAAGTATTATTAGGCTCACAAGTAGACATTCTATTTTTAAACGATAAAATAGAAAATATTAGAGGTACAGTAATAAATATTTTTGAAGATTCTATGAGAGTAGAAGTTGAAACAACAAAAAAGCATTTAATCATATTGAAAACAGCAATCGCAACAATAACACTTTTGGATTAACTCAGTTAGTTTAAATATAGTTAACACAAGACGCCCGTCAATCAAACGATTGACGGGCGTTCTTTGTGATTTTCAATTGGTCTAGCTATGTTGAAAGCCTAAAACGTCGGTAAATCAAGCTTCTTCTCTTTGGGTCTTTTGTGAAGAAACCGGGGGGACGAGTTGGAACGGTGTTATGTTCCAAGCAGGACTCGTCGCAAGATAAGCGAAATGTTGCTTTTCTAACAAGCATAAAATGCAGCGGACTTGATCCGCTGTTTTGTCAGACGCAATGGCCAGACATTCCACAAAGTCAGCAGGCAAGGAGAAAACGGAACGATTCGCTGTCTGCCAACCAGTGACGATCGTTGGATCAAATTCATACCTACGACAAAAATCACCCACTGATAAACCAAGGTGACCTACGATATACGCAGTCACAGGATAGCTGGCAACATAAGCTGAAAACGACATACACAATTCATCCTTTCAACACTATCTTAGAGTTCACGGAAAAAGTGCCACCACTTCTTCTGTCTTTCTTGTTTCGGTCGCATGACTTCATTTTCAGGAGTAAATTTCCCTTTATGTTCTGAGGGGCTCTCATAACCAATCTGAGACGTTTTAAAATTTTTGGTATTATTGTAGGATTCTTTGTTTAAATCTTCTGAAAAATGTTCCTGCGACGTCAGAAGCAGTATTTGTTTGTTCGCTTGCAAAGTTAGTTGTTGTTGCTGATCAAGAAGTTTTTGTTGTTGGGCTAATAACGACTGCAGCTGTTCAATTTGTGCGTCCTTTTGTTGCAACTGTGCAAACAACTTAATTTCTATACTGTCAGAGCTTGCTACGTCAGGAAGTTCGAACGCTTCAAGCAATTCGGTACGTCCTAGCTTGTCAGCAAGGTGCAACACCCCTGACCATAGCACTGTCTTGTATCCTTGGCTATTTTTAGCAAGGTACGTTGGCTCTAGGTTGTCAACATGTTTCCTCATAGCTTGTCTGCTAATACCAAAAAGTTCAGCAAGTTCTTTTACTGTCAACATTTGTTTTGGTTATCTATCCGTTGTCACAAGGGTGTCACCTCGTTTGTTTTTCTTTTAGTATACAGGAATCCAATCTAATAAACGAATTTCAATAAGATCCTTTCTAATCAATTAGAAAATATTTTTCAAAAATGCATATGAAAAAAATATAATAAGCAACTATTTAGAGATTAGAGAGAAAAATGAACGCTAATAGTTTTTATCACTAATCGGTCGAAAGGTCCATGGTTTTCCATCCAAATTATGTTTTAATAATGTTAAAATCATTTATGGAGAATACTTAGTATGAAAATAGTGAAGCGTATTTTATTAGCTGTAGTGACAATATGTGTTTTATTTTTAGGGATTATCTATTTTTGGGGGTATAAATTAAACATATATTTAGTACCACCATCCCCTCAGAAGTATGTACAAGTTGCCCTAAATAACATGGACGAACTTGGGCTGTTCACTGACTCAAAAGAATGGGTAGAAACTAAAAAAAATACGATACAAGAAACATCAAATGCTAAAGATTATGCAGAAACAATCCCTAATTAAAAAAAGGCGATTAGAGTTGCAGGAGGCAAGCATTCGTTTATTGAAGATGAAGAAAATATGTCAAAAAAAAGTATTGAAGAATATATAAAACCCAAGGCAGAAGTCGAAAATGATATTTTAGTATTAACTATTCCTGCATTTACTGGAAGTGATAAAGAAGCTGAAGAGTATACTACTATTTTAGAAACGGCATTGCATAAGAAAATTTATAAGTCCGTAATTGTTGATTTACGTGGAAATACAGGAGGAGATATGGCTCCTATGATATTAGGTCTATCTGCCATATTACCAGATGGTAAATTATTTAGTTATGTAGATAGAAACAACGATTTAGAGCCTGTAACTCTTAAAAGTGGCGAATTAAACAGTAACATCTCAACAATAAAAATAAGTGATAACAAAAAAATAAAAAAAGTGCCGATTGCCATATTAATAGACAGTAATACAGGGAGTTCTGGCGAATTAACCGCTTTGTGCTTTAAGGGGATCCCTAATGTTAAATTTTTTGGGTCTGATTCAACAGGTTACACTTCTGCCAATCAAACTGTCTATTTATACGATGGATCGACATTACAAATAACTTCTGCTTTTGTAAAAGACAGAACAAATAAAATTTATAAAAATGTTCCTATTAATCCAGATGTTCAAACAAATAATAGCAAAAGTTCTGCAATAGAATGGATAAAATCTCAATTAAAGTAAAAAAACTTGCAAAGAAAAATCTTTGCAAGTTTTTTTTACTTTGCTACTTGTGCTTTTTTCTTGCAACATGAGTAAATCCAATACTTAACCACCCGAAAAATAACACTAACCAAATTGTACTATGTCTTGCTAGAAATGCGATTAAACTTAAAATAGCGACAATAAAATATAAAAAATAATCATATTTTGAAAAGAATTTACCCATAACTATTCCACCTTAGAGTTATATTTTCTATAATATATTCTCTTTTCTTAATGTTGGTCTATCAGTTTTTAGTCTTAGTATACGTGCAGCTGCTGTGTCAGGAACTTCGAACGCTTCAAGCAAATCGGGACGACCTAGCTTGTCTGCTGATACCAAAAAATTCAGCAAGTTCTTTTACTGTCAACATTTGTTTTGGTTATCTGTCCGTTGTCACAAGGGTGCCACCTCGTTTGTTTTTCTTTTAGTATACATGAATTCGCTTTGCCAAGAGAAACCGATTGAATGCAGCAATCAAAGTAGAGGAACATGCAGTAAGAAAACTACATGTTTTCTTCTAGTAATTTTAGTGTATAGTCGTCCGCTATGATCTCACCTTGCATGATCAGCAGTAAATGGTCGAAAGGGATTTTTGTGGATTTACTGAGTCGGTTCAGTTCTTCCTCACTCTTGATCCTTTCATAAATTTTTTTGGTTCGCTCGATTCGATCCCATTCTGTATTGGTCAAGTAGCGGGAAAGTTCATAGGTTAGCCGAGAATCCTCTTCACCGTGCACAAGATCAACTCCTCTTTTTATGGATTATTATAAAGGCAATAGAAAATAAAGAAACAACTGATCACTTGAATTGTTCATGTTATACTCGTTAATGGCAACTGCCCCGTGAGGGGGTGTAAATATGCTAGAAACTTTAATATCGCTGATTATCGCTCCACTATTCGTGGGTCTAGTACTCTTACTAGTTGATCGCTGGCTAGACGATTAGCCGATAGTCGAAGCAGTTGCCTTCTGGCCCCAACGCTGGAGTCGCAACAGCGCAAAAAAAGCCCTCCTATTCGCAGTAGGAGGGCTTTTTGGTGTAAACATGCTTGTTCTTTAATATCGCTTCGCACATTTATTATAGCAAGAAATTTTGAAAAAATCAAAATGCAGCAATCAGTACCGATCGTTTTTTCACATTGAAACTATTTGCGATTTTCTGTCTAAAAAAGTTGGTTACATTCTCAACTTTTATCGGTCAAAAATGTAACCAACTTTAAAATTGCTCAATCCCTTGCAGCACTGAGGTTTTTCTGACCTCGTTACATGTAGGAAGTCGTTTCCTAACCCCCCTATTAGTAAATGGGGGTCACGGTCACTTCAGCTTGCTGTGCGAGCTGAAGTGACCCAGAAAGGCTACAAGGATTTTTTGCTAGCGCAAAAATCCTACAGCGTCTGCACAGCAAACGCTGTACGCCATTTCTCTTTTTTATCATAACGAAAGTAAACTATTTTGCAAAGTTTTTTCTCTCTAGCTAAACAAAAGTTTTGTAAAAAACGATCAATGATATCTGCGCTTCAACCCTTTACTTTAAATGAGTCGCTCGTTTTAAAATCATAAATCATTACACAATCTGCTTCTATATTTTCTTTGAGAAGAGGGTTTCTTTTTTTGTTTGTTTCTGCGTTGATTGCACGTAGTGTAATAAGGTCTATCTCTTTTTTTAATGCGCTACTTAATTTACTTTTTAACCGAATCACATCAAATATATTGTGGAGCAAAGACCCTTCAGCGTCGATTAAAATATCTAAATCACTGGTTTCTGTTGCTTCGTTTCGAGCGTATGACCCAAACAAAAAAGCTTTTTTTATTTTCCATTCTAAAAATATTGGTGTACATAATTTTTGAATGTCACTAATTATATAAATCAACTAACCGAACTCCTTGTCTTCAATTTGAATATTAAAATAAAAATGAAAAGCGACAATTATACTCACCGTTTAGGAAAAAATATTGATAAAAAAGTGAAGGAACAGGTAAATCGATTGCTTCTTTTAGATCAAAAAAGGGAAAGAGCATAAGGTAAACGCACCACTCTCATGTTGAAAGTGGGAAAATAGGCTGTGCCTATTGCGTTTTGAAGAAAATAAATGTGATATCACAGCATAGTTTTTAGCAGTTGTCAGGGAGTTGTTCAGAGACTACTCAAGTAGTCATTTTTGCGAAAAGTAGTCTCTAGGTACCACCATCGATCGTCCTTTTTGAAAGACAAATTTTTACAAATACTTCGCAATCAGATCATTGTAAGTGAGCGATTCTGAATTTAGTTTTTCTTCTTTTGCTTTCTCTTTTTGATTATTAACGGGTCTTTTTTGTGATTTATTTTTTGCTTTTTTTCGCCGACTATTCGCCCATTTTCCTCTTTGTTGTGCCTTTACTTCTTTGTATTTTTCAGAATTTTCGAGATCAAAAATATCGACGTCCATCGTTTCCGCAAAACTATTTGAATAAATTAAAAGTTCATCCAAACGGTTTAAAAGTGCCCGCATTTGGATATTTTCTTTTGTCTTTAATCGATACAATTCCAAAATAATATAGCGAATTAAGGCACTATCCGTTGCTGAATCTTCCACTGCTAACAGTTCTTTTAATTCTTCTAATGCTTCTCTATGTTCAGGATCAATATAAATTTGCAGCCGTTCCTTTGTCATTTGTTTTCACTTCTTTCAGTCTGTTTATTTTTTAGTCGTATATTTTGTTACTTCTTAGGTATAATAAATATAAACAATTAAAATATTCAGAAACAACGGTGCAAATAATGTTAGTGGGTTTTGGTTGTGCTAAACACTTTATATAAATCTTCATATTGTATTATCCCCCTCTATTTGTAACAACCGTCATGCATTTTACGAGCTTTATCTAAATGATCAATAGGATTTATCTTATTTATTCCCTAGTCCATATTGTTTTCCATATGATATTCTAGATATTCTAAATTATTAGTATAGTGAAGTTTATTCTCTTCTTTACTTCTATTTAACGCCTCACCTATTGTATTAATAAATCTCGATCTTGGTTAATAAGATCAATTTTTAAAACCAAATATATATCCTGATTTCAATCACTGACAACACATAGATTCTTCTTCTCTAACGAATCTATTATAAATTGAGATAGTTCATAATCGCTAGATATGAATTTATCCACTGTCGAATTTGCTGGATTAGATACTAGTATTATAAATGTATTTTAAAGAAAACAAGTGTCTTCTTCATAACTATTACATCTCCTCCATCCTCAAAAATTTATACCAAAAAATAAGAAAACAAATGCAATATAAAGGAGGATTCCCCCTCCCAAAACAATAAAAAAGTAGAAAACGTATTTAGTCGTTTTGCTAATATCATTCGCATTTCTTATCTTAATACTAATAAAAATATAAAACCCTATGAGTATTAAAAGTGGTAGCATTTTGATCAACAATTTTTATCCTTCCTTTGAGAAAATCATTTTGGAACTTTTTTTTTATGTTAACCGATATTATAATTTAAATTTTAATGATTATTCATACACATTATATTCGTCAAGTAAATCGCTATAATTAAAAACTAAGAGATATACTGTAACAACTATACATAAAATAGCAATACATTTTGAAAATGGATCAACTTCAACGTTAAAGACACTTTTAATTATGTTAGATAAAGTAATCGCCACAGTAACTCACATGGTTTCTTGAAAACTAAAAATGCGGACGCAATCCTTTAGGAATTTACTATAGATCTATTTACACCATTTTTCTGACAAAAATACTACCTGTCCAAATAATACTCATATTCCACCTGTATACATTTTAAAAACATAAGAGAAAGCCTAGTATTCTTTACTCAGCTTTTATAGATACATATATCTATACCTTCAATTCCTTCTTCCAACATTCATAAGACTCAACAGTTGCACTTTTTTTCATTCTCCTGCAAATTCCACTAAACAATGACCACTTATAATCATCAAGAATGGCAGTACCTACTCCCCCTAATCCTAAGAAAAACAGTAAAAGTAAATATAAAAATAACATCATATTCGTCCATAACGATAAAAAAGTCAACAAAAGAGAAACTAAGCCTACTGTAACAAATGAAAAGAACAGAATACCATAATAAATCTTCAAAAGAACAGACCATTCTTTGATTCTATTAAGAACAGATAACTCCTCCTCCGTCATGAATCAGTCCACCTGTTCTTTCTTCTTCTTTGGATCAATACTCTTTAAAAACCTCTCCTCCAATACCAATAAATGACGATAAACATCATCCATCGACCAGCCTGAAGAAAGACTAAGACAATACAAAAAATCACAAGGCAACGTCTTTACGGTACGGTTTCTTGTTACCCAACTTGCTACTGTACTCTGCTTATAGCCATGCAACTCACAAAATTGCTCTACTGTCATCCCTAGCCGCGAAATAATAAATACATTGATCGGGTAGGGATATACAAAGGTATTGATACTCATAGTCAGAAAGACCTCCCACCATATTATTACGTTTGCGATAATAATACTACTCTTTCTTAAGACCAGCAAGCAAGGCGGAGAAAAAAAGGAACGTATCATAGATATAATGTAAAAGGCAATTTGCACCTTTTAGTTTCAACCTGTATCGATCATGAACAGATCTGTTTGCACACCGATCCTATTAGGTTCTATCAAGCGTTTCAGGGCTGTCTGGATAAACGTGTATTCTCTTCCAAAAGCTTCTGAGATCGCAGTGAAATAAGCCCCATGGCTTTCTTTTTTTAGCCGGATAACGGAGCGCATCAATCCATGTATCGAAGCTAGCATAATACCTCCATTACGACCAGCACGAACACGAAAATGAATTTTGTTCTCTTCTTTTAACTGCTTCAGTACTTTGTCCAGGGAACGTTTTGGGATCTTTAAACGTTCAGTTAACTCTTTTTTTGTAGAAAGAATGTATGGTTGTTCTTCATAGGATTGCTCATTCAAATAGGACAGTAGATCTTCTGCCCATTCATAACTATGTGAGTACTTGCGAACAGCTCTTTCTTTCTTGAATTTCCACCAACCCCGTTTTTTATTGAATAGCTGCTCTTCAGAAAGATTGGCATCGACCCACTCTTGGCATAATAGGACAACTTTTTCTCTGTGCGCTGCTTGATATTTTCCGGAGTAAGCGGAACGAATGATTCTGGTTAATTCTCGATCAGATAAAGGGTTAGCCAAGCGGTCATTGAATTCTAACATCGTCAATTCACATGCTTCTACTTCGTATCCTGACGAAAAGTATGCCAAAGACAAGGTGAATATGACATTATTTCGACCATATACGCCCTTTTCACCTTGTATTTTTTGACTTTTTAGCAACAGCTGGAACCATGGTTCATCGACTTGACGAAATTCTTGAGTAGATGGTAATACAAAAACGTTCTTGATCTCCGCTTTTTTGTCCGCATCTTCTCTCATTGACCAGTCGATCCATTCTTCGAAACTATAACGATACTGTGGTTCAAAGAATAAAACATTCTCTTCAGAAGGCATTCGTGTGATCCCAAAATGATTGGCATTTACATCAACTGGAAACCGATAATCATTTGAAAATTTGTTTCTTAGATTTTTTGAAATCATTTTGGCCACATTGATCACTTTAAAATTTGATTTCTTCGTCACGTATGCAGGCTTGTCTAGTACATAGAAAGCTTGAAATCCATGCGGTGTACGTAGAATCATTGTCGGCATAAAGCCGATCTCGTGACTAGCTAAGATAATTTCTCCGTAGTCAAAGTTTGGATCCAATGTGTCAAAATCAACAAAGAAAGTATTGATTTGGCGTAAATTGTCCTCAGAATGACCTTTTGTAAACATTCTGGCTTCATCAGCATACGTTCCATAGCGAAATACATTTGGTGTCCAATGAGTGAATCGATTATTGTTTTCGATCACCCCTTCTTCTGAAGTGATCACTAGTCCAATCCCCTCGATCATGTGTTCCTTTGAACGGTACGCAAAAATAGCCCCCTTTCCCGACTGATCACTAAAAGAGACCGGTTTTAAGTGGCTGTTTTTATATTTAAATTTACGGATACCATTTTGTAATACCGTCGAATATACGACATCCAAAGAAGCTGCCATGACTTTATTCCTTCCCAAACTAAAAGAGAACACAAATAATCTTAAAGATTTGTGTTCTCCCAATAGCTTAGAAGTCTTAAATGAATGACAAAATAAGCGTGTATATATTGAGTTGCTCGTCAAAAAATGGTAGAATAAGTCTGTAAGTTCGGATTGTCAGTCCGAAAAACTTATCAAAATTACATAAGTGGTTGTCAGCCACTTACATAACTTCTGAGACGAGCGAGAACACATAGGCTTTTTATGTGATTCAGATAGAATAGTGAGGCCAATTTCACTTTTTTATCCGTCTCTTTTTTTTTATGTAATTTTCTTTTAAAGTGTAAACTTTTTTTTAATGCTGTAAACCTTTTTTTTATACTACAAAGTTACCCTATTTTTAAACATTTGTAAAGATTATCAAGTGGCTTGATTATAAATTATATTTTATAAACTATACTTTATAAAATATAATTGACAACATATTTCCTTCTGGTATAATGTTCTTAGACAGATATATATATTATATTTTGCAATTTATATTTTATATTTTATAAACGGGAGGTTTGTTTAATGGAATTATCGCAAGAAAACTTGAAATTTGTTTTTGAATATAGAAATGTCGTCAGAAGACCATTAACTATTACTGTAGCAAATTCCAAGGGTGGAGTAGGTAAAACTACTATTATAAGATACTTGAGCTATGTACTTGCTAATATGGGATTTAAAGTGTTGGTAGTGGATGCCGATCCGCAATCAAATACTACAAAGACAATGTTGTTGACTAAAAATTATCACTCTAAAGACGATGACATTTTCATTATTGAAAAAACTATGCTAGCTGGAATCGTTGAACGAGATTTGAAACAATTAGTTCTTCCAATAATTGAAAACTTGGATTGCATTCCATCACATATAGATTTTAAAAACTTTCCAAAATATTTAACTAAGCTTTATGGGGACGCTATAGAAGGAATAGACGCTGATTATATCGAGGTCGAAAAAAACAGAATTTCAGTCTTGAAAGATTTACTTGAACCAGTCAAGCCGGATTACGATTTTGTTCTCATCGATACCCCACCTACTATGTCTGATTTCACTAGGAATGCTGCTTACGCTTCTGACTATATTATTATGGCTTTTCAAACTCAATCTGACAGCTTAGATGGCGTTGAAGATTATATATCAGAAGAAGTCACTCCACTTGTTGAAAAATTTGATTGTAAGACTGAAATAGTTGGAATACTTCCAAATCAGTTGAGTAAAGGTAGTATAGATCGCCAAGTTGTCAATGATGCTATCGAAAAGTTTGGTGATCAAAACCTTTTTGATAATATTTTACCACATGTTAAGCGAGTGCAAACAACACCGAGGACAGGTTTAAATACTGACACTTATTGGGACAAACTTGCTTATGAAGAAGTTTTTGTACCTTTAGCAAAAGATTTCATTCATAGAATAAAGTTATTCGAAGGAGAAAACTAACATGACCGATAATGCAAAACCAGGTTTCTTTTCAAAGCAAAAACCTGATAATTCTTATAAAGAAATCCCTAAACCGAAATCAGCATTTACTTCTGACAACACAGATTTACTAGAAAATATTCACCCTGAAGAAGACGTATTAAAGATAAACAACAAGTCGCTTGGTATACCAGCCATAGTCTGGTGCGAATTTACTGCTTTGCTTGATACTACTGATAATGATTATACCTATGAACTACTCGAAGAATTAATTCACGAAAGAACTGCACGTTTCGATCACAATCAAAAAACAACCTACAACCGAATATTAGAGCGTAAGAAAGATCAGGAAAGAGAACGGATATATAAGAAAGAAAAAAGGAAGAAGATATAAATCTTCTTCCTTTTTATATTTTGTAAAGTACAATTTATAATTTATATTTTGCAAATTATAAATTGTAACAAAAATTAAGCCTTTAAATACACATAATTACTCGCTGGCAGAGGTTTTATAAATATTGTTTTATAATTTATATTTTATAATTTATAAATATACCCAGCCGTGTTCTCTTGACTAGAAAAGCGAACGTGTGTTCTAATGTGTATGGTGAATGTACAATTTAAGTGCAACACCAAAAAAAGCCATAAACTAAATTCCTGTATAATGGTGTTTGACGAACAATCATTAGGAGGAATTTAGCCATGGCTTCATACACACATCTTACTACACATGAAAGAGAATTGATATTCTTATACCACGGATTTGGATTTTCTTATCGCCGTATCGGACGGCTTATCAAAAGAAACCCTTCAACTGTCATGCGTGAGTTAAAACGTCACTCGACAAAGAAACGCGCTTATTCACCATCTGTTGCTCAAAAAACATACAAGAAAAATAAGAAACGTTGTGGTAAGAAGCGATTGCTAGATTCCTCTCCATTAAAAGAATGTGTTAGAAAGTTATTTTTAGAAAACCAATGGTCTCCAGAACAAATTTCTCAGAGAATCAAGTTAGAAAATAACGGTGAATCGATTAGCTATAACACGATTTATCGCGCTATCTATCGTGGATTATTCAATGATGGTTTTACAAAAGATAGTAAAGAGGCTAGAAGGAAGCTGCGTCGCAAAGGAAAGCCTAAAAAAAGCGCTCTTGATGGACGAGGACAATTCAACGATGCCCCTAGAATTCACGATCGACCAATTTCAGCAGAAAAAAGAAGTGAAATCGGTCACTGGGAAGCCGACACAGTGATTGGTGCTTAAGGGAAAACTTGTTTGGTCACACTTGTTGATCGGAAATCACGTTTTCTTCTGGCAAAGAAGACACCAAAAAAAGACTCTAAATCGGTCAAGAAGACAATTATTGATTTGTTTTCCGGGGTCAAACAAGCAAATCTTAAAACGATTACGCCTGACAGGGGACAAGAGTTTATGCTTTATCATGAATTTAGTAAAGCATGCGGTATTGACTGTTTTTTTGCGGATCCTTATAGTCCTTGGCAACGGGGAACAAATGAAAATACTAATGGACTACTGCGAGAATACCTACCCAAAGGGCAAGATTTAACTGAAGTATTAGACAGTACAGTGGATCTATTTGTTTCTAAACTAAATCTACGACCCAAGAAGTGTTTGGGTTGGAAAACACCTTATGAGGTCTTTTATGACAAGGTGTTGCACTTAATTTGACAATCTGCGTATATAAAACGTATCTTTTTTTAGAAAAGGGGATTTATCATGGTTATGCAATTTGGCGTAAATCCAAGGTTTGACTATACTAAAGAACCCTCACGAGATATTCTTTGTATCGACTGTAAGTCATTTTATGGTGCGAAACGTTCCTAACTGAAAAGGTTAGGCACACAAGATTTTCTTGTGTAGAACTAATGATTTGAGGAGTGAAATGACGGTGTAACGCCCTGAAGCGCTCCCTCTGATACTCCGATTGGCAATACCTTAAGTTAGAATAGGAATTGTCAAAAGCTCGGTAAAGTCGGCTGAGAGTTACCGCAGTTGCATTATGCAATCGAAAGCTGTTCAGCGGTGAATGGTGTAACCTATAGGCCGGGAGTCCAGAAATTACTCATGGTGAGAATGTGCAGCTGCACTGACGAACTCGCGAATGTACGAATCTATAAGCTTGGGGTACAGAAATGTATCTTACCCGCACAAATATTACTGTGACAAAGGGTGTAGCTTGCGGTTAAGTAAGAATCGTAGATATGAACAACCGTGCAATGTAGTAGGCATTGGAAAGTTACAGGTTCAGAGTGAGCGCCTAAAAGTAAATGTAGGGATAAAATCATTGGAACGTTGAAAGCTAGTGTCGTGGAGGACTAACTTCCTTTGAAACGGTTGAGACGAAGAATAATAAGCTCATTTACACTAGTGAGAGTAGTGGCACAGTACCTATGAAGCAGTGATAATAAGCTGTGGAGGGATAGCCACAAGTCAATTTGCTTTACTAACAGTTATGATACAATCCATAGAATCGAGTATGACAAAATAAACGCCGACGTCCGAAAGGAGGCGGTGCTATGGAAAACGTATCAGCATCACATTCAATTCGCCATATGGAATATTATGGTCTTATTGATAGCTTTGATTCTCTTTACAAAGAGAGTAGCGAGAACAAAATTTTCAGTAACCTTATGGAAATTGTCACTTCTCCTAATAACATTCTATTGGCATTTCGGAATGTTAAAGGAAATTCTGGTAGTACTTCCCCAGGCGTCGACAAAAAGAATATTGATGATTTAAAAGCAATACCGAATATCGAGTTTATAAAAACTGTTCAAACAAAATTTTCAGAATATAAACCGCAACCAGTTAAACGAGTAGATATTCCTAAGCCAAATGGGAAAACTAGACCACTAGGTATACCAACAATATGGGATAGAATCATACAACAGTGTCTACTACAAGTTTTAGAACCGATCATGGAAGCAAAGTTTCATGATAAGAACTATGGTTTCCGACCTAACCGGTCGGCACATCATGCATTCGCTCAAGCAGTACGAATGGCGCAACTTTCAAAACTAACTTTTGTAGTAGACATAGACATAGAAGGATTCTTTGATAACGTAAACCATTCAAAACTTATTAAACAGTTTTGGACATTAGGGGTACGTGATAAATGGCTTCTAGGTGTTATCCGAGCAATGCTTAAAGCACCTATTATTCATAGGGATGGACGCATTGAACATCCAAAGAAAGGAACCCCGCAAGGCGGTGTTCTCTCTCCACTTCTTGCCAATGTTGTTTTGAATGAACTGGACTGGTGGATATCTTCTCAATGGGAAACACACCCGACTAGGAAAAACTACGATTGTTATCATCAAACAAGAAAGCAATGGATTAAGAGCAACAAATATCGAGCACTGCGTGCTTCGAAACTAAAAGAGATTTATATTGTTAGATACGCAGATGACTTCAAAATCTTCTGTAGAAAACGAAGTGACGCAGACAAAATCTTTCTAGCCACTAAATTATGGTTAAAAGACCGACTGAAACTTGATATAAGTGCTGAAAAATCAAAGGTAGTGAATCTAAAGAAACAGAAATCTGATTTTCTCGGATTCACAATGAAACTGGTACGCAAAAGAAAAAGCTTTGTGATTGAAACGCACATGTGCGCCAACTAAAACACGACGGACTCACTCCGATGGAAATCAGAAGTAAGGCTGTCGCTTAAGTCTTTTTATTAACCTGTAAGAGGAGATAGAGAAAGGGACTTTCTCTATCTCCTCTGAAGGCCAGTTCGAGTGAAACTCGAACAAATCTTTTTGTTTTTTTTGACTGTCTACTTGACAGGGAGCAGTTCAAAATAACTTTTGGATTTTATGGTCTTTTTGCTCGTAGATAAATAATTCTGTTTCCGCCTCTTTTTAACGATATACTAAAACAGAAATTGTCGCATTTTTCGCCATGTAACTAGCCTGTGTGCCTAAGTATTTCCGGATAGGGTTACGTGATTTAGAACCAATGATTAATAAATCAGCCTTTGAAATTGGAATAAATTCTTTGACAATAACTTCACCCGGATTTCCTTGACCAATGAGAACTTCCACATCTGTTAGTCCTTGCTCTTTTGCGTAAGTACGATAGGTTTCACCTTGGCGAATTAATTTTTCTCGAGCGTTCTTTAAAAAGGTCTTATCCAGAATTTCATACGTATTAATGTCTTCGTTTTCTAAAACAAGTGCGATGATAAGCGAAGAGTCTTCTAGTTTCGCGCGATGGACAGCATAATGGAAGGCTTTTAACGCATCTTCTGACTCTTCCACACCAACTAAAATTCGTTTGAACGCATACATATTGCTCCTCCTACTCCGTTTCACGCATATTATTTAATTGAATGCGCGCATTTAATTTTTTGTTTCCTTTATATAGATCATAAACTGTCCATGCCAACAAAAGAAGCACAATAGCTATCGTAAAGTAGGCAATGCTATCTGCAATGACAAGATCTGTTTTACTTGCGTTGTCACCGAAGAACCCTTCAATTTGTCCGGGCAATCCGATTAGATTTAAATATGTTAATCCGATGACTGAAATCCAACCTAATAAGCGAATGATCCATGAGTTTTTGAAGCGATCACCCATTTCAAGACTACTATCCGTCATCATGAGTAGTGGGACCATTGAGAATGGTAAGGCAAAAGCTAGAAAGACTTGAGAATTATTCATTAACGTATTTAACGCAGTATGTTCTTCAATAGCCGATTTACCACTGGTTAACGCCACACAGACTAAAACCGGAATCACCGAGATTAAACGAGTAACAAGGCGCCGTAACCAAATCGGCATTTTCATATGAATGAAACCTTCCATGATTACTTGTCCTGTCAAAGTACCAGTAATCGTAGAATTTTGACCAGATGCAAGTAGCGCAACTGCAAAGAGAGTAGACAATAAACCAGATTTCGCAACCTGAACTAGGATACCATTACTTAAAGTTGAAGGATCTGATAAGGCTTCATACAATCCAAAGAAGGATGGATCTTGGACAGCACCAGTTTTAAATACAGCAACACCCATAATAAGAAGCAACGAGTTAACAAAGAAAGCCATCGTTAATTGAATATTAGAATCCCATGTGGTAAAGCGAACTGCTTCGGCAACATCATCTTCATCGCTATGATCAATGGCACGTGTTTGAGAAACAGCCGAATGCAAGTACAGATTATGCGGCATCACAGTTGCTCCAATAATTCCTAGTGCGCCTGTTAGAGGAGTTTGACCGCCGATACTTTTCGATGAAGAGAATGTTTCGCTTGTTGGAATAAAGCCTTTCATCACGGCAGCCCAATCTGGATTTGATAGAGCAACTTGATAGACAAAGACAAAAAGAATGACAAAAATCAAACAAACCACGATTGCTTCGATCTTACGGAATCCGACTTTTGTCAACAATAAAAGCAACAAGACATCAAAGACGGTAATAAAAACAGCATACAATAAGGGAATATCAAATAGTAGGTATAAGGCAATAGCTGCCCCGATAACCTCGGCAATATCTGTGGCCATAATCGCTAATTCAGTTAAAATCCACAAAATAATACCTAATGATTTGCTCGTACGCGCTCGAATCGCTTGCGCCAAGTCCATCTGAGTGACGATTCCTAGTTTAGCTGCCATGTATTGTAAAAGCATAGCAATCAAGCTAGACATTAAGATCACCGACATTAATAGGTATTGAAAATTTTGTCCACCAGTAATAGAAGTGGACCAGTTTCCCGGATCCATGTAGCCGACTGCCACAAGTGCACCCGGCCCCGAGTATGCGAACAATGTTTTCCAAAATCCCATACCTTTAGGAACAACGACCGTCCCATTTATTTCCTCAAGTGATGGACCATTGGCGTGTTCCATCAACTTGTGCTTATGAGCATGATTTTCATTTTTACTCAAGAAGATAACCACCTTTCATTTCTTTTCAACGCTAGTTTACTCCTCAAATGAAAAAAAGAAAAGGATTTTTTCGGAATGCCTAAAAAAAATGATAGGCACATCGACGTTTAACTCTAACTACCTAGTGGATTAACGTATTAAATTGAAATAAATATAATATAAAATAGGATTTTGATAGTTGCATCTGATTATCGTTATCAATTAGAGGATTATATTATCATTCGAAAAGTTGTGGTGCTACACTCTTTTTGTGAAATAGAGGAGGAGAACAATGAAAAATTACCAACGATTTATTCTAACTTTAACAATCGGTTTCGCAGCCTTACTAGCTGAATTTCTATTCAAAAATCCGACAATAGCTTATATGATTGTAGCGATTACGGGTGGGTTAATTGCCATTCAAATGTTGATTGGCATGATTGCTACACTGCGTTCGGGAAAATACGGTGTGGATATTTTGGCTATTACTGCCATTGTAGCGACATTGGCGGTCGGTCAATATTGGGCTAGTTTAGTTGTGCTAATTATGCTTACTGGTGGAGATAGTCTAGAAGATTATGCTAGCCGACAAGCTAGTAAAGAATTACAAGAATTGTTAAGCCATTCCCCTCAACTTGCTCATGTGATTAAGGGAGCGGAAATCATTGATTGCAAAGCTGAGACGGTGCAACTCGGTGAGCTTGTCTTAGTTAAACCAGGTGAGCTTGTACCAGTGGATGGTGTGATTAAAGAAGGTCAGACGACGTTGGATGAATCTTCTTTAACAGGTGAGTCATTACCAGTCGAAAGAGGAATTGGCGATGAAGTGATGTCAGGGTCGCTAAATGGCGATCAAGCATTTCGTTTTAAAGTAACTAAAGTAGCTGCTGATAGTCAATACCAATTATTGGTCAAATTAGTAAAAGAATCGGCTCAAAAACCGGCCAATTTTGTTCGTTTAGCAGATCGGTATGCGGTACCTTTCACGATTATTGCGTATGTGATTGGTAGTTTGGCATGGTTTTTCTCTAAAGATCCGGTACGCTTTGCAGAAGTCCTAGTAGTCGCATCACCGTGTCCTTTAATCTTAGCTGCTCCGATTGCGCTAGTCGCAGGTATGAGTCGGTCTAGCCGCAATGGTATCGTGGTGAAAAATGGGACAACCATCGAAAAACTTGCAACCGCTAAAAGCTTTTCATTTGATAAGACGGGGACAATAACAGAAGGAGCGCTCTACATTGATCAATTATCTTATACGAGTGGTTATACGGAAAAAACATTTTTACAACTCGTAGCCAGTGCGGAGCAAGAATCGGGGCATGTCATTGCACGCTCCATTGTTCGGGAAGCCAAAGAAAAAGGTGTGGCATTATTGCCAGTGAAAGATTTGGAAGAAGTGACTGGTCAAGGTGTCGTATGCTTTATTGAAGGAAACGAAGTAAAAGTAGGTAAATCGACCTTCGTAGGGAAGAAAGATGTCCATCGCTTAACAAACGAAGTCGCGGTATTTGTTGCTGTGAATGGTGTCATGATAGGACATGTGACTATGAAAGATCAAGTCCGTCAAGAGGCAAAGGAAACGATGCAAATGCTAAAGGCGGAAGGAGTAGAGAGCATCCATTTATTAACAGGAGATAAGCAAGAAGTAGCAGATAGTATTGCAGACCAAGTAGGCATTGATGTGGTGCATGCTGATTGTCTACCGCAAGATAAAATCGCCTATATTCAAGAAATCCCAGCGCCACTTAGACCAACAGTCATGGTCGGTGATGGAGTAAATGATGCTCCAGCTCTTTCCGTAGCGGATATCGGAATAGCGATGGGGGCGCATGGTTCGACAGCTGCCAGTGAAAGTGCAGATATTGTTATTTTGAAAGATGATTTGGCTAAAGTAGCTCAAGCCAGAGACATTGCTAAACGAACAATGGTCGTAGCGAAACAATCGGTATTGATTGGTATCATTATTTGTTGTGTATTAATGGTAATAGCTAGCTTTGGAATCATTCCAACATTATTAGGGGCGGCTTTACAAGAAGTGATAGATACGGTTGCGATTTTATCGGCTTTACGAGCACGAAATGATACAAAATAGTAAAGAGGCTGAGATAGAATGATTCAGCGACAATAAACCAGAAAATCCAGCAATTGTTTTGATATGCTCCCAACATAGTAGACACTAGAAAAAACAAAAATTTCTAGACTACTATGTTGGGAGTTTTTTATATGTCAAAAAGAGTAAAGTTTAGCGTTGATGAAAAATTATATTCTGTTAATCAAGTGTTACAAGGGAGGATATCTAGAAATGCTGAAGCAAAAAGAATCGGTATCAGTATCGGGACTTTGCATGATTGGCTTCGTAAGTTCGAAGAAGGTGGTTCTGAACGACTTAAGGAACTTAGAACGTGGACGACATACTCAGAGGAAACCAAGTTATGTGCTGTTAAAGCCGTCATAGACGGAGGGGAATCCAAACTGTCTGTAGTCAAAAAGTATTCTATTTCAGGTAACAGTGTTTTGAATAAGTGGATTTCCAAGTATACTAGTGGTAGCGAAGTTAAATCCACTAGCAAAGGAAGGTCAAAATCCCGTATGACTAAAGGCAGAAAAACCGACTATAAAGAACGAATTGAAATCGTGCAGTACACGATTGCTCATGAACTTGCCTATGATAAGGCAATCGAGAAGTATCAGGTGAGTTACCAACAGGTTTATTCGTGGGTGCGAAAATACCAATCACTTGGACAAGAAGGATTGAAAGACGGACGTGGTCGCAAAAAGAGTCTAGAGGAACTAACAGAGCTAGATTGTCTCAAACTAGAAAATAAGAAGCTTCAAGCAGAAAAAGAACACCTTGAGATGGAGGTGGCTATCCAAAAAAAGTTGCAAGAAATTCGGGATCGATTCAAACGCTAGCGCTATCTCGAAAAGAAGCGAAATTTTTAGCAGTCAAAGAGCTTAATGAAGAGCGTGGTTGGCCAATCAGCCGACTTTGCCAACTAGTAACTGTCTCAACGCAGGGGTATTACAAATGGAGCAAACGTGTTCCGACTAGCCAGGATGAAGAAACGCAACACATCGCTGAAGTCAATACTGAAATCCATCTTGGATGTAAGAAAATCTACGGTTATCGCCGAATGACAGTGGCTGTGAATAAAAAGCTGGAAACGCGCTATAATTGCAAACGAATTCACCGTATTATGCGTATTCTAGGATTCTATTCGGTTATTAGAAGACCGCGTCCGTCTTGGCAACGGTCAAATCCTATTCATCTAGCAGAGAATATTTTGAATCGTAACTTCGACGCCGCCACGTCCCCAAATCAGATTTGGTGTACAGACATCACTGAGTTTAAATATGGGAATGGTCAGAAAGAATTTCTGAGTGCGATCGTTGATCTTTGGGACAAGTCTATCATCGCCTATGTATTGAGTCCTAGAAATGATAATGAAATCGTCATGGATACACTAAAACAGGCCTTTGAAGCCAACCCAGGAGCACGACCACTGATCCACAGTGACCGTGGGTTCCAGTATACTTCTCATGCTTACAAAACATTGAGAGATACGTACAAATTTACCGCAAGTATGTCACGAGTTTCGAAATGTCTAGATAACCAACCAATCGAAAGCTTTTGGGGCACTTTAAAAGCAGAGCGTTACTACCTGAATAACTATGCGACCAGAGAAGCTTTGGTCACGGACGTGGAAGACTATATTCACTTCTATAATCACAAACGTATCACACTAAAACACGACGGACTCACTCCGATGGAAATCAGAAGTAAGGCTGTCGCTTAAGTCTTTTTATTAACCTGTAAGAGGAGATAGAGAAAGGGACTTTCTCTATCTCCTCTGAAGGCCAGTTCGAGTGAAACTCGAACAAATCTTTTTGTTTTTTTTGACTGTCTACTTGACAGGGAGCAGTTCAGATTCGCTTGTTTATGATCAATTCTGTTTAATTCTATCTAGGATCACTTCAAATGTTTCAAAGGTATCTATATCTAACTGGCACAGCCAAAGCAAGTATTTCTTTTCCTTATATGTCCAGTCGACAGTAGGGTAGGACGACAGCAAATTGGTGTACCTTGCTCTTTGCTCACTTGAAGCCAGTTGCCAGCGCTTTTCAAATATTTTTTCTTCTTCCATTATCGATCCCCCAAAAAGAACGCTGCCTGAAACTTCAATAACGGGCAGCGCAAGTCTAATGACGAAGATCTAAGTATATCATAACAAACAATTATGAAAAAACTTAGAAGGTGCTAAATGTTCTACCGTCTTTTGCTTTGCTTCTATTCTTAATGTGTTTCATTATGGTCGCTCTACATAATTTTTCATTGATCACGCACTCGTTAATTGTTGAGTACTTCCTTACATTGCTTTCTTGATCAATCACTTTTATTCCATTTGCATCATGGTAGTTCATAGGAGAAGCTCGACCATCAGAAATAGCTGCTCTTATCTTTTGAACTTCTTTTACAATTTCTGGAAAATTCATCCATCCTGACTCAGATGTCATATGTAATAATCTATAGTACTTATCTTTTTTTTCAATCTAGGGATTCACCACTCCATTTTTTCTTCTATTATAAACTATTTAGTATTTACAATTCAAAAGCTCATTGCATGTTTAAAGTGTACCCTAAATAGACATGTATATAACATTGAAAAATATGGCTTTCCAATGTATGATTAGGGTGTATTTTATATAGATCGAGAAAGCAGGTAAAAATTAATGAAAATTGCATATATCCGAGTATCATCAATCGATCAAAATGAACAACGGCAAATTGAAGAAATGAAAAAGTTTGGTGCTAAAAAAATTTTCATCGAGAAACAATCTGGAGCGACTATTAGTCATCGTCCAATTTTCCAGGAAGCTTTAGATTTTGTCAGAGAGCAAGATATTTTTATTGTAGAAGCCATCGATCGACTTGGACGCAATTATGACGAGATTATCGATTCAGTTAATTATCTAAAGAAGAAAAATGTGCGACTCATTATCACCAGTTTGCCGATCATGGCTGAAGCAATCGGAAATCCTCTCCTGGATAAATTTATCAAAGACCTAATCATTCAGATTTTGGCCATGATTGCCGAACAAGAGCGTACTGAATCCAAACGTCGTCAGGCACAAGGGATAAAGATTGCTAAAGAAAACGGCGTCTATAAAGGTCGTCCTAAGTTATACAGTGCAGACACAAAAGATCCTCAACGACGCCTTGTTTATAAAAGCATCGTTCAGGATCTTGAGAATGGAGTTGCTATCTCAAAGATTGCAAAGGATCATAATGTAACAAGACAAACTATTTATAGAATAAAAGAAGATAGCGCGGTCAACATCGATTAGATGATCATGCTGGTTTCTTATCTGTAAAACTGGCTACACTTGTATTATTCAATAGAATTTTATTTAGTAATACAATTAAAATAAAAGAAGTGACCGTAAACTAAAATTGTACCTGTAGGTTGGACACTCTTTTTTACAAGTGTCCTATCTACAGGTACAATTTTATTTATAGATTCGCTCTTTTGTCACTGCTACGTTTAATTTTATTTAGGATCACTTCAAATGTATCGATATCTAGTTGGGAAAACCAAAGTAAGTACTTCTTTTCCTTAGATGTCCAGTCAATATTAGGGTAGGAGGATATCAAACTGTTATATCTTGCTTTTTGCTCACTTGAACTAACTTCCAAGGTTTTTTAAGAATTTTTTCTTCTTCGATAACTAGTCCTCCTTTAAAATTTTTAAAATATATTTATTAAGTAGAAACTTTCTATTTAATAGAAAGAAACTAGTTTAAATATTTATTGAAAAATTCGTTTTCTCTTTCTTTTATTATATCTTTACTGATTGATCGGTTCTCAAAAATAATTTCTCTGTATATATCAATAGCAGCTTGAACCGATACATCTGTGATATAGTTTTTACCTTGTTTCTCAAAACTACGAACTCTTTCACAACACCTGAAAATATCTTCAAGTTGTTGACGATCATCTTGATTAAATTTATCATAGTTGAAATCCATTATTATATCGTCATCTTTGTGATAAACTCTATTTTTTGATTCCAAATTCTCGGAACTTCCTGAAAATGCTTGCTTAAAAAAATCTTTACCAGCGTATTCATAAATATATTTTTTTTGATTAATTAATTGTTTATAAATATCACCAGTTTTAAATGCAATCACATCTGTATTTTCGTTTATTTGAGTTTCACACAACAAAAGAATAATATAATCAACTTCTTTACTATCAATTCTTTCTAACATTTCGACGACATCATTAAACATAGGCATAATGCCTGTTAAACTTTTTTTAGTACCTCTTTTATTGGTCAAGTATTTATTTTTAAATTCACTGTGTACCTCAATCAAAAAAGCTAGTTCTATTTTTTTCCCATTTGCTATTTTCTTCAGTTCTTCTCTATATGATTCTACTTTTGCCATATGCTTATTTAATGAGTACTTAAAAGAACTAATAAAAGTGGGATAATCGGTATTATTAACGCGTTTAAACTGATTCCAAATTAGATTTTGAATATCATTAATTGCTGCAAGATCAATCTCTGGAGATTCACCTATTTTTGAATTCCATCTATTAAAGACACTTTTAGACTCAATATTATGCATTATTCCTGTCGATCCCACTCTTCCGTCTTTTTTTTGCAAAGAAAGGTGATCTACTCTAAAGTGCTCTATACCAACAATACATTCATCACGTCTGTCATTTTGAAAAGTTTTTTTTACAAAATCTGGTCGTTCCTCAATTTCTCTATAAATAAAATCGCCGGAGAGTCTCGAGGCTATTTTTTTTGTAACTGAATGCTTAGAATTCCCAATCTGTATAGCTTTTTCCAATGCATACAATTCATTATTTTTTTTATTTTTCATTCAAAACCTCCTATATTGAATAGCTGTAATTAGTCTCCTCTTTAAATCATACACCAATCGAATTGATGACACACTCTTTCAAATGCAAAACTGCTGCTAAACTCATTCTTTACACTTAATTTTCGTGATAGACCTGTTTGTTTAGCAAATTCTTTTAAATTCTAAGTTCTTCTTCTCTGAGATAAACAGTATTACCTGTTTGATTGCCTCTAATCAAAATCTATACAAACGTTTAAGCAAAGTTATTTTGTCCTATTTGAGGATCTTTAAAAGTTTTTACAGGGAATATAAAAGCGTTCTAAGCAATGCAGCATAAGTACAAAAGATACAAAGATAACAAACAAAAAAAGCGGATCTTTCATAGATTCGCTCTTTTTTCATTACTATGTTTAAATTTATCTAGAATCACTTCAAACGTCTCAAAGGTATCTATATCAAGCTGACACAACCACAACAGATACTTCTTTTCTTTGTAGGTCCAATCAACAGTAGGATAGTAGGACAGCAGACTATTGTATCTCGCTCTTTGTTCAGTTGAAGCAAGTTGCCAGCGCTTTTCAAAAATTTTTTCTTCTTCCATTATCTATCCCCCAAAAAGAGCATTGCCTGAAACTTCAATAACGGGCAGCATAAGTCTAATTTCGCAGATCTAAGTATAGCATAACAAATATTTTTGAAAAAAATTTGAAAGGAATCTTTAGCTTTTATTCTGTTGAGCATATCGATAAATAGACATTATTTATGAAATAATGCATGAGACTATCATCAATATCTCTCAGAGAAGCAGTTAAAACAACCTCATTTTTTAAAAAATATTGTCCCTCATCATAGCTAAATTGTGTGCGTTTTGCATAACTCAGCTTGACTAATTCATTTTCTTGACGAAGGTAAAACACATCATTGGGGGAAATATTCACTCGGGTAGAAGTAAGTTCCACTGAAATAATTAAAATTAGATCGTTTTCTTCCTAATGATTGACAATATGCATTGCCTAACAGACAAATATAAGGGAATGTCACACATCTCTTATATTTTTTTAATCTTCACTAGTAGCCTTTCCGTCATAGTAATCTGTTATGATTTTATTTTTCTTATTGCTTCTAAAAGATCAAATATGACCTTTTAGAAGCAAGTTTTTGGACACCTAATAACTTACTCAGCATCAATCTTTGAATTGTATAATAAGCTTGGAGTATTATTATTATGCGAACGACTACACTTGCTAACTGTTATATATAAATCCTTTAAGAGATTTATACTGGTAAGTACAGCCTCACCTGTATTCAATTTCTTAATTTGCCCAATTTGATTTTCAGAAAGATGATTTTGAATTGCCTTCAATTCATCTGGAGCTGTCAGCCTATGTACTAACAATGTTCCAATTTGACCTAGTAAAATTTTATCCACATCGTTTGGATTCTGCGTTGTTAGAAAAAGAAAAATCCCTTTTTTGCGCCCTTCCCTAGCAATAATGTTTAGTCCTGTACAAAATGAAAATCCTTCATTTGATACACTTTTTGTATAACGGTGAATCTCATCAATAAATATTATAAAGGGATTGATTTTATCTTTAGATAAATTAATTAGATGGTTTGTTATTAAATCTACAATCATCCCCCCAACTTCATCAGTCGTACCGATTCTTGAAGTATTAATATATAAAGATTTTCTTGTATCATTTGATGACCAATAGTCTACAATGTCTAGCAATCCTTGATTATCAGAATTGAAAAAATTTAAAAAACTTGTATTTGATAGTTTATAATCAATTTTTTGCACTAAATACTGATTCGAATTAAAGTTAAAATCATCGTAAATGAAATAATAATCCTTTCCACGCTTCTCTCTTTTGATAGCTTCGTTTGCTACCTGTTCTGATAAAAAACAAACCTCAAATTCTTTGTCGCTTGGAGAAAGTGATGCCATATGTTGCGTGACCACATCTACTTTTTTTTCAAATTTTTCATATATACCAGATAAATTATTTTTCTTTTGGTATCTTAACGAACTAATTGCTGAGGCAAGAACAGCTGGCTGAGTACCATCGTTTGTTTCGAATAATATAGACCATTGCTGCATGGATAAGGCAGAAGATGAAATAAAGGCATCTTCTCCCAAAATATACTTATCAACCTCTTCTTTTGTGAACGAATCACAATATTCCCCAGTAGGGTCTATTATCAAGGTTCTTATCTTATCATTGATCAGTTTATCCAAAATGCTCAAAGCAGATGTAGATTTACCACTATTAGTAGTCCCAACTGTCATTAAATGTCTGTTGAACAGAGTCTGCGGTTGTAATTTAATAGGGTAGCTCTGAGAACTGAAGGCTAAATTTGCAAAGTAAGACATCTGTTTCTCTCTCTCCGGATCAACCTCTATAGATTCAATAAAAAGTTCAATAGCTTTTTCATTTGCAATATACACTTTATCCGTAATACCAACTGTATTTGTACCATTGAGTTTAAAATACTTCTCACCAAGTGGGATATATCCAAGTATATCAATACTTATTTCTGGAAATATTTTTTCTTGCAGACCATTTGTTAACATCTCATGAACACTATCTGAATTTGGAACTTTGGATTGGAAAATTTCTCCAAAAAACAAACCATTGCTAGAATCAATCAAGACATAGAAATTTATTGTATTTGGAGAGAGAATATCGGTTCTTAATTTCCTGTATGAAAGTAGCGAAAGATTTTCAATCTGAATCGTAGAATACGAACGATTTACTTGTGAAATCATTCCAAGGTAATAATTACTTTTATCAGCTACGTTGAAAAAACTGTCAATTTTCATCATTTAAGTACCTTCCACTCAAGTAATCCACTAAGTCGCTGTTCATAGTTGCTTTTAAAAATGAAATTGGGTAACCATCACACATTAAACGGATGAGTCCTGCCCAATTTTGATTATACTTAGAGTCTATCTCATCAAATTCGATATATCTATTGTCTTCTTTATCCCACTCTCTATTGGGGTCAATATTAAAATCGGTGACCAGTAATTTGAGGCTAGAGTTATTTTTTAAAGCTTGAGTAATCATTTGAGATATATGGTCGTCCGCAAAACTAAATCCAGAAGAAATAAGCAAAGTATTTGGACGCTTTATAAGATCTTGAAACTTTGCAAATAGTTCAAAATAAGGTTCTTGATAACTCTGTGCAAACTTGTCTGAGCTAGGAAAAACTATTACCATTTTATCCGTATCAATAATACTATGCTTATCTTTTCTCAAAATATCACCGTTATCTTGTTTCTCCCAGGTAAGGGATCCATGTATTTTTACCAGATTAAACGTCTTATCTTTGAACTCAACTTCTCTAGTTTTAATATTCTGAGCTTCTTTAACGAGGTTCCATTCAAATATATCGCTATCAAACTTTGGTACTGATGTAAAATTGAAACCATCAAATATAACAAAATTGTTTTCAGCTGCGGCTTGCTCAAATAAGTCATCATAATTTGTTGTAATAACTGAAAATTTATTTCCATCTTTTCCTGATAAATTAGATAAAAGATTTAATAATGCTCCGTGTTTCAAGACTTTGCTATCATATGAATAAGTTGTATTTTCCTTAATTAAAAGTAAAATTTTTTCGATAGTACTATTAAATTTTTCTTTATCATTATCAGGTACATATGGTCGATAATGAAATAATGTCGACAAGAAATCCTCTAGATTAAAATTGTCAGCCAGTTGAGGAATGTGTTCTGCTTTAATTTGATCTCTAGCTAATATGTATCCGTCGTTGTATTTACATTTTTCTGCTAATTGTTCCAATGTATAAAGATCATCAATCTCATGTAGCTTCAAATATACATCTTCAGCTATCATCTTTACTGTTTTCCCATACTTTGGATTTAAATCAGGCGCTACTGATGCTCCTGCACCTGCTAGGAAAACAATGTTGGAATACTTTTCACCATAAACTGTTTTACGGATTTTCTCACTAATTAAACGTTTAAAATCAATCTCTTGAAATTGACTTTGAGAATCATCTGTTAAATTTTGTTTCTCAAGTATACCACTGGAATCATAGAAATTCGTAACGCCAGAATCATTCTTTTCTATGCCAAATTTACTTGACTGCGACAAATAATGATACTCTATCTGACTCTCCTTAGGGTTACTAACTTCATCAAAAAAGAAGAAAAACATGGCACTTACTCCTCCACTTCAAACTTAGGTAAACTATTGATTATATCAACATTTTGATAGAAATCGTTGGTGAAAACCTTAATGATACCTCGTTCGCCAAGATGATCACTAACCCAACGAAAAGCTTTAACATGAGTAGCATATAGAACTTTTTAGTCAAGGCAGCCTTTGAATATGAAGCATAGGTCTATGCGAGCTGCTTGTCTAACTTAGTATAAAAAATATCTTAATTATTGTCTTTTTGGCTAACTTGACCAATAGAACAAGGTGGATTACCAATGATAGAAGTAAATAATTCCCAAAAAAAGAGCGCTGCGTGAAACTTCAATAACGCGCAACGCTAGTCTAATTTATGCAGATCTAGGAATAGTTTATCATATTATAGTCCACGTTCATAGTGTGACCAAACAGAGAGAATTGTGATCGTTTTACTCTCTTCCTCCACGCTGTAAACCAGTCTGTGTTTTATATTTAGACGTCTTGAATAGTAAGGTAATCCAGTTAATTTTTCGTATGGTGGCGGTGTCTGAAAAGGATTTTCCTTTATAACTTTGATCAGTTCATCAAACTTACTAGCTAGATTTACACTCTTCAATTTAGGCAAATCTTTGCGAGCATTCTTTTTAATCTTTACATTGTATCCCAATCAATTTCACCTAAGTCTTCACTTTCTTCATTATCAAAGTGTTTTATCCGATCCAGTACGCCCGCATTTTGTAAGTAGATTGTTTCTTGTAACGAGTTCCAATCGCTCTTACTAATCATTATTACGCTTTCTTCCTCTTTTGTACTTGCAATTTCTACAGGTTGACTGTCGGACACAACGTGCTTAATGATTCCGTAAAGATTTTTTCTTGCATTCGTCGGTGTAATTACTTCCATAAGTTCTCCTCCTTTTTTTATAAATCTCTTAAGTATATTATAGCGTACGTTTAAACGTACGTCAACGAAAGGAGAGAATATATTTGCCATTTCTTACAAATCTTCAAGTCTTGTCGTAATCGTTTTTTGATCCTTGATTTGTTGTTTCGCTTGCTTAAGGTGCTTATTGTTTGCAGTCCTATTTAACAAATGAGCGGTTTCTTGCATTGATTCATGGTCTTTAGCGGCCGTTAAAGTCATCTGCTCTTCAGCGGCTTGCTTTTTGATCCGTTTTAAAGTTGATAAGGAGATTTTCATCATCTTCTCTACTTCCCTCATACTATGGGTTTCCATCAATGTTAGTGCAAGTTTGTAATGATCATTCAGTATACGTTTTGGACGTCCTTCTTTATAGTTCTTCTTATTGGCTTTATGCCATTGTTTCCCCTCTTGTGTCCTGGTCACGATTAAATCTCTTTCAAACTGTGCAAAGCTTCCAAGCATGTTCATCATCAATGTTTGCATAGAATCTTTTTTATTTGGTTCAAACGTCAAGGCATTGTCTAAAAAAGTAACTGTCACGCCTGCTTCGTTTAAAGTTGAAATAATCGAATTTAAATCAACGATACTTCTTGCTAAGCGATCGATCTTTGTTACTAAGACGAGATCACCTTCTTCTACTATTGAAAGTAGTTCTTCTAATTCTCTTCTACCTTCTTTTTTTGTACCAGTATATTTTTCACTAAAGATTTTTTCAGCACCCGCATTTTCTAATTTCAAAATTTGCGTTTTGTAATCTTGATTGCTGGTACTGACTCGTGAATAACCATAAATTGCCATTTTTCTCTCACACTTTCTGGACATAAGTTTCTGACACCTGTCAAAACCAAGTATATCAAGAAAAAATATTGTGGTCAAAAACTTTTAAGTTTCTGACCACAGTCAATGTTTGTCCTAATACTCATAAATTTAAATTTATATTGAACAATGATTTATTTTCGAGTTTATGAACACAAAAATAAAGTGATACCTATCAATTATGCTATCTAAAAGAGTGTCCAGAAATATGTCATTTTATGAACATTCAAACATTCACTTGAATATAGATGGATGTTCTGATACAATACATTCAAACAAGCATTTGAATGTAAAGGAATGATCGTATGAATAATGAAATTTGTGAAATAACTTGTATTCATGAAGACAAAGTTAATCGTGCTAAATCTAAACTAGCAAACTTTGATACTCCGTCAGTAAGTGGTTTCTTTAAAATATTGTCAGATGAAAATCGACTTAAAATTGTACATGCTTTAGTTCATGAAGATGAGCTGTGTGTTTGTGATATTGCTAATATCATTGATGCTTCGGTCGCAACAACTTCACACCATCTGAACTCCTTAAAAAAATTGGGAGTAGTTGATAGTCACAAGGATGGTAAGTTAGTCTACTATTTTATTAAAAATATCAAAATCTTAAATCTTATGGAGCTTGGCGTAAATTTTAAAGAAGAGGTGCTAGCATGAGTGAGAAAATGACCGAAAAAACCTATCGAATAGAAGGATTAAGCTGTACAAATTGTGCAGGTAAATTTGAAAAAAATGTAAAACAGTTGCCAGGAGTTACGAGTGCAACAGTAAACTTTGGTGCAAGTAAGATTTCAGTAGAAGGCCAAACAACAATTGAAGAACTCGAAGAAGCGGGAGCCTTCGAAAATCTTATCATTCGTGATGATCAAGAAAATGATGAACAAGTTAGATCAAAAGAGTCTTTTATTAAACGGAATATCGCTTTAATCATCTCTCTTGGTTTTATACTTGTTGCTGTGATTTCCCAACTATCATTGGGCGAAGATCATTTATTAACGAAAGCTCTTTATATATTGGCAATAATAATTGGTGGATTTGATTTATTTAAAGAAGGGTTCTCTGATTTGATCAAATTGGACTTCTCCATGGAATCTTTAATGACTATTGCAATTATTGGGGCCGCATTTATTGGAGAATGGGCCGAAGGTTCTATTGTAGTAATACTATTTGCTATTAGCGAAGCTTTGGAACGATTTTCAATGGATAAAGCAAGACAGTCGATTCGTTCTCTTATGGATATAGCTCCCAAAGAAGCTCTTATCAGGAGAAACAATGTAGAGCAATTAGTCAGTGTCGATAAAATCGATATCGACGATATTATGATCATTAAACCCGGACAAAAAATAGCCATGGATGGGCTTGTTATCAACGGTCATTCTTCAGTAAATCAAGCAGCAATAACAGGAGAATCGGTTCCTGTTGAAAAACAGTTAGATGATGAAGTGTTTGCAGGAACACTAAATGAAGAAGGTGTTCTTGAAGTCAAAGTAACAAAAAAAGTAACGGATACAACGATTGCCAAAATCATTCACTTAGTTGAAGAAGCGCAAGGAGAACGAGCTCCTGCACAAGCCTTTGTAGATAAATTTGCAAAATACTATACGCCATTCATAATTATTATGGCCCTTTTGATAGTGGTTGTTCCTCCGCTATTCTTTGGTGGTGACTGGAATAAATGGCTTTACCAAGGGTTATCCATTTTAGTTGTCGGATGTCCTTGTTCATTAGTGATCTCAACACCTGTTTCAATTGTTTCGGCTATTGGTAATGCAGCAAAAAATGGTGTTTTAGTAAAAGGCGGAGTCTATCTGGAAGAAATTGGTCATTTGAGAGCAATTGCTTTCGATAAGACTGGAACCTTAACAAAAGGAAGGCCTGTCGTAACGGATTTCATTGCAACCAGTTCTGAAACTGATATAAATTATCTATCGATTATTTCATCGTTGGAATCTCTTTCTCAACACCCATTAGCTTCTGCTATTTTAAACGAAGCGGATAAAACTAATGTGGATTACAAGTCAATACAAATCGAGGATTTCCAATCTATCACAGGTAAAGGACTTACAGGTATACATCAAAACATACGTTACTATATTGGAAGCCCTAAACTGTTTTCTGCATCAGTAATCGAAGAAACAGCGGTCAAAGTACAATACAGACAATTTCAAGAACAAGGGAAAACCGCCATGTATTTCGGTACTGACGAACAAATTTTAGGAGTAATTGCTGTCGCGGATGAAGTAAGAGATTCAAGTGCTGCCGTTATTTCTGAACTCCACAAGTTGTCAATTGAACACACTATTATGCTTACTGGTGATAATACTAAAACCGCTGAATCTATTGGTAAGCAATTAGGTGTGACTGAAATAAAAGGAGATCTAATGCCTCAAGAAAAATTAGATTCGATTAAAGCGTTGCGGACAACTTATAATAAAGTAGCAATGGTGGGCGACGGCATTAATGATGCACCAGCATTAGCTGCATCGACGGTTGGTATTGCAATGGGCGGTGCAGGAACAGATACGGCTCTCGAAACTGCTGATGTTGCTCTAATGGGCGACGATTTACAAAAATTACCATTCATTGTTAGACTTAGCCGCCAAACTCTAAAAGTAATTAAGCAAAATATCACCTTCTCATTAGGTATAAAACTATTAGCTCTACTACTAGTCATACCAGGTTGGCTAACACTATGGATTGCTATTGTAGCAGATATGGGAGCAACGCTTTTAGTAACATTAAACGGATTACGATTGATGAAAGTTAAATAACACAACAAATAAAAGAAGGCATGTTTATAAGCGTGCCTTCTTTTTATGATACATTTTTAGTTTTTTTGAACGCTAGTTATGAAGCAAACTATGCGCCATTTAAATATTAAAATGACAAGGCCCTAAAAGAAAAGTGATTTCCTCTTAGAGCCTCTAAGGATGGAGCGATTTTAACGAATGTGACAGAATCTGATTGTGTCACATCCGTAAAATTTATGGAATATATTTAAGCAGATACTTTTTAGTAGCACTTTTCCCAGAATTGTCTTGCATAAGACCATTAAAATCACTGATTTTTATTCTCTACATTTGATATTTTATCTGATAGATAATCAGTGATCACCAAAAGCACACCAAACGTCAACATTACATCCGCAATATTAAATACAGGGAAATTTAGAAAATCAAGACGCAGCATATCAACTACATAGCCAATCCTTATTCGATCTACTAAGTTTCCCAATGCACCTGCAATAATAAAAATCAGGCCACTCGTCAGAATCTTTTTTTTACTTTTTAACATTAGCCAACCCAACATAGCGATTATGGGCACCGATATAACAATCAATAAGTTTGTATTATTACTCAAAATCCCCCAAGCTGCCCCACTATTTTGAATATAGGTCAGTGAAAAAATATCGGGAATAATGACTCTTTCTTCATATAATGCAAAAATACTAACTGTCAATAATTTAGCAATCTGGTCTACACTTAGAAGAACGAATATTGATATTACACTTAAAAATAACATGAAAGCCCTCAACATCTAAATTTTTATTTATTGAATAAATTTGAAAGTTTTTCCCATAACAACAATATAGTTTCCTTGTCATTAAAAAAAGGCATTTGCACAGTATCTAAATTTTCAAATAATCCAGCTGCCTGATCATAATAATCTGCTAAGAATGTAGCTTGTTCATTCAAAAGAGCATTTGCTTCTTCAATATTGCCATTAGCTATTAGATCTTTGATTGTTTGTAAAATTTCTTCTCTATTCATTAAGTTCCTCCGTATCAAAATATTTACCTCAATTACTTAACACATCAGTTAATAATCACAAATTAACGCTGATAAAGATAAATGATACTATAATTAAAACTAGGAATATTTGAGTTAAACAGCCTAAGCAGCCTCTGTTACTTCTATAGGAACCATGATTACCATGATGTTCTTTTTTGTAAGTGTTACTTTTATGGTGGTCATCTCTATAATAATCTTTTTTGTGATGGTGTCCCACAAAATTCACCCTCTTCCATAGTGTGTTCAAACATAACTTTTAAAATAGTTTTTATATGTTCATCTTTCAAGGAGTAGTACATATACTTTCCTTTACGCTCTGCTGAAACCATCCTATTACTTTTCAACTTAGAAAGATGATGCGATGTTGCTGTGTGTGATCTTTGGACCAATGACTGTAATTCAGAGACATTTCTTTCTTGTTTCGACAAAAAAAACAGTATTTTTAGTCTGGTTCGATCATTGAGTACTTTTACGATTTTCTGGACTCCCTCAACTGATCTTTCTAAATCCTTATTTTTCATTTAGAATCTCCGTCCTATAATTTTCACATTTCTTTTTGAGGAATTAATAATCTCAATCCGTTAAAAATAACCAACACAGTACTTCCTTCGTGAGCTAAAACTCCTATTCCTATAGTCATTTTACCTAAAAAGTTTAATGATATTAATAGCAACACAATAAACATTGAAAAGATAATATTCTGCCAGACAATTTTATTTAATCGTCTAGATACTTTATGAGCATAAACTAAATTCGATATGTCATTCTTCATTAGAACCACATCCGCTACATCGATAGCAACATCCGTTCCATCGCCCATAGCAATTCCTACATCCGCATTAACTAAAGCTGGCGCATCATTGACTCCGTCACCTACCATTGCAGTTAGTCCATATGAATCCTGTTGCTGTTTAACAATTTTCGCCTTATCTTCCGGTAAAACATTAGCAATTACTTGACCAATCTTTAGCTCATTGCCAATCGATTCACCCGTAAGTTTAGCATCCCCTGTAATTAAAGTAGTGTGAACACCTTGATCATTGAAGTATTCTATTGCATCTTTTGCATTCAAGTTAGGGACATCCATTAATGCAATTAAACCTATAACTTCCTTATTGATTGCTATTAAAACAACAGTCTTTCCGTCTTTTGAATACTCATTAACTTTTTCTTTTATGTTTTTATCATAACTATTAAATTCCGAAGGTTTAGAAATTCTATACTCATTATCATTGAAAGTTGATACTAATCCTCTGCCAACCTCATTTTCTACTGATAGTGTTTTTGTCTCCGTATGTGGAAAATTACTAACTATAGCAGTCGCTAAAGGATGATTTGATTCTTTTTCCATTGATACAATAACGTCGATTACCTCCTCTTCGTCGACCCCATCAATGAAATATTGATTTGTAACAACGGGTTTTCCTTTCGTCAAAGTCCCTGTTTTGTCAAAAGAAATAGCTTTGAGTTCCCCTAAATTAGATAAAAATGATCCCCCTTTAAACAGTACACCTCCCTTAGCTAAATTAGAAATCGCTGATAAAGTAGCGGGTACCGCACTAGCTGCTAATGCGCACGGTGAAGAGGAAATTAAAAATACAATACTTCGATATAAAGTTACATTCCAGCTCCATCCAAAAACTGTTGGACCCAAGACCAATATAAATGGGAAAATCATCAATACTAAGGTCACATACTTGGGCTCTAACCTCTTTATGGTTGTTGCTGTTTTACTCAAATTTTTCTGCGATTGATCAACTAGTTTTAATATTTTTGCAAATACAGTATCGCTACTATCTTTTGAAACTTCCATAACAAACGAACCGGTACCATTAATTGTACTTCCGAATACATCGTCACCTACTGTTTTTTCTTTTGGAATACTTTCACCGTTTATAGACGACTCATCGATTGATGTTGTTCCAGAGATTATTTTTCCATCTGTAGGCACTTGTCCTCCATTTAAAACTTGCACTTTATCTCCGACCACTAATTGATCAACTGACACGACTTCAACAGAGTTGTCAATTGATAGTCTTCTGGCTTCCGTGGGATTTAGCTTTAGCAGATTCGTAATTTCTCTCTTACTCTTCCCCTCTGCGTAATCTTCTAAGAAATGTGCCCCTGCAAAAATCAAAATTAATAGACCAGCTTCCTCGAAACTGCCAATAATCATTGCAGCAGCTGCTGCTAATACCATTAAAAAATGAATATTAGGCATAAATTTTTTTGTTTTCAAACTATCTTTTATTGTATCTCCAAAGCCCTCTATGATTACATGGTACCCTGCAGAAACCACCGTAATACTAAATAACATGTTAGAAAGTATAAGTAGATCTTCTCCTAAAAATAGAGCAATTAAAAATGCGATTAACCCAATGAAGTAAAAATACACTGGGATATTCCCATGACTGTGATCGTGTTCTTCATTATGTTTATGCTCAGTACCCCCATGGTTACTAGTCTCGTTTTTAAGAGAATGATTTTTATTGTTGATTTCTTCTTTGTCCATTTATGTTACCTCCTAAATATTGTTTATGATTAATCATAGTTTTTGAATTCTTTGTTTTCATTTAAAATCTCATCCACATTTCGCCGATAAAAATCATGCTCTTTCAACCACTCCTTAAAGCTACCCTCAGATAACTGATAGATTCCTTTTATTTCTTGGTTATTGAAACCTAAGCTAAGTAATTTTAAATATTTTTCTAAAGTTAAGTCTCCAATTTTTTTGTTTTTGGAGCTATATCCTAGAAACTGTCCCAACAACTGAATTTCTTTTTTTAGTTCTGTATGATCACTATCTAACCAGTTAGGATTTTCATTTAAAAGCTTAATCAATTTTCTCCGTATTTCTTTTTTTCTTTCTTTTGACATCTTACTCATCCTTTAGTTAATGTAATAATATTATAAATGACCAACCAAACATATGTCAAATCATTCATATGTTTTTTAAAAAAATACGGTTTTTCTTCTGTGTAATTAGCTTCGATCGATTACTTTTGAACATATAGCACCAATTTTTACCTAAATTTACGTCGATATCTAAACCACATTCTATAAATGAGATTAAACTATTTTGAAAAATATTGAAATAATTATCTAATTTATATTCTTTATACTTTTCTTTAACGTATTAAAAGTTAATTCTATTACTTCGAATAGTTTAAAAAAAGGTGTATAAATCAAATGAAAAATCTAGCGTAATAAAGCATACTGCCTTAAACACTAGATTTTTCTAAAACAAAAAAATTTGCAATTCTATAAGCCTATATAAGTCGCTGGGTCCACAAAACCGGACCACAATCCTGTAGACATGCCCAAGTGAAGGTGAACTCCAGTAGAATTACCCGTCGTTCCCATCCCTCCTAAGTATTCTCTTGAAGAGACTGACTGGCCTACTGATACCGCCGGTGGTGTACTCATATGCATATAATAACTATACATACCGTTAGAGTGTTTTATAATCACATGATTTCCAGTAGACGGTCCATAACCTGCCGCAACAACTTCTCCGGAATTAATTGAATAAATCGGAGTTCCAGTAGATCCGGTAAAATCTAAACCGTCATGCTGATTTCCAGAATATCCTGTAGGATCTGAGCGAAACCCAAATCGGCTTGAAATATTAATAGAATCTAGAGGCCTAGTCCAACCATTATTTGACGAACTAGACTCCTCGGTTGATGGAACATCTTTTTCTTTGGAAGACAAATCTACGTTGCTTTTTTCTTCATCCGATACAACATTTTCTTCAGATTTACTTGTCTCGCTTGGATTCTCTTTTATTGGTTTTTCATCAACCAATTCCGCATTCTCTGCTGAATTATTATTACTTGTCTCTTGTTTCTTAGATACTTCCAAATCAGCCATTCTTTTAGCTTCTTCTTCAATTTTTCGTTGCTTTTCCAAAGCCTCTAAAGCTAATTTCTTTTTCTTTTCTGCCTCATCTCTTTCCTCAATGAGTTTCTGTTTCTTTTCTTCTTCAGTATTTAGGGATAAGGATAATTCAGCTATTTCTAATTCTTGTCCCAATTTGATATCTACTAAGTTTCTCTGTTTCTTATCTAATTCAGAAGATTGATCTTCGATGTCAGCTAGTTTTTTTTCTAATTCTTTTTCAAGTACAACACTTTTTTCTATATCCATCTGCTGTTGTTCCACTATACCATTACTCGCGTTCATAATCGTAATAGAGGCAACTGCTTTATTTATTGCATCACTAATAGATTCTGAACTGAGTAATGTCTCCATTAAACTATTTGATGAATCAGAAGTTTGAATATCTCTAGCTTGATTTCTTAGTAAATCTTTTCTTTTGTTAATCTTTATAGTGAGCTCCGTTATTTCTTTAGAAATTTCATTTGCTTTTTTTTCTGTAACTGATTTATTTTCGAGTATTTCTTTAATCTCGGCATCAATTTTCTTAATTGAATTATCGGTATCTAACTTTTGCTCCTCTATGGTCTTTGTTTCTTTCTTTATAACATCAATTTTCTGTTCCTGTTTACCGATCTCATTGTCTAGATCCTCCGCATATGCAGAAACCACTGACATAGAAAACAACATTAAAATACTGGAAATAAAAATATTTTTTTTCACAAACAGTTCTCCTATACTTTTAATAAATATTATTTATATAAAGCATAGCAAATAGAATAAATAATATTCGAAATAATAGAATTTAAAACAAATAGAAACAAATAGAAATATTTTGTCATATTTTTGAAATACAATTAACCGATTTTGATAGTAATCCGATGGATACTCAACAATATCTGATTACACCTTGTAGCATTAAAAAAGATATACACTCCCTGTTAAGCTTTTTCTTATCCTATCTCAATTTTACGTAAGTGTGAGGACTAAAGGATTTTAGCCAATTAATTCCCTTTGTAATTCTCATCTTAATAATAAGCTTTTCTTAAATTGAAATATTAGAGACTTGTAAATCTAAAAATTTTCTACATTTACAGTTCATGAGTAAGCAGTGGCTTCCTACAAGTTATTCCCATTGGAACCAATAACATCTTTATACCAATAAAAGGATTTTTTCTTGTATCTTTCAAAGTTTCCTTTCTGGTTGTCATTTCTATTGACATAAATCAACCCATATCTCTTTTTCATCTCCCCTGTGCTTGAACTGACAATATCTATAGGACTCCAAACCATATAGCCCCAGACTTCCACACCCTCATATATCGCTTGCTTCATTTCTATTAAATGAGATTTTAAGTAGTTAATTCTGTAATCATCATTAATTGAACCATCTTCTGTAACTTTATCTACTGCCCCCAATCCATTTTCTACAATCATTAAAGGAATATTATAGCGATCATACAATTTATGCATTGTGTATCTTAAGCCCACTGAGTCTATTTGCCAACCCCAATCAGAAGTATCTAAGAATGGATTTTTAATCCCACCTAAAAGATTACCCGCCGATACTTCATGCCCATCCTCGGAGGAGATGCAATTGCTCATGTAATATGAAAAAGAATAGAAATCAACTACCCCTTCTTCCAAGACCTTCTCATCATAATCAGATAATTCTATTTTTATATTATTTATCTTAAAATAGTTTTTTGCATAATATGGATACTTTCCTTTTACTTGAACATCTGCACAAAAATCGTTAAACATTCTATCCATCTCCTGAGTCAATATGTTATCCTCAGGTCGACTTGTTAATGGATACAAGGTAACATGAGCAATCATGCATCCGATTTTAAAGGATGGGTTGATTTTACGTCCTAACCTAACAACTTTGGAACTTTGGCACTTGCCATAAAAACATTGTGCAATGCCTCAAAACGTGCCTCTTTCGACTTTCTAAGATCCAAATCATTGATTCCTAGAACTTCTAAAGCTCCATCTTCTAACAAAGAAAAGTTAATTTCATTAAAAGTAATCCAATATCTCACTTTACTCTTAAATCTCTCAAAAACTGTTCGTGCATATCTCTCAAAAAATGTAATTGTTTCCTTACTATAAAAACCATTAAAATTTCTAACTAAATGCATAGGAAAATCAAAGTGACACAGTGTAACGATTGGTTCAATCCCATACTTCGCACATTCATCAAACACACTGTCATAAAATTGAAGTCCTTTCTCATTCGCGTGCTTTTCATCACCGTTAGGGAAAATCCTACTCCAAGATATAGACAACCTAAAAGCTTTTAGGTTCTGTTGCCGACCTTTGAATTTGCCTTTTTTCTTAGCAATTTCGATTCCTTGTGCCTGACGTTCCTTAATTTTTTTTCGTTCTGATTCTGCTTGATACTTGTACAATTCAATGACAAGGCTATTAATCAAACGCCTTAAATTTTCATCTTCAATACCATTCATTGAGGGTAAATTTAAGACTTCCAGGGTTGCGCCCTTAATTTGAATTTGATTCATCAATTCTGTTAATTCTTTATTATTCCGTGCTAATCGATCTAATTCAGTAACAACAACAATATCCCCTTCACGGATATAATCAAGCATAGCTTGTAATTGTGGTCGTTCAGTGGACTGTCCGCTTATTTTGTCTGAAAAGACTTTAGAAACGCCCTGTAACGCTTGTAATTGCCGATCTAAGTTCTGTTCTTTGCTACTTACTCGTGCATACCCTACTTTAGTCATGTTAAAAAACACCTCCCTTGTTAAGAAAAAAATAAATTGGATATGGATTCTATTTAATCACTTTGACTAGCAAATACTAACAACAAGACACACACACCAAAAATCAAAAATTCACTACTTTTAGTTAAAAACCACGTAACCACAAGAACTAATCCAATCCATGTAATCGGGTTCTTCAAATATTTCTCCAAGATTTTTCTCCTCTAATATGCTCAACTTAAATGACCTATTCAATAAATCGGCTCTATAATTTATGGGACTGATGAATCAGAATTGATTCTTCAGCCCCATTTTCATTTTAGGTATAAAAAAACATATCGTTCTCTAGTATGGGTTCTGTTGCAAAGTTTTCTGATAAACTGATTTTAAGGTAAAATGAATGGAAAAGATAGCTTGGAGGAATCAAGATGGATCATTTTAAAGGCAAGCAATTTCAGAAAGATGTGATTATTGTCGCCGTAGGCTACTACCTTCGGTATAATCTTAGCTATCGTGACGTCCAAGAAATCCTATATGACCGTGGCATTAACGTTTCTCACACCACCATCTACCGCTGGGTACAGGAATATGGAAAACTACTTTACACTATTTGGAAAAAGAAAAATAAACAATCCTTCTATTCGTGGAAGATGGATGAGACCTATATTAAAATCAAAGGGAAATGGCACTATCTTTATCGAGCCATCGATGCAGATGGTTTAACCTTGGATATTTGGTTACGTAAAAAACGGGACACACAAGCAGCCTATGCTTTTCTTAAGCGGTTAGTGAAGCAGTTTGATGAACCGAAGGTTGTAGTCACAGATAAAGCCCCCTCTATTACAAGTGCCTTTAAGAAACTAAAAGAATACGGCTTTTATCAAGGGACAGAACATCGTACCATTAAATACCTGAATAATTTGATTGAACAAGACCATCGTCCAGTAAAGAGACGCAATAAATTCTATCGAAGTTTACGCACTGCCTCTACCACGATTAAAGGCATGGAAGCCATCCGAGGATTATATAAGAAAACCCGAAAAGAAGGCACTCTCTTCGGGTTTTCGGTCTGTACTGAAATCAAGGTATTATTGGGAATCCCAGCTTAAATCATAGATACCGTAAGGGATTTTATTCTTTATTTAAAACTTTACAACAGAACCTTGATGACAATCAAGTTTGAATAAACGATTTTTAGCATGTATTTAAAATAGATAAAGCTGATAATTTCTGTTCAGAAATTATCAGCTTTTTTGACGATTTAGGCTTTCGCCAAGGGTAAGCTTCATTCCCTACAGATACAAATTTAAAAAGCTGTAGATATTCGCTCACCCTTTCAGCTAATATCATGATGCAGTCTAATAAGCACCACTTAATTCCGCTTTTGTTTTTTCGGACCCTAACAACCGCAAGCCGTTTAAGATGACGAGGATTGTGGAGCCCTCATGGAATAGTACTGCTAAAGGAAGTCCCAGAACGCCGAACATATTTAAAGTAATCAAGCTGACAATAACAGCGATGGAGAAAATGACATTTTGAATAATGATTTTATTTAATTTCTTGCTTAGCTGATAGCTATAAAACAATTTAGACAAATCATTCTTCACTACAACGACATCAGAGGATTCCATTGCGACTGACGAGCCACTTCCCATCGCAATTCCGATATCTGCATTCGCTAGCGCGGGCGCATCATTGATCCCATCGCCAATCATCCCAACAACTTCTTCTTTTCCTTGGCTTTTTAAGACAAAATCTATTTTATCTTCCGGTAACATGGAAGAAATATAGTCATCTACCTTTACTTCCTTTGCAACCTGTGCCGCAACCTTTTCGTTATCTCCCGTTAAAAGATAAACCTTGATGCCCTCTTTTTGGAAATCCGCAACCGTACTCGCTGACTGCGGACGAATTCGATCCCGGAGTGAGAAGTAACCGACGACTTCATTTCCCTTCGCTACAAATATGGTCGTATCGCCTTTTTCCAGTAGCTTTTCAAACTGATCAAATTTATCATATTGCTTAAATGCATCCGGTTTTCCAACTAGGATTGCCCCTTTTTTAATTCCCGAACCAGCAATTTCTTCAATCGATTCCGCTTGATTCACTTGTGCTAAGTTAATCTCTTTAAAGGCAGAAACAATTGCTCTTCCGATTGGGTGACTGGATTGTTGCTCCATATAAATGACTTCTTTTAACAGCTCTTGGTCCAAATGATAATCGACCACTTGGAAGTCGCCATACGTCAATGTTCCGGTCTTATCTGTATACAAAATATTCATTGTACTTAACGCTTCCATTGCGGCTCCACCTTTAAATAAGATACCGTTTTTGGCTCCATTACTTATCGCGCTTAACGTAGCCGGTGTAGCTGATGCCATCAATGCACATGGACTAGCCACTGTTAAAAGTACCATTCCACGATAAAATGCTTCTTCTAATGGTAGGCTTAGGAAATAATATAGAAAGAAGATGAAAATAGGTATGATAATTAAAACGCCAATCACGTACTTACTTTCAATACGGTCTATAAACTTTGCGATTCGAGAAGGTTTGTTTTGTGCTTCTTCAACCATCCGGATAATATTGGAAAACATGGTTTGATTCAGTGTCTTGTTTACTTCTATATGAAAAACATTTCCTTCATTAATCGTTCCGGCAAAAACTTCCTCCTTTAACTCTTTTTCTACTGGGACAGACTCACCCGTTAAAGCCGCTTCATTCACGATTGCATTTCGGTCGATCAAGCCATCAATAGGGATTTGACCACCTTTCGATACCACGACAATGTCCCCAATAACTAACTCTTTCGTAGGGGTAACCACTACATCCCCATTTTCTTTTAGCACTTGGGCTGTGTCGGGTACTTGCGCCATTAATTCTGAAATCGCGCTGGTGGATTTGTTCGTTGCATAATCTTCCAAAACTTCTGCAGCAGCAAAAATCAATAGCAACGCCGCTCCTTCAGACTCAAAATCAATGATTACTGCACCAACTGCTGCCAAAACCATTAATAGGTCGACATTTGGTGAGCGATCTTTAATCGTTTCA
>NZ_JBIOMG010000003.1:0-56711 GCF_051711245.1 Enterococcus sp. DIV0240d | reverse complement strand
CTGGTTCATTCTGACCCAGATTTGATTTTGCACAACTCATCAGTCCTTATTGACAAAGAGCCGAAAATCCTTCGTTTTGTATCACTTATTTTTCTTTCGTATCGATCACAATCGTCACCGGGCCATCATTGACCAAGGCGACTTGCATATCTGCACCAAATTTTCCAGTAGCAACAGTGATCCCTTCTGCTTTTAAGCCTTCATTAAAAGCTTCGTAAAGCGGGATCGCAATACTTGGCGGTGCCGCTTGAATGAAGCTGGGACGATTGCCTTTCTTGGTCTCCCCATAGAGGGTGAACTGTGAAATACTCAAGACGGCGCCATTTATACTTTCCAGTGACCGATTCATTTTACCTTCTTCGTCTTCAAAAACCCGCAGATTTTTGATTTTTCTTACGAGATAAGCCACATCGTCGCCTGTATCCTCATGGGTGATCCCCAATAAAACCATAAACCCTTGTTGGATCGCACCGACGATATTCTCCTCAATCGACACACTTGCTTGACTGACTCGCTGGATCACTGCCCGCATTCTTTCTCATCCCTTCGTACGTCTGACGCTGTAAACATCTGGAATCTGCTTGATCTTATCAACGATCGATTTCAAATGAGTCAAATTCTGAATCGCCACCGTGATGCGGATCGTTGCCATTTTGTCTTTGTTGGTTTTGGCTTCGACACTCACTAAGCGCTTCGTGACAGTGTTGACTGTCTGTAAGACATCATTGAGCAACCCAGAACGATCATAGCCGTAGATCTCAAGATCGGCATCGTATTCTTTGTTGATGTCAGTGGCATCTTCCCACTCAACATCGATCAAACGGTTCGCGGCGTCTTTGTTTTGAACATTGGGACAATCGCTACGGTGGATCGAGATTCCTCGGCCTTTGGTAATGTAGCCGACGATCGAATCTCCAGGGACGGGATTGCAGCAGCGGGAGATACGGATCAACAAGTTATCGACCCCTTCAATGACAATGCCGCCTTCGTGACGAACCTTCATTTTTTCTGGTTCTTTTTTCGTCGGTTGATTGATCATCTCTTGGACTTGCTGCTTTTGCTTCTCGATTTGTTTCTCGCGCCGTTCTTCTTCGGTCAACCGGTTGGCTAACGTTGTGGGACTAACTTCCCCATAGCCGACAGAGGCAAATAGATCATCTTCTGTTTGGTAGTTGAACCGTTCGCAAGCTTCCGCCATTTTGCTTTTCGTCAAAAATTCTTTTGGCACAAAGCCCATATCTTGTAAGGTACGAACCACTGCCTCATGCCCTTTGATGATGTTTTCATCACGATCTTGGGCTTTAAAAAATCGTTTGATTTTGTTCTTCGCTTTGCTGGTAGCCACTAGTTTGACCCAGTCGCGGCTTGGACCAAAGGAATTTGGTGAGGTCAAGATCTCGATAATGTCCCCATTTTTTAGCTTGTAGTCCAATTGGACCATCTTGCCGTTGACCTTGGCGCCGGTGGTTTTGTTACCGATGTCGGTATGGATGCTATAGGCAAAATCCAGGGGACTGGAGCCTTGAGGCAACTCCGTCACATCACCTTTTGGCGTAAATACATAGACTTTGTCGCTGAAAATATCGCCTTTGACACCTTCCATAAATTCAGAAGCATCATAGCTTTCATCTTGTAGTTCCAAGATTTCTCGGAACCAGCCAACTTGTTGGGTCATCTTGTCGGCTCTGACTTTTTCGGTCTTGCCTTCTTTATAGGCCCAGTGCGCAGCAACCCCAAATTCAGCGATCTCATGCATTTCATGGGTCCGAATTTGGATCTCGACAGGATTGCCTTTGGGACCAATGACCGTCGTATGCAGCGATTGGTACATGTTGGCTTTTGGCATCGCGATATAATCCTTGAACCGCCCAGGCATTGGTTTCCATTTTGTATGGATCGTTCCCAAAACCGCATAACAATCTTTGATGGAGTCAACGATCACTCGGATCGCCAACAAATCATAGATTTCATTGAACTGTTTCTTTTGGTCTTTCATCTTGCGATAGATTGAGTAAATATGCTTTGGTCGGCCATAGATCTCAGCATAGATATCTAGTTCCTCGGTGGCGATTCGAATCTCTTCTACGGTTTCAGAAACGTAGGATTCCCGTTCTTCTCGTTTTGTCTGCATCAAATGCACGATTCGGTAATATTGCTGTGGATTCAAATAACGCAAAGAAATATCTTCTAATTCCCATTTGATGCGGCTGATCCCTAAACGATGAGCCAATGGGGCATAGATTTCCATCGTTTCTTGGGCGATGCGGCGTTGTTTGTCTTCCCGCAGATGTTTCAACGTACGCATATTATGTAAACGGTCAGCCAGTTTGACCATGATGACCCGTAAATCTTGCGCCATGGCGATCAACATTTTCCGATGATTTTCTGCTAATTGTTCTTCATGAGATTTGTACTTGATCTTACCCAGCTTGGTCACGCCATCCACTAGCATCGCTACATCGGCACCGAATTCTTCTTTCAGATCGGCTAACGTCACATCGGTATCTTCGACGACATCATGCAAAAAACCAGTTGCAACGGTATGAGGATCCATCTGCAATTCTGCCAAGATCCCCGCAACTTGGATTGGATGAATAATGTAAGGCTCGCCGGATTTACGGAATTGTTCTTTATGGGCTTCTGTCGCGTAATCTAATGCTTTTTGGACAAAGGCAACATGCTCTTCACTCATATAATGAGCGACCAATTTGATGACATTGGGCCCGGTCAATATAACTTCTTTTGCCATTCATTCCGCCTCCTGCTTTTCTTTTTTGTGCTATCAAAAAGGCAGACAGAAGTCGCTGTTAACGTTTCGTCACGCACCCAAAGCCTTGCGGACAAACGTTCTAAGCATGGGACTCCTGTCTAACCTGCAGTTCTTATTTAGTAGTATTATTATACAAATTTTTCAGCTATTTTTCAATCGCTGTTGTTCAAAGCACATCGGGCGACGGCTGGTCCTTAAGCAATTCTTCAAAAACATGATACGAGAGCCCGATTTTCTCAGCGCCAGCAGCCTGTAGTGATTGCAGCGCTTGTTCATCGACTGTGTCAGGATTGATCTGGATCGACAGTTGACTGCCGCCATCTAAGGAAAACAAGCTCACGTCATGCAATGCTTCTGCTAGTGGTTGTTTTTGCCCTAACACAATCTTTGGCCAAGCTTCTTCTTTCAAGCGTTGTGCTACTTGGATCTTCGTCAATTCATTCATGATCTCGGTTTGCACAGCTAAGCGGATCTCTCCTCCTGTCAAGGTCAAGGAGCGGATCGTTTCAGTCAGCTCCGCAAAGCCACGATCATTTTCCATGAAGGAAGAAGCTGGCAGCCAGACTTCCAAAAAATCGGCGCCTTCCATAAACGCCCGACCAATTTCAAACGCCACCTTTGCCAGTGTTCCTTGGGCAAGGGGGTAATCGATCACTGCGCCGATTTGTAGGGAAGAGCCTTGTGCCAAGATTTTCGCTCGCCGAATGGCACTAGGCAAAACGACGACTTCCTTTAAGGTCGTCTTATATTGATTGATAAAATCCTTCAAGACCCAGTCGGTCAGATCGGCCGTCAACAAACGGACACTGATTGCTTCTTGGTTCTTATTCATCAACTCACATCCTCTTTAATTCCGTTAGCACACTGACAGCACTTAAAAAATAAAACGGTGCTGTTTCTGTTCGTAAAATTCGAGGGCCTAACCCGCATAATTTGGCGTTGTTTTGCTGGGCTTCTTCGATTTCGGAGGGGGTCAGACCGCCTTCTGGACCAAAGATCGCTAAAACTTTGCTGCCAACAGGCAATGCGGTGATCACTTGCAGCAGCATCGCTGCTTCTCCTTGTTTGGCTGATTCTTCATAAGCCACTAGGACCGCATCATACTGACTGAGGCTTTGCCAAAATGCTTTGGCGTTATCCAGCAGCGTGATGGCTGGTGCGATCTGCCGTTGGGATTGCTCCGCCGCTTCTTGGGCGATTTTTTGCAGCCGTTGCTGCTTTTTCTGTAATTTCTTTTGATCCCATTTCACGACCGAAGTTTGTGCAGGAAAACCGATAAAGGCTGCCGCCCCCAGCTCCGTTCCTTTTTGAACGATCAATTCCAGCTTGTCGCCTTTCGGGTAGCCGCTAGCGATCGTGACCTGCAGCGGCAATTCCTTGTCCTGCTGTTCTTTTGCGACTTCCTCTAAGTACACCGTTTCTTCATCGGCTTCTTTGATCTTGGCAATGATCGCCAAATGATCCTCAAACACTAAACCGACTTTTGCCCCGGGAGTCATGCGCATCACTCGGATCATATGGTGGAAGGGTTCTCCCGAAACGGCAAACACCGCTTTTGCTTCATAAGGCTCCTGTAAAAAATATCGCTGCATCTTACTCTACCTCTGGTTTTTTAAAGGCGATCGCATACCAGTCTTTTTGATTGAACAATTGATCGATCTCAAAGCCTTGTGCGATCATGGCATCGATCACTAATTGTTTTTTCGTCTCAATGATCCCAGAAACGATCAAGGTCCCTTCTTGCTTCAATAGACGCCACGCATCAGGGATCATCAATAGAATGATGTCCGCTAAAATATTGGCAACGATAAGATCAGCAGGGACCGTCACTCCTTGCAAGAGATCATTGGCCTGCACGGTCACATCGTGAGCAATAGGGTTCATCGCCATATTTTCTTGGGCGGACCTCACAGCGACTTCATCTAGATCATAAGCGAACACGTCTTTGGCACCTAAATATTTACTGGCGATACTCAACACGCCTGAGCCCGTCCCGACATCTAAGACGGTTTCACCGCCTCGCAAGTAGACTTCTAGAGCTTGTAATGTCAAGCGTGTCGTAGGATGCGTGCCGGTTCCAAAAGCCATCCCCGGATCAAGGGTGATGATCTTTTCCTCTTCTTGCAGCGGTTGATAGTTTTCCCAGCTCGGCACGATCGTCAGATAGCGGGAGATACGGACTGGATGATAATATTTTTTCCAGGCCGTCGCCCATGCTTCTTCCACGACCTCGCTCGTTGTGATGGTGTTTTTGCCGATCGCCAAACCATATTCTGGCAGACGGTCGATGGCTGCTTTGATCGTCGGCAGCACTTCTGGTAAAAAGATCGTCTCTGGGAAATAGGCACTGACTTGGGCGCCTTCTTCTAAGGTCGTATAGGTTTCTTTATCCAAAATTTCGCCATACGCATCGCTTTTAAAATTTTCGATATCTAAAACGTCCTCGATCGCTACCCCACTTGCTCCGTGTTCCATTAAAATATTGGCGACTGCTTCCACTGCTTCGCTAGCTGTCGCTACGGTTACTTCATTCCATTTCATGTTCGTTCTCCTTAGTAACTAGGGTACGGGATCATGGTTTCCCCAGCTCCCGCTTGATAGTTCGTCATTTTCTCCACAAATTCTTCTTCGTTGAATCGCAATTCAAAGATCGCTTCTTCACTGTCATCGTTCAAGAAATCAAGCAGATCGCTTTGGCCTTCTTCTAAAATTTCTTGAATGTAATCAACCAATCCGTCTAACAAGGCTTTTTGGATCCCTTTTTTCCCTGCATAAGGGATCGTCGCTAAATAATCTTCTTCATCAAACGTTGATTTTTGTGGATCATACAGCAAAATCCCATCTTCAAATTCAATGATCGCTTCTTCTGATGCCACACCTTGCGCATCGTCGATCTGCACGTGGTGAGGATTTTCGGCAAACAAGCGCAGCACCAATTCGATCGTATGATTTTTGGCATCCCAATCGATCGCCACATCATAGTCGGTGATTTTTTTCGTTAATCGCTGATCTAAGTAAGTCAATATCGTTTCTTTCGCCATCACTATTCCTTCTTTCTTAACACCATCCATGGTCTTGCTGAACAGCGGTTTTTCGTATATTTGTCAAATACGGATTGCCAGCCACCGCAAAACGAAGCGGCATCTGGGTCCATTCCCCTTTATTTGGGATACCGATCCGAGGCAATGCCAAAATTTCTTTTGGGGTACGTCGGCGCTCAGGAACCAAATGCAGTGGGCTTGTAAAAATCGATTCTCCATAAAGCTCAGCGGGGATCTGCAGTGCCTGTACCAGTTTCCCGGGGCCGTTGGCTACATCCGGTCCTGTTTTTTGTCGTTGTTGCTCCATCAAAGCGATCCCATCCACCGGTTCTAGCCCGCGAATCATGATTCCTTGCGGGATGCCTTTTGGCTGCGTAATAAAGTTGACGATTCGATGCGTATGCATCGTATATAAATAAATCGTACCTGGTTCCTGATACATCGCCCGAACCCTTGGTGTGTTTCGCATGCCCACACTATGAGCCGCCAAATCATCGGGACCTAGATACGCTTCACAATCCACGATATACCCACCTACTGTTCCTTCTGGGGTCTCATGTTCCAAATACATTCCTAATAAGGCACGTGCGATGGTCGTTGTCGGCTGTGTCGCAAAAAGTGCCATTAATTCATCCATTCTCATCACCCTCTTTATTCTACACAATTCTCGACGAACTTACTATCTTTGACTACAGAGTTACGACGATCTCAACGATTTCTTTTCAACGAACCTGATTTTTGCTGACTGAGTGGAAAATAAGCGCCCTTTTGTTTCTGTAAAGACGCAAATCAGCTTGTTTATGAGAATATACGTTCTTATGTTATACTTACAGGAAAAGGAGAGGATCGTTTTATGCAGCAGCCACTTGCTTATCGAATGCGGCCACGGAACTTAGATGAAGTCGTCGGACAGCAGCATTTGGTTGGCCCGGGGAAAATCATTCGCCGAATGGTCGAAGCCAAAATGCTTTCTTCGATGATCCTATACGGACCGCCGGGAACCGGAAAAACCAGCATTGCCAGTGCGATCGCCGGCTCGACACGCTATGCGTTTCGCATGCTGAACGCCGCCACAGATACAAAAAAAGACCTGCAGATCGTGGCAGAGGAAGCCAAAATGAGCGGTACTGTCATTTTACTGCTTGATGAAGTCCATCGACTAGACAAGACAAAACAAGACTTTTTACTGCCCCATTTAGAAAGCGGCAAGATCATTATGATCGGTGCCACGACGGAAAATCCCTACATTACGATCAATCCAGCGATTCGCAGTCGGACACAGATTTTTGAAGTCAAACCGCTCCAAGAAGAAGATATTTTGACCGCCATTGATCAAGCCTTAGCAGATGAAACTCGCGGACTTGGATCAGAAACCATCGTATTGACCGATGATGCCCGCTTGCATCTCTCGCGAGCGACCAACGGCGATTTACGAAGTGCGCTAAACGGCTTAGAGCTCGCTGCTCGTTCCACCCCAAAAGGACCAGACGGCATTATTCATTTGACCTTAGCGATCATTGAAGAGTGCGTCCAGCGTAAAGCATTGACCCACGATAAAGATGGGGATGCGCACTATGATGTGATCTCTGCTTTTCAAAAATCGATTCGCGGCAGCGATGTGGATGGTGCGCTGCATTACTTAGGTCGTTTAGTAGAGGCAGGCGATCTGGCGATCATTTGTCGGCGCTTGATGGTCATCGGCTATGAAGACATTGGTTTAGCTAACCCAGCAGCCGCTGCTCGAACCGTCAATGCTGTGTTAGCTGCTGAACGTTTGGGCTTGCCAGAAGCTCGGATTCCGTTAGCCGATACAGTGGTCGATCTATGTCTGTCACCAAAATCCAACTCTGCCTACATGGCATTGGATGCAGCGATCGCAGATATTCGCAGCGGTAAAGCTGGTGATGTCCCGGATCATTTACGAGACAGTCATTACAAGGGTGCCCAAAGCTTGAATCGGGGTGTCGGCTATCAATACCCGCATAATTTTGATGATGCCTGGGTCGATCAGCAATACTTACCTGATAAGCTGAAAAATACTCATTATTACCAACCAAAAGCCACTGGTAAATATGAGCAAGCCTTAGGTCAACGGTACCAACAATTGCAGCAGCGAAAGAAAAAAAACTAGGTACTTAGAAAAAATAGCGACTTTTTGGTATCGTTTTCAAACAACTTTATTGCACCTTCGTCATTCCTATGCTACTATAAGGGTGGGAATTCTGTGATGTACGAGTTGTCCCTTTTGTGTGTTGACCGAACATTTTTATTGATATCTTGGGATCCGTCTTGTGTCAATGCTGGTAACATGCCTTTTCCTTTGGTAGTTCGAAGCTTAGACCGTGGAACCCACCTGCTAGAATTTGCGGGATCAATACTATGGGAAAAAGAACGGCATCAACGGATATTACCCATTCTTTTTAGAATGTGCCATCTGTTTTTAACAGATGGCTTTTTTGCGTTTTCTAACTGATAGCAACAGTGAAACGTCCTTGCCTGACATCAGAGTAAGGGTGGCTTTTGCTATTCTTTCTAGGGTTCGCTATACTAAACTTATCAACTTAGGACAGGATGGCGTATGTTTATGATTCTTCTATTATTTACGATCGTGGCACTCGTATTATTCGGCACCAGTTATTTGCTTTATGCCAAACAAGCGATTTTTTTCACTTTGATCCCTACCACCGAGGCGAATAAGGTCTTCTTAAAAACCTATAGTCTCATTCATTTCCTTTTAGGCGTGGTGGCATTGGTTGTGGGCTTTGTCGATAAGGAGCTGATTGCCTTGTTTTATTTGGCTTTATTGCTGCTCTCTTCCGCATCTTTCAGCATCTTGCTGGCACAAAAAATGAAAAAAAAGAAAGATTAGGTTTTCTTTTTCCAGAAAAAAGCATTACAATAAAAGTAGAAGATAACAGATGGGAGTGTTTCTTATGTTACAACAATATCAACGAATCATGGTAGCCGTCGATGGGTCTAGCGAGTCAGAATTAGCCTTCAAAAAAGCCGTGAACGTGGCACAGCGGAATGATTCTGAATTGGTTTTAGCACACGTGATCGACACTCGTGCCTTTCAAACCGTTTCTTCTTTTGACGGCATGCTTGCTGAACAAGCAACCGAAATGGCCAAACAAACCTTGAAAGACTATGAGGATTATGCCCGCAAGCATCAAGTAACTGCGGTCAAAACGGTGATCGAATACGGCTCGCCAAAACCGATCATTGCCAAACAATTGCCCGAAGATCACGACATCGATTTGATTATGATCGGTGCCACTGGTTTAAATGCCGTGGAACGAATCTTTATCGGTTCCGTTTCTGAATATGTCATTCGCCATGCCGGCTGTGATGTGTTAGTTGTACGGACAGACCTAGAAAACAAAGTCCCAGCAAAAGACCACACGAAAGCTTAATAGTGAGACGACCTGCCGCTGCTTGGCAGGTTTTTTTGTACAAAAAAAACCGTGACAAAAGCAAAAGAGGCAACGAGCGCTCAGGTCTCATTGGTCTTTTTGACTTTGGTCACAGCTCTTTGACAAGTCGGTTATCCAAACTTGTACAGCAAAAAATGAAAGCAAAGTAATAGGTACTCCTATCTAACCATGTTTCCGCTTGATTGTAAATAGTTTTTCTGAATTTTCTGAATAAATAGTTAATTTACCCATCCTTAAATTAAAAAAGCAAAGCGTCGCTTCCCTTAGGAAAAACGACGCCAAAATATATGGTGATAATGGGCTATCCAAAGGACGCTGGTCAAGAGGATCACAAAGAAAACCGGACCATTCAATAACCAAAAATCAACCGAAGTCGCAGCAAAGCCGTAAAGGATGATAACAATGATGGAAAGAAACAGCGTTGCGATCGTTCCAATGGCTAACCCAAGACTCCCCGCCCCTCTCGTAAACAATTGACTGATGTTGGTCCAATCCAAAAGCAGCAGCCGATAATCACGAGCAAAATATTTCAAGCACAAAAGAAAACTGCTCCAAAGTGCCCCGATTAGAAAAGAGACAGCCAAAATCAGCGGCATTTTGAACAGAAGGACTGCTGCCAGCACGATGACTGCCGTTAAGCTCAGCTGCAAAACGACGCCAAAGCGGAATTTTTCCCGCAAGTAGCGCTTCATCGATAGCGGCAAGGAGCGGACAAACAAGAAATTCTCCTGATCCAGTGAGATCAAATTACTGATAAAAGAAGTCGGGTTGACCATCAATGCTGCCAAGGCGATCCCCGCCACAAAAACGACACCGATAAACCGCTCATCCAATTCACTTAACTGAATCGCTCCTGTAAACACAAAGGACACTAAGAAAATAATGGGCATCAGCAACGAAGAAGAAAAGACTTGCATGATCAAATTCGGATCTCGGATCAACTGCGAATTGTAATTAAACAACAGCTGGCCCAAGCCTTGATTGGGTTTATGCTTCCGACGAACACTCCCTTGGTTGGGCGCCGCGGCTGCCACTTGCTCATAAAACTTCGGCAAGATCAATCGATAGAGGGCAAAAAGAAACACGCCTGCTGTGGCGATGATCCCTAGCAAGCTAAGCAAACCAGTCGTTTGAAACGGTGCCACCATCACATAATAAAAGGGCAATAAAAAGCTGATCGCTCCCCGATCTACCACGTCTGTCTCATAAGTATTCACCTGATTCATCATTAAGACCCCGATCACAACAACCAGCATCGTCACGCCTAGCAATAAACTAGTGACCAATTTTTTATGCTTCAAGAAAAACTTGGTGCGCGTCAGGCTGAAGACGATCAAGCTGCAAATGCTGAAGATCAAGACTAAAAACAAGCCGAACAGCAAGAACGCCCATAAGATCGTCAGCAAGAAAAAGACATTTGCCCGAATCCCTGTCAGGAGAAATAAGACCAACAGAGGAAAAATAAACGGCGCAACGGTGAGAAATACCACCACGATCTTTGCCAGAAAAATTTCACTCTGTCGAAAGGGCAGCGGCAAATACGCTGGCAGATCTTGACTCTCGAAAAAGACATTGTAAATAGACGAAATCCCTTGGGAAAAGCCTAAGATCCCGAACAAAGCGACATAAGCGGTAAAAAAGCCTGGCATCTGACTAAAATCCAATGTGATCATCGTCAACCCATAGACTAGCAGAAACACTACCCCAGAAAGCGCATATTGAAACAACAAATAACTGGTCAAGGTCGAACCAGCCTTGCCTTTTTTGCGGGCTTTGTCTGTCAATTGGGGATTGGCATACCGCAAATTAACGGAGGTCAGAGTCAGAAATTGTTGTTTTCGCATCTACGCTTCCTCCGCTTCTGCAAGAATCGCTTCTTCTTGACTTCTCCCAGTCATTTGCAGATAGATCGTTTCCAAAGAAAGCGACGGATGCTGTGCCAGCAAATCTGCCACTGAGCCATTGTACAGCAGCTCGCCTTTTTTCAAAATCGCCAATTGATCACACAACTGCTGGGCGGTGTCTAAGACGTGGGTGGAAAAAATCACGGTCTTGCCCTTGGCAGCATGCTGTTTCATCATTTCTTTTAAATCATACGCCGCTTGGGGATCTAAGCCTTGTAACGGTTCATCCAAGATCCAAATGTCAGGATCGGGGATCAATGCCCCAATCAGCAGCGTTTTTTGCCGCATTCCATGGGAAAAGCTGGCGATGGTCTCTTCTTCATGAGACAGCATATCAAACAAGCGCCCTAATTTTTGCAAACGCTCGGCCTTTTCCGCTGCTGGCACCTCATACGCGGCGGCAATCAAGTCCCAATACTCCCCTGCCGTTAGCTGTAAAAACAAATCTGGCGTGTCCGGCACATAAGCAATTTGTTTTTTTATCGCTTCGCGATGTTCCACGAGGGATTGGCCATCAAAATAGATTTCCCCACTCGTCGGTTGCAAAATACTCACTAAGCTTTTGATCGTGGTCGACTTCCCTGCTCCGTTGTGTCCCAGAAAGCCAAAGATCTCCCCTTGACGGATCGTCAGGGAAAGATCAGACAACGCTTTTTTTGGTCCATACTGTTTCGTCAGATTCTTGATCTCAATCATTTTCCTGCCTCCTTATTCCATACCTATTGTTATCTTACGCTGAAAAGCAGGAAATGAAAAATGTTTATTGCCATTTTTAACAAATCAATTGACAGGAGCTGTAAAAACAAAGATAATAAGAGCACTTTAGGGGAGTAGCACATGGATCGTTCCATGATCTTAGATCAACAGCAAGCGGGAATCCGCTGGTTTAAGATGTTTCTTGCAAGACCTAAGTGGCAAGGGGCCGCTTAGGTCTTTTTGCAGTTTAAAATGGAGGGAAAACAGTCAATGAGTTCAAGTAAAATGAAAAAAGTGACCGCCGGCGGACTTTTAGTCGCCATGGGGGTGGTCTACGGTGATATCGGTACGAGCCCGCTTTACGTAATGAAAGCCTTGGTGGAGGACAATGGCGGACTACGCACCTTAACACCCGATTTTATCTTAGGCAGCGTCTCGCTCGTCTTTTGGACGCTAACGCTGTTAACGACGATCAAGTACGTCTTGATCGCATTAAACGCGGATAATCATGGAGAAGGCGGGATTTTCTCCCTTTATACCCTAGTTCGTAAAAACAGCCGCTATTTGATTATTCCAGCAATCATCGGGGGCGCAGCCCTGCTAGCAGATGGCGTGTTGACGCCAGCCGTGACGGTGACCACTGCCATCGAAGGATTACGGGGCATTCCAGTCTTTTTTGATCGCTTCGGCAATGATCAATCGATCATCGTCGGCATCACCTTAGCAATCTTATTGGTCCTCTTTGCCCTGCAGCGTTTTGGGACTGAGTTTGTCGGCAAAGCCTTCGGACCGATCATGCTAGGCTGGTTCACCTTCTTAGGCATCGTCGGTGTGATGAACTTTGCTGGTGACCTTTCGGTGATTCGCGCCCTTGATCCCCGTTATGCAATCAATCTGCTCTTTAGTCCCGATAACAGTGCCGGTCTCTTTATTCTCGGCAATATCTTTTTGGCAACGACTGGTGCGGAAGCCCTCTACTCAGACTTAGGTCACGTGGGCAAGAAAAACATTTATGCCAGCTGGCCCTATATCAAAATCTGCTTGATGCTGAATTACTTTGGTCAAGCGGCGTGGTTGCTGCAAGTCTATCAAAACCCGACTTATCAAGAAATCGAAAACTTGAATCCATTCTTCCAAGCGTTGCCGCAAGGGTGGACAGTCTTTGGCGTCAGCTTTGCCACCCTCGCTGCCATCATTGCTTCGCAAGCCCTGCTGTCTGGCTCCTTTACCTTGGTTTCTGAAGCCATCAAGTTGAAACTATTGCCGCGGATGCAAATCATCTATCCGGGGGCTTCTATCGGGCAAATGTACATTCCTGCCTTGAACACCTTGCTGTGGATCGCCTGTTCTGGCGTGGTCTTGTTCTTCCAGACCTCTACTCGGATGGAAGCTGCTTATGGATTGGCCATTACAGTAACAATGTTGATGACCACTATTTTGCTGTATTTCTACTTGCATCAAAACAAGAAGACCCGTTTCTTGGCACCGTTCATCACGCTCTTTTTTGCAGCGATCGAGGGGATTTTCTTTATCTCCAGTGCGACCAAATTTTTCCATGGCGGTTACGTTGCCATCTTATTAGCCAGCGTGATCATCGGCGTGATGCTGATTTGGGAATGGGGCAATCGTATTCAAGAAAATGCTGCCGAAGAAGTTGCACTTTCTACCTACATCCCTCAATTGAAACAGTTGCGGGAAGATGATTCTTTGCCCTTATCTCAGACGAACGTCGTCTTCATGGTTCCTAAACTGCAAGACGATCAGATCGGTCAGCAGTTCATCTATTCCATTTTAGACAAACGGCCAAAGCGTGCCAAAGTGTATTGGTTCGTCAATGTGGAAGTCACCGATGAACCCTATACGAAAAAATATGAAGTTTCGATGGCAGATACCGATTTTATCGTTAAACTAAAGCTTTATCTCGGCTTTCGGGTGCCGCAAGAAGTCAATCTCTACATTCGCCAAATCATTCAAGAATTAATGAAAGATGGTCGCTTGCCGCTACAGCCGCAACGCTATTCTTTAACGCCTGGACGCAATGTGGGCGATTTCCAATTCGTGATGATCGAAGAAGAGCTGTCGAATGCAACTGCATTAAGCAAATGGCAGAAGCAAGTCATGCAGACGAAGCTTTTTATCAAACGCCATACCATTTCACCTGAACGCTGGTTCGGCTTAGAATACAGCGATGTGGTTCATGAGACCGTTCCATTAGTCATCGGACAGATGAAAGAAAGCTCTCTGACAGAATTACGCATCGAGGAACGCTAAGACACCGCCAGTACTGGTTGAACTTTCTGATACTTTCAGGTACACTGAAAAGACAAAGACACAAAGGAGGGGAAACTACCATGATGCGCATGACTAAAATAACAAGTAATGAAAATTACCAACGATACCATATCGCATTTAGCCATGCAATTGGTTTTACAGTTGCTGTTGACGGGACGAGTCTGTCCAAAACAGTGAAATTTACGTAAAATCAATGGCCATCTCAAGGTATTTTTCTCAAGAGAATCTGAGTTTAAATAACACTGGCCATGGATATCCATGGCCTTTTTGAGTGGTCTCAAGGAGAGAGATCATGATCATACAAGCAATTGCTATTAAAAAAACCATCGGCGGGAATCCGTTATTTGAGGAGTTATCCTGCCAAATCGAAGCTGGGGAAAAAATTGCCCTAGTCGGCATCAACGGAACGGGCAAATCAACCTTTTTACAAATCTTGACTGGCAGTGAAGGCGTCGATAGCGGCGTTATCAGCCGCCAAAAAGGCTTGAGGATCGGGACGGTCGAGCAAGAGCTGACCGTTTCTGAAGCAACCGTTACCCACTACCTGCTCCATTCTGCTGCTACCATTCAAGAACTCAAGCAGCAAATGAGCCATTACGAAGCCTTGATGGCAGAACCCGATACTGATTTAGAGAAGTGTCTGATCCGTTATGGCGAACTGCAGCAGCGCTTTGAAGAGCTGGGCGGCTATGGATTGGAAGACCGAATTTCCGCGATCTTACAAGGCTTAGGAATTCCCCATCGACAGAACGCACGCTTAACAGAGCTTAGCGGCGGTGAACGGGTCAAAGTCGCTTTAGCCAAAGTGTTAGTTGCCGATGCTGACCTGTTGTTACTAGATGAACCAACCAATCACTTGGATCTTTCCAGTATTCGCTGGTTGGAAAATTATTTACAGAATACGAAAAAAGCGGTTCTAGTCGTTTCGCACGATCGGCACTTTCTCGATCAAGTCACCACCAAGACCTGGGAACTGGAAGAAGGCGCCTTGGTTGAGTATCCTGGAAATTACAGCCGATTTCGTGTCTTAAAAGAAGCTCGCTTGGCAGAGCTGACCAAAAATTACGAACTGCAGCAAAAAGAAGTCCAGCGGCTAAAAGTCATGATTCGTCGGTTTCGTCAGTGGGGCCATGAAGGAGACAATGAATCCTTCTTCAAAAAAGCCAAAGAATTGGAACGCCGCCTAGCGAAACTTACACTGGTCAAACCGCCAGCGCCCCCGAAAAATCGGCTGCAAGGCTTGGCAAATGGCGGAAAATCAGGCAAAGAGGTGTTCATCGTTCGCGACTTGCACCAGCAATATGCCGATCAGCTCCTATTCAAAGACAGCAGTTTTGCAATCTACCGTGGGGAGCATCTAGCCATCATCGGCGACAATGGTACTGGAAAATCAACCTTACTCAAATTACTTCTCGGTGAGGAGCTTCCTAGCGGCGGCACTATCAAGCGCGGCAGCAGCTTACAAATCGGCTATTTGCCCCAACAGCTGCAGTTTGCCGATCCTGAGAGCCGCTTGTTGGCCTACGTACAGACGTTGACAGGAAACGAAGAGGCTGCTCGTCGGCAATTGGCCAAAAGTGGGTTTTATCAAAGTGATGTGGCCAAACGAATCAAAGATTTGTCTGGTGGTGAAAAAATTCGTTTGGCGTTACTGAAACTCTTTTTAGAAAAAATCAACGTCCTGATTTTGGATGAACCAACCAATCACCTCGACAGCTATGCCCGAGAAGAAATTGAAGAAATGCTGCAAGATTATCAAGGGACCCTGCTGGCGGTCAGCCATGACCGCTACTTTTTACAGCAGCACTTCCAAGAAGCCCTGGTCATTGCACAGCAGCAGATCACGCGCCAGTCCCTGAGCCCCTTGATTGACTAAGAGATTGATTCGCAACAAAAAAACTTGATTTTCCTACCGTATGCATGGGTTGTTCAATCCATGCATAGGCGGAAAATCAAGTTTTTATTTTTTGATCAATGAATGTTGCCGATCAAGTTGCGGATCGGTTTTCTAGCTAAATACAAGATGATGCCGACAACAACGGCTACTCCGCCGACGATGCCATAGTACATCCCTTCTGTTTGCGGTGTGTAGAACCGAGCGATTTGCGCATTGATGGCTTGTGAAGAAGCGTCTGCTAACAACCAAATCGCCAAGGTTTGTGCTTCGAAGGCTTTCGGCGCTAGTTTGGTCGTCACCGACAAGCCCACCGGTGAAAGACACATTTCCCCTGCAATCATGATGAAGAAGCTCAATACCAACCATAATGGGCTGACCCGTTCTTCTACTCCAAACAAGAGGCTTGGCAGCATTAGCAATAGAAAGGACAAACCGGCTAAGACTAAACCGATGGCAAACTTCACTTCTGTCCGTGGCTGACGAGAGCCTAGTTTGGTCCACAACCAGACAAAGACAGGTGTCAATAAGACGACAAAAAGTGGATTTAAGGTTTGATACAAACTTGCTGGAATATTGATGCCGAATAACGTTGATTGCGTACGGTCAGCGGCAAACAATGCCAAGATCGATGAGCCTTGTTCTTCCAATGACCAAAAGACGATCGCTGACAAAAACAGCGGAATGTAGGCCAACACTTTTTTCTTTTCATCTGGTGTGACATCTTTCGAACGGAGCATTTTGGTAAAGTAGTAGATCGGTAAGAAAATACCTAGAACACTGATAAAGTTGATGAAGAAATCCACCGTCAGATGGCCAGTTGCAGCTGCTGCGCCAAACAACACTGCCAATGCGAGAAGAACCAGAACGACTGCTCGGAAGAAGGTTTTCTTTTCGGCTGCCGATAAGGGATTCGTTGGCGCGATCGCTACACTTTTCAACGTGGTTTTTCCTTGCACATAATACTGCACCAAACCGATGAACATCCCGATGGCAGCAATCGAAAAGCCTAAGTGGTAGTTGACCTCTTGTCCTAAGATCCCGACGATGATCGGTGCTAACAAGCCGCCAATATTGATCCCCATGTAGAAAATCGAGAAACCAGCATCCCGACGGATATCGTCTTTGCTGTATAAATGCCCCACCATACCCGACACGTTGGATTTCAAGAGTCCGGTTCCGATGACGATCAGCATCATGGACACAAACAACGCTGGAATCCCTAAAGGTGTTGCCAAAACGATGTGTCCTAACATGATCAAGATCCCACCATAAAAGACGGATTTATTTGATCCTAACAGACGGTCCGAGATCCAGCCGCCAACAATACTTGACATATACACTAAGGAACCGTAAATGGACATGATCGCCACAGCCGTTCCTTTTGGCAATCCTAAGCCGCCGTTGGCAACTGCATCGTACATGAAGTACACCAAAATCGCCCGCATACCATAATAACTGAATCGTTCCCACATTTCCGTGAAGAATAAAGTCGACAGCCCTCGCGGCTGACCTAAGAATGTTTTTTCTTTTTCCATATGTAATGGCCCCTTATAAAAATTAATGAAAATAAAATAGCGGAATTTTTCTGAAAATTCACAAATGCCAGTTTATTCCCATTTGGCAACTTTTACAAGGGTATTTCCCTGAGAACATCTTGTAAAAAAGGAGGGAAATTTAAATTCAAATGAAAGCAAAATGAGAAGCCCTCCACCTAGGTGCAGTATGAGCCAATTCTCATATGTATAATTATTAAATTATCTGTTTAAAAAATTAGAAAATGGTCTTCACCAATTTTTCTCTCTAGCCCCATTTTGCGGACTTTCCTACAAAAAAAACACATGCAAGCATTTCTCTTGCATGTGTTTCAGCTTCTATTTCTAAAGAATGTTTTCGCTTAGCCGCGTAAACGTTCCACATCGCGAGCGATCATTAATTCTTCATCTGTTGGGATCAAAAGTACTTTGACTTTTGACTCTTCAGTTGAGATCACTAATTCTTCGCCGCGTTTTGCATTTTGATCGGCATCTAATTCGCAACCAAACCAAGTCATGCCTTTGATAACTTCGCTGCGGACGTGGGCATCATTTTCACCGATACCGGCAGTAAAGACGATCGCATCAACACCGTTCATGGTCGTTACATAGCCACCAATGTATTTACGGATGCGGTCAGTAAAGACGTCATAAGCAACTTTGACTTCTTCTTTGTCGTAGTTTGCTTCTAGATCGCGCATGTCGCTGGAAATACCAGTTAAGCCTAATAAACCAGATTTTTTGTTTAAAACATCCACCATTTCATCGATATTCAAATCTAATTTTTCCATTAAGTAAGGCAAAACAGCAGGATCGATGTCACCTGAACGTGTGCCCATCGTTACACCAGCTAATGGTGTGAAGCCCATTGATGTATCTACTGATTTTCCGCCGTCAACCGCAGTGATCGACGCACCGTTCCCTAGATGGCAAGTGATGATTTTTAATTCTTCGATTGGTTTACCTAACATTTCTGCTGCACGCTCAGAAACATAACGGTGGCTTGTACCGTGGAAGCCGTATTTACGTACTTTAAATTCGTTATAGTACTCTAATGGCAAGCTGTATAGGTAATTGTGTTTTGGCATCGTTGCATGGAAAGAAGTATCAAAAACAGCGACACTGATGATTTCTGGCAAGATTTTTTTGAAAGCAGTGATCCCCATCAAGTTTGCTGGGTTGTGTAATGGCGCAAATTCAGCCAATGCTTGGATGCGTTCCATCACTTCGTCTGTGATCACAACTGAATCAGGGAAATCTTCTCCGCCGTGAACGACGCGGTGACCGACGCCAGTGATTTCATCATAGGCACCTAAAATGTTTAATTCGATCAGTTGATCCAATAACATTTTTACAGCTACTTCGTGATCGTTGATGTCGATGATTTGTTCGAATTTTTGATCTTCCCCATATTTGATGGTAAAGATAGAATCTTTCAAACCGATTCGTTCAACGATTCCTTTAGCGACAACTGTTTCCTCTGGCATTTGATATAATTGCCATTTTAAACTTGAACTTCCAGCATTGATTGCGATTGTTTTTGACATGATGATCTCCTTATCCGAATTATATTACAGATTTGCTGCTTTCCAAGCCGCAAATTGTTCAAAAAGTTTTGTGATGTTCTTTGGTTCTTTCAGTGAGGCTAGCTTGACCAGCAAGACTTCGTCTGCTTGTTTGCTTGTCCCTCCATGGTTTTGTAAAAGCAAAATACTTTTACGTGAATGTTCATTTTTAAAGAGTTCTTCAGGAAGCTGAATCATTCCTTGCAAATAAACCTTTTCTTTCAGCCATTTTTTCAAAAATTCACTCTGTTCCGTTTCCAAGAAGTTGCTTGGTACTAAGAACAAACCGTAACCGCCAGCTTTGACATAGTTCATCGCTTGTTCCATCAACAAATGATGGGCGTAACTGTGCCCTTCTGGAGCCGCCGTAATGAAGCTGCGGGCTTTGTCATCTTGTGGGTAATAGCCCACCGGTAGATCGCTGATCGCCAGATCCATCGGTTCGATCAAAAGCTCTTGCAAGCCATCTTGATGGAACAAATGCAAGGGCGCTTTGGTCCATTCGCCAGTCACAGCTGCGATCGCCAACAAGGTTTCGTCAATATCCACACCGGTTCCTTCTACTGGACGCTTCGCTAATTGCAGATTCAGCAAGACTGTCAATAAGAGATTCCCCATGCCTACCGATAAATCAAGAAGTTTCACTGGTTGGTCGGCACTACTCAACTGCTCGATCAAATAGACGAATAAAAACCCAAGACTATCTGGTGTCAGTTGGTGATTGGCCTGCAGGCGTTCCGTTTGGCTGCCTTTCAACAAAACCAACTGCGCAAGCTTGCGTTTTTCTTCTGCCGATAGTTCCATTGCTCGAATTTCTTGATAGATGGTTTCTAAACGAGCAGCAGTTGCTTCATCTGGTACCCCATCGATCACGCGAACTTGGTATTGATCAACAAAATTTTCGATCGTCTCTACGTAAGCATCAAAAAAAGACGTTTCCAATGCGTTTTGAAGCAGTTGGATCGCTTCAACGGTCAAATGAAAAGACGTTTCCATTTTTTCTGCGGACATCTTGCACCTCTTTTCAAAACTATAACAACATATATACCTGTTTAATTTTAGCCGATTCATCCAAAATAATCAATCGCTTTCGTTTAGAATAATTTGTGAAGCTGTAAACATTCTTTTTCTATTTCTGTATGAAAAAGGATGGTCGAAACAACCATCCTTTTCCTGTACTATTCTTCTTGGTCATCTGTGTCTATTTCAGGCTCTTCTTCGGGTAACAAAAAGGTAAATGTAAAGCGGCGGCTTTTGACATGGCACTCGATCTGTAAGAGTTGTCCTTGCCGTTCATAGGTCAACTTTCCTACATTATAAAGTCGTGACCCTTGATCTGCCAATTCGTTTTGCAAGAATTCCGCATGAAACAGTTCGCTCATGATGCGGGCTTCATAGGTTTCAATAGTTTTTGTATAAAAAAGGGCTGTTGTGCGGCTGTTTTCTAACACTAGCAATAACATCAAGCTCAACAGCTGCACAAACAACAATGCTGTGAGTAAAATACCGCCTTTATGCCGCCTCTTGTGTGTGAATTTTCCATTGTCCAATTTTCTGCTCTCCATTCTCAAAGGAAACGGTAAAGCGGATCGCTGCGCCAATTTTCTCAAAAGACACATCCGTTACTTCTGTCAATAGTGGTTGATACCCATTGTTGTCCCGCTTTCGCAGCACGCGATTGATGCGATCGATGGTGACCGAATTGTTTTGACTGCTTCTCAAATACAGTGTGGTCTCACTGACCGATAGATAGGTACAGGTACTTAATTCCCGTTCCAGCTGAAACAAAAACACATGCCATTCTTGATCTTTGCGAGCCATGATCTGCTGATTGACGGGTGCGAGGTGCTTAACGATCCCGCTGATCAGCAATAAGCAGATCGCCAATACCCATAAAGACAACAGACACTCCAACAAAGTAAAGCCTTTACTCTTCATACACGATCTCCCAGAGCTGCTCGCAACTTTGGATGCGTGCCTGTTGATGCTGCGCTGCTTGCCAAAAGCGAACTTGATAGACTGCCTGACGCTGCGTCGTGTAGGTAATGGTTGACGCATCAAAGGAGTGGTTCTGGACTTCTTCATACAGCACCCGCAGCATTTGGGCTTTTTCTTGCAATGCCGCACTTTGCGTCAGTGAAGCGGTCTGCATTGCTAAAAACAGTAACACACAAGTTGCCAAGACCCCAAAGCCAATCAGGCTTTCTGCTAAGATGAACCCACTATTCAACGATTTTTTCATAACGGCCACTCCCAAATAAAAACTTATAGCTGATGGTTTGCTTTTTCTCCTGCCAATAGAAAATGATCCTTCGCAGACTGCTGTTGTTGCCGGATTGACTACTAAAAAGAATATCGGGAAACGCCTGCATCGCTAGTTGAGGAGGAACGTCGATCTTGGTGACTGGCTCAGTTGCAGCGCCGTAAAATGAAACAGTTGGTGTTGGCTCTGCTTGATAGGTTGCTCGGGTTTGTGTGTTATCGATGATGGCCGATTGCTGCAAGGTATAGAGTCCTTTTTCTAAGCGAGCACAAAAGCCGAAAACTTCCGCAGAGCGTTGATAGTACTCGATAGCCACGACGGGGATAAAGAGAAAGAGACTACTGACCAAGAGTACCAAGAGACTTTCCATCAAGGTAAACCCAGAAAATCCCCTAGTGCCATTGTTCTCACTTTCTCTGCTCATAAATCGCATATTGTTCCTCAGATACATACCCTTCTGCAATCAATTCTTCTTTCGAAGGCACCCGATCTTCATTTAGACGAAAGAGTTCGATCTGGGTTTCCACTACTTTTTCAATCGCCGCATTTCCTTTCTCATCAATGATTCCTCTTTGATTGGCAAGATTTGGGACAAACAACAAAACCAAAATACTGATCACTAATAAAACGACTAGCATTTCAACCAATGTAAAGCCTTTTTTGACACGCCAAATCCCCTGCTTGCGAGGAGATGCTACTTTCTTTTCTATCATTCGATCACTCCTTGGATATTTCCATAGATTGGTAAAAACATAGCGGCATAGATCCCAACGATCATTAAAGCAACCAACAAAAAAATCAGAGGCTGAACCCAGTGAATGGCTTTTTCGATTCGTTGAAACAAGCGTTCCATCAATAATTGACTGTATAAAAAAAGCTCTTCTCCTAACTTTCCTCGTACTTCTCCTTGAAAGACGATCAAAGAAAATTCGGGTGTGAGAAACGAGAAATGACGAAGTTTTTCTGGGAGTTCGCCCCCAAGTGTCAAGGTCACTCGCAGTTCTCGTGCTAATTCTTGGATCAAGGTAGCTTTATTGGTGTGCTCCATACACTCGATGATCTGTTGGATATCTAACCCTTGCTGAAACAACTTGCCCCATTCCAATGCGAAAAAACTCGTGTGATAACTCGTGTACAATGCTCCGAACAATGGCAGGTGGCTGAAAAACACAGCTTTTTGCAAGGCAGTGCGGCGGGCAAACACCCAGCGGCTGATCACAAAAAGCAGCACACTTAACAACAAGAAGAGGATAAGTACTGCTGGTGCCCAAGTGATGGCGCGAATGCCCCAATGACCTTCGTCGATCATGCCAGAGGCTAGCAATTGGGGCAATAAAAAGCGGTGCATCCCAAAAAGCGCAGCTATTAAAAAGACCAGTAACAAAAGCGGATAGGCAGCTACTTTGTACAGCAGCTGTTTTTGCTTGTTGACCAATTTATGGTAGTCGACCATCCGCCGCAAGGTCGCCGTGAGATCCCCATGATTTTCTGCTAAATGAAGCTGACTTTTTTCAGTAGCCGATAACGACAACGGCGCTACCGCTGCTGCAAAGCTTTGCCCTTGGGCGAGATGGACAATTAGCTGTTCGATCACAGGTTCAGAAAACTGGCGGCTGCGCAGCAGCACTTGGAGGCTTTCTTGTAGGGAAAAGCCACTCTCCAATAACACCGTGAAGGTGACTAAGAGGGCTTCAGTTGCACGGCGTGGTAGCTGGGGCTTCTTTTTCATAAACTTCATCGCTGATCCACCCACTTTCTTTCACTTGTTTTAATACCTGTTGCCACCGTTTTTCCACTTGCCCCTCATAAAAGTGATATGCCAGCAATCCATGAGGTTCATTCGCTTCATTTGGCAACAATCGCTGATAAATGATCCCTTGCAGCGCATGTGCCAGACGATCGTCTGTCCCGAGCAATTCCAGCAGCCGCGTCTTGGTTTCTGCTACACCTCGGGCATGGATCGTGGCAAATACTCGGTGACCTGTCAGAGCGGCTCGTACAGCGGCTTGCGCCGTTTCTTTGTTACGAATCTCGCCGATCAAAAGCAGGTCTGGACGATGCCGCAAGGACAAGCGAATCAATTCATCATAGTCTTGTTCGATCTTCAAATTGGTTTGCAGCTGTAAAAAGCGCGGCTCCTCGATCTCCACAGGATCTTCGATGGTAATGATTTGCCCCTTGGTTGCCCGAGCTAATTGATACATGAGGGGCGATTTCCCTGAGCCAGTGGGGCCAGAAAACAAATACAGCCCTCTTTGTTTGGTTGCCTGTTGGATCTGCTGGACGTCTTCTGCAAAAAAATAGCGCAGATGCTCCTGAGTCAAAGGATAAAGAAACCGCATCACGAAACTTTCACGCCCTTGGTAATCACCGACTGTGGAGATGCGCAGCCGCTGCAGCTGATCGCCTAACGGATAACTGACTGCTCCTAACTGAGCTTTGCGTCGTTCTCCCACCTCCATTCCTCCTAAAAATTTGAAGCGAGTGATCAGCTGCTGGGCTTCTTCGTTGGTCAGTACTTGATAGGTCTTTCTGAGATAGCTTTTACTGAAAATCACCTCCATCTGTGTACCGCTCGGCAAAATGGCCAGATCCTGCATGCGTTCTTGTCTGCCATAGTGAATCAACTCATCTGAGAATGCTTGAATATCCACGACTTATCCCTCCTAAAAAGAAATACGCAAGCCTTTTGAGAATAGAAAAAAAAGACGAAGCAAATTTGCTTCGTCTTTCGTCTCTTCTTTATTCCTGCGGGTCTTTTGCCACAAATTGGGCTTCCACCCGATAGATTCGCTGCCCGCGGCTTGAGAATTTTTCTTCATATTCCGTCATGATATTGTTCTCAAAGGTACTGTTATGCAGGTCCAACCAAACTTGTTTGATGATCATGCCATATTGAGAAAAGCTCGCTAAGGAATACTCAAACAATCCTTGGTTGTCCGTTTTGAAATGGATTTCGCCATTAGGTCGTAAAATTTGCTCGTCCACCGCTAAAAAGGCTTTAGAAGTCAAACGGCGCTTCTCATGCTTCTTCTTAGGCCATGGATCAGAAAAATTCAAATAGATCTGGTCTACTTCATTGTCTTCAAAATAGTTGGTCAAAGCCGAACCATCCACATGCAGCAGCTGCAAGTTTGGGATCTCCTGCTCGATCATTTTATCCAGTGCGATCGAAACGACACTGATCTGCATCTCTACCCCAATATAATTGATTTCGGGATGAGCTTTCGCCATTTCCGTAATAAATTGACCTTTTCCCATGCCGATCTCGATGTGTAGCGGATGATCATTGCCAAAGCGTTCATGCCAACGCCCTTTCCATTCGGTAGGCTCTGCAACGACGTATTGTGGATGAGCTTCAATCAGCTCTTTTGCACCTGCACGTTTTCTTACTCTCATGTTTCTTCCTTTCCGAAAAAACAAGATGGAACCAAATTGCCTCGCTCCATCTTCTCTTCATTCACTATAAATTCGTTTTAATTGTAAAATCTCTGCATTCATGGCTTTGTAATCGCCCCGCAGATAATATTTTTTGACCTCTTGCAGCATACTCAACAATGCATACCAATAAATTTTTTCGATCACTTCGCTGCTGCTATGGATACCGTAGCGCACCAGCCAATGGGACCAGCTGGATAGCGGCACATAGTGACCTAAAATAGTCCCGATATCGATTGCTGGATCTGCAAACATCACGGAATCCCAATCGACTAAATACAAATAGTTTTGACAAACCAGCCAATTTCGATAATTGACATCGCCATGGACGACCGCGGCTTTTTGCTCGTCAAAAGCTGGAATATTGGCTTTTAAATACTCGGTGACCAAATGAATAAAACGGTTTTGAGCCACCGCAGAAGGCAGCTGATCTTGATAATCCATCAGCATTTGTTCAGGCGATCTGACTTGTCCGCCGATTTTGCTTAGCATCTGTGCCAGCGTTTTTGAATGATGCAAGTGATACAACACATCAATGACGTCATTTCTTTGGCCGATCTCATCGGGATCTAAGACCCGTCCATCCAGCCATTCTTGTGCGGAGAGCGTATCCCCATTCCCCGTCCGTTTCGTCCAGACGAGTTTGGGTGCAATGCCCTCTTTAGAGAGTGCCGCAAGCATCGGGGTCGTATTTCGTTTGATAAAGACTTTGTCGTTGTCCTTGAGCCCGATATAGGCTTTCCCGGTGTCGCCTTTGATCGGCCGCATACGCCAATCTTGATCCAAGCGAATATCCATCCTAGCTTCTCTCCTTATTTCGCAGTACCTCTTATTCTAGCTTCCTAAAGGGTCGCCGTCAAGCGCATATGCGTTCGCTTTTTGTAAGAGAGGTTTCCTGAGGATCAGGCGTGCATTTTCTTTAATCGCCCTGGCAAGTAGATGCCTAAAAAAAGACCCGCAAAGAGGAAGAAGCCCACAAAAGCGATGCCCCCTTGCCAAACAACGGGCAAGCGCAAGCAACAGATCACGCCGAAAAAAACAGTCGTCACAAGCAAAAGTGACCCGATAATTTTTTTGATTGCTGTGGCTTTTTGTTTTTCTGGCACGGGATACAAATGGGTCAAAACCATGTATTGAAATTCATTGATCAAAGGGATCAGTTGGAAACCGATCAGATAAAGAAACAAGCAGCCGATCAGCAGACTGATCCAAAGCTCATCGACAAAGAATAAGACGAAGCCACCAATCAAGGATAACCGGACATAAAGACCGCCGTATTGCCCACCACGAATCACTCGGCGCAAGTAAAGATAAAGATACGTATTGCTTTGGGCTGGTTTGATCTTTGCCAGCAACCAGTCGAGGTATTTGCGTCGTTTGGCTTCCGTCGTGATTTGGGGAACATCTGTAAACAAGTTGATAAATCGATAGATCCGTAATAAGCGCGATTGCTCGGCTTGGATCATATAGTCCCAATCCAATAGCTGACGATTAGATTTCACGCCAAAGAGGAACCAGATTGCTTGGAGGATGCTGATCACCAACCCTAGCCAAGGTGCTACATAAATACTGGCAAGTGTGGCAGCTAACGCACTGGCGAACCAGATTCCTCGCTGCTGTTTGACTTGCTGCTGTGTTTCTTGATACAACCGAATCCGCTGCAGTGAAAAATCCCCCAGTTTTAACAGCCACATCATTCCTAAAAAGAAGGGAAAGGAAGCAAATGTACTGTTTGCGGTGACCACGACTAAAGGCATCGTTGCTCCTACGGCTAAAAATAAGACCCCAAAGGGCAGCCAGAGGGAATAACGCAGGGCTTGACTGAGGTAACTTCTCATTTGCCCTTCTTTGGCTAACAGAAAAATCAAATCTGCCGGTTTCGTCAGTGTCGCTAAGCGTCCCAGCGGTAAAACGAAGAGCCAAACAGCGACCACGATGATGCCGCCTAATGGAAACGGCCGCGGCAATGTTTTTAGCAATTCTGAATAATACAGCCCCAGACCTCCCACTAAGAAGGTGCTGATCAAAGCAAAATGATCATTGAAGACATAGCGCAAATAGTGTGTCATCTGTTTTTGATGCCGCTGTAAGCGTTGCGAGAAAAACTGCTTCATGCTTGACTCTCCTTTGTCAGTGCGAGGTACAGATCATCAAGGGAGGCTTCTGGTGCTTGAAATTGGCTTCTTAGCTGCGCCAATGTCCCTTGTGCGCGGATCTCACCGTTATGCAGTAGGATGAATTTGTCACAATACTTCTCTGCGGTTGCTAAAATATGGGTGGACATCAAAATTGATGCCCCTGTTTGTTTCATCTCATTCATCAGCTCCAATAACGCATTGATCGCTAAAGGATCTAATCCTAGAAAAGGTTCATCAATGATGTAGACGCTTGGCTCAATCAAAAAGGCACACAGCACCATGACTTTTTGCTTCATTCCTTTTGAGAAGTTTGCTGGGAACCAATCGAGTTTGTTTTCTAAGCGAAAGGTTTTTAATAAACGCTCCGCTCGCTTCATGGCTTCTTCTTGCGGAAGATCATAGGCCATCGCTGTCACTTCAATGTGCTCTCTTAAGGTCAATTCTTCATATAAAGATGGGGTTTCGGGAATATACCCGATTTGTTTGCGGTATTGCTCTGGGGTTTCCTTTAAGGTCAAGCCATCGATCGTGATCGTCCCGCTGTGAGGTTGCAGTAACCCGATGATTTCTTTGATCGTCGTACTCTTCCCTGCCCCATTCAAGCCAATCAGACCAACGAGCTCACCATCGCCGATCGTAAAATCAATATTTTTTAAGACTGGCAGCTGGTTATAACCGCCTGTCACATTTGTTACTTGTAAAGTCATTCTTTTCCTCCGATTCGCCTAATTACGGCTTTCTGTCAACGTAGGCTCTTTTTTCAATCCGCTAGCAAAACCGTTGCTTATTTTTCTTTATTCGTGACTTGTAAGATAAATTCGTTTTCTCCCACTGTAATGGTTTCTTGCGGCAATTCTTGGCTGCCAAAGCGTTCTTGCCACAGTTGTGCATCACTCGCTGGAAAAATGACCATTTGGATCGCACCGGCGGCAAGGCGGGTAGTAAAGGCTTGAACAGCAGCTGGTTCAGCATAGGAAACCAGACTGATCCTCAACTCTTCTTTTTGATACCCTTGGTCGATCGCCCAGGTCTCAACGGCTGTCTCTAATTCACTTTGCACCGTAGGGTCCATCGCTGTTTCAGTGACGATGGCGGCATTGACTACTTCTTCTTTTGGGCGCGTTAGCGAATAGGTGATCGAACCTGCGAACACCACAAAAAGCGTGATCGCAATCAACCATTCTTTATAGGCATAAGCCAAGTAGCGGAGCTTCGCTGAAGTCGTTGTTTTTTTCTGTAAGGTTTCTTTGATGATCGGTTTCATAGGTTCCTTCTTTCCAATTGATTTCTGATATTAAGTCTAGGGTTGTTGGAATCTAAATGCAAGCGTTTCTCGCTCGCTTTTCGCATTTCTTTAAAAAAGCGCCTTTGTTGAAGGAACAGTTGCCTTGTTCCGACTTTTTCAAAGAGGAAACCAGACGAAAAAAAGCAAAATATGGTAAAGTAGAGGTAATAGATCAAGGAGGTTTTTTACAATGGAAAATTGTATTTTTTGTAAAATCAACAATCGTGAGATCCCTAGCTACAAAGTCTACGAGGATGAGCAAGTTTATGCCTTTTTAGATATTTCCCAAGTCACCCCTGGTCATACATTGGTGATTCCCAAAACCCATGTGACGGATATTTTTGAGTACGATGAAACGTTGGCAGCAGCGGTTTTTGCCCGCATCCCTAAGATTGCTCGGGCGATCGAAAAAGCATTCCCTGAGATCGAAGGCTTAAATATCATCAACAACAATAAAGAATTGGCGTACCAATCGGTCTTCCATTCCCATGTCCATTTGATTCCTCGTTACAGCAAAGACGATGATTTCAAGATCCATTTTGGCAATCACGCAGACAATTACACGGGGGAAGAACTAGCGGCAATCGCCGAAAAAATTGGAAAGCAGGTGGACTAAATGATCGGCAATTTTCTTAAAGGACTATTATTCGGGTCCATCGCCGGCGGCTTAGGCGGTTTGCTTTTTGCACCGAAAAGCGGCAATGAAACCCGTGAAGAATTGATTCGCTATTTAGATGACACGACAGAAGCGACCTTAGAATTCAATGACAGCGTCAAACAGCTAAAAGATGCCGTAATGGTGACCCGCAAAACGATCGACGAAACGATCCCTGTTGTTACGGAGTCTTTCACGAAAGATTTGGAAGCCTTCAAATTCCAAGCCCAACCGCGCCTTGCTCGGATCAAGACCCAAATGGAGCAATTGAATCAACACATTACGACGATTCAAGCCCAAAGCGCAGAGGATGACAAACAAATCGAAAATTTGTAGTTTTTATGAATTTTGTTTGAAACATCCACTGTTTTCTTCCCAACCATTTCTAGAAGTGGTATAGTAGGTGCAGTGATTATTATGAATCTTTTTAGAATTAGGAGTGCTTAAACGAATGAAGAAAAAATTACTTTTAGTAGCAGTCAGTGCAATGAGTCTTTTTGCATTAGCGGCTTGTGGAAACTCAAGTGAGGAAATCGCAACAATGAAGGGCGGTAAAATCACTGTTCAAGATTTTTATGATAAAGCAAAAACAAGTTCAGAAAACCAACAAGCGTTGCGTCAAATGATCGTCTTAAAAGTCTTTAATGAAAAATACGGCGATGACGTGACTGAAGAAATGATCGACGAACAATTCAACAACGTGGCTGAACAATACGGCGGTAGTGATTCTTTTGAATCAACCTTGACTGCTTCTGGTTATACGGTGAAATCTTACCGTGCAGAATTGAAAGAACAGCTTGCGTTACGTGAAGGCTTAAAAGCCAACATGGATATTACTGATGAAGAAATGAAAACTGCTTGGGATTCTTTCCACCCAGAAGTAGAAGCACAAATCATCAAAGTAGCAAGTGAAGATGATGCCAAAGATGTCTTAGAAGAAGCGAAAAAAGATGATGCTGACTTTGGCGAAATCGCTAAAGAAAAATCAACGGATGCAGCAACAAAAGAAGATGGCGGAACGATCAAATTCGATTCTACGTCAACTGCTGTGCCAAACGAAGTGAAAACAGCCGCTTTTGATTTAAAAGATGGTGAAATCTCTGAAGTGATTTCTGCAACCAACACGTCGACTTATACGACGGAATACTATATCGTGAAAATGGTTAAAAACCAAGACAAAGGCAACGATATGGATAAATACAAAGATGAATTGACTGAAATTGCTCAAAACACGTTGTTGAATGATTCAACCTTTATGGCAGCAACGATCGGTCAAGAATTGCAAGCAGCCAATGTGAAAATGAAAGACTCTGACTTAGCAGACTTGCTTTCTGATTACATCACAGCTGCCGAAACAGAAGATTCAACTGCTGACTCTTCTGCAACGGATGCAACAGACAGCTCAGCAGCAGATTCTTCTGCTACTGAGGCAACCGATGATTCTACTGCAACAAGTGAAAGTGCTACAGATTCTTCTGCTGAATAAACAAAAAAAGAAGTGCCGTCATAGCGGTGCTTCTTTTTTTGTGCCGATTAGATTTCTATCTACGATTCAACTGCTTTTCCAGCAGCTAAAAAAGCCACGCTAAGCAAGCCTAGCGTGGCTTTTGTTCTTTCTATCATTCACTTTGATCGATCAAGCTGCAACGTCACTGCTACACTTCTTTCGGTACATAAAAACTCCGATTGTCCATGCCAAAAATTCGGTCTGTGTATTGACCAGGTTCTGTCAGGCGGATCGAGGTCAGCATCATTTGCATGGAAGCATCCAAATTATCGATCTGATGGAGGATCTCCGCTTCCATTATGCGGGGCCGAACAGGTGACCCATATTCTAACAAGCCATGGTGGGCTAAGACCATATGCCGCAAAACAACGATGTCTTCTTGTTTGTCATCAAATTTCAACGCAATACAGGCTTGCGTGATTTCTTCATCCACTAAGACCAAATGCCCTACTAGATTCCCCGCTAAGGTATATTCTGTCGTCATGGGACCTGTCAACTCGATCACTTTTCCTAAATCATGTAAAATAATGCCCGCATACAGCAGTGACGCATTTAATTCAGGGTATTCTTTGACGATCGCTTTTCCTAAGCGCAGCATAGTTGTCGTATGATACGCCAATCCACTGGCGAAGGCATGGTGATTGCGCTTCGCAGCTGGAAAATCAAAGAATTCCTTTTTATACTTGTTCAACAAGAAACGGACGATGCGATTCCAGTGAGGATTTGTGATCTCAAACAAGGTTTGACTGATTTCTTCTTCCATCTCTTCTTTTCGCAAGGGCGCTTTTTCCATGTATTGGCTTGGTTCGTGGGGTTCTTCCGGCTTCGCTAAACGCAAATGCATGATTTTGACTTGCGGATTGCCTTGGTAAACTTCTCGTTTCCCATCTAGTAGTACCACTTTCCCGGGTTCAAAACGGGCGATTTCTTCATCTGATGCATCCCAAAACTTTCCATCAATCGTGCCAGATGTATCCTGAAACGTGAAGGCAATAAACTTTTTGCCGTTTTTCGCGATCCGTACATCGGCATTTTTGACCAGTAAGAAAAGTTGAAACGTTTCATCAACAGTTAATTCACGAATTTTTTTCATGGGCTTATTTGGCCGATCAGCCAAATCTTTCACTTCCTTTACTCAGATCCTGGATAGGCTGCTGGTACTTCTGATAATAGCTTACCATTTCTTGGTCAGAAGACAAACAAATTACTTGATAACTTTGTCCAAACTCTTTTAATAGTGCTGCGAAGCGTTCCTTACGAACACTGTCATAATGCAACCAACCATCATCAATAATGATCGGGCACAACGGATGATTTTTTTGCAGCGCTAGATAACCGAAACGTAACGCCATGATCAACTGATCCTTCGTTCCTGTGGACAAGTCAATGATCGAAAAGGTCTCGCTGGCGTTTGCCGCTACTAACAGACCATTTTCCAGAAGAATCTTTTGATAACGTCCGTTTGAAAGCTGTTCAAAATAAGTCGAAGCGGCTGACAATAGCTGCGGCAATTGCTGTTCTGACAATTCAGTCGTGACATCCGTCAAAATTGAAGCCGCCAACTGACGACTGCCCCATGCCACAGCGAGTTCTTCAATGACCGCCTTCAGCTCACTTTCTTCTTGATAAAGCTGATTCAAGGTGCCGTTTTTTTGACTGGCTGCTGCTTCTAATTCCAAGCGTTGTTTGTGCTCCGTCAACTGCTGCATTTGTGCCTGAAGCTGTGTTTGCTGCTGCTTGATCTGGTCTTTTTGCTGCAGCAATTCTGCTTGCGTGACTGGTTTGGGATAGATCGGTGTTAACATCCCCGCCAATTCTTCTGCTCGCTGCTGCGTGCGCTGCGCTGCTTCCCATTGCTTCAACCAGAGGCTGATTTCTGCAGGGTGATCTAACCCTTGCTGCTGCAAGAGCGCACTGGCTTGGGCAAACAGCTGGTCGCGTTCGTTGCGGGTACGGGTCAATTGTTGGGCCAGTAACGTGCTAGGTTGTTGCAACCGCGAAAGCTTGATCGTTTGCATCTCTTCATGAAACTTCTGCAACATCGCCGCTTTTTCTAACAAGGTTTTGTTTTGCAGCGGCAGCCACTCCGCATACGGGCGGAATTGCTCCTCAAAGGGGGCCAATTCTTCCGTGACCGCTTGCCGTTCTTGATAGGCTTGCTTGCGCTGCTGCGAGTAGGCTTGATAGCTAGCAACATCTTCATCATAGGCCAATAGATACGACTGCCAGTTTTCCACCGGCAAATCACCAAAAAAGGGTGTCAACGCTTGGTGGGCACGGCTGATCTGCTGCTGCTTTTGCTGCTGTTCATTTTCCAGCTGTGCCAACTCTTCGCCCAGCAGATCCAGCTTCATGAGGACCGTCTGCCATTCTTGCTTGATGCCTTGCTGCTTGTTTGGTGCTGCTTTCATCAGCGGCAAAATACTGCCGATGATCGCTACGATCCCCGCACCTAATGCAAGCCAGCGCCACGGACTTGGCAAAAAGATACCGATCACTGCGACTAGCCCACCGACGATCCCTAGCGGCCATAGTGGGCGAGAAACGGGCTTGCGGCCAATCAATTGAGGATGCTGCTGTTCTAAGCGGGCCGCGGTGGCTTGCAAAGGTTGCGCTTTTTCTTCTAAATGCCTCATGCGCTTTTCGAGCTCTTCTAACTGCACACGTTCTTGCAGTAAACGTGTGGTTTGTTCATGGATCGAAGCCGTTACTAGCGGCGGCGATTCTCTACTCCACTGGCGCTTTTCAATCAAGCGATTCAACTCTGTGATGGCGACAGTTTCTTGTTGATTGGCTGCTACTTCACGATCTGCCAAACGCGCCATCGTCACTTGCTGCTGCAGCAAGTGATTGATCTGATGCTCGTGATCAAGGTAAAAGAAATACTTGTCTGATTCTTTTCCTTGCTCCAACTGATCTAATTCGGCTTCTTTTTTGCGAATTTCTTCCGTCAGCTGCTGATACTGCTGATAAAACTGTTTGATGGCTTGGACTTGCTGAGGATCGGCTAGCGTATCTGCTGGTGCCATTTGCTGCCACTCTTCATAAAGGCCCCAGTGACTCAGCTGTTGCTGATTTTCCTGATAAGCGTCATTCAATGCTTGATACTGGTGCCGCAAGTCTTGGATCTGTTCTTGCAGCTGGGCGATCTGTTGATACTGCTGTTGGATGCGGCTTTCTTCGCTTTCTTTTTCCGCAATCGTTTTTTGCAGTTTTTCTAATTGTTTTAACGCTTGGTTCAAAGGCAGCTTTTGCCCTCGTGGCTTGTATTGCTGCTGATTGGTGGTTTCATATTGCGCCACTTGCTGCAGCATTTTTTGACTGCCGCTGATCCCTAGAGAAATCAACGCTTGGTGCAGCTCATTTTCTTCTAGCTTATCGATCTGGGTCAATTGCTCTTGCTGAAAAGTAAAGACATCGAAGAACAATGCTCGATTGAGGGGCTGCAGGTGTTGTGCCAGCCATTGCTCATCGACCGTCTGGCCAGCGACATGGACTTTGGCACGACCACGGTCCACTTGCCGATAGCGTTCCACGATCACTTCGCCGAAGGGTTCCAGCGCCAACCATAACTTGCCACCGTAAGCAGCACCGTTTTTGGGGGTATAGTCTTTTTTCTTGGCTGTCTTTTTCGAAAAGCCAAACAAAATGGCGGCAATAAATTGATACAACGTCGATTTTCCGATCTCGTTGTGCCCAAAGAGCAGCTGATTTTGCGGATGAAAGGCAAAGCTTTGTTCATGGTATTTCCCAAAACCGGTAATCTCTGCTTTTAAAATTCTCATGACTGCTCCTCCCATTGAAAGTCGTCTTTCAACAATTGCTTGGCTTGCTGCAAGACTTCTTCTTGAAATGATTCATGGGTGATCCCCCGCTGGATCAGTGGATGCTGCAATAGATCCGACAATCGATCCGCAAACATCTCTGGCGACTCATACATCGCTAAAAACTGCAGCATATAATCTTCTGATACCGCCAATGCGATCTTGTCTTCATTGGCTTGCTCGACTTCAAGGGCATAGATCACTTGCAGCGGCTCTGTTTGTGCCAACCGTTCATTGAGGTAGGTCAGCCATTCATTTTTTTCCGCAGCTGGAAACCAATCTGGCGGCAGCTGCTGCACATCGGTCAACACCAGATGCAGCAAGCGCGAACGAGGACTTTTTAAGCGCTCGATGATCGCTGGCAATACGGCATTCGAGGCAGTCACATCCGCTAAGGAGACCACTTGCTTTTGCCAAGCGATCTCTGCGATCTCCAAGCGCTCGATCGTTGGTCCCTGCGGCGTTAAGTCTGCCAAAATCACCCCAGTCGCCTGTTCTTTCTTGGTCTTTCCTTGAGGTGTACCTGGATAGAGAATCGGTGGCTGCTCTGAGAGCGTCTTAGGTACATGGATGTGCCCCAAGCCCCAATAATCATAGCCTTTTTGCTTCATTTCACTGATTGAAAAGGGGGCATACCGTTCACCAGCTTGGTCCCCGTGGTAAAGCCCGATATGGTAATCCACCGCTGCTCTTGCAGGAAATTCTGTTACTTTATTTTCAGTAATCCAAGGATGTTGGTAGCTAAATCCACTGATTGCATAGGTTTCACCGTTTTTCGTTGTTCCTTGAACCGTTTGAACTTCTTCTGATGAAAAGAGAATGACGTTTTCTGGAAAAGCAAACCAATACCGTTGCGGATCATAATAATCATGGTTGCCGAAAATCATATAGACAGGGATCTGTGCTTCCCCTAGTCGTTGCAGTTGGGCAAAAAAGTCATGCTGCACTTTTAGACTCGGCCGTGCTTGATGGAATGTATCCCCAGCCAGCAAAACAAAATCGACCGCTTTTTCTAAGGCAACATCCACCAAATTACGGATGATTTTTTGATTGATGGCAGGGAGTTGGGTCTTCACTTTTTCAGATAACAAATGAACCCCTTCAAATGACCGGTCGATATGCAGGTCTGCACTATGTAAAAATCGCATTTCTTTCTCCCTCCTTAATGCTTCTATCATAACATTTCTCAGGCATTTCGTCAGCAAAATACGAAAATTTGTTCGCCTTTTTCATAAAAAAAACCAAAGAAGCGATTTTGAAACTTCTTTGGAAAAGGCTCTTGCAGTTGCAGCCGATTGCTCTGAAGATTCACTTGCTTCTTTGGTCTTTGTTTGTTGGCGATTACGCTTCGTATAGATCTCTTACAGGACCCATGATGATGCGGTTCAAGTCATTGGCTACTAAGCTGAAGGCTTGCTCTTTTTGCATCAAGTCAGAAACAATGCCGTCTTGTTGAATTTTTTGCGATAATTCTTGGGCTTTTTGCGCTTCTTCTTCTGTCATTTCTTCGCCAGCCATCATTTTTTGTTGCAGGCTTTGTTGCAACTCTTGAAACTCTTTGAATAACGCATACGCTTCTTCATTTGCTTTCAAGCGGTCGAAAGAACCTTTCAAATCTTGAAACTGTTCTGACTCGCGTAATTCACGTTCTAATTGGTTTGCTGTATCATAAATATTTGCCATTTTGACGCCTCCTCTTTTTTTCTAGTATACCATTCTTCTCAGGTTCTAGACTAGCAGTTGCCTAATTCCTTTAATTTCCGCTGATGGAATTCCACAAGCCGCCAAACAGTTCTTTCGTTCCTTCTTTGATCTTGCTGCCGAATTCCTTCATACCTTCTTTGGCGCTTTCGGCAAAGTCATCGATGGTTTTCTGCCAATCATTGCCATTTTGTGACGTACTGCTCTCAGGATCTGGTACTTCATCGGCTGCCATCAATTTTCCACCTGTCCAATAAGCGTCTGCAACTTGGAATTGGGTGCCTTGACTATAAGGCAGTAAGCTTTCGGCCTCTGCTTTGAATATTTTCCCAACGACTTGTCCGCTAGTTCCCGTTAAGTAATGATCTTCACTCACATGTTCAAATCCTAGCCAGGTTGAAAGAACCATATCAGGGGTATAGCCGACGATCCATTGGTCATTGACCTTAGAAGCATCAAAGTTGGTCTCTGTCGTACCCGTCTTACCGGCGATCGTAAAGCCGTACGGACTGGCACTAACACCCGTCCCGTTAGAAAAGGTGCCCAGCATCATGCTCGTCATTTTATCAGCGGTCTCTTTAGAAATCACCCGTTTGCCTTGCACAGACGTATTGTCAACGATCACGGCACCAGTTGAATCAACGATTTTGGTGATCAAATGCGGTTTGTAGTAATACCCGCCATTTGCGAAAACGCCATACGCTGCTGCCATCGTCATGGGTGATTCCCCTTTTTCCAAACCACCTAATGCTAAGCCATAATATTTGTCGGATTCGGTCAAGGAAAGTCCAAACTCTTGTGCTTTGCTGTACCCACGATCTAAGCCGATCTCATGCAACAGCCAAACTGCTGGCAGATTCAGGCTTTGGGCGAGGGCTTGATACATGACTGCTTCGCCAGCATAGGTCCCATCAAAGTTTTGAGCATCATAAAAATCGAGGGGCTCGTCTTTCAGGATACTGTCGGGTTCAAACCCAGCTTCTAGGGCAGGGGCGAAGACGCTGATCGGTTTGATCGTGGAGCCTGGTGAACGTTTCATTTGCGTGGCAAAATTAAAGCCTCTAAAGACGTGCTCGCCACGACGACCCACCACCGCTTGCACCCCACCGGTATTCGGATCAAGTGCGACAGAGCCTGATTGCACCATCGTGCCATCAGCGGCATTTTCAGGGAACAAGGCATCGTTTTTATAGGCAGCTTCCATTTGCGCTTGGTAGTTTTGATCCAGTGCTGTATAGATCTTGTAGCCGCGATTCATGACATCATCGGCGTCCAACCCATAGGATTCGGCTTCATCGATGACCGCATCGAAATAATAAGGATACTTATAGCCAGATTCTGAATTGCCAAATCCATCATACAGTAAATTAGCTAAGGCAACTTGTGATTCTTGGTCAGCAACGGACTGGTCCAACTTGCCGTTATCCACCATCAAACTCAAGACGGTATCGCGACGGTTCGTGGCGTTTTCCAGATTGTCGATCGGGTTATAGATCGAAGGACCTTTGAGCATCCCCACCAACGTCGCAGCTTCTCCCACGCTTAGTTCAGAAGCATTGACACCGAAATATTTTAGCGAGGCATCTTGAATGCCCCAAACCCCGTTACCAAAATAGGAACTGTTCAAATACATTTCCAAAATCTCATCTTTAGAATATTTCTTCTCGATCTCGATCGCTAAGAAAAGCTCCTTGGCTTTTCGACTAAAGGTTTGATCCAAGGACAGATAGGCATTTTTGGCAAGCTGCTGGGTGATGGTACTTCCCCCACCGCCTTCGGCACTGCGGTTGACCAGCATGCGCAGGGCTGCTCGAGCGATCCCCTTGATATCAAACCCGTGGTGATTATAGAAGTTGCGGTCTTCGGTTGAGATCAAGGCGTTGACCACATCACTGGAAATGGCATCAAGAGAAACGTACGTGCCTTTTTGCGAGTACAACTGCCCTGCTTCATCGCCATTGGCATCAAAAATCACCGTCGATTCTTTCAGACCTGACTCTAATTCACTGACTTTCGTATTTTTAGCGATATAAAACAAATACCCGCTCATGATTAAGATAGCAACTAAACTAAGTAAAATAAAAATTTTATTTACGTGGTATTTTTTCCAAACCCGCTTGCGCCATTGATGAAATTGCTGCAAATACGGTTTTAACCAGCGCCAAAAGGTCAGCCAACCGGTCTTTATTTTGTGAAGGATGTGTTTCCAATCCATTACTTCACGCTCCTTTGGTTAAGTGTAGCATAAATGACTTTCTTTGTTATACGGCTCTAGACGTAATTTCATTCGAAAAGAATGCTTTATTATTCTAGCATTGAATGCTCTGTTTTTTATTGTTTTTTTTATAAGAAAAGCTTAAAGATGCTATAATAGTCGGTAGCTAACAGCAAAGAAAGGACGTTTTTATGGAATACACCATGACTTTACCCAAAAATCACCCGCCCATGCCGCTTCGCGATTTGTTGGAACGGGAGTGGCTCGTCCCACGAAAAGTGCGCCATTTTCTGCGCACACGGAAAAATGTAATCGTCAATCAGCAGCCCGCGATGTTTCATCAAGAAGTTCGTGGCGGCGATCAAATCACTTTGATCATTGAAGACAGTGATTACAGCTATCAGCCGATCCAGTTAGGCCAAGCAGACAAAGTCAACGTACTTTTTGAAGATGAGCACTTATTGGTGCTGAACAAGCCTGCGGGGGTCAAGACGCACCCCAATCAGCCATTAGAAGCAGATACCCTATTGAATGATGCCGCTGCTTACCTTGCGCCGAAACAGCAGCAGCCTTATGTGGTCCATCGTCTAGACAAAGAAACCAGCGGTGTCGTTTTATTCGCAAAAAATCCTTTGGTGTTGCCGATCTTGGGTCGAATGTTGGAAAACAAACAGATTTTCCGCCGCTATCAAGCCACAGTTTGGGGTAAACTTACGCAAGATCAAACGATCACCAAAAAAATCGGTCGTGACCGTCATGATCGTCGCAAGCGAATCATTGACCCCCGCAACGGTCAGTCAGCCGTCACCCATGTAACCATCGCCCACACCCAACAAAAGACGACCGATGTGTATTGTGTGTTAGATACGGGGAGGACCCACCAAATTCGCGTCCACCTTGCCAGTATCGGTCATCCAGTCGTCGGTGACCCGCTTTACCAAAACAAACCAGCGCCGCGTTTGCTGCTGCATGGCTATGAATTGCATCTGGAGCATCCCTTTACCAAAGAACAGTTAGTGATCATCGCTCAACCGGGCTTGTGGTAAACAAAAAAAGCATGACGACTTGAGGAACCCCTCTTGTCAGTCATGCTTTTTGGTTTCAGATGTTTTTTTCAATGTTTCTACTCGGTGCTTCGGCTTATAGCGGTAAGTAAGCTGCTGGATCAACGAAATCTGACCACAACGTCTTACTCAATCCAAAGTGCAAATGGACGCCAGTCGAGTTTCCAGTCGTCCCCATCGTACCGACTTGCTCGCCGACTGCAACGGTTGCCCCCTTCGAGACACTGATAGCTGTTAAGTGAAAATAATACGAGTAAAAGCCGTTATCATGAGCCAAAATCACGTAATTCCCCGTGCTTGGACCATAACCAGCATCTTCTACCTGACCATCACGAGCGGCGACGATCTTCTCCCCCGCTTGACCTGTAAAGTCGATCCCATCATGCTGCGTCCCAGAAAAACCAGTTGGGTCAGCTCGAGTACCAAAACCGCTGGAGATCGACACGGCGCCCGTGATTGGCAGTGAAAATTCACTGGCTGCTGCTTTCTCTGCTGCTTCTTTGGCTTTTTGTTTTGCTTCTTCAGCGGCTTTTGCTTCTTTGTCCACTTTTTCTTGCAAGTCTTGTACTTGCGCTTGCGTTTGCTGCAGCTGCTCTTGTTGGCTCTGCAATTCTTCTTTTGCTGTTGCTAGTTGTTCTTTACTATGTACTAATTGGGCTTGCGTCAAGGTTTGGTACGAAGTGATTCGTTGCTGTTGGGCTTCTTTTTCCGCCAATTGTTGGTTCACTTCCCGTAAAGCCGCTTGTTGTTCACTAAACTTGCGTAGTTGTTGGATCGTGGCTTGTGGTCCGTCGACTACCGGGCTGCTTGGCGCTTGGCTTTCTTGATGCTGGGCTTTTTGGTCATTCAGAGCAGCGATCTGCGTTTGAACTTCCTGGCTTTCTTGTGCTAATTGGCTTAATTCTTCCTGATAATCCGCTAATTGACTTTCCAGCGCTGTGACTTTCTGTTGGCTAGTGGTGACTTCCTCTTCATACGTTGCAAGTTCTGCAGTCAAAACCGTCAGTTCCTCGGTGCTCTTCGTTTCAGCAGCATAACTGACAGCTGGCTGGAAAAGCGGCAACGTAAGGGCGAGCAATAAAAAAATCTTTTTCTTCAATGAGGCAACTCCTTCTTTTTTTTAGTAGCTTGGCTACTTTAACATGCTTATTCATGAAAAAAAAGAGGGTTTTTCCAACAGTTTAAAGTCTATTGTTGCAAATTTTCATGTAAATTACCTATAAAACGGGCTTTTTTTACAAATATTGCAGCCAAATAACAACTTTTATAAGAATTTCTTTAGCTCGCCAACCGCCTTATCCTCGCTCTTGCAGCTTCGCCAATTCCTCAGACGTTAATTCCCGATACTCGCCTAATGCCAAATCATCAGGCAAGGACAGGCCTCCCATGCGAATCCGTTTCAAATAAACGACTTCTTTTCCTACTGCATGGACCATCCGTTTGACTTGATGAAACTTGCCTTCATGGAGGATCAGTTTGATCTCGCTGCGCATTTCTTCTTCATCGACGTTGAGGATCTGCAACTCAGCCGGCAAAGTCCACTCGCCGTCTAATTTGATGCCTTTGGCAAAGATTTTTTGATCCTCCGCTGTCATGATTCCCTCGACTTGGGCATAATATTCTTTTTCCACATGCTTTTTAGGCGACAATAATTGATGCGCCAATCCGCCATCGTTCGTAATCAGCAAAAAGCCTTCGGTGTCTTTATCCAACCGTCCTACTGGAAACAGATCTTCGCGAAATGCTTCTTCAGAAAACAAATCTAAGACCGTCTCTTCATAGGAATCGACGGTTGCCGAAATCACGCCGGCGGGTTTATTCAGCAAATAATAAAACTGGCTTTGATAGGCGATGGGTTCCCCCTCAAAACAAACGGTATCTTGTGTTTCTTGTACTTGTGCTTTGTCACTTTTGATGACTTGTCCATTGACGGTCACGAGCCCTTTTTTGATCAACTGTTTCACTTCTTTGCGGGAGCCATGGCCCATATCCGCTAAAAACTTGTCTAAACGCATCGGTTTCTTCCTTTCATATAAAACAGCCGCCAAGGTCTCACAAAGGAGGCTCAGCGGCTGCTTCTGGTTTTATTTGATGTGTAATTTCTGGCGTAAACGTACCATTGATGAGCCGAGTAGTTTTTCAGCTAAACGCAATTTCAGCGCAATGTAGATGTATACACTGCCGCCGACTCCTGCTACTAGCAAGCTCAAGATAAAGGCTTGGACTTTTCTTTCAGAGCTCAAGACAAGCCCAAAGAGTTGGCGAGCGATCAACGCTGCGATCACCATAATGATCGTCATCGCGCCAATCAATAATGTCCGTCGCAACGTTAAGTTTACATTGAAATGGCCTTTGCGAATCATTTTGCGAATATTTAACCAGCAGACGATCCCTAAGGCAATCGTGGTAGAAACCAATGGTCCATAGACTTGGAACAAACGAATCGCTGGATACTGCAAGATCACTTTCACCAGTAACCCTACAAAGAAGAAAACAACCGCTTCTTTGTTGTGGTACATCCCTTGCAGCATACTCGAACTAAGCATAAACAAGCCCAAGACCAGACCAGACAGACAGGCAGCGACTAAGACGCTCGCCCCTAACGCATCTGGACGATAAAACAAGGTGTATAGAGGATAAGACAGTACGATCATCCCAAAAGTCGCTGGAAACATTACAAAGGAATACAATTGCAAGTTGTTGCTGATCAATTTGGCTAAGTTCTTTTTGTCTTTTTTGGCGACTGCTTCACTGATCAAAGGCAGTCCCGTTGAAGCCATGGAAGTAGCTAATCCGATAACCACCATCGTCAGCTTATCAGGGTTGCTGCCGAAAATCGCCATTAGTTCTAAGAGCTGATCATTTGAAAATTCGGTAAAACTGCTCATCATTCGAACAAAGGTGTACTGATCCACCAATTTTAAAATCGTGATCCCTGAGCCTACGATAATAAAAGGGATCGCTTCTTTGATGGTCGCTAAAACCAATTCTTTGGTTTGCAGCACCGTTTCTTCTTTGCTCATATCGACTAAAACATCCATCCGCACCCGCTGCTTTTGGAAGTAATAGCCTAATACCAAAATGCTGGCTAAGACACCGATAAAGGCGGCAAAGGTCGATTGCGTCACGGCTGCCGTGTATTCGCCTTCGATGACCCGCATAATGATGAAGGTCGCTAAAAGCATATAACAGACACGAGCGATTTGTTCAACGACTTGCGAGATCGCAAAAGGTTTCATGTCTTGGTTTCCTTGGAAATACCCTCGCATGACACTCATACAAGGAAAAACCAATAAAGCAATACTCAATGAGCGCATCGCAGGAATCAATTCTGCGCCTCCGCCTGAAGCCGTTGCCAACCATGGGGCTGCCAAATACATGATTCCAGCGGTCACCACGCCAAAACCTGCCATCAATTGAAACGCTCTTAAAAAGAGCTTCTGGCTCGTGCGGTATTCTTGGCGAGAATTGTAAAAAGAAATCTGTTTGGCAATTGCTGAAGGGATCCCCGCAGTGGAGATCATTAAAAATAAGGCGTAAACATTATAGCCCATTCCAAACAACGCATTTGCTTTATCCGCATTTGCGCCCATCCAATAATACCAGGGTAAAATGTAAATGGCGCCAAGCAAACGTGAGCCGATATTTCCCATCGTCATCCAAGCAGATCCTTGAGCCATTTTTTCTTGTGTAGTTAATTCTTTTGACACTGAACGCATGTGTTTATCCATCGCCATTATCTCCAACTTTCTACAAACATATCCCTTCCATTTTAATTCGAAAAAGGGTTGGTCGCAATCTATTTTTGCAACATCTTAAAGTTTCTTCAAAATAAGGAGAAAAAAAAGAAAACTTTTCCCTCCCAAACGGCGGTTTTTAGGAGTTATGCTATAATAAGAGAAATCTTTAGAGGAATGAAGGAGAACAACGATGCAAAAGGAACTCATTACCGTGCCACAGATCCGCAAGCTCTTATTGCAGGAAAACCTATTGAAAGAAATCATCACCCCCACTGATTGGGTTTATACCGTGCCGCAAGAAATGACTGATCTTGCCTTTACCTCATTAAGCTACGACTCGCGAACAGCCGATGCGGCGACGCTTTTTTTCTGTAAAGGGGCTTCTTTTAAAGAAAGCTACCTGGCTGCCGCCATTGACCAAGGGATTCAGTGCTACATTTCCGAAACGCCCTATGACAACTTTGCAACTTATGGAATCATCGTCACCGACATTCGAGAAACGATGGCAGTGATCGCTCAAGCGTTTTATGGCCATCCTCAAGAACAGCTGGTGACCATCGGCATCACTGGAACAAAAGGCAAAACCAGCTGCGCCTATTTTGCTCGGGCGATTTTAGCAGAATCGACGGGTCAAAAAGTAGCATTCTTTTCATCTGAGGAAAACTCAGTCGACGGAAAAACCTTTAATGAAGCAGTGTTGACGACCCCCGAAACACTGGATCTTTATAAGATGATGGCCGAGGCTGTCGCAAACGGCATGACCCATCTTGTGATGGAGGTTTCTTCCCAAGCCTATAAAACCAAACGGGTCGCCGGTATTACCTTTGATATTGGCGCGTTCTTAAATATTTCGCCTGATCACATTGGACCAGTGGAACATCCAACTTATGACGATTACCTTTACTGCAAACGGGAACTGATCCGCAACAGCAAACAGATGATTTTAAATCGCCAAAGCGATCACTACCACTTGCTACGAGAAACTTGTGAAGTCCATCAAGTTCCTTATATTACCTACGGACGTTCAGACGCCGATTATGTCGTCCAAGAAGGGACAGATCTAAAAGGCTTTGCGCTGTCAGCTGCTTCTGATGTCTTGCAAGTCTCTGGTGAATATCAACTGGGGATTTTAGGTTCTTTCAACCATGAGAACGCTGCAGCTGCGATTTTAGCTGCCTGCTTAGCGGGTGCCTCTCGTGAGGACGCTCAGAAAGTCCTGCCGACAGTGATCATCCCTGGACGAATGATCGTTTTAGAAAAAGAAAATGGTGCAGTCATGATCGTTGACTATGCCCACAATTACCTTAGCTTCCAATCATTAAGTGAACTTGCCCGCCAATTGCGCCCAGAAGGCCGCCTGCTTTTTGTCACTGGCAGTGCTGGCGGCAAAGCCCAATCTCGCCGAGCAGATATGGGACGAGCGCTAGGAGAATATGCGGACAAAGTCTACCTGACCAGCGATGATCCTGATTTTGAAGAAGCAGCTGCGATCGCAAAAGAAATCGCAGCTGCAATCACCAATCCTGAAGTCGCCATCATTCATGAGATGGATCGGGCTCAAGCCGTCAAATCAGCGATTGCTGAAGCAGACAGTAAGGATATCGTGATTATTGCGGGCAAAGGCGCCGAACAATACTTGAAAGTCGCTGGAAAAAAAGTCCCTTACATCGGTGACTTGACCTTAGCGCAGCAGCAAGCCAAACACCAATAGCAACAAGTTGCCTCAACAAAAAAACTTTCAGATGATTTAACAGATCATCTGAAAGCTTTTTTTCTGCGTGACTAAGGTTGTTCGTCTTCGTAAGTCTCATAGACATAGGGTGCGCCATCATAACGGAATTCTGTTGAAATGGCGGCGTCAAGGTCTTCGGTAAACATTCGTTTGCTGAAAGGAAACAAAAAGACTTGCCCTTCTTTGGCATCTTCGGCTGCTAAACGGTAAAACAGCTCTTCTTCTGTTAATTGTTGATTCAACTGTTCCAAGACATCGGCAGTGACTGCCTCTTCCTCATAGCCAGGTTTGGCAATCCGTGCATAATCTTCAAAAAAAGCCGACTGGCCTTCAAATGATTGATACTCCATGTAAGTCCCCTCTTTCTTTTCTCTTACTTTATTATACGAGAGTCCGTGAGGATCAGCGAATAATATGATCGGTCTACAGGGGAATTTTTACTCTTCTGGTGCTTAAATATGTCAGAAATATTTCAAGTGTATTACGAATCAATTATTTGACAAAATCAGATTGAACACGCATCCAAATTTTGTATAATGATACATAGAGACTATAAAAGGGGCAAATGTAATGAACAACGCAAAGAAAAAAATTTTCGTCGGTACTGGTGCTGCAATTGGTTTTGTCGCAATCGTTGCTATGATGGCTCAGTTCATGATTTCCAATCATCTATTTGGCGGAAGTGATGCTTCATCAGAAATTTTCACTCGCGCTACGTATCCAAACGGCTTTCTACTAGTGATCTTGATTCCATTGGTCGCAACAGCCGCTTTGTTCTATGGGATCATTCGCAAAAAATAACAAAAAAGTGTTGCTGAGAACTACTCAGTAACACTTTTTTTCTTTGTCGTCACCAAAAAGCTGCCTAACAGACCCTCGATCTGCTAGGCAGCTATTTTTTAGCGTTTAGTTTGCAACGATATTGACCAATTTGTTCGGTACGACGATCACTTTACGGATCGTTTTTCCTTGGAGCTGTTCTTGGACAAGTTCGTTTTCTTGTGCCAATTGTTCAAGCACTGCTTTTTCGGCATCCGCTGGCACCATTGCTTTGGCGCGAACTTTGCCGTTGACTTGAAAGACGACTTCGATCTCGTCTTCCACTAGGGCACTTTCGTCATAGGTTGGCCATGGCACATAAGAGATCCCATGGTCATTCCCGAGGATCGACCATAGCTCTTCCCCGATATGCGGTGCGATCGGAGCCAATAGCTGCACAAATCCTTCGACATATTCGTAAGGCAAGGCATCGGCTTTGTACGCTTCATTGACAAAGACCATCAATTGGGAAATCGCCGTATTGAAGTGCAGCTGCTCAAAATCTTCCGTCACTTTCTTAACGGTTTGATGGTAAACTTTCGACAATTTGCCATCGTTGAATGTCGTGATGCGGTCACGCATTTTGCCATTTTCATCGACGATCAAGCGCCACACACGATCCAAGAATTTACGACTGCCTTCAAGACCATTCTCATTCCAAGCGATCGATGCATCCAATGGTCCCATAAACATTTCATATAGACGCAAAGTATCCGCACCGTATTGATTGATGACATCATCTGGATTGACGACGTTGCCGCGGGATTTTGACATTTTTTCATTGTTTTCCCCAAGGATCATCCCTTGGTTGAACAATTTTTCAAATGGTTCTTTCGTTGGCACGACACCGATATCATACAAGAATTTATGCCAGAAGCGAGCATAAAGCAAGTGCAAGACAGCGTGCTCTGCGCCACCGATATAAATATCGACTGGCATCCAGCGTTTCAATTTGTCGTAGTCTGCCAAAACAGACTTATTATGAGGATCGATAAAGCGCAAGAAATACCATGAGCTTCCAGCCCATTGCGGCATCGTATTGGTTTCACGACGTCCTTTTTTCCCGGTTTCAGGGTCAGTGACATTGACCCAATCTGTGACATTGGCTAATGGCGATTCACCAGTACCGCTTGGTTTGATATTGTCGGTTTTTGGCAAACGCAACGGCAGCTGATCTTCAGGAAGCGTCGTAGTCGTACCATCTTCCCAATGGATGATTGGGATTGGCTCTCCCCAATACCGTTGGCGAGAGAACAACCAATCGCGAAGACGATAGCTGACTTCTTTTTTCCCAACGTGTTTTTCTTCCAACCATGCGACCATTTTTTCGATGGCTGTCTCTTTGTCTAGCCCATCCAAAAAGTCTGAATTGATATGCAGTCCATCTTCGGTATAGGCAGATTCTTCCACGTTGCCCCCTGCCAATACAGGAATGATCTCTAAGCCAAATGTTTTGGCAAATTCGTGGTCACGTTCGTCATGGGCAGGAACCGCCATGATCGCACCTGTTCCATAAGAAGCCAAAACATAATCGGCGATCCAAATCGGGATCTCTTTGCCATTCACGGGATTGATGGCATAGGCACCTGTGAAGACACCAGTTTTTTCTTTGGCCAAATCTGTTCGGTTCAAATCAGATTTTTTCGACGCTTCTTCTACATAGGCATCAATGGCTGCTTTTTGTTCTGGTGTAGTGATTTGGGCCACTAGCTCATGTTCTGGCGCCAATACGGCGTAGGTCGCACCAAACAAGGTATCTGGGCGAGTCGTAAAGACGGTAAAGTCTTTTTCCATCCCTGCCACTTTAAACGTAACGTTGGCTCCGACCGAACGTCCGATCCAATTGCGTTGCATTTCTTTGATGCTTTCTGGCCAATCAACTTCTTCAAGATCGTCCAACAAACGATCAGCATACGCCGTGATTTTAAGCATCCATTGGCGCATCGGTTTGCGGATCACATCGTAGCCGCCCCGTTCGCTTTTGCCGTCAATGACTTCTTCATTGGCGATCACGGTCCCAAGCTCTGGTACCCAGTTTACTGGAACTTCGGCTTCATAAGCTAACCCTTTTTCATAAAGCTTGGTAAAGATCCATTGTGTCCACTTGTAGTACTCGGGATCTGTCGTATTGATTTCACGATTCCAGTCATAGCTGAATCCTAGCGCATTGATTTGACGGCGGAAGGTCTCAATATTTTTCTTCGTGAATTCCGCTGGATCATTTCCAGTGTCTAGTGCATATTGTTCGGCAGGCAGACCAAAGGCATCCCAGCCCATTGGGTGCAGTACATTGTACCCTTGGCTGCGTTTGAAGCGACTCAAGATATCCGTAGCTGTATAGCCTTCTGGATGTCCGACATGTAATCCTTGTCCAGATGGATATGGGAACATATCTAGCGCATAAAATTTTGGTTTGTCCGGCTCATCATGGGTGTTGAATTCATTTTTCTTTGCCCAATATTTTTGCCATTTTTTTTCGATTTCTTTGTGATTGTAATTCACGATGGACTCCTCCTAAAAAAATTGGTGTTTTGCTCGTCAAATCAACCAGCAAAACTTAAAAAAAGTCCTATAAAAATCGCTATGATTTTTATAGGACGTTATCAACGTGGTACCACCTAAGTTTATCTGCTCCTCAAAAAAGCAGACCTCGATGTTTTAACGGCCATCGCCGTATCTGCCTAGCCAAATCAGGTTCAGTCAGATATCACTCGAAGACGAGTTCGAAAGGTGTGCTGTGCATTTCCACCAACCATGCACTCTCTAAAAGTCCCACCGTACTTCTACTATTCCTTCTCAAACGTGAAAGTTTCTTTGCACTTATCCTAACAAAAATCATTAGGAATAGCAATCTATTTTACCCTAACTGTTTGTCCTGGGTAAATAAAGTTATTTTGAATATTGTTCCATTGGATAAATTGATCCGTCGTGATGCCGAACTTATCTGCGATCCCCCAAACAGAATCCCCCGATGCGACCTTGTACGTACCATTTGTCGCTGAAGTGCTGGTAGTAGCTGCCGTGCCGCCTTGCTTGACGACCACCTTTTGTCCTGGATAGATAAAATCATTTTTGATGTTGTTCCAGCTGCGGAATTGGTCCATCGAAATCCCGTGTTTATTGGCAACTGACCAGACTGAATCACCAGAAGCCACCGTATAGGTGTTGCCTGCAGCACTGCTGCTGGTTTGGCTGCTGACGGTCGTGCTCGTCGTTGTACTTGTACGGGTAGAACTACCGCTGACAACCACCTTTTGACCTGGATAAACATAGTCGTTTTTAATATTGTTCAAGCTGCGGAACTGATCCATCGAGATGCCATGCTTGTTAGCGATCGACCAGACTGAATCGCCAGCTGCCACCGTGTAGGTGCCGCCACTGCTTTGGCTAGCCGTTGATGCCGTGCTGACGGTCGTAGTACTGCTGGTATTCGTAGACGAACCACCGCTAACGACAACTTTTTGCCCTGGATAGACAAAATCATTTTTGATGTTGTTCAAACTGCGAAATTGATCCATCGAAATGCCATGCTTATTGGCGATCGACCAAACGGAATCACCAGAAACTACGGTGTAGGTATTGCCTGATGTAGTTGCTGAAGCATTGCGATTGACGATCGATACCGTTGAAGTTGCCGAAGTACTTTGGGCGCTGCCGTTGACTTTCAAGGTTTGTCCTGGATAAACAAAATCGTTTTTGATATTGTTCAAACTGCGCAACTGATCCATGGAGATGCCATGTTTGTTGGCGATCGACCAGACTGAGTCCCCCGAAGCGACTGTATAGGTTTGACTACCGCTCGTGCTGACAGCTGATGTCGTGGTCGTCGTACTCGTTGAAGCACTGGCTGTGGCGCCACCACCGGCATTGCCAGAAGCTGGCGTGTCATATTTCGTCAACCCAAATTGCTGGATCACGGCATTCAGTGAAGAGGCATAGTTTGGTGCAGTCGCATAACGGCCTGCTAGCCATGCGGTTGCATCAAGATATGAAGTCGTATTGCTTTTCCAAGCGCCAGAATAATAAGCGACACCGCTTTGTAAAGAAGTTGAGCGTAAAGTACGTGCGTTATCTTCAAATGATTGCGTGTAAGATGGGTAACGCTTAAAGGGTTCATTCATAGTCAACCATTGGTTGTTCAAATATTCTAAGGTACTCATATAAACGGTTTGACCGTTATAGCTGCCTTTGATTCCGAAAAGATTGTAATTCGGTGCTTTTGATAAGCTGCTTCGGCCCCAACCACTTTCTAAAATGGCTTGCGCGATCATCACAGAAGCATATAGATCGTTGGCGTTTGCCACAGGTTGGGCGTACGTAGCGATTTCAGCAATAAACGCGGAAGTATTCGGCGCGGCAAAATTGCTAGTAGAAACTTGGGCGATCGAGGTCTCTACGGCTTCTGCTTGAACCGATGACACCAATGGAGCTACAACAGAGCAAGCAGTCAGTGTTGTTCCTAAAACAACTGCACTTTTTTTGATCACTCGATACTTATCGCCCGATTGGTCTGCTTGACGATGTACTTTTCTTGATTGACTCGTGTTCATGTCCGTTATTCCTCCGTTTTTTCCTTATAGTGAACGTAGGTTTAGTATACAATTTCTTAAGAATTTATAAAAGGTATTTGAGCCGATTTCAGAAACTGTAAACTCTTTGTAATCAAACGAACATTTATTGCAATGAAGCAATTGGCCTGCTCCCGATAAACGTATCGCTTGCTCAGACGAGTAACCCCCTGCTCGTTCCCTGCTTTTTCCGACTTGTGATAAATGCTATAATACCTTCTAGATGTCTCTTTGACTTAATGACAATAATTGACAGAAATTCTCTAGAAACGAGGCTTATCCATGCATAAAAAACTTTATTTTCAATTTGCGGGCAGTTGCTTTTTACTGCTGTTCGTTTTTCTCGGCTATGTCGTGAAATTTTACCCTACTTGGTTGGTCTCCTTTGACGAAACCTTGACTCGCATCATCCGCAGCGGCTACCCGTTTTGGACACCGTTTTTTCTATGGGTCACAAAATTTGCGAATCCTACCACGATCATCTTGCTCTTTCTCGCTGTTTTAGCTGTCTTAGTGATCAACAAGTATTATGCTGAAGCTATATGGCTCAGTATTGGTACCATCGGGATTGCTGGGCTCTTTAATCCATTGATCAAACTGGTCTTTTTACGGGAGCGCCCAACTCTTGAACACTTAGTCACGGAATCAAGTTTCAGTTTCCCCAGTGGACACTCGACGGGCAGTATGATTTTTTATGGAACCTTACTCTTCTTGGTCCCAGTTTTCTTTAAGCAGCCTTTTTGGCAATGGGGCATCCGCCTTTTGCTGGGCCTTTTGATTGGCTGCATCGGCATCAGCCGTATTTATGTTGGTGTGCATTTCCCCAGTGATGTGTTAGGCGGTTTTTGTGTTGGCCTGTCTTGGCTGCTGTTGACCTATCCGTACTACTTGCAAAAACGCTTTGTCTGGCGCTTCACGCGTAAACAATTATAAAAGAAGGTAAAAAAATGAATCCATTTCCTTATGCAGAAGATAAAAACAAACGATACCATTCGTGGAACTTTGCTTTGCGGCAAGAATTTGGCGAAAAAATCTTTAAAGTCCCCATCGATGCGGGCTTCGACTGCCCCAATCGTGACGGCACCGTTGCCAAAGGCGGCTGTACATTTTGCAGTGTGTCCGGTTCTGGCGATATGATCGTAGCTCCTGAAGCCCCACTGCCAGAGCAGTTTGAAAAAGAGATCGCCATGATGCACAAAAAGTGGCCGCAAGTGGACAAATACATTGTCTATTTTCAAAACTTTACGAACACCCACGCACCGGTGGCAGTGATCCGCGAGCGCTTCGAGCAAGTGCTGACACTACCTGGTGTTGTCGGGATCTCCATCGGGACCCGACCAGACTGCTTACCAGCAGATGTCGTTGACTATCTAGCAGAGCTCAATCAACGCTTTTATTTATGGGTCGAATTAGGACTGCAAACGACGTTTGAAACCACGAGCAATGCCATCAACCGCGCCCATGATTATCAAACTTACTTAGACGGAGTCGCCAGCCTGCGCAAACACAATATTCGTGTCTGTACCCATTTGATCAATGGCCTGCCAGGCGAGACGATCGAGATGATGCAAGAAAATGTCCGCCGCACCATTCAAGATTCTGATATCCAAGGCATCAAACTGCACCTGCTGCATTTGATGCGCAATACTCGGATGCTGCGGGATTATCATGAAGGACGTTTGCAATTGATGCGGCGCGATACCTATGTGTCATTGATCTGCGATCAGTTAGAAATGATCCCCCCAGAGATCATCATTCATCGCTTGACAGGCGATGCACCATGGGATTCTCTGGTAGGTCCAATGTGGAGTTTGAAAAAATGGGAAGTCTTGAATGAGATCGATCAAGAAATGCTGCGCCGCAACTCCTATCAAGGAAAATTCAACGTGCGAAAGGAGCCTGTCAATGCTGCCGACCGCCATGCGCTATAGCCACACCCTTTTAAAAGAAGTTCTGCAACCGGGACAAACCGCTGTTGATGCCACGATGGGCAACGGCTTCGACACGGAATTACTGGCTTCCTTAGTTGGCCCAACTGGTCAGGTGTTTGCGTTTGATATTCAAGAACAAGCCCTGCAAGCTACCAAAAAGCGGTTGGCTGAAAAAGAGCTGTTGGCGCAAGTCCAGCTGATCCATCAAGGCCATGAGACGTTGGCAGATGTTGTGAGTGGTCCGGTTCACGCCGCCATTTTCAATTTAGGCTACTTGCCGAAAGGGGACAAAGCGATCATCACGCTGCCTGATACAACGAAAACGGCTTTAGAAGCTTTACTGACACGTTTAGCCCCGAAAGGTAGAATCATCCTCGTCTGCTATTATGGACACGCTGGCGGCGAAGCAGAGCTGAAAGAAGTACACTCCTTTTGTCAGCAGCTGCCGCAAGAGGCATTCAATGTCCTTTCCTATCAATTTATCAATCAGCGCAACCAACCGCCGATCTTATTTTGTATCGAACGAAAAAACCATCAGTCCTCGGCACGTTAAGGTGTCGATCGACTGATGGTTTTTTTATTCACTAAAAAGCCATTGCAGGACTCGTTGGATCCATTGATCCCAGAAATTCCAATCATGATCCCCAGTTCCCGATTCAAACGTTACGGCTAGTTTGCGTTTTTGCAGCTTATCCACCGCATATTCACTTGCCGGATACAGCTGATCCTCGGTTCCGCAGCTAATAAAAAAGCGCGGCGCTGTGCTTGGATCGATGGTCTCAATCAGATGGATCAAATCATTTTCTGACTCTTTGAATTGCTCTAATGGTCCAAAAATTCCTTCCCAATAAGCTTGGCTTCGCAGCTGCAGCAAGGAATCCATGCTTTCAGCCAGCGCTAATGCCCCAGACAAAGACGCTACCGCCGCAAACTGGTCAGGCTTTCTCAGCCCGAGTTTTACTGCCCCATAGCCCCCCATCGAAAGCCCAGCCGCAAAAGTTTTTTCTCGTTTTTGCGTCAGCTGAGGAAACAGCTCATGGCAAATCTGTGGTAATTCTTCGGCGATAAAAGTCCAATACTTCATCTCATAGGTCGTATCGGTATACCACCCCAGATCAGTAGACGGCATGATGACCGCTAGTTGATACTCTGCGGCATACCGCTCGATCGACGTCCGTCGCTGCCAGACACTATGATTTCCGTTCATCCCATGCAATAAATAAAGCACCGGGAGATCTGTGCCCGTCGATTGGCTTTGCGTGCCGATTTTTTTCTTGGTACTTTGAGGCAAGATCACATCGATCATTACCTCCATTTCAAGAACATTTGAATAGATATTTGCTTGTAAAAAAGCCATACAATCACCTGCGATCCTTTTTTTATATTGTACCAGATTCTCGCGAAATCGTGCGGGTCAAACCAATCGCTAGCACAATAAGTAAAACACCGATCCCAAAAACCCAGTGTAGACCGCTATAAAGAATCTCCCGTAATTGCCCTAATAATGCGGTTGGCAGCTGGCGCGCAGCGGCTGGATCTACTAGCTGATTCATGACACTGCTATCATTGACTTGTGCCTGTGCTAAGCCTACGCTATTACTGGTGTTTAAAACGATACCGAAGACCGCTACCATGATGGTTTGCCCGATCGTTCGCAACAGGGTATTGAAAGAAGTCGCCACGCCGACTTGTGTGGGGCCAACGCTGGTTTGGGCAGTAACCGTACAAACCACCATCGTTGCCCCTAACCCGACGCCAGTAATAGAAGAAATGACCAAGAACAACCAGAATGAGGTCTGTGCCGGTGTCAAAAACAGCCACAAAGCACCGGTAGCCGTGATCAACAAGCTAACCGTCAAGACCCAGCTGACACTGTGCTGTGTCAACCAACGGCTGGCTAAGAAGGAGCCAATCATCCATAAAATCGACAACGGTGCCAACACAAGCCCGCCAATCCCCGCACTCATGCCTAAGACCCCTTGCATCCACATTGGGATATAAACATCGATCCCCATCAAGAAGCCGCTAGCCAAAGCTGCTACGATATTGACCACCACAAATAATTTTGAGTGAAACAGCTTCAGATCAATAATCGGATCTGCTGCTTTTTTCTCCACCCGAACGAAGCCGATGAACATAAGGACAGAAAAAACGAACAGACTGAGGACAGGCAGACTCACACCATAATCTCCCAGCAACTGGAAGCCTAGCAGGAGCCCTACTAGCGTCAACATCAACAAGAGACTGCCTGCATAATCAATGTTGACTGCAGCAAAGGCCTTTTTTTCTTCATGAAAATAAAACCAAATCAAGGCAATCAGCCCTAATCCAATGGGTACGTTGATAAAAAAGATCCAATGCCACCCGATCGTATCTACGATCAAGCCACCGGCTAAGGGACCAACGACACTGGCGATCCCCCAAGCCGTACTATTGAGCCCTAAGACTTTCGCCCGCTTTTCAACGGGATACAGGTCCGCAATGATCGTTAGGGCAACGGGCATCATGGCCCCTGCGCCTAATCCTTGCAACGCTCTGGCAATGATCAACGTCAACATCGTGTTGGCCATCCCACAAAACGCCGACCCGATAATAAACAGCAACGTCCCAAATAAAAAGACTGGTTTGCGGCCGATATTATCGGCAAACTTGCCGTAGATCGGGGTCAACATCGCACTGGTCAAAAGATAGATCGAGAAGACCCAGTTCATGATCTCGATCCCTTTCAATGAACTGACGATGGTAGGCATCGCTGTCGTAATGATCGTTCCTTCGATTGCGGTCATAAACGTTGCGACAAAGACCGCAATGGTGACTAATTTTACATTGGTTCGCATATAACTCCTCCTTTTACTCCAAAAAAAAGAACCTCTATTGATAGTCATCAATAGAGGTCGCCTCTTTTAATCCTTCACACTTGCCAAAAGTGCCGACACCTTGTCGGTGCGTTCCCATGGCAAATCGATATCTGTACGACCGAAATGTCCGTAAGCGGCAGTCTGACGATAAATCGGACGGCGCAAATCTAACATTTCAATAATTCCTGCTGGTCGCAAATCAAAGTTTTCCCGTACCGCTTGGATCAAGCGCTCGTTGCTGACGGTTCCTGTACCAAAAGTGTTGATGCTGATCGAAACGGGCTGTGCCACACCGATCGCATAGGCTAATTGTACTTCCACTTTTTTGGCTAGCTTTGCTGCTACGATGTTTTTGGCAATGTAGCGAGCCGCATAGCTGGCTGAACGGTCAACTTTGGTTGCATCTTTTCCAGAAAACGCACCGCCGCCATGACGTGCATAGCCGCCATAAGTATCAACGATGATTTTTCTGCCAGTCAAACCGGCATCCCCTTGAGGACCGCCGATCACAAAACGACCAGTAGGATTGATATAATATTTTGTCTGCTCGTCTAAAAGATCGGCAGGGATCACTTCTTTGATCACTTTTTCGATGACATCACGGTGGATCGTTTCATTATCAGCCGCATCATCATGCTGGGTACTAATAACGACGGTGTCCACTCTTTGTGGTTGATCGTTATCATCATATTCAACGGTTACTTGTGATTTTGCATCTGGACGCAAGTAGCTTAGTTCGTTGTTTTTACGCAACTCTGCTAAGCGACGTACCAGCCGATGGCTCAACGCGATCGGTAAAGGCATCAATTCAGGTGTTTCATCAACGGCAAAACCAAACATCAAGCCTTGGTCGCCGGCACCGATATCTTCTTTATCCGTTTCTCCACGACTTTCTAAAGCATCGTCAACGCCTTGAGCGATATCTGGTGATTGCTCATCGATCGCTACCAAAACAGCAACCGTATCGCCGTCAAAGCCGAATTTTGCTCGTGTATAGCCGATTTCTTTGATGGTTTCTCGGACGACTTTTTGAATATCTACATAAGCAGAAGTAGAAATTTCTCCAAAGACTAAAACCAATCCGGTAGTAACTGACGTTTCGCAAGCGACCCGTGCCATTGGATCTTCGGCAAGCAACGCATCTAAGATGGCATCACTGATTTGGTCGGCTACTTTGTCTGGGTGTCCTTCTGAAACGGACTCTGATGTAAATAAGTGTTTCTCTGTCATTTTTGTATTCCCCCTAATATATGTTTCGGTTACAAGGCATCTTCGCAGCTGCGAATCCTTTCGGGAACTTGCAACGGACTGATTATAACAAATTTTGACTGCTCATGCTTGAAAAAATGATAAAAAGATCATTTTTGGGCAATAAAAAAACACTCTCAAGAGTGTTTGCATGATCCGTACGGGATTCGAACCCGTGTTACCGCCGTGAAAGGGCGGTGTCTTAACCGCTTGACCAACGGACCAGTTTAAAAATGTAATGGGCCTAAATGGACTCGAACCATCGACCTCACGCTTATCAGGCGTGCGCTCTAACCAGCTGAGCTATAGGCCCCAAATAAAAAATGCAAAGCGGGTGACGAGAATCGAACTCGCGACAACAGCTTGGAAGGCTGTAGTTTTACCACTAAACTACACCCGCATTCCTATGGCGCGGGACAGAATCGAACTGCCGACACATGGAGCTTCAATCCATTGCTCTACCAACTGAGCTACCGAGCCAAAAACAACGGTCTGGACGGGACTCGAACCCGCGACCTCCTGCGTGACAGGCAGGCATTCTAACCAACTGAACTACCAAACCAGAAGCTTTGTATTGCTGCTTTGCCGTTAAAC
>NZ_JBIOMG010000002.1:0-61683 GCF_051711245.1 Enterococcus sp. DIV0240d | reverse complement strand
AATTTGAAAATGAACACTCTTAGACCATTTCTGGGCGAATTAGAAAATATGCCTAAGGCCACAATTAATGAGATAGTAGACTTAGTTATAGATAGTTACGTAAACACACGGCTATCAACAAGACAGCAAGAAGCATTTAAAGCAATGTATGAAACTCAGTTGAAAATGCTTAATAAGTAGAAAAGTATACCAGTATACTTTTCTACTTAAGAGATAGACTTATTATATAGGGATTTTATAAACTTTATCTAATATAAGATATATAAGGAAAACGAAAGTATACTAGTATACTTTCGCTTTCTTTATTGTGTAATCATAATATTAGTTCTAAAATTCTTTGCTAGATTGCCACTTTATATGACTGTATAAGCAAACATTACGAATCTCATCGTAGCCGATTTTTGTTTCTTCTATATATATTCCTAATTCGTCGAAACCTTTAATCTTGCCAATGATATCAGGATAGTAATTGCCATTTAGGTCTCTGGCTTCCATCTGAATACAGACTGATTTATCCTTCAGTCTTGCTTCCTCCATAATTTTATTGATCTCATCCAGTTCCATTTGTGGTTTCTGGGAAGGGGAGGTTAGCCGCTTTTTATCATCCTTGTTCATTAAGTCTGTATGCTCAGACAGATAGAATCCTGCCCACTTCACCATTCCGCGATCATCGTACGAATCACCATAACTCATTTTTAATCTTCCTTTCTAATGGCCGCCGACTTTCGTGCTGCGGCTAACAGCTGTCGCCCCAGGCAACAACGAACTAGCATGGATCAAAGCCTTAAAGCCATATCTGTTTCTAATTTCATCACATAGGAAATCGAGTTTTTCTTGCTGAATTGTTTTTTCTGGATCAGAAAATAGATCCAGCTGTAAACTCGTCTGATAAACGAGTTTTGAACAGGATACACCGACATGCCGTACCGCATAACTAGTGTAGTGTTCCTCAAACAGCTGTAGAAGGTAATTAGTGATTTGTTTTGTGTTGGACGTTGCTGGCACCTTCATTTGGCGCGAAAACCCTGGTAACAACTCACCGTGAGAGTAGCCGATAGAAAGGGCGATTGATTCGGTTTGAGCATGTTCTTTTCGTAGCCTTGATCCGACCAAATCAGCCATTTCACGTATGATAATCATTACTTCTTTTTTATCTGTATAATCCTTCATAAGAATTTGAGAATTGGAAATACTCTTTTCTAGGACTTTATATTTCTTATCAATCTCGCTGCGATCGATCCCATTTGCGTGAGCGTGCAACTGAAGCCCAATCACACCCATAGAAGCCTTCAGTCTGGAAGGGGGGGTATTTGCAAGTTCTTCGACCGTAGTGATTCCACGTTTCCATAGATTTTTTGCCGTACGGTGACCAATGCCCCAAAAATCAGTCAGACTTTTGATTTTCCAAACTGTAGAAGGGACGTCCTCATAACGCCATTCTGCAATCATATCTGGATTCTTCTTTGCTGCATTGTCCAATGCAAGTTTGGCCAATAACATATTATCGCCAATCCCAACAGTGGTATAGATTCCCGTTTCCTCGAGTATCCTTTGCATTAAGGCTTTTGCGAATTGTTTAGTACGACAATTTCCGTGGAGGTTTTTAACTTTGTCAAAGCGTACAAAGAGTTCATCAATACTATAAACATGAATGTCATCATCAGAAACATACCGACGAATAATATTTACGATTTTTATGTTTGTTTCGATATATAAGTTCATTCGGGGTGGCACACATATCAAATCTTTATGATCCGGTAGCTCATATTTTCTCGTGACGTTGGAAATACCTAATTCTTTTTTTGCGGCAGGAGAGGCGGCCAAGACAAGTCCACCTGGTCGATCAGATCCAGATAATACCACTAGCATGGTCGTCAAAGGGTTTAAGCCTCTTTCTACGCATTCCACGGAGCTGTAAAAACTTTTACAGTCGATACATAAGTAATCGCCACGGGGTTCAAAACGATAATCGAAATACATAAAAAACCCTCCTTTATCACAGTTCATTATACGAACTAATGTTCGTTCTGTAAAGAGGGAGGGACTAGCTTATTTTTTTATAAAAACGTGAGACCATTGGCAATACGTGTTTCCAAATATTCTGAAGTATTACTTAAAGAGGGATTATCCAGCGATATTTCTTCAAATGAGCTTAGAATTGCCTTGAGACAATCAATAAATAGCAAAACAAGCGAATCGAGTGAAGGATTCGCTTGTTTATGATCAACTCTGTTTAATTTTGTCTAGTATCACTTCAAATGTTTCAAAGGTATCTATATCTAACTGGCACAACCAAAGCAGATACTTCTTTTCTTTGTAGGTCCAATTAATAGTAGGGTAGGAGGACATCAGATTGTTGTATCTTGCTCTTTGCTCACTTGAAGCCAGCTGCCAGCGTTTCTCAAATATTTTTTGTTCTTCCATTATCGATCCCCCAAAAAGAGCGCTGCCTGAAACTTCAATAACGGGCAGCGCAGGCCTAATTACTCAGATCTAAGTATAGCATATCAAATACATATGAAAAAACTTAGAAGGTAGTAAAGGTTCTCCCGTCTTTTGATTTGATCCTATTTTTAATGTGTCTCGTTATGGTTGCCCTACAAAGATTTTCATTAATGACACACTCATTTATTGTTGCGTACGCTCTGACATTACTTTCTTGATCAATCACTTTTATTCCTTTGGCATCCTGATAGTTCATAGGAGAAGAGCGGCCATCAGAAATTGTTGCTCCTATCTTTTGAACTTCTTTTACAATTTCTGGAAAATCCACCCATCCTGCTTCAGCTGTCAAATGTAATAATCTATAGTACTTATCTTTTCTTTTCAATCTAGGAAATCGCCACTCCATTCTTTTTCTTCTATTATAAACTATTTAGCTTTTATAATTCAAAGTACGGATGTATGTTTAAAGTGTACCCTAAATACACATTGATATTATGTTGAAAAATCTAGCGTTCTGACGTATGATTAGGGTGTATTTTAAATGCTTAAGAAAAGTAGGAAATAAATTTGAAAATTGCTTATATTCGAGTTTCATCCATCGATCAAAATGAACAACGCCAAATTGAAGAAATGGAAAAGTTTGGCGCTGAAAAAATTTTTATAGAAAAGCAATCTGGAGCAACTATCAGTCATCGGCCAATTTTTCAGGAAGCTTTAGATTTTGTCAGAGAGCAAGATATTTTTATTGTAGAAGCCATTGATCGACTTGGACGAAATTATGACGAAATTATCGATTCAGTTAATTATCTAAAGAAGAAGAATGTGCGACTTATTATCACCAGTTTACCAATCATGGCTGAAGCAATCGGAAATCCTCTCCTGGATAAATTCATCAAAGACTTAATCATTCAAATCTTAGCCATGATTGCCGAACAAGAGCGTACTGAATCTAAACGACGCCAGGCACAAGGAATTAAGATTGCTAAAGCAAACGGCGTCTATAAAGGTCGTCCTAAGTTATACAGTGCAGAAACAAAAGATCCTCAGCGACGCCTTGTTTATAAAAGCATCGTTCAGGATCTGGAGAATGGAGTTGCTATCTCAAAGATTGCAAAAGACTATAATGTGACTAGGCAAACAGTTTACCGAATAAAAAAAGAAATGGATCAACTAATTGTATGATTTCTTTTTTAAATCACGTAATTATGAATAGCTTTGTTATCAAGATAGCCAATCAAGTAAAATTCATCTAGCTAAGTTGATTATATTTATGATAACGAGAAATTAGTTGACATAAATATAATCAACACAATAATCATGCTGATTTAAAGCTATTTATCACCGATAACTTTGTATAATATATCTTATGTAAACTAGAACCGAAATAAACTAGTGATTCAGCATAATCTGAATCACTAGTTTATTTCGGTTCTACAACATTTAGTGTTGGTGGGAAATCTTAGGATTTCCTGCCAACACTATTTCTTTATAAAAAAGTATAGAAAAAGAGATATCCAATTGGTAGAATTTAGTCGTCTAAACAAAATATGTACCAAGAAAGGATATCTCTCATGGACAATTGTACTAAAAAACTCTTAGGTTTAACAGATAAAAACTTAATCTTCGAAGAAGATTGGCTCGTTACTAAACAAGAAGCGGGTATTACTACGAATATCATTTTGGCTAAACTAAGTTACACGCCACCTTACTGCCGCAAATGTGGCATAAAGAATGAAGGGCAAATCATTAAGCATGGCACACACAATACAACAGTTCAACTGCTGCCTTTTCGCTCTGCTAAAACAGAGCTATCATTAGACCGTACACGCTTCCTATGCAAAGAATGTCATTCAACTTTTAATGCACAGACAAATCTTGTAGAAGAAAACTGCTGTATTTCAAATGAATTAAAACAACAAATTGCATTAGATTTAGCGAAATATATCAGCCGAAAAGATATAGCAGAAAGATATTTTGTTACTGATGTCACAGTTACGCGGGTCATGCGGAGGTGCCTAGAATCTTATAAACCCAATTTCAAATATCTACCTTCTGTCCTCTGCTTTGATGAGTTTAAATCAATGAAATCTTGTAGTGGGAAAATGAGCTTTGTGTATATGGATGGGAATACTAATAAATTGATTGGTGTACTAGAGAACCGCAAACTAGCTTTTTTAAAAGCTTATTTCCTTAAATATAGTCGCAAAACAAGGGCAAAGGTAAAGCATATCGTTATGGATATGAATGCCCCTTATTTTGAATTGGTCAAATCAGTTTTCCCTAATGCTCAAATCGTTACGGACCGTTTCCACATTGTCCAACAAATCTCTCGCACACTCAATCAACTACGTATTCAAACGATGAATAAATACCATAAAACAGATTCAATCAAATATAAAAGATTAAAGCGTTTCTGGAAACTGTTTCTTAAAAACTCTTATAACTTAGATACCTCGAATTACAGGTACAATCGATCGTTCAGAAGACCAATGATTGAAAAAGCAATTATGGATGACCTTTTAAGTTATAATGATCAATTAAGCGCAGCCTATGAGATATGCCAGCTTCTGCTCTATCATTTCAAACAAAAGGATACAGACAGTTTTTTTGATACAATAAATAGCATGGATATAAACCTTCCCGAATGGTTTAGAAAGAAACTAACCTTCTTGAACAAGTACAAACAGGGCATTCAAAATGCATTTGAAACAAAGTATAATAATGGTGCTTTAGAGGGAACAAATAATAAAATTAAAGTGATAAAGAGAGTAGCCTACGGCTACCGTAACTTCTTCAACTTTCGTGCCAGAATTTATATTATGCAAGGACTTATTTTTACAACAAAAAATAAATCCAGTTAAACAATCTATTTAACTGGATCAGACTTGATTTTTCAGTTGAATTTATCTTTACCAACACTAAATGTCGAAGAGCCGAAATAACTAGCTGAATTAGAAAACACCGTCAAACCTAGGAAGAATGATCCTTGATTTGACGGTGTTTTTAATAACTCAAATTTATAAATTATTACTAAAAAGTGACTTTTCCCCAGCCTCCACTCTTCCCAGTTGTCAAGTATCTTAAATTAATGACATTGATTGGGTTTCATAGCTTTTATTATTTGTTTTCCCATCTTTTCTTCAAATAATGTGCTATTGACTTGGGTTTCCTATCTCTTGTGAATATGCCTTTTTTATTTCCATCTACTCTTCTAACTGTTGGATGTGTTTCAAAATCTGCAAAGTTCCACACATGTTCTCCTATAAAATACGATAGTTTATCTAAGACTTCAAAGTTAGCATTAAAATAATCTACTTGGTACTCTTCGGTAAAAGGGGTACCGTATACTGAGTTAAATCCACTTATCGTATCCGCTCCGAATTCTGAAAACATTATCGGTTTATCAGGATATTTTTCGTGCCATTTTTCCATTTCTCTTTTGAGATTCACTTTTGCTTCTTCTAACTCTCCATGATTGATATACCATCCATAATATCGATTTAGACAAATAATATCCACTAAGCCTGTCAGTTCATCTTTATCTGGATCTGCATTGATAATATTTGGTATAACAACAGCTCTCTTTTCCCAGTCGAGTTCCTTAGCTAGACTTACTAACGGTTCGAAATATTTTCGGGCTCCTTCTTGATGCCCTGCTGGTTCGTTCCCTACAGCCCATGAAACTACACAAGGGTGATTCTTATCTCTTGAAATGAGCTCTTCAATTACCTGTTTATGGTTACTTGAAGAATCAACAATGTCCCACGTATTTACGTTATTATCTTTGTTCTTAGAGACATCTACATTGAATTTATTAAATAGACCTACACCTGGCACTTCATCAATTACGACAAATCCTTCTCTATCAGCCATATACATAAATTCTTCAGAATATGGGTAGTGAGCTGTTCTTAAAGAATTAGCATTTGTCCATTTCATTAAATTGAAATCACCATTATTAACTGCTTCGTTCAAACCTCTACCAATAACTGGGAAGTCCTCGTGCTTGCCGAACCCTTTAAAGTAGAACGGCTTATCGTTAATATAAAATTTATTATTTTCAATTTTCAGGGTTCGTACCCCAAATTCTTCGGTATACGTATCGATGATTTCTCCAGTGACACCGTGTAGATTCACCTTTAATTGGTATAAATAGGCGTTTCGCGGTTGCCATCGTTTCACATTTTCGATTAGAAACTCATTCTGGTCAGTGTTTAACAACAACTGTTTTTGATCATCATATAGTTCGTAACTAACTCTATCATAGTCTCCCTTCACGTCTATTTTCGGTTTCACTGACGCATTATTCCCATCCACATCGTACGTAACCGTAATATCATTGATGTATGTTTTAGGTGTAGAATAGATTTTAATCGGTCGATGTATACCACTGTAGTTGTAAAAATCGAAATTAGGAATTACCTTTTTCTTATTATTTTTCTTCTGTAGCACTGCATTCGGTAATGTTTTATTGTCTAATATGTTCGAAAGACATAACTTTAAATTGTTTTGAATGTTCAATTTCTCGCTTGCAATTTCAATTTCAAATGGTGTGAAGCCGCCCACATGTTCTCCTACATATTCTCCATTAAAATATACTTTTCCTTGATGCGTGACAGAGCCGAATCTGATAACTAGCCTCTGATCATTAAGCATCTTAGAAATAGTAAAATCCTTTTCGTACCAGATTTCTCCTACGTGTTCTCTTAATTCGGCGTTAGCTACTTGATCATTGAAAGAACCAGGTACCGCCATTTGGATAGGATTGGTAAGTGGCACGTCTAGCGCCACTTTCTCTCCCTCATCAGGAATTTTAAATTTCCATATTCCTGATAAATCAATAACAATTCTAGTTTCAGTGTTTAATGGATATAACATAGATCCTCCTTATTCATTTCATGATTTTTAAATACTTTACAATTTGTTTTAGTTGAGAATGATGTGATTTTATTACACATTCATTTTTAACCCGTGATTCCGAGTAAAGTAAGGACAATTGCAATAGCAAATATAGCTAACATCAGTCTGATTGGTTTATTCTTTTTACGCATGTACACAAAACTTCCTATTGTCAAGATCAACGGAAGCAACCTAGGCATTATGGAATCTAAAATTTCCTGTAAGTTAAACTCTTGTCCTGCTAGCTCTGTAACCAGCGTAGATTCAAGTTTGACAAACTGGGCAGACATTGCTCCTACCATCAACAAACCGAGTATTGAGAATGCCTTCGTAATAATCTGGAAAGTTCCATTACTCATCATTTGACTAATATACGTATTTCCTATCTTATATCCAAGCAACGCTCCATAGTATCTTACAATTAAATTTGGTATATTAAAGATCAGTAAAAACAAGATAGGGCCTAATAAATTTCCATTTAAACTCAAACCCAATGCAATAGATGTCGCAATAACTCTTAGCGTTCCCCAAAAAATGGCATCTCCAATTCCTGATAGAGGACCCATCAAACTAGCTTTCATTGCTTGAATTGAAGTTGGGTCAAATGTATCGAAACGTTTATTCTCTTCTTCCATCGAAACGTTCAATCCAATAACAAAAGGTGCCATTGCTGCTGTAATGTTGAAGAAAGCTTGATGTTCCTTCATTCTATCGTAAAGTTCTTCAGAATCTTTACCATAAATTTTTTCTAGAAACGGAAGCATTACCCATGAATAGGTTGTTCCTTGTTGCTTAGAAAAACTTGGTACGAACAATAAGTTTGCACTTCTCCAAAAGATTTTTCTAAATATCTTTTTCTCATCTTTAGTTGATTTTAATAGACCTTTTTTTTCATCACTCACCGAAAAAATCCTCCTCTTCGTCGTCATCTAATGACATCCCATTAGTAGTTGATACCTCAGGTTTGTTATTCTTCTTGACTTCGTTAAATCCAATAATTGTTGCAATTGCTACACCAATGAATGCTATACTAATTAAATTGCCTCCAAAGAATGCTACAAGAGCAAAGCCAATGAAGAAGTATGGTGCTGTTTCTCTATCCCATAGAGTAAGCATCAATAATGCCATCCCTAAAGCTGGAAGCATTCCTGCAGCTACTGACATACTTGCTGTGATCCATTCAGGGATCGCTTCAACTGCAATATTGATATACTCTGCACCTAGATAAAATCCAATAAAACCAATTAGGAAATAACTTAATAAGAATGTTGCATATTGTGCAATCCATAATTTTCTAAATCCACTAAGGTTTCTTTCATCAATCAACTTTTCAAATTTTTCCGCTACAAAGGTTACGCCCCCTTTGAAGAAGTTCCAATAAACAGAACCAAGCAAACTCAATGGAACAGATAGTGCTACGGCTACTGAAGCATCTTGCCCATATACAATGGCCAACGCAGATGCAAACACCGAACCAATAATAATATCTTGTGGCATGACACCACCAATAAATGTTGTGCCTATAAAAATCAATTCTAGTGAGGCACCTAACATAACACCTTCAACTGGGCTTCCTAATAATACTCCAACAATAGAAACTAAAAAGATTGGTCTTGATAGCATGGAGAACATCCACCAGTCAAAAAATTTACCAATCATAATTGCTAATCCTACAACTAGTGCTGCATACATATTAAACATCTTCCTTCATTAGTTTTTTCAGCATAATTTTGCTATCTTCTGGTAATGGTTGGTATGTTATTTCATATTCCTCGGCCATCATGTCATGCAGAATCGTTTTATCTTCTTCAGTAATATAAACAGTATCTGTCACTTTTATTTTGTCTCCAATTGATCCTGCGACACGTCCATAGTTTGCAATGTTGATTTCAGGTTTTTCATCAATCTGATTGACTAATCGTTGAATTTTCCCGGGTGTATCTGTTACAATAAGTATTTTTTTTGATTTTGAACGCTCATCATTGATAATCTTTGTTACTTTATCAATTGGCATAATAAACACTTTAACTGACGATGGTGCTGCCATTTTCAATGCGTTGCTTTGTAGTTCATTAGCAGCTGCTTCATCGCTTGCGACAATAATTCTTTCAACACCTAATCTTTTAGTCCACATAACTGCAACTTGTCCATGTATCAATCTATCATCTAATCTAATCATTTTAATCACTTGCTTCATCCTCCAATATTTTATACTTTAAAAAAAAGAATCTTCGTCTTCATCAGATTTTTTTCTTTCCAAAACAATTCTTTTAAATGAATTTTTAGATTCTTCAATTTGTTCATCAATTGTTCTAACATCTGTCGGTTTGGTTAGCGCAATCTGTATTGCTAATGATAAGTTAACACCTCCAACTAATATAACGTTTTCATTACTCAGTAAACTAACTGCTGCATTATGCATGCTTCCTCCTATTAAATCAGATAGAATGACAACAGTATCTGCCTGATCAATTGTTTCAGTAAATTTTCCGATTATCGAATTTGGATTTTCCCCTTTTTTTAGACCATATGTCTCAATAAATGTTTGCTTTCCTATGATCATTTCTAAAGCATACTTTACACCCTCTGCAAATTTACCGTGAGAGATAATTACCATTCTATAACTCAAATTAGTCACATCCTTTTTTAAATACGTTTCCATTTTTTGATTAGCGCTTTCATAAAACTGTAATTTTTTGAATTACATGTTTTAATGATTAAGCTTCTCTTAATATATAAGCTTTGTTAAGTAATTTGATTCATCGAACTATTGTTACTATAGACTTTTTAAAATCTTCTTTTTCAACTCCCTCATTTTGTAGGTTATAAAGCTTCAGATAATCTTGTATGCTTATACTTGCCAACTGATATATTAGTACATTAACATTTAAATTACTTATTTTCAATAGTTTTTTATTTTTACTTAGAATGGTTCTGTTGCAAAGTTTTAAATCTACTATCAAATAAGGTAGAATAATAGAAAAAGATAGCAGGAGGAATGACGATGAATCATTTTAAAGGAAAGCAATTTCAGCAGGATGTGATTATTGTAGCCGTGGGCTACTATCTTCGTTATAACCTTAGCTATCGTGAAGTTCAAGAAATCTTATATGATCGTGACATTAACGTTTCTCATACGACGATTTATCGTTGGGTGCAAGAATATGGCAAACTACTCTATCAAATTTGGAAAAAGAAAAATAAAAAATCCTTTTATTCATGGAAAATGGATGAAACGTACATCAAAATTAAAGGAAAATGGCATTATTTGTATCGAGCCATCGATGCAGATGGTTTAACCTTGGATATTTGGTTACGTAAAAAACGGGACACACAAGCAGCCTATGCTTTTCTTAAGCGGTTAGTGAAGCAGTTTGATGAACCGAAGGTTGTAGTCACAGATAAAGCCCCCTCTATTACAAGTGCCTTTAAGAAACTAAAAGAATACGGCTTTTATCAAGGGACAGAACATCGTACCATTAAATACCTGAATAATTTGATTGAACAAGACCATCGTCCAGTAAAGAGACGCAATAAATTCTATCGAAGTTTACGCACTGCCTCTACCACGATTAAAGGCATGGAAGCCATTCGAGGATTATATAAGAAAACCCGAAAAGAAGGCACTCTCTTCGGGTTTTCGGTCTGTACTGAAATCAAGGTATTATTGGGAATCCCAGCTTAAATCATAGATACCGTAAGGGATTTTATTCTTTATTTAAAACTTTGCAACAGAACCGCATCGGCTAATTGAATATTTTTTATTTTTTCATGCCACCCCTCAGGAGTATATTGCGAACAGAATATGGTAGACGTTTGTTTCAAACGGGCTTCGACGATTTCAAAAATATGAACACTATCTTCCAAAGAAAGCTCCATCAATAACCATTCGTCAATAATAAGTAGTTCAATTTTCGTATACTTTTTAATCAGTTTACGATAAGAGCCATCAGCTTCATATTTCGCTAAAGCCAGCTCGTCAATTAATTCTGGAAGACGAATGTATTTCACTTTTCTGAATTGACGACAGGCTTGAATACCGAAGGCATTGGCTATCCAGGTCTTTCCGTTTCCAGAAGCACCCATTAAGATAATATTTTGATTGTTTTCAATATACTGTCCTTGTGCGAGTTTAGAAATTAAATTTTTATCGAGATGACGATCCGGATAGTATTCAATTCCTTCAATAGAGGCATCTGGATCACTAAATGTTGCTTGTTGAATTAAACGCTCTAATTTACTCGATTTACGGCGGGCAGACTCCGCGTCTACCAGTAACTCAAAACGTTCCTCAAATCCTAAGGATTGACTGGATTCGTCCATTGCTTGCTGCTCGTATAGGTCTGCCATTCCGCTTAATCTCATAGCTTTTAACTTTTCAAGTGTTTGTTCATTTCTCATTATTTTTTACCTCCAAAGTAGGCTGCACCGCGGACAAATCCATAGTTGCTATCCGTTTGCTCCTCTATAATTGATGCTTTCGAATGAGTATCTAAAGCTTTCTTTCGTTTCTTTGCACGACTGATAATGGATTTTAGTAATGAGTTTGTTGGTTCCTTTGCGACAGACATCAACGTGTGACAACCAGCTTCTAACTCTTCCAACGAGTATTTAGAGGCTGTATTTCTTAAAGTAGCGAGTAATTTAAGGGCTTTCTTTTCCACATTATTGGAAAGAATATAATCCACATACGCGTAAGTATTTGGCCCAATATTTTCTGCCCATAATAAATTTTCTTTGGGGGTATGAGTTAAATAACGACGGTGATTATCTGGCATATGATCGATATTTGAAGAGTGTTGACCAATATCGCCCCGAAGTCGTTTATGAGATGCAATTCGATGTTCATTGAAGTACACTTCTATTAGGTTGTCAGTTAATCTTACTTCTACTTCGTCATTGACATATTCATAGGGAACGGAATAAAACATACGCTCAACCTGAATATGGTAATCTAATTGGACTTTAGATATCCGCCATTGAGACTGTGTAAAGCGAGGGTGACGAAGGGAGCCTAAAAACGGAAGTTCTTCTTCCTGAAAGACTGTAAACCTTGAACCAGGTCTTTTCTGAAAGGCTTCTTGATTCAATTCTTGAGTCTTTTCAGTAATGGCCTGGTTCAACTCTTTTAAACTAAAGAACGTTTCATTACGCAAGGCGGCAATGACTTGACGGCTAATAAATCCAACATTCCCTTCAACCGACGGTTTATCTTTTGGAGCTCTCACCCGTGCAGGGACAATAGTAAAACGATAATAATCACTTAATTGTCGATAACCTTCATTTAAAAGTGGCTCTGAGTAATCCGTTTTTGTCACACCAGTCCTAAGATTGTCCGACACAACCGTTTCAGGTACCCCCTGGAAAAATTCTAAGGCATGAATATGAGCGGCTAACCAAATTATCTGTTTTCATGTCATAAAATCCCTCAACATAGCTATATTGACTGAATGGCCAGGTAGCTACGAAAATATAAACTTTGATACCTTCGCCATTCTCATTGTTTTTAACAGATAATGTACTGCCTGCCCAATCCACTTCCAAGATTTCACCGGGTTTGCGATGAATAGGCATGGTTAATTTGTACTTCTTACCGTAGTGACCATATTTCTCGCAAAATGTTCGATAAGCGTAAGGCATCTTGTTTTGAATCTTTGCCTCATGTTCATACTCTTTATGCAGAAGTTTGAGCGTGACATTCTTTTTGAGCAGTTCTTTATGGATATAATCCCAGTCAGGATCGTAATACCCACGTTGATTAGCACTTTTCTCGGGGAATAGATAATCCTCTAACCAAGGATTAGTCATCTCTTTAGACAATTCTTCTAAGCCTTTGGCTTTTGCTTGATTCACCACCTCTCTAATTTTATCTCTTGAATGCCCCGTACTGGAAGAGATTGTTCGTTGAGAAATCCCTTGTAGATGCATTTCAAGAATTTTATGATAGTTGATCATAAAAATAACCTCCTATAACTTATTTGTATGAAAACTCATACATAAAATAAGTATACAGAGGGTTATCGATTTGGACGATTATTTTCGCACTTGGTGGACTTTTTATCCGCATTCGGTGGACGATAGTTCCGCACTAATGGACGATTCTTAATGCCGTATTCAAAAGGTGAGCTTTTTTATATTTCGGGCTTACTTTAGTGAAGGTCGACAAAGGATACTTGTATGATAAAAAAATTGAGAATCATAAGCTGCTTAGTTCATAAATCAATAACGTCAAAACGCATCTGATTTTAAGATGCGTTTTGACGTTATTGGCTAATTGATATCCGCCACAGGAAAGGACCACCCACTATTTCCATAAGCGAGCATATTACTGACAGGGATTATCCGAATATAATGGTTAAACAGAAGTTCTAAAAAGCACCATGCCATTAGACGTACAGACACTCAATCCAAATATAACGCTTTACAATGTATTCTATCTGTAATCGCATGATCTCTAACTTATCTTTGTTCTTCACCATATTAATCTGAGGTAAGATGCTATGTAACTTGGCTAACTTAATTCGGCTCTATAATTTATGGGACTGATGAATCAGAATTGATTCTTCAGTCCCATTTTCATTTTAGGTATTAAAAAACATATCGTTCTCTAGTATGATTAAATCACCACAAAATAAACAACTGAGAGGACGATATGCTATATGAATGATTCTATCAAAAAAATGCTGAGAATAATAGAGAAAGATTTGTTGATTACAGAGCTCTCTTACGAGACCCTTCAGAAGAAAAAGATGTTGGTCGTCGATGCTGTTCTCTCGCCTACTCCTCGTGCTTGTAGAAGTTGTGGTTCTACTGTGATAGATGGAAACGGGAAAGCAATTATAGTGAAAAATGGGAAGAAGGAAACGATTGTCCGTTTTGAACAATACAATCATATGCCTTTGGTTATGCGCCTAAAAAAGCAGCGCTATACCTGTAAAAACTGCCGAACCCATTGGACGGCTCAAAGTTATTTTGTCCAACCCAGACATTCAATCGCAAATCATGTTAGATATAAAATTGCTTCTTTACTGACTGAAAAAGTATCTTTATCTTTTATTGCGAAAAGCTGTCAGGTATCTTTGACCACCGTTATTCGTACATTGAAAGAGTTTAAAAGCTATTTACCAAAGCAATCTAAGAAGATTCTCCCCAGAGTATTGATGGTTGATGAATTTCGTTCGCATGCTTCTATAGAAGATAAAATGAGCTTTATTTGTGCAGATGGCGAAACAGGAAAATTAATAGATGTTTTGCCTACGCGTAAATTACCTCGATTAACAAGCTATTTCTTAGGTTGTACCAATCCAGAAGAAGTAGAATTCTTGGTGACAGACATGAACGCCGCCTACTTCCAGCTCACCAAACGTGTTCTGCCAAATGCGAAAGTCGTGATTGATCGGTTTCATATTGTCAAACACATGAATCAAGCGTTCAATGAGTTGCGTATCCGTGAAATGAATGAACTGCGTAAAGTCGGACAGAAAAGCCAGGCAGAAAAACTGAAAAAGAACTGGCGCTTTTTGCTAAAAAATCGTGCAAACATCAACCATTATGAATACAAAACATGGAAAAGTTTCCGAGCACCAAAATACCCATTTCTTACTGAAGCAATGATGATTGATCGATTGCTTGAGTTTTCTACGCCCCTGAAGGAGGCGTATCCCTTTTTTCATGAATTAGTTGAAGCCTTTCGAGACAAAGACCCTAACCTATTTTTCTCCTTATTGGCAGAACTTCCCGAAACGTTAGATGACGGCTTTCGAGAAAAGCTTCAAAACCTTCTTACCCATGAAGAAGGCATCACCAACGCAATGATCTATCCTTATTCCAATGGAAAAATAGAAGCGAAGAATACCCACATAAAGACAATGAAACGAGTATCCTACGGATTTAAATCATTCGAGAACATGAGAATTAGAATCTTTTTGATCAATCAATTAATCAATGTAAGATAACAAAAAAATCTGAGCCAGAATGTGGTTCATTCTGACCCAGATTTGATTTTACACAACTCATCAGTCCTTATTGACAAAGAGCCCTTAATTCTACAATTCACAAAATTAGACATTAGATTCTTTTTTTAAATTATATTCATATTTAAATCCATATTCTCCGGATCCGATTTCAAAAGAAAACACTTCTGGCCGTGTGTCTAAGTAATTAAATCTAGTTGTTGGATATTTCTGAATAATCTCTTCTTGCAAGCTTATTGGATTTTTCACTAAGGGTAAATAGATTATCGCTGTCGTGTTGTGCGGTACTATAACATCTAATGAAAATTGATTACTATTCTTTTCCCAAGAAACACTAAGCACACCGTACATTGTCATCAAACTTGCCTTAGCATTGTTTAATCGTTTGGTAGGTTGTGGGGCTATTTTTGTTTTTTTATAACCCGCTTCTAAAATATCTATTCCTGTTATATATTGATACATCCAATCTCCAATAGATCCATAAGCATAATGGTTAAACGAATTCATCTCTGTATCCCAGAAAGATCCGTCTTCCTTAATTCCATCCCAATGCTCCCACATAGTAGTAGCCCCGTTTTCTACTTGATATAACCATGAGGGGTAATCCAATTGAAACAACAAGGCATAAGCGACCTCGATATAGCCGTTTTCTGCTAATGCATGACAAATATATGGTGTTCCAACAAATCCAGTATCTAAATGTACACCTTTCATTTTAATCAGAGTGACCAATTTTTTCGCAACATCTCTTTTAAATTGTTCTGGTAGTAAATCGAAATGAAGCGAAATAATATGTGCCGTTTGTGTCTGACAGGTTAAATCCCCTTCTTTATCAATAAATTTTTCACCATAAGCAATTTTAATATTTTTATGTAACTCACAGTATGTTTTATAGTCATCAAACTTATAGAGTATTTTTGCAATTTCAGAAAATATTTTTACAGAATGTGCATAATAAGCCGTTGCTATTAACGACTCGTCAGTTGCTCCAAATTTACTGCCTGGTTTATTATCTAATGCTAACCAATCACCTAGTTGTGCACCAGAATCCCAGAGGTACTCATTTTCCCCCTGGCTACGAATATAATTTATCCACCTCTTCATACTCGTATATTGCTCTTCTAAAATCTTCTTATCACCATAGCATAGATAAACTGTCCAAGGATTAATTACTGCTGCGTCACCCCATGCGGCCGCTGTTTTTAAAATTTCTTCATTCGTATCTGTAATAAATATTTGTCCTTTGACAATATCCGGAACAACCAGTGGAACTGAACCATCAGCATATTGATTAAACGCCAAGTCTTTTAACCATTTACTAAAAAATAGTGCCGTATTCATATTAAAAGAAGCTGTTCGTGCAAATATTTGTGCATCAGCAGTCCAACCAAGCCTTTCGTCTCTTTGTGGACAGTCAGTTGGAACGTCAACAAAATTTCCTTTTTGACCCCATAGTATATTATGCTGAAGTTGATTAAGATGAGCATCTGAAGTGGAAAAAGCCCCTGTTTCTTCCATAGCTGAGTGGAGGACAATTCCTTTAAAATCTGATAGTTTTATATCTTCAGTAAAACCTGTCAACTTTACATAACGGAAACCCTGAAATGTGAAGTGAGGTTCATATTCAAATTCTCCTTCTCCATTACAAATATAGATGATTTTTTGCGCAGCATTTCGTAAGTTTTCACGATAAAAATTTCCATATTGATCTAGAACCTCACCATGAACTAGGGTTAATTTTCGGCCTTCATCACCATTGGCTTTAAATCTGACCCAACCAACCATATTTTGTCCCATATCTAAAACTGTTTCGCCACTTGGCGTTTTTAATAATGCGATTGGAGCAATTTCTTCCATAATTCTAACTGGTTCATTTTGTTGTGCAACCAACTCTTTCTTACTATGATTTAAAACAATAACCTTTCCCGGATTTCCTTCTATTTCTCGAGCATCATAGATTTCGCCATTGTATAAATCTGATGCTATTATATTACAATTTTCTCCTATCCAAGAGCTATCTGAAATAATTATCTCTTCCTGTCCATCTGTATAATCTAAATGAACTTGGACAAAAATCGCATTGATGTTACCATAACTATCTTTACGCTTTTGCCAACCAAGATAACCACTATACCATCCTTCACCCACTGTTGCAGACAATTTATTACTATCGGACTGGAGTAACGATGTAATATCATACGCCTGATATTGTATCTGATGATTATAATCTGTCCAACCGGGGGTAAAATAGTCAGTGCCCACTTTTATATTATTTAACTTTAATTCATAGACTCCCAAGCTTGTTGCATAGACAATTGCTTTTTTTATTTTTTTCTCTATCTTAAATTCCTTACTACAACTGAAAGGAGATCTACTACCAAATTCTGCACTTGTCCCCCTCCCCTTCACTGTAATCCATTCTGCCTTCCATTCAGTTTCTGTTAATATACCCATTTCCCAAAAGCCTACTTGACTCCAAGGAGATTCATGATGCTCACTTATCCATACTTTAACCCGGTAATAATAACGCTGACGAGATTTTAAATTCGGCCCGTCATATGGAATATGAACCGAATCTACCGAAAAACTCCTGTTATTCCAAATGATATCGTTAAAATTTTCATCAAAAGCTACTTGTATTTGATATTGTTGCTGCAAGACGGCACTCTCACTAGATTTTATTTGCCAACTAAAGCATGGTCGCAAATCATCAATTCCTATAGGATTAGTTTGATAATTACACTTTAAGTTCGTAACTGCTAACATTATTTATCCTCCATATTTGAAGTCTAATTAATTATCCACATTATTTATATTGTTAAAAAATAATACATATAAATGAATAAATTAATTTAGTTTATCTATTAGATTAATCTTAACGCTTTCAATAAAGTGCTTCAATGGTACTTTGTTGGTAATTGACTATCAAAACCTACGATGTTATATTATGGATAAAAGGAGTTAAGATATCATGGATTTCATCAAATTAGATAATGAAATTCGAGTTATTACTGATGACGAAAAAAGAACGGATTTGACTGATTACTATAATTCTTTGAAAAAATCTGAAATAAATGGGAAATACGTTTATATTTTTGACTCACTCATAAATGACAATGAAGATTTTCGTATTACAAGGCACGATCGTTTTATTGAAGTTCCTATGCATAAACATACATTTATTGAAATAAACTATGTCTATGATGGACAATGTCAACAAATTATTGATGGTAAATCTGTTTTGTTAAAAAAAGGAGAAATTTGCATTATTGATACAGATATTCCTCATGCTATTATGGAAACTTCAACGAAAGATATTATTATTAATGTTTTAATTCAAAAAAAATATTTTAACGCTAACTTTTTTAAAAATGTTTCTAGAAAAGGAATTCTATTAGACTTTTTATTAAATTCCATTTCTTATACCCAAAAGCATGATCAATACATCATCTTTCACTCATCAGAAAATAAACATATCCCATTGCTATTTAAACAATTACTATGGGAAACGTACCATCCCTCCACGGGATCATATCAAATGCAGGAAAGTTACCTAAATTTACTATTTTTAAACCTTGTACGGATTTTTGAATATGACACAAACAAAAGAGTTAATAGCGCAAACAACCAGTACTCTATGATGGAAATAATGAAATATATTGAGTCAAATTATTCAAACAGTAGTTTATCTTCTATCGCAAAACAATTTAGTTACACGCCGAACTACTTAAGCTCATTGATTAAGAATAATTTCAATAAAAATTACAGTGAGATAGTTTTGGAATTAAAATTAAACCAAGCTGCATTTCTTCTTGTTAATACAAACATCACAATAAACGACATTGCAAAACAAGCGGGTTTTACCAATTTAACATTATTTTATAAAAAATTTAAACAACACTTTCAATTACTTCCAAAAGAATATCGCGAACGGAATAAATAACATAATAAAATTATTCTTTAATACCTCCAGCCGCCACACCACCAATAATATGCCTTGATAAAATCAAATATATAATAATCAGCGGAATAACTGATAATCCCATGCCTAAATACATGCTACCAAATTGAGTGCTATAAATATCCGTTTTTAACATTTGTACCCACATTGGAAGCGTGTACTTTTCTGAATCATTAATTAAAATTAATGGCATTAGGAAGTTATTCCACGAACTAACAAAAGAGAAAATAGCCATTGTTGCGATTCCTGGTTTCATTAAAGGTAAGAATATAGAATGGAATATTTTAAATTCGCCTGCCCCATCCAATCTCGCTGAGTCAGCCAAATCTTTATGGTAAATCGTATCCAGATATTGTTTTAAAAAAAATACAGTTCCAGGTGCTGCTGCTGCCGGTAAAATTAATGGAATAAAGCTATTTAAAAGATTAAAGTTATTCATCATCTGATAAAACCCAACCATGCTAATTTGTCCTGGTATCATTAACAAGCACAATACAAGACCAAATATCAATTTCCTTCCTTTAAAATCATAAGCTACGAAACTATACGCAGTTAAGGATGATATATATACATTCAACACTGTTGAGCTGATAGAGATTATAAAACTATTTTTGAAACCACCTACAATATCAAATCCACCACTTAAAAGGACACGTAAGTTATTCATAAAATTACTTCCAGGAATCAAGGAAACGCTTTGTTGAATTTGTTCTGCTGATCGAGTAGCATTTACTAATACAATCCAAAATGGAATGACACTAAGTAATGTCAATATAAAAAATAAGATATACAATAACTTTCTTTTCATTATATTATTCATATATTTATACCTTCACTTTTCTATCTCTAAATAGTCTAAATACAATCGTACTTAAACATAGTGAAAATGCCAATAATACTACTGAAGCAGTAGATGCTACATTAGTATTTCTATTCCCTAAAAACGCTTGATTATAAATAAACATTGTAATAGTTGTGACACTATTATTAGGGCCCCCGTTTGTTAATAAAAAGGGAATGTCAAACATCTGTAAACCACCGATTAATGAAGTGATTAACGTGTACAGGGTAATTGGTTTCAACAATGGCAATGTAACATGCCGGAAAATTTGTGGGCCAGTAGCACCATCTATTCGTGCTGCTTCAAAAAGCGACTCATCTATGCTAAGTATCCCTGAAATTAAAACAATGGTTGTTGATCCATAGTACATCCAAAATTGAACAAATATCACAATACCTCTTGTTATTATAGTATTTCTAAAAAAATCAACACCTGTATCAATTATCCCTAAACTTAACAAAGCTTGATTGATTGGTCCAGCCGGATAACTAAATAACGCAAAAAATATAATTGATACCGAGGCGGCTGTTATTATGTTTGGTAAATAAAACATAATCTTGAAGAAGGTTGCCCCTTTAATTTTTAACTTTGCATTAGTAAGCAAAGAGGCTAATAACATCGCTAAACTTAGTTGTGGTATAAAGTTAAGAGTCCAGATTAAAAATGTGTTTTTGGTTGCTTGCCAAAACAAGTCATTTTTTATTAAGTTCTTAAAATTATCTAAACCTACAAAATTAAACTCTGTATTCCAACCGCTTAAATCTGTAAAACTAAGTCCCATCGTATACAGTATTGGATATAATTGAAAAATTATAAAAATTATTAAAAAGGGTGCAATAAATAAATAACCATATCTATTGTAGTGCTCAAATTTCTTTTTTTTCATACTCCATTCCCCTTATCTTAAATTTCTGATCCACTAGCTCAACTTATATATTAGACTCGAACAGCCTGATATATAGGTAACTAACTTAAAGTAAATGAGAGAAATTCAATGATTCCGGTTCCTTCATACTTGAAATATAGTGCACTTTTAGTGCTGTCTAGGTTAATATTATTCGAAAAATTTTGATGTTCCGATTGCACCTTTATATTAATTGAACTTATTTCTTCACCATTAACACGATTTAAAATTTTAAATTTTCCATTTCCACTACCTCTAACTTGTATTGATACTTTAGTGGTCTTGCTTAAATCAAAATACTTATAACCTATCACAGTCCCACTTGTAATATTTGCAATATACTGATCACCATTTGATTCACGGTCATCACCCGTTTGAGTAAAGTAGGGATGATTTTGGGAATCTGACGATTGAATAGGATAAAACCTTGTGCCTTTAGGTCCAATTAAATTACAAGCAATATAAGCAGGATATTTCCCCTTACCAATCAGTACTCCATCATTTAAACCACAACTTGTCATTTCTACTTGTGGAATATGACCATCTTCAGTAAAGTAGATTCTCTCAGCACAAGCTTGGCGAGAAAAGCTATGTTGATTAGTGTGTCTATGGTAAAAAACATACCATTGTCCATCTATTTCAATAATGCTTCCATGATTATTTCCTGTATAGTTTAAAGCATCCTTAAATTCTCGACCTTCATATCCTACGTCCCCATTACTAATTATTGTTCCACCAAATATAAAGTCTCTATCTGGTTTCTTACTGGTTGCATAGCATAATTCATGTCCATTAATAGATGAATAGATCAAATAATACATCCCATTAACTTTTCTCATTGAGCTTGCTTCAAAAAATTCATGTCCAGAAAAGCTAGTGTTATCAGAAGCATTTATTTTAGGAAGTATTAAATTAGGTCCGTTCTTCACTGTTAACATATCTGACTCTAACTCAAGACAATACGCGCCCTCATATCGACGATAACCGAAATTTCTGTCATTTTCAACGCTATCTACGGGTGCAATGCCACTGTATAAGAAAATTTTATCATTATCAATCAAGACGCCTGGATCAAATTGAAATATATCCCCTTTATCACCTCCAACAAATCTGCCGTCAGGATATTTAACAGTACCATAATATTGATACTTTCCCGCTGGTGTATCACAAACCGCTACTGATATAATCCCATGCGTATCTAATGCATAATATAAATAATAACGATTATCAATTCCTAATTGGACGTCAGGAGCGTATAAATATCGATCTCCTTTCAAATTATGTGGATCTTGTGTTTTATGATAAATTATACCTTCATACCGCCAATCAGAGAGATTGGCGACTGAAGTTGACCAACACACATAGTCATTCTCACAAAAAACATTTCCATCAAATTTGTCGTGTGAACCAAAGAGATAAATCCTATCACCAAAACGATAAGGTTCACCATCCGGAATGTACTCATAATTAGGCAAAAATGGGTTGACTGCTTGATTTTTCATTACTATTCACCTTTCAAATTTTAATTATTCCACTTCTAAATTTGGATATAAATTAAGCACTTCACGTTTAAAATTAGTTATTGCATCTTCCAAAGAAATTTCACCTTTAGAATAAGGTGTAATCGCAGCAGACCTAAATAATTTATTTAAATCCTCATCATATTCAGTTGATGTATTCCCATCTACATCTTTTGCCATTTCAGAAAAGTACTCATAATTATTTTGTCCTCCCAAAAATTCTTCGGAAAATTCACCTTTTATTTTATTTACAACGGCTTCACTTGATAAAAAATCACCGGTTTGTTTTGCATGATTTTCCAAAAATTCCTGATTGGTTGTCACAAATTCAATGAACTTAATTGCTTCTTCTTGTTTTTTTGAGTTTTTAGTCATAGCTAAAAATGTACCCCCACCCATATATGAAGCCGGGCCTTTGGTCAATCTCCAATCACCTGCTGTATCAATTGCTCCATCACTTGATTGAGAATTCGGTTTTAAAATAAAATGCAGTCCCCATGTTGGAAGAGCTGTTGCAAATATGTCATCAGAAGATATCCCGCTGTAATATGCTTCACTTCTAGCCTCTACATCTTTTGTAAGTTTTTTATCCACAAAATTTTTAGACATTTCTAGCAAATTTAATAAGTTAGGGTCAATGATTAGTTTATTATCAATTACCCAAGGTTGTTTTTTGGATCCTAAATATATTTGCTCTAAGTCATCAACACCACTAAACATAAAAACTTCGCCATTACTTTTTTCATTAAGCTCTATAGAGGTTTGATAGAGTGTTTCAAAATCTTTTACTTTCTCTTGCATTTCTTCTGGATTTTCAATACCTAAGTACTTAGATGCTAAACTTGCTCGGTAATAAAATGCCCCAGGTGTTGCTTGCCAAGAACTTGCCATAAGTTTTCCTTCTTCATTACTCCCTACGTCTAACACGTAATCATATGTTTGTGCTTGTTCAACACTTTCTCGAATGGGCTCAAGACTAGCTAAATTGCCTGAATTAATATATTTTTTTACAGAATTAACTTCTAAAGCAATTACATCTGGGGCGCTATCAGTCCCTAAAAGTGGTGCTAGTTTCATATCATAATTGTCTGCTGGTGTTACTACTACTTTGATTTTTGACTCTGGGCTATATTTCGAATAATAGTCATCAACAATATCTTTCATTTCATCATTAAAAGTCCAAATAACTAGTTCATCATTTCCTTTACCTTCATTTTCCTTTTTTTCAGTACTTGAGCAACCTGAAACTAGTACGGAAAGTATAGCTATAGTTAAAAATAAATATTTTTTCATAATTAATTCATCCCTTCAATTTAATTTTTTTAAAATAATTTTAATCTAAGCAACAATATGCTTGCTAGATTTCACCTATATTCCCTTCTTTTTTTATTGATATTCAGTATGTTACATCTGAATGCTAGCTATTAATTCACTATCATATTTACCAAAAAAATTTTTGATTCATAAAGAGTTGCAAGTCAGATAAAACCAATAGCTACTTGGATATGTTAATAATTATAGCGCTTTCATATATACTTTCAATATCAGTATATTGGAATATTACTATCATTTTATACGAATTCATCATTTTTTATTCAAAAGAAGTTAGTGTCAATATCAATTTTATAATGAGCTAACGTATGGTATTTGAGTGGTCTTAATAAATTATTAACCCTAGTGGACCATTAATAAAATAGGTATTCTCCACTTACATTCTAGCTGGACCTTTTAACTAAATGAAAATTAAAACGTTCTGCCCACGACAGTCTAAAGTCTGTAAGTACGCTTATAATAAATAAAAAATGGAAATCAGGATAGAAAAGAGAGGTTGCTCATTTCTATGCTTATTAAAAATGCAACGTTCCTCAAGGGTGAGGTTTCGTTTCCCATTTCATCCTCCTATCAGCAAGTCGATCACCAGAGCTATGACTGTAAAGTCAGCAGCAGAACAGCCTCTTTATTCAAAACCGAACCAAAAAAACACTTCTTTCTTAGCTTACTTGACAATATATCAAATTTGATATATTGTTTGATTATACAGAACGTGATAGGAGTTTCTATGAAAAAATATGAAATAGAAATTTATGAAGATAAAAAAGGGCAAAGTCAAATCATGGATTGGATCAAAGAATTAGATAGTAATCCAACAAAAGAAAACAAATCGACTTTAAAAAAGCTCTACTACCAAATGGAACGCCTTGAATATGATGGCACATTTGTAGGAGAACCGCTAGTAAAACAAATTGAGGGGAAACTGTGGGAACTACGTCCCATCCCTAATCGGGTCTTTTTCGCAACCCTAGAAGATAATCAGTTGATTTTATTGCACCAATTTAGAAAGAAAACACAAAAAACGCCTAAAAGAGAAATTGAACAAGCGAAGCGTGAACTAGCTGATTGGCTAGAACGTAAGAAAGGATAATTAATATGAAATGGACCGATGTAAAGAAAGATATTAGCAGCATTTCGCAAGAAGATAAAAAACTGATTGAATTGACCGCTCTATTAGCTAGCTTGCGTAAAGAAAAAAAAATGACGCAAAAAGAATTAGCTGACAAGGTACATGTCTCTCAAGCTCAAATAGCTCGAGTAGAAAATTTTTCTTATGCTCCCTCGTTAAAAACTATTACCAAAATTGCAGACGGTTTGAACTTAGAACTGACATTCAGAGACAAAACGACCAAAAAATTGGTGAAAAATTAAGTGATGCGTTAAAATCTTTCGTTCTAAAATTAAAAGCAGCGCTATAAAAACTCTTTTTTAGGGTAGATAGCGCTGCTTTTAATACCTCGCGAATTGTAAAATTAAGTTAGAAAAATAAAAAGGCATTTATGGTACACTCAAATTGTATTTCCGACGAAAGAAAACAAAGGAGTGTAACCATAAATGACCTACAAACATCTTACCATAGACGAACTGACAATGATAGAATCATATTATCTTCAACATAATAAACCGGTTGAAATCGCTAACCGAATGGGACGTGCTATACAAACTATTTATAATGTAGTCAATAAGTTCAAGCAAGGCAAGACTGCTCTTGATTATTGGCACCAGTATAAAGAAAATAAGAAAAAATGTGGTAGAAAAGTCATTCAATTACCTGCTCATGAAGTAGATTACATTAAAGAGAAAGTCACTCTTGGTTGGACGCCTGACGTCATTATCGGGCGAAAAGAAAGGCCTGTTTCATGCGGTATGAGAACACTTTATCGTTTATTTTCTAAAGGAATATTTGATATTGACACACTACCGATGAAAGGTAAAAGAAAACCCAATGGCCATCAGGAAAAACGGGGAAAACAACAATATCAGCGCTCAATCCATGATAGACCTGATAATTATCCTGATTTCAATTCTGAGTTTGGTCACCTTGAAGGTGATACGATCGTTGGCATTCATCATAAAAGTGCCGTCATTACTTTAGTTGAAAGATTATCTAAAGTAATTATCACGATTAAACCCAACGGCCGTAAGGCATTAGATATTGAAACTGCCCTTAATCAATGGTTTTCTCGCTTCCCTAAAAACTTCTTTAAATCTATTACGTTTGACTGTGGAAAAGAATTTTCTAACTGGAAAGCCATTAGTAACCAACATGATATTGATATATATTTTGCGGACCCTGGAACACCTTCTCAACGCCCATTAAACGAGAATTCTAACGGGATTCTGCGTCGTAATGGACTGCCGAAATCAATGGATTTTAGAGAAGTGAATCAGACATTTATTTCCAGTGTCAGCAATCAACGTAATCATATTCCAAGAAAATCATTGAATTACAGAACACCAATTGAGATATTTTTGAGCTATGTACAAGAAGCATTTTATTCTAACTTAATTTGACAAAACATATAATATAATTCTCCTACTATGTTCGTAAAAAAGATTTTAGCATAATTACCAACGTTATAACATGATTGTAAAATGATTCCAAGTTGCTGATTCTACGGTTGTTATTGGTGTTGCCTAGAACGATTCTAAGCACATGTTTAATTTTAAAGTGGGCAATTATCTTTAAAATATCCTACAATGATTCAATAAAAGCATGGCTGCTAGTGAAACTTGAGACCATGCTTTTAAATTTACTTAAATTCTCTTTTTAAAAATGATTCCTGATCCTAATACCATTAATGAACCTAGGACAGACAATGCAATATTTGCTGTTTCACCTGTTTTTGGTAAAACTTTCATTTTTCCGTCTAAACCTTTAACTGTAACTGTTCCGTCTTTTTGAACGTCTGCTCCAATTTCTTTAGCTTCAACTTTTTTTGTTGTTCCGTCTGCTAATTGAATGATTGGTTTACTATCTTCAACTGCAACAATCACAACGCCTGTGTCTGTATTAACTGGGTTTTCAATTGGGTTTGTGTCTACTGGTTTGTTTGGTACTGTTGGTTTACTTGGTTCTGTCGGCTTGCTTGGTTCCGTTGGCTCCGTTGGTTCCGTTGGCTCCGTTGGTTCCGTTGGCTCTGTTGGTTCTGTTGGTTCCGTTGGTTCCGTTGGCTCTGTTGGTTCCCTTGGTTCCGTTGGTTCCGTTGGTTCCGTTGGTTCCGTTGGCTCTGTTGGATCGACTGGATCAACTGGATCAACTGGATCAACTGGATCAACCGGAGTAGTTGGATCGGTTGGTTCCGTTGGCTCTGTTGGATCGACTGGATCAACTGGATCAACTGGATCAACCGGAGTAGTTGGATCGGTTGGTTCTACTGGATCAACTACATCATCAGCTAGAACATTGACACCTGGACTACCTGTTGCTTCGTCCGCAAAACTAACAAGTGGGGCTGATACCAATAGCGCTGTACTAAAAAGTGTTAAAAAGGCAATTTTTTTCATTTTCTTCTCTCCTTAAAAATTAATATTTGTGTACATAAATAGTATATCATAAATATGCTTTATCTGACATTTTTATTCATCTTTTTTTTAAAAACTTCTAGCGATTCTTTCGTTAAGAATAATGTTTTACCTGTATAAATGTGATCGATTCCCTCTAGTCTATGAGGAAACCGTTTATAAATGTGGGCAAAGTATTCATCATTCTTTCCTAACAACTGGCTTGCTTCTTTTGCTGTAATCAATTGCGATAAATCATTATTGGGATTATCAGAGAAAATAATTGTTCCACCAATTTTTCGATAATTAAAATTTTTAAGTATTTCATGTTTGTTGTTACGGTAAGCTTGGGATAGGTAATTTCTATTCTTACCTATCCTTTCACTCATTTCTTTTGCTGTGTAAATTTGATTTAAATTAATTTTTCCCATTGTTTAAGCACTCTCTTTTTAGCGTATTTCAGTTAAAAGAGAAGTCTGTAAGTTTTGGTTGAGTTGTCACAAGAAAGCCGTTTTTAGTTGGTTCAACCTCAAAAGTGATTTTTTGCATTTTACTACGATTGTCTACTGAAACATTTAGAAGGTATTCAACGCTATACCCTTTTTTTGTTTGTTCACTACCATAGTAATTGACACTCTTAAGCGTTTTCCCTAACGCTTTCCAATCGGATATATCTACCTTTTCGGATACATATTTTCTTAAACTTGACTGATAATTTTCTTGATTTTTTTCCTGTGAAAAATAGTAAGTCAAAAAGTATCTTCCAAAAGTATCTATTTTCGATTGAGAAATATCCGTTTCTTTGACACGTTCAATTTGTTCTTTCAATAATTCGTTCTCTTTTTTGACTGATTGAAGTTGTACTTGTTGAATAACACTTATTCCTATCAATAATACAATAAAAAGAGTCAAAATAGATATGAACAAATGAATTTTGGGAACATTTTTCTTGTTTATGGATTCTGATAGTGATTCTTTTCTACTATTCGTTTGTTTTGCTTGGTTCTTTTTCGATATTTCCTTAATAACACTAGGTTCATTTACTGTTTCAGTTGGAATTTCTGTCTGCGGTATTTCTTGGCGTTCATTACTCGTTTTTAACTCCTGACGATTTAATTCTTGCGTATTAAGCGTTGGTTCTGTTGGTTCATTCAAGTAAACTAAAACGTGTTGATCTGTTACTCGATTTAATAACAAGTTAATTACGTCCGTTTCTTTTGTATTTTTTGTATTCAGCGTAACAGACATAATTTTTGTTTGATCTTCTACTCTAAAAATACCTACACGAAATTTAACTGGAATTCCTCGACTTGTCTTTTGTTGTAAATAGTGTGTGACTTCGGATAATTCGCTTTTACTTAATTTTCGATTCAAAAATTGATTTTCTTCTTCGGGAAGAATAATTCGTATTTCAAAATAATAAGACAATCGTTATCCCCCTCTCTTATTTTCTAAACATAGCCATCATAGCTAAGTTTCCAAGCCCGCCACCTTTTGACACTTTGGTTGAATACCACATATTTTGTAGGGCAGACGGTGTTTTGATAATCAACAAGCCACAACCAATCATTAACATAAAGTTTGGCAACGTATATTTTTCAGCAATCATGAGGGTAATCATTGCTAAATAGAGAATCAATTTAATTAGCATGGTTAAAGCTTCGGATAACAGTTCTTTGATCCATATTTGAAAGTAATTTTGCTCGTCCGTTAAAAGGGATAAGGCAACTAATGGTGTTAACATAGTCAGTACCAAGAAATCAGCATAAAAAACACAAATCGCCACAAAATACTTGGCAATGGAAAAGGCAAAGAATATCACGAAAACAAAGAGAACAACGGCGCTAACGCCACCATTAAAGAAATTTGATACTAAGAAATTACGCAATCGTTCGCCGATCGTTTCCACGTTCAAATCATTAGCGACTTGTTGAATCACATATTCCCCGATTGGTGCAACAATCTTTTTGATAAAAAAGTTCATTGCCCAGGGCAACGTTGCTAAGGCAATAGACGAGTAAAACAGCTTTTGAACAATATTAGCGGTCAATGCGTCACCACTCCCATTAGAAGCTTGTATTTGCGCTTCAATGACCTTATACAACACAATACAAATCGCAAAGGTTGTCGTGGCAAAGACAAACACGTTGGTAATGGTACTAATTAATTGGATATTAGGAATATCAAAGGTCGTCTTATTGGCAATTTTCATACTGGCTTCTAACAAGTCACTGCCCCAATTCCCTAACAAGGTATCAATAGGGTGCAATACACTATCCACACTCTCTTTTACGCCTTCAAAAACGCCTGAAATTGTATCGCTAACTTTATCAACTAAATCTTTTCCAGAATCAACTATATTTTCACCAACATCTAAAATATTAGGCATTAGATTATCCCTCCAATCGATCCTGTTACTTGCCACTTATCAAGTTTTTCATTGTACTTCATAATGACAAATGCGATACTTACTCCTTCAACGTTTTTCTTAGATTCTGTCAGATTTATTCCAACAACTTCGTAACTCAAATCATTATCCCAATCTAATTGCGTGAATATATTTTTATAGGCTTCTCTATGTCTAGCATCATTTCTCCAGTCCACCCATTCAAACGGAAAATCATTACGCAACACAATTTTCGTGTTTTGTTCTGTTTTTTCCGTATCTAAGAACCAAGTATTTAACCATTGGCTTTGATCGTCATTTTGCTTAGAAATCGTTAGACCTTTGGTACCGTCAACGATCACTGGATTGAAATTGAAACTTGTTTGCAAACTCGTATAAAAATCATCTGATACCTTATCGCCGAACTTGGCTTTTAAGTTATCGATCAATTTCGTTTGTAATTCAATCGGGCTTGTACCGCCTGATCCTTCTTTCAATAATTCTTTGTTGATTTCTAAAATCACGTCACCATTAGAGAAAGACTTGTACCAACTCTCAAAAGCTTCTGTCGCTTCGTCTGCTCGCTCTTTCGCACTTAATTTGAGTAAATGGTCGCTTGACCCTTGAACGGCTTGTGAGCTGTTTTCTGTGGCTTCTCCGCTTGTTTCTGACTGGTTGCTTTCTTTGCTTTCGGTGGTGGCTGTTGGTGTCACTGGTGGTTGATTCTTATTGTTAAAATAAGAAATGCCCACAAAAGCAAGAATACCGACAACTAAAACGCCAATCACTAAGTTACGGATCACTTGACGGCTAAATTCCATTTTTTTAATACCCTCACTAGGTTCAATCCCTTTTTCTTCAATTTCTCGTTCTACTTGCTTTTGAAACATTGGGATATTCCCAAAAAATTCTTTCAATCCATTCATTTGATTTCCTCCGATCTTTAAAATGGTAATTCGCTGTTGTCATTGTTGGTTGTGTTTTCGTCTATACCTTCATCAAAACTACTTAGAATATCACTCATTAATAGTTCTTTTTCTTCCTCTTCTTCTGTTACTTCTGATTCGATCGGTTGTTCAGGTAGATTTATTTCTTTTTTATTCAAATCATCTTCTTGTTTCTTCTCGTGAAAAATTGGGGCGCTTGCTAGTTGCACTTTTCGTTGTTTGTGCTGTTTTTCCAACTCCTCAATGTATTCTTTGGCAAATTCTGTTTGACTGCTTATATAGTCTTGTTGTGAAATTTCATGCTTTTTAAGAAGATTTCCGAATAATTCAAATTGTGGCGTTTTTCTTAACATGTAAGGTTTACCGTCAATTAACACAATACTTTTTCTTCCATTTTCTTCTTGTTGTAAATTGATCACTTCGCCTTCGGTAATCAATCGCCTTTTTTGGTAATTGTAGCTTTCTGACTTACTTCCGCTTCGGTTAGTTGTTTTTGCGGACGTTTTACTTTCACTTGTTCCGCCGGTGTATACTTTGATTGTTGTATCATTTACTTGTCTTGAAAAGTATTCGGCAGTCGTTTCCTCTACACCACCTAGACATATTTTAATGGCATGATTCCCAATGATCGCTTTAAATTTCTTATCTCCGTAAAGTTCAAAGCCCTGGGGCAAAGATTGTAATATGGTACTAACTGAAATACGATACCCTCGACACGTTGCAAGAAAATTCTCGTATGTTGGGAAATAGCCCAAATTGACAAATTCATCTAGTAACATAACTAAAGGTACTGGCAATTTTGCGTTGTGCTTATCCCCTAAAAAATATAACTCTGTAAACATTTGTTGGAAAAAGAGATTCACTAAGCCGTCCCAAGTTCGATCTAATGGGGAAATTAGCACGTATAAACAAATTTTTGACGTTCCTAATTCCTCAAAGAAAAAATCGTTTGTACTGGTAAATTCTGATACTTCTTTATCAACAAAATCTTGTAAAGTCGTCAATAGACTAATAACAATGTTTGGTCTTGCTTCACTTTGTGCTTGTCGGAAGCCTAAATAGTAACTGCGTTTTGCTTCGTGTCCGTCTGGCAAACGCTCAAATTGTTCATCAAGTTCTGATACACCTTCTTCGTTATAGCGTGGATCAAATTCTTCTAAAAAGTCTAAAATACCCTCAATTGTTCTTGCGCTTGGTTCATACTCAAAATAAACATATTTAATCAGTGTATTTAACAAGCTTAATTGTGCATTGAACCAAAAATCTTTCCGTTTGGGATCATTCTTTGCTGATACTATGACGTTTGCAATCTTGTTTGTATCATTTGATTTGCGGATATAGAGTAACGGATTGTACCTAGAACTTAGCAAGAAATCTTTAAAATTTATCACAACTGTTTTGAAGCCCTGGGCTTTTTTTATTTCATTGGTTAACTCGTAAATTTCCCCTTTTGGATCGGTTACAACAATTGACGTACTGCGATTGTTTACAACATTAGGCAAAACATAACTTTGTGTTTTAAATGATCCTGGACCACCTACTACAAAAATATTTCGATTACTTATTTTGCTATCTTCGGGTTGGATCACAACATTTCCGCTTTGAAATTTCCCTAAGATTAAACCGTCTGATTCTGCTAATAAACTACTCATTTTTCCCCCTCCTCATTGATTTTTCTAATATACTTTTCATTGATTTTTCAGGGATCAAATGAACGTTTTTCGGTGCATTTATTTCTGATTCTTCCCCCCAATAAGCCGATCCATGAACAGGGTTTGTTTTTCCGACAACCTCAAACGGTTGGCGTTTGGTAGGGTGTAGAAAGACAAATAAAACGATTAAAACAATAATTTGTACAATGAAGAACGGAATCATGTAATTAGATTGAATGATCTCTAAAAAAGTATTGATTGGGTGCTTTAAAATAGTTGTAACAAAGGTACTCAATTCAATGTTTGTATCATTCGCAATGATATAAGGTAATAATTTAAACACAATCAATGTTACTGGTAATAATAGTAGATAGAGTATAACTAGGATAATCAGTTTTACTTGCTCTTGCTTTTTCTTCGCCATGCTTCTACTCCTCTCCTAATTGAATGGTCGTTCTTTGGGTAATTTGTTGGTTTTTAATTTGGATAATTTGGTTTATTTCAAAATCATTTTTTGTACCGTTAAAAACCTGGTGAATCGGTGCTGTTACTAGATATTGCTGTGAATTATCCTTACTTTCATAAGCAAGAATTTTTATTTCATTTTCGTTTACTGAAGACTTTTGAATCGTGTTTTGCTGTGGGCTATATGAATTGTTTACGTTGATCTCGTTTTGTAATTCTTGATAAACGTTATCTGTCGCTAATTCTTTAACCGTTGTCATAGATATTTCTTTTTGGCTTTTTTCGTAGTTATAAACGGTCTTGTAAAATTCTTTGATAATTTTTTCCGATTCGCTTTGGTTAGTGTTTTGTTCCGCTTGTTTGTCTGCTAGTTCCGTCTGTACGCTTTTTAAATCACTTTTTAAGTGACGGATCTGTTCGCCTTGCCTTATTCCAAAAACAATCATGCCTATGGTAACCACAAGTAAAACAAGCGTTGAGATAAACAAACCAACTTTTATTTTGTCAAACTCCATTTCTTCCTCTCCTTATTCAACATAACTTGCAATGTTTGCAATAGAAGCTGGCACTACTCGATAACTGATTGTTCCGCTTCCTGGGTTTACAACATTACACTCTGATACAAGAAGCGTACCGTCTGCATTTACGACTTCTACAAAGGCAACGTGTCCGTAAACTGGATCAGAGCCAAAAGAACCAGGGGGGAAAGAAATTGCCGTACCTACTTTTGGCTTATTTGTTACTTTATAGCCTAAAGCTTTCCCTTTATAGCCCCATTCGCCACCATTGCCCATAAAATCATCAACTGGTTTTCCTATTTGAGCCATACGATTAAAAGCGTACCAGGTACATTGACCAAAAGGATAACTACCGCTTGTATTATAGTTGTGTCCGTCATATCTTGGATAACGTAATTTATTTTTGTATTCACTGGGTACATCAACTTGAACAACGCCAGTATTATTAGAATTGTTTTGAACGCCCTCTGCGCTTGCCTGGCTTTCGTTAACGTATTCAAGTAATTTTGGCACATAGAACATATTTCCGTAGTTATAGCGGTAATTGTAGCCCATTGAAGTAGATAAAGCATTTACATAAGGTACCTTTTCGCCACCTGACATATTAATAGAAAATTGTTTAGCCAACTCAAAAGAATACGTTCCGCCATTCTTCACTACAAAATCAACAAAACCACCGCCATAATTATACGCTTGAAGAGCTGTTTTTATATCTGATCCTCGGTTTATAGCGCTTTTCATATTTTCTACAAAAAACTCTACTCCTCGTTGTATGCTTCGTTCGGGGTCTTTAATAGTGTTCGGGGGCAGTCCTAAACTTTCGCTTGATTGCATAGGGTCGCCACCTACACCACCTGATTCAATTTGCATAAGGGCTAAGATATAAGGTACATATTCCATACCGTCATATTGTCTAGCGTACTTTTCAACGGTACGTTTGTACCTCAAAACAGATTCACTTAAATTTTGGTTTTCTGTTGCTAGTCCGCCACTAGGGGCGGTTTGATCGTTATTAAAAACAAGAAGGAAGATTACAACGATAAAGACGAAAAAGCCTAAAATTGCTTTCGCTATCGGTTTTCGATAACGAATAAGCAGTTTAGCAGCTGTTGCTCCCATGATATGAAATCACCAACCTTCCTAATCTTTTTCAGCGTTTGTTAATTCAATCTTTTCACTAAGCAATGTGTTGTTTTCTTCTAACAAGTCATTGGTTTGTTTTTTCTTCAAGTCGTCATTTAAAGAATTATCCTTATACATATTTTCTAATTCTTCACTGTTATTTTCAATCAATAAGTCAATCATGCTGATTTGACGTTTAGGATCGATTGCTAATTTCTTTTGTGTAATTGATACTTGACGAATATTTTTTACTGTTGGAATGTCTTTTTCTTTTACTGATTTATCGATTAAAGCTTCAACAATTGTTGTATCGGTACTAGTTTGAACCAAATACTCAATATCTGTTGAATTGTCATAAGCTAAAACCTTCTTGAAATCTGCTAAATAGTCGCTTCCTGGTAAATCAAGGGCTTCTATTTTTTCGGTTTCTCCTTGTTTGTACAGACTTTGAATAATTTTTTTATCTGACTTCTTATCAAGTTCATAAGCCTTGATATAATCACCAAGTTTCACGTAAATATCAACTTGTTTTTTCTTAGGATAATTGAGCTTTTGCATATCTTTTTCGATATTTTCACTATCATTATCAATAATCTTATTTAATATAGTGATCTCGGTTTCTGCGCTTTGCTGTGTAGCCGTAACTTGTTTCTTCTCATTTACTTTCATAAGAAAAACCGTACCGCCATATAACGCAATAACACCTACAACTAACGCAATTTTTAAACTTTTATTTCTGCGAATTTTTTGGACGTCTGCTTTCTTGTCCTGTAATTCAGCAGAAAAGAAATTCTTTTGTTCTTCGGTTAGTCGATTTTTTATTAAATCTCTTAATGATTCCAAACTTTCAATTGCTTCTACATCATTTAAAAATGAATTTTTTTCTTTTGTTAGAACCTCAATACGATTCTTCTCATACTTCTCAAGTGTGAATTTACCAAAAAAACTACAAATAAAATTTTTCCACTGCTCTAATTCTTCTTTAGTTGAGTAAGGCAAATTATTAAAGTGATCTGCTTTATAAATAAAAAGCAAGTCACGTGTATCTTTGAGTAGGATATTTTGCATTGCTAGATAGGTGTTTGTTTTTTCTAGTACATTCATTTCAAGTAATCGATTCACTATATCCAATTTATAAAAATCAGCATATTCTTTTAAATCGAGTAGTGGTGTATAGCCATTAGGACGGTGATAAACAATTTCTAGTTTTCCGTCTTTGGTTAAAATTTCCTCGACATCAACAAAATATTGTTCACTTTCTTCTACATCAAAAATATGTTCTCGATTCGTCAAATATTTTTCGTTTATTTGGACGACAATGACATTCTCTTGATAGTAGAATTGTAAATTTTTCAAGATTTTGTATTTCATTTTTTTCTCCCTTCTATTGGACTTTTGAGCGTAACAGCCAATTGATCTCTTTCTTCGGACTAACGCCGTAAATATCTTCATATCCGCCTGGGTTAAGCAAACGCATTTCTTCCTGGGTCAAATCGACTTTAATTTTAGCCCTCTTTGTTCCATGAAAGAGTAAAGCTTCCCCTTGACGTTTTGAGGTAATGAAAGATAATTCTTTTTTTGTAAGTTTAAGTTTCAACTCATTTGAAATACCTTGTGCTTCCGTTTCATCAAGTCCAAAGAATACTTTTGTAAAGCTATTCCCAATAATTGCTTTACCGATATTATCAGGTGCTTTTAATACGTCATCAATCTGTTGGGTTGATACGGTACAATCAGCATTGTATTTTCTAAAGCGTTTATATGCTTGGAAGAAAAAGTCAGCACTAATTTTATTCTTCAATAAAAAGTGAAATTCATCTGCATAAACAGACGTTACAATTTGCGGATTGTTGGTTATTTCTTCAAATAGATAACTAAAGCTGTTGAGGTATGCTAAATCTCTGATCCCTTCTTCGGTCTGTAAATCTCGCAAAGAAAAGCAAATTAACGGATTGTTTAAGTCAATATTTGTATGACCGTTAAATATGGTACGGCTTCCGATTGTAAAATCTTCTAATGAATAAATAAAATCTTCAATTCGCTTGTATCGTTTGGGATCAGTTTCTTCTAATGCTTTCAATCGACTTTCTAAGTCTGAAAATGTTGGAAAATCGGTGTTTTCCATTTTTGACAAGTTTTTCTTTTCGTATAAATTCGTATAGCATTTTTTAGCTTCTAACTTAATAATAGATAATTGACTGTCAGTCAAAGAGTGATCCACCATTAGGAAATATGGCGTTAAAATATTCATTCGTTTACTGATTTCTTTATCAATATCATTTTCAGTCATTTCAAAATCTTTGTGCTTTATTTCAAGATTTTCTACAAGTTCGTCCTCTTCAAAATCGGATAATGATTCTTTTAAATCCATATCTGGTGTATTGCGTGAGTAGATTTGAAACGGATTGATACGAACATCTGACATAGACGAAAGATTGATTATTTCGCCCCCTAGAGAACGTACACGTTCTGTTTGTTCATCTTCGGGATCAAATAAAACGATTCTGTGTTTTAGTTCTGTTGAGTTATCAGCAAAAGCATATTTTTTCAGATAGTCTGACGTTAGGTAAGTGGTCTTTCCCCCACCAGATAAACCAAAAACGAATTTATTACGATTGACTACTAATTTTCTGTTGGTGTAATCAATACTAACGATATTTTCAGTATCTTTATTAATTCCCTCAATAATCATATTTTTAGTAAATACACTTAATTCATTATCATCAAAAGGAAAAATACTGCTTGCACTGATTGAATTAGCGATTGTGTACGTGTATTCAGGCACTTCATTAGATTGTAAAGGTAAGGCACTCCAATACGCTTTATCAATCATAGTATATGGAATCAAGGCTTTTACTCCACTTGCGATACAACGTGTTTCAAAATCTTCACACAATTTTTTCAGCTTATCTTCGGACTTACTTTTGATCAAAACATAGGTATATAAATAAAGATAAGAAGTGTTTTCGTCAACGGCTTGTTCTAACTGCGTTTGTGCAATTTTCATTTCACGTTCTAAACGGATAATCGTCAACGGATCATGCGAACGATCGATCTCTGCTTGCTTGTTCTTAATGGTTCTGTTGTAATAATCATTCAATGAGTTACCGTTTGCTTTAGTGTAATAATGAGATATGGTTATATCTCCACTCATTTTACGAATACGATTAAACCAATTTCCTCTTGGTTTATTATTGTATTTTGTAATGACATAGGGAACTGCGTATGAATCATCAATCAATAATTTGTCACGTTCTACTGTAAAGTTAAATGGTGCTAAATCAGATACAACGTCCGTATCAACTTCGGGAATTACAATAATTTTCTCTTTTGGTATCTTCTCCATTTTAACGCTCCTAACTATTCAAAACCTTTTTCATCTCGCCAATCGTACAAATTTCAACCTGACAATCATATTTACTTAAAAATGCAATTAAAGCTGTTCTGATTGTTCTTGTCTTATCACGTAACACTTGATAAGACAATTCCAAACTGTCGTATGTTTCCTTTGAAATTGGTTCAGAATTAATTACAAAATGTTGTTTCTTTGAAGTTTCCATGTTACTTGCTAAATTTCTGTAATGGTAATAATAGCTAGCTTTTAGTTGTAATAAAGCTTCGTTATGCCCTGGCATTTTGCGATAATTTTCTACTGTATTCCCCCAGGCTTCTACAAAATCGTCAATTTCTACTGGTACATTCTTAGAAGTGATCTGCGGTTCATATAGAACGTTTTGAGATAGAAAGACACCAAAATCTTCGTTTAACCCTTCTTGTTCTGATACTGGCAAGGTATCAACGTTTAAGCCGTCAACTTTTAGCATACTCACAAGGCTAAATTGCTTTTTTTCTGGCTGATAAACGACAAAAAAGTCTTTAAAAACGCCTTGAAATCGGGAACTATCTTCCCAATAAATCATTTCTTTTATCGTATCGCTTTTTTTATTATCGTTACTTTTGGAACTTGTTTTTAGAAAATCAAACAATTAAATCACCTCTCTTTTACACTCGTTCTTTTGGCTTTTTGTAATAGACTTTTGGTCTTTTAGAAAAGTCTTTTCTTTGCTTCATAAAATCAGAAATAGAAATGTTAGGGCGGTCTGTAATTGGTTTAATTGTATAAAACGCCCATACACCGCCAAATGACACCAAACCAACAATGACATAGATAATTAAAGGAAAAACGGCTGTGCTACGGAAAATAAGAATTGCCAATAGCACGCTTATTAATGCCGTACCGATCGCTTTTGCTGATTGTTTTAAATCTAGCCCTAAAATGACTGTGTACCGATCAGATACATTGGACGGAAAAAACCAAGTCCGCCCTTTTTCAGTGTCTGCATTTAACAAATCTAATAGGGCTTGTTTCACTTGATCGCTATTCATAACTAACTCCCTTCTCTATTAAGCAAGTAAGCCATACGCCCAAGGTACTAACCAAACCAACGCCCCACCTAATGCCGTAACAAGCAAGGCTGTTCCCAAGGCTTTATACATGGTATTTTTTTCTTGTGGATCATCAATAGACGGCAAATATTTAATAACAATCTTCGCACAAGCAATCCCACCAACTACAACAATTAAGGCTGTTAAGACACCTTTTATAGTGTTCCCTGCTTGAACTAATTTTGCTTGTGGATCAGTGGCTGCAAACACTGGATCAGTAATAAATAATGTACCTAATGCAATAACCGCACTTTCAAGCTTAAACTTTGTATTTTTGATAATTTTTTTCATTTTATACACCTCTTGTTTTTATTTTATCGCAAAGGAATATTCCTTTGTAATGATTGATTTTCTTTTGCTTTTGTTTGCTTAATCAATTTGTCTAAGTTTCGTTTTTTCTGTGGTTGGTTACCACTCAACAATCGATTAATTGATTTTGCAAATTGGAACATTTTTACAGATACTTCATTTTTTTCAGGTTCATTTTTTTCCAATTCTTGGGATTGATCTTTATTAGTATTTTCAATTTCCTTACTTAATTCAATTTTATCAGAATCAGGTAAATAAGCATTGCGATTAACGACCTTTTTCAGATTGTGTTTTGCTAATGGGCTTAGTTCATCAATATGTTTCATGCTATCTTGAACAAAAAATACACCTTGACAATCATTAGGAATTTTCACTGTCTGAATGTTAGTTAAGAAGCCTTTTGATTGTTCCAACATGGAATTAATTTCCTCACTGCTGAATCTAGCAACTCCTTCGACTTTAGAAAAATCAGTTGTTTTGTAATAGTCAGCTTTTGCAAGTAACATTTCGCCTTCTATGACTGAATCTATTGAAACATTTTTATCAAATTTTCTTTCAACTTCTGATTGAACATATTCTATTAATCCTTGTTTTATTCCTATTAGTTTTTCTTTTTTAATTGATAAAATTTCTTTTCTTTCAGGGTTATTTTCTTTCGTTATACTATCTTCAACTTGTTTAATTTTTGAATCAAGATAACGGCTAGTTTGAAATGGTTTTTCTTTAAAAATCTTTTTACTTTCTTCTCTTTCTACTACTCTTTCATTGTAAATGACCTCTGCTAACTGATCTTTATTCAATAACTGTTTTCTAAATATGGTTTCATTAACCATTGCTCTAACTTCGTGATTTGAAAATTTGTCAATATTCAAACTTGGATAAGATTTTTTGAAGAATCTTTCTGCTTGTTTATCTAAAATTTCATTTGCCTTTGTAAGCATATCTCGTTCACTACTAATTTTACTTAACATCAAACGTTGTTTTTGAATTTCCATTTTATTATTAAAGATAAGTGAATTTTCCCATCGTTTTAATTCACCTAATCGTTTATCAATGTTTTCATCATTAATAAATAATTTCAATTCTTTTGAAAGATTTTTCAGTTCTCCTTTTTCTAAAGGTGAGAAAGTTTTTTCAAATTTTAAAGTGAAGTTTTGGTCTTGTTTTAACACTTTCTCTTGACTTTCAAGTTTATCAAGTTCGGCTAGAATATCATTGTAACTTTGAATTTCTAAATTTTTTCTTTTTAACTCGCTTATAACTCCTTTGTCTTCTAATTTTTTTGAGTAAAAACCTTCATGAATTGTTGGTAGTTCTTTTTTTCCAAGTTCCGCATGCGATTTTTCTGTTATTTGTTGATCGATATTTCTATCTTTTAAATATTGGTTGACTTTATCAGCCCAATCTTTACGAATTTCGGAAACAAGAGATTTTCTATCCCAATCATTTGTTTTAATTGAAACGGTTACTCTTTGCCCTTTTTCGTTAAAAATCTGATTGCCATTTTCATCTAGTTTAGGTATTCTTTTTCTTTTATTTAGAATATTACCTTCACTATCTACTTCTCTCATTGTTAACATAATATGAGCATGAGGATTGTTTTCATCATCTCTATGAATGGCTACGTCTGCAATCATTCCTTCACTGACAAAGTTATCTTTTACAAAATCTTCAATCAACATTCTTTGGTCTGAATTATTTAATTCAATTGGCAATGCTACATTTAATTCTCTACACAGTCTAGCATTAGGTTGCTTTTCAGATAATTCCATTTTATTCCACAATGTCTGTCTATCTAAATACTCATTAGGAACATAATCAGGTTTTAAAATAAAAGCTTCTGGTTTAACAGTTCTATGGTTGTATAGATTAGTTTTTTCGTATAGTTCACTATATAATTTTTCACCGCTTCGATAAGAAGCCATTGCAATTAAACTTCTTTTTCCGCCTTCTCTTTTTGCTATTGTCATAGATAAATGGAAGATTGCCAATTGTATCACCTCTCTTTATTTTCAAACATGAGCGTAGCGAATTTTAACAAACACGCCTGACGATAAAACTGAACGAATGTTACGTTTTATAGCACATTAACCACAAATGTAATTTAGTGGGTGTAAGTGCGCCCTTAGTAAATCATCTAAGGGAATTCTTAATAAATTAATTTTACCACTTATCATTATAAAAGTAAATATGTTTATCCTGACATTGCCATTTATATTTATTGATTTTAGAAAAATAATATAATATGATAGAGTTACACAATATATTAGGAGGGATATTTTATGGAAAACCAAGATCAAAACATCAAGACAGAAAATGAACAAATCATTCCAAAAACAAAACCAAAAAAGAGAAAGAAAAAAACTGTTTCTGATATTGAACTTCAAATTAAAGAATTACAAAAGAAAAAAGAAGAATTAATTCTAAAATCAAAAGCAGATATTGGTGATTTTGTCCTTTCTACTCTTTCAAAAAATGATATTTCTATTGAATCGATTGAAGAAAACAAAGAATTATTCTATGACGAATTAGAAACTTTATTAAATGCGAATAGTCAAAATTTTTCTGAATTACTTAAATAGTTATGGTAAATAATGATTTAAATGACATCAACAAAAGAATAGAAAAACTAAAAATTCAAAAAAATATTTTGCGAGCGAATAGCGAGCAAAATATTAACAGAAAAAGAAGAACAAAGCATCTAATTGAAAAAGGTGCTTTGTTAGAAAAGTATTTTGAAATTGACTATTTAAATGTAGAAGAAACAGAAGAATTTTTAAAAATTTTTTCTGAGTATATTAAAGCAAATAAACCTAAAAAGTATCAAAAAAAGGGAAAATAATTTTCCTTTTTTTGATACTTTTTTAAATAAAATTGATTGTTCTTAATATTTGTTCTTCCTTTTTTAATTGCTTTAATATTTCATTTACTGATTCTATATCCAAATCGTACCAATCACCAAAAGCGATAATATCACCTGATACTTCTTTTTCTATAAAATCAACTGTTAAAGTTATTTCTCTTGTTGACATTGGCGAACGTGCTTCTATTTGATATAAATCAAAATCATATTTTTGATGATTGTTTATTCCTCTCATTTCTGTTACTGTCGCTTTTATAACTTTTAAAATATTACCTTCAAAATTTATTTTTTTTATTTTAATATCCACTTTAAAACTTCCTTTCTGATAAAATTACAAGCCTTAATTGGCTTGTAAGTATTTTTTTTCTTCTTTTAGATATTGCTGTTCTTGTGTTCCATAAAACTCATTTTCTGTAAAATCTTCTAATTGTAATTTTTTTGTTTTTTCCATTTTCTTTTCCTCTTTTCTTTTTTTTGATTTTTAGTTTTTTGACAACCATTTTTGTTAGGCGTTTGAGGAAGTGAAGCTGTTTTCCTCATGTTTTAAAAGCTAGAAATAAATTACAGTGTACGCTCCTTTCTTTTTTCGTTTTGTTGGTTCATTTTCGGCAGTGTGTTCGTGTCGTTTGCTGTGACGAGTACGCAACATAGACACAAAGAAAACACAAGGGCGAGCTTGCTCGTTTATATACCCTTGTGTTTTCGGCTGGATATGTTAAGGTAACAAACAGTAAATGACACGTTACAGACTGCAAAATGTACCAACTGAAAAAAGAAAGAATACCGTTGTGTGCTTTATTTCTCGATCAGCTTTTAAAACATGAGGAAATGTTTTTATAAAAAAAGAGTAGTTACCGTTTTTTGGTAACTACTCTTTTCCTTTTTTAAGGTTTAAAGTCCTGGAAGTTTAGGTGTTTTTGGTATTGGTGGTGTAGGTGGCTGCAAGCTTTCCAATTTTTGTTGAATTGCTTTAAATTCAGGGGTTTCTTGGTGTTGATTTTGAACCATTTTTTGCTCTATTCTCTCCAAAGTCGGTTGAATTTCTTTCCCTGATACTTTACGATTTAATTCTCTTTCTAAGGTCTCTTTCGGACTAATGGAAGGCGTTTCTAAGCTTGAATAGAGTTTCACTCCTTCTCTATTGTAAAGCCTTATATCGCTAAATAAGCCCGTTTTATGAAGGGTTTCTAAATTGGTCGGTAAGTTTTTGACAACAATATCATGCGCTTGTTTTGGTGTTGCCCTAGCTGTCATTGGATCATCTGCATACATAGTTTCATACCGTTCAATTGTTCCCAAATATGAGTTGATTTTAGGTACTGCCATGACATACATTTTTGTTTCATAACCTTTGGCTTGAAGCATTGTTGCGGTTTGAATAGGAACGTCTGTTGTTCGTCCTGTACCTTCGATCACCAAATTATACCCTTGATCGCTCAAACGGCTTATGATCGCTTCTGTCATGCGATTAGAATAAGGAGTAACGTGTTTTACTACGTCTTTTTCATAAAGCTTCACTAGTTCATCAAAATTAGGGTGCTGTTGTTTAAAGGTATCATTATCAATGACAATAACATTCCCTTGTGTTTCTTCAAAAATTGCTGATCGCAAACTGGTTTTCCCTGACCCTGGTTGCCCACCAAGTAAAAAAGCGGTTGGCGATTCAACCGCTTTTTTTCCTTGAACCAATTCTTCTAAATTATCATTTAAGCGATTCTCAAATTGTTTGTCAGTAAAATTGACTATATTTGCCATATTAAGCCACTTTCTCTTTATTCAAAACTTGTTTTGAGTAACGATTCATTGACCGCCAATACTCATGAACGGCTTGTAATTCTTCTAAAGAATAATCAAAAAGATTTACACGTTTTGCAAGCTTTAATTGGTTTAATAAATTGACTTCCAATAATTGAGAGTCATTTTTATTTAATTCATGATTCAAAACATAGTTTAATACTCGATTATAAACGCTTGCCGATAATTCGTTAATGATCTCTATTTCAAAAGTTTTTTCATACGTAACTGCCATTTCATTTTCACTCCTTTTTAAAGTTTATCAGGTAAATATTTCCGTATATATTCTTCTAAGGCTTGATCCATAACTTCTTTTACGTTTCCGCCATTCTTTGCTGTTTCGATTTTTATGATATGGTGCAAGTCAGCACGAACACGAACCGTCTTATCTCCCATTATATCTTTTTTTGCACTGATTGGTGTATCATTTCGTTTTGCTTTTTGTGCGCCTAAATTTCCCATAATCACTCACTTCTTTCTATTTCTTCTTATTCTTATTTTATCATCAACAATCACAAATCACAAGTGATTTGTGATTTGTGATTTGTGATTCTATTCTTTTTCGTTTTCTAATTGAATAATTCGCTCAAGCATTTCAAAAAATACGTTCTCATACATGGATAAAACTTTTTTGTCATAGCCTTTGTGTTCTGTAATTCCATTTTTAGACCAGGTACTTACTTTATTACTTCGCTTGATAATATTTTGGAAAACCAAGTTATCTTCTTTATGTTGCTTGTACAGTTCTTCCAGGTTTGATTTTATCGTTGCGCTGTCCGTATCAACTAAATAAGGAACAAAACCGATCATATCTAGTCCAGGGTTAAATTGTTCTTGTAAATCAATCAAGTAGGAAATATAGTTTTGAATGTTGTTTGTACTTTCTTCTTCTGCTTGTAAAGGGATCATAACGTAATCACTCGCCACGATTGCATTATTTGTATAAACGCTTGGCGTTGGTACAGTATCAATAATAATGAGATCATAGTCACTTTTTAAAGGTTCCAACAGAGTAGCAAGCAATCTACTTTCGTTTTCAAACGTCCATGAGCGAGTTAATTTTGGTAATAACATCAAATCAAACGTGCCAGGAATCAAGTCTAAATTATCAGTCAAATGAATAATAGAAGAAGTCAAGTTTCCATTTTTCAAGCCTTCATAAAAATTGACACGTGGCAATTCTACCTTAAATGTTTTTGCTAAGTCTTTTGTCAATGTTGCTTGTAAGTCCTTATCGATCATTAAAACTTTTAAATTCAATTTGTCTGTCAAATAAGCAAACATAGTCGATAATTTAGACTTTCCAACACCGCCTTTAAAATAATTGTTTAAGATAACAATTGCTTCATTTTTACTGTTTCGAATATGTCTTAAATCTTCTAATATTTTGAATTCTTCTTTCGTCATAACAACGCCCCAGTCTCTTTTGTTTTGATATGTCTATTGTATCGCTAAGAATCACAAATCACAAGTGATTAATCACTTGTGATTTGTGATAAGTGATTTGTGATTAATATATAAAAGCCCTGTTTAAAGGGCTTTTATGCTTATTTTGAAAAAGAGATAAAATCAATATATCCCTTTTCTCCGATTTTTACAACGGCATTGTAGGACTTTTTCTCTTTGTTTTTGATTCCTTTTACCAGGGTTTCTTTTCCCTCTAGTAATTCTTTTACATTTGTTTTGGTGAGTTTTTTCTTTCTAAAATGTTCAGCTAAAGTAAACTTACATTCAGGATAATTTGAACAACCATAAAACGATTTTTTTAATACAATATCGTTGCCACACTTAGGACATTTTCCTACAATACTTTTTTCTGCTTCTTTTTCTTTCTGTTCCTGGTAATCAGAAAAATTTAGTTTTTCTATATCGTTAGGTACAGCTTCCAGTAAATGAACAATAAATTTTTTGATATTCGTAATAAAGTTTTCTTGATTACCTTCTCTTTTACCAATCTTCTTTAAATACGTTTCCCATTTAGCCGTCATTTCAGCACTCGTTAAGAGGTGCTGACTTTCAACTGCCTGGCACAATAATTTACCTTTTTCAGTCACAACAAGTTTATTTTTAATGACTTGGATATATTCTTTTTGTTTCAAGGCTTCAATAATGCTTGCTCTTGTCGCTTCTGTTCCGATCCCCTCGACTTCTTGTAAAATCTTGATTGCTTCTTCATCATCAACCGTTTTATTAGCGGTTTTCATAGCAGTTAATAATGTACCCTCTGTAAAACTGATGCGTATTAACATAGTTTTTAAATTAACGTTGCTGTACCATTGATTTACTTCTCCCTACTTTATTTCAAATATAGATTACCCACGAATCTCCGCTTCATCAGAAACCCGCTTAAATTTAATATCTGTATCAACTGCTTTAAAGTGTTTCTCACCAGCCAGAATCTTAGCCCATTCATGAGGACGTAACTGTTCAAAGCTTGTATCACCTTTCGTTTCAACGATGAAGTATAGGTGTTGCTCATCATCTTCTTCATACAGCAATGCCCAGTCTGGATTGTAAGGCCCAAGCGGTGTGCGAATCTTGAACCAATCTGGCAGCTTAATGTAGAACTTAACATTGTCATCCATTTCAGCCTTACGAGCAAAATCCTTTTCAATGTTTGAATCAGTTACAACATAGTCATAAACAGTCTTTTGTTTACTTTCATCAACTTTAACCGAATTCCCTTTTTCACCGAGGTAAGCATTCAAGGTTTCAGTGCTAAACAGCGTCTGTTCATATTCATCATTTGTACGAGTATATTCAATACCATCCACAATCAATTGATTCTTGATTGCGTTGATAATCTTCGCAGCCTGATTCATATATGACAATGGATTGTTCTTAAAACTATCCAGATTGTTGACTGACTGCAAAATTGCGACGATTGTCTTGCGAGTCAAACTTGTTTCATTTTGCAAGAAAGTAATGATATCTGGCAATTTGTACATACCACTCGTTGTTGCACGAACACTGCTTTCGCCAGATTCATCAGCCTTTACACCGGCTTGACTCATCTCAACCATCCCCTTCTTGTAAAGGTAGGTCCCCTTGCGAGTCTGAATGGAATCAACTCCGTCAAATGATTCATTTCCTTTTGCAGCAAATTCGATTAATTTGTTTGAATCAAAATGAATCTTATAAGTCGTCTTGTATTTGATTTTGTTCCAAAGTTCTAAAAAGTCATCTGCTAAGGCTTCTTTTACAACCTTGACTTCGACTTTATCCTTGGCATCTTTGATATCAAGACTCTTAACCTTAGATTTAGCAGCAACCAAAATCTGTGGCACAACATCAATAAATTCTTCCGGTACTTCAATTTCCTGATCAGTAATCGCTTGTTTCAACTTATCGGTTGCTCGCCCAGATGAATTAATAAATTCTTCCTGTTTGAGGTAGTTGAACAATTGCTCAGATTTTTCTTTGCCAAGAATTTCCATTTCTTCCGTAACTTCATCGTAATGCGTAATAATCGTCGCAAAGCTATCTTTATTAAATACACCAAAGATAACACCATCTTCTTCGTATTCTTTTTGAAGACCTTCAGCAAAATCCTTATAGCTTTCATTTGCCATAACAGTCAGCGTGTTAACAGCAAATCCAGGGACACGTTCACCATCTTCGTTAACCGCAATACGCAGGCCACGACCAATTTTCTGACGTTTGTTAATTGTATCCTTTGTTTCAATCAAAGTGGCAATCTGGAATACATTCGGGTTGTCCCAACCTTCCTTCAAAGCTGAATGAGAGAAAATGAAGCGAATTTTATTAGCCTTCGCTGTATGATGCTTCTCTTCATCATAGAAAGTCAGTAAGCCTTCCTTGTCCTTCATAATCATCTCGTAGGTAGATTCATCGGCCTGAGTATCACCCTTGGTATTTTTTAACTTACCTTTATTATCTGCTGAGAAATAACCATCATGGACTTCGGATACTGGCACATTCACATCGTTCAATTCTTTGTACTTGGACAAATGAATCAAGCGTTCATATTCTTCTTCAAAAATACGAGCATAACGGCCAAGACTAGGATTACCCTCTTCATCATAAACGCGGTAGTTTTCAACCTTATCCAAGAAGAACAAACTCAACACCTTGATTCGTTGCCCCGATTGTTTGAACTTCAACTCCTTGTTCAAGTGTTCTTCAATCGTCTTAGAAATCTGAGCACGTTTTATTGCTTCATCTTCTAATGTAGCTGACTCAAGCGTGATTTTTTCAGGATTACCCGAGAAAGTAACTGATTCAAATCCAGGTGTAGCATCAATGTCTTGAATGAACCCAACTTCATCATACGCCTGAAGCTTGGTTTTACTAAACATATCGTCACCGGCTTTAAAGTTCATAGTTATTTTATCAGCGTCATTACGTGTCTTTTTATAAACTTCAATCTTGGCACTGATACCGTTCTTACCAGTTTTTACGTCAATCAATTTCAAATGAGCACGGTTACCATCTTCGTCCATCTCGATGCCGGCTACCTCAATCTGCTTAACGAGTTGATTGTCGTAAGCATCAACCGCACCAAGTTGATAAATCTTCGGATAAGTATTATCTCGGTGAGTGGCTGAATAACGGAAGCCCGCTGACGGATTTAAACTCTTCAAAGCATCTTTAGCCAAGTCAGTATTATCAACAGACTGTGGTTCATCAATAATAACTATCGGCCGTGTTTCAGCAATCAGGTCAATTGGTCGTGCACCAGAAAGTTGGTCATTTTCACGGTTCATGACGTTTGTATCTTTGTTGAAAGATTGAATGGTCGTAACCATGATATCAATCGTATTTGCCGATGCAAATGAACGAACACGGTCAAGTTTACTGCTATCAAACATGAATAAATCATAAACCACACCGTTGTATTGATTTTTGAAATAGTCTTTTGTAATCTCGAAGGATTTAAGTACCCCTTCCTTAATCGCAATACTTGGCACTACAATCACGAATTTCAAAAATCCGTATTGTTTGTTTAATTCAAGAATCGTTTTCAAGTAAACAAAAGTCTTACCAGTCCCTGTTTCCATCTCAATATTGAACTGCGGGAAAGCTTTGTTATTTCCAAACAGATTGTCACTTGGCACGATTCCATCCAGAATTTGAGTTTTGTTGACGTTCTTCAACATCTGTTCTTCATTAATAATCACACGGTTACCAACACCGATTCCATCCTCAGTGAACATCGAACCTCGTGAATAATCATCTGTAATCGTAAAATTTGATTCTTTAATTGTCTGACCTTCAAACACGCGCACCGCACTGTTAACGGCATCTGTTTGATAGTCGAGTGTATCAAATTGTATTTTCAAGAGTCTTTACCTCCTTTGCTTTAAATACTTAAAATGTCATTGTACTGGATGCCACTTGCATTGAGCTGCTCAATCGTATTTAACTTCTCACTATCATTGATGAATTTCTCATCCTGTAAAACAACTACTGAGTTTTCAGCTTCTTCATCAGCAATTTGCTTAATAATATGACTTGCCACTTCGCTCGTAATCTTGTCACCAAGTACTACAAACATTGCACCAAAGGCAATATCATAAACAACCGCTTCCCCAACTTTTGTTTCACTAATTGGATAAGTCAAATCAAGACCTTGCTTCAACATGATTTCATAAACAACATCGATTGGTTTTGAACCTTCTTCAAAGTTGTTAGCCAGTAATTCAAACTGCTCATTCAAGTCTTTGGGTTCTGCGTTCCATTTCTTGATATTTGATTTAGAGAGTTCAAAAACTTTGAAACCAACGTCAAGTTTTCCTGCTAGTTCAGGATTTTCAGCAATTATCTTGTCCCCGGCTAAAGAGATCCGTTTTTCTGCAATTTCTGGTATTTTCCGCATTCCTGCCTTGTATGCTTTATGTTTTGCGTCAATATCTTCCGGCAATTGAACGAGAATAAACTTTCTTTTTCCATCATCATCAATATTGGATTCCATTACCGCTTGTGCTGTAGTTCCAGAGCCAGAAAAGAAGTCTAGGACGATATCATCTTTATCTGGTGCACCAAGTGAAATCAAACTTTTGATTAATGAAACAGGCTTTGGAAAGTCAAAGTATCTTTCTCCAAATAAAACCTCTACTTCTAAACTAGCTCGTTGATTCGTTCCATATTCAATTCCCCAAAAGTCATTCGGTATTGCACCTTTACTTTCAGACAAGTAAATTTTGCTATATGGTTGTTCTTCACCACCGCTTGTCCAGTAAATGCCATTATTTTCATCTAGTTCTTTAAATTTTTCTTCCGCAACCATCCAAGGACCATTTAAAACATTTCCAGATTTTGTTGTTACTGGATAAGAGTAGCGTCCGCGAGTTTTATCCAGTAAAATTCCTCGTCGGAACTTTCCTGCATAAGAATCAGAGTAGCGATACTCCCGAATCGCACTTTCTGATAAAGGCAATCGTCCATAAACTAATTCCTTCTTATTTTTTGCATAAATTAAAATATACTCTTTCACTCGTGCAGCTAAACCAATATTAGCCTGATTATCAGAGCGTCGCCATGCAATCTCTTGAATAAAGTTATTTTCACCAAAAGTTTCGTCAAGTAAATTTCTAAGCTTTGCAACTTCATTATCATCAATAGAAATTGCAATAACTCCATCTTGTCTTAAAAGATTTCTAGCTAACTTAAGACGTGGATACATCATATTCAACCAGTTAGTATGATATCTTCCATCTGTATCTGAATTAGTTGAAAACTTTTTCCCTTCGTCATCAACCTGACAAGTAACTTCTAAATAATTCTCAAGCGAATCAGAAAAACTATCCTTATACACAAAATCACTACCCGTGTTGTAGGGTGGATCCAAATATATGAGTTTCACTTTATTCGCATAAGACTTTTGCAAAATCTTCAACACCTCAAGATTATCTCCTTCGATATAAAGATTTTGTGTTTCATCCCAGTTCTTTGACTTTGCCTTATTTGGCTTCAATGTTGCCACCGTTGGCTGTTGAGCCAGCTGCATCGCTTGTTTCTTGCCGTTCCAAGTAAAACTGTAGCGTTCGGGTGCTGTTTCAACTTCATCCCCAAGAATCAAACGTAACTTATCAAAGTCGATTTTCTTTTCAGTTAATACCTCAGGAAATAATTCCTTCAGCTTTTCAATATTTTGTTCAGTGATATCAAGAGAACTTGAAGGCACTTGGTTATTCTCATTTATCATAAATAGGATTTCCTTTCACACTTTCACTTACTGATTAATCTTGCTTGAAAGCTCATCTTTTAACTTTTTCAGCTTCATCTGCATATCAATTTTGCGATTCAGTTGACGTTCCTTTTTAATTTGGCCACGCAAATCTTCAATCTGTTTCTTTAATGCATCAAGCTGGTCTTTTTCTTCACCAGTGATATTAGCAACTGCTTCACCATATTGTGACTTAGCCGTAGCTGTCACAATCTCATCCCGAAGTCCATCATAAAAAGTTTTCAGATTCTGCCGTGGTAAATCAATCAGTGATATTTGCTGCAACACTTCTTCCAAGTTTTCATCTTGATAAACCGGGGATGGATACACATTCATCAACTTCAAAAAGCCTGTTGATAACTTCTCAAAGCGACCCGTGTAGATCGTAAAACTATCCGGTTCATCGGTGAGGATAACTAATGGATATGGAATCAGGTGTGCCAACATTTTATAGATTTTAGTCGAGTCACCTTTATCCTTGGTTTTCACATAAAGAAACTGAATTTCTTGATAAAGTTCCTTGTCGTCCTCATACACAGCAATATGTGTATTGTCAGTTTTCAGACTTGCCAACATATAAATGCTTTGGACGGAATCTTGTAAGAATTGCTTGTCCGCCGCATTTTTCATATGTGGATAGATTTGCGTTTTTGGTAGATTTCGATTGATGATTGTAGCACTTGGAAATTTCCACCATTTGATTATGTCTTTCGTTTCCAATTCGCTCACCTACCTAATAATCAAAAATGAAATTAACTCAACATCATCTAAATCATCCAATAGTTCAGTTTGGACGCTAGTACCACCAGGTGAAAACAATGAACCCATCCCTACTTCATCTTGCTTACCTCGAATTGCTTCAATCGCTTTACTCAAGATTTCAGAATAGGCACTCATGTCCTTACCACCATTCGTTTCATCATAAAACTCATCTACAAGTGGTTGGTTGACCGTCTTTTTACCGACCGTCAGCTTTTTAAAGAAGTCCAACACTTGCTTGGCGTACATGTAGTTTATTTTGACTGTTCCATCCATTCGCATATAAACAACAATGTACGGCAAGATACTATTTTCTTGTCCCAAGTCATTCGTCTGCTGCTTCAAGGTCAATATGACACCCGGTTCAGCTTCAGGGAAGTTGGTTGTATCCGTAATTGCATACATGCCTAGCGGCGCTTCATTCAACAACTTCTCATGCTCTTTCAAAGCATTCTGCAAGTCTGCTTTGAAGTCATTGAAGGTCATGTCGGTAATGGAAATTGCCCCATTGACGTCTTCCAAATCAATGACTTGAGTTTGGAGTTGTTCCAACTGTTTCTTACGGTATTTCAAGTCGTTCATTTCTTTATTAGATTTAATATTCAATAAGTCATCTTCACCGGTTGCTGCCGTATTTAACATGACCATACGTCCCTTGACACGTTGTTCCAGATTCAGATAAGTATCCAAGTCCACATTTGGCCAGAAGTTTACTAGTTGAATCTGTTTATTACGTGAGCCAATACGGTCAATACGCCCGAAACGTTGAATGACACGCACTGGATTCCAGTGAATATCGTAGTTAATCAAGTAATCTGCATCCTGCAAGTTTTGCCCTTCAGAGATGGTATCCGTTGCAATCAACAAATCAATTTCTTCGGTTGCGTTCGGATTGATCTGGTCACGTCCTTTTGATATCGGTGAGAAGTTCGTCAAGATATCACTCATATCATTGACGGCCACACCTTTCATGGTTGTTTTGTTCGGTGTAGAACCACCCGTCACCAACGCAGAATTCAGACCATAAAATCTTTTTACTTTGTCAGCTAAGTTCTCATAGAGATAGTTAGCCGTATCTGCAAAGGCAGTAAAGATGATTACTTTCTTGTTTTTGCCATTAATTGGATGCTCATACTTATGCTTGAGAATTTTCTCCAAGTCCATCAACTTATCATCTTTGTCCGGTGTTACTCGATGCGTGACGGTTTGCAATTCTTTCAACGTTTCAAGATCTTCATTAAGAGCTTGGGACCACTTCACTAAGTCCATATCACCAATCAATATTTTAGTTTTTGTCCCCACTGCCTGTTCGTCAAAGGCACTTTCCAAATCCTCATCATCAAAATCAGTGATACTTGGCATTTCCACGTTACCCGCTTGATGCTCTTTGATTTTTTCAAGGATATCTTCAATCCCGCCAACCATTCGGTCAAGGGTTGATCCAAACGAATAAATGGAACTTTCCAGTCGTTTGAACAAATTGGCACGAATCAATTTAGCCAAGGCTTGTTCACGGTCAACTTGCCTGAATGACGACTTCCCTTCTTTTACCTTGGTGTCATACAATTCTTCGTAGCGCTTTCTTTTAGTCGAGAGCACATACTGAAGTGGTTGGTACATTGCCATGTTCAAGTAACCGATTGAATCATAAACATCCTGTAAATCAGGGAACTGCCCTGATGCATCAATATTTGGTTTCACTGTCATTGGCTTCAAGCGTTCAGGGAAATCTCCCAATGAAGTCGTATCATAATATTTTTCAATGTGTTTCCGACTACGAGCAATCGTCAACATGTCCAGTAACTTAAAATAATCCGGATTGACCTTATCAAGAAAGCTTTGAGTCGTCCGTTCAGATTCATCCAGTTCCATCCATTGATTAAAAGCTTGTTGTGCTAAACGCAGTGTCGTGTCAATATCATCAACACCATACTTCGCCAACGCGTCCGTTTTGCCTTCAGTGATGAAACCAATCTGATTTTTCAAGTCATTCATTCGGTTGTTGATTGGTGTAGCTGAAAGCATCAATACTTTTGTCTTACGTCCCTTTTGAATGATATCTTCCATCAAGCGTTGATAACGTGTTTTGGTTTCACGATTGACGCTGGTATCGTTATTACGGAAGTTGTGGGATTCATCAATGACAACCAAATCAAAATCAGACCACAGAAAAGTATCCAGCTTGATTCCGTCACTTTCCCCTTTATAACGGCTAAGGTCAGTGTGGTTCAAAACAGTGTAGTTAAAGTAGTCATCCACTAAAACATTTCTTACATCAGGTCGTGTATAAAGTGTCCAGTTATCCCGTAGTCGTTTTGGAGCGAGAACGAGCACTCGTTTACGCTGCAACTCAAAATATTTGATAACGGCCAAGGCTGAGAAAGTTTTACCTAAACCAACTGAATCAGCTAGAATCGCACCGTTGTATTTTTCAAGCTTACGAATTAAGCCCATCACACCATCTTTTTGAAATTGGTAAAGCTTATTCCAAATTACTGAATCCTTGAACCCAGAACCTTCTGGCGCAATATCTTGCTCATCCAATTCACTCAACTTGTCATGAAAAATATGGTAAAGCGATACAAAATAAATCCATTCAGGTGGATTTTCTTGATAAATGGTTCTGACTTTTTCAAGCACCTTGTCTGTTACTTCTTTTGACTTTTTAGGGTCATTCCAGACAGCGTCAAAGTCAGCTTTTAAACCAGCTAAGTGATTAGGTTCTCCAATAATTCCCGTCATTGAAGAAACGTTATTTGACTCTGTAAGTCCTAAGCCATCTGAAGTAAATTTGAACATTGAAGGAACTACCACATTACCTTCAATATCTGCTTCATTTTCAATCAGTAGTTCATCCAAAGCATTTTGATTTGGTCCCAGCTGATGAACCTTTACTTTTTCCTCAATCAACCTTGCCGTTTCACGAGCAATAAAAGCCGTGTTCATTTTATTTCTGAGCTTAATTTCATACTTATTTCCAGAAATATCTTCTTCACTTTGCGCAATTTCATATCGCTTTAAAAAACTAGTTTCTTCCTTCTCAAAGAAAGATTTCGTCAGAACCAAACGCAACCCCTTTGAACGCTTGATTTCCTTTTGTAATGCGTGAAAAGCAAAAATTGAAAATGCAGCCGTTTGAATACTGATTTTCGAATGTTTCGTCACCTTTTCACTTATTAAATTTTCTAGGGTGTTATCCCCCTTGTTATCAATTAATTTTAATTCCATGAGCGTCCCCCAAGGCTATAATTTTAATTCTTCTATCCTTTGCTATGTTACGCAGCCACCACTTCACAAATATCCCCGACATCACAATTCAGTGCGATGCAAATTTTAGCTAGTGTCTCAGTTGTCACTGTGCCACTATTATTTAATTTGTTGATGGTGTATTGACTAAGGTCAGCCAGTTCAGCTAAATCTTTCTTTGACATGTCTCGGTCAATTAATAACTTCCACAATTTTTTATAGCTCATCATCTTATCACCTATTTTCTCTAAAATCTAATATGCCGATAATAAATATATTATATCACAATTGATATGAAATTTTACACAAAAATATAGCGAACGCTTAATTTTTTTACGATTGATTAGATTTTGATAAATATTTGTAGGAATGTAAATTTTAGGGGGTGTTTAGGGGTGTCATAGGGTGTTAATTTGAAACCTAGGGGTGTTATATTTTTACCCTCTTGGAAATTATGCCTGTATCTCATTGATGAAATTCATCGTAAAATAAAAAAGCTTCTCAAGCCACAAGCTCAAGAACTCCCGTATTATCGCCTTTTCTAGCAGTTTGTATTTGTATCGATTGCGTGATTTTAATATCAATGTAAATTAGCTTTACCTTTCCAGCATAATTGTCCAATAGTGAATGTAAAGCTAATAGATTATTGCCCTTAATTATCAAATTATCATTATCGATAGCAAAGACTGTATTCACATTTTCACCGTTAGGATCTTAACGTTTCACTTTTTGGAATGCTTTATGGTCGAATAATTGATCTATTTCATCCTTTTCAATCACTTCATTAAGGAGTGCATCATCATAGCCATTCTCATCATCTTTCGTCATAGATGCGGTTAGCACAATATCCTTAAAAGGAAAATCTAATACTACATCTTGAATATCTTGAAGAAATTTTCCATTAGTCGTTAATCCAATACGATTTTCATATTTTGTATAGCTTGTATCCCAATAATCATTGTAAAGAATAGCTTCTTCTAGCTGTTCAATTTGAAATAATTTTTGCCTAGCAACCTCAATGAGGAAATGTTGTTTAATGTACTCTACCTCAAATAATTTACTAAGTAAGGCTTGATCATACCTGCGCAAATCATCGGATAATTTAGAACGATTTAATTCTTCACCCACAAAATACTTATCGCTAAATGAAGTAAGAATTTTTTTCAATTCATCAAATATTCTTGGTTCAATCTTCCTCATACTATTACCTTCTTTCAAACGAAAATTTTTATCGCCCTACTAATTTAGGTAACCATCATAATTTAATTTTAATAAGCGTTAATTAATATCTTTTGTAAGTTTAATGTTGTTGTTTTAAGTACTAATTAATTTTGGAGTATTGGCAAAAGTGTTCAGATAATAGCTACTTTTTATGAACATTACTCATAGTTATGATATGTAAAATTCTCCGGCTTTCTTCCCTGCTTCTGAAGCAAATTGACTGATCAGAAATTCATACGCATCCCCGATCACGTCCCCATCGTGACCTAAAACTTCCACGTCATTCAATTTCTTAATGACTTCGGTAATCGTCACATTTCGTTGTTGCTCATCTGTTCCTAGTTTTTTTGATTGGAGATCCACATCATCAAATAACCCATTAAATTGATTGTAGGTAGATGCCAATTGCACAAAGGCTTTGTTTAGATCGTTCAATTGGAACGTTGCTTGTTTTGCTTGATCCGCTAAGACGTTGAAAAGATACTCTGGTGCAATTGCATACCCCAAAATATCAACGATGGTGGCAATCAGAGCTTCTTTTGATTCCTCATCTGAAAGTAATTCACGATACAACATCGTTTGTTTGCTTACCGTATCATATTCCTCTAAGGATTCATCTGCTAAAAGAACCACTTGTTCCAACAAACGGTCGGATAAATATTTATAGAAAATCAACCCCAATAAATAATTTTTATATTCTGACGCATCCATTTTACTACGGAGATTATCTGCCGCACTAAATAATTTTTGATTTAATTCTGCACCCAAAAAGATACACTCCTATCTCTTATTTAAAGTTGCTATATACCCTCTTATTTTAGCACACTCCCTTTTAGAAAAAGAATAAAACTTATTTTTGCTAATAAACTACGTGAAAGGAGTCTAACGTTGTTTGATATAACTTAGACTGATCGTTAACTTATTTTTTATATTTCTACATAGTTATCTTTAAAACCATTTCAGATACATATGAAACAATTACATATGATTTTTTTATAAAAAAACAGTACTGTCTAGTAGTATAAAATATACAAATTTCTTAAAAATTTTTTCAATAAAATCACTACCTGAAACAGTCTAAAACACTTATATATCAACGTTTAATGAAACTATCTCCGTTTCATTTCAGATACAAATAAATATAGTCGGGTTCCAAATCCGAAAAAAAATACCCCCAGTAGCTTATCCTAAGCTACTGGAGATGTATAAGTACGGTCATATAACAACGGGGTAGGTTAAATGAATGAAAAAGATGGAAGAATCATTATTCAATAACTTTTTTAAATACTTCGTTGTAATCAGTTACCTGTCCGTTCTTAAATACCACAGAATAATCTTTTTTCCCATTTTCAAGTAACAAAAAGTGGAATATCTTTACCAACTTGCTCTGTCACTGCATTATTTGATTACATCAATTGGTGGAATTATCTTCGGTTACACGGTTCTTTGGGATATGAGACACCAATCAGCATTCGAAATCGGAGATTGGCGGAGCGGATCCTTGATAATGAGCATGGATGTGGTAGCGTTGCGTAGTGGCCGATACATTTGCTTGTAGCTTCGCCACGGTTGATTCACGTCCATGGAGGCTCGTTGTCAAGGACAATCGGATTAGATAACAAGCACCTGATTTTTACACTTTATAATTTTTGTCAAAAAAAGGGTTGCCATTCCACACTTAATAAACACGTAAAAAACTAAAATACAACGAAGAATGATCGACAGAACTAATTAATTTGTTCTTTTTCTTTTTTTGGATTGATACTCTTTAAGAACTTCTCCTCCAACACCAATAAATGACGATAAACATCATCCATCGACCAGCCTGAAGAAAGACTAAGACAATATAAAAAATCACAAGGTAACGTTTTTACTGCACGGTTTCTTGTTACCCAGCTTGCTACTGTACTCTGCTTATAGCCATGTAATTCACAAAATTTCTCTACTGTCATCCCTAGCCGCGAAATAATAAACACATTGATCGGGTAGGGATATACAAAGGTATTGATACTCATAGTCAGAAAGACCTCCCGCCATATTATTACGTTTGCGATAATAGTACTACTCTTTCTTAAGAACAGCAAGCAAGGCGAAGAAAAAGAAGGAACGTATCATAGATATAATGTAATAGGCAATTTGCACCTTTTAGTTTCAACCTGTATCGATCATGAACAGATTTGTTTGCACGCCGATCTTATTGGGTTCTATCAAGCGTTTCAGTGCTGTCTGGATAAACGTGTATTCTCTTCCAAAAGCTTCTGAGATCGCAGCGAAATAAGCCCCCTGGCTTTCTTTTTTTAGCCGGATAACGGAGCGCATCAATCCATGTATCGAAGCTAGCATAATACCTCCATTACGACCAGCACGAACACGAAAATGAATTTTGTTCTCTTCTCTTAAATGCTTCAGTACTTTGTCCAGGGAACGTTTTGGGATCTTTAAACGTTCAGTTAACTCTTTTTTTGTAGAAAGAATGTATGGTTGTTCTTCATAGGATTGCTCATTCAAATAGGACAGTAGATCTTCTGCCCATTCATGACTATGTGAATACTTGCGAACAGCTCTTTCTTTTTTGAATTTCCACCAACCCCGTTTTTTATTGAATAGCTGCTCTTCAGAAAGATTGGCATCGACCCACTCTTGGCATAATAGGACAACTTTTTCTCTGTGCGCTGCTTGATATTTTCCGGAGTAAGCGGAACGAATGATTCTGGTTAATTCTCGATCAGATAAAGGGTTAGCCAAGCGGTCATTGAATTCTAACATCGTCAATTCACATGCTTCTACTTCGTATCCTGACGAAAAGTATGCCAAAGACAAGGTGAATATGACATTATTTCGACCATATACGCCCTTTTCACCTTGTATTTTTTGACTTTTTAGCAACAGCTGGAACCAGGGTTCATCGACTTGACGAAATTCTTGAGTAGATGGTAATACAAAAACGTTTTTGATCTCCGCTTTTTTGTCCGCATCTTCTCTCATTGACCAGTCGATCCATTCTTCGAAACTATAACGATACTGTGGTTCAAAGAATAAAACATTCTCTTCAGAAGGCATACGTGTGATCCCAAAATGATTGGCATTTACATCAACTGGAAACCGATAATCATTTGAAAATTTGTTTCTTAGATTTTTTGAGATCATTTTGGCCACATTGATCACTTTAAAATTTGATTTCTTCGTCACGTATGCAGGCTTGTCTAGTACATAGAAAGCTTGAAATCCATGCGGTGTACGTAGAATCATTGTCGGCATAAAGCCGATCTCGTGACTGGCCAAGATAATTTCTCCATAGTCAAAGTTTGGATCCAATGTGTCAAAATCAACAAAGAATGTATTGATTTGACGTAAATTGTCCTCCGAATGACCTTTCGTAAACATTCTGGCTTCATCAGCATACGTTCCATAGCGAAATACATTTGGTGTCCAATGAGTGAATCGATTATTGTTTTCGATCACCCCTTCTTCTGAAGTAATCACTAGTCCAATCCCCTCGATCATGTGTTCCTTTGAACGGTACGCAAAAATCGCCCCTCTCCCCGACTGATCTGTGTAAGAGATAGGTTTAAGGCGGCTATTTTTAAATTTAAATTTACGAATCCCGTTCTGTAAAATAGTCGAGTATACAACATCTAAATCATATGCCATGGTTGCTGATCCTTTCCAAACAAAAAAGAGAACACAAATAATCTTTCGATTTGTGTTCTCTCAATGGCTTAGAACGTCATAATTTCGTTAAAATGCATGACAAATAAGCATGTATATATTGAGTTGCCCGTCAAAAAATGGTAATATAATCCTATAAGTTCAGATTCCCAGTCTGAACTGATTATCCAATCACATAAGTGGTTTCCAGCCACTTACATAACTACCGAGACGAGCGAGAACACATAGGTTTGTATGTGATTCAGAAAAATAGGTGAGGTCCAATTCACTTATTTTTCCGTCTCTTTTTTTACTGTTTATTTTTCTTTTAGACTACAGAACATTCTTCAACTTGTAAAGAACTATTTTTAACAATGGTTTGCAACAGTATACTTTTGAACTTTTTTAATGGTATACCAGTATACTTCTACACTTATTACGGTGTATCAGTATACTGGTATACTTTTTTCGTTTTGTGATTAAAGTATTTACATATCGGTGCTTCCTGAATCTATATAGGAACTTTTTTATATTATTTCCTTTAAATTCGCAGTATACCAGTATACTTAATAACACCTTTAGTATACTGGTATACTTTTACACCAATCTACTTTTGCAATTATTTTCTTTACAAGTAAACTCCACACTGGTATACTTATGATATATTATTAATCAATCGGAGGTCTATTCATGGGAAAAGTATATGTCGTGGGAAATTTTAAAGGCGGAGTAGGAAAAACTAAATCAGTAACTATGCTTGCATATGAAAGTGCTGTAATCAATAACAAAAAAACATTAGTAGTTGACTTAGATCCACAAGGAAACGCAACGAGTATTTTAGCTAAAACAGGTGAGCTTGAAGAAATTACAAAGAGTATCACTACTGGATTTGAGGAAGGAGACTTAAGTACTCAAATTACACCTATCATGAGTAACTTAGACTTAATTGCATCCAATACCACCTTTAGAAACCTAACAAAAATACTAATGAATCGTTTCCCGAATGATGAAATTAAGCAAATTACCTACTTGAAAGAGCTACTGAAACCATTGAAAGAAGTCTATGACGCTATTTATATAGACGTGCCACCTACAATATCTGATTATAGTGATAATGCTATGCTTGCAGCTGATTACTGTATCATTGTGTTACAAACTCAAGAATTATCTCTGGACGGTGCTCAAACCTATATTGCTTACATGCAATATCTTGCAGACACTTACGATAATGATTTACAAGTACTAGGGATTATACCTTGCATGCTAAGACCCGGCGGACGAGTAGATACTAAAGTACTTGATCAAGCAAAAGAGTTATATGGAGGAAATGTTCTGGATACAATCGTTAAGTATCAAGAAAGATTAAAGGTTTACGATGTTGAAGGTATACGTGTTTCGTATTCTTATACTGGAAAACCAGATGGATGGGATATTAAAGCTCATCAGGTATTTATCGATGTTTTAAATGAGTTAGACCGACATGAGGAAATACTAGAATCTCTGGAGGATTAAATATGTCTGAAAATTTCAAGCCAATAATAAGCAATAAGAATAACAAATCTTCTTTACAATCAAAAAAGGTCGAAATAAAAGGAAAAACAGATTTTGGTAGAACCTCTTCTATCACTCCTATAAATAATACGAATACAGAGACTATAAAGAAAGAATCTATTACGAATCCGACTGCAAAAGATAAAAGATTTTCAGCAACCCTAACACAAAAAGTATCGCCTTCTGTT
>NZ_JBIOMG010000001.1:2652500-3377537 GCF_051711245.1 Enterococcus sp. DIV0240d | reverse complement strand
AAAATGAAAATGGGGCTGAAGAATCAATTCTGATTCATCAGTCCCATAAATTATAGAGCCGGATTTTCTCGCTGGGAAAGAGTGAGAGAATTCCTTCGTTTTTTTATACTCTCGAAAGCGCCAAGCATTTTTGATGGAATCCAAGTAAAATTTAAGTTGAAATCGGGAAATCTTACAAAACTGTTAGCAAAAATCCCATTCTTTTATTTGTTATTTAACATCTTTTTCTTGTTCTTTTATAAGGGTTTTTAAATGGAAATATCGTTTGTACTCGTTTTTTTATATTTAAAATTCGAAAAACGCCCCTTTATTGCGATTGTTCTTGAGGGAGAAGTATGGAATAATTGTTAAAAAATAATGTCACTGGAGGAAAAAACAATGAACTTTTGGCAGCGTGCATTAAAAAGTATCACCAGAAGAAAAGGGAAATCATTTATTTTATTTTTAGTTCTATTTATTCTAGGCAATGTGATCGCTGGTGCTGTAGCAATTCAACAATCCACTGCCAACGTGGAGCGAGAGACGAAACGCAAAATGGGGAACGTAGCTACGGTGGAAATGGATTGGGAAGGTTTTGATAAAGACCATGCGGATGTTTCGGAGGAAGAACGGTCTCAAGAGGATTTTTATCCGAAACCACCAGCGCTGGATGTTTATAAGCAAATCGGTCAGTTAAGCTATGTCAAACAATATGACTATCAAATGATGGGCAGTTTAGAAACGAAAGAACTGAAAGCGTATGTACCAGAAGATGGTTCAATACAGATGGGCGGTCAATATTTCACATTGAAAGGCGGCAATTTGACACAGCCAATAGATATGCAAGAAGGGTTGATTCGTCTCGATGAAGGCGAAGGCCTAACGGAAAAAGATTTAAATGAACTGACGAATGCGGTATTGATCAGTAAAGAAGTTGCTGAACTGAATAACTTAAGCGTTGGTGATCAGTTGGTTTGGGATATCCGGACAGATATCATGATGGGCGGTGGAAGCGAGATCGTGGATGACGAAGAAAACGATGGCACAGAAGAAACTAGTGATGACAGCAACAGTGCCAGCTTTGATTATCCTGTGACGATCGCTGGAATTTTTTCGGTAGTTAAAAAAGATCAGAGCAATCAAAATGATTCATCGGATCAAAGTGGTAGTCAAAACTCCGATACGATATGGCAAGTGATGGATCAAATCAATACGTTTTATGCTAGTAATAATCTAGTCCTCGATTACACTAAGATTCAAGCAGAGAAGGTTTGGGGTGAAACAATCGATGAAGATGCAGATAACTTTTATCAACCGATCTTTGTCCTAAATTCAACGGATGACGTCGAAGCCTTTAAACAAGAAGCTGGTGCGTTATTGCCCCAATACTACCGCGTCGTTGCCAATACGGATCAATACGAGCAGATCGCCGGTGGTTTTACTCGTTTAGGAGTGATCGCAAATTACATCGTGATCATTGCATCGATCGCTACCATCTTTATCATTTCCTTAGTGGTCTTGCTTTTCTTACGAGATCGGAAACAAGAATTAGGCATCTATCTCTCCTTGGGGGAAAGTCGTGGGAAAGTCATTGGTCAGATCGTGATTGAAGTCTTGCTGGTTAGTTTAGCCGCACTGCTATTGTCCTTAGTGACCGGGAACTTATTAGGTGGTGCCGTTTCAAATACCTTGATGCAAAACGATTGGATGAGCAATCAAAATGAGATGGGCGGTGTTTATTATGGCAGTATGATGGCAGCTAATATTGATTACATGGATATCAAAAATGCTTATCAAGTATCCTTCTCAGCCGGCTACATCATCACGTATCTGCTGTTAGGTCTAGGAACTGTCTTACTCTCAGCGATTTTACCGCTATTGTATATTTTACGCTTGAATCCAAAGAAAATCATGATGTAGGAGGAACCAACGATGACTTTATTAGAAACGAAAGCAGTCGATTACTATTACCAAGACGGCGATCAGCGCCGCTATATACTGAAAGAGACCTCTGTTTCTTTTGAAAAAGGGACTTTCTATGCCATCTTAGGACAATCTGGTTCGGGAAAAACGACGTTTTTATCCTTGATCAGTGCGTTGGATAGTCCGAAAAGCGGTCAAGTACTTTATGAAGGCACCGATATCGAAAAAATCGGGCATGAGAATTATCGCCGCGACGACATCAGTATCATTTTCCAAAGCTATAATCTGATTCCCTATTTGAGTGCAGTCGAAAATGTCTTAGTGCCGATGGCGATCACGAAAAATCAGCTGCCAGACAATCAACGAGAAGTGGCGTACAATTTGCTGGATTATATAGGCATCACTAAAGAAAAAGCCGATCGTCTCGTCAATCAATTATCTGGTGGGGAACAACAACGGGTAGCGATCGCCCGGGCGTTAGCCACCAATGTCGATATCATTTTAGCGGACGAACCAACCGGGAATTTGGATGAAGAAATGGAACAAGAAATCATCGATATCTTTAAAGAGCTGGCACACGTCCACAACAAATGTGTGATCGTCGTGACCCACGCCAACGAGATCGCTCAACAAGCGGATGAAGTCTTGTATTTACGTAAAGGTGTGTTGAGCAAACATGAGTGATTTTTTATCAAATTTTAGCCCGGACAACTATGATGGCAAAAAGAAACCCACGCCCGATCGCGAGAAAAAAACCAGCGAACCTGTCGGAGATCAAAACGCAAGTGGCGCGGAGCAAGCGGGCAAACCAGCAGAGCCGACGACGGTTCACCAATCAGAAGAGTCGACCGCTAGTGAGCCACTGAGTCGTTCGGCAGCCCGACAACAAACACAGACGACTGAAGCAAAAGCGGCGAGTTCTTCGACGGAGAAGGTAGCATCAAAGGAACCAGTCAGCCGGTTTGGGAAAGAAGAAACGGAATTTGATCCGACCTACAAAAAGCGTAAGCAGAAAAAAATCTTGCTGATTGCCCTACTGACCGCCTTGGCGGTTGCCGTGATTGGGATCGTCTACTATCAAATGACCCATGTGAAGGTGCCAGATTTCACTGCCCAAGATCTGTCAGAAGCGCGGACGTGGGGCATGGAAGAAGGCGTCGCTATCAAAGTAGAGCAAGAATATGATTTTGACAAAGACGTCAACCAAGTGATCGACCAAAGTGTTGATCCTGACAAAAAGATCAAGAAGGGTGCCACATTGACACTGACGGCGAGTCTCGGGCCTGATCCTGAAGAACGCTTAGAGCTGCCAGATTTTTCAGCGATGCAAGTGACCGAAGCAAAAGAATGGATCGCCAGCAATAAAGCCGAGAACCTCTCTTTGATCGAACAATTTGACGACAACGTAGCAGCAGAAGCCTTTATTAAACAAGAGGCGGCCAACAAAGAGCTTGATTTGGCGGAATACAAACGCAAAGACCGTTTGAGTGTCTATTATTCAAAAGGGAAAGAGGTCTTTGAAAAGAATATTGAAGTACCTGATTTTACGGGCAAAGCCAAGAGTGAAGCTTCTGAATGGGCGAAAAAGAATGACTTGAAATACAAAGAAGAAACCGTCTTTTCTGACAGTGTCGCCCTGGATCTGGTGGTTTCACAAGAACCAGTCAAAGGCAGCAAACTCGCGAAAAAAGATGAATTTGTGGTGAAGGTCTCAAAAGGCCAAGCATTGACCGTTCCAGATTTTTCACAATACACGATCGAAGAAGCCCAAGGACTAGAATCGAAAATCCCGCTGCAAGTCAGCACAGTCTATTCCGATCAAGTGGCGTATGGTAGTTTCTTGAGCCAGTCGGAAGAAGCAGGCAAAGAATACAGCGAAAGCGATACTTTGCCAACCGTCAAAGTCGTCTACTCATTAGGCCGACCATATTTAAAAGACATCCGTTTCCAAGCAACGGAAGGCGACTTGCCAAAACTATTCTTTGATGAATACAAATCAAAAGGCGCCAATGTCTATTATGAAATCTACTATGTCGATTCGGCGGAACCAAAAGGAACCGTTGTTGAAATGAGCCGCTACGGCGAGTTTATTCCCCTAGAAACGTGGATCACCATCGGGATCAGCCGCGGCAATCTGCAAGGCAGTACCCAAACACCGCCGGCAGATGATGGCGGTGACGATGTCGATGAACCGATCAGTACCGCTGGTTCAAACGCTACCGAATAATCCTTACTAAGTGCTTTTTCAAACCGCATCAAAAAAGCAAGCACCCTTCTTTTTGGAAGGGTGCTTTTTACTTACTAATTGTAAAAAAAACACAAGCGAGCCGCTTGAAATCGCTGGGTCGATAAAGTAAACTTGATGGTAACGATAAAAAATGGCTCCGCAGTGCCATCTATAGAAGGGACGAAACAAATGATAAAAAAATTACTCGCGAATGTTGGCAGCTATAAGAAGGACAGCTTGCTGACCCCTGTGTATGTAGCAGGAGAGGTTGCCTTAGATGTCATTATGCCCCTGATCATGGCCATGATGATCGACCAAGGGATCGAAAAAGGAGACGCCGGTGTGATTCTAAGAGATGGCGGCTTGCTTTTTTTATGTTCCTTGATCGCATTACTTTTAGGAACGCTTGGCGGACGAACGGCAGCGATCGCTTCGGCTGGTTTTGCCCGCAACCTGCGGCACAATCTGTTTCGCCGAATCCAAGATTTTTCCTTTTCAAACATTGACCGCTTTTCTTCCTCCAGTTTGATCACCCGCTTGACCACTGACGTGACCAACGTCCAAAATGCTTACCAAATGATTATTCGTATTCTGGTCCGTAGTCCGTTAGTTCTGATTTTTTCACTTGCAATGGTTAGCACCATCAGTCCAGAACTTATGACGATCTATCTGGTTGTTTTACCGATCTTAGCGATTGGCCTGGCTTTAGTTATACGTTTTGCCCACCCGCTGTTTCTAAAAGTATTCCGCATTTATGACCGCCTGAATAATGTGGTGCAAGAAAATTTACAAGGGGTTCGCGTCGTGAAATCGTATGTTCGGGAAGAACAGCAAGAAGAACTGTTTGGCGAAGTGTCCACCGATGTTTATCGGAATTTCACGCTTGCGCAACGAATCGTCTCTTTCAACATGCCATTGATGCAATTTTCTGTCTATACGTGTATGCTGCTCCTGTCATGGTTTGGTGCTCAGCTGATCGTGGAACAAAGCAGCCTGACCACTGGGGAGTTAGTCAGCATGTTCAACTACACGATGCAGATTTTGATGAGCTTGATGATGATGTCGATGGCTTTCGTGCAGATTTTGATTGCACGAACGTCGGCAGAACGGGTCGTAGAAGTATTAGATGAAGAAAGTGACTTGAAAAATCCCGCCGATCCAGTCAAAGAGATCAAAGACGGCTCCATCGTTTTTGAGAATGTCGGCTTTAGTTACGCCAATGACAAAAACAAGCTGGCGCTGACGGATGCAAATCTGCGTATCGAATCCGGGGAAGTCATTGGAGTCATTGGCGGGACCGGGAGCGGAAAATCCACCCTCGTCCAGCTGATCCCGCGCTTATATGATGTGATTGAAGGGCGTGTCATCGTCGGCGGTCATGATGTTCGCGACTATGATTTAGAAGCATTGCGGGACCAAGTAAGTATGGTCTTGCAAAACAATGTCCTTTTCAGCGGCACCATCAACGACAATTTACGTTGGGGCAATGAAGAAGCGTCGGATGAAGAGATCCAGCGCGTGGCAACGATCGCACAAGCCGATCCCTTCATTCAAGAATTTCCTGATAAACATGAAACGCAGATCTCACAAGGAGGAAACAATGTTTCTGGTGGACAAAAACAACGGTTGACGATTGCTCGTGCCTTGTTGAAGAAACCGAAAATCTTGATCCTCGATGATTCTACCAGTGCCGTCGATACCAAAACCGACCGCAGTATTCGTGAAGGCTTGAAACGAGAAATCCCGGGAACGACGACGATCATTATTTCCCAACGGATCAATTCGATCGAAGATGCAGATCGGATCATCGTAATGGATGATGGCAAAATCAACGGCATCGGTACCCATGAAGAATTATTGGCAAACAATGCCATCTATCAAGAAGTGTACCATTCGCAGCAGAAAGGATTTGGTGAAGGTGAAGAATAGACAAGCAGCAAATCCCAAGCGCACATTGAAACGCTTATTGCGGACGATGTTTGGCGACTACAAAGGACAACTTCTATTCGTCGTTGTTATGATCTTATTAAGTGCCTTTGCCAACGTTCGCGGTTCGTTGTTTTTACAAGTCGTGATCGACGATCATATCACACCGCTTTTAGGGCAAGCCAATCCTGATTTTGGCGGTTTGTTTCGGGCGATCGTTCAAATGGCGATCATCTACCTGATTGGGATCTTGGCCGCACTGATCTATAACTTTATGATGGTCAAGATCAGTGAGGGGACGCAGAAAAAAATCCGTGACCAAATGTTTACGCATATGCAGTCTCTACCCGTCGGTTACTTTGATGCCCGCTCAGATGGCGACATCATGAGTCACTTTACCAACGATACGGATACGTTGCGCCAAATGATCTCCCAAAGTATTCCAAACTTGATGATGGCGGCGGTAACCTTTTGTTCTGTCTTTATCGCCATGTTCTCCATCAGTGTCCCATTGACTTTGTTCGTGATGCTGTCGATTATTTTGATGCTGAATGTGATCCGCATCATTTCTCGCCGCAGCGGCCGCTTCTTTGGCGCACAGCAACGAGATTTAGGCGCTGTCAACGGGTATATCGAAGAAATGATGCACGGGCAAAAAGTCGTCAAGATCTTCAATCATGAAAAAATCGTCATGGAAGAATTTGATGCCTTAAATGACCAACTACAAGAAAGTGCCACTAAAGCCAATGTCAATGCCAATACCTTGATGCCGATCATGATGAACTTACTGAATGTCCAATATGTCTTGATCGCCATCATTGGGGGCCTGTTTGCCATCAATGGTGTTTCTGGCCTAACGGTCGGGATGATCGCTTCTTTCTTGCAGCTGAGCCGTTCATTAAATGGTCCTATCAGCCAGGTATCACAACAAATCAACTTTGTGATCATGGCGTTAGCTGGTGCCGAGCGGATCTTCCATCTATTAGATGAAACGCCAGAAATCGATCATGGCTACGTCACACTGGTCAATGCCAAATGGTCGCAAGGTCAGCTAGTTGAAACCAAAGAACGAACAGGCACGTGGGCGTGGAAACATCCCCACGAGGATGGAACCATTACTTATACGGAAGTGACGGGAGACGTGCGATTTGAAGATGTTGATTTCGGCTATGTCGACAATCAACTGGTCTTACATGATATCAATCTGTATGCAGAGCCTGGGCAAAAAGTTGCTTTTGTCGGTGCCACAGGTGCTGGTAAGACAACGATCACCAATTTGATCAATCGGTTCTACAACATACAAGACGGGAAGATTCGTTATGATGGCATCAATATTGAAAAAATCCATCTTGAATCCCTGCGCCGCTCCTTAGGGATCGTGTTGCAAGACACCCATTTGTTTACTGGAACGATTCGCGAGAATATTCGCTTCGGAAAACTGGATGCTAGTGATGAAGAAGTGCTGGCAGCTGCGAAATTAGCCAATGCCGACATGTTTATCAACCACTTGCCAGAAAAATACGACACCGTGATCACGGGCGATGGCGAAGGGCTTTCCCAAGGGCAACGTCAGCTGTTGGCAATTGCGCGGGCAGCGATCGCTGATCCGCCAGTGATGATCTTAGACGAAGCCACCTCAAGCATCGATACCCGTACAGAGCGGATCGTCCAATCAGGGATGGACCGTTTGATGTCTGGACGGACCGTGTTTGTGATTGCCCATCGATTGTCTACGATCCAAAACTCCGATGCCATCATGGTGATGGATCATGGCCGTATCATTGAGCGGGGGACTCATGAAACGCTATTGGCGGAAAAAGGCACCTATTATCAGCTCTATACTGGAAAAATCGAATTGGATTGATCCTGCCATGGCTACGGCTTGAAGCTGCAGCGACTGGCGATCTACCTATTTTTCCCTTGTTTGCAACGACCGATTGGCAGTAAGCCAGTCGGTTTTTTTGCGCAGCTCGAAAAAATGATATACTGTCACTGAGACAGCCGCACAACGGCGGCAGCACGTCAGCAGTTGTGCTGCGAAAAATGGATTCCATGAGGTGAAAACATGAAACTAGCATTGGCAAAGATCGTTTTAGATGATGAGTGGTATGAAGTGGTCCAATCGGAAAAAGGGCTAGTTTATTTTGGTCGGCAGCAGGATCATCATGAATTACTCAAGTTCTTTCCATGGGCTGAAATCAGTGATACAGCTGACCTTGATCCAGTAATTGAAGCGCAGCTGCAAGCTTATTTTGCAGGGGAACCAGTGACATTTACTTTTGCGTTTGATTTTGTCGGGACACCATTTCAACAAACCGTTTGGCAAGCACTGACCCAAATTCCTTATGGACAAACCACTACGTATAGTGACTTGGCGCTGCGCATTCAACGACCGACTGCTGTCCGCGCTGTCGCAAATGCAGTGGGGCGTAACCCGATGATGATCGTGGTTCCTTGTCATCGGGTGTTAGGAAAAAACGGGCGCTTGACGGGGTACCGGGGCGGGTTAGCAACCAAACGCCGACTACTGCAACTGGAAGGGATTCCGTTTAAAGAGTAAGGGAAGCAAACTATTTATAGTAAAAAATACTAAAAAGCAATTTCATTTCCTTTTTTCTCTGGTATAATAAAATTGATTCCGGTTACAAGAAGGGGTGGAGGAAATGAACATCGTTGATTTGCAAAATGGTTCTGATATTCGAGGAATTGCGATCGCAACAGAAAAAGAGCAGGTGACACTGACAGAGCAAGCGGTTCGGCAAGTTGCTTCGGGCTTGCGCAACTGGTTGGCAACAAAGGGCAGCGGTCCTTTTCGCGTGGCAGTCGGTCGTGACAGTCGCTTGAGTGGCGAAGCACTGCAAGAAGTGTTGATGGCACAGCTGCAGCAAGAAGGCGTGGCAGTGATCGATTGCGGCTTGGCAACGACACCTGCCATGTTTATGAGTACACAGTTTGCGGATTTCGACTGTGATGCTGGTGTGATGCTGACAGCGAGTCATTTGCCTTATTACTTTAATGGAATAAAAATTTTCAGCCGCCAAGGCGGTGCCGAAAAAACGGATATCCACTATATTTTGACCCACACTACCGTTCATGAGGCAGCGGAAAAAGGAAGCTATCAGCAAAAAGACTTGCTGACGCCTTATGCCCAAGATCTACTGCAAAAAATTCGCCAAGGGATGGGAACCAATGAGGAAAAACCTTTGGCTGGATTAAAGATCATTGTTGATGCAGGCAATGGCGCCGGCGGCTTTTTTGCTGAAAAGGTATTGCTGCCGCTGGGAGCAGATACGAATGGCTCGCAATTTTTAGAACCGGATGGGCATTTTCCCAATCATATCCCGAATCCAGACAATAAAGAGGCAATGGCAAGTATTCGCGAAGCCGTCTTGCGGGAACAAGCTGATTTAGGCATTATTTTCGATACCGATGTCGACCGCTCGGCCGTCGTGACCAAAAGCGGTGAGCCCTTGAACCGCAACAATATGATCGCTGTATTAAGCAAGATCATCTTAGCGGAACACCCTGGCACGCGTATCGTCACCAATTCGCCAACCTCTAATCATTTAAAAACCTTTATCGAAGCACTGGGAGGCCAGCAAGTACGCTATATTTCTGGCTACCGCAATGTGATCAACAAAGCGATCGAATTGAATGAAGCAGGACTGGACACACAGTTAGCCATCGAAACCAGCGGGCATGCCGCGTTTAAAGAAAATTTCTTTTTAGATGACGGGGCGTACGTGATCGCCAAGCTCTTGATGATGCTGCCACAATTGCAACAGCAAGGCACGACACTGGATGAGCTGATCGCGGCGTTGCAACAACCCGACGAGACCCAAGAATTGCGCTTTGCGATCCAACAAGCCGACTATCAAGACTATGGTCGCCAAGTGATCGCGGATTTAGCCGATCATTTGGTTCCAGGCTGGCAGATCGATCCAGAAAATGAGGAAGGCATTCGCATCAACTTGACAGCGCCCTATGGCCAAGGCTGGTTCTTGCTGCGAATGAGCCTGCACGAACCACTGCTGGTGCTGCAGATCGAAAATGATGAAGCGGGTCATCTACCGGCAGTCGTTCAAGCGATCGGTCGCTTCCTATCGCAGTATGAAGCCATCGATCAAAGCAAACTGACACAGTTTTTAGCACAGCAACCAAAAATTTGAAGAAAAGCAGGGAACTAAAATGGTGATCTTGATGCTGCTGATCATGGCAGTGACGTATGGTGTGAATTTTTTCTTGTTTCGTTACTTGAACAAACGACCAAAAATCGATGTCGTTGAACGGTTATCGATGTTATTAGGTGTCAACATGAGTGTGCTTTTTTTCGATGGAATCTTATTGTTTATCGGTAAATTACTGATCGAGACGGTAGAGATCATCGAATAACCCAATAGACATTTTTGCTTTGCCTCGCCACTGGCTTCTACCGTCAGTGGCGAGGTTTTTTAGGGTTTGCTAAAAACGGCGATTAATGTTCGCATTCGTTTTTGATATTTGATAAAGTAAAGAGGAGAAAATTACACAAAGTGAGGGAATTCACGGATATGGCAAAAATAATGGTAGTAGAAGATGAAGCGGTGATTCGCCAACTGATTATCGAAGAACTAGAAAAATGGCAGTTTGAGACCTTTGGCACGACGGATTTCCATCAAGTGTTGACTGACTTTGAAGAACAAGAGCCCCAACTGATTTTACTGGATATCAACTTGCCGGTTTTTGATGGCTACTATTGGTGTCAAAAAATCCGCGAAGCTTCCAAAGTACCAATCATTTTTATTTCTAGCCGCAATACCAATATGGATATGATCATGGCCATGAATATGGGAGCGGACGATTTTGTGACAAAACCTTTTGAGATCGACGTTCTGATTGCAAAAATCAATGCGCTGCTGCGCCGTTCCTACAACTATGTAGAAAGTAGCAGTGAAACATTAGTGTATAACGGTTTGACCCTCAATATCGACAACAGCAGCATGTATATCAATGGCGAAAGCATCGATCTTAGCAAAAACGAATACCGCCTGCTGTATATTTTGATGAAAAATCACGGCAAGATTTTAAGTCGGGAAAAACTCTTGCGGGCCTTATGGGATGACGAGCGATTTGTAGACGACAATACCTTGACGGTCAATATCAATCGTTTGCGACGAAAAATCGAACAAGCGGGGATGAACGGCTACATTGAGACCAAGGTTGGTCAAGGGTATATCGTACCATGACAAAGTGGCGAGTTTTGCGCAGTTTTTTGAAAGATCGTTGGCTGCTGTTTATCGGTTGGCTAGTCTTTTTCGTGTTGACGGTCTTAGTTTTTTGGCTGACTCCTCATTCCCCGATGGATTGGGGCACAGTCGGCTATCTCTTTTTGATGCAAAGTGTCTTGATGGTGTTCTTTTTAGCAGTCAGCTACTTATCTAAGCGGCGTTTTTGGCAAAAAATCACCCCCAAGCCTGGAGACAGCTTGCTGCAAAACTACTTGCAAGGAGCACGCTCGGCGGAAGAAGAACGGATCGAATCCTACATCAATCAGTTGATCCGAGAGCACCAAGAATTGATGCAGCAAGTCGTCAGCAATCAAGAAGAACAAAAGGAATACATCGATTCGTGGGTCCATGAGATCAAAGTCCCTTTAGCTGCATCACGATTGCTTTTGCATTCGATCGAATTTGATATTCCCGATGAAAAATTCATCTTACTAGAAAATGAATTGAACCGCATGAACGAATACGTCGAGCAAGTCTTATACGTCGCCCGCTTAGACAGCTTTTCAAAAGATTATCTGGTCCAAGAAATTTCATTGAAAGCCGTCATCCAGCCAGTTTTACGCAGTCAGGCCAATTATTTTATCCAAAAGAACCTGCACTATGCCGTTGAAGGCGAGGATCAGCAAGTGTTGACCGATGAAAAATGGCTCGGCTTTATCTTTCGACAGCTGGTCAGCAATGCCGTGAAGTACACACCACAAAATGGGAAGCTGACGATTCGGATCGAAAAAGATGCCCAAGGGACCTATCTCCACTTGCAAGATAGTGGGATCGGCATTCCTAAAGAAGACATGCGGCGCATCTTTGATAAAGGCTTTACGGGCGAAAATGGGCGCCAAACGGACACCCACTCGACGGGATTGGGGCTCTTTTTAGCGAAAAGTTTAGCGAAGGAATTAGGCATCGAGCTAACGGCTTCGTCGACAGTTGGAAAAGGAACCACCATGACGCTGTTCTTTCCGTTGTTGAGTTATTATGAGGAAAAACGCTAATCTGCTTTTTTTCGAGTATCTTTTTGTGTTTTTTGACAAAAATCACTTGTCCCTAGAACGTTTTCACTGATACACTAAAGCCTGTGTTTAAAATTGAATGGTAAGGATGAATGAAATGGAGATACTCGTTGCATTAGTACCAATGTTTGCGTGGGGCAGCATTGGTTTAGTAAGTGCCAAACTTGGCGGGGATGCGAACCAGCAAACGCTAGGAATGACGATTGGTGCCTTTTTCTTTTCGCTGGTCGTATTTTTTGTGACGATGCCAGTGATTGATGGAAAGGTGATTTTGATCGGTCTTTTGTCTGGTCTTTTTTGGTCCGTCGGTCAAAACGGTCAATTCCATGGTATGAAATATTTAGGTGTGTCTGTTGGACTGCCGCTTTCAACCGGCATGCAGCTGATTTTAAATACAGTCGCAGGTGCATTGTTTTTTGCAGAATGGACACAGACCCGCGATTATGCACTAGGTGTTAGCGCATTGATCTTGTTGGTGATCGGGGCGTATCTGACCGCTCGTCAAGATGGCGAAAGTCCGGTAGAAGCTGGCAGCAAGATGCTTGATTTTCCTAAAGGATTTCGGGCATTGATCTCATCAACGATCGGTTACGGCGCCTATACGATTTTGATTACTTGGGCAGGATTGGACCCCTTGGCGATCATTTTGCCACAAAGTGTCGGGATGCTGATCGGTGCCAGCCTATTTGCTTTAAGGAAGACGAAGGTCGACCGTTTTGTAGGGAAAAATACTTTGTCAGGGTTGTTATGGGGCATCGGAAATGTCTGCATGCTGATCACGGTTCAGCAAGTCGGACTCGCGGTGGGCTTCTCATTGTCGCAGATGGGGATCATCATTTCAACGCTAGGCGGGATTTTTATTCTCGGCGAAAAGAAAACCAAGAAAGAACTGCGTTATGTGGTGATTGGTTGTCTGCTGGTGATTATCGGTGGTGTTTTGCTGGGGTATATGAAAGCAACATAAACTTATATTTTTGAGGAGGAGTCATGGATTTATTTCGAAAAAAAGTCATACAACGGGAAAGTGTGACGAATTTAAAAAAAGAGTTGAAGTTAAAAGATTTGATTATGTTGGGGATCGGCGCCATTATCGGCACAGGTATCTTTGTTGTTACAGGGACTGCTTCTGCTGAGTATGCCGGACCGGCATTGATTCTTTCCTTTGTTGTAGCTGGTATCGTTGTTGTGTTATCAGGGCTTTCTTTTGCGGAATTTGCTTCTCGGATCCCTGTTTTAGGGGGCGCCTATTCGTATCTGTATGTCGTTTTTGGTGAATTTACCGCGTGGCTGGCAGGCTGGTTTTTGATTTGCGAGTTCTTATTGGCCGTTTCTTCGGTGGCATCTGGCTGGTCAGGCTATGTGCAAGGCTTCTTGGCCAGTGCGGATATCCATTTACCAACCGCTTTGACGGGCGGTTATGATCCAAGCAAGGGGACCTACATTGATCTGATTGCTGGTTTAGTCATTATTTTTGTAACCTTATGGGTCAGCCAAGAAGCGAAAAAAGCGTTGCGTTTGAATAATGCCATGGTATGGGTGAAATTCGGCGTGATCCTCTTGTTTATCGTCTTTGGTGCCTTTTTCGTGGAACCAGACAACTGGCAGCCCTTTATGCCCTTTGGTTTTTCAGGCGTCTTTAATGGTGCAGCGTTAGTCTTCTTTGCTTTTCTTGGCTTTGATGCCGTCGCAATGGCGGCGGAAGAAGTTGAAGATGCAAAGAAAAATGTCCCTCGGGGGATCATTGGGTCCATTGCTATCGCAACAGTCCTTTATATCATTGTCACACTGATCATGACGGGAATCGTGCCGTTTGCTGAATTAGGAGTCAATGATCCGGTGGCTTTTGCGATGCGTTATGTCGGTCATGGAGTGGTCGGATCAATCATTTCCGTAGGGGCGATCTTGACCTTATTAACAGTGACGATCGCTATGATGTACTCTTTGGCGCGTCTGTTATATGCCATCAGTAAAGATGGGTTATTGCCAAAAGCCATGCAAGCCATCGATCCTAAGCATAAAACACCAAAGAAAGCGACCTACATCGCTGGTGTTTTTGCTTTCTTCTTTGCGGCAGCTTTCCCGTTGAATATCTTGGCAGAATTGACCAACATTGCGGCATTGTCTTATATGATCTTAATGTCCTTAGGGATCATCAAGCTGCGGAAGATGATGGGGCCACCTGCTAAAGGTGAATTTAAAGTACCCCTGGTACCGTTATTGCCTTTGTTGTCCGTTGCCAGCTGTCTCTTCTTGATGACCCGTCTAAAAACGGCGACCTGGATCGTTTTTGGGATCTCTTTAGTGATCGGAATCGCAATCTATTTTGTATATGGCTATCGTAACAGCGAATTAAATGAGAAAATCGACGAATAAGATAGCGAAAAGACAAAGATCCAGATGTGGTCTTTGTCTTTTTTTGTGTTAACTATAGCAAAGCCTCCCAAAGAAATCTTTTGGGAGGTATGTTCTTTTGTCATTCACATTCCGATGATTGCTTGAGTCGATCATTGAAACAACAGTCTTTTTTATCAAAAGTTCCCTACGATTCTGCTTTTTTTGAAAAAATTTGCAAATGACAGATTCACTAAAGGTTCATCCAGTATGCTTTTGTTAGAGAAAAAAAGAGAGGATGTTGGCAAGTGAATTATATGAAACGAGCATGGCTGAGTGTGACGAGAAAGCGAGGGAAATCTGCGATATTGTTTGCTGTGATTCTGATATTAGGAAATGTGATCGCTGGCGCAATTGCGGTCAATCAATCGACTCAAAATGTCGAAAAGCAGATCAAAAACCAATTAGGCTCACTGGCAACGATTGAGATCGATTATGAAGCGTTGATGGCAAATAGTGATAGCGGCGCAAGAATGGAGGAGATTCAGCCGCTGTCAGAGGAGCTGATCAAGCAGATCGGTGAACGCTCCGAGGTCAAGCAGTACGATTATTTACGAGAAACAGTGATTGCTGTTGAAAACTTCAAACCCTATAGTTTCAGCCCACAAGAGGAAGATGAGAATGTCATGATCGTTGGGGGCATGCCTTCTGCGGTCTATTTAACAGGAACCAATCTCCTACAGCCGTTAGATTTTGAAGAGGATACGGTGAATTTAACGCAAGGTCGCTTCTTTAACGAAGAGGAGCAGCGTACGGGAAAACGTGTCGGTTTGATTTCTGAAGAGCTTGCTCAGGAAAACGGCTTGACCGTGGGAGACACTATGGTCTTAGATGGACAGTTTGTCGATTATTCGTCAGGGATGGACCCTGAGAAGCAAAAAGGCAATGATTACCCAATCGAAATCGTCGGGATCTTTAAAAATACCAGCTTAGAACAAGCGAACGATCAAGGACAAGATGGCATGGTCAGCTCATTTGCATTTGATGATCGGCCCTTCAATCGTATCTATATGCCCAATGATGCTGTGAAAACGATTGTTGAAGAGGAACGTGCGGGCCAACAAGCGGCGTTTCCAGCGACAGATTTCGGTTCTGATGAGGAGTTCTTCACTCCACAATTCATTTTGAATCAACCAGAAGATGCAGAGCAATTCAAACAAGAGGTGACACCGCTCTTGCCAAATGGCTATAAGGTCAATGCCTCTACGGATGAGTACGATCGTGTGGGAACCAGCATGAATCGCTTATCACAAATTTCTTCATATGTCGTAGTGATTGCGGTGATTGCTTCCTTGATTATTATCTCCTTGATCATTGTGTTGTTTACCCGAGATTGGAAATATGAGTTAGGCATCTACCTTTCGTTAGGGGAACGACGGAAATACGTGTTTGCACAAATCGTGCTCGAACTCCTGTTGATTGGTGTCAGTGCAATGCTGATCTCCTTGGTCACAGGGAATATGCTGGGCAAGATGGTTTCTGAATCTTTGTTATCCAGCAGTATGCTAGAGGCAAACCAAGCAGGGATGGAGCAATTCTTTGTGGGCGTTGCGGGCGTACCGAAAATCGATCAAGCAACGATCAACGAAGCGTTTCGCGTTCAATACACCTTGCCTTATATCATTGCCTTTTTAGCGACCGGGATCGTGACGATCTTGCTTTCGGCAGTGGTGCCGCTATTATATATTCTGCGTTTGAATCCGAAAAAAATCATGCTGTAAGGAGCGAAGAACATGGCAATTTTAGAGACCAAAGAGATGACGTATTACTACCAAGATGGTGAGAATCGTCGGAAGATTTTAGATAAAACCAATATCTCCTTTGAAAAAGGTAAATTTTACACGATTTTAGGGAAATCAGGCTCTGGAAAGACCACCTTTCTTTCCTTGATCAGCGCATTGGATCAACCAACCGATGGGGAAGTATTTTTTGAAGGAAAAAATATCAAAACGATCGGCTATGAAGAGTATCGCCGCAACAAGATCAGTTTGATTTTTCAAAGTTACAACTTGATCCCATATTTGACGGCATTAGAAAATGTCCTTGTTTCGATGGCGATCTCAGACAACAAACTCCCCGATCAACACGATCAAATTGCGTATCGCTTGTTGGATTATATCGGAATCACTTCCACGAAAGCTGATCGTTTCGTCAATCAGCTCTCCGGTGGGGAACAACAGCGGATCGCCATCGCTCGTGCCTTAGCGACCAATGTTGATATCATTTTAGCCGATGAGCCGACGGGAAATTTGGATGAAGGCATGGAGCAAGAAATCGTGGATATTTTTAAAGATTTAGCTACTTTACACAACAAGTGCATCATCGTAGTGACGCATTCGACTGAAATTGCCAAGCAGTCGGATCAGACCTTTTATTTGAAAAACGGCGAGTTGACGGCCTATGAGTGATTTTTTATCGAAGTTTGAAGAAGAACCGAAAGAGCCAGACAAGGAATCAGCTACAGCTAAAGCACCTTCTTCTCGTGCTTCCCGCAAAGAAAAAGGTTCAGCTTCTTTAGAAGAGGGGATCGAACACGATCCCTCCTTCAAAAAGAAACGGCGGAAAAAACGACTGCTGGGGCTTGGTGCATTACTCGGACTACTTCTACTCAGCGGCTTTTTATTTTTCCAATTGGCGTACGTCCGACTGGATAACTTTGTGGACAAAGAGATCTCAGAAGTCAGGGAATGGGCGGCGGAACATGATCTTGCGATCGATGTGACGCCTGCCTATGATGAAGCCCCAGCCAATCAAGTGATCGCCCAAGAAGAAGCCGCCAGAAGTCGAGTCAGAAAAAGAAGCACCCTGCATCTAACGGTGAGCCAAGGCCCAGATCCAGAAGAGAAATTGGCATTGCCAGACTTTATGGAAATGACGAGGGACGAGGCAGCAGAGTGGATCGAAAAAAATCAAGCCAGCAATTTGACGATCGTCGATGAATACCACGATGAGATCGAGGAAAAAGCACCGATTCGAGTAGAATTTACCAATAAAGAAGTCTCGCAAGAAAACTATCATCGTCGAGATGTCGGACGAGTCTTTTATTCCAAAGGCGAAGAAACCTTTGAAAAAGATATTGAAGTACCAGACTTTCGTGATAAAACCCGTGCAGAGGTAGAAACATGGGGGAAAGCCCATGAGCTGGAGCTTGAAATCAAAGAACAGGCTTCGGATACTGTGGAAGAAGGCAAAGTCATTGAACAAAGCGTGGCACCAAAAGAAAAAATCGCGAAACGGGATGCGTTTCAAGTAACGATTTCTCTAGGGAAAGGGGTCACCGTACCAGACTTTTCAACGATTTTACCAGATGATGCCCAGGCCGCTGTTGAGGGTGTCACTGTGCGGATGCGGATGCAGTTTACTCAGAGTCTGCCTTACGGACAATTGATCTCGCAAAGTGAGACCGCCGGGACCGTTTTAACCAGCAAAGATGACCAAGGCATTGAAGTCGTCTATTCAGCAGGTCAACCGTATATCAAAGATTACCGTCGAAGCGAGCTCCTTGAAGGGGATCTGCAAAAACTTTTCTTTGATGAATTCCGTTCAAAAGGGGCGAACATCAGCTATCAAGTCCGTTATGTCAATTCAGCAGAACCCTACGGGACAATCGTGGGGATGAGCAAGTTCAATCAGTTTTTACCGTTAGAAGATACGATCACCTTCGATATCAGCTTAGGCAATCAGACAGCCCCAGCGGCTACTGATCCAGAATAGCCGAGCGGATTTATCGATGACCTGCAAAAAGGAGGAAACCCATGCGTCATCAAGAGAATTTTCAAGACCTTAGGAAAAAGCTGTTTGTCTTTTTGTTAAGCGGTATGGTAGCATTGTTGCTACACATGTGGATTCATCAATCCAGCGAACACGTGCGGATCGTTTCAACAGAACGGTTTATTGGAGAACAATTGGAATGATCCTACAGGAATGATTGTGCTTACCGAAAAGTGATTGAAAAAAGAAATGATGAGTGTAAAAGGGGGACTGACCGATGCGGATCTTATTCGTAGAAGATGAGCCATCGATCGCAGAAGCGGTTGCCAGCTTATTGAAAAAACAGCATTATTCCGTTGATTTGGCGTATGATGGCGAGACTGGGTTGGACTACGCAGCAAGTGGGGTGTATGACCTTCTCGTTTTGGATATCATGCTGCCAAAAATCGATGGGATCACATTACTAAAGACGTTACGCAAGCAAAATATTCGCACGCCGATCATTATGTTGACGGCCAAAAGCGAAGTCGATGACAAAGTACTCGGCTTGGATGCAGGGGCAGATGATTACTTGACGAAACCCTTTCAAATGAAAGAGCTGCTGGCACGGATTCGTTCATTAAGTAGAAGAAAAGACTTGGATTATCAAGAAGACCAGTTAGCATTTGGCAACGTGGTCTTGGCGCGTAATGAGCTGCAGTTGGCTACGACGACCAATCAAGTGGTGCTGTCACCCAAAGAAATGAAACTGATGGAGCTATTTTTATCCAGACCTAAAGTGATTTTATCAAAAGAAACCATCATCAATAAGATTTGGGGCTTTGATCCCGATGTGGAAGAAAACCGCGTTGAGATCTATGTGTCGTTGCTGCGGAAAAAACTGACGCTGCTTGAAGCGGATATCGGCATTCGCACGATCCGCAATGCGGGGTATATTTTGCAGAGCAAGGAGCCGCCATGTTAAAAAAATTACGGAATAAAATGCTGTGGTTTAATATGGCGTTGATCTCAATCATTGTCTTAGGTGCCTTTACCTTTATCTATATTTTGAATGCCACCCAAATTGAAAACGAGATCCAATCATTGATTTCGCAAGAAGCCAACACCTTAGCTGCGGTACCATTGGATGAGGAGGAGGCCCGGCAATCACTGACAGACCCAGAGTATCCAATGATATTGACCATCACGAATAGTACCAGTGAGTTCAGAGAGATCGCTCTAGTCGACGTGGATCAAATGGATGTCGTGATTCAAAGTATTGATGAGGGTGTCGATGAGAGTGATCTTTATGAAGCCTTGGTCGATGCCGCAACGAAACAAGAGGAGATTCCCAATGAAGTGAAGGTAAATGACCGAGACTGGCGGTATGCGCTCTTTTTGGTGACTTCCATTAGTCATTATTCGATCAATCATGATTCGACGGGGGAATATTCCACCAGCATCAATAATTACGAGCCATTTCATCAAGTGCTGTTCTTTGATGTCACCGACTACAAAACTAGTCTAAGCAACTTAAGAACCACGCTTTTGCTCATCGGGGTCTTAGCCTTAGTCAGTATTTATATCGCTAGCTTTTATGTCGCCAATCGGGCATTGCGACCAGTTGAGCTAGCTTGGCGCAAACAAAAAGAGTTTGTTTCTAACGCTTCCCATGAGTTGAAAACACCACTGGCGATCATTCAAGTCAATGCTGAGGTATTAGCTGGCAGTCCAGAAGAAACCTTGGAAAGCCAAATGAAATGGCTGGAAAACATCCAGTTAGGTTCCGAACGGATGGATGAGCTAGTAAATAGCTTATTGATGCTGACCAAATTCGAAAGTGCCGAGCAAGAAGTCGTGCGTTCGGTGATTGATGCCAGTCAAGTCGTGCAAAGTGTTTATCAAAGCATGGAGGCCATTGCACTGGAAAAAGGGATCCACTATCAGGAACAGATCGCTAAACAGGTGCGCCTTGAAAGCAATGAGCAAGCCTTACGGCAATTGACCATGATTTTGGTAGACAATGCCTTGAAATATACACCTACTGGAGAAACCGTCACAGTGGCACTCGTTGAACGCCAACGAAAAACGGTGCTGCAAGTGTCCAACAGTGGTTGTCCGATCCCAGAAGAAAAAATTCCCTATGTCTTTGATCGCTTCTACCGCGGGGATCCTTCTCGCAACCATCAAGACGGTGGCTATGGGTTAGGTTTAGCCATCGCCAAAGCCATCACAGAAATGCTGCAGGCACAAATCAGTTTGACGGTGGATCAAGACGGCGTCAATCACTTTGAAGTTTCATTTCATTGAGATTGGATCGCTGCTTTCACTTAAATAAAATTTTTCAAAAAAAGAGGACTCCGTGAATGGAAGTCCTCTTTTGATAGGTGAAATTTACTTGTTGCTGGTTAAATCCAATAAGCGGTCTTTCAAGTCTTCTTCTAGATGACCCAATTCCACTTCGGCAGCACGACGCTTTTCTTTTCCTTCTTTTTGGATCCGTAATGTTTCTTGGATCGTTTCCACAAGGTCGTTTTGTGTTTTTTGCAAGGTTTCGATATCGACGATGCCGCGCTCGTTTTCTTTCGCTGTTTCAATAGCAGAAACTTTCAACATTTCTGAGTTTTTCTTCAATAGATCATTGGTGGTCTCAGAAACTTGGCGTTGTGCCGTAACTGCATCTTTTTGACGCAATAAAGTCAAGGCAATGACCACTTGGTTTTTCCATAGTGGGATCGCTGTATTGACAGAAGCTTGGATTTTTTCTGCTAACGCTTGGTTCGTGTTTTGGATCAGGCGAATTTGCGGTGCCTGTTGGATCGTGATTTGACGTGCCAAGCGCAAGTCATGAGTCCGTTTGTCTAAACGATCAAGAAATTGCGTGTAATCGTTGGCGATCTGTACGTCCATTTGATCATTCGTTTCTTCTGCTTTTTTCATGGCTTCAGGAATGATTTTGGTTTGCAATTCTTGCATCTTCAACTCGCCAGCGGCAATGTAGATGTTCAATGCATCAAAGTAATCTTTGTTCTTTTGATACAACTGTTCCAACATCATGTTGTCTTTTAGCAAACCGTCTTTTTCTTTATCCAATTTGACGGCGATCTTGTCGATTTGGGCACCGATTTTTTGGTATTTAGCGGTGATTTCAAAAATGGATTGTTTTACTTTACCAAACATTCGCTTGAATAAGTTGCCTTCCCCTGCACGCAGTTCGTCTGGATTGGCTTCTTGCAAGCGATACATCAACTCCGTTAATGAGTCGCCCACAGGGCCGATATCAGCTGCTTGGACATGGTTCAACATGGATTGGGAAAACTCTCCAAGTTTGGTTTGGGCAGCTGCACCATAGGTGATGACCGCTTGCTGGTCGGTCGCATCGATCTTGCTGGCTAATTCTTGGGCCTGTGCTTGACGCTCTGGCGGTAATTTATCAATCAAACGCGGTGCCGTTTGCTGTTCTTTCAGCTGACTGATTTCCGCTTGTTGAGTGGTGGTCAAAGTGTCGACAGGGGTTGAAAATGGGTTGTTCAATAAATCGTCAAGCGTATCCGTTACGGGTTTTACTTGATTTGGTGTTTCACTCATAATAACTCCTCCTAATAATTGTCTGCTTTCGAAAAAAATCTAGCCTGGGCTAGATTTTTTTTTTAGATTCTTTTCTTGTTGCCAATCAGAATCTATCCCTATTCATTATCTCGTTTTATGCTTTGTTTGGCAATGGATAACTCAACATCCATGTCATCAAGATCGTCTGCTACAAATTGGGAGTAGTCTTTGGCGATCAAGGAAGCCATTTGCTCGATGATTTGGGTGCTTTCCTCGATTTTATCATAGGTCTCACGACTTTTGATCTCATGGCTATTGATTTCAATGAACTTATCGGTCAAATCGACCATGTTGGGCAAGTGGGTATAAAGGAAATGACTTGCCAAAGGCAGTTTGGTCGGTTCTTTCACGAGTTCTTTGAAAAGAGCTTTTGAGGCACGCAAGGCATCGTGACGCAAGTCAATGGCTTTTAACTTGTTATTGCTAGTGATATTTTTTTGGTATTTATCGATTTGGTGTTTCGTCTGATTCATCGTTTCACGGAACAATTCGATCTCACGAGCAGTCATTCCGCTTTTCAAGTAATGGGCTTCTCGTTCTCTCGTTAAAGAAGGCAAAACTTGTGGATCGGCTGCTGGAACTTTACGCCCTCTAATACCGACGTAGACTAAAATCGCACCGACGATTAATAATAGGCTCGCAAATGAATCGCCTACTACGTTAAAAATAATACTGATGAGGACGATCGCACCAACGATCAGCCAGATGTTTTTTTTCATTTTTCCTCCTCCTAAAAATCTCTTGGACAAGTAGATTGGGTTATTCGACATCTTTATTTTAGCATGTTCACTAAAAGAAAAATATCAGACTTGGGGTGGATTTTCCGATTTTTAGTAAATTCATAAGCTTTCTTGCTATTTCTTAAGAAGATATTTTTTCTAAATTATGCTAAAGTGTTTGATAGATAAGACGTATGAGGAAAGTTAGGTGTCGATAGATGTTAGAATTTAAAGATTTTGAAGAAAAAACGATCCAACGGAATGAAATTTTCCATGGCAAGATCATTGATGTGGTCGTTGATGATGTCTCCTTGCCAAATGGCGGGACCAGTAAACGCGAACTAGTCTTTCATCCTGGTGGTGTTGCCGTGATCGCCTTGACAAGTGAGAACAAAATGCTGTTTGTTCGCCAATTCAGAAAACCGTTAGAGCGAGTGATTTTAGAGATACCAGCAGGAAAAATCGATCCAGGAGAAGGCGCTCGTCCAGATTTGACTGGCGCCCGGGAATTAGAAGAAGAGACCGGCTATCGTGCAAAAACGCTGGAGCACGTTTCTTCTATGTACCTTTCACCAGGCTTTGCTAATGAGCTCTTGCACGTCTATTATGCCAAAGAGCTGGAAAAAGTGACAAATCCCTTACCGCAAGACGAAGATGAAGTGCTGGAAGTCTATGAATTGACCTTAGAGCAAGCACAAGCCGCTATCGCTGATGGAACGATCTGTGATGCGAAGACCGTGTTTGCGATCCAATTTTGGGAGTTGCTGGAATTGAAACGGAGGAACGGACTTGCCTAAAGAACCATTGATCACCCGCAGTGAGCTTCGACGCAGACGCGAAGAAGAACAAGCGGCAGCTGAACGCAATCAGCAAATCGTAGAAAAGCAAAGCAAGAAAGAATGGAAACAAAAAGAAAAACAAATTGATAACCACTACCGAAAAGTGCGCAAGAAAAACAAAGAAATCACGAAGACCCGTGCCGGTGAGAACCAAAAATCTCGGGATCTGAACCGTTTTTTAATGAAAGCCATTGTGATCGTCACTTTATTGTTAGTCGTCGTCGGTTTGGCGATCTTTTTGTTGTGATTCTTCTAGTACTAAGAAAAAGCCGCCCCTGCATCTTCTGCAAGTGCGGCTTTTTTGTTATTCGGTCGGCTTTTTCAAAATAGCTAAAAACATGGCAGCTGGCTGATTCATGAACAAATGATCCGCTTCATGAAAAACGGTAAAGGAAGTGGCAGTAAACCCAGTCGTCTCTGCCAGTTGAGTCAATGCGGCAGGGTCAAACCCATTATGAATGAGCGGGTGAGACACGGCGGGATTTTTGAGAAAATCCACTAGATAAAAGGTTCCTCCTGGCTGTAGCAAGGCGTATAGTTTTTCCATCATAGCGGCTGTGTCAGGAATATGCAGCAAGACGAGGGATAGCAGCACCGCGTCTGCTTTTGCTTGTAAGGATTCTTGCAGCAGATCGTGGACAGTTGCAGAAGCATTGGCCAGCTGCAGTTGGTTGATTTTTTTTTCAGAAACCTCGATCATGTTAGGGGCAGTATCCCAGATGGCTAAGTGCTGGACATAAGCTGCTAAGGGCAGACTTACTAGGCCGGTACCGCCGCCGATATCGATCAGAGTTTGGTGCTGGTTGTCTTTAAAATAAGGTTCAAGGGTTTGGGTGACTAATTGTGCTAACGCGATCCGTTCAGGGGTATCGTATTTTGCTGCCATGGCGTTGAAAATTTCAGACATAAGTGCCTCCTTTTATAATGACAAAAAACTGTTCGTTTCGTCAAAACTAGTTTATCATGAAAGGAGAAAAACACGTCAGTAGATACGTGGGAATTTCTGTTGTTTTTCATTTTAAAGGGTGAAAAATAAACGAGAAGCAGGAGGCAAACACATGAAAATTGGTATTATTGGTGCAATGGAGGAAGAAATCAAGGCGTTGCGGGAACAGTTGATTTCACCGCTTTCTTGGGAACGCGGCGGCGCACTATTTATTTCAGGAAGTATCGGCAATCATGAAGTGATCGTCGTTCGTTCAGGTATCGGCAAAGTTCTGGCATCGATCACCACTAGTTTATTGATCCAACAATATGGGGTCAATATGGTGATCAATACTGGATCAGCTGGTGGGATCGGTGCCGGCTTACAAGTAGGGGATTTAGTGATTTCAGATAAAGTGGCCTATTTTGATGTCGATGTGACGGGCTTTGGTTATGAATATGGCCAGCTGCCTGGCGGGATGCCTTTGTATTATGAAGCCAGCCGCTATTTGATCAGTGAGATGACGAAAGCCGCAGAAGCGACTCATCATACCGTGAAAAAGGGACTGATCGTTACCGGTGACAGCTTCATTCATGACCCGCAAAAAGTACAGGAGATTTTAGGCCATTTTCCAGATGCCTTGGCTTGTGAGATGGAAGGCGCCGCGATCGCACAGACCGCGCAGCAATTCAATATTCCTTTCTTGATCGTGCGCGCGATCAGCGATACCGCCGACCACGCAGCAACCGTCTCTTTTGATGAGTTTATCTTAGAAGCTGGCAAGCGTTCCGCTGAAATGGTCTTGGCATTCGTTGAAACATTAAAGTAACTTAAAAAACAGGAGAGCCGATCCGTAAGAGGAGGAAGGAAGCATGAGAGCATTACTATCCATTGATTATACGTTTGATTTTGTTGCAGATGAGGGACGATTGACCACGGGTGCTGCTGGGCAAGCGATTGAAGCTGCCTTAGTGGCTCGGACGCAAGCCTTTATCGAAGCCGGTGAGTATGTCGTTTTTGCCATTGATCGTCATGAGGAAACAGACAACTATCATCCTGAAAACCGCTTGTTCCCACCCCACAATCTTGCGGGCAGTGCGGGGCGACATCTTTACGGCCGTTTAGCCCCGCTTTATGAAAACTATCAGGAAGCGCCAAATGTCTATTGGATCGACAAGCGTCATTACTCCGCCTTTAGCGGTACCGACTTGGACATCCGACTGCGGGAAAGAGGGATTACGGAATTGTACCTGACCGGCGTTTGTACCGACATCTGTGTCTTGCATACAGCAGTGGATGCCTATAATTTAGGCTACCAACTGGTGATCGATGCAGATACTGTTGCCAGCTTTGACGCGGTCGGACATGAATGGGCACTACGCCATTTTGAAAATACCCTGGGCGCGAAAATCATTTCTGCGAAGGAGGAAGCATAAATGGGATGGATGGATCAATTAAAAGCAAATTTCAGTTTCAGTGAACTGACTAGCCTTTATCAAGCGTATCAAAAAGGGGATCTTGATGTGAAGGCGTTGTTGAACAATGACTTCTTACAAAAGTATACGGATTTTCAGAACTTGGATGAGTTTATGGCTAAATTAGGCATCCAGAATGAAAATCAAATCTTCGACCTTCTAAAAGACCGCCCCAATCGACAAAAAGCCGATCAAGTCGTCAATGAGCATTCCCAATTTGATTCTGTGATCAGTATGATGAAAAAAGCTTTACAGAAATAAACAATTGGCGAAGAAAAAGAGCAAGCAGATTTTTCTGCTTGCTCTTTTGTTTACCAGATCTGCACACGATCTTCTGGTGCACGATACATAGGGTCACCAGGTTTGATATCAAAGGTTGTATAGAATTCATCGATATTTTGGACTTGGATATTGGCACGTAGTTTCGCTGGTCCGTGGACATCGATCGATAGTAAGAGCTGTTGGTATTGTTCTTTGGCTTTTGTACGCCAGATCTTCGCCCAATTGGTGAAGAAGTCTGCTAAAGAAACATCGCTTTCTTTTTGCGCTGCTTCTAGCGCACAGCTTAGTCCGCCTGCATCGGCGATGTTTTCAGAAACAGTCAACGTTCCATTTACGGTACCGCCGGCAAAGGGCAGGCCATCAAACTCGTCGATCATCGCTTGAGCTAAGCGTTCAAAGTGTGCCAAATCTTCTTCTGTCCACCAATTGTTTAAATTACCATATTCATCAAATTTTGCCCCGTTGTTGTCAAAGGCGTGGGAGATCTCATGAGCAATGACCGCGCCGATCCCCCCATAATTTGCGCTGGTGGATTGTTCCAAACTATAAAAAGGTGCTTGTAAGATTGCCGCTGGGAAAACGATCACGTTTTTAAATGGGTGATAGTAGGCATTCACGGTAGCGGCGGACATTTCCCATTCCTCGCGATCCACGGGCTGCTGCCATTTTTTGAAGGCATCTTCTCGGAACAAACGATTGAAATGCAGGGTATTTGCCAGCAGACTTTTCTCTTCATCGGTATGCAATTGGTCATAAATGGCAGGAACTTGATCAGGGTACCCGACATGGATGCCTAAACGATTCAATTTGATGATCGCTTTTTGGCGAGTTTCTTCACTTAACCACGTGTTGTTGCGCAAACGATCTTGGTAGACAGCAATCATTGTTTCCACCATGTGTTTGACGTCTTTTTTCGCCGTTTCCCCAAAGTACTTGCGTCCATAATAATCACCGATCACTTGACTAAAATGACCCATCGTTAAGTAATAAGCCGCTTTTTGTTGGGGAGGTGCTTCATCGATCCCTGATAAGTAGCGGCTGTAGGTTCCGCCTAACTGACGCAATTCTTCACTCAGATAGCTAGTATAGCGCAAGCTTTGGTTGACGATCATCCAGCCTTTCAAGAGTTCAAAATGGCTATCAGAAACAATAATGTCAAAGGCTTCAAAGTAAGCGGGTTCCGTTACGATCAGGTCTTCTGGTGTCCCTGGTAAAAGGGCCGTCAAGAGTTGTGTAAAATCGATCTTGCTGGCTTGCTTTGCAAATTCTTCCAAGGAGCGAGGATTGTAATTTTTGCTATAATCCGCACTTTCTTCCGCACTGCGGACGTGAGGGGCGATCAATTTATCAAAAGCGATCGCTTGCTCTACCAACGATTCCGCTTCTGCTTGGTCTTTTCCATAAGCAACTAAAACGTTGACGGCCATCTCAAAGTAGACTTGCAGCATTTCGCTTGCTTGGGGATTTTCTGTGTAATAAGTTTTATCCGGCAAAATAGTAGCAGGCGGATAGACCGACAAAGTATTCATTTGCGCGTTTTTCATGTCTGCATCGACATCTAGTTGGAAAGGCAAGGCAATGCCCTCTAAAACGAAACTAGCCAGTTGCTGATTCAATTCCTCGTAAGAAGGCAACGCTTCGATTTTTGCTAATAGTGCATATGCTTCAGTAGCGCCAGCTGCCTCTCGTTGGGCAAAATCGCTGGCTAAGCGGTAAAAAGCCACAGCATCCTTCATGCGGCCTTTTGGCGTAGCATGGGGATCGTGTGCCATATTTTCAAATTCTGCGATCATTAAGGAATCGATTCCGTCAACGAGATCTTGGAATCCACCCGTAGCGGGTTTATCTGCTGGAATAATAGCGGTCTCCAGCCACTCGCCATTTACATAGTCATAAAAATCATCTTTTAACAAGGTTGTCATGTCTTTCGCTCCTCTCGCTTTCTACTATTATGAAACAAAATCTGTAAGGACGCAAAGAAAAGTTTTCTAGACGAAAAAGGGTTTTGATCCAAGTAGGAGGAGAATCTAAGGTATAATAAGAAAAAAGGCAGGTGAACGAGATGGAACAAGTAGAGTGGAAAGGGATCGCCGAAGAGCGGTTTCGTCCGTATAAGCAGTGGGTCACTCCTTCAGGGTATTTATGCGGCACCTATGCGGCAGCCGTCTTTTTGGCCTACTATCAAGATTACATCGATGAAACGATCATCCCGAAAGCGTTTCGTAGAAAAAAACAGCGGGATCTGACAGTAGTGACGGAAATGCTGCGGGTGCTGATTCAGCCTCATGGGTTGCCGACGATCGCTTGGCAGGTCAGTCATGGATTGACTCGGTTTTTCGATCAATTCCAATTGCCTTACCGCGGACGTGCGACTGTTGTTGGCGGCTGGCATCGAGCGTGCAAACGAATCGATGAAGGCAAACCGGTGATCATCGGTATTTTGAAGCCTTTAGGAAGCACGTATGGCAATCATTGGGTCGTGGCTTACGCCTACGCTGAAACCGCCAGCGGAGAACGCTATTTTAAAGTTCATGACAACTGGGGCAACTACAAAAAAGTGATTCCCGCCAGTTGGGTAAACGGTACCGTCACACTTCCTTGAACGAGACGGTTAAAAAAACAGTCACTTTGTGCTAGAATAGAAGAAAACAACCACATTCATTGGAGGCAATCATGGGCGAAAGTTATAAAGATAGTTCGTTGAAAATTTTTAGTTTAAATGGAAATTTACCATTAGCAGAAAACATTGCGAAAGTTTTCGGTACAGAACTAGGGAAGTCAAAAGTGACACAGTTTAGTGATGGAGAGATTGCCATCAATATCGAAGAAAGTGTGCGGGGCGACCATATTTATATCATTCAATCGACGAATGAACCCGTCAATGATCACTATTTAGAGCTATTGATCATGATCGATGCGATGAAACGGGCTAGTGCGAAGACCATCAATGTCGTTTTGCCTTATTACGCATATGCACGGCAAGACCGAACCGCCAACCCGCATGAGCCGATCACTGCAAAATTGATTGCCAATATGCTGGTGGAAGCAGGGGCTTCTCGAATCTTGACGCTTGATTTGCATGCCGTCCAAGTTCAAGGATTTTTCGACATCCCAGTGGATAATCTCTTTACGATCCCATTGTTTGCCCATTACTATCGCGAACAAAAAATGACCGGTGACGACTATGTCGTAGTTTCACCAAAAAACAGCGGTGTCCAACGGACCCGTAGTTTGGCAGAATACTTAGATACAGCGATCGCGATCGTCGATCAAGATGAAGCCGATGGCGGCTATGTGATCGGTGATGTCGTTGGGAAAAAATGTATTTTGGTTGATGACATTTTAAATACCGGCCATACATTGGCAAAAGCGGCAGACTTGTTGAAGGAAGCTGGTGCCAGCGAAGTGTATGCTTGTGTCTCTCACGCCTTGCTTTCACCGCCTGCTAAAGAAATTTTGGATCAATCAGCGATTGAAAGTATTTGTGTCACCGATTCTTGCTGGACCAGCGAAGAACGCCATCCAGAAAAACTGCACTACATTTCTTGTGCCGAATTGATGGGGGAAGCCGTTCGCCGCATTCACGAAAATACACCAATGAGTCCATTGTTCCGCCTGGAAAGCAAAGAGTATAAATAAAAATATGAAAAGCACCCGCTATCCTTAGGGACAGCGGGTGCTTTTGCATGTAAGGGGAAGTGGATCAGACCCAGCGGATCAGTTCAACTGGTTGCGGTTTAAGACCGTTTCTCGTTTGATCAGCTTATGTGGTACAACCAGCTGTACGCCGTTTGAATCTTCGTGATTCAATTGCGCCATCAGCCGTTCGGTAGCGATTTTTCCTAAGGACAACACGTTGATATCGATACTAGTCAAATACGGATGGGTCAAAGTAGCAAAGATCGAATTGTTGAAACTGATGATGGATAAGTCGTCGGGGACTTTGTAGCCATACATCGTTGCTAATTGAATGATCCGCACAGCGAACAGATCATCGATCACGACGATGGCTGTTGCTTGGGATTCTTTGATCGTTTCTTCAAACGTGACGTAATCTTCCGCTTTTTCAAAGGTCAATGCTGGATAAAAGGGGAGATTTGCCAGCATCATGGCTTTTTGGTAGCCGAAGAAACGCTCGAAATACAGGTTTTCATGGGTCGTATTGGTAGCAAATAATATCTTCGTATGCCCTTGGGCGATCAGATGCTCAGTTGCTTGCTTGCCTAACAACTGGTTGTCATTATCGACAAAAACGATTTTGTCTTCATTGCTGTATGGTTGACCAATCAAGGTAAAAGGGACTTCTTTTTCGACCAGATAGTCGATGATGGGGTCTTTTTCATCGGAATAGACCAAGATAAAGCCATCTACTTGTTTTTGCAGGTGCATCCGTTCCACGTTTTTTAGTAATGTAGCAAAGTCACGGGCGGAGGCAACGGCAACCGTCATTTGATGATGGCGGGCCTCTTCATTGATGGCTTCGATCGTTTCTAAATAAAAGGGGTTTCCTAGTCGTTCTTTCGAATCAAGAGGCGGCAAGATCACGCCAATGGCACTGGATATCTGTTTGCCGAGATTTCGAGCCGCAAGATTGGGGACATAGCCCATTTCTGCCATTACTTTGCGCACTTTCTTCTTGGTATCTTCAGAAATGCTGGGATGATCGTTTACGACACGAGAAACCGTGGATGTAGCGACGCCAGCCTTTTTGGCGACATCTTTGACCGTAATGCTCACTGATTTCCCTCCTTTTTTAGCTTATAGTATCACAAAGTGTCGGCACAAGGGTAGAGCCAATCAAAAGAAAGAAGAAATGCAGACATTTCTTCTTTCAGAAGGCTTGTTTAGTTGATCGCTGTACTGATTTCGTCTTCTAAAACATAATCTTTGCCATACAACTTGATTGGCAATGCCTCACCGCTGATTTTCTTCAATGTCACCGTCGAGTCATTGACGGAAACAAAGAGCAGACGTCCACGATAGTTGATGTGGAAGGCGTAGCGGCTCCAAGTTTTAGGTAAGAATGGCGCAAACCCTAAGTGATCGTGATCAGTTTTCATTTGAGCAAAACCTTGAACGATCGCTAACCAGCTGCCGGTCATAGAAGTGATGTGCAAGCCATCATCGGTATCATTGTTGTAATTGTCCAAATCAAGACGAGCAGTCCGCTCATACATTTCCAACGCTTTTTCTTCCATGCCTAATTCCGCTGCTAAAATCGCATGGATACTTGGAGAAAGGGAAGATTCATGCACTGTCATCGGCTCATAGAAATCAAAGTTCCGTTGTTTTTCTTCTTTGCTGAATTGATCGCCGAAGAAGTAGATACCTTGCAAAACATCGGCTTGTTTGATAAAGCAAGAGCGCAAGATATGATCCCACGACCAATTTTGGTTCAACGGCAAATGTTTTGGATCAAGATCGGAAACGGGCATCAAGTCTTTGTCTAAGAAGGTATCATGCTGGACGAACACACCAAGCTCTTGGTCTTCTGGGAAGTACATATTGTCGATGATGTCTTGCCATTTGGCTTGTTCTTCGTCAGAGATCGTGACAGTCGCTTCGTCTTTGAAGGTTTCATAGCTGGCTAAGGTATAAGCTAAGACCCAAGTAGCCATTTTATTGGTGTACCAGTTGTTATTGATGTTGTTTTCGTATTCGTTTGGTCCTGTAACGCCATGGATCATGTATTTTTGCTGGCGTTTTGAATAGTGGACACGATCTGCCCAGAAACGTGAAATCGCGCTTAACACTTCTAATCCTTCTTTTTTCAGGTAACTTGTATCGCCAGTATAATTCGTATAGTTGTAGATGGCATAAGCGATGGCACCATTTCGGTGGATTTCTTCGAAAGTGATCTCCCACTCATTGTGGCATTCGATCCCAGTGAAGGTCACCATTGGGTAAAGGGCACCTGCTAAGCCTTGTTTTTGCGCATTGATATGGGCTTGCGGCAATTGGTTGTGACGGTATTTCAACAAGTTACGGGTCACTTCTGGTTTTGCTAATGCCAAATACAATGGAACTGCATAGGCTTCGGTATCCCAGTAAGTCGCACCGCCATATTTTTCACCAGTAAAGCCTTTCGGTCCAATGTTCAAGCGCTCGTCTTCGCCATAATAGGTTGAAAACAATTGGAACAGGTTGAAACGAATTCCTTGTTGCGCCGCAGCATCGCCTTCAATGATCACATCGGCTAAATCCCAGCGGGCTTTCCAAGCAGCGACTTGTTCTGCACGCAATGCATCGTAATCTGCTTTGTATAAAGTGCCTAATTCGGTGACTTTTGCTGGATGATCATGAGCGGGAACATCACGACTCGTAACGATCAAGACTTCTTTGATCAATGAGAAGGTGTCACCGGCTGTTCCAGAAAAGGCAAAGGTATCAGCAACGCAAAGCTCGCTTTTCACGGAATCGATCGGTGTTTGGCTATGACGCATAGCAGAAGTGACAGTAAAGCGTTCAATGTCAAAATTATTTTCTACGGTCCGAGTGGTCAAGTAATGGAAGGTTTCGGTTTGACCATGAGCCAATTCTTCCCAGAAACGTTCGTCGTAGTTGCTGTCTTCGTTATGGACATTATTATCTAGTTTAGAAACGACTTTGATCTCAGCGTCGCCTTCAATGATCTCAGCGTCCATCTTAATGAGGGCAAGTTCACGTTTTACGATGCTCAAGAAGCGTTCAAAAGAGAATTTTACGGTGGCGCCTGCCAAAGTGACAGTAAAGTTGCGGCGTAAAATCCCGGTTTCCATGTCTAGTTCTAAACGGAAATCACTTGGGCTGATTTTTGCTAAGTCGACTAATTGGTCATTGACAAATAGGTCCATTGCAATAAAGTTGACCGCGTTGATCACTTTGCCAAAATAGTCAGGGTAGCCGTTTTTCCACCAGCCGACACGGGTTTTGTCTGGGTACCAGACACCAGCGATATAAGTACCTAAGTGATGATCGCCGCTGTATTGTTCTTCAAAGTTGCCGCGCATTCCCATGTAGCCATTGCCGATACTTGTTAGCGACTCTTGCAGTCGACGATTTTCTTTATCTAAGGTAGATGTCGCGATTTTCCATGGATCGATCTCGAACAATCGTTGGATTTTTTTCATGAAAGTCCCTCCAGAATCTTTTTGATATCTCTATCATAAGCGCAAACGATTGCATCGTCAAGTGAAAGTTGTTGCGTTTAAAGAATTTCCTGTTAGGAAACATCGAGAAAGAGAGATCCAGTTATATAAAGGTGAAAAAGCGAATAGAATCCCTTTTGATATTTCTGGGTTTACAAAATCTTTTTTCTCCGTTAGAATGAAATCATTAAGAAACCGATTGCGTAAATCGATTCAGGGAAGGAAGAAGGAAGATGAAAAAATTATTGAGCTTCGAATTTTGGCAAAAATTCGGAAAAGCGCTAATGGTGGTTGTCGCTGTTATGCCAGCTGCTGGTTTGATGATCAGTATTGGGAAAACGATCCCAATGATCAATGCCGACTGGGCATTTTTGATCACTACAGGAGGCGTCATTGAAAACATTGGTTGGGCAATTATTGGTAACCTGCATTTATTATTTGCATTAGCTATTGGTGGTAGTTGGGCTAAAGAGCGAGCTGGTGGGGCATTTGCTGCTGGGATCGCCTTTATTTTGATCAATCGGATCACTGGTTCGATCTTTGGCGTGACGAGCGCGATGTTAACCGAAGAAGGCGCCTTTACCCATACGTTATTTGGGACGAAGATCATGATCGACGGCTTCTTTACTAGTGTATTAGAAGCACCTGCTTTGAACATGGGTGTCTTTGTTGGGATCATCGCCGGTTTTGTGGGAGCAACAGCTTACAACAAATACTATAATTTCCGCAAATTACCGGATGCGCTTTCCTTCTTTAACGGCAAACGCTTCGTACCTTTCGTAGTGATCGCCCGTTCAGTAGTCGTCGCATTAGTGTTATCGATCGTTTGGCCCTACATTCAGGCAGGCATCAACAACTTCGGTTTATGGATCGCGCAATCACAAGAAAGTGCGCCCGTTTTAGCACCGTTCTTGTTTGGAACCTTGGAGCGGCTGCTCTTACCATTCGGGCTGCATCACATGTTGACGATCCCGATCAATTACACCGAATTAGGTGGAACTTACACGATTCTTTCTGGCGCACAAGCCGGCACCCAAGTCTTTGGACAAGACCCATTATGGCTTGCTTGGGCAACGGATCTAGTGAACATGCGCAATGCTGGCGATACGTCACAATATCAATTTTTATTGGAAAACTTTGTTCCTGCCCGCTTTAAAGTTGGACAAATGATTGGTTCATCTGGGATCTTGATGGGCTTGTCTTATGCCATGTATCGCAATGTCGATGCGGACAAACGGCACAAATATACCTCTATGTATTTATCAGCTGCCATCGCTGTCTTCTTGACAGGGGTAACGGAACCGTTGGAGTTCATGTTTATGTTTGCTGCCGTACCGCTTTACATCGTTTATGCAGTCGTACAAGGGGCTGCGTTTGCGATGGCGGACATCGTCAACTTACGGGTCCACTCTTTTGGGAATATCGAGTTGTTGACCCGTACCCCAATGGCGATCAATGCCGGCTTAGGACAAGATTTGATCAACTTTGTGTTAGTGACCATCGTCTTTGGTGTTGGGATGTATTTCTTGGCCAACTTCTTGATCAAAAAATTCAACTTTGCAACACCAGGTAGAAACGGCAACTACGAAACAGAAGGAGCCAGCGATGCGCCAGCAACAGCTTCGGCGGATGGCAATTTGAACCCAGATTCGCAAGTCGTGAAAATCATTCATTTATTAGGCGGACGTGAAAATATCGCCGACGTTGATGCATGTATGACCCGTTTACGGGTCTCTGTGAAAAATCGAGAAGCGGTCGGCGATGAAAAAGCATGGAAAGCCGCAGGGGCTTTAGGCTTGATCGTAAAAGACAACGGTGTGCAAGCAGTCTATGGACCGAAAGCAGATGTCTTAAAATCAGACATTCAAGATATCTTAGATTCTGATGTCACGATTCCCGAACCGACGGCTAGTCAAGCACCAGTAGAAACCACTACCCACCAAAGCCAAGGCGTGACAGCTGAACTAGCTGCCGTTGCCACTGGAGAAGTGATGCCGATCACCTCTGTCAAAGACCAAGTGTTTGCGGAAAAAATGATGGGTGACGGTTATGGCGTGCGCCCAGAGCAGACGATAGTTGTCGCACCAATCAGCGGGAAAGTCACCAACATCTTCCCAACGAAACATGCGATTGGCTTGCTTTCTGATGAAGGCATCGAAGTATTGGTTCACATGGGCTTAGATACCGTTGACTTAAACGGTGCCCCCTTTACGGTAGCTGTCACTGAAGGACAACAAGTGGCGGTGGGTGACAAGTTAGCGGAGATGGATCTCGCTGCAGTAAGTGCTGCTGGCAAAGACACCACCATCGTTGTAGTGTTGACCAACAGCGATCAAATCGATTCCTTTGAATTGACCCAAATCGGCAAGCAACAAGCAGCCGCAGTTGTTGGAATCGTAAAACTATAATAAAATGACAAGCGGGTCGACTCTTTTGTTGACCCGCTCTCTTTTATTTTTTAAAGGAATCGTACAAGCAAACCGAGAGAAGGAGCCTTATTCATGAAGGTATTAACATTGAACACCCATAGCTGGTTAGAAGAAAATCAGCTCGAAAAATGCAAGATGATCGCACAAGAGATTGCAACAGGAGACTATGACATCATCGCCTTGCAAGAAGTCAACCAAACGATCGCTGCTCAAACCATCGTTCCTGATGGGCTATATTGCCCCACAGATACGCTGGTGGAAATCAAGGAGGACAATTTTGCTTTACGCCTAGTGGAAGAACTGCAACTGTTAGACTGTGATTACTACTGGTCATGGACCTACAGTCACGTAGGCTATGACATTTACCACGAAGGCAATGCCTTATTGTCCAAACAGCCCATCATTGCCAAAGAATACCTTGCTTCACAAGCCACGGATGTCTGGGATCATACCACACGCAAAAACCTGAGCGGCGTGACTGAAGCCGATGGACAGATCGTACAAGTCGTTAGCTGTCATTTTTCTTGGTGGCAAGACGGTAAATTTGCCTACGAGTGGCAACAGACAGAAGCATTTTTAGCAGAACGGGCAGATACCTTATTGATCCTAGGAGATTTCAACAACGATGCGACCAGTTCTGGTCATCAACTCGTCCTTGACAGCTCCTTACAGCTGCAAGACAGCTTTTTAACGGCTGCCGAAACGATCGGTGAAGCCTCTGTCGTTAAAGCCATTGATGGTTGGCAAGACAATCGAGAAGCATTGCGGATCGATTATGTTTTTGCATCCAATGACCTGCAAGCAACGGAATACGAAGTCGTTTTTGACGGAACGCGTACTCCGATCGTCAGCGATCACTTTGGAATCAAAGTGGTTTTTGCTTCAAAAACAGAGCCAAACTAGCAGAAGCGACAGCAAAAAAGCAGTGCCAATCGGCACTGCTTTTCTTTTTGGGGAAGTTAAATCGCTGATCGAACAAAGAGGAAAAAGAATAAACTCAATAAAAGAATGAATGCTAATGCCCCATAGGTAAAACTCTTTTCGCCCCAGGTTGCGTTTTCCTCCTGACTTGAAAGACTTCTTCTTGTAAAAAAGACGAGTCCTGCGCCGATGACATTCGCTGTCAGCAACTGTTGAAAGAAGATCAGGAATAAATACTGACCCAAAAGGCCTTTTTTACTCATGGAAAACCGTTGAATAAAGTACAGGCAAGCCCCTTGCAGCAAAAGGAGACTACTTAACAAGACCCCTAAAGCGGCTAACGGTTGTGAGCTGAGGTACTGGGCAAAGGTCATCCCATGGTTGAAGGCAGTCAAGGAAAGATAAAGATAGTAAGCACCGGCGATCAAAAGCCAATAACTCAGTAAAATCAATGGAAACGCCCATTTTCGTTTAGTCATGGTTGCCCTCCTGTAAAGTGAATAGTCCGTAGGAACGGATCAAATAATCAATCAAGCAGCTTAGTCCAATCAAAGACTGGCTAGGGATTTTCTTGCGACCGATTTGAAAAAAATCGCAATAATAGGTCAGGTGAAACGTTGAATGGCGAGCAAAATAATTATCTCCTGGTGCACTCAATGTCAAAACGGGAATCTGACGAATCGCAAAAGTCGTCAGATTCTCTTTGACGTTTTCTGTTTCGCCGCACAGTGAGGCGATGATCACACAATCTTCGGCAGTGATCATCGGCATGACCATATCAAATTCCGTTTTGTTCGGCAATACGATCACTCGTTTTTCCATAGAAAGCATCATTTTGGAAAACTCCTCCAGTGCTTTCTTTTGGGAAAACCCAGTTGGGTAGCAGTAGATAGTTTTGCTGCGGTCAAACAAGCGGTTGAGGGCAGCTAAGTCTACCGTTTTTAAATAGTTGAGGGTGGCGAAAATATCCTCTTGTTGCTTTTCAAAAATCGTTTTTTGTTGCGAAATCGTTGTTGCCTGTTCTTGCTGATGCCGTAGAAAATATTTGAACTCGGAATAGCCAGAAAAACCAAGTTTTTTCGTCAACCGTAAAATAGAAGACTTGGAGACGTGAACCTGCTCGGATAGCTCGACGATCCCCATAGATAGAACGGTGTCGCCGTTGGAAAGAATGTAGTTTAGAATGCCACGATCAAGTTCACTTAACTCTGATTGGTGCTGTTGAATCAAATACTGTAATTTCACAAAAACCCCTCCTTATTGATTAAGTATAGCTGAAAAGCCAGGAGGGGAGGCGAAGAACGCTGGCTAGTGTAATTCTGGCCAAAAGGCTTGATTTGCTTCAATCAATTCATCGAGTAATTCTTTGGCTACACGGGCATTTGGGACCACTTTTGAAAGAATCAGTGCTTGCCATAATTTCTGGTAAGAACCCTCTGCCCAAGCCTCCACGACTAATTTTTCTACGGCGACTTGTTGCTCCATCAATCCTTTTTGGAAGCGAGGGATCTTGCCTTGTGTGATTGGTTCTGCCCCGTTACTGCCGACGATACAAGGTACTTCCACCATTGCCTGCTCATCAAAGTTGACGATCGCTCCTTCGTTAGGCACGATCAACAGCATCCGTTCTTGCGTGTTATAAGCGATCGCTCGTGCAAGGTCAACGATGTAACTGGCGTGTTCATCCACTTCAAGCGTGGTGTCAGTCGCTGTCTGGTTTTCTACGATGCGTTGGCATTCACCAAAGACGTGTTTTTCGCGGCCAGCCATGACTTCATTTGCCCGTGTAAAAGATGGGTTGGTGTGCGCCACTTCATCTTGAGGGAAAAAGTAATATTTCAAGTAGGTATTTGGCAAAGTGGATGGATCAACTTCGTACACTTCTTTTGCTTTGGCAAAGGTGTGCATCCAGCTGGCATCAGCATGTTGGCTCGCTTCGATTTCTTCTGGCAATGAATAGCCGTATTTTGCCACATGCGCCTGGATCTGCGGCAGCAAATCATTGCCAGCTTTGTCTCGTATATCTGTCCACCAGCCAAAGTGATTCAAGCCATAATAGCGAACCACCAACTCTTTGCGAGAAGCTAAACCGATCGCTTGCGCCATCCGTTCTTCGATTCCCACTGGCATATCACAAATATTAATGATCTTGGCATCAGGGCGCAATTTACGAGTCGCTTCTGCGACAATCGCTGCAGGATTGGAATAATTCAACATCCACGCATCAGGGGAATATTTTTCCATATAATCGACTAACTCCAATACACCGCCGATAGAACGCATCCCATAAGCGATCCCGCCAGGACCACAAGTTTCTTGGCCGACCACACCATATTTCAAAGGGATTTTTTCATCCTTTTCGCGCATCGCATACAAGCCAACTCGGATATGCGCCATCACAAAATCGACATCCTGAAATGCGGTTTCGGGATCAGTGGTTGCTAAAAAGCTGATTTCTGGTGCGCGTTCTTTCAATAAAATCTCGCAAGCTTGTGCAACTTTTTCTTGTCGTTCTTCCAAATTGTCGTAAAACTTGATTTGGCGAATCGGGAAACGATCCAAGTGTTCCAAAAGCATCAAGACGATTCCTGGGGTAAAGGTACTGCCGCCTCCGGCGATCACGATTGAAAATTTTTTCATTTTTGTTTCCTCCTTAGTCTGATACAGCTAATAATTTTTCGAATTGTTCTCTCACTTGTGGCACATCCAGACCAACGATCACTTGGAAGGCGTTGCCGTTGCGAACAACACCATGGGCACCAGCGCCTTTAAAGATGTCATCTGGCAGCACTTGGTCTTGATCTTTGACGGTGATTCTTAGGCGAGTGGCACAATTAGTGACTTTATCAATGTTGTCGCGACCGCCAAACCCTTCTAAGTAGACTGCGGCTTGTTCGGTGTAGCGATTGGCACCAGCAATCACTGGCGTTCCAGTGTTGGCTTGTTTTTCTTTGTAATCTTTTTTGGTGTATAGTTTGACTTCGCTATTGTTTTCTTCCCGTCCTGGTGTGGCTAACTTAAATTTGAGGATCAAGAAGCGGAAAACAAGGAAATAAAGGGCAGTAAAGGCTAACCCGATCACCAGCTGCGTGAAGATCATACTGCGATGATTTTGAAATAGCGGAATCCAGACCTTCGCCAACAGATCGATCAAGCCGCCCCCCATATCTCCAACGACCCCGAAGGCAAACATCGTTGCCGCCATGGTCGCTGCTAAAACAGCGTGCACCGCAAAGAGGGGTGGTGAGATAAAGAGGAAGGTGAATTCCAATGGCTCAGTGATACCAGCTAAAACGGCAGTTAAAGTGGCAGGGATCAAAATCGCTAAGACCTTCTTTTTGTTCTCAGGCTTGGCTGTGAAATAAAAAGCAGCAGCGATCCCTGGTGCAGCAAAGATCTTAGAATTGCCATGTAAAGCAAAGCCCCCTTCAGGGAAAAGCTCTTTCAATGGTCTGGTGGATTGGGCAAATTCTTGTAAATGTGCCATCCAGTATTTGGAGATTCCTTCTTCGACGACAGCGGGACCAAAAACAAAGGGGGTATACACGAAATGATGGAGACCTGTGGGAATCAATATTCGCTCTAAGAAAGTATAGAGCCAGACCCCAAAGACCCCAGCACTTGCTAGAAACCCTTGCATGGACCCAATGCCAGCTTGGACTTTCGGCCAAATCAATGCGATCAAGAAAGCAACTGGCAGCATTAAAAAGAAACCGAGGATCACGACAAAGGAAGAGCCTTGGAAGATTCCGAGAAAATCAGGCAGCTTCGTATCGAAAAACTTGTTGTGAAGATAGACGACGATCGCCGAAATAAAAATTGCTCCGATAATACCAGTATCTAATGTTTTGATGCCAGCGATCATTTTCAAACCACTCTAACCGCCGGGATCAGCTGCAAAGTTGACACCGAAGAAGCTACCAAAGTACTCGATCATGCCAGAAATAAAATAATTACAAGTAATATAGACGACAAAGGCTTCCATTGCCGCTCGCGCATTGGCTTTTTTTGCGAGACCGATCGGTAATCCAATGACAAATAATAATTCCATTTGGTTGAAGACCGTCCACGCTCCGTTTTCAATGATCGTCCAAATGTTGTACCAAGTAGAGCCTTCAGTGGCGATGCTCCCCACAAGCATCGGATTTTTAAAGATAATACACAGCGCGACCATGATCCCTGAAAAGGAAAACAAGAGGACCGGGGTAAACATCGCACCGCCAAACCGCTGAACTTTTTCCATCATAATTTCTTAACATCTCCTTTCAATTTTTACTACAACCTCAGTATAGAAAAGAAAGATAGCGGTTACAATAAAGCGAGGCAGCATAGGAACGTAGAAGCAAACAAAGAGAAAAAGTGGCAACTGCGGGGAAATTTCCCATAAAAAAACAAACCTGCGAAAAACAGGTTTGTTTGCTCCGTACGTGTATTTAAATTTCGACGTTGCCATAACGATTGGCAAGGGCGGTGCGGATCAAGCGCTCTGCCAAATGCTCATTTCTTGCAAGGAGCGGTCCGTGGAAGTAAGAGCCGAACACATTGCGGTAAACCACGCCTTCGGTTTGGTCTTCGCCATTATTTCCTTGTCCTTGGATGACTTTCCCCAATGGTTTTTCCCCTTTACCTAAAAAAGTACGGCCATTATGGTTTTCAAAGCCATAATAGGTCTCATCGAATTCTTCATTGTGGATCACGATGTCACCGATGAATCGGTTGTTTTCTTGGCTTAAGGTGTAATGATCCAAGGCGCCGATCCCATTGATTTTCTCACCGTTGGCACCGATGTAGTAATGACCCAGCAATTGATAGCCGCCGCAGATCGCCAGCATGACGCCATCATTTTCGATATAGCTGGTCAGGGCTTCTTTTTTTGATTGGATATCTTGTGAAACGATCACTTGTTCAAAATCTTGTCCGCCACCGAAGAAGACGAGATCATATTTTTCAGGATCGAAGGGCTCGTGAATGCTGACGACCTCTGCGTTGAAGGTCACGCCTAGTTTTTCGGCCACGTAGCGCAGCATCAAGAGATTGCCGTTGTCGCCATAAGTATTCAAAAGATTTCCATACAAGTGGGCAACATTCAGTTGATACTTAGTCACGACTCATTCCTCCTTTGATATAGCCTTTTTCCGCAAGCTTTTTGCGTAGCTGCAAGACTGCAGTGTAAGTCGCTAAAATATAGACTTTTTCTGTTGGTAAGTCTGCGATTTGCTTGATGACGTCATCAAGTTCAGGGGTTTCAATGATTTTTTCTTCAGGGATCCCCGCAACTTTTAGCCGCAACGCCATATCTTTGTGACGATCACCACCAGCGATCACTTGAGGAATCCCCATATCGGCAAACGCTTCATGGTCGCCATCCCAAATCCAGCTGACGTCGATCCCATCTGCGTAGTTGGCATTCAACAAGCTGACTAGCGAGAAAGGATAGGGCGACAGGCCGATCATATCGATGACTTGGTTCAAACCAACAGGGTTTTTAACTAAGACTAACGTACATTCTTTGTCCCCAATGCGGATCACTTCTTGGCGACCAAAGACTTTTTCGTCATAGGCCAAACCAGATTTGATTTTTGCAGGTGCTACGCCATAATATTCCGCAACCGCAGTTGCCGCCAGCGCATTGTAGACATTGTACATCCCACCAACTTCGATGCGATAGTCGTTGCCATCGATCACAAAGTCAGCAGAGGTGTTGTCCATTGCGGTCATTTCCGTCAGTTTATAATCCAATTCTGGTCGATGGAAGCCGCAATTTGGGCAGTAGTATTTTCCAAGATTGGCATAGGTGATCATTTTATAGTGTAAAATGTGATGACACTCAGGACACAACACGCCATCCGTATTGTAATGGGCCATCTGCTCTTCATCTGGCAAATGATCAAATCCATAGTATTTCCGCGGATTGACAGTTGCTACCGAATTGAACAGTGGCGAATCCCCATTGCAGAGGATCGTAGCTTCTGGTGAGTTTGCGGCACCTTCAACGATCATTTTATAGGTCGTATAGATCTCGCCATAACGGTCCATTTGATCGCGGAAAATATTGGTGAAAACGAATAATTCCGGTTTGATGTACTTCGTTACTTTGCTGAGACTGGCTTCATCGATTTCTAAAACCGCGAATTTTTTGCCTTTTTTAGGGCGTGCCGATAGAAAGGTTGAAACGATCCCTTGGACCATATTGGCGCCGGTGGGGTTCGTCAATACTTCATCAAATTCTTGGCGCAAAATATTGACAGTCAAGGCAGTCGTCAATGTTTTGCCGTTGGTGCCTGTGATCACGACGACTTGGTAATCTTTCGCCAAATGATCTAATATATGTGGATCAACTTTTAATGCTAATTTACCAGGCAGGCTTGAGCCGCCTTTGAAAAAGTTCTTTAATACCCATTGAGAGGTCTTACCGACTGAAACAGCCAGATGACTTCGTATTCCCATAATGTAACCCTCCATTAGAGCGAATGCTTTCATTGTGCAAATTCAATTTATCATACCATATACCAAGAAAAAGGTTAAATTGCTTTTGCGATTCTTTAAATTTCTGCAAAGACCATTCTGATAAATGGCTCTTTTACTTGCGATGATCAAAGGCTTGAAAAGCAAAACAGCAAACCTGGCAGAAGGTTTGCTGCTGCTTTAACCGATAATGATTTTTTCCGTTGGGTACTCGTAGCCTAAGTCACGTGTTTCTTTTGGTACGAATAACATCAAGGTGTACAGCATACCGACACGGCCGATAAACATCAAAAGAGCAATCACGAGTTTGCCGATGGTTGATAAATCGCCCGTGATTCCTAAAGAAAGCCCTGTGGTTCCAAATGCCGAGGAAACTTCAACAATAATGGCGATCAAAGGGATATCCTCGATGGCGGTCAAGAATAAGACACAAAAGAAGCACATGCCCATCGAAAGCATGAAGACCACCACTGATTTGCGGACGTCATCTTGATCGATCCGGCGACCGAAGATATTGATATTGTCCTCACTTTTCAAGAAGGCATAGAGGTACAGCCCAATGATGGCAATGGTCGTCGTCCGAATCCCCCCGCCAACAGAGCTGGGACTACAACCAATAAACATCAGCAAGGAGAAAACGATCAACGTCGTGGTTTGAAAGTTGCCTAAGTCATGGATCTGTAGGCCAGCATTCCGCGTTGTCATGGAATAAAACATGCTGTTCATCCACATACCGCTAAAGCTGTAATCTTTGAACAAATAATCTTTCTCAAGGAAAAAGATCGCTAATGTACCGCCGACAAAGAGGATCACGAAAGCCAAAACAGCAATTTTTGTGAATAAAGAAAAGCGAAACGGCAAGCGGCGGCGTTGTTTTTTCGTTTTAAAAAGGACCCATTCCCGAAAGTCCATGATCACTGGAAATCCGATCCCCCCGATAAAAATCAAAATCATGATACACGTCAGGAAGAAATAATCATGGGAAAACGGCAAGATGGAATTGCCCGTCACATCAAACCCTGAGTTGGTCACAGCAGAGATCGCTTGATAAAACCCATAAAAGATCGCATCTCGCCAATTGTCATAATAGCCGTAAAGATGAAAATAAACAGCGAAGATCGTGCCTGCTACCACCTGACAAAGCAAGATGATTGTAAACGTCGTTCGAATCATCCGAACGATCCCACTAAGCTTTGGCTGATTCATATCCGTCATGATCAACTGGCGCTGCTTTAAACTGATTTTGCGCCGTGAGACGATCGCAAAAAAGGTCGAGATCATCATGATCCCTAAACCGCCGACTTGAAAGAGGACTTCCAATAAGATGACCCCGTGGTCGTTAAACACGTCATTGATCGGAAAAGTAGTCAGCCCAGTGACACTGACCGTGCTGACCGCCATAAAGAACAGATCGATAAACGCGACATGAGAGCCGGGTTCTCGAAAGAAGGGGAGTGAAAAAAGCCCCAAAGAGACCACCGTCATCACGATATAATAAAAAACAATCACTTGGATTGAAGACACGTTCTGGGAAATAAACGTCTTGCTCCTGCGCTGCGTCAAGCGGGCAAAGCGGGTAAAGTTCATTACAAAAAACCCCTCACTAAATAAACTATCCCCAGTATACCAAAGAACCAAGTAGATTTGAAAGAAAGCAGGATAGAATTCATGAGCAGCAGAAATTGTGTAAGGAAAAGCTTTTGGAAAGGGCCGTTGGGTTAGAGGAAACGATCAGGCTGTGGTTCTTGCGGCAGCTTGATTGCTTAAGAAACTTAAAAACTCGAAGCAAATCAGTAAGGATTTCGCGATTTCAGAAGAAAACGCTGGCAATTTATGAGAAGATAAAAGAAGAAAAAGATAGCAGCGACGATCCGCACGGAACAATAGCGAGAAAGCGGACAAAAAAGCGCATCAAATTTTTTGAAAATCGAGACGGAAATGGGGAGTATCATGAAAGACGTAAAAATTATTTTTTTCGATGTTGATGGCACACTGATCGATATGAGCAAAAAGCAAATTTCTGAAAGAATGTTAGCCACATTAAAAGCCTTGAAGAAGCAAGGGATCCTGTTGTGCATTGCGACTGGCAGAAGTCCCATCGCGTTGCCGCAATTTGAAGGCGTGACCTTCGATGCGTTTTTGACCTTTAACGGATCGTATTGTTTTAATCAAGCCGAGGGGATCCACCAAAACCCCATTCCTAAAAAAGATGTTCAGCAAATCATTGAAAATGCCACGGCACTAAAGCGTCCAGTAGCGATCGCTACGAAGGACCGAACGGTTGCCAATGGCAAAGATGATGATTTAGTTGAGTATTTTTCCTTTGCCCACCAAGAAGTGATCGTGGCAGAAGATTTTGATGAGGTGATCCAGCAGCAAGACATTTTCCAAGTGATGCTTGGCTCAGGGAAAAAAGACTACGCCAAAGTGATGGCAAATACCACGGAGGCGAAAATCACCGCCTGGTGGGATCGCGCAGTCGATATTATTCCAGCCAGCAGTGGGAAAGGAAGCGGCATTGCCAAAATGCTGGCTTACTATGGCTTGGATAAATCTGAAGCCATTGCCTTTGGCGATGGCAACAATGACATTGAGATGCTGGAGGCAGTCGGCTGGGGTCTCGCAATGAATAATGCTTCGGATGAGTTAAAAGCAATCGCCGATGAAGTGATCGGTCACGTAGCCGAGGAAGGCATTTATCATTACTGCTTAGAAAACGGGCTGCTGGGTGAAGTCGTGCAGTGATGGGCAATGCTTCAGTTGCTGTTGCCCGTTAAGAACATGCGCAGCCAGGATCGCTACTGCGTGTCTGTTTGATCAAATAAAAAAACTGTTTCCGAAGTGCATTAGAGAAACAGTTTTTTTATATAGTTGTTTAGCAATGTGTAAGGTTTACAGCGCCTCCACCGCTTCGATCGCCTGATAGACTTTTTCGGGTGTGATCGCAGGATCGATCAAAATAAAGGTTTCTTCTTCTTTGACAGCATAGGTCAGAACCGAGGCGAAGTAATCCCGATCAAGGCGTGTCACGTGGAGATCCTTCAGCTTCATTGGCAAGTGCAAAGCTTCGTAAAATGGCCGTAATTCTTCAATCACATCAAAATCATTGGTATAGGCAAGCTGGACCCAAATGCAGTAGGCGACTTTATTGCCGTGCAAGACACTATGGGTCTCACTCAAATAAGACAAGCCGTCATGCAGCGCATGCGCACCAGACGTGCGGCCAAATTCGACTGCAAAACCACCAACTTCGCCTGCCAAAGCAATGATCGCATCGGTGATACGGGCGAAGGCGGGGGTCAGCTGCCCGACTTCTAGGTCTTTGACGGCTTGGATCGCATCGGCAATCAACAAGTTTTTGATCAAAAGAGCGCTTTGGAAACCTAGCCGTACTAAGGCAGTCTTGTCGTCTTCTGCCATGTTGCGGACGATGGCTTCCATTTCATAATATTTGGCTAACGTATCAGCGATCCCCGCGATAAAGTAATCAACGGGTGTAGCTAGTAAAAAACGGGTGTCGACGATCGTCATGTAGGCACCTTTTTTGGCATAGTCGATTTTACAAATCGTATGATCAGGGTAATAGGCGACGATCACAGGGGTAAAGGGTGCACAGTTAGAAACCAATGTAGGGATCACGATCAATTCTGCGCCAAGGGTTTGGGCGGTGATTTTTGCTGTATCAGCGACTTTGCCGCCGCCGATTGCCACCACGGCATCCGCTTGCTGGATCGCTTCAGCTAAGGCTTGCGCATTTTCATAACTCGATGATCCATCGTAGCGGTAGATCGGGTAGTCAAATGAATGGGGGTAATAGGCTGAAAACACATCGAATGACTGCTCCCCAGTGATCACAGCAACTTCTTGGAACTCACTTAAGTACTCTGGCAAATCAGCTAAGACCCCATCGCCAGTAATATACCGATTAGGACCTGGACGGACTTCATTGGCTAACATCAAACAAACACTCCTTTATAATCGTCAGAATTTTCTAATCAGTGTATCGCGAAAATGCCCTGACTGTCAATTTCCTTTTGGCAAAAGAAACAGAAAACAGCCGATCTGCCTTGAGAGCAAATCGGCTGTTAATGATGAATCGGGAGGCATGCTCCAAAAATGTTAGGCCCAGTTTTGGCGAATAAAGCCAGCTCGTCCTGAGCCTTCGCTATAAGCATTGTAATGGGCTGCATTTTTTTTGTAAAAATCTTGATGGTAGTCTTCTGCAGGATAAAAAGGTTCTGCTGGTTCGATCTTCGTTACGATCGGACGGTCAAAGCGGCCGCTAGCTTGCAACTGCGCCTTTGATTTTTCCGCAACCGCTTTTTGTTCTTCACTATTGTAAAAAATCACTGGACGATAGGAATCACCACGGTCGGCAAACTGACCAAACGCATCCGTGGGGTCTGTCTGCTGCCAATAGATGGCAACCAATTCTTCATAAGAGATGACCTCAGGATCAAAGGTGATCTCAACTGCTTCGGTGTGACCGGTGGTTCCTGTCGTTACTTGTTGGTAGGTTGGGTTAGGCACATGGCCGCCAGTAAAGCCAGAAACCACTTTGAGGATGCCTGGCTGCGAGTCAAAAGGTTTCACCATGCACCAAAAACAACCGCCAGCAAAAATTGCCGTATCTTTCATAGGTATTCCTCCTTTGCTTCTATGGTATGCTTCTAGTAGAGAAAAACAAGAGATATGCTTGTAAGAAGGAAAAAAGCAGAAAATGAGTTCTTTACGAGAAAACAAAATGAGAAAGAGAGGCACAACCAATGTTAGATAAATCAATTCCATATGCAGAAATCTGGATGAAACGAGCGCACAAAAGCACACCGATCCAGCCTGTTCAATCCGATAACTATTCATTACGCAGCTACCAAGCAGGAGACGAAAGGCACTGGGCACGGATTGAAACATCCGTCGGAGAGTTTGACAATGAGGCCGAGGCATTTGCGTATTTTGAAAAGGAATTTATGCCCGAGCAAGCACAGCTAGGCCAACGAATGTTTTTTGCCCTTGATCAATCAGGTACACCGGTCGGTACGGCTACCGCTTGGAAAAAAGCCAAGCAAGACGGCACACCGGTTCCACTAGTCCATTGGGTAGCAGTAATGCCGCAAGCTCAACGTCAAGGAATCGCTCGCGGCTTGGTCACGCAAGTCGTTTCTGTCTTGGAGGCAGCCAACGAGCCGATGTATCTTCATACGCAAACCTGGAGCCATGCAGCAATCACGCTGTATCAGCAGCTCGGATTTGTGATCATTGCAACGGATATCAATGGGAATGAAAATCCAGAATATCCGCTGGCTTGTCAAGTATTGGCAGAAGTTGCTCAAAAAGCCAGAAACGAGTAAGAGATGGCGGCGGCAAAAATCCGTTAATTTTTCGTAAAACTCTTGCGTAAAAGGCGGCAGGTGTCGAATTTAAGTCTGTAAAAATTCTCCTTTTTCAAGTATAATACCAAAGGAGTATGAGGAAGGATGGGCGAGATGGCACAGCTTTTTTTTAAATATGGCGCAATGAATAGTGGGAAAACGATCGAGATACTGAAAGTTGCTCACAACTATGAAGAACAAGACAAACCAGTCGTGATCATGACAAGTGGATTGGACACGAGAAGCGGTGTGGGAAATGTTTCGAGCCGCATCGGCTTAGAACGAGACGCGATCCCGATTTTTGATGAAACGGATCTGTTCCATTTGATCAAAGACCTCGGTTACAAACCTTATTGTATTTTGATCGACGAAGCACAGTTCCTAAAGAAGCATCACGTGCTGGCTTTCACCAAAATCGTGGACGAGCTAGGTATCCCTGTGATGGCCTTTGGTTTGAAAAATGATTTCCGCAATGAATTATTTGAAGGCTCAAAATACTTGCTGCTTTACGCAGATAAAATCGAAGAGATGAAAACCATCTGCTGGTTCTGTCATAAAAAAGCAACCATGAACTTGCACTATATCGACGGAAAACCCGTTTACGAGGGCGACCAAGTACAAATCGGCGGTAACGAAGCGTATTATCCTGTTTGCCGCAAACATTACTTTCACCCGGGAATGAAAAAAGAAGGAGAATAATCAATGTACGATCAGTTACAAGCAATCGAAGACCGTTACGAAGAATTAGGCGAATTACTTAGTGATCCAGCCGTGATCTCTGACACCAAACGCTTCATGCAGCTTTCAAAAGAAGAAGCCAATACACGGGAAACGGTGGAAGTCTACCGTCGTTACAAAGAAGTCGTTGAGGGAATCAAGGATACCGAAGAAATGCTTGGGGAAAACCTTGATGCGGAAATGGCAGAGATGGCCAAAGAAGAACTCTCTGACTTGAAAAAAGAAAAAGATGTTTTAGAAGAACGCATCAAAATCTTGTTATTGCCAAAAGATCCGAATGATGACAAAAACATCATCATGGAGATCCGTGGTGCAGCAGGCGGCGATGAAGCAGCCTTATTTGCTGGCGATCTTTTCAATATGTATCAAAAATATGCGGAAAACCAAGGCTGGAAAGTCGAAGTCATGGATGCCAACGTCACTGGGATCGGCGGCTACAAAGAAGTCATCATGATGATCACTGGCGACAACGTCTTTTCAAAATTGAAATATGAGAGCGGCGCCCACCGAGTGCAGCGGGTACCGTCTACCGAATCACAAGGCCGAATCCATACGTCTACGGCAACGGTCGTGGTTATGCCCGAAGCTGAAGAAGTCGAAATCGATATCGCAGACAAAGATATTCGGACCGATATTTACCATGCCTCTGGTGCTGGTGGTCAGCACGTCAACAAAACAGCTTCTGCTGTTCGTCTGACGCACTTGCCAACAGGGATCGCTGTTGCGATGCAAGATGAGCGTTCACAGCTGAAAAACCGTGAGAAAGCGATGAAAGTCTTGCGGGCACGGGTCTATGACCAAATGCAGCAAGAAGCACAAAGCGAATACGACGCAAACCGTAAATCAGCAGTGGGTACCGGCGATCGTTCTGAACGGATTCGCACCTATAACTTCCCGCAAAACCGCGTAACAGATCACCGTATCGGGTTGACTATTCAAAAATTGGATCAAATTTTAGCTGGAAAACTCGATGAAATTGTTGATGCACTGATCGTTTACGATCAAACATCAAAATTAGATGAGATGCAAAATGGCTAAAACCTATCGAGAAGTCCTTTCACGGGCTTCTTCTTTTTTAGAAACGAAAGGGCTGGACGGGTATGCGATCCAATACCTGTTTTTACAGCGAAAAAACTGGCAGCAACTCGATTGGCTGCTGCATATGGACCAACCCATCTTAAGGGAAGATGAGGCACAGATCGCAGCAGATCTTGAACAGCTGTTGCAGCATGAACCACCGCAATATTTATTAGGGTATGAAGAATTTTATGGGCATCGCTTAAAAGTGACCCCTGCAACCTTGATCCCGCGTCCAGAAACCGAAGAGCTGGTGGAAAAGTGTTTGGCAAAATTACCAGCAGATCAGCCGCTGCGAGTCGTAGACATCGGCACAGGTACTGGAGCGATCGCCATTGCCTTGAAATTAGCACGTCCCCAGTGGACCGTAAGTGCCGTGGATCTTTCAGCAGAGGCATTAGCCGTTGCTAAAGAAAATGCGGCAACCTTAGACGCAGAGATCCGCTTTTTCCAAGGAGATACCTTAGAACCCGTGGCAGATCAGCAATGGGATCTGATCGTTTCCAACCCGCCGTATATCAGCGCTGAAGAGTGGCCGCTGATGGATATCAGCGTAAGAGAAAAAGAGCCTAAAATGGCGCTTTTTGCACAAGAACAAGGATTGGCGATCTATAAGCAATTGGCACAGCAAGCACCGAATTGTTTGGCGCCTAACGGGCAAATGGCGCTAGAAATCGGCTTTCAGCAAGGATTAGCTGTTCAACAGCTTTTTGCAGCCGCTTTTCCCAACAAAGAAGTCACTGTAGTAAAAGATCTTGCGGGTCAAGACCGGATGGTGTTCGTCAGTCATCCACAAGATGTGGATAAATAAATTTTTTTGCTACAGAAAAATTGCAAAAACCTTATGAAATGAACGACTTCTAAATAAACCGAGTTATAAACAGGGTTATCCACACTTGACAAACGACTTATCCACAAAATGTGGAAAAGAAACGAGAAAATGTTGATAAGTGTGGAAACTTCTCAAAAAAGGATGTGGATAAATTGTGGAAACAAAAATTTTTGATCAAACACAGTTGAACGAAGCAGCAGCTATTTTAGCTGAGGGGGGATTGGTGGCGTTCCCGACGGAAACCGTCTATGGACTAGGGGCTAGCGCGCTTTTGCCCACGGCTGTTGCGCAAGTATATCAAGTCAAAGGGCGACCTAGTGACAACCCTTTGATCGTTCATATTGCCGAGCCAGAGCAGTTGGAACCGTTTGTGGATAACAAGCATCCTTTTGCTGATAAATTGATGGAAACTTTCTGGCCTGGGCCCTTAACCTTGATCTTTTCGATCAAAAAAGACAGTTTACCTAGCATTGTTACTGGCGGCTTATCCACAGCGGCTTTTCGGATGCCAAACAACACCAAGACGTTAGCGTTGATCAAACAAGCCCAACAGCCATTGGTTGGCCCTAGCGCGAATACTTCTGGTAAACCAAGCCCAACATCAGCTGCGCATGTTCAGCATGATCTGGCAGGCAAAATCGCTGGCATCTTGGATGATGGGGTGACGCAGATCGGTGTCGAATCAACGGTCTTAGATTTGAGTGACCCAACGGCGCCGCCGATCATCTTACGTCCTGGTGCGATCTCTAAAGAACAGCTTGAAGCAGTTTTACAAACAAAAGTCCTCGTCGATCAGCACTTAGTAACAGAAAGTGAAGCACCCAAAGCGCCGGGCATGAAATACAAGCACTATGCACCGAATACCAATGTCCTGATGGTCAATGACCAAGATTGGCCGGCAGCCATGGCTTGGGCAAAAGAACAACAGTTTAAGGTAGGGGTTTTAGCTGGACCAACGATCGCCGAGCAAGTCCGCTTTGAAGCTGCAGCCATCTATTTATTTTTTGATGACAGTGTGGAAGCCGCGACAAAAGGGCTGTTTGCTGGTTTACGGGCGTTAGATGAATCGATTGCTGAGTTAGATGTCTTATTTGCACCCACGTTTCCAGAAAGCGGCTTAGGGGCTGCTTATATGAATCGGTTGAAAAAAGCTGCAAATCAAAGTTTCTTTCAAGAAAATTAGCAAAAAACCAGAATTCATTATAGGTAGCTTATGAAGAAATGTGATACAATGCTACCATTAAGGTAAAGGGGTGTTGTAAGCATGGATTATCAAACGTTTGATCCCGAATTGTGGCAAGCGATCGAAAAAGAAACGAATCGTCAACAAAACAATTTGGAATTGATTGCGTCTGAAAATATCGTTTCAGAAGGTGTAATGGCTGCGCAAGGTAGTATTTTGACAAATAAATACGCTGAGGGTTATCCAGGTCGTCGTTACTATGGCGGTTGTGAATTTGTTGATGTGGTAGAAAACTTAGCAATTGAACGGGCGAAAAGTATTTTCGGTGCGGCATATGCCAATGTTCAACCGCATTCTGGTTCTCAAGCCAACACAGCAGCTTATTTAGCGTTGATCGAAACAGGCGATACAGTATTAGGGATGGATCTTTCCGCAGGCGGTCATTTGACTCATGGCTCACCAGTGAATTTCAGCGGCAAGACCTATAATTTTGTTAGTTATGGTGTTGATCCTGCAACAGAAGTCATCGACTACAATGTCGTTCGTATTTTGGCGCGTAAGCATCAACCGAAACTGATCGTTGCTGGTGCCAGTGCTTACTCACGTACGATCGATTTTGCGAAGTTCCGTGAAATCGCTGATGAAGTTGGCGCAAAATTGATGGTGGATATGGCGCATATCGCTGGTTTAGTAGCGGCTGGTCTTCATCCAAACCCAGTTCCTTATGCGGACATCACGACTTCTACGACCCATAAAACATTACGCGGCCCTCGAGGCGGCTTGATTTTAACAAATGATGAAGACTTAGCGAAAAAAATCAATAGTGCCGTTTTCCCTGGTATCCAAGGCGGCCCATTAGAGCACGTGATCGCAGCGAAAGCTGTTGCTTTTAAAGAAGCACAAGATGAGTCGTTCAAAGAGTACTCTGAGCAAGTCATCCGCAATGCACAAGCAATGGCGAAAGTCTTCAACCAAGCACCACAAGCCCGCTTGGTCTCTGGTGCAACAGACAATCACCTATTATTGATCGATGTGCGCGGCTTTGATTTGAACGGCAAAGAAGCAGAAGCTTTGCTGGATCAAGTCAATATCACCGTCAATAAAAACTCGATTCCTTTCGAATCACTAAGTCCTTTCAAAACGAGTGGGATTCGCGTGGGGACACCAGCGATCACTAGTCGTGGCTTTAAAGAAGAAGATTGTGTCGAAGTGGCGAAATTGATCGTCAAAGTTTTAGAAAAACCAAATGATGAAGCCGTTTTGGCAGAAGTCACGGCGCAAGTCAAAGAATTGACGGACAACTATCCACTTTATAAAAATAAATAAAAGGGGACTGTGACAGAAGTTAAGGTCAGACAAGACGTCTCAAGCGTTTTTCCTGCGCTACAGCTCTTTGATCACCGAAAGTGAAAAAGGGGCTAGAATGAACGCAGAGGCGTGTTATATGCCGTCTTGTCTCCTTCCTTCTAACACAATCCTTTTTTTGAGGAAAAGCAGTATTGCCTGTGGCAGATGGTTGTAACAAGAGCCGATTTGCTTTAAAATAAGAGAAAAACCAAAGGAGATTTTTTTAAATGGGTAAATTTCAAGTAATCGATCACCCGCTGATCCAACACAAATTAACAATGATCCGCGACAAGAACTGTGGAACAAAGGTTTTCCGTGAAGTTGTTAATGAAATCGCAATGTTGATGGCGTATGAAGTGTCTCGCGACATGCCGCTTGAAGATCTAGTGATTGAAACACCAATTGAAGAATCAACACAAAAAACACTATCTGGTAAAAAGGTAGCGATCATTCCGATCCTGCGTGCAGGTCTAGGCATGGTTGATGGTATCCTTGAATTGATCCCAGCCGCAAAAGTTGGTCATATCGGGATGTACCGTGATGAAGAAACGCTAGAACCACACGAATACTTCGTAAAATTACCTGAAGACATCGATGAACGTCAATTATTTATCGTTGACCCAATGTTAGCTACGGGCGGTTCAGCGATCATGGCGATCGACGCACTGAAAAAACGCGGCGCTTCAAACATGAAATTCGTCTGCTTAGTTGCTGCACCAGAAGGCGTGAAAGCATTGCAAGATGCCCATCCAGATGTTGACATCTATACTGCAAATCTTGATGAACGCCTAAATGAACACGGCTATATCGTTCCTGGTTTGGGCGATGCCGGTGACCGTCTATTCGGTACAAAATAAATCAATACAAATAAGACAAAGGCAACTGAAGTTTTGCCTCGTCAATGATGCCATGGAAGAAGATCGACAGCCAAAACGGTTCGATCGGTTATCCATGGCTTTTTTTAGCTTTTCATAAAATCAGACAATGAAAAAAGGAGAAAATCAACTGATTTTCTCCTTACATAAACGGGTTATAGTTTGGTTAATTGTTTGTAATTGATGATCAATACACCATTACTTTGCGAAACTAATTTCTGGTTTTCTGGGGTTTCGTTCAGCTCGACCACCGCAGAGTTTTTCAACTGCTTTGTGATGGTACCAGTTTGTTTCTTCCCATGGAACGTGAACATGACAGGAGTAGCGACCTCAAACGTTGAACCTTCTTGTGACGGGACAATTGTTGTTTCGAATTTACCAAATGTTGCCATGTAAAAACCTCCTTGATACTTCTATTATATCACAATTTTCGGAAAATTTCAGTAAGTAGATTTTTTTCAGCAGACCTCTTTACAAAACAACCGTTTTTGCATATAATTTTCTTTGTGCCATACAACGCCAGCTTAGCTCAGTTGGTAGAGCAACGCACTCGTAACGCGTAGGTCACAGGTTCGAATCCTGCAGCTGGCATAAGAAATGAAAAACCATGAATCTTCTTTTAGAGGATTCATGGTTTTTCTTTTGCATGCGATAAGTAATCTCAATTTTTTCTGGTTTACCCGGTAACTGTTTTTATTCGCCCATTAGCATTACATGGCATGTCCTATTTCGCACACGATTTTGATCGAAATCAACAAAATAGATATAGCCTACGGAACCGATCTCTAGCTTGCCGTTACTTAAAATAAAGCTTTCGCTTGCACCGAAAAAACTCGAGCGAATATGTGCATCGCCGTTTAAAATCGTTGCTGGATCTGTTGGGTAGTTTGGATCGTCCAGACTCATCAAAAATTCTAAATGCTTTGGTCCAGGATAACGGTAATCGGTATTTTCTGATAACTCACGAGGAATAATCTTATCGAGAATTCGGTTTAAATCAACTTGAAGAAATTCATCTCCGTTAAAGTCTGTATCATGCATGTATTCTTCAAAGATAACCGAACAGGTCGTATGAGGAGACTGTACGAGACAGATTCCATTTGAAATTCCACTTTTTTCAACCATCGTTTTCACTTCTTCTGTGATGTTGTGGTAAGACACTCGATTCCCGTTAGAAGTTAACGTCAGTTGCTCTTTTAAAAATTTCACAGTGTTAATCCTCCTTTTTATACTTCACCGCTTGTTTGATCATTTCTGTAAGGGTTTGAACTGGATCTTCTGCTTGCACAATGCCGCTTGTCCCCCCAGTGCCATCAGCCCCTGACGACAAAGCTTTTTCAACATCGGCAGCACTAGATATACCAGCTGCCTGCAGAATTAGGATTTCTGGATCAATTTCACGAACAACACGATTTGTTTCCGTCATGTATTGAAGATCACTGGTTTGTCCTGTCCCAATTAGTTCTGTTGGCTCGCAAACCATCACATCGGGTTTTAGGGAAGCTGCGGCTCTTGCTTCAGTCAATGAATTCGCACAAACAATTGTTAAAATTCCCAATTCATTTGAGCGTTGCATCGCTTTAGTCAGTTCTTGCAATGTCATGGGGTGTTCAGCATGGTTTAAAAAGGTAGCTTCAGCACCGGCTTCTGCCACTGCTTCGGGTAAAACATAACCCATTCCTCGACCGATTTCGATTCCGTCTAAATGTTGAACAGTGATGAATAAATGTGTTGTTGCCTGTTTAATTAGAGAAACGTCTGCTTGTTGCACAGTAAATAGAATGTCGATGTCATATAAAGACGACAACTCATCAGCAGCTTTTGCCAATGCCAATGCTTGTTTTCCATAAAGATAGGCTTTGGGATTGACGACAAAGAATGGCGTTCTTAAAGTTCTTTTTTTCATTAGCTTTCTCCTTCACGATAAGATTTGGTATGAAAGACTGTAAAATAGTGCTCGAGTGTCTTGGACATTCCATTGCTTGCTGAGTGAAGTAGATCGAAATAGTCATTTGGTTGATTTTTGTGAATTTCATTCATAGCAGCAGTGACGAAGTCCGTAAAAATATTTATTTTACGGATACCTTCTAAGGCACATTTTTCAAGGTTTTCATCGCCAGAAGAGGATCCGCCATGCAGAACAAGAGGAACATTGACGGCATGGTGTATTTCATTTAAAACGTCAAAATTTATTTTGGGTATCCCTTGATAATGTCCGTGAGAGGTGCCAATAGAAACTGCCAACGAATCAACACCGGTTAATTTGGCAAATGCAACAGCCTCAGAAGGTTCTGTGTAAATAGATTGACTATTTAGGGCTGATTCCAGACTGTTTTCCGACCCAACGTGCCCGATTTCCGCTTCAACAACGACACCATTTTTATGAGCGTAATCGGCGATCTCCTTTGACCGACGGACATTTTCTTCGAATGACTCCTCAGAAGCGTCAATCATTACGGAAGTAAAACCTAAATGAATGGCTCTTTTGATGACCTCTTCATCGGTACCGTGATCTAGGTGCAGAGCGATAGGTGTAGTGCTTTTTTTTGCTAAAAATTTTCCAATCATGGCAGCCTCTTCTAAAGTCAACATGTTCATATGGGATTGAGCGAAGGCCAATATCAAAGGTTTGTTCAAACTTTCAGCAGTTTCCGCGTATGTTCTTGCACTAGTTAAGTCGAAAAAATTTGCTGCGGGTAATGCATAGTTGTGTTTTTCTGCATGTGCGAATAGTTCTTTTGTTGTGACCAACATAGGGCATTCTCCTTACTCTTTGATTTTCTTTTCGATTTCCGCGTACATCTCTTCTGTACCAATCCCTGTTAAGAGCGGTAGCCCCATAATTACACGATCTTTGATTGAGTCTGGAACAACCGTTGTACTCACCACGATGTCATAGTTATCAATTTTATTCATCTCATCTGCCACTTTGGATTGATACAGTTTCACTTGATCAGTTAATCCTTTTTCTTTCAGCCATTCTTTTACCTTATTTGTTACAATCGTTGAAGTTGCAACACCTGTGCCACACATAATCAGTAATTTTTTCATTATCATTTCCTCCTATTATTTCGATGTTTGTTTCTTGGGACGAATTTTATTTACATAAATCAATCCAAACAAAACAGAGACGCCAATTATGGCTAAACCGCCCCAGCTTAATATTTTGGTTAAGCCGACATAAAGGAATGTGGTCCATAAACCACCTTCAGCCATAGCAGTGATCATAGAGTTTCCTTGTAGATCAAAGTTTGCGGATCGAGCAGCAGTAGTGACAAGCGGTGCTGCCCACGAAGTAATATATAGAATGCTTACCATATAAATCGTTCCAGCAATTACTGTTCGAATGATGTTTCCTCCAAAAATAGCAGCCATCAAGCAAATCAGAAAGGGAATAGTTGCTAAATCACCAAAAGGCAAGGTCGTATTGCCTGGTAGAACTACGGCTAACAAAATAGTGATCGGAACTAAAAGCAATGAGGAAGATAGGACAGCTGGATGACCAACCGATAATGCTGCATCCATACCGATGTAAAGCTCTCTTCCAGGAAACCGTTTTTTGACGAATTCATTTGCAGATTCAGAAATAGGCGTTAGACCTTCCATCAGTAAAGCCACCATTTTGGGCATCAAAACCATCACAGCGCCTGTTTGGACGGCTAATTGGCCGACCCCTGCTGTGTCATATCCGGCAAGTATTCCCATGATGAGACCAATCAAAAAGCCCATAACAGTAGAGTCGCCAAAGACACCAAATTTTTTCTGAATGGTTTCTGGATCTGCTTTCCAATCTTTTAGTCCTGGAATATGATCAAAGAGCCAATTCATCGGTAGTGCAAAGATGAATCCTGGTGCGGCGGTACCATGAGGAAAAGTAATATTAGGAAACCCGTAGAACTTATTAATGATCGGACCTAAAATATCTCCCATTAAAAGAATCATCATCAAATAGATGACGGTCGCCGCGATCCCCATTGCAAAATCTCCAGTGAGGGCATAAATCAGAGAAGAGATGAAGGCTGCGTGCCAAATATTCCAAATATCTACATTCAATACTTTAGTCAGCCCTAAAATGATGAGTAGAACATTTAGGACCACACCAATCGGAATCGCAAGACTTCCTAAAATCGTCCCGTAAGAAATTGCCGCTGCGGCAGGCCATCCGACATCAATCGTTGTCAAATTTAATCCTAAACGTTCGACCATATGCTGTGCTGCGGGACCCAAACTGCTGCTTAGAAGGTCAATCACCAAATTCAATCCAACAAACCCAACACCAACAGTTAAAGCTGAAGTAAAGGCTTTGCTAGGTTTTGTCCCCAAAATTATTCCAAAAATAAAAATTAAAATCGGCAAAACAACGATTGAACCTAGATCAACGAACCACTGTAATGCATTTAACATAATTGTTCCTCCTTTTTATTGCAGTCCATTTTTTTCAATAATCGAAAGATACGCTTCTTTAGTCGTTACTGAGGATAGGGCTTCCAAAACCCCTGGTGTTTGAAACATAGAGATAAGATTTTGCAGCATACCCAATTGCTCATGTGGTTCCTTCAGTGCAAGCATGAACAACAGGGATACATCGATTTTCTTTTCTTGTGAACCCATTTCAATAAATGAAAGGGGAGAGGCAAGTGACATAAAAGCGACTTGGGATCGTAAAACAAATTTGCTGTCCGTGTGTGGGATCGCTACCCCAATGCCGTTGATTTTTAAACCTGTAGGAAAGGTTTCTTCTCGCTGTACGATATTTTGATAGAACTGATCATTTACACAATGAGTTTTGATGAGTTCGTCTGCTAATAGTCGAAAAGCTTCCTCTTTTGTTTTAGAATCTTTTTCAAGTAACACGATTTGGTGATCAAAAAACATGATCAATTTCCTCCTCTTAACAATCTTTGATACAGTTCTTCTTGCGTTTGACTATTAACGATCCATTGAATTTCTTCGGCTGAGTTAAACAATCCGTAAATCGAAGCGATCAACTCTTTTGCCTCGATCATGTTTTCTTCAGCAATCGCAAGCAAAACAATTAGTTGGATTTTTGTGTCTCCCCAAGTAATTGGCGCATCGAGGGTGAGAAAAGCAAGTTTTGTTTCTTTCACTGTATGTGGATCAGCATGTGGAATGGCTACTCCCGTCTTTAATCCAGTGCTTCCTAGTTCCTCTCGTTCAAATAGAGAATGCTTAAATTTTGTTGTAACAAGCTTTTTTTTCAGATAATCATCTGCTAAAAAATCCAGTACATCTTTTTTTGTTCGAAACTTTTTTTTGACAAAAAGGAAAGTAGGATCTAAATATTTTTGTAATAAAGTCGTTTTCTGGTATTTTTTTGAGTAAAAATTTTTCTCATTCTCATTAAGATTAGATATCTTTGCTGAGATTCTTCCTATTTCTTCGGTAGTAGGAAGCGGCGAAATATAAATAACTGGCGGTGCTGTAATGTCCAATGGAATAGTTGATATGATCAGATCAACAGTCTCAAGAGATGTACTGGCCAGTTTACTTAAAGGAATGATCTCCAATACGGTATCAGCAGCGATCGTCTGTTTGATACGGTTAAAAATCAACTCCGATGTAGCAAAACCTGATTGGCAAACAATTAGTATATGGTTAGTAATTTTTATCTTTTCAAAGGCTAACTGAAAATGGATCGTCAGAAAAGAGACTTCGTCTTCTGTTAATGAGATTTGAAATCGCTCCTCCAAATCTCCAATTGCATATTTGGTCAATGTATACATTGTTGAGTATTGTTTTTTGATACTTTTTATCAGTGGGTTTTTCAATAAAATGCCTGTCTTTGATCGATGGATCATGGGAACGATATGAGCCAATAATGTTTGCAGTAATAATTTATCTTGTGTCAGATCTGCGTTTAACATATGTGACATTTTTTGAATAATTTGTTTCGTACAATTTGTGATAATAGATTCGTGAGGCTCATCCATTTGTCCAAAAGGTTCGATACCGTGTGCTAATAACAGGGAACATACATATTGAATATCTGTATCACTAAATTGAACAGGTAGTTGCTGTTGGATCATTTCAGAAAAATCGACCGCGATCATATAGAATTTCATTCGTCTAAGTTCGTCAAATACTAGATGCTCTTGTTTTTCAATGTGTTTATCTATAAGAAGTCTTGAAAGAAAAATTCGCAATGAAAGCTTCAAGGATTCAATAGAATAATTATTGACTGGATGACCGATTGTTTGAGTCATATCTGAGACAAATTTCTTCGTTAATTCAAGTACCTTAGAGTCAAAGAGATTGCTCACCAAAAGATTTTCACTGGCTTTGGCGTCGGTATACTGCTCTAAAAAAGATTTGAATACGTTTTGAGTAGCAGATTCAACTGAGGTTAGCTTGAGTCCACTAGTAGTCATTTTTGTAGATACGTGATGGAATCGACAGAAAGCAACGATTTCATCAACATCTTTCTTTATTGACTGGTTGCTAATATAAAAATATTCAGAGAATTCCTGATAGTGCATTGGCTTTACTGAAAACAGATAGTTAGCGAAAATAAAGATTTTACGATAATTAGGTGAAAATAGTTCGAGTTTAGTCTCTTTTTTTGCTAACAATCGATAACCATTCTGTTTCGCTGATTCAAAACCAGATAAAAAGATTCCTTTTCTTGGTACTTTTTTGATAGCTAGTCCCGAATCTTTTAGTTTCTTTTCTAAAGTCGTTAAATTGTTATAAACCGTTTTTTGGGATACATTTAACTGCTTTTGAAAAAAAGATGCAGGGCGAAACTCCTTTTGTTCTAATAGCAATTGCAACAGTAGCTGTTCTCAATTACTTAAAATCATTGGTTCACCTCCGGAAGCGCTTCCTTAATTGTATTCTAGTGAAATTATATGGTGGCGTAAATAACATTTCATTACCACATTAATGTGGTAAATACGATTGTCGTATATCAATTTATATTTTGTAAAAAGTAGTCATTTGTTGCTATTTATTTGAAACGAAAACTAGGCGGGGATCTATCATGGAGTTAAAGTTGCTTTATTCTGTTACATAGAGCAAAGATTTATCAAAAATAAAGAAGAATACATAGAATAAGGTATTTGATTAATAAGAAGAATGGACGAATTCAGCGATTATTTCGTTGTAATTCTAAACAATTTTGGATTGTTTTTAACCCTCTTTTCCCGAAAATCATTAAAGTTTCTAAATTTTTTGTGAATGCTCATGGACAATCCTTTCTTTTCTCCTCAATTATCACTATAATGGATAAAGATTCTACAGAAGAGAGTGTGGACATGGAAAATTCACGAATAAAAACGAACGATAATCGAATTGACTACGGTGTGATTCTACCCGTATTTTTATTATGTCTGATTGGTTTGGCGTCCCTGTATGTGGCGCTGACACACGATCCGAATAACCCGAATATGCTGCGAATGTTAGGGTTTCAAGCTTTATGGTATGTGTTAGGCGTTGTTGCCGTGATCATTATCATGCAGATCAAATCAAAATGGCTCTGGAAATTGACGCCCTATATTTATGGGGCTGGGCTAGCCGTTATGCTGGCGCTGCTGAAATTTTACAACCGGACGATGGCTGCCTCGACAGGGTCGAAAAACTGGTTTAGTTTTGGTCCTTTTACCTTGCAGCCTTCAGAATTGATGAAGATCGCCTATATCATGATGTTGGCGTTAGTCGTCACGCAGCACAATGTCAAGCATCGGGAACGGGATCTGAAAACAGATGGGTTACTGATTGCAAAAATGTTGGCCGTCACGATCCCAGTCCTGATCCTGATCACCTTACAAAATGACTTTGGTACGATGTTGGTCTTTCTAGCGATTTTCGGTGGGGTCTTCTTGATGTCAGGAATCTCATGGCGAATCATCGTGCCAGTGATTGCGGCATTTGTGATTCTCGGCGGTGGAACGATTTTCTTAGTGACTACCGATGTTGGTCGCGAGTTTTTGTACAATACAGGAATCTTTAAAGAATACCAATTCGCCCGTATCGATTCGTGGCTAGATCCTTTTCATGATACCCAAGGGCAATCCTTCCAATTGGCGTATGCTCTGATGGCGATCGCCTCTGGTGGGATGTTCGGGAAAGGATTTAATGTCAGCGATGTGTATGTACCAGTCCGAGAATCCGATATGATTTTTTCGGTGATCGGTGAGAATTTTGGGTTTATTGGCAGCGCGTTTGTCATTTTATTGTATTTTATTTTGATCTATCGAATGATCCGCGTATGTTTCGATACCAACAATGAATTTTATGCCTACTTGGCAACTGGGATCATTATGATGATTCTCTTCCATGTGTTTGAAAACATTGGCGCAAACATCGGTCTCTTACCGTTGACGGGGATTCCACTGCCGTTTATCAGCCAAGGAGGATCTGCCCTATTAAGCAATATGATTGGGATCGGTTTGATTTTATCGATGCGCTATCAAGCTGAGACCGCACCAAAAACACTTTAAGGAGTTCACATGATTACATTTTATTGGTACCCAAAATGCAGTACATGCCGAAATGCGAAGCGTTGGTTAGAAGAGCACGAGATTCCCTTTGAAGCGATCGATATGGTAGCTACACCGCCTCAACCGGAACAATTGCTGGCTTGGATCCAATCAAGCGAAGCACCGTTAACCCGTTTCTTTAACACAAGCGGCATGAAATACCGTGAATTACAATTAAAAGAAAAAGTGCCGACCATGACTGCCCAAGACGCAGCCGATGTGCTGGCAACCGATGGTATGTTGATCAAGCGCCCACTGCTGGTTAGCGGCGACCGCTTTTTGATTAATGGATTTAAAGAAAATGAATATGAAGGAGTCTTACTAGAATCATGGAAAAGAAATGCTTAAGAAAAAAAGATAATTTGTGGGTTTTGTTTAACGGGAAAGAATATTGTGTCGGTTTAACAAAAGAAGCGCAAGAAGAACTTGGTGCGGTCACGTTTGCTTCGATTCAAAAAGCAGGAACTGCTTTAAAACAAGGAGAGACCCTTGTTGAGCTGGAAGCGGAAAAAGCAGTCAGTGAATTTCCAAGTCCTTTGACGGGCGTGATTTCTTCCGTAAATGAAAAAATCGATCAATCGATTGATACCTTAAATGATGAAGACGAAATGAACGCTTGGCTGGTCAGCTTCAAAGAGGTTGACCCAAGTCAATTTGAAGCCTTGTAAGTCAAAGCTGTAAAAACGACTATTTTTTCAAAAAGAATTGACAGTCGGATAAGACGTTGCTATAATTTGCTCAATAAATGAATGCTTTGAAAAGAAGAGTACATGTTCTTAACGTACACAGAGAGCCCTGTTTGGTGCAAATGGGCAACGGAGAGAGGATGGAAGATGGTCTTTGAGCATGATAGGTGAGTGGAAACAAGCCTATCACGGGAGGCACCCGTTACAGTGCAGCAGTATGCGAAGCAATTCAAGTACTGAGCGAGGCTGTTGATGCGAATCGACAGTAAATCAAGGTGGTAACGCGGAAGTTGTGCTTTCGTCCTTTGTAACAGTATAATGTACAGAGGATGAAAGCTTTTTTTGTGTTTAACCAACCAAAGAGGAAAGATGGGAATAACATGGCATTAATCGAATTGTCGCATGTAAAAAAGTCATTCGGCAAAAAGCAAACGGCTGTCCACGCCGTCAATGATGTTTCACTGCAAGTGGAAAAAGGCGATATCTACGGAATCGTCGGTTACTCTGGTGCTGGGAAAAGTACATTAGTACGTTTGTTGAACGGCCTAGAATTGCCGACAGCAGGAGATGTAGTCATTAACGGTCAAAACATTTTGGCATTGAAAAACAAAGAATTGAGAAACTTCCGCAAAAAAATCGGCATGATTTTTCAGCACTTTAATCTTTTATGGTCTCGAACGGTGGCGGAAAACATTGAATTGCCATTGGAGTTGGCTGGCGTTGAAAAAGCAAAACGCCGTCAACGAGCGCAAGAGCTGATTAAATTAGTTGGGTTGGAAGGACGGGAGAATGCCTATCCGGCACAATTGTCTGGCGGACAAAAGCAAAGAGTCGGGATTGCTCGTGCACTAGCGAATGAACCAGAAATTTTGCTGTGTGATGAAGCAACGAGTGCGTTAGATCCACAAACAACAGAAGAAGTGTTGGATCTCTTGCTTTCCATCAATAAAAAATTGCATTTGACGATCGTCCTGATTACCCATGAAATGAACGTCATTCGCAAAATCTGCAATAAGGTCGCGGTGATGGAGCATGGGCAGATCGTGGAAGAAGGGTCAGTGCAATCGGTTTTCCGTAACCCACAGCAGGAAGTGACCAAACGTTTTGTTCAGCAAGATTTGGAGCCAGAAGAAGATGCTGAAGAATTACGGCAAGCCTTCCTACGAGAAAATCCGCAAGGGCATTTAGTGACCTTGACTTTTACACAAGACAACGCCAATGAACCAGTGATTTCACAAGCAATCCGTCGCTTCCAGATCGATGTCAATGTCGTTTACGGAAAGATCCAACAAACCAATGAGGGATCCTTTGGCGGCTTGACGGTTTTATTGACAGGTGAAGCAAGTGAGATCGAAAAAGCGATCGCCTTTTTCAAAGAGCAGCAAGTAGGCGTGGAGGTGATTGAACGTGGATAAGTCATTTGTAGAAACCTATTTTAATTTTGAAAAGGTCGACTGGACCAATATGCAGCAAGCAACCCTAGACACCTTGTTTATGACTTTCTTCTCCATGGTTTTAGTGGTCGTGATCGGTTTGCTTCTGGGATTGGCGCTTTATTCACTAGGGCGTAAACAAACAGCGGGAGCCAACATTTTCTATAACGTGGTTTCCATCATCAGTAACGCCTTTCGTTCAACGCCATTCATGATTTTGATGGTCTTGATCATTCCGTTTACAACATTATTAGTCGGTTCATTCCTAGGGGCAAAAGCAGCGATCCCAGCATTAGTTTTATCTGCGGCACCGTTTTATGCTCGGATGGTGGAAATTGCTTTTCGTGAAGTCAATCCTGGTGTGATTGAAGCAGCGGAAGCGATGGGTGCTAGTTACTGGGAGATCATCTACAAGATCGTGATTCCCGAAAGTGTTCCAGCATTGATTTCAGGACTGACGGTCACAACGATCTCAATGATTGGTTATACTGCCATGGCAGGCGCGATCGGTGCCGGTGGGCTAGGCGCTTTGGCTTGGCAAGAAGGATTTCAACGTGGGAATTACACTGTTACGCTTGTTGCAACAGTGATTATTTTAATTATCGTTTTCATTATCCAAGGAATCGGCGATTTCCTTGCGAAAGCCACCGATAAACGGTAAATGAAACGAAGAACAAAAAGTGGAAAATATGGGAGGAAATGGATATGAAAAAGATTTTTGGTATTGCAACAACCTTATTGTTAACTGCCGCTTTAGCAGCTTGTGGGACAGGCTCAAATTCAGGAAGCTCTGACTCATCTGCGGCTGAGGGAGAATCAACAAAATTAGTGATCGGTGCATCAGTTACGCCTCATGCGGAAATTTTAGAACAAGCCAAACCTTTACTAGCAGAAGAAGGCATTGATCTTGAAATCAAAACCTTCGATGATTATGTGTTGCCAAACAAAGCATTGGAAAATGGCGATATCGATGCCAATTACTTCCAACACATTCCTTACTTGAACAAACAAATCGCAGACAATGGCTATGATTTTGTCAATGCTGGTGCGATCCATATCGAGCCAATGGGTCTTTACTCAAAACGAATCTCTGATATTTCAGAACTAGAAGATGGTGCAACGGTTCTTACTTCCACTTCTGAATCTGACTGGGGTCGTATCCTAACGATTTTACAAGATGCTGACTTGATCACTTTAAAAGACGGCGTTGATACAGAAACGGCAACCTTTGATGATATTGCTGAAAATCCGAAAAACTTAGAATTTAAACATGACGTCGATCCATCTCTTTTGGCGACTGCTTATCAAAACGACGAAGCAGACCTAATTGCCATCAATGCGAACTTCGCATTCGGGATCGATTTGAACCCAGCGGATGATTCTGTTTTATTAGAAGCGGATAATTCGCCTTATGTCAACGTGATCGCTGTCCGCAGTGGTGACGAAGATAGCGACAAAATCAAGAAATTGATCGAAGTGCTGCATTCAGACGAAATCAAAGACTTTGTGGAAGAACAATGGCAAGGTTCAGTGAAAATCGTTGATGCTGACGCTAAATAATTCACTGCCAACTAAATGAACCTCAAAAGAGCGTGTCGCTACTGAAGCGGACGCTCTTTTTTTTGCGGAAAGGCAATGATCGGTTGGAAAAAAGAGAGCTCTTGCCAAATGCATTCATAGAGTAAGGGTAACTCGGGATGCTTTTTTAAGAGTTTTTCGTAATGGGGAAGCTGAGTCAAAAAAGCCTGGACCAAGCGTTGGGAACGTTCAGATAGGCAAGAATTTAGTGGCGGATAGACAAATAAATTGCCTTCCAGCAAGGCGCCCAAAAGATGGGCTTGGAAAATTTTCGACAAAAGCACTTCTAATGGCTGCTGGAGCGGATGCTCCGACAAAATCGGCGTGATGATTCGTCGCAAAAGGAAGGCTTCTTCTGTTGGCACATAAAAAGGCTCCAGTGCTAGCAGCTGTTGCCACAAAAATAAATAGCTGCGTTCACCAACTAAATAAAAACGCGGCACAAAACATGTTGGATAAACTTGCTGAGTAAACGTGGCGGGGGTGTTGGGATAAAAAGCGTTTGCCCGCAACTGATGAATCTGCTTCAGTTCTTGAAACGCTTGATTAGAAGAAAGCGTCGGGCTTGCTAAGAGGGTGAGTCGAAAAATCACATAGCGCTGCTGTTGCCGTTCATTACCAGTAATCAAAGGAAAACTGCGACGGTCGATCCTTAGATGATAAGGTGCCAAAAAAAAAGAAAAGGACAAAAAGCGCCGATGCAAACTGGAGGGGCTCAGGTAATACCGCTTGTGGAGGTCTGCAAAGGAAATGGTCGGCATTTTTAACAGTAACAAGAGCAACTGATAGTTTGTACTTTTATTAAACAATGCAGCAAGCATTTCTGTATGGGGGAAGTTTTTGCTGGCTAGGGGCTGCTGCAAATCATGAAAGGCACGAATGTGTCCTTGCTGCACATCATAATGGAAGGAAGGGTCCTCGTTTAAACAACTGGACAGTAGCCGACGGATCGTTTTGACGGAAAGATTTTGATCGGCAGCAGCTTTATTCAAAGGAAGGGGATTTTCGCTCAAGAGCATCGTGGACAGACGCAGCATTTGCATAATACCTTTTTCAAGGATATTTTTCAAAACTAGGCACCTCTTTCAGCTGAATTTTGCAACTGTCCTTATTATAAGGGAACTTCACACGTTATTTTAACACACAAAAAATAGTCAATAAAACGTAATAAAAAACGGGGGAGTCATTGGTTGCTTGCTCGAACCCTGTATAATATAGAATTAAATGAGAGGAAGGAATCAAAAAAAACCACCTTTTAAAATAAAAAGGGTGGTTTTTTATGTAAGTATCGTTATAAAAAGAGAAACACGAAGCGCTGTTAACGAGTCTCGCTAGGCAATAAAATCGTTTGCCGCTGCCCATCGTCATACACATAGACTTTTTGGGGATAGAGGTCGGAATAACGGTAAGGCAGATCAACGCCGAGTTCGATTTGACTTTGTGCTTGAGAAAAAAGCAGTGTGACACGACCGTGATTGTTTTGGACTTCAAAGGTGAGCAGATTTGTCAACGGAATAAACCCTTTTAAATCGAGATCGATGATTAACCAAATACTATCGATCAGTTCGCCAGGCAGTGTTTGAACAATCCCGCCAGAAGCGTAGCGGCTGCGGTGATCATCAAATGTTTCAAACATAAAAACCCCTCCTTCAAGTAGGCTTGCCAATAACATCAAATTTGTCTATTTATCATAATGAAGAACCGTCAAAAATGCAACTACTTCTGCTTTTCTTTTTGGGCAGCGACGCATTTTAACTATTTTCTTAAAAATTTGTTGGGTTGGCTGGACCAAGCTTTCCCATGGCGTCTTTCAGTGGAAAATAGTCAGTTGCAGCTCACCAGCTCTTCGTAAGAATGAAAAAGACTCTTAAAGGAAAAGCCCTTCAAGAGTCTTGCATTTCTTAGAAGTGTCTGTTGATTGAAGACGCGATCTTAAGAACGATGTTCTATGATTATTCTTCGTCTTCACCGATAACTGCTGGTTCAGCAGCTTCGCCAGCTTCTTCATCTTCAGAGATTTCTTGTGGTTCAGTAACCGCAACGATTTGTTCTTCTGGATCGGTCACGATCGTGTACTCGTCGTTCTTAGGCAGATCAGCCACTGTTAATGAATCGCCGATCTCTAATGACGTTACATCGATCTCAACACGTTCAGGCAATTTGTCTGGTGTTGCTGATACAACGACTGTATACAAGTTTTGTGCTAGAACACCACCAGCTTTGACACCAGCAGATTCGCCAATTAAGGTTACTTCTGCTTCTACTTCTGTTTCTTCATTCATATCGACAGATAGGAATTCAACGTGGGTTAAATTGCGTGTGAAGGTATCTGATTGATACTCTTTGATCAGTGTATTGACTTTTTTGCCTTCTAAACTGATCGTGATTACGGTATTCAATCCATTTTCACGCAAGATTTTTTCTAATTCTGCTGCATTGACAGCAATCGGTGTGCTTTCTACTTTGTACCCATTGACAATTGCAGGTACTTTTCCTTCGTGGCGCAACTTGTTCCGTAAAGAACGTGGGCGAACTTCTCTTTTCGTAACTTCTAATGATACTGACATAACTCAATTCCTCCTAAAATTTTCTCGTTAATAACGAGATTTTTTAAGCAAATTTTGTTAACTCTGCACATTAAGTGGTACGTGAGTGAAAACACGCAAAAGGGCAGTTGTGTACACAACTGCCCCAGAAAGTTTTGGTTCAACTTTTCTCCACCAGGTCATAACGCTGTGTATGAGAAACTATATTTACTTTACTCTTTAACCTTACGCAAAAAGACAAAGAAAGTCAAATCATTTGAAATCCTGGCAGTTTTCTTTCGCTAGATCCTGAGCTATAATAGCCACTATGGAGAAAAATTTATGCGTTTAGATAAAGTGATCGAGCAACAATTGAATACTTCTCGTAAAGAGATGAAACGGTTGTTTCAGCAAGGAAAAGTCCTCGTGGATCAAAGGATTGAAGGGCGACCTGAGCGCAATGTCGATAGCGCCATCCATCAAATCATCGTTGCGGGACGTCAGTTGGAGACGCAGGAACGCTATTATATCGTCAACAAGCCCAATGGTGTCGTTACAGCGAATGTTGATCAACAGCACCAGACAGTGATCGATTTGATTGCACCAAAGGACCAGCACCCAGATCTTTATGCCGTCGGTCGATTGGATCGGGACACGGAAGGGTTGGTATTAGTTACGACGAATGGTCAGTTAGGCTATGACTTGCTGCATCCTACGAAAAAGGTGACCAAGCGATATGAAGTGGTGGTCAATGACTTGGTGACTCCTGAAGATGTGGCGGCATTTGCCACAGGGATCACCTTTCATGGTGGTGTCACTTGCAAACCAGCTGCCCTAACGATCATCGATGCCCGAGCGGCTCGTTCCTTTGTTTCGTTAGAAATTGCTGAAGGCAAGTTCCATCAAGTGAAAAAGATGTTTTTAGCCCGAGGGAAAAAAGTCATTCAGCTGAAACGAACAGCGATGGGTTCGCTGGTTCTACCAGATGATTTAGCAGTGGGGAGTTATCGCTCGCTGACGCAAGAAGAATTAAAAGGACTGGCGGCGCATTTCCGCTGAGAAAGAGGGAGAAAATGAAGTATAAAACATTATTATTTGATGTCGATGACACGATCCTCGATTTTCAAGATACCGAAGATCAAGCCTTAAAAGCACTATTTGAAGCTCATGGCTTGGAAATGACCCCAGAGCGCAAACAAAGCTATCAAACGATCAATCATGATTTGTGGCAGCAGTTTGAGCAAGGGAAAATCACGAGAGACCAAGTCATCAATGAGCGTTTCGGTTTGTTTTTTGAAACGCAAGGCATTCAGGTCGATAGTCCAGCAGTTGAATTGGCCTATCGGGAATTTCTAAATGAAGGACATAAACTGTTAGACAACAGTGATGAGATCTTAGCGGAGTTGGCGCAGCATTTTGACCTATATGTGGTGACGAACGGGGTTTCTGAAACCCAATATCGCCGCTTGGAAGATGCCAAATTAAAGCCGTATTTCCGTGATATTTTTGTTTCAGAAGATACAGGGTATCAAAAACCAATGAAAGAATATTTTGACTATGTGTTTGCTCGCATACCAAACGTTAAAAAACAAGAAACAGTCATCATTGGCGATTCACTGACTTCAGATATCTTAGGCGGACAACTGGCAGGGATCGATACGATTTGGTTCAATCCAAAGAAAAAAAACAGTGGTGAGATTCAGCCTACTTATGAGATCGAACGTTTGCAGCAATTACTTCCTTTATTGCAGCACTGATTCTACAGAAACAGTAGTAATTTGCCGAATTTTCGCTATAATAGAACCAGTGTGAATTTTTTAAGATGAAAGAGGTTAATTGAATGACGAATGGCAAGCCCATTATTATTGGTGTGACAGGTGGATCAGGTAGTGGAAAAACAAGCGTGAGTCGGGCGATCTTTAATCATTTCCCCAACCATTCTATTATGATGCTTGAACAAGATTCCTACTATAAAGACCAAAGTGATCTGAGCTTTGAAGAACGGTTGAACACCAACTATGACCATCCTTTTGCATTTGATACTGATTTGTTGATCGATCACTTGCAACAGCTGCTTGCATATCAAACGATCGAAAAACCCGTCTATGATTATGTTGCGCATACCCGCAGCGAAGCAACGATCATTCAAGAACCCAAAGAAGTCATTATCTTGGAAGGGATCTTGATTCTAGAAGATGAGCGATTGCGTAATTTAATGGATATTAAACTTTATGTTGATACAGACGATGATATTCGAATCATTCGCCGAATCAAACGTGACATGGAAGAACGTGGCCGGACATTGGATTCTGTGATCGAACAATACTTGACGGTGGTAAAACCGATGTATCATCAATTCATCGAACCGACCAAACGGTATGCCGATGTCATCGTACCAGAAGGCGGCGAAAACCACGTAGCCATCGATTTGATTACGACCAAAGTAGCGACCTTCTTATCCTAAGTTTTTTTATCCATCAATTGGAATGTTTCTATTTGAAAAGTAACAATTGATTCATGAAAAACTGCTGATAGGCACTCTTTCTTGAGAAATGCTTATCAGCAGTTTTAATTTTATAAAAAACAGTAGTATTCCGACTAAATTTATGGTAAAGTAATCCTCATGCGACGAGTCGAGAAGGTCTAGCATTAGCTGACCAGATTGATAGCAGAGGCACACCGCGTAAGCAACCTACCGGATTTGTAGGGTGTCGGAATATTCCTTTTGTGGAGATAGGGTATTCTACTAGCAATAGTACTGTGAGTGAAGAAAGCTGTGAACATTTTTGTTCACAGCTTTTTTTTTGTTCATTTAGGTGAGAGAACAGCGATAGATGGTGGAAGACTCTCCCCAAGGATGGTAGCCTGTTCCGATCGGTTCAAAAGCAAATTTCTCATAAAAAGTAGAAAGATCCGTACATAGATACAGAGAATCAAAACCAGCTCCAGCAGCACGTTGCTTGGCTGTTTCGATCAAAAGGCGGGCACCGCCTTGGCCACGCCACAAAGGGTCCACATACAAGGCGCAAAGCCAAGGGGTCAAATCCATCCGACTGATGAAGTCGTTGGGGATCAAGCCACCGCAGCCGATGATTTGATAACGTCCGTCTGCTGCGATTTCTTCGTTGACCAGCAGCAGCCATTGCGGCAAAGGATTTGCTGAAAAACTATGGGTCAGGCTATCCTCATAAACCATGAGGGAGTCGGGACCAGCCCACTGTTTTTGGAAGTAACGAATGGCTTCTGCTAAGTAGTCAGGGTGTTCTTTAAGGGTGATGACCTGCATTTGTTTTTCTCCTTTATCCTTCTTTAGGTAAACGAATCTGAAAAATAACCCCTCGTGGCTGCAAATCTTTGACTTGGATTTGTCCCTTGTGCTCTTCAACGATTTGCTTGGCGATCGCTAAGCCTAAACCATAGCCGCCGGTCTCTTTGGAGCGGGAACGATCCTCGCGGTAGAAGCGGTCAAAGATACGGGCTTTTTCTTCATCGGAAATGGCTGGTCCTGTGTTTTTGACCTCGATCAGCCATTGCTTGTTAGAAATCTCCGATAAGAGGGTGATTTTATCACCACTGCTGGTATATTTTAAGGCATTATCTAGGAGGATCACGAGGACTTGATGGATTTTCTTTTGGTCAAAGCAAGCGGTCGTTTTGGCAAAGTTTTCGACAACAAAGTGTTTTTGATCCAATTCGGCAATTTCTTTGAAAGGTTTGACTAAGTCATCGATAAAAGGAGCTAGCTCGATGGTTTCTTTTGTCAAAAGCAATTGATTGGAATCACTGCGGGCGATCGTCAGCAAATCCGCCGTTAATCCAGTCAGCCGCCGAGTTTCCGCTAACGCTTGTGCGATGCTTTCAGATTCTTCAATGATCGTATGATTGGGCTTGGTAAACAGGCGTTCCAGACTGTTTTGAATGATCGTCAATGGTGTGCGCAGCTCATGGGATGCATTTTCGACAAATTCCTGCTGTTTTTTCCAGGAGGCTAAAATGGGGCGCATGTTCAAGCTGGAAAGCAAATAGCTGATCCCGATCGAAAGAATCCAGAAAAAGATCATCGATAAAATCAAAATCGTTTGGAAATTGTTCATCGCATTTTTGATTTGGTTAGTGTTCGCCAAGACTTGGATATAGCCGACACCAGCATCATTTGTTGGTGCTTTGGTGGTGATCGAACGAAACAAAAGGGTCTCTTCTTCCTCTGACAAGGACTGATCCACCACTGAAAAAGATGTGATACTGTCTAAGTGGCTTGTATCTAAAGATAAACTTGCCAGTTGTGAAAAGCGGCCGCCCAAGGTCTGCTTGTTTAATATCTCACCGTCTTCAGACCAGAGAATCAACTGGGTATTGAAGCGATTGGTCCCAGGGATCTTTGGCATGGCACTATCTGGTGGCAATACCTCTAGATTGGATTGCGAAGCGCTGATCTCTGCTTGGATCAAGCGGGTATCTTTGACTGCTTGTTCCAAAGAAATGTCGGTTTGCCGATAAGCCGATTGGTTGAACAATTGGAGGACGATGGTTCCTAAAAGTAAGAAAACCAACGCAAAGGCACTGACATTTAGGAGAAAGGAGTGCAGCCGTTGTCTCTTAGAGCGTTCTTTATTCATAGACTAGGCTCCTTGCATAATATAGCCGACATTTCGCAACGTACGGATCTCTTTGTCGATCCCTGTCTGGCGCAAGTGTTTCCGCAGATTGCTCATATAGACTTCGACGACAGTCAAGGTCGTTTCTGAATCAAATCCCCAGATGCGATCAAAAATCTGTTCCTTAGTCAAAATAATGTTTCTATTTTGTAGAAAATACAGCAGCAGCTCAAATTCTTTCCCTTGGATCGGCAAAAGCTGCCCTTGGTAACTGACCTCATTGGTGCCAAGGTTGCACAGCAATCCGTTATATTCCAGGGTATTTTCATTGAACAAACCTAAGGAGCGTTTTAGCAACGCTTTGATCCGCATCAATAATTCTTCCCGATAAAAAGGCTTGGTCAAATAATCATCTGCCCCTTTTTGAAAACCAGTCACTTTGTCTTCTAAGCCGTCTTTGGCTGTTAAAATCAGGACTGGTGTTTGGAGTTCTTTTTTTCTTAGGGCAGAAAGCACCTCATAACCGTTCATCTCTGGCATCATCAAGTCGAGAATAATCAAATCATAGATCCCCGTTTCTGCCTCGTATAAGCCTTCACTGCCATCATAGGCTTGTGTGACGTCACCGATCTCGCTGACGATTTCTTTCATATTATCAGATAATGTTTTGTCATCTTCGATCACTAATAGTTTAATCATGTTCCCACCTCTTTAAGGATAAGAATAGCACGAATAGCATAAAAAATGCTTAAAAAAACTGTTTTGCCTTAAGCTGCATTTAAGATAGCTGCCGTAAATTCAGTGCATGGATTTCAAGGGAGGAACATTTTTATGAAATTGAAAAAAGTCTTTCAAAGAAAAGAGACAAAATATTTAATAGCCAAGGAGCAATTTCCTGCATTTCTTGCTGAGCTGCAGCAAAGAATGGCGATCGATGAATATGGGCAGCACACGATTATGTCCTTGTATTACGATACCCACGATTACCGCTTTATTCGTCATTCGATGGACAAACCGAAATACAAAGAAAAATTTCGGGTCCGCAGCTATGGCATACCGACAGAGCAGCAGTTAATTTTTTTAGAGATCAAAAAGAAAGTCAATGGCGTGGTCTACAAACGCCGAGTCCCGATGCCCTATGCTGACTATTGCGGCTGGTTGCAAACAGGGGTCTTGCCGTCAATGGCAGAAGCACCGCAAATCGCTGCAGAGATTCACTGGCTATTTAAGCAAAACCCAGACTTGCTGCCGAAAGTGTTGATTGCCTATGATCGCTTGTCGCTGTTTATTGATGATGATAGTGAATTTCGCGTGACATTCGACCAAAACATTCGCTTTCGCACCTATGATCTTATGTTCGGTTCTGGCAGTGAGGGGGCGCTGGTAGCACCTGAAATCGGGGTGTTGATGGAAGTGAAAGCCCTCGGCGCTTATCCATTATGGTTTGTGGAGCTGTTGAACAAATACAGCGTGCGCAAAGGTAGCTTTTCGAAATATGCCCAAACGTATCAACGGCATTTGTTCAAGAAGGAGGAATGGTTACATGTTATCTAGTCTGTTTTCTGGCGATACGAGCACCTTGGAATGGCGTAGCTTATTGATCTGTGTCGCCGCCTCATTGCTTTTAGGAATATTGGTAGCGGCGATCCATATGATCCGCAATGTCTACACAAAAAACTTCGTCATTACCTTGGCGGTCTTACCGATCCTCGTTCAATCCGTGATCATGCTAGTCAACGGCAATCTTGGCACAGGTGTGGCGATCTTAGGCGCCTTCAGTTTGATTCGTTTCCGCTCGGTTCCAGGAGGGTCTAGAGAGATCACCAGCGTCTTTTGGTCGATGGGGATCGGTCTGGCAACTGGGATGGGCTACGTCGGCTATGTCGTGATTTTTTCCATCATCGTGGCGCTTTTCTTGACCCTTTTATACACGGTACCCTTTGGCGATCGACAAGCCACGAGTGAACGAGAACTGAAAGTCACGATTCCAGAAGATTTGGATTATCCGCAACTATTCGATGATCTCTTTGAAAAATATACGCATTCTGCCAAACTGACATCGGTTCGAACGACCACGATGGGGAGCTTATATGAGTTGCGTTATCAGTTGCTGTTAAAAGACCAAGCGCAAGAAAAACAAATCATTGATGAAGTTCGGGTTCGTAATGGCAATTTACCCGTTGTTTTAGGCAAGCTCACCGCTAACCGCGATGAGCTGTAGAAGGAGGAACCTCTTATGAAAAAACTCATTTATCCGCTCTTACTCTCATCGCTGCTCCTAGGCGCTTGTGGGCAAACCGATAGTAGTAGCACGAGCAGCAGCTCCAGTTCTGCAGCGGCTGTTTCAGGTTCTGCCGCAGTGACCAACGTTGCAACGACTCTTGATGATGCTACGGACTATTATGGCAGTTACGAAGAAGAAGACGTGGATCCCTCCTACGATGAGGCGACCGCCACGCAACTTGAATTGAATGACAGCGATACGACGGCTGTTGATGGCGTTACAGTGGAAGACCAAACGGTGACGATCACGCAAGCTGGTACCTATGTCGTCAGCGGTTCCTTAAGTAATGGCCAACTGGTTGTCAACGTCAATAAAGAAGAAAAAGTCCATCTGATCTTTGCGGATGTCACGATCACCAATGAAGACGGGGCGGCAGTCGTTATCGAACAAGCAGAAAAAGTCATCACGACCTTAGCCAGTGATACGACAAATACTCTGATAGATGGCAGCAGCTACACCTTGGCGGAAGGTGAGACGGAACCAGATGCCGCTTTTTATAGTAAAGAAGATTTGTCCATCAACGGTGATGGAACGTTGGTGATCACAGGAAATTACAGCAACGGGCTGCGCAGCAAAGATGATTTGGTTTTAGCTGGTGGCACGATTGAGATCACAGTGAAAAACAATACCATCAAAGGAAAAGATTCCGTGTCGATCTTGGCAGGGAACTACACACTGAACACCACTGAAGGAGATGGCATCCAAGCGAATAATTCGGAAGATGCGGAAAAAGGCTACGTTGCGATCGATGGCGGTACCTTTACGATCCAAAGTGGGCGTGATGGCATCCAAGCAGAAACGAATTTGAGCATCCAATCAGCCGATCTCACGATCAAAACGGCTGACGGGGCACAAAGTCAGTCGCTAGTGACGGATGAAAGCTACAAAGGATTGAAAGCTGGCGGTGTGATGACCATCAGCAGCGGTACCTTTGCGATCGATAGTGCAGATGATAGCCTGCATGCCAACGATACCATCAACATCACAGGTGGTACGATCACTGCCAGCAGTGGTGACGACGGCATACATGCGGACAATGAATTGACGATCTCCGATGGGACGATTGCTATCGAAGAATCCTATGAAGGACTAGAAGCAAGTGTGATCACGATTGCTGGTGGTACGACACACGTCGTGGCTAGCGATGACGGGATCAATGCCGGTGGCGGCAGTGATACAGAGGAAACCACTGGCCAATTTGGGCAAGACAGCTTTGGTGGCGGTCCTGGCGGTGGCGATACCGCAGATGACAGCAAACAAGTCATAATCACTGGCGGAACGTTGGTGGTCGATGCCGAAGGGGATGGCCTGGACAGTAACGGCAATGTCACTATGAGTGATGGGGTCGTCATCGTAAATGGTCCAACGACCGGTGGCAATGGCGCTTTGGATTATAACGGGACGTTTGAAATCACTGGCGGTGTCTTGTTAGCTGCTGGTACGACCGATATGGCCATGAATGTCAGTGGGGGAAGTCAACAGTCGATCGGGATCAGTTTCGATCAAACCCAAGCAGCAGAGACCCTTGTGACCTTAAAGGATAGTCAAGGACAGACGATCTTGTCCTATGCACCAAGCAAAAGCTACCAACATGTGGTTCTTTCTAGCCCAGATTTGACGGATAGCAGCTATACATTGGTCAGTGGGGGAACGAATGATGCGCAAGCTGTTTCTGGTTATTATGCTGGTGGGACCCTTAGTGATGGGACGGAATTAGGAACGTTGCCCGTCACGGAAACGATCGCCAACTTGACCCAATCAGGAGCGACAGCGACAACCAATCAAATGGGCGGCGGCTTTGGCCGTTAGTTGAAGATTCCTCGATCATTCCCTGGGGGTCATCAATAAAACGTGCAGATCGCAGAAGACAGCTGCGGTCTGTTCCAACGTTTTGAAAAATTAGGGGAAGATTTAAGTTCAATTTAAGCTAAGGTTCTTATAGTCGAAATACAATAATTTGCCATTCAGGAGGAACAAAGATGAATTTTTTGAAACGAGGGCTCCAAAGTTTATGGGCGAAAAAAGGCCGGAGTCTGCTGCTGATCGCCGTATTTTCTGCAATCTTGATTTTTGTATTGGCGGGTTTGACGATTCGCAGTGCAGCGCTAGTAGCGACTGAAAATGCTCAGAAAAGTGTCGGCGCAATCGTGACGTTGCAAGCCAACCGTGAGCAGGCTTTTCAGCAAAGAAGTTCTTCATCTGACAGCGATGACCAGAGCACACGTCCAGATCCAGGGAGTTTTCAATCGACACCTGTAGCGATCACAGATGCCCAAGCAATCGCTGATTTAGACGGGGTTGCTTCATATAGTTTTGAAGTCAGTACCTCGGCTGATGCCGTCAGCGGGATCGAACCGATCTCTAGCAGTGACTCCTCGACAGAGTCAGAAGCAACCGATAGCAGCGAGTCGGGGCAAATGGGCGGTATGCCAGGAGGTATGCCTGGTGGGAGTATGAGTACAGGTGATTTCCAAATCACTGGCGTATCAACCAGTGCGGCGTATACGACTTTTTCGGAAGGAACAGCGACGATCACGGATGGAGAAGGAATTACTTCTGAGGACGAAGGCACAAACCAAGTCTTGATTGAATCCTCACTAGCTGAAGCGAATGATTTAGCGGTCGGAGATACGTTTTCAATCACTGATGCAGAGGACAATGAAGTAGAAGTGACGGTCAAAGGAATCTATGAAACGAGTGAAGTTGGCAACAGCATGAGCCAAATGTTTAACTTTCTCAACCCAGCCAACACGATCATTGCCTCTTATACCCTTGCCAATACGTTGAGCGGCAATGAGGACACCATTGATTCAGCAACCTATACCTTGAGTGATCCGTCTGAAATGACGGCATTCGTGGAAGAAGCAGAAGGATTGATCGATACAGAAACCTATAGCATCCAAACCAATGATCAGATGTATCAATCGATGCTGACACCGTTGAATAATGTCGCGAGCTTTGCCAAAAATATTATTGTGTTAGTTGCTGCTGCCGGTATCATTATTTTGACGTTGATCGTGATGATGTCGATTCGGGAACGTCGCTATGAGATTGGCGTATTGCTCTCTTTAGGCGAGTCACGAGCCAAAGTGATCCTACAGTTTTTCACAGAGATTTTTGTCTGCATGGTATTTGCTTTAGGGATCGCGGCCGCTAGCGGCAATCTTGTCGGTAATGCCGTCGGAGAGCAATTATTGGCACAGCAAACCGAAACGACGACGGATCAGGCAGCTGCTGAAAACGCTGGACCTGGAGGCGGAGAGATGCCGCAAATGGGCGGTAACCGTGGCGGTTCTTTCCCATCCTTCACCCAATCAGCAGAAGTGGAGTCCTTAGAAATTACCGTTTCCCCTCAACAAATTGGTCTATTGGCATTACTCGGTCTAGGGATCAGCTTTGGCTCGATCTTACTCTCGTCGGCGGGCATTTTGCGGCTGAACCCGAAAAAAATCTTGGTTTCTTAGGAGGAACGACATGACATTACGAACAGAACAATTAGGCTATTGGTATCAAAGCGAAGCAGAAGCCCTGTTTCGTGGCGTTGACTTGACCTTCGAGCCTGGCAAGATGTATGCGATCTTAGGTTCCAGCGGATCGGGGAAAACGACCTTCCTGTCGCTGATCACAGGCCTAGATACCCCGAAAGAAGGAAAGATTTTCTACAACGAAGAAACGTTAGCAAAAATCGGGCTGCGGGAGTACCGCCGCAAAGATGTGTCCATCGTGTTCCAAGCCTATAATCTATTGCCTTATCTGTCGGCATTGGACAATGTGGTGACAGCGATGGCGATCGCGAAGTCGCAGCAAGCCGATAAAAAGGCCTACGCTTTAGCAAACTTAGCCAAAGTTGGCATCACGGAAGAGCTGGCACTGAAAAAAGTGACCCAATTATCGGGTGGGCAGCAGCAGCGGGTGGCGATCGTTCGCGCATTGTGCTGTGAGCATGAGCTGATCGTAGCCGATGAACCGACTGGAAACTTGGATGAAACGACGTCCAAAGAGATCGTCAAACTGTTTCAAGAAATTGCTCATGAGCAAAAAAAATGTATTATCTTAGTGACCCATGAGCAAGAAGTAGCCAAGGCTTGCGATGTCGTTTATGAGCTAAAAGAGCGAGCCTTTTCTAAAGTTGAAGGATAAGCTTTGCTTAGGGTAGCTGCTAGTTATTAGGGCGGAGGCAGTTGCTCTTCTTGAGGCTTTAAATACATCCTCAAGGAAACGGCTGTAAAGTCTGCTTGCATCTTCGCCTTGCTCCTCTTACAATAGAAGTAATTGTAAACGAAGAAACTTGTGAGGGGAGTGTGGAGATGCGACTTTTTATTGACGGCGATGGATCGCCAGTGAAAAACGAAGTGATCGAGCTGGCTCAGCAATATCAGCTGCCGGTGGTGATCGTCACCAGTGTCGATCATTACACGACCAAAGATTATCCTGCCCATGTTCACTTTGTCTATGTCGACAAAGGCTCGGATCGTGCGGATTATGAAATCGTGAAGGAAATAGAGCCGGGTGATTTTCTCGTTACCCAAGATTATGGGTTAGCCTCTTTGGTCTTGCCGAAAAAAGCGCGGGTTTTTCACCATAACGGCACAGAGTATTTGCCAGAAACGATCGATTTTTTACTTGGACAACGCTACTTAGGTGCGCAGATGCGTAAAGCAGGCAAGCGTACAAAAGGACCGAAGCCCTTTACGAAAGAGGATCGGGAAGCCTTCAAACGAATCTTTGAAAACGAATTGCGACAGATCCTTGCAAAATAAGCACCCTCAAGACCCAGCTTCTGCATGAACCACGGGAATTGAAGGTGCTTATTTATTTCTTGCGAAAACGATCATAGAAGTATTTGCTGACTAAAGCCACGATCGCGAAAAATGCTAAGGTATATCCGAAGATCCCCATCTGATGGACGAAGGCTCCTTGTTGCGGGCTGGCGACCACCAATAAGGAAGAGCCAAGGATGACCGCAGCTAGAATAATACCGATCACCAGTCGATTGACCATCTGATCAAAGCGGTCCAATAGCTGTTTTTGTTCGCGGATCTCTAGATTCAATCGGTGTTTACCAGTCGCAAAAGTGTCTAAGACAGCCAAGGTCCGATCGGGAAGATGGCTAAGTGCCCGCAAGCTTTTTGCGGTTGCCAAGGCGCTTTTTTTCACCTCGTCTTCAATACTCAGCTGCTGTAGGAAATATTTTTGTGCAAAAGGCTGAGTGACTTCCATCATTGATAATTCGGGATCTAAGGCTTTGATCACACCTTCCAAGGTACCAAAAGCCTTGATCAGCAAGGTGATGTCTCGATGCATCTGCAGTTGGTTATCATGGCAGATCGTGATGACTTCCGCCATCACTTTTTGCAAGTCGATATCCTTTAGCGGCATATTATAGTAGTTTTCAACAAATTTTTGCAGGTCTTGGTAGAAGGCGACTTCGTCAAAGGAACTGCCGCTGCTGTTGCACAACCGCAAGACGGCTTTACCGACTTCTTGGGTGTCTTGGGTATAAAGAGCAATCAACGCATCGGCTAAACGGCTGCGTAAAGACTGATCCAAATGACCCATCATCCCAAAGTCCAAGAAAATCACTTGGTAAGGCGGCATGACAGCTTCTTCTTGCCATTTCAACGAATAATCGACCCCGCCGAGGACACCGACGCGCTGCTTGACTTGAAATGGTTGTGGGCGGTTGGCTTGATCCGTGAAGACATGCAAGAAAAGATTGCCAGGATGTGGATCAGCGTGAAAGAAGCCATCTTCAAAGACTTGTTTCATAAAGTTTTCGACTAATAGCGTCCCCACTTGTTTTTTCACGGCTTTAACAGACTGATTGTCATAAACGATGTCTTGATTTTTGCGGGTCAGTAAGCAATTCAAGCTTTCACCTGCCATGTAATCCATGACTAATACTTTTTGGGTACACCATTCGGGATAAACTTTTGGCAATGCCAACTGCGGGTCTTGGTGATTGTTGCGGTAGAATTCCTGTGCGTTTTTCATCTCTTGCAAAAAATTTGTTTCATTGGCAAGTGATCGTCGGACTTCGCTTAGCACGCTTTTTAAATCCACCACATTGGCTTCTGGAATTGCGCGAACCAACGGCAGGGCTTTTTCAAAAAGATCGAGATCCACTTGAATTGCCGCAATGATCCCTGGATGCTGTACTTTGACGATCACTTCTTTGCCGCTGAGCAAGTTTGCTCGATGAGCTTGTCCGATGGAAGCTGAGGCGACTGGAATTTCATCAAAAGCGGAAAAAACTTCCGTTAGCGGTTGCTGCAGTTCTGCTTCCAGCAGTGCTTTGACCTTGGGAAATGGATCACTTTTGACATTGTCCTGCAGCTGCTTGAATTCATCGACAAAGGTGCTGGAAAGCAGATCATTGCGGACCGAAAGCATCTGCCCGATTTTGATAAATGTTGGTCCTAATTCTTCAAACGCTTGACGCACCATTTCGGGGTGCTGCTGTTTGCTGATATTTTGAACGACTTTGTATTTCAAAAAGACTTGAACGATTTGTTTTAATCGTCCTTTTCTAGAAGGAGCGGTTTGTTCTGTCATAGGTCCCACCTCTTTAAACGTGCCGTGATATATTCATAGTACTGACAAAATGAAAAACATTCAACTAACGACTGTGTAAGCTTAAAGAAATTTCTGCAAGATTTAATGCCGGTTGGTCGATTTTGTGCTAAAATGTGGAAGACTTAGTTTGGTAGAATCAATGAATACAGGAGGAAATTCTTTTGAAAATCATTTTATTATACGGGGGACGCAGTGCAGAACATGAGGTATCACTGTTATCCGCTTTTTCAGTTGTTAATGCTGTATATTATAATTACTACCAAGTTCAATTAGTAATGATCACCAAAGAAGGACGCTGGTTAAAAGGCCCATTATTGACTGAGGCGCCAACGTCTCCAGATACTTTGGCATTGACCAATGAAGAAACCAAAGGGGAAGAAATTTCACCTGGGGCAATCTACGAAGAAGACGCGATCGTCTTTCCTTTACTTCACGGACCAAATGGCGAAGACGGCACGATCCAAGGGTTTTTAGAAACCATCGGAATGCCTTATGTCGGAGCCGGTGTCTTGACTAGTGCCTGTGGGATGGACAAAATCATGACCAAGTATATCTTGCAAGCTGCGGGGATTCCGCAAGTTCCCTATGTACCAGTCTTGAAAAATGCGTGGAAAGAAAATCCGAAAAAGATTTTCGATCAATGTGAAGGCAGTCTGCTTTATCCAATGTTTGTCAAACCTGCCAACATGGGCTCAAGTGTCGGTATCTCGAAAGCCGAGAACCGTGAAGAACTGCAAAATGCGCTACAAGAAGCGTATCGCTACGATACCCGAGCGATCGTTGAACAAGGAATCGAAGCCCGTGAGATCGAAGTAGCCGTTCTTGGAAACGAAGACGTTCGGACCACAATGCCGGGAGAAATCGTAAAAGATGTTGCCTTTTATGATTACAATTCCAAATACATTGACAACCGAATCGAGATGCAGATTCCTGCACAAATTCCAGAAGAAACACAAGCCAAAGCTCAAGAGTTTGCGAAAAAAGCCTATACGATGTTAGGCGGCAGCGGATTGAGCCGTTGTGATTTCTTTTTGACCAATAAAAATGAGCTCTTTTTAAATGAGCTGAACACGATGCCTGGGTTCACTGAATTCAGCATGTACCCACTGCTATGGGAGAAGACCGGCTTGCCTTATGGGGATTTGATTGAAGAATTGATCCAATTAGGGATGAATCGTTTCAATCAAAGACGTTCGTTCTTGACCAATGTAGAAGCAACAGAAAAAGAAGCAGAAAACGAAAACGAAGCAGAATAAATAGCAGGAAGAAAGCCAGCTCAACTCAAGGAAAATACTTGAAGCGATCTTGTGCTTTCTTTTTTTAGGAAAAAGGAGCGAACCTGATGAATTTTACTGTAAAAGAAGCCGCTGCCGTATTTGGTCAGCAAATTGAAAATGAAACGCCACTTGCCTCTGTGGAATTCGACAGCCGTCTGATCAAAGAAAACAGTCTCTTTGTTCCCTTAGCGGGGACCCGTGACGGACATGAATTTGCCCAACAAGCCAAAGACAATGGGGCGATCGCCACACTGTGGAGCCACCCTACGATCGAACCGCCGCAAGACATCCTTGTGATTCCTGTCACGGATACCGTCAAAGCGTTCCAACAATTGGCACGAGCGTATAAAGAAAAGCTTGCACCGAAAATCATCGGTATTACTGGAAGTAACGGGAAAACGACCACCAAAGATATGGTGGAAGCGGTCATGGCCCAAAAGTACCAGACCTATAAAACCCAAGGCAACCACAACAATGAACTAGGCGTGCCTTTGACTATCTTGCATGCGCCAGAAGATACCCAAGTGTTGATTTTAGAAATGGGAATGGATCATGCAGGTGAAATCGAAGTCCTTTCACGCTTAGCAGAACCTGACGCTGCCGCTATCACGTTGATAGGCGAAGCCCACATTGAAAACTTAGGGTCCAGAGAAGGGATCGCCAAAGCCAAAATGGAGATCACCGCAGGATTGAAAAAAGACGGCTTCTTTATGATGCCAGCTGATGAACCATTGTTAGAGCCCTTTGTTCCCAATTTAACGCAGACCATTGAAACTTTTGGCTTAACTGAGGGAGATCTACAAGGAGACATCGTGGAGGAATCGCAAGATCAGACGATTTTTACGGTAGCAGGTACCACCTTTACCTTACCGGTCTTAGGCGGCTATAATGTCAAAAATGCCTTGATCGCGATTGGGATAGGACGTCATTTTGGTGTAGCAGATGAAGCGATCAAGGAAGGCTTGGCGCATTTTCAATTGACGAAAAATCGGACCCAATGGGTGACTGCTGGTAATGGGGCAGCGATTTTGAGCGATATTTATAATGCCAATCCGACGGCCATGGGTCTTGTATTGGATAGCTTCCGCAAATTGCCTTTAGCAGGACGACGGATCGCCGTATTGGCAGATATGCTTGAATTAGGACCAGATTCTCCACAAATGCACGAGCAGATGGCCGCACACTTAGACGACTCGTTCCAGCTAGTTTTCCTTTATGGCAAAGAAATGCAGGCATTGCAAAAACGACTAGCGAACACTGCCCTTGCTGACAAGGTGCGCTATTTTGCGATCGATGAAAAACCACAGCTGATCGCCTCCTTAATAGAAACTTTAGAACCTTCCGATAGCCTAGTGATCAAAGGCAGCAATGGCATGGGCCTGAGTGAAGTCGTTGATGCACTAAAAGGAATGTAAAAGGGAGTTGAAATCTTGCTGAAACTTTCAAAGCGTGTTATACTTATCTAACGCCGAAAGATGAAGCACAGAATGATTACTGTAAAAAACATTGACGTTTTGAGATAAAATGATGGCTGAGACAAACAACACTTGTTTTAGCCTTTTATAATGCCTTCGTGAAGCGGTTTTTCGGTACCGAGAGAAAGATAAGAGTAAATGGGACTACTCTTGTGTTTCTGAAGAACTAACCTACGCTTCGATGATAGAAAAACAGGCATCGAAAAGATGACCAGCCTAGGAGGATCCATTTGAAATTTAAAGATCTAGAATTATCCAACGAATTATTGACTTCTGTTGAGCGTGCCGGCTTTGAAGAAGCAACACCCATCCAAGAAGCAACGATTCCATTAGCCTTAGCAGGCAAAGACGTGATCGGTCAAGCACAGACCGGTACTGGTAAAACCGCCGCATTTGGTTTGCCAATGTTAGAAAAAATTGACCCAATGAACCATCAACTACAAGGATTAGTGATTGCCCCAACCCGTGAATTAGCGATCCAAACCCAAGAAGAATTGTACCGTCTTGGTAAAGACAAAAAAATTCGTGTACAAGCAGTTTACGGTGGAGCCGATATCGGCCGTCAAATCCGTCAACTAAAAGATCGTCCCCACATCGTAGTTGGTACACCAGGTCGTATGTTAGACCATATCAACCGCCACACCTTGAAATTAGGCACCGTTGAAACGCTTGTATTAGATGAAGCGGATGAAATGTTGAACATGGGCTTCTTGGAAGATATTGAAAAAATCATCAGCCAAGTACCAGATGTTCGTCAAACATTGCTATTTTCAGCAACAATGCCGCCAGCAATCAAAAACATCGGCGTGAAATTCATGAAAGAGCCTGAACATGTACAGATCAAAGCCAAAGAAATGACCGCTGATTTGATCGATCAATACTATGTTCGTTCAAAAGACTACGAAAAATTTGATATCATGACTCGCTTATTGGATGTGCAAACGCCAGAATTGACCATCGTTTTCGGTCGTACGAAACGTCGTGTCGATGAATTGGCGCGCGGCTTAGAAGCCCGCGGCTATAAAGCAGAAGGCATTCATGGAGACCTTTCTCAACAAAAACGAATGAGCGTTTTGCGTTCATTCAAGAGTGGTCAACTAGATATCTTAGTTGCCACAGACGTTGCAGCTCGTGGATTAGATATCTCTGGTGTTACACACGTTTACAACTACGATATCCCTCAAGACCCTGAAAGCTATGTTCACCGGATTGGACGTACTGGTCGTGCTGGAAAAGGTGGAATGTCTGTGACTTTCGTTACACCAAACGAAATGAGCTATCTGCACGTCATTGAAAACTTAACGAAAAAACGGATGACACCAATGCGCCCACCGACCGAAAAAGAAGCGTTCAAAGGTCAATTAGGTGCCGCAATCGAATCTGTTGAAACCAAATTGGATGAAAATGGCTTAGATAAATACTTGCAAGCAGCCGACGATCTATTAGAACGTTATTCTGCACAAGATTTAGCAGCATTGCTTCTAAAAACTATGGCAAAAGATCCTGCTGATTTAGCACCAGTGAAGATCACACCAGAGCGTCCATTGCCTCAAGGGAAAAAATCATTCAACAAAAATGGTCGTCGCAGCAACAATAGCAACGGCAATCGTAACCGCAAAGAAAACGGTGGGAACCGTGGCGGCGGCAACGGCAATAAAGCCCGCGGCAACTATTCAAAAGATGGTGCCCGTAAAAACAATCGCCGCAGCAACGACAAAAAACGCGGTTTCGTAATCAGAAACAACCAAGACTAATTAAGTTTGTGGACCTTGTAAGGAAACTTGCAAGGTCTTTTTTTATATAAAAAACAAATACGAACGATTAAAAATCTTAATCTCCGTATAAACTCGTCAGATTTGAATGGTAATTCGCCATTTTTTTGGTAGAATGGTAACTAGCTGAACAAGGGATATTTCCAATTTGGAAAACCCTATCTTAGGTGAAGGTAGAGAAAAGAATGATCAAAGGAATCGGGATCGATGCAGTCGAGCTGCCTCGAATGAAAGAATTAATTGAAAAAAAACCTCAGTTTATAACGCGTATTTTAACAGAGAGGGAAGCAAAATTATTTGCACGCTTGGCGCTGAAACGTCAGGTAGAGTTCCTTGGCGGGCGCTATGCCTGCAAAGAAGCGTTCTCGAAAGCTTGGGGGACAGGGATCGGCAAAGTTTCTTTTCATGATATTGAAGTCTTGACCAATGAATTCGGTGCCCCGATCGTCACTAAAGCACCGCATCCTTTAGAAAAAACGTTTGTCAGTATCACCCATACAAATGATACTGCTTTTGCACAAATTATTTTAGAAGTACTAGATAGTGAATAAACCAAGTTGAAGTAGTCTGTCAGTCAAGAAGACTTTGATACTTCATGGACGAACAGCCGACTACATAAAACCAACTTAATTTGTTCGTCTGATCAAGCACTAGTAGAAAGAAGGAACTGGAAATGGTGGTTGCTTACCATAGACCAACGAAAGCGATAATTGATACAACTGCGATTACCGAAAATATCAAACATGAGATTGCTCACTTACCAAGCGAGACATTTCTTTTTGCGGTGGTCAAAGCGAATGGTTACGGACACGGAGCGGTTCAAACCGCTCTTGCAGCCAAAGAAGGCGGCGCAGATGGTTTTTGCGTTGCGACGATCGATGAAGCGATCGAATTGAGAGAAGCAGGGATTACTGACCCGATTTTGATCTTAGGTGTCGTGAATGTGTGTGATATTGCCTTGCTGACGACCTATGATTTGTCATTTCCAGTCGCTTCGATGGACTGGCTGCTAGAAGCAGGCGCTTATTTAGAGGAGAACCCTCTAAATAAGCCGCTTAAAGTGCATATCAAGGTGGATACTGGTATGGGGAGAATCGGCTTTTTGACTGTCGAAGAAGTGCGCCAAGCCGTTCTTTGGTTAGAAGATCACCTCTCTTTTGAGTGGGAAGGGATCTTTACCCATTTCTCCACAGCGGATCAAGTAGACACGAGCTATTGGGAAACCCAGCACCAACGTTTTAAAGAAGTCTTAACTGTTTTGCCCTATTTGCCGACATATATACATACAGGCAATAGCGCAACCTCTTTATGGCACAAAGAAGCAGTAGGAAATATGGTCCGTTTTGGGATCGCAATGTATGGGTTGAACCCATCAGGTCATGCGCTGAGCGAACCATTTTCCTTAAAACCTGCGCTTTCGCTCGTTTCTGAACTGATACAAGTGAAATTACTTGAAAAAGGAGCGGGGATTGGCTATGGTGAAACATATATCACTCCACGTCAGGAATGGATCGGCACCGTGCCTATCGGTTATGCTGACGGCTGGTTACGAAAAATGCAAGGCTTCTCGATCTTAGTAGAAGGCGAGCGTTGTGAGATCGTCGGTCGAGTGTGTATGGATCAATTGATGATTCGTTTGCCGCGGGCATTTGCTGTCGGTACACCAGTCACCTTGATCGGTGAGAATCATGGGGAACAAATTACGATGCAGGATGTTGCAGACCAGTTAGAAACGATTCACTATGAAGTAGCGTGTACCCTTTCAGCAAGGGTTCCGCGAGAATATAAAAGTTAGGGTGGTCCTATGGTAAAAAGGGGAGATATTTATTTTGCCGATCTTTCACCAGTGGTTGGATCGGAGCAAGGCGGGATACGTCCAGTCTTGATCATTCAAAATGACTTAGGGAATCACTTCAGTCCCACAGTGATCATTGCGGCGATCACGGCAAAAATGGCGAAGCCGAAATTACCAACGCATATTGGGATTTCCGCTTCTTGCACAGGGATTGGCAAAGACTCCGTCATTTTGATGGAACAGATTCGCACGATCGACAAAAGCCGTTTGAAAGAAAAGGTTTGTCACTTAGACGATAAAGTGATGTGTGAAGTCGATGCTGCCTTGATGATCAGTATTGGTGTTGAGCCGACTTTTGCCACATCAACGATCGAGGTGTAAATCTGTCAATGGGGTATGTAGTATTAATAGCAGTTGTCATTTTATTGAGTTTCTTTACGTATAAACATATTCGCCGTTTTCTTTCAGAAACAAAAAAGCGCAACGAAACCATGGAACAAGGATATTATCTTGTGAGTCATACATATGAAGAAAAGCGGGAACAGACACATTATTACGGCGTTTTTCAGCAGGGAGACAAAGAGCTGATACTAGAAATGTCGCTACAACTTTATTTGCAACTGCAGCCGCCGCAACGGGGCATGTTGACCGCCAAAGAAGGCAGAGTGCTTTCTTTTGAAATGTGATCATGTAATGAAAGTAACGCGCACGAGGAAACAGCCCCCTCATGAAAACAAGCAGGAAAGAGCCACTTTGTTTCGTACATCGGAGCAGGTTCTGTCACTGCTTGTTTTTTTCATGCAGGTCTTTGTGAGAGGTTTCCTGTGGACAAAGATTCAATGAATGGAAGAAAGAGCATCTTCAAAAAAGAGGAATACCACAAAAGCGTGGGGCTAGAATGCTTTGAAGATCAGCCAATGTACGGTTGCTTTTCACAAAGAATTCAGTTATAGTATGTAGCGACTAGTTTGAAAAGAGGGAAAAAAGTGAACCCATCGATTTATGGACTTACCAAATCAGATCTATCTTTGTGGATAACTGAACAAAAAGAAAAGAAATTCCGTGCCAACCAAGTTTGGGAGTGGCTCTATGAAAAACGAGTAACCAGCTTTGAAGAAATGACCAACCTACCGAAACCTTTGATTGAGAAACTGTCGGCAGCCTTTGTGATCAATCCCCTGAAACAGATGGTGGTACAAGAAGCCAGTGACGGAACCGTCAAGTATTTATTCCAATTGCCAGACAATCACATGATTGAAACGGTCTTGATGCGTCAAGAATATGGCATGTCCGTTTGTGTGACGACCCAAGTCGGCTGCAACATCGGCTGTACGTTTTGTGCCAGTGGGTTATTAAAGAAGCAACGAGACTTAACGGCAGGCGAGATCGTGGCTCAAATCATGTTAGTACAACACTATTTTGATGAACGCAATGAGGGGGAACGAGTCTCTCACGTGGTGGTCATGGGGATCGGCGAACCCTTTGATAACTATGACAATGTGATGCATTTCTTACAGATCATCAATGACCCGAAAGGCTTAGCGATCGGCGCGCGGCATATTACTGTGTCAACCAGCGGCTTAGCGCATAAAATTAGAGAGTTTGCGGAGAACGGCTTGCAAGTGAACCTAGCGATTTCGCTGCATGCCCCAAATAACGAAGTCAGAACCTCCATGATGCGGATCAATCGGAGTTTCCCGATTGAAAAGCTGATGGCAGCGGTCGACTATTATTTAGAAAAAACCAATCGTCGGATCACATTTGAGTACATCATGCTGGATCATGTCAATGACCGGCCAGAACATGCCCGTCAGTTGGCTGCTTTATTGAAGGATAAAAAGAAATTGTCATACGTTAATTTGATCCCATATAACCCAGTGAGTGAGCATGACCAATACGCTCGAAGTAAAAAAGCCGATGTGCTAGCCTTTTATGACATTTTAAAGAAAAACGGCATCAATTGCGTGATCCGTAAAGAACACGGGACAGATATCGACGCAGCTTGCGGACAGCTGCGAAGCAAACAAATGAAAAAAGAAGCCTCCGCTTCTTAAACGTAAAAAGCAAAAGAAGGACTGCACAAGCGCAGTTCTTCTTTTTTTATTTACTATCAAAGTAATTAAAAAACACATTAAAGAAAGCGTATTCCTCGAAAGAAAATTCAAAAAACATTGTTTTACAAGAAAAAAATAGATTATACTAAAAGCTGGTATCCATTAAAAATAACTTATCGTGAAAGGATGATTTGATGGAATGGATTAAATTAATTGGTATTCTAGTTATTTTAGTCGGCTTTTTGCTGAAGCTAGATACTATTGCTGTCGTAATCGTTGCTGGTTTTGTCACCGCGCTTGTGTCGGGGATTTCTGTTGTTGATTTTTTAACAATGTTAGGAGAAGCGTTTGTCAATAATCGACTCGTTACGCTGTTCTTACTGACACTACCGATGGTCGGCTTGTCAGAACGTTTTGGCTTGAAGCAGCAGGCAGTCATATTGATTGAAAAGATCAAAGGCTTAACACCAGGGAAGTTCTTGAGCTTGTACTTGTTTATTCGAGAACTTGCTGGCTTTTTCTCTATTCGGATCCAAGGACATACACAATTTATCCGCCCGATCGTTAACCCGATGGCGCAAGCTGCTGGGGAAAACAAATTTGGGGAACTGGATGAAAAAGATCAGGAAAAAATCAAAGCTCGGGCTGCCGCTAACGAAAACTTCGGGAATTTCTTTGCCCAAAATACCTTTGTGGCTGCTTCTGGTGTGCTATTGATCGTAGGAACATTGCAATCTCTTGGCTACGATGTGGCAGCTAGTTCGATCGCGCAAGCCTCATTGCCGATCGCATTGATCGTCTTAGTCATTGCTACGTTGTCGAACTTGCTCTTTGATCGTAAATTAGCAAAAAAATATGGCAAGAAGGAGGACAAATAGATGGAAGGAATCGTTAACGGATTACTGGAATTCTTTTATATCTTGATCGGATTGCTGTCGATCATGACGGCTGTACGGGTTTTTCGCGAAGCGGATCATCCCACCCGATTAGGCACCTCTGCTTTTTGGTTACTGCTAGGGATCGTCTTTGCTTTCGGGAATTTCTTGCCGTATCTTGTGGACGGGATTTTGATCGTTTTGATGGGCTGTTTGACCTTCTTCAAACAAGTGCAGATTGGTAAAATCGTGGACGTGGATGATGAAAAAGCAGAAGCATCGGCTAAACGGATCGGTAGTACGATCTTCGTGCCATGTATCAGCTTAGCATTGATCGCTGTGGTGATTTCTTATACACCATTAGGAGGCCAAGTTGGAATCGGGATCGCATCGATCTTAGCGCTCTTGTTGGCAGTCGTGTTGACTTCCGCTAAACCGAAAACAGTGCTGGACGATTCCGACCGGATGCTTCGTCAAGTCGGAACTGCCGGTATCTTGCCGCAGTTATTAGCAGCACTAGGTGTCATTTTTAACGCTGCTGGTGTCGGTGATGTGATTTCTCAAGGAATCTCTGGTGTCGTGCCAGAAGGCAATCGTTTTATCGGTGTCGTGGCTTACTGTTTAGGAATGATGATCTTTACTATGATTATGGGAAATGGCTTTGCGGCATTTACCGTTATTACCGCAGGCATCGGTGTACCTTTTGTGATGGCGCAAGGCGGCGACCCAGTCGTTGCTGGTGCGTTGGCAATGACCGCTGGTTTTTGTGGCACATTGCTGACTCCGATGGCAGCCAATTTCAATGCACTGCCAGTGGCCTTGTTAGAGATGAAAGACCCCAATGGCGTCATTAAAGCACAAGCCCCAATTGCTTTATTATTGTTAGTGATCCACATCGCTTTAATGTACTTTTGGGCATTTTAGTGGAAAACAAAGAGGGAAGGATGATGGAAATGAAACTACTAATTACCGGATTTGATCCATTTGGCGGAGAAGCAATCAATCCTGCCTTAGAAGCAGTGAAATTGTTGCCAGATACAATTCATGGTGCACAGATCGTGAAAGCAGAGATCCCCACTGTATTTGGGAAATCAGCAGCGATCGTCGCAGAGAAAATTGAAGAGATCCACCCAGATGTCGTTTTAAACATTGGCCAAGCGGGTGGACGGTTTGCCATCTCACCAGAACGAGTGGCGATCAATGTGGATGATGCCCGGATTCCTGATAACGAAGGCAATCAACCCGTCGATGAAGCGATCCAAACAGAAGGGAAGCCTGCTTACTTCACACAACTGCCGATCAAAGCAATGGTAGAAAACATGAAAAAAGCAGGAATACCTGCAGCCGTTTCTAATACTGCTGGAACCTTCGTCTGCAACCACATCATGTATCAAGTACAATACATGATTGATACAAAATACCCTGAAATGAAGGGTGGTTTTATCCACGTGCCGTTTATTCCTCAGCAAGTCGTCGATAAAGCAGGACAGCCTGCAATGAGCATCGAAGACATCGCCAAAGGATTGACTGCAGCGGTGGAAGCCATCGTTGATTATGCCGACAAAGAAGATCTAAAAGCAATTGGCGGCGCGATCCATTAATCATTAAAGAGGACATCCTTTCGGGGATGAAACAAATGTCTTTAAGGCGAGAAGACCTGATCAGCAAGCATGCGATCAGGTCTTTTTTTGGACTATTTTGATAAAAATCATTGGCGATTTCTGTATGTTTACCCTTCTATCAGACATTTCTCATTTTGACGGATCAAATGAAAAAGAAAGACGGAAAACGAATGTAAGTTACATTTAACCATGTTTTTTTATTATTTTTTTTGCTTTATTTCTTATAAATAAAGAAAGGAAAAATAGCATTTAACGAATGTTTGATGAGAGTAAGGTAAGTAAATACCAAGAAAACTTTCTGTCAGAGGTGTTTTTTATCGAAAAAAGGATTGCTTTTTTAATAATTATTAATTAAAATCTTATCTAACTTCAGAAATCGCATGATTATTCTGAAAATTAATTCAATTAAGGGGTAGGACAGGATGAAGAATAAATGGGCCTATGGTTTAGTGGCTGTGTGTGGCGTGACGTTAGCCGGTTGTACAACGGGCGGAACAAATAGTTCAAGCAATGACACAGCAGCAAGCGGCGACAGCAGTGCAGAACAAGTGTTTAACGTAGTGGTTTCACAAGAAATGCCAAGTGCGGATCTCTCATTAGCAACCGATACGATCAGCTTCAGTGCATTGAACAATGTATATGAAGGACTGTATCGTTTGGATGCTGACAGTACACCACAACCTGCTGGTGCAGCTGAAGCAGCTGAAGTCAGCGAGGATGGACTGACTTACAAGATCAAATTACGTGAAGATGCGAAATGGTCAAATGGTGACCCTGTTACAGCAGCAGATTACGTCTATGGGTGGCAACGGACAGTCAAACCTGAAACAGCATCAGAATACGCGTATCTATTTTCACCAGTTAAGAACGCAGATGCCATCACAGCAGGCGATACGGATCCATCAGAGCTAGGCATCAAAGCAGTGGGGGATTATGAATTAGAAATCACCCTAGCAAAAGCAACACCTTACTTTGACTACTTATTAGCATTCCCATCCTTCTTCCCACAAAATCAAAAAGTGGTAGAAGAAAATGGCGATCAATATGCGTCAACTAGCGACAATGCTGTCTATAATGGACCGTTTGTCTTGACTGGGTTTGATGGACCAGGAACGGATACGGAATGGGCTTATGAAAAGAACGACCAATATTGGGACAAAGATACTGTTAAATTACAAACGATCAACGTAAGCGTCGTGAAAGAATCCTCAACTGCCTTGAACCTTTTCCAAGATGGACAAGCAGATGATGTCATCCTAACAGGTGAATTAGCGCAACAAATGGCTAACGATGAAGCCTTCGTTTCTCAACCAGAAGCAACGACTTCTTACCTAGAATTGAACCAACGTGATGAAGATTCACCTTTCCGTAACGAAAACTTACGTAAAGCGATCTCTTATGCGATTGATCGTGATGCCTTAGTGACATCGATCTTAGGGGATGGTTCGATTGCTTCAACTGGGTTGGTACCAGAAGGTATGACCTTCAGCCCTGGCGATCATACGGACTTCACGGAAGCAGCTGGCAGTGTCATTGAATACAATGAAGAGCAAGCCAAAGAACATTGGGAAAAAGCCAAAGAAGAATTAGGGATCGATTCATTAGAATTTGATATCTTAGCTTCTGATACAGACTCAACGAAGAAAATCATTGAGTACTTGCAAGATACGATCGAAAAAACATTGGACGGTGTGAAAGTCACGTTAAGTCCAGTACCATTCTCTGTTCGTTTGGATCGTTCAAACGCTGGTGATTTTGATACAGTAATGGGCGGTTGGGGTGCTGACTATGCCGATGCAAGTAGCTTTACTGACTTGTTTACGACAGGCAACTCATACAACCGTGGACAATGGAGCAACGAAGAATACGATGCAGCCGTTGAAGCAGCGGGTACAACCAATGCCAATGACCCTGACAAACGTTGGGAAGACCTAGTCAATGCAGAAAAAATCATTATGAATGAACAAGGTGTCATTCCAGTTTATCAAAAAGCGGAAGCACACTTACGTGCAACAAAAGTCAAAGGTGTTGTTGCTCACGCAGCGGGCGCACAATACGACTACAAGTGGACATCAATCGAATAATCACGAGTAGTTGACTTGAAATGCCGAAGAAAAGGCTGGGACAATTTCTTGTCTCAGCCTTTTGCTTCTCATTTCAATGAGTAAAACTATAAGAATGAAATTAACTAGTAGCAATCATTAAAAAGAGCAATGAAAGGAATAACAAGAAGACACCAGGCCATAACCAAAAGGCGTAGCTCTGTTTGCCGACTTGGGATAATTTCAGATAATCTGTTTTATTTTTGGAAAAAGCTTTCTTCATGGAGTATTGAAAATGGTCAAAGAAACCAGAAGCAAATACCCATAAAAAACCGCCAATGATCAAAAAGAACAGCGCCCACAAGAAAAGGGCATCTGAAAGAGCTGCTATGGAAAATTCATTTTTTATGGCTAACCATCCGCCAGAAATTGCGAGGCATAGGAGGGGTATGAGCCCACTACTTTTTTTTATTTTCATGATCTGACTCCTTTTTAATGATTCGTACTATGTTAATTTACATAATTATTGAATAGAAGTCAAAATACTTAAGGGGGAAACTGCGTGAACAGCTTTTTGAAATATTTATTGAAACGAGTGTTCTACATGGTCTTAACATTATGGCTGATTGCCACGATCACCTTTTTCTTGATGCAATTTTTGCCAGGAACACCATATACGAATGCTGAAAAATTAAGTCCAGAACAAATTGCCTTGCTAAATGAGCAAGCAGGATTGGACAAACCGATCATTACCCAATATTGGCTTTATTTGACCAATTTACTAAAAGGTGACTTTGGGATCTCTTTCCAATTTAAAAACCAGCCAGTAGCGAATTTATTATCAGGAAGAATCGGACCTTCACTGCAACTAGGGCTACAAGCGATCATCTTTGGTACGTTCTTTGGGATCATTTTAGGAACGATCTCTGCGATGAAACAAAATACTTGGATCGATACAACGTCTACCTTAGTGGCGATCTTAGGACGTTCGATCCCTAACTTTGTCTTTGCCGTGTTGCTGCAATACATTTTTGCCATCAAACTAGGGATCTTACCGATTGCTAAGTGGGAGACTTTTGCCAGCACGATCCTACCGACCGTCGCCTTGGCGATGTCGCCGTTAGCGGATTCCGCCAGGTTTATTCGAACCGAGATGGTGGAAGTGCTGCATAGTGATTATGTCGAGTTGGCACGAGCAAAAGGGTTGAGCCGCTGGGAAATTGCCTTCAAGCATGGTTTGCGGAATAGTTTGATTCCGTTATTGACGCTGTTAGGACCGCTAGCTGTCGGTTTGATGACGGGTTCTCTTGTCGTAGAAAATATTTTTGCGATCCCAGGTATCGGTGAACAGTTCGTAAAATCAATCATGACCAATGACTATCCAACGATCATGGCGGTAACAATTCTTTATTCCGCGATGTTGGTCTTTGTTATTCTTGTTGTTGATATTTTATATGGAATCGTTGATCCGCGGATCCGAGTTTCAGAAGGGAGTCGTGGCTAATGGCAGAGAAACCTTACACAGCAAATGATGTTGCTGCCATCGATGCAGCCAAATTTCAACCGTTACAAAAAAATACCAATGAAGAGCGTGAAGCGATCGCAACCCCTTCATTAACGTTTTTCCAAGATTCATGGCGTCGTCTGAAAAAGAACAAAGCCGCTGTTTTCTCAATCATTTTGTTGCTGATCATTATCGCGATCTCAATCATTACGATTTTTGTCTCGCCACATGATCCAACTGCGCAAAATGTGACCTTTACAAATCTGCCGCCGAAAATTCCTGGTATCAACATCAATGGCTTAAACGGCTATGCGATGGTGGGAGGCGAGCTAGTAGATAAGTATGCAGCTGCCAATGTTCCTGACGGGACGTATTTCCTTTTAGGAACGGATGGCTTGGGTCGTGACCTATTGAGTCGTCTATTTGTAGGAACACGTATTTCCTTGTTGATCGCGTTTATCGCGGCAATGCTTGACATTATCTTTGGTGTAACCTATGGCCTGATCTCTGGTCTTTTAGGTGGACGGATCGATAATGTGATGCAACGTTTTCTAGAAATCTTATCTGGTATTCCCAACTTAGTGGTAATGATCTTGATGTTGGTGGTTTTTGAACCTGGGATCTTCTCGATCGTGGCAGCAATGGCGATCACTAACTGGATTCCAATGGCGCGGATCGTACGGGCCCAAACGATGAAACTAAAAGATCAAGAATTCGTTTTAGCCGCAACGACGCTGGGTGAAAGTCGCCTCAAGATTGCGATGAAACACGTATTACCGAATATTTCCAGCGTGATCATCGTACAAATGATGTTCAGTATTCCCTCGGCGATTTTCTTCGAGGCCTTCCTAAGCTTTATTGGGCTAGGATTAAAACCACCTTCAGCATCTTTAGGGATGTTACTAAGCGATGGCTACAAAACCTTCTTGTTCCTGCCTTACCAAATGTGGGTACCAGCTGTGACCTTGTCTGTGATTATGATTGGGTTCAACTTGCTGGCAGACGGTTTGCGTGATGCCTTTGATCCGAAAATGAAAGAGTGATTGCTATGAAAAAAGTCTTAGAAGTGAAAAACTTAGAAATTTCTTTTGACACCTTTGCTGGGAAAGTCCAAGCGATCCGCGATGTCAGTTTCGATCTATACAAAGGAGAAACCTTGGCGATCGTGGGCGAATCTGGGAGCGGCAAGTCCGTGACGACCCGCAGTATCATGGGGTTGTTAGCCAGCAATGCCAATGTCGATAATGGCCAGATCCTCTTCAATGGGACGGACATTTTGAAAAAATCCGAAAAAGAACTGCAAAAAATCCGTGGCAAGGAAATCGCCATGATTTTCCAAGATCCAATGACTTCATTGGACCCAACGATGCCGATTGGCAAGCAAGTGGCAGAATCATTGATGAAGCACAACAAAATCAGTAAAAAAGAAGGCTTGCGACAAGCGTTGGAACTATTGAACCTTGTCGGCATCCCGAATGCTGAGAAACGCTTGAAAAATTATCCGCATCAATTTTCTGGTGGTCAGCGGCAGCGGATCGTCATTGCGATCGCGTTGATCTGTTACCCGCAGATCTTGATTGCAGATGAACCAACGACTGCATTGGATGTAACGATCCAAGCACAAATCTTAGAGTTATTAAAAGATATCCAGAAGAAAATCAATTCGTCCATCGTCTTCATTACCCATGACTTAGGGGTCGTTGCCAATGTGGCGGATCGGGTGGCCGTGATGTACGGTGGGAAAATCGTCGAAGTGGGGACCGCAGAAGAGATCTTCTACAACCCGCAACATCCATACACTTGGGGCTTGTTAGGTTCGATGCCGACGTTAGAAGGAACAGGCGATCGCTTGTACGCGATTCCTGGTTCACCTCCAGATTTGTTAGATCCGCCAACAGGCGATGCTTTTTATCCACGGAACGAGTTTGCCTTGCAGATCGATGCTGAACAGCAACCGCCATTCTTTGACGTCTCACCGACGCACAAAGCGGCCACTTGGCTATTAGCGCCGCAAGCACCGAAAGTGACTCCGCCGGATGAGATCTTGATTCGCTGGAAAAAATTCCAAGAAAAAAATACTCAGGCATCTGTCTAAAGGAGGAGAAACGGTTGGAAAAAGTTTTACTTGAAGTAAAGAATCTCAAACAATATTTTAACGTTGGCCGCAAAGACGAAGTCAAAGCCGTCGATGATATCTCCTTCCAAATCTATGAAGGAGAAACCTTTGGTCTAGTCGGTGAATCTGGAAGCGGAAAATCGACGACTGGACGGACGGTGATTCGCTTGAATAACCCTACCGGAGGCGAAGTTCTTTTTGATGGACAAGATGTTATGAAAATCAAAGGCAAGAAACCGCTGGCTGATTTTCGCCGGGAAGTTCAAATGGTCTTCCAAGATCCTTATGCTTCCTTGAACCCACGGATGAAAGTTCGGGACATTATTGCCGAAGGGATCGATATCAACGGATTAGCCAAAAATGAAAAAGAACGCAATGATCGGGTGGATGAACTTTTGCGAACGGTCGGACTAAACCCAAGTCACGGGACCCGTTATCCCCATGAATTTTCAGGTGGACAACGTCAGCGGATCGGGATCGCCCGCGCGTTAGCTGTCGATCCAAAATTCATCATCTGTGATGAACCGATCTCGGCATTGGATGTTTCGATCCAAGCCCAAGTCGTCAACTTGCTGCAAGATCTGCAAGAAGAACATAAATTGACGTACTTGTTTATCGCCCATGATTTATCGATGGTCAAACACATCAGCGATCGGATCGGCGTGATGCACAACGGCAAACTGCTAGAAGTAGGCACCAGCGATGAAATCTATCATTACGGGGTCCATCCGTATACTGAAAGTCTTTTATCAGCGATTCCGCTGCCAGATCCTGACCATGAGCGTCAACGCAAGCGGATCAAATACGTCAGCGAACCAAACGATAACCAAGAACGAGCAATGGAAGAGATCGCACCAGGACATTTCGTTTATGCCACGAAAAAAGAAGCCAAGATCTATCAAGAAAAGTTAGCACAAAAAAAGGGGAACTAGCGTCAAAGGTATAGGGAGTGTTAGGAGGAGATGAAACTGGGTGTTTTAAAAGCATACAAATTTCGGATCTATCCTAATGGACAGCAAAAACAGTTTTTCATCGAAACCTTCGGCTGTGTACGTTTTACGTACAATCAACTGCTAGAGGCAAAGATGGAGGAGCTGGCCAACAATGAAGCAAAGCAAGGGTTGACGCCAGCCAAACTAAAAAAGGAGTATCCTTTTTTGAAGGAGACCGATAGTTTGGCATTGGCGAATGCACAACGGAATCTGGACCGAGCGTTTCGAAATTACTTTCAAAAGCGGGCTGGCTTTCCAAAAATGAAAACCAAAAAAAGTATCTGGCAATCGTATACCACCAATAATCAGCAGCACACCATTTATTTTGAAGACGATCAAATCAAGCTGCCAAAGCTTAAAACATTGGTTCCCGTAAAAAAGCATCGGGCGATCAAAGGGAAGATCAAATCGGCAACGATCTCAGCAAAAAACAACGAAGAGTTTTACATCTCGATCCTTTGTTTGGAAGAGATCCCGCCATTGCCGAAGCAGCAAGCCTCTGTCGCTGTTGTTTATGATCCGCAGCAGTTGGTCAAAGCCAACCAGCCGATACCCATCACCTGTGAGCATGCCATCCAAACGAAGCAAAAGCTGACGCGAGCAGAACGCAAACTTCAAGTGAAAGCGACGGCGGTCAAACGGAAGAAAATCCTTTTGACCCAGGCGCGAAATTATCAGAAGCTAAAAGGAAAGGTCGCTCGCCTTTATCGTTTTCACTGCTGTCAAAAGCGGGAATTCATCGATCAAGTCAGCTACCATCTCGTAAAACAGTACGATACGATCTATTTGGAACAAATCGCAGAAGATACGGTTTTAAAAGCTGGTCATTACAGCATCAGTGATTGGCATCAATTCGTTCGTAAAATCCAGTACAAAGCGCAGTGGTACGGCAAAGAACTGCGTTTTGTCACGTTGGATACGCAGGACCAACAGAAGCTAGAACGGCTCTCAGGCGAAATGAGCAGCTGAGCCGCTTGAACTGGAAGGAACGCCAGGGATCGCCTAGGGTATAGAAAAAATCTTTCTGATTTTTGTTTCTAGGAACCACGTTCACTAATTATGATTAACCAGCAACCCCCTGCCAAACTACGGTCTGACAGGGGGTTGTATTTTTTTACATTTTGTCACCTAAAAATGCGTCATTTAAGCGATAGATCTTTGAGGGACGCCCGATGCCGACGGGCTTTTCGCCAACTTCCGTAAAATATTGGAGCATGGATTTTTTGAAGTTGGAATGATCGATCATTTTAAAATCGATCCCTAAAAACTTGGCGAATACTTTACGGGCTTCCGTGATCGTAAAGTCTTTGCCTAACACGAGCAGCACTTGTGGCTCGTGTTCCATCTTGTTGGCAACCCGTTTGAAAGCTTTGAGGATGATCGCGCTGTGGTCAAAAGCCAACGTATCTTTTCCAACAGAGGCGCCAGTCACTAGGTCAAGAATGATCTCGATCTCGCCGCTGGTCAAATAAATTTGATTGGCTTTTCTTTCTAAAGAGAACCAGCGTACTTGGTTCGCATCGTCACCGGCACTTAAGGGTTCTTCACCGATAAAAGCCAAATAGCTGACGGTGATCACCCAACCGCGAGGATCGCGATCTGGGGTGCTGAAGGTATGCAGCTGTTCGATGTTTTGCTTGGAGATGGTGACCCCGATCTCTTCTTGCGTCTCACGGATCACACTTTGCCCTGTCGATTCATTGGGATTGACGAAGCCTCCCGGCAATGCCCAAGAATTACGGAAAGGGTGGCCTTTTCTTTGGATCAGCGCAATTTTTAATTGTTCTTCTTCTTTGTTGTAACACATCAAAACCATATCGACGGTTACGGAAGGTTTCTCGTATTTCGGCTGATCTTGCGCCTGATACCATGTAAGAAACTCTGCTTCTGACGCTTCTTTTTCATAGTAGTGTTTTTCAGCTGATTTTGAGGTAAATTCTTTCATTGGTTTCTCCTGCCTTAGATAAAGTAAGTAGCTGAACGCGACGGTTTTCCTTAACGGAAAAAATAAGGAACGATCAAATTAAGGAAAAATAATGCGAGATAAAGCCAAGAAGACGGCGGGTGTTCTTTGAGTGCTGAATAGCCCCAAAGAGCGATCCAGAGCAAAAAAAGCACACGGAGGACTGCCATCGCTGTTGCAAAGAGCGCAGCATAATCATGGCTATTGAAGTACGCAAACAAAAAGGGGTAACTTGTGGTTGAAAAAAGCAAGTGTCCCACAGAAAGCACAGTTAAAAGCAAAAAATGCTGTTTGTTTTTTCGAGTCATAGCGTTCCTTTCTATAAGTGAAGTCTTCCTCATTATAGCAAAAGAAGCACCTGTTAATCAAAGACCGTCTGCAAGAAGCTTTTTCAGATCCTTTTTCTCAAAAAAAGCAATAAATGACTAGAAATGCTGCTGAAAAGGCACGAAATAGGTATACTAGAGGAAAGAAGGTGAGCCACAGAGAATTCTTTCGAGAGGGGGGACAAAGAGGTGAAGACAATCAAGTTTCTCGTTTTTCTATTGCTGTTGTTGATCATTAGTGGCTGTACCCGTTTCCGTCAGCTGCAAGAGCAGCCGACGGATTTGATGGTTGGGCAAAGTGTCAATCGAATCCCTGCCGATACGTTTATGGGGCCCCCATTCCCTCAATAAGCAACCCTTCGTCTGGAAGTGGAAACCAGCACAGCAACATCCGGACGCTTCAAACTGTACAATCATTCCGATCAGAGGGTGATCTACGACAACTATTTTGCAGTGGATGTTTTCGAGGGGGATGAATGGCGGGAGCTCCTTTTTAAAGAAGACGTGGTTTTTCAAGACATCGGTCATTATGCCTCTGCCCACAGTCAAACAACTTTACTAATCAATTGGTCGAAGTATTTTGGCACCTTGTCGAAAGGAACCTATCGCTTGATCAAAGAAGTGACGATTGAAGAAGAGGGACCACAAACGCTGATGATAGAATTTATGATCGAATAAGCGCTAGTTGCCGCTTGGAAGACACAAAACGATCAGAAAAAAGAAGCAACTCCCTCACTAGCACCCTTTGTATCTAAGCAAGATTCTTCCCCTAGAACATTGAAGTGAACGGCTATCTGCGCTATGATAACTAGTAGAAAAGAAATGCTCAAATCTGCTGGTTTATTTGCTGCGTGTTAAGGACCAAAACGATTCCTTTGTTCCTTGTAGACCATGGAAAAAGGTCTTAGGTTATCCGCTTTTTTGATTAAAATTATAGCATTTTTGGGTTGCGAACTGTATACTACCTAAGTATACACTTTACTAGTGAAAAGGAGGACTTGCGTCCATGGCTGAAAAAGAAACATTCTATATTACGACGCCAATTTATTATCCAAGCGGCAAGCTGCACATCGGGAATTCTTACACGACGATCGCTTGTGATGCGGTAGCACGATACAAACGATTGATGGGCTTTGATGTCTTTTATTTGACGGGTGTCGATGAGCACGGTCAAAAAATCGAGAAAAAAGCAGAAGAACTTGGCGTAGATCCGCAAGAATACGTCGACAAAATGGCAGCTGACGTCAAGAAACTATGGAACACACTAGACATCAGTTACGATAAATTTATCCGCACAACGGATGATTACCATAAAAAAGCCGTTCAAAAAATCTTCCAGCAATTGCTTGATCAAGGAGATATCTATCTTGGTGAATATGAAGGGTGGTATTCCGTTTCTGATGAAGAATACTTTACTGAAACGCAATTAGCAGAAGTTTACCGAGATGAAGAGGGCAAAGTCATCGGCGGTAAAGCGCCAAGCGGTCATGAGGTAGAATTGGTGAAGGAATCTTCTTATTTCTTCCGCATGAGCAAATATGCCGATCGTTTGGTTGAATACTATGATGAGCACCCAGAGTTCATTCAACCAGAATCACGTAAAAATGAAATGCTGAATAATTTCATCAAACCAGGGTTAGAAGACCTGGCTGTTTCCAGAACGACCTTTAAATGGGGCATCCCAGTCACTGCTAGCCCTGAACACGTGGTGTATGTGTGGATCGATGCGTTATCCAACTATATTACGGCATTGGGCTATGGCTCAGACGACGATTCCTTGTTCCAAAAATACTGGCCAGCTGACGTGCATATGGTTGGGAAAGAAATCGTGCGTTTCCATACAATCTATTGGCCAATCATGCTGATGGCATTAGACTTGCCATTGCCGAAAAAAATCTTTGGTCATGGCTGGTTGATGATGAAAGACGGCAAGATGTCGAAATCTAAAGGCAATGTCGTTTATCCAGAAATGTTAGTGGAGCGCTACAGTTTAGATGCGTTGCGTTATTACCTCTTACGGGCGGTTCCTTTTGGTAGCGATGGTGTATTTACACCAGAAGATTTCGTTTCTCGTTTGAACTACGATCTAGCCAATGACTTAGGTAACCTGTTGAATCGGACGATCGCTATGATCAATAAATATTGTGATGGCTTAGTCCCAGATTATGCCTCAAAAGTGACGCCTTTTGATAGCGAGCTGTCAACGACTGCGGCCAATGTGGTTGGTCGTTACCATGAAGCCATGGATAAAATGGAATTCAGTACGGCATTGTCAGAAGTTTGGACATTGATCTCCCGTGCCAACAAATACATTGACGAAACTCAACCATGGGTATTAGCCAAAGAAGAAGAAAAGCGTGCTGAATTAAACAGTGTAATGGTTCATTTAGCGGAAAGCTTACGCATCGTTGCGATCTTATTGCAACCGGTGATGACAGAAACATCAGCCAATATTTTCCAACAATTAGGATTGGCTTCTGTTGCCATGGATCTGAAAGATTTACGCTTTGGTGAATTTCCAAGCGGTACGAAAGTCGTTGCCAAAGGCACACCGATTTTCCCTCGTTTGGAACTTGAAACAGAAGTAGCCTACATCCAAAAGAAAATGGCTGAAGGGACACAAAGTCCAGAAGAAACAGTCAAATGGAATCCAGAAGAAACCACATTGCAATCCGAAAAAGCTGAGATCAAATACGAAGACTTCGACAAGATCGAATTAAAAGTGGCAGAAGTCGTTGACTGTCAAAAAGTCAAAGGCGCCGACAAGCTGCTGCAATTCCGCTTAGCTGCGGGAGATGATCAAGATCGTCAAATTTTATCGGGGATCGCTGAATTTTATCCAGAACCGCAAGATTTGATCGGTAAAAAAGTCGTGATCGTTGCTAACTTGAAACCGCGGAAAATGCGGGGACAAGTCAGCCAAGGAATGATCCTTTCAGCAGAAGACAATGACGGTCGTCTGCAAATCGTGGAAGCACCAAAAGGCATGCCAAACGGCTCGATCATCGCCTGATTCATAGGAGAAATCCTTCTGCTAGTTTCAGCAAAAATAAAATTGCCAGACCTGAAAAGTTTTTGTATAATGTAGGTTATTGACATGAACATGAGGGAGTAATTGGCGGATTTTATCTGCGGCAGTATCACCATCCTGAAAGAAATTTCTGGTGCTGTCTTAAACAGTGAGACTTATGTATGCTTAGACAGTGCATACATAAGTCTATTTTTTTTCATATCATGTACAATAAAGGAAGAGTAAATATAAAAGGAGGAGAAACATGTCAGAAGAAAACAAAAAGGAACAGCTATCGCAGGCGTTTTATGCGCAAGAAGCGCAGCATGTTCTGGAAGAAATGCAAACAGATGCCAATGGATTAACGAACGATGAAGCACAAAAACGCTTATCTGAGTACGGTCCCAACGAATTAGAAGAAGGCAAAAAGAAATCGATGGTACAAAAATTCTTTGAACAATTCAAAGATTTAATGATCATTGTTTTGCTAGCGGCGGCGATTATCTCAGCAGTCGTTTCCCATGAAGTCGTGGACTCAATTATTATTTTAGCAGTTGTCATTATCAACGCGATCATGGGTGTCGTTCAAGAGGCGAAGGCGGAGCAGGCGATCGAAGCACTAAGAGAAATGTCTACACCAAATGCCAATGTGTTGCGTAATGGTCATACCGTCACCATCAAGAGCGATGAATTGGTGCCGGGGGATATTGTCCTATTAGAAGCTGGCGATGTCGTACCGGCAGATTTACGCCTTTTAGAAGCAAGTTCTTTAAAAATTGAAGAAGCTGCTTTGACCGGTGAGTCCGTACCAGTCGAAAAAGAATTGACCGTCATCGAAGGGACGGATGTCGGGATCGGCGATCGCGTCAATATGGCATATTCAAACAGTAATGTGACCTATGGCCGCGGCAAAGGGGTCGTGGTCAATACAGGGATGGGAACTGAAGTTGGGAAAATCGCTGGCATGCTGGCTAGCGCCCAAGAAACCGAAACACCATTGAAGCGTAACTTAAATGAACTAGGAAAATTCCTGACGATCGCCATCATTATCATTGCAGTGATCATGTTCTTTGTTGGAACGATCTTTAACAATACGTCATGGGTCGACATGCTATTGACTTCGATCTCATTAGCAGTAGCGGCGATCCCAGAAGGGCTGCCAGCGATCGTAACGATCATCTTAGCCTTAGGTACGCAAGTAATGGCGAAACGAAATGCAGTGATCCGTAAATTGCCAGCGGTTGAAACCCTTGGGGCAACCGATATTATCGCTTCTGATAAAACTGGTACGTTGACGTTGAATCAAATGACCGTGGAAAAATTGTATGTCAATGACAAGCAACATGCTGCTTCAGAAGATATTCCGTTAGACAACATGGCATTAAAAGTCATGAACTTTGCCAATGATACAAAATTTGGTGAAGAAGGCAACTTGATCGGTGATCCGACTGAGACCGCATTGGTGCAATTCGGGATGGATCAAGGATTCCATGTGCGAGATCTTGTCAATCAAGAACCACGGGTAGCAGATCTGCCATTTGATTCTGACCGAAAACTTATGAGTACGATCCACCAACAAGAAGACGGCCGCTATTTAGTTGCTGTCAAAGGCGCACCAGATGTCTTGCTAGGCAGAACCTCAAAAGTACTACTGGACGGCCAAGAGCTGCCGATGACCAATGAAGAAAAAGAAAAAATCTTATTCAACAATACCGATATGGCAAAACAAGCACTGCGGGTATTGGGGATGGCCTACAAATATGTAGACCAAGTACCAGAAAACTTAGAATCAGAAATCGTCGAAAATGATTTGGTCTTTGCTGGCTTAGTCGGAATGATCGACCCAGAACGGGCAGAAGCAGCCGATGCGGTACGTTTAGCCAAAGAAGCTGGGATTCGTCCAATCATGATCACCGGAGACCACCGCGATACAGCTGAAGCCATTGCGGGACGTTTAGGGATCATCAAACCGGGCGATGATGATGCCGTCCTGACTGGCGCTGAACTCAATAAAATGAGCGAAGAAGAGTTTGCCCAAAAGGTAGCGAACTACTCAGTCTATGCACGGGTATCACCTGAACATAAAGTTCGGATCGTCAAAGCTTGGCAACAAGAAGGCAAAGTCGTTGCCATGACTGGTGACGGGGTCAACGATGCACCCTCACTGAAGCAAGCCGATATTGGTGTCGGCATGGGGATCACAGGTACCGAAGTTTCTAAAGGTGCTTCCGATATGGTCCTAGCAGATGACAACTTCGCTACGATCGTCGTAGCAGTGGAAGAAGGACGAAAAGTCTTCTCCAATATTCAAAAAGCGATTCAATACTTGCTAGCCGCTAACCTAGGGGAAGTTTTGACCTTGTTCTTAGCAACCTTGTGGGGTTGGGACTCGCTATTGCCGATCCACTTGCTTTGGATTAACCTAGTAACGGATACCTTCCCAGCAATTGCTTTAGGAATGGAGCCTGCTGAAAAAGATCTAATGAAACATGCACCGCGGGGACGCAGTTCCAACTTCTTCTCTGGTGGTGTGATGAGCAGTATCATCTACCAAGGGATCTTAGAAGCGGCGACCGTGCTGTTCGTTTATTGGTCAGCGATCCAATGGCCCGTTCACAATACGTACGATGCGATCCATGCCGATGCCTTAACGATGGCCTTTGCCACGTTAGGATTGATGCAGTTGTTCCATGCCTTCAACGTCAAATCGATCCATCAGTCGCTCTTTAAAGTAGGGGCATTTAGAAACAAAGCCTTCAACTGGGCGATCCTGTTGTCCTTTGCGTTGATGCTGGTGATCTTCATCGTGCCAGGATTAAATGATATCTTCCGTGTTGCACACCTTGACTTGTATCAATGGGGCATCGTTTTAGGCGCCTCCTTTGCGATCATTCCAGTCGTTGAGATCGTCAAAGCGATCCAACGAGCAATGGGACGCAAATAAGCCAAAAATAAACGGAAAAACAATCAATGGTCTGCTGTCCTTCTCCCTTGGCAGCAGACCTTTTTTTGCTGGCTTATTTTCGATAAACCCTACGGCTGTTACTTGACCTTTTCATTTGCAGTAAGAAACGGTAAAATAGGAGATAATAACAAAGAAAGTAGGGGACCCACTGTGCGACCAAACTTAGGTTTTTATGTACAAACAATCAACGATCTTGTCAAAGAAACAGAAGCGATCGGGGAGAAAATGAATCCCAATTATGAAGAGATCCGCAAAGCGATCGACGAGAAGAAAGAAGCCGAGGTAACACCTGAGCGGCTAGCTGAGATTACCAGAATTTTTAAAGAAGGCACGGACAAATACCGCTTGATGCTGGAAAAAATCAGCAAATTGCGTCCCCCAGCGAATGTGATGGGGATCCATAAAAAATTCGAACGGGCGTATATGAAATATGTTGCTGGCTGTGATGAGATGATTTTGAGTCTCGATAACAAAATCGACCAAGAAGCCTTTGATGCGGCAGAAGCCAAGCAAGATGAAGCAACCGACGAAATTTCTTTTGCCATTCAACGGATGACGGCTTTATTGTTAAAAAAGTGATAAACATTCAAGTTAAACAAGAGTTATTTAATTTAACTGTTATGTTTTTCACATGTAAAGTTTTTTTATCGGAGGTATAATGAATTCACAACCAACAACCTTTTTATTTTTCATTTTACTCCTTTTGCCATCAGGACTAACCAACCTGATGGTTTTTTTGTGTTTCAAGTGTTTTTTAATGAAACGTTTCCAGCGATAACGGGTTTAGTTTGTGAATAAAATATAAATGAAAAGCAGCAGGGGGTACTGAACTTGCGCTTTTTTGCCGATCAATGCTATACTTAGGGCACTATTAAACGAAATGAGGGATCCTCCATTGAAAAATTAACCAATTTGTTGAAAGCTGCATGAAACTGTTCCTCCAAGGGGATAGTCTGCAGATTTTCAGGATTGGTTGACTTTTTCGATGGGGGATCTTTTTGTGTACCTCTAAAAACTGATTCTGAAAATAGCTTTAGGTCTACTCTATTCCGTGAATAGAGACGAGGTATATTTATGTCGAATATCAGTATTAATCATTTAACTTTTGGCTTTGACAGCCAAGAACGGTTGCTTTTTGAGGATGCCAACTTGAACCTTGATACACAATGGAAATTAGGGGTGATTGGCAGAAATGGTCGCGGCAAAACGACCTTGCTGCGTCTGCTACTCAATGAATTGCCTTATAGCGGCTCGATCACCCATGAGCAGCAATTCGTTTATTTTCCCTTACCTGTCGCTGACGATCAGCAACTGACGCTTTTTGTTTTACAGGAATCTGGCGAATTTGAGCAGTGGCGTTTGGAACGGGAATTGAACCTGCTGCAGCTTGATCCAGAAGTTCTTTGGCGGCCCTTTGCCACTTTATCTGGCGGCGAGCAAACGAAAGTCCTGTTGGCGCGGTTGTTCGTTGATGAAGAGAATTTTCCTTTGATCGATGAACCAACCAACCATTTGGATGTGACCGCTCGCGAACATGTTGCCCGCTATTTGCAGCAAAAAACCGGGTTTATCGTTGTGAGCCATGATCGACAGTTTGTCGATGACGTCGTCGATCATGTATTGGCGATCGAAAAAAGCCGCTTGGTGCTGTACAAAGGGAATTATTCAGTCTATGAGCTGCAAAAGCAGCAAAAAGATGCGTATGAGCAAGAACAAAACAGCAAGTTGAAAAAAGAAATCGGTCGTTTGAAGCAGACGGCAGCCGAGAAAGCGGAGTGGTCCCGAGGACGCGAACGGGACAAATTAGGGTCGCCGACCAAAAAAGGCAGCGGGGCAATCTATGATACGGGGGCGATCGGTGCCCGAGCGGCACGGACCATGAAGCGCTCGAAAGCGATCGTTAAACGGATGGAAGATCAAATTCAAGACAAGTCTGCGTTGTTAAAAGACATTGAGTGGATTGATCCTCTGAAAATGACTCCGCTTGTTAGCCATCATGATGTGTTGCTGGAAGCAGAGCATTTTCAACTTGGCTATGAGCAGCCTTTGTTTAAACCGCTGACGTTTGCGATCCGTCAAAAAGAGCGCTTGGGGATTCAAGGGGCCAACGGATCTGGCAAGTCCAGTTTGATTGCGAGTATTTTAGGTACTTTCGATGGACAGCAGACAGGGACGATCAAAACAGCCCATGGGATCACCATCAGTTATGTCCGACAAAACTACGAGGACAACTGTGGGATGCTGACAGAATTTGCCCAAGAGCATGGCTTGAATTATCAAGATCTGCTAAATAACTTAAAAAAGCTTGGCTTGGAAAGAGCTGTCTTTCAAACGCCGATCCAGCAAATGAGCATGGGGCAGCGTAAACGCGTGGAACTAGCCAAATCATTAGCGACACCAGCAGAATTGTTTATCTGGGATGAACCGCTAAATTATTTGGACGTCTTCAATCAGAAGCAATTAGAGGAAGTGATCCATTTGGTGGAGCCTTCTATGCTAATCATTGAACACGACCGTTATTTTCTTGAGCAAGTTTCAACGAAATTGCTGACGCTGACGGATGACTGAGGCGAAGGATAGAATGAAAAAGGATGATTGTTTTTTTAATAACCATCCTTTTTTTGTTATTTTAAAAGAAGAAATACTGATGGTCTTAGTAAACAATTACTAAAGGTGCTTTTGGACAAAAAGTCGCGTAAAAATAGTGTTAACATCAATGGATACTGAAGGATTGATAATTTTTACCCGTTTTTCATGAAAATTTTCTAAAAACGTTAAAATGTTCGTGTTTACTGGCTAGAAACTGCGTTGTTTGGCTCATTGTTTTCTCATTAAAAGGTAAATTAATTAAAAATTCTTTCATAATTCCCAATGATTTTTACAAAACATTTACAATAATGGTATCGAATAAAAACATTCGTTTGTTATGATTAAAATCGAATTTCTTTGAGCGTTTGACCGAAACATCAAGAGTTCGTTTTTTTTGTGACTTGAAATGCCAGTCAACTATTCGGAGGAAAAAGAGAAAATGGAGGGGCAGTTTTGATAGAAGTAGTCGGGTTGAAGAAGGTTTTCGATAATAAGTTTGAAGCCTTGAAAGCAGTAGATTTTACAATAGAAAAAGGCGATTTGGTTTGTTTGTTGGGACCAAGTGGTTGTGGGAAATCGACGATATTGAATTTGATCGCGGGGTTGTTGAGTCCCACCGATGGTGATATCCGCTTTAATGGTTCTTCCGTTGTTAAGACCGAGCCAAAAGACCGCAATATCGGGTTTGTTTTTCAGAATTATGCCCTTTATCCCCATATGACTGTTTTAGAAAATGTCATGTTTCCACTGACAGTCGGAGAGAAAAAGATCAAGAAAAACGAAGCACAGAAAATTGCTGAAAAGTTCATGAAACTGACCAATATTGAAGAGTTAAGTCAGAAAAAACCAGGAACCCTTTCTGGCGGACAGCAGCAACGGGTAGCGATCACGCGTGCCTTGGTGCAAAGTCCAGAAGTCTTACTACTGGATGAACCATTAAGTAACTTAGATGCCCGTTTGCGCTTGAAGATCCGTGAAGAGATCCGTCGGTTAGTCAAAGAAGTGGGCATCACCACGATCTTCGTGACCCATGACCAAGAAGAAGCTCTTTCTATCAGTGATAAGATCATCTTGATGAACGAGGGGATCATTCAACAAAATGATGATCCGCAAAACCTTTACTTAGAACCAAACAATCTTTTTGTAGCGAAATTCATCGGTAATCCAATCATCAACATCTTGCCAGTAGAAGTCAAAGATGGTCAAATGATCCATCCTGCCTTCACTGTACCAGTTGACCGTTTTACTGACCTTCGCTTCAAGAAACCATTAACAGACGGCCAATACACGTTAGGCATTCGTCCAGAAGATGTGCTGACCACCTTGCAAGCAGGTTTGTTCCAAACGGAAGTCAAGAGTGTGGAGCTGATCGGACGAGAACGAATCTTGAACTTTGATCTGGCTGACAAACATATGAAATCGATCGTTAGTATTGAAGAAATCATTGAAGAAGGCGCGCAAGTGTCATTTGATTTTCATTACAAAAAAGCCTTTATCTTTGATGAAAAAGGAGAGCGGGTCTACTAATGTTCAAAAAAAATTATAACCCTGAGAACCAACCGAAAGCATGGCTGTTTTTACTGCCTTCATTGGTCATTATTTTCTTATTCAGTGTATATCCGCTGTTTCGTTCCTTCATCATGAGTTTCCAAAAAGGAACCTTGATTAACCAACAGTATGCTGGGCTTGAGAACTATCAAAGGGTTTTAACGGACCCAGTCTTCTTTCGAGCACTGCAAAATACGGCGCTCTTTGCTTTTGCGGTCGTACCGATCGCGTTGATCCTTTCTTTAGCGATTGCGTGGATCATTTTTGAAAAAGTCAAATACAAAAGTTTTTTTGAAACGATCTTTTTTATGCCTTATGTCACGAGTACGATTGCCATCGGGATCGTGTTTCGCTACTTTTTCAATGGCTCTTACGGGATCATCAACTATTTGTTGAGTCTTGTCGGCATTCCACCAGTCAACTGGCTGGATAATGTCAATATGAGTATGACGACCTTGATCATCTTTGGCGTTTGGACGAGCCTCGCCTTCAACATTATTATCTTGTTGGCAGGAATGCGCAACATCGACAAAGAACACTACAAAATCGCAAAAATGTTTGGCGCCACCGATGGCGAGATTTTTCGGAAAATCACCTTTCCGCAGTTGATCCCGACTTTTGCCTTCTTGTTAACGGTCAATCTGATCAGTGCCTTTAAAGTCTATACTCAAGTATATGCCTTGTTTGGCGGACAGCCAGGGATCGCCCGCAGTGCAACCACGGCAGTCTTTTATATTTATGACAAATTCCATATCGCCGGACGTCCGGGGATTGCAATGGCGGCAACCGTGATCTTGTTCATCATTATTTTGCTCGTCACCTTTATCCAAAATAAACTTTTGAAGAAAGTGGGCGAATAAACGAATGAAAAAAATTGTCACGATTGTTTCGATGCTGTTTTTAGCAATTTTAGCAGTGATCACGCTGTTTCCCTTTGTCTATATGATTTTAGCTGGTCTAATGACCTACAGTGAAGCAACCAGTATTCCACCGACGATCATGCCAGAGTCTTTCCAGTGGAGCAACTACGGGGAAGTTTTTACCCGAGCACCGTTTTTACGCTACTTCTTTAATACGGTCTTCGTTTCCGCGGTGACGACTATCGCGACGCTGATCACTGCGATTCTAGCTGCCTTTGCATTGACTAGTCTTGAATTCAAATACAAACGGTTAGTTATCGGATTGATGATCTCGTTATTGATGGTTCCTTATGAATCGATCATTTTCACCAATTACAATACGATTGCGCGAATGGGCTTATTGAATACGTATAGTGCGTTGATCATTCCCTTTCTGACCAGTATTTTTTACATCTATTATTTAAACGGTTATTTACAAAGTATTTCTAATACCTTTTATAAGGCAGCCAAAATTGACGGTGCCAGCGACCTAGCTTATATCCGCCGAATTTTGATCCCCATGTCTAAACCAGCCTTGGTGACAGTCGGGATTCTGACGTTCATCTCTAGCTGGAATTCCTTCTTATGGCCGTTGCTAGTAACCAATGAGAAAAAATACCGCCTCTTAAATAATGGGTTGGCTGCCTTTACCACAGAAAGCGGCAGCGATGTTCATTTACAGATGGCGGCAGCGACCTTGACCGTCATTCCAATTCTGATCATTTACTTGATCTTTAGAAAAGAAATTATCAAAGGAGTGGCTAAAGATGGCATCAAAGGATAAAACGACGATTACCTTTCATAGCGGGATCTTAACGATTGGAGGGACCGTCATCGAAGTTGCGTACAAAGATGCCCATATCTTTTTTGACTTCGGTTCGGAGTATCATCCAGAAACACCCTTACCAGATGAAGAATTACAAACGTTAGTTGCGCATCGCTGGATACCAGAACTGAAAAATGTCTACGATCCACGCTTAGATTACACGTACCAAGGAAGCGAAACGAAAGAATACCAAGAAACAGCAGTTTTTCTTTCCCACGCCCATCTGGATCATTCCAAGATGATCAACTTTTTAGACCCAAATATTCCTATGTACACCTTGAAGGAAACCAAAGTGATCCTCGAAGTGTTGAATCAAAAAGGGGACTTCTTGCTGCCCGTTCCTCATGAAGAAAAAAGCTTTGTCCGTGAATTGATCGGCTTAGAACCCCATGATGTGATTCGGGTCGGGGAAATCGAAGTCGAGATCATTCCAGTCGATCATGATGCGTACGGTGCGGCAGCTTTGTTGATTCGAACGCCAGATCATTTTATCGCTTATACCGGTGATTTGCGTTTGCATGGCTATCATCCAGAGCGTACCAAAGAATTCTGTCAGTTAGCCAAACACACGGATTTATTGATGATGGAAGGGGTCAGCATCAGCTTTCCAGAAAGAGAACCGGACCCCAAAGCGATCACAGTGGAAAGTGAAACAGAATTGATCGAGACCTTCGTGCGTTTGGTCAAAGAAAATCCCCAACGACAAATTACTTTCAATGGCTATCCAGCCAATGTCGAGCGCTTTATGGCGCTTGTTGAAGCCGCGCCGCGGACGGTTGTTTTAGAGGCGACGCAAGCTGCTTTGTTGAAAGAAATTTTCAATAAAGATGTACCGTTCTATACGATCGATGATCAAGTACCAGCGACTCTCGATCCAGCCTTCGCCATTTCTTATCAGGCATTATGTGCCGACACGAGCCAGTACCTTTGGCAAGCAGTCGCGCATTTTGAAAACTTGCAGACGGGTGGTTTGTATATTCACAGTGATGCGCAGCCGTTAGGCGATTTTGATCCAGCTTATCAAGTCTTTTTGGATCAATTGGCAGCACTGGAGATCGAATTTGTCCGTTTGCCAAACTCGGGACATGCGAAACCAGCTGATTTAGATCAGATCATTGCATGGATCGAGCCCCAACGATTGGTTCCAATCCATACGCTGAAACCAGAAAATCTGGTGAATCCGTATGGTGAAAGAATATTGCCGCAACGCGGTGAAAAAATTATTTTAGAGTGATAGAGGAGAGGAAAAAATGAAAACAAAGAAACTTGCATTTGCAGCAGCTGCAGCCGCGACATTGGTATTAGGGGCTTGTGGAAACAACAACGATTCATCTGGTTCTACCGAAAGTGATGAAATCGTTACAGAACTAAGCGAAGATACGACTGTCACCTTTTGGCATGCAATGAATGGTGCGCAAGAAGAATCATTGACGAAATTGACCGAGCAATTCATGGACGAAAATCCAAACATCAAGATCGAATTGCAGAACCAATCAAGCTATCCTGATTTGCAAGCAAAGGTGAATTCAACCTTGCCTTCACCAAAAGATCTGCCAACTATCACCCAAGCATATCCTGGTTGGTTATGGAATGCTGCCCAAGATGACATGCTAGTTGACCTTGGCGAATACATCAACGATGATACTATCGGTTGGGGTGACCAAGAAGAGATCCGCAGTGCCCTTTTAGATGGTGCACAAATCGACGGCGTGCAATACGGGATTCCTTTCAACAAATCTACAGAAATGCTGTTTTACAATGCAGACATGTTAGACGAGTATGGTATTGACGTACCAACAAACCTGGAAGAATTAAAAGAAGCTTCTCAAGAAATCTATGAAAAATCAAACGGTGAAGTCGTAGGTGCTGGTTTTGACTCATTAAACAACTACTATGCCATCGCAATGAAAAATCAAGGCGTTGATTTTGACAAAGACTTGCAATTAGACAGCGATGAATCAAAAGAAGTCATCAACTACTACCTAGATGGTGTTAAAGACGGCTACTTCCGAATCGCTGGTTCTGACAAATACTTGTCTGGTCCATTTGCCAACGAGCAAATCGCAATGTATGTCGGCTCAATCGCAGGGGAAGGCTTTGTTAAAAAAGATACCGAAGGCAAATTTGAATATGACGTAGCAGCTCGTCCAGAACCAATCAACTTGCAACAAGGAACTGACTTGTATATGTTCAACAGCGCAACACCAGAGCAACGCACCGCTGCTTTTGAATACATGAAATACCTAACTTCGCCAGAAGCGCAAAAAACATGGGCGATCGATACCGGCTACATGCCAGTTGTTGAATCTGTTTTGGAAAGCGATGAATACAAAAACAATCCTGAAACAAAAGTGGCTGCCAAATTAGAAGATGCAACCAAAGAATTGTTCTCGATCCCAGTGATTGAAAATGCTGATCCTGCTTACAATGAAATGCGTTCAATCATGGAAAACATTTTGTCTAATACAGATCAAGATGTCGATCAATTGATTGAAAACGCAAAACCACAATTAGAAGATGCTTGGAACCAATAATTCTGAATTTCTTCGTCAAAATAGGGTATAATCAGGGAAACACCTGAGAATGAAAGACAAAAGGGTTTGTGCCATAAGGTTTGAAGACACAAGGAAGCAGAAAATGCTGGCTTTCGAGGGTTTTCGACTTATGCGCATGCCCTTTTGGTCTATTGAGGGGAAAAGGAGTCTTTTGAATGAAAATCACGTTTTTAGAAACGAGCGATATGCATGGCTATGTCTATCCAACCAATTTTGCCGATGACACGGAACAAGGATTCGGCGTGGCAAAAATTGCTACCAAAATGAAAGAGCTACGTCAAGCAGCCACCGGACCGGTCGTAACGATCGAAAATGGCGACTTTATCCAAGGCTCGCCCTTAAGCTATTACATCGCCAAAAGCCAGCACTCCGTTGCCGCATTGACCGCTGTCGTCAACCACCTAGACGTTGATGTCCATGTCTTAGGCAATCATGAGTTCAACTACGGTCTGCCTTATTTGCAAGAAGCGATCGCCAGCTACCAAACACCAGTACTCGCAGCGAATATTTTAAATGAAGCGGGAGAACCATTCTTTGGCCAAGCTTACACCATCATTGAAAAAGAAGGGGTAAAGATCGCGATCTTAGGAATGGTGACGCCATATATTCCTCATTGGGAACAGCCTGCGACGATTCGCGGGATGCAGTTTGTCAGCATCGTTGAGACAGCGAAAAACTATGTGCCTTATTTAAGAGAAAAAGCCGATATCGTTGTCGTCAGTTACCATGGCGGTTTCGAGCGTGATTTAGTCACTGGAGAACCGACCGAATTATTGACTGGTGAAAATGAGGGCTATCAATTATTGCAGGAAGTCTCAGGAATCGATGCGTTCTTCACAGGACACCAGCACCGTGAGATCGCCACAAAAATCAATGGTGTCCCCGTTGTACAGCCCGGTTATCGTGGAAGCTTTATCGGCGCCATCGAATTGACGGTTGAAAAAAATCAGACAGGGGTTCATGTCACAAACAGTACGGCTGCGTTGATCCCTGTTGCAGATGCTGTCCCAGATCAAGAGACGTTGGCATTGTTAGCACCCATCGAAGAAGAATTACAAACCTGGCTAGATCAGCCGTTAGGCAAAGTCAGTGGGGATATGCGAATCACCGATCCGATGGGGGCACGCTTGAAAGAGCACCCTTATATTGAATTTATCAATCGTGTTCAGATGGCTGCCAGCGGCGCCAAAATTTCTGGTACTGCTCTTTTCAACAATGAGGGCAAAGGCTTTGGCGCAACAATCACGATGCGAGATGTGATCACTAATTATATTTACCCAAATACGTTAGCTGTAGTCAAAATAACAGGTGCCGAATTAAAAGCCGCTTTAGAACAAACGGCGGATTATTTAGCCGTTGTTGACGGTCAGATCATCTTCAATCCTGCTTTTATTGAGCCAAAGCCGCAATATTATAACTACGATATGTATGAAGGCATCGAGTATACGATCGATCTTAGTCAACCCGTCGGTCAGCGAATCACCCGCTTGGACTTTGAAGAAAAAGCCATTGCGATGGATCAAGAATTAGAGATCGTCATTAACCAATACCGTGCAGTAGGTGGCGGCAACTACGCCATGTTTTCTGCCGAAAAAATCGTTCGTGAGATTCAAGTCGATATGACGGAACTGATTGCTGACTATTTAAAACAGCATCCTCAAATCGAAGCTACGACGAATCAAAACTTTCTAGTGACGTTATAACAGTAAAACAGCCTGCGATGAAGGAATCATCGCAGGCTGTTTCTTAATTTTCTACATTGCGTACATAGTCATCAAAGTATTTTACCAAATCCGCTTTGACTTGTTGATAGTCTTCTTCGGAATACTCTTTGTCTTCTAGTTTTGCTTCGAAAAACGGCATGGCCAATTCTTCTCGTAAACGATCCAACACTTGTTCTTGGTTCATAACGTCACCTTTTTCACATTTGATTTGATTTCATCATAACAAATGAAATGAGGCTGTCAATGCTTCGTAAGTGTCTTTCATTTTTTCTAAACGATTTTTTAAAGAAACAAAATCATCGTCATCATGAAAAAGGACTTGTTTTAATTCAAAATAATAGATCTCAAAAGCATCAAAGAAAGCAATGACTTCCGCTGTTTGCAGCTCTTTGGCAGTATCGCAGCGAATATAGGCTTTTTCAGCGATCGCATACGTTTCTGCAGTCGTTAATAGGACCAATGATTCATTGTATTTGCGGCTCGTCACTAGTTCAAAGGTTGATTGACATTTATTGTAGATATTAGAAAAATCTTTGAGCACAAGTTCCTTTGGTGTTTTATCAAACATGGGGGAATCCTCCAAAACTTTATTTTTTGAATAAGACGCAGACACATTCCGGTGCGTAGATGTCTTTTTCTAAGACAGTCAATTTGCCAGTGGCTTCATCGCGTTTGTATAACGTTAGGTTATCAGAATTTTGGTTGGCACAAACGAGATAATCGTTTGTCGGGTCCAAATCGAAGTCGCGAGGGAAGTCGCCTTCAGTCGAGATTGATTGAACAAAAGTCAGGCCAGCGCCTTCATCGGTTACTTCAAAAACAGCGATTGAATTATGGCCGCGATTTGAGCTGTAAACAAAACGGCCATCGTTCGAGATACGTACCGCAGCGCCACTGTTGAAATCCGTAAAGTCTGCAGGGATCGTTGGCACCTTTTGGATATTCTCAAAACTGCCATCTGCTTCATTGTAGCGTAAAACAGTCAATGAGCTGTCTAATTCGCCCACTAAGTAAGCGTATTGGTTAGTTGGATGGAAGACCAAGTGACGTGGGCCAGTTCCGTCTTCTGCCACGTAAACGGCAACTTCTGTCAGTTTGCCATCTTCTGAAATATCATAAGTATAGACACGGTCCGTTCCAAGGTCACAAACTGCTAAACGTTGGTCTGGTGTTAAGTCAGTATAGTGGACATGAGGTTTGTCTTGGTTTTCATGAGAGCCGACGGGTTCATCATGGTAGATGCTGTCCGTTGCTTCGATGCTGCCATCCTCTAGAATTTTATAAACATTCACTTCACCTTTATGGTAGTTGGCACCATATAAAAGCTGACGGGTTTCATCAACTGCTACATAGCAAAGTGGTGCGCCTTCTTCCGTTGCGGTATTCAGCAAGGTAAAGTCTGGGGTATAAGCAGCTGCGCCGCCGTTGCCATCTACTTCTGTGACGCTGTAAACTGCTTCTTTTTTACTGCGGGCAAGATAAGTCGGACTTTTTTCTTCCGCGCATAAGGTCAAATCGGTCAGTGTTCCTTTTTCCGTATCTAAAGCGATCGAATAGATCCCTTTACTTTCGCGACGAGTGTACGTACCTAAATAAATCGTTTGCAACATAAAAAAACCTCCTAATAGTTTCATTCCTATTTAATTCTACCATAGAATGCGGTTTTGGGCGGGTAGAAAAACTCTTTATGTTATAATAAACAAGAAGATAGAAAGGGGAGTTTGTCATATGAAAAAAGGGACGATCAAAGAAATCGGTCCACAAGCGATCGATTCGCAAGAAAGAATGATCATCTTTTTTGGGGAAGAAGCGACCGACACACTGCGAGAATATTCAGTCATTCAAACGATTCCTGATTCGCAAGCGTTAGTCGTCACAAAAGGGGACCAGATCACTTTTGGTGATCAGACCTATCAAGTCCAATATGTAGGGACGGTCGTAAACCAAATCCTGCAAACGATCCAGCATGTGACCTTTGTCTTTGACGAAGTGCCGGCTGAAGATCAGCTTTCAAGTGCGATTTATTTAACGCCAACTGTTCTGCCGAAACTAGAAGTCGGCATGCAGGTGACGTACGACTAGGAGGCAAAGAATGTCATGAAAGAAACGCAGAAAAAGCCGCATTCCTGGTTTTGGAAATGGTTTTTAAACAATCAAGCAGTGACCAGCTTGCTGGTCATTTTATTGATTCTCTTGATTTTGCTGCTCTTTACGAAAGTGTCGTATTTGTTTGAACCCGTCTGGCAATTTTTAGCCATCGTCGGATTGCCAATCATTTTGGCGGGGATCTTGTATTACTTGATGAACCCCACCGTCGACTACTTAGAACGCAAGGGAATCAAACGAATCTACAGTATTTTTGGTCTCTTTATTTTAGTGGTTGGTCTGATCGTCTGGGGTGTGGTGGTGATCATCCCTAAGATCCAAGAGCAATCCATGAGCTTTGCGGATAATTTGCCAGGCTACTTGACGATCATCGAGAATAAGGTGAATGAGATTCTCTCTGATCCAATCTTCTCGCAAGTCCAAGAGCAGATCGAAGCCTCCAATGAGAAGCTGATTTCTTCTTTGACGGATATCGTCCAAAACCTTTCCCGCAGCACGATTCAAAATCTAGGCAGTTTCTTCGGCGCCGTTGCAACGATCGTTTTAGCGGTCATTACCATGCCATTTATTTTGTTCTACCTACTGAAAGATGGCCGTAAACTAGCCCCTTATTTTGTTAAATTTCTGCCAACCAAAATGCGCCAGCCATCACTGGTCGTCTTAAAAGAGATGAACGATCAAGTATCCTCCTATATTCGGGGACAACTGACGGTGGCGTTTGCGGTCGCAGTGATGTTTATGATCGGGTTTAGTATCATTGGCTTAGATTATGCCATCACACTGGGGATTGCAGCGGGATTTCTAAATTTAATCCCTTATTTAGGATCTTTTTTGGCCATGATCCCTGCGGTCTTTTTAGGAATCGTCGGTGGACCCGTGTTACTGATCCAAGTGCTGATCGTCTTTGTCATTGAGCAGACCATTGAAGGCCGCTTGATTTCGCCATTAGTTCTAGGAAACGAGTTGTCGATTCATCCTGTCACGATCCTGTTAGTCCTCTTGACTTCAGGAAAACTGTTTGGCCTTGTTGGGGTCATTTTAGGGATTCCTGTGTATGCGGCAGCTAAAGTGGTCATTACCCATGTGTTTGAATGGTATACGCGGGTTTCCTCCTTGTATGAAGAGGAAGAACCGATCCCCGAAGCGCCACCAGAGAACACCCCAGAAGTGTAGCAGCTTCGAGTGTAAAAGAGCCCATACGTATTATCTACGGTACAGCCTTTTTCTGTGGGCTGTACCTTTTTTATGCGGATAAAAGAGCCAGCAATCATTGGAAAGTAACGGAAGATTTACACCCTATGAACGATGATTTGTGAGAAAGCGACAGCTCTTTATTCAATAGAAAGAGCGAGGGATAGTGGCTTGGATCCAATTGACTTCGAAGGAACAAAAGAATATAATCGATTTATATAAAGAGTTTATATAACGAAACTTGTGCTTAAGGAGGGCAATGAATGCCGAAACAACGAATAACAAAGGAAATGGTGGTTGATGCCGCCTTTGAGATTGCTCGAAAAGGCGGTATGGAGCACGTGATCGTCAAGAACATTGCCGAGAAGTTAGGCTGTTCAGTCCAGCCCATTTATAGTTACTGCACCAATATGGAGGGCCTGCGAACAGAGGTAGAGCAGAAAGCACGGCAATTTTTACAAGCGTATCTAGAAGCCCATAGCGACCCCCAGGATCTGTTTCGCAGTACCGGACACGCGTATTTGCAATTGGCGAAAGAAGAACCCCATATTTTGAGTATTTTTGTCTTACAAAAAAGAGCGAATGTTTCGTCATTAGAAGATCTGTATCAGTTGGAGACGAATCCTCAAGTAGCCCAAAGGATTGCCGCCGATTTGACTATCAGTATAGAAACCGCCAAACAGCTACACATGCATATGCTCATTTACACGATCGGAATCGGTACGATTTTCTCAGTAACGACACCTGGTATTCCACTAGATGAAATCTATGCACAACAGGAAAAAGCGTACGAAACGTTTTTAGAACAAGCAATAGCTGGCACAAAACCATAAGGTGCAGTCCTAACTGCAGAGAGGAGTTCCCCCATGAAAAACGGCATTATTGTTTATCAATCGAAATACGGCGCTGTCAAAAAGTATGTCCACTGGCTTCAAGATGCAACAGGTTTTTCCAGCCTAGAAACCCCAAAAGCGAAAATAGCTGAAGTAATGGATTATGACACAATTATCTTCTGTGGGGGAATCTATGCATCGGGTATTGCTGGACTGTCCTTTTTAAAAAAGAATACCAACCAGCTAAAAGACAAAGAGATACTTATCTTTTGTGCGGGAGCCTCTGCTCCTGAAGAAGATGTTGTGAAAAAACTCAAAGAACAGAATCTCACGGGTCCGCTAAAAGACATCCCCCTTTTTTACGGCAGAGGACAATGGCAGGAAAGCAAAATGAATTTCTTTGATCGAAACTTAGTGAAAATGTTAAGAAAAGCTGCGGCTAAGAAAGCGCCTCACACCTATGATCCGCAGATGAAGGCGCTCATGGAAGCCAACGGACAAGATTGTGATTGGACAGATAAAAAGTACTTGGGTCCGTTGGTGGATTATTTGGAGCAGGGACTGTTTCAATAGTAAAGGCCAATTGCAGCTCAGCTGATTTTTCTTTTGTAGTAGTATAGGGGAGAGAATCATCATTGGGAAGCTGGCTCTTTTTCCCATTCACATCCTTCCAGAAAAGTTATAACGAATCGATCGACAACTACATGAGAATTGTTGGCTTTACTGGGATGATCGTTTGAATAGGCAATTAACCACCATACACAGGACCGGCTTTTCTGATTAGTACTTATTAAGAAATCTCTCAAAATGAAAACGTTATTATAATCAGGTGTTATGATAGAAAGGAACCTTCATAAAAGGGAACAAATTATTAATTGTACTGAGAGAAACGAAGATGAATGAAGCACACAATGAATTCGTAGATTATAAAAAAGCAACCGCTCTTTTTGCAACAATGGGCTGGCAAATGCCAGACCACCAACCCCAAATCGTTCTCAGGCCATCACTTGATGCGGATTTTCGTTTTGAGAAGCAACAGATCATTGTCTCAACTCCTGAGATGGTCTATCCTGCTACAACGAAATATTGGCGAGATTTCTTTACTGATCAATTGCGGGAAGGCTCATATGCGGCGGCTATCCCCGAACGTTGCTTAATGATCGATATTGGTCGCAAATTTTACTCCTTGATGGATTTAAAAGCTGTCGTTCGTAGTATGGCTTGTTTCCAGTTTACCCATCTACAGCTACACTTTTCCGAGAATGAAGGATTTCGCATTGAATCAGAGCAATTTCCAGAAATCGTTTCGGAGGAGTATTTGACCAAACAAGAGATCCGCGAATTGATCGCATATGCCCACGAACATCGCATTGCCATCATTCCGGACTTTGATTCTCCCGGTCATCTGCGGCAAGTGTTGGCTCAAAAGCCCGAGTGGCAATTACCGACAGCCGATGGCACGCGTGATGATCGAGCACTGAACATTTTGGATTCAGAAGCGGTAGCTTTTATTCAGGAAGTTTATCGGGAATATGCGCAACTGTTTGAAGACAGCACCTATTTTCATATTGGTGCCGATGAGTTTATTGATTTTGATCATTTAGAAAACTTTCCGCAAATGATCGAAGCAGCCCGTGAGCGCTATGGAGAAAAAGCCAGTGGAATCGAAGTCTTTATTGATTACGTCAATGAGCTGGCGGCCTTTGTTGAAAGTCTCGGCTTTGTTGTGCGGGTCTGGAATGATGGGTTTTACCGCTTGAATCGCCAAGAGCAGACAACGTTGACGGAGAATTGCCAAATCTCCTATTGGACCCGTTGGAACCAGAATATGGCGCCGGCAGATGTCTTTTTTGAAAAAGGCTATACCATGATCAATCACAATGATAATTTTTTCTATTATGTCTTAGGAGAAGCGGCAGGCTATACTTATCCAACCTACGAAAAAATCAGCAATGAATTCCAGTTGACGACGTTTGCCAATGGACAACAAGTTGCACAGGAACAGCTTGCCCAAACACAGGCGATCGCTTTATCCGTCTGGGCGGATGTACCTGAGGCTCAGACTAGTCGTGAAGTGATCCAAGCGATTTTTTGGCTCCAAGCGGCCATCGCACAAAAGGTGTATCAAGAAAAAGACCGCCCAAAAGCTGCGTATCAAAAACTATTTGATTCGTGGGTAGTCTCGTATTTGGAGGAGGAGCAATGAGGAAAGTAGTCGCGAGCAAGGAGAAAACAGGAGCGGATTCTATCTAGCGAGACGGAGTAAGAATGAATGCAACGTCCAGTTCATTCTACAATGGGGATCATTGCTTAGCATAAAAAAATAGAGGCTGATGACATTCAGCCTCTTGTCTTTGATTGGTAAAAAACGTTTCATCAATGGGTAGAGTCATCGCTTTAATAAAGAGTAGGAGGCTATAGCTCCCTAACATTTTACAAATACTTCTCACGAAAATCAGCGATGGCTTGGCGTGACGCATAGATATTTCGTGCCAGCTTTTCATTTTTACTTAAAAAGACATAGAAAAGGACATCGACCGCTAATAGGTGGGCGATGATTGAATTGGTAGCGGCACTCCGCTGGTTGGCTTCTTTGGAACGGGACACTTGCAGGGGAACATCCGCCAACTTCGTCAACGGATTGCTGCCAAAGCGGGTGAGTGACAGGATCGGAACGCCAAGATTTTTAGCGATTTCGGCTAAGTGAACCATCTCAGGCGTGTGTCCACTGTTGGAAATGACCCAGACCAGACTTTTTTTCTCGTTTTTGACAAGTTGCGGCAACAAGAGATTGTAGTCATTTTCAAACACGACGATCTTGCCTAAACGAGTCCATTTTTGTTGGATATCTTGTGCGATCAATGAGGAAGCACCGATTCCGCAGACAAAAATGCGTTCACGAGTCGCGATCAGTTCAGCGGCAGCCAACATCAGCTGTTCTTCTAATAATTGGGCCGTCTCATTCATGGTCACCTGGGCATTGTGGCTCAATTTTGAGGTGATGGCATGAAAGGGCTCGTTTAATTCAACATCGGCATAGCCTAAATGCTCATTGGCATTGTGGCGCAAGCCGGATTCGGCAGATAATTGTATTTTTAAATCTGTCAAACTAGCAAAGCCGGTTTTTTTCGCAAAACGTACAACGGTTGGTGCACTGATCCCAGTGGCTTCTGCTAATTGACTCGCAGTCATCGACGGCACTTTTTCAGGATTGGCCTCCATGAATGCGAAGAGTTTCTTCTCAGAAAGCGATAATTCATTTTTCATGCTCTCGATTCGGGAAAGAACGCTCATCCTTACACTTCCTTTAGATAGAGTAGTATCCTAAGTATAACATAAGTTTTGGAGGAGCTTTCAAAAGAAACGAAAAGAATAGGTAGATAAACTTGCTTTTTTACTTAGAATCAAGTAAAGTAATTACGTGTGAAAAGCACAGTACCTGTTACTTGGTTTAACGAATCACCAACGTTTTACTCAGTCGCAGGGGAAAAAGAAAAAGAGGTGAAAAACATGGCAATTTCAAAAGAACGCAAAAACGAAATCATCAACAAATTTGCACGTCATGAAGGAGATACTGGTTCTCCAGAAGTTCAAATCGCTGTTTTAACAGAAGAAATCAACCATTTGAACGAACATGCACGTATGCACAAAAAAGACCACCATTCATACCGTGGGTTGATGAAAAAAGTTGGACATCGTCGTAACTTATTAGCTTACCTACGTCAAAAAGACGTACAACGTTACCGCGAATTAATCCAAGCTTTAGGATTACGTCGTTAATCAAACAAAGAAAAGTGAGGTTCAACCCGAATCTCACTTTTTTGCTATGAATTACTGCGACTGAGCGGCGCAAGCCGCACAGAGCAGATGATGAATAGTACTAGGCGAGAGCAGCGAGCGTAGTGACCAAGCAGCGGAATCACTGCGACTGAGCGGCGCAAGCCACACAGAGCAGATGATGAATAGTACTAGGCGAGAGCAACGAGCGTAGTGACCAAGCAGCGGAATCACTGCGACTGGGCGGCGCAAGCCGCACAGAGCAGATGATGAATAGTACTAGGCGAGAGCAACGAGCGTAGTGACCAAGCAGTGGAATCACTGCGACTGGGCGACGCAAGCCGCACAGAGCAGATGATGAAACCTACTAGGCGAGAGCAGCGAGGGTAGTGACCAAGCAGCGGAATCACTGCGACTGCATTGTCGGCTAAAACAGCTGATGCAGTCTGACAGGTAAGCTCGAGCCATCTAAAAAGTGAAACACCAAAATAGCGGCCTTTTGACTGGTGAATCAAAAAGCGCAGCCAAAAAGAATTTTGGGTCCTTGTAAGCAGCATCCTACTAACCAAATGAAAGCAGCGGAACGCCATTCCGATTTTTTCATTTGTTTAGTAGTGACTTGCTGGGATCCGATGAAAAGGAGCAGAACATGACAGAAAAACAAGTATTCAAAACAACTTGGGGCGGCCGCCCATTAGAAGTAGAAGTTGGCCAATTAGCCAAGCAAGCAAACGGAGCTGTATTGGTTCGTTATGGCGACACGGTTGTCCTAAGTGCAGCGGTTGCATCTAAGGAAGCAAAAGATACCGACTTTTTCCCATTAACGATCAATTACGAAGAAAAAATGTATGCCGTAGGGAAAGTACCTGGTGGCTTTATCAAACGTGAAGGACGTCCAAGTACGGAAGCAACCTTGACTGCCCGCTTGATCGACCGTCCGATCCGTCCAATGTTTGCGGAAGGCTTCCGTAATGAAGTACAAGTTACAAACATCGTAATGAGCGTTGAACAAGATTGTACGCCTGCAATGGCAGCAATGTTAGGTTCTTCTTTAGCGTTATCTATTTCAGATATCCCGTTTGACGGACCGATCGCTGGTGTCGATGTCGGTCGGGTCAATGGCGAATATGTCTTGAATCCAACAGTAGAACAAGCAGAACAAACCGATATCGAATTGACAGTAGCTGGAACGAAAAAAGCCATCAACATGGTTGAATCAGGAGCGAAAGAAGTTTCTGAAGAAGACATGTTAGGTGCGTTATTATTCGGCTTTGATGCTATCAAAGAATTGGTTGCCTTCCAAGAAGAAGTTGTCGCAGCTGTGGGCAAACCAAAAATGGAAGTCAAATTGTTACAAGTAGATGCTGACTTGAAAAAAGAAATTTTCGACGGCTACTACCAAACAATGAAAACTGCTGTTATGACGGAAGAAAAATTGGCTCGTGAAGACGAGATCGATAAAGTCAAAGACACAGTGAAAGAAGTGTATGCAGAAAAATTTGCTGGACATGAAGAGGAAGCACAATTCTTGAAAGAAGTGAAACAAATCGCAGAAGATCTTGAAAAAGATGTGGTTCGCGAATTGATCACCATCGACAAGATTCGTCCGGATGGCCGTCAATTAGACGAAATCCGTCCATTGGCATCAGAAGTTGGCTTATTGCCACGTGTTCATGGTTCTGGTCTATTTACTCGGGGACAAACCCAAGCGTTGTCTGCGTGTACGTTAGCACCTTTAGGTGAACACCAAATCATTGATGGATTAGGGGTTGAAGAATCAAAACGATTCATCCACCATTACAACTTCCCTCAATTTTCTGTTGGTTCGACTGGTCGTGCTGGCTCACCAGGACGTCGTGAAATCGGTCATGGTGCATTAGGCGAACGTGCCTTAGCACAAGTGATTCCTGATGAAACAGACTTCCCTTACACAATCCGTCTTGTTGCAGAAGTATTAGAATCAAATGGTTCTTCTTCTCAAGCAAGTATTTGTGCAGGAACCTTAGCATTGATGGATGCAGGGGTACCAATCAAAGCACCAGTTGCAGGTATCGCAATGGGACTTGTATCTGATGGTAAAAACTACACGATCTTAACGGATATCCAAGGCTTAGAAGATCACCTTGGCGATATGGACTTTAAAGTTGCTGGAACCAAAGATGGGATCACTGCGTTACAAATGGATATCAAGATCCAAGGAATCACTGAACAAATCTTGACAGAAGCATTAGATCAAGCGAAAAAAGCACGGATGGAAATCTTAAATGAATTGACATCAACATTGGCTGCTCCTCGTGAAGAGTTAAGCCAATACGCACCGAAGATCGAAATGATCCAAATCGATCCTGCGAAGATCAAAGATGTAATCGGTAAAGGCGGCGACACCATCAATGGCATCATTGATGAAACTGGCGTGAAAATCGATATCGATCAAGACGGAAAAGTTTCGATTGCTTCTGCTGATGCAGAAATGATCCAAAAAGCCATCAAGATCATTGAAGAATTGACGAAAGAAGTAAAAGTTGGCGAAGTGTACCTTGGGAAAGTTGTCCGTATTGAAAAATTTGGTGCGTTTGTCAACTTGATCAAAGGCAAAGACGGCTTAGTTCATATTTCACAACTTGCGAACGAACGGGTCAACAAAGTGGAAGACGTTGTCAAAGAAGGCGACGAAATCTTAGTGAAGGTTACAGAAATCGACAAACAAGGTCGTGTGAACCTTTCAAGAAAAGCACTATTGAACGAAGACAAAGCAGAGAAAAAATAAGCTGCTACTTCTAAATCATAAGCAAAGTCTAGGAAACTGGACTTTGCTTTTTTTGTGTCTAAGTAGCAGCTCTTCAAGAGGGTCTTACTTGACAGGAGTTATTTTTTGCGTTACCGCGAAAAATAAGAGATAATTCAGAATATTGTCTTTGCTATGCAAGCAATAATTCTAAGATGTCAAACGCATCTTATTTAGGATAAGGAGTACGATATGAAACAAACATTTCCAACCGATTTTTTGTGGGGAGCATCGATTTCCGCGCACCAAACCGAAGGGGCGTATCAAACCGACGGTAAGGGACTGAGTGTCCAAGATACTCGTCCAAGAGACAACCATGAGATCGCAGATTTTACAGTGGCTGTCGACCATTACCACAAGTACAAAGAGGATATCGCCTTGTTAGCAGAAATGGGGATCAAAATTTTCCGCTTTTCGATCGCTTGGTCGCGAATTTTTCCAGAAGGGCGCGGTACTATTAATCAAAAAGGCTTGGATCATTACAGCGATGTCATTGATGAATTGCTGAAACACGGGATTCAGCCCTTTGTGACGCTGAACCATTTTGACTTGCCGCAAGCATTGGAAGAAGAAGGCGGCTGGACAAAACGCAGCACCGTTGAGGCATTTGCCGCATATGCCAAAACGCTGTTTACAGCCTATGGGGATCGAGTGACGCATTGGCTGACGATCAATGAACCAAATATCATGCTGCTGGTGGATCAAAAAATATTAGGGAAAAAGATTCCATTATCAGAAAAATACCAGCAATTTCATCACCTGATGATCGCTGAAAAATATGCCTTCGAAGCGTGTCATGAAATCGTTCCAAATGGCAAAATCGGACCGGTGCCGAATATTTCGTTGGTCTATGCGGCGACTAGTCGACCAGAAGACAACCAAGCAGCGTTGTACTTCAACAGTGTCCGGAACTGGGCTTACCTTGATTTTGCCTGCTTCGGTCGTTACAACACGGTCTTTCAAGATTATTTGAACCAAAACGGGCTCACGATTGACTTTGGTCCGGAGGATGAGGCGTTGATGAAACGGGCGCTGCCTGACTTTGTCGCGATGAACTTCTACTCCACAGTGACAGTGGAGCAGCCGACGGAAGCCGGGGATATGAAAAACGGTATCAGCGATCAGCAAAGTGAAGACATTATGGAGCGTGGTTTTTACAAAGGGTTCACCAATACGTTCTTGAAGAAAAATGCCTTCAATTGGACCATCGATCCCTTGGGGCTGAAAACGACGTTGCAGACTCTTTATGATCGTTACTACTTGCCGATCATCATTACCGAAAACGGCTTAGGGGCAGAAGATCATCTAGAAGCAGATGGCACGGTTCATGATCCGTACCGTATCGATTATTTGTCGCAGCATATCAGCCAATGCTTAGCCGCGATCAATGCTGGGGTGGATCTGATCGGATACAGTCCGTGGTCTGCCATTGATTTGATCAGTGTACATGAGGGGATTCGAAAACGGTATGGCTTCATTTACGTGGATCGCAATGATGCACAGGAAAAAGAACAAAAACGAGTGAGAAAAGACAGCTTTTATTGGTATCAAAAGCTGATTGAAGAAGGGGCGATCCCTTCGTTGGAGGAGTAACGATGACAAGTGTTTTTACCTTTTTAGAAACGCGTTTGATGCCGCCTTTGAATAAGTTGGCGAATTTACGCTTTATTCGCGCAATCATGCAAGCAGGGATCATTACGGTCCCTTTTACGATCGTCGGATCGATCTTTTTGATCATCAATAATTTACCGCAGATCATTCCACCACTGGCTGGCTTTTTCGAACAAACGATTTTACGATTTTCACCGCTTTATAGTGTCGTGACCACGATGTCTGTCGGCTCGATTGCTGTTTTTTATTGTTTAGCAACAGGGTATTATTTAACTGAGATTTATCATAAAGAAGATCATTTGACTATGAGCAGTTTTGTAGGGGCGTTATTAAGCTTGTTTGCCTTTTTAATGACGATCGTCCAAGTCGATATCACAGATGGTGCAGCTCAATTGCTGCAGTCAGAAAGCGAAACTGCCATTGTTTACAATGGAATCGCCATAGGCGGTTGGATCACACGCTTTAGCGGGGTAGGCATCTTTATTGGGATCATCACCGCAGTGCTTGCTACGGCGGTCTATCGTTTTTGTGTAAGAAGAAAGATCACCATCCAGATGCCTGAAGGAGTTCCCGATGGAGTCAGCAAGGCATTTGCGTCATTGATCCCAGCGATTTTGATCGCCTTTTTGATGGTGGCGATCAACGGGGTACTGGCGGTTTTCCACACGGATCTTCACGGATTGCTGTCCAAACCATTTGAATTCGTGAAAGAGTTGACGGGTTCTTGGTTAGGAATCATCGTGATTATGCTCCTTATCCATCTCTTATGGGCAGTGGGGGTTCATGGGACGGCTGTTATTAAAAATAGTTTCATCAATCCCATCCTGTTGGTGGCTCTAACAGAAAATATCGATGGTGCCAATAATATTTTTGCTGGGGATTTCGTGAACATGTATATTTTTATGGGCGGCGCAGGAAGTACGCTTGGATTGGTTTTATTGATGCTGTTTGTGGCAAAATCACAACAGCTCAAAGTCTTAGGAAAAGCAGCGATCTTACCAGGGCTTTTTAATATCAATGAACCAGTGATCTTCGGGGCACCGATCGTCTACAATCCGTATTTGATCATCCCCTTTATCATAACCCCTTTGATCAACGTCACGATTGCTTACTTTGCTAGCTCATTTGGCTTTGTCGATAAAGTCATTACTGGGATTCCTTGGATCTCGCCAGTCGGAATTGGGGCGTTTTTAGGAACCGGTGGTGATTTCCGAGCCATCCTGATCGCTTTGATCAACTTAGGGGTTTCCATTCTCTGCTATTATCCATTCTTTAAGATGTACGATGGCAAACTCTACACGGAACAACTTGCCAATCACGCATAAATAGGAAAAACAGCAAAACGCCCGTTGATGGACTTCTAGTGAAGTGCCAACAACGGGCGTTTTTCTAATGCAAGTAGTGATCACGTATGCAAAGACTGTTGATACAAGACGCAATCATCACAATCTTTGCGAGTTGGTTTGGCTTGCTGGGGTGTTTCTTTGTGTAATGGCAAAAGCATACGCAACCCGTTTAAGATAACTAAGATCGTGCTTCCTTCATGACCCACGACCCCTAGAGGCAGCGTGAGAAATTCAAGGAAGTTTGAAGCGATCAGCAACAAGATGACGCTGATAGAAAAGACGATGTTTTGTTTGATGATCCGCTGTAATTTTTTAGCCAAACGGTGACTGTCGACCAAGCGCAGCAAATCATTTTTCATCAAGACGATGTTCGCCACATCCATTGCGACGTCGGTTCCTTCGCCCATCGCGATCCCCACACTTGCGGTCGCTAAGGCGGGGGCATCATTGATCCCATCACCGACCATCGCATTGATTTTGTAGGTTTCTTTCATTTCTTTGATCCGAGTGGTTTTCTCATCAGGCAGGCAATCACTTTCGTAGTCAGACAAGCCGATTTCTGCTGCGATCACTTTAGCAGTACCTAAATGATCACCCGTCAGCATCGTCGTGTGAATCCCCTGCTCATTGAAGTAGGCAAGACTCTCACGAGCTTCAGGACGGGGCTGATCCAATAGCGCTAAATACCCTGCTAACACACGGTCACGATTGATATAAATCAAGGTTTTTCCAGCTGCTTTCAATTCGTGGATGCGGGTTTGCTCACTGGCAGCAACAGAGGTTAGATCGACTTCTTTTCCAATCGTCCAATGGGCAGCTTGGTAAGTGGCGGCTAGACCGACCCCCGCTTGTTCTTCCACGGCTAATTCCAACGGCTTTTCATCATGAAAATACGCCAAGATCGCTTCAGCCAATGGGTGATTTGATTGTTTTTCCATCCCGACGATCAGTTGGGGAATAAAGGGTTCATCCAGCAACAGATGGACATCAGTGACAGCAGGTTTGCCGCGAGTCAGCGTTCCGGTTTTGTCAAAAGCGATCGCTTTTACATTGGCAAAGGCATCTAAGGCTTGTCCGCCTTTGCATAAAACGCCCAAACGAGCAGCGTGAGAAATAGCTGCTAAGGTCGCAGGAGTAGCAGAGGCGACTAAGGCACAAGGAGATGCCACCACCAGTAAAACCATACCGCGATAAAAGCTTTCTTGGAACCCCCAATTCGTGAAAAACGTACACAAAACGATCATTAGCGGGACGGCGATCAGGACGATCGGCACATAGATCCGTTCGATTTTCTCTATCAAGGTCGCCGTTTGACTTGGCATTTGCTGTGCTTCTTCCACCAATTGAATGATTTTTGCAAAGCGGGTGTTTTCACTCGTTTGAGTAACTTCAATGTACAATGGCTGCCCGAGGTTGATGGTTCCGCCAAAGACTTCACTGCCTAAACGTTTCTCGACAGGAATGGATTCGCCACTGATGGCCGCCTCATCAACGCTGCTGTTTCCTTGGATCACGATACCGTCGATCGGGATCGCACTGCCTTTTGCCACCATAATCGTATCTTTTAACTGAAGGGCTTCTACTGGTACTTCGACGAGCTCGCCACTTTCAATCATTTTTAAGGCAGTCGTTGGTTGCAGTGCCATTAATGAACTGATTTCTCGCGTACTTTTGTTGGTCGTATATTCCTCAAGGGCACCGCTCAAACAAAAGATAAAGGTCAGCATCGCCCCTTCAAACCAATGACCAATGATACAGGCACCGATGGCGGCTAATGCCATCAATAGATCGACGTTCAACCGTTTGTCGTGCACCAATTCTTGCGTGCCTTCCCAGGTTTGTTTCCAACCACCAGCAAGAATCGCTAACAGATAAGGGACAAAGCTATAAGGAATGGAAAAAGATGCCATAAGAAAGCCAGTTGCCATCAAAAGCAAACAAGCGATCGTTGAAAAAACAGCCGACGATTCTGATTTACTCATAAGAAACGCCTCCTTTTGAATGTAGTCTAGGAATGAAAAACCGATCCTTTTCTCAAGAAATAATCGATTGTTCCTCCCTCAACTTGAGCATAGCACATTCGAAAACAAGATGGTAAAAAAACAACGTACCTGATAATGAAAGTGATTATCAAGTAGCGATTAAATAACGTTACTATCCAAATGATAAATGGAAACTTACTATTATAGAAAAAAGAACACAAAAAAAAAGCAGTACAATAAAAAACGAATTGTACTGCTTTTACTTATTTGATGTGGTAGTCAGCGATTGGATCGCTTAACGCAAACTATACTTTGCTAAGGGAATCTGACGTGCTTCACACCACTCTTTGACAGCACCAGAAAAAATCAGCTGAACCTTGGTAAGGTCTTTGGTGCTTGTCTGTCCTGCCATTGTGTAGAGCAGCTGCAGCTGTTCCTTCCATGATTGTAAGGTGGCGATGGTTTCTTCTTTGCCTTTTGACAAAAGCAGCACGAGGATCGTGGCGGATAGTCCTACGCTATCGGCACCAAGGCAAAGTGCTTTGAAGATATCGTAAGCATCCCGAACCCCGCCTGAAGCGATGCGGGTAAAGGGCTGTTGGATCTCATTTGCTTCCAGCAAGGAAATCACGGTGGATTGACCAAAGGTGTCTAAATACGCCAATTCACGTTTTTTTCGACGAGCATTTTCGATTTGAGTAAAACTTGTGCCGCCGCTGCCAGCAACATCAATCGTTTGTACGCCGATCGCCAGTAACTGCTGGATCGTTTCACGGGACATCCCAAAGCCGACCTCTTTTACGACAACCGGAACGGCAACAGAAGCCATCGTTTTTTCCAATAAGGACAGCCATTGGCTGAATTGACGATCGCCTTCTGGCATCACTAATTCTTGCGGTGCATTCAGATGGATCTGCAAGGCATCGGCATCAAAGAGCTCCACTGCCCGCTGTGCATTTTCAACGGGACTGCCCGCGCCAATATTGGCTAATAAGAAGCCGTCAGGATTGGCTTTACGGACGATACGGAAAGAATCGGCGACACTTGGGTCTTTTAAGGCAGCCGAAACGGAGCCGGTTGCCATCATCAACTCACAGGCTTGTGCGATCTCTGCTAACTCTTGATTGATTTTTAAGGTTTTTTCACTGCCGCCGGTCATGGCATTAATGAAAAAAGGGCTGGAAAATGAGCGGTCAAAGACAGTCGTCGCAATTGACACATCAGCCACGTCAATTTGTGGAAACGACTGGTGAACCAAGCGAACTGCATCAAAATCGTTGCTGTGTTCTTTATGGAACGCTTTTGCTAAGGAAACATGTTCATCTTTTCGATTCATGATAGGTCCTCCCGGTAATGGTAAACATGCAGCGGCAAGGGGGTGATCTCGGCTTTTTCCCACGCACTCATCAATGGTAAAATACCGGTTTTTTGGTCAACGATCACGATGCCGCAATCGCCGCCGCCGGCACCGGAAGATTTGGCTGCACCACAATAATTTTCTGCTAGATCACAGAGCTTTTTAAGTGCTGGAGTTTCAATCGGCACACCAGTCAGTGCGGACAACTCCCGCAGGAGCTTTCGATTTTCCGTGATCATTTTTTTGATCGTGCGACTGTCTTCATTTAAGAAGCCGTCGATCAATCGATTGACGCAGTCTTTGCTGGCTGCTAAAAAGGCCGCATAGGCGTTTTCTTTTTCTTCTTTGGATTGATAGACTTGATCCACTAAATCAGAGGTGGAGGCAGGAGAGCCTGTCCAGCCAATCAGCAGTCGAAGAGATTTCGGAACCGTCAAGGGACGGATCGATAATCCTGGCCAATCGAAAGCGATCAATTCTGTTAAGGTATGGTCTTTTTGTTTGGTTAAGACCCAGTCGTGATCGAAGGTTGAAAAAGCGATCCAGCCGCCATAGCAAGAGGCCGCAATATCACCGCACGACCCATTGCCTTGAACAGCGAGATGGGCAAGAGCCGCAATTTTGAATTGGGTCAACCGATCCATTTCCATTTGATAGTACAGATTCAATGCTTTGACCGTGGCAACAGTCACGGCACCGCTGGAACCGAGGCCATATTTGCGACCATTCGAGTTATCCAGTTCACTGGTCACTTTTAAATCGTAAAAGGAAAGGGGAATGCCTTTTTCTTGGGCATATTTTTCCGTCAGACGAATGGCTGCCAAAATATAGTGGAACGGGTTATCCCGGTGGTCTAAGACTAATTCGCCTTTGCGACGGGTCCAGCGAATCGGCAGGTCGCTGTATTGGGCAGACTGGATGCTGCCATTTTTACGGGCCTCTTCAACAGTGACCGTGATAAATTGGTCAACGGCAACGATGATTGCAGGATGACCTGGTTCGACAACGGCGTATTCACCAGCAATAAATAGTTTTCCAGGAACGGATAGTTCAATCATTTCGACACTCCTAATCGATGGCTTCTTAATGGCTTCTTAGTTGATGGGGGAAGATTCTTCCACCGGTAAAAAGGCTAATCCTTTGCCCGCATGAGCAGTTACTAATTGTTCTGAGGCAAAGTGAGCACTTAATTCACGTAAAATCGTTTGTTCTTCTTGTTTTTGGCATAAAACTTTGACATTGGGACCAGCATCCATCGTGAAATAGCAAGCCAATCCTTTTTTTCGCAGCATTCGGACACATTCCATAGCTCGTAAAGATTCAGAAGACCAATAAGTAAAAGGTGGTTCGGCGGCTAAGGTCGTTCCATGCATTTTCAAGGCGTTGGCCTCGGTCGTTTCACCTAAAGCAGTAAAGTCTTTTTCGGCAATCGCTTGTTTCATTTTCACGAGATCGCTCGCAGTGGCAGAAAGCCAGCCTGGATAAAAGCTCGATGTTTCAACGGTTCGGCGCATGCCCTCACGACTGGAGACTTCTTTGGCTTGTGCGTTGATCAAAATAAAGATCATACTCAATTCTTCTTCCCAGCCATTCGACGGCACTTGGGTGGCAAAAGAAGTCTCATCGGTGCCTTGATGCCATTCAGCAAAGCCGCCGTAGATACTCCGACAAGCCGAACCAGAACCGCGACGGGCCAAACGGGATAACGCTTGCTCCGACAAGTTTAAGTCCAGTGCTTCACTACAGGCACCCGCCAATGCCGCTAATCCGCTGGCAGAAGAGGCAAGTCCAGCAGCGGTTGGGACGAAGTTTTGACTTTCCACCGTGGCATACCACGGGCAGTCCGCTTTTTTTCGTACCAGATCCAAAAAGTCCGCAACTTTTTTGGTGGCAGCGTCTGTTTGCACCACACCATCCAATGTAAAGCGATCCTGTGTAAAATCGGGTGAAAAAGCCACCGTTGTTTCTGTGTAAAAAGCATCGAGGGTCAGGGACAAACTATTGTTCATCGGTAAAATGAAGGTTTCGTCTTGTTTTCCCCAATACTTGATCAATGCGATATTCGTGTAGGCACGAGCCTTTCCCTTATACATGTTCATAAACTCCTAATCCTTGTATCCATGCCGCACGAGCGCCATCGGACAATAAAATACGGCTGATGTTCTCAGCCTGTTCCTTCGTTTTGGTTAGTGCGATCATACAGCCGCCTCGGCCCCCGCCGGTCAGCTTCGCCCCATAAGCCCCGTGTGCCAATGCTGAGGAAACCAACTGATCCAGTTGCTGATTGCTGACCCCTAACTGCTGCAGTGCCTGATGGGCATTGTTCATGCTTTCGCCTAATATTTCTAATTGATTGGCTATAATTGCCTCTTTGGCTCTTTTGGTTTCGATCCCTAAACGCTGGATCGCTTGACTGGCCAGCTGCTTGCTGGTTTCAAAAAGATGGGCGACACTTTTGACAGCTTCTCTCGTTTGCCCTTTGATGCCAGTATCAGCGACGAGCAAATAACCGTCGATCGTGAGGGGAAACGAAGTGATGGGATGCCCTTTGATAAAGTAAATGGCATCCGTCCCACTAGCTGCTGCAGCATCGATCCCGCTAGGATTGCCGTGAGCGATTTTTTCAGAAAAGTTGACATAGGTCATCAATTCTTCTTTTGTAAAATCTTTTTTGATCCAATCAAAAAAAGCGCGAGTCAGTGCAACAGCGACCGCCGCGCTAGAACCCATTCCCCGTTCAGAAGGGATGGTGCTGACGATGGAGGTTGCAAAAGGACCCGTGTGGAAATCTTGTTGCAGACGATGCAGCAAGTCTTTGACATTTTTTAAGTGGCTGGGGACTTCTTCAAGCAGACCGTGATAGTAACTTGAAATCAAGGTGTTTTTTTCATTTGCTGTGATCTCGACTTGTACTTTTGCTCCCGCAAAAGGGAAAGCAATTGCTGGTTCACCGTAAACAACTGAATGTTCACCCATTAAGATGATTTTTCCTGTAGCTATGCCAGTACCAATTGACATTATTTTCCTCATTTCTCTAGGGAGCTTACCCCACATGATTCATTTATCGTTTGTCAGTCAATTGTAACTATCTCCTGACAAAAACACAATTTAATTAAAGATCCTTTCCTATTTTACTAGAAGAAGGCTCTTTCGTTAAGCATTCCGTATGAGATTTCAAAAAAAAGCAAAAATCTTTAAACTTTTATTGAAAAACTTCTTGATTTGTGCTTCAAAAGTTTCAGTTGACGGCACAAGATATAGTATTGTATAGTTGATATCGCAAATGCAACATACAATATTTAGTGATGAGTGAGTTGGGGGATATGAGCGTGATCGTATTAGCAGGAACGATTGGTGCCGGTAAATCAAGTTTGACCGCATTGATCGCCAATCATTTTGGCAGTCAAGCCTTTTATGAATCGATCGATGACAATGAAGTGTTACCATTATTTTATGCAGATCCAAATAAATATGCGTTTTTACTGCAAATCTATTTCTTAAATAAACGATTTGAAAGTATCAAGCAAGCTATGAAAGACGACAATAACGTCTTGGACCGTTCCATTTATGAGGATTCACTGTTGTTCCATTTAAATGCGGACCTTGGGCGAGCAACCGATACCGAAGTCAAAGTCTATGATGAATTGTTAGCCAATATGTTGGAAGAGCTGCCGTATGCAGCCCACAAAAAGCATCCAGATCTTTTGGTGCATATTCGCGTTTCTTTTGAAACGATGTTGGAGCGTATTGAAAAACGCGGACGGGAATACGAACAATTGACCTTTGATCCTTCGTTATACGACTACTACAAAGAGTTGAACAAACGCTACGATCAATGGTACGAAGAGTACAATGAGAGTCCAAAGATCCAGATCGATGGCGATCAATTCAATTTTGTCGAAGACCCGCAAGCGGCACAGGCCGTTTTAACAATGGTGGAAGATGCTTTGAAAGACGCCCGCAAATAGCAATGGCCGATACAGCCAGAAAAGTCCTTTGATTGGGCTTCTGGCTGTTTTCTTTTATAATAGAAGAAAGCAAGAGTGGAGGATGGACTGTGGAAAACAAACATGTCTTTTATGATGGAAACTATGAATGGATTCAAGTCGACCAGCAAGACGCAAAATGCGTGATGGCACTACAAAAACAATATCATCTGTCGGATGAGATGCTTACGTATTCTCTAGATAAAAACGAACGCGCACGAGTCGAATACGATGCCGAAGAAGAAGCATTGCTGCTGGTTTTCAACGTACCTCAGCAAGAAAAGCGAGACAATCATTTTGAGACCAGCCCAATGACGTTTATTTTAAAAAAGAAGCAGATCTTTACTTTTGCCTCCCATGATACCCGTTATGTGATTCCGATGATGGAGCGCTTGATCCTGCAAAAGCCGCAGCAAACACCGCTTCACTTTTTGTTTCAAAGCTTATTCTTGATTTCAGGCACGTTTTTTCCGCTAGTCGAAGAAGTCAATAGTGACCGGATTCGCTTGAATCAGCGACTACGGGAAAAAACCACCAATAAAAACCTGCTGCAAATGTCCGATTTGGAAGTTGGTTTAGTCTTTTTAGTGTCTGCCACGAAACAAAATGCGGTCCTCTTGGAGCAAATCAAAGCGTTATCCATTTATCGCTTGATGGATGATGACGAGCGGGAACAGCTGGATGATGCCTTGATCGAAGCCAAACAGGCAGTGGAAATGACGTTGCTGGCTTTTCAAATTTTAGAGCAACTATCTGGAACCTATAATAATCTGTTAAACAATAACTTGAATGATACCATGAAGTTTTTGACCGTTTGGTCCCTCTTATTGACTATGCCTTCCATCGTCACCAGTTTCTTTGGCATGAACGTTCCGCTGCCTTTTACCAATAGTATTTTCGGTTGGGGGATTGCCTTATTGATCAGTTTAGTGTTATCCGTTTGGATGTTGATTGCTTTATGGCGTAGAATTCGTTAATCGATCACCAAACCTAGACCGGCGGCGATAACCAAGGCTTGTTCTTGATCGACCGTTAGCCCCCGCAATTGTTCAAAGGACAACGCGATCTTTTGAAATTGATTGGTCCGAAAATCTAAAGTTGCTAATTTTGTGTGAAACCAGTTGCTATTGTTCAACTGGTTTTCTTGTAACGTCAAGTGTTTCCAATCCATTTCATAAAACTCACTGTCGTTTAGTTGGCACTGACGAAACAGCATTGTCCGTAAATTGGTGTTGCTAAAAGAAGCAAAGTTCGCCACGCAATCTTCAAAGGTGCAGTCACGGAAATAGCTTTCCGCAAAATTGGTGCCAGTCAATTTACATTGTTTAAAGTGAACCCGATGAAAGCTGGCGCCAAAACATTCCAGATTAGAAAAATCGCAATTTTCAAAGAGAACGTTTTGGCATTCCCACTGACTCAAGCGTGTTTTTTGCATCGTCACTTTCTTGAAATGACATTGCTTCAAGATGAGATTTTTGCAAGCATCATAGCTATAGTCACAGCCTTCGAAGAAAGCACCTTCGAAAAGCAGTTCTTCTTCTAAATAAAAATCCTGTGGCTCTAATGCCGACAATAAGGGCGGTAGTGGCAATACGATTTTTTTCTTCATCAAGATCCCATCCTATCTGTTTTTTCTCTTCAGTATAACACGGCGAATCGCTGCCGCAACAGGTGCGAAAAAGCGGTAGAACATTGTGAATTTTATTCAATCGGTTTGCAGAATGCTTTTATAACAAGGAAAATCCTTAGGTTTAAATACATGATATTTCACAATCTTTTTACTTGCAAGACGAAAATAATTTTGATATAGAAACTCAACCCGCTGAAAGTGACGTATATCAACGAAAAACTGTCATAAATTTTTAAAATCGCGAAAAAGTTGATAGTTTTCAAATTCACAAGCAAGCTATAATGACAATGTAAACAAAAGGAGGAAATTTTCCATGACAAAAACAGTTATTATCGGTGCAAACCACGCGGGGATTGCTGCTGCCAATACACTATTAGATAACTACAAAGACCAAGAGGTCGTAATGATCGACCGTAATACAAACTTAAGCTACCTAGGTTGTGGGACTGCTTTATGGGTTGGACGTCAAATCGATTCATACGAAGGCTTGTTCTATACAAAACGTGAAGATTTTGAAGCAAAAGGTGCAAAAATCCATATGGAAACAGTGGTTGACCATATCGATTTTGAGAAAAAAGAAGTGCACGCTGTAACCAATGACGGTGAAACGATCGTTGAATCTTATGATAAAGTTGTCATCGCAACTGGTTCTGTACCGATTTCACCAAAAGTACCTGGACGTGACTTGAAAAACATCCATTTCTTGAAAAAATTCCAAGACGGACAAACGGTTGATAAAGAGTTAGCATCAGAAGACGTGAAAAACGTTGCCGTTATCGGTGCTGGTTACATCGGTGTTGAAATTGCTGAAGCAGCAAAACGTCGTGGCAAAAATGTGTTGCTTTTTGATGCAGCAACACGGGCATTGCCAAACTACTACGACAAATGGTTTACAGAAGATATGGACAAAAACTTAGCTGACAATGGCATTGAATTGCATTTCGGTGAATTAGCACGTGAATACAAAGGAACAGAGAAAGTAGAAGCAGTTGTAACAGACAACGGCGAATACCCAGTTGATCTAGTGATCAACGCGATCGGTTTTTTACCAAACAACGAGCTAGGCAAAGATCATTTGGAATTGTTTGCTAACGGCGCGTACTTAGTGGACCGCCATCAACGGACAAGCGATGCAGATGTTTACGCAGTCGGTGACTGTGCAACGGTGTACTCAAATGCTTTGCAACAAACAACGTATATCGCATTAGCAACGAATGCCGTACGTTCAGGGATCGTCGCTGCCCATAATATCGGCGGAACGTCTCTAGAATCAACAGGTGTTCAAGGATCAAACGGGATTTCGATCTTCGGCTACAACATGGTTTCAACTGGCTTGTCAGTCGAAGCTGCCGAACGTAATGGCATGAAAGTGAAATACTCTGATTACGAAGATACCCAAAAACCAGGCTTCATGAAAGAAAATGCGACAGTTAAGATCCGCATCGTCTATGAAGAAGAAACACGCCGCATCGTTGGTGCACAAATGGCGTCACGTACATCTGAAATCGCAATGGGCATCCACATGTTCTCACTAGCGATCGAAGAAGGCGTAACGATCGACAAGATGAAGCTATTAGATATCTTCTTCTTGCCTCACTTCAACCAACCATACAACTACATCACGATGGCTGCATTGAAAGCAGAATAAGAAACACGAAAGTCGGAGCGTATGCTCCGGCTTTTTTTTGAAACAATCATGAAAACTGTTGACAATAAGAGAAAAAAGCAGTATACTATAAAAGTTGAGAAATAAAAGCAGAAGCACCCGCTTCTCGCCTGAGTGAAGATATCGCTGGGCAGAATAGGATTCCTACCATTTATTTGTGTGGAGTACGTGCGGGTTCGTGAAGAACTCGTTTTTTTATTGTCTGATTTCGAATCGACAAGCTTTTCTTTCTCTCAAAAAACTCGGAGGTGAATGACCATAGCAAAGGATATGATGGTAAACGACGGCATTCGTGCACGTGAATTGCGTTTGATTGATCAAAACGGCGAACAACTTGGTGTAAAGAGTAAAGCTGAAGCATTGCAAATTGCAGAACGAGCAAACCTTGATGTGGTATTGGTGGCACCAAATGCTAAGCCGCCAGTAGCAAGAATTATGGATTACGGGAAATTCCGCTTTGAGCAACAGAAAAAAGACCGTGAAGCTCGTAAGAAACAAAAAGTAATCAACATTAAAGAGGTTCGTTTAAGTCCAACGATCGACGTCAATGATTTCAACACAAAATTGCGTAATGCACGTAAATTCCTTGAAAAAGGGGACAAAGTGAAAGCTTCGATCCGTTTCAAAGGCCGTGCCATTACCCATAAAGAAATTGGTCAGAAAGTGTTAGATCGTTTGGCGGAAGAAACTGCTGATTTGGCAACTGTTGAGCAAAAGCCAAAAATGGATGGCCGCAGTATGTTCTTAGTATTAGCACCAAAAAACGATAAATAATGACTCACTGAGTTTCAGTTTAAAGTCAGATAACGAAAGATTTTGAGGAGGAAATTAGTTATGCCAAAACAAAAAACACACCGCGGATTAGCAAAACGCGTAAAACGCACTGGCGGCGGCGGATTGAAACGCTTCCGTGCCTTTACCAGTCACCGTTTCCACGGCAAAACAAAAAAACAACGTCGTCAATTGCGTAAAGCTTCAATGGTTTCAGCTGGCGATTACAAACGTATCCGTCAACAACTAGCACGCATGAAATAATTGCGTAACCCAAGCTTCACGTATACAAACAATTATCGATTTTCATATTAGGAGGAATTATACATGGCACGTGTTAAAGGTGGAACAGTAACTCGTAAACGTCGTAAAAAAGTGCTTAAATTAGCAAAAGGTTACTACGGTTCTAAACACACTCTATTTAAAACAGCAAAAGAACAAGTAATGAATTCATACAACTACGCATACCGCGATCGTCGTCAAAAGAAACGCGACTTCCGCAAATTGTGGATCGCTCGTATCAACGCAGCGGCTCGTATGAATGGCTTAAGCTACTCAAAATTGATGCACGGCTTGAAATTAGCTGAAATCGACATCAACCGCAAAATGTTAGCTGACTTGGCTGTAAACGATGCAGCAGCATTTACTGCATTAGCTGACCAAGCAAAAGACGCTTTAAACCAATAATCAATCGTTGGCAACAACGTTAGCCCCGCTCTTTGAGCGGGGTTTTTTGTTATTGACTTTAGTCAGTTTCGTTCGCGTAGCGTACGAAACAAAAAAACCGCGCGTTTCTACGCGTGGACGAAATAGCTTTAGCGATAAAAAACTCCTTTCGATATACTAATAGTGGCTACCAACCGCATATCAGATCGAAAGGAGTTTTTTTATGTCTAACGACGATAAAAGTTTAGCACATACCAGATGGAATTGTAAGTATCACATAGTCTTCACCCCGAAGTATCGACGAAAAGTGATTTATGGAAAGTTAAGAGTAAGTATTAATCAGATATTAAGAAAATTGTATGAGATGAAAGATGTTGAAATCATTGAAGCTCATGCCATGCCTGACCATATTCATATGTTAGTAAGAATACCACCAAAGATTAGTATTTCTAGTTTTATGGGCTACTTAAAAGGACGAAGTGCAACCTTAATCCATGAAAAACATGCGAATTTGAAATATAAGTATGGGAATAAAAGCTTTTGGTCCAAAGGATACTACGTGAGTACGGTTGGGTTAAATCAAAAAACAATTGAAAAATATATTCGAGAACAAGAAGCAGATGATCGAATAAGAGATAGTATAAGTAAACAAGAGTATGTAGATCCATTTAAATAGTTAAAGAGAGATAGGGCTGTGAGCGGTTGGTGGTCATTTAAAAAGCCCCTTTTAAGGGGCTAGCGAGTGGTGAGCCCTTCTAGGGCTGTTAAAAAGCCACCCGTTTCACGGGTGGATATTTACTTTTTCTCGATGACCGAAGAATGGTTTCTCACTATCTTTCATATGTTTCTTTCCATTAAGCGAAAAATAGATTATACTTTTGAAAGCGTTTGTTTTATTTATCTTACGATTTTTCCACGAACACTGCAGCAAAAGGAGCATACGATGACAATTGATTTATGGCGGCATTTTAAAAATGGATTGACGGTATATGTTGGGATTGGAATTGCGGTCTCATTTTTGAGTGCCGCGAATGTTTTTTATTTTCAAAAACTACTCGATTCATTTGGCAAGACACTTGATTGGCCAGTCGTTTTTATCTATGGGTTAACGCTAGTACTGGTACCGATTTTGTCCTATCTTGAGCAGAAACCAAAAACAACATTGCACAACAGCATGTATTTCTATCTCAAAGAACAAGCTTTAGTAAAAATCAGCAAGATTGCCTATTCCGAGTACTTGCAGATCGGCTCTGGAGCACTCTTACAGAAAACTGAAGCGGGAGCAGCGGCTGGCAGAAATATCCATTTGAATTTTTATGGACGCTTGTTTAAAGAATTGCTTCCCGAAACACTGTTTAACTTAGCTTTTATTGCTATGATCGATAAAAGATTGATTCCAGCGATCCTTGTGGGCTATCTAGTGGTGTTTATTGTGACCAATCTGCTTTTGAAAGTTTTACGCTCTCTCAAAGAACGTGCGCTAGTTTCAGAAGAAGCCATGAACAGTACCTTTATTCGCGGATTAACGGAAATGGTCACGTTTCGGATCAATAAGCGGTTTGAAAAAGAGATCGCACAATATAAAAACATGTCTGCTGACACAACAGAACGTTTGACAAAAATGACGATGATCCATGAGTTTTTCTTTGGTTTTTTTGCAGTTTTAGTCGCATTGATCAAAGTCGCAATTGTGGTACTGGCATTTACAAATCAGATTACGGTCAGTTTGGGCGGTTTAGCAGCACTGATTATTTATGTGGATCGAATCTACACGCCTGTTGCAATATTTAACGTGATTTTTGTTCAATACAACTTAGATAAAGTTGCCTTTGCACGGTTAAACGAATTTTTCTATCTGCCAGAGGACAAAGCATTAACACAAGGCGATGCATTGTCTGAGACCATCAACTGCATCACAGTTAAGGATCTATCCGTCACACTTCAAGAAAAGCAAATCTTAACCAATAGCACACTGGAGCTGAAGCGGGGAGCGATTTATGGGTTAGTAGGAGAAAGCGGCGCAGGAAAATCAACGCTGGTCAAAACGATTTTAGGCTTGTATCAGCCGACGACCGGTGCGATCCTGATCAATCACAAAAATTTAGCTGCTTACAACTTAAATGATTTCTATGAGCATATCTTTTATCTATCGCAAGATGCCCCAATCTTCCAAGGAACGCTGAAAGAGAATATTATTTTTGATAAGGAAATCGCAGACGAGGAAATCATAGCGGTATTAGAAAAATGTCAATTAGGCGCATTCTATCAGGCACTCAAGGGAGGACTGTCTGCTGAAATTGGAGAAAAAGGAGCCAACCTTTCTGGTGGGGAAAAACAGCGGATCGCTTTTGCCCGATTGTTTTTCACAAACGCAGAAGTCATTGTCCTTGATGAAGCCACATCTGCTTTAGACGAAACAACAGAAGAAAAGCTTTTTGCAGCGATCAAAGACCAATTGAAAAATAAACTAGTCATTATGATCACCCATCGCCCGAAAAATTTGATTTATGCGGATGAGATCATTGAGTTGAAAAAAACACAGGTTGTAGCGGCTTCATCATAAAAGCAGTTGCACCCTGTATTTTTTGTCAGCGCATCAGTAAATGCGGCAGTGTACTAAGCCATGCGATGATACCGACGATCAAGGTAAAGACCACGACGATGACTGCTGTTGAAAGGAAATCTTTTTTGACGTCGCGCTTTTTTCTAATGGCATCGAGGTCTTGATTTTCCATGAAGGCAACGATCTCTTTATACGTTTTGATATTTTGGGTTTTCTTGATTTTTTCGATCTTTAATGCGGCATACATGGAGACGAGCCAAAAACATAGAGGCGGGACAATCCACCAGTATCCGGGTAAATAAAGAGCAGGCCCAACAGAGAGTGCGGTCAATAGTATAAAAAGCAGCATCATTTTTGTGTAACGATCCATTTCTGTTTTCTCAATCGTTTCTTTCATTTGTTCAACATCCCCTTTGACTAATTCATCTAAAGAAACATCAAATAGAACACTGAGCAATAATAAATTGTGAACATCAGGATAGCTTTTTTCATTCTCCCAATTGGAGATCGTTTGTCGGGAGACATAGAGTTTTTCTGCCAGCCCTTCCTGAGAGAGACTTAATCGTTCCCGATGTTTTTTTATTTGTTTGCTTAAGTTCATTTTATCCGCTCCTTCTACCATTAGTTTAGGCCAATGTCTGCATTCTAACGATCAAATGTCTTTGACAATGCCTTGAAATCAAGTGTCAAAATGTTTTTACAGTTTGGTTTGGGGTGTTTACATAGCAGTACAGCGTTGATTTTCTTCCGTTAACAAGCGACGGTCAACTTGGTTATTGTTTTTTTATAGACATACCTGCTGGTTTCTAAAAAAAGAAAAAAGATGGCGAGTCTTTGCTGATTTTAAGTGTTTGTCCTTGTCTATTATTCATTAATTTCGCAAAGATGGGAAGAGGAGAAAACAACTAAGCGTGTGAAAGATTCATTTTTCCATTAGTGGATCTTTAAAGGTACCTGTGTGTTGAAATGGAGCCATTCAGAAGACACCTCTATTTGTTGGTTCTGTTTTAGAAGAAAATCGACTGTTGGTAAGCATATCACCCCATAAAAACGTCTGCTTTGTGCTATACTGAGGCTTTGTAAAAATAAGTTTGTACAAGCAAGCAGCAACGGTTTTTTCATTGATTGCTTGCAAGAAGGAGCGTATACGCAGTGAAAAAACTAAAGGTTCAAGATTTAATTGCAGTAGGGATCTATACAGCGATCTATTTTCTTTTAATGAGCGTCTGTCTATTGATTTTGCGTTTTGTGATCCCAGGTTTTCATAATTTATTTATTCCAGCAGTCACCGCTTTGTTTTCTGGCATTATCTATCTGATTTTATTGAATAAAGTACCGAAATTTGGCGCAATCACCATTATGGGTACCGTGGTAGGGCTCTTTTTTTTGATTTCAGGACATTTTCCATTGGCCTTTTTGCCCAATATGATTTGTGCCTTAGCAGCTGATTTGATCCAATACAAAACAAAGCTCAAAGGAAACGTTCGCGTACTGGCGAGTTATATCGTCTTTAGTTTTGGCTTGATGGGTCCGATCTTACCCCTGTGGTTTATGAAAAATGCCTACATCGATTCATTAGTGGCTCGTGGAAAAGATGAAATCTACATTGCCGGCGTGTTTGCTCATACCTCCAATTTGATGTTAGGGCTTTGTGCATTGGCGGTTTTGATTGGTGCGGTGGCTGGTTTAGGTATCGGCAGTCGCTTGATGGAAAAACATTTTCAACCAACGATCCAATCGCATAAAGGGTGAGGAATGTGTCGAAAACAAGGTTTGATCCCCGCAGCAAATTAGCGGTGATTCTCTTTGCTAGTTTTACTATGATGGTGACCATCAGCTGGATCGATGAGTTTGCCTTTGTCACTTTCTTGCTGCTGCTATTTATAGTCAGCGGCTTTTGGAAAAAAGGCTTGCTGCTCTATGGCGTGTTTGTCTTGCTGACAATGGCAGATAGTTTTTTGTTTCGCCAAGGCAACCACGTACTAATCGTGTTGCTGGATTTCTTTTCCGTCGGTTATCGCCGCTTATTGCCAACGATCATGGCGGCGGCTTTTGCCATTAGCGGGACGAAAAACAGTGAGTGGATGGCTGCGCTGCAAAAAATGCACGTGCCCAACGTATTATTAGTCCCGTTGGCAGTCTTATTTCGTTTTTTCCCCACACTGGTACAAGATTTCAAAAGTATTCGCCAAGCGATGCGCTTTCGCGGCATCTCGCTGTCGGCAGGATCGATCTTGCTTCATCCGCTGCAAAGTGCGGAGTATTTTTTGATCCCATTACTGATGTCGGCTGAAAAGACCGCAACCGAACTGTCCGCTACGGCCCTGGTTCGCGGGTTAGCATCAGAAATTCCCCATACCACCGTCCACGAACTGAAGCTGCGCTGGTGGGATGGCTTAGTCTTTTTAGCATTAGGCGGCTTTATCGTGAAAAGGATGTGGCTTGGATGATCACATTAGAACAAGTGTCAGTGAAACGAGAAAATCGGACCGTATTATCTGAGCTCTCTTTGACGGTCGCAGCTGGGGAAGTCATCGTTTTGTGCGGCGCTAGCGGCAGCGGAAAATCGACCTTGCTCAATGTTTTGAATGGCTTGATCCCTGAGCTGTATCCCGCCGAAGTGCAAGGAAAGATCCGTGTCGGAGAAACAGACTTGCCAGTTGCCGATTTCTCCCATTATGCCCAGACGATTGGCGTCGTCTTTCAAAACCCCAAGACGCAATTTTTCACCACGGATGTCTATTCGGAGTTGGCTTTTTCGATGGAAAATGCGGGCGTCGCACCAGAAAACATTCGGCAGCGAATCACCGAAGTAGCACAGCAGTTTTCCCTGACCCCATTGCTTGATGCTAGTGTCTTTGACCTATCTGGTGGGGAGAAGCAGCTGGTTGCTCTCGCTGCAGCCACGATGTTGCCCCATGATGTGTTCTTATTGGATGAGCCTTCCAGTAATTTGGATCAAGAAGCGATCCAAAAGTTGACTCAAGGATTGGCTTCTTTAAAACAACAAGGGAAAACCATTGTGATCGCCGAACACCGCTTGGCGTATTTGGCGCCACTGGCAGATCGCTTCTGTCTATTAGAAGCAGGACGATTGCGGGCGTCTTATCCAGCAGCTCAGCTTTTGTCACTATCAGAGGAGGCAATTCACGAGTTGGGATTGCGAAAAGTAGGCGAGGCGGCATTGGAAACTCAGCACTGCCGAGAATCTTTGCCAGAAAAGTCTGGATTAAGGGCAACGCATCTGCAGATCAAGCAATCGAAACGCTCAGCAAACAGCAGGAATTGGGCGCTCAACTTGCCTGAACTACAATTGCCGACGAAGCAAGCTGTGGGGATCGTTGGACCAAATGGTGCTGGCAAAAGTACGTTGGTGCAAGTCCTGTCAGGATTGAAAAAATGCCCAGAAGCAGTATTTGCCATCAATGGACAAAAGCGGACCCAAAAGCAGCTGCTGCAGGAAAGCTTTCTTGTGATGCAGGATGTGAACTTGCAGCTGTTTTTTGAAACGGTGGAAAAAGAGCTGCTGATCAAAGCCCAAAAACCAGCGCGTTTTGAAGAAATTGTCTCATTGTTGCACTTAACACCACTCCTTGCCCGACATCCGCAAAGCTTATCGGGTGGGGAAAAACAACGAGTTGCCATCGGCAGTGCCCTGCTTTCTGGTAAACGCTTGTTGTTTTTCGATGAACCAACGAGTGGGTTAGATTTGCAGCAAATGGAAGAAGTCGCAAAACTGTTGCGAACAGTTGCCAAAGAAGTTGATTTATTAGCGGTGATCAGTCATGATCGTGAGTTTTTAGCTGAAGCATGTCCTTACGTGCTTCAACTCCAACAAGGGGAACTCGTTGGCGCGTATCAGCTAGCAAAAAATATGGAATAAATGAAAGACGGAGTGGACCTTGGTTCATGCCGTCTTTTTTGTTCGAACATGAAAAAATCTTCATGATTTTTTTCTTTCAATCAGTTAGGAAGTTTCGAAAAAATCCGTTATGATAGAAGCAAAACAGGAGGAGGAGCGCATATGGCCTTGAAGATCTTGCTAGTAGAAGACGAAGAAAGTTTAGCCAGTTTTATTCAGACCGAATTGACTTTTGAGGGATATGACACGGTCTGGGCCAAAGATGGGCAAGAGGCATTGACCTTATTCAATCAGCAAGCAAATGTCTTTGATCTGATTTTATTGGATTGGATGCTGCCAATCTATGACGGCATCACAGTGGCGCGGCGGATACGTAAAGAAAGCGACATCCCGATTTTGATGATGACCGCCAGAAATCAAACCGCCGATGTGGTGACGGGGCTTGATGTCGGATTAGATGATTATTTAACGAAACCTTTTGAAATCGAAGAACTGTTTGCCAGAATTCGGGTAATCGAGCGACGGTTGCAACGAGAAGCCAAACAACAAAAGAACCAGCAAAACCAATTAGTGGCGGGGGAACTGATGATGGACATCGCCAAGCACTTGGTTCAGGTTGCCGGTGAAACCATTGAGTTGACGCCCAAAGAGTTTGGGATTTTATATGAATTGATGAAAGAACCCGAGGTAGTCAAAACGAGAGATGACCTGTTGAATGAGATTTGGGGCTATGAATACGACGGCCAAACGAATGTTGTAGATGTCTATATCCGCACACTGCGGAACAAGCTGGATGTTTGCGGCAAAGGCAAAATGATCGCAACCGTTCGTGGATTAGGCTATGTCTTGAGGACCGATCATGAAGAATAAATCAGCCAACCAACGTAGAAAAACAGCCCAATTTCAATTGACGAGCCGCTTTTCCTTGATTCTCTTTGGTCTGCTGATTCTCTTCAATCTGTTGTTTATTTTATTATCCGTAGGTTATTTGTTTGAACATATCGAAAATCGTGCCAGCAACATCCTTGAAGCCATCGAAAAAGGTGAGGCATCAGGGGATGCCTGGGACTTTCTCGTCAATGCCTATGTCTCGGCAGATGAAGAAGACGCCCTGCAAGTGATCTTAGCCGATGGCAGTGTCGTTTCATCAGAAGATGCGGAAGAGATTTTTGCCGATATCAATCAAGGGCGAGTGATTCCTTTTCTCGAAGACATCGTTTTTACAGAGGAGGGCATCTATTACACGAAAACCCAAGAAGTCGATGGGGATCAGGTGACGATCGCTATCAATGGGGAGGATAGTGTGGAATTAGCCTATGGCCTCTTTATGATCAGCAGTTTCTTGAATCTGATCGCTGTTGTCGTGGGCAGTCTGCTGATTTATTGGAGTGTCGGGAAATGGAGTCAGAAGCTTACGGGTATGGCGCAAGAAATTGCTGCCATTGAACAAAGTCGAACAGGAGAACTGACGGTTTCTGAAGAGCCCATCGAGATTCGTTCGGTGGCATTGGCCTTTAATAAATTATTGAAAGAACAGCGAGAGACGATCGAGCGGGAAAAACGGTTCGTTGCCGATGCTTCCCATGAGCTGCGAACACCTTTAGCTGCGATTCGCGGACATGTCCAATTGATCCAGCGGCGTGGAACCAAACATCCCGAAGTCATTCCTTCCTCAATGGCGTTTATCGACAAAGAGTCGAAGCGTTTGGAAACATTGAGCAATCAATTGTTGGACCTAGAAAAAAATCAATCCCAAGATGAAATGACCTTTGTTGATGTTTCCCAGATCGTCCGAGAAGAGTGTGAAAAACAAGCGACGATCGTTCCGCAATCGATTGAATATTTTGTGGAGAACCAATGTATGAAACGTGGGCATAAACGTGACTTCCAGCAAATCATCCAAAACCTGTTAGAAAATGCCGCGAAGTATTCACCTGCCGATCAGCCGATTCATGTGACCTTGACGCAAGAGCAGAGACAGATGTCTTTGACCGTCGCCGATTTTGGCATTGGGATTCCCGATGATAAGAAAGCCTTGATTTTCGAACGGTTCTATCGAGTAGAAGATTCTCGTTCCAGCCAGATTGCTGGTTCAGGCATCGGGCTTTCACTGGTAAAACAGCTGGCAGACAAGTATCATGCCAAAATTACCGTGACAGACAATCAACCGCAAGGCAGTATCTTTAAACTTGCCTTTCCAAATGAAAGAGAAAGATGAAGATTTTTTTAGATTTTCTTCAAGCATTTTTGATTCTTTTTCATGAGGAACTTGTTATTCTAAATATATAGAAAAAAGGAATACACAAACAATTGGAGGAATGAAACATGAAAAAAACAACTATTTTATTCGGAATTGCCGCATTAGGATTATTGGCAGGATGTACACAAAACAACACTGGAAATTCAGAACCTGCGCAAAACAGCAGCTCAAGCACAGCAGTTGCCTCATCAAGTGAAACAACGTCGTCACAAGCAACAGACAGCTCTTCAAGCAGTGCAGCGATCGCCAATGGCGGCTTACCTACGGTGACCGTAGAAGAAGCGATCCAAATATTCCAAGACAAATACCCAGATGCAGCGATCACTTCGATTGATTTGGATACTTCTTTTGGCAATTACTTCTACCAAGTAGAAGGCGTGGATGACACGAATGAGTTTGAATTAAAGATCGATGCAGAAACCAAAGAAACTTCTGAAGAAAGAACGGAAAAATTGGATGCCGATGAACAAAACGGTGTCAAAAAAGATGCCGATCAATTGGACCTAACCAACTTGCTTTCATTGGAAGAAATTTCTGATATCGCCGTGAAAGAAGCTGGCGGTGGTCAAGCAACAGATTGGTCATTAGACAAAGAAATGAATGTAACTTATTGGGAAGTCAAAGTAGAAGATGGCAACAAACAAACAGATGTGAAAATCAATGCCCAAACAGGTGAAGTACTAGAAACCGAATTGGATGACTAATCCTGTTTCGCAGTAAAAAAGATAAGCCGCTATCGTCTATGCGCAAAAGACGATAACGGCTTATTTTTTTACGTATGCTGTTTGACTTCAGTTAACGGTTTGACGCGACCACCAATTTTATCTGCAAATGCTTCGGACTGCTTCCGATCTTCAAAGACCCATAACTTGTCTGGAATTTTTTCACGAGTGCGACGACCATCTTTGCCAATGTAACCATGCAAAACTTTAATCACGTACATCGCCATCATCCTTCCCTGAAATTACTTTTGATTATACGAAAGCCGTTTCAAAAAGCAAGGATTTTGACTTAAATGAGTGATCAGAATTGATTATTCCCCTGACAGGGCAGCATAATCAGCAAATCGTTGATGGATTTCAGGAAAACTACGCTTCAGCTGCACGATGCGATTGGTCTCTTTTGCTAAAAAACAATGCTTTGAAGTCCCCGTCGTTGCCAACTGACCATCACTAGTTTTGTAGATCTCATAGCGAAAATCCAAACGCGTGCCAGTATATTTGTCGACCAAAACATCGATTCGCACCTCATCTTCGTAACGAATCATCGTTTTGTATTGCGCACTGACTTCCAGCACGGGAACGATCAAGCCCGCTTCTTCGATGGTATGATACGGTAAATCCAAAAACGCGAGTAATTCCACGCGGGCTTCTTCAAACCAGCGGATATAATTGGCGTGATGGATGATCGCCATTTGATCGGTCTCATAGTAGTGTGGTTGACGGATATAGCCTGAATATAAAGACATAAAAACAGCTCCTTTCATAGAAACAAAACCTTCGTTATTCAGCATAACGCAAAAAGGAAGAAAAGCAAACAGAAGGAGAGCTTCTTTGCGTTGGCCACTAGAGAAAATGCTACTAGAGAGCAGCGGAGTGAAAAAGACAGTGAAACACCTTGACTTTTTCATAGCTTTCTTGTAGTTTATAGATAATATCAAAAATCAGTGAAGGATCGAGTACTTTATTCTATTCCTTAAAAGAGAAAACTGCCCCGGCTGAAAGCAGTTTAGGACGTGTAAAGGAAAGACAATCTGGAGATGAACAGAAGAAAAGCTGTTCCGTGACCGAGCGTTAATCGAGCGAAGGAGAAGAACATTTCTCGAATTTAGGTGGTACCGCGTGTAATCAAAACTCGCCCTTGTATAAAAAACAAGGGCGAGTTTTTTGCTGTGAATCACTGCGACTGGTCCGCAAAGCGGAACAGAGCAGATGATGAACAGTACTAGGCGACCACAGGGAGCGTAGTAACCGAACTAGAAATCACAATGATTGGCTTGCGGAGCAAGACAGAATAGATGATGAACAGTACTAGGCGACGGTAGGGAGCGTAGTAACCAAACTAGGAATCACAATGATTGGCTTGCGGAGCAAGACAGAATAGATGATGAACAGTACTAGGCGACGTAGGGAGCGTAGTAACCAAACTAGGAATCACGTTGATTGACGCAGGAAGTGAGAAATGAAAGCTGTACCTGGCATTTTTGCTTTGTTCAATTGCAGTCGAAGCCAACGAAACCATGACCAGCAACCAACGGCAAAGAGCGCAATAACCCAAAAGTCAAACACGAGAACAACCCACCCACATCAATGAGCAACAAGCAATAGGTGAATAAGCAAACAAGCAATGAAAGCAAAGAACATGGGCAACCATGAAACAAATAGGAGGATGCATACGATGAGTTACCAACGTCCAAAAGGAACCAACGATATTTTGCCAGGAGAATCCGAAAAATGGCAATTTGTGGAAGAAACAGCACGCTTAGTGTTTCGCGATTATCAATTCAACGAAATTCGGACACCGATTTTTGAGCACTTTGAAGTGATCGCCCGCAGTGTCGGGGACACAACGGATATCGTTTCAAAAGAAATGTATGATTTCTACGATAAAGGAGAGCGTCATGTGACGTTGCGTCCAGAAGGCACCGCACCGATCGCTCGTTCTTATGTCGAAAACAAACTATTCGGACCAGAACATACGAAGCCTTATAAAGTGTTTTACATGGGACCAATGTTCCGTTATGAACGTCCGCAAAAAGGCCGTTTGCGTCAATTCCACCAAATCGGTGTCGAAGTTTTCGGTTCAGCAAATCCAGCGACCGATGTTGAGACAATGGCGATGGCAATGGATTTTTATCGTCAATTAGGACTGAGTCAATTGCGCTTGGTCATCAATTCATTAGGCGATAAAGAAACGCGCCAAAACTATCGGCAAGCGTTGATCGATTATCTAGCGCCCCATGAAGCGGAGCTTAGTGAGGATTCAAAACGCCGCTTGCATGAAAATCCTTTGCGGGTCCTTGACAGCAAGGACAAGCGAGACCAAAAATTCGTGGCGGATGCACCATCGATCCTAGACTACTTAACACCAGATGCCAAGGCACATTTTGAAACCGTAACGAGTATGCTGGATGCGTTGGAGATCCCTTATGAGATCGATTCAAATATGGTGCGCGGTCTGGATTATTATACCCACACGATTTTTGAGATCATGAGTGATGCACCAAAAATGGGGGCGCAAGCCACCATCTGTGCCGGCGGTCGTTACAATCATTTAGTGGAAGAGCTAGGCGGACCAGAAACACCTGGTTTTGGTTTTGCTTTAGGGATCGAACGTTTATTGATCACTATGGAAGCCGAAGAAGTTGTGATTCCTGCTTTGAATGAGTTAGATGCGTATGTGGTTGGTTTGGGACAAGAAACCAATTTAGAAGCGTTGAAAGTCGTGCAAGCGATTCGTAATTTCGGTTTTTCTGCCGATCGTGATTTCATGGATCGTAAAGCCAAAGCCCAGTTTAAATCTGCTGATAAACAAGGAGCACGGTTGGTTCTGACTCTAGGCGAAACAGAATTAGCAGAACAAGTGATCAATATCAAATCCATGGCAAGCCGTGAAGAAAAACAATTTTCGTTAGCGGATCTTTATGCCCGCTTCGATGAGATCTACGATGAAATGACAACCAAAATGTTTGAGTGAGGAGAAAAAGAATGACAAAACGTACAGTATATTGCGGGTTAGTAAATGAGACCCATTTAAACCAGACAGTAACTCTAAAAGGCTGGGTGCAAAAGCGCCGTGACTTAGGGGGCGTGATCTTTATTGACTTGCGCGACCGAGAAGGGATCGTGCAAATCGTCTTCAACCCTGAGGTTTCGAAAGAAGCCTGGGAAATCGCGGACAAATGCCGCAGTGAATATGTGTTAGAAGTAACAGGTCAAGTCATCAATCGTGCACCAGAAGCCATCAATCCGAAAATGGTGACAGGTGCCTATGAAGTGATGATCAGCGAAATCACGATTTTAAACACTGCAAAAACACCAGCCTTCTTGATTGAAGATGATCAAACCGTTGGCGATGAGATTCGCATGAAATACCGTTATTTAGACTTGCGTCGTCCAAAAATGACGAACAACATCGTGATGCGGGCGAAAACGACGCAAGCGATCCGCAATTTCTTAGATACGAACGACTTCTTGGATATCGAAACACCTTATCTAGGAAAATCAACACCAGAGGGTGCGCGGGATTATTTGGTTCCTTCACGGATCTATCCAGGTCATTTCTATGCGTTGCCGCAATCACCACAAATTTTTAAACAGTTATTGATGGGTGCTGGCTTCGATCGCTACTATCAAATCGTACGTTGCTTCCGTGACGAAGATTTGCGGGGCGACCGTCAACCAGAATTTACCCAAGTCGATATCGAAACCTCTTTCTTGACGGCAGAAGAAATCCAAACCTATACGGAAGAGCTGTTGGCAAAAGTGATGCGAGAAGTCAAAGGCATCGAAGTTACCTTGCCATTCCCACGGATGACCTATGATGAGGCAATGGGACGCTACGGCAGTGACAAACCAGATACACGGTTTGACATGGAGCTTATCGACTTATCAGAAGTTGTGAAAGACGTTGATTTTAAAGTCTTCCAAATGGCTCTTGAAAAAGGCGGCGTTGTGAAAGTCTTGAACGCCAAAGGGGCTGCAGACAAATACTCCAGAAAAGACATGGACAATCTAGGCCATTACGCTGGTCAATTTGGTGCCAAAGGATTGGCATGGGTCAAAGTTGAAGAAGATGGATTGAAAGGACCGATCGCTAAATTCTTGACAGAAGCGACCGACGCGATCATTGCAGCAGCCAATGCGGAAGTTGGCGATATTCTGATGTTTGGTGCCGATTCCTTTGAGATCGTTTCAGCAACATTGGGGGCGATCCGTAATAAATTAGGAAAAGAATTAGGCTTGATCGACGAGAGCAAATTCAACTTCCTATGGGTCACTGACTGGCCGCAATTTGAATACGATGAAGAAGCAGGCCGCTACGTTTCTGCTCACCATCCATTCACATTGCCAAAAGAAAGCGATCTGCCGTTGTTAACGACAGACCCTTCAAAAGTCTATGCGCAAGCCTACGATATCGTGCTAAACGGTTACGAGCTAGGTGGCGGATCATTGCGTATCCATACACGGGAAGTGCAAGAGCAAATGTTTGAAGCGCTAGGCTTCTCACGTCGCGAGATGCAAAATCAATTTGGCTTCTTATTGGATGCTTTGGATTATGGGTTCCCACCACATGGCGGCATCGCCCTTGGGTTAGACCGATTAGTGATGCTCTTGGCTGGCGAAGAAAACATTCGCGAAGTCATTGCTTTCCCTAAAAATGGGAAAGCAGCTGATCCAATGTCTCAAGCGCCAAGTACCGTTTCGCCAATGCAATTGTTTGACTTGAACATCGATGTAACAACGGTTGAAGAAAACGAATAAGCGTTAAACCATGATGAAATGAGTGATGAAATAGAAATTGGTGAATGAATGAAAAAAGTTCATGAGAATTCATCCATTTCTTTCATTGCTCGTTTCTTTTTTTATGAGCTGAAGTATAATAAAGGCAAATCAAAAAAGTGAGGCTATGAAATGCAATGACTCCTCTGTTTAAATGGCTCCCTCATCCAGAATACGCCAACAAACTTTCGTTTTCGATCGTCTATGCGCTGCTGGCATCGATTGCGGTCAATTTCTTCTATCAACCAGGTAATATTTATTCCAGCGGCATTACGGGTGTCGCTCAGATCATCACCACGATCTCAAGAGAAGGGCTCGGATTTTATATCCCCTTGTCCCTTGCGCTATTATTGTTGAATGTGCCATTATTTTTTCTAGGTTGGTTTAAGATCGGCCACAAGTTTACGATTTTTACTGGAATTACTGTTTTACTCACCTCCTTATTCGTGCAAATTTTGCCCGAAGAAACCGTTACGACGGACCCGATGATCTGTGCGATTTTCGGTGGTGCCATCAACGGGGTGGGGATCGGCTACGCCTTGAAGAATGGTCTTTCTTCAGGAGGGCTGGATTTTGTCAGCATTGCCATCCGCAAACGGACAGGGAAGACGATCGGCTCGATATCGATTTTCTTTAACATTGTTATTTTGTTCGCCGCAGGGATCTTGTTTGGCTGGCAATATGCGTTGTATAGTGCGATCGCGATTTTTGTCAGTGGAAAAGTGACGGATGCGGTCTTTACGAAGCAAAAGAAAATGCAGGTGACGATCATCACCCGCAACCCAGAAGAAGTCATTCAAACGATCCAAAAACATATGCGGCGAGGGATTACCATCATCAATGAAGCCGAAGGGGCGTACAAGCATGACAAACAAACGGTTTTGCTGACGGTAGTGACACGCTTTGAACTGCCGATGCTGCGCAGTGCCATGAAAGAAGCCGATCCAAAAGCCTTTGTCAGTATTGCAGAAAATGTCCAGATTTTGGGTCGCTTTTATGAAGAAGAACTGTGAAAAAGGAGTTGAAAAAAGTATTTCTTTATAGAAGTACTTTTTTTTCGCCAAAAATTAATTTTTTTGAAATATAGCAGATGTTGCTAGCTTTATATGGGGGATTTCTGGTAAATTATGAGAGTATGGAATCAATAGCGTTCATGCTGAAATTGTTTTTTTATGAAACAATTGGATCAATTAGAGAAAAGTGGTTGAAAAATGAATAAACGTTTAAGCACAAGCCGCTATATTACCGGGTTTGACGGCATTCGAACCTTGGCAGTCATCGGCGTTATTTTATATCATTTACTACCTACTCATATGCGAGGCGGGTATTTAGGAGTTCCAGTATTCTTTGTCGTATCAGGTTATTTAATCACTGACTTGCTGAGGCAAGAGTGGGATCAAAACGGCAAAATCAAAGTCAAAGATTTTTATGTTCGGCGGATGAAACGGCTCTATCCAGGAATGGTGGTGATGCTGCTTATCTCAGCAGCGTATATCACGTTGTTCCAGCGAAACCTGTTGAATAATTTGCGCGGGGTTTTTGTTAGCTCGTTGCTTTATTACAACAACTGGTGGCAGATCAATCATGGGTTATCCTATTTTGATCGGTTCGGTAATGAATCCCCCTTTACCCATCTGTGGTCGCTGGCTGTGGAGGGACAGAACTATCTGATTTGGCCTTTAGTATTTATTTTGCTGATGAAAATCGGCAAGCAGAGGCATCGCGCCTTTAAATTTACTGCCGCAGTCACGATTTTGTCGGCAATTCTGTTAGCAGTCCTTTACACACCAGGCGCTGATCCGACACGGGTCTATTATGGAACGGATACGCGGCTCTTTTCGATCTGGATGGGGAGTGCCTTAGCATTCATTTGGCCAAGTACCCATTTGAAGAAAGAGATACCGCAAAAAGCCAAACGGGTCTTGAATATCTCTGGCTTTGCTTCCTTGGCTGGTCTGATCGCAGCGTTCTTTTTCTTAGATGATCATTTGACTTTTGTCTATTATGGCGGCATGTTCTTGATCAGTATCCTATGTACGATTCTTGTGGCAGTCACCGCTCATCCCGGAGCCAGCTTGAATCGGGTATTGAGTAATCCGATTTTCAGTTATATCGGCAAGCGCAGTTATGGGATCTATTTGTATCAATTTCCAGTGATGATTTTTTACGAAGCAAAAGTGGGGAATATCGGGGAGAACGTGCTGATGCACACGTTAGTGGAACTATTCTTGATCTTGTTTATCAGTGAATTGTCCTATCGGTTTATCGAAAACCCAATGCGTAAATTCCAGTACAAAGACACATTCAGAACGGTCCGCGGTTGGTTCAGTAAACCGATTTTTAGTTGGAAAAAACCGTGGTTAGTGCCCAGCTTACTGATTACCCTCGTTGCTTTGTTTGGCGTCGTGACCGCACCGACGAATTATGTCGATGCCCAGCAGCAGCAGTTGAAAGACAACATTGCGGCCAATAAAAAAGCGGCAGAGCAATCGCAAAAAAATGCGAATGCTGAAGGCAATGAAGCAGACGATGAGGCGAACACAAGTGAAGATGAAAAAAATATCATGGAAAAATATGATTTAACAGCAGCCCAAGTGAAAAAAGCAGAATCTCTTGAAATCACGGCTTTTGGTGATTCCGTGATGCTGGATGCAACGGCTGACTTGAAAGAAGTCTTTACCCAAGCGGTAGTTGATGGGGATGTTGGGCGCCAGCTGTATGCGAGCCCTGAATTGATCAAAGACTTGAAAGAAAAAAATCTTTTGCGGGATACCGTCCTTGTGGGGCTAGGGACGAATGGTTCCTTTACAGAAGCCCAATTTGACAGCTTTATGAATGAGATCGGTGATCGCAAAGTCTACTGGATCAATGTGCGGGTACCGACACAGCGTTGGCAAAATGAAGTCAATCGGATGTTGGAGCGCATGGCGGAAAAATACGACAATATGACCTTGATCGATTGGTATGATTTGAGTAATGACCAAGAGTCATGGTTCTATGAAGATCGGGTCCATCCAAATCCAGATGGCATGGATCAATACGTGAAGCTAGTTGCCCAAACGATTTTACAAGAGGAATAAACAAGAAAAAGACAAACCTTACGCAATCATAAGGTTTGTCTTTTGTCTTAAACGGTGCTTTGTAAGAGCATCGTTTTTTAATTCTTTTCTATCACCGTTAATAGTGAGTCAAACAAAATCGCACTAGAAGCCGATCCGGGATCGATATGACCGATGGCACGTTCACCAACATAAGAGGCACGGCCTTTTTTAGCAACGAGTTCTTTGGTATGTTCTTTCGCTGCTTCGATCGTGTCTTTGGTCAATTCCCCTTTTTTCAAGGCTTCTGCGACAGGTTGCCAGACATCGACCATCGTTTTGTCTTCAAACTCAGCTTTTCCCCGCATTTTGATGCCCGTCAAACCTTCTTCAACGATCGTACCTAATTGTTCAAAGGAGTCGATCGTTTCTAGTTCCTTCGTTGCTTTGGTCATATTCATAAACGCCGAACCATAAAGGGGACCCGAAGCGCCGCCGACTTTTGAGATTATTGCCATCGAGAAGACTTTAAAGGTATCACTGATCGTCGTTGGCTGTTGTTTGGCATAAGCTTCTTGATAAGCAGCTACGCCGCGTGCCATATTGTTGCCATGGTCCCCGTCGCCGATCGGTGTATCTAAATCGCTCAAATAGGCTTTGTTTGCTTCGATTTCTTTTGTGAAGGTATCTAACCATGCTTGCACCATTTCTGTTGTCAATTGCATCTCTATTCGCTCCTTTACCAGGCTATTGTTGTGACGGCTTCATTTAACGCATCGGTGTGATCCGTTTCGCTGAAGTCGATCAAGGTCAGTGAAAGTCCCTGCATATCGATGGAAGTCATGAAATTGCCGACTTTATGGAAGGAGACAGGTATGTCTTTTTCTGCGAGTAATTTCGCGACATCATTGGCAAAAACGAACAGCTCCATTTGCGGCGTACCACCCATACCGTTGATCAAGACACCGACTTTTTCTGGGGTCTTTTCATAATCCGCTAAGATTTTTTCCACCAACTCTTGTGCTAGTTCATGTGAGGGTTTCAGTTTTTCACGACGGTAACCAGGTTCGCCGTGGATACCCACGCCATACTCGATCTCATCATCGGCTAAGTCAAAACCTGGTTTCCCAACTTCAGGAACTGTTGCCGCTTTTAATGCGACCCCAATGGTTTTGATCGATGCAACCAAGGCATCGCCCAGTGTTTTTAATTCGCTTAAGCTGGCACCATTACGAGCAGCTGCGCCTAAAATCTTGTGGACTAAGACCGTACCGGCAACTCCTCGTTTGCCAGCAGTATAGGTGCTATTTTCAACAGCGATATCATCATCCACGACCACGATCTCCGTCGTGATCTCTTCCATTTCTGCCATATCTTTGGCCATCTCAAAGTTCAAGATATCGCCAGTATAGTTTTTGACGATCAACAAGACGCCTTGTCCTTGATCAGAATCTTGGATAGCCGTCAAAATCTGGTCGGGGGTCGGGGAGGTGAAGACATCGCCTAAAACGGCGGCGCTAAGCATCCCATCACCGACAAAGCCAGCATGCGCCGGCTCATGTCCGCTCCCACCGCCAGAAACAAGACCGACTTGTTCTTTTTGATTATTCTTAGCGATCACCCGTGAGTCGGCGACTTGATGGACCAGTTCAGGATAACTGCCTACGATACCAGCCAACATTTCTTCTACGATCATTGAGGGATCATTAATGATTTTTTTCATGCTTCATGCCATCCTTTCTCGGCTGCTTTTTTTGCTTCTGCAACGATTTGTGCCAAATCATCACTGAAACCAGCGGTGATCGCTGCAGCAAAGGCACCTTCCACCAGCGGCGCGTCGATCAGGTGATAGCGTTCTTGTTGCTGAGGTTCCAGCATGTCGTATGCAAGTTCGGCATTCAAAACGGCACTGCCTAGATCGGCAAAGACTAAGATCAGTTCAGCGTCTGCGGATTCGTTGACGGCATCCACGATTTTCGTGGCGTCAGAACCCAGCTCTCCTTCTGCTGTCCCGCCTAAAGAATAGATCGTGACTGACTCGCCGTCAGCCATTTCTTCGATCATCTGTTTTAATCCTTCGGTGAGTTGCTGACTGTGAGAAACGAGTAAAATACTTTTTTTCATCCAATTTCACCAACACTTTCTGATTAAATTTGGCTGTTTGACAAGGGGGTTGCCTTTTCCAAAGAAACACCGTCCTTGTTGAAACCGCCTACAGGTTCAGTATACCAAATTTCTTTCTTCTTGTATGGTTGCACCTATGGAGAGGACAAAAAAACAGCATCGTCTTTCTGGACAAAGCAAGAAAGAGCGATGCGGTAAAATCAATTAGGATTGTTTAACGAGCACTTTGGCTGAAAAGCGCTTCGTTAGGAAAGAAAGCCCCACGTACAGGCAGATGTTCAATGCCATCATGCCAAGGAAGTAAGGCAATGTTACGGCGGTCAAGAAACCGACTTCCAGCAATCCGTGGAAAAGCATTGCTGCGACATAGATCCCCACGGTAGTGGTAATCGCTAAGAACAATCGCAATGGATTTAACGGCAAGCAAGCGCGAATCACAGCGATACAGCTGATCCCGATCAACAAATAGTACAACAAGGTCGTCGTATCAAATTGCGACCAACCGTAGTCGGTTTGTAAAAAGCGGATCGCAAAGTAATTGACTAACACCAACAAGGCATTTGGTAATGCATTGAGTAAGACCGTCGGCAAGTAGCGCCCCTTGATCGGTGCTTTGTTTTCTTCAAAGGAAAGGAAGAATGATGGATAGCCTTCAATTGCTAAGTCGATCAATGTGATTTGGATCGGCAAGAACGGAAAGGCGCTGGATGTCAGGATACAAACCAAAGAGAGCAAGAAGCTGTAAATCGTCTTGATAAAGAAGATCCCCGACGCTTTGGTGACGTTATTGACGACGCGGCGTCCTTCAAATAAAACATCTGGCAACGTAGTAAAGTCAGAATCCAATAAGACAAAGTTAGCGATTTGACGAGCCGCACTGTCGCCAGCAGCCATCGCAATACTAACGTCGGCTTCCCGCAGCGCCAACACGTCATTGACGCCATCGCCCGTCATAGCAACGGTCCGGTGATTGGCTTTTAATTCTTGGACAAGCAGTTTCTTTTGTTCAGGGGTCACACGACCAAAGACCGTATAGCGTGTCGCAGCTTCTCGGACTTCTGCTTCGGTCGTTAAGGTAGAAAGATCGATAGCTTGATCGGCATTCGCAAGACCTGCACGATGGGCGATCGCAGCGACAGCTATTGGATTATCGCCAGAGATTACCTTTAGATCGATGCCTTGATCGGCTAAGTAAGCCAAGGTTTCTTCAGCGTTTTGGCGGATGATATCAGATAAAATCAAGACTGCCACCGCTTGTGCATTGCTTGGGTCAAAGGATGCTGGCGCTTTTGGATCGGTCTCTACGGCTAAAATCAACACTCGCAGACCTGCTTCTTGCGCTTCTTTGACTTGCGGCAAGGCAGCAGAGCCAGCGACTTTTTCAGGTGCGCCAAGATAGACATTTCCTAGATGTTCAAAAGCTACAGCACCCCATTTGCGCTGTGAAGAAAAGGCAGCGACTTCGATCGGCTGATGATCCGTTAGCTCAGGGCAGCCTTGACGCAATGCTTGCATCGTCAAATTGTTATCTGTGCTGGCTGCCAAATAATTCCCTAAGAGCATGTTAGGGTCGCTGTCGGCTTGGAGAGGAACGATCGATTCGAGAACCATATGGCCTTCCGTCAACGTCCCCGTCTTATCCAGACAAAGGGTATCGACATGCGCTAAGGTTTCAACGGCATACATGTCTTGGACCAAAATCCGTTTTTTGGCCAATTTAATGACACCTGTCGTCAAGGCGATACTGATCAGCAGGACAAGTCCTTTTGGTAACATTCCTAATAAGGCAGCGGCAGAAACGACGACGGATTCCTTGATTCCAGCATCTCGCATCATAAAGGCTTGGAAGAACAAGATCACCCCTAAAGGAACGATCACATAGCTAGTGAATTTGGACACACTACGGATCGAAGCAAGCAGCTCAGAGCGGATCGGTTTGTGGACCTTCGCCTCATTGCTTAGTTTCGCTGCGTAGTTTTCAGCACCGACATGAATGACTTTTCCTGTCACTTCACCGCTGACGATGAAACTTCCTGAGAGTAAGGAAGCACCTGCTTCTTTGACAACCAGATCGGCTTCACCAGTCAGCATCGCTTCATTGACTTCGACTAGTCCAGAAAGCACCGTCATGTCAGCGGGGATTTGGTCCCCAGCACCAAGAATGACTGAGTCTTCTAAGACCAATTCTTTGGCTGAAATCTCATGGGTTTGACTATCTCGAATCACTCGTACCGTTTGCGGTGAAACAAGTGAGAGTTTTTTTACTAAATTACGTGCGTGCAATTCTTGGCTGATCCCAATGGTGATATTCACAAAAATAATCGCTAAGTAGAACATGTTGGAATAGGCGCCTACGGCAAATAAAAAAACGCCAATCAATAGGTTGAGAAAATTGAATAACGTCAGTAAATTGTCCTTGATGATCGCAGCAGTTGATTTACTGGTTTTGGTTTCATAATCATTGTGCAGCCCCTCTTGGGTTTTCTTGGCGACTTCTGCTGCAGTCAAGCCGGTGGGTAATTGAGTCATAAGCATCTCCATTTCATTTGTTCATTTCTTTCTGATTCCTTTATCTAGTCTAGCATTCGAAAAAGGCAATGCAATCGTTGCGAGGAAAATAGCGATAAAATTAATTAAAATCTTAAACAATCAACACGTGTTCTTTTAAAGAAAGAAAAAAATGGGGGAACAAACCGCACCATCGACTTTTTTCTGGTGCTTACGTATAATAGGGGAAGAGAAAAAGCCGAGAAGCAGATGCTTAGCGGACAAAAGAGGGTAGCGAGCATGTCTTTAAAAGAAAAAATTATTGCAGAAAGCAAGCGGCTTGGCATCGACAAGATCGGGTTTGCTTCAGCGGAGCCGTTTTTGGCATTGGAGCCTTCCTTGCGGGAACAAAAAGCCAAGGGCCATACCTCTGGTTTTGAGCATCCCGTGATCGAAGAGCGTATCTATCCTGAACGGACATTTGAAAATCCGCAAACGATCATTGCGATCGCTTTAGCTTATCCGACAAAAATCAAAGAGAAAGTCCCGCGGGATGAAAAACGTGGCATGTTTGCCCGTGCCTCGTGGGGCATCGATTACCATGATATTTTGCGAGAACGGTTGGATCGCTTGATCGCCTTTATCAAAGAACAAGCGCAAACGATGGAAGAACAAGTCGAATGGCGTTTCGCACCGCAAGTCGATACAGGGGAATTGGTGGATGTGGCGGCAGCGCAGCGGGCGGGTCTTGGCTTTATCGGTCGTAATGGCTTGCTGATCACAGAAGAGTTTGGTTCGTTTGTTTATCTCGGGGAGATCGTCACTAATATCTCTCTTGAACCAGATGAAGAAGTCCCGTTTGGTTGTGGGGATTGCATGCGTTGTGTGACGGCTTGCCCCACCAAAGCGTTATTGGGCGATGGTCGGATGAATGCCCAGCGCTGTTTGTCCTATCAAACCCAGACGAAGGGCATGATGCCAGAAGAGTACCGCAAAAAGATGCATAACGTGATTTACGGTTGCGATATTTGTCAGCTGGTCTGTCCTTATAATCGGGGGAAGGACTTCCATTTTCATCAAGAGATGGAGCCTGAAGTCGATACCGTTTATCCAAAACTGCAACCGATGCTGTCTTTATCAAACAAAGCCTTCAAAGAACAATTTGGCCATCTATCTGGCTCTTGGCGGGGGAAAAAACCGCTGCAGCGTAATGCCATCATCGCCTTAGCCAATGTGGGAGACCGCAGTGCCTTGCCAGCGATTTGGCGCTGTGCGACAGAAGACGTTCGCCCAGTGATTCGAGGAACGGCTTATTGGGCCATTGGTCAGTTGGGCGTCAAAGAACCAGAGATGTGGTTAGAGCGACTGCAACGATGCGCAGAGTTAGAACCCGAAGAAGAAGCACAGCAAGAATTGCAACCTGCCATCGAACGATTGCAAGCAGTCATTACCAAAAAGCAGGAAAAAGAGCTATAAAAAAAGCAAAACGTGCCCGTGGCCGTTTTGCTTTTTTGTTTAATCTAGTACGTCATCACTTTCAACGATTTCTTCTGAATCGAGTTCAAAATCTGGTGCTGGATGCACACGCTCAGGCAGCTCCATTTCTAACTCGCCTTCTTCGGTGTATTGGTTGTCGGTATCGGCAACGTCAACTAAAATTTCTTCAGGAAGCTCTTGTTCTAACCGATAGCCTTCTGCATGACGTGCATCGAGTAATTCCAAAAGATGTTGCCACTCGTCTTTCGAGATCACTACGACGTCAATGCCATCTTTGTTTTGTACCTCTACAACAGAGGAAAGATCGGTGCCGACCGTTTTAATGATCGATTCCAACGACCATTTACTCGTTTCTAAGTCAATTTTTTGTGCCATAAGAATTACTCCTTTTTTGAGAAAAATTTTGTCCTACCTTAATTGTAACGGGAAAGTTGCAGAAAACAAAATAGCTTGATTGGGAATCGTCCCTAATATGCGCAAGAACATTTGCACAGCGGCTTTAACCAAGGTAAGATAAGAGCAAGAAGGGAAGGAATAAAAATGACAGAAAAACAGACATTTCATGTGAATGGGTATTTAGCACTGGTTGTGCTGATCGGGTTATTAGTTGGCGGCGGTTATTTGTTTTATCATGGGTTCGTAAATGAGAGCGTTCTCGAAATCGTTCTCAGTATTCTTTTATGGATCGTTTCGTTTCTTTTCCTTAGTTCGTTAACGATCGTACAGCCCAACCAAGCCAAAGCGATCCTCTTTTTTGGGCAATATTTAGGGACCATTAAAGACAACGGCTTGTTCGTGACAACCCCCTTAACCCAAAAAATCAATGTTTCATTGAAAGTCCGTAACTTTAACAGTTCGCTGTTGAAGGTCAATGATTCAGACGGAAACCCGATCGAGATCTCGGCGGTGGTGGTTTTTAAAGTCGTAGATACGGCGAAAGCATTGTTTGATGTCGATTATTACCAAGATTTCATTGAGATCCAAAGTGAAACAGCGATTCGTCATATTGCGACGCAATACCCGTATGACACGTTCAATGACGATGATCTGACGTTGCGAGGCAATACCAATGAAGTTTCTGAAGAACTGGCAAAAGAATTGCAAGAACGATTGGCTGTTGCTGGGGTCGAAGTCATAGAGACCCGCTTAAATCACCTCGCGTATGCGACTGAGATCGCTAGTGCGATGTTGCAGCGCCAACAAGCTAAAGCAATTTTATCAGCACGGCAAATCATTGTTGAAGGGGCCGTCTCCATGACACAAATGGCGTTAGAACAAATCGAAGACGGACAGGACATCAATTTCACAGATGACCGCAAAGTCCAACTGATCAATAATTTATTGGTGTCGATCATTACCGATAAAGGCACGCAGCCGGTGATCAATACGGGCGATGTCAAAGAGAAAGGAGTGTAGCATTTGAAGAAACTTTACATCAAACAGAAGGTTTTCAGCATTGGCGAAAAATTTACCGTCACCGATGATTTACAAAACCCTCGCTATTATGTCGAAGGCAGTTTTTTTAAGATCCCGAAAAGTTTTACGATCTTCAATGAGCAGCAGCGACCGATCGCGGAGATCACCAAAAAAGTGTTCAGTTTATTACCGAAATTTTTTGTGGAAGTCCACGGCCAAGAAGCGATCGTTTTAGAAAAACATTTCACATTTTTTAAAGCCCGCTATTCCATCAGTGCAGAAGGCATCGATGTGGACGGCAATTGGTGGGATATGGATTTTGTGGTCAACCGCAACGGCAAACGGATCGCAGAGATCCACAAAAAATGGATCTCTTGGGGCGATACCTATGAAGTTGTGATCTATGAAGAAGATCTAGATGACCTGATCATTGCATTAGTGGTAGCCATCGATCGCGTCAAAGCAGATGATGCCGCAGCGTCAAGTTCAGCAAGTAGTTAGAAAAAAAGGAGCGATGTGCATGTTATACGGTTCGATTGAAGCAGGCGGCACAAAATTTGTGTGCGCCATTGGCGATGAAGAAATGACAATCAAGGAAAGAGTGAGCTTTCCGACAACGACACCTGAGGAAACAATGCCTTTAGTCATTGGTTTCTTCAAACAATACCAAGCAGATTTAGCAGGGATTGGGATTGGCTCATTTGGGCCCATCGATATCCATCGCGATTCTGCCACTTATGGGTACATTACCTCGACCCCGAAATTGGCATGGCAAAATTTTGATTTCATCGGTACCATGAAAAAAGAATTTCCGATCCCGATTTCTTGGACAACAGATGTCAATGCGGCCGCCTATGGTGAGTATGTCTTTGGCAGTGGCAAAGGATTGAGTAGTGTCGTTTATTACACGATCGGTACAGGTGTTGGCGGCGGTGCCTTACAAGAAGGGCGCTTTATCGAAGGCTTTAGTCATCCAGAAATGGGGCATATGCTGGTCGTCCCTCATCCAAAAGATGACTTTGCTGGCAGCTGTCCATTTCATGGCAACTGTTTAGAAGGGATGGCTGCTGGACCCGCCATCGAAAAACGCTTAGGGAAAAAAGGTCAAGAGGTTGCAGAAGATGATCCTTATTGGGAGATCGAAGCCTCCTATATTGCTCAATGTGCCTACAATACAACCTTGATGTTTTCTCCAGATGTGATCATTTTTGGTGGTGGTGTGATGAAACAACGCCATATGCTGCAAAACGTCCACGACGCATTTGCAAAATTGGTCAATGGGTATGTTGAAACACCTGAGTTAAGCAAATATATCGTGACCCCAGCATTAGAAGACAACGCTGGAACCCTCGGTTGTTTGGCATTGGCTCGAGAAGCGGTCTTACATTCATAAACGAAAAAGGGATCATCCTCTTCGGGTATGATCTTTTTTACAGCGTATCAGTGGCGCTTTTGGCGACTTTTTGTATACTTAAGCTGAGGTGGAAAAGAATGAAATTAGCTGTTCGAAAAAGAAAAATCGGGAATATTCCGGTCTTAGAAGTCGTACCTGAAGAAATGATTTATGAGCCGCTGCCATTGATTATTTACTATCATGGCTGGCAGACGAGTAAAGAATTAGTGTTGACACAAGGCAGAAAGTTGGCTAGAGAAGGTTTTCGGGTGGTCTTGCCAGATGCAGCCAATCATGGGGAGCGCAAGACCCAGCTATCGGAGATTCCTTCTTTAACTTTTTGGCAAAGTATCCAAACCAATCTATTTGAGTTTTCTTACTTAGTCGATTTTTTTGAAAACCTTGGTTTGGTCAACGGTCAGATCGCAGTTGGTGGAGTCTCTATGGGAGGGATGACCACGTGCGGTTTATTGTGTCAGCATCCAGAAATCACAGCGGCAGCTTGTATCATGGGTTCTCCTTCCATGTTGAAATACCGTGACCGCATCCAAATGCACGCTGGCGCTGCTGGGTTCTTTGTACCCGAGGATTATGGTCAGCTTTTAAGCTGGATGGATGCTTACGACCTGTCTTCTCAACCAGAGAAATTGGGACAGCGTCCTCTTTTGTTTTGGCATGGTACCCAAGACGAGAAAATTCCTTATGGTGATGTGGAAGCCTTTGTGGCAGAAAATCCAGAAGCAAATTTGCAGTTTATCTCGCGAGAAGAACGCCATCTGGTACGTGGAGAAACGATGGATCAAGTCACAGCTTTTTTCGTGGCAGAGCTCAATCAAACCAATCCATGACACGGTTTGCGCAAGGAAAAAGATTGTGTGAAAAGGTACAAGCATAAAACTCGTTTTTTGTCACGTGATAACCTATACTGTAGGGTGCAAAAAAAGGAGGAATTGGTTTGACATACCGCGTTTTATTATTTTATAAATACACAACAATTGAAGATCCGGAAAGCTTCGCCAAGGAGCATTTAGCATTTGGAAAAGAAATTGGCATCAAGGGCCGTATTTTAGTAGCCAATGAAGGGATCAATGGCACACTTTCTGGAACGGTTGAAGCAACGGATCGCTATATGGAAAAAATGGAAGCTGATCCCCGTTTTAAAGGGATTTTTTATAAGATTGACGAAGTAGAAGAACATGCGTTTAAAAAGCTATTCGTTCGTCCGCGTAAAGAATTGGTTTCATTGAACCTTGAAGACGACATCGATCCATTAGAAATGACTGGAAAATATTTAGATCCTAAAGCGTTCAAAGAAGCGTTGTTAGATGAAGATACCGTGGTGATCGATGCCCGTAACGATTATGAATATGATTTAGGCCATTTCCGAGGAGCCGTTCGTCCCGATATCCGCAGCTTCCGTGAGTTGCCGCAATGGATCATCGATAATAAAGAAAAATTCATGGATAAAAAAGTCGTTACTTATTGTACTGGTGGTATCCGTTGTGAAAAATTCTCAGGCTGGCTGCTGCGAGAAGGCTTTGAAGATGTGGCCCAACTCCATGGCGGTATCTTTGCTTATGGGAATGACCCAGAAGTTCAAGGTGAGCTTTGGGATGGGAAAATGTACGTCTTTGATGAACGCATCAGTGTGGAAATCAATCATGTAGATAAAAAAGTCATCGGCCGCGACTGGTTTGATGGGACACCTTGCGAGCGCTATGTAAACTGTGCCAACCCAGAATGCAATCGCCAATTCTTAACTTCTGAGGAAAATCAGGCTGCCCATTTAGGTGCCTGCAGCTATGATTGTGCCATCCACGAACACAACCGTTACGTGGAGCAACATGGAATCACAGAAGCAGAAAAAGCTGAACGGTTAAAAAACTTTGCAACAAAAAATGAAACAGTCACTGCCTAAACCGACAACTGTTTCACAGGAAATGAAGGATTAAAAGAGTCGCACGTGAGTCCGAAAACTGGCTTAGCTCAGTCAGTTTTTCCACCTTCCGTGCGGCTTTTTTGAATGGACAGAATTGGAAACGATTGTTTTTTAATTATCTGAAAAATCTAACTATTCCAATTGTTCTTTTTTCTTTCCTATCGAGAAAAAACGCAAGGCTCTCGCATATTTAACGATTTTAGAGTAAACTATACCTAATTGTGGAAGAGGAAAGAGGAATTCAGATGAAAATTGTTATTGCTGGTGCAGGTGCTATGGGCAGCCGTTTTGCTATTATGCTAAAAAGAGGCGGAAATGACGTCACGTTAATCGACGGCTGGCCTGCGCATATCGAAGCGATCCGTGAACACGGATTACGAGCGAACTTAAACGGTGAAGAGATCGCAGTCCCTTTTTCGATCTATTCGCAAAATGAGATCCCAACGACTGTACAAGCAGACTTGATCCTGGTCTTTACTAAAGCGATGCAACTGGATCAAATGATGCAAACGATCAAACCGATGATCGGAGAGCAAACGAAAGTCTTATGCTTATTAAACGGGATCGGTCATGAGGACACGATTGAAAAATATGTCAGCACGGATAAAATCTTTTTAGGAAATACCATTTGGACGGCGGACTTGATTGGTCCTGGTAATGTTCGCTTGTTTGGGGATGGTTCTGTAGAACTGCAAAACATCGAACCGGGGAAAGAAGAAGATGCCCGTCAATTGGCGGCAGTCTTGGCTGATGCTGGGTTGAATGCGTCTTATTCTGAGAACATCCGTTACTCCATCTATCGCAAAGCCTGTGTCAACGGCACCCTAAATGGCTTGTGTTCGATTTTAAATGTGAATATTGCCCAATTCGGACAAACCTCAACGGCGCGTGCGATGGTCCAAACGATCGTGGAAGAATTTGCGGCAGTTGCTGCCCATGAATCTGTTGAACTGGATGTATCCGAAGTAGTCCACCATATTGAAGAAACCTATGATCCAGAAGGCATCGGAATGCACTATCCATCCATGTATCAAGATTTGATCAATAATCATCGCAAAACCGAGATCGATTATATCAATGGCGCAATCTCGCGAAAAGGCCGCAAGTACCAAGTGCCAACGCCTTATTGTGACTTTTTGACTCAAATGATCCATGCTAAGGAAGATATTTTAGCAGCAGAATAACCTAAGTAAATCTATTCTAAAAATGCAAAAACGGCGTATCCTTTTAGGGTTCGCCGTTTTTTTGTCCATTTATTGAAAATGTGTTGCTGTAGAGTGCATTCAAAGTTGACGCTATTGAGCAGGCAGATCCGCCATAAACCGTTCGCTACCTTGAAATACCGCTAATTGATTGACACCAAAGGAACGCAATAGATCGCTCATCGCTGCAAAATCTAACCGATAGTCACTGGCTTTATGGGCATCAGAGCCGAGGGTGAACAATTTACCACCGACACTTTGATACAGCGGGATAGCATATTGATAAAGGTGGGCATTTTGATAGGGGCCAAAGCTCTTCGCGTTGATTTCCATCGCTAAGTCACGGGCAACGATTTTTTTGAAGATCGTCGTTAACTCTGTTTCAAAATGGGCGGCCAATTCCTCAGCTGTAAATTGGAAACGACGCAAGCCATAATCAAAGTGGGTCACGATGTGCCCGTCAGAAAACGAGTCCAACACGTGGGCCATTTGGTCAAAGTATTGTTTGGCGACTGCAAATTTGTCCTTGTTCAACACGGCATCGTCCATATAATCAAAGGTACCGTTTTGATGGATACTGATCAATTTCAAGTCATAGGGATGGCTTTCAAGATAGCGCAAGATTTCTTGTTCTTGACCAGGCACGACACCAATCTCGATGCCTTTTAAGAGTTTCGTCGCTGTGGTCTCTTGCAGCTTCTGGTGGGTATTTACTAGTAATTCATAGTCAGGAATATCATCACGGAATCCCGAATAGGGGTTCTTCAAATCGAAATGATCTGTCGCAACGAAGTAGGCAGGCTGGTAAGCAAGATAATTCTCAAACTGTTCATCTGAATCAAAAGACAAAAATGTATGCAGATGTTGATCATAATAATTCATAAACAAGACTCCTTTTCTTGAATACGATACCACAAAAAAGCAGAAGAAACTATGATTGGCTGAGAAAAGGTTTTCTCTTGGACAATTTTTCGCTTATAATAAATAAGAATAGAGCGAAGGAGTCGGTCAGCCATGAGTATGTACCTTGAAATTCCTGAATTTGAAAGTGAATTTCGTTTTCGAACGTTTCTAAATGATGGGTTGACCATCGTTTACCCCCATGTCCATAAAGAAATCGAGATCATTTACGCTAAGCGCGGCACGGTCAATATTGGTGTTGACGATATGATCATTGAGTTGGAGGAAGGGGATCTGTATCTTTTTTCCAGCGGGCAACCCCACTATTTTCTAGCATCGCCTGAGAGTGAACGCTATGTCTATCAATTTGATATGAAGCTTTTTGAAGAGCCGTTGCTTCGAGAAAATGAAGTATCCTTGATGACACTCTTTGAAGAAGGGGAGCCCCACAGCAAAAATTGGCCAACGAGTTTTACGGAAAAAATAACAGGTCTCTTGATCGAGTTGTATCAGTTGGAAGAGGAAAATGTCGTTGGGAAGCGTTATTTGACTCTCGGGCTGCTTTACCAGTTGATTGGGGAGTGCTATCAAAGTTTGCCAAAGCGCAAACAAGCCGTCAATCCGCTAAAACGAACGGCCGCACAATACAAAGAAACCTTGCAGCGTCTGAATGATGTCTTTGAGTACATCGAATCTCATTACCAAGAAGTCTTGACGATGGAGGACACCGCAAGACATGTAGGGTTTAGTCCCCATTATTTCACGCGTTTCTTTAAAACCAATACTGGCAAGACCTTCATGCAGTTTTTGACGGAATACCGCATCAATCAAGCCAAATTTATCTTGGCAAATGAAAAGATCCCCATGGCAGAAGTCGCTGAAAAAGCAGGTTTTGCCAGTGTTAAAACATTTCACCATGTCTTTAAGGAAGCCGTTGGTCAATCACCGTTGCAGTACCAGAAACAACTGAATCAAAATTGAGAGAAACAGCCGATGAGCCTTTGCTTGTCGACTGTTTTTTTGTCAATTTGGCACTATTTTTTTCTCGATAGTGTTTTTTTAAGCGCTTTGCATAAATTGTGGAGTGGTTCTTTTTGTTAAAGTTTCATAAGATAATTTTCGGGAATTTTTTCAATGGAAACTGGGAAGAACTGCTTTCGATGTTTCGCTATAATGAGGGGGTAGAAAATAATAAGCGTTTTCAGGAGGAAAGATATGACAGTTAAAGTTGGAATCATTGGGTGCGGTGGGATCGCAAACGGCAAGCACATGCCTGCCTTGTCTCAAGTAGAAGAAGTAGAAATGGTTGCCTTTTGTGATCTGCTGGTTGAACGTGCAGTTGAAGCGAAATCAGCGTTTGGGACCGAAGATGCCCAAGTATTCAGCGATTATCAAGAAATGTTGGCACAAGCTGATCTAGATGTGATCCATGTGTGTACACCAAACGCCTCACATGCTGAGTTGACGATTGCCGCACTAGAAGCGGATTGTCATGTCATGTGTGAAAAACCAATGGCAAAAACAGCGGCAGAAGCCAAAGCAATGATCGAAGCAGCTAACCGAACAGGGAAAAAACTCACGATCGGCTACCAAAACCGTTTTAGAAAAGATTCTCGTTATCTTCATGAAGTGTGCGCCGAAGGACAGTTAGGAAACATTTATTTTGGGAAAGCTCATGCGATTCGTCGTCGGGCTGTGCCAACTTGGGGTGTTTTCCTTGATGAAGAAGCGCAAGGCGGCGGTCCGTTGATCGATATTGGTACCCACGCATTGGATCTGACCTTATGGATGATGAACAATTACAAACCAAAATTTGTTGTCGGAAAAGCGTATCATGAGTTGTCGCAAACCAAAAATGCCGCAAATGCTTGGGGCCCTTGGGATCCAGAGAAATTCTCAGTAGAAGATTCGGCCTTTGGTTTTGTGGTCATGGAAGATGGCGCAACGATTTTCTTAGAAGCTAGCTGGGCGCTCAACAGCTTGGATGTGAAAGAAGCCAAAACGACACTGATGGGCAGCAAAGCGGGTGCGGATATGAACAACGGTTTGACCATCAACGGAGAAGACCACAGCTTGCTGTATGAAAAAAATATCGAACTTGAAACAGGCGGCGTTGATTTTTATGAAGGAAACGGCGAGACGCCAGAAATTTTAGAAGCACAATCTTGGATCCATGCGATCATCAACGATACCGAACCAGTGGTCAAACCTGAAGAAGCAATGGTCGTGACGGAGATTTTAGAAGCGATCTACAAATCATCGCAAACCGGTGAGCCAGTCTACCTATAAGAACTGCTGGAAGAAAAGGAGCGAGCATAAATGACAAAACCGAAAATCGCTTTACAGCTTTGGAGTATTCAAGAGGACTGCAAGACAGACCTTTTTGAAGCGTTGAAAACAGTAAAACAAAACGGCTATGACGGTGTTGAATTTGCCGGTTATCATGGACACAGTGCTGCTCAGATCAAAGAAATGCTTGAGCAGTTGGATTTGGCGGTCGCGGCTTCCCATATCCCGTTTGAAGCATTGCGAGATCGTTTTGAAGAAACCGTCGCTTTTGAAAAAACGATTGGCAATCAACGGATCGTCATTCCGTATGCCAGTTTTGATTCTTTGAAAAAATGGCAAGCCTTTGCTGCGGAGCTGACCCAGATCACCCAAAAGTTGCAAGCAGAAGGGCTGACTTGCTACTACCACAACCATGCCCATGAATTTACTGAAGTTGCTGGAGAATCTATGATCGATGAACTGATCAAAGACAATCCGCAACTGCGTTTGGAAGCCGACCTTTACTGGTTAGCCTTTGCAAACGTGGCTGTTTTACCTTGGCTAAAGGAACGCGAAACGAAGGTCGGTTTGGTTCATATCAAAGATATGCAAGAGCAGCCGCAGGAAAGCACCGAGATCGGCAATGGGATTTTACCAATCAAGTCGTATGTAGAAGCAGCTAAAGCATTAGAACTACCATGGCTGATCGTCGAGCAGGAAGCGTTTCAAAAATTCGCTCCTTTAGAAGCCAGCGGGATTGATTATCTGCAATTAAAAAACATCGTAGAGGAGGTCTACCAATGATCCATGTTACGGTATGGAACGAGTTTCGTCATGAAAAAACGAATGAGACCGTCCAAAAAATGTATCCAGAAGGAATCCATGGTCAAATTGCCAAGTTTTTAGAAGAGGATGATTTCCAAGTGCGAACGGCGACCCTTGATGAACCAGAACACGGGTTGACGGAGCAAGTATTGGCTGATACGGATGTGTTGGTTTGGTGGGGCCATATGGCGCACGAAGAAGTCGATGATACTATCGTTGCTCGTGTGCAGCAGCGTGTATGGGAAGGAATGGGACTGATCGTCTTGCATTCTGGTCATTTTTCGAAAATCTTTAAAAACTTGATGGGAACGTCGTGCGATTTGAAATGGTGGGTAGACGATCAGCATGCACGGATCTGGAATGTCAATCCAAGCCACCCAATTGTTGAAGGAGTCGGCGAATGGATCGAACTAGAGCAAGAGGAAATGTATGGCGAGCACTTTGATATTCCAGCGCCGGATGAATTGATCTTTGTCAGCTGGTTCCCTGGTGGTGAAGTTTTCCGTAGCGGCTGTACATTCCGCCGTGGGAATGGCAAGATCTTCTATTTCCAGCCTGGTCATGAGACATTCCCAAGCTATTACAATCCCAAAGTGCAAAAAGTGATCCAAAATGCGGCTCGCTGGTGTGCACCAACAGAAAATCGTTACCCAACATATGGGCATTTTCAAGCAATTGAGGAGGAAAGAAAATGAAATTAGGTGTTTTTACCCCGTTATTCAATCAACTTAGCTTCGAAGAAATGATCGATGAAGTAGCGAAAAAAGGGCTGCAAACCGTCGAGATCGGTACCGGTGGTTCTCCAGGCAATGCCCACTTAGACATTGACCGTTTACTAGCAAGTGAAGCAGAGCGAAAAGAATACTTAGCGAAATTAGCTGATAAAGGATTGGAAATCTCAGCTTTGAGCTGTCACAACAACCCAATCTCTCCATTAAAAGCAGAAGCGCAAGAAGCCGATGAACTTTTGCGCAAAACCATCAAATTAGCCAGCTTAATGAATGTACCTGTTGTGAACGGATTTTCAGGCGTTTCAGGCGGAAATGCAACAGATACACAAGTCAACTGGCCAGTATTGCCATGGCCAACGGAATACGATGACAATTATAATTATCAATGGGAACAAAAACTGATTCCTTATTGGAAAGGCATCAACACGGAAGCAGAAGCGGCTGGTGTTAAAATTGGGATCGAACTTCATGGCGGCTTTTTGGCACATACCCCTTATACGATGTTGAAACTGCGGGATGCTGCGGGGAAAGCCATCGGCTGTAACTTGGATCCAAGTCATTTATGGTGGCAAGGGATCGACCCAGTGGCAGCGGTCAAAATCTTAGGGGAAGCCGATGCGATCCATCACTTCCATGCCAAAGATACGTATTTGGATCAAGACAATATCAACATGCATGGCTTGACGGACATGCAGCCATATAGCAATGTCAAAACCCGAGCTTGGACCTTCCGTTCAGTCGGTTGCGGCCACAGCTTACAAGTCTGGTCAGATATTATTTCTGCGCTTAGAATTTATGGGTATGATTATGTCTTGAGTATTGAACATGAAGATCCAATCATGTCCATTGATGAAGGACTGACTCGTGCCATCAGTAACTTGAAGATGATTATGATCCGTGAAGAAGCTTCATCCATGTGGTGGGCATAAGAAGAAAACCGAGGAGTGTCAGACATGAGTGCAATCAATTTTGCAGTAATCGGATATGGCGGCATGGGTGCGTACCATGTCCACAATATCTTACCAAATGAAAACGAACGAATCCACATCGTAGGAACTTACGATATCAATGAAGAACGTCAAGCGATCTCCCAAGAAAAAGGCCATAAGATCTTTAAAAGCTATGATGAAGTCTTAGCCGATGAGACGATCGAAGCAGTATTGATCGCCACACCTAATGACTTGCACAAAGAGTTATCGATCGCTGCGTTGAAAGCAGGCAAACATGTTGTTTGCGAGAAGCCTGTTGCGCTGAATACTGCGGAACTAGATGAGATCGTGGCGGTTGCCCAAGAAACTGGCAATACCTTTATGGTTCACCAAAACCGCCGTTGGGATCCTGATTTTCTACTTGTACGCGAACTGTACCGTAATGGACAGATCGGTGATTTGTTCCAATTAGAGTCACGGGTCCAAGGGGCAAACGGCATCCCAGGAGACTGGCGCCATGTGAAAAAACAAGGTGGGGGAATGCTTTTAGACTGGGGCGTTCACTTGCTGGATCAAATGCTATGGCTGATCGACAGTCCAGTGAAAGATGTTAAAGCGGATCTTAGCTTTGTGTTGGGGGAAGAAGTCGATGATGGGTTCTTCGCTTTGATTACCTTTGAAAATGGGGTCAAAGCAATCGTGGAAGTTGGAACTTCCAATTACACGCAATTGCCTCGCTGGTACATCAAAGGCACAGAAGGAACAGCCACCATCACCGATTGGGATTTAAATGGGGAAATGGTGCAAGCAACAGGTCGCGAAGATGTGGCAGCACCAAAACCAGTCCAAGCAGGCGTCGGCTTGACGAAAACGATGGCACCCCCATCGGAATTGGCAGCCAAAGAAATTCCTTTCCCGAAAGCCGAAGCGGATTTTGAACCTTTCTACAAGAATTTTTACAACGTTGTACGCAACGGTGCCGAACCTATCGTTAAAAACGAAGAAGTCCGAGCAGTGATGCAGTTGATCGAACGCATTTTTGCTACAGCGTAAGAGATAGAGGAAGTAGCTCTTTATCCATGTAACCGAACGAGTGCGAGAAGCAAAAACTGGGAGAGAATGATGTTCATTCTGTCCCAGTTTTTTTATTTCTTGACATCATAAGTGACCCATAATCATGTGAAGGGGAAACAATTTTCAAAAGAAGCTTTGGTTAAGGTACTTGATGTTCAGTTAAAGAATACTGTTTTGAATGGTTTGGGTTAGTAGGATCACTCGAGGTACCTCGATCTATACGCTTATTGGTTAGATAAGCGAGGCGATAGCTAGGCAAGTTGTCGCTAACCCACACGCTTGGAAGTTGCAACAAGCGCACAATAGTCACTCTTACCGCAAATAGGGGTGGCTATTGTGCTACATATGTTTGAACTTCTCACGTTTTGCGTGGTTTTTTATCCTTGAAAATTCCCAACTCCTACCGCCATAGCCTAAAATTCCATGTATAATAAAGAAAACGACCGTTTTATTTGGCGAAGGGAAAAGAAAAAGCAAAAGAGGTGCGAACTATGAGGATGAATCAAGAAAAGCTGACTTCATCAAATGGGAAGGATCAGCTTTTTGTCAAAACGTGGCTGCCAGAAGAACAGCCGAAAGCAGTCGTGCAAATCGTTCACGGAATGATCGAACACATTGAACGTTACCACGAGTTTGCGGAATGTTTGACTGCGCAAGGCTATGCGGTGGTCGGTCATGATCACTTAGGGCATGGGCAATCCGTGAAAGAAACACAGGCCTATGGGCATTTTGGTGAAAAAGAGGGCGCCAACTATTTAGTGGCAGATGTGGGAGTGGTCCATCAGTACGCAGCTGCTTGCTACCCAGACCGACCATGCTTTATCTTAGGGCACAGTATGGGGTCTCTGGTGTTGCGGAATTATTTGTTTAGTCAGCCACATCCATTGTCAGGAGCGATCATCATGGGCACCACGATGGAAAAAGCCGTGCTGATGCAAGGAGGCAAACTTGTCACGAACTTGTTGCGCCCGTTTGCCGCTCAGCAATGGCCTTATCACGTAATGGAACAGCTGGTTTTTGGCCAGCACAACCGGCGTTTTCGTCCCAATCGGACCGCCAAGGATTGGTTGACCAGTGATCCGCAACAAGTGGATCGCTACTTGAAGGACCCTTACACGCAATTTCATTTTTCCTTAGCGGCTTACAAGGATCTCTTTACATTGACGCAAACTGCCAGTGATCCGGATCAACTGCGCAGGATTGATCCAGAATTGCCGCTGCTCTTGATTTCAGGTGCAGATGATCCTGTGGGGCACTATGGCAAAAGCGTCCGCCAATTGGCTCAGCAGCTGAAGCAAAATGCTGATGTGACGATGTATTTGCTTGAGCAGGGCCGGCATGAGATTTTGAATGAGCGCAATCGCGAGATCGTTTACAATGAAATTTCTCGCTGGCTGTTTGAAAAAATGCCGAAATGACGAACGTTAAGAAATTGGTAGTCTTTTCTGAAAATTCAAAATTATTTTCTCTTTTAAGGCTTTTTTCATTTTCGGCTATCTGTTATAATGATTTTCACATCTAACATAAAGGAGAGATTTTTTGTATGACAGTTTATAACTTTTCAGCTGGTCCTGCCGTATTGCCCCGTCCCGTATTGGAGAAAGCACAATCCGAACTTTTGAATTACCGCGGAAGTGGGATGTCCGTTATGGAGCTGAGTCATCGGTCCTCCTTGTTTGAAGCGATCATTAAAGATGCAGAAGCACTTTTACGAAAATTAATGGGAATTCCTGAAAACTATCAGGTACTGTTTTTACAAGGCGGCGCGAGTCTCCAATTCAGTATGATCCCTTTAAATCTTGCACAAAACAAAAAAGCCTTATACGTAAATACCGGTTCTTGGTCGAAAAAAGCTATTGAAGCAGCAAAAGCGCTTGGAAACGTGACGGTGGAAGTTGTTGCCTCTAGTGAGGATCAAAACTTTACCTATATTCCAGAAATTTCAGAAGATGCGATCGATCAAGAAGCGGCTTATTTGCATATCACCACGAACAACACCATTGAAGGGACGGCCTTTCAAACGATTCCGCAGGCTGGCGACGTGCCGATCGTAGCGGATATGTCCTCAAATATTTTAGCCAATGACTATCGCGTAGAAGACTTTGGTGTGATTTATGCTGGGGCCCAAAAGAATATTGGTCCTGCAGGGTTGACGGTAGTGATCATCCGAGAAGATTTACTCAATGATGATGCTGTCTTCGCTCCAATGCTGGATTATCGTCTACAGGCTAAAAATGACTCATTGTACAATACACCACCAACGTATGCTATCTATATTGCTAAATTGGTGTTTGAATGGTTGGAAGAATTAGGCGGCATTCCTGCCATTTTAGAACAAGACCGCCAAAAAGCGGCGCTTTTATACGAAACGATCGAAGCCTCTGCTCTTTACAGTAGTCCTGTGGCTGTTGATAGCCGTTCACTAACGAATATTCCTTTTGTGACAGGGGATAAAGCATTAGATCAGCGCTTCAATGAAGAAGCTGTCAAAGCTGGCTTTGAGAACTTGAAAGGGCATCGTTCCGTTGGAGGAATGCGAGCAAGCTTGTACAATGCCTTTCCATTAGCTGGCGTTCAAGCGTTAGTCGACTTTATGAAATCATTTGAAGCGGAGGTCAAATAAATGTTCCAAATCAAAACATTCAATGCGATCGCACCAGAAGGATTACAGCGTTTAGAAAAAGAAAAGTATGCCATCAACGAAAGCGACCAACCGCAAGGGATTTTGCTGCGCAGCCAGAAATTGCACGATTACGCTTTTCCTGAAAGTGTCTTAGGTATTGCCCGTGCAGGGGCTGGGACCAACAACATTCCCGTCAAAGCATGTACTGAAAAAGGGATCGTCGTCTTTAATACGCCAGGCGCCAATGCCAATGCGGTCAAAGAATTAGTGATCGCTAGTCTGCTCTTAAGTGTCCGTCCGATTTTACGAGGTGCCCAATGGGTCCAAACCTTGAGCGGTGATAATGTGGAAGAACAAGCAGAAGCGCAAAAAAGTCAATTTGCTGGAACAGAGTTAGAAGGCAAAAAGTTAGGAATCATCGGCCTTGGTTCTATTGGAGCGATGGTCGCCAACGATGCTTATCGTCTAGGGATGGAAGTAGTCGGTTATGATCCTTACGTGTCAGTGGATACTGCTTGGACGATCTCTCGTCGGGTCAAGCGTGCCAATGATATTGCGGAAGTCTTTTCAACCTGTGATTTTATTACGGTTCATGTGCCGCTAATGGAAAACACGCATCATCTCGTCGGGGAAGCCGAACTTGCGAAAATGAAACCAACAACGAAGCTATTCAACTTTTCTCGTAAAGAAATCGTCGATACAGATGCCGTTTTACGTGCGTTAAAAGCTGACCGTCTAGCGGGCTATACGACTGATTTTGCGGATGAACAATTGCTGCACAATGAAAAAGTCCTCGTCTTGCCGCATTTAGGTGCATCAACAGAAGAAGCCGAAGTCAACTGTGCCAAAATGGCAGCCCGAACATTGAAAAAATTCTTGGAATTTGGAACCATCAAGCGCTCAGTGAATTTTCCAACTGTTGAGATGGCTTTTCATTCGCCTTATCGTCTGACGATCATCAATCGCAATGTACCGAATATGTTAGGTCAGATTTCATCGATCATTGCGGAATCTGGAATCAATATCGACAATATGCTGAATCGTGGACGGGAAGACTTTGCTTACACCCTAGCCGATGTCGCTTCTGAAGATGAAGCCTTATTGAATCAATTAGCCGATAAACTGCGGGAGAACGAAAATATCGTTCGTGTACGGGTCATCAAGAATCAGGAGGTTGGGTATTAATGGTTCAAGTATTTCCGTTTAAAGCCATTCGTCCAGAAGCCTCATTGGCAGAAAAAGTGGCCGAGCTACCGTATGACGTGGTCAATTCACAAGAAGCCGCAGCGTTTGCGCAAGGCAATCCTTACAGCTATTTCCACATCGACCGTTCGGAGATCGACTTGCCAGGAATCGATCCTTATGATCCACAGGTGTATCAAAAAGCGGCGGAAAATCTTGCATCTTTTCAAGAAGAAGGCTGGTTGATTCAAGAAACGGCGCCCGCATATTATTTGTATGAATTGACGATGGCTGGTAGAAGCCAAACGGGGCTTGTCGCCTGTACCTCGATCGATGATTACGTCGCTGGGAAAATCAAGAAACACGAGTTTACCCGTCCAGAAAAAGAAATCGATCGGATCAATCATATTCTGGCATGTGATGCCAATACAAGTCCGATTTTCTTGAGCTATCGCCAACCAGCAGCAGTCAAAGAAGCGATCGATGCGTGGCAAGCAGAGCATGCGCCAATCTATGATTTTGTCAGCTATCATGAGGTGCAACATCGTGTTTGGCTGATCGATGATCCAGCGCTAGTCGCCTCTTTTGCCCAGCAGTTTCAAGCTGTAGATGCCCTTTATATTGCGGATGGGCATCACCGCACAGAGTCAGCAGTCAAAGTCGGCTTGCAAAAGCGAGCCGATGGCCAAAGCAGTCAAGAAAGCGACCGCTTTTTAGCGATTTTATTCCCAGAAAATGAATTAGCGATTTGGGAATACAATCGGGTTTTGCGGGTACCAGTGCCAGAAAACTTTTTTGAGCAGGCAGCCCAGCATTTTACGATTCGAGAAACTACAAGGAAGAAACCAGCGCAACGTGGTTCGATTCATCTGTACCTAAACCATGCGTGGTGGGAGTTGACCATCAAGCCGGAAGCTGTGCCGCAAGATGCGGTAGGACAGCTGGATGTGTCGCTTTTACAACAATACGTGCTGGCTGATATTTTCGCGATCCAAGATGTGCGGACAGACAAACGCATTGATTTTGTCGGCGGAATTCGTGGTCCAGAAGAATTGGAACGTTTGGTAGATAGCGGAGAATGGACATTGGCCTTTTCCATGTATCCAACGCAAATGGCCGATCTTTTGGCAGTCGCCGATGCGGGAGAAATTATGCCGCCAAAATCAACTTGGTTTGAACCAAAACTGTTGAGCGGTCTGTTTTTACATGATTTAGAAACGAATTAACCAAAAAAAGCTTACGAGGCTAGCTCGTAAGCTTTTTTTCTATTAGAAGTTGCCGAGTGTTTCGATGATCAAGCGGACATTCAAGACCGTCAGTGCAAGGGCACAGATCCAGCCTAAGGTAGAGACCCATAGCGGATTCTTGAAGCGTTCCCCCATGATTTTTTTTGAGCTGGTAAAAAGAACCAACGGAATCATCGAAACGGGTAAGGCGATGCTTAAAAAGACTTGCGAATAGATCAGCAGATCGTCCAAGGCTTGTTCGTTACCGCCAAAGTAAATCGTACAAAGCAAAACGGGGATCACCGATAAGCCACGGGTGATCAGACGTCGCGCCCAAGTAGGGATCTTCATATGGATAAATCCTTCCATCACGACTTGCCCCGTCAGTGTCCCAGTGATCGTTGAATTTTGACCAGATGCCAAGAGCGCCACGGCAAACAGAACGCTCAAGACTGGACTGGCGACAGCACCAGCAATGGAGGAATCTTGCAAAGCATCAAACAGCGCGGAGAAGGTGCCGACTTCTTCACTATGACCAAAGAACAAGGCACTTCCTAAGATCAAAAGCAGGCAATTGACCAAAAAGGCAGCGGATAATTGGATATTGGAATCCCAAGTAGCGAACCGCACGGCCGTTGCCACTTCTTGGGTATCGCTGCGATCGATTTTTCGTGACTGGGAGATCGAAGAATGCAGATAGAGATTATGCGGCATCACAGTCGCACCAACGATCCCCAACGCCATTGTCAGCTGCCCATGGTTCAAGACTTGCTTTTGGGGAATAAAGCCTTGTAAGACAGCAGGCAAATTTGGTTGAGCAATAATGACTTCGTAACAAAAGACCAGCATAATGACCAAAATCAGTGTCATGACGATCGCTTCGATTTTTCGGAAACCCAATTTCATTAAAAAGAGCAGAAGCAGTACATCGAAAATCGTTAAGATGACCCCAACTAATAAAGGTAAGCCGAATAGTAGATTGAGAGCGATCGCTCCTCCGATCACTTCCGCGATATCCGTTGCCATGATAGCCAATTCGGTGACGATCCACAAGACAAAGCCTAAGCCTTTGCTGGTGTGTTTACGAGTTGCTTGCGCAAGGTCCATCTGGGTCACGATCCCTAGCTTGGCTGCCATGTATTGCAGCAGCATAGCGATCAAACTGGAAATCAAGATCACAGAAAGTAAGAGATAGCCATATTCAGCACCGCCACCGATCGAGGTGATCCAGTTTCCTGGGTCCATATAGCCCACGGCTACCAATGCCCCAGGACCAGAAAACGCTAAAAGATTGCGCCAAAAGCTACCGTTTTTTGGAATGGCAACTGTATTATTTATTTCTTCCAAGCTAGGACCGTTGGCCGCTTGGATCAATTTTTTTTCTTCATTCATCGTTTCACGTCCTATCTTTTTAGGTATACCTAAAAACAAATCTATTGTATTCCTCATTTATGAATTTTTCAAGAGAAACCTTTTGGACGTCAGAAGGAAGGACAAAAAAACAGCAGCCAAAGGAATGGCTGCTGTCTGTTAGGTTTTTTATAAAATTAGTCGGCGCGTAAAGCGATCGCTGCATCTTTTTTCGCTGCCATTCGAGCTGGTATGTGGCCGCCGATCATCGTTAGGACGGTGCTGACGGCAATCAAGATCAGGCCGTGGACTGGATTTAATTGAGCAACATTTTCGAGATCAGTCATACTATATAAGATCGCGTTGATCGGGAATGTGGCTAACCAAGCAATCAGGACACCTAAAGCTCCTGAAGCGATCCCTAAAATACAGGTTTCGGCATCAAAGACGCGGGTGATGTCTTTTTTACGAGCACCTAATGCTTTTAAGACCCCAATTTCTTTCGTACGTTCTAGCACAGAGGTGTAGGTGATGATACCGATCATGATCATGCTAGTTACCAAGGAGATTCCTGCAAAAGCGATCAAGACGTAGGTGATGGCATCCATCAAGCCACCAGTCAATTGAGTCATCGTACCCGCTAAATCGGAATAAACGATTTGGTCTTCTTTGTCTTTGCCTTTGTTGAAGTCATCCAAGTAATCAAGGATTTTTTCTTTGGCACTGAAATCATTCGGATAGATCATAATGCTGTTTGGTAAATCACTGCCGCCAAGATAAGCGATCAATGAATCTTTGGCACTTTCGTCAACGGGTTCATTCGTCATCACGTTGGTGTCGCTGTCTTTTTGGGCTTGGACGATCGCTGAGTCTTGGTTTTCTTTGATGACTTCTTGCGCGAGGGCATCACTGTAGGCAATGCCAGTTGACAGCAAGTTCATCGTAGAGTTTTGCTTGATACGTAAGATTCCGCTGATCGTTAGTTCTTTGTTGCCGCTGTTATCGAAAACTTCATTTAAATCTTGATTTGGAATGAAGTTTCCAGTTGGTAATTCGGTGTAAAAGGCATCATTAGACGCCAATGTGATTTTTGTTCCCACGATATCGTCGAAGGACACCTTGTCGCCATCTTCAATGTCAAAACCGAGATTGATCAATGCATTGACATTCGTTACGTTGTTTTCATCGACGATCAAAACGACATCTGTGCTAGCACTTGGGTAGCTGCCTTCTAAAAGGTCGTAGTTGTCTTTTAAGAAATTGCCGTTATCCTCTGATAACTGCTCGGGGAAAGTCGAAACCCCAATCCCGGTGGAGGCACTCATGGCAGACATCATGGCATTGGTCTGTTCATTGTCAGGTGATGCATTGGAGAAGCTGACTTGTTCCACAGTATCATCGATCTTACGGAAAAGGTTCAAGGAAGTGGAACGAGTGTAGCCGATATTGTTGCTTAATTCAGGATCAATGTCGTTGATGTAATCGAGAAACTCTTGATCGATTTTATTGATATGGGTTGCACGATCTGCATCACTTAATTTGGCAGTGACCTCTTTATCTGAAGGGAAATCTTCAGATTTCTCCCGCGTTCCCATGGCTGATGGATCTTGTTCAGTGGCTACTTGCGAGATCGTGATCGGAAAACGAGCTAATGTTTCTGACTGGGTATTGTCGATTTGTTTTTGGAATCCCGTTGACAGTGACAAAACAATGGCGATTCCGATGATCCCGATACTAGAAGCAAAGGCTGTCAAGAAGGTGCGCCCTTTTTTGGTGCGGATATTGTTAAACGACAAACGTAAGGCAGTCATGAAACTCATTTTTGTGTGTTTTAATTCGAATTGGTCTTTCTTTTGTCCTTCGACATGAGGGTTCGAATCTTTAATGATTCGTCCGTCTTTGAACTCAATGATCCGTCCAGCGTATTTGTGCGCCAATTCAGGATTATGAGTAACCATGATGACCAATTTTTCTTTTGATAGTTCTTGGATCAGTTCCATGATTTGGACACTGGTCTCTGAATCCAAGGCACCTGTTGGTTCATCACAAAGAAGGATATCAGGATCATTTGCTAAGGCACGAGCGATCGCTACCCGCTGCATTTGACCACCAGAAAGCTGATTTGGTTTTTTGTGCATATGCTCAGCTAAGCCCACACGCGTCAAAGCATCGGTTGCTTTGGCGCGTTTTTCTTCTTTTGACACACCGCTCAAGGTCATCCCAAGCTCGACGTTGTCGATGATGCCTAAATGACTGATCAAATTGTAGCTTTGGAAGACAAAGCCGATCGAATTGTTCCGATACGCATCCCAGTCACGATCTTTAAAGGATTTCGTTGATTTGCCGTTGATGATCATATCACCAGAATCGTAATTATCTAAGCCGCCGATCACGTTCAACATGGTTGTTTTCCCAGAGCCGCTTGGCCCTAAAATGGCAACAAACTCTTGTTTACGAAAGGCGACGGAGACACCATCGAGGGCTTTTGTAGTACTGGCGCCAACCGTATAATACTTCTTGATATCTTTTAATTCTAACATGCTGTCACTCTTTTCTTGCCGTTTTCACGATTATTTTCATTATGTAACCACGCTATCATAATGGTTAACAAAAATCAACGATTATCATTGTTTAAACAAATAATTTATACTAAACTAAAGACAGAAAAGAGGGAGAGTATGGAAAAAGCGTTAGGAACATTCAATATGGCGGTATTTGCGGAAATCTTTTCGCTGATGGGAAACATATTGTTTGAAGAAATCGGTCTGGAAGATTTAAAATTGACCAAAATGGAAATCTTGGAACTCGTGGTGATCTCTAGTAATGAAGGAATCACGATGTCCGAGTTGGCCCAGCAAATCGGTACGTCAAAAGTCCAAATCAGTCGTTCGATCTCGGGGTTAGAAAAGGCTGGCTTTGTGGTCCGCAAAACCAACGGCGTCAATCGCCGCAACGTCAATGTTTATTTGGAAGAAGCTGGGAAGCAGTTGTTTGTCCAAAAGAAAAAACAAGTGGAAGACCGCTTGAATGCCAAAACCGCTCAAATGGCTGCAGAAGATATCCAGCAGTTGAGTCAGTCGTTGACGGAGGCAGTGGGGATCTTGCGGAAATATGACATTTTACGGACTGGCAATCAATGTGAGAAAAATACGCCGTTTGATTAAAAAAGGGCGAAGCAATCGTTTGCTTTTCAATTGCTGAATTAATTTCATATTAACTTATATTATCGATTTTTTAGATAAAGCAACCGATTGCGTTTTTCTCTTGTTTTGACTTCTGATTTGTGCGACAATGAGTATATCAAACAAGTCAAAGGAGTCTGCTATGAATACTACTGCCATTTATCATCGTCCCGAAAGTGAATTTGCGTATTTGTACGAGAAGGATAAAATGCATATCCGTTTGCGTACCGCCCGTCAAGACGTCCGCCATGTCCAGCTGCTTTGCGGTGATCCTTACACACTGTATAAAGAAGCTTGGTACCAGCAAAGAATTGAAATGAAAAAAATTCTTTCCACGGACTTGCATGATTATTGGCAAGTATCGGTCGGAGCAGAATTCCGCCGTTTGTCTTACGGCTTTTCCATCGAAAGTTACGATGGGTTGCATGTCTTTTATGGAGACCACGGGGTCTATCCTTTTGAGCAGCAATATTTAGAAATGAACAACAATTATTTTCGGATGCCTTACTTCCAAGAAGCCGATCGTTTCAAAATTCCCGAGTGGGCAAAAGAAACCGTTTGGTATCAAATCTTCCCTGAACGCTTTGCAAATGGGGACCCATCAAATGATCCAGAAGGTGTATTGCCCTGGGGCTCAAAAAATCCCGATCGCCAAGACTTTTTCGGCGGGGATCTGCAAGGGGTCATCGATCATTTGGATTACCTCGTCGATCTAGGCATCAATGGAATCTACTTCTGTCCGATTTTTGAGGCCTATTCGAATCACAAGTATGATACCATCGATTATTTAGCCATTGATCCAGCGTTTGGAGATAACGATACCTTTAAACGCTTAGTGGAGGAATGCCACAAACGCGGCATTAAAGTCATGCTAGATGCTGTGTTCAATCATATGGGGGATACTTCGCATCAATGGCTAGATGTCATCAAAAACGGCAAAGATTCGCCCTTTGCTGATTGGTTCCACATCAATGAGTTTCCTGTCAACTACAAAGAAGGGGAAAACTTTGAAGATGCTTATGACATCACCTATGATGTGTTTGCCTTTACGCCGCATATGCCAAAACTCAATACAGAAAATCCCGACGTGCAAGATTATTTGTTGAAGATCGCTCGTTATTGGATCGAAGAGTTTGATATCGATGCTTGGCGCTTGGACGTTGCCAATGAAGTCAGTCACCACTTCTGGAAAAAATTCCGCCAAGTGTGTGATGATGCCAAAGATGATTTTTATATCCTTGGGGAAATTTGGCACTCTTCTCAACGGTGGTTACAAGGCGACGAGTTTCATGCAGTCATGAATTACGCCTTTACGGATGCAATCATTGAATATTTTGTCAAAGACGAGATCTCCATGACGAAAATGGTCTCGGAATTAAATAACCAGCTGATGTTGTATCGGGAGCAAACCAACCAGGTACAGTTCAATATCTTGGATTCTCATGATACCCCACGCTTGTTAACTTTGGCTCGAGGAGACAAAGACTTGATGCGCCAAGTGATGGCCTTTACGTATCTGCAACAAGGCGTTCCTTGCCTGTATTACGGTGATGAGATCGGTTTGACCGGCGATATGGACCCGGATTGCCGCAAATGTATGATTTGGGAAGAAGAAAAGCAAGATCGTGATCTCCTGCATTTCACTCGCTCATTGATCAGCATTCGCAAAGACAACCAGAAAGTCTTATCAGAAGGTTCCTTGAGTTGGAACTGGGTTTCGGAAGAGGATGGACTGATCATTTTCGAACGAGAGTTAGGGGCACAGCGGATCATCGGTATTTTCAATACGGGCGATGACCAAATCACCCTTTCTCGTCCTGATTCGATCCTGATGGAACAGTTTGTCCAACTGGAAGATGAAACGATGATTATTGATAACAAAGGCTTTGCTATCGTGAAAGTAAACAACGAAGAATCGAATGAAGCATAAAAATGAGGCAAGAATTGCATATGCAATTCTTGCCTCATTCAATGTTTTGGGTATTTTTAATTTCCCCATGCACGTTGGAAAGAATCTTCCCCAAAATTCCTTCTGTCGGTATTATATCCTATAACACCTGAATGTGACAAATGATAACCCTTAAATATAGGTAGATTTTTTCTGCAAAGGGTAAAAAGATTAAAAATTTAGACAGTATAGCCTTCTTTTTGCGCTTCTTTCCACGAAAGGTCTTTTCTTTTTTACAAGATATGATAAACTAGTAAAAATGTATTTTTATTCGAGGAGTGATTTGATGAGTACAGGGTATCACGTAGCAGTTGTCGGGGCTACCGGCGCAGTAGGAACAAAAATGATTGAGATGTTGGAGAAGACCACGTTGCCGATCAAAAAAATAACGTTGTTGGCATCCAAACGTTCTGCTGGGAAGACCCTTGTGTTCAAAAATGAACCGCTCGTTATTCAAGAGCTGACCACAGATTCCTTTGCAGGCGTCGATATTGCATTGTTCAGTGCCGGTGGCGGCATTTCAAAACAATTTGCTCCAGAAGCAGTCAAACACGGTGCAGTCGTGATCGACAATACCAGTCATTTTCGGATGGACCCGAATGTTCCTCTAGTCGTTCCTGAGGTGAATCCTCATGCATTAGCGCAACATAAAGGAATCATTGCCAATCCGAATTGTTCAACGATTCAAATGATGGTGGCGTTAGAACCAATTCGTCAAAAAGTCGGTTTATCGAGGGTCTTGGTTTCAACGTATCAAGCAGTTTCAGGTGCTGGCGCCCAAGCCTTGGCTGAATTGACTCGTGAATCTCAAGAATTATTAGCTGGCAAAGCCGCTGATGAACTAAACCCTGAGATTTTACCAGCAGGCAGCGACAAGAAGCACTACCCGATCGCGTTTAACGCCTTGCCGCAAATCGATGTTTTCGCCGAAGAGGATTATACTTACGAAGAGTGGAAAATGATCAATGAAACGAAGAAGATCATGGAAGATACGCAGATCAAAGTAGCAGCTACGTGTGTTCGGATCCCTGTGTTTAGCGGTCATTCAGAGTCGATTTATATCGAGACCAAAGACCATGCTAGTGTTGAGGAAGTCAGACAGTGGATCAGCGAAGCGCCAGGAGCCGTCTTGCAAGATGATCCAAGTCAACAAGTGTACCCGCAAGCTTTGACCAGTGTGGACAAAACAGAAACCTTTGTTGGTCGGATTCGCAAAGATTTGGATGTCGAAAACGGCTTGCATTTATGGGTCGTTTCTGATAATTTGCTGAAAGGTGCGGCATGGAACTCCGTTCAAATCGCCGAAAGCCTGCATCAGCAAGGATTAGTTCATGTGTAAACCATAAGTTTTTCAGAAAAGTGTGGTGAATGCCACGCTTTTCTTTTTTTTGTTGTATAATAATAGGGACGGCTTATGCTTGGGAAATAATACAGTAGAAAAAAATTAAGAGGTGAATAAAAGTGGAAACGATAAAAATCATTCCTCTTGGCGGTGTACGCGAAAACGGAAAGAACATGTACATTGCTGAAGTTGGCGAGGATATATTTGTGCTGGATTGCGGTGTCCGTTATCCAGAAAATGAATTATTAGGGATCGATACAGTGATTCCAGACTTCACATATTTAGAAGAAAATGCCGACCGTGTGGCGGGTGTCTTCTTGACCCATGGGCATGCAGATGCGATTGGTGCATTGCCTTATTTCTTGGAGAATATCCAAGTACCAGTCTTTGGGACCGAGTTAACGATCGAACTAGCAAAATTGACCGTGAATAAAAATGAAGCTACCAAGCGCTTCAAAGATTTTCATGTGATCGATGAACATTCGGAGATCGACTTTGGTCATGCGACCATCAGCTTTTTCCGTACGACCCATTCTATCCCTGATTCTGTTGGGATCAGCGTCAAAACAGAAGCTGGCAATATCGTTTATACAGGAGATTTCAAGTTTGACCAAACAGCGATCCCTATGTATCAAACCGATTTTGGCCGCTTAGCGGAAATTGGAAAAGAAGGCGTCTTAGCATTGCTAAGCACGTCTTCAAATGCCGAAAATCCAACGCCGATCGCTTCTGAATTGACGATCCAAGATGAAGTTTACGACAATATCCGTTATTGGGAAGGTCGAATCATCGTTGCTAGTGTTGCCAGCAATTTGCAACGGGTGCAACAAGTATTAGATGCGGCGTTTCGTTCTGATCGCAAAGTCGTTTTGACCGGGCAAGATTTTGGTCGGATCATCAAAACGGCCATGAAGTTAGGGAAATTAAAATTACCTGCCGAAGACTTGCTGATCACCCAAAAAGAAATGAAAAAATACTCAGACGAACAGTTGCTGATTTTAGAAACAGGTCGTATGGGTGAACCAATCAAAGCGTTGCAAAAAATGGCCAACGGCTCTCACCGGACGCTGCGCATCAAAGAAGGAGATCTTGTTTACATCACAACGACGCCGACAACGGCAATGGAAACTGTGGTTGCGAAAACGGAAGATATCATCTATCGCGCTGGCGGTACCGTAAAACAGATCTCGGATAATTTCCGTGTTTCTGGTCATGCCAACCCGAATGATCTGCAGCTGATGTTGAATATGATGAAACCGAAGTACTTTATCCCTATTCAAGGCGAGTACCGCCAATTAGCCGCCCATGTGGACTTGGCGCAAGAAGTCGGGATTCCGATGAAAAATATCTTCATTACTGCTCGTGGAGATGTGTTAGAGTACAAAAAAGGCGAAATGCTTGCCGCAGGTGCGGTCCCAGCTGAAAACGTCATGATCGATGGGATCGGTGTCGGTGACATTGGGAATATTGTCTTGCGAGACCGCAAAGTCTTATCTGAAGACGGAATCTTCGTTGCGGTAGTGACGATCAATCGTCGTGAAAAGAAAATTATTTCTGCACCACAAATCACTTCTCGTGGATTCGTCTACGTGAAAGCCAGTCGCGATCTGATTCGTGAAAGTGGCGAGATCGTGGAAGAAATCGTAGAAAAACACCTTCATGATGAAGAGTTTGAATGGAGCAAATTGAAACAAGATATCCGTGATCGTTTGAGTCGTTTCTTGTTTGAACAAACCAAACGCCGTCCCGTCATCTTGCCGGTCATCATGGAATCAAGCCAAAGAAATCGCAACCGTAAATAATTCGTTTTGACCTACTGACAAAAGCAGGTGAAAGAATAGCCGTTTGACGGCCGATTTCTTTTCACCGAAGCTTTTGTCTTTTTTTTATGTAAGAAAACAGGTGGCGTTTTTTTTACAAAATGACCCTTATTTTGGTCGTGATGAGCAGATAAGGATTGACGGCGAATGGATTTCGATCAATAATACAAAGTTGTCCCCCTAAGACTAGAGGAACAAAACAAGCAAAGAGAGGATGGTCGATTTGTGAATAGTTATCAAGAAAATCCCATAGTACAACAGAGAAAGTGGTGGATTCTCATTGCTGTTTCGATGTTTACCTTTATGTCAACACTGGATGGGAGTATCGTAAATATCGCTTTGCCGACGATCTCGGCAGATATGGGTGTCCCTATGAATCAAGCGGAGTGGGTCGTATCCGTCTACTTGATGATCGTTTGTGCCTGCCTTTTGTTATTCGGTAAGGTAGGGGATAGTTGGGGCAAGATCAAAGTATTCCGCTTGGGGATGCTGATCTTTATTATCGGTTCGCTGTTATGCGGGTTTAATCATTCCTTAGCATTTCTGCTATTTGCCCGAGTCGTGCAAGCGATCGGAGCCAGCATGACGATGGCGACAAATACCGGAATCATTACTGAAGTTTTTCCTATGAGTGAACGAGGACGTGCCTTAGGGATGATTGGTGCCTTTGTTTCGTTAGGATCCATCGCCGGTCCTGGATTAGGCGGAGTGATTTTGGCGCATTTTTCTTGGCCGTTTATTTTTTGGATCAATGTTCCAGTCGGTATTCTGACAATGATTGCTGGAGAAAAGGTGTTGCCAAAAGATATCACCATGAGTCATGATTCCATCGATAAAACCGGGTTTGTGCTGTTTTCAATTGCAATTATCAGCTTCTTCGGCGGCATTTTTCTTGGACAAGAGCGTGGCTTTCTAACGTGGCTGCCGCTGCTGTTGGTGGGGATCGCCTTAGTGGCATTCATCGTCTTTTTGCGAGTAGAAGCGCGTGTGAGCAAACCGCTGATTACCTTTGGGATCTTTCGTAATAAAATTTTCACCATGAGCCTGATCACGGCGTTGCTGATCTTTTCTGCAAACTTTTTTGTCAATGTCGTGATTCCCTTTTACTTGCAAAGTGCCCGAGGCTTAACGCCGAGCGTGGCAGGAATGCTGATGATGGTCTTTCCTTTGATGATGGTCATCGGTTCACCACTTAGCGGCTATTTGACCGACCGTGTAGGACCGGAGATCTTGGTCTTAGCTGGCTTAGCGTTGCTGTCCATCACTCAGCTGATGTATATGTTTATGAATCAGCATACGCCGATTTGGTACTATGTCGTCGCTACTGCCATCATGGGGTTAGGCAATTCGTTGTTCCAATCCCCCAACAATACGATGGTGATGAGCAGCGTCACCAAAGAAAATCTTGGGGTGGCAGGTAGTCTAAATTCCTTTGCCCGTAACTTGGGCATGGTCTTAGGGATATCCTTAGCAACGACGATTCTTTATGCCGCAATGAGTCAAGCCTATGGGAAGCATGTGACGACCTATATCGCAGGTCGGGCAGATATTTTTGCCTATGGCATGAAAATCACCTTCTTTGGGGCGTTCCTTCTTTGTATCACGGCGTTATTCTTAACAGTCTGGCGCATCTATAAACAAGGCGGACGTAAGAAAACGCTATGATCGCTTGAAGTCATCAGGTCGAACTGTTCTATTCCTTATTCAGAAAGGGTAGAACAGTTTTTTTGTTTTTCTTGACAAGAACCAGAAAAAGGACGGATGTAATAAAGCTGCCAGAATTTGTGCTTTTGGATTTCTGGCGTTATCTGTTATAATGAAAAATATTAGACTGTATTACTTAGATGGAAAGGGGAATGTTGTATGAAACTTACGTATCACGGACACTCGGTGCTTGCTATCCAATTAGCGGATGGCCAAAAATTGTTGTTTGACCCTTTTATTACTGGAAATGCTCTGACTGATTTGGATGCAGACACAGTGGAAACCGATTGGCTTTTGATCACGCATGGTCATAGCGATCATATTGGGGACATGGTGCCGATCGCCAAAAGAAATGAAGCACCAGTGATCAGTGTCGTTGAAATTTGCCGCTATGCAGCCCGCAAAGGCGTTGCTGAGACGCATGGCATGAATATGGGAGGCTCTTTTGAGTTTCCGTTTGGCAAAATCTCAATGGTGGAAGCGAAACACAGCTCTGGTCTTGAAGAAGACGGAACGATGATCTATATGGGCAATCCAGTGGGGATCATTTTAGAAGCAGAAGGCAAAACCATCTACCACGCTGGCGATACTGCCCTCTTTAGCGATATGGCGATGATCGGTGAACGTTTCGACATCGATGTGGCGTTTTTACCGATCGGGGATAATTTTACGATGGGCGTTCAAGATGCTGCAACAGCAGCGGCGCTTTTAAACGCGAGCAAAGTAGTACCGATCCATTACAATACGTTTCCAATGATCAAGCAAGATCCGCAAACCTTCGTGAATTTATTGCCGGCAGGTGTGGGCCAGATCCTTGCAGTCGGTGAGACATTAGAAGTTTAAGCAACAGGAAGATTCGTAGTAGGAATAGGGGATAATTATGGCGACAAAACACGACTTGATTTTAGCGCATATCGAGAATCTGCCTGTAGGCGATCGCATCTCGGTGCGGGGAATCGCAAAAGACTTGAATGTCAGTGAAGGAACAGCCTATCGGGCGATCAAAGATGCGGAAAATATCGGCTTGGTTTCAACGATCCAACGTGTGGGAACCATTCGGATTGAACGGAAACTAAAGAAACACATTGAAAAACTAACTTTTGGCGAAGTCGTCCAAATCATTGAAGGCGATGTTTTGGGCGGCGCAGCCGGATTAGACAAAGACTTGAACAAATTTGTTATCGGCGCCATGAAGGAATCGGCAATGGAACGCTACATCACGCCTGGTTCCTTAGTGATCGTCGGAAACCGTAACGAAGTCCACAAGTTGGCATTGGAAGATGGCGCAGCCGTCTTGATCACGGGGGGCTTTGAAACCTCAGAGGAAATCTGTCGCTTAGCAGACGAATTGGAGCTGCCGATTTTACAAACGACCTATGACACCTTTACCGTGGCAACGATGATCAACCGTGCCTTGAGCGACCAGCTGATCAAAAAGGACATCATGCTGGTGAGTGACATTTATATGCCATTGGAAAAAACCAAGTATCTGCACACCTTTGATACGGTCAAGGATTACAAACTGCTTTCGGAGTCTACCAACCACTCCCGCTATCCAGTCGTCAACAAGAATATGCGGGTCGTTGGGATCATCACAGCCAAAGATGTCCTAGAAAAGCCTGACACGCAGATCATCGAACGAATCATGACCCGGGAACCACGGGTCGTAAAAAAAGAGATGAGTGTGGCCTCTGCCAGCCATCAAATGATTTGGGATGGCTTAGAAGTGATGCCCGTCGTAGCAGATGACCTTTCTTTGATTGGGATCGTTACACGCCAAGACATCATGAAAGCGATGCAGATGGTCCAACGACAAACACAAATTTCAGATACGATTTCAGACCAAATCTCGGGACAGATGCAAGTCATCGAACAAGATTTTGAAGGGAACAAATTGCCGCAGCCGCATTTCAGCTTTGCGGTGACGCCTCAAATGGTCAATGAAGTCGGAACGATCTCTTTTGGTGTCTTGAGTGAAGTGATCGCGAATACGGCAAAACGTACCATGCAGTTGAATCAACGGCGCAATAGTTGGATCGAGCAAGTCAATCTGCATTACTTCCGTTTGATCCAATTAGAAAGCGAGATCATCATTCAACCGAAGATTCTAGAACTGGGGCGACGTTCGGCGAAAATCGATATCGAAGTATCGATCGAAAATTCCTTAGTAGCAAAAGCGATCGTGGTATGCCAAGTAATGGAACGCCCATAAATCATCGAAAACGGCACTTATGGAAAAATTTTAGAGAGAAAGTTGAGACCATTCATGAAGGTACAAGAAGAAATACTTGCAACAATCAAAGCATTCGACCGAATCATTATCCATCGGCACCAACGCCCTGATCCAGATGCATTAGGATCACAAGTGGGCTTGGCAGAAATTTTACGAGCTAGTTTTCCCGAAAAAGAAATCTATCAAGTCGGCGGACCCGTTGAAGGATTGGATTACTTGGCGCTGATGCAGACGATCCCTGATGATTTGTATAAAGGAGCGTTGGTGATCGTTACAGATACGGCCAATGCACCACGGGTCAGTGACCAACGCTATGATCAAGGGGCGAAATTGATCAAAATCGATCATCACCCTAATGATGAGCCTTACGGAGAGCTGGTCTGGGTCAATACGAAAGCCAGCAGCTGTAGTGAGATGATCGTTTCGTTTTGGCAAATGTTTCAAAACGAGCTGACGATGACACAAGAAGCGGCTCGTCTGCTGTATGCGGGCATCGTTGGTGATACTGGACGGTTTTTATATCCGGCAACGACAGCGACAACGCTGCGCTTAGCGGCTGAACTATTGGATTACGGTTTTGATGCACCGAAGATCAATCGGCAATTGGATCAAGTCTCTCGCAGTGTTGCTCGCCTTTCAGGGTATGTCTACGAAAACATCGAGATCGATGAGATTGGTGCTGGCAAAGTGATCCTATCACAAGAATTGCAGCAGCGTTTTGGCGTAGTGGATTCGGAAACCTCAGCAGTCGTTTCCTTACCAGGGAAAATCGACGAAGTGATGGCTTGGGCGATCTTTGTCGAACAACCAGAAGGCTATTATCGGGTGCGGATGCGTTCGAAAGGTCCAGTGATCAATGAGATCGCCAAACGCCATCATGGCGGCGGACATCCCCTTGCCAGTGGAGCAAACGCAAAAGACCTTGAAGAAGTTGCCCTAATCTATCAAGAGATCCAAGCAGCGATCAAAGAATTTCAAGCAGAATAAACACTTTTACAAGAACATTTGCCAATAGAAAAAGGGCGTGCCAAAAGCTTTCGGCACGCCCTTTTTTAGACAAAACGCAGCGCAGGCTCATCACTGAACCCGCACTGCGTTTTTATGTTTATATTTGAGAAAAGCGCGGTTTAGCCCCGTAGATCGTCTAAAAATTCGGTTTTGCTTTTCGTTTTCTCGTCTTTCATTTTGATGACTTTGGCTGGTGAGCCAGCAACGACTGCGCCAGCAGGGACATCTTCAGTCACCACAGAACCGGCAGCGACGACTGCACCTTCGCCGACACGGACGCCTTCAAGGACGACGGCATTTGCACCGATCAAAACATTGTCTTCAATGATGACTGGGCTTGCTGAAGGTGGCTCAAGAACGCCAGCCAAGACAGCACCAGCGCCAATATGGGCTTTTTTTCCAACGGTTGCTCGGGCGCCTAAAATCGCACCCATGTCGATCATGGTTTCTTCACCAACGACGGCACCAATGTTGATCACGGCCCCCATCATGATAACGGCATTTTTTTCAATGATGGCTTGGTCACGGATAAAGGCACCTGGTTCGATACGGGCATCGACTTTCGTCAAGTCCAGCAAAGGGATCGCTGAGTTGCGGCGATCATTTTCCAGATAGTGATCGGTGATTTTGTCTTGGTGCACGGTTAAAAACTCAGCCACTTTTTGACTGTCACCAACCACGAAATAGAAAGTGCCGTTACCAAACAATTGGATGCCATCTGCTTGGACGTTACTAAGATCTCCATTGATATAGACTTTTACAGGTGTTTGTTTATTTGCTTCTTTGATGTATTTTGCTAATTGATAAGGATCGGAAAATTGTAATTCTGTCATGAGAGACCACCTTTACTTGTCGATTAGATTTTGCATGGAATAAAAACCAGCTGGTTGGTCGGCTAAAAATTCCGCTGCTTTTAGCGCACCATTGGCGAAGATTTCGCGGGAGAGCGCTGTGTGTTTTAATTCAATGATTTCATCCTGCCCAGCGTAGATGACAATGTGTTCTCCAGGGATCGTTCCGCCGCGAACGGCATGGATGCCCATCTGCTTGCGGTCATTTACTAGATCACTGCCTTCACGCCCGTAGAGATACTCTTTTTTCGTTTCGCAGCTGTCATTGATACTATCTGCCAACAGCAAAGCTGTACCACTTGGTGCATCGAGTTTTTGATTATGATGCTTTTCGATGATCTCAATGTCAAAGTCAGCTTCTAATGCGGGGGTGATACTTTGTAGTGCTTTGATCAGTACATTGATCCCCAACGACATATTGGCAGAATAGAAAACTGGGATCACTTTAGCAGCCAACGGCAGCATCATCTGCGTGTCTTCCGTCAAACCAGTTGTAGCAACCACGATAGGCAGCTGCTGTTCGACACAATAGTTCAATAAGGCAGGGACATTGCTATAATGAGAAAAATCAATCACCAAATCGATCGGCTGCGTGATTTTTTCTGGACGATCATAGATTGGAAAGGGACCATCTAATTGCTCGGTACGATCCAATCCGGCGGCCACTTCTAACTGAGGGTGCTTTGCGATCAGGCTTTGCAACACTTTGCCCATACGACCGTTTGCACCGCTTAATAAAATCTGTTTCACCAAAAACTCCTCCTTACAGCAATCCGTAATTGGTCATTTCTTCTTCTAAATGAACGAGGGTCGCATCTTCTGGGACACCCAAAGGCAAACGATAATGCAATTCGCATTTGCCTAGCAAGGAGACCGCTGCTTTGATCGGCACAGGATTTACTTCACTGAAAATCGCATCGATCAACGGTTTTTGTCGCAATTGCTCTTTGATGGCGGCTTTTACATCACCATTTAAGAAATCAGCAACGAGTTGTGCCGTTTGTTTCGGAGCGATATTGCCGATCGTTGAAATCACGCCAGAGCCACCTAAAGCTAGAATTGGGGTTACTTGATCGTCATTTCCTGAATAGATCGCAAAGTCATCATCCGCAAGACGAGCGATTTCTGCGATTTGCGAAATGTCGCCGCTGGCTTCTTTGATGCCTTTGATATTAGGGATTTTTTTCAGTTCTGCCACAGCTTCAGGTGTTAAATTTAAGCCGGTTCTTGAGCTGACGGAGTATAAGATCACTGGCAGCTCAACGCTTTGACAGATTGCTTCATAGTGAGCGACTAAACTTTTCTTGGTCGCTTTGTTGTAATAGGGTGTTACAACCAATAATGCGTCAGCACCAACGCGCTGTGCTTCTTTTGAAAGATGGATCCCATGTTGGGTGTTGTTGGAGCCTGTTCCGCCGATGACGGGGATTCGACCAGCAACTTGTTTTACCACCGCTTCGATCACCGCGATATGTTCTTCATCGTCTAACGTGGATGCTTCACCGGTCGTACCGCATGCAATGATTGCATTCGTTCCTTGCTGCACATGCCACTCCGCTAACTCCTTCAGCTTATCGAAATCCACCGAACCATCTTGAAGCATAGGGGTGATCAACGCAACGCCAGAACCTTTGAATATTGTCAAACTACGACACATCCTTTCAACCAATTTATTTTTCGTAACTCTACGTATAAGTGTACCAAAACGAGGGGTAAATTTTTCAATAAAAATCGAAACATTTCGACAATTTATACTATAGATTATTCGAATTATATACTATAATATTAAACAATATCAATGAAAAACTGAATATTCGTTGGTTTTTATGGATATTTTTAAAAGGAATGAATAGAAAGGTGTTTTAACATGCAAGTATCGCAAGCAGTCAAAGAATTAACCGAAGACGTGGTTCGTTTTCGTCGTGAATTACATACAATCCCTGAATTAGGGTTAACTGAGTTCAAAACAAAGGAATACTTGCTGCGTCAGTTGCAATCCTTTGGGATCAAAGAAATCTATCCAGTGATTGAAACCGGCTTGATTGCGGTCTTTCGCAGCGATCGCCCAGGAAAGACGCTGGCCTTTCGAACGGATATCGATGCACTACCGATCAAAGAAGAGACAGGTGTTTCCTTTGTTTCCAAACATGAAGGGAAAATGCATGCCTGCGGTCATGACGGCCATATGGCAACGATGCTAGGGTTCGCTAAATATTTGGCAACACATCCTGAAGTGATTCGTGGAACGATCGTTTTGATTTTCCAACCAGCCGAGGAAAGCCCCGGTGGCGCTCAATTGATGATCGATGAAGGCATCTTACGAGATTTTGGCGTGGAAAAAATCGTGGGGCTGCATGTCTTCCCAGACTTTCCCGAAGGAGTCATTGCGAGCCGGAAAGGTCCGATGATGGCCCGTAACGGCGAGATCAATCTAACGATCAACGGCACGAGTGCCCATGGTGCCCAGCCTCATCAAGGACATGATGCCATTTTAGCCGCGGCTGCGATTATTCAAGGATTGCATTCGATCATTTCACGCAATATCAGCCCGCTTTCTGCTGGGGTCATCACTTTTGGGAAGATCCATGGGGGAGATGCGGAAAATATCATTCCCGGTAAGGTCGTTTTAAAAGGAACGATGCGGGCGTTTGAAGATGAAGTCTATGAAACGATGACGCGCAGAATCACCACCGTCGCACAAGAAATCGCCAAAGGATATGATTGCACGGCGGATGTCGAATTCGAACATCTTTATCGTGTCGTGGACAATGATCCTGAGATGGTGGAAGTGTTGGAAAAAGTGGTCGGGGAGAGCTACCGAGAAACACCACCATATATGTTGGCAGAGGATTTTTCGATGTACCAAAAGGAGATCCCAGGTGTCTTTTTCTTTGTGGGTACCCGAAATGAAGAAAAAGGCTATGTCCACCCTTTACACAGCAGCAAAATGAATTTTGACGAAAAAAATCTATTGCAAGGCATCGAATGCTACGTTCGTTTGATCGAGGCGTTGAACGAGCCAACAGACAAGGAGTAAAGCGATGGCAAAAGAAATCAAGAACAATCACTTATACATTGACGGTTGTGATACCGTTGAGCTGGCAAAAACCTTCGGAACCCCCCTTTACGTGTATTCCGTTTCGGAAATTCGCGAAGAATGCCAAAAGATTCAGGCGCAGTTTTTGACGCGCTACAGCAAGACACGGGCAGCCTATGCCGCTAAAGCTTTCTGCACCACAGCAATGCTGCAAGTGATCAAGTCAGAAGGACTCTCATTAGACGTGGTTAGCGGTGGAGAACTGTATACAGCGATCCAAGCTGATTTTCCAGCAGAACACATCGAGTTTAACGGCAATAATAAATCGATTGAAGAATTAGCAGCCGCCCTTGATTATGGCGTAGGACGGATCATCGTTGATGGCATTCAAGAAGTCGGCTTGATCCGCGCGTTATGTCAAGAAAAGCAAGTCGTTGCTAAAATTTTGTTGCGCATCACACCCGAGGTTTCGGTCAGCACCCATCAATTTATCTCGACCGGACAAAAAGATTCGAAATTCGGGATTCCTTTAGATGAAGAAATCTTATTTCCGTTAGTGGAAGAAGTGATTCAAGCACCTGAATTGGATTTCTATGGCCTGCATTTTCATGTCGGCAGTCAATTGTCGGACAATCGCTCACATCTAGCGGCAGTTGATGCGGCTTTGGCCCTTGTCCAAACCATTCATGAACGCTTTGATTATTGGATCAAAGAACTAAATGTTGGCGGCGGCTTTGGCGTTCGATACACAGATGCAGATATTCGCCAACCCTACAGCTACTTTTTAGATCCTGTGATGGAAAAAATCGACGCCTTTTATGCGCAGCACCAGAGCGAACGTCCGACCATCGTTATTGAACCTGGGCGCAGTATCGTCGCAGAAGCAGGTATCAGTTTGCACACCATCGGCAGTATCAAGACATTGCCGGGAATCAGAACATACGCCAGCATTGACGGTGGCATGACAGACAATATTCGTCCGGGTCTTTATCAGGCAACTTACACTGGGATCTTAGCCAACCGCGCTTCCGAAGCTGCGACACAAAAGATCACCATTTCTGGCAAAGCTTGTGAGAGCACGGACATCTTAGTAAAAGACCTTGCATTACCGCCCGTTGAAACTGGGGATCTGTTTGCTACGTTCGCAACAGGAGCTTATGGCTATTCGATGGCCAGCAGCTACAATAATTTACAGATTCCTGCAGTCGTCTTTGTGGAAAACGGCCAAGCGGAATTAGCCGTTAAACGCCAGTCCTACGAGCAAATGCTGCAAAATGAAGTGGTTCCTTCGTTTCTAAAAGAGGGAGCTTCCAGCAAGTAAAATTTTGAAAAGCAGGTGACAACATGACGATTCCTTATACAAAAATGCAAGGTGCAGGAAATGATTTTATCGTAATCGATAACCGCACATTGAAATTCTCCCATGAACAACTGTCGCAATTTGCTGCTCAGGTTTGCCATCGGAAATTTTCTGTTGGCGCGGATGCAGTCATGGCTGTGGATTTTCCCACAGGAACCGCTGATTTTCGGATGCGGTTTTACAATGCTGATGGGACCGAAGCAGAAATGTGCGGCAACGGCGCTCGCTGTATTGCCCGTTATGCCTTTGAGAAGGGAATTGCTGGCGAGCAGATGACCATCGAAACAGTTGCTGGCGATGTCCCCGCATGGCGCTTGTCGGCAAAACACTACAAAGTAACCTTGAATCCACCCACCGTGACTACATTTGATCAAGCGTACCCGAATCCAATGGTTTCATTCGTGGACTATGTGGAATTGGGTGATCCAGGAATCCCTCATGCGGTGGTTCACTATCCTGGTCTGGCAGAAACTGAGTTGGAACAGCTGGCTGAACTTGCCAAAGAGATACGCTATTGGGAGGTTTTTCCCAAAGGGGCGAATGTCAATTTCTATGAAGAAGATGACAAGGGTGATCTGATCGTTCGCACGTATGAACGAGGGGTGGAAGGTTTTACCTATGCGTGCGGCACAGGTTCTGGTGCCACTGCGTATGTCGTGACCAAACGTCACCAGCAATCGGCAGCGAATGTCTTGCTGCACGTGTTGGGTGGCGAGTTAACGGTAGAAGTTGATGTTGATCAGGTCGCATTAGAATTGATCGGCGATGCGGTTATGGTATCTGAAGGCTTGATTTTAGATGAGAATTTGGCTCTGTAAACACTGTGAAAATTATTGCAAAAAGATGATATTTTCGTGAAAAAAAGAATTGACATTCATTTGAGGCTATCGTATAGTTAAACACAACTTAAAAACACGCGATGATAAGAAGAGTAAGTCAGTTTCGATTGGATCAGAGAGCTCGGATTGGTGAGAAAGAGCACAGCCGTTTGACTGAAGATGGCCTTGGAGCGTTTGGACGTGAGCAAAAGCAAGCGTGCAGCGGGATTGCCCGTTACAGCAAAGCAGTTGATAAACTGATAAGGTTGGCAGCTTGTGCCAATGAATTAAAGGTGGTACCACGAACATGGTTGTTTCGTCCTTTCTCTATGATGGAGAAAGGACGTTTTTTTATTATAAAAAGGGGGAACTAAAAAATGAAACAGTTGAAAAAGGGAATCGTTGGGTTAGTTGCTGCTGCTGTCTTAATTACATTGGCAGCTTGTGGCAATACTAGCAGCACAGAGGATACACAGTCTGCTGAAAACAGTGTAGATGCAGTGGAAGAAAAAGTCGTTGGAGTGGCACCAGGACCATATGGCGATATGGTGACAGAGATGATCTCTCCATTACTGGAAGAAAAAGGGTATCAACTAACGACCAAAGTGTTTAATGATTATATTCAGCCGAACAATGCCTTGGCGAATGGCCAAATCGATGCCAATTTGTTTCAGCATACGGCCTATCTAGAAAAATTTTCGGCAGATAACCAGTTATCTCTTACGGCATTACAAAAAGTGCCAACATTGGGAATGGGCATCTATTCGAAGCAACTGTCCAGCTTGGATGAGTTAGCAGACGGGGCGACTGTTTCGATTGCCAATGATGCCTCAAATTTAGCTCGGACCTTGCAACTGTTAGCTGCCAATGAGTTGATCACCATCGCAGACAATATCGACGAAACGAAGGCAACGGTGAATGATATCGAAGAAAATCCGAAGAATCTGACATTTAAAGAATTAGACGCAGCCCAATTGGCTCGTTCGTTAGATACAGTCGATTTAGCTTTAGTACCAGGAAACTTCGCTTGGGCAGCTTCTCTTGATCCTGCAGATGCTTTGGCGTTGGAGTCGTTGAAAGAAGAATATAAAAATGTCTTTGTGGTGTCCACCGAAGAAGAAGACAGTGATTTTGCTAAGGCAGTTACGGAAGTATTAGAAAGTGATGCATTTAAAGAAGCGATTGCCGAATCACCGTTCAGCAACTTTGATCAACCGAAATTTTGGACTGAGTAAGAAGGGCATATCTTATGGCAAAAATAGAAGTAAAACAAGTATCAGTGACATTCACTCATAAAAAACAAATCAAAAAAGCAGTGGATTCCGTTGATTTTTCCGTTCAAGCTGGAGAAGTATACGGGATCGTCGGATTGAGCGGGGCTGGGAAAAGTACCTTGGTTCGTACGTTGAATCTACTGCAGGTGCCCTCTAGCGGTCAAATTCTGATTGATGGTCAAGACATCACGCAAGCCAAAGGCAAACACTTGCGTGAAGTACGACAAAAAATCGGGATGATCTTTCAGCATTTCAATCTGATCCATAATCGAACCATCAAGGAAAATTTAGCCTTTGCTTTGCGCGCTGGTGATTATCCGAAAGATCAGCAAGAAGCGAGGATCAAGGAACTGTTGGAAATGGTGGATCTGCCTCACAAAATTCACGAGTATCCGAATAATTTGTCTGGGGGAGAAAAGCAACGAATCGGCATTGCACGAGCGATTGCCAACGAACCTGAGATTTTGTTGTGTGACGAAGCTACCAGTGCGTTAGATGTTGAAACGACTGAAGAAATTTTGAAATTATTGATCCGAATCAAGGAACAGACAGGCATCACCATCGTCTTTATCACTCATGAATTGGATGTTGCCCGTAAGTTTTTTGATCGGGTGGCAGTGATGGAAAAGGGGCGCATCGTTGAAGAACAAACGACCTATGGCTTGTTCAGTCAGCCTAAACAGCCTATTACGAAAAAACTGGTAGGCCGCTACTTGGATCTGACGCTTCCTGAAGAGATTCTAGCATCTTTCACGCAAGGCGACTTGCTGGAATTGCGCTACCAAGGTGAGTATACGTTAGAACCGCTGATTTCGACTGTAGCGAAAGCCTACGATGTGTCGATCAATATCATCCATGGGAAAATTGAGTATATCAAAAAAGATGTGATCGGTATTTTGTATATCTATTTGACGGGACCTGCCGAAGAAGCAGCAAAAGCCCAAGAACACTTAGCTGCGAACGTCTTTTCTCTAAGAAAGATAGGTGAGAAGAATGGCTGAAACGATTGAGATTTTAAAAACAAACCTGCCTCAAGCACTATGGGAAACATTCTTTATGGTGGGGACCTCAGCAATTATAGGAGTAGTTTTCGGCTTATTAATTGGATTAGTCCTGTTTTTAGTCGGCAGTAACCTTTTTCATAAAAATATTTTCTTGCATCATCTGGCCGATTTTGTCGTCAATGCAATCCGTTCGCTGCCATTTTTGATCTTATTGATTACGCTGATTCCGTTATCAGCGATGCTGATCGGTGATCCTTATACCCCAGCGGGTGGTGCGATTGCTTTATCGATTGCCGCGATTCCTTTTTACGCCCGAATCGCTGAATCCGCATTTGCCGAAATCGACTATGGCGTCCTTGAAGCCAGCGTCGCTTCTGGAGCATCGACGGGACAGATCGTTCGCGAAGTGATTTTACCAGAAAGTCTGCCAGCTTTGATTCGTGGATTTGTGCTAACTTTGATCAGTCTTTTAGGCTACTCAGCGATGGTGGGAACAATTGGCGCAGGCGGCATTGGCGATTTAGCAATTCAGTATGGTTATTATCGCTATGAAACGGCGATTTTGATTGTGGTGATTCTCCTGCTGATTCTTCTGGTACAAATCATCCAGTGGGTCGGCGATGCTTGTGCGAATCATTTCTCAAAATAATATCCAACGCTTTGTAGTTCCTTTTCGAATACACTTGAGTTATCGCTTCTGTTATTACTCTACAGAAGCGATTTTTTTTACTTACAGGTCACTGATTTTTGGTTGCACCTCTAATGGTTTTTCGGTATGCTGATGGTGAGTTGTTTTTTTACAGCGAAAATTATATTTTAAAGGAGCAACACTATGACTCAAATTCCTAACTGTCCAAATTGCCAATCTGAATACGCTTATGAAGACCGTGGGCTGTTTGTTTGTCCTGAATGCGGAAACGAATGGCAAGAGCAACAAGCGATGGAAGAAGCACCCGTATATAAAGATGCCAACGGCAATATTTTAGTCGATGGCGATACAGTAACGGTCATCAAAGACTTGAAAGTCAAAGGCGCATCTGGCGCCATCAAACAAGGAACGAAAGTGAAAAACATCAAATTAGTCGAAGGCGACCACAACATTGATTGCAAGATCGATGGCTTCGGCGCAATGAAACTAAAATCAGAATTTGTAAAAAAAGGTTAAAAACAAAATCTTCCAGTCATCTTCATAATTTTTTCACCACTTTAATGGTAAAATAAGGTCAAAGATTAAAAGGGGGAATTTTATCGTGTATGGTATGGGCGGATACGGGTTCGGCTTTTTTTATGACCCGACTTTCATTCTTGTAATTATCGGTATGGTGATTTCGCTAGCAGCGTCAGCGTACGTCAAAAGTACCTTTAACAAATATGACAAAGTCAGAAGTAAAAATAATATTACCGGCACAAAAGCGGCGCAGTACATCTTGCAAAGCCAAGGAATCAATAATGTGGGTGTGCAAGCGATCGCTGGTGATTTGACGGATAATTACAATTCTGGCAACAAAATGCTGAGTTTATCGCAATCCACTGCACAATCAACTTCGGTAGCAGCAATCGGTGTTGCGGCCCATGAGTGTGGACACGCAGTCCAAGATGCCAAAGGTTATTTTCCTTTGCGTTTGCGTCATGCGATCGTACCGATCGCTAATATCGGAACCAGCATCTCGATCCCATTGATTTTGATTGGGGTCCTATTACGAGGATCGTTTCTGATCAACTTAGGCTTGTTGGCTTTCTCATTGGCGTTTATTTTCCAATTAGTGACCTTGCCAGTCGAGTTCGATGCCTCAAAACGGGCGATCCGTATTTTGGCAGATGGTGGCTTGTTAACAGAAGATGAAGTACCACAAGCAAGAAGAGTGCTCTTTGCCGCAGCGTTGACGTATGTCGCAGCTGCCGTAGCAACCTTATTGCAGCTCTTACGTTTGATTATTTTATTCGGTAATAACAACCGTCGGAATTAGAAAATGGAAACAAATAATAACAAAGTGGCTCAATCAAGATTTCTTGGTTGAGCCGCTTTTTGTATGGAATATTATGATTTAACGAAAACTTTTGACAGGTGCTCTGTCCAAAAATCAGTAAAATCTTTGATGGTTCCATCTTTATTTAGCTGTGCCTGTTCAAATACTGATTTATTCTTACCGAATGGATCAATTGCGATAATTGTTCCAATCCCAGCACGCTTGGCAGCAAGCAAACCTGAATAAGCATCTTCGATAACAAGACAATCTGCAGGAGCTAAGCCCAATTTGCCAGCCGCTTTAAGAAAAATATCCGGTTGCGGTTTTCCAGGAAAAGAGCCATCGTCATAGACGATCTTATCCCAATCAAACCAGCGAGCTAAATCGAAAGTATCAAAATAAAAAGCAACATTCTCTTTAACAGTAGCGGTGGCGATCGTTAATGGAATCTGCTGGTCAGTCAGCTGATCAAGAGTCGCTTCAAGCCCCTTTGTCAATTGGAGATCGTTCTTATTTTGCAAGCAAAGCATACGATAATAGCTTTCTTTTTCTTCTGACAATACGGCGATCTCAGAGGCGGTCAAATGTTCTGAAATGAAATGTTTTAAAATCTCCGTATTCGTTCGACCATGGATATTTTTTAAAATATCCTCATCTGATAAACCATCTTTTGTATGATCATGAATCATGTGCAGCCAAGCAGCTTCATGTAGATGAGAGTCCAAAAACATTGTTCCGTTGAAATCAAAAATAATCCCTTTCATAGTTACGCTCCTATAGTGGTATTTTCGGTTGAATCAGCAATTTGCAGATCGACATATTGTGCATAGTGCTCTTGAACCTCTCGCGAGATCTGGCGATCCGTAATGAGTAAATCGAAATCATGTAAATTATAAAACACATAAAAATCATCGCGATTGAACTTTTTGTTATCAACGAGCAGATATTTCTTGCGAGAATTATTTAATGCGATCTGCTGCGCTTCTCCTTCTTCTGTACTGTAAGTAGAAATTGCTTCGTTGTGAACGCCATTTGAACTGATAAATGCTTTTGTAAACTTTAGTCTTCTTAAATTGTCGTTGGTGATTGGTCCCACAAATGCGCCGGTATTTTTACGGAAATCACCACCAATTAGTAAAATTTCTGGTCCATCTGCTTGCGCAAGAATATCAAAAACCGGGTAATTGTTTGTAATAATCCGAATTTTCTTGTTCAGTAAATGGGTCGCCAAAAGTTCGATTGTTGTACCTGGTCCTAAAAAAATTGTTTCGCCTTCTTGAATTGAGGAGGCTGCTGCGGCAGCAATTTCTTTTTTTTCTTGAATCTGCAGAGTGGCTTTTTCGGTGTGAGAAAGTTCTTGATCTAAAGTGTAGGAAAGACTTTGCGCCCCTCCATGGACACGTAGCAGCTTGCCCGATTTTTCTAATTCATCTAAATCTCTGCGAACGGTCATATCAGAAACATCTAATTGATTGATGATTTCATTAACGGTAAGGATTCCTTTTTTATTGACCATTTCTACGATAGTAAACAATCTTTCTTTTTTCAGCATCGTCTTCACCTCTAATTTAAGGATAATCTACCATATAATCGGATAACAGTCAATCTGTTTCAAACAAAAACAAACAATTATTTGCGTGATACATGTTTATTTCAATGGTTTTTATCATTTTTTTCGATTTTTGTGATTATTTATGTTTGTTTTTGTTGACAAATGTTTTGGATGCGATTACAATTCAATCAGTTAGAAAGTGTGGAAACTGATTATAGATTTGAGGAGAGATGTACATGCTTAAATTACCAGAAGATTTTATTTTTGGTGGAGCCACAGCAGCCTATCAGGTTGAAGGAGCCACTAAGGAAGGCGGCAAAGGCGCTGTTGCTTGGGATGATTTTTTAGAGGAACAGGGTAGATTCAGTCCCGATCCAGCAAGTGATTTTTATCATCAATATGCAAAGGATATTGAATTGTGTGAACGATTTGGTGTGAATGGGCTAAGATTATCCATTGCATGGAGTCGAATTTTTCCTGATGGTGATGGGGAACCGAACCCAGAAGGAATCGCTTTTTATCATCGTGTGTTCGAAGAATGTGCGAAAAGAAACGTAACGCCGTTTGTGACATTGCATCATTTTGATACCCCTAAACGTTTGTTTGACCAGGGAGATTTTTTGAATCGAGAAACAATAGAAGCATTCGTTTCCTATGCCATTTTTTGTTTTCATGAATTCAAAGAAGTGAAAGTGTGGAGTACCTTTAATGAAATCTATCCTGTTGCGACCAATCAATATTTGTTAGGCGTTTTCCCGCCAGGAATCAAATATGATTTTACAAAAATCATCGCCTGTCTTCATAATATGATGGTTGCCCATGCACGTGTAGTGAACTATTTCAAAGAAAACGAACTTCCAGGCGAAATCGGTGTCGTTCACTCATTGGAGACGAAATATGCGGCAACAGATGCTCCAGAAGATAAGCATGCAGCCTTTTTAGACGATGCATTGTCGATCCGCTTCTTATTAGATGCTACTTATTTAGGCTATTATTCAACTGAAACCTTGACTGCTCTTGATGAGATATGTGAAGCAAATCAGGCCAGCTATCATTTTCCTGAAGAAGATTTTGTCGAATTGAAAAAAGCCTCCACGCGTAATGACTATTTAGGGATCAATCACTACCAATGCCATTTTGTCAAAGCTTACGATGGAGAAAACGCGATCCATCATAATGGCACGGGTGAAAAAGGGACCTCTGTTTATAAAGTGAAGGGGATCGGAGAACGCATTTATAAAGAAGGAATTCCTCGAACAGATTGGGACTGGCTGATTTATCCAGAAGGGCTTTATGACTTGTTGTTGCGAATTAAAAGCGATTACCCGCATTACAACAAAATCTATATCACTGAAAACGGCATGGGGTATAAAGACCAGTTTGAAGATGGCATCATTATGGATCAGCCGAGAATCGACTATTTGAGAGTCTATTTGGAATCCTTAAGCAAGGCGATAACAGCTGGGGTAAATGTGAAGGGATATTTTTTGTGGTCGCTTATGGATCTTTTCTCATGGACAAATGGGTATAACAAAAGGTATGGCTTGTTTTATGTTGATTTTGAAACCCAGAAGCGTTACCCGAAAGAGTCAGCATACTGGTACAAATTAGTTAGTGAAACCAAAACGATTATTTAATAAGTAATAATGGAGGAAGAAAAGATGAATAAAGAGGAATTACAAATGCTTGGTTTTGAGATCGTTGCTTATTCAGGGGACGCTCGCAGTACATTATTGAAATTATTGAAAGAAGTAAGACAAGGGAACTTTGAGCATGTTGATTCAGCACTGAAAGAAGCCGACGAAAATTTAACCCTTGCACACAATTCGCAAACGAAAATTTTAGCGGAAGAAGCATCGGGAAAAGAGATGGAGATGGGATTCATTTTTATCCATGGACAGGATCATTTAATGACCACTTTGTTGCTGAGAGATCTGATTCAAGACTTTATTGCACTGTACAAGCAGAATCAAGGATAGGAGAAGAACGCTATGGATGGAATCATTAAACAAATCGAAAAAGGGAAACCGTTTTTTGAAAAAATCTCACGCAATAGTTATCTGGGAGCCGTTCGTGACGGATTTTTAACAGCGATGCCGGCTATTTTATTCTCAAGCATATTCATTTTGATTGCTGCGGTTCCTGAGATTTTTGGTTACCAATGGCCTGAAGCTGTCTCCACTTGGTTGTGGAAAGTCTATAATTATTCGATGGGGGTTGTAGGGTTACTTGTTTCAGCAACCACTGCTCGCTGCTTGGCTGATTCGATGAATCGCCGCTTACCGAAAAACAAAGTAATCAACACGACTTCTGTGATGCTGGCTTCTGTGGTAAGTTTCCTGTTGTTAAGCGTCTCTCCAATCGAAGGCGGATTTTCAACGGAATACATGGGGACAAAGGGGCTTTTGGCGTCCTTTGTCGCTGCATTTTTAACAGTTAATTTATATAAGTTTTGTGTGCTGAAAGATATTACCATTAAGATGCCTAAAGAAGTTCCTGGTACGATTTCGCAAACCTTCCGAGATATTTTTCCTTTCTCTTTTTCAGTATTTGCGGCCGTTTTAATTGATTTAGGTATTCGGCAAATTTTCCAAATCTCATTTGCAGAAGCAATCATTACTGTGCTGCAGCCATTATTCACAGCAGCCGACGGTTATTTAGGAATCGCTATTATCTGGGGAGCGATGGCGCTATTTTGGTTTGTCGGTGTTCATGGACCGTCGATCGTGGAACCAGCAATTGCAGCAATTATCTATGCCAATGTGGAAACCAATCTGCAATTGTTCAATTCCGGTGAGCAAGCTTCAAAAGTACTGACAGTCGGTTTAGGAAATTTTGTAGGAACTATGGGAGGAACTGGGGCCACATTGGTCGTTCCTTTTATCTTCTTACTCTTTGCTAAGTCTAAACAATTGAAGGCAGTCGGGAAAGCTTCCTTTATTCCAGTAAGTTTTGCTGTCAATGAACCATTGTTGTTTGCAGCACCCATGATTTTGAATCCTTATTTTTTCATTCCGTTTTTGTTAACACCAGTTGTAAACGTTTGCTTGTTTAAGTTTTTTGTCGATGTGCTAGGCATGAACAGTTTTATGTACGTTTTACCTTGGGCAACTCCGGCACCGATCGGTTTGGTTCTAGGAACAGGCATGGGGGTGTTAGCCTTTGTTTTAGCAGCGGTTCTAATCGTCGTTGACTTCCTGATCTATCTACCATTTTGTAAAGCATACGATGCTGTTTTAGTAGAGCAAGAAGCACAAAAAGCGGAAGTGATCGCAACCGAAGAAGGTGCTTCTGCTGCTATACGTGAGGAAGTACCTGTGGCAGCGAGACAAATTATCAGCGATACAAATAAAGAAATCAATGTGTTGGTGCTTTGTGCTGGAGCAGGGACAAGTGCGATGTTAGCTAATGCTTTAAAAGAAGGTGCATCTGAATCGAAAGCACCGATCAGTGCAATGGCGGGTGCTTATGGTTCTCATTACGAAATGCTGAAGGATTTTGATATGGTGGTCTTAGCACCGCAAGTCAATTCTTACTATGATGATATCAAAGAAGATACCGATCGCTTAGGAATCAAGCTGGTTGCGACAAAAGGAGCAGAATATATCGGATTAACGAGAGATCCTGAAAAAGCCGTTCAATTTATTCTGAGCCAATTTCAATAAAGGAGGAGCAAATGAATGAAAAAGGGAGCTTGGTTGCGTAAAGTCGCTTTATTTGCAGCTGTGATAGGGACTTTGGGGGCTGTTTCAAAAACAGTTGAAGCATCTGCCAGCGAGTTTATTCGCGGAGCAGATATTTCAATCTTGTCAGATATGGAAAAATCTGGTGCAAAATATTATGAAGATGGTATTTCAAAAGATGCCTTAGAGATTCTAAAAAATAATGGTGTCAACTATGTTCGACTGCGTTTGTGGCAGGATCCTTATAATAGTAACGGAGAAAGTTATGGGGCAGGGACAAATGATCTGGAAACGACGATTGCCCTTGCAAAACGAGCAAAAAGTCTTGGACTCAACGTGTTGCTAGATTTCCATTACAGTGATTTTTGGGTTGATCCTGGGAAACAGAATGTTCCTAAAGCGTGGCAAGATCTGACCTTTGAAGAAATGAATACGGCATTGTATGACTATACAAAGAACGTTCTGTCGGAAATGAAGCAGCTAGACGTTTATCCTGATATGGTTCAGATCGGCAATGAACTGAATAGTGGCATGCTCTGGCCTTATGGCAAGTCTTGGGGAGAAGACGGGGGAGAGTTTGATCGATTGGCTACTTTTTTGAAGTCTGGTGTCCAAGCTGTTCGAGACACTCAACCTAAAACAACTCCAGTAATGCTCCACTTAGCTGATGGTGGCGATACAGGAGCATTTACTTGGTGGTTTGATGAAATCACCAGTCGGGGTGTGTCATTTGATTTAATTGGAGTATCGTATTATCCGTATTGGCACGGTTCAATGAATGAACTTCAAACCAATATGAATACGATCAGTCAACGGTATGGCAAAGAAGTGATCGTAGTTGAAACAGCTTATGGGCATACAACAGCGAATGCAGATACTATGCCAAATGCCTTTGGCGAAGCCGAAGCAGCGGCGGGGGGATATGAACCAACGCCGTCAGGACAAGCAGAGTATTTGCTGGATCTAGCCGATCGTATTCAAGCGGTGCCGAATGATCGCGGGGCGGGCTTCTTTTACTGGGAACCTCTTTGGTACAACGGAAACGTGAGTTGGGCAACACAAGCAGGTATGAATTATCTCGGTGTTCAATCCACTATGGGAAACGAATGGGACAACCAGGCGATGTTTGATTTTGCTGGAAACGCCTTGCCAAGCTTGCGTGCGTTTAAACAAGCAGGGACGCAAACAAATCTGGTTAAAAATGCAAGTTTCGAGAGCGATGGACCAACGACCAGTCCTTCTGATTGGCAAACGTGGTTTCAACAAGGAACAGCTGAAGGTACGATCAAAACGGAAGCAGGGACTTTTTTTGGAGACTACAAATTAACTTTTTGGAAGGACCAAGCTTACGAGGCATCAGCTTATCAAAATATTAGTGGCATCAGCGATGGAACTTACACATTGAGTGCCTACGTAATGTCTGGGGGAGAGTTTGATACCAATCAGTTATATATCAAAAATTATGGTGGAGCGGAACTAAATACTGCGGTTGATAAAACCAGTGAATGGACAAAAATTACAATCAAAGACATTCCAATTACAACAGGTGTTTGTGAAATCGGGGTTTATAGCAAGGCTTCAGCAAATGCTTGGACGAACGTTGATTTTGTTTCGTTGGTGAAACAATAGTCTAAGGATTGCTGCGATTGATCCTCAGAGCTCCCTTTCAACCGCATCACTAGCGTAGAAGGCAGGAATCGAACCTGCACCTCGTCTTTGCCAAAAATAACCAGAAATACGTTCCGATCATTTTTACCAAAACGAGTAAAGCGCCAGACTTCATCTACACTTTGTATTATGCCAAAGAGAGTTCAACGATTTCGTAAGAAGCAATGAAAAATTTGCAAAAAGTTGTGCAGAAAACATGAAGGTTGTTTAAGAAAGAATAACCATAGAATTTAGTCGAGAAAAAGAAGGAACCAGCTGTATCAATAAGTAAAGCGGTTTGTCTGGAAACTTCGTTTTTTTCTGAAAAAATCAAATAAAGTTTTCTTGACATTTGCTAGGTGAGAATGTATCATTCTGTTTGGGCACTCTTTACAAGAGTCAGAAAGTGATTTAGAATTTTCGCTCCCTATTCATTTATGGATAGGGAGCTTTTATTATTTTCTAAATGCTTTTCCTGTAAAATAGATTAAAGGAGTTTTTCAGTTTATGACAAAATATATTTTTGTAACCGGCGGTGTGGTTTCTTCTATTGGTAAAGGGATCGTAGCAGCATCATTAGGACGTCTGTTGAAAAATCGCGGCTTGAAAGTAACGATTCAAAAATTCGATCCGTACATCAACGTCGATCCAGGAACGATGAGCCCATACCAACATGGTGAAGTATTCGTAACCGATGATGGAGCAGAGACCGACTTAGACTTAGGTCACTATGAACGCTTTATCGATATCAATTTGAACAAATACTCAAATGTAACAACTGGAAAAATCTATTCAGAAGTTTTGCGGAAAGAGCGTAAAGGAGAATACTTAGGCGCGACTGTTCAAGTGATCCCGCATATCACCAACGAGATCAAAGAAAAAATCATGCGGGCAGCCAAAATGACTGATTCAGATGTGATCATTACAGAAGTCGGCGGTACAGTAGGGGATATTGAATCATTACCATTTCTAGAAGCTTTGCGTCAAATGAAGGCAGACGTAGGTTCAGACAATGTGATGTACATCCATACGACGCTGATTCCTTATTTGAAAGCAGCAGGCGAAATGAAAACCAAACCGACACAACATAGTGTGAAGGAACTGCGCGGCTTAGGGATTCAACCAAATATCTTGGTCGTTCGGACAGAACAACCCGTAGGACAATCAACGAAAAACAAATTGGCACAATTCTGTGACGTGGCACCAGAAGCCGTGATCGAATCTCGTGACGTTGAGACCCTTTATTCGATCCCATTGGCACTGCAAGCGCAAGGCATGGATCAAATCGTGTGTGATCATTTGAAACTGACTGCACCAGCTGCTGACATGACTGAGTGGCAAGCATTGGAAGAAAAGGTACTGAATTTGAAGAAAAAAGTACGCATCGCATTAGTCGGAAAATACGTGGAATTGCCAGATGCTTATCTATCAGTTGTCGAAGCTTTGAAACATTCTGGTTTTGCCTTTGATGCTGACATCGAGATCGATTGGATCAAAGCCCAAGAAATCACACGAGAAAACGTGGATTCTTACTTAGGTGAAGTAGACGGTATTCTCGTTCCTGGTGGATTCGGTGATCGCGGGATTGAAGGAAAAATCGAAGCGATCCGATATGCTCGGGAAAACGATGTGCCATTCTTAGGGATTTGTCTAGGGATGCAAATGGCTTGTGTGGAATATGCCCGCAATGTCGTTGGCTTGGAAAATGCCAATTCCGCAGAAACCGATCCTGAAACAGCCAACAACATCATTGATTTGATGGCTGACCAAGAAAACATCGAAAACTTAGGTGGGACATTGCGCTTAGGCTTGTACCCATGTAAAGTGAAAAAAGGCACCAAAACAGCTGCAGCTTATGACGGAGAAGAAGTTGTTCAAGAACGTCACCGTCATCGTTATGAATTCAACAACAAATACCGTGAAATCTTTGAAGCAAACGGGATGGTTTTCTCAGGTGTATCACCAGACAATCGTTTGGTTGAGATCGTTGAGATCCCAGAAAACAAATTCTTCGTGGGTTGCCAATTCCACCCAGAATTGATTTCTCGTCCAACTCGCCCACAACGCTTGATCAAAGCCTTTGTTGGAGCTTCATTGGATAACCGCCAACCATAATAATCGCTAGCGGCAAACCAAGCAATGAATGTGCGAAACTCCTCATCTCAAGATGGGGAGTTTTTTTGAGTTGCGCCATCCCAGTAGTCCGTAAAAGGTTGAAACTTGCATGAGCGTTGGTAGAAGGTATCCATTTCTGCACACAAAAAACTTCCGTCAAAACGACCGGAAGTTTTTGGCTGATGCATTATTTTTTTCGCTAGCAGTTTGAATGAAATCCGCCAGCGGGAAACCCATGTTGATTTGCTGGTGCCTAGAGAGGATTATTCTTTTAGCTTATACCCTTGATCTAAGAGCATTTCCTCTGTACGTTCCATGCTGATCCCATTTTCGGTGTTTCCTTCGAAACTAACCCCAGGCAATTGTTTCGCTGAATCATAATCCAACTCATCATAATTGATGGTCAATGATTCAGTCGCTTCACTATCTGTATAGTCGAGGGAATAGTCCAACCCTTTGACTTGCTGATACTGTTCTGCAATCGGATCAAGCACGGTTTGTGCTTCTTCTTTAGTCGTTACCCCGATCGCTGAATAAGGCATGACATTGTTCGCAGTCTGAGTTTTTACTTTATCGCCTTCATAAGTGAAGACCAGTTCCATCGAAACCCCATTTTGATCCATTGTGAATGTTTTGGTTTCTTCCTTGGCCCCCGAGCTACAGCTTGCCAAGAAAAGAACTCCGATGACTGCCAAAAATCCAATAAGCGCTTTTTTCATTTTATCCCTCCTTTTTTACATAATAATATAGCCGCTTTCACAAGGCTATTCTTATGCTCAAAAGAGAAGAAGAAAGGATTTGCTGGAAGATTATGATAAAATAACGAAAAAATATGTGAAATTTTTCTCGAATTTTCACATGCCGATTTGTTATCTAACGACCACAGACAGAAGAGCAAAACCTTACAGAATCCTAGACTTTCAGAAAAGATGATGAAAATGCTGGATTTTTATATTTGTGCAATCTTTTTTTGAAAAGAGAAATTCCTCTTTTTAGTAGCAAATACCGCAAATCTTTGCTAAAATAGCATTGTCGGTTAAGCATTGCTTAACAAATAAAGTTTTTCAAAACTTAGGAGGAATTTTTTATGCCAGTAGTATCAGGAGCTGAATTCTTAAAAGCTGCTCGTCAAGGCGGATATGCAGTCGGCGGATTCAACACAAACAACTTAGAATGGACACAAGCGATTTTAAAAGCTGCTGAAGCGAAAAAAGCGCCAGTTCTAATCCAAACTTCAATGGGTGCTGCCAAATATATGGGCGGATACAAAGTTGCTAAAGACATCGTTACAAACTTGGTTGATTCAATGAACATCACTGTTCCAGTTGCAATCCACTTAGACCACGGTGATTATGATGCAGCAATGGAATGTATCGAAGTTGGTTACACTTCTGTTATGTTTGATGGCTCTCACTTACCATTTGAAGAAAACTTGAAATTGGCTAAAGAAGTTGTCGAAAAAGCACACGCAAAAGGCGTTTCTGTTGAGTGTGAAGTTGGTTCAATCGGCGGAGAAGAAGATGGAATCATCGGTTCTGGCGAATTAGCTGACATCGAAGAATGTAAACAAATGGTTGCAACTGGTATTGATTACCTAGCTTGCGGAATTGGTAACATTCACGGTCAATACCCTGAAAACTGGAAAGGCCTTGCTTTTGACCACTTACAAGCAATCGCTGATGCAGTAGGTTCTGATGTACCATTAGTATTACACGGTGGTTCTGGTATTCCTCAAGACCAAATCGAAAAAGCAATCTCAATGGGTGTTTCTAAAGTAAACGTAAATACTGAATTCCAATTATCATTTGCTAAAGCAACTCGTGAATACATCGAAGCTGGCAAAGATAAAGAAGGTAAAGGATTCGACCCTCGTAAATTATTAGCACCAGGTGTTGCTGCAATCGTTAAAGATGCAGAAGAACACATCGACTGGTTCGGTTCAGCTGGTAAAGCTTAATCTTAATCAAAGATCAAAACTCTTAGAATCACCGATTCTAAGAGTTTTTTTGCTTTCCAAGAAAATATTCTTGATGCGGGGATCAAAAATATCCTGCATCTTTTTTCTTTGAGTGATCTGTGCTAAAATTGGAATGATACACATAAATTAAAAAAGAGTATAGGTGGAATTCCATGAAAAAAATTGTCATCAACGGCAATCGTCCCTTAAAAGGTGAAGTCACCATTAGCGGCGCAAAAAACAGTGCTGTCGCATTGATCCCGGCAGCGATCTTAGCTGATTCACCGGTCATTTTAGAAGGAGTGCCTGACATTCAAGATGTGCACTCATTAATTGAGATTATCGAAATCATGGGTGTGAAGACCCATTTTGAAAACAATACGCTAGAGATCGATCCGACAAACATCGTTTCGATCCCGATGCCTAACGGAAAAATCAATAGTCTACGAGCTTCTTACTATTTCATGGGGGCATTGTTGGCGAAGTTTGGTGAAGGCGTCGTTGGATTGCCTGGCGGCTGCTTCTTAGGTCCGCGACCAATCGATTTGCATATCAAAGGCTTCGAAGCACTTGGCGCAAAAGTCACCAACGAACATGGTGCTATGTATTTGCGTACCGAAGAAGAAGGCTTGACTGGCGAACGGATCTTCCTAGATATGGTCTCCATCGGAGCAACCATCAATGTGATGCTGGCAGCAGTAAAAGCCAAAGGCAAAACGATCATTGAAAATGCCGCACGAGAACCTGAGATCATTGATGTTGCGACCCTTTTAAATAATATGGGGGCGAAAATCAGAGGTGCAGGTACCAATGAAATTCGTATCGAAGGCGTGGAAGAATTGCACGGTTGTCGCCATTCCATCATTCCAGACCGGATCGAAGCAGGAACCTACCTTTCTTTAGCCGCAGCAGCGGGGGAAGGCATTACTGTCAAAAATGTGATTTATGAGCATTTAGAAAGCTACATTGCGAAATTGGAAGAAATTGGCGTACGAATGGATATCAGCGAAGATGAAATCTATGTGCATCCCTCAAAAGACTTGAAACCAGCGACTGTGAAAACCTATCCTTATCCAGGATTTGCCACAGACCTGCAACAGCCGATCACACCATTATTGCTAAAAGCAAACGGAACATCGGAGATCATGGACACGATTTACGCCAAACGGGTCAACCATATTCCTGAATTAGCACGAATGGGCGCACAAGCAACGACAGAAGGCAACATGATTTTTGTTAGCGGACCGAGCCAATTGCACGGAGCAGAAGTTGTCGCTTCTGATTTACGAGCAGGAGCTTGCCTTGTCATTGCCGGATTGATGGCGACTGGCACGACCAGCGTCTTTAATGTCGAGTATATTTTGCGCGGCTATGATCATATCATCGAAAAACTAACGGCTCTTGGAGCTGATATTCAAATGATAGAGGAGTAATTATGAGCGATTATCTTACGATGGCAGAGTTGGAAAACAAAACCTTAAAAGAGATCTACACCTTTGCCAAAGAGTTTCGAATTCCTTATTACAGCCAGATGAATAAAAAAGAATTGTCATTGGCTGTGATACGGGCGCAGGCGGAAAAACAAGGCTTCTTTTATATGGAAGGAATCTTGGATATCGTAGGCCAAGAAGGCTACGGTTTTTTACGCCCAATCAACTACGGACCGAGTGCAGAAGATATCTATATTTCTTCATCACAGATTCGTCGGTTTAGTTTGCGTAATGGTGATAAAGTCGCCGGTAAGGCGCGCCCGCCCAAGGAATCTGAGCGCTATTATGGATTGATGCACGTTGAGTCTGTTAATGGCAAAGATCCAGAAGATGCCAAAGAGCGTCCGCATTTTCCAGCGCTGACGCCGCTTTATCCGAATCGTCATTTAAAATTAGAAACAACGTCAGGACGCCTTTCTACGCGGATGATCGACATGCTGTCGCCAGTGGGTTTTGGACAACGGGGACTGATCGTTGCTCCGCCTAAAGCTGGGAAAACCAGTATCTTGAAAGAAATTGCCAATGGGATCACTGACAACTATCCTGAGGTGGAATTGATCGTTCTTTTGATCGACGAGCGCCCAGAAGAAGTGACTGATCTGGAACGCAGTGTCAAAGGAGATGTTGTTTCTTCAACCTTTGACCTGCAGCCTAGCAACCATACCCGTGTTTCTGAATTGGTACTAGAACGGGCGATGCGTTTGGTAGAAGACAAGCGTGATGTCGTGATTCTGATGGATAGTATCACTCGTTTGGCAAGAGCCTACAACTTAGTGGTACCTCCAAGCGGACGTACACTAAGCGGCGGGATCGATCCAGCTGCTTTGTACAAACCAAAGAAATTTTTTGGTGCTGCCCGTAATATTGAAGAAGGCGGCAGTTTGACGATTCTTGCCACCGCACTGGTGGATACCGGCAGCCGCATGGATGATGTCATCTATGAAGAGTTTAAAGGAACCGGCAATATGGAGCTGCAGCTTTCTCGCAGCTTAGCAGAACGTCGGATCTTCCCAGCGATCGACATCAAGAAATCTGGTACCCGTAAAGAGGAATTGCTGATGAGCAGCGAGCAATTGGAAGAAACCTGGCGCTTACGCAACAACATGTTGGGGGATTCCTTGGAGTTCACAGAACAATTCATTCAATTCTTGCGTAAAACAAAGAACAATGAAGAGTTTTTAGCGGCTTTTCATGATGTCCATTTCGGAGACAAACGGCAAAAAAGAAATATAAAAAGATAATTGCATCTAAAAACCAAACATGGTAAGATAGTCATGTTGTAAAATCGACAAATCAACTCTGGTGAAGCAAATGAGCCAGGGCAAAGGAGAGAAGAAGAAATGAAACAAGATATCCATCCAGATTATCATCCAGTTGTATTCATGGACTCAACTACTGGTTTCAAATTCTTATCAGGTTCTACAAAGAATTCTCAAGAAACTGTTGAGTGGGAAGACGGCAACACGTATCCATTGATCCGTGTCGAAGTAACTTCTGATTCACATCCATTCTACACTGGACGTCAAAAATTCACACAAGCAGACGGACGTGTGGACCGTTTCAACAAAAAATACGGTCTCAAAGACACAAACGCTGCAGAATAAGACAAATAACTGCAAATGTTGTTTCGACAACATTTCAGAGGTTTCCCTTTTACGAGGGAAACCTTTTTTGTTTTTATAGGTAATAGACACGCAACTGCTAAAGCGAAAGAAACCATTCAGAATCTGTTACAAGTAAAGTAAGAGGACTCAATAGATCAGTAAGACAAGAATGTGGAAATTAGCACTATAACGAATCCTATCTAAAAATTTTCTTAAATGAAGCAGTGATCAAGAGTGATTTGTTTTAACCTTCGATTGTTATTGAATATTCAAGCTTCAATTGACTTTTAGCTTAAATAAAATTATCATTAAATTAATAATATCCCTATATAAGTTTATTATTTTGACTTATTTCACCGAATTCAAACGATTTTTTGAGAAAAGTAGATTTTTCCTCTCTTAAGAACCAGTTTTATTCTACATAATTAAAGACCACTTACTAGCTAAGCTTTAACTAATCACATCCAAAACAATCAAGAAAGGAAGAGACATGTTTTCATTTAAGAAAAAGAAGGAAGTTATTAATTTACCAGAACTAAGCAACTTTAATGAACGTACATACCCGAAAAAATTGAAAAAGATTGTGGCTCAATTAGAAACCTGTAAATCTGAGGATTTGAATTATATTGCTGAATGTATTTTACAAAAGATGGGATATACCGTCCAAAACATCGATGGTTACAAAGATGGTGGTATTGATGTGTATGCTTTTTCTAATAATAAAAAGGCAATAGCGGTCCAATGTAAAGCTTGGAATCCGCAAAAGACAACGGAGCGGATCAGTAAGCCACTCGTTGCCGCATTTAAATGGATTTTTCCAGACAAAGGGTTTCCCAATGGGCTTTTCATCACTACACATTTTTTTACAGATCAAGCATTAGAAATAGCCGGTGATAATCTACTGTTGGTTGACAGAAAAAAGCTGATTGAGCTGCTTGCGCATTTTTATCCAGAAATGATCAGTGAGTTATTTTATTATAAAACCTTGACTGAATTAGAAGAATGCAAGAGTTGTAAAAATGGGAAGAAGTTGAAACTTTATAATAAGAAGAAACGCAACTATTACTATATCTGTGAAACATGTGGAGAGTATAGCTCGTTTAATTATTCATCATGAAAAAAAACAAGAGAAAAGCGTAATGAATGAACGGATATCCGTTATTCATTACGCTTTTTTCGCGACTTATGTCACAGTCATTTTTTTTCTCAAATTAATTTTAACAAATGTGTCCTATACGTCGGGTGTAATGACTAAAACAGCCTCGTTTGTTTCGGTAGGTTCGTAGCCAGCTTCCCGTGTTTTTGACGACTTAAAGTGTATTTGAATAGAAGAAAACGTAAGAAATGGCAATCAAGCAAACCAACAATAAACCAGAGAGTGACAGAAAAAGCAGAATGATTCGTTTCTTCTTCAATCCAAGTACAAGTATCACTACATTCAATAGAAAGAAAACAAGTAAAATCGCTAAATATTCCATAACTGGTCCTCTTTTACGTTTTTATTTATCTTACCAGAGATTGGCTGCTTTTCCTAGCAGAAATTGGCTGAAAATGGCTTATTCAAGCGTCTTTCAAAATACTGTAAGTTAAATGAATTAAGGAAAACCAAGAGAACTTTTATGGCTCTGAGACGCTTGCGGCTTGTTTTTGCCAAGCATCATATTTTAACAATAAGTACTCGATCACAAAGAAAAGTGTGGCGGTCGTTTCAAAGGGAGCGATCGCATTTTCGGTTGACTGGATCTCTGGATTTAAAAAGAAAATCGTTTCAGAACAGAGTTTAGAAACCGTTGAGTTTCTCAGCTTCGTGATCCCGATCGTGTTGATGTTGCGCTGTTTCAGTTGCTTTGCTAGTTTGACAACGGTGGGTGACTCACCATTTAAAGTAATCAAAATCACTAAATCATCTGGCTCGATGATGCGATAAAATTGTTCATTGACTGAGATCGCACCAAAATCGTAGACAAGTAGTCCATTAGGCAAAAATAAGAGTTTCATATAATTGGAAACAAGGTTTTGAATGTCCCCTGAACCATAGACAAAGATTCGTTTGGCATGAGCCATCATCTTGCACAATGCTGTAAAATCTTTCTTTTTTAAATTTTCAATCGTTTGAATATGATTGTCGAGAATTTCGCCTTCAATCTCAGAGAGTAGGGCATTTTCTTGTTGTACCTCGTTCTTTAAATGGTATTTGAATTCTGAAAAGCCATCAAAGCCGATTTTTTGACAAAAGCGCATAATCGTCGTCCTAGAAACGATGCACTCCTTGGCTAAATCATTGATGGACATTGCCAAGCAGTGCTTTTTGTGAGTTGTGATGTAGGACCAGATCAAAAAGTCATTCTCGGTTAGTCTTGACTGGTAGGTAGTGATACGGTCTTGCAGCATAGGCTATCTCCTCATTTTATCTCTCCATTGATTCTGTGTGACAATTCACATTTTATGTGAAAAAAACCTTTCAAATGTGAGAAACTTTTAAACAACGGAAAAGGGTTTCATAGCATCATTTTAATAGTAAAATGAGAATCAGTAAAGCGCTTAACTAAAAAACGTGAAGGACGAAAAACTATGATGAAAAAAATACAAAGGTTCGGCGGAGCGATGCTGGCACCGGTCATGCTGTTTTCCTTTTTTGGGATCGTTATCGGCTTTTCTCTGCTGTTTTCGAATCAAACGATCATGGGGGACATCGCAGCACCGGATACCCTCTGGTTCAAATTTTGGAATGTGATTGCAGCAGGAGGCTGGACACCCTTCTTCCAATTGCCACTTCTATTTGTAGTAGGGCTGCCGATCAGTCTAGCTAAAAAATACGCCGCCCGCGCTACGATGGAAGCACTCGTTACTTATATCGCTTTTAATTATTTTGTAAATGCAATTTTAACTTTGTGGCCAGAATCATTTGCGGTGGATTTAGCTCAAGGGGCAACTGCTGGTTCTGGGTTGACATCGATTGCGGGAATCATCACCTTAGATACCGGCATGATGGGCGGCTTGCTGATTTCGGGAATCGTTGTCTATCTCCACAATCGCTTTTATGAAAAAGAATTGCCAGAAATGCTGTCGAATTTCAGTGGCTCAGTCTTTGTAACCATGATTTCCTTTTTTGCCATGGTTCCTTTGGCAGTACTCATGTGTTTTGTCTGGCCAGTTATCCAAGAGGGAATGAGAAGCATGCAAGGCTTTTTCATTGAATCAGGAAACTTCGGTGTCTTTATTTATCAGTTCTTGCAAAAAATACTGATTCCAACAGGCTTGCATCACTTTGTTTATGCACCGTTTGCCTATGACAGTGCGGTTGTCGAAGGGGGAATGGCCGTTTATTGGGCCTCCCACATTGGCGAGTTCCAAACTACTGCGTTTTCGCTGAAAGAGCTCTATCCGTTTGGCGGTTTCTCACTATCAGGAATGTCGAAAGTCTTTGGAACGGCAGGTCTGAGTTTAGCGATGATCCAAGCGGCTCGGCCTGATAAAAAGAAAAAAGTGATCGCATTGATTGCACCGGCAGCATTGACGGCTATTTTGACCGGAATCACTGAACCAATCGAGTTTACTTTCTTGTTTGTTGCACCAGCATTATGGTTTGTTCATGCTTTACTGGATGCTTCGATCGCCACAATCTCCTATGCTTTCGGGGTTGTCGGGGACTTTGGCGGCGGATTGATCAACTGGTTAGGTCTAAATTGGCTGCCCTTGTGGAAATTTCACAGTTCAACTTATATTACCCAAATCATTATCGGGCTGATTTTTACCGCTATCTGGTATTTTGTGTTCTCCTTTATGATCAAGAAGTTCAACTTAAAAACGCCTGGACGTGAGGATGATACTGCAGCAATGCAGTTGTATACAAAAGCAGATTATGACAACAAAAAGCAAGATGAAAAATTACCAAAACATGTGCGGCAAGCACAGGCCTATATGCACTTGGTAGGTGGAAAAGACAATGTCATTGATGTAACGAATTGTGCGACACGCCTGCGTTTGACTGTTAAGGATGCCGCCAAAGTTGCAGATAGTACGCAGTTTCAAGAAGCAGGTGCCTCAGGACTGGTCAACCCGGGAAATGGCGGCATTCAAATCATTGTAGGATTAACGGTACCAACGGTTAGAGAATCATTCGAAGAACTAATGGCCGAATAAAACAGAATCACAAGGAGGAACAAGTACCATGAGTAAGAAAAAAAGTTCAATTTTAATTGCAGGTGGCGGAAGTACCTATACACCATCGCTGGTTATGATGTTATTAGAAAGTCAAGAGCGCTTTCCAGTTAGAAAAATCAAATTCTATGACAACGATGAAAAGCGTCAAGAAACCGTAGCAAAAGCTTGTGCAATCATTATTGCTGAGCGAGCGCCAGAAGTGCAGTTCGAATATTCAACCGATCCAAAGGAAGCTTTTACGGATGTGGATATCGTGATGGCACAGCTTCGTGTCGGCAAATATGCTATGCGGGAACAAGATGAGAAAATTCCTTTCAGGCATAATGTTGTCGGACAAGAGACCTGCGGACCTGGTGGTTTAGCTTATGGCCTGCGCTCGATTGGACCGATCTTAGAACTAGTCGACTACATGGAAAAATACTCGCCAGATGCCTGGCTTTTGAACTATTCTAACCCAGCAGCAGTCGTTGCCGAAGCGACCAGAAGATTCCGACCAAATTCAAGAATCATCAATATTTGTGATATGCCAGTTTGTTTGGAAGATATCATGGCGCGAGTGATTGGGTTGAAGGATCGGAAAGAATTTGAGACGAGCTATTTCGGCTTGAATCATTTTGGTTGGTGGACCAGCATCAAAGACCATGACGGCAATGACTTAATGCCACAAATCAGTGCGCATGTTCAAAAGTACGGCTACACCGAACAAACACAAAAAGGCCAGCATAAAGAAAGCAGTTGGCTGGAAACGATGTGGGCGGCTAAAGATCTGCACGAAATTGAACCAGAATTTTTATCGAATACCTATCTGAAATATTATTTGATGGCTGATGAAACGGTGGCTCATGCGGACAAAGAGTATACCCGTGCCAATGAGATTATTGACGGACGAGAGAAGTATGTGTTTGATGAATGCCGACGAATCGTTGCAAACAACACAGCAGTTGATACAACATTTGCCTCAAACGAACATGCGTCCTTTATTACAGACCTTGCTTGCGCACTAACCTTTAATACGAAAGAACGCATGATTCTTATTGTTGAAAACAACGGCGCAATTGCCAACTTTGCCCATGATGCAATGGTGGAACTACCTTGTCTAGTTGGAAAAGATGGCTACGAAGTCTTGTCGATCGGTGATATTCCAACATTCCAAAAGGGATTGATGGAGCAGCAGATCGCATCTGAAAAATTGGCAGTTGATGCTTGGGAACAAGAGTCTTACCAAAAATTATGGCAGTCCTTTACTATGAACAAAACTGTACCAAGTGCGAAAGTCGCCAAAGAAATATTAGATGAAATGATTGTGGCGAACGAACCATATTGGCCAGAACTAAAATAGGTCCAGCAGGTAAAAGGAAAGGGATCGGCTGAAGGAATTTCCTTCAGCCGATCATAAACAAAGAATGGAAATCAAACACAAATTTCAAGTAATCTATTTTGTTCAATATGCAACGATGGCGATTTTGATGACACAAATCGTTCCTTTTTTAACTGAGCAAGGCTATGATGCGCTTGAAAGAGGCTGGTTTTTAGCCTCCTACAGCATCACGACAATTCTTTTTCAGTTAGTGATCGGCTATTATTCGGACAAGAGCAAACGATTAAAACGTATTTCGATGCTTCTGATGATCTTTCTGGTTTTCTTCTCCATTAGTTTTTATTGGTTAGGAAAAGACCACTGGCTGATCCATCTTCTGGTATTGGCTATTGCGGGTGGATTAGCCAATACAACAGCAACGGTGCTCGATAACTGGGTATTATCGGAGTCCAGTACTTCAAAAAGAATTGCTTCAATCAAAGCAAACGGCTCTTTAGGGTGGAGTATGATGAGTGTCTGCGTGCCATTCTTTTTATTTTCCAATAATTATCGCTGGTTTAGTTTGCCGCTGCTCCTCTTTTTGCTTATCAATTATACATTTTCACGAACGATCCCAGAGAAAAACGCCTTACCGCAAAAGCAAGGAACAGCAACAAACAGCGGTGTCTCGCTGGCAGACATTCTTCTGTTATGCAAAGACCGACGCTTTTTGGTTTATACGGGACTGTTCTTTCTCTTGTACTTGACAATCGTTGCGAACAATACGGTCGTTATCGACAAGCTGATTACAATGGAAAGAGGCAGTGAATTTGTTGGTCTGAAATGGTCGATCCAATCCTTTTGTGAAATTCCAGCGTACCTTTTGCTGAATCGCATGATTGCTAAATGGAAAAATGAGCGCTTGATTTTGATTGCAGGCATATTTTTAACCTTACAATTTTTTGTCTATTGGCTTGCTAGTAGCCCATTCTTACTTTTGGCAGCCAGTTTTCTGCAGTTTTTCACTGTACCGGCATTTACCATCGGCAGTCGAATGATTATCAGTGCTATTACACCGCCAGCTGTTTTTTCTTCTGGACAACTGATATCGATCAGTGTGTACATTGGTGCGGCATCGTTTCTTTCGCCATTAGCTGGCGGCTTTCTTTCGCAGGTGCTGTCCCTCGATACTGCCATCTTTATCTTTGGTTTATTGCCCTTCGTAGCTTTTCTTATCTATTCTAGCTGTCAGAGAACACTGTCGGCAATCTAAGGAGGAATTACGGATGCTTTTTAAAAGAAAAATAGAAATTTGTGCACCGGCAACAGGCCGACTGCTACCGATCGAAGAAGTACCAGATGAGGTATTTTCGTCTAAAATGATGGGAAATGGATTTGCCGTTTCTCATCATCACGGAAAAATCTATGCACCAGCAGCCGGGACGGTTCGAACGATTTTTCCAACACAGCATGCCTTAGCCGTTGAGTTGGTGGATGGCCGTTCCCTTTTGATCCATATGGGAATTGAAACAGTGGCGTTAGCAGGGGAGCCCTTCACGATCGCGGTCCAAGAAAACCAGTCAGTCACGACAGGTGAGTTGCTGGCAGAAATGGATGTAGCAGCAGTTGAGGAAATGGGCAAAGAGACCATGGTGATCGTTGTCTTCATGGAGGAACAAGGCGGGAATTGCCTGCGAACAGATGGCGATATTCAGCAAGGAGAGGCTGTTTTTCACTTGAAATAACCGAATAAAAAAGGAGCGCATTCTCTTAGTTTCAAAGAGAGGCGCTCCTTTTTCTTTACGAACCCGTAGAAATATAATTCTTCAAACCTACTCGCCAAAAGAAGAAGGCGGGAAAGGCAAAGAGTAGACAAACCAAGGGTGATAAGATCCACCAAGGATTAGTTACGCGACCAATGACATACAGAAACGGATAATACTGAAACCAAGCCATCGGCACGACGTAGGTCAATAAACGCAAGACGTGTTTTCCGTAGATACTGAAGGGGTAGCGGCCGAACTCGCGGGCACCATCGGTAAAAATATTCATAAATTCAAGTCCTTGGATCGTAAAGAAGGAAATGGCGGCATACACTAAGAACAATAGGGCGAAAAAGAGGGCGCCGCAGACGATCATCAGAAAAAGAGTCAGGACATTTCCAAAATGCCAAGCAATTCCACTATTAGGAATCGCATAAGCAAACAACAGCAAGGCTTGAATAAAACGGCCGAGACGCGAGAATTCCATTTTGGAAGCTAAGACTTGAAAAATCAAGGAGCGAGGGCGCACGAGTGCTCGATCGAACTCGCCATTACTGATCATTTGCGGAAAAAGATCGAACCCGCGAAAGAAGCATTCCGCAATCGAAAAGGCAAACAAAACCGTTGCAAAGGAAAGTAGGACTTCCTCAAAGGTAAAGCCATCCACTTGATGAAACCGGGTAAACATAAACCAAATGCCTAAAAAAGCAGTAAAGGAGCCTAGAAATTGTCCCAAAGCGGTTAACACAAAGGAAACTTTATACTGCATCTGACTTTTGAGATGGATACAAAAATAATGCCAATAAACCATATTCCTTAACCTCCTTGCACAACGACACGTTTGAGCGCCTGCTGCAGCCAAATTTTTCCGATCACGATCAAAAGTACGAGCCAAAAGGCTTGTAAGAGCAATGCTGAAACCAGCGCCAAGTCAGTCAGATCCCCGTTGTAAATTCGCAGCGGGACGTTTTGCATGGAAGCAAAAGGCAGTAGTTCCACGAATTGGCGAAAAGGCTGCGGAAAGAAAGGCAGAGGAATGACCCCACCAGCTAAAAATTCACCGATGGAGCTGATGACGACCCGCACCCCGATGGAGGATAATGTATAAAAAGTCGAGATGTAGACCAGCTGCGACATAGCGATCACTACACCTAAACTCAGCGCCATGGACAAAAGAAACAAGAACAAGGCAACGATGTTTGCTGGCAGAATTAAACGATAAGGTGCTGGCAGTAAAAAGGCAATCACAAAAATCGGTCCGCAACGCAAGACGGCTTTTGCTAAGCGATTGGCAGCCGATTGGCAAAACCAGCGATTGTATAGATCCATCGGCCGCACAAGTTCATAGGCAATCGACCCTGTGGTGATGGTGTTGAAAATTTCTGCCTCAAAGAACCACAACATAAATAAAGACAAGAAGGCTTGCTGGAGCCAAACATAGGAGACGGTTTGTTGAAAGGTCATGGGAAAGGCACTAGGATCTGCTTGGTAAAAGGCGTGGAATGCCAGAATTTCCATCAAGCCCCAAGCTAGTTGCGTAGCCATCCCGGCAATCGCCGCCGAGCGGTATTGCAAGGTGTTGATAAAGCGGATGCGGAAAAATGCCTGATACTTCCTCATATCTGATACTCCTGATACAGCTTGGCGACCATTTCTTCGGCGGTGATACTGGCAACGGCCAAATCGGTGATCTCGACTTGATTGCTGAGCAGACTGAGCAGCTGAGCGACTGACACTTCTTTGGGATCAAGTTTCAGAACAAGGCGACCAACGTCTTTTTGAAGCAGCTGGACGTTTTCTGGCAGATGAGGTTCATTCCCTTGATAGTCGATCTCCAGCGTTTTGACATCAGAAAAACGATGCTTTAGTTCATCGAGGCGACCATCCAGCAAAATTTGCCCTTTGCCGATTAACAGAATTCGCTGTGTCAGCGCCTCGATATCTTGCATATCGTGGGTCGTCAGGATGACTGTGGTGCCTTTTTCTTGGTTTCTTTTTTTAATAAACTGACGCATGGCAATCTTTGATACAGCATCTAAACCGATGGTGGGTTCATCAAGAAATAAGATTTTGGGGTCATGGAGTAAGGAGGCGGCGATCTCACAGCGCATACGCTGACCGAGACTCAAGGACCGAGCAGGGGTTTTTAAGATCTCACCTAAATCTAGTAAGGTGACTAATTCTTCTAGGTTGCGCTGATAACTAGCAGCGTCGACTTTGTAGATATCACGGATCAAATCAAAGCTGTCATTGACGGGGACATCCCACCAGAGTTGACTGCGCTGCCCGAAGACGACGCCGATGTCTTTGACATGTTGAATACGTTCTTGCCAAGGCGTACGACCATTGATGTGACAAATGCCTTGATCAGGGGTCAAAATCCCGCACATGATTTTTATGGTGGTACTTTTTCCAGCACCATTAGGCCCGATGTAGCCAACCATTTCGCCTTCATTGATGGTAAAGCTGATGTCTTGCAACGCATGGACGGTGGTGGTTTCACGAGAAAGAAAGGCTTTGGCTGCTTGGCGAAAGCCGCTTTTTCGCTTGGATACTTGGAAGGTCTTGCTGAGGTGTTCTACTTGGATCATTTGGATTCACTCACTTTCTTTTGACAAACGCGACAAAAAGAGCATTCGAAATCGAATACTCGCAACGAGTTGGTCCAAACGAACATGGTTGGGGCAGCGGTTCGTCAGCCAAACAAAAGTAGGAACAGTGTAGCATAAGAGAGCGCTTTTTTCAAATACTACTTATATTTTTTTGAGAGCAGCGAAAGAAAAAACGTGGTTTGTTGGATAAAATACGCAAAATAACTGTTTTTATTTTTTATTTGTTGTAAATACTGAGGAAACTCAGTATCATTAGAAACAAGCCGATAGCGGCTAAGCAGTTTCTGGATATATGGGGAACCAAGTGATGGGCTGTGTCATGGTTTGTCGTAACCCAATCCTGCAAAATGCAATGAGCAAACGATGGAGGAGAGCATGAAAGCAGTAAAGAACTTATTTATTTTGATTGGCTTATTCTTACTAAGTCAAGTAGGGATGACCGTATTCAGTGTGGTAAAAATCTATTATTTGGAAGCCGGAGAACCGAGGATTCCTGCGATGATGAGCTATGGGTTGATTGCCTTGCTTTTGGCAAACATTGGCCTACTGATGTATTTGGCTCGGAAGCTAGGACTTGCCACCTTTGACTTTGGCTGGTCAACGAAGCGCAACTGGCTATGGATCATCGGTGGTTTTGTTTTAGGTCGAGTCGTTGCTGTTGGTGGTACCATGTATCTGCAGTATATATCGGATCAAGAGGCGACCGCGAATGATGCATTGTTAGGGGAACTGTTTACAGGCGAAAATCCGCTTTTGATCTTCCTATTGATCGCTGTGGCGGCGCCAATCATGGAAGAAATCGTTTTCCGTGGTGGGTTTATCGGCCTTTTATTCAAGAAATACCCGATAGTCGGGATCATTTCAAGTGTAGCCGTTTTTAGTATCATCCATTCCGTCACCAATCTGGTCGAGTTTTTGATTTATGGTGCTATGGGACTGATAATGGCGTTGATTTATGTAAAAACTAAGCGTCTAGAAACAGCCATCGCCATGCATTTTCTCAATAACGCCTTGGCGGCGATCGCAATGATCTTGCTAGGATAAGAAAGTCAGCAAAAACCACCAAATCAAAACGATTCGGTGGTTTTTGTTTACTCTGGCAGCTGTCCTTGTTCAAAGGGCAATTGCGCCAGTTCTTCTGCAGTAAAGAGGAGGTCGCCTTCATCTTCGATAGAAAATGCGACACCAGCTGCTGATTTTTGATAGACGCGCGCTTTATTCATATTACGAAGATAAAGATCCTTGCCTGCATTTAATTCTGGTGCAGCTAAATTGTCTTCGCGATTACTGCGAATGACGATTTTGCTTGTTTGCGTGCCAAAATGAAAACCGCGATGACCAAAAGCCGTTAATTGACTGGCATTTTCGCTGCTGTATTCTTTATAACCCGACAGACGGCCCGTTTTTACCAGCGGCCGATCGATCGTATAAGTGATCAAGTATTCCGTATCTTCAGGCAGCTGAATCACTTGTCCGGTTTCCTGATTCGTTATCTCAGTGGCAGGCAAGTGGTACTTTTTAATAGAAGTGATCGCTAGGTCTTCTTTTGTGAAAAAGACTGGATCGATCCAAAATCCTGCCAGCAAAATCGTACTTAAGCTAATACTGAGAACAGTCAAAAGGGCGATCAATACGAGGCCAATTCGTTTGCGGTGGGTGGTCAGATTGAGTTCTTGGACCATCTGTTTGTCTTCTTTTAATAAATAGTCCAAGGTCAATTCAAAATAGTTGCTCAGCTTGACTACTTGATCTAGATCAGGATAGCTCTTGCCGTTTTCCCATTTTGAAATCAGTTGCCGAGTGACAAAAAATTCCTGCGCCAATTGTTCTTGCGTGAGATTTCGTTTGGTGCGTTCTTCTTTAATAATTTTCCCAATATCCATGTGTCTGTTTTGCCTCCATCATTCTTCTTATATATTATAGCAAACTCTTTTCTATGCGAACGAGGATCTATGAAATTAACGATGCAACAAAGGGTAACATCCTTTATTTATCAATGTTTCTACTTGTTGCACTGTCTTTCTATTCTGGAAGCTTTCAGTGCTGGTCATAAAAAGAAAGGGCCAGTAAAGTGAAGGATGTTTGATCAAATTTGACAGAGAAAGGAGAAACGATTGAATGAAGACAAAACAACCTATGGTTCCAATTGGCTACATCCAATTCATCGCTTCCTTACTGGTGATTCTCGTTCACTGTGGTCGACTGGCAGAAAACAACGGGCTTCATTTTTTGTTAAAGAGTCTCTTATGTCGTTTGGCAGTTCCTTTTTTTCTGCTGCTGAATGGCTATTTTTTTCAAAAGAGTACCTGTTCATGGCAGCAATGGTGCAAACGACAACTCAAGCTTTACTTGCGTTGGTCGATCGTGTATCTTCCCTTAGGCTGGTTTTATTTAGGGCAGCAAAATCTTGCTGATTCATTACGGGTCATCGGTTTGGCTACTGGCTTTTTTACAGTAGGGGTCTGGTACCATCTTTGGTATTTTCCAGCGTTGCTCTTTGGCATGTGGTTAGTACGAAAAACTCGCTTTCTTGGCTATCGGCGGCAGTTTTTACTGGCGATCAGTTTGTATGTGATTGGCTGTCTTGAAACGTACAGCAGTTATTTAAGTGGACCTTTATTGGTATGCTATCAAAGCTATCGGACACTATTTTTTACAACGAGAAACGGACTCTTTTATGGGTTTTTATTTTTACTGTGTGGGGTTTGTTTAAGAGAACACCAAAAACACCCTTTTTTTACGAAGCATCTTGGCAGAAAACTCGCGGTCTCTCTTTGCTTATTAGGCATTGAAGGTCGACTGGTGTATCTCAATCAGGGGGACGATAAGAATTTCATGCTGTTTTTTGTGCCGACGACTCTTTTTTTCCTTGCTTGGCTGATCAAGCAGCAACCCCCAAAGCGGACTTGGCAAGCAAAACAAGCAGCTGAGGCTAGTCGATTGATCTTTCTGAGTCACCCGCTGTTTCTAGAAACCGGGAAGGTCTTTTTTTCACTCGCAGGGTTTCCGTTGTTCTTTTATACGATAGCATTAACGGGAGCCTTTCTTGGTTTGAGGAAAGTGGGCAGCCGTTTGAAATCCTATACTGTTGGTTTTGCTAAAAAAACAGTTGATGAAAAGAAAAGCGTCTAAAGTATTGCTGTACCAAGGATAATACCAAATTACGCCTTTTTTAAATAGCAGTAGAGTTCTAAGTTTTTCTTCATTTCAGACCCTAGACGTAGGCTTTGCAAGAAAACCTATAGTACAATTACAGCAGTAAGAGGGAAAAAATCCCTGAAAAAGAGATCAACACTTGGAGGATATAGTGATGAAAAAACAGACTCGAAAACCAGCGATGATTTTAGCGACTCTCTTGGTATCTAGCCAAGTTTTATTAGCAGCACCACAAGTTTTTGCTGACGAAACCAATTCAACGACCAGCAGTTCCACTGCAACGAGCAATTCTACCGCAACGACAGCCACTACCGATAGTCAAACAAGTACTTCTGACAGCAGTTCAGATCGTTTGCAAGTCAATGCCGTGGCGATCGGAAATGCCTTGACGAAAGCACAAGAAGACTACACACTTGAACGTCTGGGCATTCAAGGCGAAACACCGATTTATACGACAAACGGTGCTGACTTGATGAAATACATTCCCGATGGTGGCTTTACCGCAGATTGGGCGGTCTATAGCTCGGTCAGAATGCAGACGCTAGAAAGCGGGGCAGGAATCACTGTCGATATCGCGACACCAGATAACATTACCCGCATCACCGCAGCCCAGTATCAAAATGCGGCGCTGACGGCAGGGATCACTGATGCGAAGTTAACGGTTGCTTCTGCTGTACCGATCGACGGTTCCGGTGCGTTAGCTGGGGTTTACAAAATCGTTGAAGAATCAGGCGGCGTCATCAATCAGAATCGAGTAGCTGTAGCTCAAGATGAGATGGATGTGCTTTCTACGATCACCGAAGAGAACAAAGACAAAGAAGGCTATTCCGATGAAGCTTTGAATGCTGCGCAAGAACAAGCGAAAACCGATTTGGCTGCTCAAACCGCAGATGGTACGGAATTGACTCAAGCAGACATTCAAGAGACAGTAGAAAAAGCCTTGAAGGACAACGGACTTGAAGGAATCGTTACGGAAAATCAAATTTCTGAATTGACCTCTTTAATGAGCGACATGCGAGACAACAATATCTTCGATGACTTCATCAAAGAATTGGATCTGTCAGAAGCTCGCAAGCAAATCGAAGAAACCTCTAAGGGCCTTTGGGAAAATATCAAGAGCTTCTTTAGCGGCATCTGGTCTTCGATCACCGGTGTCTTCGGCAATGACTCAAATGAATCAAATAACAGCAGCGAATCAACCGTTGATTCTGGACAATAAGCATTTTACAAAATAACGTATTTCGCTTGTATTAAGAAAAAAGAGAAGCGCGCAGGGGAAGGTGCAGGGACGCTAGTGCACATCTGAGTGCTAACGATGTCCTCTGCTTTCTTTGCTAAAACAGGAGCAGTCTTTATTAAAAAAGAAGGAGGGTAATCAGATGAATTTTTTAGGCAACGTGATTTGGTTTGTCTTTGGCGGTTTAATCGGTGCGATCTCATGGTTTTTGGCTGGGTGTTTATGGTGTATCACCATCATCGGCATTCCCATTGGTCTGCAATGTTTTAAGTTTGCGACTTTGTCATTAGCACCATTTGGGAAAGACATCGTTTACCGTGGCGGTGGCGTGTCCGTGATTCTCAATATTTTATGGTTGATTTTTTCTGGTATACCACTGGCTTTAGGACATTTAGCTAGCGCAGTCATTCTAGCCATCACGATCATCGGCATTCCATTTGCGGCGCAATCATTGAAAATGGCGCGCTTAGCGTTGATGCCCTTTGGAGCAGAGATTGTGTCTAGTCGTTATTGATTTACCTAAAAAAAGATAGTCTTAAAAAACCACATTACAGAGCGGATAGCTTTGTGATGTGGTTTTTTTGCGAGAGTAAGGGACAAGATTTTTGGCAGGCTCAGCGCATTTGAGATTCAGAACTGAAAAAGTTGATAAGAAACCAAAGAAGAGTACAGAAAAAAGCACAAGTTTTTTTGCATATCAACTGTGATTCACAAAAGAATTAGCGAAACGCAGAAAAATCTAAGTTTTTTCTTCCCTTCTCAGGGTTCTTTGATTTTTGAAATGGAGCGCCGAATTTTGGCAATCGATTGTTGTGCTTTGTCTCGATTAATAAACATTAAGATGACATAGAGGGAATCCATGATGCTCAGTTGAGCGATTCTGGATGCCAATGCCTCTGAGCGAAACTCAGTTTCTTCGGAAATAGAGATGAAAACCACGTCGCCGAGTTTGGCTAAAGGGGAAGCAGCATGGCTAGTAATGACGATAATTTTGGCACCATTGTTTTTGGCAACTTGAGCTAGTTCAATGGTTTCTCTTGATTTTCCAGTATGAGAGATAAAAATGCCGCAATCATCTGGCGTCAACAATGAAGCCTCCATCAGTTGGATGTGATAATCACTGCTGTGAAAAACAGTGATCGGCGAGCGCAAAAATTTGTGATAGGCATCGGTTGCCACGATCTCTGAACCACCAACGCCGAAGAAAAAAAGTCGTTTAGATTGATTGATCATTGCAGCAGCAAGCTTTAAATCTTCTTCTTTCAAAAGATTTTTGGTATCAGTCAATGTGGTCATATTGGAATCAAATACTTTTTGAGCCATAGTCAATTCATTATCAGACTTCTGGATATTTTCATGGATCGAAATGGCAGAAAAATCATTTTCCTGCATCAGCATTGCCATTTTGAAGTCTTTAAATCCGTTGTAACCGAGTTTTTTTGTGAATTGAAAAAAGGTCGAATCAGCGATGCCTAATTCATTGGATAAATCACTGATTGAACTGTGGCTGACTTTACTAGGATTTTCCAAAATGTAGTCGGCAATCGCTTGTTCTTTGAGACTTAAGTCTTTATAAAGCGTTTTTATTTGCAGGCGAATCGAAACAGTCAAAGACGGTTACCTCCTTTATATGAACATTATTATCTTTGTATTGTTACGTTACCTCTTTTAAAGAAAAAAAGCAAATAAAAATTATTTTTATTTTTTATATTTACAAAAAAATATTTTTTTGTATAATGAAAGTATGAAATGGAGGCGCTGTTATGGAGATAGGAATTATCGGACTTGGAAAAATGGGATTGAACTTGGCCCTCAATTTAAAAGATCAAGGTTATCAAGTAAAAGGGCTGGATCTTTCGATACATGCGCAGAAAACAGCGCAAGAAGCTGGAATTACACTCTATCAAACGCTAGCTGATTTGACGAATTCTTTTAGCGGCCGACGGGTTTTATGGTTGATGCTTCCTGCGGGAACTGTGACTGAGGGGATTCTTGAAGAACTATGGCCCCTTGTATCAGCGAAAGACATCGTGATTGAAGGCGGAAATTCTAATTACAAAGATTCGATTCGCCGAGCAGCCTGGTTTAAAGAAAAAGAGGTGCATTACTTTGATTGTGGGACTTCTGGTGGGGTTTCCGGAGCTAGAAAAGATGCATGTTTGATGATTGGCGGGAATGAAATCGCTTTTTCAGAGGTGGAATCTTTGTTTGCAGATGTGGCTGTTTTAGGAGGCTACCTTTATGCAGGGGAATCAGGAAGCGGTCATTTTCTAAAGATGGTCCATAACGGTATCGAATACGGAATGATGCAAGCCATTGGTGAAGGCTTTCAATTGATTGAACAAAGTGCCTATGACTTTGATTTGGCTTCCGTCGCAGAGGTATGGAATCATGGATCGGTTATTCGCAGCTGGCTGATGGAAATCGCAGCGGCCCAATTTAATGAGAGCCCTAAGTTGGAGGAATATCGCGGGGTTGTTGCAGCTTCTGGTGAAGCTAGGTGGACAGTGGAAACGGCTTTGGAGATGAATGTTGCTGTACCGACGATCGCTATGAGTTTGTTTATGAGAAATTTGTCCCAAGAAGAAGACAGTTTCTCAGCAAAAGTCGTCTCTGCGCTAAGGAATGGTTTTGGTGGTCACGAGATTGTTGCAAAAGAATAAGGAGGAAGAATATGGAACAGTTTAAGATCGCTATAGTGAATTCCAGCAGCTTTGGAAAAATCTTTCCGCAACATATCGAGCGGTTGAAAGCAATCGGAACTGTCAGTCATTTCACGTTCGATAGCGAAATCAATGGGAAAGAATTGGCAGAAAAGCTTAAGGGATACAACATCATTATAGCAAGTGTTACCCCATTTTTTACCAAAGAGTTTTTTGAGTATAAAGATGAATTGCTACTGATCACACGCCACGGGATCGGCTATAACAATATTGATTTAGAAGCAGCGAAGGACCACCAAACGATTGTTTCGATCATTCCAGCTTTGGTCGAGCGAGATGCAGTAGCAGAAAATAATGTGACCAATCTATTGGCGCTTCTGCGCTGTACAGTTGAATCGAATACAAAAGTCCGCGAAGATCAATGGGAAAAACGAGCGAACTTTGTCGGACGGGCTTTATTTAACAAGACGGTAGGGGTGATCGGTGTCGGCAATACTGGAAGTTGTGTAGTAGAAATATTGAGAAATGGTTTCCGCTGCGAGGTTTTGGCATACGATCCATATAAGTCCGCTTTGCATATTCAAAGCTATGGCGGAAAAAAAGTCGAGCTAGACGAGCTGCTAGCAAAATCAGATATTATTTGTCTATGTGCTAACTTGACGGAGGAAAATTATCATATGATTTCCTTTGAAGAAATTTCAAAAATGAAAGATCAAGTATATCTCTCCAATAGTGCCCGTGGCGCACTTTTGAATGAAGAGGCAATTGTAAGCGGATTAAAAAGTGGGAAAATCGCTGGTCTTGCCACCGATGTCTTAGAGGAAGAGCCTGGTCATAAAGATCATCCGTATTTAGCTTTTGAAAATGTAGTTATGACACCGCATACATCGGCTTATACTATGGAATGCTTAGAAGAGATGGGAAACAAATGTGTAACGGATATTGAACGAATCGTTAAGGGGCTGCTGCCAGACCGTGCTGTTCAAGCGGAAAGTCGGTTTTTGGCTGTATAAAGGAGAGTGAAACTCGTGCTAACGGATTTAAAAGTAAAGGTTGGACCGCAAGTTTATCGTTACCATGAAGGCGCGATCGACTATGTGCCGGAAGTATTAAAAGAGTACAAAGTAAAACGACTGCTGCTCGTACATGGAACGGTTTCATGGGAAAAAGCAAAACCAAAATTACTCTTTTTAGAAGATGCGCATTTGGAAATTTTTTATCATCGCTACACGGGAGAATGCAGCTATTATGGCGCTGGGCTGATTGCTGATCTTGTTGAAGAACTGGCGATCGATTTTATTCTGGGGGTTGGCGGCGGGAAGTTAGCCGACTTAGTGGGATATGCAGCACATGTAGTCAATCGACCCTTTGGACTGATCCCAACATTGGCCAGTAATTGTGCACCATGGACACCCTTGTCTGTCATGTATAAAGAGTCGGGAGAATCTGAAGGAAAGTCGGAACACTATTTAAGACAGGCTGCTTTTTTGATTACCGATCCGACGTTAGTGATCGATGCACCAGTCTCCTACTTCATCGCCGGTTTAGCAGATACGTTGGCAAAGTGGATTGAATCGGAAGCAATCTTAGCCCAACCACATTTGAAAAATGAGCCCTTCTTGCAAATGGCAGGCTATACAGCAAAATTATGCGAAACAGCTATTTTGACACAATCGAAACAAGCGATTGAAGATATGAAGCGGCAGGAAGTGACAGACGCCTTTTGTCACTTGTCGGAGATCGTTATTGCAGTTGCTGGAATGGTAGGCGGGCTAGGCGATAAATATGCCCGCAATGCAGCGGCGCATGCGATGCATGATGCCATCAGTAAATATCTGCCTGAAAGTCATCGTTTTCTTCACGGGGAAAAGGTTGCCTATGGGATGTTTTATCAATTAGCCCTTGAAGAAAAATGGACGGTCATCGATCAGTTGATCCCCTTTTATCAAGAATTGCACTTACCAATGAGTTTACATCAAATGGGTATTTTTCCTGAAGATGCACAAGTCATCGATCAGTTGGTGCAGTTCATAGATTCGAAAGAAAAAGTACACTTGATTCCAGTCTTAATCACCAAAGAACGCTTGAAAGAAGCTGTTCTTGATTTAGAAAACTATTTGAAAGAAGTTTAGGAGGAGGAAAAATGGATACATTAAGTGTTACACAAAGTTTACTGATTGCGCTATGGGTTGCAGCAGTCATGTCTCGTTGGCTCGGCGGAGGCGCCACACTGACTTTACGTTTTTCACCATTGATGACGGGATTAGTTGTCGGACTGGTGATGGGAAATGTGGCTCAAGCCATGATCGTTACTGCCGCTTTACAAATGATTTACATGGGGGTATTTTCTCCTGGCGGATCCATGCCAGCGGAACCTTCAATTGCTGCGGCGATTGCCGTACCGGTAGCTTTGCTAGGAAATCTGCAACCAGAAGCAGCGATTGCTGTTGCCGTTCCTGTTGGGTTGCTAGGGAGTTATTTGTATCAGTTCCGTTTCTTTATCAATACCTTCTTAGGAAAGTATACGGATAAAGCAGTAGAAGATCTTAATGCCAAGGCCATGACGCGTTCAATTATTTTATACCCAACGCTGGCTTCATTTATTTTATTTGTTCCGCTGGTATTTATTGCACTTTATTTAGGCGCTCCGCTGATTGCTGATGTCATCAATGCTCTTGAGGGGACAGTCGTTATTCATATTTTAGAAGTAGTCGGCGGCGGATTGGCAGCGATCGGGATTGCAACTACCGTCTATGTGATCGGTCGAAAAGATTATATGGTCTTTTTCTTCTTGGCCTATTTCATGAGTGTAGTTTTCAGTTCGCTGGAAATTACCATGGTCACCTATGCGATTTTTGGCATTTTGATCGCGTTGATTTTTGTTCAGTCACAAAAAGGAAAATTGGTCCCAGCCCCAGAAACGAATACAGCATCACCATCCTTTGATGATGACGATGACTATGATGACGGGTTCTAATCGATAAGGAGGAGCAGTAATGACCGAAACAATTCAAAAAGCGCAAGGCGCACCAGAAGAAATCACGAAGAAAGATGTCACAAAAGCATACCTAAGATGGCATTTCGCCAATGAGATCCCGCATTCATTTGAACGGTATTTATCACCCTCGCTTTTATACGCCATGATGCCGATTTTGCGCAAACTTTACAAAGACGATGAGGCACTGAAAGCTGCCTACAAACGCCAACTGCTGTTTTTCAATACCCAACTGAGTTGGGGGGGCGGAGTCATCACTGGATTAATGTCTTCGATGGAACAGCAGCGAGCCGAAGAAGAGTATGAGAAAAAAGAAATTTTGATGCAAGATGATTTGATGTACAACACGAAAGCTGGTTTGATGGGTGCTTTAGCAGGAATCGGGGATGCCATCGACTCAGGAACCGTTCAATATATCTTTATTGCGATTGCTGTTCCTTGGGCACAGCAAGGAAGTCCACTAGGTGCGTTGTTCCCATTCATTTGCTTTGCACTGTATCAAGTTTCTCTAGGAATGTTTTTCGCCTGTCAAGCATTTTCGATGGGGCGCAATGCAACTGGTTTGATGCAGAGTACAGGCGTCCAAACCGCAATTGAAACACTGTCGGTTCTCGGTTTGTTTATGATGGGGGTTCTGGCTGGAAACTATGTCAAAGTCAGTTCTTCGCTACAGTTTGATATTTCTGGACGAGAATTTATTATCCAAGATATCCTTGATCAGATTGTACCAGGGATTTTGCCGTTAGCAGTTGTAATGGGCATCTACTGGTTCTATACAAAGAAAGGATTAAAAGTCACGCAAGCATTACTATGGCTGACCTTGATTCTGATTATTTTAGCCGGTGTCGGTATTTTATAAGAAAAGGAAGTGGAAAAAATGGGTGTAGTAAATTTAGCACGAGTAGATGAACGATTGATCCATGGGCAGGTCATGATGACCTTGTCACAAAAAAGCGGAGTCAACTCGATTTTTGTAGTGGATGAGGTAGTAGCTAAGGATAAGTTCATGCGGGAATTATACAAAAATGCCGGTAGCCGCACAGGGCAAAAAACGATCGTCGTTACACCAGAAAAAGCCAAATTTTACTGGGATGAATACAACTTCAAAGATTACAACTGTATTTTGATCGCTAAAACCATCAGTGTGATGTACGACTTAGTCAAACACGGCGTGCCAATGAAAGAATTGAACATAGGCGGTATCGCCCAAAAAGATCCCGAGAAAGATCTCTTGGTAACAAAATCTGTTTATTTAAATCAAGCTGATGCGCAAAAACTCAAAGAAATGAACGAAGCGTACGGTGTGGAATCAATCTATTTTCAAGCAACACCTTCTGCACCGAAATCAACCCTTAAAGATGTGTTGAAGCAGTTCAATTTGTAATCATTGAGCGCGTTCGTCATCTGTTGAAGAGGAAGGCGGAGGATCTTATAAAAATAGAGTTCCTCCTTCCTTGTGAGTAATTTGTGAATAGGAGAATTCACCATGAATCAAACAGAAACATTTCGTGATTGGCTTTTTCGTTATCGGTATGTCTACCGATCGCGTTCCACGGATAAAAGCAAACAAAGATTTTTGAAGGCACTCATCGCAGATATCATCCCGTTTCGCAAAGATCTTCAGGTGATCGAGTATGATCACACGAAAAAAAACGCCTCACGCAATTTGTATGTTGGCGATCTGACCAAAGCAAAACGGATCATCTGCACATATTATGATACACCGCCACAGCATTTCGGCGATTACCATTTTTTTGATCGGCAGGAGCAAGGCCGTAAAACAAATCAATTTATTCTGACTGCTTCAGCAGTGATGATTCTTTTAGGGCTGTTGGGAACTTGGCTTTATATCCACTTTGCTTCAGGGAGATTTCCCTTGCTGTCTTGGCAAACAGCACTTTTTGCTTCAGGGGTCGGTATTTATTTTCTGCTATTAAATCGCGTAAGCCGCGGGGCAGGATTTCAGCAAAATCTAACCCGCAATACCTCCTCTATCTTAGCGCTGCTGTCCTTGATCAGTCAAAACAGTCAAACAGCGACGGCCTTCGCATTTCTTGATGAAGGAAGTTACGGAGAACGCGGGTTGGAAGTGTTACGTGATTCAGTAAGGCCGAATGCGAAGATTTATTATTTAGATTCTATTGGTGCCGATGCTCCGATTCGAGCTATCGGCAAGCAATTCAATGAAGGGCAACTGCAGCAGTTGGCGATCGAACACAGTAGTGAAGCAATAGGCAGTATTAACTATTTATTTTGTGCAGAAAAGCAGCAGGATCAGACGTATGTGCTGCCTAGAAAACAATTAAAGCAAAAAGAGCTGAATCTGAGGAATATGCAAAAAGTTCTTGCGTTATTTGGTTAGGAAGCTAAAAAGGAGGAATAACATTTGTTAGGAATCGTATTGGCAACTCACGGACAGCTGAGTACTGGTTTTAAAGATGCTGCAGAGGTGATCATGGGCAGTGTCGAAAATATTGCGGTCGTTAATTTGAACCACGGAGAGGATATTCAACTTCTGGGAAACAAAATCCATGAAGCGATTCATGAAACAGATCAAGGGGACGGTGTCTTGGTGTTTGCTGATCTATTGAGTGCGAGTCCCTACAATCAGTCGGTTGTAACGATCAATCAATTAGAAGAACCACTTCAGGAAAAGACGTATGTGATCGGCGGAGTGAATCTACCGATGGTATTAGAAGCAATCAATCATCAATTTTTGGCGACACCGATTGAACAGGCGGTGGCAGCAGTGATCCAGCAAGGAGAAAACAGTGTAGCGCTTTGGCACAATTCTTCAGCAGATGATAGTAGCGAAGAAACTGATGAGGACGATGATTTTTAAAAACGAAAGGATGACAGCAAATGCAATGGGGGTTTCGATGGTACGGGGAAGGGGATACGATCCCGTTAACGAATATTCGACAAATTCCAGGAATGCACGGCATTGTAGGAACACTTCTGAATAAAATGCCCGGAGATGTATGGGAGGTTTCCGAAATCAACGCACTAAAAGCATCAATTGAAAAAGAGCATCTTTCGCTATTAGGGATTGAGAGTGTCGCGATCCACGATGCGATCAAAGCTGGAACAGAGGAACGGGATCACTACATCGATCAATATATTCAAACGATTCGGAATTTAGCAGCTTGTGATGTACATATGATCTGCTATAGCTTCAAACCGATCTTCGGCTGGGCAAAAACAAATCTATTTTATCAAAACGAGGATGGCAGCTTCTCTTTGCTCTATGATCAAGCCGTTGTGGATGATATGGAACCTAGTGAGATGTATACGCTGATCCATAGCCAATCAAAAGGCTTTAAATTACCAGGTTGGGAAGAAGAACGACTGAAAAAGTTCCAGCGTTTGATGGCAACTTATGAAGGGGTCACTCAAGAGATCCTCTTTGATAACTTAAGCTATTTCTTAAAGCGGATCATTCCTGTGTGTGAAGAAGTAGATGTGAAAATGGCGATCCATCCGGACGATCCACCTTGGGAAATTTTTGGTTTGCCACGGATCACCAAAAATTTAGAGGACTTGAAAAAAATCATGGCCATCGTGGATTCGCCTTATAATGGGGTGACGTTGTGCACCGGTTCGTTAGGTGCCGATCCAGAAAACGACATGGTGGAGATCGTTCATGGCTTAAAAGGCCGCATCAACTTTGTTCATTTTCGCAATGTGTTGTTTATGGGGGAACGCAAATTTAAAGAATCTGCCCATCTTTCCACTGAAGGATCGTTAGATATGTATGCCATTATGAAAGCCTTGGTTGAGGTCGGTTTTGATGGTGTCATCCGTCCTGATCACGGGCGGACGATCTGGGGGGAAGTGGCGATGCCAGGCTATGGTCTGTATGATCGCGCGATTGGTATCAGTTATCTTCAAGGGCTTCATGAAGCCGTCTTGAAAGAACAAATGCAATCGAGGGGAACGAAGGGAGGAGAGAGCGTATGACACTCTATGAACAATTGGCAAAAACAAGGGTGTTGCCTCTTTACACTGCAACAGACCTTACCTATTTGCCAGTAGTAGAATCACTGCTGATTGAGCATGAACTGTATTTTATTGAAGTGACCTTCCGCAGTGACCTTGCTTTAGAAGCGATTGAAAAACTCTCTCAATCGGGCAAATTGATCGTAGGCGCAGGCACGGTCCGCACCTTAGAACAAGCGAAAGCAGCGGTTGAGAAAGGGGCGCGCTTTATTGTTTCCCCTGCTCTTGTACCTGATGTGGTGGAATTTTGTCTTGCCGAAAACATTCCAGTGTTTCCAGGGACAGCTACGCCAAATGACATTCAACGGGCAATGGATTATGGCTTATCAGTTGTGAAATTTTTCCCTGCGGATATCTACGGGGGCTTGCCGGCAATCAAAGCCCTCAGTGGTCCGTTTTATGATATTCGATTTGTCCCAACTGGCGGAATCAACCTCGAAAATATGCAAGACTATTTATCTGATCCGCAAGTGCTAGCAGTTGGCGGCTCCTTCATTCTTTCAGAATCACTAGTAAAAGAAGGTCGGGAAAAGGCTGACAGCCATTTGGCGCATGTAAAATCATTGCTAAGTTGAGCAGTCAGCTGTAAATAAACAAGGTGAAGCAATGGGTTCCAGAGGATTTTGGTACCATTGCTTTTTTATTCGCAGAAAAGTAAAGGAGGCTATAGGATGAAAAAGATAAAACTGGTGATTTTTGATATGGACGGTTTGATGTTTGAAACAGGTCGTCTAGCTTACCGCGCTTATTTAAGAGCCGCGGAGGAATATGATTTTGAAGTTTGCCAAGAAGTTTATTATTACCTGACTGGCAGAACGGAAGCAGATATTCGTAAAGGGATGCAGGAACTTTATGGCAGTACGGTACCAACGGATCGATGGCGAGAAGCGATGAATCTTCAGAAAGAAGTGATTTTAGCTGAAGAAAAACGGGTATTCAAAAAGCCCGGCCTTCTTGAACTGTTGGAAGCATTAAAAAAACAAGATTGCTTGATGGCCGTGGCATCCTCTTCATCGAAAGAAAAAATCAAGGCGTACTTTGAAATGGAACAGATGCCAGATTGGTTTGATACAGTGGTTTCTGGGGATCAAGTGCGAAAGGGCAAACCTGATCCAGAAATCTTTCTAACAGCTTGCCAACAATTAAGCGTAAAGCCTGAAGAAGCCTTGGTATTAGAAGATTCTCTAGCTGGCATAAAAGCCGCAAAACAAGCCGAAATCCCAGCTTTTCTGATTGCGGATGATTTGAGTGCTTTGCCAGTCAAGAAAAATGGGAAGTATCCTTTGCTTAAACAGCCAAAACTTGAGCAAGAAGTAGCTGCACAGGTGAAAACTTTTTCTGATCTGACGGAAGTTAAAGACTGGCTAGTCGTGAATCATTTTTCTTGGGATTGATCAAATCGTACGGATTTTCCTGCATAGCATCTCGCAAAAACAGGTAGTCAGCGATCAATAAGTTTTTGGATGACTTTTTTCTATTGAAGTATAGAATTGGTATTATAACTGTCGCAGGATTCAAAGAATAGCGAAAGTTCTTTACTGTGAAAAGAGAAAACGCTGGACTGCTCCTTCAGTCCAGCGTTTATTTAGCGTATCAGTTGCTACAAATCAAGTGCCGCAAAGCGCAAATCGTTGATATTCAAGAAATGTTTCGCCACTAAAACGTTGCCGCCAAACAGCGGGGCCTGATCGCCTAATCGACTGTTTTTGATCTTCGTGTTTTTGGTGAACTGGCTGGTCAATTTTTGTTGCAGCGCCAGTAATAAATCAGGAATTTTGCGATAGACCGAGCTGTTGATATAGACTTCTTCGGGATCAGAAAAAGTGATGACATTGTTTAGCCCAATACTAAGAAACTCAACATTTTGTTGCGCCAATTCGACTGCTGACTTTTCTCCGACATGGTAGGCTTGTGCAAAGGTATCCGAATTAACGAACGCAGTTTTTGTATAGTGACTGTAGGTGTCAAACAAGACTTTGTTCGAGGCATATTGCTCTAAGCAGCCTCGATTGCCGCAAGGACACAAGTTGCCGTGAGGAAAGAGCGTAGAATGGCCAACTTCCCCCGCCATGCCGTGAGTACCGGTTTGTAGCTGCCCATCAACGATGATTCCGACACCGATCCCACTATGGACGCTGACGCTCAGTAAATTCGTGGAATCAGAAGAAAAACAGTACTCGCCTAAAGCCGTCAGATTGGCTTCGTTCTCTATATAGACCGCCGTATTGTATTTTTGGCTCAAAGGGGCGATCAAATCAAAGTGTTCCAAGTCGTAGTAGGGGGCAAAGGTGATCGTCTGATTGTGAACGATGCCGTGGATCGCCAAACAGATTCCTACTAATCCATGAGTGGTTTGCGGCATTTGCGGCCAAAATTCTTTCATCATAGAATCGATCGTCGCCAGTACATTTTCTTTGGTGATCAATTCATGGGAATGATCGGCGGAGGCGATCATCTCGCCATTGATATAAGAGAGCATTCCACGAACATAGTTATAGCCGATGTCAAAGGTAACAGCTAAGCTACTGCGGTGGTTGAATTGCAATTGAATCGGTTTGCGACCACCGATCGAAGTGGAATCCCCAATGCCGACTTCGCGCACGAAGTCCGTGTCGATCAGTTTTTTGGTTATTTGAGAAACAGACGCTTTATTGAGATGGGTCAAATTTGACACTTCCGCTCGTGACACATTTTCATTGTCAATGATCGTCTTCAATACAGCCGCTTCATTTTGTTCGCGTATGCCCATTTTATTGATAATCATGTATTCTCCTCTTCGTAGATGTGATTAGTGTTAGTTTACCGTGCAAATTAATATTGTGCAAGCTGAAGAATAAAGAAAAGACGCAGAATGTAGGAGCAGCAGTTTGAGAAGGAAAAACCATGAAAGATTCGTTGAAAGCGCTTGACAGGAATGCGAGAATCGTTTACTATCCAATTAGTTAGTTTTGAATGCTAATTAACCGATTAAGGGTCAATGGTTAACTGCTTCAAACAGAGGAAGGAGAGAAGAGATGGCTTATTTTTTAGGGTTGGATCTAGGAACAAGTGCGTTAAAAGGCTTAGTTTTTGATCAAACCGGGGAACTCCAAGGAACAGCAAGTGCTGACTATCCATTGTCATCCCCTAGACCGGGGTTCAGTGAGCAAGAGCCGGTGCATTGGCAAGAGGCGGCAGATAAGGTGATCAAAACCTTGATCCAGCAGCTTCCAACGCTGCAAAAGGAATTGATCGGCGTCAGCTTTTCTGGGCAAATGCATAGTCTTGTTTTATTGGATGAAGAAAACCGAGTCATTCGTCCGGCAATATTATGGAATGACGTTCGAACCACCAAACAATGCCAAGCGATCATGGCATCCTTTGGAGAGGAAATAAAAGCAATCACCAAGAATGTTGCTTTGGAAGGGTTCACCTTACCAAAAATTTTATGGGTCCAAGAACACGAGCCTGAACATTGGCAACAAGTTCGTCACATGATGCTGCCAAAAGACTACTTGGCTTTTTGGCTGACTGGGAACTATTCGATGGATTATTCCGATGCAGCGGGTACGTTACTGCTGGATATCGAAAAGAAGTGCTGGTCTGAAGCCATTCTAGAAAAATTCGCAATCGCATCGGATTTACTGCCGCCGCTTTTTGAATCAGCAGCGCCTGTGGGGCAAATGCGAAAAGAGCTGCAAGAAGCCTTTGGGTTTGAACAAGAGGTGACGATCTATGCAGGTGGCGCAGACAATGCCTGTGCTGCATTAGGTTCAGGGATCATCGCCGAAGGTGTCGGCATGGTGTCGATTGGCACGAGTGGTGTGTTCTTATCCTTTGAAGAAGCGCAAGAGGTTGATTATCAAGGAGATCTACACCTTTTCCGTCATGCGATCAAAGACAAGTTGTATTCAATGGGGGTCACGTTAGCCGCTGGAAATTCCTTAAGCTGGTATCGTGATACGTTTGCCCCCAACCAATCGTTTCAGGAATTGCTTTCAGCGATCAGTGAGGTAAACCCAGGGGCAGAAGGCCTGCTGTTTACGCCTTATATCGTGGGCGAACGCACACCGCATACCGACAGCCAAATCAGGGGTAGTTTTATCGGCATCGACACACGGCATCGCGAAAAGCATTTCAGTCGTGCCGTCTTAGAAGGGATCACCTTCTCTTTGAAAGATTCCCAAATGATCATGGAAGAACGGGCACAGCGGAAATTCACCCAGATCGTTTCTGTGGGGGGCGGTGCGAAAAATGCCGAATGGCTGCAAATGCAAGCCGATATTTTTAATGCAGAAATGCTGACTTTGTCTACTGAGCAAGGTCCAGGTATGGGCGCAGCAATGCTGGCAGCAATCGGCAGTGGCATTTATCCAGATGCAGCTGCCTGTGTTAACGCCTTTGTCAAATACGGCAAGGCCATTGCACCGATTCCTGAAAATGTCGCCAAATACCAAGAAATCTATGCGATCTACCGCACCGTCTACCAACAAACCGCACCTATCTGCCATGCATTGGCGCAAATCGAGTAGCGTAATGGCAGCAGGCAATCTACTTGATCAAAGCGAGGAATCGTTTTTGGTTCTAAATGATTGGAAACAAGTAAGTTAGTTTATTACACTAAAAAACATAAAATGGAGGCAACAACAATGACTTATTTCCCAGAGATCGAAAAAATCCGCTACGAAGGTCCTAAAACAGACAATATGTTTGCATTTCGCCACTACGATGCCGAAGAAGTTGTTTTAGGCAAGAAAATGAAAGATCATCTACGTTTTGCAATCGCCTATTGGCATACGATGACGCAAGACGGTTCTGATCCTTTTGGCGCACCTGTCAACAAACGGACGTGGATTGGTGACACCGAAATGGAAACGGCGAAAAATCGAGTAGAAGCCTTCTTCGAGATTTGCGAAAAATTAGGGGCAGAGTTCTTCTGTTTCCATGATGTAGACGTGGCACCTGCAGGAGAAACGTTAGAAGAATTTTTCCAAAACTTAGACGAAATCACCGATTTGATCAAAGAAAAAATGGAACAAACGGGGATCAAACTATTATGGAATACAGCAAATATGTTCTCACATCCTCGTTTCAATAACGGCGCTGCTTCCACCAATAATGCGGAAGTTTATGCGTATGCGGCAGCCCAAGTCAAAAAAGGCTTAGACATCTCGAAAAAATTAGGCGGCGAAAACTATGTCTTCTGGGGTGGCCGTGAAGGCTATGAAACCTTGTTGAATACAGACATGAAATTTGAACAAGACAACATCGCCCGTCTATTCAAAATGGCGATCGCTTATGGCGAAAAAATCGGTCATAAACCTCAGTTCTTATTAGAGCCGAAACCAAAAGAACCATCAAAACATCAATATGATTTTGATGCAGCGACAACGATGGCCTTCATTCAGCACTACGGCTTAGAAGGAGATTTTAAATTAAACCTAGAAGCCAATCATGCAACATTAGCTGGTCATACCTTTGAACATGAAATCGCTGTTGCCCGCAGCTATAACGCATTAGGCTCACTGGATGCCAACCAAGGAGATATGCTGTTAGGATGGGATACGGATGAATTCCCAACCAACGTCTTTGACTCGACACTTGCTTTATACGAAGTCTTAGAAAACGGCGGCATCGCACCGGGAGGAATCAATTTCGATTCTAAAGTCCGTCGTTCGTCATTTGAAATGGAAGATCTGTTGTTAGCCCACATCGCTGGTATGGATACGTATGCCAGAGCGTTGAAAGCAGCAGCGAAACTAAAAGAAGACCGCTTCTTAGACGAGTTGAAGGAAAAACGGTATGCTTCTTTCCAAGAAGGCATCGGAGCGAAGATCGTTGCTGATGAGGAAAACTTAGAAACACTGACAGATTACGCATTGGCTCATGATCAAATCGAATTAGAATCCAGCCACATTGAATATGTGAAATCTCGTTTGAATGATTACCTGTTTTAATAAGAAACGACTGTCGTTCTGAGGAGCGGCAGTTTTTTCACCTAAAAAATATCTTTTGGCAATTGTTACGAATCAACCAAATTATGATACGATAAAATGTAACCGATTTATTTCGGTTTAGGAAATGAAGGAGGCAACTTGATGTTTCACACAAACTTAGATCCTTTCCCAGAAAACTTCTTATGGGGGGCAGCTTCGGCGGCCTATCAAATTGAAGGAGCATGGGCAGAAGACGGCAAAGGTCCGTCGATTTGGGACACCTATGCCCAAATTCCTGGCAATACTTTTGAGGAAACCAACGGCAAAGTGGCGATCGATCATTACCATCGGTACAAAGAAGATGTTGCTTTGATGAAGCAAATGGGCTTGAAAGCCTATCGCTTCAGCGTGGCGTGGTCGCGAATCTTGCCTGATGGCGAAGGCGCGATCAATGAAGCGGGTGTGGCGTTTTACGAAAAGCTGGTGGACGAATTGCTTCGGCAAGGAGTAGAGCCGATTTTGACGCTGTATCATTGGGACCTTCCCCAGGCTTTGCAAGACAAATATCAAGGATGGGAAGGCCGAGAAACAGCAGAAGCATTTGAACGGTATTGCCGGATCCTTTTTGAACGCCTAGGAAAGAAAGTCACCTATTGGGTCACCATGAATGAACAAAATGTCTTCACTTCTCTTGGGTACCGTTGGGCGGCACATCCGCCGGGCTTGAAGGACTTAAAACGGATGTATGCAGCCAATCATATCATCAACCTTGCCAATGCTAAGGCGATCAATTTGTTCCATGAGCTGGTTCCTCAGGGCAAGATCGGTCCAAGTTTTGGCTATGGACCGATGTATCCGTTTAGCTGTGACCCAGAAGATGTGCTAGCAGCAGAAAATGGCGAAGCCTTCAACAACGCATGGTTTTTAGATGTCTATTGCAAAGGCGAATACCCGAAATTTGTGTACAAGCAATTAGCCAAAGTTGGCTTGGCTCCTGAAGTCACTCCAGAAGATCAAGCACTATTAAAACAGGCAAAACCTGATTTCTTAGGAATCAATTACTATCACGGTGGGACGGCCCAGCAAAACAATTTGCAAAAGCAGTCAGCTGAAAAGAAAGAATTTTCTAAAGTCGATCCGTATTTGATGCAAGCGGCAGCTGGTGAGTTCTCACCCGAAGAAACCATGTTTGCGACAGCAGAAAATCCTCACTTGAAAAAAACAGATTGGGGCTGGGAGATCGATCCCGTTGGTTTCCGTGTAGCCTTGCGGCGCATCCAAGCCAATTATGACTTGCCGATTTTTATTACTGAAAATGGGTTAGGCGCTATCGATCAATTGACAGAAGACAAACAGATCCATGACCCATATCGCATCACCTATTTGCAGGAACATCTGGTGGAACTGCAAAAGGCCATCACGGATGGGGTTGAGCTGATCGGCTATTGTGCTTGGTCCTTTACAGATCTACTGAGTTGGTTGAATGGATACAAAAAACGCTATGGGTTTGTTTATGTTGATCGCGACAATCAAAGCGAACGTCAGTTGGCGCGCATCCCGAAAGATAGTTTTTATTGGTATCAAGAGGTGATTCGCACCAACGGGGCAAGTTTGACAAGTGAAACATGATGTAACGAAGGAGTAGCTGAAAATGGAGGTTGGAAAATGCGTAAAGTGTTGATCGTTGACGATGAAGCATCGATCCGAAATGGGCTACCTCTGATCATCGATTGGGAACGTCTGGGGTATCAAATCGTCGGGTCGGCGGAAAACGGCGAAGCTGGCTTGGCAATGATCCGCGAATTGAAGCCAGATGTTGTGATCGCTGATATCCGTATGCCGGGAAAAAATGGTCTTGAGATGGTGCAAGCAGCATCGGAGGAAGGGCTTTTGTTTTTTGCCATTATTTTATCCGGCTACTCAGATTTTGACTATGCCAAGCAAGCTTTGCAACTGGGCGCTGTGACCTATTTGCTGAAACCAGTTGACGAAGAAGAGCTGATCGGTATTTTGACGAAAATCGATCAAAAAGCCAAGACCGATCAGCAGAAAAATCAGAAGAGTCAGTTGATGGAGAAATTGTTTGGCGGGGATCAAACGGGAATCAAAGACGCACAAGCCATCAAGCTATTGCGTCTTTCCGAGGAGGCAGATGCCCAAAAGCTGGTTGAGAAATTGCAGGAGCAAGTGGCGCAAGTCGTCACCTTGATCCATCGGCATCATCGGTATTTGGTTCTGTTAAACGAGGAACGCTTTCCTGACGAGGCGATCGATGCGTGGTGCCGTAAAAAAATGGCTCACCATGAAATCTTGATCTCCCGCTGGTTTGCGGCGCAAGATAACTTGAAGCCATTGATGATCGATATCCAGACATTAAGTAAATTGATTTTCTTATTTCCCAATCAAGTCATTTCTCACCATGTTTTGGATACGACGCAAGAAGCAGAAGAACGAAGCGATTTGCGTGAAGAATTAGTTAAGGCGATTTTGGCAAACAATCCGTTAGAACAGCCGTTATCCCGCTATTATCAAACCTTTTATCATTCATTGGCATTGGAAGAAGAGATCAAATGGCAAATCAATGGTGACATCGAATGGCTGCAGCATCAAATCAGTGAAAAAGTAGCCTTAGCAATCGAATGGTCGACAGACGAAGTACATCAGCAGATTTTTCTCGCCCAGACGTTTCCAATGCTGCAAGAGGTGATCACCGCAAAACTAGCTGACTTGCAAGCAACAGTCGCCAGCAGTTTGAACCAAATCGATATCATTGCAGAATTGATCCAATACACGAAAAAGCATTATCAAGAAGATTTGACCTTGAAAAAAATCGGGGAACGTTTCAATTACAATAGTGCCTATCTAGGCAAGAAGTTTCGCAAAGAAACTGGGAAAAATTATTTGGCGTTCTTGGATGAAGTACGAATGGAAAAAGCGGTGGAAATCTTACGTCATTCCAATCTAATGGTCTACGAAGTTGCTGAATTGGTGGGCTACAGCAATGTTGATTATTTCTACAAAAAGTTCAAACAATACCATCAGGTTTCACCGAATGAGTTTCGGAAAACATAAGAAAATTCGCTGATACATGAGCAGCTATTTTTCAGGAAAACAGTCCATCGCATAGGCAATGAAAAGAGAAATTTGTGAAAAGAAAAAGCGGCATTACAGGTTCGCATGGCGGCAGCAAGAGACAACACGTCTTTTTTTGTCGCCATTTTTTTGAATAATCTCGTCAGAAGCTCATACAAGAAAATGCTTTAAAAAAGCTATTGACGTCGTTTTCATTTTGAAGTATAGTAAGTGCATCGGATCGTTACTGATAATGCAGGCGTGACCACAGGTATGAGATTTTCTCCATTCGTTTGTTTTGGAAAAAGATCATAGCTAGTTGGTGACGTTATTTTTTTGTTTTATTTTAGGAGGTGTTGACCATGGAAATCGTCAAAGTATTTAATAATAATGCTTCATTAGTCCTGAACGACAATCACCAAGAAGAAGTTGTGATGGGGAGTGGCATCGGCTTTGGTTTGAAGCCAGGCGACACTGTCGATCAAAAGAAAATAGAAAAGCGATTCATCATTAACGACCAAAAAAGCATTGCAGATTTGGAACAGCTGCTTAAACGGATTGAATATCGTGATCTGCAACTGGCCAGCGATATTTTAAAATTGTTTGAGGAAGCGTTTCAATGCGAAAGCAATCCTGCACTGCTAGTGGCACTTGCAGACCATATCGGTTTTGCTCTGACGAGAGCAAGAGAAGGGATGAAAATTCAAACACCCCTAGAATGGGAATTAAAGCAGGTGTACCCGAAAGAATATGAAATTGGTCTTCAAGCGGTTGAGCTGATGCAAAAGCGAACACATCTGAATATTCCGCAAGATGAGGCTGCTTTTATTACGCTGCATTTCGTGAATTTTTTAGGCGATAACAACGGAATGGAAGAAACAATGCTGATTTCCAAAGTCATGAAAGATATTTTGACGATCATCAATTATCATTATGGCAAAGAATTCAGACAAGACTCTATTTATTTTTCCCGATTCATCACTCACATTCGCTACTTTGTTAAACGACAGATGAGCAATGAGCTACCAGCTCAACCAGCGTCTAGTTTATTAGATGTGATTCAACTGAAATATCCGTTGGATTATGAGTGTGCTATGAAAATCAAGCAATTTCTGGAAAATAGGTATCAGTGGGAAATCACTGAAGATGAAGTGTTGTATTTAACCTTACATTTAAATCGATTGGCATCTTAACGGATCGTTACTGGTAAAGCAGGTGTGACCTAGAGTGAGCACTCAAACGAGTCTTTTGTTTGAGGTGTCTTCTAGATCACGCTTTTTATTATACGCAAAAGGAGAATAACTATGAAATTTGAAAACGAAAGTGCCGCGATCATTCGCTTGATCGGTGGTGAAAAAAATATCGATAGCTTGGTTCATTGTGCAACGAGATTGCGTTTTGGCTTGAAGGATGACGCCAAGGCCAATAAAGGGGAACTTCAAAAACTACCCTATGTGATGTCCGTTGTACAAAGTGGAGGACAATATCAAGTCGTAATCGGCAGCAATGTATCAGATTACTATGCGACGATCTCAGCTATGGCTGGGTTATCAGATCAAGAAACAGGTTCTTCGAAAAAAACAGGTTTTAATTTGAACGCCGTATTTGAAATTATCTCAGGTGCTTTTTCTCCTTTAATTCCTGCTCTAGCAGGTTCGGGGATGCTAAAAGCACTGCTGACGGTTTTGACCCAATTTAATTGGTTATCAGCAGAATCTTCTACTTATATCATTTTGAGTGCCGCGAGTAATGCAATATTTTATTTTTTACCGATTTTCTTAGGGATCACGTTGTCGAAAAGATTAGGTGCCAACATGTACGTTGGCGGCGTGATTGGTGCAGCATTGTTGGAACCTCAGTTTACTGGGTTGATTGGCGTGGAAAATACAAATTTCTTAGGGATACCAGTTCAAGCCGTGGACTATGCCACAACCCTATTTCCGATTTTTGCGGCTATTTTCATTTATCAATTTGTAGATAAATTTTTGAAAAAGATTATTTATAAAGACATTCAATTGTTTGCCGTACCAATGCTTAGTTTGATGATCATGATTCCATTGACCGTTATCCTTTTTGGTCCATTCGGCACCTTTTTCGGGGATCTTTTATCAGGAAGTGTAATGTGGTTATTTGAAAAAAGCCGAATCCTTTCAGGTATCGTTTTAGGGGGCGGGATGACCTTCATGGTTATGTTTGGTTTGCACTGGGGCTTTACACCTGTAACGTTAGATAATCTGACAAGATTAGGTGGAGACCCCATTGAAGGAATGGCATTGGCCGCTGTTTTTGCTCAAATCGGGATTGCAGTTGGCTTCTTCTTACGAGCGAAAAAACATTCGAAAATGCGGGCTTTGGCAGGCCCAGTTGCATTGACTGGCTTCTTTGCCGGCGTGACAGAGCCCATCGTCTATGGGATTATTCTTCGTTACAAAAGACTTTTGCCGATCGTAGCTATTTCCGGTGGTTTAGGCGGAGCAGTGTTAGGCGCTTTTGGTGTGACGATGAATGCGTATGTTTTCCATAATATTTTTTCCTTACCTGTTTACAGTCCTTTGGTGGGTTATCTGATCGGAATCACCGTTTCATTGTTGTCAGGAGCTCTACTGGCTTATTTCTTCGGCGTGAAGGAAAGTGAACTAACAGAATTTGAAGCAGAGCCTGAATCAGAGGTAGAAAGTATCTTAACCAATGCAGCAACTCCGATTTATTCACCGGTAAAAGGACAAGTGATGCCTTTAGCAGAAGTGGAAGACGATGTCTTCGCCAGCGGAATCGCTGGACAAGGAATTGCGGTCATCCCCGATGAAGGAATCATTCGGGCACCTTTTGCAGGTACTGTTGTTGCTGTTTTCCCTTCTAAGCATGCGATTGGTATCAAATCTGATCAAGGGGTTGAATTATTGATCCATGTCGGATTGAATACCGTGAATCTAAATGGTGAGTTTTTTGATGTTAACGTCGAAAATGGTGCGACAATTGCACGAGGAGATCGTTTGTTGACCTTTGACCGGCAGGCGATTCTGGATAAAGGCTATCAATTATCGACACCCGTGATCGTTACAAATTGTGGACCAGATACAGTAATCGAGTACGAAACAACGGCCGGAACAATTGAAGCAGAAGGGATTCTGTTTACCGTAAACAACGAAGGATAGGAGTTTGAAAATGAAAGAAAACTTTTTATGGGGCGGTGCGATCTCCGCTCATCAAGTGGAAGGTGCTTGGCAAGAAGGCGGGAAAGGGATCAGTATTGCCGATGTGATGACAGCAGGAACGAAAGACCGGCCTCGGAAAATTACCAACACAATCTTGCCTGAGGAATATTACCCGAATCATGAAGGCATTGATTTTTACCATCGTTACCCGGAAGATATCAAACTTTTTGCGGAAATGGGTTTCAAAGCTTTGCGAATCAGTATCGCATGGACACGAATTTTTCCTTTAGGAGATGAACAACTACCGAACGAAGAAGGGCTGTATTTTTACGATCAGGTCTTTGACGAGATGCAAAAATATGGAATAGAACCTGTTGTGACGTTGTCTCATTTCGAGATGCCCTATCATTTAGTTGAAACCTATGGGGCTTGGCGCAACAGAAAGATGATCGGATTTTTTGAACGTTTTGCGCAAACTGTAATGGAACGCTACAAAGAAAAAGTGCGGTATTGGCTAACATTTAACGAGATCAACAATCAGCGGATCATCGATAATCCAATTTACAGTTTTACCAATTCTGGTGTGATCTTTGACGAGGATGAGGAGAAACTAGCAGGCATGTACCAAGCCGCTCACTATCAGTTTGTTGCTTCAGCTCGGGTCGTCACAGCTGCGAAAAAAATCAATCCTGAGTTTCAAATTGGCTGCTGTTTAGCTGCCACACCTAATTACCCGCTGACTTCTGATCCTCGTGATCAATTGTTAGCACAACAAGAAGATAATAATCAACTCTATTTCACAGATGTACATGTCCGTGGACACTACCCAAAAAGAATTCTCAATGAATGGCAGAAAAAAGGGTACACGATCGATGTGACAGAAGCCGATCTTGATGATTTGGCAAACGGCACCGTTGATTATATCGGTATTACTTATTATTTAAGCAATACAGTATCTACCCGCTTAGATGCAAACTATCTACATGATCCTTTGTTGGGCAGCAGTGTGCTAACAACGAATCCTTATGCAACGATGACGGAATGGGGCTGGACGATTGACCACATGGGATTGCGCTATATGCTGAATCTCTTGCAGGACCGTTATGAACTGCCGATTTTTATTGTGGAAAATGGCTTTGGTTTTAATGACCAAATGACAGAAACCGGCATTCATGATCCCGAACGGATTGACTATTTAGCTGAACACATCAAACAAATGATGCTTGCCATCGAGGAAGACGGCATTGATGTGATTGGGTATACAGCATGGGGCTGTATTGATCTCATCTCATTTACTACAGGTGAAATGCGAAAAAGATATGGGTTCATCTATGTAGACCGTGACAATGAAGGGAATGGTTCGCTTGATCGAATCAAGAAAGATTCTTTTGATTGGTATAAGGAAGTCATTGCTTCAAATGGAGCAATGCTTAAATAAAAAAGAAGTATCCTATTGCCTATCGGAGACAGAAAAAAGCTAATTTTTATAGTAAGAAAGTCTATTCTAAGAAGTAGGCTTTCTTTTTTTTCTTTTATATAATTTAAATGAAACTGTAAGCGCTTTTCGAACGGAGGAGGAGAAATGACAGATGTACGCCTGTGCTTTGATGTAGGGGGGACCTATATCAAATTCGGGGTTTTTACGGAGAAGAATCAATGGCTGGACCGAGGCAAAATCAAAACCCCGAGTAATACGCGGGATGAATTTTTTGCTGCCTTAGCTGCCAAAATAAAAGAAGTCGAGCAAGTGCATGTCATCGAAGGGATCGGGCTGAGTTTTCCTGGTTTCATTGATTCAGTCAATGGCCGAGCGATCATGGCGGGGGCGTTGGCTCCTTTACACGGCTGTGCTGTTGTACAAGAGCTGCAGCAGCGTTTAAACAAGTCCTATCCGATCTGGATCGAAAATGATGCGAAATGTGCTGCTTTAGCAGAACTTTCTACCGGCAATGCTGCTGACGTACAAGATTTTGTCATGATCACATTAGGCACCGGTATTGGTGGCGCGCTCGTTCATCAGCGCCAGTTGATTCACGGACATGGGTTTCGGGCAGGAGAATTCGGAATGATGATCACTGATTTTCAAGCATCTTCTTTTGCGACCCTCCATGATCTAGCTTCAACGAGAGGACTGATTGCTGCCTATCGGCGGGCAAAAGCGATTCCTGAATCAGAGGAGATTTTAGGCGAAACCATCATGCAACAGCGGTCGAGTGATCCTGAAACGCAGGAGATCCTGAAACAGTGGGCACGTTATGTCGCACTTGCGATTTACAACCTAGCTGTCACGATGAATCCCGAAAAAATACTGATCGGCGGCGGCATCAGCCAACACCCTGATCTATTAGCTATAATCAAACAAGCAATCAATGAGAACCCCCATTGGCCAGATTTCCAAGTGCCGATCGAGACTTGTCGTTACTATAATGATTCTGGTCTGTTAGGGGCGTTGACATTGATCCAACAAGGAGGAAAAAAATGAAATTTTCAGATGGCGGTTGGTTATTTCGTGAAGGATTTGATGTGAAATTTGCGGTGCATGTCTACGATGCCCGTAAAGAAGAAAACAAATTGGTTTTATATCTGCCTTATAGCTATGTCGGACATAAAGGGGCAACGCTGGATGGCGGATTGTTAACGATGGAAGTCACTACCCCTAGAAGCAATATCATTGGGATCACCCTCTATAACTATAAAGGGGTCCAAGCCAAAGCCCCCGATTTTGAATTGATGACAGAAGCGATCACTCCTGATATTTCAGAAGACGAGCAATCATATGTTTTTCGCTCGGGAGACTTGCAAGTCGTAATCACCAAAGAGGAAAATGTGACAGCTTCGTTTTATTACAAAGAACAGCTGATTACCCAAAGCAAGCCTCGCAGCAAAGCCTTAGTGATCGATCCGCAAGCAAATACCCATATCAGCGAACAGTTGACCCTGGATGTGGGAGAAACGATCTATGGTTTAGGGGAACGCTTTACAAATTTCGTGAAGAACGGCCAGAGTGTTGATATCTGGAATGCCGACGGGGGCACTGGTACAGAGCAAGCTTATAAAAATATTCCTTTTTATGTAAGTAATAAAGGGTATGGCGTCTTTGTCAATTCACCAGATCGGGTGCAATTCGAAGTGGGGAGTGAAAAAGTTTCGCGTGTTCAATTCAGCAATCCAGGACAATCGCTGCAGTACTTTGTGATTGCCGGCGATGAGTTAAAACAAGTGATTCAGCGCTACACTGATTTGACGGGGAAACCGTCGTTGCCGCCTGCGTGGTCCTTTGGTTTGTGGCTAAGTACCTCGTTCTTGACGGATTATGATGAACAAACCGTGACGTCTTTTGTAGACGGTATGGCAGAACGTGATATCCCTCTTGAGGTCTTTCATTTTGACTGCTTATGGATGAAAGAATACGAGTGGTGCAACTTCACATGGGATGAACGAACTTTCCCAGAACCTGAAAAAATGCTGCAGCGCTTGAAAGCCAAAGGATTGAAAATCTGTGTCTGGATCAATCCTTACATTGGGCAAAAATCACCCTTGTTTGATGAAGGGATGGCCAATGGCTACTTTTTGAAACGCGCCAATGGAGATGTCTGGCAATGGGACAAATGGCAAGCCGGTTTGGCGGTCGTCGACTTCACCAACCCTGAAGCGATCGCTTGGTACAACAGCAAGCTGCGTGCCTTATTAGACATGGGGGTGGATTGCTTCAAAACGGATTTTGGTGAACGGATTCCCACCGATGCGGTGTACTATGATGGCTCTGATCCAGAAAAAATGCACAATTATTACGCCTATCTATACAATAAGGTCGTCTTTGACTTGCTGAAAGAAGTCAAGGGAGCAGAAGAAGCCATCGTTTTTGCGCGGGCAGCTTCGGTTGGTTCACAACGCTTGCCTGTACACTGGGGCGGCGACAGTACCTCAGATTATCCATCGATGGCAGAGTCGCTGCGGGCAGGTCTGTCCTTTGGGTTAGGCGGCTTTGGGTATTGGAGCCACGATATCTCAGGGTTTGAAGCTGGCTCAACTCCAGACCTCTACAAGCGCTGGACACAATTTGGTCTGCTGTCTTCCCATAGCCGTTACCATGGCAGCTGGGAATACAAAGTGCCATGGGTCTATGACGACGAAGCCGTGGCGGTAGCTAAAGCCTTTACCAAGTTAAAACTGTCCTTGATGCCTTACTTGCAAGCCCAATCGGTGCTAACCGCTCAAACGGGGATTCCGATGATGCGGGCAATGGTCTTAGAGTTTCCTGAAGACGAGATGACCCATCATTTGGATCGCCAATACATGCTGGGGGAACACCTTTTAGTGGCGCCCATTTTTAATGATCAAGGAACAGTCTCCTTTTACGTACCGAAAACGAAGGGGCATTGGATCGACTATTTATCTGGCAAAGCATACGAGGGCGGACGCTGGTACCAAGAAACCTATGACTATTTCCACTTGCCACTGTTAGTCCGACCAAATCAAGTCATTATCGAAGGCCATGAACAAACCAAAGCAGTCTATGACTATGCCCAACATCCAACGATCCATCTTTTTGATCCGCAAGACAAGACCGCTGCCGCTATCTATGATCACCATGGTGAGTGGATTGGTGAGGTGGCTGTCGAAAGAGTCGATCAAGAACTGATCGTCAAGCTGACTGGCATCCAGCAAGCATTCTTGCAGATACACACGACTGCTGGAAAAACGAGCCATGAGCTGACGGCTGACCAAACCACGATAAAGGAGTTCTAGATGCCCATGCGAACCATCACGAATCCAATTTTACCTGGATTTCATCCAGATCCCAGTATTTGCCGTGTCGGTGAAGACTTTTATCTGGTGACGAGTACCTTTGAATATTTTCCTGGATTACCAATCTATCACAGTAAAAACTTGGCAGACTGGCAGCTGATTGGCCATGGACTTTCGCGACCTGAGCAGTTGCAGCTACCGACGAAAAACCCCAATGCTTTTGGTCTGTATGCCCCAACCTTGCGTTTCATCAAGGACCGCTTTTACCTCGTTTGCACCAATGTTGGCGCAAACGAAGGAGGAGAAGGCAATTTTCTGATTTGGACGGATGACATCGCTGGTGAATGGTCTGACCCGATTTGGCTGGACACCCCTGGGATCGACCCAACAATTTTCGCAGATGACGATGGACAGACCTATTACTTAGGCACCCATAAGGAGATCTATCTGCGGACGATCGATTTGGCTTCTGGAGATCTAGGCCCGCGGCAAAACATTTGGACGGGCAGCGGAGCGGCTGATCCAGAAGGCCCCCACTTGTATAAAAAAGACGGTTATTACTACCTGTTGATCTCCGAAGGCGGAACGTCCTATGGGCATATGCTGACCATGGCCCGCAGCCGTTCCTTGACGGGACCCTATGAAGCATGCCCCAACAATCCAGTGATGACCAATCGCAGTACGAATCTGCCGCTGCAAGCCGCAGGGCATGCGGATCTCGTGCAAGATACTAAAGGCAACTGGTGGGCAGTCTGTCTAGCAGTACGCCCCATCAGCTATCCTTTGAGGCATTTGTTAGGGCGGGAAACATGCCTGCTGCCAGTAGACTGGTCAAACCCATGGCCGGAGTTTGGCGAAGAAGGTCATTTACCAGAAAGCATTCAGGTAGACACAGCGGCGGCACCAAAGGAAACACAAAAGAAGAGCAGCAAGCCTGATTACGTGACTTTATTCGAATGGGACCCGACGTTGATTGAAGAAGAGCCGCATGGCTTCTTGCTGCATCCTAATCAGACGGGTCTGTCTGATCAAGGCAAACTTGCGGCTGTGTTCCAACGGCAAACCGCCTTTGATCAACAATTTCAAGCAACCTTTGATTGTCGGCAACTAACGGATGGACAAGCGGGATTGACGGTTTTCTTAAATGCCACCCATCACTATGAGGGCTACTTGGAAAAAACGGCGTCCAGTCAGCAGCTAGTTTTCCGCCGACAAATCGGTTCCCTATGGAAAGTGGAAAAGAAACTGACTTATGCAGCAGATACAGTCACCTTGCAGCTGAGCGCCGATAAAGAAACTTATCGTTTTTCTGTTGTTGATGAGCAAGGACAAGCACAGCCTTTAGGTAGGGGAGAAACAAAATATCTGACTACTGAAGTTGGTGGTGTCTTTACTGGGATCATGGTAGGCTGCTATGCCAGCGCCTCTTCATCCCAACAAACCGTTCATGTGCGGGATTTCTAATCAATCAAAAGCCCCCCTTCGATTTCTGAAACAGGAATCGAAGGGGGGCTTTGCTGTTTTAGTGAGGAGAAGATGAATCTTGGCTTAGATCGTGGATCCGCAAGGTGACTTGTGTGCCGCTGCCCAACACACTCTCGATCGTCAAGCCGTATTCAGGTCCATAAAACATTTTGACCCTATGATTGACGTTGGCTAGCCCAATGTTCTTTTTGGCATGGGTGGAGGGCGTCTTGATTTTTTGCTGCAAGTGTTCGAGTTTTTCTGGCGGTATCCCGCTGCCGTTGTCTTGTACCACGATCACCAGATCATGGCCGTCTTTGGTGATCGTCAAACGGACAAACCCTGGATAGGTGATGCCTTCCAAACCATGGGAGATGGCATTTTCCACCAATGGTTGAATCAGGAGGGGCAATATTTGGACTTCTTTTTGGTCGATCTCATTGGAGACTGAATAGGAAAAGTTGACTCGATCGCCAAAGCGCATCCGCTGGATCTTGACATACACGTGAACCGCATCTAAGGACTCTTCTAAACTCGTTCGCTTGGTTCCGTGGGCTTCTAGCGTATAGCGCATCGATTTTGCCAGTAACTTGATGGCATAAACGACGTCAGAATTGCCAGAAGTCAGCGCCATCATACGAATCGTTTCTAATGTATTGAACAAGAAGTGGGGGTTGATCTGCCCCGCTAAGATATTAAATTCCATTTGCTGCTGCTGAGTCAACAGCTCTTGCTGTGCCAAACGTGAACGGTAGATCTCTTCTTCTTTTTTCTTGATTCGTTGAATGATCTTGTGGAAATCAAGAGAGATCTGTGAAATCTCGTCTTCGCCGCTGATATTTTGAAAGAAATCATAATCCTCGATCGAGGCAAAGTAGACCGCCTGCTGCAGTTGAGAGATTCGTTTAGTAAAGAATCGAGCAAAGAGAAAGACGATGATGAAAGTAGTGATCAAAATCACCAAAACGATCGTGCTCCACCGGATCAGATTGGTGCGTAGATTGCTGTAGGCATTGGTATCCGCACTATAAATCGTGATGATGTCTTCTTTGTTACTCATGGGTAAGGTGCTTTTGGTGAGCATCACCTTGGTACCATCATTTTTTAAAAAGGCAGCACTCGATTGCGGCTCAGAAAGAGCTGTCAGCTGTCCCGGTTCCCCAACTTGATTGATTTTGTCGCTATAAAAGATGACATCATCATTTAACTGTAATTCCAATTCATAGGATGAATTACGAAGTCGGTTGCTGAGATAATTGTAATCGACTTGGATCTCCAAAACGGCTGTTTCTTTTGATAAAGGCAAAGGTAACGTTTTATAAAGACTCAAACGATTTGCTTTGTAATCCTCTGGCATCGTCATCAAAAAAGCATCGGGTTGCTTGAGCGCTCGTTGGTACCAGGCGGTCGCTTGAATCGTGTCATCTGCCTGTTGAAAATATTTATAGTTCGGAATGGTTTGATTCGTCGTATAGATAGTTAATTTCGCAATCGAGGTTTGAAGATTTCTGATCTCATCTAGCTGATCATAGCTATTGATGTCCACAATCGCTTCTTGATCGTCAAGGTAATTGGCAGTTAAAAGTTGACGTAGATGGGTATCGTTTGATAAGGAACTCGCCGTGTTGGTCAGCGTGTTTGTTGTATCAAAAAGAACAGATTTGACACGCTGAGCATTCAACTCTGCCAAGTGTTGGTAATTGCCTGTCAGCTGTTTGGTTGAATCGTAGACCAATAAGAGACCTATAGTCACTGTGGATAAAAAAACAACAGGTAGATAAAGAATGAACAATTGTCGCCGAATGGAAAACTGACTCAGACGACGAAAAAGTGAGAGATGACTGATTCTTTTCATGCTTGTTGATTACGAAAGATAGAAAGCAACAGGAACGAACTACAATAAATAACAAAAGAAAAGCCGAAAATCAACAAGAGAAATTTAAACAACGGAAATAAAACAACAAAACAAAACGCAGCGATAGGAATAAGTGCGAGAGCTAACGAACGGACAGGGTCCGCGATCGGTAACAGAAACGCATTTTTTAGTGTTTGCCTAAAACTGTTTTCATAACGTCCAATTAAGGCAAGGCAATAGACTAACACAATAAACAGATAAATAGCTGTAACAATTAGAACGAAAGCAAAAATACTGGCAAGAATGGTTTTTGAGGAAAACCAAAACAAGCTACTATACAGTAGTGCTACCATGGGGAGCCCAAGAAGGAGAAAACTACCGGTGGCTTTCATAAAGTTTGCTCGTAGCGCTCGCACATAGCCTACGATCAATTCACCACGCTCCTCATCCGCATAACGAATCGTCACTTCATAAAGGGCAGCTGTCGCAGCACCAATCGTAATAATTGGCAAACAGCTAATGATATATAGTAAATTTAACAATGTAAATTGTGAAAAAACGGTGGTTATTTTGTACAGTTGACCATCAGGATTGTACTTCATTTTTATCCCTCCAAAATTGATATATTCCTATAGTACTCGCAAAAAACAAATTTTGAAAGCCTTACCATTCGAGCGGTTTCTAGCGAAAACATTGATAGATCAACGTTCTTTATAAATAAAAGAAAAATGAAGTCTAAAATGTACGGATTGACCTCTATTTTTCACAGGTGGCAAATAAGCATTCAGGTGCTAGTATTAAAAATGTAAAAGCGGTTACAAAAAAGGGGGAGGAAAATGGAAAGTAAACTAAGCAGTGTCCCAAGAAAAAATAAGCGGGTGACACGAGAAGGGAAGATTTTGTTTTTATGTATCGTTCCCTTTCTGATTCTCGTGTTTTTGTTCTCTTATTTTCCTTTGCACGGATGGATTTATTCACTTTATGATTACAAACCAGCATTAGGTTTAGCGCGCAGCGAGTTCGTAGGCTTCAAATGGTTTCGACTTCTTGTCTCTAGTCCAACACAAGTGGATCAGATCGTACAAGTAATGAAAAACACCTTTGCCATGAGTTTTTTAGGGATCGCCACTTCGATCCTACCAGTAGGCTTCGCCATTTTACTGAACGAAATCAAGTGCAAATGGTTTAAAAATTTGGTCCAAACGCTGACCACGCTGCCGAATTTTATCAGTTGGGTTTTGGTGTATACGATCGCCTTTAGCTTGTTTTCTTCAACAGGGCTGGTAAACACGCTGCTGCAAGAATGGGGCTTCGTTACCGATCCAGTCAAATTTTTGGATAGCGGCAATCATACGTGGCTGATGATGTGTCTTTGGAATATTTGGAAAGGCTTGGGCTGGGGTGCAATCATGTATCTTGCAGGCATTTCAGGAATTGACCCCGAATTGTATGAATCGGCACGAATCGATGGGGCGAATCGTTTCCACCTGATGCGTCATATCACACTACCTGCTTTGATGCCGACGTTCCTTGTGATGTTGATGCTGTCTATCGCCAACTTGCTGAATAACGGAATGGATCAGTACTTTGTCTTCCAAAATGCATTCAATCGAAATACGATCCAAGTCCTCGATTTGTATGTCTACAATTTAGGGATGGGCGGAAATAGTCTATCGCTAGCGACCGCGATCAGTATGCTAAAAAGTGTCATTTCTGTTGCCTTGTTAGCCATCGTCAATATTGCTTCGAAAAAAATTCGGGGGACATCCATTATTTAGAAGAGGAGGATATCAATGGAACTATCGATTAGTGAAAAGAAAAAGGCGAAAAAAGTACGCAAACGTGAAAACCTGACGTTTAGTATCCTCAACTATACCTTTTTCTTTCTGATTACGTTAATTTGCGCGTATCCCTTTTATTACTTGATCATTAATTCAATCAGTAATAATGAGTTGAGTGCGTTAGGCCAAATTCGCTTTTTTCCACAAGAGATCCATTTTGAAAACTATAGTCAAGTGTTACAGCTAAAAGGATTGCCTCTAGCCGCAACGGTTTCGGTGGCTAGAACGGTGATTGGTACCGCCGCGACTGTCTTAGCTTCAGCCTTCTTAGGCTTCATGTTTACCCAAGAAAAAATGTGGAAACGAAAATTTTGGTATCGCTTTGTCGTGATTACAATGTATTTCAATGCAGGGTTGATTCCATTATTCATCACGATGAAGACATTAGGTTTAACGAATAACTTTTGGGTCTATATTTTGCCTGCTGTCGTTCAGCCCTTTAATATCATCTTGGTGAAAACCTATATTGAGTCGATCCCCAAATCATTGCAAGAAGCAGCTGAAATGGATGGAGCTGGCATCATTCAAGTATTCTTTCGGGTAATTTTACCCAACTGTACGCCGATTTTAGCAACAGTAGCGATTTTCTCGGCAGTGGGTCAATGGAATTCCTTCCAGGATACATTGATTTACATTACGGATCAAAGTCTCTACTCCTTGCAATACCTTCTTTACACGTATATCAATCAAGCCAATTCGTTGGCACAAATGGTCAAAAATACCTCGGGATCACTTTCTAGCATCGCTTCAGCAGCAACAACGCAGACGCCGACGTCGATCCGCATGACCGTTTCAGTCATTGTTGTTTTACCAATCATGTTCATTTATCCGCTATTCCAGAAGTATTTTGTTAAAGGAATTATGTTGGGTGCGGTGAAAGGCTAATAAAAAGAAAGAGGGAAGAAAATGAAAAAAATGTCCAAATATGTAACAACAGGTTTGTTAGGCATGACATTGCTAGGTAGTTTAGCCGGCTGTGGAGGAGCGGCTGAATCTGAGACAGACGCTGCTTCCAGCGAAAGTGGCTACGATGAAACGATCACGATCGATGTCTATAATGGGCTAGCCAACTATATGGGGATGCAAGAAGGTTGGTTTGCCAAAATCGTGCGGGATAAATTCAATATGGAATTGAACATCATCGCACCAAACGTTGCTGGAAACGGTGATACCCTTTATCAAACGAGAACAGCAGCAGGCGATTTGGGTGATTTGATCATTGTTGATAATGGCCAACAATACAACGAATTGGTTGAAGCAGGTTTGTTGACCGATGCGAGCGAGTATTATGAAACTATGGAAAACGTTCAGCGCTTCGATGCGGCTGTTCAAAATCTAAACAAAGATGCCGATGGGCTGTATGGCTTTCCAACTTCTGTTTCTACCTTAAAAGCCACCGATCCTTCAGAAGGATTAGACCCTACATTTGGTGCTTACGTGCGTTGGGATCTTTATGGGGAGCAAGGATATCCAGAAATCGGTACATTGGAAGACCTGCTTCCTGTGATTCAAAAAATGCAAGAAGACAATCCAACAACAGATTCTGGCAAAAAAGTTTATGGGTTTTCTCTATTCAGCGATTGGGACGGCAACATGATGAATGCAGGCAAACAGCTTGTCACCTACTATGGGTACGATGAATCAGGATTTGTCTTGGCAAAAGCCGATGGATCTGATTATCAAAGCATTCTCGATAGTGACTCTGAATATATTCGTGCACTTAAGTTTTACTTCGAAGCCAATCAAATGGGCTTAGTTGACCCAGAATCAACGACGCAAAATTACGATACACTTTTTGCAAAATTCCAAGAAGGACAAGTGTTATTCTCATGGTGGCCTTGGTTAGGTCAAGCGGCCTTTAATACGACCACGAACTTGACTGAAGGAAAAGGCTTTATGTTGGCACCGATCCAAGACCAAAAAATCTTCTCTTATGGTGCGGAAGTATACGGGGGCAAACAATTTATCGGGATCGGTTCTAATGCCGAAGACCCAGAACGAATCGCAGCCTTCATTGACTGGCTCTACTCATCAGAAGGTGTGTTAGCAAATTCTTCTCAAACAAGCGGCAGTAGTGGTCCAGAAGGGTTGACTTGGGAAATGAAAGACGGCGAGCCTGTCTTAACTGAGTTCGGAAAACAAGCATTGCTAGATGGTGATGGGGATGTGCCAGAAGAATACGGTGGCGGAAGTTACAAAGATGGCGTATCTGCACTCAACGTCAATACGGTATTACCGATCGATGTCAATCCTGATACAGGCTTCCCTTATGCTTATACGATGTGGGAAAGCTACCAAAATGAAACAACCGATCCTGTAAAAGAAGATTGGTCAAAAAATATGGGTGGTGCAGAATCCACCATTGGCTATTTAGAGGAGAACGACCAATTGTTAGTTGCCCCTGGTGCCAGCTATGTAGCGCCAGAAGATAGTTCAGAGATCTCTACGTTGCGTAACCAAGCCAAAGCGACGATCATCGAGTACTCTTGGCGAATGGTTTTTGCCAAAGATGAAGCAGAATTTGATCAATTGCTAAAAGAAATGCAAGAAACAGCAGATGGTCTTGGCTATCAAACCGTTTTGGAATTTGACATGAACAATGCAAAAGATCAAAACGAAAAACGGATAGAAGTAGCGAAAGAATTTGGGGACTAATCAAAAACAAACAAAGAATCGCTCGAGTGATTTGCCAACGGTTCCTTGGCAAAAGTGAGTATACAGCCTTTGGATAAGCAATCACTTAAGAAGATTGATCCAGCACCAGCGGATCAGTCTTCTTTCTTTAAGGAGGAAAACAATGATAGTGGATAAAAAAGATCGTTTGCTTTTTATGGGGGATTCGATCACAGATAGCAATCGAAATTATCAAGCGATACCCGCAGGTTGGTCTTCATGGGGGGACGGCTATGTTCATCTGATCAACGCCTATACCACAGCATTACTCCCGCAAATGGAATTAATGATCGTCAACCGGGGTGTCAGTGGGGATACGGTTGTCGATTTGAAGAAGCGCTGGAAGGATGATGTGTTGGCATTTCATCCAGATTGGGTAACGATCATGATCGGTGTGAATGATGTGTGGCGGCATTTTGATGGAACCTTTGCTCAAACGGAACTAGTGGGGATCGAGAGATTTGAATCAGAGCTGCGTGATTTGATCGAGCAGACCTTGCCAAATGTCAAAGGGATGATTCTTTTGAGCCCGTTTATGGTTGAAGCCAACAAAGAAGATCCATTAAGAAAAATGCTTGCCAATTACCAACAAGTGCTTGCCAAAGTAGCGCAAGAGTATGGTATCCTTTTAGGGGATACGCAGGAAAAGTTTGATGATTTTTTGCTTTATCAATCATCCTATGTCTTAAGCAGTGATCGCGTGCACCCCTCGACTGCAGGACATGTGTTGATTGCAAAAACATGGCTGGAAACAGTCGGTATTTTGGAGGAAAAACAATGATCACAGTAGAAACGATCCAGCAAGTCGCACATCAAGGCCCCTTTTTTCCAAATTGGCAGTCATTGGGCGCTTTTGTTCTACCGGAATGGTTCCGCAAAGCAAAATTTGGGGTCTTCATTCATTGGGGACTGTACAGTGTTCCAGCCTTTCACAATGAATGGTATTCAAGAAATATGTACATCAAAGGCCATCCAGAATACGATCACCATATTGAAACCTATGGTCCACAAAAAAACTTTGGCTACAAAGACTTTATTCCGATGTTTACCGCAGATAAATTTGATGCAAATGAATGGATTCGCTTGATTAAACAAGCCGGTGCCAACTATCTTTTTCCCGTTGCAGAACATCACGACGGGTTTCAGATGTATAAAAGCGAACTGTCTGAATGGAATGCGTCAGTTATGGGGCCGAAAAAAGATATTCTTGGGGAACTAAAAGAAGCAGCAGAGGAGCAAGGCCTGCATTTTTGTACCTCATCTCATCGTGCCGAACATTGGTTTTTTATGGGACACGGTAAGGATTTTGACAGTGATATCAAGGAGCCGTTGGCAAAAGGCGACTTTTACTGGCCAGCGATGCCAGAGCCAGACCATGAAAGTCTCTTTAGCGAGCCATACCCGTCAAAAGAATTTTTAGATGATTGGCTGCTTAGAACCTGTGAACTCGTCGACAACTATCAACCAGAGCTGCTGTATTTTGATTGGTGGATCCAACATGAAGCCTTCAAGGAGCATTTGCAACTTTTCGCTGCTTACTATTACAATCGTGGGGCTGAATGGGGCAAACAAGTTGGTATTTGCTACAAGCACGATGCCATGATGTTTGGTAGCGGTATCGTGGAGATTGAACGGGGGAAATTTGCCGAACCACAACCTTTTTACTGGCAAACAGACACAGCAATCGCTCGTAATTCATGGTGCTATACCACGACATTGGATTATAAAACAACACGTGAGATTTTACAGGATTTGATCGAAGTCGTCAGTAAAAACGGCAATCTCCTTTTGAATATCGGGCCGAAAGGGGATGGTTCGATCCCAGAAAAAGATCAAGCGATCTTAAAAGAAATCGGTGCGTGGCTGGATGTAAATGGTGAAGCCATTTATGAAGCGAAACCATGGCGCAAAGCAGGGGAAGGGCCCACGACCGTAGTTTCGGGCCAATTTCAAGAAGCACAGGCGACGACATACACGAGCCAGGATTTCCGCTTTACGGTTCAGGGGGATTCGTTGTATGCGATTGGCATGGCAAGTCCTGAGAATGGACACGCAAGGATCCAAGCACTGGCACAATCCAAAGACCAAAATTTGCCAGAATTTCACGGCATCATCAAAACCGTCACGATTCTAGGATACGAAGAACAGCCTGTTGATTGGCAAGTGACCGATGAAGGCTTGCAACTAACTTTTGAACCAATTGAAACCGACCAACCAATTGTCTATAAAATTACAATGAAATGAGGCGCAACCCGTGATACATGAAAAAAGATCTGCACTTTTACCAGAAAGCCAAGCAAGTTTAACTACCTATGTCATCGAAAATTCTCCTGAAATGGAACCAGATCGTGTCCGACCAGCGGTCATCATCTGTCCTGGCGGCGGCTATGAAATGTTGTCGGATCGAGAAGCGGAACCTATCGCCATCAAAATGATGAGCTTTGGTTTCCAAGCCTTTGTGTTGCATTATAGTATCAAACCGGCTGTCTATCCGTTAGCCTTAAAGGAATTGGCTGCTGCCGTTCGTCTTGTCCGCACCAATCATGACACCTGGCACGTCGATCCTGAAAAAATCATCGTTGCTGGTTTTTCAGCTGGTGGCCATTTAGCTGCTAACTTGGGTGTGTCTTGGCAGCAACCTTTTCTAGCAGAGGCTTTACAAGGAGCCAATGAAGAATGGCGGCCTAACGGGTTACTGTTGAGCTACCCGGTATTATCTAGTGGAGAACTTGGGCATCAAGATTCCTTCCGTTCATTATTAGCAGATCGCTACGAAACAGAAAAAGCCGCCTTGTCTTTAGAGACTTTAGTCAATGAACAGACACCACCAACGTTTCTTTGGCATACGTTAGAAGATGGATTAGTCTTGGCGGAAAACAGCCTCCTTTTTGCCGAACAGCTGCGCAAATTTAATATACCTTATGAGCTACACATTTTCCCTCGGGGCGGTCACGGGTTAAGTTTAGGAACGCCAGAAACCGCCAACAGCGATCAACACGGGATCGAAGCGTCGGTTGTCCGTTGGCCAGAATTATTTGCTGATTGGGTAAAATGGAATTTTTGAGAAACGTTTAATGATCGAAAGAAACAAGCCATTGTCTGCTGAGTTCAGACAATGGCTTTTCTTTTCGTTGTTATCAGATAGTTTATTCAGCTGAAAAGACAACCGTTCCTTGATAAAAACTTTTGCTGACGAAGCCTTTGCGGGCGACAAATTCTGCCGTACAAGCAGCTGGTGTCAGCAAGAAATCAGCCGAATCACCAACCTTAGGCCATTGCTGCGCACCGTTTTTATCTAATGGCACTTTGCCATCAGTAACCAGACCTAGGGCTTGCGTCAAGTCTTCCTGACTTTTGACAGCAAAAATCTCTAAATAGCGCGCCAGCTTTTCTTGTAAAGAACCGTCGCCAAGAGAAGACCAAGAATCATAGACATTGTCGCAACCGATATGAACAGCCACGCCATAACTTTGCAATTCCTTCAGCGGCGGGATCGTTCCTAGGCTGATGGGAATACTTGAAATGATGTGGATCTCTAAGTCTGCTAAGGCTTGAAAGATTTCTTTGCGTTCTTCTCCCTCAAAGTCATTTAGACCAAAGGCGTGACTGATCGCCACTTTTCCTTGCATATTGAATTCCTTTGTCAAACGAATCATTTCTTTAACGGTCGCTCTGCCAGCTTCTTGCCGATCATGAAGATGGAGGTCAATACCGACATGCCCTTTTTGAGCAAGTTCAAAAGTTGTCCGTAAGGAAGTTTTATAATCTTGATCGAGTGTATAAGGATCAACACCGCCAATATAAGAAGCTTTGCCCGTTGCTAAGGCTTCTTCAATCAAAGAAGCTGCATTTGAGCGCAATAAGCCATGTTGTGGGAATAAGACCAACTCCGAGCCAAAAGGTTGTTCGGCGACTAATTCAGTGATCGCATCAAAATAACGCAGCTGAGTCATTGGTTCAATATCGATATGTGAGCGGAACATCACCGCACCGTGAGGTAGTTCTAAATCAATCAGCGCTTGTCCGCGTTCTTTGATCGATAACGGTAAGGCATCTAATTGGGGAATCTCAGTTTCAAATCGTTCCACCAAGCTAGCTGCTGGCGTTACTGGACGCCAAGGAGTACCTAATTTACTTTTGTCCAAATGACAATGTTTTTCGATCAATCCTGGCAACAATAACTGATTTTCCCCATCAATGATCGTCGCTCCGCTTGCTGCCTGCCATTCGGACATCGGCACGATCTCCGCTATTTTTCCATCATTGATCCCGATTGCTGTATTTTCTGTTTTGGTTCCATAAGACCAGTCGCCTTCTTTTAAATAACTCGTCTCAAGTTGTACATTTGTAAGCCATAAATCCAAGAAATCGCCTTCTTTCGTGTTTGCTTCATGGTATCATACATTCGCTGCTCGGCTCTAAAGAGATGCTTGTGGCAAAAGGACTAAGAGCTGAGCCTTGCAATCATTGGCTAGAAGTGTAGGATAGAAACTAAGTGAAGATAACGAGGAATAAACCAAAAGACTTGGAGGATAAAGGATGAAGAAAAACGACTTTCTATTGACAGCTGATGAGCTGTCCCATCAGAAAATGGAGTATCTAGAAACATTGTTCGCTTTAGGAAATGGGCAAATCGGCGTCCGTGCAGGGCATCCTTTGAAGGTCAATCAACTGTATCCAGGAAATCCTGGGGCGTTTGTCAACGGCTTTTTTGACAGCGAGCCGATTCAGTATGGCGAATGGGCTTATGGGTATGCAAAAGAACATCAAACGATTTGCAAATTGCCAAACTTGCGTGGAGTTATTTTGAAAATCGGCGAGGAGGATTCTTCGGTTGAGGAATGGCAAGTCGAACGAACGCAAATGAGTCTTGCATTAGCTGACGGGATTCTGACGGAAAGTTATCGGATCACTACTCCGACCGGAAAGTCTTTTGAGTTGGGGTTAACTTCGTTTGCGTCAATGACGCGTAGTGAACTCTATGTTTGCCGCTATGAAGTGATAACAGCCGATTTTTCAGAACCGATCGAACTATCCCACACATTAAATCAGCAATTCTCTGTCAATAAAACAGATGATCCTCGAGTTGCCAGTAAGAATCATCAATTGGAAAAAGAACAAATGGGCGCATACCAAGTATGGACAGCACCAAATAGTCAAAAGCAAATCGCTATTCGGCTGCATCAAGAAAAGCAGTATTTGACAGTTGGAGAACCGTCAACTTCGATTTTTCAGGTCAAATTGCTGCAAAGGTCTGGTGAGACACCATTTGAGCAGAAAGTCGACGAGTTTTCTGTCTTATCAAAAGAACAAGCGGATTACTATCGATCTTTCTGGCAAGCCAGCGATATTCAAATCGTGGGGGATGACTATTTGCAAAAAGGGATCCGTTTCAATTTGTTTCATTTGAACCAAGGTGCAGGGCGTGATGGGAAAACGAATTTCGCCGCAAAAGGGCTGACGGGTGAAGGATATGAAGGACATTATTTTTGGGATACAGAAATGTATCTACTGCCTTTCTTCATTTATACGAACCCCGAGATAGCCAAAAGCTTGCTTTCCTATCGTGCAAGTATTTTGCCGCAAGCCAAAAAACGAGCAAAAGAATTGAATCAAGCTGGGGCATTGTTTGCTTGGCGTACGATTGACGGTAATGAAACGAGTGCCTATTATCCAGCAGGTACAGCACAACTGCATATCAATGCCGATATCGTTTATGGTTTTCAATTATATGAACGTATCACGGGTGATCAACCCTTTATTGAAGAAATTGGTAAAGAAGTCGTTTTTGAAACAGCGAAATTCTGGTTTCATTATGGCACGTTTGTTGTAAAAGAAGGACAAGAGCGGTTTTGTATTCATGGAGTGACAGGACCAGACGAATACAGCGCTTTGGTAAACAACAATTTTTATACAAACAAAATGGTACAAAATAACTTACGCTATGCGGTCGAATTGGCCAAACGATACCATGTCTATCAAGAATTGATTGCCGATTGGGAAAAAGCAGCTGACTTGATGTACTTCGGTTACGATGAAGAGCGGCAGCTAACGAAACAAGATGATTCCTTCTTAGATCAAGCGCTGTGGCCATTTGAGGAAACACCTGCTGAGAATTATCCGCTTCTGCTTCACTATCATCCAATGATCATTTATAAGTATCAAGTATGCAAGCAAGCAGATACTGTTTTAGCAGAGATGCTGTTTACCCATGAATTTTCAGCAGATCAATTAACAAGAGACTATGACTATTATGAGCAGGTGACGACCCATGACTCCTCGTTGTCTCGTTCCATCTTTAGTGTGATGGCTAGCCGAATCGGCGACACTGAAAAAGCGTATCGCTACTTCATGGATACCGCACTGATGGATCTCAATGATTTGCAAAAGAATGTTGTAGACGGTGTTCATGCTGCCAATATGGGCGGCAGCTGGTTGAGTTTGATTTATGGTTTTGCTGGTCTGACCTATGATCGCGGACTTCACTTGGCGAATCATTTGCCACAGAAAATCGAATCACTGACATTTACGATCACTTATCAGCAAGAAGCAATCAGAGTGAAGCTTCAAGGGGGAGAAATCGAATGCCGGTTGCTGCCTGACAGCAAGTTGCGTATTGTCAAAGAGGGGCATGGACTTTGGATTCAGCAACACACCACGACTATCGATGCCTATCCACAAGAAGACTGATCAATCGGATAGAACCAGAACCGCCGCAAGGATTTTCGCCTGCGGCGGTTTTTTTTGACTCGTTCCATAAATCTTCTTGTAGAAATTTCCCTTAATGAAAGGGAAGATATACCTATGGAGGTTGCTTGAGTTTGACTCTAAACTAGTAAGCGAGGGAGAGAGAGATGGAAAAATTAAGCCTATTGTTGTTAAGAACACTTTCGAAGCATGACGGTTTTATGACGAGTAAAGCGGCTGCTGCCGAGTTGGGTGTTAGCAGGAAAACCGTTCGCCGTTATGCAGAAGAAATCAACCAGCATCAAGAACGATACGGTTGTATGATCCAAGCGAAAAAAGGGAGTGGGTTGTATTTACAAATAACGAACGAAGAAGCTTTTCAGCGAAGGAAAGAACAAGCGTCACACAATGACGACTTTGTTTCTAGAATTATTGAATTCTTTATTCAAGAAGAAACGTATATTAAGTCCGAAATGCTTTGCGAACGCTTATTCATTTCTCAGAGTAAGCTATCTCAAGAATTGAAAAAGCTGCGACGTATACTAAGCCATTACCAGCTCTCCATTCAAACGAAGCCGTATTACGGAATGAAACTTAGCGGCAGCGAATTTGACTTGAGACGGTTTATGGCTAGTAATTATTTGCAAAGAACCCATATCAAGCAGTTAGAAGAGGGCACAATCAGCGAAGATACACCGTCGCTTCTTCATCAGCAGATAAAAGCGATCGTTTCGTCGGAGTTTTCGCAAAAAGCCTACCCCATGTCGGAGGCTATTTTGAACAATCTGGTGAATCATTTAGCGATCGCTGTCTTACGCATGCAAAGCGGCCGCTACTTGGATCGAAATCTGCCAATCAGCGGCAGGACCAATGATGAACAGACGTTACTAGGAGAGCGAATCATAGCCAGAATTGAAAAAGAATGTGCTGTACACTTTACCGAATACGAGCGAAATTATGTTTTAGGGCAAATCGTTGGTAAACGAGTAGTCCCTAGAAATGAAAAGATGACTGTTTCAGATGAAGCAGCAGAATTGGTCAGCAAAATTTTAAAAGCGATCAAGGAAAGCCGCCAAATCGATTTCAGCAAAGACTTGGATCTGCAAACGATGTTGATGTTGCACTTTGCTCCGCTGATCGATCGGATCGAATTGGGGATCGAGCTGAAAAATCCTTTGTTGAATGAGGTGAAGGTACACTGTAATGTCGCTTATGATTTAGCCATCATTGCCGGTCAAGTCATTGCAAAGCAATTTGAAAAGACCATCAGTGATCATGAACTCAGCTATTTGGCGATGCACTTTGATGTGGCTTTAAATAAGAAAAATTCGCAAACACAGCGCAAGTATATTTTAGTGGTCAATGACCTAGGCCGAGCGGCCAATACCTTCCTTAAAGAGAAATTTGAGTTTTATTTTCGCAATTATATCAAGAAAGTCACGGTATGCAATCAATATGAATTTTTGCAAATGATCGAAGAGCAGGAGTTCGATTTCATCTTTTCTTCGATTCCGCTTCCTTACGAAGGAACGATTCCTGTTATGAATGTTGATTATTTTATGCAACCGGATATGATCAAAAAGATCGAAACCGCATTGGCCGCTGTCTTCACAGAAGAAGTGCTTTTGAACTACTTTAAGGAATCATTATTCATCTGTGAACAAGAATTTGAAACAAAAGAAGCGGTATTGCATTTTTTATGCCAACAAATCAAAGAACAGTATTCAATGCCTGAGAATTTTGAAACATTAGTTTTTGAACGAGAAGCCTTTTTTGGAACCGATTTCTTACCGTCGGTCGCTTTCCCTCATCCCAATGCACTGATTGGTTCAGAAACGGTGATTGCTGTTGCAAACTTGAAAAAGCCAGTGTTCTGGTACAAACAGTCGGTTCGTCTCGTTTTCTTATTAGTGATTGCTGAACAAGATCACTTAAAAGTGAAACCGCTGAATGATCATTTGATCAAACAATGTTCTTCGTTGGATAAAGTTAACAAACTAGCTGCAACAACGGACTTTATGTCGTTCATTAATTATTTAAAGGAGTAGTATATGACAAATGAAAAAGTAACCTTAGAAGGTGCATATAATTTTCGCGATTTTGGCGGCTGTCGGACCAAAGAGGGAAAATATGTGGTGACTGGAAAACTATACCGCTCAGACGAATTGAGCAAATTGACAGAAGCCGATCAGAAAAAATTAGCAGCTCTGGGAATCGAGAAAATTATTGACTACCGTAATGCCCAAGAAAGAGTAGACAATGAAGACAAACCCATTGGGAATGCTCAGGTGCTTTATTTGACACCGATTGCTGATATTGCTGCTTTAGCTTCTTCAGAAGAAGGGGAGCCAATGGCGCTTTCTGCAGAAGAAATCACCGCCGAAGTTGCAAAAGAATTGATGATTCGGCAAAATCATGAATTTGTTGAAAACAGTCAATGCAAGACCGTTTTTAAAGAAGTATTGGACATTCATTTGGAAGCTGAAGGTGCAGTGGTTCAGCACTGCCGTGGTGGCAAAGACCGCACCGGTTATGGGGTTGCCCTGATTCAGTTACTGTTGGGTGTCAGTTATGAAGAGGTCATGGAAGATTATCTGCTGACCAACGAGTACAAAAGAGAGAAAAATACCAAGAGTCTCAAGCAGATACAAGAAGAAACGAACAACCCCGATTTTGTGGCAGCAATGCGATACTTCAAAGAAGCTGATCGGTGTTTTTTACAAACCGCTTTGGATTTGATTGAGGCTCATGGGGGGATTGAAACGTATGTAAAAGAAGAACTGGGTTTTTCACAGCAGAAAATCCAGCTGCTTAAAGATAAATACTTGCGGGATTAAGTGAAGGAGGACCTTATGAATACACTGAAAGATAAAATACTAGCTGCAGCCGTTCAAGTACAAAACAATATTTATATGAAAGCCATTGCCAATGCAATGATGGGCTTAATGCCCGTCATGATGATCAGTTCCATTGCTTCCTTGATCAATGCGATCGACATTGGGGCAACGCAACAGATAATGGAACAAATTGGTTTGAAAGCATTATTAACACAAGTCAACGCGATGACGATCGATGTCGTTTCCGTTTATGTCGCCTTTCTAGTTGGCTATAAATTAGCCGAACATTTAAATGCGGATCAACTAAATGCCGGTATCATGAGTTTGGTCTCATTTTTGATCTTGAGTCCGATTTCGACTTTAGAAGAAACTCGTACGATGGAGTTGTCGACCCTTGGCTCCGGTGGGATGTTTGTCGCCATGTTTGGTGGATTGTTGGGTGCCAGAATTTACATTTTATGTGTACAGAAGAATCTGATGATCAAAATGCCGGATTCGGTACCGCCGATCGTCAACAAATCCTTTGCAGCGATCGTGCCAGCAATTATTGTTTCAGCCATTATGGGCATCATCTACGTGGGCATGGCGGCAACCCCTTATGGCACGCTGACAGATATGATCTATACTTGGGTACAAGCTCCACTGACCTTGCTAGGAGCGAATATTCTTGCCTGCATGATCATTGTGGCTTTTATCGAATTTCTTTGGTTCTTTGGCATTCACGGAGTGTTGGCTGTTTATCCGATCTTGATGCTGGTCTTTTACCAACCAGGACTTGATAATCTGGCGGCGTACAGTGCCGGTCAAGCATTACCACATTTGTTTACGATTGGTTTTATTTTGAACAATCGCGGGGCTCGTTCATTTGCAGTCGCTTTACTGGCTATTTTTGGCTGCAAATCAGAGCAACTAAAAGCTGTTGGTAAAATTGGTTTGATCCCTTCCATGTTTGGTATTTCTGAGCCAATCAAATTTGGGATTCCTCAGGTGATGAATATCAGAATGCTGCTTCCCTTGATGTTAACACCGGCTGTTTCCGTGTTGTCAGCATATCTCTTAACAATTGTGGGCTTTTTGCCTTATCACAATGGAGTCAATATCCCAACTGGATTTCCGATTATTTTCGGTGGCTTCTTAGTGAATGGCTGGCAAGGAATCATTGCACAATTGATTCAATTTGTCTTATGTGTCCTCATCTATATCCCTTTTATGCGTCTGCAAGACAAAGCAGCACTAGCTGAAGAAAAGAATCTGCAAACCCAAGCGACAGTCGTTGAGTAACAAATAACGAGAAAATGGAGGAACAATGATGAAAAAAATAGTATTAGTTTGCGCTGGCGGCATGTCTACTGGTGTCTTAGTAAATAATATGAAAAAAGCAGCGCAAGAAAAAGGAGAAACGGTGGCGATCGATGCGTTCTCCATTGAATCAGTAACGACTGCAGCAAAAGATGCTGATTGCGTACTGTTAGGACCGCAAGTTTCATACCGATTAAATGAAGTTCAAGGTTTAGTTGCTTGTCCAGCAGCCAGTATCGACATGCGCACCTATGGCATGATGGATGGAAAAAAAGCATTGGAACAAGCACTTGAACTAATAGGAGAGTAGAATGGAAGAAAAAGAACAAATTTGTTTTCAGATTATTTCGCAAGCGGGTACGGCAAGAAGTTGCTTTTTTGAAAGTATTCAAAAAGGAAGAGAAGCCCAGAATCTGGCTGCACTGCAAGCAATCGAAAAAGGAAAAGAACATTATCATGAAGCCCATTTGGCACATCGGAAGTTAGTTCAACAAGAAGCCCAAGGGGAAAAAGTCTGGATGTCCTTACTATTAAGTCATGCGGAAGATCTTTTGATGAGCGCAGACATCATGAGTGAGCTTGCAAAAGAGTTTCAAGGGTTGTATGAAGAAATTCAGGCAATTAAGCAAACGATTCAGTCTACTGGCTCCTAACCGAAAATCGCAATAAGAAAAAGAAACGAAGTGTCAGTCCTTTGACAAAACACTTGGTTTCTTTTTGCTTAAATTTGGTACGCACGTTGACAGGATTGCTTGAAGGTGTAGGATAGAAGAAAGATGGAACCTTAAATCAAACCAAGGAGTCGGACGATGAAAGCTTTCAAATCCCATACCGCACTTTTGATCATCAGCAATACGATCACGATCATCCCATATCTTTGTTTTTTATCTTTGAGCAAAGAGCAGTCGCTAAGTGCAGCATTAGCCTTTGCGCTCTTTTATACCTTTCGCATGACAGGGGTCTTTTTCTTACAGACGCTTACGGCGCTTTTTGCACCATCGCTGTTAGCAGCAAGTGTCTTGATCGGCGGCGCCGGCGCATTGGTGGGTATCTTGAGCACTTGGTGGAGCGTGGCACTCTTGCCAGCTGCTGGTTTGTTGGGGATCAGTGCTTCTTGGCTGCCCCCAGCTGATCTGATGGTACGCCAAAAAGCCAAGCTCACTGAACAGCCGCTGAAAAATGATTGGAAGGAGGCGCTGTTCTTTCTTTTCGTTTTACTGTTTGCCTTACGGTTGCCTGATGACCTTCAAGGCGTTGGCCTATTTGGCAGTTATTTTGCACTCTTTGTGCTGGCAGGTAAGAGTAGTCAAACCTTCAACAACCTCCCAAAAAGACCGTTGATGCAGCGCAACCAGTTATTCAACAAGCAGTTTTTGTTGTATTTCTTTTTCTTTCTCTTACTGTTTGGCTTGCGATCAGCAAGGCTGATCAAGTCGAATGCCCTGTTTGAATGGGCGATTACTGGCTTCTTGTTTCTCTTTGCTTTGCTGCTGATCACTTTAACGAAACGCAGCCGCTTGTGGAAACAGCCACTTCATCTAAATGTGCTCACCTTCATTCGTGGGGTGATCGGAAACTTTCTTTTTCTTTTCGGCTCGGTGTATGTTACCGGTCGACTTGGAGCACAAGCGTTAAGCACGCACGTTTACTTACCATATGCACTGGGCCTTTTTGGCGCGATGTTTCTCGGAGGAAAACTCGCTCATCGTTTAGAAAAACAGCTGGTACCAACATATTTACTTGGGCTGATGGCAGGTGTTCTTCTGTTCAGCAGCGACACACTGATTCCAATAAGTTTATTCGTCATTAGCTTCTTTAATGCGGGATTGAATCAATGGCTTACGAAACAGTATTTGGCGGCAAAACCCGAAGCAATCGAGCAGCAGAGTTTAGCCAAGTATGCCACACAAAGCAAAGGGAGTCTGGTACATCAATTTCTTTTGATGACACTCCTGTTTGTCATTCTTCGTTTTGAACATCAGCCGCTGGCTTTCTTGTTTCAGCTATCAGGAACGACGGCAACGAATCAGACCTCAAGGATCCAAAGCTTTTTAGAGCCAGCAAAATGGGGCTCGATTGCAGGAGTACTCTGTTTGCTAGTAGGTGGACTGGTGGTATTTTATCGGCAACTAAAGAAAACAAAAGTATAAGCGTCGTTAACTGACACTGTCTTATTTCTAGACGGTGTCTTTTTTTGAAATCGCATAAAAACCGAACGTTCAGCGTTTTATCTTCCTTTATGATAGTGAATTTTATTGCACTATTTTCGAATAGCGTTAAAATAAGAACATCGTGTTAGTGAAAAAGGAACATTAAACGAACGGCTTTTTCCTGACAATGTCTTAGAGAACGGGGGAAATCAAACAAATGGCAACCATTCGCTATTTTAAAGGAGATGTTTTCCATACGCCAAGTGATGGAAAATTGGAGTATATAGAAGAAGCTTTGATTCAAGTCGATGACGCAGGGATCATCACGAAAGTCACTGCCAAAACAGATCAAGGGTATGAGGCAGAGCTGGCAAAAGCATCAGAGAATCTTCAGGCTTTATCTGAAGGCCAGTGCTTTTTACCAGGGTTTGTCGATCTGCATGTCCATGCACCGCAATGGCCGCAAGCAGGGATCGCGTTAGATGAACCGTTAAATGTCTGGTTAGATGAATGCACGTTTCCGCTGGAGGCAAAATATGCCGATCCAGCATTTGCCAAAGCTGTCTATCAGGATTTGGTGGCACAGTTGTTGGCAAGAGGAACGACAACGGTTCTTTATTTTGCAACGATCCATCTAGAAGCGAGTCTTCAATTGGCGAAGACTTGTGCCGCTCTTGGTCAACGGGGATTAGTCGGAAAAGTCGTTATGGACGATCCTCAAGCCAATCCTGCTTTTTATCGGGATGCGTCAACAGAAGAGGCATTAGCGGATACAGAACGTTTTATTCAAGAAGTACAAGCAATCGCAAAGACCGCACCTCAAGGCGTTTATCCTGTGGTCACTCCGCGATTTGTCCCCAGCTGTACCGATGAAGGCTTGGCAGGGTTAGGCGCATTGGCTCAAAAATATGATGTCCATGTTCAGACCCACTGCAGTGAAGGGCAATGGGAACATGACTTTGTCCAAGAACGATTTGGCAAAACGGATACCGAAGTGCTGCAAGATTTTGGCTTGTTGCGTGAAAAAGCAGTGATGGCTCATGGCAATTTCATCAGCCCAGCTGACGGCGCCCGTTTTGTCGAAACCGGCGCCGCAGTTGCGCACTGTCCCATTTCAAATGCCTACTTTGCCAATGGCGTGATCCCAATCAAGCGCTTGAAAGAACAAGGGGTCACGATTGGTTTAGGAACGGATATCTCCGGCGGTTTTTCACCGAGTTTGTATGACAACATCAAACAAGCTGTGATGTCTTCGAGAATGTTAGAAGATGGCGTGGATGTCACGCTTCCTCAAAACACACGAGGAGTAGCTGATTCTCGTATATCCGTGATCGATGCGTTCTCATTGGCGACAAAAGGCGGCGGTGAGGCACTGAGATTACCAGTAGGTGTCATCAAAGAAGGGTATGCGTTTGATGTGCAAGTGATCGATACGCGACAAAAAGAAAATCCTTTGCCTGACTTCGGTGTGTTTACTTCACCCGAAGCAAGATTACAAAAAATCCTGTACTTAGCAACGATGCAAAATATTCGCCAAGTCTGGGTCCAAGGAAAAAAAGTACACGAAAAATGAGGAGAATGAGACAGTGGAATCAACGAAAAACAAACATTTAACGATCGGAATGAACGAAGACATTCCCTTTGGTCAAGCAGTACTTTTAGGATTACAGCATGTGTTGGCAATGGACGTGTATGTGCCGCCATTTATTATCGCAACCGCGGTGGCGATGTCCTCTTCAGACGCATCAGGTTTGATCCAATCGACCTTTTTAGGAGCAGGGATCGCTTCTTTGATCCAAGTCCTCTTTTTCTTGAAATTACCCGTATGTCAAGGACCATCCTTTGTGCCCGTTGGAGCGATCATCGGTATTTATTTTGGTGCCAACGGCATGGACACGGTGTTAGGTGCCAGCATTGTTGGTGCCGCAGCAGTCATTTTACTAGGCTTTACTGGCATCTATAAGTATATCGTTCGTCATTTTATTCCTACGATCGTCAGTGGGACGATCATCATGATCGTTGGTTTGACGCTGCTGCCAACGGCATTTACTAGCAATATCTATCCTGCCACTGAAACACTAAGTGCCAATCAAAACATGTTGCTAGCTGCGATTACTGCGGCGATTTTGATCTTGTTTTCCATGTTAGGCGATTATTTTCCAGGAATGGGAAAATACTTCCGAATCAGTTCGGTCATTATTGCTTTGGTTATCGGTACCGTGATTGCTTCCTTTATGGGAGGCGTTGATTTTCAGTCGGTGGCGGATGCTTCTTTCTTTAGTCTGCCAAAACTGGTATTTCTAAACTATGGCCTGCATTTTGATGTTTCAGCGATCTTAACGATGCTAGTGATCTATATGGTTCTCCTAGCAGAAACAACAGGAACTTGGTACGCGGTCAGTTCTGTGACAGAAGAACCTGTTACGGATGAACAGATCAATAAAGGCGTGATCGGTGAAGGGTTAGGCTGCTTGGTTGCCGCCTTAGTTGGAACGACACCTGTAACTGGTTATTCTACCAATGCAGGGATCATTTCGATCACAGGGGTTGCTAGTAAAAAAGTCTTTGTGATGGCGTCCGTCTGGTTTATCCTATTGTCCTTCATGGGAAAACTTTCAGCCTTGATTCACGCAGTACCTTCTGCTGTCATCGGCGGCGTGTTCGCGGTCGTCTGCGTCATTATTTTGTTGAGCGGCTTTCGGGTCATTAAGAATGAAGAGTTTTCCGAGCGGGAGTTGTATATTATCGGGGTACCGTTGATTATTGCCATCGGCTTGTTGTTTATGCCAGCAGAAATCAAAGAATCCGCGCCTCAATTCTTACAATATTTATTAGATTCACCGATTGCTTTAAGCGCTATTGCGGCGATCGTCATGAATAAATTGATCCCAGTGAAGAAAAAATTGAAAGTAAATGAGGAATGAGACCTTGTCTCGTTCCTTCTTTTGTTACAATCCTGTGTAAAAAGAGGGGTTTTTGTAATATAGGAAAGGTTTTCTAAGGTTAACTGGTTTACCTGAAAACAAAATAACTGTAATGTTAAAAATTACAGCAGAGCAAAGCTTGATATGATAGGATTCTCAAATTCTTACGAAACGTAAGGCAACTGTCGTTTTCGTAATCATCTGTAATGAATTCTTTACCTATGAAATATTCTTCGATGTTAGACTTGTTTATGCGCTTGAGTCATCTCAAATGACGCAAAATGAGTTTCAAAGAAGGAGATTTAATTATATGAAGTCTTTAAAAACTGTTTTACTTAGTACAGCTGTCCTTGCCGGTTTCGGCCTTTTCTTAGGTGGGAAAGACGCCTTTGCAGACGAACAATACACTGTTCAATCTGGTGATACATTATCAACAATCGCTACTAACTTTTATGGTTATAGCTCTGATGATACGATCAATGCGATCGTTGAAGCAAACGAGATTGCTGATAAAAACTTGATTTTTGTTGGGGAAGCATTGATCATCCCTACAGATGGCACTGCAACTTATACAGAATCTGCAAGCACGACTGCTGCAGCAAGTGTACAACAACCAAGTGAACCAGCAGCTTCACAATCAAGCAACACACAATCTGCTGCAAGCACACAAAGCAGCTCAAGCTACAGCTCTTCAGCTAGCGGCTCAGAAGCTTCAGCAAAAGAATGGATCGCAAACAAAGAATCTGGTGGTTCTTACACAGCGACAAACGGACAATACTATGGCCGTTACCAATTAACCAACTCTTACTTAAATGGTGACTATTCAGCTGCTAACCAAGAAAAGGTTGCCGATGAATATGTTGTATCACGTTATGGTTCTTGGTCTGCTGCCAAAGCATTCTGGGAAGCAAATGGTTGGTACTAAGATTCTCAAATGAATCTTGTCCGTGACATCTAGTAATCAATTGCCCTTATTGGCGAGTACAACTTACTCGCTGATGAGGGCTTTTTTGTGTCTTCTGAGAAAGGTGAATGAATGTAACGCTGCTTTCAGCTGCATGTAACATCATTATCAGTCGATATGCCACTGATAAAAAATCCCTTTTTCCACGACAACCATGTATAATAGTAGGAAATAGAGCAGCAAGCGATTCAATCTGTCAAAATTGAGACAGAAAATGGCGAATTTGATAGCAGAAAGTGGGGGAAACACAATGAGTACATCGATTGAAGAAAAAATTGCACAAAAAATGCAGCGATTTCAAGCATTTGGGGAAGGCTTGCCGGGAGCCAAAGTCTATTATCGCGAAGATTGGGATGCAATCTACTTTGATTTAGTAGGAAAGCAGTTTGGAATCATGAGTCCACAACCAGAAGAAACAGCGTTTTTGACTTTGAAAAATCTGCCCGAGGTCAACGAAACGCTGCGAGAGCAATTTCCTGACGTCATCATTCCAGGGTATTATGCCAATAAGACCCATTGGAATACCATCAAGTTGGCATCTGATGCCTTGATGGAAGAAAACATCGAACAAATGATTTTGGTTTCCTACGATTTAGTCAAACAAAAACTGACAAAAAAACAAAAAAGTGAGCTGGAAAACAGCGAATCGTAAGTCAAAGATTTAGCGACAAAAAATAATCAAACCAGTATCGAGGATCATCATAATCCCTTTACTATTCGTTATTTTCGACAACATTTATGCAATATTTTCAAAGAGCTTTCATGAAAGCTCTTTTTGTTTTATTTGTTCGCTTGTTTCCCGTCGGGATCCATGTTAAATTGTTGTGCAACCGAAATTTTTTGGCAGTCTTTTCTGCTAAACAAAAAGGAGTGGTACGTATATGGATCTGGTCTTACGCCATGTCAAAAAGTACAAAGCGGCAACCGGCATTGCCTTATTATCGGTCATTTTAATGGTCGTTGCTGAATTATGGCAGCCGAAGCTCTTGCAGCAAGTGCTAGAATCAATTATTACCGAAAACAATGATGAAATGAAAAAAATTGGTATGCAGCTGATTGGGCTAGCATTGCTAGGCCTTGTTGCAGGGATTATCAACACGATTTTTTCTGCGAAAGTGGCGCAAGGCATTAGTGCCGATATTCGGGAAGAGATGTTTCGGAAAATCCAGACATTCTCATTTGGTAATATCGAAACCTTCTCGGCAGGAAACCTAGTGGTGCGCTTGACCAATGACATCACTCAAATTCAAAACTTAGTGATGATCTCGCTGCAATCGTTGTTTCGCATCCCGTTCTTATTTATCGGTGCCTTCATTTTGGCGATGACAACCATGCCGCAACTTTGGTGGATCATCGTCTTACTAATTATCGCTGTCTTAGTGATTACGGCACTCTCCTTTACACGGATGGGCAAACACTTTATGATCATCCAGAACTTGATCGACAAAATCAATGGGATTGCCAAAGAAAATTTGATGGGGATTCGTGTGGTGAAATCTTTTGTTCAAGAAGAAAACCAGCTACAAGGCTTTTCCAAAGTCAGTGAAACGTTAACGAAGCATAATATTATCGTAGGAACCTTGTTCTCTGTAATGATCCCCTCCTTTATGCTGGCAGCCAACTTAGCCGTCGTTGGCGCGATCTTCTTTGTCAGTGATCTAGCGAAAGATGATCCAACCTTGATTGGGGGAATTGCCTCATTCATGAATTATTTGATGCAAATTATGATGGCGATCATTATCGGCGGCATGATGATGATGATGACATCGCGGGCTGCAGTTTCGCTTAAACGGATCAAAGAGATTCTAGATACCGAACCGGATCTGCAATACCAAGATGTCCCAGAACAAGAGTTGTCTGGAAGTGTCGCTTTTGAAAACGTCAGCTTCCGTTACCCTGGGGATGAAAAAAATGCCCTAACGGCTATCAGTTTTACCATCAAACCTGGTGAAATGATTGGGATCGTAGGGGCGACTGGTGCCGGCAAATCAACACTGGCGCAGCTGATTCCTCGTTTGTTTGACCCAACGGAAGGTGTCGTGCGAGTTGGCGGCGTTGACTTGAAAGAAGTCAATGAACAAAGCTTGCGTAAAACGGTCGCTTTTGTCTTGCAAAAAGCGATCCTCTTTTCAGGAACGATTGCCCAAAACTTGCGGCAAGGGAAAAAAGACGCCTCAGAATCTGAGATGTCTCGCGCAACGGAAATCGCCCAAGCCAGTGAATTTATTCAAAAATTGACCGCTGGGTTTGAAGCGCCGGTCTCCGAGCGCAGCAGCAATTTTTCTGGAGGGCAAAAGCAACGCTTATCGATTTCTCGAGGAGTGATCGGTGAACCGAAAATTTTGATTTTGGATGATAGTACGAGTGCATTAGATGCTCGTTCGGAAAAATTGGTTCGCGAAGCGTTTGAAAAACAATTAAAAGACACGACAACGATCATCATCGCGCAAAAGATTGCCTCTGTTGTGAAAGCCGACCGCATCTTCGTTTTAGATAATGGACGTCTGGTTGGTGAAGGAAGCCATGAATTTTTAGCCAATAACAATGCCATCTATCAAGAAATCTTCGCAACACAGAAAGGAGAGGAGTAACCATGACAGATTTGTTCAAAGCGAGTAAATTTTTCTACCATTACTTAAAACAATACAAGTGGTCGTTTCTATTCATTTTTGTGACGGTGATTCTGGCAACGTATCTGCAAGTGCAAGCGCCAGTCTTTGTCGGAGAAGCGTTCCAAGAGTTGGCGAATTATGTTGGTGGTTTGATGCAAGGGGTCGATGATAAATCAGCTTTTCTATCGATCATTTGGAAATTGTTGATTTTTTATGTCTTAGCCAGTGCAGCCAATTTTGTTTATAGTATCTTGTTCACGCAAGTGGTGGGGAAATCAACCAACAGAATGCGGATCGGTTTATTTAATAAACTGGAAAAATTGACGATCAAATTCTTTGATTCTCATCAAGACGGTGATATTTTGAGCCGTTTTACCAGTGACTTGGATAACATCCAAAACAGTCTGAACCAAGCATTGTTGCAAGTGCTGACCAATGTAGTCTTAATGGTGGGGATCTTGATCATGATGTTCCGTCAAAACGTTGAATTGGCATGGGCAACGATTGCTTCTACCCCGATTGCGGTCTTAATCGCGGTGATCGTGATCCAAAAAGCCCGCAAATATGTCGATCTGCAGCAAGATGAAGTCGGAAAATTAAACGGCTATATTGATGAAAAAATCAGTGGTCAACGAATCATCATCACCAATGGACTGCAAGAAGAAACCATCGACGGTTTCTTGGTCCACAACCAACAAGTCCGCGAAGCTACCTACAAAGGGCAAGTCTACTCTGGGCTGCTTTTCCCCTTGATGCAAGGGATGTCCTTGTTGAACACGGCAATCGTGATTTTCTTTGGTGGCTGGTTAGCATTGAACGGTGACTTAGAACGTTCTGTTGCTTTAGGATTAGTTGTGACCTTTGTCCAGTATTCGCAGCAGTATTACCAACCATTGATGCAGATCTCTTCTGGTTACAGCATGATTCAATTGGCGATCACCGGTGCGCGCAGAATCAATGAAATGTTTGATGAACCTGATGAAGTCAAACCAAAAGACGGGATCAAAGTGAAGGGCATCAAAGAGGCGGTTGCTTTGAATCATGTGGACTTTGGGTATGACAGTCAAAAATTGGTCCTAAAAGATGTCTCGATCACAGTCAACAAAGGCGAAATGGTCGCATTAGTCGGACCGACGGGTTCAGGAAAAACGACCATCATGAACCTGTTGAATCGCTTCTATGATGTGAATGGTGGTTCTGTGACCTTTGACGGCATCGACATCCGGGAGCTAGACTTGGATCTGCTGCGTTCTCAAGTGGGAATCGTTTTGCAAGAATCCGTGTTGTTCTCAGGGACGATTCGCGAAAACATTGCTTTTGGGAAACCAGAAGCGACTGAAGCCGAAGTCATTGCAGCAGCGAAACAAGCCAATATCCATGAGTTTGTTATGACGTTGGAAAAAGGCTATGACACGGAGATCACCGAAGAGAACAATCTTTTCAGTACTGGTCAAAAACAATTGATGAGTATTGCCCGAACGATTTTGACCAATCCAGAATTGTTGATTTTGGATGAAGCCACCAGTAACGTTGATACCGTGACCGAAGCGAAAATTCAACGAGCAATGGATGAAGCGATCAAAGGACGAACCAGTTTTGTGATCGCCCATCGCTTGAAGACGATTTTGAATGCCGACCGCATCGTTGTCTTGAAGGATGGCAAAGTCATTGAAGAAGGCAATCACCATCAATTGGTGGCGGCCGACGGCTTTTATGCGGAACTGTATCACAATCAATTCGTTTTTGAATAAGCGCAAACCAACGTAAAATCATCAAAAAGACACTAGCAGGACAGCCCGCAATTTCGTCAACCAATCGACGAAACAGCGGGCTGTTTTTTTTTAGGTTAAAGCAAGCGCTTCTTATGACGACAATGTCTATGAGCAGTTAGTGGTATAAGAGATCCGTTGTTCTGATAACCAAAAAAGACCAGCCTTAAGCATGGTCTTCTTTGGTTTTTTAGTGATACGCAGCGGTTTGAGCCAACCACTCAATAAAATGGTCTGGCTGTTGCGTATCCTGTGCCACGATATTCCACTGCTGGTTTTTGCAGCGGGTGCATTCATGCAGCAGCTGATATCCTTTTTTGGAATGTTGGCGATAGTCAATCGGTCGCATCAAGCCATGGCAAGTATTTTGACGATCACCCGGGCGAATATCCACGTGTAACGAGTAGAGACACTGGGGACAATGGTTGCGGTAAGAACCATTGGTCAAGGGTGCCACAGGCGTACTGCAGTTTTTACAAACAAAGGTCGTATTTTCATCTTTTCTCATTTTGCTTTCCTCCAAAAGAATGATTTCTTTTGAGAGAAAAGGGTTCCGTTCGTTCTTCATCAGGCTTCTTTGGCTAGGGACACATTCACCGTCCGTAACGATTACTTCTGCTTCCAGCTTCATGCGATTTCGCAATCCGTACCACGCTTAGTTTTTTCGTTTTGTGCTAAGCACTGTGTTGCGGCAGCCCACAACCCAGCAGTAAGTGTAGTCCAAAGTCACTGTCATTGGCGTCGTCCCCTAGAAAGCAATTGAGGAATGCTTTTTCATCGAGTACCTCCTATGTGTTTACGAGGGTATTATAGCAGAAATAGAGTTGGAATTCTAAGACAGATGAAACCTGATCGTAATTCATTCCTTTTTTATCGTTAAAAACAATAATATTTAGATAATAATGCTATTTTGTGACAAAATATTTACATGTAGGTTTCGCTCGATTTTATTTTGGTCACTGAAGAAGAGACACGGAATCACAAAATGAAGGAAGGATGACCTAACGAAAGGAGAACAAAAATGTTTGGTACGAACAAGAAATCCGAAAATTCGAATGGTACACAAGGCAAGAAACGAAAAAAGCGTTTGACTGTAGAAAATCTGATCAACCAATATCTTGAAGAAAAAGAGATCCATGAATTGAGTGATGGTCTGTCTGTCCAGATCTTTAATGACTTATCTGCACACCGAATACATTTCATGGAGATCCCCAACCTTAGTTACAAAAATCTCGGAGCAGCTATCCAAATCGATCAAAACTGGATTAAAATCAAGCAACAAGATACGATCATCAAACAGCAGGCAGAGATCATTCAGCTTTTGAAAGAAAAACGATAGAAGAAAAGTATTTTTTCAATTAAAAAAACGAAGAACGAGCTGAGTGGTTCTCCTTGAAAAGGAGGGCAGCTAGCTGGTTCTTCGGTTCCTTGTTGACAATGAAAGATCAATAGTACTCCCCGTGGCGATAGTCCCATGAGTTGAAGTAATCAGAAAGGTACATTTGGATTTTTTCAACATCGAGTCCTTTACGGATCAAGACAGGTGCGGGTGTGATGGAGCGTTGGTCTCCTTGCTCAGGAATCAAGTTGCCGTCTTTATCAACGAAAGAAACCATGACTCCTTGCTCATAGCGGGTTTCCAGCGTTTTGTCTGGTTGGATCGATGCAACATAGTCGTTGCCTTCAATGATTAGATCGGCTTCTTGCGCGATTTGTTCGCCGATCCCTTCAACAAGTCCGCGGTTTCCTTTGCCTGAAGGGTTCGCTGAGCTGGCGAAAAGCAATTTCTTTTGCTGATCCCAAAATTCTTTTGAAATCTGCTCACCAGGGACACCGAATTTGATCACAAAACAGCTGGTTCCCCGAACGTCCGTCATCAATTCTTCTGAACCATCATTTGGGATATAGGCTTTTCCTGATTCTTTCCAAGGCAAAATCGCACCGAATAACACGTCATTGTTCCAGCAAGTTTCGTAAACGGCGGCGGTTTCCGCATTTAGTTCGGCTAATTCATGTAGCTGTTCCAATGAGCTGCAAAGAACGACGCCTGGTTTGTTACGCTTGCGATTTTTCGCTGAAAACTTGCGTTCCAGCCCTTTTTTATCAGAGACGGCAATGATATAGCCGACTTTGGTTGGGCAAACGATCACTTTGCCTTCTTCATTCAAATAGTTGATCGCACGTTGATTTGGTTCTCCTGTCCATGGGACTTGTTTTGCTTCATTCACTCTCTTCATCCTCCCTGTCTTCCAATGAATCGCCGTTATGAAAAATATAACGGAATATTCTGAAAATTCTGATTGAATATGGTTACCCTTGATGATAAGGGAATCAATCCGCGTAGTCAAGGGGATTTACACCAGAATGTAAAAAGAGTGGAATAGAAAGATCGAATATGCATCACTAGAGAATAGAGTGAATGATTGACAGCAACACTATTTTTTTCCGCTTTGTATGAAAAAATTGACTGTTTTTCATGTTATTTATATGGGAAGATAGGCTTATAGATGGAAGAACGCAATCAAAAGAATAGTTTTTTTGTGAAAGATGAGGAGTATCATGAGTGAAAAGAAAAAAATACGCAAGCTTTTGTTGGCATCGATTGTCGCTGGGAGTATCTATGGTGGCGGTGCCTTGCTTTTTGGGTTGCTGGTCAGTTATAACGTCCTCTTGTTAGATGGGGTCTATACATTGATTGGTGCAGTGATGTCACTGATTGCTTTGTACGTGGCAAAATATATCCAAGCCCAAGATTTTGAACGTTTTCCATTCGGTAAAGAGGCATTGATGCCATTAGTGGTATTTATTCAATATAGTATCATCCTGCTGATCTCAATTTATGGGATCATTGAATCTGCTTTTAGTTTATTACACGTCAGTGATGGCATGATTGATCCAATCGGTTTGTATTTCTCGCTGGTTGGTACGATCTACTGTTTCTCTTTTTACTTGTACTTAAAAAAGAAACCACTGACCCATCCCTTTTATTGGGTGGAACTAGAACAATGGCGTTTCGGCTTTTTCTTTAGTCTGGGTGTCGTCGGTTCATTTCTTGTGTCCTGGCTGATCCAAGCCAGTCCCTATGGGGATTTTGCGATGTATGTCGACCCAATCATCTCCATCGGGATCACCTTGTTCTTTATCCAGCTTTCGATAAAAGAGTTGAAAGCAGCGATTTTAGAATTGACTTCCTCTACCCCAAAAGAAGAACTGCGGGAGACCATCATGACGATCGTTGAAAAAGAATTGCGCGCAGAAGAAGTGGTGGACTTTGTGTTACGTACCGCCAAAGTCGGTAATCAAGTCATTGTGGAATTAGATGTAGTGATTTTACCTGCAACTCCTCTCGATACAGTAGGTCAGCAAGATCCCTTGCGAGAACGATTGAATCAGGCAATCAGCCAACAGATTTCTGGTTATTCCCTCTGGCTAAACATAAATTTTGTCGGTGACATCAAATGGGCGTATAGTGAGGAGTAAGAATGGCTGCAAAGCAGCTTGAATAAACCGTGAAAATGACAGAGAAAAGAGGAAACAAATGACAATTCTGAAAACCTATGGAAAAATCACCGCAGCACTTTTCTTGTTAGCGGCAAGCATCAATTTATTTTTAGGACCGCATCATGTGGCAGCTGGCGGTGTCAGCGGAATCGGTATTTTATTAGAGTCAGCACTCGGTTGGGATCGAGCGGCTGTGATCATGGTCTTGAATATTCTCATGCTTATTCTTGCCTATGCCTTTTTAGGGAAGGGGCCTTTTATGAAAGTCCTCTATGGTAGTTTTGCTTTTCCAGTAGCAATTGCTTTAGTTCCGGAATATATGGTGGCTGAAGACCGGTTGCTTTCCGTGATTTTTGGCAGTGCGATTTTTGCTTTAGGAGTAGCGATTTTGTACAAAAATCAGTCTTCCAGCGGCGGCACAACGATTCCACCGCTGATTTTCAAGAAATACTTTAATTTGAATCCAGCGATTGGCTTGCTGGCGACCGATGCGATCGTTGTTTCCATGAACTTGTTCGTTTTCGGGTTTGAAGAGTTCTTGTTTGCGATCTTATCGATCGTGATCACCTCTGGTGTGATGACCTACATTGAAACCGGCTTTAACCGAAAGAAATCTATCATGATCTTAAGTGAGAACCACGTGAATGAGATTCGAGAAGCGGTCTTTGATAAAACAGCTCGGGGTGCGACCCTGTTGGCTGCCCAAGGCGGTTACCAGCAAGCCGACAAGCAAGTGCTGCTGATCGTTGCCAGCGACCAAGAGTTTATGCAGATCAGACAAATCATTGAGACGATTGACCCAAAAGCGTTTGTGATCGTCAATAATGTCTCAGAAGTACTGGGGCAAGGCTTTAGTTATCACCCGATCGAATGAGCGTATTCTCGCTTGTTCAGCGTATGAAACCACCCTCGTCAAGTAGGCTATCTACTCGACGAGGGTGGTTTTTAAGGTCCATGATTTTCAAATAGCTTTACTCCGTAAAGTAATCGGGGAAGGCTTTTTCCACAAAAACCAGATCGTTATCAATGACATCAATGTGTTGCCCGACCAAGGGAGCAATTTTGGCTTGGTCTTTTTCTTTTAAGGTTGCTAAGATTTCTTCATGATCTCGCAAAATAATTTCCCAAGACAATTCCTCCACCTCTAAACGTAAGAAGCGGAAGCGATTTAATGGCAGATTGATCGTTTGTAGCCAATTCCAGACATTTTCTTTGTCGGCGATTTTATAAATCAACTGATGGAAGGCCTCGTCGAGTTGGAAAAACTCGATTTCATCCTTCAATTGGGCATAGGTCCGCTGCAAAATAACGAGTTTTTCTAGTTCTTTCAGTTGTTCTTCTGTAACGGCTTGGCAGGCAGCTACGAATACTTCTTTTTCAAGCGTCTCTCTGACAAAACGAGCTTCTTCAATTTGTTTGATGCTGATTTTAGAAATATAGGTGCCGCTTTGGGGAACGACATGGATCAGTGCTTCACGGCGCAGACGAATAATTGCTTCGCGGATCGGCGTCCTGCCGATGGTTAGTCGTTGCTCCAATTCCTTTTCAGATATTTTTTGACCGGGAATCAGTTTGGCGGTTAAGATCAACTCTTTGATTGATTCATAAGCTTGTGATTGAAAATTTGTAGGGTTCAACATAAACGCTTCTTTCTGTATCAGGCATTCAATTCCCTTCGAAAGAAAAACTCTGAAGGAAAGTGCCTAGGGATAGTTTTGAGTAATAAAACTAGTATATAAGTTGAATAACCTTTTGTAAAGGCTTGCAATTCAGTATGGAATGAACTAGAATACTAATATATCAGTTTTAAGAAAAAGGAGGAAGTAGGATGTTTGATTTTGCTGCCTTGAAGCAGGCAGGAGTTACGATGCCGGTCGTTCCCAAAGAAGTGAGGGATCAATCAGATACTCAGTTTCAATGGCTACACTTTGGTGGGGGAAATTTGTATCGGGCATTTCACGCAGAAGTAGCCCAAACGTTGATCGATCAACAAGCGTTGTCAAAAGGAATCGTAGTGTGTGAAACCTTTGATGAACAAGTGATCGATCAAGTGTACGCGCCTTACGAGAATGACATTTTAGAAGTGATCATGCACGAAGGGGGACGGTTGGAGAAAAAATTGCTCCAATCAACGGCGGCTAGTTATTATTGCCATCCTTCCCGCACTGCGAGTTATGAGCATATACGTAAAGTATTTCGTGAGCCGTCACTACAATTGGTCACCGTAACAATCACAGAAAAAGGCTATGGCTTAAAAGACAGTCAGGGGAATTTTTTGCCTGTCGTCCAAGCGGATCTCGCTGCGGGTCCTCATCAGGTCAACCATACAATGAGCATTTTGGCTAGCTTTTTATGGGATCGTTTTCAATCAGGGGCTCTTCCGATCGCTATGGTCTCTACCGACAATTTTTCGCAAAATGGGCTCCGTTTCCAAGCTGCGATTGTCACCATCGCAAAAGAGTGGCAAAAGCTGGGGCATATTTCAGAAGCGTTCGTCCGATACTTAGAAAACAACGCGCAAGTGACGTTTCCGTGGTCAATGATCGATCGGATCACGCCAAATCCTTCAACAGCAGTTGCAGAAGAATTAGCAGCAGCTGGCATTCAGCAGCTGCCAGTCATTCGGACCGATAAAGGAACGATGATCGCTCCGTTTGCTAATACAGAGGCGACTCATTATTTAGTGATTGAAGATGATTTCCCGAACGGTCGCCCGAATTTAGACAAAGCGGGGGTGATCTTGACGAGTCGAGAGATCGTAGACAAAACCGATAGTATGAAAGTCACAACTTGTTTGAATCCACTGCATACGGCAATGAGTTTGTTCGGCTGTTTACTCGGCTATACATCCATTGCTGCGGAAATGACCGATCCAGATATTGTCGCTTTGATCAAAGGAATCGGCTATCGTGAAGGCTTGCCGGTAGTGGAAGATCCTGAGATCATTCAGCCAAAGAAATTTATCGATGAGGTGGTCGGTCTTCGTTTACCGAATCCGCTGATTCCTGACACCCCCCAGCGCATCGCCGCAGACACCTCACAGAAAATCGCCATCCGTTTTGGTGAAACCATCAAAAAGTATGTGGAGAAAGAAGGCTCGGCTTCTGAGCTGACTTTTATTCCTTTAGCGATTGCTGGCTGGTTGCGTTATCTCTTAGCGATCGATGATGAAGGCCATCCATTTGTCCCAAGTCCTGATCCCCTCTTAGCAGAATTGCAAGAGATTTTACATGAGTGTCAGTTGGGGTCAGCCGCCGATGTTCAAGAGATCATTCGACCAATCTTAGCAAATCCGCAGATTTTTGGTTTGGATCTCTATCAAGCAGGAATCGCTGAAAACGTGGGTCACTTGTTCGCTAAGATGCTAACAGGAACCGGCGCAGTTCGTAAAACATTACATGAAACAGTAGAAGGGATCGAATAAAAAATGGAAATGACATTTCGTTGGTATGGAAAAGAATACGATAAAATCAAGTTAGCAGATATCCGTCAAATTCCTGGGATGAAAGGCATCGTCGGCACACTTTTTGATTTGCCTGCTGGGGCAGTTTGGCCCAAAGAACGGATCAAGGCGCTCGTGGAAGAAGTCGAAGCAGCTGGACTTTCTCTGAAGGTGATCGAAAGTGTCAATATTCATGATGACATCAAGATTGGCTTGCCTTCGAGAGACCTGTATATCGAAAACTACAAAGAAACGATTCGTAATTTGGCAGCATACGGAATCGAAGTGATCTGCTATAATTTTATGCCGATTTTTGATTGGATCAAAACGGATCTCGATTATCGCTTAGCCGATGGTTCTTCTACGATGGCATTTGAAAAAGCAGGGATCGACAAAGACCCAGAAGAGATCGTCAAAGAAGTTGAGGAGTCAAGCTCTGGCTATACCTTGCCAGGCTGGGAACCAGAACGTTTGGCACATGTCAAAGAATTGTTTGCTGCGTATAAGGATGTCGATGATGACAAATTAAGAGAAAACTTTGCTTATTTCCTAAAAGCCATCATTCCCACCTGCGAAGAGGTCGGCATCAAGATGGCTGTTCATCCAGATGATCCTCCCTATTCGATTTTTGGTCTGCCGCGTATCGTTAAAAACCGTGATGATCTGGATTGGGTCTGTAACGTGGTCGACAGTCCGTCAAATGGCATCACACTTTGTACTGGCAGTATCGCCGAAGACCCAGCCAATAATGTCTATGAGATTTTGGCTGAGTTTTGTCGCCGGGATCGGATTCCTTTTGCCCATGTTCGTAACATTCAATACTTGGGCAATGACAAAGACTTTTATGAAGCACCGCATCTCTCCTCTGAAGGCTCGTTAGACATGTATCAGATCCTAGAAGCGATGTACAAAAATGGCTTTGACGGCTATATTCGACCAGATCATGGGCGAATGATCTGGGGAGAAACGGGACGTCCAGGCTATGGCTTATATGATCGGGCGATCGGCGCTTCCTACTTATTAGGGTTGTGGGAAGCCATCGACAAGAGCGTGGGGCGTTAAGAAAAGGAGCGAAGAAATGTTTTTAACTGACGATTTTATTTTGAAAAACAGCTTTGCCAAAGAGTTATACCATGGGTATGCAAAAAAGCAGCCGATCATTGATTACCATTGTCATTTAGATCCGAAAGAGATTTTCGAAGACCAAAACTTCACCAATCTGACCCAAGCGTGGCTGGCGGGGGACCATTACAAATGGCGCTTGATGCGAGCCAATGGTGTTGCAGAATCTTTGATCACTGGCGATGCTGATGACTACGAAAAATTCTGTGCTTGGGCGCAGACCTTGGAGGCTTGCATTGGCAATCCATTATATGTCTGGACCAATTTGGAATTGAAGCGAATCTTTGGTATGGATGAGCGGTTGACACTAGCCAATGCAGCAAGCATTTGGGAAAAAGCCAATCAACAGTTGCAGACGAAGGAATTTTCACCACGAGGGCTGATCAAAAAGATGGCCGTTGAGGTGATCTGTACGACGGATGATCCCATTGATTCGTTGACGTATCATCAAAAGCTGGCAGAAGAATCCTTTGCTGTGTATCCTACCTTTCGTCCTGACAAAGCAATCAATCTGCAGAATTCAGAATTTCCAGCATACCTTAAGCAATTGGCTGCAGCTGCGAACAAAGAAATCACTAGCTATCAAACGCTGGTTGAAGCATTGGCCGTACGTATTTTTTACTTCCAGCAACGGGGCTGTCGTTTAGCAGATCACAGTCTATCACGTCTTGGAGAGGAAGCCTACGATACCGCTGCACTTGAAGCGATTTTTCAGAAGCGTTTGACCACTGGGACACTGACTAATGAAGAAATCAGACAGTTTCAAACCGGCTTGCTGATTGACTTGATGCGCCAATACGCGAAGCAAGGTTGGACCGCGCAATTGCATCTGATGGCGACTCGCAACAACAGTCAAAAACTTTTCCAACAACTAGGACCTGATAGCGGCGGTGATGCGATGGGGGACGATCGTCTAGCGAGCGGCTTAAGTCGGACATTGGCGCAGCTTCAGGCGGAAAGCTTATTGCCGAAGACGATTTTGTATTCACTGAACCCCAAAGATTATCCAGTGTTGACTGCGCTGATGGGGGCGTTCCAAGAAGAGAGCAAAGGCAAGCTGCAATTAGGCTCTGCTTGGTGGTTCAATGATACGTATTCTGGTATGCGATATCAGTTGACGACCCTAGCAGAAGGCGGGATTCTTGGAAACTTCGTCGGCATGCTGACGGATTCTCGCAGCTTTTTGTCTTATCCACGCCACGAGTATTTCCGGCGGATTTTGTGTCAGGTGATCAGTGAATGGGTAGAAGACGGACAACTACCAGCAGATGAAATATATTTAGGGCAGATCGTCGCAGATATCTCTTATCACAATGCGAAAACCTACTTTGATTTTCCAAACTAATGACTACTCGATTCGTTCTTGGCTTGCTAGAGAAGGAATCGAGTGTTTGTATGGCTATTGCTAAAGTTGCGTCTGTTCATTTACTATTGGCAGGGAATCCAGTACTATGATAGAAAGAATCAAAGAAGGAGCGAACAGTATGAATCCATTCTATGAAGAAGTCTATGCGCTGGCGCGGCAGATCCCTTTTGGTAAAGTCGTCTCCTATAGTCAGATTGCGTGGAAATTGGGACAAATCAACGGCGCGCGAGCAGTCGGTCGAGCGATGCGCTTGAGCCCTCAGGATGTCCCTGCCCATCGAGTCGTGCGGGCAGATGGCGTCTTAGTTGGTCCCACCGCCAATGTGCGAAAAGCAGCACTCGTCGATGAAGGGGTGGTCTTCAAAGCCAGTGGTCGTATCGATATGAAGGCTTGCAGTTGGTCCATGAGCGAGATCGCTCCCGCTCAAATGAAGGAGCCATTATGAAAAAACGTGAATTTATCGTGCAAGATCTGTTGAGTAAAATCTATCAGGAAGAATTTTCTGCCGGCAAATTACCCAACCAAAGAACCCTTGCGCAAACCTATGGCGTTTCGCGGTTTACGATCCAGCAAGCAATCAAAAACCTTGAAGAGATCGGGATCGTCAAAGTGGTACAAGGTTCAGGGATTTTTATCCATGAAAAATGGGTCAAAAACCCAATGATCTTTAATTCCTTGACCCGCACCCCTTATGACCGCATCCATTCCAAAATGATTTCCTTGAATAAGGCGGCAGCAACGTTGGATGAACAGCAGATTTTCCAAATAGGCCCAGACGAGGAAGTCTGGATCTTTGAACGAGTGCGGATCGTCAATTATAAAATCGAACAGCTGGAAACCTCTAAATTGCCCGTCAGCCTATTTCCTGAATTGACACAAGAAATCGTGGAGCACTCGATCCAACGCTATGTCGAAAGCTGCGGATACCGCATTTCCCACTACATCACAAGCTATACCCCCATCACCACATCGACCGCGCAATCGGGTATTTTATTGTGCAAGCGGGGAACACCGGCAATGCAGATCAGCAATCGGGCGATTTTAGAAGACGGCCGCGTGTATGAGTTCAGCAATATCGTTGCCATTGATTATGCCGTGACCTACATCCGTCCCTTTGACCGTGAGATCCATCGCTCACGCATCGATTGATTTTTAGGAAAGCAAATGTGCCAGTTGCGTCGTCTTTACCCAGAGAGAACAAAGACATCCCCTGTCGATTGGACAGGGGATGTCTTTTGTTGTGTTTAAGGAGTGATCAAAGTGCCGTCTGGTGTACGGCTCTGGGTCCATTCGTGAGGACGGTAAACCACGGGAAATTCCGAAGCTGCTGCTTCATCGAACGTGATTCCGATCCCACTTTTCTCGATGGGATAAAAATAGCCGTTTTCAGGTTGTGGACTACCACCAAAGACCGACTGGGTATTTGCTGGGATCGCAATCGTTTCTTGGATCGCGGCATTGTGGAGATGGATATTTAGATGGGTGTTGACGGCTAAGCCGACAGGGCTGATATCAGACGGCGTGTGCCAAGCGATCCGAATGCCCATCGCATCGCAGAAGTGAGCCAATTTCAATGCTGGCGTGATCCCACCGATTTGTGAGACATGGGCACGCATAAAGTCAATCTGTTGATTTTTGACTAGCTCTTGCCATTCCATCGGATTATTGAACAATTCGCCGGTCGCGATCGGGGTCGCCGACTGGCTGCGGAGTTGCTGCAACCACTTGTTTTGATCCGGCGGCAAAATATCTTCTAGGAAAAAGAGATTGAAAGGCTCAGCGGCTTTTGCAAATTGAATCGCTTGGTTTGGATGCAGCCGTTCATGCACGTCATGCAGCATTTGAAATTGATTGCCGTATCGTTCTTGGATCGCAGCAAACATTTTCAGTGTTGTGTCCATGTAGTCTGTTTGATCAAAATAGGAACCAGCGATGGGCTGATCGGGTGTTTGCAGTTGGCTAGGATTTCCACCATAAAAGCCTAATTGGCAACGGATATAGCGATAGCCCTCAGCCAAGAAGCGATCGATTTCTTGATAAAGGTCTTCGAGATTATCTGCCACGGCATGGGTATAGGCGGGAATCGCCGTACGCGCTTTTCCACCTAACAGTTGATACAATGGCATATCGGCTAATTGTCCCTTGATGTCCCATAAAGCCATGTCGACTCCTGAGATGGCATTGTTGGTGATCGGACCATTCCGCCAGTAAGAATTGACATTCATCACTTGCCAAAGATCTTCGATTTGATTGGCATCGCGGCCAAGTAAGAGGGGGCGTAAATACTCGTCAACGACGGTTTTTACGGCTAGTGGGCGAAACTGGAAGGTTGCGCAACCTAACCCAGATACGCCTTTGTTTGTTTCTACTTTAACGACAACAAGGTTATGACGATCAGGTTTGATCGCAAAGGCTTTGACGTCGGTGATGATCGTTGGTGTCATTTCATTCACTCCAATTTTTGTCTCTAGTTGCTATAGCCATTGAAACATGCTTGGCAACCGCTGTCAATTTGGTCTAATAAAAACTGGATATACACCATAAAACCAGTCCAATTTTTGCCTATTTTATAATAAAACGTTGATATATAGCGTTTTTATTCTGGTTTTATCAAAAAAGGACTGGTTTTACAAGTCTGTGTGAGCATGCTACTATGTGTGTGAAAACGGAAACACCTGAAAGGGCGCCCGTCAAATGGATCAGGACCGTTAGCAAACAACAGGGGGAAAAAAAGATGACCAAAGAAGACATCGTAAAACAGATCATTAAAGATGTTGGCGGATCAGACAATATCAACAATGCATGGCACTGTATGACTCGCTTGCGTTTTGATTTAAAGGATGAGAAAAAAGTCGACTATGCGGCGTTAGAAAAAACACCCAAAGTCGTAGGAACAAAATATCAAAGCAATCAGCTGCAGGTAGTGATAGGAACGGATGTTGCTGATTATTATGCACCTTTAGCCAAAGAATTAGGTCTTGATGAAGCGAACCAAGGGGAAACATCAGAGAAAAAAGGAGCCGTTTCCTTATTTATGGATACCGTTTCTGGCGTTTTTGGTCCGATCGTTCCAGCTATCGCTGGCGCAGGAATGATCAAAGGATTGATGGCTGGATTGGTGGCATTGAATGTCATCTCTAATCAAACAGATACCTATTTAGTGATCGACATGATCGCGAGCGGCGTATTCACATTCTTGCCATTTTTTGTTGCTGCTTCTGCCGCTCGGATTTTTAAAACCAATCAATATTTAGCGATCGCAATCGCGGCAACGCTGCAATTTCCAACGATGACCAATGCGGTAGCCGAAGGGAGTATTTCCGCCTTTCGTTTGTTCGGCGTATTGCCAGTACCCGTCTTTAACTATGCAGGGACAGTGATTCCCATTATCTTTGCCGTGCTGGCGCTCAGTTATATTTACCGTTGGGTCGATAAACTCTTACCACAAGTGCTGCGTACCGTGTTTACACCGACGATTTCGTTGTTTGTCGCTGGTATCTTGACATTAACGGTCATTGGCCCAATCAGTATCCATCTAGGAAACTTATTGGCTGCTGGCGTGGCTGGATTATTCACTATCTCGCCTGTCTTAGCAGGAATCGTGGTAGGGGCGATTCGACCAATCGCAATCTTCACGGGACTGCATCATGCCATGACCCCGATCGCTTTGCAAAACTTTGCCAATCAAGGATATGATATGCTGATGCCAATGATGTTTATGGCAAATATGGCAATCACCGGCGCAACAGCAGCTATTTATTTCAAAGTCAAAACCAAAGAAGAAAAATCGATCATTCTATCGTCGGCGGTTTCAGGCTTGTTAGGGATCACAGAACCTGCGTTATTCGGGATTTTATCGAAGTATAAAAAAGCCTTTATCGCAGCAACAGTTGGTAGTTCTGTGGCTTCTGCCTTCATCAGTTTCTTCGGTGTTCGTATTTATGGGTACATTCTTTCAAGTATCTTTAGTTTGCCAGCCTATATCGGGGAATACTTTATCTACGCCGTTCTAGGGATCATCTTGGCGATCGGCTTATCTTTTGCCATGAGCTGGTTCTTGGTACCAAATCAAGCAGCAGAAGGCGATCGTTACACCAACGAAGTGGATCTGCATGCCGTGACCCATGGTGAATACGTCCCATTAGAAGATGTACCAGATGAAGTTTTTTCAACGAAAATGATGGGAGAAGGCTATGCCATCGAGTCACAAGATGGCCAAATCTTTGCACCAGTCAGTGGCGAAGTCACCACTGTGTTCCCTTCAAAACATGCCGTCGGGATCAAAACCCAAAACGGCGTGGAAGTTCTTGTGCATATGGGGATCGATACAGTTTCCCTTGGCGGTCAAGGCTTTGAAGTCTTTGTCAAAGCTGGGGAGCAAGTCACTCCGCAAACCAAACTGGCACAAATGGATCTGCCGTTTATCAAGCAGCAAGGCAAAGAAACCATGGTGATCGTTTTGATCACCAACATGGATCGCGTGCAACAATTTTCTGGAAGTACTGATTTAGAAGGCAGACACCAAGCCGGTGCATTACTGGAAAAAGTCGTTTTGAATGCCTAATAAAAGAAAAAAGATGAGCTTCGTTAACGAAGTTCATCTTTTTTTCTTTGTAATTAACTACGCAGCCCGCGGCCTTTTTGGATCAAGTACCAGCATACGCTGTATAAGACGACAATGAACAAGACCAAAATACCGATGGAGAGGAAAATCGGGACATCGATGGTGCCCAAAAATCCGTAACGGAAACCAGAGATCATATACACGATCGGGTTGACTTTGGAGATCGTTTGCCAAATTGGCGGTAGCATGCTGATGGAGTAAAAGACGCCTCCAAGATAGGTCAATGGTTGTAAAACAAAGGTTGGCACGATGGAAACATCGTCAAAGGATTGGGCGAAGATCCCATTTAGCAACCCTGCTAATGAAAATAAGATGGCGGTCATGACAAGGGTTAAGACAACGATGACCCAAGAATAAACATGTAATGGGACGAAGAAAAGGGAAATGATGGTCACCAATGTGCCCACCAAGATACTACGGCCAAGTCCGCCAAAGACAAAGCCCCAAATGATGACGTGGGTAGGGACCGGCGCCACTAAGAGTTCCTCAATGTTTTTTTGAAACTTCTGTGAAAAGAAGGAAGATGACACGTTAGAGTAAGAACTAGTGATCGTCGACATCATGATCAGCCCAGGAACGATAAATTCCATATAAGAAAAGCCGCCCATTTCGCCGATGCGGCTGCCGATCATTTTCCCAAAGATAATAAAGTATAAGGAAGTAGTGATGACGGGTGGGACGAGGGTCTGCACCCAAATCCGTAAATAGCGGTTGGTCTCTTTGACCGCTAAACTTTTTAAGGCTGTAAAATAAAGACTAAACATGGTTTTCCTCCGCTTCGTGTGATTCTTCGGTGATTTTCAAAAATAGTTCTTCCAAGCGATTGGATTTGTTGCGCATGGAGAGGACATTGATCCCTTGCTGACTGAATTGGGCAAAAAGATCGTTGACGCCTTGATCTCGAGCGACTTCAACAGCGATGGTCTGTTCATCTTCCATTTGGATCGGATACCCAGTGATCGTTGGTGCTTGCTTGATCGGTGCGATATCAAAAAGAAAGGTTTCAAATTGCAGTTTTGCCAATAAGGACTTCATGCTGGTGTTTTCGATCAGTTCACCAGATTGGATGATCCCGATGTTGCGGCAAAGCATTTCCGCCTCTTCTAAATAATGGGTCGTCAAAATGATCGTTGTGCCCTTTTGGTTCAATTCCCGCAAAAAGCTCCACATTTCCCGCCGTAATTCGATATCGACACCTGCCGTCGGTTCATCCAAAATCAATAGCCGTGGTTCATGCATCAGGGCACGAGCAATCATCAAACGGCGTTTCATCCCGCCTGACAGCATCCGCGCACGAACATTGCGTTTTTCCCACAAATTCGACTGCTTCAAGTATTTTTCGCTGCGCTTGATGGCTTCGTTGCGAGGGACACCATAATACCCAGCTTGATTGACAACGATCTGCTGGACCGTTTCAAAGGGATTGAAATTGAATTCTTGGGGAACCAGACCAATCTGTTGTTTGACTTGGACCAATTCTTTGTCTAAATCGTAGCCGAAGACTTTGACGCTTCCCGAAGATTTATTGACAAGAGAGGTGATAATGCCGATGGTGGTGGACTTTCCAGCGCCGTTTGGGCCTAACAAGGCATAAAAGTCGCCTTCTTCCACCGTCAAATTTATGCCCCGCAACGCTTCAACGCCGGTAGCATAGACTTTGCGTAAATCGGTTAGTTCTAGTGCATAGGTCATGTTTGTTTGAACTCCTTCTATGTATGATGGTTTATTCTATCATTTTTTTTCAAGAAGAACCGCATGATTTGATTTTTTTCATTTGATTAGATAACAATTGTTGCTAATCGATGAAAAGTGGAAAAGAGGCAAAAGAAAAAACGACCATTTGATCGTTTTTTCGATAAAGTCGATTGTTAGCATAAATACCGTTCTGGTCGTTCTGTCTGTCCTAATAAGTAATCGACAGAAACATTATAGAGGGAAGCTGCGTGTAGCAGCGTCAATACATCGGGTAAGCGATCGCCTGCTTCGTATAAGGTGTAATCGGGGTAAGACACATCGAGATGCTGGCATACTTCTTTTGGGCTCAATCCGCGTTCTTCTCTTAAAAATTTGAAGCGGCAACGCAAGGTGTCTAATAAAAAAGCTTCTTCTAATGTCACTTTGCGGTCCTCCTTAAAAAATAGCGCTTTTTTTCGCACTGTTCTCTTTTTATTGTACCAACAAAAGCAAAATATGCGAAGTGATTCACATGAAGGGCGATCGGTTTTTGTCAAAAAGTGAAACAAATGACTTGCTCTGAGACGCGTTTCATACAGTATGCTTGATTTATAAAAAGGAAGGCGGGATGGAAACATGAATACATACATGAAGAAAAATGGTGCGGAATGTTGTTATGTGACGTTGGCATTTGATGGACAACAACTGGTATTGACGAAGCCAAAAGGGTTCTTTCAAGAACGGTTAGTAGAAATTCCTGTGGATGAGATCAGTCACTTGACGTGTGATGAACACTTCGGGTCTCAGCGCATCGGATTTATCCATCACAACGATTACTATGAATTTTATACATGTGGGCTAAGTGTGATAGACTATATGAAAGAACAATTATTCGTTTAAGGAGCAGTGAGTCATGGCAAACATTCGGGATATTGCACGCTTGACCGGCTATTCGGTCTCAACGGTTTCACGAGTCATTAATAACAATCCTTATGTCAGTGAAGAAAAGCGTCGTAAGATCCTGGCTGTCATGGAAGAGGTCAACTATATTCCGAATTACACGGCGCGGGCATTAAGTGTCGGCAAAACCAAAAATATCGGTGTGATCCTGCCGTTTGTCAATCATCCCTATTTTGATCGATTATTGAGCGGCATCACGACAGCAGCGTTTGCTCGTGGCTATAAGGTGACGCTTTTAGCCACGAACTATGATCCGCAAGTAGAGGAAGCATATTTGCAAGAATTTGCGGCGAAAAGCTTTGATGCTTTGATCATTACCTCGCGGGCGAATCCGATCGAAACCTTATTGCCTTATCGTTCATACGGACGCATCGTCTTTTGTGAAAATATCTCGTATTTGACTGACGGCTGCACTTATATCGATCGAGAGGAATCGATCAAGGAGGTCTTCACGTATTTTAAGGAACAAGGCATCCAGAAAATCGGCGTGACATTGGGACGTAGCCGCAAGCTCAGCAGCAATTCAAAAATCACGGTCCGTTTGGCTCACGACTATTTTTCGACCTTTTCCGAAGACTTGATTTTTTGGGATTGCTTGACGGAAGAAGATGGCAAAGAAGCGGCTGCTTATTTTGCAGATAAAGGAGTCGAAGCGATTTTCACCAATGGGGATCATGTTGCTGCTGGGATTCAGTCGCAGGCGCCGGGAGAATGGCTCGTGATTGGACGGGACAATCTATACATCAGCGAGCTGCTGCAGCTTTCAACGATCGATCATCACTTGCAAGCTTGCGGGGAGACCGCCGTCCAATTGGCGGTAATGGAAAAAAGCGGCAACTATCGCATGCCCTATGAGTTCATCAAACGATAGCTACAGACGAAACGATGCGCAAACAGTGCCCCTGAGCGGGCAGTGCTTGCGCATCGTTTTTTTAATGGGATTTGGTGTAATGGTCAATGATCTGTTTCAACAGCTGCGCGCTGCCGACGCCTGCTTTTTGATCGTAATAGGCGGTAAAACGCTCGTCTTGAACGTACATTTCCCCTAAAGATCGGTGATATTCTGCTGAGTAAAAGGGCGCTGCTTGTTTAAGCCATGCTTGATGCGCAGCAAAAGCCTTTTCGGCTTTGTCAGAAGGGATTCGTTTCCCTTCCTTTTCATTCAATAGCTCTTTTATCAGCTGCAACAAGCGGTTTTCGTTGTCGGTCAGTGCTTGATAATCGACTTGGGTCATCTGCTGCCACTTTTGGTTGCTTTGTTCGATGATTTCCTCACCGTAGGCTTCTCGTAATTCGGCACCGTAGTTCGCTTCGTTTTCACGAATTTTTTGTTCCTTAAAATAACGGAATTTCTCTTGATCGGTCATCGTCTTTTCTCCTTCATAATAATCAATTGTTTGCGCTAAGGTGGTCAAAAGACTGTCCAGGGCTGCTCGCTCTTGTAAAAGCTGTTGGTAATGCTGCAACAAGACCGTTTGGATCGATTCTTGTGGCTCATACAAGATTCCGCGGATTGTTTCTAATGACAGCCCAAAAGACTTAAAATATAAAATCTGCTGTAGGCGATCGACTTCCTGTCTCCCGTAGATACGGTAACCAGCTGAGTTGGTGCGTTGCGGTTGTAACAACTTGATCTGATCATAATACCGCAGGGTACGGCTGCTGACTCCTGACAGTTTAGCTAAGGCACTGATCGTATATTCCATCGGCTTTTCCCTCCTTACACCTGTATCCTAAAGGTTGACGTAACGACAAAGTCAAGAAAATTTTTTTGCGTTTTTTAAAATGTGCTATAATTATAACAAAGAAAGGAAGATAAGATGCAAATAGTTTTTTCTGATATTGATGGGACGTTCCAAGAAATGGGGCACCCGATTCATGAGATCAATAAAGAAGCCATCCGTTGTTTGCAAGACCAAGGGGATCACTTTGTGTTTGTCACAGGGCGAGGATTTGAGCTTGTTCAAGATATGATGGCGGAAGAAGGCCTTTCCTGCGATGTGATTTTTGGAAACGGCGCTGGTCTGATGTTAAAAGGAGAAGCGCCTGTTTTGACGCATACCTTGCCCTATAAGACATTGGCGCAAGTGATTGGTATCTTAGAAACAGAAGAGGTTTTTTATTTCTTACATACTGACCATGGCATCATTTCCCCACAAGCGCATTTGTATGAAGCGCAGTTTCAAGAAAGCCGCAAGCAGTTACTCGCGGAGTTAGGGGAGCGAGGACAAATCATCGCTGACTACAAATATGAGTTCTTTTACAACGAATGTCTTCATAAAGACGACGTGCTGCAGTTCATGAAGGAACATCCAGAGATAAAGGTCATCAAAATCGAACTGATGGAAGCGTCAGACGAAAAAAGAGAACGGCTGCGGGAGATGATCCAATCAGAAACGGCTGCGATTTTTCAATCCTTTGTCCAAACACTGGAGATCGTTGATCCATTGGCGACCAAAGGTGCCGCGATCCGTTCCTTTTTAGAAGCTTTTCCCGCTGCCAAAAGCTACGGGATCGGTGATGGTGAAAATGACCTTGCGATGTTTGAAGCGGTGGATGTTTCTTTGGCTGTAGCAAATGCCAGCCCAGCGATCAAAGCAGTTTGTGATCGAACCATTGAGCGCGCGGAAGATGGCGGTGTTGGCCGCTTTATTTTAACAGAATTAGTTTCGAGAGAGGATGTTGTGCATGAAGTTGATTGAAACCCCAGTAAATCAAAATCTAAATATGGAAACTTTTTACCCGAACATCTCCAAGTATCTATTCGACAAAATAGCGATCAAATACTATAAATTGTACTCGCTTGATCGGACGCAGATTCTCTATGTGGATAGTTTTGATACGATTTCTTTAGTATTGATCAACAATAAAAAGAAAATCAGTCGGGAAGAAGTCGACACAGCGATTCATCGTTTGCTGAAGGTCGATCGCAAAGACGTGACCGTCAATGTTAATATTCGTAAAGAAATGGAAGCAAGAGGCATCACCTTTTCTAAACCGAGGAAAGATGTCATTCTTGTTCAATTGCCTGTGAAAGAATAGTAGTTGAAAGAAGTTGGGACATGCACGTTGCAAGAGCAATCAAACGTTGAACAAAGGGGCGACCTTATACGTGCGCAGGAATGATGCGCCAATAAGTAGGAGGCTGACCCATGCTTTTGAGCAATTTGTTCTCAGATGGATTGCCTTGTACTAGCAAAAACCCAACTTTTTTTGAAAAAAACAAGATTTTCTGTCTTTTGTGTTTTTTTTGCTATAATGAGAAGAAGTAAGCTAGAGGGAGTAAGAACATGCAGAAATTATTTAAAGATGACAGCTTGACGCTGCACACCGATCTCTACCAAATCAACATGATGCAAACCTATTGGGAGTTAGGCAGAGCCGATCGTAATGCGGTGTTTGAATGCTATTTCCGTGACATGCCTTTTGAAAACGGCTATGCGATCTTTGCCGGTCTGGAACGATTGATCGACTATTTGAACGATTTATCCTTTTCAGAAACGGATATTGCCTACTTGCGAGAAATCGGCGGCTATCCAGAAGCCTTTTTAGAGTATCTAAAGGAGTTCAAGTTTGCTTGTACCGTTCGTTCTGCGTTAGAAGGTGATTTAGTCTTCAACAATGAACCGATCATTCAAGTAGAAGGGCCGTTGGCACAAGCACAGTTGATCGAAACGGCGTTACTGAATATGGTCAATTTCCAAACACTGATCGCCACGAAAGCGGCCCGCATCAAATCCGTGATCGGCACGGATCCCTTGTTGGAATTTGGTTCACGGCGGGCACAAGAATTGGATGCAGCCATTTGGGGGACCCGAGCGGCTTATATTGGCGGAGCAGATGCGACGAGTAATGTGCGGGCAGGGAAGATTTTTGGCATCCCAGCCAGCGGAACCCACGCCCATTCCCTCGTGCAATCCTACGGCAATGACTATGATGCATTTATGGCGTATGCCCAAACCCACAAAGATTGCGTATTCTTAGTCGATACCTATGATACATTGCGCTTAGGTGTGCCAAATGCGATTCGTGTGGCCAAAGAGATGGGGGATAAGATCAATTTCTTAGGTGTGCGGATCGACAGCGGCGATATGGCGTATATCTCGAAAAAAGTCCGTGAACAGCTGGATGAAGCGGGATTCACGGAAGCCAAAGTCTATGCTTCCAATGATCTAGACGAAAATACGATTCTAAGCTTGAAAATGCAAAAGGCGAAAATCGATGTGTGGGGTGTCGGCACCAAGCTGATCACCGCTTACGATCAACCGGCATTAGGCGCGGTTTATAAACTGGTGGCCATCGAAAATGAGCAGGGAGAAATGATCGACACCATCAAATTATCCAGCAATGCTGAAAAGGTTTCGACCCCTGGGAAAAAACAAGTTTGGCGGATCACCCGTAAATCTGACGGCAAGTCAGAAGGCGATTATGTCACGCTATGGGAAGAAAATCCACAAGCAGAAGACGAACTGTTCATGTTCCATCCTGTTCATACCTTTATCAACAAAACAGTGACGAACTTTGATGCGCGACCATTATTGCAAGACATCTTTGTAGATGGCCAGCAAGTGTATCAAGTGCCTGACTTAGAACACATCAAAGCCTATGCGACGAATTGCTTGGATTCCCTTTGGGACGAGTACAAACGTGACTTGAATCCACAGAAATACCCAGTCGATCTTTCGCAAGAATGCTGGGATCATAAAATGCGCACGATTGAAAAAGTACGCAAACAAACCAATGGCGCGATTTTGTAATCCGCAACTGCGCTGGTCCTAGGATCAGTCAGCTGCTTCAAAAAATAAGAGGAGGCGTTTCTATGACCATGCAACAAGAAATTATCAAAGAATTAGGAGTCTTACCGACCATCGACCCGAAAGAAGAAGTTCGTAAGAGTATTGATTTTTTAAAGGCGTATCTGCAAAAGAATCCGTTCTTGCATACGTTTGTCTTGGGGATCAGTGGTGGACAAGATTCGACGTTAGCTGGACGGCTTGCGCAATTGACGATGGAGGAAATGCGCAGCGAAACTGGGAATCCCAACTATCAGTTCATAGGGGTACGCTTACCTTATGGGGAACAAGCAGACGAAGAAGATGCCAAAAAAGCACTAGCGTTTATCCAACCAGACATTGAGCTGCGGGTAAACATCAAAGCCGCCGTCGATGCGCAAGTACAAGCGGTGGAAGAAGCAGGGTTAGCGGTTTCCGACTTTAACAAAGGCAATATCAAAGCCCGTCAACGGATGATCACGCAATATGCTATTGCGGGTGAAAAAGCAGGGGCTGTTCTGGGAACAGATCATGCTGCGGAAAACATCACCGGCTTCTTTACGAAGTATGGGGATGGCGGAGCCGATATTTTACCACTATTTCGTTTGAATAAACGCCAAGGCCGTCAACTCTTGCAATACTTAGGCGCGCCAGAAGCGTTGTATACAAAAGTCCCAACTGCGGACTTGGAAGATGGCAAACCTTTAGTGGCAGATGAAGCAGCTTTAGGAGTGACCTACAACGACATCGATGACTATTTAGAAGGCAAGGAAATTTCGGCTGAAGCCCAACAAACCATTGAAAACTGGTGGAACAAAACGCAACACAAACGCCACTTGCCAGTCACGATTTTTGATGATTTTTGGAAATAAACGAAACCAATGATTGAGTTCCATTCGGATAGAAAGAAGAGTCTAGGGGGCAAGAAACCTTAGACTCTTTTTTTATGAGGCTTGCTTTCTTTAAAAATAACAAAAGCTTCTTACCTCGGCTTTACTTTCTTGCCTCGAAAGCATAAAATACGAGGGTACCTAGAATGTGTAGAAAAGGAGGAATGTTCCTTCGTGAAAATAAATAGCCATCCTTATCTGAAGATCGCATTAAAAGGCATCACCATCGTCCTGTTGATCATTTTCAGTAATTTATATTTGCAATGGTGTCAAAACAATCTTTCCGTTGAATTAGCTCTGAAATTTGCCTTTTCGTGGCATACAGCAAAGTTTTTCTTGGCTTGTGGGGTGCTACTGCTGGTGTATGGGGTGTTTGCCAGCTTGGCAGGTTCGGTACTGATCGGAGGCGTCTTTTATAGTGTCGTCATCGGAATCTTAGGATATGCCAACCACACAAAGATGGTCTATCGCCAAGAACCAATCTATCCCGATGATTTAAAGATGGTCACTCAATTCGACCTTCTACGAACCATGATCGGCAATGGCGCCTTTTTCTTAGCCATCCTCTTCGCTCTGGCGGCGATCGGGGCGATCGGCTGGAGTATCTATCGCAGCCGCAAATTAAACCTGCGTTTGCAAGTGATGCGAGGAGCGGTGCTGGTCGTATGCTCGCTGGGCTTAGTCTATGTTTCTCACTTCAATGACAGCAACAACCTTTTACGCAAAGCTTACAATCAGACGGCGCTCTGGATTCCGTATTCACAAAAAATGAACTACTACAATACGGGATTTATCGGTGGGTTTTTGTACAACCTGCGGGTAGATGCCATGACGAAGCCTGAGGGGTATTCAAAAGAAGCGATCCAAGCGATTGCGGACACCTACAATGCACAGGCTGCGGAGAAAAATCAAGACCGTGAAAGTGAAGCACCAAATATCGTCTATGTGATGAGCGAGAGCTTTTCCGACCCGAGCCATTTAAATGGCTTGTCGATCACCGGCGATCCGTTGAAAGACTATTACCACGTCGCCGATCAAACCATCAGTGGAAAAATGCTTTCGCAAAATTATGGGGGCGGTACGGCAAACATCGAGTTTGAAGCGTTGACTGGTTTTGCCATGGGCCTATTGAATCCACAGATGACAACGCCTTACACGATGCTGGTGCCGAAATTGACGCAACTGCCATCCTTGGTTTCTTTCTTGGAACAGTCCGAGTATACGGCAACGGCGATCCATCCTTACGATACATCGATGTACAAACGCAAGGATGTCTATGGCGTGATGGGGTTTGAACAGTTTATCGATCAAGAGACGATGACCTATACCGACAAAATCGAAAATAATCCTTATATTTCTGATGAGGCGGCCTACAAAGAAGTGCTGGCATTGTTGGAAAACGATCAGCAACCGCAATTTGTCCATTTAGTAACGATGCAGACCCATATGCCGTATGCTGGTAAATACGATACCTTGAATTACCAAGCAAGCGGTCCGGGCAATATGGCTTCTTTGGAAAACTACCTGCAGGATATCTCCTACAGCAGTACAGCATTGAAAAACTTTGTAGCTGAATTAGAGCAGCTGGATCGGCGAACGCTGGTCGTCTTTTGGGGGGATCATTTACCAGGCATTTATGCCGATGAGATCAAGGAGCAAAATGAAACGGCTGCCCTGCATGAAACGGAGTTTTTGATGGTCGATTCGCAAGGAAATTTTGCCCCAGAAGATGTACCTGTAACAAGTCCCTTTTACTTTGCGCCGAACCTATTAGAAGCCAGTGACCAACCAACGAGCGGGTTTTACCAGTTGTTATTGGCCTTGCAAGATGAGCTGCCAGCTTTTGAAATGGGTCAATACTATCAAGGCGGGCAATGGCAGACGACCCTTGCATTGGATCAAGAAGCCCAAGAAATCTATGATGCCTACAATTTGATCCAATACGATGTGTTACAAGGAGAGCAATACAGTTTAACGACTGGTTTGTTTGACTAACTGAAACGTAAAATAGCGCCTTATCCCAGTCTTAGTCACAGGATAAGGCACTTTTGTTTGTATGAAGTTATAAATCCTGCCATTTACGGTTTTGATCAAAATCATTGGCGGCGGCATAGGCGTCTTGAACGATCGTTTCAGGGTAGCCCATGACTTTTAAGAGGGCGATTGCATTGCGGCTCAAGGCAGGACCGGATTTGACCTTGTAATCAAAGGAGATGCCGTCATCTTCCGTGACTTGTTCAGAAAAATGGATGTTGCAGCAGTCATTTTTCAATATTTCAGTCAGCTCAATATCATGAGTGGCGACAAATGCCAATGATGGGTAGGCTCGCAGCCAATGGATGATGCTGGCAGATGCAGCGATCCGTTCCACCGTATTGGTTCCTTTTAAAATCTCATCAACAAAACAATAGCAGCGCTGGTTCGTGGCAACGGTGTCTAGCAGGCGTTTGATGGATTTGATCTCTGCTACGAAATAGCTGTCGCCTTCAAATAAATCATCTTCGACAGCCATCGAGGTAATGACGTGACCGGGAACCATCGTAAAGGTTTCGGCAACTGCTGTCTGGATCGTTTGTGCCAAGATGCAATTGATGGCGATGCTTTTGACATACGTCGATTTACCCGAGGCATTGGAGCCAGTCACGAGGGTATTGTGGGTCCAAGCAACATCATTCATGACTGCTTCACTTAGAAGCGGGTGATACGTACCCGTTGCTTGTACACCTCCGCTTGTTTGGAAGGTCGGTAGGCAAGTGATGGGCATATACGTGCGAAAATTTAAAATGGCGGCTGCGACTTCCAATTTTCCCAGCAAATTCCACAGATCGATGGCTGCTTGTTGGTGCTTTGCCAGGGTAGTAGTGACCGTTTGATAGGAAATAAACGGCAGCATAAAAATGATATTGATGTATTCAAACAACATGTCTCCTTCGCTGCCGTTTTTGGCACGAAACGAAAAGGCGAAACGAGTGATCTTTTTTAATGGTGCCAAGGATTGTTTGATCTCATCTTGGAGGGGCGTGTTGATTTTAGCGATCTGACTGCCACAGGCAATCGTTTGAACCAAATAGCGCATGCTGTTCAGTTCTGTTTCCAGCTTGGCTTTTTTGATGGAGTAATAGATCGTATTGAAAACGACACTAACCAACGTCAACAGGATGCCTTGGACAAACCCCAGCAGGAGCAGCAAGATGCCGACTAACGGCAGCACACCTAAAAAGACAAAGAACGGCAGAGAGCCGATCGATTGCGCAGCTTCATTGGCCAAGTAGGCTTTCGAGAAATTATCATCTTGTTTTCCTAAACGAGCAAACGTATATTGGGATTGTTCGCGTGCGGCACTGTCAGCAGCAAAAAAGTCGATCAATTTGGTCAGCTGTTTGTCCGTCTTGAAGCGAAAATTGCGTAATTGCTGGTACAATGCTTCTGAACCAACACTGGAAAACGTCAGATTAATGGACTCAAACAACGAAAAGCCATCCAAGTCATACCAAGTGATGTCATCGACCTCGCTATCAAAATCGTGAAACTTCTTCTCAGTCAGCCAAGCCTTTTTCAAACTCGCTTCTTTATCAAAGCGGGGCTGACGGGGAAGCTTTCCCCAAGCAAGCCGAACGTAACGGCGTACTTTGTATCGATTCCAGATATCTAATACGGTCAAGATGAGAATGCTGGCGAGTATGATCAAAATGACCATCGTTTGTGGTTCCATATGCAAAAGTCCTCCTAATGGCTAATGAATGCTGGCTAAAGTTAAGTGTTGATGTGGGCAGGATCAATTTCTTTCAAACAAGCATAGATCCGTTCAATATCTTGGGTCGTTCCTCGCAGCTCGAAATCCGCTAAGAACGGGATCGAAAATTGCTCCGCATATTGCATTGCGGTCAAGCAATATTGATAATTGAAGTTTTTGTTGCCACTGCCGATCACGCCTAAGCAAAGAGCTGCGTTGTTTTCATAGTCAATGTATTCCCGCATGGTTTCTGTGAGAATCTCCTGATCGCCGTTATCGACGCCATTTCCACCTTCTAAATAGGTAGGGACAAAAACCACATAAGGTTCGTCTTCTTGTTCAAACACACTGTTGTCATGAATTTCTTTGGCTTCCCAAGTACTCGGAGTGTCTTGCTGATCCGCATAGGCCAACAAGCGGTTGACGAATGCACGGGTATTTCCAGAGATTGAAATATAAAGTAGTTTCATTTTTTTCATCACCTTCCGCTTTCTAGTATAACAGAAACCATTTATGAAAAGAGGAGAACTTCGGCAGTCTTTTCTAGTAAAATGCAGCCAAAGGCTTTAAACTGAGAGAGGAGTCCAATACAAAGGAGTGGCAATAATGTTTTCAAAAATGCATCATGTGGCGATCATCGCCAGTGATTACCAGCAGACCAAAGAATTTTATGTAGAGAAATTAGGCTTTGAAGTGATTCGTGAACATGCGCGCCCAGAAAAGAAAGATGTAAAAATCGACCTGCGCTTTGGGGAATCAGAAATAGAACTGTTTGTGGTGGAAAACCCACCAGCAAGACCAAGTTTCCCCGAAGCAGCTGGCTTGCGGCATTTGGCATTTGCGGTGGAAAATATTGAAGCAGTCGTGGCAAAGTTAGCCGCCAAAGGAATTGCGTGTGAACCGATTCGTTTCGATACCTTTACGAATAAGAAAATGACCTTTTTCCAAGATCCAGACGGCTTGCCGTTGGAATTGCATGAATAAATAAGGAAAACTTTGTGTGGATCCTTTGTCGATTCAACTTGGTTTTTCTTGAGAGAATTGTTATTCTATGTATAGAAGTAAGGAGGAGAAAACGTGATAAGATTTGCAAAAAAAGAAGATCGCTTTGTCATGGCTGAACTCGTTTTAGTCATTTTAAAGGATATGGAATTGCCCTTTGTCAAAGAGATCGGTGAAGCAAAGACCTTAGAGATCTTGGCAGATGCCATGCTAGAACCCGACTATCGTTACGGCTTTCGCCGTGCGTTGGTCAATGAGATCGACGGGGAGGTTGCTGGGGTCGCCTTTGGATACCCAGACAAAGAAGAGGCGACGATCGATCAGCCTCTAGATAAAGTGCTGGAACAGTACGGTTTGAGTAAAGACATGAAGCTGTTTATCGATGAAGAAACCTTACCAAATGAATGGTACTTAGATACCATCTGTGTGGCTGAGAAATTTCGCGGCAAAGGTGTCGGCTCAGCCTTATTAGAAGCGTTGCCGAAAATTGCTTCTAGAGATGGCTATGAGGTGATCGGCTTGAGTGTGGATCGAGCAAATCCCCATGCGAAGCGGCTCTATGAAAAGCATGGCTTTGAAGTCGTGGCCCAAAGAGAGATCAGTGGCCACCTATACGACCATATGCAAAAAAGAACCAGCTGATTTTTCAGCTGGTTCCATTTGTTAGTCGAAGCTCAAGAGGATGGTCTTTCTTGCGGTGCCGATTGTACAGCCAGTAATCCATGACGGCAGCGATACAGATGCAGACCGGTGCATCCCGATCATCAACGACATCCAGTACATAATAATCCCCCGTCAATAAGGTCGCCTTATCCATTTCCATGATCTTTTTATTGAAATGATGGATCCCATAGCGATGATTGTAGATATCGCCGTGGACCGCCCAGTGAAGCTGCTGGATATAGTAGAAATCACCCGGCCAGTTAAAGATTTTCTGCAGTGTACCGACTTTCTCAAAGTCTTTGTAGATCTCAAAGCGCGTACCAAAAGTAAAACTGATTTGTTTGATACTAGCAACCATTTGCCCATTCAAGCGGTAAAGGGAAAGAGCATCGCCCTTAGTTCCCCAACGGCCCACCATTAAAAACAGTGATTTGCCTGTTTCATCTTTGACAATGGTGCGTGTGACTCTGCTAAGTTGTCTGTCTTGGATGAAAAATTCTGACATACTTACGCCTCCTCATGTATCCCCAAAAAGCTGCGTGATTTAAAGATTTTCATCAATTGCCCGAACGATCGCTTTGCCGACACCAGACTCAATATTGGTGTCCGTCAAATACTTCGCGGCTTCTTTTACCTCTAACTCGCCATTTCCCATTGCAAAACTAACGCCTGCCAGTTGCAGCATACTTACGTCATTTAAGTTGTCACCGATCGTCATCACTTCCTCCAGTGAGATCATCCGATCCTTAGCGACATGCGCCACTGCGATTCCTTTTTGCGCGTTTCGGTGGTTGATCTCAATATTGTTTTGTCCAGAAGAAGTCACCACTAGATCGCCGTACCCATCGATGATTTTCGTGATAGGACCCAATACCCGCGCACCATCTTGATGGAAGCAGATCACTTTCAAAAATTCTAATTCTTCGATCGAAAACAACTCACTGAAATCATCGACGTAATTGATCGGTAAAAATTCCAAACGGGCTGCTGTCATAGCAATCGCCATCTTATGGGTTAAATGGGGCATTGCTTCTGCCGTGTGGATCGCAAAATTTTCGATCCGACGTGTTTGGCTTTCCGAATAGATCCCGTTGCTCGTGGAGATCTCAAAATAGATGTCGTTTTCTTTGAGTAGGTCGATCAACGAACGAGTTTGATCATGGCTGATCGGCACAGTAAATAATGAATTACCCGCTTCGTCGTAGACTTGGGCACCATTCAAGGTGATCATTGCACAGTCGATCCCGGCTTCTTGCAGCGGCGGCAAAGCCTCTTTGCGGTTACGGCCAGTTGCGACCATAAATTCGATTCCTTTGGATTGGGCATATTTGATTGCTTGGATATTTTCTTCTGAAATCTGCATACTAGCATTTAAAAGCGTACCATCCATATCAGAAGCAATTAATTTGATCATTGTCAGCGTCCTTTCTTAATCGTTTCTACAAATAGTGTACCATAAATCGCGCATTTTTTTCTTTCGAAGAGTAATTCTTGTTTCTAAGGGGAGGGATTTGTTATCCTAGAAGAAAACAAAGGAGATTCGCCATGAAACGACTATTGGACAATGATTGGCAAGAACAATTGCAGGAATCATTTGAGCAGCCGTACTACCAACAACTGCGGACTTTCTTGAAACAAGAATATGCCCAGCAAACGATCCATCCAGCAATGGATCATATTTATGAAGCCTTAAAACTGACACCATACCATGACGTAAAAGTTGTCATCTTAGGTCAAGATCCTTATCATGGCCCTCACCAAGCCCACGGACTGTCGTTTTCCGTACAGCCGGGGGTCAAAATACCGCCTTCGTTGCGGAATATTTACAAAGAATTAGCTGATGACTTAGGGATTCCACCTGTGTCCCACGGTTATCTCGTACCTTGGGCGCAACAAGGGGTCTTATTGTTGAATACCGTGTTGACAGTACGTGAAGGGCAAGCCTATTCACATCACGGGCATGGCTGGGAGCAGCTGACTGATACGATCATCGAAAAATTGAATCAACGAGAAGAACCGGTCATTTTTGTGCTTTGGGGCAAACCCGCCCAAAAGAAAGCCGCTTTGCTAGATACTAGCAAGCATATTATTATAACAGCGCCTCATCCAAGTCCGTTATCAGCGCATCGAGGATTCTTTGGTTCGAAGCCTTTTTCTAAGATCAATCAAGCATTGCTGGCGTTAGGGGAAGAACCGATTTCCTGGGCGTTGCCAGAAAAAATAACACAGTTGTAAAACTGTGTTATTTAGAATGAGCAAACTTGTGAAAAAGGTAACGATATTTAAAATAATCGACTAATACAGGATTTTTATCTGTTCTTTTTTTCGCAATTATTGTACAATGGAAGGGTATAAAAAAACTGGAGGTCTTTACCCGTGGAATTATTCGAAAGTTTAAAATTTAAAATCGTGCGTCGTCATATCAAAATCGTTTTTCCTGAAGCAACAGATCCTCGTATCCTAGGTGCTGCTAGCCGTTTACGTTCAGAAGAATTAATTGAACCTGTTTTGATCGGTAACCCGGTTGAAATCGAAAAAGCAGCGGAAGCTCGCGGAATCAACGTATCAAACTTTGAAATTTTAGATCCTGAAAATTATGATCGTTGGGATGAAATGGTTGAAGCTTTTGTGGAACGCCGCAACGGCAAAGCAACGAAAGAACAAGCAGAAGAAATCTTAAAAGATGTCAACTATTTCGGTACAATGTTGACTTACATGGGCATTACTGAAGGAATGGTTTCAGGAGCGATCCATTCTACGGGTGATACAGTAAGACCCGCGTTGCAAATCATCAAAACAAAACCAGGCATTAGCCGTACAAGTGGTGCTTTCTTAATGGTTCGTGGTCGTGACCAAGAAAAATACTTGTTCTCAGACTGTGCCATCAATGTAAACCCAACTGCACAAGAATTGGCAGAAATCGCTGTTGACTCAGCGAAAACCGCTGAATTATTTGAAATCGATCCAAAAGTTGCTATGTTAAGCTTCTCAACGAAAGGGTCTGCGAAAGCACCAGAAGTAGATAAAGTCGTTGAAGCAACAAAAATCGCCAAAGAATTGGCACCAGAATACCAAATCGATGGAGAACTGCAATTCGATGCTGCGTATATCTCAGCAGTTGCGCAATTGAAAGCTCCTGAATCTGAAGTAGCAGGTAAAGCAACCGTCTTTGTTTTCCCAGATTTACAATCAGGAAACATTGGCTACAAGATCGCCCAACGTTTCGGTAACTTTGAAGCAATTGGACCAATCTTACAAGGATTGAACAAACCAATCTCTGATTTGTCTCGTGGTTCAAATGAAGAAGATGTCTACAAATTATCAATCATTACTGCGGCACAAACACTAATGGAAAAATAAGCAGCCAATCGCTGCACTTATGAAAAACTGATCCCTTGAGGGTCAGTTTTTTGTTTTGCTCTTGGAAAGTTGAGGGCAGCAAAGGAGGAAGTGTGCGCAAAAGCAACGATCCAGTGATCGTCGGGAAATTTTCCCTAAGCTCCTTCTTTACAATTCCTTGAAAAACAAGCTATACTAGCAACTAGTAAATTAGATTGATCAAAGGATGGGGACTATGTTTACCATTAACGACTTAGAAGCAACCGCAGCATTTGCAAAAATCATTGGAGAGGCAGCCGAGCCAGGGGATAATCTGGTATTGACGGGCGATTTAGGTGCTGGCAAAACAACCTTGACGAAAGGCATCGCCTTGGGGCTAGGAATCGAGCAACTGATCAAAAGTCCGACCTATACGATCATTCGTGAATATACCAATGGGCGGCTACCGCTGTATCATATGGATGTCTATCGGGTGGAATACGGTGCAGAAGATTTAGGACTGGATGATTATTTCGAAGGGGATGGCTTGTGTGTGATCGAATGGGGCAATCTCTTAGAAGCCTCCCTGCCAGAGGATTATTTAGAACTGATTTTGGAAAAAGATGATACAGATGAACAAAAACGTCTTGTGAAATGTCATGCATATGGCACCAAAGCAACCGCCTTTTTGCAACGGATCACAACAAAATGGCAGGCAGCCCATGAGTGAGATCCAATTACAGATTAAAGAAGCCACGGGTGCTGATGCCAAAGCTGTGTTAGCAGTCAGTCAACAGCTGGGAGAAGAAACGGATTTTCTCTTGATGGACGAAAGCGGCTTGGCGTTGCCAGAAGCCTTATTGGCAGAACAGCTGGATGCTATCTATGAACGGGACGACTATTTGCTGTTGTTGGCATTTGATCAAGAACAATTGATCGCCATGGCATCAGTCAAAGGCCATGAAGAGTGGCAATTAGCCCATGTCGGGGAGATCGGTATCTCGATTTTAAAAGACTATTGGGGCTTGGGCTTAGGTTCGCTCTTGATTGAAGAATTACTGGACTGGGTAGTAGAAGTTGGCGAATTGACCCGCATCGAGTTGACCGTTCAAGCGAGAAATTTACGGGCGATCCATCTGTATCAAAAATTTGGTTTTTTAACAGAAGGCTGTATGAAAGAAGCGGTGCAAACCCGCGAGGGGCAAAAAGTTGACGTCTTGATGATGGCACGTCTTTTTGAATCATAAAAAGGAGTGAAGAAAATGGAGTTTCGGGAACCGACGATCGCAGACTGTGATCAAATCGAAGCGTATCGGCAAGCGTTCGAGAAGAATCAAGAAGTCATCCACGGTGGGGCAGGACTTGTAGAAAGTCCCACAGCCAAAGACTGGCTAGAGGGATTGGTGGATTTTAAAACAGCAGAAACGGTACCAGAAGGATTCGTTCCCGCCCGTACCTATCTGGCTATCCAAGATCAAAAAGTGGTCGGTCTCTTGAATCTGCGTCTGACACTTAATGCGTATTTGCGCCAAATTGGTGGACACATCGGGTATTCAGTGCACCCAGACCATCGAAAGCAAGGCATCGGCTCGGCAATGCTGGCACAGTCATTGGTAAGTGCCAAACAATTTGGCTTGAACAACGTGTTAGTAACCTGTGAAGAAGCCAATCGCGCCTCCGCCAAAGTCATTGAAAACAACGGTGGTAAATTGACAGAAAAAGTCATTGATCCTGAAGATGGCGCTATAATCTGTCATTATTGGATCGATCTGACTTAAAATGAATCCTTCCTTAAATGAAAACGTGCGTCCTAAAGGCTAGCGCAATGCTGACTTTAGGACGCACGTTCTTATTTATTTGACTAAAACCAATTTTTTTAATGGATCGATACCAAATTCTTCTTCTTGACGCAATAAGATTTGGGCACATGCCCGACTATCTTCTAGTGCATCATGGTGGTTTAGTAAAGGAATCTGTAATTGCTCACAAACCGTGTTTAATTTGTGGTTCGTAAATTCTGGATACAGCTTGCGGCTCGTTCGCACCGTGCATAAGGAAAGATAATTTGGTTGTGACAACCCATAATAATCAAGACATCCCGCCAAAACTCCAGTATCAAAACCAGCGTTATGCGCAACGATCAAACTGTTCAGTTGATAATATTGTTGGATTTGTTTCCATACGTCAGGAAACTTAGGCGCTTCTTGTACATCTTCTGGACGGATGCCATGAATTTGAATGTTTTTCCAAAAAAATTCCGTTTCCGGTTGGATCAATGTGTAATATTCGCCCACGATTTTGCTATCTTGTACCATGACTAGTGCAAGGGAACAGGCACTATGCTTTTGATAATTTGCTGTTTCAAAGTCCATTGCGATAAAATTCATCAGACTCACCTCATTGCCATTCTAGCACAAAATCAAAGAATGAAAAGCGAACAAACGTTAAGAAAAACTGAAGTTTTCTTACGGTTAGTTGAGATCCAGTTCCACCGGACAATGGTCACTGCCAATGATATCTGTATGGATCTTGGCGTCTAGCAAGCGCTCATTTAAGTCATCCGAAACGACAAAGTAATCGATGCGCCAGCCAGCATTGTTTTTGCGAGCGTTGAAACGGTAGCTCCACCAAGAATAAATACCTTCTGCATCTGGATAGAAATAGCGGAACGTATCGGTAAAGCCAAGAGCCAAAAGAGTCGAAAACTTTTCCCGTTCTTCAGGTGTAAACCCAGCACTTTTTTGATTGGTTTTCCAATTTTTGATGTCGATATTTTTATGGGCAACATTCAAATCACCGCAGAGAATCACTGGCTTTTGTTGTTTCAATTCAGTCAAGTAAGCCAAAAAGGCATCTTCCCAAGTCATGCGATAATCCAAGCGGCGCAATTCATTTTGGGAATTCGGTGTGTAGCAAGTAATCAAGAAAAATTCAGGATACTCCAGCGTGATGACGCGACCTTCCGTATCATGTTCTTCGATTCCTAATCCATAACGGACCGATAGTGCAGGTTCTTTTGCGAAAATTGCTGTGCCAGAATAGCCTTTCTTCTCCGCATAATTCCAGTATTGATGATAGCCTGGTAAATCCAATTCGATCTGACCTTCTTGCAGCTTTGTTTCTTGTAAACAAAAGAAATCAGCATCGAGGGCTTCAAACACTTCAGAAAAATTTTTTTTAACGATGGCCCGTAAACCATTCACATTCCAAGAAATAAATTTCATTGAGACTCCTCCTTGTTTTCCACTACGCCTCCCATTTTACCTAAAAAAGCCAGAAGCGCAAAGCAAGTGAGCGGAATGAGGAAAACAAGGAGGAAGAATGAGGATTAAATTTGGATGCTAGAGAAAATTCGTTTGTAGTACGGAAAAGGAACGATGGCTCCTTACGCTTACTTCCATTTTATGATACAGTCATTTTGAAAAGGGGGCAGTTTCATGACGATCAAAGCGCAAGTTTCAGCGAAAATGACTTCGAAAAATCAAATAACTATTCCAAAAAGTGTGCGGCAAATACTAGGCTTAAAAGAGAATCACTAGGTAATTTTTGAATTTACCCCAGAAGGTGAGATCAAGGTAAGAGGCGAAAAAGCAGCACCTTCTTTTGAAGCTTTTTGGAAACAAGAATTAGCGATCATAGAAGAAATGGGAAAATTTGACACAGGTGAGATGTTTTTTGAAAAAGATTTAGGTGAGGAGAACATTGAATGGTAAGGCAAGGAGATATTCTTTTATTGACTTAAATCCCACCAAAGGAAATGAAATGGCAAAAAAAGACCGTGTGTAGTGGTTAGTAATGATTATTATAACAAGAGTTTCAATACCATCTTAGTGATGCCAATCAGTAGCTCAAAAAAATATGTAGAAGAAAAATTTGCTCGATCGAATGCGTTTCAAACAGTTACCGAAACACAATAAAGTAAAGTTCAAGGGACGATTCTTTGTCAGCATATTTGCAGTGTGGACTTCTTGCATCGCAGCAACTTAGAAGTAGTCGATAAAGTCACTACGGAGATGAAAGAACGATTATCTGAAATAACAAAACACTTTTTTTGAAGCTTACTCTTTATTAATCAGGTCATTCGAAAAGAGGCGCTTATGGGTCATTCGACCATTAAGCTTTTCTTTGATTCACCAGAGGTAGCAACTTTTCCTTGAACATGCTAAAATAAGTGAGATATTTATTGTGAAAGGAAACCTTCTCGTGAATAAAGACTTGATGATTGCGCAATTCCCTGAAATTGCCTTATTAAAAGATGAACCCTTATTGAACTATACGTATACAAAAACTGGTGGACCGGCAGACATTTTGGCTTTTCCCAAAACAGCAGATGAAGCCAAACAGCTGCTTGATTATTGCCGAGAACAAGCGATTCCTTGGATCGTCTTAGGAAATGCCAGCAACTTGATCGTCCGTGACGGTGGTATTCGCGGCGTGGTGATCATGCTATCAGAAATGAACCAAATCGTGGTGGACGGCACTTCTTTGATCGTCGATGCTGGAGCAAAGTTGATCGATACCACCTATGTCGCTTTGCATGAATCGTTGACTGGTTTTGAATTTGCCTGCGGGATTCCTGGCAGTGTCGGCGGTGCCGTCTTTATGAATGCTGGCGCCTATGATGGCGAAATCCAAGATGTCTTTGCGTCCTGCGACGTTTTGCTGGCTAATGGTCAAATCGTGACTTATACCAAGGAAGAAATGGAATTTGCTTATCGTCATAGCAAATTACAAGAGCAAAAGATGATCATTTTAAGCAGTCGCTTTGATTTAGCAAAAGGCGATCAAGAGCAAATCAAAAAGCGGATGGATGAACTGACAGAATTGCGGCAATTGAAGCAACCGCTAGAATACCCCTCTTGTGGGAGTGTCTTTAAACGTCCAGTCGGTCATTTTACCGGCAAGCTGATCCAAGATGCAGGCTTACAAGGATTGAAATGGGGCGGAGCCCAAATTTCGAAAAAACATGCGGGCTTTATCGTGAATGTCGATCAAGCCACTGCAACGGATTACGTCGAACTGATCGCTCATATCCAACAAGTCATCAAAGAAACCTTTGATGTCACCTTAGAAACAGAAGTCCGAATCATCGGCGAAGAATAGAATAGCGAAAAGATTGTCCCGAGGGGCAGTCTTTTTTTTATGAGAGCTGATAAAAAAGAGCTTAGGTTTGTAAGCTTTCTCAGTCTTCGGTACAATAAACGAAAAGGAGTGAGCAGGATGAAAAAGTGGGGACGCGTCATTTTGTTTGTTGGGTTCGCCTTTCTTTTCTGTGGTTGTACGAAATTACCGCAAGAACAGTTTGCCGAACAGTTGACGAATCAGCAAGCAGCGAATGCTGGTGAATTCCAAGCGACGATCGATACCTTTGAGATGGGCAGCAGCAGCGAATACGGTCAAGAAGCCGATAGGTATGCCTCCATGTTGATGTCACAGTTAGTCGGTTCGTCATTTAAAGGGGACTTCGTCCAGGACAAAGAAACCAAAGCGATTTTACTCAATCTGGCAGTCGCTTTTGGGGGGCAGGAGCTGCCGATCAAGCTGATCGTCGATCCAGAAAAACAAGAAGCGTATGTGTCAGCTGAAATCTATGAAACACTGCAAGGGTATATCAGCGCATTTGGTAGTGACAGTTATGGGACAAAACCAGACGCTGCGGAATATGAAGGCAAATACCTGCGCATCGATCAAGAAACCTTAGATTCTTACTTTGGCGAAGGAACTTTTGCAGAGGACGGCGAGGGGACAACCGAAGCAGAAAAAGAGCCTGAAAACCTCTTTACCATGAACAGTCTTTTTCATAATGAGACGTTTGCAGACTATTTGAAAACCTTTGAACCAGATGATTTCAAAAGAGATGGAGATACGATCAGCCACACGTTTACCAAAGAAGAATTGGCAGATTATGCAACCTATGCTCAAGAACACGGCGCCGATCAAAATCAAGTCGCCGAATTAGAAACGATGCTGCAAGAAGTTGAGCAGTTTGACCTAGCCATGACCGTCAATACGAAAACAAATCAGCAGAAAATGGCTTTTCACTTCGTGCAAGCGGATGAGCTGCAAACCACTATCGGAGCCACGGTGACTTTTACAGGGAAGAAAAGTGATACTGCTGTTGCAATCCCTACAGCGGAAGAATTGATTGACCCAGAAGAATTGTTTTCTCCCTATGATTATGGTTGGGATGACAGCTATGACGATGGGTATGATTATGATGATGAGTACTGGGATAGCTATGATGAAACCGATGATTGGTCTTCTTATATGCTGACGGATGAGGAGTTTGAAGAACTGCTGCTGCAAATCAAGCAAGAGCTGCCTTATTTGACCCAAGCAGATATCGATGATTATCTGACATTTTATGAAGAGTATTTGACCCAAGAGCAGTATCAAGAGCTTGTCGAAGCACTCCAAGTGACACAAAGTTTATAAGACACTCAAAAGGGAAGCGACCGCCTAAGTTAGCCAAAAAGCTAACTTTGGGCGGTCGCTATTTTTTTAGATACGATTTTTTTAGATACGATTTTTTTTGCGGTTCATGACTAAGCGCAAAAGGACGGTTCCAACTGCCATCGTGGCGATTCCCGCTACAATGGCTTCAGGTACACCTTGGGCGAAGATTACACCCAAAATCGCTGCATAGACAGCATTGCCAGCTTTCCCCACAACCTCCGCATATTCTTGCTGGAACAAGAAGTAGATCAAGTTCATTACCAGGATCGTATTCGTCAAGCCTCCAGCAACACCAGCAATCAGTAGCGAAAGACTTTGCTGTTTGTTTTTCCAGATTTTTTGACAGCCTTTATAAACAAAGTAAGGAACGACACCAATCAAAATACGGGGAATCAGCGCTACGAGGATCGCTTTCCAGCTTCCTTGATCACTCCCATAAATCGGTACGAAAGGGGAGAAGACAAAAGAAAGCGGGGTGATGATCCAGGTCGAACGCACCATACTGATGATCCCAAAGGCGCCGCCTAAAAAGCCGCCGATCCGAGGGCCTAATACAATGGAAGCGATGATCACAGGAATGTGCATCGTTGTCGCATTGATTGGTCCTAAGGGAATAAACCCAAGAAAGGGAACCGATGCTAAAAGAATCAAGATTCCTAAAAAGAAAGCTGTTAAGACAAGTTCAAAAGTTGATATTTTTTTCATTGTTAGACACTCCGTACTTCCAAAGCAGTCAATGCTTTTTCAAGAATCGTTTCTGTTGCTGCTAATGCGCCTCTGCCGAAATCACCGCAAGCCAGTAACGCTTCACGGGGTTCAATCTCTTGGAAGCCGACTTCTTTCAAAATCCCCAAATTTCTTTGAACAATCGGGTTTTCGTACATGACGGTATTCATGGCTGGCGCAATCAAGCGGGGCACGGATAACGGCAACGCTAAGGCAACTGTTGAGATCAAATCATCGGCTATCCCATGCGCCAGCTTGCCAATACTGTTGGCACTAGCTGGGGCGAGCAAGAAAAGATCGGCTTGTTTGGCTAGTTCAATATGATTGATCCGATCTGGTTGACGTTCTTGCATAACATCTACATGGATCGGGCGTTTGGATAATGACTGTAACGTCAAAGGCGTAATAAATTGTGTGCTGTTTTGAGTCATTAAGACATCCACTGCATAGCCCTTTTTGGTTAATTCATTGGTTAGGTCGGCTGCTTTGTATGCAGAGATACTGCCGCTGACGCCAAGCAGAACGTGTTTTTGTTTCATGTTTCTTTCTCCTTTTCTAAAAAACATCTAGCTAAGCACGCAGGTCATTGCGTAATGTGTCAACGATCAAGGTTGCGATCTCAGCTTTTGTGCGGCCAGTCCCGATTTGTCCTTCTTGTGTCAAAAGGTGTCCGACATGCTGGTTTCCAGAAATTTGCGTCAAGTCGTTGGCCAACACATAATCCGCTTGGCTAGCCAGCAGACTTTTTCGTGCGACCGCAAACAACTCGGCTTCCGCTACGTCTACTAATAATTTGAATCCGACTAATAAGGTTGTCGGCTGTAATGCTTTGATGGTTTGGATCACTTTCGGGGTTTTCTTCAACACTAAAAACAAATGATCAGTATTGGAAGAAACTTTGCCTGCCGTTGATTCAGATTGTGAGAGCACGTGTGCCATCAATGCCGGAGTGACCTGGTTGTCATAAGCTGGTAGGGCATCGTTGATTGCTTCATAAAACGCTGCTTCTGAAAAATGAGCAGCAGGGGTGAAATCACTGACTGCCATACTGTGGATCACAGCAGCATACGAATGGGTCGTCAATAAATCGGTCAACTGCGTCAACAAGTCCGTGGTCCCTTCAATGAAATGACAGGTAACGCGTGGATCGGTCGGCGGTTGTTTGGCAGTTTTCGTCGTAACGTAATCGATGGCCACCTCAGGGTATTGCAGCCATTCCTTGGCAATGGCTTGACCAAGTGAGCCCGTGGAATGATTCGTGATTGCACGGACATCATCGATTTTTTCGGAAGTACCGCCAGCCGTAATCAAAATTCTCATTGCGCTTGTGACACCTCAACGATCGTCCGTCCTTGGTGCGTACCAGCTAATAAAGCTGCCAATGTTTCTGGCAAGTCTTCCAAAGTGATGGCTTTCGTGTAAAGCTGATCGATCACATTCCACTCACCCGCTAATTTCTCCCATAATGCCGAGCGGATCTCATGGGAAACATTGACCGAATCGATCCCAATTACGCGAATCCCACGCAAAATAAAGGGTAAGACAGTCGTTTCGATTTTGATTCCACCAGCATTGCCGCATAAGAAGGCACCGCCCCCATACGCGATTTGCGGAAGCACTGCCGCAAGCAATGGACCGCCAACTGTATCGATGACCGCTGCAAACGCTTGTTTTGCTAATGGTTTGACCTTTTCTGGTACCACGTCATCAGGACTAATGATTTTCGCTGCGCCTAGGTCCAACAACCATTGCGCATCGGTTTTCCGAGATAGCGCCACTATATTTGTATAGCCCAGTTTTTTCAATAAAGCAATGCTGACACTGCCGACGCCACCGCTAGCGCCTGTCACCAAAATAGCAGCGTCTTTTGCTAAGTGCAGCTGTTCTAATTCTTGCACCGCTAAAGCTGCTGTGAACCCAGCAGTGCCATAGGTCATACTGTCTTTTGCTGAAAAACCAGCAGAACGTTTCACGAGCCACTCGGCTGGGACCCGTTGAAATTGACTGTAACCGCCTGGGTGAGAAACCCCTAAGCCATAACCTGTCACTAAGACTTGGTCGCCTGGGGCAAAATCAGCAGACTGACTGTCCACGACTTCCCCTGCTAAATCGATTCCCGGCGTCATCGGATACGTGCGGATCACGCCGCCATTTTCTTTTGCTGCCAAGGCATCTTTGTAATTGACATCTGAGTAATCAACACGGACAAGCACATCGCCTGCTGGCAGCTCGTCAAGGGTTGCAGTTGTGAGTGAAGCAGTAAAATTTGGTTCATTCATGACACGAAAGGTAGAGAAATTCGTCATTTCAGACACTCCTTTGATGGTTTGTACTCATAATACCATAAGTTTTATTTTTTTAACCAGCGAAGCAAGAAAAGGTAGGTCTTCTTATCAAAAAATCAGCAAAAACAGATCATTATTAAATCTACCTTTTCTTCGTTAAAATAGAAGTTGTTCTTTTAAACCTTTGAAAAGCGAAAATGACGGGACCGCCACTCCTTTCATTTATAATACAAGCGTTTAGCGTCACTCCTTTTTTTGATCAGAGAGAAAAGATTTCAAAAAAATGAAGAAAAAAGGCTTGTGTTTTTTGCAATTATTTGTATACTAGAAAAAGTGAAATTAAACATGAAGTTTACTTATAGCAAACTTTTTTATTTGAAGTTGTGTCAATCAAAGGGGGAATGAACATGGAGATTGGCGAGAAGCTGCGCAATTTGCGCGTTCAAAAGAATTTGACCCAAGAAGAATTAGGCGAGCGGACCGATTTGACGAAAGGCTATATCTCACAGTTGGAGCGTGATTTGAGTTCGCCTTCTATGGAAACTTTTTTTACGATCTTAGAAGTTTTAGGCGTGACACCAGAGGAATTCTTCCGAGAAGAAAATGCGCAGCATCAAGTGGTTTATCGCGAAGAAGATAGCACGCTTTATTATGATGAAGAAAATGGCTATGAATTGAAGTGGCTGATTCCTGATTCCAATGAAAAAGAAATGGAGCCAGTCTTGCTGACTTTTGATAAAGCGGGCGAATACAAGACCTTTGAACCATCGTTAGCAGAAACATTTATCTATGTCTTAGAGGGCAGTGTGGCGTTGACACTAGGAGAAACGCAGTACAAGGCTCGTAAAGGCCAATCGATTTATTATCAGGCGACTGAGCCGCATCAATTAAAAAATATTGCGGGCAAAAAAAGCCGTGTGCTTGTAGTCGTGACAGATTCTTATTTATAGTACAGGAGGAAAGAGTGTGGGAAAAACAATAATTTCATTCAACAATGTGGTGAAGCGATTTGATGATGATGAAACAGTTTTGAAAAAAGTGAGTTTTGATATTGAAGAAGGTCGCTTTTATACATTGTTAGGTCCTTCAGGTTGTGGAAAAACAACCATCTTACGCATCATTGCGGGTTTTTCGGACGCAACAGAAGGCGACGTTTATTTTGATGGACAAAGAATCAATGACGTTCCTGCCAATCAACGGCAAGTGAATACTGTCTTTCAAGATTACGCCTTATTCCCACATATGAACGTTTTTGAAAATGTGGCATTTGGTCTGCGAATCAAAAAATTACCAAAAGATGAAGTGAATAAAAAAGTCTTAGAAGCGTTGCGGCTAGTGCAGCTTCCTGGTTATGAGAATCGTGAAATCAGCGAAATGTCTGGAGGACAACGCCAACGGGTCGCAATCGCACGAGCGATCGTCAATGAGCCCAAAGTATTGCTTCTTGATGAACCCTTGTCCGCATTGGATTTGAAATTGCGAACCGACATGCAATACGAGCTGCGGGAATTGCAGCAGCGACTAGGCATCACCTTTATTTTTGTCACCCATGACCAAGAAGAAGCGTTGGCGATGAGTGATGAGATTTTCGTTATGAATAAAGGGAAGATCGTCCAAAGCGGCACACCAGTGGATATTTACGATGAACCAATCAACCATTTTGTGGCGGATTTTGTCGGTGAAAGCAACATCGTCACAGGTACGATGATCGAAGACAACTTAGTGGAATTTGTCGGCAAGCAATTTGAATGTGTCGATGGCGGGATGCGGCCGAATGAAGCTGTTGAGATCGTGATCCGTCCAGAAGATTTGAATTTGACGACGGCGGAAAAAGGCAAGCTGGTCGTTGAAGTAGACACGCAATTGTTCCGTGGCGTGCATTACGAGATCATTTGTTACGACGAACAAGGCAACGAGTGGATGGTTCACTCTACAAGAAAAGCCACTGAAGGAAGCAAGATCGGGCTTTCCTTTGAACCAGAAGACATCCACGTCATGCGTTTCAATGAGTCCGAAGAAGATTTTGATGCTCGTTTAGAGAGCTACGAAGATTAGGAGGGAAAGCTAATGACGAAAATGCGTCGTTTTTATGCGATACCCTATGTCTTTTGGTTATTGCTATTTGTTATTGCACCAGTCTTATTGATCATCTACCAATCCTTTTTTGATATGAACGGCAACTTTTCGCTGGTCAATTATCAAAGCTACTTAGGTTCTGGCAAATATTTGATCATGACCTTAAACTCGGTTTGGTATGCCTTTTTGATCACCGTGATTACCTTAGTGATCAGCTACCCGACAGCCTATTTCTTAACTAAGCTGCGTCACAAAGATTTGTGGCTTCTGTTGATCATCTTACCAACGTGGGTCAACTTATTGTTAAAAGCCTATGCGTTTATTGGGATCTTCGGCATTCATGGCAGTGTCAACAACTTCCTAGAAATCATGGGTGTTGGACCAAAGCAGATTTTGTTTACCGACTTTAGCTTTTTGACGGTTGCCGTCTATATCGAACTGCCCTTTATGATCATGCCGATTTTTAATGCCTTAGAAGAAATGAATCCCTCTTTGATCAGTGCCAGCCGCGATTTAGGGGCAAACAGCTATGATACTTTCCGACGAGTGATTTTCCCTCTGTCGTTAAACGGTGTGAAAAGCGGCGTCCAAGCCGTCTTCATTCCGTCGCTCTCCCTCTTCATGTTGACCCGTTTGATTGGGGGCAATCGCGTGATCACGCTTGGTACGGCGATCGAGCAGCACTTTCTCGTTACCCAAAACTGGGGCATGGGTTCGACCATCGGCGTCATTTTGATCATCGCTATGTTCCTCGTGATGCTGTTTACGGGAGAAAAGAAAAAAGGAGGGCAACGTAAATGAAAAAATTTCGCTGGTCGAATCTTTATCTGATCGTCGTCTTTATTCTTTTGTACGTGCCGATCTTTTATTTGATTTTCTATTCCTTCAATGAAGGAGGCACCATGAATGCTTTTACGGGTTTCACTTTTGAACATTACCAATCCGTCTTTCAAGATACCCGCTTGATGATCATCGTGTTGAACACCTTTATGCTGGCATTTTTATCAGCATTACTGGCAACGATCATCGGCACATTTGGTGCGATGGGCATCTACTATACCCGCAAACGCCGAACGAGAACGGCATTGTTGAGTTTGAATAATATTTTGTTGGTTTCACCAGATGTCATCATTGGTGCCAGCTTCTTGATTTTCTTTACGATGATCGGCAACTTGTTCCGTGGGTTTAGCTTAGGCTTTTTCAGCGTATTGCTTTCGCATATCGCCTTTAGTATCCCGATCGTGGTGTTGATGGTCTTGCCGAAACTGCAAGAGATGAACGATTCAATGATCGATGCTGCCCGTGATTTAGGCGCGAATAATTTTCAAGTCATTAAAAATATCATTTTGCCTTTCTTGACACCGGGCATCATCGCCGGCTATTTCATGGCCTTTACTTATTCACTCGATGATTTTGCCGTGACATTCTTTGTGACAGGCAATGGCTTTAGTACCTTATCGGTAGAGATCTATTCTAGAGCACGTCAAGGAATCAGTTTAGAAATCAATGCATTAAGTACACTTGTCTTCTTATTCTCCATGATCCTGGTGGTAGGTTATTACTTTATCAGTAAAGAAAACGGCGCGAAGAAATTGCGTAAAAACCGCCGTGTGGAGGTGGCAAATCTGCGATGAAACGACTACAATCTCTGATTATCGGTATTGTTGCGATCGTCCTGATCTTGCTCTTTGGTGTCCGTGAATTGGAACGCTCCTCTGGTATGGCAGGTGCTGAAGTCGTCAACATCTACAACTGGGGCGACTACATCGACCCTGATTTGATCAGTAAGTTTGAAGAAGAGACAGGCTACAAGGTCAACTATGAAACCTTTGACTCAAATGAAGCGATGTTCACGAAGATCCAACAAGGCGGTACGTCCTATGACATCGCCATACCGAGTGAATACATGATTGAGAAAATGATGGAACAAAATCTTTTAAAACCATTGGATCACAGTAAAATCAAAGGGCTAGACAATATCGACCCTCGCTTTTTGGACTTGAGTTTTGATCCAGGCAATCAATATTCCATCCCTTATTTCTGGGGAACACTGGGGATCGTCTATAACGATAAGTTTTTTGATGAAGGTGAGATCACCCAATGGGACGATCTTTGGAAACCCGAATTAGCAAACAGCATCATGCTGATCGATGGCGCGCGTGAAGTGATGGGATTAGGTTTGGACAGCTTAGGCTATTCTCTTAACAGCAAAGACGACGATCAGCTGCAAGAGGCATTCAATAAGCTGCGGACTATGACTCCAAACATCAAAGCCATCGTCGCTGATGAAATCAAGATGTACATGGCCAATGAAGAAGCATCGGTTGCGGTCACATTTTCTGGGGAAGCAGCCGACATGATGTACGAAAACGAGCACATTCATTACGTGATCCCTTCGGAAGGCTCCAACCTGTGGTTCGATAATATGGTCATTCCTAAGACCTCACAAAACGAAGCCGGTGCTTACGCCTTCTTGAACTTTATGCTGGAACCCGAGAACGCTGCACAAAACGCAGAATACATCGGCTATTCCACACCTAACCAAGAAGCCATGGCATTACTGCCTGACGAGATCACCGAAGACGAACAATTCTATCCATCCGATGAATTAATGGAACACCTCGAAGTCTATGAAAACTTAGGTGCTGAGTATCTGGGCATCTATAATGATTTGTTCTTGGAATTGAAGATGTATCGGAAATAAGCAAACTGCCATTAAGCAGGGAATGTATCCTGTTTAATGGCAGTTTTTGTAATGAACAGTCTATTTCAGCACTATACGAATGTAATTATCAAAGAATCAATGGGAGATTGATCCAAATTATTGGTAAAATATCTTCATTAAAATTCTATTCACCAACAACTACTTCCTCGTCCCAAGTTGCCGGGTTCAATGGATCGTTAGAAGCTATTTTCTGGTTGATAAGCTCTTGATAGGTATTACTTTTCTTTTCTAAATAAGCGACTCGTTTTTGCGCTTCTGCAAGTTTAACGAGCGCTTTTTCTTTTTGCGCTTGAATGATGTCGGCTCTTTCTTTGATCGTCGAATCGCCGAGGAGACAAAGCGAAATATAATGCTTAATGGCTTCTAAAGACATGCCTGTTTCACGCAAATTCTTGATACCAGTTAACCAATTGATGGAAGTCTGGTTAAAAACCCGTCTATTGTTTTTGTCCCTGATCAAACTAGGAACCAAACCCATATCGGTATAATAGCGAATCGTGTGTTCAGACAATTCAGTGATCGTGGCTGCTTCTTTGATAGAGTAAATGATGGTCACTCCTTTCATAAGTTGCTGTAGTCAAGCAAGTCGTTTAAACGTAATAGTAAAAACTGTTGTAGATCATTTTCTTTTTATATCGCGTATTATAGCACACATAATTTTGTGGAGAAAAGCAGCTTCCTATTTGAGAGCCTCAAAAAGACAAAAAGGTGGAAGAAAATGATTGTTAGAAACTCCTTGACTTCGAGTGACTCGAAGATGCTAAAGTTTAGCTAGCTTAGCGAGCACACAAAGTATCGATGAAGGAGGGAATTGTAATATGAAGAATAGAAAAATCAGAAGTTTAGAAGTCTCACCAATTGGAATTGGGTGCATGGGTTTTTCTCACGGGTATGGAAAGGTGCCAGAAGAAAAAGAGAGTATTGCATCCATTCGTAAGGCTTACGAATTTGGCTGTACATTTTTTGATACAGCAGAAGCTTATGGAAAAGAAATGTTTTATCCCGGACATAATGAGGAGTTGGTGGGCAAAGCATTGTCGCCTTTTCGAAATAATGTTGTTCTTGCCACCAAGTATCATCTCGATGAAAAAGAAGTGAATGAAAATAGAACTCTCTATACAGCGATCCGTAACCATTTGATTGCTTCAATGGAAAAATTGCGCACCGATTATGTTGACCTCTATTACCTTCATCGAATCAATGAACAGATTTCTATAGAAGAAATAGCTGAAGTGATGGGACGATTGATCAAAGAAGGTATGATCAGAGAATGGGGACTCTCACAAGTTTCCGTGGAGACACTTGCTGAAGCACAGCGGATTACCCCCATTGGTGCTGTGCAAAACCTCTATTCGATGGTTGAACGTGATTGTGAGCAAGAGATTTTCCCTTATTGTCTTGAAAACGAGATTGCAGTCGTTCCTTTTTCACCAATTGCTAGTGGGTTTTTATCAGGAAAAGTCACACCAGATACACCTTTTGAAGGAGATGATGTTCGCAAATTCGTCCCTCAGCTGGCTAAAGAAAACCTCATAGCCAATCAACCGATTTTGAATATGCTAGTAGAAGTCGCGAAAGAAAAGCAGGCAACAAATGCCCAAATCTCTTTGGCATGGATGCTTCACAAGTACCCAAATGCGGTGCCGATTCCTGGATCCAAAAATCTAGGTAGGATTTTAGAAAATCTAGCTGCTTGGGATGTACGTCTTACAGATACCGAGTTCCAAGCAATTGAAAACCAATTGAATCAAATACCTGTATATGGCCATCGAGGACATGTCGAATCACAACAACAATCTTTCGGAAAACACTGGGAAAAACACTAAAAAAAGAAAAAACTGGAAAAGCAGACTGCATGACAAATGTAGTCTGTTTTTGCTTCTAGTTCACTAACAGAAACCTTTTTTCCCTCTTACTTTTCACAATAAATGATTTTTGCTTTACCCCCTAAAAAAGCTGATCAAAATATTGCGCGATGCTTAAAAAAGAATTATGATGTGCTTATCTATTATATCTATCAAGATCCTTTTATTGCTTGGAATTATACGAAGCAACGTGAAAAAATAGAAGGACGCTTTGTTCCTAAAGAACATTTTATAAATGCTTTTTTTCAATCAAGATATAACTTGATTAAAATGAAGGAATTGTATAAAGAAAATGTGACCGTTAATATTTTTATAAAAGATTTTCAAAATCGCCATTCTCATACGTTGATGGCAGTTGACAATGTATCGTTCGCTTTGCCATTAACATACACAAAGGAAGAATTGGAGGAGAAGCTCAATGACTGAGAAAGAAAAAGTAGAAACAATCATGATAAAATATCATCGAAACTTCTCGATCTTACAGAAAAAGGCAACGCCTAGCGAATTGAAAACAGTTTTAAACTTTGTTGCAGAAGAATCGAACCGTAAACAGCGAGTGCTTGTTGGTTTAGAGAAAGAAGAATAAGCGGATAATGAAAAAATTTAGGTTTCTTAAGAATGATCATTGAACAAGTAAACCCGAGATAAGAAGCAAGCGCTTCTTATCTTTTTTTGTATCATTATGGTGGGCGTGCTGTAACGTTAGGATCAAAATAGAAAAAATTCACAAAAAGTGCTTGACCTAAAGTCAACTCTAGGTGGTATCTTTTTAGATAGAAGAAATGAGCAGCGATGGTTAGAACTAAGAAAAATCACGATTTCCCTTTAGGATAACTTGCTATTTCTTGGTTTGACAGGAATTTAAAAAAGAGCGTCCAACTCCGATTGCCGCATTTTTTCATTCCAGAGAACGATCTACTCATTTCGACTTCGTGTCTTTTTCCTTGTGAGTAAACACACGAACCATTCAAACATTTCTACAGGAGGTACGTACATGTTATTAGAAAAAATCAAAAGCCCCAAAGAGTTAAAAGAATTGACCAGCGGGCAACTTCAAGAACTGGTAGTAGAAGCACGAACTGCTTTATTGGAAAAAATCAGTCACCATGGAGGGCACAATGGCCCTAATCTGGGGATGGTTGAGATGACGATCGCGTTGCATAAAGTCTTTGATTCCCCCACCGATAAACTGATTTTTGATGTGTCTCATCAGACCTATATCCACAAAATGTTGACGGGACGCGCCCATGCCTTTCTTGATGCTGCTCAGTATGATGCGGTTTCTGGTTACACGAATCCGAAAGAAAGCGAGCACGATCTCTTTACGGTCGGTCATACCTCCACCTCAGTTTCGTTGGCAAATGGTGTGGCGAAAGCCCGTGACCTAAAAAATGAAACGTATAACGTCGTTGCCGTCATTGGCGATGGTTCTCTATCAGGTGGCTTAGCGTTTGAAGGCTTGAACAATATTGTGGAATTAGGCACCAATACTATCGTGATCCTCAACGACAATGACCAATCGATCGCAGAAAATCATGGAGGGATGTATCAGAATTTGCGGGCATTGCGGGAAACCAAGGGGCAAGCAGCAGACAATCTGTTCAAAGCGATTGGTTTTGAGTACCACTATTTAGATGAAGGAAATGACCTCGCTGCCTTGATCGCTTTATTTGAAAAAGTGAAAGACATTGATCATCCTGTTTTATTACACATTCATACGATCAAAGGCAAAGGCTTCAAGTTTGCGGAAGAAAATCGTGAAAAGTTTCATGCAGGTGGTCCCTTTCATTTAGAAACAGGCGAATATATTTCTGCTGGCGGCAATCAAGTAACCTACAACAGCTTAACGACGGATTATTTATTAGAAAAAATGGCGACAGATCCTAAAGTTGTGGCAGTAAATGCCGGTACACCGATGCTGCTTTTTTCTCCAGAACAACGAGAAAAAGCAGGTAAACAATTTGTAGATGTGGGTATTGCAGAAGAACATGCGGTATCGATGGTTGCTGGGTTAGCAAAAAATGGAGCGAAACCTGTCTGGGCCGTTTTTTCTACCTTTATGCAACGTAGTTTTGATCAAATTTCCCATGATTTGGCCCTAAATCATCTGCCTGGAACGATTCTGGTATACGGTGCATCGATTCATGGAATGAATGACGAGAGCCATTTGGGAATTTTTGATATCCCCTTTTTGGCACATATTCCCAACCTTGTTTATCTTGCGCCAACCTCTAAAGAAGAATATCTAGCAATGTTGGATTGGTCGCTGGAACAAACCAACGCTCCAGTTGCGATCCGAGTACCGGTTGGACCTGTCAACGAAACGGCAGTGGCAGCCTCTACTGACTACAGCGATCAAAAAAATGAGGTGACTCAAGCTGGCACGCAGGTAGCCATCGTCGGTGTCGGAAACTTTTATGCGCTAGCAGAAGAGATCGCTGAACAATTGGAAATGCAACATGGAATTACCCCAACGGTGATCAATCCTAAGTTTATTTCAGGGGTCGACAACGAATTGTTGGATGCTGTGGCACGAGCGCATAAACTCGTTGTCACGTTGGAAGACGGCATACGAGAGGGCGGCTATGGACAAATGATTGCCAGCTATCTTGGTGATCGTGAGATTGCCGTCAAAAACTATGGCTTAGAAAAGAAATTTTATGATAATTACCGAGCAGCGGACGTTTTATCCGAACTTGGTATCACTGCTGAGGCAATTACGAAAGATGTCATAGAACAGCTGCAGAAATAAGTTCTCTTGGGGTGTCTTATGTAGCTGATAGGATGTTAAAAAATGAATGATCGAAGGAAACCTTGCAGTAAAACAGACTGCAAGGTTTTTTCGCAGACAATCGGTGATGATCTCCAGCAAATGCAGAAGACCAATGCTTTTCAAGCATAAAGCCTCAGCGTAGGAAGCATTGGTCAAAAGCTGGCGATCCAGCAAATAATAAAGAGGTAGGAAAAGATTGCTTTGGTGTCTTATCCGGTTGAGCTCAGAGAAACAAAAAAAGTATTTTGTAAAAAGAAAAGGGGTAACTATGAAATTTTTTTCAATGAAGTTGCTGGCACTGTTGTCGGTGGCAATGGTCGTCTATTCGGCACCGGCGATTTCTGCCAATGTTCCAGCGATTGCGGCAAGCTTTCCAGAAGTAGATGCAGTCTACGTCGGGTTACTGACCACGATTCCGTCATTGTTTCTTTTGCTAGGGATTTTTACTACTAGCATGATCGAAAAAAGGATCGGCAAAAAATACACGATGGTCACCGGCTTGGTCATTGTGGCGATTTTTGGCACGCTGCCGGCATGGTATCAGGGGAGCTTTCCCGTCTTGTTTCTTTCGCGCGCGATTCTTGGCTTTGGGATCGGCTTATTCAATCGTTTGGCGATTCAAATGATTAGTTTGTTGTTTCAAAATGAGCCGCAAAAGAAAGCCAAGGCTCTTGGGTTAGAAAGTGCCGTCGGTGGTTTAGGTGGTATCTTTATGACTTTGCTGGTAGGGCAGCTAGTGAAGATCAGTTGGGAGATCTCTTTCTTCGTTTATGGCTTTGCCTTGATCAGTCTCTTTTTTGTTCAGGTATTTATTCCCAACGAAACAAAAGCGAACACCGATGCGGCTCTGAGAGCGAACGTCACGGTTTCAACAGAACGGAAACAAAAGTCATTTGTTTTGGGTGTGCTCTTGTTTCTGATCGTTGTCTTGTTTATCAACTACAATCTGCAGATCACCCCGTTGTTGTTGGAAAAAGGAATCGGTGATGCGACCGATGGCAGTAACATGATCGCCGCCATTGCGACGGGGGCATTTATCGCCGGCAATGCCTTTGGCTTGATATATAGACGCCTACATCGCTGGTTGCTGCCCGTTGCGGCATTGCTTGCAGGAAGCAGCATCTATTTGACGTATCCTTTGCAGACGGTGGGGCTGCTCTTGGGTTGTTCTTTACTACTAGGCTTTGCCTTTCGCAGCATCATGCCTTTTTTCACCCACTTGCTGACGACTGGTGGTGAAGCGGAAGCTAAGTTTGGCACGATCGTCTCGATCGTTGCTTACAATTTAGGAGTCACGTTAGCACCTTATGCATCACGCTTGCTGATACTAGTCAGCGGCAATGAAACAGCAGGGATGCAGATGATTCTATCTGGAGGCTTGTTGTGCTTGATTGGTGTCCTAGCTTTTTTGGGAAATAAATACTTTCTGTATTTTGAACGAGGATAGGCGAAAGCTAGCTTGATCCTCGTTTTTCCATCTTCATTTCATCCTTCTCATCGCTTATAATAAAAAGAAACAATGATGAGTTGAGCGTACTAGACAAACTGCAGGCGTCAATCAGAGGGGAGAACCAGATGTATCTTTTTCAAAAAATTGAAGAAGCAGCGTTTAAACAAAATGATGCGAGACGAACGATCGGTGACTTTTTATTAAGCAATCGAGAAAAAGTTAGTGAGTATAGCATGGAAGAAATCGCAAAACTGACCCATACTTCCAAGCCGACGCTGGTCCGTTTTGCAAAATATTTTGGCTTTTCTGGTTGGAAAGAATTTGTATATGCCTTCATGCACGAATTGGCTCATTTTGATGATGGGTCAGCAGCAATCGATGTGAACATTCCTTTTGATGAAGCTGCAGACACATTAGAAATCATTGAAAACTTGGCGAACTTGCGTATGCAAACGATTAAAGAAACAGCGGCACTTATGACCGTAAAAGACCTGAATCAAGCTGCGAGGCTCATCAATGGCGCTCAAACCATCGTCATCTATGGGCGTAGTCCAAATTCTTATTTCGGACAGCTGTTTAAACGCAACTTAAACACGATCCATAAAAAAGCCTTTCTTGCAGATGCGGATGAATCTGGCTTGATTTCTAATACGCTGACCCCACAGGATTGTGCCATTCTGATCTCTTATTCTGGTAATAATTCAGAAACGTATCCTATGAAAAATGTGAAAACATTGTTGAAAAATGGTGTGCCGATTATCAGTATTACGAGTGGTGGAGAGAACTATTTGCGGGACTATTCGACGATCGTCTTGACGATTGCTAGCCGAGAAAAACTGTATTCCAAAATCGGAAATTTTTCCACAGAAGAATCGATTCAGTTCCTTTTGACAGTTTTGTTTGCTAAGATTTTTTCCCTCGATTATCAGGAAAATATCCAAATGAAAATCACCAATGCTCGTTTTTTAGAGACGAGCCGAAAAACGACGTTTAAAGAGATGGCAGAAGAATAAAAGGACCGCACCGAATATGGTGTGGTCCTTTTTCCCTATTGTACATTGTTAGGAGTGGTTGATTTCAGTTCGATTGGCTCACCGGCAGCGACAAGACGAATCCGCTTTGGATTGACGATCCGATCGTACAAAGCCTCAGGATCCCCATTAAAGGCATCGATATGCGGAGCATCCACTGTTCCCCAATGGGAGAGGATCAATTCAGCATGCGGATAGTTGTTTGCCAGCTTGACGGCATTCTCAAAGCCGATGTGCCACGCGTTGTCGTTAAAGTCAAACAAGATCGCATCTGGCTGAGGCATCTCTAATTGCTCTGGTAAAAGACGAGAATCTCCAGGAATCCACAAGGAGCCATCAGGTGTATCGATCCAAAAGCCACAATAGTCCTCAATTTGGAAGACACGATCAAATTTTGTCGTTTCATTTTGCCAAAGGTGATACGCCTTTGTTAAAGAAATCGTCAAATTCTTCACGGTGAATGAATCATAGATATCGTGGCCTTGGGCAGCAACATGAAAGTGCTCTTGTATAAGTTCGGCGACATACTTGGGTCCATGAAAGCTGTCGGTAACAGAAACTAATTTGTCAATTGTCGGAATGCTGTAATGATCGTTATCCGAATGGGTGATCAATACCGCATCTAAGTGAGGAACTGCCGACGGTTTGATTGGCAGATCGATCAGTAACGGCAGGTCAAATCCTTCTAAGACCGGATCGACCATGATACAAGTACCCCGGCTGTTTAAAAGAATGCCGGAATTTCCTAACCATCGAATGATCGTTTGATCCGTTTTTTGAAAAGCTTTTTCGTTAAAGACAATCGTTTTTGGAGGAATTGCTTGTTGTGCGTTTGTCATTTTTTTTCGTTCCCTTCGCCTGTTTTTTTAATCCAACGCAGCATCGCCGTTCGTAACAGGCTATGCTGAATCGTTGTTCCATTATGAGGTGCTTCAACGGTTTGGGGGAAAGAAGCTGCAGTTCCAGTAATTTTAAGAGAGTATTATGCCGCCATTTTTTACATGATTATTCTATGGCGTGCGCCCATCGATTGTTTTTGATTGCCACAATTCAAAAGTGTCGCATTCATAGAGTAAATTATACCATTGTTTCTCCTGGCTTCGTCAAGGCAGTGCGGGGTCTTTTCGTGGAATAAATTTCGAAAAAAGAGCGGTATTTAATGAAAAGGTGAAATCCATTTCGACTTTAGGAAAATGTGTTGGAACCGCTCTCTAAAAATGGTACATTGCTGGCAGAAAGAACAGTATGTTTTACCGGTGAGCACATACAACATAGATTTTCTTTGAAATTTATCTAGGGGTGGAATGTATGAGTGAAAATTATCAATCATTAGCAAAAAAAATCGTCCAGTATCTGGGGGGACAAGAAAATATCACGGATGCCTATCATTGTCAAACACGATTACGCTTTAAAGTCAAAGATGAAAAGTGTATAGATCAAGGAGAACTAGAGGCACTCGATGGGGTTGCCAAATACATCAATAACGCAGGGGTACATCAAGTCGTGATTGGAACACATGTCAAAGATGTCTATGAAGAAGTCACAAAATTGGTTTCGCTTCAATCATCAGGGACGTCAGAGCCTGGGGAGAAAAAAGGGCCGGCAGCTGCAGTGATCGATTTTGTGGCAGGAACGTTTCAACCAATTATTCCGGCATTGTCCGGTGCTGGAATGGTTAAGGCAGTTTTGGCTTTGTTGATCGTCTTTGATGTGATCACCGCTGATTCGCAAACCTATTACATGCTGAATCTTTTTGCAGATGGTGTTTTCTTCTTCTTACCAATGATCCTGGCCTTCACTGTGGCACAAAAATTGCGATGCAATCCGATTTTAGCGGCTTCAGTGGCTGCTATGATGATGCATCCTAATTGGGGTGCCTTGGTCACAGCAGGCGAACCCATTCACTTTTTTGGGGTTATTCCTTTTACATTAGCAAACTATACGGGATCAGTTATTCCGATCCTGATCGTGATTTTTTTCCAATCGTATGTCGAAAAGTTTTTGAACAAAGTGATTCCAAAATCAGTAGAACTGGTTTTTGTTCCAATGCTAACATTCTTGATAATGGGTACATTAGCCTTCTCGCTATTTGGACCGATCGGTAGTATCTTGGGTGGCTATTTGGCAACTTTCTTTACCTTCTTAAGTGTCCATGCTAGCTGGGTTCCAGCGGTTTTGATTGGGGGCTTTTTACCAATCATGGTGATGTTTGGTTTGCACAATGGGATTGCTCCTTTAGGGGTGATGCAAATGGCAGAACTTGGGTATGACAGTATTTTTGGTCCAGGGGCATTAGTCTCAAACATAGCTCAAGCAACCGCAGTAGCAATTGTCGCATTGCGTACGAAAGAGAAAAAGACTAAGCAGTTGGCGGTATCAGGGGCGATTACTGCCTACATGGGGATTACTGAACCCGCTTTATATGGAATCAATTTGCCAAAAAAATATCCGTTAGTTGCGGCAATGATCGGTGGGGCTTCTGGTGGTTTGTATGCTGGCTTGACCAATACGCATCGCTTTGCGACCGGTTCGTCTGGTCTCCCAGCAGTCTTACTATATATCGGTGATGATACGATGCGCTATTTTTGGAATATCATTATCGCATTGGTGATTGCAGCTGTGGTGAGTGCGGTCGTTACCTATGTCTTAAGTTTCAAATATGAAACAAAAGTGACAATTGATGTTCCAGATATGAAAGCAGTAGTCTTAGAAGATACCCTATTGATCAATCCTGTACCAGGAACCGTGATGCCACTGAATCAAGTCAAAGATGACGCATTTGCTTCTGAAGCACTCGGAAAAGGATTTGCGGTCGATGAACCCATCGGTGAAGTCATTGCGCCTTTTGATGGAAAAGTCGCTGCTGTTTTTCCTACCAAACACGCGATTGGATTGGTTTCAGACACGGGAATTGAATTGTTGATCCATGTCGGTTTAGACACAGTGGAACTAAATGGTCAGTATTTTGATGCGTTAGTAGAAGCAGAGCAAAAAGTTACAAAAGGACAGCGACTGCTGACGTTCGATGTACAGCAGATAAAAGCTGCAGGATATGTCACACAAGTACCGATCATCGTTACCAATACACCACAATATACCGCAGTCGAACTTGTGAAGGAAGGATTGGTAGCTAAAGAAGAGGAAGTACTTGTAGTCAAAGTTTAGGAGGAAATAACATGGGATTATCAGATGATTTTTTATGGGGTGGTGCAACGGCTGCCAATCAAGCAGAAGGAGGCGTATTAGCAGGAGGACGTGGCTTATCAAATGTCGACCTCTTACCAACTGGTCCTGATCGCGCAAAGGTCGCTGCGGGTGAACTGGAAATGTTGGAATGGCAGGAAGATTCTTTTTATCCAGCCCAAACGGCCATTGATATGTACCACCATTATATGGAAGATATTGCCCTTTTTGCCGAAATGGGGTTTAACGTGTATCGGATGTCACTTTCTTGGTCACGGATTTTTCCGAATGGCAATGACGAAGCGCCCAACGAAGAAGGACTGCTTTTTTATGAGAAAATCTTCAAAGAATTGAGAAAACATCAAATCGAGCCATTAGTCACGATTGCCCACTTCGATGTTCCGCTGCATTTGATCAAGGAATTTGGTGGCTGGAAAAATCGCCGACTCATTGATTTCTATGTGACTTATGCGGAAACCGTCTTCCAACGCTATCGCGGGTTGGTCAAATATTGGCTGACGATCAATGAAATCAATATTTTGCTGCATCAGCCCTTTGTAGGTGGCGGGATCGTCTTTAAAGAAGGGGACAATCGTCAAGAAATCAAATACCAAGCAGCGCATCATCAGTTAGTCGCCAGTGCCTTAGCAACCCAAAAGGCTCATGAAATCGATCCGACCAATCAAGTTGGTTGTATGCTGGCTGGTGGCAGTCATTATCCTTATACTTGCCGACCTGAAGATTACCAAGAAGCAATCAATCGTGATCGCGAAGGCTATTTCTTTATCGATGTGCAAGCCCGAGGCAAATACCCCAATTATGCCTTGAAAAAATTTGAGCGAGAAGGCTTAACAATCAAAATAACACCTGAGGACGAGGCGATTTTAGCGGCTTCTCCTGTTGATTTTGTCAGTTTTTCTTATTACTGTTCTCGAACGGTCAGTGCCCACCCAGAAGACTATACGCAAGCGACAGGGAATCTCTTTCCATCAATTAAAAATGAACATCTATCATCGACTGAGTGGGGGTGGCAGATTGATCCGTTAGGACTGAGAAATTCATTGAATCAATTGTATGATCGCTATCAAAAACCGTTGTTTATCGTAGAAAATGGGTTAGGGGCGATCGATACCCCTGATGAGAATGGGTTTGTCGCAGACGATTATCGGATCGACTATTTAAAAAAACATATTCAAGCCTTCAAAGATGCGGTGACGATCGACGGCGTGGAACTACTTGGTTATACTACTTGGGGTTGTATTGATCTTGTAGCAGCCAGCACCGGTCAAATGAGTAAACGCTACGGCTTTATCTATGTGGATCGAGACGATCAAGGCAACGGCACCTTGAAACGAACCAAGAAAAAATCCTTTGAGTGGTATAAAAAAGTGATCGCTTCAAATGGGGAAGTTTTATAATATACAAAAAGAATGACACGAGAAAATGTGTCATTCTTTTTGTATTGTGTCGTGCAACATCAGGACAGGCAAGCAGGAACTCTTTTTTTACACGAGCCAATGGTGGACGCTTTGCAACGGCTTGCTATTTTTTCCCTGCAAAATGCGCAAAACGGACAAATTGATTTTGGGCTTCTTCTCGTAAAAATTCTTTTGGTGTCAGCTGAAATTCTTGTTTAAAGCAGCGTAAAAAATGGGTATAGGAGTTGAAGCCGCAAGCTTCGAAGGTGGCGGTGGCGCTTCTGGTTTTACGTAAAATTTCTTTGCTCTTTAAGAGTCGTTTCTTGACGACATAGGCATGAAAGGCGACGCCAGTTTCTTTTTTGAAGGTCCTTGAAAGCGAGTATGGGCTCATGAAAAGGGCTTTGGCGACGGTCTCTAAGGAGAGATCAGCGGTCAAATGCTGATTGACATAGGTAATGGCCGCCAAAATGTCTTTATTTTTATAGAGTGAGTCGGATAAAAACAGCGGTTCTTTTTCCTGATAGGCAATCGTATTGATGGAAATCAAAAACGCGATCAAATGATTTTGATAAAGTAAGTCGGTGCCATAACTGCTATCCGTTTTTTTGCGCAAAGGTCGCAATAGCTGGTCTAGTTGGTCGGCATCGATCGATAAAATACGACTGTTGATGCCGCCGTTGCTACGAAAACAGGCAGTGAGATCTGTTTGGGTAGTGGAGAGGGCAGCGAGATAAGTAGGATTGATATACAGGTAGGTTCGCTCGAAAAAATCAGAAGTTTGATGGACGATTCGATGCAAGACATTCGGAGGAATCAAGATGATCGTACCAGGTTCTAGAGGGAATTCTCCGCCATCGATAAAGAAGACCGCTGATCCTTTTAAGGTACAGTGAATCTCATAAAAACTATGGTAATGATAAAGGGTATTGTTTTCTTCTACGATGTCTTTGATATGAAAGGCCTCAAAGCGATCGTTGATCATCGTGTCCGCACTTTGCTTCTCCATGATTGGCTCCTTTCGTACTCGTTTGTTTTTATCATACAAGAATAGATAGTAAAGTGTCAATAACTGCTATTTTTGTGTAAATGTAAGCGTGTTACGATCAATCTATCAAAGAGAAATGAGAGGATGAACCCAATGGTGATTTTAGAACAGTTATTTGTGGAAAAACGTGTTGTGGAAGAAAAAATTGATCGCATGATCGAAAATTTAACGACGATCAAGGATGATAATGGTGAATTTTTATTAGACTTTGACGGCTTGATCGTTGATGATAAAAGCTGGGGGATTTGGAACTGGCCGCAAGGGGTGGGACTATATGGCATTTATAAAAACTACCAAATCACCAAAAATCCTAAAGCGCTCCAAGTTGTGGAAGAATGGTTTGAGCAGCGGATGTTAGAAGGCGCGCCGCCTAAAAATGTCAACACGATGGCGCCGCTTTTAGCAATGGCGTATCTTTATGAAGACACCAAAGATTCTCGTTACTTGCCTTACCTTGAACAATGGGCGGAATGGGTCATGCATGATATGCCGCGAACCGATGAAAATGGTCTGCAGCATGCGACCTATGGACCAGAAAATCGCAACCAGCTTTGGGACGATACCTTGATGATGACTGCTTTGCCTTTGGCGAAAATTGGCATGTTGCTGAATCGTCCGGCTTATATCGAAGAAGCAAAACAACAATTTATGATCCATATCAAATACTTAGTGGATAAAAAAACTGGGCTTTGGTTCCACGGCTGGACCTTTGAAGAACGCCACAATTATGCACAAGCGCTTTGGGCAAGAGGCAACTGCTGGATCACCATTGCGATTCCTGAGATCATTGAAATTCTCGACTTGCAAGAAGGAGATGCGTTACGGAGCTTCTTGATCAATACCCTCTTAGACCAACTGACTGCCTTGCAAGAAATGCAAGATGAAAGTGGCCTGTGGCACACCTTGTTAGACGATCCTAGCTCGTATGTGGAGGCTTCCGCGACTGCTGGTTTTGCCTATGGGATCTTAAAAGCCGTTCATAAGCGTTACATTGACAAAACTTGGGAAGATGTTGCCTATAAAGCGTTAGCCGGTTTGATCGAACAAGTTGCAGAAGATGGAGAAGTCCAAAATGTTTCCATCGGTACTGGAATGGGAGAAGACTTGGCGTACTACAAAAACATTGCGATTACGGCGATGCCTTACGGGCAATCACTGACAGTCTTAGCATTTACTGAACTATTGGTTTCATTTTGTTAAGTTAAACACCTTAAGCAATAAAGAGAGGAGCAAACAAAGATGATCAAAAAAGCGATTCGGATGAAGCTACATCCTGGTTATGAAGCAGAATATGAAAAACGGCATCGCGAACTATGGCCAGAACTAAAAGAGCAGCTCATAGCACACGGGGCGAAAAGCTACCAGATTTTCTTAGATCCAGAAACCCTTGCGTTGTTTGGCTACCTTGAGATTGAAGATGAAACCCGCTGGCAGCAGTTAGCGGCAACCGAGATCAACCAAAAATGGTGGCATTACATGGCAGAACTCATGGAAACAAATCCTGATGATTCGCCAGTGACACAGGAGTTAAAGGAAGTCTTTATGCTGTAAGCTAGACAAAAATGCTCATTCCTTAAAACGAACACGGTCGCATCAGTTGTTTGACATCAATCACTGGTTAGTCAAAGAGGTAGTTCGCTCACATTCGTGAGCGGACTACCTCTTTTGTTGAAATAGCAAAACAATGCTTTCGTTATAGAAGAAACGTTAAGAGAGAAGGGCTTTTTCTTGTTGCTTCAAAAATTTCTTTGGTGTCATACCAGTAATCTTTTTGAACGTTTGAACAAAATATTCAGGCGCATTGCTAAAGCCCGTCATCGCTGCCACTTCGTATACTTTGTAGTTTTTCTTCAGCAGTTCTTGTGCTTTTTGGATGCGGTATTCGGCTAATTTTTGATTGAAGCGAATCCCGGTTTCTTTGTAATAGGTTTTTCCTAAGTATTCAGGATTTAAGTACAAAAGATGGGCTGCGATCCATTTCAATGACAATGCTTCATGGTCATAATATTCTTCGATGATCAGGTTGACCTTTTGGGACAGCTGCATGTTCTCGCTATCATCTAAGCTGCCCCGCATCAAATCGATACAGTGAAGCAGCATAAACTGGAGTTCGTGCCAATTATTCAAGAGCATGATCTTTGGGGAATAGTCATCAAAGTAAATGTCTTTTTTGATGCGATGGTTTTCAAAAATTGCCGATAACAAATCGTTGACCTGCAGCCGCAATAGTTGGACAGGGTAAAGCTCCATGCGACAGGTAGAAAAAAAGTTTTCCGTAAGAACTTGGGCTAAAGTCAGTTCGCCTTTGTCGATCAATGCCAAAAGTTTTTCACGGTATTCCATATAGAGACTATTTTCATAGACATTTTCTTGTGAGATTTGGGCTTCTTGGATGACTTCAAAGGTATCAAAATAAAACTCCTTATCCAAGTTTCGCTTGCCTAAATGATAACTGAGTAAAAATTTTTCGGGAGTTTCGACCCAGCAATTGATGGCGATCCCTTTTCCTAGATGCGCAGCCTGTACCTTCGTTTTAAAAAAGAGATTAAAGGTATTTTCCGTACTGAAGTTCAGGATATAGCCAACTTTGTTTTGATGACCGATCACCAACTCGTGATGGTTCTCATAGCTTTCGATCCGCTTAGCGATGGCGTGATAGAATTTCGAATCAAATAAGTACATACAAAATGGAAAAACGAACGATTCAGGCAGCGGTTCTTCTCCGCAGCTATTGATGTATTGTTCAATTTGTTGTTTTAAATAGAGGGTAGATTCCATTTGGCGACGTTCAGAGCGTTCGATCGTCTCAGCCAACGCTTCTGAAAGCTTGCTCGGAAAAACAGGTTTTTCAAGGAAAAATTTGACCCCTAAAGCCATCGCTTCTTTGGCAAAGGAGAAGCTGCCAAAGCCTGTCAAAATAATGATTTGAATCGCAGGATTGATGGCTTTTAATTTTTTGATCAAGGCAAGTCCATTGACTTTAGGCATATTGATGTCGGTAATCACGATGTCGATGGTGTTTTGCTGACAAAATGCCAAGGCTTCTTCACTGTCTGTGTAAATTCCTTTGACCACTAATGGGAAATCAAAAGAAGCAACGAGGTTAGCCACACCATTTGCTATCAAGGGTTCATCGTCAACAACGAGGATATTTTTCATGTTTCACTCACTCCTTTTAAGGGGATCACAAAGCGCACCGTCGTCTTTTTGAAGGGAATCGAGGAGACGATGGCTAACGACGCTTGATCACCATAATGCAGTTGCAATCGTTTTTGAATATTGGTCAATCCGATGCCGCCTTCTTTTTCAATCGAGAAGTTGGCTTTAAAACCAGGGCCATTGTCAGAGACACTGACTTGGAGAAAGGTTGCTTGTTGTTCAATCGTAAGGACGAGGCGACACGTCTCCTTCATATCATTGACGGCGTATTTAAAGACATTTTCAATCAATGGTTGAATCAGTAACTTAGGAACCTTAAAGGACAGGTCATTCACCAAAATTACTTCGATATACTCGATCCGTTTCCCGAAGCGAACGTTTTGAATATTGATATAGGCATGCACGATATCTAACTCATCTTGCAGCGTCGTGAAGTCAGACTTGGTATCGATTTTTTTACGAAACAAATAGGCAAGGGAGGTGACCATCTCTGAGATCTGCCACTGCTGATTTTCAATGGCGATCCAGTTGATCGAGTCTAACGTATTTTAGAGAAAATGTGGATCTAATTGCGCTTGCAATCCCTTAAATTCGATTTCTTGGGACAAAATACGCATTTCATAATTGTCCTTGATCAAGGCATTTAATTCATCGATCATCGTATTGTAGCTTTCGTAAAGGACCATGATCTCTTCTTGACTATTTTCTGGGACAGCGAGGGTCTTTAAAGAGGCCAGTTTTTTCGTTTTCCGCAGAACTGCCATTTGCGAAGCCAAGTCAGCTAAAGGACGGGTCAGCTGATTGCTTATTTTCCGAATCACAACAATAATCAAACATAAAAAAGGCAAACTCACAGCGATGGAAAGGCCTTGTAGTTTATAAAGATCCGCTAAGACTTGGTTTTCAGGCAGTAAATAAATGAAGGTCATATTCGGCATCGTCTTCCGATCCATTGCATAGTAGTACTGGCGATTATCAAACGTCATGGAGCCGATCGATCGCTGGAAGGTTCCCATTTTTTGCTGCAAGGTATTTTGATCCGCAGCGAGGGTTTGCTCGTCATTTGCGGTACTATAAAATTGGTTCTGATACGCCATGAAAAATTGGTTTTGTTCAGAGACAATGGGAAGACTTTCGATCTCGTTACGAAAGAAGGACGTATTGACTAGAAATATCACCGTACCAATATAGGTTAAAGAAAGATCGGCTGTTGAATAGATTTTTCGCAGGTAGACACCTTGAGAAAGGTCTTTTGCAAAAAACCAACTCCCTTTGGCAGGCTTATCGGGCAAAGTCTCGATCATATCTTTGATGGTTTGGCCATTAAAGATATGGTCGGTCTCGGCTAGAAAGTTGATCATGTTTTCGTTCGTTGGGGTAAAGAGATAGACGTTTTGAATCGTTGATTCATTGCGTACGAGGGCGTTGATTTCTGCACTTAAGGCATTCTTTTGGTCGATCGCCTCTAAGGATTGCAAGGAATCTTGTGCCAAGATCCTTTGTAGGCCATTTTGGATCGGTGCACTATCAATAATGCGAAAAGAGAGGGTTTCGACGGCAGTTAAACGTTTGGCGATATTTGTTGAAATGATCGAGACATCTTTATACGCGGCTTCTTTCAGCTGCGCCATGTAGACTTGTCGCCAAACTAAGGTCAGGAGAAGAGCCAATGAGACGATAATTGCCACCGTTGCAAAAAAGACAAAATGTAACTGTCGCTCAAAAGGCTGCTTTTTAAAGTGATTGATCAGCTTCTGGGACTTCATGGACACTGCCTCGCTTTGCTTGCAATTGTTTGGTTTTTTCAATCATCTGACCATGAAAAAATTCAGCGAAAAACAAGAAAATCACCAGTCCAAAGACGAGTAACAAGGAGGTTTTGGCAGTCAATAAGAGAAACAATAAATACCAGGTAAACAACAAGGCAAGGCCTTACAGTGGGTAGCGAAAGACTAGAAAGATACTGATGTACAAGGTCTGTTTCCAAGCGTGTTGTTCGGCTTTGGCATAGGTCATAAAGCTGATGAATGCAGTGTAAAGGAGGAGAATCGTTAAAAGTAAATAGACAGGGCGCAGCCAAGCCATTTCAGTCGGGAAAAAATGAGTAATCCGTAAGTTAAACAACAACAGAAGTACTGTACTTAATAGTCCAATGCCAAAAAGGGAAAAGGTGCGAAAGGCTTGCTTGTAGGCTTGCCAGAAGGCAACAGCTGAATAGTCATGGCCTGTTTTACGAAAATCATGTAAACATTTAATCGTGACAGCGGTGGCAGGACCGAAGCCAAAAATCCCCAAACCTAAAAGGGTAAAGAAAAGCCATAAAAGGTTTAATTTAGCAAAATAAGCTGTTACCGTAAAAAGACGAAACAGTCCGGTTTGTATTTTTTTCATTGTTTCCACCTACCTTGTTTTTTGAAAAGTAAGCCTTTTCAACGCTAGTATAGCATAGTATATTGGAAAAAATAGAGCATGTCTGTTTTTTTACATTTTTCATCTGTTTTTCTATTTTTTTCTAGCTATTGCCCGTGAAGGCTTAGCCTTCAGCAAAAACGACAGTCTAGTTTTTCACATATTTGCTCTTGTTTTTTCATTTTTATTAACGAGGATTTCCATTACAATCACCTTGTAAGCGCAAACAAAAAGGAGTGTAGAAGAATGAAGAAAACTTTTTTAAAAGCAGCGAGCTTGTTGTTTCTTGGTGCGACCTTAGCAGCTTGTGGCGACAACGGCAATAGTAGCGGAAGCTCAGAAGCTGATGCAGATGGGAAAACGACGATTTCCTTTACCTGGTGGGGCTCAGAAGTCAGACACGAGAAGTATATCGAATCGATCAAAGAATTTGAGAAACAAAATCCTGACATCAAAGTTGAATATGAATATGGTTCTTGGGATGACCATTGGAAAAAACTAGCAACAAAAGCGGCTTCTGGAGAATTACCTGATGTGATCCAGATGGATGTGCAGTACATTGCGCAATATGGAACGAAAAATCAATTAGCAGATATGTCGGAATTTATCGGCAATGAGATTCAAACCGATGATATCAAAGAATCAATTTTAGCAACTGGCGAGTTAGATGGAAAAGTTTTTGGCATACCAACTTCTGTCAATACGATGGCGATGCTCTACAATCCATCATTGGTAGAACAAGGGGGCACTGGGATCGACTTTAGCAATTATACCTTCGATGACCTTGTAGAAAGTACGGCAGCGATCGCTGAAGCAACCGGTGATTATGGTTGGAATGATAACAATGACAACAGTACGATTTTACAATACTTTTTACGTACTAAAGGCGAAGATCTATACCAATACGATGCAGACGGCAAACCAGAGATCGGTTTTTCCAAAGAAAACTGGGTTGAATTTATGGGGGCTATCGCGGACCTTACGGAAGCCAAAGCAATGCCAACCGCAGAAGTGACTAGCAATGCCAACAGTATGGATCAATATCCGTTTTCACAAGGAAAAGCAGCCTATATGATGACTTGGTCCAATCAATACTTGACCTATAAGGCCTCCGCCGCAGAAGATGTCGAAATCAACTTGGCTCGTCCATTCGACTCAGAAAACGGGGCGATGGCGTATCGACCAGGGTTCTTTTATTCGATCGCGAATGCTTCTGAATCAAAAGAAGCAGCTGCGAAGTTTGTTGACTTTTTAGTAAATAGTGAAGAAGCCAATAAGATCATCGGTACTGAGCGGGGGATTCCTTCCAATGATGCCATCAAAGAATTGCTTTATGCCGACATGACACCAGAAGAACAAGAGTCCTCTGATTTCTTAGATGATATTGCAGACATCGTTGGTGATCCATCCCCAATCCCACCAATTGGGTTTGCTGAAATCAACACGTACTTTAAAGAGCTGTACGCAGAGATCACTTATGGCACCATGACACCAGAAGAAACTTATGATGCCTTTACGCAACGCTGCGAAGAAATTTTTGCAGAAAACTATCAATAAGCATAGCTGCGGCGCCTTTACTGACTTTTTCAGTAAAGGCGTTTTTTTAGGAGAAACAATGGGGGAAAAAATAGGTCCTCTAGTTTTTCACATTTCTGTACTTTTTTTTCTATTCATTCTTAAGAAGCACTTCGTTAAAATCAACTTGTAAGCGTAATCAACTATAGGAGGTAGGAAGTGAAAATTATGGAACTACAATCAAAATCACCCACGGCAAAAGAACCTGGGAAACTCAAAAGCTGGTTTAATCGATTACCAGAATCAAAACAGAATATGGTTACAGGCTACTTATTTATCTCACCCTTCATCATTGGCTTTTTTGCTTTTATTATCGTCCCGATGGGGATTTCTCTTTTTATGTCTTTTCATGACTATGATTTATTGACAGAGGCGCAATTTGTTGGCTGGAATAACTTTAAGACGATTTTTACGAATGATCCCAAGTTTGTTCAGTCACTGACTGTTACGCTGAAATATGTTGTGTTGGCAGTCCCTTTACGGCTGATCGTCGCATTAGCAGTGGCGATGCTGATCAACCGCCCATCGAAATTAAGCGGCGCTTATCGGGTATTATTTTATATCCCTTCGATTTTAGGTGGGAGCGTGGCGGTCTCGATCATGTGGCGGAATCTTTTTGGCGATTCAGGGTTGATCAATGGCGTGCTAGTGGCGATCGGCTTAGACCCGATCTACTTCTTTAAAAGTCCTGGCTTAGCGTTGATGACCTTGATTTTATTAGCAGCGTGGCAATTTGGCTCGTCGATGTTGATTTTCTTATCCGGTTTGAAAAATATTCCGAAAGATTATTACGAAGCGGCGGAAATTGATGGGGCAGGAAAAATCAGACAGTTTTTCAATATCACGGTTCCAGTCCTGACACCAATCATCTTTTTCAATCTGATCTATCAAACGATCATGGCCTTTTTGACGTTTACACCTGCGTTTATCATTTCGAATGGGACGGGTTCTCCTCGTAACGGCACGTTAGTCTATTCCTTGTACATGTATCAACGAGCCTTTACCGATTTCAAAATGGGCTATGCTTCAGCCTTAGCGTGGATTTTACTGGTCATCGTCGGGTTGATTACGATTCTGTTGTTCGCAACATCGAAATTTTGGGTGTTTAAAGAAAACGAGGAGGTTTGATTGATGCGTGAACAAAAACAAAATTATTTCTTTGATGCTGTGATCTTAGTTGCTGCATTACTGATGCTTTATCCGATTTTCTGGCTGCTGTTTAGTGCCTTTAAACCTAGTAGTGACATTTTTCGAACGGCAACGGAGTTGATCCCCCGCAGCTGGACGTTAGAAAACTTTACCAAAGGCTTTGAAGGGATCGCAGGGATTCCCTTCATTCGCTATATTTTCAACTCGTTGCAAATCGCGTTGATTTCAATGGTAGGGGCGGTCTGTTCTTCGGCTGTCATTTCTTATGGATTTGGTCGAATTCCTTTCAAAGGAAAAGGCTTTTGGTTTGCTTGTATCTTGGTCACGATGATGCTGCCGCAAGAGATCATCATGGTGCCTCAGTATCTTTGGTTTAATCAATTAGGCTGGCTTAACTCGATTCGTCCGGTAACCGTTCCTTCATACTTCGGACAAGCTTTCTTTATTTTCATGATGGTTCAATTCGTCTCTGCGATCCCGACAGATTTAGATGAAGCAGCAAAAATGGACGGCTGTGGACGGGTCGGTATTTTCTTCCGCGTGATTCTACCGTTGATGAAGCCTTCCTTGGCAAACGCTGCGATCTTCTCTTTCTATTGGAAATGGGAAGAACTGATCGGACCGATGCTGTACCTTACACGTCCGCAAAACTACACGGTATCGATTGCCTTAAAGCAGTTCCTAGATGCTAGCAGCACTTCCAATTGGGGAGCGATGTTCGCGATGTCTGTGGTCTCCTTACTACCTGTGTTGATCATCTTCTTTATTTTTCAAAAATACATTGTTGAAGGCATCAGCACGACGGGTCTTAAATAATTGTGGAAAAAGATATTCGCTGTTTTGGAATATCTTTTTTCTATTGAATGAATTCGTTGAAGAAAGGACAAACCGATGGAACCATTTCAAGTAATTGATTTTCATGTCGTACCAAGCACGATCGGCGCTCATCAAGCGACCCTTATTTGGGAGAAGCCGCTGCACGCTCAAGCTATTTTTGGTTATCAATTGTTTTTAGACAACGATTTGATCCAAACCAGACCAACAAACAAGACGCATTGGACGTTGACAAACTTATCTGCCGATCAAACGTATCAAGTAACGATCATCTGCCTCGATCATCAGGGGTGCCTGCTTACAAATACCGCAGTCACGACGACCTTTCGTACAAAGAAAAAAAGTGTTGTGTTAGATGTTACGCAAGCACCCTACCATGCTGATAGCGCAGGCAAAGAAGATAGTACCACCATTCTCCAGCAAGCGATCAACGATTGCCCTAGCAATGGCACTGTCTGGATCCCAACAGGGGCAGTGATCCTTTCTGGTGCGTTGGAGCTAAAAAGCAATATGATCTTTCAGGTAGATGGCACATTGCAAGCAAGCCTCGACATAGAAACATATCGGGTTGCCCCTCACGAGTATTTAGGAAGCGTGAATCAAGAGGGCTTACCATTAAGCCGTTATGAAGGCTGGGAATTGTTTTGCTTCCGTTCATTGATCAACATTGGGTATATCGATCGGGGCGATCGAGGGCGTATCGTTTGTGAAAATATCCGTCTTTGTGGCAAAGGAACGATCATTGGTGGCGGGAATCCATTAGGACTGGCGATGCGAAACTCTTATGCAGACCGGGAACAGTATCCAGAATATGTTTCTGATGGAAAACCTGGAAGACGAGTAAGGGGACGTTTGATCTGTATGATGCAGGCCAAAAACATCCATTTGACAGAGTTGACGTTGATTGACCCACCATGCTGGACTGTCCATATGATTTACTGTGACACCGTTGTGACCCATGGGGTGAATATTCAGTCCAAAGGCATCGACAATGGCGATGGATGGGATCCAGATTCTTCGCAAAACTTGCTGATTTTTGACACCGTTTTTGATACGGGTGATGATTGTATCGCAATCAAATCTGGCAAAAATCCAGAAGGAAATCAGATCAATAGACCAGCGAAAAATATTCGGCTGTTTGATTTGGCTATTCGAGGGGGACATGGCATCGCGATTGGTAGTGAGCAATCTGGTGGTGTCGAAAATATCTCCTTTCGAGATTGTCAACTGACCAATACGCTTTATGGGCTAGAATTGAAAGCGCAGAATGATCGTGGTGGCTATATTCGTCAAGTGACGATCACCGATTGCCTGTTGGATCGTTTCATGGCTCATCCTGTTGCTTACAATGCCGATGGTCAGGCAGCCCAACAGTTACCGATCATTTCGGATATTTTGGTCAAGAATACCCGTATCGTAGGGCAGAACCCTTTGGTCGAGCTAAAAGGGTTTGTCGATGAACAAGCACAGCAGGTTTCACCGATCCAACGCGTTGCTTTTGAGTCAGTTGCCTTTGAATCAGCTAAAGGGCAAAAGAAAATGATTTTTGAACAGTGTCAGGAGGTCAGCTTTAAAGAAGCAGCCGTTATTGATCGAGCGGCCATAAGTGACGCAATAAGTTGCCAAGAAACAGTCGAACTATCCATGGTGGGACAAAAGAAACTCACGTAGAACAAGCTTTTGAAAATGATCTGCGTTGGTTCTCCCAATGAGAAACAGTTAGTTAAGCACCTTATTTCCTCCCTTGACAGGTTGCGCCTTTTTGCTTTTGTAGACAAAAAGGCGCATTTTTCTAACAAGAAAGGACGATGCAAAAAAAGACGATCCCCAGAAATCAAAAAGGACTTTCATTTCCCGATAAGGGGACTATAGTAAAGAATGTAGGGAAAAGGACGCCAGAAAGCACATGGGAAAAGACAACGAGATGTGCCAAGAGGAACGCTTTACTTGATGGACAGCGCCAGTAAGAAGCACTCAGTTCTATCCAACGAAATGATAGATGAAAAAAGGTGGGCGATGCGCAATTTTTACAATCATGGGTATCGACAAACCTATCAACAGCTTAAAACAAAAACGTAGGAGGCAAGCAAGAATGGAAGACATCACGCAATTATTGCAACGAGAAATTGACCAAGCATCAACTGTGCAGGGAACAGTGATTACACCACCCGGCGCCTATCAAATCGGCGCATTGTTTTTAAAAAGCAATGTGCACTTGATTGTCTCAGAGGATACGATTCTGTATGGTAGTCAAGAACTGGCCGATTATCCCGAAGTAGATAATCGGGTCGCAGGAATCAATATGAAGTGGCCTGCAGCGATGATCAATGTTTTTCACGCAGAAAATGTCATGATCTCTGGAAAAGGAAAACTTGATGGTCGTGGAGAAACATGGTGGCAAACGTTTTGGGGAACAGATGAAGCCAGCGGGATGATGGCGGATTACGCAAAAAAAGGCTTACGCTGGGCAGCAGATTATGATTGCAAGCGCCCACGAAATATCCTTGTTTATGAAAGTCAGCAAGTAACCATCAAAGGCATTTCGTCGGTACAGTCGGGTTTTTGGAATACCCAAATCACGTATTCTCACCACATATTGATCGACGGCATCACGATAGACAATGGAAAAGGGCCTAGTACTGATGGCATCGATATTGATTCCTGTGAAGAAGTCACGATTCAAAATGCCTACATTTCCTGCAACGATGACAATATCTCGATCAAGGCGGGACGTGGGGCAGAAGCCTTAGCCCAGCAAAGAAGCTGTCGGAAAATCACGATCAAAGACTGTCAGTTAGGGTATGGTTCAGGAATTGCCATTGGTAGTGAAACTTCGGGTGGGATCGAAGAGATTAAAATACAAAAAGTCGTCTTTGAGCAAACTGGCGCAGGGTTTCGGATCAAATCCGCCAACAATCGAGGTGGATTTATACGCAAGGTCACTGCTTCGGATTTAACGATGAAGGATGTTGGCTTTCCTTTTCTCTTACAAACAAATTGGTACCCAGATTATAGTTATCCAGAACTGCCAGCTGATTATGAGGAAGAGATTCCCGACTATTGGCACAAATTGATGGTACAACCAGCTATTCCAGTAGGTCCAGCAAAGGTCTGCGACATTACTATTGAAAACGTGCAAGCTACCAAAACAGGACAACAAAGCGTGCGTGCTTTTTTCATCGAGGCCAGCCCAGCAGAACCGATCCGCAATCTAACATTAAAAAATCTTTCCATCCATGCCGACGAGTTCGGCAAGATTGCAGGGGTTGAGAACTTAAAGATGGTGGAAACGATCGTCACTGCGTTAGCGCCAACCTTGGATCAAAATGATGTGTATGAGCGGTAGTAGAGAGACAACGAGAACGTACATCGCTAAGTAGGAAAAGAGAGGGGCACAATGAGGGAAAATTTTATAAAGAAATATATTGATACATTTAATCACAATGATGAAGAACTTTATTCTCAATGTATATCAAATGCTGACGCAGAAACCTGGATGATGCAAAACGTCCCAGTATTTACATGTAATCAACCATTATTTGAATAAGCATATTATTTTCGATGGTGGGTATTTCGGAAGCATTTGAAAGCCACACCAGAGGGAACGATCATAACTGAGTTTTTACCACCCGTTCGTTGGTCAGGACCATACAATTCCATCAATTGTGCTGTTGGACATCATCTTTCCGAAGCTCGTTGGTTAAAATGTGGTCGCGAACTCATTCACGAATATGTTGATTTTTGGTTTAAAGGCAGTGGAAATCAGTATGCCTATTCGTCTTGGATCATTGATGCGATCAAAAATTATGCGATTCTTTGGTCAGATGCTGAGTATGGTGTTCAGTTATTACCTCATTTGGTAACCTTTTATCAAGAGATCGAAACGCATCATCTGACTCGTTATGGTTTGTTTTGGTCAAATGATGACCGGGATGCCATGGAGTGTTCTATTAGTGGTAGCGGATTGAGGCCAACATTAAATAGTTACATGTATGCCAATGCCTTAGGAATTGCCTATTTTGCCGAGCAAGCAGGTGATTCTTCACTTGCTAAAGACTATCGAAATAAAGCGTCACTTTTAAAACAAAATATAATAAAGTATTTATGGGATTCTGAAGAAGAATTTTTTAAAGTGATTCCCTTAGAGGATAAAGATGCGCAAATTGCAACATTTGACTTTAAACAAATACCAAAGCAACACAATGTAAAAGAATTGATTGGCTATCTCCCTTGGCTCTTTGGTATTGCCGAAGATACTCATGCGAGGGCTTGGCGCTATTTGAGTGATCCCATGTGTTTTCACGGTGAGTATGGTCTGACTACAGCAGCCAGAGATCATCTGTGTTATAACTTACCCAGTGAGAAAAATCATGAGTGCCTTTGGAATGGACCATCTTGGCCGTTTGCCACAACCCAAACGATCAATGCAATGATAGCCTCACGTCAAAACAAAAATAGTTCACTTAAAGCAACAGACATTTCACGAGAATTGCTGACCTATGCGAATAGTTTTTATCGAAACAAAGCAGATGGGCCAAAAGTCAATTGGCTTGATGAAAATATTGATCCAGATACAGGAGAATGGCTTTCCAGAAAAATTTTAAAAGACCAGAACTGGCCCATAGGAAAAGGTGGCTATGAACGTGGAAAAGATTACAATCATTCTGCTTTCAGTGATTTATTCATTCGTGGATATTGTGGTATTCATCTTTCTGATGAGGGACTGCTGACGATCGATCCAATTAAAGATACGACGCTTGAGTATTTTTCTTTTGAGGATTTGCCGATGAAAGGTGATTTTATTTCTGTCTGGTATGATCGATCAGGAGAACATTTTGGCAAGGGCGTAGGCATTACGGTATTGATCGATGGCAAACACTATCAGAGTAAAAATAAGATTGAAATCAGTTTGTAAAGGACCAAGAAATTGGTCTTTTTTAATTTGAAAAATTTACAGCCTAATTGGTTTGGTCACAAGTAACTTCTTAAGAGAATGTGCTACTTGAGTAAGAAAGATCTGTCCATCTATTTAGAAGCATAGCATGAAATTAGAGACGGATAGAGAAAAGAGAGCGAAGATTTTAAGCCAAGAGCCAGTGCTTCAGATGTTCTTACTTTTTTTGGAAAGGGAAGACTCAGCAGATCGTTGTCAACAAACCCCTACCTAGCCATATATCAACGATTAACAAAAAATGTCAATTGCTGGAAATCCTGCTTTTCGTTATGCTTTTGGTATTGAAAGCGGTTTATTTAATCGGGCTCAACAACAAAATCTAAGGAGGAAAAGTAGTGAAAAAATTAAGTACGATTCTTGGTTTGGGGTTACTATCAGTCGCTTTTTTGTCGGCATGTGGGAAGGAGGAAGCAGGTTCCACAACAGATTATGATACGATTTCGATTTTATCGCCGTACATTGAAACTGAACCACCTGCAAGTGACAACGAGATTTTGAAGCAATTAGAAGCGTACACTGGCAAAAACATTGATATTACCTGGGCACCCAATACATCCTACGAGGATAAAATGAATATTACGTTAGCTTCAGATGATATTCCAGAAGTGATGGTCATTCAAGGAAAATCAGGAGGATTTATCAAGTCAGCAGAAAATGGCGCTTTTTGGGATTTGACCGACTATTTAGCTGATTATCCTAATCTCTCTCAATCTAACGAGGATGTTTTGCGTAATTCTTCTGTGAATGGCAAAGTGTACGGAATTTATCGGAAACGTGATGCGATGCGGACGGCGGTGATCATCCGAAAAGATTGGTTAGAAAACTTAAACTTAGATGTACCAGAAACGATCGATGATCTCTATGAGGTTGCCAAAGCATTTACTGAGAACGATCCCGATGGGAATGGTGAAAATGATACGTTTGGTTTGATTATTCCCCAATGGCCTGGCTCGATCAATTCAAATAGTCCTTACGATGTGTTAGCTACTTGGTTTGGGGCAGGAAATGCTTGGAAAGAAATAGACGGCACTTTAGAGCCATCCTTTATGCAACCAGAATACCTAGAATCAATGCAATTTGTTAAAGATATGGTGGAACAAGGCTATGTCAATCGTGATTTTGCAACCATGGCAGCAGATAAATGGGATGAGCCGTTTATCAATGGACGTGGTGGGATCATTATTGATACGTATTCACGAGCAGCACAAATCAGCAATAAATTATTGCAAGCTGGAGAAGAAGACCTCGTCGTCTTTACAGGGAATTTAAAAGATAATAGTGGTACGATGAATGCGTTACCGACAGATGGCTATTCTGGTTTCTTGGCGATTCCTAAGTCGAGTGTCCAGACAGAGGAACATCTAAAAGAGGTGTTGACGTTCCTTGATAAATTAAATGATAAAGAAGCACAGGTATTGCTGAACAACGGAATCGAAGGAATCAATTTTGAAGTAGTGGATGGAATGTCCGTCGCACTAGAAGGATCAGAAGCTGAAGCGTTAGCCAATGCGGTCAAAGGGTACTCACAAATTGGGATGAATGTAACGGAAGATACCCTGTACTATATTGCTAAGCCTGATACAGAAGCGGCTACTGAAAGCTATGAAAAACGATTGTCATTGATGGAAGCTGATTTAGAGCACGCTGTCTTTAACCCAGCAGCCTCCTATAATACAGATACGTATGTAACAAAAGGGGCACAGCTTGATCAGATCATTAGTGATGCGCGGGTTCAATTTATTGCAGGACAAATCGATGAAGCGGGTTGGGAAGCTGCGATCGAACTTTGGAAGAATCAAGGAGGCACGCAGCTGATGGAAGAAACGAATGCCCTTCATCAAGCACAATAACGACAGTCGAAGAAGGTTGAGTGGATCTTGCTCTCAACCTTTTTCTTTTTCAATAATTTTTTTCAGCTAATTATTCAGCTAATAAAATGGAGTACTATTTAGGTGAGACGAGACAGGTAGTAAGAAATCAGAAAAGAAAAAATGGAAAAAAACAAGTGGAAACCCTAATCTAACGCTTGATATCAAGGAATTCAAAAAAAGTCAATTGTTAGAAATGTAGGTCAAGTTTACTATGAAAAGAGAAAAGTAGCTCATATACGCATAAAAGGAGAAGAAGAAATGTTAGCGAAATTGATCTATGAAAATCCGCTGAATCAAGCAGCAGATATTCAACACTTTATTGCTGAAGGAGAGCCCAAGATTACTTTCCAAGACGGGATGATTCTGGCGAATACGTATTCTGAAGAATCAAACAAACAACCACATTTTGTTTTATGGCTGCCTCAACAATTTCCAGCGGACCTACGAATCACCTGGCAGTTTCAACCACTGGCTGAACCAGGCTTATGTATGCTCTTTTTTGCAGCAGCCAATCGCAAGGGTGGCTCGATCTTCGATTCTGGAGTACCCAAACGAACCGGGGCATATCCCGAGTATCATTCTGGAGGGATCGATGCTTACCACCTTTCTTATTTTCGAAGAAAGTATGAGGAGGAACGGGCGTTTGAAACGTGTAATTTGCGCAAAAGCCATGGGTTTCATCTGGTCGCCCAAGGCGCAGACCCACTTCCGAGTGTAGCAGATGCCCGAGGGTTTTATCACCTAAGAATCGATAAGGTAGGTGCAACGATTTCCTTTTGGATCAACGACTTATTGGTGTTAAGGTACCTTGATGAGGAACAGTTTGGTCCCGTATTAACTAAAGGAGCGATCGGATTTCGGCAAATGGCGCCAATGAAGGCCCGCTATAAAGACTTGAAGGTATATTCCTTAGAGGAGGAACGGTGATGAATTGGCAGAAAGCATATCAAGCAGCAGATTTTGTCTTTTATTGTTTGCTGATAAATGTAACCGTTATTATAGGTGCACTAGTAGGTGGGATCATCTTTGGACTGGCGCCTAGCGTACAAGCAGGATTCCACGTAGCAAAGAAAACCCTTAAACAGGAATCGCCGCCTTTTTTTCAAACGTTCTTTGGGTATTACCGCAGGAACTTTTGGCGATCGAATCGCTTGGGCTTACCGATCATTCTCTTTTATTTGTGCCCCATGATGGTGATCCAGCAAGGATTTTTAGCGGCATTGACTCAAACAGGCTTGATCCTATTGATCGTTAGCCAATGCGTCGCGATCGCTGTGATCAATACATTGCTTAGCATGTACGAATATTATGTGCTCCCAACGAAGAAGTACCTAGGCGCTTCGCTACGCTTTCTTTTTTTTCAACCTATTGGCACCTTTTTAGGCGTCCTTTGGTTTGGGATTTGTAGTACGATCAGCTTTTTTCTCCCCGGTCTCCTTCCATTTTTAAGTATTGGGATGTGGATCATTGGCACAATGGGGATTTACTTGAAATTATTTGATGAAAATGAACAAAAGCTAAAGCAACAAAACGATGCAGTTCAACCTGCAGAGAGGGAAGAGGAGGAAATCGAACATGGCATTGAAATGGCTCAAAAATAAACCTAAGGGAAAACGTGGGCTGAGTTTTGGGTATCCATGGGAAAAAGGAGCTTTACAACCTGAGGTTCTAAGGGAGGAACTGTTTTTGCTGGGGGAGGAGCCGCTGCAAACGAAAGTACTGGCTTACTGGCCAGATGGCAGTGTGAAATGGACAGGACACAGTGGTCTGGTGGCAGAAACGACGCAGTTACTTTTTCAAAGAAAACAGCGTGTCCAGAAGAAACAGGCGATTGCTAGGGAAGCTTACAACGGTATTTATTTTGACAACGGTACGATCAAAGGCTTCTTCCCGAAACATGGGGAAGGGAAAAATGTTTTGGACTGGGTAGCGGTCAAGGGGCAGAAAAAATTGCAAGATCTTCACGCAATCCTGCAATACCAAAACAAAAAGGTGCAGTCCAAAGTAACGGACTTGATGTTGGAAGAAAATGGTTCAGAAAAAGCCGTTATCAAAGTAACGGGCGTCATTGAGATCAATCAAGAAGTGGTGCAAGAGTTTATTTTACGGTTTCGTATCTTTCGCGAAATCAGCAAATTGGAAATCATTCATACGGTCATTATCATCAAACCACTTGCTTATGAAGGCATGGGGATAGCATTTGATTATGCGTTGACAGGTGAAAATTGGAATCGACAAGTCAAATTTATTGCAGATGCTGTGTATCATGAAGCGGCACAATTGTTACTTTCACGGCGACACTATCAGCAAAACATTCCCTATCAACAACAAGCCAGTGGACAGCTCGTTTCATTGACCTCAGCGGACGAGCAGATGCTGTCTCATGCGGTGGAAAATGCTATTTGGGACAATTTTCGGGTCAATCAAATCAATCATCGGTCATTTGAATTAGAAAAACAGACCGAAGCTGGGTACTGTTGGTTGCCCATTGGGGATGGCGAGCATTATTCAGGTACCTTTTACGCTGGGGGAGAAACCGGCGGCGTTGCTTGCAGCATGGAGAAATTTTGGGAAAAAGCACCATCTGCGATCGAGGTGACAGGCATCACCCAAAAAGAAACCCAAATCACGATGTGGCAGTGGTCACCGAATGCCAAGCCAATGGATTTTCAGCACTATTCCAAACGGGATCATATGCTTAGCGGATACGAAGGAATGGAAGAGATTCGTTCGACGGCAGTTGGCGTAGCAAATACGACGCGTTGTTGGTTGGATCTATATGAAGAAGCCCCGTCAGAAGAAGTGTTGCTGGGCTTAGCTCAAGAAAACCAAGAACCTGCCCAGATCGTTTCATTGCCAGAGCGTTATCAAGAGACGAAGGTTTTTGGCAGGATCAGTTTACCAGATGAATCAACGAAAACGAAACAGTTGCTGGAGCAACAATTGGCTGAGATGCGTCAATTCTATTTAGCAGAAGTCCAACAAAGAAGTTGGTATGGCTATTGGAACTATGGTGATGTCATGCATACCTATGATCAGTTTCGACACCAATGGCGCTACGATCTTGGTGGGTACGCTTGGCAAAACACTGAACTGGTCCCAAACATGTGGCTTTGGCTAGATTTCTTACGGACTGGTGATCCAAGCGTCTACTATCTGGCTGAAAGCATGACGAGACATACTTCAGAAGTCGATCAGTATCATGCTGGTGAATACAAAGGATTAGGGTCACGGCATAATGTCGTTCATTGGGGCTGCCAAGCTAAAGAAGTTCGAATTTCAATGGCGGGTCTCCATCGCTACTACTACTATTTAACAGCGGATGAACGCATTGGGGAGATTATGGAACAAGTCAAAGACAATGAAACCTATGCTTTTGATGCGTTACCACCGATGCGCGAGTTTTATGAACGAGAAACGAAGCGGATACCGATTCGCATCGGACCAGATTGGGCTGCGCTAGTCTCGAACTGGTTTACCCAGTGGGAACGGACGAATGATCCTGTTTACCTTGAAAAAATTCGCACGGGCATCACCTGCATCAAAGCCATGCCCCAGCGCCTATTGTCTGGTCCCACAGTGTTATTTGATCCACAAGACAAAACCTTATCTTATATGGGAACTGGGAATTTTGGCGGCTATCACATGGTCATCTCCTTTGGGGCGCCGCAAGTTTGGTTAGAACTTGCTCAAGTGCTGGAAGACCCCGAGTGGACAGAGATGTTAGGGGAGTTTGGCTGGTTTTATAGCTTGAGTCCTGAGAGAAAAGCAGAAGAATCAAACGGGGTACTGACGGAACCTCATTTTGCCTGGCCAATGTTTGCGTCGACGATGATGGCCTTTGCTGGGCGAGTGCGTAACGATCAAGCAATCAGCCAAAGGGCTTGGCAGTTATTGCTTGATAATGACAAATCGGGTGTTCCATTGCCGATCGAAGCGACCATTGAAGCAGCGACAACGTGGAAAAAAATAAAAGAAATGCCGTGGGTATCGACCAATGTGCTGGCACAGTGGGGTCTAAATACGATTTGTTGTTTAGCACTGATCGGAGCGGAGTTAGAGGAGGAGAATGAATGGAAACAACAATAAAAAAAGTGCCGAAAACGAAAGAGCAATGGGGGAGTTTTCTCAACCATTTTAAACAAAATAAATGGCTCTATATTTTGACGATTCCCGGGATCATCTATTTTGCAGTATTTCGTTATGCACCGATGTATGGGTTGATCATTGCTTTCAAAGATTATGTGCCCTTTTTAGGAATCGCAGATAGTCCATGGGTCGGAACACAAAATTTTATGGATTTCTTCAATAATCCTGATTTCTTTCGGATCTTGTGGAACACGTTGATGATTGCCTTTTTAAACATCTTCTTTTCGTTTCCAGCACCCATCTTTTTGGCACTGTTACTGAATGAATTGCGCAACAAGCTGTTTCAGCGGACCATTCAAACCTTCGTCTATGTACCACATTTTCTTTCATGGACGATCGTCGTTAGTCTTTGGCATATCTTATTCAACATCGATCATGGAGCGATCACTCAATTTATCGCTTCGTTGACAGGCGTTGAAATCGACTTTCTCTCAGACCCGCAATGGTTCCGCCCCATGATCGTAATGCAATCGATTTGGAAAGAGATCGGTTGGGGGACCATTATTTATTTAGCTGCCTTATCAGGTGTGGATCAGGAACAATACGAAGCCGCGATCATGGATGGTGCAGGACGTTTTCGTCGTGTGTGGCACATCACTTTGCCTGCGATTCGTTCGACGATCATCATTATGCTGATCATGCGGATCGGGTCGATTTTGTCTACGGGGTTTGATCAGATTTTCTTGATGACCAATCAGTTGAACCGAACAGTAGCAGATGTTTTTGATACGTATGTGTATATGATGGGGATCACCAATGGCGCTTACAGTTACTCAACAGCCGTCGGATTATTTAAATCGATCGTTGGGATCATCCTCGTACTTTGTACCAATAAATTAGCGAAACGCTTTGGCGAAAGCGGCTTATACTAAGGAGGAAAAAGATGGATACTTTACACAATACGAAGGCAGGGAAAATATTTGACATTTTTAATGCGCTATTTTTGGCATTGATTGGGTTATTCATGGTGATTCCTTTTATTTATGTGATCGCAGGTTCATTTGCTACGGAGTTAGAATTGACCACACGTTCGTTTTTCTTATGGCCAAATGAGATCAGTCTCGACTCCTATCGCTTTATTTTTTCAACCAACACCTTTATCCGTAGTTTGCTTGTAACGGTCGGCGTTACCATCGTTGGCACGCTGGTGCAGCTTTTCTGTACCTTCACCTTTGCCTATCCTTTATCACGCAAGCACCTAAAAGGACGGAACACCTTGTTGAATCTCGTGATTTTTGCAATGCTCTTTTCAGGTGGGATGATCCCAACGTTTATCGTGGTGAAAAATTTAGGACTGATCAATTCTTATTGGGCATTGATTTTGCCAATCGCGATCAATCCGTTCAACTTAATGATCATCAAAAACTTTTTCCAAGAAATGCCGATCGAATTGGAAGAATCCGCCAAGATGGATGGCTGTACGGAACTAGGGATCTTATGGAAAATCATTTTGCCTTTATCAAAACCAGTGATCGCGACCTTCACCCTTTTTTACGCCGTTGGTATCTGGAACGACTTCATGAGTGGATTGCTCTATATCAACGATTCAGCAAAATGGCCGATTCAGTTATTGTTAAGACAGATCACGATGGCCTCCAGTGGTGCCAATGCGTTAGCAAGTATGGACCCCAACTATGTGCCGCCTGAACAAGGAATCAAATTTGCAGTCATCATTGTGGCGACTTTACCAATTTTGATCTTCTATCCGTTTTTGCAAAAACATTTTGCCAAAGGAATGCTGATTGGATCCGTCAAAGGATGATACACTTCAATAGTTGTGGATAGGTTGTCATGCGTTTTTTCGCATGACAATTTATTACATAAAATCTATTACAAGGGTGTTTGGGAATGAAGTACTTTAAAACAGGCGGTTTTCATCGAAAACTGCAGCTAGCCAGTCTATGGATCGTCGTGCCGCTATTAGCCGTTGCAATCTTTTTGCATGCCTATTTGATCGGACCATTACAACGATCGTATCAAGAACTAAACAATCGCCAAGTCGAAGGAATCGTTAGTAACATCAACCAACAGTTCTCGCAGCTGGAAGTGACTTTAAGCGTTTGGGGGCAATCGTTTCAAAGGCGCTACCAAGAAGATTTATTGGAAACGACGAATTATCAGACGTTGATCCAGCTGTCGGAAGAATTGTTTTACTTAACCAATAGCTCCAATTATGTCAATCGAATCGGTATTTATTCGCTCGGAGAGGCGCCCTTTGGGATTGAAAGTGGCGGCACGTATGAATTAACGCTCGAGCAAACCAAAACAGCATTTGAACGCTATCGGATCGATAATGGTAGGCAGTATCAGTGGAAGATCATTGAAGAAGAGGATGAATTGATTTTTGTACAAAACATTGATAGCCAAGGTGAAGATCAGCCTAAAATTTTTTTAGTTGCAACGATCGACGAGCAATCATTGTTAAAGTATTTTTATGATACTCAAATTGAAAATGGTCTCGCAGCGATTTCCTTTAATCATGAGAGTTTTCGTTTTATTGGCGATCAGAACTTAGCGAATGTTATCCAACCGCTGAGTGAGGAGCATCAAGGAACCTGGGTCGAATCGATCAATGGCAATGATTATAGCATGATCGCCGTAAACAGTACGCGACTCAACCAAATATGGACATTTTATACCGTCGTTCCCTTAGCATTGATTACCGAGCCAGTCACTCATTTGGCTAGAGTGCTGATCGTCGTAAGTATTCTTTTTATTGCTTGTGTGGCAGTCATGAGTCTCTTTTTGGCAAAAAAACAATACCAACCTTTTGAAAAAACGATGGATCAGCTCTTTGGTAATACCCAATGGAAAAAAGAAAACGATCTGGAGTTTTTGGTGGACCGTTGGCAACAATTAAGTCGGGAAAAAGGATTGCTACAAAATCAGGCGGAACGCTTTCAAGATTCGCTGAAGCGGCAAGTGATCCAACATTTGATGGAAGGGTATTATGGCTATTTGTCAGAGGAAGAATCGCAACAATTACTGCAGCAAAAAAACTGGCGCTTAAGTGACCAAGGGTATCGCCTGTTTTATTTCCAACTCAATGATCTATTAAGCAATCAAGCAAATTCACAAGATGAAACCCACATTTTGTTTGCGCTAGAAAACATTATAACGGATGTCACAGCCATGTTTTTCCCAGAATCAACCATCGTTTCGTCAAATGAAGGGCGGATTTTGGTTTTTGTGGTCAATCAAGAGCAGCAACTGACAGATTACTTCACGATGGTCACCAAGCAAATCAATTTGATCGTCTGTCGTTATGTCACCATCGTTAGTTCGCAACAAGAAACTGAGATTCGCAAGTTGCCTGAAGTTGCCCAACGTCTCAAAAAGCAAATCCATCTGCAACGGTTGATTCCCGAAAATCAAGTGCTTCAAGGAGAGAAAATGCGTCCGCTGCCGAAGTATTCTCTTTCGCAAGAAAACTTGATTTTAACAGCACTGAAAAGTGGCTATCATGAAGAATTGCAACGAAGTGTCCAGCGGTTTTTGGAACAGGTCGTGGCAGAAAACAATCAACAGGCTGCGGTGATCTATGTGGTCAATCGACTGTATGATCAAGTCGATTACCTTTTAAATGAAAATGGTGTCTCACGAACGGATTATGTATCGAAAACGGTTGTGTTAGAGCGAATCGAACGACTTTTAGACATCAATCAGATCCAAGCCTTTTTGTACCATCATTTCTTAAAGCCCGTCTCCATCCTCTGGCAAGAAAATGTCGCTAATTCTTATAGTGAAATGATCCAAAAAGTAGCGGAGTACATCCAATCTGATTTTCGCAATGAACAAATTTCGTTAGAATATGTTGCGGATCGTTTCGAAGTAGACCCAATCTTTTTGAGTAAGGAGTTCAAGCGTGCCAAGCAGGTCAACTTTATTGATTATTTAACCAACGTTCGCATCGTAGAAGCAAAACGGCAGCTGCTCGAAACCGATCACCAAATCAATGAAATCGCAGAAAACCTTGGGTATAATCCCAGTTACTTCAATCGTTTATTTAAAAAGTGCACGGGAATGACCCCAGGACAATATCGAAAAGGTCAGAGCTGATCACTGTTGGTTGCTGCGGAAAAGCTCGTATTTTCGCAGCTTTTGCTCTGATTTTTCTATGTTTTCGTCAGCCAATGTTTTGTATAATAGAAAAGAAAGCGATTTCTAATACAGCTTAAGTTCAGCAAGAAAACCAGCAGACTTGTCAAAGCTGTTGGAAATCTGATAGTAAATAGATGGAGGAAGAAAAGAAATGAAAATCGTTCTAGGCGGAGATTCAACCATGGCGGATTATCCCCTTGATCAACAGCCAATGATGGGCTGGGGACAAGCCTTACCAAGCTATCTACCCCCAGAAGTAAACGTACGCAATTTTGCAAAAAACGGCAGTACGACTCGTTCGTTTATCGAAGAAGGGTTGTTTGAGCAACTCCTGCAAGAAGTCGAACCGAATACAGTCGTCCTACTGCAATTTGGACATAATGACCAAAAAGAGAAAAATCATGTCACGATGGAGGCGTACATTGCTCATTTGACAGACATGATCCGTCAAATCAAAGAAAAAGCAGGAATCCCGATCCTGTGTACACCTGTTGAACGGCGGGTAGGAGAAGAGGGACGATTGGCGCATACGTTGTCAGCATTTTTACCTGTCTTAAGAGAACTTAGTCGAACGGAAGAAGTAGTTTTGTTTGATTTAAATCGCTATACCTATCATTATTATGACACATTAGGACTAGAAGCTTCCAAAGCACTCTTTGTTTGGTTAGCACCGAATGAGCACCCCAATTATCCTGCAGGTCTTGCAGATGATACCCACTTTTCAAAGCTCGGGGCGCATATGATCGCTCGCTATGTAGCGATTCGTCTACAGGCGTTTTTCCATGAGCAACCACTGTTTCCTGATATTTATTACGGCGCCTGCATGTATCCAGAAGTCTGGTCGGAAGAAATCATGCAAAGTGATAGTCACACGATGAAAACGTTGGGCATGAATTTTGCTAGAATTGGGGAATTCATGTGGCGCGACTTGGAGCCTCAACCTGGAGAATATGATTTTTCGTTGTTGGAACGTGCGCTAGAACAGTACCAAGCAAATGGCATCGATGTTTGCTTATGTATTCCAACGCCGACCCCACCCCGCTGGTTTACAAAACAGTACCCAGAAGCATTGGTCACTAACCAAGATGGAACGAAGATGCATCACGGCTCAAGACAGCATGTCTGTACAAACAACGAGGACTTTCGCCGTTATGCCTATCGTTTGACGAGAAAAATCGCTGAGATTGCCGAAAAACATGAAAATGTCGTTATGTTGCAATTGGACAATGAGTTTAAATGTCATGTCGATCTATGTTACTGTACGACGTGCCAAACGCGTTGGCATACGTATTTAAAAGACAGCTATCAATCCGTGACTAACCTCAATGAGTGTTGGGGAACGAAGGTGTGGAGTGAGTGGTATGACGCATTTGAGGATGTCGTCTTGCCGCTAACGACCCCATTTTTGCATAATTCTTCCTTGATGAATGCCTTTCGCCGTTTTACCACCGATACGTTGAATGAGTTTGCGCATGATCTTTGTCATTTTATCCGAATGGAGACCGCGTTACCCATTACCCATAACTCCGCTTTTGGGTTTAACTTGCAAAATGATGAGCTATTTGCTGATTTGGATATTGCTGGTTTTGATACGTATGCGCCGGCAGACAATTATCCAGCGTATACGATGAACTTGGATCGTTGGCGAAATGTCAAACCGCGCAATAAGGAAATGTTATTGTTAGAAACTTGTACTGCCAATGCAGGTCATATTGAAAATTATGCGGCACCTCGTCCTCATGGGTTTGTCACAAGTGAAGCGTTCATTGGCTATGCTGGTAATTTGAAATCCTTCTGCTTTTGGCATTTTCGTGGACATCGCTATGGTGTGGAGCAACCCCATAGTGCCGTGTTAACTGCTTGGGGAGAGCCAGATCGTGGGTATGAAGAGGTAGTTCGGATTGGCGAACTAAGACAACAGATCGCACCACTTTTAGCGGAAACGAAGTATGTATCGGCAAAAATAGCCATTATCTACTCGGATTACTCGAAACGTTTTTACACGATCGATCATGGGGGTGTTTATGATTATCGCAGCCTGTTTACCGAATTTTACGGCAGTCTGATTCGCCAAGGAATTCGTGTAGAAATCATTCAAGAAAATAGTCCGTTAGAAGAGTATGATGTTGTTCTTGCCCCATTTGTTCGTTGGATCAGTCCTACCTTGTTGAAAAAATTTGCCGCCTTTACTGAAGCAGGAGGCAAGCTGATTTTAGGCCCGATGACGGGGGATCGGACAAAAGAGCTGGCGTGGCCAGCGACGAATGGCTTAGATCGTTTAGGAGAATGGCTCGGGTTCGACCAAATCCAGCAGTTTACGGTGAAAGGACTGACTTATCAGCTAACCTATGACGGCCTAAAAGAACCTTTGGATCATTTGGTCACAGTTTTTCACTGCCCAGAAGATTGGGAAACGATCGGACGTGGGAATGACCAAACGCTACTAGCTAAGAAACAACTGGCTCAAGGAGAGATCATCTATTTAGGTGCGCTACCTAGCAATTTACCAGACAGTTTGATATGGCAGTCGTTTTGTCGCAAAGAACTTTTCCCTTATGAATCAGAGCGCCAGTTGATCAAATGTTCGGAAGGTGTGATGAAGTATCGCCGAGAGTCAGCGACCCATGTCCAACTCTGGATCAGTAACTTAGGGCTGACGACAGCTGATTTTACCTTACATCTACCCGGTTTCGAACGCTTATCAGGTGAAGCGCTGGCGCGGGGGAACCATAGGCTAGAACCTTATGAAAATTTGATTATTGAATGGGAAAAAATAGTAGAAAGCGAGGAGTCAGATGATTCATTTAGCCATCCGAGGGCATGACCTTTCAGGAGAATATACACCAAAGCAGTTAGCACAAGCGGTAGGTGCAAAGAAAATAAAAAACGTTCAGTTTGCCTTGAATGCGTCTTTTCCAGATCTAAGTGCTCCTGAAAAGATGAATCCAGGTATGGGGACCTTCTTCAAGAATGAATTCCAAGAACAAGGCGTTCAAATCGCTTTGTTAAGTTGTTATAGTAACTTGATTCATCCCGAACCAGAGGAACGAGAAAAAATCTTACAGAAATTTGAGCGCTATTTATTCCATGCCCGTTATTTTGGTGCCAGCATGGTGGCTTCAGAAACAGGCTCAGTCATTGCCGCACTGGGATATAGTGAAGAGAATTTTTCAGATGAGGTTTTTGAAGACTTGATCCATGTGATCCAGCGACTCGTTCGAGTGGGAGAAAAATATCAAATCATGGTAGGGATCGAAGCCGGACTGAATCATCCGCTGTATTCGAATCAGCGCATCGCCGAGCTGATTGAACGTGTTCCTTCTGATTATTTAGGGATCATTTACGATCCAACGAATTTGATCACCGCAAAAACGGCTGCTGATCAAGTCGCATTGGTAGAAGAAGCATTTACTCTTTTCGGAGAGAAAATCGTCTGCTTGCACCTAAAGGATTTTCAACTCTCGGGAGAAGAAGTGATCCCTGTCCCGTTAGGTGAGGGACAAATACGGTATCCAGAAATTTTACAGCTTCTGATCAAACACAAGCCATACTGTTACGTGGTGCTAGAAGAAACAAAAGACGCTGGGATCGATCGTGCGGTGGCGTTGATTGAAGGCTTAGATTTAAAAAATTAGCTGGGGGTTTGTGTAGATGATTGTGTAAGAGAACACGGGAGTAGTTTTCTTGTTTTCTTAAAAAACGCTGGCATTGAATGCAAATTTTATCTAGCATAGAAAAGTTGTTTATGATGAGATTTCATCTAAACAACTTTTTTATTTTCTTAAAAATAAAAAATACGATGTAAAATTTGTTATTATAGAATAAAAAGAAGTATTTTAGATTGTTGCATTCGGATAATGGATCAAATGGAAAAGGATTTAATATTTACGAGACATGTAAAAGAGAGAAAGGAGGAACCAATGGCAAACATGCAAGACGTGGCAAAACTTGCCAATGTATCTGTGACCACCGTCTCACGAGTGATCAATAACAGAAAATATGTCAATGAAGAAACAAAGCAGATTGTGCTAGAAGCAATTCAAGCACTTGATTATGTACCAAATGAATTAGCACGGTCCTTTTATTACAATTCCTCAAAGATGATAGGCTTGCTGATCTATGATTTGAAAAATGATTTTTATAATCAATTTATTACCCGAATCGAGTCGCAACTGATTGAGAAAGGCTATAGTTTGATGATTGGTACCACACAAGGGAATCCTGAAAGAGAAACCTATTTTTTGAACTTGTTTCTCGCAAATAATATTGATGGGGTAATTTTATGTACCAACCTTTGTACGCAAGGTCCGTTGTTGCAAAAGGTTCTCAAATTACCTCTAGTGAGTGTGGGTAGAGTCCTTAGCGATGAAGTATCCTCCGTTTCTGCGGATAATACCTCAGGTGGACAGTTGGCAGCACAGATCTTAAGCCAAAATTGTTGTCGCGAGATCCTCTTCATTAATGGACCAAAGACATTACATTCCGTTCAAGAAAAATCAGCTGGTTTTTATCAAGTGATGGACCAATACCCAGAGATCCATGTTCACGAGGTCATACTCGATTTTGTAAATGTCACGCAAACATCCTTTGATCAACTTTTTCGTCAATGGCCTTCTATCGATGGCATTTTTGCGGCAAGCGATTTTTTTGCAGCCTGTGCTTTACGTTCCCTTCATTCACTGGATAAAAAGGTTGGTGGAGCGATTCAAGTGATTGGTTATGAAAACACCAATGTTTGTCTTTGTACTAGCCCTTTGCTTTCGTCCATCGCACGACCTTTAGAGGAGATGGTGGATTGGACGACCCAGCTACTTTTTCAAGAGGTACAAGGAGACAAAACCGCACCAAGACACGTCCTCTTGAAAAATTCATTTGTCCCAAGAGAAACGACTCAATGGAAGTGATGGGAAAAGAAGCAACCGATTGCAGCTTTCTTTTGATTGTCTTGGGATAGCCGAAATTCTATAATGAAATGGACTGGAATAAATCCAGAATGAGGAAGTTGCTAAGTGATAGGTGTTGATAGCTAGTACTATTTTTTGAAAAATGGTTCCGCTTACAAAAGATTCTGTAAAATAGCGAACGGCTTGAAGGATAACGCCTCAAGAAGAGTGTACCTAAAATGCGATCACAAAAACAAATTAACCTAAATGTAATAAGAAGGAGTGAATAACCATGTGGAAAGCAAACTATCATACCCACACAACTCGATGCAAACATGCACGGGATTCTGATGAAGACTATGTGATCAAAGCCATCCAAGCTGGCTTTAAGGAAATCGGCTTCGCTGATCATTGTCCCTGGCCCTTTGAGGATGGGTATGTCTCCCCCATGCGGATGGATGTTGCGCAATTGGAAGATTACGTTTCATCGGTGAAAAGCTTAAGGGAAAAATACCAAGGACAAATCGATGTGAAATTAGGATTAGAGTGTGAATATTTTGAAACAATGATCCCTTGGCTAGTTGCAGAGAAAGAAAGGCTGTCGATCGACTATTTGATTTTTGGCAATCACTTTCCTGAAATCGAAAGCAATCACTATTACGACCATACACCTGGGGATTCGGTAAAAGCGATCAAAGATTATCTTCGAGTCTCCCTACAAGGGATCGAATCAGAGATCTTTGCTTATATGGCACATCCAGATGTGTTCATGCGGGGCTATAAAACCTTCGATTCTCATTGTGAAGAAGTTGCCTACCGCCTATGTGAAAAAGCCAAAGAGTATCAGCTGCCGTTGGAGTATAATTTGGCAGGCTATACGAACGGTGGCTATCCGCATCCTGAATTTTGGAAGATCGCCAAGGAAGTCGGCTGCTCTTGTATTATTGGGATCGATGCCCACGAGAGTGTGGCTTTAACGAATACAGAAGTTTACGAAAGAGCTCTTTTAGAAATCGATGCCTTGGGGTTAACACGGATCGATCGGCTCTTCTTTGCGTGAAGGAAAGAGAGTTGATCGTTTTGGAAATAAACATGGACGCCAGTGGGGATCACTAGCGTCCATGTTTATTAGAATTGCCATTCTTGAATTTTTTTCAAGAGTACCGCTTTGTCGGAAGCTTCCGCAAAGGAATGCTGAGCGGCAGTTTCGTTTAAGAAGCGCATCTCTGATTCGGACATGTCGCAATGATGAGCCATTTGCAGGTATTCATTGGTCAATGTCGTGTTTGAGACCGTTCGGTTATCGGTGTTCAAACAAAAAGGGACCTTGGCCTCCAGCCATTCTCTTAATGGGTATGCCGAGTATGTGGGAATCGCACGCGTATGAACATTGCTGGTAGGACAGCCTTCGATACAGCGATTTTGTTCTCGAACAAACGCTTGGGCAGTGTGATCTCCTTTTAAGGCGATGCCGTGGCCAATCCGTTGCGCACCGCTTTCGATGGCTTGATAAATGTTTTGCACACAGCCGCATTCGCCTGCATGTAAGGTCAGCTGGACACTTTGGTTCTTGAGGAACACTTGATAGCTGGCAGCTAAATCAGGGACGTACCCGTCTTCTTCTGGACCTGCCAGATCAATGCCGACGACTTTTTCATCGGTAAGAGCGATCGCTTCATCAAAAATCGCCGTAATAGCTGGTAGGTCTTCTTGACGCATCCCAATGATCAAAACATTGCCTTTGATTGGGTAGCGTTCTTCTGCTCGTGCGATGCCTTCGATCACGGCTTGGATGGTCTGGCTGCAAGTGAGTCCTTTGTCCATCGATAAGCTGGGAGCAAAGCGGATCTCAATATAAGCGACCCCATCTTGAGCGGCTTGTTCCATCACATCATAGGCGGCAGCTGCTAACGCTTCTTGTGTTTGCAAATACGGCCGAACGAAATCAAAGCAGCGAAGATAATCCCTCAGGTCATGACAATCTTTGGGGGCTTGCATCTGTGCTTTCACAGCTTCTATGTCTTGCTCGATCGGTAGTTCTTGCTGATTGGCGATGGCGATCAATGTTTCTGGACGAATGGAACCGTCGAGGTGGCAGTGAAGTTCTACTTTGGGAAATGCTTGGATTTGTTGTTGAGTAAGCACAGTGTTCCTCCTGTCTAGGTCGAATTTTTTTAAGTATGAATATAGCATACTTCCAAAGCCCATGCTACCCAAAAAAGGAAATTCTCATAGAAAGCAAAACAGCAGCCGCGAATTACTTGTGCGGCTGCTGGTTTTATTGTGGGAGAGTGACTCAAATCAATTCCGATAGATCGGTAAAAGGCAATGACAGATCGTGAGCGGCTTCTTTTGAAGTAAATGCGCCCTCATAGGCGATGACCCCTTTGGCAAGTGCCTGATTTTCTCGCAACGCTGCTAAAGGATCGTTCGCTAGCTGCTGGGCATACGGTAAGGTGGCAATGCTCAATGCGATGGTTGCCGTTTGCGGCACAGCACCTGGCATATTCGCGACTGCATAGTGAATAACTTCTTCCCGGATATAGGTTGGCTCGTCGTGGGTAGTGACTTTGTCTTCGGTCTCAAAAATTCCGCCTTGGTCAATGGCAATATCGACGATCACGGATTTTTCAGGCATCTGTTTCACCATGTCGCGGGTCACTAAGCACGGAGCTTTTTGTCCTGGCAATAAGACGGCTCCTACCACCAAGTCTGCGGATTGGATCGTTCGTTCGATATTCAAGCGATTGGAATACAAGGTTTGGACTTGACCAGAAAATTGTCGATCCAGCTCTTGTAAGCGTGGGATCGAAACGTCTAAAATCGTCACTTGTGCGCCTAGACCTACGGCGACTCTCGCGGCATTCTCACCGGCAACGCCACCACCAATGATCGTTATCCGACCTTGACGGACACCGGGAATACCTGAAAGCAGGATCCCTTTTCCGCCATATATTTTTTCGAGAAATTGTGCGCCGATTTGAACAGACATTCTTCCAGCGATCTCACTCATAGGCGATAGCAGAGGCAGGGTGCCGTTCGCCAGCTGGACGTTTTCATAAGCAACAGCGATCACTTTGCTGTCGATCAATGCTTGAGCAAGCTGTTGATTGGCGGCTACGTGGAAATAGGTGAATAAAACCAGTCCCTCATGCAAAAAGGGGTATTCTTCTGGTAAAGGTTCTTTGACTTTCATAACCAATTCAGAGGCCCAAACCTCTTCAACGGTAGTAATCGTAGCGCCGACTTCCTGATACGCTTGATCAGAAAAGGTTGATCCTGCACCAGCGCCTTGTTCAACGAAGACTTCGTGTCCGTCTTGGACTAACTCATAGACTCCCGAGGGCGGCAATGCCACACGATTTTCATTGTTCTTGATTTCTTTGGGGATACCGATTTTCATAGACTTCACACCTTTCTTTCTTCCATTATAATAGAAAGCGGATTCCTAAGGGGAGAAAGAATGGTTTTTTTATTAAAAAAGTAAGATCCAGTTGCTGCCTACGCCACGACAAAGAAAAAAGCCCCGAAAGGGGACTTTTTTCGATCAATCAGCTGAAGGTCCAAAAGCGTAAGCTTTGATTAGCGATTTCATCTAGTGTGTAATAGATAGCGTAATGGGATTTTTCTGGATCATCATTGGGATCTAAGACAAACACTTGATCGTCCATCATTCCACCTAAGACCATAATATGGCCGCCATCTGTAAATTCCCCTGGAGTCACAGAAACGATGACCGGATGATTTTGTTGCAAGTAAGCTTCAACACTGGCTAGATCTGTGCCAAGATCATAGTAGTTGTAGCCGTTTGCATCGGCAAAGTCAGAAAAAATCCGCCAGTCCGTTCCTTGGCCGTCAACGTAATAATGATCTCCTGCCCAATCAAGGACTTCTAGTGGCGAAATGGGATAGCCTTCAAGATAGGATTGAACCATCGCAAGAGAAGCAATCGCACAGCCGTTTTCTGCTAAGGTTTGGCTGCCGTCATTGCCATAGGATCTATCAGCCCAATCTTCGTTCGTCTGCAAGAAAATCGGTGTTGTGATGTCCATTTCCCATAAATAAGCATTGATGTCATCACTAAAGATAGCCTGAGAATAAACATATTCGTCGTCATAACTCTCATCATAGGCAACGACGGTCTGCACGTGTTCGGACAACTCTCCGTACAACACGTGATGAGAGATTCGATTGAACCCTATCCAAATCAACACCAATCCTGCCAAAACAACCATTGGCCGACGCTTTCGATAAACATCTGTCTGTTTTTGCATTTTTCCCTCCTTGTTTTACGAATCGTACGTATTCATCCTGTTCTTTTAAGTAAAACAAAGGAGGGGACGCTTGTCATCGGCCTACAGACCGATTCCACGATCAACTTTCAAATGCCTCTAGTTCTAAGCTAGTATTTTCCCATGCTTCTAGTAGAGCTTCTTGTTCAGTGCGGGCTTGTTCTAATGCTTGATTCAACGCGGTCAATTTGACATGATCATTCAACGCATCTGGTGCGGTCATGTCTTGTTCCAGTTGTTGGATCGTTTCTTCTATTGCGGCAAGTTCTTCTTCGATTTGGGTGACTTTTCGCTGTAAGGTTCTAACGGCTTTTTGCTGTTCCTTGCTTTGGACAAAGTTTTGCTTGCCCGCTGAGAGGGTGGTTTCGGTTGTTTTTGCTTCCAACATTGCTGCGATCTCAGCTTCTTCTTGTTTCTTTTCTAAATAATAATCGTAATCGCCGAGATAGAGCTTGCTGCCGTTTTCAGACAGTTCCACGACCTTGGTGGCGATTCGATTGATAAAGTAGCGGTCATGAGATACGAAGAACAAAGTGCCTTCATAATCGATCAGGGCATTTTCTAAGACTTCTTTGCTGTCGATGTCTAAATGGTTGGTTGGCTCATCCAAAATCAAGAAATTGTCATGGTCCATGGCTAATTTTGCCAAAGCGACACGGGCTTTTTCGCCACCACTTAACAGCGTGATCGGCTTTTCAACATCTTCTCCAGAAAATAAGAAGCTGCCTAATATATTGCGAATCTCGACTTCAGGTGTGGTACTGTGGTCATCCCAAAGCTCATGGAGGATCGTTTTGGTTGAGTGCAGATCGGATTGGGTTTGGTCATAGTACCCGATTGAGACATTGGCGCCAAAATGGACCTTTCCTTGAATAAAGGGGATTTTATGAATCAGCGATTTCAGTAAGGTTGATTTGCCGATCCCATTCGGTCCCACTAAAGCGATCGCATCTTTGCGCCGAACATCTAAGTCGATGGGCGCCGATAAGACTTCTTCTTCAGAATAACCGATAGCGGCATTTTCTACTTGCATCACAACATTTCCTGAAGGCTTTTCAATGGAAAAAAGGAAGTGGGCGGATTTTTCATCTCCTTGCGGGCGATCCAGCCGATCCATTTTCTCTAATTGCTTACGGCGACTTTGCGCGCGTTTGGTGGTAGACGCACGGACAAGGTTGCGGGCAACAAAGTCTTCCAGTTTATTGATTTCTTCTTGCTGTTTTTCAAAGGCTTTCCATTCACTTTGCAGTTGCTCCGCTTTCAGGGTCAAATAGCGGCTGTAATTGCCTTTGTAGTGGCGCATTTTTTGGCGACTCAGTTCGTAGACTTCGTTGACGACTTTGTCTAAGAAGTAACGGTCATGGGAAACGATCAGCAATGCACCGGCATATCCTTGCAGATAGTTTTCTAACCAAGATAACGTTTCGATATCTAAATGGTTGGTCGGTTCATCCAGAATCAAGATATCAGGTTTTTGCAGCAGCATTTTTGCTAATGCCAAGCGGGTTTTTTGACCACCAGAAAGGGTATTGATGGCTTGCGTGTAAAAAGAAGGATCAAACTGAAAACCGTGCAAGACGGAGCGAATCTCATTTTCATAGCCATAGCCGTTTTTTTCTGCAAATTCATGCTGCAATTGGTCGTATTCTTTCAGGAGATTGCCAGAGTCAGCAGCAGGATCTGCTTCGGAGATGGCGATCTCTAAGCTACGCATGCGCTGCTCCATCTGTCGAACCGTTGCAAAAGCTCCCAGCATTTCTTCCCAAACAGTGGCCTGACTATCAAGTCCGGTATCTTGAGCTAAGTAGCCCATCGTAGCGGTCTTGTTTTTAGCGATCGTTCCTTTATCAGGACTTTCGAGTCCAGCAATAATTTTCAGTAGCGTTGATTTACCAGCACCGTTGCGCCCAACAAGCGCGATTCGGGAATTGCTGGCAATTTCTAATTGGATATTTTCAAATAAAACCTCGGCTCCGAAAAGACGGGCGATTTGGTTGGCTTGTAATAAAATCATGTGTATGTCATTCCTATCTTTAAGAAACTTGTCTGTATCAAGGTTACAATACTACAAGTCTATCATATTTTAAGGGAAACGGCGATTGGGAAAAAGTTTGATTTTACCATTATAAAATTTATATTTCAAATTATGAGCATTCAAATTGATTTTTGAACAATGTATTTGTTATGATAGCTTCATCACAAGTGAATTTTTCACAATGGGGGAGTATTCTTTGAAAGATCATCAAATTCCAAAGGCAACAGCGAAGCGATTGCCTTTATATTATCGTTACTTGCGTATTTTGCACCAAGCTGGCAAATTAAAAGTTTCTTCGACCGAACTAAGTGAAGCTGTTCAAGTTGATAGTGCGACGATCCGCCGCGACTTTTCCTACTTTGGTGAATTAGGAAAACGCGGCTATGGCTATGACGTTGAAAGCTTGATGCAGTTCTTTGCGAAGACATTGAACGAAGACCACATGACGAATGTAGCTTTAGTCGGTGTCGGAAACTTGGGGAGCGCCTTGTTGAAATACAAATTTCACCAAAGCAACAGCATTCGGATCAGTGCCGCATTTGATGTCAACGAAGATCTAGTTGGTCGAATCGTAGATGGTGTGCCGGTCTATCCAATGGATGACATGAAGGAACAAGTGAAGATCCAGCAGATCGATGTGGCTATTTTGACGGTTCCCGCACAACATTCACAAGATTTAGTGAACGAGCTTGTGAAAGCTGGCATTAAAGGAATCTTGAACTTTACACCTGCACGGATCACTGCACCAAAAGGCGTGCTGATTCAAAACGTTGACTTAACCAATGAATTGCAAACATTGATTTATTTCTTGCATTCAGGCAACGTCTTGTCCCATGAAGAACCAGTAGAAGAACCATCACTAAGCGAATAATCGCATCACATAAATAGGAACCAACAAAACAGCTGCCAGATCGTAGTATATACAACGATCTGACAGCTGTTTTGTTGCTTTCATTCACTGAACTTACTCGTCTATCTGGTCAAAAAGTGATTCATAGGAATCTTGCTCTTCAACGCTTGTGAGCGCTTCTTGATACCGCAAGATTTGTTGAGTCAAACGTGTGAAATCGATGATGCGGGCTTCACGATGCACTTCTTTCCCATTCGCGAACAAGAGGACGACGGGAACCGTCAAGACCGAAAATAGACTGGCTGCTTCTGGCTCTGCCAGCGTGTTGATGGTAAATAGGGGGAGTTGCTGGGTTTGTGCCAGTTTTTGGATGCGTGGTTTGTCTGCAACACAAATACTGCAATTCGGTTGAGAGAGATAGAGTAGTGCCAACGGTTGTTGGGCGAGCTGCTCTTGGATCGGTTGATTTTTTTGCATAAGTCATTCCTCCATGGAAAATGTACGCTGTTCTTGAGGAAAAGTCAAAATATCTGCTAGCAGCTGATCGCTTAGGTGAGTAAGAAGGATTCAAAGATAAGGGAAATCTAAAGCAACGATTAAAAAAATAGGCTGCTTTAAAAAAAACGTTGTATAAAAAAAGGAAAAAACGTATAGTAATTCCAGCGTTTCGAATTTATTGATAAAGAAGGTTAAAGTTATGTTTCAGGCATTACCGAATTCTGTCCTGCAAATGAGTGTTATTTTTTTATCTATCGTCATTGAAGCCTTGCCGTTTGTCCTATTGGGCTGCTTGATCTCAGGTGCCTTACAAGTCTTCTTGACGCCAGAAAGAGTCAAGAGGCTCTTACCAAAAAACAAATTGGCATCGATCACAGTTGGTTGTGGTCTGGGGGTCTTTTTTCCTTCCTGCGAATGTGGGATCGTACCGATCGTTAATCAGTTCGTAAAAAAAGAGGTGCCAGTGTATACGGCGTTTGCCTTTATGCTGACTGCACCGATCATCAATCCTATCGTGATTTTTTCTACATTCATTGCCTTTGGAAATTCCGCGAAGTTCGCCTTTTTGCGTGTACTGGGCAGCTTATTGGTCGCAATGGTCGTGGGGATCTGGCTGGCGTATTTTAACAAACAAGAGATCTTAAAAACACGGCTTGCCAATCAATTAAGTGGCGGGAATGAGCAGGCAGCTCACCCACACCATCAGGGGCATGATCACGCCCACCATCAAACGGAAAAGAGCAGTCATCCGCTCCTTCGGCAGATTCGTCATTTGCTGCAGCATAGTTTGGATGAGTTTTTCGATACTGGGCGTTATTTGATCATTGGTGCGTTGATCGCCTCAGCGATGCAGACCTATCTGCCAACTGGCTTGATGCTGACATTAGGCTCCACGAAGCTGTTAGCGGTCTTCGTCATGCTGTTGTTGGCACTAACGTTATCCCTATGTTCCGAAGCAGATGCCTTTATCGGCTCTTCGTTGTTGAGTTTATTCGGCACTGGACCAGTCGTCGGTTTCCTGGTTTTTGGTCCAATGGTAGATATTAAAAACCTGTTGATGATGAAGCGGTACTTTTCGGGGCGTTTTATCGCTTCTTTAGTTGGATTAGTCGCAATCGTCGTTTCAATTTATGCATGGGTGGTGTAAAGAATGGTTCGTTTTTTGATCTTATCAGGCTATTTTGAATTGATGATGTACTTGCAAGTGACGGGCAAACTCAATCAGTTTATCAACATTCATTATCGCTATCTCGCTATTTTATCCATGATCATTTCTTTATTATTGGCTTTGGTCCAGCTGTATTTTTGGGTCAAACAAGAGCCTGAGCATCATCATGACGATGAGCATCAGCATGGATTGGAGAAAAAACACCAACGAGTGATTGCGTATTTTCTATTAGCCTTACCGATCATCGTGGGTCTCTTTTTCCCCACCGTTAGCTTGGATACGACGATCGTTGAAGCAAAAGGGTTTAATTTCCCCCTAAGTGAAGAATCTGTGGGGGATCCAGAAATGACGACCCAATATCTGAAACCCGATACAAGTCTTTATTTTAACAAAGAAGATTATGACACTCAGATGGATGCAGCATTGGCACGTTACGCCAAAGATGAGACGATTGCGGTAACGGAAGAAAATTACTTGGAAGTCATGGAGTTGATCTATACGTACCCGAGCGAATTTATTGGCAAGAAAATCACCTATGATGGATTTGTGTACCATGCAGATCAAGATGATGCCAATGAAATCTTTTTGTTTCGTTTTGGCATTATCCATTGTGTGGCTGATTCAGGCGTTTTTGGCTTGCGAGTGGAATTACCGCAGCAAGCGACTGCAGAAAATAACCAGTGGCTTCATGTGGAAGGGACGATCCAATCGAAGTACTATCAACCCTTCAAACGGGACTTGCCGATGGTGGTAGCAGACCAAGAGAAGACGATTGAAGCACCAGAAAACCAGTATGTCTATCGCGCTTTCTAGCTTTTTTTAAGAAAGTTCATAAAAACATCATAAACCTTTGTTATAATGGAGAAAATCTAAGCATATGTTTGTAGTTTTATCAAACGTTTAGTACAATATAGTAGGAACATATGCTAAAATCTATACAAAAGAGAGGTGTCGTGAAATGGGTTTTACAGATGAAACAGTTCGCTTTGATTTTGATGATAGCCGTAAAAAAGAAGTCAGCGAAACATTAGCTATCGTCTACCGAGCATTAGAGGAAAAAGGATACAATCCGATCAATCAAATCGTCGGTTATCTCCTTTCTGGCGACCCGGCTTACATTCCTCGTTATCGGGATGCCCGGAATTTGATTCGTCGTCACGAACGGGATGAGATCATGGAAGTTCTGATCCGTTATTATTTAGGCAATCACGGGATCAACCTATAATGAGAATCATGGGATTGGATGTTGGTTCGCGGACAGTCGGCGTGGCGGTCAGTGACCCAATGGGCTGGACAGCACAAGGGATCGAGATCATTCGCATCAATGAAGATGAAGGCAATTTCGGTTATGATCGACTTGCTGAATTGGTGAAAGAATATGAAGTCTCACGTTTTGTGGTAGGACTACCTAAAAATATGAATAATACGATCGGACCTAGAGCGGAAGCTTCTATGGCTTACGGCGCAGCGATCGAACAGCAATTCGGTTTGCCGGTCGTTTACCAAGACGAACGTCTGACGACCGTTCAAGCAGAACGAATGCTGGTAGAACAGGCGAATACATCGCGTGCCAAACGAAAAAAAGTGATTGATAAATTAGCAGCAGTCATGATTTTGCAGAATTATTTAGATGGTGCTGGGAAACAGCTGTTTTAATTTACAGAAAAGAGGAAAATAAATGTCAGAACATACACACGATCATAACCACGATCACGATCATGAAGGACATGAACACATTACTTTAATCGATGATCAAGGAAATGAAACCTTATACGAAATTCTATTAACGGTTGACGGTACGGAAGAATTCGGCCGCAACTACGTCTTGCTTTATCCAGCAGGCGTACCAGAAGAAGAAGACGTTGAATTACAAGCGTACGCTTATATTGAAAACGAAGACGGATCTGAAGGTGAATTAGAACAGATCGAAACAGAAGCAGAATGGGATATGATTGAAGAAGTCTTCAACACATTCATGGCTGAAGAAGAAGAATAAGCTGTAAATGATAGCTGAACCCTTGGTAGATAAGGGTTCAGCTTTTTTTTGTTTTGAATTGAATACGGGATTGAATACGTTCCGCTAGAAATTTAGGTGCTCTGCAAGCTTTTCAACGGTTTTTTCTTTGGTTTCTTTAGTTAGATGAGCATAGGTATCCATTGTTAATTTGATTGATGAGTGTCTAAGGCGTTCTTGAACTTCCTTCATGGAGACTCCCGACTCTAACAGCATACTAGCATGAGTGTGTCTGGTTACATGGTTACCTAGAAATGGAATACCAGAATTCTTGCAGATTGTGATCATACGAGAATAGATAGCGTGTTTAGTAATGATTTCTTTGTAGATTCCACAAAAAATCATTGTTGGATCAGTAATCCCGAGGGTTAACATATATCTTTTTTGATTGATTTGCCATTTCTTTAGCCAATTAATGGTTTTATTGTCTAAAGATAGGGAACCATAGCTATTTCTCGTTTTTGGACTTGAAATTTTGTACCCATATTTTGTTTGGCTTAAGGTTTTGTTTATAGTGACGGTGTTTGATTCAAAGTCAATATCTGACCAGTCTAAGGCTAAAGCCTCACTGATTCGACAGCCACTAAAAAATAGAAAGCGCAGTAAAGTTTTATCGTACTCTGCCCTATACGTACTTCTTTTGGATTCCAAATATTGAAATAAGGTTTCTAATTGATCTCGTGAATAAATTTTGACAGTATCCTTCTTTTTTTCAACATTTCTGTTGAGCATGATTACGAGCTCACAGGGATTTTTAGTGATCAGCCCTAGAGTCATTGCGTATTTGAAAATACGGCTTACGGTAGAATGTAGGACTTTATATTGATCTGTTGTTTTAGCCCACTGATTCAATATCTTCTGAACATGTTTTGTAGTAATTTCTTTAATTCTAAACTGCCCATATTTTGGAAGAATCCATTTATTAAACTTGATCTCAATTTTTAATTGAGTGACTTCTTTTACAGTAGTTTTATAGCTTTCATACCAGAGATCATACACTTCTTGGAAAGTTTCGTTCGTTTCCCTTTTAAGTCCATTCTCTTCAAAGTCTACAAGTAGTCTATTAAGCTCTATTTGAGCTTCTTTTTTTGTTTTAAAATTTCTACGTGTAGTACGGACTTCTTTACCAGTTAGCGGGCTGATTCCAAGGTATGTTTGAAACATCCAAGCTTTGGTTCCGTCTTTCTTTTCATATTGTTTAATTGTTGCCATTGTTTTTCCTCCTATCAGTTGCGTGGCGTGCTTTTGATAGGAAAATGTAATCTTTATTCTTCTATATCATATTGATTTTGAAAATATTTTTTTTTGTTGAATGTAGTTGTTTTTATTTCATCAATAAAAGATGTTAATTCTTTTAAATAATTTAATAAATCTTCATCGTTACCTGCGTTTGTAGATTTGATTTCGCTATCAATTAAACCAAATGCAACACCTAAATAATTGAATACCTCATAATTGATACTTTTAAGACTTTTCTGTCTGTTTGAAAGTTTTTCATCAAGACAAATATATATGAAACCCAGGATGAGTTGGTCATCTGATTTATCAGTTTGCAAGAGTTTTTTATATACATCATCTATAATCATTTCTACAAAGTTATCTTTTAAAGAAGGTGATTTATCTAGACTATATGTTTTCGATACTGCTAAAAATAAGTCATATAGACCAAGCCTATCTCTGTCTTTACCGAAATCTTTGAATTTGTTATGGAAGGTACCGTTGTCAAAAAAAATCTCATTGAATAAATACTTGATATATTTCTTAGTTTTTTGAGAATTACCTGTCAGTAGATATTCAGTAGAAACACCACCAAGTTTAGCAATACTTAGTAGCCGCGCTTTGTTGGGTATGTTCTTTCCTTTTTCCCATCTAGAAACATTGCTTTTGCTTGCGGGAGGTGTCAGATTTTCGCCAAATTCTTCAAGAGTATACCCTAAAGAAACACGTATTTCTTGTATTCGTTTTCCAATTTCAGGATTAATGTTTTTATCAAACAAAATGGTTTCACCACCTTCATCTATTCTATTCTACAGTTTACACTACATTCTCATATAATGAAATGAAAAAGTAGATAAAAGTTGAATTTTACGTTGCGGTATGAATAAATATATGTTATTCTTTTAGTGACGAAAAGTTGAAAAGAAGGAGGAGTCATGAAGCCTAAAGATTTTAGAAAGTTTTGTGGATTATCACAATCTGAACTTGCTGAAAAATATGGCATTTCAGTACAAGCGGTAAGAAACAAAGAAAGCGGTAAAACAAACTATTCTCCAGAAGAAATGATTATTTTGAAGTATCTTGTGAAAGAAAAAGGAATTGAAAATATCACAATTGATCAAATTTTTTTTAATGAAAAGTGACGAAAAGTTGAATTTGAATACATGTAGTCAAATTAGTGGGGGCAAAGAAAATGAAATCTGAGATTCAAGTTATTCTGCCATCGGATTTAGATCAAGAATTGCGAAGATATTTCTATCGAGTTGCAAAAGAAGCAGTAGATCAAGTTCGAATTGAAACATCTCTAAGCAAAGAAGTTTTTAGATTGGGAGAAGCTTGTAAGTATTTAAGCTGTAGCAGAAGTACATTAAAAAAATTTATCAGAGAGAAAGGTTTAAAAGTAAGCATAATCGGAGATTGTCAATTTATTAGAAAAGAAGAATTAGCAAGGTTTATCAAAGAATATGAAGTATAAAAAGTTGCGTGGCGTGCTTTTGATAGAAAAAAGGAAGTGTTTGTTTGAATAATGATGAAGTATAGAAAATATAAAAATACTTTGAAAAAAATTAAAAGGAGTGTTCCCGACAGTTTGGCGACCACAGGAAACACTCGACAATAAAGTTCTAAGAAAACTTTATTTGACTACATTTTAACATTTATTAGAAAGAAGAGGAATAAATGGAAGAAATAGATAAATTAATTGTGTCAAGGGCAACTTAGAAATGTAGGTTTTGGGCAGAATAAAAATGTAGGTTTTCGGCAATAGGAATTGTCGGCAATCGCCAGTTTAGATTTTATTTCTCATACGATAAGACTTGCCGGTAATCTTGAACACTTTGACATGATGAACCAGTCGGTCAAGGATCGCTGCCGCGATTTCTGGGCTTTGAAACAATTCACCCCATCGAGATAAGACGATATTTGTCGTAATAATCGTAGAGCGGTGTTCATAACGCATGGCTAGAAGCTGGAAGAACAAATCGGCTTCTTGTTTTTGTATCGGTAGATAGCCAATCTCATCAATAATCAACACATCATATCGTGCATATCGGTTTAGTACTCGCTCAAGCGTGCCTTTCTCATAGGCAGCTCGTAAGCGTAAAAGAAGCTCATGACAAGGGATGAATAAAGTCCGGTACCCTTGATGACAGGCTTCAATTCCTAAGGCAATCGTTAGATGCGTTTTCCCAACTCCTGGGCTCCCAATAAAGACCAGGTTCTCATGCTTTTCTACGAAACCCATGTGCTTTAAATCCAGCAGTTCACGTTTATTAATACTTGGCTGGAAGGTAAAATCAAATTCCTCTAGACTGGTCCGTTTAGGAAAGCGCGCTCGCTCTATCACGCGATTCATTTTCTGGTTATGTTGATGATTGACTTCCTTTCGCGTTAATTCCAGAAGAGCTTCCGTCAAGGAAAGCTCCTCTCGATTGGCAACCTCGATATAATTGGGAACATACTCCCGCATGTGATTTAAACCGAGCGTTTCTAGGTTGGTCATCAGTTCTTGATAATGGCTATTCTTCATCAGCAATCTCCACCAAATCATATTGTTTTAGACTTTCGCGAGTATAAGCTCTGATGTCATCGTCCTCTTTATGGCTCATGACATCTGACTTTAGGATTTGGAAATAGTCCTCCTCATGATAGTTCAATTGTTTTTTCGTTAAGGGATGCGACCGGATCAGTTCTCCGTTATAATGAATTTGTACTTGGTCTTCCTTGTCGGAGAGCTCGATTTCAACCTCTTTACCGATATAGCGAGGATCTACAGAGTACCTGCATTTACGGAAAACGACCATGGCTTCCTTCGTGACTTTACGGCTAATAAAGTCCTCAAAATAAGGATTCAAAAGGTTTTTCGGTAATTCATGTAGGTGCTCTTTTTCGTTTGTCCACCAACGCTCATCTGGCGTCTGGTCCGTTGCCTGGGAGACTTCACTATTTAACTCAGAACATAGGTCATTCACTAGATGACATAGCTCTACGGTATCATAAAATTCATGGTTATAGACCTTCAGTCGATCAACAGTTCTGGCTAACGCTTCTACACATCCTTTTGTTTGTGGTCGAAAGGGACGACAGGCAATTGGCGTGAAGCTGGCGTCTTTACTGAAGGCATAAAAGCGTTCGTTGAAATGCGCTTTTGAAAACTGACTGCGAGAATGATCAACCACCGTCTTCATATTGTCGAACCAGATTTCTTTTGGCACACCACCGGTGTGATAGAAGGCATCATCCAGACATTCAAACAGGGTATCTTGCTTACGGTCAAAGGTTAAAGTAATGAATTTTTTCTTCGAGTAAGGAAGGACGTATAAGAAGATATTAAATTCAAAAACTTCTCCTTGATTACTGATTAAGCGCATATCTTCCTTCCAATCAACCTGGGCGGAAAGTCCCGGGTTATGCTCAACACGAATGGTGGCCTTTTGCACTTTTTCTTGTTTGAACTCGCGACAGTAAGCTTTTACTAGGCTGTAGCTCCCGTCAAATCCTTTGCGTTCGATAAATTTGAAGATACTGTAGGTACTACAATGCCCCTTGACTTTGTCTTGGATAATTTCTTTATATGGATCCAACTTGCTTGGACGTTTCTTGCGCGGGGTAGGTGTGGACGTTTCACCCTTAGCTTCTTCGTATGCATTTTTGACTGTTCGATAATCACAGTCATATTGTTTGGCTAATGCGGCATAGTTCGGTTTGATTTCGTTGATCACGTAGATCATCACTCCTTCACGTATATCTTTTCTCATCCCTGAACCTCCGTTTCATTTGGGATAAGAAGAGCATACAAAAATGTAGGAAAACCAACAATTTTAAATTGCCATTTTCCTACATTTTATCGTTGCCGTTAACATTAATTGCTCAGTATGCATACTCAAAAGATGACGTATATGCTGAAAAATACTTGAAGTATCCGATTTTTTTAGATAAACATAAAAAATATAAGAAGATGAAACAAAGTACAAAAAAAGTTTATATGTATTTGAAAAAACAAAATGAATATTCTTTAGAGAATTCAAAAGTTGACAGCAAAGGAAGAATTTTTTTGATTTTTGCTATAGAAAAAATAGCTGAAAAATCTTGTTTAACAAAGAAAACGGTAATAAGCGCTTTGAGAGAGCTAGAAGAATATAAATTAATTACGATTAAAAAAAATGGATTTAACAAAAAAACTGGGAAGAATAATCCAAATTTTTATTATTTATTGAAACCAGAATTCAGCGAAGGAGATTTCTACAAAAAAAAGTGTATTGAGGAAAATTTACACCTTCCGACAAATCAACATTACAGTCCAAGTGAAAAAAATACACCTTCCGACAAATCAACATTCGATGGTGATAAGTCATTCCCGCTTCCAGGTGAAAAATTTTTACAAGAACTTAATCATTCTTCTAAAGATTTTAAAGATTTTAAAGAATCTCAAAATGCTGACTTTATTGATTCACTTTCAGTTGAAAATAAAAAATTAGATGAAATATTAATTGAATCATTAATTGAAAAAGAATGGCTTTATCAGGTATGGGGGGATAATATTGTAAACTGTCTGAAATTAGTGGGTAATAACGATTACAGTCAATTTTATGACTGGTATAAAAAATTCAAATATGCGATTAAATCTGCTGAAAAAGAACAAAAAATTCAACTGAAAATTATCTATGAAATCTGTAATAACAAGTATTTTGTAGATTATGTTAGAGAACAGCTATCAATGACTTTACGTGACTTGATACGAAGAGCAAAAACAGATCACCGTATCAAACAAAAAGACGATTATATCTTTGCTTCTCTAAAAAATAAAGCGTTAGAACTAATTGAATTGCAAATCAGTGAAGGAATAGATAAGCAATAAGAATAGAATTGAGTCAAATGAAGTGGAGGGGTATCTCCGCTTCATTTGAGAACTTTGAATATAGGAGGGGTTATTTTGATTGAAAATCGTTTAATAGATCAAGTTTGGTGTCTAGATCAAAATACAGATAATCTCGAATTAATCGAGACTATTTGCTTCAACACTATAGTTCTCGATTTAAGATCTGAAAATGACAATTGTGTAACTCATATCATAATTGACAGAAAAACAGCTCAGAAGCTCTCTGAGAGTCTCAGAAAATGGGCTGAGGGAGGTAATAATGAAAATAGTTAAAGAAAAGATTGCCAGTAGAAAAATACACTGGTTAGCTTTGAGCATACTTGTTTTAATGTTTATCGTTGTTTTCACCGGTAATGTTGTCCAAGCAAGCATTTTCAATTGGTTTGATGACACGGAAAGTCAAACTGAATTTTTGAATAATCCTGTCTATCAATCGTATTTAAAAAAATATAACGGAAATTTTTACAGTCAGTTTGGATTGTGGATAGGGTGGTCTGTTATAAAATCGATGTTTGCAATTGTAGATGGTATTCAAAATATGATTCCCGAAGTGTTAGATTTGTTTAGCTTTATTGAAAGTACGGGAATGAATAAAGTTTATCAATCGGTCTTAAGTACAGTTGTTATTGGTTTAATGATACTTTCACTGATGTTTGTTGGTTACAAAATGATTACTGGAAAAGGAACAGTGGATTTAAAATCGGTTGGAATGAACGTAGTGATGTCTGTAGCATTAATTCTTTTAATGCCGACTTTGATTGGATCAACAGAAAAACTTTCAGGAATAATGTTTGCAAAGACTCTTTATAATGACGCAACTAGTATCAATAATCAAGATGGCGGTGTAGCATGGTCATTGATTGAGCAGGGAGTGACAGATTTAGCTTATATTAATAAGACAGATCAATATTCGACAATTGATAAAACAAATGACCGAAATAATCTAACAAAAGAAAATTTCTGGAAAACGGATCTTACGCAAGTATTGACAGATAATGTAATTGATAAAATGGAAAAAGAGAACCCAACAGCTGATAATCTGCGTTATGAATTAGTTGAAAATTCTGATAATGAATTTGTTGCTACTAAATTTTCAGATAATTTTTTATCAACCTTTGTTGATGGTATCAAATCAGGATATTATCGCTATCAAGCGAACCTGTGGGGAATTTCTTTTGGATTGATTGCTTTAGCGGTAGCGTATGTTTTTAGTGCTTTCATTATAATTACAGCAATACTCGAGTTAGCATTTAAACGTGTACTCGGAGTTTTAGTATTTGCTACTGACTTAGAAACAGGACAGCGTTCAAAAGTTGTTCTATCAGATATTCTACAGTGCTATTTGACTGTAGGCTTTCAAGGATTTGGACTATCCATGTTTGCTATGTTTATCAATTTTCTGAACTCAGGACAAGGTATCTCAACAAATATTTTTATAAAAACAATTGCTTATATCTGTGCCGTTTTTGTTTTAATCAAAGGCAGTGGAACAGTCATGAGATACTTTGGTGTTGATATTGGACTCAAAGAAGGTTATGGGCAACTTGCTTCTGCTTTTGGTATGGGCGCAATGCTGTTTAGAAAAGGATCAAATGGATTTAATCGTGCTAAAGGAAGCGGAAATGGAAATGGATCAGACAGCGGAGAAGGAGAAGATCGAAAACCAGAAAAGAATTTCGGCGAAACTCTATCAAAAAAAGCTGGCAAAACTGGAAGAGCTTTGGGATATGCCCATGAACGTGGATTATCAGGTTTAGCTTCAGATGGAGCTACGATGGCTAGTGAAAGAGCAACAAAACCATTTAAGAGTATGCGTGATATGGCTAATGATACCAAGAATAAGTTCAAAGAAGGCTTAGATGATGGTACTGTGTCCGCTATTAATAAAAATAGCAAGCCTATGTTAGCTAAAAATAAAGAAGATGAAACTGGAAAATATGCTGATTCCATGCCAACACGTCTTTCGGATAGAAAAGATGGTGCTAAGGTTGAAAATGCCGATAGTATTATGTCTAGTTCTGAACGTATGCGTGAAGCAATGAAAAATAATGCTGAATCGAATAATAATCCTGTAAGTGCAATTCAGCAAAAAGTCCAACAAGATATTGAAGAACGTAAAAATGCTATGCACGGTCAAGCTAAGTCTGCTGAAGAATTAATTAATCAGAAGCGACAGGAAGCGAAATACACGCCTGAAGCAATGAATCGTGAGGAAATGTTAAGGAGACGTGTAGAAGGACGTACAGGCGCTAATATGGACGAAAAAGAAGCGTTGACCAAAGAAAGAATCCAAGAAGCTAAAAATTCAAATACTGGATTAGAAAAATTGGTCAAAGAAAATCTACAAAATTCTACAAGTAGTCAAGGTGGCCGATCAGTAGATGTCCGAGAAAATATTCAAGGTTCATTGAATGGTCATGTCGGACGGAATGTTGATGTAAGAGAGAATTTACAAAGTTCTTCAAATGGTCAAGGTACTAAGACAATTGATGTTCGAGAAACTCTGCAAAGTAGCAGTACAAGTCAACCAAAAACAGTAGATGTTCGAGAAAATGTACAAAATTCTACAAGTAGTCAAGGCTTTAAATCAGTGGATGTCCGAGAGAAAGTGCAAAGTAGCAGTGCAAGTCAACCAAAAACAGTAGATGTTCGAGAAAATGTACAAAGTTCTACAAGTAGTCAAGGATTCAAAACAGTAGATGTTCGGGAGAACGTTCAAAAAGATAGTGGAGAAATGAAAGAAAAAACACAAAAAATCAATATCGTTGAAGACAGAAAGTCAGCGAAAAAATTTGATTCAAATCATGAAACAGTGATTATTGATAGTGAAATCCGTGAAAATGATAAGGGATCAAAACCAAGACGAAGGTTTACCTATGAAGACAACGAGTTATTCAGAGATACACTTAATGATCCTAATCCACTTTTCGATAGTTTACTTAAAAAATAAAGAGGTGATTGTCATGCAATTAATTCTACAGATTAGTACACATGATTTCTTAGAACTTGACGAATTATGTGAATCAGTAAAGAAAGCAACAAATGAAAAAATCACGGTCACTAATTATATTGAACTGATGATTCAAGAAGAATTAAAGATGAAAAATGAAATAGAGAGCAATTTCAAATGTTGCTCTCTAGAAAAAAATGTGAGGGGATAATCAATGGATGATAAACAAAAAATGTACGAAAAAAATCGCAAACATAGTGAGGCCTTAAATTTTCGTGTCGATAAAAAGACTTATCTTGAACTGACATTGATTGCAAAACAAAGGGGAATTTCTAGAGCAGACGTTTGCCGTGAGCGGTTAAAGGGACTCAAATATGAACCGCCGTTGTTAGCTGAAGATGATAGGGTAGTTTTAACCAAACAGTTAAATCAAATTGGTAACAATTTGAATCAAGCGGTAAAGGCATTAAATATCATTGCTAAATATTTTAGAGAAGAATCTGAAGATAAAAAAGAAAAGAGCCTACATTTTAGTTTTGATGCTAGCCGTTACAACATTTTTAAAGATGAACTTGCGAATAGCATAGCAAAAAAGTTGATGATTAGTTATCCAGATGACATTTTTTTGGAGTCCAATCGGAGTGCCCCCTCTTTTTTTAAATTATCAGAAGTAGAAAAAGAATATTTCGAATATTGGATAGAAAAGCAAACTAGACCGGGTACGAAAGAAGAGTATTCCCAAAAAGTTGATCGGAATTTAATTCACTCAATTCAGATTATTGCAAGTTTAAAAGATGAGGTGAAACAACTTTGGGAGCTACTATAACATCGAAAGGACGCAAGAAAAATTTATCCTCGCTATTACAATATGCAGCTAATCCTTCAAAAAAAGAAAAATGTGTTGCAGTCTCAGGAATAAATTGTAGTGATGATAGTGAGGAAGCACTGCAAGAAATGAATTTAGTACGTACCAAGATGAATAAATCTAAAGATATAGCACAAGCGTTTCATGTTATTCATTCGTTTGATAAGAGTACTTCTAAAGAGTTAAGTATTGATAAAATGCACGAAATAGCTGTCGAATTTGCAGAGAAAGCTTTTCCAAATTCGCAAATCATTGTTGCAAGTCACAATGATAAAGATCATTTTCATAGTCATCTTGTCATTAATAATATTAACATGGAAACATGTAAAAGGTTGCGTATTGACCCTAAAGATTTAGAACTAATGCGAAAAATTAACGATCAAGTCCTCAATGAACATGGTCTTGAATCAGTGAATAATGAGTACTATGAAAACTTAGAAAAGAGAACCAATCTTTATTCAAACGATCCTTCTAAGATGAAATATGGAAAAATTAATTATCAAGAGTTTGTGCAAAATGCGATCGAAGCAACGTTGGAAAAATGCGAAGTGAATTCTTTTGAAGATTTTTCGGATCATTTGGCAAAAGAATATAACATTGAAGTTTATCAATTTTCAAAAACAAATAACAAACTTGGCTATGTTCTTTACAAACAAGGTGTAAATTTCTATGAGCGTAGAGGTGAGTTAATTACTTTAGGAAGAGATAAACAATCTAGAAAAGAAAAAAGTCAGTATGTCGAACGTACTTTTAGTGCAAGAAAGTTAGGGAAAAGATATTCATTTGAATCTGTTTCTGAACAACTTGAAAAGAATTTAGAAGAATCACATATAAAAAATTTTTTTAATATGGAAAGAGAGCAAGTTATGTCGCTAATTAGTGGAGTAAATTACAAAACTGGTGAGTTAAATGTACCTTTTGTGGAATTAGATTCCATCGCACAAAAGCAATTTAGCGACCGTGAAGGCGATGAAAAATTCATTAAATATGATGACTTCTTGCGAGAGGTAGACAAGCATTTTGTAAATACAGTGTCTTTAGAAGATGATCAAGAATACACGATTAAACTTCATACGGATGTGAATCCTCAAACTTTACGTAGTGCGAAAAGTAAAACAATTTCTATTAAAAAGACTGATCAGAAAGAGTTATTTCTACCGGCAAAGGGTTTTGAAAATTGTTCTCATACACCTTCTGCTAAACAGATTCACTATCAAATCAGTCGCATAATGAATGACGATGTAAAAATGTATCGTGCTAAAAAGGATTATGAATTCACACAACAAATGATTGAAAATCAGCAAAAAAGGCAACAAAATTTTGAAATGGAATTCTGAATGGGCTTGTTAGTGGACTTTCCAGTTTTTTGCCTATGAAGAGTTGCTTGGAAAGAAGCAGTTTTTAGGACATACGCCAGCTACCCATCTACTTGCCAGTCAATCCGCCCCGCTCACGCTAGGCTACTTTCTGGCAAGTCAGATGGTGGGTAAATCTCTGAGGGAGCAAGCTCCCTACAGACTCCCTCCCAAAAAAAGAAAGGTGGAAGAAAAAAATGAACTATCCATATTTTAAAGTCTCGGCTTCAGAAGAAACTAAAGAAATATTCAACAATTTTTACAACCAAAACAAAGGAGTTTTTGGTTCCAAGGCAAATATGTTTCGTGTTATGGTTTCAAATTTACCAGTGTTAGCTAGTCCATCAAATAATAAATTTAATGATTCTGAAAGCATTAAATTTGAACAAAAAATTTCAGAACTAGAATCAATGATAAGTAATGAAGTAATTGAAAAGCTTGATGACATTGATCAAAAGTTATCGTATTCTCTAAAAAACAAATACAAAACGGAGGAGAAAAAAGATGTTTAAAGTTTACTTCCCGTTTCAGTGGCTCGTTAAAGGAATTCTTTTAGTGCTACTAGGATTGATTCTTTTTGGAAGTTATCTAACAATTAAAGCCAGACATTTTCCAGAAGAAAAGCCAATAAAAATTGTAACAATAGATTTAAAAATAGGTGAAACTTATCAGGCAGATGGGGTTGAACTAACATTTAAAAATATTGAAGTGACCGAAAAAAGAAATGAATTTGCACAACATGATCGTGTATTACAAGTGACCTATACACTTAAAAATGATACAGAAAAACCAATACGTCCACAACAATGGTCGATTGAAAATAAGGATGGTGAAGAGCTTTATGAGTATGCTATGATATTAGATAATCCAGAGTATATTGAAAGTGACAAAGCAGAAACAATAAATTACTATTATGAATTACCGAATGAAATGCAGGATTACCAAATCGTATTACGTAGAGCAAATGGTTACCTAGTTGGGTTGCCATTTACTTTATAAGTTTTATTTTGTCAGTAGCTTTTAAGGTAATATCAGTTTTGTGATTTTTGAAAATGGAAGTGGGGGAACTGGGAGAATGGCTGAGGAAAATAAAGTTGTTCCGTTTGAAACATTAGTGATAAATAAGGAAGAGTTTGAGCAACTTTTTCTTGATTTTTTTATTCAATATGACAGGATTTATGATTTTAGTTCGTCACTAGATTTATTTGAATTAGAAGCAGAAATAATAGAAAACAGTCGAGAGAAGAATGGTAAAATCATTATTTCAGTAGAAAAATTCAATGAATTATTCTCAGAAACATTTGAAATAGATCCAGACTATTATCAACCACAAGAAGTTTTTCGAGAGTTTAGAAATCAGATTATTCGTTCAAGTAATATTGAAAATTGAGTCAATAAAAGAAGCGTTGAAGAAAAGTTCCTTCTTTCGACGCTTCTTTTTAAAAGATTTTACAAATGTCTTATGGAGATTTGCTTCAATGACTACTTGTAGTCATTTCGTTTAAAATAATTATGTTACACCCTTATGTGTCACAGAGAAATACTGATATAATAAGAAATAAGGTATGTAACAATAGAGTATACTCTGGCGTTGCTAAAGGAGAAAGTGAAAGTTGCAAGAAAAAAAGGTTATGAGCTACATTACAAATGCTGAATATAAAAATTTAAAAATTCAAATACATAATTTTACTCCTTCTGGATTTATCATTGTTCGATTTGCTTTGCCTTTTCAATTACCTTTGGATGAGTCGGGTGGAATTTATTCAAGGAAAAATAGGAAAGGACTTAAAGTCAAACATAAATATACTGACCGTGAATATTCAGAAGTCGGAAAAGTAACATCAGAAGTTGATATTATCAGTGTATTACCAGATCGTATTACCCCAAGTAATGAAGATAGGCTTATTAGCGAAGCTGTCGATGATTCGTTGGATTTTCTAAACAATATCATAAAAGTTCTAATTACAAGATTTAAATATGAAGACTTTACACTAATTAATCGTTATGAATTACCAGCAGGTTTACCTGTTTGGATCTGTAGAAAATCGAAATTTAACGAAAAAAATCTTGAGGCAAAACTTCTCATGAATTTTCATTTTGCGAATCTTGAGCGAGAGCATGTTCTACTCTCTTCAGAAGAACGGCGTGATTTGGTAACTCTGGTAGAAAACTTAAATCAGAATCCATACTTTGATTTGGCAGTATTATTCTCGGAGGCCAGTAATCTCTATAAAATAGGTTCTTTTCATTCAGGTTTTTTAAAAATCCATGCTTGTATCGAGAGATTGATGTATGCAATGGTTAAGGAAATTTTTATTCGTCAAGGGAAGCCACAAGACAAAATAGACAATATACCTCAAATAGCATATAAGAACATATTGACACAACATTTAGGTCCGTACCTCACCAAGAATGGTTTGCTTTTTGATATCGAAAATAAAGATTCTATTGCTTATAAATACTGGACAGAGGTTTATTCTTTGCGAAATAAAGTTGTACATTCAGGCTATAGATTGACTGAAAGCGAAGCTCTAAACGGGCGTAAAATTGCATGGGAGCTTAACAAGTTAGTTATTGTCACTATGAAGAAATTAGGTTATAAGAATATTATTAAATATCTAACGGATTCAGAGGAAAGCCTTAAAAGAGGATATCAATGGCCCTACTAAATTAACAAAAACTAAAAAATATCACATCATTGTTGTAATTAATGTGTAATTATATGTGTTTCTGTAGAATGCTATAAAACTTTATTATGTAACTGAATAAAATAAAATATTGGATAGAGTTTAGATTAGAGCTTCCTTATCAAAAGCACGCCACGCAACATGAATACGTTTTTGAATACGATTAGAATACCAATCAAGATGAATTAGCATCAATAAAGTGATTAACTGTATACAAAAATCGTTGAAATACCAACTATCTTCAATTATTTTTAATGGACTTAACTTCATGGCTGAAGAAGAAGAGTAATAAGTTGCAAGTGCTGACCCTTTCCATAAGGGATCAGCACTTTTTTTGATTTAACGACTGTTTATTTTAGAAGCATGTCTGCTTTTTTGAAAGGAATGAGAAAAATGAGTAACGTAACGATATTCGAGCTTGAAAAGATCGCAGAAGAGCAGCTAGTTTTTGCCGTGATCATCAGCAAGTACCAAGAAAAGTTCGTCTATGTCAAACACAAAGAACGAGACACATTGGAGATCCCTGGAGGCAAGCGAGAACTAGGAGAAAGCATCACAGAGTGTGCTGCCCGTGAATTAAAAGAAGAAACAGGCGCTAAGCACTTTACCCTAGAGCCGTTATTTATCTATGGGGTAGAAAAAGACGGGGAGACCGATTACGGCTTGGTGTTTGAAGCCCAGATCACGGACTTGCAGGATGAATTGACCTCAGAAATCGAGGCAATCTATGTAATGGCAGAGCCGCCTGCCAACTGGACATATCCAACGATTCAGCCGTTGTTGTTGGCAGAATATTTCTCACGAACATAAAAATAATTCAGCCCACTCAAATGGAGGGCTGTCTTGAGTGGGAAAGTAAAAGCAGCGTGTTGAGTAGGAGTGAGCGAATGAGTTGCGTGATCCTGCAATCAGGGGTAGGATGAAAATGTAAACGTTATCTTATTGGAGAGTAGGGAAAGGCATGGAAAAAATTTATCAAGCAAGTACCGCAGAAGGAGCAATCGATTTTATCAATATGCGCGATTTGGAGATCGCGGCAGAGGAAGTGATTCCTAGAGGTGGGTATGGCTATATCAGCAGTGGTGCGGGGGATATTTTTACCTATCAAGAAAATGAACGCGCCTTCAATCACAAATTGATCATTCCTCATGTCTTAAAGGACATTGAATTACCGGACACAACGTTGTCCTTTGGCGGTGATACGTTGTCAGCGCCAATCATTATGGCGCCTGTTGCCGCCCACGGCTTAGCAAATGTTGCGGCAGAACAAGCGTCAGCCAAAGGTGTTTCACGTTTTGGCACGATCTATACGGCGAGTTCGTATGCCTCTTGTACGTTGGAAGAAATCCGAGCAGCTGGTGGCCAAGAAGCGCCGCAGTGGTTCCAATTTTATATGAGTAAAGACGATGGCATCAATAAAGACATCTTGGCGATGGCAAAACGCAATGGCGCCAAAGCGATCGTTTTGACCGCAGATGCAACTGTGGGGGGCAATCGAGAAACGGATCGCCGCAATGGCTTCACCTTTCCGTTGGCAATGCCGATCGTTCAGGCCTATCAATCAGGGATCGGACAAACGATGGATGCCGTTTACGGCTCCTCAAAACAAAAATTAAGTCCCCAGGATGTCGCTTTTATCGCCAAAGAATCTGACTTGCCAGTTTATGTCAAAGGGGTGCAATCAGAAGAAGATGTGGAACGAGCTTTAGGGGCAGGTGCACAAGGGATTTGGGTCTCAAATCACGGGGGACGCCAATTGGATGGTGGTCCAGCTTCCTTTGATTCCTTACAGATCGTGGCTGAAGCAGTGGCAGGTCGGGCGCCGATCGTCTTTGATAGCGGGGTACGGCGAGGACAGCATGTCTTTAAAGCGATTGCTTGCGGAGCAGATCTAGTGGCGATCGGCCGCCCAGTGATCTATGGGTTGGCTCTAGGTGGTGCTACCGGTGTTCAACAAGTCTTTGATTTCTTCAAAAAAGAATTGGAGATGGTCATGCAGCTTGCAGGGACGCAAACGGTGGCAGATATTAAAAAAGCCGTTTTACGGGACAATCGCTATTTATAAGTAATCCCTCAAAAAGGCGCTAGAATCGCTGATTCTGGTGCTTTTTTTAATGGATTTTTCTGATCATGCCCAGGAGCAGGAGCAACTGCTTTCTCTGAAAAAAGTGTATATGATTTTGAAACAATTGCAAAATCAGCTACACTTAAAAGAGACCAATAAACTAAAGGAGAGAGATTGATGATTCCAAAAATTATTCATTATTGCTGGTTTGGCGGCAATCCATTAGGTGAACAAGAAAAGAAATACATGGATACCTGGAAAAAATATTGTCCGGATTATGAGATCAAACGTTGGGATGAATCAACGATCGACCTTTCAAAATTCGGTCCTTATCTAAAAGAGGCCTATGACCAAGAAGAATGGGCCTTTGTGTCAGATGTGGTTCGTTTGTATGCATTAGTGACAGAAGGCGGTATTTATATGGATACCGATATCGAGGTGGTCAAACCTTTAGATGAGCTCTTGACACTGGAGGCATTTATGGGCTTTGAGATCGAAACCAAGATTTCTACTGGGATCATTGGAGCGGTGCCGCATCATCCCTTTATGGAAGAATGGTACCACGATTACGATGACCGAAAATTTGTCCGGGCAGAAAAAACGGAAGATGTCGTCACCAATGTGATCCGAGTGACGGAACTGTTGCAAAACCACGGATTAGAATTGAATAATCAACGACAAACCGTTAAGGGTGTAGAAATCTTCCCGCAAATGACGTTTTCACCAAAAAGCTATATCACTGGTGAGGTCGAGGAAGATCCGAGTACGATGGTGATCCATCAGTTTTCTGGCTCTTGGTTATAAAAGAGTAAGTCTATGAAAGGACGGACAGTGGGGAAAGCTGTCTGTCCTTTTTGCTTTTGCAAGGGATGATGGAGATGTGATAGAATAGCTTGAAAAAATGAGGAGGCGTTTTGATGGCTATCAAACGATGTACTTTGGCAGATTTAGAAGAATTGGGAGAAATCAGCGTATCCACCTATTACGATACATTTGCTCCTTTCAATACGGAGGAAAATACTCGTATCTATCTAGAAGAAGCCTACAATCTGCCGAAACTGACCCGAGAGTTAGAAAATCCGCAGTCGGCGTTTTATTTTTTACAAGAAAATGATCAAACCGTAGGATATATCAAACTTAACTGGGGTGAGGCGCAAACGGAAGCAATTGCCCCAGAGGGGTTGGAAATTGAACGAATCTATATCAAAAAAGAACATAAGCGCAGAGGCTATGGCAAAACACTGCTGCTGTTTGCTCAAGAGACCGCCAAAGAGCTGCAGAAAAAGTCGATCTGGTTAGGCGTTTGGGAATTTAACGACAATGCGTTGGCTTTTTATCATACGATGGGCTTTGAAAGAGTTGGCAGTCATTCCTTTTTTATGGGGGATGATGAGCAGACGGATTTCTTGATGCTGAAAGAACTTTGAAATCTGCCTTTGTATGAGGAATTAGAAATTACTTTCCATTTTTTTGGCAATCAAGTATAGTTAAAGGGATTGATGAAAAAAGAACGATTGGTGAAAACCATCGCTAAGGAGAGCAATTGTAAATGGAAAAACAGAGAAACGAAAGTATTTTGCCACGTTTTCTTAAAGGCGTGGTGATTGCCTTGGGCTTTATCTTGCCTGGTGTTTCAGGTGGCGTATTGGCAGCCATCTTAGGCATTTATGAGCGGATGCTGCGCTTTATGGCACATCTGACGAAGAATTTTAAAGAGAATCTCCTCTTTTTCCTGCCAGTAGGGATCGGGGGAATCGTAGGGATCGGGCTTTTATCAAAGCCATTAGAGTGGCTGCTGCAAAACTATCAAATCATCGTTTTGTGGGGCTTTGCGGGGGCAATTATTGGGACGTTACCGGCACTTGCTAAAGAATCGACCTTGAAAAGCAAACGGACAACCGGCGACCTGCTTTGGTTCTTCGGCAGTATGGTCATCGGCTTCTTGTTCCTCTATTTTATGGGCGATATCTTAGGAATGATCCCTGCCAATTTCATTGGTTTTGTTATCGCCGGCGGTCTGATCGCGTTAGGTGTTTTGGTTCCCGGCTTGAGTCCTTCAAACCTTTTGCTCGTTCTGGGCCTTTATGATCCGATGTTGAAAGGCTTTAAGAGCTTTGACATCATGGGGGTCTTTCTACCGATCGCCATTGGCGGCTTGGCAGTGATGCTGCTGTTTTCGAAATTGATGGAGTGGCTATTGAGCCATTATCATTCAAAAGTCTATCACTTCATTTTAGGGATCGTTATTGCCTCAACGATATTGATCGTGATTCCTCCGGTGGCAAACTATAGCGGCTTTACTTGGGTAACGGCTGTCATCGGAATTATTTTGTTTGTCTTGGGGGCTTGGTTAGGTCTTTGGATGAGCAAGCTGGAAGAAAAATACAAGTAAATCAAAACGGCACATCGTTTGGCGATGTGCCGTTTTTGTTAGGTAATGATGGGGACAGCTAAGAAGAAGCGTTGGTCGACAACTGGTAGTAAAAAGATGGGAACGTTTGATAACGATATGATACAGGTTTAAAAACTGTTCTATTTTTGTTGAAAGATTTCCTAGTGTTTGGTATATTGTAGTCTATATAAAGAAGGATTTCCCGTGTGTTACAGTTTAGATAATTGTTTGGGATTTTGAGAAAAAGGAGGGGTAAGCATGCAAGATGCGACCTATTGGGCGGAACAATTACGGCAAGGACAAATCAGTTTTGCAGAGCGGGTGGCGATGATCGAAGAAAAAGTCAATCAACAAAATCCGCTTTTGAATGCGCTTGTAACATTTGATCCGCAAGCAGCGATCCAGCATTACGAGCAGCATCTTCAAAAAACGGTTTTTGGGGGACAACCCATGCCGTTAAAAATACTCGGCCAAACCAAAGCAGGGTGGCCAGCAACGTCAGGAGCCAAACTGTTTGCTAAAGCACGAGCCAGCCGCACGGCTCATTTTGTCTCTCGTTTAGAAGAGGCAGGCTTTGTGCCGTTAGGGCAAACCAATGCACCAGAATTTGGATTCAAAAATATTACTGATCCAACATTATATGGGCCTACATGTAATCCGTGGAATCCTGCCTATTCAGCTGGTGGTTCCAGTGGTGGTGCGGCAGCGGCAGTGGCTTCGGGGATGTTTCCGATTGCGGGTGCCAGTGATGGCGGCGGATCGATCCGCATTCCGGCATCCTTTAGCGGATTGATTGGTTTGAAGCCAACCCGTGGTACGATGCCAGTGGGTCCTAGTGAATGGCGCAGCTGGCAAGGCGCTTCCATCAACTTTGCGTTGACGCTTTCCATGCGTGATACGGAACAGTTGTTTTATGCGTTGCGGACGTCACAGCCGACAGCCCCTTATCAGGCACCGCAAGTAGAATGGCATCATCGGCAAGCGAGTCAAAAACCGCGGTTGAAGGTCGCTTTTACTACCGCATCGCCGACCGGTGGCCAAGTGTCTGAAACTGCCATCCAAGCAGTCCGAAGTGCAGCCGCATTTTTAGAAAAGCAGGGGCATGAAGTCGTTGAAGTGGGCTATCCAGTGGATGGTCAGCAAATGATGACCACCTATTACGCCATGAATGGCGGCGAAACAGCCGCGATGTTTGCTGAGATCAATGCTGCTCGTCAAGTACCGGTCAGACGGGAAGAGATGGAATTGATGACCTGGGCACTTTACCAATATGGCAAAAAACTGCCTGCCGCCGATTACGTTCTTGCCCTGCAGTGGTGGGATCAATTGGCAGAAAAAATGGAAGAAGTCTTTTCAATCTATGATCTCTTTTTGACCCCGACGACGGCTTATCCAGCCCCTTTGATTGAGGAAGACTTACAAAGCGATAGCATTCGCCAAAGACTGCATGAGATCGAATCGCTTGGAAAAAGTGCTGCGGGTGAGTTGATCGAAGAAATGTTTGCCAAGAGCTATGCTCTGACACCTTACACTCAATTAGCCAACTTAACGGGGCAGCCAGCCATCAGCTTGCCAACTGCTCTTAGTGAGGAAGGGTTGCCGCTAGGGATCCAATTTATGGCGTCTAAAGGCAGAGAAGATCTACTTTTCCAAGTCGGCTATTTATTTGAAACACAGCAACGATTTCTGTTGCCAAAACAAGGAGACTAAGAGGAGGATATTATGAAACAAGTTAGAAAAGGGAAAATCGTTGCAATGGTTGGCTTTTTAGGTTTATTCGCGGGAGTCTTGTTAAGTGCCTGCAGCAAACCAACGGAAGAAGACACCAGTTTAAGCAAGGTGGAAGAAGCCAAAACATTGGTTGTTGCTACTTCGGGAACCTTGTATCCATCGTCTTACTATAACGATGAAAATGAATTAGTGGGCTATGATGTCGATGTGGCAAAAGAAGTCGCCAAACGATTAGGCGTAGAGATCACATTTAAAGAGTACAATGTCGATGGACAAGTTTCTTCTTTAACACGTGGAGAAGCCGATTTTGCTGCCAACGATTTTGGTTTGACGGATGAACGGGCGGAAAAATTCAGTCTTTCAACGCCTATCAAATACTCGTTCGATAGTATGATCGTGCGAAAAAGTGATGACTCTGGGATTGCTTCTTTAGAAGATTTGGATGGCAAAAAAGCTGCTGGTGAACCAAATACTAGCTACATGCGCTTAGCCGAATCCTATGGGGCAGAATTAGTGACTTACGACAACGCAACGAATGATCAGTATTTGACAGATGTTGCGAATGGTCGAACGGATGTGATCTTGAATGATTACTATTTGCAAAAAATGGCAGTCGCTGCTTTGCCAGATATCCCTGTAAAAATTTTGGAAGATGTCTACTTTAATCCGAATGAAACGGGCTTCTTATTTGTGAAAGATCATCAAGCATTGCAGGAAAAAGTGGATGCTGTTTTAGCAGAAATGAAAGAAGACGGCCGTTTAAAAGAACTTGCGGAAACGTATTTTCAAACCGATATTTCAGTAAAATCTGATCAAGCGATCCAAACGGTTGAAACAGACTAATGTATATTCCAACCCTTGATTTGCCGTTGATGTGGGAGTCATTGCCCTATTTGCTGTCGGGCTTGTCCTATACGGTCGGCATTGCTGTCGTTTCGTTTCTAGGAGGCAACGTATTAGGGATCACACTCACCTTCTTAGGGATGCTGGAAAACCCCATCATTAGAGGGTTCGTGCGGGGCTACCTCTCCTTTCTAAGAGGCGTCCCAGCGTTGGTCTTGTTGTTCCTACTGTATTTTGGCTTGCCTTATCAATTGTCGGCGCTTAGTGCTGCGATCATCTGTTTTACATTGACCAGCAGCGCATTTATCGGAGAAATCTACCGAGGATCAATTGCGGGTGTGGATCGTGGGCAATTTGATGCTGCCTATGCGTTAGGGTTATCCTTTACGAAAACGATGCGTCTGATTATTTTGCCGCAAGCCTTTCGTATTTCTGTACCGGCATTGAGTAATGTGGCAATGGATTTGTTGAAAGGAACCTCCTTGGCAGCAATGATCACGATTCCTGATATTTTTCAAAAAGCTAAGATCGTTGGCGGACGAACCTTTGATTACATGTCCATGTATGTGCTAGTTGCCATCATCTATTGGCTGTTGTGTATTTTGATTGAAGCCGGGCAAAAGCGATTAGAACAACATTTTTCAAAACGCTTTGCCGCTAATGAGGCTGTAAGACAATAAAAAAAGAGCCGAGGCTCGATCACTGCAGAAATCACTCTCTTCTTGAATTGATTTCTGCAGTTTTTGTATTTGAAAAGATAGAAGAAAGGAGATTGCCGTAGTAAAACAATGAGCAAAGGCAAGGAAGATAGAGAAATTTCTGTAATGTCAAACTAGTTTCAGTATGAAAATGGTGCTGACCAAGTTATTTTCCTTCACTTAAACAGCCTATATTTCATTCGGTCGGCTCAAGTGATTCATGGTAAAATAAAGAAAAGCAAATCGAGGAGGGTCCTTATGAAGTATGAATGGCGCAAACTAGAAAAAGAGCTCTATCTTCCCAAAAAACCAACAGTGATCGAGGTGCCAACGTATCAATTTATCAGTTTGAGCGGCAGCGGCAATCCGAATCGACCTGAATTCAGCGAAGAGATCGCCGCTTTATATACGATTTCTTATTCACTCAGGATGGGATTAAAAAAAGGGGCTTTTGGCAATGAACCCTTTGAATACACGGTCTTTCCTTTAGAAGGTGTGTGGACCTCTCTGACAAAGCCAGACGGTGCCGTCAACAAAGAAGAATTGATCTACAAAATCATGATTCGCCAACCAGAGCCAGTCACGGAAACACTATTTCAAGAACAGCTCTTAGCAGTCAAAGAGAAGAAAGACAATCCAAATCTAGAAAAGCTCATCTTTGAGCGCTATGAAGAAGGATTGTGTCTGCAAGCGATGCATACAGGTTCTTTTGACACTGAAGCGGAAACATTTGCGAAAATGAAGGAGCTGTTAAAACAAGAGCAGTTAGTGATCCGTCCAACGATGGACACGTTCCAGCATCGAGAAATCTATTTGTCTGATCCGCGAAAAGTTTCACCAGATAAAGCCAAAACCGTCCTGCGATGGGCAGTAGAAGCAGAGGGTGGGATTCAGTGAATAAAAACTATTTAAGCATCGACATCGGCGGCACGAAAATCAAATCGGCTGTCATTGATCGCTCGGGGAATATTCTGACACGAGGACGGATGGATACGCCGAAAAATCTTACGGAATTTCTGACAGGGATTGAAACGATCGTTGAAGACGTTCATGGAAGCATTCGGGGCATTGCTTTTAGTACTCCAGGAAAAGTCACCCCAGAGACAGGGACGATCTCGTTTGGCGGGGCATTGCCTTTTTTAGATGGAGTCTCCTTAAAACAGCTGCTGGCAAAGTACCAAGTGCCGCTGGCTGTGACCAACGATGGCAGGGCAGCCGCATTAGCTGAATGGTGGCTAGGAAACCTTAAAGGGATTCAAAATGGGGCTGCCATAACATTAGGTACTGGTTTGGGCGGTGGTGTGATCGTTGAAGGAAAACTGATCCAAGGTGCACATTTTCAAGCAGGGGAATTAAGTTTTCTATTAAATACCACTAAGAGAAGCGATGCTCTAGAAAACGCTGAGCAACCAAATAATCAGGGATTGACCCTGCAGCAATTGGCAGGTTTTAGCGGTTCAGCGGTCGCCATGATTCGCCGCAGCGCCCAACTGCTAGGCTTAGCTGATCTTGCGGATGGTGAAGCAGTTTTTGACGCTATCAATCAAAAAGAGCCACAGGTCTGGGCGCTGTTTACAGCGTATTGCCGAGAAATTGCGTGTGTCATACTCAATGTTCAAGCCGTGATCGACTTAGAGCGCTTCGTGATTGGTGGTGGCATCAGTGCCCAAGCGATCGTGGTGGAAGAAATCGACCGTCAGTATCAGCAACTGCTGGCTAGTTTACCGATTTTGCAGCAGACCTTGACGAAGCCGGAAATCCAAGCCTGTAAATTTCAAAATGACGCCAATTTATTAGGGGCGCTCTATCATTTCTTTTTGGAACATGAGATGAAATAAAATAGAAAAAAACTGCCGCGAATCAACGATTCGCGGCAGTTTTTTAGGCTTTTTTCTTGGTGCCTTTGTCTTCATCACCTAGGTAATCTTTGCTAGTGAAGGCACTGTGGAAGTATTTGCCGTCTTGACCGTAATAGCGGTTGTAGCGCTGCTTGAATTTGCGGAACACGTAAACGACAAGAACTTTTAGCAGACAATAAATCGGGATTCCGAAAATCACCCCAACGATCCCCATCAAATCACCCATCACTAATAAAACAACCAGAATCGTAATAGGATGGATTTTCAATCGGTCACCCATCACACGGGGCACGACTAAATCGCCATGAAGCAGCTGTACAGCAAACCAAGCAATCAAAAACTTAACCAACATCCCAGTGGAGTCTTGTGCGGCAATGAAAAGCCCCGGGAAAAAGACGATAAAAGGTCCGATATAGGGGATGATGCAAAGCAGACCAGCAGCGATCGCCAGAATACTGGCATACTCTAGGCCGATCAAGAGGAAAACAACCCAATAGATCGCCCCTAAAATCAGGGATGAAATGATTTGTCCTTTCAAAAAGGCACCGACTTGTAAGTCAGAGATCTTGACGATTTCATTAAAGTCTTTGCGAAAACGCGGTGGTACTAATGAGAGGACCGAAAAATAAAACTTGTTGGGGTTGCGCAATAAAAAAAAGGCAATGATCGGTCCAGTAAACAAAGCAATGAATAAGGTCGAAATGGTTGAAAATAAACTGCTGAGCCCAGCGGCACCAGTTTGCCAATAGTCTCCAATAAAACTCATGATATTACTGGTGATATTTTGTAGTGTGTCTGTAATTTGTGCCATCTCATCTTGAAATGGGGTATTTTCTAAAAAGGCGGTCGCGTTTTTCTCAAAGTCACTGACCAAACTTGGTAAGCTATTGATCAGATCGGTGGTTTGCTGCTCCAAAATCGGATAAAGCTGGAAACCAGCAAAGACGATCAACAAAAGAATCAACAGATAGATCCCAGCAATCGAAGCACTGCGGGGAATTTTTTTCGTTTCCAATTTATCGACCACCGGATTAAACAGATAGTAAAGGATCAGCCCAAATAAAAAGGGTGGGATAATAGCTGTAAGAATGGCTGAAAAGGGTGTAAATAAAAAAGAAATCTGATTTAGCAAAAAGACAGCAACTGCCGACAAGATAATCAGTCCTAAGACATAATAGCTTGTTTTGCCGCCTAAAAAGTGGATCAATCGGTTATTTTTCATAATAAGCCTCGCTTTCTTAGCTACATTATAACGAAAGACCCCTATTCTGTAAAAAAACAACGTACCTTTCGAAAAAAACGCGCTCACATTCTCAATATCTTTATAATGAAAGAATATCTTTAATAAGGCGTTGAATGGTGACCTCTTTCTTCAAAACAGACCAAAAAACGCTCCCGTGAGCACAATGCAGGAGCGTAAAGGATTATTTGCGCACAGTCGTTAAGGTGCAGCGCCCAACGGCAGTTTTTAACCCGCTAGCTAACCAAATAGTGGCTTGCCAAGTTTGGATACGAGCGCCGATACGATCAGGACTAGCTTCTACAATCAGGGTTCCTTCTTGGGCGGCGGCTAGATGATTGACTTGCAGGTCAACGCCGGCGGCAAAGGCTTCTTCTTGAGCCAAAGCTTGATTGGCACCGATGCTGCAGGCGGTCTCGATCAAAACACCGTTAATGCCACCGTGAACGAGACCAAAAGGCTGTTTGTGCTGCGCTTTGATCGGCATCCGTAAACGAACAAAATCGGCTGTTGCTGCTTCTACTTCGATTTCTAAGGCTTCCAGTAAATTCATTTTTTGCTCCTTTTTCTAAGAAAGTTACCATGATTATAGCACGAGTTTTGGTAGAAATAGCCGAAGATCTCAGAAAGTCGGCAACAGGGGGAGCAGTCTTAAGAAATTCCCTTAACCAAAGCAATTTCTAACGAAAAGCGACTAGATATGTGTATAATAGAGCTATGTGAATTGAGGAGGAACAAGTAATGAGAGAATGGAAAACCTTAAAAGAGTACGATGAAATTTTGTTTGAACAACATGGAAAAGTGGCGAAAATCACGATCAACCGCCCAGAAGTCCACAATGCGTTTACACCAAAAACGGTGTTTGAAATGATTGATGCATTTTCGATCAGTCGCGATGAACCAGGCATCGGCGTGATTATTTTGACAGGCGCCGGCGATAAAGCCTTTTGTTCAGGCGGAGACCAAAAAGTCCGTGGTCACGGTGGCTATGTTGGGGAAGATCAGGTTCCTCGCTTAAACGTATTGGATCTGCAACGCTTGATTCGCACGTTACCAAAACCGGTGATCGCCATGGTCAAAGGCTGGTCGATCGGTGGCGGAAATGTTTTACAATTGGTTTGTGATTTAACGATCGCCGCTGATAACGCTAAATTTGGTCAAACAGGACCAAATGTCGGTAGTTTTGATGGTGGCTATGGTTCGGGCTATCTTGCACGGACAATCGGTCATAAAAAAGCCAAGGAAGTTTGGTTCATGACAAAACAATATACCGCCGAAGAAGCATTGGCGATGAACTGGATCAATACAGTCGTTCCTCTTGATCGAGTAGAAGATGAAACGATGGAATGGGCAGAAACGATGCTGCAAAAGAGCCCGTTGGCGTTACGCATGATCAAAGCATCAATGAACGCCGATACGGACGGATTAGCTGGTATTCAGCAATTAGCTGGCGATGCGACCTTATTGTATTACACGATGGATGAAGCCAAAGAAGGTCGTGACGCGTTTAAAGAAAAACGTCAACCAGACTTCGACCAATTCCCTAAATTCCCATAATGACTGGGAGTTGGCTGCAAAGGCAAGCACAACTTCATCCAGAACGACCAGCTTTTTATTGGCATGAAAAAAGCTGGTCGTTTGCTGCCTTGCAAAAAGAGGTTTATGCTTACGCTGCTTATTATCTAGCCCAATTCGTTGATCAGCCAAACCGGGTAGCTCTTTTTAGCAATAACTCCCCTGAAATGGTCTTTACGATCCTTGCGTTATGGGAGTTGGGGATCGAAGTCCAGCTGCTGAATACGCGATTGACAGCCGCTGAAATCTCCTTCCAATTGCAAGATGCCCACTGCGACTGGGTGATCACGGCGGATCAGGCTGCGGTTTCGGATGTTCGCAGCTTGACCTTTGGACAAGCGATCAAACAGGCGGAGGCTTTTATCGGTTCTGTTGTTCCTTCGTTTGTTCCTAATGAAGCAATCTATCAAGCAGAGCAAGTGGCTTCAATTATGTATACCTCTGGTACGACTGGCAATCCCAAGGGTGTGCCTCAAACCTTTGGGAATCATCTAGCAAGTGCCGAAGCGACTCAAAAAAACTTAGCCATCACTAGCGAGGATTGTTGGCTTTGTGCAGTTCCGCTGTATCATATCAGTGGGTTATCAATTCTCTTGCGGTCTTTGCGACTTGGGATGAGTGTTCGTTTGTATGAGCGCTTTGATGCTGGAGAAATGGCAAAAGACCTTGAAGCAGGGAAAGGGACGATCGTTTCTTTGGTGGCAAAAATGTTGACAGATTTGCTGCCCTTGGTGCCCCAACAAGGCTTTGATTCGTTGCGTTATGTACTGTTAGGCGGCGGTCCGATTGCCAAAAGTGTATTGGAAAAATGCCAGCAAAAACAGCTTTCTGTGATTCAGTCCTATGGGATGACTGAAACCTGTTCACAAGTGGTGGCATTGCCGCCAGAAAAAGCTTCTGAAAAAATCGGCGCCTCTGGGGTTCCCCTGCAAGGTGTTCATTTACGAATTGCGACTGATGGGAAAATGGCAGACCACCAGACTGCTGAAAATACCCAGCCGATCGGAGAGATACAACTGCAAGGACCTGCGATCACGACTCGTTACTTGAACGATCGCAGTCCACAGCAGTGGGACCAAGAGGGCTGGTTTGCCACAGGAGATCTAGGTTATCTTGATCAAGAGGGCTTTTTGTATGTAGTCAGTCGTGCAAGCGAACTGATCATATCTGGTGGAGAAAACATCTATCCCGCAGAAGTGGAGCAAGCCTTGTTGCAGCATCCAGCGGTCAAAGAGGCAGCTGTGGTGGGGGAACCAGACGAGGAGTGGGGACAATCTGTCGCGGCTTATTTAACGTTAAATCAACCGATCCACTTCCAAGCTTTATTGGATACGTTAGAAGGGCAGATCGCCCACTATAAATTTCCGCGCCGTTTTTATCACGTGCGAGAAATGCCGCGCACAGCAAGCGGTAAAGTTTTAAAAAGGCTATTGCTGAGTGAAGAAAGAGTGAACTACATTGAACAGCAAATCAACAAGTAATTATGAGGCAGCGATCGCTGCCGGGAAAACCTATTTGAGTGAGTATCAACCTTTAGAAAGGTGTGACTTACTGGCTCTTTATGCAGCGGCACAAGAATATCGAGGGGAACGCTATTTCTGGCGTACTCCTGATGAAACGACTAGTATGGTAGGGTTGGGTTGGTTAGCCACTTTTTCGCAACCCAAACTTGCAGACTTTTCAGAAGTCCGCTCTCTCTTAAAGCAAGCCCACTATCAACCAGAGGCACCTTTTCAGGCGCAGTTAGTTGGCGGCTTTGCTTTTGATGAACAGGCAGAAGTCAGTCAGGATTGGGCTGAGCTAGGTGCTGGTCTCTTTGCGTTGCCAGAAATACTGGTCAGCAAAACTGGCGATCAGTGTGGCGTCGTTTATACAGTAGCCGCTTCTTCCGAGGAACAACGACAACAAAAAGTCGCTGCCTTACAGGAAAAAGTCGCAAGCTGGTTGCAGGCCAATTCGGACAAGAGTCTTGTAGCAGAAACGCCTGCTTTTCAGGCACAAGAGGAACTAGATGTGCCCCAATGGCTGCAAGCGGTCGAAGAGACAGTGGCAGCCATTCGCTCAACTGAAACACCGTTGAAAAAAGTGGTTCTGGCAAGACGAATGAAGGTAGAAACGAAGCAGTCGATCATTAGTGCTGCGGTGTTGCAACGGTTGGCGCAACAGCAGCCGAATACCTATCTTTTTGCCATCGAACATGGGGGCCATGTTTTTGCTGGTGCGACGCCAGAACGCTTGCTAAAAGCGACTGTCGATCAGTTTGAAACGGTAAGTATCGCAGGTTCCGCACCAAGAGGCAAAACCAAAGAAGAAGATGAGGCACTGGCACAAGCCCTCTTAGCGGACGCAAAAAATACCCATGAACATCAAGTAGTTGTCGATCGCTTAGAAACGGCATTGGCCACTTTGTTAGCTGACGGCTTTCAATCAGAAGCCCGTTCCGTGATCAAAAATCGTGACATTCAGCATTTGTTTGTTCCTTTAGCAGGGCAAAGAAAGGCAGGAGTCAACTTTCTGACCGCCGTGCAAAAACTACACCCGACCCCAGCATTGGGGGGAGAACCGAAAGAAGCAGCCGTCTCATGGATTCGTACCCATGAACCAGCCAGCAGAGGGATGTACGGTGGACCGATCGGTTGGTTGGGTATTCAAGAAGATATTGGCGAGTTTGCTGTGGCGATCCGCTCAGGATTCTTTAGCGGCAATCAAGCAACGCTGTATGCGGGTTGTGGGATCGTTGCCGATTCAGATGCGGAATCCGAACGTCAAGAAACACGGTTAAAATTTCAACCGATGAGGAGAGGGATCTTAGGAGATGAATAACCAGACAGTCATGACAGACTATTTACTAGCGGCGATCCAAGGACTAAAAGCAGCGGGTGCGAAGCGAGCAGTCATTAGTCCCGGTTCACGCTCCACGCCATTGGCGCTACTATTGCATCGTGATCCTGAGATCACCTGTACGGTGGCTGTCGATGAACGTTCGGCTGCTTTTTTTGCTTTAGGGATGTCCAAAGTTGATCTCCAGCCGACGATCTTACTGTGTACCTCTGGAACTGCAGCAGCCAATTATTATCCAGCTGTTTGTGAAGCAGAAGCTACCAACTTGCCACTGATCGTCTTAACGGCTGATCGCCCACCAGAACTGCGGGGTGTTGGGGCGCCACAGGCAATGGATCAACAGAATTTGTATGCCTCTCATGTCAAAAAGATGGTAGAGATGACGGTGCCAGAAAACGATCCTGCTTTGTTGCGTTATAGTTTTTGGCAAGCTGCAACTTGCACGATCGAAGCGCAAAAACAGCCGAAAGGCCCTGTCCAAATCAACTTTCCATTACGGGAGCCGCTGTTGCCTGACTTTAGTCGCCAATGCAGTATGCAGCAAGACGTGAGCTATCTGGCACCACAACAAGAGCTGTCAGCAGAGATGATCACCCAGCTAGCCCCTTACTTTGATAAAAAAGGTATCCTGATTGCTGGAGAAAGCCTTACGATCGAAGAAGCGCAGCAGTTGCTGGCTTTTTCGGAGAAATTAGGCTGGCCGATCGTCGGTGATCCATTGACCAATCTGGCGACAGCCGGTACCAAAGTAGGAACATTTATCAGTCAAGCCGATCTTGTTTTCCCGCAATTGACTTCTGCCTTCCAACCAGAAGTGGTCGTGCGTTTTGGTCGCTTACCAGTCACTAAAAATGTCCTATTATGGTTGAACAAAGCAGCGGATACGACGACGTGGCTCTTTGTTGATCCATCAGGGCAGTGGCAAGATCAGCTGCATCGGGCAAACTATTTGATCGAAGCAGCGATCAGCGCCTTCGTGGCGGCCATCACCCAGTTGCCGATCGTCAAACATACGGCGTGGCAACAACAATGGCAAGCACTTCAAGCGCGGGCAGATCAGGTGATTGCTGCAAGTCCCCAGTTGCAAAAATGGGATGAGAGCAGCGCTGTGCGCATGCTCCAACAATGTTTGCCTGAAGAAGCGCAAATTCTTTTGGCAAACAGCAATGCGATCCGTTTTTTTGATCGCTACGGCAGCAAAACTACCTCCACTTATCGAGTGTATGGAAACCGAGGCGTCAATGGGATCGACGGCCTTGTCTCGACCGTGGCTGGGATTGCTTCCGCCAGTCAAAAGCCTACCTACTTGTTGATTGGTGATTTAGCGTTGTACCATGATATGAACGGCCTACAACTACTGCGCCAGTATCAATTGCCAGTAACGATCATTTTACTGAATAATAACGGTGGTGGGATCTTTTCCTTTCTGTCACAAAACACCTTAGAACCAAACGACTTTGTCCCGCTCTTTGGTACTCCGTTAGATCTTGAGTTTCAAAAAGTGGCGGCCTTATATGAGGCAGATTGGCACACACCGACCTCTTTGCTAGAGTTTCAAACGATTTTAGCGGAAACAAGTCAACAGCCGCGCTTTCAAATAATCGAAGTGAAGGGTGAGCAAAAAGATCCGGTCAATACTTGGCAAGCACTCCAACAGCAGTTTAGCGAGGCGGGAGCGCAGCAATGAAGGACACGATAGATGGCGTCAGTTATTTTTATCAGTGGCTGCAGCCGTATCGACCATCCTTACCAACCCTTGTGGCATTGCATGGCTTCACGGGTTCTTCGGAAAGCTTTCGACCGGTTTTTGCAGAGGTAGGTTCTTACAATGTATTGGCAATCGATTTGATTGGACATGGACGCTCATCGATTTATGTCCATCCCATGCGTTATGAACTTCCTTTACTGGTGGAGGATCTCGCACACCTTTTAGCGAAGTTAGGGATTGAACGTTATGGCCTGTATGGCTACTCGATGGGGGCGCGAATCGCACTTGTCTGGGCGGTCATGGAACCAACGGCAGTGACCCATCTTTTGCTTGAGAGTGGTTCACCCGGGTTAGCTGATCCAGCGGAACGACTCGCTCGTCAGCGGCACGATCGTCGCTTAGCGTTGCGCTTACTAAGGGAGCCTTTTGTCGATTTTGTCGATTACTGGCAAGAACTGCCGTTGTTTGCTAGTCAAAAGGAGCTACCTTTAGCGCAGCAGGCTGCTGTACGGCAAGGACGCTTGCAGCAAAACAAATTTGGCTTGGCAGTAAGCTTGGTTTACGGTGGTACTGGCAAACAGCCAAGCTGTTGGTCGGCACTTCCGCAGCTAGCTTGTGAAATTCTTTATTTTGCGGGGGAAAAAGATTTAAAGTTTCGTAAAATCGCCCACCAAATGAAGCAGCTGCAACCAGAGATGACCATCAAAGTCGTTGCTAATGCTGGACATTGTATCCATTTAGAACAGCCGACACAGGTTCGTCATGAAATCGATCAATGGTTTGTAAAAGGATCGGGGCCACAGTCAGCTGATTGACAAGGAGAGAACGCAATGAAGATTGAAAAAATTGAACGCATCGCCTGTCGCTTGCCCCTCAAACAACCCTTTGTGACAAGTTATGGACAATTAACAGAAAAAGCTTTTGATCTTTATTTGGTGACGACAGAGGATAAAACGATGGGCATCGGTGAATTGGTCGCTTTTGAGCAGCCAGATTACATTGAAGAAACCCTCTTTTCTGCTCGACAAGTGATTGAAACAGCACTGATCCCATTATTGATTGACCAAGAGATCGAGCATCCGCAAGAAGTTTGTCAACTGTTTCAAACGGTCCAAGGAAACTACATGGCAAAATCGGCTTTGGAAACAGCGATTTGGGATCTATATGGCAAGCAAACGCATCAAAGTGTGAAAGAGCTTTATACCGCAACCCGACCGAGTGTCGCTGTTGGCGTTAGTCTTGGCATACAAGACTCTGTCGAAAAACTAGTGGCTCTTGTTGCCGATTATGTCGCCCAAGGGTATCAACGAATCAAATTAAAAATCAAGCCTGGGCAAGATCTGGTACCCTTGCGAGCGATTCGACAAGCCTTTCCAGAATTGCTTTTGATGGCAGATGCAAACGGAGCCTATCAGAGTGAGCCAGAACGCATTTTGGCACTTGATGACTTAGGCTTGGTGATGATCGAGCAACCACTTAAGGTACGAGATCTGGTGGGGCACAGTCAGCTGCAGCGTCAGATGAAGACGCCTCTATGTTTGGATGAAGATATTCGAACGGCAGAAGACGTCGATACCGTCGCAGCCCTGGACAGCTGCCGTGCGATCAACCTGAAAATCCCCCGTGTCGGTGGGATCACCGAAGCCTTGCGAATCCTTGATCGATGTCAAACCCATGGACTACTCGTTTGGTTAGGCGGCATGTTTGAGTCTGGTGTGGGGCGAGCCATGAATTTGCAATTTGCGAGTCAAGATATTTTCCATTTTCCTGGGGATCTTTCCGCTTCTGATCGTTACTTTTATGATGATGTCATTACACAGCCTGCAACTTTGCATGAAGGCAAGCTGCTGGTACCTGATGGAAAGGGCTTTGGCATCACGCTAGCAGAAACAAAGCTAAGTCAGTATGGGCAACCTAAAGAATGTATCTACTCAAGAAAACGATCAGCGAAAGAATAACATCAGCAAAGAAAAAACAGTAAAAATAAAAGAAATGGCCAGCAGGGAAATCTGCTGGCCGTTTCTTTTGCTTTATTCTGCGTTTTTGAATTCTTTTTCAATTTGTAGTCGTTGGACTTTCATGGTTGCTGTTCGTGGGATATCTTCGTAGTCGCGTAAAATTGGCTGATTGAGGTGAGGGAGATCTTCCACCATTTTCCACCAAGCATCCCAATCCATTTGACGATTTGGTGCTAAAGCAATGATTGGTTGCGGTGAGTTTTCTTTGTCGCGAACGATCACGACTTCGGCAAGGAAGTCTAAATGATCCAGCAAAAGGTCTTCCAAGGCAAGATTGCTTTCAATATTTTTGATCAAGTCCACTTGACGGTCTTTTAAGTAAAGATGTCCCTGATCATCCATCATGCCGTAATCACCACTGTCCCACCAAGCGCCATAGACATTGTCAGCAAAACGCTGATCTTCTTTATAATAGGTCAACGCGCGTCCTTTTGAAAGGAAATGGATGTGCCCATCGGTATTGGCTGGCAGCTCGTTGCCCTCAGCATCGGCGATCCGCGCTCTCGTTAAGTCCTCCAGACCGACACCCATATCACGGGCATCGTTGGTAGCGATGCTTTCTAAGGTATGTGCTTTTAGGATCATTGGCCCGCATTCACTTTGGCCATAGACTTGTAAAAAGAGTGCTTCTTTTGTTGCTGAAGTATTTAAAAAAGTCGCCATTGTTTGATTGTTGATAGCATCAAAGGTTGAGTGATAGTAACGAATATTAGCAAAAGCATCTGGTTGTTCTTTTGCCACAAAGCTCCATTGGACAAAATTGTTTGGATGAGTTTCCAAAGCGATCGGTGGGTATTCTTTTAACATGCCTACGATATGAGCACCGTTGGCATTGGCTAATGGCATCATCGGGAAGCCCATCGCCATCAAGGAGGAGATACCGATATTGAAGCGGGAGTGCACCGGTGAAATATGGAACGCAATTAAATCAGAGTCAGCTTTGGTGCGATCGATCTTGGTGAAGATCGTTTTTTGCCATTTTGTCCGCCAGCCCATGGAGTTTGCTGAATGACAAATCAATTTTGGAATACCCGTCGTTCCAGAAGTATGGGTCATATAGGAAATTTGATCCACCGGTAATTCAGTTTGTTCCACTGGTTCCGCTGGTTGTTGTAGCAAATGGCGAACAGCGATCTGTTTGTCAGTACTGCTATTTTTCACTTGTGCGACGCGGCCTTCGGTTTCTTCATCAAATAAGATGTAAGGATCTTCTAAGCGATCCACAAACACTTCGATGGTTTCAGCAGGAAAATGATAGGAGATCATAGCAGGAACGGCACCAAGGTAAGAAGCAGCCGTTGCTAACAAATACGTATCGAATTTTGAAGATTTATACAGAATGATTTTATCTCCTGCTTGCACGCCAAGTGAGGCAAGTTGATAAGCACGCTTTAAAATCATTTCATGGCTCGAACGGTAGGTACTACGATAGCCAAGCTCAGGAAATGCTGGCAACACTTCATCATGGATGATGGGGGTGTCAGGAAACGTCTCAGCAGCTTCGCGATAATTGGTGTATAGATTCAATGGACGATAGTCTAAAATGGACAAATAGAACACTCCTTTAAAAGTTCGTGAAAAACTTCATTTGATTTCTCCATTTTAGCACAGGAATTCCTCGATACAATAGATATTTTGTGTTTTTTATTTATTTCTAAAAAATCATCCGGGCAAAGACTTTCGAAGAATGAATGACTGTGATGTGTTATCATTCATTCCTCGTACTAAGCGGAAAAAGTGCATAATCAACGGGTGTATTTTGCTACAAAATCTTCGATTGGGAGGCGAAAGTCTAAATAGCGTGCTTTTAATTCTGCACGATTCCAATTCCACCAAGCGATTTCTTGCAAAGCAGTGATCGTTTCTGGATCAAAGCGGTATTTGATCACTTTTGCTGGAACCCCGCCGACGATCGCATAAGGAGGCACATCTTTGGTTACGACTGCGTTTGAGGCGATCACGGCACCATCACCGACGGTCAAACCAGATTGGATCACGGCACCGTGGCCGATCCAGACATCATTGCCAATGACGGTCGTTTTTGCTTTGCGTTTTTCTAAGAAGGACTCGTCCTTTGGCGCAAATCCATAGCCTTCGCCATTATAGGCAAAAAGATGCTGACTAGGGCGTTCATAGGGATGATTGGTAGGGCCGATGCGGACCATCGCTGCGATACTGATAAAACGTCCTAATTGGCTGTTCTGAATAAAGCAATATTGCCCCGTATAGGTATAATTGCCGATGGAAGAATGATCAATGTGATTGGCTTCGCCAATTTCGACATAGTCTCCTAAAGTTGTGTCTTGAAGCTGCGAGTCTTTGCCAACGATCGGCTGTTCATCTGGAAAATTTGTGATCGATAGGTGCATAGAAATCATCCTCTCTTGCGTATTGCTATCATTTTACCGCACTTTTTTGTACTATTTGACTAATACGCACTAAAGACAAAAGGAGGTCTGCTTTATGGAGACGATTTATCAGTTAGATAAGATGACCGAAACGATAGCTAAGCGAGCAATCAAAAAAGGATACTCGTTAAAAAATCAAGCGGCCCCAGAGGCGCTGTTTGTGCGCAGTTCAACGGTTCCTAACGAATTGATCACTCCAGAATTAGCTGTGATCGCTCGCTCAGGAACAGGCACCAATACGATCGATTTGGCACGGTGTACTCAAAATGGCACAGTAGTTTTCAATAGTCCTGGTGTCAATGCCAATGCAGTCAAAGAGTTGGTGCTATCCAATTTATTTCTCAGCGTTCGCCCCTTATTCAAAGCGATCCAGACGGTAGCCGATTTACAAGAAGAACTAGCGTCCGGTCAAATTGAAGCAGAAGAGGTGTTGAAGGTAGCTGAAGAACGGCGAAAAGAAGTGATTGGCGAAGAATTAGCTGGAAAAACCATCGGTATTTTAGGGTTAGGAGAGATCGGTGAACGGGTGGCAAAAGCCTGTCATCAGCTAGGGATGGAGGTTTTGGGCTATGCCCGAACGAAGAAAGCAGCACACGATTACGAGCAAGTCAGTGACCTGCAAATGCTGTTGACCGAATCAGATTTTGTGGTGGTCTTGCTCCCTTTAAGTCAAGAGACCAAAGGCATGCTGAATCGACAAACGATTCAGCAGATGAAAAAAAATGCAGTGTTGATGAATTTTGGTCGCGGGGAAATCGTGGAAGAAGCAGCCGTCTTAGAAGCATTAGTCAAAAATCAGCTCAAACAATACATCACTGATTTTCCTAGTGCGGGCTTGATCGGACAACCGAAAGTGTTGTGTTATCCGCATATCGGCGGCAGTACTACCAATGCCTTGGAAAAGGGGGACCACGTAGTTTTTGATCGCATGCATGCCTATTTACGCGCTGGGACGATTCAAGAATCGGTCAATTTCCCCCATGCAGAGTTGCCTTTTTTGGCACCGTATCGCTTAGCGCTGTTTTATCACGACAAGCCTGGTGCTTTTGCCCCATTATTGCGGATCATTTCTGAAGCAGGCGTGGATATCGATAATTTGGCGAGTGAGAGAAAAGCCGGAGTTGCCTATACTTTGATTGATCTTGATGAGACAAATGAAACACTGCTGCAAGATCTACAGCAGCAGATACAGCAAGAAACAGCGATCATTCGTGCCCGCTTGATCAAAAATTCGCGAACCAGTGAATAGTTGCCACCAACAATGTTTCTTGTTATGATGAAAAAAAAGTAAAGGAAGTTCATCATGACGAATAAGTTTCAAGATAAAAAGAAGGTCGCTTTGCCTCGTTATCAGCAGATTGCCGTAGCGATCGCGGAACGAATCGTTGAAAATCGCTACCAAGTTGGGCAAAAGATCCATGCACGCTCAACGTTAGCCAGCAATTTCAATGTCTCTCCTGAAACAGCCCGCAAAGCGATCAATGTATTAGTTGATTTAGAAATCATGGACGTCCGTCATGGCAGCGGCGCCTATATTGCTTCAAAGGAAAAAGCACAGGCCTTTGTGGAACAATACCAAGATGTGCAGTCGATCCAAGAAATTAGACAAGATATTTTAGACAGTGTGGAGCGGCAGCAGCAAGAGCTGGATAATTTTTCTGACTTGTTGAACACGCTAGTGCAGCAAACCAAAAAGGTACACCACATGAGTCCGTTTGTGCCCTTTGAGCTTCAGCTGACGGAACAGGCGCAGCATTTGGAAAAAAGTATCAACGAATTGAATGTTTGGCAGGCAACAGGGGCGACGATCATCGCGATCCAAACAACCGAAGAATTGTTGTTGTCACCGGGACCTTATGCGAAATTCAGTGCAGGCAATACGATTTATTTTGTCGGGAATGAATTGGCGTTGCAGCGCATGACCAATTTCTTCTATCCAACGGACCATTCAGCGTAATTCTTTTTCCTGATTCCCATGCTTTTTTTGCAAAAGAAAAAGCATGGGGAAATTTTTTTTGACAAAGTGACCACATCTTGTTAAGATAGTATGGTCACTTTCGTGAAATTTTTCAGAAAAAGGAGTATTAATCATTTGAGTAAAGTTAAAGTGGAACACTTAACCAAAATATTCGGTAAGAAAAAGCAGCAAGCTCTTGCCATGGTCAAAGAACAACGCAGCAAAAACGAGATTTTAGAAAAAACGGGTGCCACCGTTGGGGTCTATGATGTGAACTTTGAAGTCAACGAAGGCGAGATTTTCGTCATCATGGGCCTTTCTGGAAGCGGGAAGTCAACATTGATTCGACTATTGAATCGATTGATCGAGCCGTCTGGCGGAGATATTTACATAGATGGCGTGGATGTTGCCAAAATGAGTAAAGAGGAACTACGAGAAGTTCGCCGTCACAAAATCAACATGGTTTTCCAAAGCTTTGGCCTTTTCCCTCATCGGACAATTTTAGAGAACACAGAATACGGACTAGAAGTCCGTGGGGTCTCGAAAGAAGAACGAACAGCGAAAGCGGAAAAAGCGTTAGAAAACTCAGGATTGCTTTCTTTTAAAGACCAATACCCTGACCAGCTGTCTGGAGGGATGCAACAGCGTGTGGGACTTGCCCGTGCGTTAGCCAATGATCCAGAGATCCTCTTGATGGATGAGGCCTTTTCAGCATTAGATCCGCTGATTCGCCGTGAAATGCAAGATGAACTTTTAGAATTGCAAGCCAATGTTCAAAAAACGATTATCTTTATCACCCATGATTTGAACGAGGCCTTGCGGATCGGTGACCGGATCGCTTTAATGAAAGATGGTCAGATCATGCAGATCGGTACAGGAGAAGATATTTTGACGAATCCTGCCAACCAATACGTGCGTGATTTCGTGGAAGATGTCGATCGTTCCAAAGTCTTGACTGCGCAAAACATCATGGTCCCAGCATTGACGACGAACATCGAGATCGATGGACCAAGCGTAGCATTGAACCGGATGCGGAAAGAAGAAGTCAGCATGCTGTTAGCCGTCGACAAACGTCGTCACCTAAAAGGAAGCCTGACAGCCGAGTCTGCTCGTGAGGCACGGAAAAACAATCTGACCTTGAAGGAAGTTATTGATAAAAATGTTAAAAAGATCGATAAAGATATGCTGGTAACGGATATCTTCAATTTGATCTATGATTCGCCTACACCTTTAGCCGTGGTAGAAAACGATCGTTTGATCGGAGTCGTGATCCGCGGAAGTGTGATTGAAGCATTGGCTGAGACTGATTCAGCTGCTCAAGCAGAGGAAGGGGTAGTGACAAATGGATAATTTCTTACAACATACGATTCCGGTGGCTGATTGGGTCGAAAACTTTACTGATTGGCTAACAGGAACTTTCAGTGGATTGTTTTCAGCCTTACAGTCTTTCGGACAATTTATCATGGACGCTATTACAAATGTATTACTGTTTGTACCACCGTTATTAATGATCGTCTTATTGACGGCTGCTGCCTTTTTCGTTTCACGCAAAAAATTCGGCTTGCCAGCTTTTACTTTTGTCGGGTTGCTGTTCATCTATAACCAAGGGTTATGGACAGACTTGATGAACACCGTCACGTTGGTCTTATTGTCGAGTTTGGTTTCGATCATCATTGGGATTCCACTAGGAATCTTAATGGCGAAAAGCGAAAAAGCGCAAAGTATCGTGACGCCGATCTTAGACTTTATGCAAACGATGCCTGGTTTCGTTTATTTGATTCCTGCGGTTGCTTTCTTTGGGATCGGGATGGTTCCTGGGGTCTTCGCCTCAGTGATCTTTGCTCTACCACCAACCGTTCGGATGACGAACTTAGGGATTCGCCAAATTTCTCGTGAATTGGTGGAAGCCTCTGATTCCTTCGGTGGGACTGGCTGGCAAAAACTGATCAAATTAGAATTGCCACTAGCCAAAAGCACTATTTTGGCTGGGGTCAACCAAACCACGATGCTGGCATTATCAATGGTCGTGATCGCGTCAATGATCGGTGCTCCTGGGTTAGGGCGCGGCGTCTTGTCCGCCTTGCAACGAGCACAAGTCGGTAACGGATTTGTCAGTGGGGTATCCTTAGTTATTTTGGCGATCATCATGGATCGCTTTACCCAGAATTTGAATCGTTCGGCACATCAAAAAGCAGCCAGCAAGACAAGTCGCAAACAAAAACGTCTTTTTGGCGGGATTGCTGCAGCGGCAGTCGTTGCTTTGATTGGAGCATCGTTTGCCTTTGGAAATGTTTCTGACAGCAAAGGCACGGTGAACTTGGCGTATGTCGAATGGGATACGGAAGTTGCATCTACCCATGTGGTGGCAGAAGTTTTGTCGCAAATGGGCTACGAAGTCAATACGACGCCTTTGGATAATGCCATCATGTGGGAATCGGTGGCAAAAGGGGAAGTTGACGGGATGGTCGCTGCTTGGCTGCCATCTACGCATCAATCCCAGTATGAACAGTACCAAGACCAAGTTGAAAACTTAGGTCCTAACTTAGAGGGGGCAAAACTGGGGATCGTTGTACCAAGTTATATGGATGTAGATTCCATCGCAGACCTTTCTGACGAAGCTGGAAAAACCATCACTGGTATCGAACCAGGCGCTGGTGTCGTAAATGCAGCGGAAAATACGGTTGCAACGTATGACAACCTTTCCGATTGGAATGTCGCTACCTCTTCTTCAGGAGCGATGACAGTGGCATTAGGCCAAGCCATCAAGAACCAAGATGAGATCGTTATTACTGGCTGGTCTCCACATTGGATGTTTGCGAAATATGATCTGAAATATCTGGATGATCCAGAAGGAACAATGGGTGAAGCAGAAAGCATCAACACTGTTGTACGCCAAGGATTAGCAGATGACATGCCAGAAGTCTACGAAGTACTTGATCGTTTTAACTGGACACAAGAAGACATGGAAGAAGTCATGTTAGCAATCAATGACGGAACGTCAGCCGAAGATGCAGCCAAAGATTGGGTAGCCAATCACCCAGAAGAAGTTGCTGCTTGGACGAACTGATTTCTAAAAAAAGAACGACCGCAGATTGAAGCGGTCGTTCTTTTTGTTATTAAAAATACTTAGGTTCATAACGAAAGACGAGGGGATGATTTTTGCAAAAGATCGAGCTTTTGTGCAGGTTAAGCAAAACGATGAAAAATCGGTTGCATCTGTTCAAACGTACAGAGCTTAGTAAATCCTAATGACCGTAAAAGATCTTGTCCCTCTTTGATTTGAAACCCGAGCTGCTCTGGTTTATGAGTGTCGCTGCCGATGGTTATCACGCTTCCCCCCAAGTCACGATAAAGCTTGAGGATCTCGATCGATGGCGTATACCCGTTGATTCCGTAACGGTGGGAAGAGGTATTCAGTTCAATGCCTTTGCCATTTTTGATCACGACTTTCAAGATCTCTGCTATTTGTTCTTTCGTTTGTTCAAAAGCGTCCTTCTCTTTATCTAAATAACGACGAATCAAATCCATATGGGCTAAGACGGAATACTCTTTATATGTCGTGACTAGCTGATACATTTCATCATAATAGCGCTCGTAGCATTCCTGTTGGCTGCGTCCTTTTTGAAATTCTCCAGTCCAAAATTCTTGATCGTCTACCTGATGAACGGAAAGTAAAATGAAGTCAAAGGGATGCGAATGATAAAGACGGGTAAATTGTGGGATCGTGTGCATTTGTATCCCAAATTCCAGCCCAGTTTTTAGCTTGATTTGGTCACTGTATGTTTCCTTTAAGCGTGACAGTTCGTTAAAATACAAGTCGTAGTAGACATTTTTTACAACTTTATTGGCCCCGACGAGGTACGTATCCGTCGCTTGCCAGTCTTCTTTGACTCCATAATCCACATGATCGGTAAAGCAGATTTCTGCTAAGCCTAGTTTAATGGCGTCTTTGACTACATCTTCCATCAAATACCAAGAATCATCGCTGTAATCACTATGGACGTGATAGTCTGTAAAAATCATGGCGTCTCCTTTTGTTTCGTTATTTTTGCTGCTTCTGCCAGTCTGCTCGTTTTTGATGATAGAGCTGGGCGGCAGTTTCCCAATGTTCTTTGTCAGCCGGCTGAATCTCACGGATCACACGGGCTGGATTGCCGCCGACGATCGTATTCGGCGGCACATCTTTTGTGACGACGGAACCAGCAGCGACGATGGCATGTTTGCCGATCGTGACACCTGGTAAAATCGTACTATTGCCCCCGATCCAAACGTAATCTTCGACGGTGATCGGTAGGCCAAATTCCAAATCTTGACTGCGGACCACAGAATCGATTGGATGACTGGCGGTATAGAAGCTGACCCGTGGTCCCACCATCACATGATCACCAATCAGAATCTTATTGACATCTAAAAAAATGCAATCCATATTGGCATAAAAGTGATCACCAATCTCAACATGGCGACCATAATCAACATAAAGGGGTGGTTGGACAAAGCAATGCTGCCCAAATTTGCCAAAGAGTGCTTTTTCTTTGGCGATGATTCGTTCTCGGTCATCGACTGGTAAGTGGTTGATTTCCTGGGCACGTTTTTTTCCCTCCGCTGAACCATTCTCAGGGAGAATGCCAGCAGCTTGATACAATTGACCAGCCAACATCGCTTGATAATCAAAGTCTTCTTTCATTGCAAAATCCTTTCTAAGACGGTAAATCGTCGGTGGTTAATTCAATCAAATTGCCTTCGGGGTCTTGGACAACTGCTTCATAATAGCCATCGCCTGTTGTACGAGGACCATTTAAAAGAGGGTAGCCATCTTCAACAAACCGTTGAGCGTAACGATCGACGTCAGCCTGATCACCAACTGCAATCGCAAGGTGAGTGTAGCCTAAGCTTTCGCTGATACGAGGGCTTAAAAATTTCTTGGTCGTTAATTCTAACCGACTTCCAGAATCAAAGGTCAAAAAATAGGACTGAAAGCCTGTTTTCGGATTATGGTATTTTGTGTTGCTGACCGCCTGAAAGTAGGTTTCATAAAATGTCCTCATTTTTTCCAAATCATTGACATATAGTGCGATGTGTTCAATTTTCATTATCGACAACTCCTTTAATAAGCAACATAGATCGTTTCTTTTTGAACTTAGTAAACTTTGTTTAATAAGTTGCTTCTATTATACCTTTGTTAACAAAATTAATAAAGGTATATTCCCAGCTTTTTATCTGTTAAAATAGGAGCGTTGAGGGGGAGAAAAATGAAAGCTTATCAGCCAACGACCATTAAATTACATAATCAGGCAGTATTGCTGGATTTGCTAAAACAGCAGCAAGCGCCTATGACCAAGCGCCAACTGGCAGATGCCTCTCAATTAAGCGTGGTAACGATCAACAAGCTGCTTCCTGAATTGATTGAAAAGCAGTTGCTTTTGACGACGGATCAACCGCAACGAACGGGAGGACGTCAAGCTGCGGCTTACCAGTACAATGCGCAACGGACACTGTTGTTGATCATTCAGTTTATCGAAGAAGACCAGCAGATCGTGATTCGTTTTTCAGTCGTCGATCTCGTCGGGAACATTTTGCATCATGAGCAGTCAGCAGAGGGCCGATTGCCGCAGTTCTTGCAAGTGATTCGTCAGATAAAACAGGAATACCCGAAAATCAGCTTGGCAGTCGTGGGAATTCCTGGTGTGGAAATTGCTGGAAGACTGAAGATCATGGATGCTCCAGCATTTAAGGACATGGCGCTAGGGGAATTGATTGAAAAGGAGATCGCTGTAAAAACGCTTATTGAGAATGACGTGAATGCTGCGGTATTTCATTTCAAAGAAGAGAAAAAAATCGTGGCTGGCATTTATTTTCCGAAAAATTATCCGCCAGGTGCGGGACTGGTCATCGACCAACAGCTCTTTAAAGGAGCCAACCATTTAAGTGGCGAAATCAAGCATTTGCCGCATCTCTACACGGCTTCTTACCCTTTGGCAACAGAGGCGATCCCAGAACAAGTGACTGCCACTCTTCAAGCGATCGTGGCAGTGACGGACCCGCATCAAGTCATTTTGTTTTTGCCCTCTGAATGGCAGGCGCTCGTGTCGCGCTCCTTTTTGGAAAAGCAGCTGGCAGCAGTGTTTCAATATGGCGTCTTGCCAAAATTACACTTTTCCGATCAGTTTTCAGAAAATTATTTGGATGGGTTGATCACGATGGGAATCGAAGCAGCTGGCTTAGGGCTTTGATTCCCAGCATTCAACTGGTACTGAGGACAAAAACTGCCGCTGCTTCCTTTATTCAGAAGTAGCAGCAGTTTTTTTGAAAATACGAGAACTCACAGCTTGGCGAGTTTCTGTGCTTTTTCGGTATTCGCAAAATGCAGTTTGGCATATTGGCCTAATAGTGCTATGCCACCTTGCTGCAGTAATTTTGCTGCAACTTGATCAGCAGCTGCGTGGGCGCCAGAAGGCAAGCGCAAACCGACTTCTTTAGAGGCTGCATCTAATTCATCCAAAAAGACTGTACGACATAAAATAGAGGCTGCCGCTACTGCTAAATGATATTGTTCACCTTTCGTCGCAAAATAGAGCTTTTCAGTGACCGCTACTTGTTCCGACTTTAAATAGGTGCGATAATTTTTTTCGCTCGTGAACTGATCGATCAAAATGGCATCTGGTGTCTCAGGAGCAATCTTTTGCAAAAGCAAACGAATGGCTTGATTATGCAAAGCAACTTTCATTCGGACTGTGTTGTATTTTGGTTGGATCTCGTTGTATTTGCTGGGCGTGACGGTGAGCAATTGGTAAGGAACCAATTCTTTGATTTTCGGCGCCATCTTACGGATCTCTGGATCTGTCAGCATTTTTGAGTCCTTGACTCCTAAAGCTTTCAGCTGTGGTAATTGCTCTTTTTTTGCATAGACGGCACAGACCACCAAAGGACCGAAATAACTGCCATTACCGACCTCGTCACTGCCGACGACGCTTTTTTCGCTAAATCCTGCTGGCAACGCAGTGGATGAAACAGTCGCTTTTTTCTTATCTGGTACAGCACTTGCCGTATCGCCCCATAAGGAAGCTTCTTTTTCAGCGGTCGCTCCTTGGAACATGACTTTTCCTGACGTATAAGCAGTGATCGTCGTTGGCCCTTTTTTGGCGACAAACACTGTATAAGGAACTTTCTTAGCTAGCAAATCTCGTTGGTAAAATTGCTGCATCTTTTGGATAGTTGAAGTTGGTACTTTGATAACGATCGTACTCATTTGATTCCTCCTGATTTTTTGTCTTTTTTTAGGTAGACAAAAGGATACTTTAAGATTTTACCATACTTCTTATTCTTTTTTACTAAGACGATCAGCAAACAAACGATTGGCATGGAAATTCATAAGAAAATCACGTATAATAGTTAAGAGTTTGCGACACATGTTCAATAAGTGATAGAATAGAGCAGAATGTAAGCAATGGGAGGAAATATTCCTATGACGGAGCAAAAGAAACGTTATAAAGCAGTTATCGCGAATCAAAGTTACACGATTATTGGACGCGAAAGCAAAGAACACATGGATATGGTGACAAGATTGGTCAATGACCAACTGCTTGAGATCATGCAATTATCGCCACAAACCGATCAAGAACAAGCGTCGATCTTATTAGCGATCAACGCTGTTTCCGACCAGCTGAAAAAACAAGAACAGCTTTTGGTCCTACAAAAAAAGGTGGACGAGCTGCGAGGACAAGCCATTAAAGCAACGGAGCTTGAGAATCGCATTAAGCGGATCGAAGCGATTGAATCCGAAGCACGGAAAGTTCTCGATGAGACAGGTCGCAGTGATGTGGAGATCCATAATCATGTGGAAGCACAACAGATCTTAAATGAACAAAGGAAACGAAAAATTCAAGAAAAGACAGCCCATGGGTAGTGCGGCGTAGAAAGGATACCTAAATGATTGGATTATTTGTCTTGGTTTTGTTGTTGGCAGCCTTTTACGGCGGCGCACGGCGCGGAACCAGTTTACAATTGGTCTCAGTTTTGGGCTATTTGATCTCTTTTTTCTTTGCAGTAGCAAATTACCAAGAAATTGCGAAGAAAATTGAGCTCTATGTTCCTTATATGTCAGTAACGGCGGACTCAAAGTTAAAATACTACGATATGGAACTGGCTTTAGATTTAGACAAAGCCTATTATGCAGCCATCGCTTTTGTGATGGTGCTCTTTGCTGGATGGCTGATCACAAAACTAGTGGTGATTTTTGCAGACAGTTTGCGTTACAAACGCCTAAGTTTTTTAGGTGGTTATGACTGGGCAGTTGCGGGTGTTTTGAATGTTATCTTGATGTATATCAATTTGTACATGTTTTTCATGATTCTCTCAATGATCCCGTTTGCCACGATTCAAAATCTGTTTGAAACGAGCGGAACTGCGAATTTCATCGTTGATCGGTCGCCGATTCTCTCAGATTACTTCTATCGATTGTGGATCACAGATGTGATTGGGTAAAAAGCAGGCAGATGGTTGCAGAGCCATTCTGCCTTTTTCTTAGGAACAAAAAGTTAAAACAAAGCAGGTGAGAAAAGAATGAATACTAAGATCCTTGATGTTTTAGGATTTGAACAAGTAAAGAGTCAAATCGGTCAGTATATTGTAACAGCCCAAGGAAAAGAAGCCTTAGCAAAGCTTGCGCCATCAAGTGATGCGCAAGTCATTTCCTCTTGGCTAGCAGAAACAGAAGACGCGATCAAGATCCAACGTTTAAGAGGCGGAATCCCTGTACCAAAGATTGAGAATATTCGTCCCCAAATGAAACGGATCGAAATTGGCGCCGATTTAAACGGCATTGAGTTGGCACAAGTTGCCCGTGTCTTATCAACTACGCAGGAATTGAAACGCTTTTTTGCTGATTTGTCTGAAAGCGAGATTGAATTTTCCCGCTTGTATCACTGGGAAGAACAGTTGGTGTCTTTGCCAACCTTGAATCGACGCTTGAAAGAAGCTATCGATGAGGATGGCCGAGTCACAGATGATGCCTCTCCAGCACTACGTGGAATTCGCCAATCGATCCGACGAGCAGAACGGACGATTCGCGAGACATTGGATGGCATCGTCCGAGGTGGCAATGCAAAGTATCTAAGTGATACGATCGTAACCATGCGAAATGAGCGTTATGTGATTCCAGTCAAACAAGAGTACCGAGGTGTTTTCGGCGGGGTAGTCCACGACCAAAGTTCCTCTGGTCAAACCTTGTTTATCGAACCGAAACAAGTAGTGGAACAAAATAACCGTTTGCGCCAGCATCAAATTGCGGAACGGGATGAAATTACACGTATTCTAGCAGAATTGTCAGCAGAGTTAGCCCCATATCAAAGAGAGATTCTCCATAATGCGTATGTGATCGGGATCATGGATTTCATGAATGCCAAGGCTCGTTTTGGAAAAGAGATGAAGGCAATCGTACCAGCGATCAATCAAGACAACCATGTCTTTTTTAAGCAAGCACGTCATCCATTGATCGATCAAGAAAAAGTCGTTCCTAACGATATTACGATTGGAAAAGACTATCAAGCCGTTGTCATTACTGGGCCGAATACCGGTGGGAAAACCATCACCTTAAAAACATTAGGGCTATTGCAGATCATGGGCCAAGCTGGTTTACCAATTCTGGCAGAAGAAGAAAGCCAAATGGGTGTCTTCAATGAGATTTTTGCGGACATTGGGGATGAACAATCCATTGAGCAAAGTCTATCGACCTTTTCTTCTCATATGACAACGATCGTTGAAGTGTTGAAAAAAGTCGACGAGACAAGCTTAGTTCTCTTTGATGAATTAGGCGCAGGAACCGATCCTCAAGAAGGGGCGGCACTAGCGATTGCGATTTTGGACGAACTTGGGGCTAAGTCGGCTTATGTCATGGCGACGACCCATTATCCTGAATTGAAGGTTTATGGCTATAACCGATCCAATACGATCAATGCCTCTATGGAATTTGATGTTGATACCTTAAGTCCGACCTATCGCTTGTTGATCGGGGTTCCAGGACGAAGCAATGCGTTTGAGATTTCGAAAAGACTTGGCTTGCCAGATACGATCATTGATCAAGCCAAAGAGATCATGGATGGAGAAAGCCAAGACCTGAATGAAATGATCGCTGATTTAGAAAATCGAAGAAAAATGACGGAAACCGAGTATCTTGAAGTCCGTCATCATGTAAAAGAAGCGGCCCGCTTGCACCAAGAGCTAGAAGCAGCCTATAGTTATTTCTTTGAAGAACGTGAAAAAGAATTGGCGAAAGCTCGGCAAAAAGCCAATCAGATCGTTGAAGAAGCCAAAGAAGAATCTGAAAAAATCATTGCCGATATTCGTAAAATGCAGTTAGCCGGCGGTCAAACGAAGGTCAAAGAACACGAGCTGATCGACGCGCGCACCAAGTTATCAGGACTGCAACAAGAAGAACATCTGCAAAAAAACAAGGTTCTGCAAAAAGCCAAAGCAGCCAAGACGCTGAAAGAAGGAGACGAAGTGCTTGTAACATCTTATGGGCAGCGCGGGGTCTTATTGAAAAAAGCAGGCAAAAATCAATGGCAAGTCCAAATCGGTATTTTGAAAATGAATTTGCCAGAAACAGATCTCCAACCAGCAGCGCCAGTGAAGGAGCCTACACAGCGTATCGTCAATACGATTCGTTCTGCTGACAGCAGTCCAGTGGTCAATCAGTTGGATTTACGCGGTAAGCGGTACGAAGAAGCCCTCAATGAAGTGGATCAGTATTTAGATGCAGCGATTTTGGCAGGCTATCCGCAAGTGACGATCGTCCACGGAAAAGGAACCGGTGCGCTGCGTCAAGGGATTACCGATTATTTGAAAAACCATCGCTCGGTGAAAAGTTTTGAATTTGCGCCAGCAAATCAAGGGGGCAATGGGGCGACCATTGTGAAGTTTAACTAACCTTTAAGAACCCTTACCTTTTGTAAGCAGACGATTTTAAAAAACTTCCGATACGTGGTATACTTTTTTTAGTTTTAAAAATGGAGGGGAAGTACGATGGCAAAAGAAATTACTGATAAAACTTTTTCAGAAGAAACCGATAAAGGCTTAGTCCTTATTGATTTTTGGGCAACTTGGTGTGGTCCATGTCGGATGCAAGCGCCGATCTTGGAACAATTAGCGAATGAATATGAGGAAGACGAATTGAAGATCGTGAAAATGGATGTGGATGAAAATCCTGAAACACCAGCTTCATTCGGGATCATGTCTATTCCAACTTTGTTGTTGAAAAAAGACGGCCAAGTCGTTGATAAAGCAATTGGGGTGCATACAAAAGATCAATTGAAAGCTTTAGTTGCGGAACATATGTAATAGAAGAAACGTTTTTGAAGCAATAGCCGAAAGTGGCTATTGCTTTTTTTATTTTGGGGACGTTTTTTTCAAATTTTCTATTAGGCAGTGGTATACTTAAAGTGGGGAGTGGCACTAAAAAATATCTTGTTAATATAGTAAGAAAGTGATACCAAAATAGGCTTAAAGGGGGAATAAAAATGAAAAAGTTGAAACGTGGGTTGCTTCAAGGCGTTGCGATTGTTGGGGTACTGGTCGCGCCCATCGTAGGAACGATCACACAAGTTTATGCAGCAAATGAAGGGGATCCGACAGCAGCGTCTGTCGCTGCGCAAGAGACGACGTCAGAAAGTTTTTCAGAAGCGAGCGCAGCATCATCTCAAGAGGCAAGTACAGAGAGTACAGAGTCAAGCACGGCAACTGAGTCTTCATCAACGTCTACCTCTTCATCAGAAACAACGTCAAGTACTAGCACGGCTGCGACTGAGACCAGTCAGACCGAGACCACACAAGATTCATCTACTCAATCGACGGAAGAATCTTCTGAAGAACCAGACCTAGGGATCATTGATGTTGAATCAATTGCAGATAACAACCAATATGTAAAAATCAATCCGGTTGCAGCAGCCAATCCTGAAACGCAAAACATCCTTTACTGTTTTGAGAAGGATCAATTGATCGAGCAAGGAACGATCAATGAATTAGCTGGCAAGGTATACCGTAGTGTCAAACGGTATCAAGGTGCCGATAAGCGGACCTATCTTGAAATTCGTGACGATCAAAAGGTTGTCGGTGTCGTAGCAGAAGCAGCAGTGAAAGTTGCCAGCGGAACCTTCAAAACCGAGAAAAAATATGCAACCGTTACAAGTGCGAAAGAACCGCTTTGGCAAGATGTGTTTTTAGATAAAAAAACGAGTACTTCTTCAAGCATTGTTGGTCAAACCTTTGAAATCAAAGAAGTATTCACGACGAATAATAACGTGATATATTACGCATTGTATTCAAATAAAAATGTTCTCATCGGTTGGATAAAAGCTACCGGCGTTAAGTTAGCGACATCACCTGGGGGTGTATGGCAGTCTGAATCAAAGTATGCCACGATCATCAGCGGAAATTATACGCTATGGCAAAATTTTCATTGGACAGCGAAAAAAGGAACGACAGCCTCTCTAAATGGAAAAACAGTCAAAGTTACTGGGAAATATCGCCACTTGAATGGGTCGACATACTATTCTCTTTATACAAATAACAACAAATGGCTAGGCTATATCAATGCCTCGGGTGTCAAATTAACGACTGATGCGCAAGGCGCCTATCAGTCCTACGGGAAATATGTGACATTGACCAAGAAAAATTACACGATTTGGGGCAATTTTCGCTGGTCGAGTAAGAAAAACACTACCACGAAATTAGCGGGAAAAACCTATCTTGCCAAAGGAAGATACAACCATGTCAATGGCGGTGTCTACTTGTCCCTTTATGATGCGAATGGCAAGTGGATCGGCTACTTAAATGGCAATGCAGCAACGGTTGCCAACAATCAAGGGGGCACTTGGCAAAGTGAAAAACGCACAGTCCGCCTAAAAAGTAAGAATTATACCTTATGGCAAGATTTAGCTTTTGCGAAGAAAAAAGGCAGTAGTGCGAATTACATGAACAAGAATATCCAAGTTACTGGGAAGTATCAACATTTCAACGGCTCCACCTACTACTCCCTCTATCTCAACAACAAATGGTTAGGCTACATCAATGCAAGTGGGGTGACCAAAGCCCATACGATCACTTCTCAAAGCAACATTAGCCGCTATGTGGTCGTCAAGAATGGGGATGGCAATTTCTTTGAAAAAGCCGATCCAAATAGTGCCAAACTTGGGAAAAAGAGTGCCTACAAAGGCTATATGGCACAAGCGACCAAACTAGCAAAAACGAGTGATGGCAATTACTTGTATCTCGTTTCGCCAGCTGGTCGAATCGGTTGGGTCAAGGAAAATCAAACCACAAATGTAAATAGCAACTTTTGGATGTATACTACAGGAGGGAAATATCCTTCATTAAACGTTAAAAACTTAAACATTGAAGTATCTATCAGCAAACAGCGGGTCTACATCAAATCAGGAAATAAAGTGATTTATACGATGCTTTGCTCGACCGGTGCCTTCAATACGCCAACACCTTTAGGGAATTTCCGTATCCAAGCAGAAAAAGGCTTAGCTTTTTCAGGAGCCGCTTACTACCGTTCCTTTAAAGACCACGGCGTCTATTTATTCCATACGATCCCAACGAGCATTGCTTGGTCCACTAATGCTTTTAGTTCTGTTGAAGGACGAAAATTAGGCACTCGGGCTTCTCATGGCTGCATTCGTTTAGCAGTCCCAGATGCCAAATGGTTTTACTATAACATCCCTTATAATACGCCTGTCAAAATTGCTAACTAATGTTCAAAAAGTCGTTTCCCTTAGTGGAGACGGCTTTTATTTTTCAAAAAAAGATTGACGCTGGTTATATCATTCGATAATATATCATTAAGTGATATAGCTAGTGGGACGGAGGAATCAAATGGATGAGGCATTGACAGATTCAACCTATTTGATTTTATTAGCGCTTTTAAAGCCGAAACATGGGTATCTCATCATGAAACAGATCCATGAGCTGAGCCAAGGGACGTTTGAGATTGGTCCCGCAACGATGTATACGATTTTAAAGAAGCTGACGAAAAAGGGGTGGATCGATTTAGAGGAGAGCGTTGACCGAAAAAAAATCTATCAGATTACACCAGAAGGAAGACAAGTTCTGGAGAAAGATATTCAACGGCGCAAATTATTTTATCAAATCGGAGAACAGGTTTTCGAAGCGTTAGGGGGAGAGCAAGATGGGCATCAATAAGAAATACCTTCTTTCACTTGGTGTAGCCTATTACCCAGAAAAGGAAATGGTTCGTCTGCAAAAACAAGCGTCGTTAGGGTGGCACTTTGTGAAGATGAATCGGTTAGGGTTTTTGAAGTTTATCAAAGGAGACCCAGAAACGACCAAATATGCAGTAGACTTTTTCGAAGGAGAGCCCTCTGAGATCGTTGATTACTTAGCGATGTATCAAGCAGGAGGCTGGACTTATATCAGCAATTATAAAGATCGCTATTTTTATTTTAAAGCGTCTCCTGACACACCAGCGATTTTCAGTGACCAAGAAAGCTATCAAGAACGGATCGATAATGAAACACGGTATTTAATGAAAAAATCGATTCTGCTTTCGGTGATCAGTTTAGTGATATTAGCAGCAATTTATTTTCTGATCCGTTATTTCAATATTCGCACAAATCCATTTTGGTCCTTTGGACTAGGATTGATTACGGGGCTGGTGTTTATCCCGATTGGGGTAGGATTGACCACGATCCTGATGAAATTCTTATATAAAAATCGAGCAAGTTATTACAATGAACCAGAGAAACTGGCGAAGCGTCAACGAGTGATCCGCGATACCGTCATCCTGATGTTTGTCGGAGCGATCATTGGCGCCGTTATCGGCTTTTTCTTTAGTGATATATTTTATTAGATAGGGAAGGTGAGCATGTGTTAGAAGCAAAACAATTAGTAAAAACATTTGGCGATTATACAGCAGTCGATCAATTGTCCTTTACCATCAATGATGGACAGATCATGGGCTTGATTGGTCAAAATGGTGCTGGTAAAACGACGACATTCCGATTGATCTTGGATTTCTTGAAAGCTGATCAAGGGGAAGTATTATGGGATGGCCATAAAATTAGTGAAAAAGAATACAATATTATCGGCTATCTGCCAGAAGAACGCGGCTTGTTTCCAAAAGTAACGATTGAAGATCAATTGATCTATTTCGCGCGGTTACGAGGCAAGAAGAAAGAAGACATCGTACCAAAAATCGACTATTGGATGGACAAATTTAAAGTCAAAGGCAAGAAAACCGATAAAGTCAAATCGCTATCAAAAGGAAATCAGCAAAAAGTTCAGCTGATCTCAACGTTGATCCATGAACCAAAATTGGTGATTTTAGATGAGCCATTTAGTGGGTTAGACCCCGTCAATGCAGAACTGTTGAAAAATGGGATCATTGAACTGAAAAAAAATGGCTCATGTGTCATTTTCTCCAGTCATAATATGGATAATGTGGAAAAAATCTGCGATCACTTGATTATGCTGCGGGATGGTCAAACCGTCTTAAACGGAAAAGTTCATGAAATTCGTGAATCCTTTGGGCGGACGAAAGTCTATTTAGAATCCAACTTGACGAAAGAACAGCTCTTGGCAGTGGCAGGTGTCGAGGAAGTTCTTGCCAGAGAAGATGGCAGCTATGATATTACGATTGCTGATCCTGCAGTAGGAAAAACCTTATTTGATTTAGCAACGGCGGATGGTTATATCCCTATGTTCAATCAACAACCGCCAACGTTAGAAGAAATCTTTAAGCGGAAGGCGGGAAAAATAAATGAGTAAGTTTTGGGTAATCGCATTAGATGTTTATAAAAAAAATATCAAATCAATTTCGTTTTTGATTATGATTCTCGTGCCATTTATTGCAACGGGGGCATTTTATCTCATTGGTTATTTTGCTGATGGTATGAACAGTGTCGACAAAATTGCCGTTTATGCGAATGAACCAGCCATTGCGCAGACCTTTGTGGACCAAAGCGGCGATGATTTTGAATTTGAAATTGTTGACAGCGAAGAACAAGGGCAGCAACAGATGGCAGACAAAGATGCTGATGCTTTGTTACTTATTACTGCTTCTGGGGATACGCTGCAAGGGGAATTATTAAGCGAGTCCTCGATGGGGCAAGCTTTAGAGCTGACGATCCAACAGTTATTGACGGGTTTGCAGTCTTCCTATAGAGCTAGTGAGCTTGGCTTGACTGCTGAGCAAGTGGCAGTCCTTAGTGAAATCGCACCGCTTGATCGTCAAAAAGTTTCCTTCGGTGAAGATGGCGAAATGACTTATGGGGAAGACAATACCGCGATGCAATCACTAGTAAGTATGATCGCAACAATCATCCTCTTTTTCTTTATCATTACTTACGCACAGATCATTGCACAAGAGATTGCCTCTGAAAAAGGCACACGCATCATGGAAGTCATTTTGTCTAGTACCCGGGCGCAAATCCATTACTATGCCAAATTGACTGGTGTAATCATGGTTGCAGCGACCCAGCTAGTTGCTTATGTTGCGATTTTTGGTGGGAGCTATTTCTGGATCAAGGATAACCCAATGGTAAAAGACTTGTTGGCAAACTTTTCGACAGATGGCATTTTTGGTCCCTTCCTGGTGTTTGCGATCGTTTTCGTCTTCTTAGGAATTTTGATCTACTCGGTCTTATCAGCCCTTTGCGGGTCGTTAGTGAACAAAGCAGAAGATACGGCGAAAGCCATCATTCCAGTAACGTATCTTTCATTAGGCGGGTATATGCTTGGAATCGTGCTAGGCGGTATGGATCCTCATAACGTGGTCTTGCGAGTAACTTCCTATGTACCATTTTTATCTTCCTTCATTATGCCAGTACGGCTTGCTAATGATACAGTGGGTATCGGCGGTGCATTGATTTCAGTAGGGATCCTTGCTGTTACCACAATTGTCCTGATGCTGGTTTCTGCAAAAATGTACAAATCAAATGTCTTGATCTATAACGACAATGGCATTTTAGCAACGTTGAAACAATCACTAGTGTTAATGAAAAACGAGAAATAAGCAAAACGCCCGATCCTTTTCGTGATCGGGCGTTTTTTATTCGCTAAAATCTAGAAAACAAGGGGCAAGCCTTTAGAATTCCTGCACAAAAAAGTTGAAGATCGATTGCTCAGAAGACAGCTTGTAAGCGGCTAGCTCAGGATGCCACTGAATGCCTAAGATCGGTGCGCCATAGGCGGTGGATTCAATGGCTTCAACGACACCATCAGGAGCGGTGGCAATCACGTTGAAATCATCCGCAACGGTTTTGACTGCTTGGTGATGAAAAGAATTGACGTGATAGGTTGTGCCTAAAAGAGCAGCCAAACGACTGTCTGCCTTGATTTTTACCCGATGTGTAGGGAATTGAAAGAACGTCAGCAATTGCACGTGTTTGATCGTTGGGTGATCGATCAAAGAGAGATCTTGGTACAAACTCCCGCCAAATGCGACATTGAGTAACTGCATGCCGCGGCAGATTCCAAAGATCGGTTTGTTTTGAGCCACTGCTTCTTTGATCAATGCCAATTCAAAGACATCACGATCAGGATGAATGCCTTGAATCAAGGGATGAGGGTCTTCGCCATAGTGAACAGGGGAGACATCATGACCACCGGCTAACAAGAGTTTATCGATTTTGCTGATGTAAGTCGCAGCATCTCCCACGACACCCATTGGTAATAATAGGGGGATGCCTTGGGCTTGTTGGATATGGGTCACAAAATTTTTGGGTGTATAGGACAACCAATGTTCTGCTTCTTCAATCATTGGTCGTTCATTAGCAGCGATGCCGATAATAGGCTTCATTTGATCAAACCTTTCTACTAGTAAATGGATCGAAAAAGAAAAAAGGACACGAGGTCCTTTTTTCGATCACCTTCGCTTTATTTTTCGCGAATAACTTCGATTTTGTAGCCATCAGGATCTTTCACAAAATAGTAAGAAGGAGAAGTTCCTGGGAGTCCTTTCAGATCAGTGACATCAAATCCAGCCGCTTGGTGCTTCTCATGAAGCGCTTCTAGATCATCGGTACTGATGGCGATATGGCCATAGCCGTCGCCTAACTCATAGCCAGGATGGTCATAGTTATAGGTCAACTCTAGCTCGTAATCATCACCAGGCAAAGTTAAGTAAACCAAAGTAAATTTATGTTCAGGAAAATCACGACGGCGAGATTCTTCAAAACCAAAGGCAGTTTGATAAAAATCTAGAGAAGCCGTTAAGTCTTTGACGCGGACACATGTGTGAGCCATTTTCATGGGTAAATCATCCTTTCGATCTTGATAGTTGTATGATAACATATTTTCTCTTTTTGTAACGAATAAAAGACAACCGAGCATTATTTCCAGCTTGTCCAGACTATTGGCATAGGGTAAAATGGAAAGAAAGTGTTGGTGGAGGGAATCATGCCAGAAAAGGAAATTGTGTTCGGGGAAAAAGAAGCGGGGAAACCATACAAATCAAGATATGGGGCGTATGTCGTTCTTCCAAACGAAAAAAATGAAGTGATCTTGGTGCAAGCACCCAACGGCGCATACTTTTTGCCCGGTGGTGAAATTGAGCCAAATGAGAGCAAAGAAGAAGCGATCCAACGAGAATTGATTGAAGAACTTGGATTTGAAGGGGAGATCGCTGAGTATCTAGGGGAGGCAGTTGAATACTTCTATTCGCGCCATCGCGATACATTTTACCATCACCCGGGCTATTTCTATTTAATGACACAGTGGAAAAAAGTTTGCGAACCGACAGAAGAAACCAATCAATTGTCTTGGCACACGCCAGAAGAAGCGATCCAACGATTGAAACGCGGCAGCCATAAATGGGCAGTTGAACAGTGGTTGGCAAAATAAAAAAGTCAGGTTTCCGATAAAAAGGAAACCTGACTTTTTTTGCACTTAGTTATTTGTTAAAACATACTTGTTGATCACTTCTGCTACACCGTCTTCTTCATTTGAAGCGGTGAGGACATCTGCGGCATTTTTCACGTTTTCAGTAGCATTGGCCATCGCCACACCGATACCAGCATATTCCACCATGGTTAAATCATTTTCATTATCGCCGATCGCCATGACTTCTTCTTGTTTGATGCCTAAGTGCTCCGCCAATTTTTTGACAGCAGCTCCTTTATGGGCTTGTTTATTTAGGACTTCCAAGAAGTATGGAGCACTTTTAACCACATTGTAGTTGTCGGTCAAACTGCTCGGCAATTGTGGGATGATCTGATCCAGTATTGCGGGATCATCGATCATCATCATTTTGATGATATTCAAGTCAGCAGTCATTTCTTCTGGTGTCCGATATTTCAATGGCATGTTGACTAAGAAGGCTTCATAAATCGTGTAAGGACTGATATCGCGGTTAGCGGTATACATGGTATCCTCAGTTTCTACATGAAGGTGAACCCCTAATTTTCTCGCAGTCATCTCAACAAAGAGATAGTCATCTTGGGACAAGCCGAATTCAGAGATGATCTCTTGATTTTTGGTTTTTTGAACCAAAGAGCCATTGTAGGTAATCACGAAATCATTGTCCGTAAATAAGTCTAGTTCCTTCAATAAATCTTGGACACCAGTTAAAGGGCGTCCCGTACACAAAACGATGCGCACGCCTTGTGCTTCTGCGTCTTTTAATGCTTTGTAAACTGCTGGAGTGATCTTGCGGTCGTTGTTCAGCAGGGTGCCATCGATATCGATGGCGATCAGTTTGATACTCATAAGTTCCTCCTAGTGGCTTGGTTTGATCAAAGCACCATTGCGAATGTGCTTGGCAAACTCTTGATACGTCTCTCCAAATAAATCATAGTGATTTTGGATGTTGGGGTCAATCATTTCTTTTGGAAAATAAAAGCGTTGGTCACCTTGGGTTTGTCCCGCTAAGGCTGCAACAAGTTGACTGGCTTGGGATAATTCTACAAGGGAACCATCTTTTTCCTGTAATTCGATCTGTGTCCGATGCTTACCAGAAGTTGGTCGATAAAAATCATAAGGCAGATCGAAGCTTGAATTGATGGCAGTATAGTAGCGGGGATTGAAGCCGACTTTTTCCACCAGTCCCTGCATTTCTTCAATCATCGGCAACTGTGTCTCATCGTCAAAGCGAGCGGATTTTAGCGGTTTACGATTTAAGAACCGCTTGGCTAAATCGCTGAGGATCGGATCATTCTCTTCCGTCCATTGGGTAAAGTAGGTATTCAACACGCCATCGTCGAGTTTCAAGTATTCATCTAAAGTGAATTCTTGTTTTAAAAACGGGAGAAGCAGTTGCGAATGGCTTTGAAACATTTCCTGATCCACTTGATAAAGTTCTGCAGCACGATCCAGCAAATGGGCTAAGATCACTTCCATCCCTCGAGAACTCGCATGGAAATAAACTTGCACATACATTTGGTAACGACTGACGATGTAGTCCTCCACAGCGTGCATGCCATTCATAGAAAAAGCAATACCGCCTTCGTACGGACGAATCACTCGTAAAATTCTGGTCAGATCAAACGTGCCATATTCAGTGCCGGTAAAATAAGCATCGCGCAGCAAGTAGTCCATCCGATCAGCATCGATTTGACTGGAAATCATTTGAACGACTTGGGGATTTGGATAGGTTTTAGTGATGACACTTGCCACTTTCTCAGGAAATCCAGCTTCCACTCGGTTCAATATCTGATGAACTTCCGTTTCAGGAGAAGTGATGATCGCCACTGTGATGGCTTCATGATCCGTATGAAAAATATGCTCAAAGGTGTGGGAGTATGGACCATGGCCCACATCATGAAGCAATGCTGCACACAAGGTCACTAAACGCTCCTTATCATCCCAGCCGTTCGGTCCAACTTTTTCAATCGAATAATTGCGTTGGAAAATATCGCAAATGCGGCGGCTGATTTCATAAACCCCCAAGGAGTGAGAAAAGCGGCTGTGTTCTGCTCCGTGAAAGGTGAAAGAAGCAGTCCCTAGTTGTTTGATTCGTCGCAAACGCTGCACTTCTTTGGAATTGATCAAGTCTAAAATCACTTGGTGCTGCACATGGACATAGTTATGAACAGGGTCACGAAACACTTTTTCTATCGCTAAGGTTTGATATTTATATGGTAGGCTCATCGCTAAACTCCTTTATTGGGTGATTTCGCTTTTCCATGCCAGCTAAGCGTTGCTGCATTTGTTCGCTAAGGTCATTTTCTGAAAGCCATTGATCCAGTGACTCAAGCGGATATAGGGATTGGTCTGTGATCAAGAAAAGCAGGGCTTTTTGCAAGCGGTCAATCACCTCTTGTGTGGTAAACTTACGGCCGAGAGCCGCTTCTAAAGTGGTCATGCTCGCAGGATTGACGGCTGGATAGCCATCCGGACCAAAGCGCTCTTTTAAACCTGCTTGGTAAAAACGACGAACGAGAGAGCCGCGGGCTGGTTGGTCGCCATTGATGCTCAGATACATCATGACAGCCACGCCGTCTTTGATCCGTCGTTGTGCTGTGCCAGCAATTTTTTTTCCGTCAATACTCAGGTCATAGGTGCCTGGGCAGTACGAGTCAGCAATTTCATAAGCCAAAATTGTCCGCTCAGGAAAGGCTGCTTGTAGCAATGTCGCCATCATTTCATAGGCTGCATCCGTAGTGGCAGCCAAATGTTTAGGGAAAATGAGAGAGACATTCAAAATACCGGCATCATTGATGACCCCAAGCCCGCCTGAGTTGCGGATGATCGAGGCATAGCCAGCTTCTTTCAAAACCTGCAGACCATCTATCAAAAAAGGCAGCCGGGTATCTTTCATTCCTAAAATCATCGTATCGGACAACTGCCAAAAATGACAATAAACTTGTTCCAGTTTGCCAGCAGCTTCGGTGGCAACATCGGTAAAAGCAAACGGCTCATAAGGATTGTGGATACGTGGTAAAGTTTGATCCATTATATAGATAGTCAAATCGGTTAAACTCCTTTAAAAATACCTGTTATCCTTATTATATACGATTCTTGGAAAATTACTTGGAGAAAAGAATGAAAACTTGCTTTTGTTTTCGCTTTTTTATTTTCAATGAAGAAATAGACCAAGGAGAATCAACTGAAATGATTGACAAACGAATGAAAAAAAGCAAGAATGAAACTGAAATCTTCAAAGGAGGCACACGTACATGCAAGAATTATCAAAAGGAATCCCAATCTCGATTCATTTAACAACCAATGTACGACAAGCAGGGGAAACAGAGAACTTTCTGTTTGATCTGCAAGGACAAGCAGTCAAGATCGGTGATACCTTATATATCCGTTACAAAGAGATCCAGCCAGACGGTACCGACGTTCCCGTCACGATGAAAATCATGCCAGACGGATTGATTCAATTGATTCGCTCAGGGGAAATGCGCATGCGCTTGAAATTTTCTTATAAGGAACGGTTAGAGACGAGCTACCAAACCCCGTATGGCTTGATGATGTTCCACACCTTCACCAATCACCTGCACGTTAGCTTGAAAGACCGTCCATATTCGGGAAAGATCGATATCGATTATGACTTGTTCATGGCTGCTGACAAAGTCGGCGAATACAAACTATCTTTAGAATTTACCGCTTGATCAAAGGGAAATTGAAAGAAAAAATTGCAATTTGAGGCGTAATTTTGTATGATTAGGAGTAGACTGTGAAAGGACGTGTCCCGTTTGGAAATTAATGTATTTGAAGGTGTAAATAAAAACGAATTGTCGATGATTGAAGTTGCCCATGCGATTTTAGAGCAGCGCGGTGACGTGATGGATTTTTCTGATTTGGTCAACCAAATTCAAAACTATCTTGAAACTTCAGACAGCGAGATTCGTGATTCATTGGCGCAGTTTTATACAGACTTGAATATCGACGGTAGTTTTATTTCTTTAGGCGACAATCGTTGGGGCTTACGTTCATGGTACGCCATTGATTCGATCGATGAAGAAGTCAACCATGGCATCGAAGACGAGGATGAAGATACACCACGTCGTCGCAAACGTAAAAAAGTCAATGCCTTTATCAACGATGATGAAGACGCAATCGATTATAACGATGATGATCCTGAGGATACTGATTTGTCAGATGACGAAGAAGATGATCTCTTTGATGATGATGATGACGAGGATGAAGAAATCTCGGCATACAATTCAGACTTGCAAGAAATCGGCGCCGACAATAGCACCGATGATGAAGAAGAATTACCTGACAGCATTGAGGAAGATCTCACCATTATCGATGACGATGATGAAGATGATTTTGCGGATGAAGAGGAAGAAGAGGAGTAATCCTCTTCTTTTTTTCGCCTTATGGCTGCAAGCAGCTTTTAATCGTTGAAGGACGAGTTCGCCTTCTTACATAGATACAAATAAAAAAGGAACCGCATCAGCGGTCCCTAAGTGCTTTTGAATTATTGATTTGAATCGAGTATACTTGTAACGAAAAGAAAAAACGCGCCTTGAGGGAATCGAACCCCCGTCTCAAGAACCGGAATCTTACGTGATATCCACTACACTAAAGGCGCGAAGCACAAATATTAGTTTAACCAATTTCAGTGAAAAAAACAAGAGGTAGAATGATGAAATTTCAACAGCAATTTTCACAACAACAAAAACAGACGCAAAAGCTTGCTATGACGCAGAAATTACAGCAATCGATCCAAGTGTTGCAATTTTCTGCAGACGAATTATTGTCCTTCATAGATAACCAAGCATTAGAAAATCCATTGATTGATCTGGGGGAATATGATTCGCCCATCACACCAAGCAAAAGCAATGGCTCATCAGAACAATTGATGGATTATTTAAGCCAGATCCCTGACCAGCATACGTCTTTATTCGAATACCTCATTGATCAAGTGCATTTAAACTACCGAGATACCTTCTTGCGGACGATCGTTTTATTTTTAGTCGAGTACATTGATTTAAACGGCTTTTTGACGATTGATCTGGAAGAAGCTGGAAAACTTGTTGGTGGGACCCCAATCCAAATGCTCGATGCCTTGACCTTGATCCAGCAGCTAGACCCAGCAGGCGTCGGTGCTCGTGATCTAAGAGAGTGTTTGATGCTGCAAACGGAAAGAGATGACTATGCGCCGCCAATGGCCTATCTCATTTTAGAAGAATTTTTTACAGAAATGGCAGAGCGCAAGTGGGACAAAATCAGCAAAGCGCTGCAGATTCCATTAACTGAGATCCAAAAGGTCTTTGATTATGTTCAAACATTGACCCCCACACCAGGGGCTGCGTTTGGGTCAACCGATGGGCTTTACATCGTACCTGACCTGCGGGTGACGGTTGAAAAAGGACAGCCGATCGTGAAATCAAACAAACGCGCCTTGCCAGAGGTTCGCTTTCAGCAGCAATATTTTGATCAATTGAAGCAAAGCGGTGATCCAGAGGTATTAAGTTATTTAGACAATAAAGCCCAAGAGTTCGAGTGGCTGAAAAAGACCTTGCTGCAACGAGGGGATACCATCTATCGTGTCGGGGTGCAGATCGTTGCACGGCAAAAGGAGTTTTTCACTCAACCAGATCGCCCATTAAAGCCATTGGTTTTAAGAGAAGTTGCCGAAGAATTAGGGATTCATGAATCAACGGTCAGCCGAGCGGTCAACGGGAAATACTTGGAAACCTCCTTTGGGGTGTTTGAATTAAAACTATTTTTTGGACAGAAAGTTTCGACACAAGAAAGCGGTGATGACCTGACGACGGCATCGATCAAACAGCAGCTAAAAGCACTGATCGATGAAGAAAACAAAAATAAACCATTGTCAGATCAGAAGTTGACAGATGCCCTCAAAGCCCAGGGCATCGATATTTCCAGACGAACGGTGGCAAAGTATCGTGAAGCTATGAATATCTCAGGTTCTTCCAAGCGGAAACGATTCGAGTAAAGCAAAACGTACTATTAACGAGTAGGAAAGGCAGCAAAGCCTTTCCTTTTTTTATCGATCCTTTCCTCATTTTCAATTTATGACGATTTTATGAAAAGCAAGATTTTGTGACTGAAATAGTTGCGTATCAAGGCGATAAGTGCTACTATTATTGGTGTAGGAAACAGATTTAAATTTTTTTTTGCAATCGATGGGTCATTTTAAGTCATTGTAGGACGAAAATTGTCCAACGGGAGGATATAAAATGCTCGATGAATTAAAATTGATTGAGGCAATCACCCCGGATATTCTCGCTGTACTCCAGGAACGTTACCGTATCTTAAGAAATATTTATTGGATGCAGCCCGTTGGCCGCCGGACACTTTCGGAAAGTTTATCAATGACGGAACGCGTGTTGAGGACGGAAACAGATATCCTTAAAAAGCTAAAACTGATCGACTCTTCAAAAAGCGGCATGCAATTGACCGCCTATGGAGAAGAAGTGTACACGAAGATCGGTGCACTGATGGATCAGCTGTTCGGAATGCACCAAATCGAAAAACGATTATCAGAGACCTTTGGCATCGAACGTTGTTTGATTGCGAGCGGCGATGGTGATCGACAACCGAAAGTGATTGCTGAATTTGGCCAGTTGCTGAATGAATCGTTGGATCTCTTATTGCCAGAAGGCAAAAACACCATCGCAGTGATGGGAGGGACGACAATGGCGAAAGTTGCCGAGGAATTGGGCAATTTGGAAACCGCCAAACGTCATAACTTGTTTGTTCCAGCCCGTGGCGGTATCGGAGAATCAGTCAACGTGCAAGCAAACTCAGTCAGCTCAGTAATGGCGATGCAGACAAACGGCGATTATCGCTCCTTGTTTGTACCAGAACAATTAAGCATGAACACCTACGAGTTTCTCTTGAAAGAACCCGCCATCGTTGATGTCTTAAACTTGATAAGTCAAGCGAATTGTGTTATTCATAGTATTGGACGGGCGTTGCATATGGCGGCTCGACGAAAAATGTCAGAACAAGAAATTCTGATGTTAAAACAAAAAAATGCAGTTGCAGAATCCTTTGGGTATTTCTTTAACGAAGCTGGCGAGGTCGTCTACAAAGTTCCTCGCATCGGACTTCAATTAAAAGATTTGCAAAAAGTCCCAATCATTTTTGCGGTCGCTGGCGGACAATCAAAAGCCAAAGCGGTCAATGCATACATGAAAAATGCACCAAAACAAACCTGGCTCATCACCGATGAAGCTTGCGCAAATGAGATTTTAAAAGGGGCAACCCTTTAAAATAAATATTTTTATGATTTTCATAAGGAGGAAATCTTAAATGACAGTTAAAGTAGGTATTAATGGATTTGGACGTATCGGACGCTTAGCATTTCGTCGTATCCAAGAAGTAGAAGGAATCGAAGTTGTGGCTATCAATGACTTAACAGATGCTAAAATGTTAGCTCACTTGTTAAAATATGATACAACACAAGGACGTTTCAACGGTACAGTTGAAGTTCACGAAGGTTCATTCAATGTGAACGGAAACGAAATCAAAGTTTTAGCTAACCGCAACCCTGAAGAATTGCCTTGGGGCGAACTAGGTGTTGAAATCGTGTTAGAATGTACTGGATTCTTCACTTCTAAAGCAGCTGCTGAAAAACATTTAACAGCTGGTGCAAAACGTGTAGTTATCTCAGCTCCTGGTGGAAACGATGTTCCAACAATCGTTTACAACACAAACCATGAAACTTTAACAGGTGAAGAAACAGTTATCTCTGGTGCTTCATGTACAACAAACTGTTTAGCTCCTATGGCGAAAACATTGAACGACAAATTTGGTGTAGTTGAAGGATTAATGACTACAATCCACGCTTACACAGGTGACCAAATGACTCTAGACGGACCACACCCTAAAGGTGACTTCCGCCGTGCCCGTGCTGCTGCTGCAAACATCGTGCCTAACTCAACTGGTGCTGCTAAAGCGATCGGCTTAGTAATCCCAGAATTGAACGGCAAATTAGATGGTGCTGCTCAACGTGTTCCTGTTGCAACTGGTTCATTAACTGAATTAGTTACTGTTCTTGACAAAGAAGTAACTGTTGATGAAATCAATGCAGCAATGAAAGAAGCTTCAAACGAATCTTACGGTTACAACACAGACGAAATCGTTTCTTCTGATATCGTTGGTATGACTTACGGTTCATTATTTGATGCAACTCAAACAAAAGTTATGACTGTTGGCGACAAACAATTAGTTAAAACTGTTGCTTGGTACGACAATGAAATGTCATACACTGCACAATTAGTACGTACTTTAGAATACTTCGCTAACCTATAAGAGTTGCGAACGACTTTAATTTAAACCATCGCAAGAGAAAGCGGGGAAGCATCGCGCTTCTCCGCTTTTTTTAACAATTATGCTAGGAGGAATCTGTTCATGGCGAAAATGACAGTTCAAGATATCGATTTAAAAGATAAAAAAGTTCTTGTACGTGTGGACTTCAACGTTCCATTGAAAGATGGAGTGATCGGAGACGATACACGGATCAAAGCAGCATTACCAACAATCAATTACGTGATCGAAAACGGCGGAAAAGCAATTCTTTTCTCACACTTAGGTCGTGTGAAAGAAGAAGCAGATAAAGCTGGAAAATCTTTAGCGCCAGTTGCGAAACGTCTAGGCGAATTGTTAGGCAAAGAAGTAACTTTCGTGGATGAAACCCGCGGCGAAAAATTAGAAGCAGCGATCAACAACATGCAAGATGGCGATGTCGTTGTTTTTGAAAACACTCGTTTCGAAGACATCGATGGCAAAAAAGAAAGCAAAAACGATCCTGAACTAGGTAAATACTGGGCTTCTTTAGGCGATGTTTTTGTAAATGATGCCTTTGGTACCGCACACCGCGCACACGCTTCAAACGTAGGGATCGCTTCAACAGGTATCCCAACAGTTGCTGGTTTCTTAATGGAAAAAGAAATCAAATTCATCGGTGAAGCAGTCGAAGAACCAAAACGTCCAATGATCGCGATTCTTGGTGGAGCAAAAGTATCTGACAAAATCGGCGTAATCGAAAACTTGATTCCTAAAGCAGACAAAATCTTGATCGGCGGCGGAATGACGTATACGTTCTACAAAGCAAAAGGTATGGAAATCGGTAATTCTCTTGTGGAAGCAGACAAAGTAGAATTAGCAAAAGAATTGATCGAAAAAGCTGGCGATAAATTAGTATTACCAGTTGATTCAATCACTGCTGCTGAATTTTCAAATGATGTCCCAACAGAAGAACATACTGGTGATGTTCCTGAAGGACAAATGGGCTTAGATATCGGACCTGAAACTATCGCTTTGTTTGCTGAAACATTAAAAGGCGCAAAAACAGTCGTTTGGAACGGACCTATGGGTGTGTTTGAAATGTCTAACTTCGCAAACGGTACGATCGGTGTTTGTGAAGCAATTGCCAACCTTGAAGATGCAACAACGATCATCGGTGGCGGTGACTCTGCAGCTGCAGCAGAACAATTAGGTTTTGCTGACAAATTTACCCACATCTCAACAGGTGGCGGTGCCAGCCTTGAATTGCTAGAAGGAAAAACACTTCCTGGCCTAGCTGCGATCAACGATAAATAATCAATGACAAGCCGTGCAAAGGATCTCCTTTGCACGCTTGATAACGAAAAGGAGTGCCAGAACATGCGCAAACCAATTATTGCCGGAAACTGGAAAATGAACAAAACTGCGAAAGAAGCAAAAGAATTTGCTGAAGCAGTCAAAACAAAAATTCCTAGCAACGATACAGTTGACTCTGTGATCGGTTCGCCAGCTCTATTCTTAGAAACATTAGTGAATGCTGCTGAAGGAACAGAATTAAAAATTGCTGCTCAAAACAGCTACTGGGAAAATGAAGGTGCCTTTACTGGTGAAACTTCACCAGCAGCTTTAGCAGATTTAGGTGTTGACTATGTCATCATTGGTCATTCAGAACGTCGTGAATACTTCCATGAGACAGATGAAGACATCAACAAAAAAGCCAAAGCAATCTTTTCAAACGGCATGATCCCAATCCTATGCTGTGGTGAATCTTTAGAAACCTATGAAGCTGGCAAAACAGCGGAGTGGATCGAAGGACAAATCACTGCTGGCTTAGACGGTTTAACAGACGGTCAAGTAAGTAATCTTGTGATTGCGTACGAACCAATCTGGGCGATCGGTACTGGTAAATCAGCGGATGCAAACATCGCAGACGAAATTTGTGGCGTTGTCCGCAAAACCGTTGAAAAATTATACGGCAAAGAAGTTTCAGATAGCGTGCGTATCCAATACGGCGGTTCTGTAAAACCTGAAAACATTGCTGAATACATGGCAAAAGAAAATGTTGACGGAGCATTAGTTGGCGGCGCAAGCTTGCAAGCTGATTCATTCCTAGCATTATTAGATGCTGTAAAATAATTTCATTTTCATGAAAATAACATTTGCAGAATCGTGATTTTTTCACTACAATTAAGTTGTTCGCAAGGGGCTTTCCCCTTAAGATAAAACAAACTCAAAGGAGAGACAAAACATGTCAATTATTACTGATGTTTACGCACGCGAAGTCTTAGACTCACGTGGTAACCCAACTATCGAAGTAGAAGTCTACACAGAATCAGGTGCTTTCGGCCGCGGAATGGTTCCTTCAGGAGCTTCAACAGGTGAACACGAAGCAGTTGAATTACGTGATGGCGACAAAGCTCGTTATGGCGGTAAAGGTGTAACGAAAGCAGTTGACAATGTAAATAACATCATTGCAGAAGCTATCATCGGCTACGATGTACGTGACCAAATGGCTATCGATAAAGCAATGATCGCTTTAGACGGAACTCCTAACAAAGGCAAATTAGGCGCAAACGCGATTCTTGGTGTTTCTATCGCTGTTGCTCGTGCAGCTGCTGATTACCTAGAAGTACCTTTATACCACTACTTAGGCGGATTCAATACAAAAGTATTGCCAACTCCTATGATGAACATCGTCAACGGTGGTTCTCACTCTGACGCACCAATCGCTTTCCAAGAATTCATGATCTTGCCTGTAGGCGCACCTACATTCAAAGAAGGCTTACGTTGGGGTACTGAAGTATTCCACGCTTTGAAATCAATCTTGTCTAAACGTGGTTTAGAAACTTCAGTAGGTGACGAAGGTGGTTTCGCTCCTCGTTTTGAAGGAACTGAAGACGGTGTTGAAACAATCTTAGAAGCAATCAAAGCTGCTGGTTTAGAACCAGGTAAAGACGTATACCTAGGATTTGACTGTGCATCATCAGAATTCTACGAAAACGGTGTTTACGACTACTCTAAATTTGAAGGCGAAAACGGCGTAAAACGTACTGCTGCTGAACAAGTTGACTACTTAGAAGAATTAGTTAACAAATACCCAATCATCACTATCGAAGACGGTATGGATGAAAACGACTGGGATGGTTGGAAACTATTAACTGAACGCTTAGGCGACAAAGTTCAATTAGTAGGGGATGACTTGTTCGTTACAAATACTGAAATCCTTGAAAAAGGAATCAAAAACGGTATCGGTAACTCAATCCTGATCAAAGTTAACCAAATCGGTACATTGACGGAAACATTCAATGCTATCGAAATGGCGAAAGAAGCTGGTTACACTGCAGTCGTTTCTCACCGTTCAGGTGAAACAGAAGATTCAACAATCTCTGATATCGCAGTTGCAACAAACGCTGGCCAAATCAAAACTGGTTCTCTTTCACGTACTGACCGTATTGCAAAATACAACCAATTACTACGTATCGAAGACCAACTTGGTGAAGTTGCTGAATACAAAGGCTTGCAAGCATTCTACAACTTGAAAAATAAATAATTTCAGGTTGATCAAACATTTTCGTTTGGCTGTACTGAAATGATGGTAAAGTCCCCTCATGTTAAATGACATGGGGGGATTTTTTTACGAGTTTTTTCGGTATGCTAATTCTATGATAGACTATAGGAAAACTTAGTATTTTAGGAGAGAATGCTGATGAAAAAATTGTACATAAATAATGTAGCTTTAAAGGAAGCAGAACATATCGTTTCCGCTGCAGGAATTATTGACTTATTTCCAGAAGAAGTGATCCTCCAGTATAATTGGTTGATTACCGATTATTCAGGTGACACAAGTATTTTGCGTTCAAGTGAAAAGAAGAAAAATGGAAAGTCGCTTATTTGGCTGAGCGGCCATAATTTATTGGATGCAATCAAAGGTACTTATCTTTATGAAGGGGTACTAACTGGTTTTTTACCCAGCATTTCTTTGGGTGATCTTTTGATCTTTGGTTCATACCCTGAGTGGGAAGGCTGGAATCGTGATGTAGATCTTCCGTACATTCAGCATCCATTAGGCAGTTTAGAATTAATCATTGATGATGGTAGCTCGTATTCTGTCGTTACAGACGATACAGATCTATTGGTATATATAGAAAAGTATTGTAAGGATATAGCTGTGTCTGATTCATGTGATGAAAGACCAGACAGATTGTTTGGCGATCTTTATAGTCAACAGTTGCTACCCACAACTGTTGGCAACTGGTGGTTAACCTTTAACGGGGAGCCGATTTCTTTTAAAGTAATCGATGGTCATAGCAATTTTTCGAGTTACTACGGTGAAAGTCATCCAGATTGGGTCAACGAAATAATCGGTCGCTTTATCTTATTGCCTAATTTAAAAATGATCAAAGGGAAGGGAAAACTTGAGATAAAAACGGATCTTCCTCGACACTCTTTCCGTGATTTTGAAATCGTTAGTGGGCAAAGATACTATGGCGCGCAATATTTGTTAAAAAAATCTGCCAATAACCTTAATTTTGCTGTAACTCAATATTATGACGATGAGTGTTTCCTGAAAAAATCCGGGGGTGTATATCAACTTGACAGGTCTGACTCGGGATTCCCAGCTTATTTTATTGAGGGGAATCAAAGTCCAACTGATTTAAGATTTTGTGTGTCATGGGGTGCATTGGCTACTGCAGATTCTTTGTCCTTGGATGTGGCTTGTGACTTTGATCAAGAGGAGATTGCTCAAACTTTTAGTAATTAAAAGTGAATGAAAGCTATATAGAAAAAATCTGTTTCTAGTAGATGAACAAGGAACAGTTTTTTTCTATAGAAAGTAAGTTGAAAAATTAAGAGAACTTATAAATAGAGGGAAAATAACAGTAAGATTTTAAAGAATCAGCTAAAATTTTTGTAATCGAAAATGAAAATAATGTGATTGTTTATGAAAATTTTCATTTCCAGTTTACATTTATTATTTTTTTGACTAGTGAAATTTTAACGAGTTGCCCATCACTGCTGTTGCTCAAGAGTTTTGAATGAAAGAACTTTTATCACAAACAAAAGATTCTTTCTGGATTTTGAGTATTTATCATGAATAAATTGTTCTGTTGTTTTTTGAAACTAAAGAAATTATATTTCGTTTTCACAAGTTCTCCTGAGAGCAAGAATCATTTTATGGTTCTTGCTTTCATTTTTTTCACATAAACAAACTTTGAGGTATTTTGCATTTTGTCTTTTTTCCGATTAGGATAATCACCTGAGTAAAATTTGTTGTTTGGAGGAAGAGAAATGCGTACTTATGTGAAAAAAATATCTTACCCGATTGTTATGTTGTCTTTGCTTGTAATGTCCTATGTGACACCATTGTTACCAGTCGGTACAGCTCATGCGGACACCGAGGGAAACACCAAAATAATTCTATTTCAAAATGAAAAAGGAACAGCGCAAGTGACCTCATTACCAGATCCTACGACAGGAAAAATCACTTGGACGATCGAGGTAGAAAAGAATCAGCAGTCTGCTGCTAATCAACTGGCATTCAGCTTGAGTGAAGGAGAACAAATGGTTCTGCCAGAATCAATCCAAAGCAACGGCACGCCATTTACATATGATCCGCAAAGACAGCAGCTGATGGAAGAAACTACTAGCAGCTCCTTTAGCCAAATGACGCTAACGTTTCAAACAAAAGCTCTTGAAACATTGACAATCAAATCCGCATTTCTTCAAACAGATGAAGAAAATGGACAAGTGAAAGAAGACATTATCAACACAGCAGATGTAGCAGTTGTTCTACCTGACAATCAATCATCCACAGAAGCAACGAGTGCCGAAGCAGTGCTTGCTGACAGTCAGGAACAAACAGAGGCTTCCGAAAAACAGCCTGCCACAAAAAGCAGCGAGTCACAACCACAAGCAGAGTCAAATACCGCATCAACAGCAATCGAATCACCGCTTGATACACAAGCAAGTGCGCCAGCAGCTTCAAAACTATCAAGTGGCGGCAGCTTTAAAAATGATGTGCCAGAAGTTGATGACGTACTTCTAGGAGAAGCCCAGTATTTTCATATTTTTGCTAACCATGCGACGCTAAATACCCATACGAACGGAAACTTAGCAGTGGGAGAACTAAATGGCAATGTCAATTTTGGAACCAGTATTCAGGATGGTTCGTTGGCAACAAAAATCAATTATATTCAAAAGGTCAATACGATCGCAAATTCTTCTTTTGTGTCAGGAACTGATAGCAGAAAAAACAAAGTTGTCTTTGGCCCATCAGTCACAGTAGATTTAGCAGATCAAAATCAACAACCTGCCGTTTTTGTAAATGGACAGAGAATGGATCACTTGAAAACTTCCGAAGTTTTCCAAGATCAATCTGCAAGTGAACCGTATATAGATTTTAAAAAGGTATTTTCAACGTTACAGGCGACGTCAGAAAGGCTAGGAGTCTATCCGCAAACACCCGGTGTAACCAAAGATTTTACTGATAATAATCAGCGGGTCATCAATACCGCCCGTGCTGAAAATGATACGCAAGAGGTTGTTTTGACCTTAACGGATGAACAAGGCAACCCGCTTGATGACGGTGTTTACGAACTTCAAAATAAAAAGACACATAAAGAGGTTGATGAAGAGGTCACAAATGATGATGGACAAGTAATCGAAACGGATCTTCCAGAAGGGGACTATTCCTTTGTTGAAACAGAAGCGCCAGATGGTTATCTAATCGACAAGAAACCAATTTCCTTTTCGGCAGACACTATTGATGAAGAAGATCAAAAGGTAGTCGTTACTCTTTCAAAAACAGAATTAGAAAAAGATACACCAATTACCATCAAAGGGCTAACAAAAGGCTAACAAAAGGCACGTCTCCTGTACTCATCAATGTGGATACAGAAGGAGCAAGTACCGTTAATATCAAGTCGCAAATTAAACTAGAATATACAGATGGCACGACGCGCAATAGTCATGAAACAGAAGATTTTGATGATGCCGTTATCCTGTGGAATTTTATTAATCAGCCAGAAAATCAAATGATTTCGATTAATAGTCCCTTCCAAGGAACGATTTTGGCTGTTGGTGATACAGTTGATGTCCACCAAAATGTTGACGGCAGTATCATTGCTGATACGGTATTGGTCAATGCGGAAACCCACCGCTGGGATCTTCAAGCCAATGAAACGGTTGTACCGATAATCAAACTAGCTGCAATGAATCACCTGCTGTCTCTTGATACAACGACAGTCAGCGGAACCAAAACGTGGGACGATTATGACAACAAATTTAATACCCGTCCGACAAGCATTACGGTTCAATTACTGCAAAACGGTGAAGTGTTCCAAACAAAAACGGTTACCCCGAATAAAGAGGGGGAATGGCATTATGAATTTACCGATCTACCAACAACCGACGAATCTTGTCAGACCTATGACTACGCAATTCAAGAAACACCCGTTGATGGGTATACCACCAAAGTAAACGGCTATGACCTAGTCAACACCTACCGTAACACTGAAACGACAGAAGTATCGGGAACGAAGACATGGAATGACTACGACAACAAGTTCAATACCCGCCCTGAAAGCATCACTGTCAATCTGATGCAAAACGGCGAAAAATACGCAGAAAAAAATGTAAAAGCAGATAAAAAAGGCAACTGGACCTATCGCTTTGACAATCTGCCTAAGTATGATACCGAAGGAAAAGTGTACACTTACACGATCCAAGAAGAAAATGTTTCAGGATACACCAGTGAAATCAACGGTTATGATCTAGTCAATACGTACCGCAATACGGAAACAACAACAGTTTCAGGTACGAAAACATGGAATGATAACAACAATCAGCTCAACATCCGACCAAAAAGTATCACTGTCGAATTGATGCAAAATGGTAAAAAGATCGACAATCAAATCGTAAAAGCCGATAAAGAAGGGAACTGGACTTATCACTTCGAGAATCTGCCTAAGTATGATTCCAAGGGAAAAGCCTATGTCTACACGATTCAAGAAGCAACCGTTTCTGGATATATCAGTGAAGTAAACGGCTATGACCTAGTCAATACGGAAACAACCACAGTTTCAGGCAGAAAAACTTGGAATGACAACGACAACCAATTCAACACCCGCCCTGAAAACATCACTGTCAAGCTGATGCGAAACGGCGAAAAATACGCAGAAAAAAATGTAAAATCAGATAACCACGGCAACTGGACCTATCGCTTTGACAATCTGCCAAAATACGATGCCGAAGGAAAAGCCTATACCTACACGATCCAAGAAGGAAAAATTCCAGATTACACCACCAAAATAAATGGCTATAACTTAGTCAACACTTATACAGGGCCAGAGACACCAAAAACACCGAGTGATCCTAAAAAGCCGCAGGTCCCGTTGTCACCTAAAAAGCCAGATACTTCTAAACAATCGGAAGATGACAACAAGAATGACGCAAACCATGCGACTACTGAAAAACGATTGCCTAAGACAAACGAGCGCTCTTCTTATGAGTGGAGTATCCTTGAAAGTATTTTACTCGTTACAAGCGTTGGCATACTTTATCGACGAAAACATAGTTAACCAATTAAAACTTTGTCCTGCTTCTCTGCTAGAAGTCAGGGCAAAGTTTTTTTAAAGTATAGGACTTATTTAAGACGTGCGACAAAACTTTGGCCGAAATCCATTGTAAATGGTAAACTAAAATGAAGGGGGGATCCTATGGTTTGGCTATTGCTACTACTGCTTATTTTTGGTTTTATGGTGTACTATGTATATCGCACGTCTGTTTTGAAAAAGGGCGTACGCTATTTTGTTTCGGCGATCATTATGCGAAACAATGAATGGTATGAAAAAGAAGGCAGAAAGAAACTGGGGATTCCATACAAAGAGCGGATCGCAACAAAGAGTTCGGCTTTTTGGACACAAGGTTCGGAATGTACGGTAACGACCGCCGATGATCTGATCCTAACAGCGGAAGTCTTTGATCAGTGTGCAAAAACGTGGGTGATCTGCTTGCATGGGTATCGCAGTGATGGGCAAGCAGATTGTCAAGAGGCAGCCGAGAAATTCTGGTCTGCTGGTTACAATGTTTTGGTTCCTGATTTACGTGCACATGGTCGCAGTGAAGGCAAAGAGATCGGCTTAGGGTGGCTAGATCGGATGGATCTGCTTTTGTGGATCGATAAGATTTTGGAAAAAGACCCACAAACACAAATCTTCCTCTATGGTTTAGGAATGGGGGCTGCGACCTTACTGCTGGCTAGTGGAGAAGTCATGCCGGTGCAAGTGGCTGGGTTGATCTCAGACAGCAGCTATACGTCCGTTTACAGTGCGATCCGATCAAGCTTGCCGCAATTTTCTCGGTTACCGATCAAACGCTTTTTGCGCTTAGCGAATCGCTATAGCAAACAATTAGTCGGTTATCCCTTCTTGCAGATCTCGGTGACCCGACAAGTCGGCAGCAACCATTTACCTGTGCTGTTTTTACAAGGAGAAAAAGATTCGTTTCTTTCGGAAAAAGAGATCAATACCTTAATGGAAGCAACGGCTGGACCGAAACAAAAAGTCCTCTTTGCGAATATGGGACATTTACAGGCAGTGAAAGATGCACCAGAATATTGGCCAACCGTTTTGCAATTCATTGAGAATATCAAACAAAATACAGACATCGTCTGATAGAAAGGAAGAAAGCAATGGAAATCAAAGAAGAAAATAAACGTTTTGCTTTGTATGATGGAGAAAAAGAGGTGGGAGAAATCACATGGCAAGAAACGCCAGATGATGTTCTAGAAGTAGACCACACCTTCGTCAACCCTGATTATCGCGGCCAGCAATTGGCGCAAAAATTACTCAAAGCGGTTGTTGAAAAAGCAAGACGGGAAGAGAAAAAAATTATGCCTGTCTGCTCCTTTGCGGTCAAAGAGTTCAAAGAAAAACCAGAATACGATGACGTACTCGTTCGCTGATTTGAACGAAAGTGATCTATGAGAAAAAGGCTGTCAGAAAGGACAGTCTTTTTTTTAAACCGTCCTGCAAAGGTCAATGACAAAAAGAGAGTAGTAATTTCCAGCGGAAAATGCTAAAATGGAAAGGACGACTTTAGCAAGCAAGGAGGAGCTAACGTGTATAACATCTTATTAACTGCTGTGATCGTTATTTCGATTTTAATGGTCATTACGATCATGATGCAGCCTAGCAAGCAAAATAGTGCAGCTAGTGCCTTTACCGGCGGTGCAGATCAATTGTTTGGTAAGCAAAAAGCCCGTGGATTTGAAGCGGTGATGCAGCGTTCAACGGCCATTTTAGGTTTTGTTTGGATGGTCTTGCTCTTTATTTTGGCTTTTCTTTCATCAAACTAATCACTTTGTTAGCGAACCTCTCGTAAAGAGAGGTTTTTTTCTTTTTAACGGGAAGATTTTGATCGCATTTGTCGAAGTATTCTTGCTAACTATGGTAGAATTGGACGTGAGGTGAAAGGAAACATGAAAACATTTAATCAACCAAAACCGGTTTTTGCTGAACACGGCAAACGAGCGGTCATTTTGTTCCATGCCTATTCAGGCAGTCCTAACGATGTGCGCATGCTTTGTCGTTCGTTAGAACAAAAAGACTACACGGTTTATACACCGATGTTTACTGGACATGGTACACCGAATCCAGATGATATCTTAAATCAAGGAATGACTGTTTGGCAGCAGGATGCTGCGGATGCAGTTGCTTATGTGAAAGAAAAAGGCTATGAGGAAGTTGCCGTTCTTGGACTTTCGATGGGTGGGATTTTAGCGATGGATCGTTTGACGCAAGACCCAACATTGATGGGCGGCGGTCTTTTTTGCTCACCGTTATTTGAAACCAAGAACGAAGTACCAGTCAATTTTGAAAAGTATGCTGAAATGGTTATACCCTACGCTGATTTAGATGAGGCGACCCAAAAAGAAATATTGGCAAAAGTCCCTCGTAAGGTCAGAGAACAACTGCAAGGAATCGAAACAGTCGGACAAACCACAGCTGAGCATTTAGGAAAAATCGAGCGCCCAATCTTCCTGGCGCAAGCAGGAAGGGACCAAATGATCGATCCACAGACGGTTTTCAAAACCGCAGCGGCATTGTCCCATGTTCCCTATACGCTTCAATGGTATCCACAAAGTGGTCATGTGGTGACAGTTGGACCAGAACGGAAAAAATTAGAGCAGGATGTGTTTGCTTTCTTAGAAACACTTGCTTGGAAAGAGTGAGTTATGACAGAAACGATTAAAACAAAAATTATTCAGTTTCTCGAAGAAAGCCGTAAAAAAAGTTTTTCAATGGAAGAAATTGCTGAAGGTCTAGGACTTCAAAAAAGTACAGACTTTAAGAATCTTGTCCAGACAGTAGCGGCGATGGAACGAGAAGGCAGTGTGATTTTTAACAAAAAAGGCAAAGTGAAATTACCAATGAAACGAGTGTTTGTGGAAGGAACCTTCCGTGCCAACGAGCGGGGCTTCGGCTTTGTCACGTTGGATGAAGAAGAAGACGATATTTATATCCCTAAAGAAGCAACAGGCTATGCCATGGACGGCGACACCGTTGCTGTAGACATCGTGCATGTTGCCGATCCTTTTTCAGATCGCGGCGCAGAGGGAAAGGTCGTAGAAATCAAGCAACGCGCCATCAGTCAGTTGGTCGGCGAGTTTACATTATTTGACGAAAAAGAGATCGAAGAATCGGATCTATATGGCGTTGTTCAACCTAAAGATAAAAAACTAAGCGATTTAAAGGTGTTTATCGGCGCCCAAGGAATTCGTCCAGTAGACGGCAGCATCGTGATCGTTGAGATCAGCCATTATCCAGAAAAAGGCTATTCGAAAAGCTTAGAGGGGTTGATCACAAAAGTTGTGGGGCATAAAAACGATCCTGGAATGGATATTTTATCGATCGTCGTGGCGAATGGGATTCCCACAAAATTTGAGGAAGAAACCTTGGCAGCGGCAGATGCAGTACCCGATACGATCGATCCTGCTGACTTTCCAGAACGACGGGATTTGCGAGATCAACAGATCGTAACGATCGATGGAGCGGATGCCAAAGATTTGGATGATGCGGTGACGGTAAAAGCATTGCCTGACGGCAGCTTCTATTTGGGCGTGCATATCGCAGATGTTTCTTATTATGTGACAGAAAACAGTGCGTTGGACAAAGAAGCTTTTGAGCGGGGAACGAGTGTCTATCTAACGGATCGAGTGATTCCGATGATCCCACAACGTTTATCAAACGGGATCTGTTCGTTGAATCCGAATGTCCCAAGGTTGGCCATGAGCTGTGAAATGTGGATCAACCAAGAGGGGATCGTCACGGATTACAATATTTTCCAAAGTATTATTCAAACAAGTGCCCGCATGACTTATCAGGCAGTCAATCAAATTATTGAAGACAATGATCCAGAAACCAGCAAAGAATATGCGAAACTAGTACCGATGTTCCATGATATGGCCGCCTTGCACCACGTGTTAGAAACGATGCGGATCAAGCGTGGGGCGGTTTCTTTTGAAGACCGCGAAGCGAAAGTCTTGGTCGATGGAGAAGGGCACCCGCAAGAAATCGTTCTGCGAGAACGTGGCGTCGGCGAACGATTGATCGAGTCCTTCATGTTGGCAGCCAATGAAACCGTGGCGCGTCATTTCAATCGGAAGCATTTACCATTTATTTATCGGATCCATGAGGAACCAAAAGAAGAGAAAATGCGTCGCTTCTTTGATTTTGCTTCTGCTTTAGGGATTGTAGTCAAACAAACCAACGGCTCGATCTCACCAAAACAACTGCAAAAAGTGGTTGAAGATGTCGCAGATAAGCCAGAGGCAATGGTTGTCAATACGATGCTGCTCAGAAGTATGCAGCAAGCGAAGTATTCAGAAGAAAACGTCGGCCACTATGGTTTGGCAGCGGAAGATTATACCCACTTCACGTCACCGATCCGTCGGTACCCCGACTTGATCGTGCATCGCTTGATTCGTTCTTACAGTGAAGATGTCTCTGAAGCCAACCAAAACAAATGGGCTGAAATCTTGCCTGACATCGCAATGCACAGCTCCCAAATGGAACGACGAGCAGTCGATGCAGAAAGAGAAGTCGATGCGCTTAAAAAAGCTGAGTATATGGCCGATAAAGTAGGAGAAGAGTTTGACGGTATCATCAGTTCCGTCGTTAAGTTTGGCTTGTTTATTGAATTGCCTAACACGATTGAAGGGCTGATCCATATCAATAATCTGAAGCAAGATTACTTCCATTATTTGGAAAACCATCTGGCACTTGTAGGTGAACGGACAGGCTTGACCTTTAAAATTGGTCAAAAAGTTCGTATCAAAGTCGTGAAAGCTGATCCTGAAACAAGAGAGATCGATTTCGAATTGGTAGCAGCAGAAGAAGTCGAAAAACTGCAAGCACCAAAAGCCAACAAACGAAACAACCATCAAAAAAATGAAGCGAACCGTCGCGGGAAAAAACAACACAACCTTGAGAAAAAACAAGGGAAACGCTTTGAACAAACCGGTAAAGGCAAGTCAAAGAAAGCTGGCAAAGTGAAAAAGAAAAAACCTTTTTACAAAGGAATCAAGAAAAAATAAATGGAGGGATGGCCCGTGCCTAAAGGAGAAGGGAAATTAATCGCCCAAAACAAAAAGGCCCGCCATGATTACACGATCCTCGATACGATCGAAGCGGGGATCGTCTTACAGGGAACAGAGATCAAAGCGATCCGTAACAGTCGGATCAATTTGAAAGATGGCTTTGTACGCATTCGCAATGGTGAGGCATTCTTAGTCAATGTGCATATCAGCCCTTACGAGCAAGGAAACATTTTTAATCATGATCCACTACGGACAAGAAAACTGTTACTGCATAAAAAGCAGATTGCTCGTCTGGTTGGCGAAACAAAAAATACAGGCATGACGATCGTTCCGTTAAAGGTGTATATCAAGGATGGTTATGCCAAAGTTTTGATTGGTTTAGCGAAAGGAAAACGCGAATATGACAAGCGGGAATCCTTGAAACGCAAAGATCAAGAAAGACAAATTGACCGAGTTCTTAGAAATTTCTAATTTTCTAAGAACTTCTTTTAGAATCCGATAGAGGTTATTGCTTTGAAAATCGCGCTAAATTTGGTAGCATTTAAGGGAAAGCTGTTGATATAACAGGCTTTTTCTTCCACATAGCGACACGGGGATTTTTCATTTAATTTAGGATTTTTGGCATTGTGAGTTTTTTGTCTAATTTTCTTGAAAATGCTTTGAAATTTTCCATTCGTGGTGGTATGATACCGATTGTTATGAGAGGAAACGCATTGTAACACCAGATTTTTTTCTGGAGATGACAGGAAAAGAGGTGAGAAAGATTGGAAGATAAATCGCTTATGTTTCATATCGGTCCTATATGGTTTGATGGAACTGTAGCTATGATGACAATCATTTCTTGTATTATTGTTTTTTTGGTGGTCTTTATTTGTACACGTAATCTGCAAATGAAACCGAAAGGGAAGCAGAACTTCATTGAATGGGTCATTGACTTTGTTCGCGGTATCGTAGCGGACAATCTACCAGGATCTCAAGTGAACAACTTTCATTTGCTCGGTGTAACAATGTTTCTTTTTGTGTTTGTGGCAAATGAGATCGGGTTAGTCACAAAAATCGTGACGACAGATGACATTACCTTATGGAAAAGTCCGACAGCAGACCCGTTTGTTACACTGACACTCGCACTTATGGTTATTTCCTTGACACATTTCTTTGGGATCAAGTCGTTGGGCTTCAAAAATTACTTGATCAATTCATACTTGAAACCGGTGGGGTTCTTATTACCGCTAAAAATCATCGAAGAATTTACGAATGTCATCACGTTAGGCTTGCGTTTATATGGAAATATATTCGCGGGGGAAGTGTTATTAGGATTGATTGCCAACATGTTTATTAGTCTTGGTTGGTGGTCATTACCGATCGTGATGCCGCTAGAAATGATCTGGATTGGCTTCTCACTCTTTATTGGAGCGATCCAAGCTTATGTATTTGTTACATTGACCATGGTATTTATGAGCCACAAAATCGTGGCAGAACATTAATCGAATCGACATACAATTAGGAGGAAAAAAGAATGAACTTTATTGGAGCAGGATTAGCAATTATCGGAGCAGCAATTGGTGCAGGATATGGTAACGGACAAGTAATCGCAAAAACGATCGAATCAATGGCACGCCAACCTGAAATGTCAGGTCAACTACGCTCAACAATGTTTATCGGGGTCGCGTTAGTCGAAGCTGTACCGATTCTAGGGGTAGTTATCGCGCTGTTATTAGTCTTCCGATAAGACAAGCACGAAAAGGCAGAAACGAACAATTGCACTCGTTTTTGCTTTTTTCTAATGAAACAATGACTTTCAGAAAGGAAGAATCGTTATGCTAAATCAGTTGGTTATAGCGGAAGTTCAAAATCCAATGCTTGGCAATATTATCGTTGTCAGCGGATCAATTCTTCTTTTGCTATTCTTATTGAAACATTTTGCATGGGATGCCATCAGCAGCATGATGCAAAAACGGGAAGATAAAATCGCCAATGATTTGGATTCAGCGGAACAATCACGCTTGAATGCAGCAAAATTAGAAAAAGAACGCCAAGAAAAATTGGCACGTTCTCATTCTGAAGCTGCGGAGATCATCAAGAGCGCCAAAGATAGCGGGGAATTGAGTCGACAAAATATTTTGAGCGAGACCAAAGAAGAAGTGGCTCGTTTGAAAGAAAAAGCAAACTCAGACATCACCCTTGAAAAAGAAACTGCGTTAAAAGAAGTGAAAGATGATGTTGCAGAACTTTCGCTTCAAATCGCAGAAAAAATCTTAGGACGCGAATTGACTCCCGAAAATCATGAATCCCTAATCAATCAATATATCGAAGGATTGGGTTCAGTTAATGAAACTCGATAAATTCACGGTGGGAAAACGCTATGGAAAAGCCTTGTTCGAATTGGCGATGGAAGAACAGCGCTTGACAGAAGTTTACCAAGAATTAATGACCTTGCGTCAGATTTATCAGGAGATTCCAACATTCGGTCAGATCGTGACGGATAACCGCTTGGATCTCCATGAAAAAAGACAATTAGTCGATCAATTGCTGAAGGGCTTTGAAGGCTTGGTCAGAAATTTCTTAGAGATCGTTTATGAATATGATCGCATGGATGATCTATTGCTGATCATTGATGAATACGAACGTCGTTACGATGAATATCAAGGTCTTGTTCTCGGAACGATCACAACGGCTGTTGCTTTGTCAGCAGAACAAAAAAGCAAAATCGAAAAGCAAATCGCCGATAAGCTTGGGTACAAGCAGGCACAATTGAAAGAAACGGTCGATCCAACGATTTTAGGCGGAGTCATCGTTGAAGCAAATCATCAAGTGATCGACGGTAGTATTAAGAGCCAACTGGATTATCTGCGACAAAAAATCGGCAGATAAACAAGAGATAAGAGGTGAATCGGATGGCCATCAAAGCAGAAGAAATTAGTGCCTTGATCAAAGAGCAAATTAAAAATTATCAGAACGAACTTTCTGTAGAAGAAATCGGTACTGTCACATATGTTGGGGACGGGATCGCCCGCGCCCACGGTTTAGAAAATGCCATGAGTGGAGAACTGCTTGAGTTTTCAAACGGTTCTTATGGGATGGCACAAAACTTAGAATCAAACGACGTCGGGATCATCATCCTAGGTGATTTTGAAACCATTCGTGAAGGAGACAAAGTAAAACGAACCGGTAAAATCATGGAAGTTCCTGTCGGCGATGCATTAATTGGCCGGGTAGTGAATCCATTAGGGCAACCGATCGATGGCTTAGGTCCGATCGAAACAGACAAATCACGCCCAGTTGAAGCAGCCGCACCAGGTGTAATGCAACGGAAATCCGTATCGGAACCAATGCAAACAGGGTTGAAAGCTATTGATGCTTTAGTGCCAATCGGACGTGGACAACGGGAATTAGTCATCGGTGACCGAAAAACCGGGAAAACAACGATTGCGATCGATGCGATCATCAACCAAAAAGGGCAAGACATGATCTGTATCTATGTCGCTATTGGCCAAAAAGACTCAACGGTTCGTGCACAAGTAGAAACATTACGCCGTTACGGTGCACTTGATTACACGATCGTTGTTTCAGCAGGTGCTTCACAACCAGCACCATTGCTTTACATCGCACCTTATGCCGGGGCAGCAATGGGAGAAGAATTCATGTATAACGGCAAACATGTTTTGATCGTCTTTGATGACTTATCAAAACAAGCAGTCGCTTACCGTGAACTTTCTCTACTTCTACGCCGTCCGCCAGGTCGTGAAGCATACCCAGGGGATGTCTTCTACTTGCACTCTCGTTTATTGGAACGTGCAGCGAAATTAAGTGATGAACTAGGTGGCGGATCAATGACGGCACTGCCGTTCGTTGAAACGCAAGCGGGAGATATCTCAGCCTATATCCCAACCAACGTGATTTCTATCACAGATGGACAAATTTTCTTAGAAAATGACCTGTTCTATTCAGGTGTGCGTCCTGCCGTAGCGGCTGGATTGTCCGTTTCACGGGTTGGTGGTTCTGCACAGATCAAAGCGATGAAGAAAGTTGCTGGAACCTTGCGTTTGGACTTGGCAAGTTACCGCGAGCTAGAAGCCTTCACACAATTTGGGTCTGATCTAGATGCTGCGACACAAGCCAAATTAAACCGCGGTCGTCGTACCGTTGAAATCTTAAAGCAAAAACTACATGAACCATTGGCAGTCGAAAAACAAGTCGTGATTCTTTATGCGTTGACGCATGGATTCATTGATAGTGTACCTGTCAATAAACTATTGGACTTTGAAGCAGAATTATTTGAGTATATCGAAGCAAACGCAGCAACGATTTTTGAAACCATTCGGACAACGAAAGACTTGCCAGAAGAAAGCTTGTTAGATGACACCATTAAAGCATTCAAAGATATTTTCATGGCATCCAACAGTTCTCGGGTGACACCGCAAGATAAAATATCGACAATGCAAAACGCATAAAAGAGGTGAGAGAAAATGGCTGCTTCATTAAATGAAATCAAGCAACGAATTGCCTCAACAAAGAAAACCAGCCAAATCACAAAGGCCATGCAAATGGTTTCAGCTGCAAAATTAACAAAATCTGAAGCTCATTCGAAACAGTTTCAAGTGTATGCCAACAAAGTACGTGAAATCGTTACGCATTTGACTGCGCAGCAGCTTTCCGATCTTGCAGGTTCTGGTCCTAAAGATGGTGTGAACTATAACAGTATGTTGGTTAGTCGCCCGGTCAAACGCACAGGCTATATCGTCATCACTTCTGATGGCGGTCTAGTGGGCGGCTATAATAGTTCCATCTTAAAACAAATGATGACCATGCTGGATGAAGACCATGCAAAAGAAGAAGAGTATGTCATGATTGCCATTGGTGCAACTGGCGCTGACTTTTTCAAAGCACGGGGCATCAATTTGGCGTACGAGTTAAGAAACCTTTCGGATCAACCAAGCTTTGATGAGGTACGTAAAATCGTAACATTGGCAACCACGATGTACCAAAACGAGGTCTTCGATGAATTATATGTGTGTTATAACCATCACATCAATTCATTGACTAGCCAATTTCGTGTGGAGAAAATGTTGCCGATATCCGATTTAGATCCTGAAGAAGCCGAAAGTTATGAACAAGAATACTTGTTTGAACCTTCCAGAGAAGCGATTTTGAATCAATTACTGCCTCAATACGCTGAAAGCTTGATTTATGGTGCGATTGTTGACGCAAAAACAGCCGAGCATGCTGCCGGAATGACAGCGATGAAAACAGCAACAGATAATGCCAAAAATATTATTGGGGACTTGACGATCTCATACAACCGAGCGCGCCAAGGAGCGATCACCCAAGAAATTACTGAAATTGTGGCGGGGGCATCCGCGTTAGAATAGTTTCAAGAACGAATGGAGGAATACGAATGAGTTCAGGCAAGATTGTTCAAGTCATTGGTCCCGTTGTTGACGTGGAATTCTCTCTAGACCAATCATTACCAGATATCAACAATGCGTTGATTGTTTACAAAAAAGATGAGCAGAAAACAAAAGTTGTGTTAGAAGCTGCCCTAGAACTTGGCGACGGCGTTATCCGTACGATTGCCATGGAATCAACAGATGGCTTACAACGAGGAATGGAAGTAATCGATACAGGCGCCTCCATCTCTGTTCCAGTTGGGACAGAAACATTAGGACGGGTATTTAATGTCCTAGGCGATACCATCGATTTAGAAGCACCATTTCCTGAAGAGGCACCCCGCAGTGGGATTCACAAAAAAGCACCTGACTTTGATGAATTGTCAACAAGTACGGAGATCCTTGAAACTGGGATCAAAGTCATTGATTTGTTAGCTCCTTATTTAAAAGGGGGGAAAGTTGGACTTTTCGGTGGTGCCGGTGTTGGTAAAACCGTCTTGATCCAAGAATTGATCCACAACATCGCCCAAGAGCATGGTGGGATCTCTGTCTTCACAGGTGTTGGTGAACGGACACGTGAAGGAAATGACCTTTATAATGAAATGAAAGAATCAGGCGTTATCGAAAAAACAGCCATGGTGTTTGGACAAATGAATGAACCACCAGGTGCCCGGATGCGGGTAGCCTTGACTGGTTTGACATTAGCCGAGTACTTCCGTGATGTGGAAGGACAAGACGTGCTCTTGTTTATCGATAATATCTTCCGCTTCACTCAAGCAGGTTCTGAAGTATCTGCCTTACTAGGTCGGATGCCGTCGGCCGTTGGGTATCAGCCAACATTAGCAACTGAGATGGGGCAATTACAAGAACGGATCACATCGACGAAAAAAGGTTCTGTTACGTCTATTCAAGCCATCTATGTCCCTGCCGATGACTATACAGACCCAGCACCTGCGACTGCTTTTGCCCATTTGGATGCAACAACCAACTTGGAACGTAAATTGACCGAACAAGGGATCTATCCTGCCGTTGATCCACTGGCGTCTTCTTCTAGTGCGTTAGCACCTGAAATCGTTGGTGAAAAACATTATGAAGTAGCGACTGAAGTACAGCATGCGTTGCAACGTTATCGGGAATTACAAGACATCATCGCCATCTTAGGGATGGATGAATTGTCTGATGATGAAAAAACCTTAGTTGCCCGCGCACGCCGCATTCAATTCTTCTTGTCACAAAACTTCCACGTAGCGGAACAGTTTACGGGACAACCTGGTTCTTATGTGCCAGTTGAAGAAACCATCAAAGGATTTGCAGAGATTCTTGAAGGAAAATATGATGATCTTCCAGAAGAAGCCTTCCGCAGTGTTGGACGAATTGAAGATGTCATTGAAAAAGCGAAAAAAATTGGCTATTAATTAACCAGCCTTGAAGAAAGAGGGGAACCTCATGGATCAATTTTTAACAGTCAATGTGGTGACACCTGCTGGTTTGGTTTACGATCATCACGCGAAAATCGTGGTTGCACGTACAACAGATGGTGAGATCGGTATTTTGCCGCACCATGCCCCAATCATCGTTCCATTGACGATTGATGAAGTCCGGGTCAAACGGATTGATTCAGATACCCATGTCGACTGGGTCGCTGTCAACGGCGGTATATTAGAAGTGCGAGACAATGTTGTCTCGATCGTAGCCGATAGTGCGGAACGTGATCGTGACATCGACGTTTCACGTGCAGAAAGAGCAAAACAGCGTGCAGAACGCCAAATCGAAGAAGCCAAACAAGTCGAGGATATCGACCAGCTTCGGCGCGCAACGGTTGCTTTGCACCGCGCCATCAATCGAATCAACGTGTCAAAACATTCCTAAAAAACAAGGGCATCTTGCCTTTGTTTTTTTGTTTCTTCAAGAAAACGTTTTAAAAACTTTTTAAAGTCTTTTCATGAAGGTTTCAAGAAAGATTATTTTTTATCTTGACATCTTTGTGGTATGATAGGAATGTTCAATTATGAAAAAAGGAGCAGGAAGTATGCAAGTGTATGGAATTGATGCAATCATTCGAATCGTGAGTCATTTAGCGTTCATCTATTTAGCATTTTGGGCATTGCAATCTGTGCGGATCGATGCTTTTTTTAAAGCTTTACGAACGACTCAGATACGAATGGTCATGGTGTTTCTTGCGATTGCATTAGGCTACACCGCCAGTACTTTTTTCCTTGAGTTGATTGCGCTATGTCGTAATTTATTTTTAACAGGTTTTTAAGAATTTCATTAATATATGCAAAAACACCGAATATTATGCTATAATTGGCAAGATTTGTGTGAGTCACTGCATTATTTGGAGGGAACATAAATGGAAGAGATGATCGTTCAAGGTGGTAATCGATTAACTGGAACAGTGAAGATCGAAGGGGCAAAAAATGCTGTTCTACCTATCTTAGCGGCAAGCTTATTAGCGGAAGAAGGAACAACGACATTAACAAATGTACCGATCCTTTCCGATGTATTAACAATGAAAGAAGTGATTCGGCATTTAAATGTCGCAATCGATTTTGAAGAAGAAAACAACACAATGACGATCGATGCGTCACAAGAATTAGCAATCGAAGCACCGTATGAGTATGTGAGCCAAATGCGCGCTTCAATCGTAGTCATGGGGCCTTTGTTAGCCCGTAATGGACATGCCAAAGTGGCAATGCCTGGCGGCTGTGCAATCGGCAAACGACCAATTGATTTACATTTGAAGGGATTTCAAGCACTAGGCGCGCAAATCATCCAAAAAGATGGATACATAGAAGCGATCGCCGATGAGTTAAAAGGCAATAGCATTTACTTGGATTTCCCAAGTGTCGGCGCCACGCAAAATATCATGATGGCTGCCGTAAAAGCTAAAGGCATCACCATCATCGAAAACGTCGCTCGTGAGCCAGAAATCGTTGATTTAGCAAACATTTTGAATAAAATGGGTGCCAAGGTCTTTGGTGCAGGAACCGAAACGATGCGTATTGAAGGTGTCGAACACCTGCATGCAGTAGATCATTCAATCGTGCAAGACCGTATCGAAGCAGGAACCTTTATGGTTGCAGCAGCAATGACCCAAGGAGACGTTATTATTAAAGATGCGATCTCAGAGCACAATCGTCCATTGATTTCAAAATTGATCGAAATGGGCGCAGAAGTGACTGAAGTCGCTGAAGGGATTCGTGTGGTCGGACCTGAACATTTGAAGGCAACAGATGTGAAAACGATGCCTCACCCAGGTTTTCCTACGGACATGCAAGCGCAAATGTCTGCTATTCAATTATTAGCGCAAGGAACGAGTGTTGTGAATGAAACGGTATTTGAGAATCGTTTCCAACATTTAGAAGAAATGCGTCGCATGAATGCCCATGTAAAAATTGACGGCAACGTTGCAGTGATCGAAGGCGGCCATGAATTACAAGGTGCGCTGGTCTATGCGACAGATTTACGTGCCGCAGCAGCGTTGATTTTATTAGGTTTGCGTTCAACGGGACGGACGCGTGTTCGCAATCTAAAATATTTGGATCGCGGCTACTACAAATTCCACGAAAAATTGCAACAATTAGGGGCATCTGTTGAACGAGTTTCTGACGCAGTAGAAGAAGTCGTACCAGTTAACGCCTAATAGGAGTAGGAGAGAAAAAAGTGAAGTTGAACCGTTATATTTTAACTAGCTTGATAAAAATTTTAATCGTCATTTTATTAGCTATTTTATTGTTCCTAGCAGGAACGATGATTGGTTATGGAGTGATCGGTGACGGCAGTCCTTTTAAAGTATTCTCTCCAAGTCTTTGGAATCATATCTTTGAGTTTATGAAATAAACCATAACTAGGACTTACGCCACGTGCTGAGTCCTAGTTTTTTCTATCTATCTTTACTGAATCGTACGCTAAAAAGAAAGGCTGGCAAGGAATGAGTAAACTTTTGATCGGCTTTGTTCGTTTCTATCAACGTTTTATTTCCCCATTATTTCCTCCTAGCTGTCGTTATTATCCGACTTGCTCAGGATACATGATCCAAGCCATCCAAGTCCATGGAGCAGCCAAAGGAGGCTTGATGGGGGTAGCTCGTATCTTACGTTGCCATCCCTTTGTAAAAGGCGGAATAGATTACGTACCCCAGACGTTTACTTTAAAAAGAAATACGAAAGACAAAGTCAAACCAACGTACCGTTATCGGAAAAGTTAAAAGGAATCAACAGAAATATAAAAAAGGAGCCAAAAAGCCATGATTCGTCCAATCGCCCCTAATGAAGCGTATCCTTGGGCGTTGCTGCTGGATGCAGATCCTGATAAAGCAGTCGTAGAAAGCTATCTATATAATAGCCAAACACTTGTTTATGAAGAAGCTGGAGAAATGATTGGTGTGCTAGTTTATCAAAATCAAGGCAAGAACTGGGAGATCATGAATGTGGCCGTTTCGCCAGAAAAGCAAGGAATGGGCATCGGTCGTCAATTGCTGCAAGCTGCCGAAGAAGCGATCCTCAGTCAGCACCTCGGGGCAAAACGGCCGATCGTAGTGATCAAAACTGGTAGTCTGCCCTCTGCAGCCTTGACTTTGTACCAAAAGCAAGGCTATGTTGAAAAAGAGCGGGTGAAGAATTATTTCACCACCCACTATGTCGAACCGATTTTTGAGAATGGGCAGCAGCTGTTCGATCAAGTGATTTTGGAAAAACAACTCTAATGGATGAAGAGACAGTCTAAGTGAATGAGACTGTTTTTTTCTTGTCCTCGGAAATCGCTTTCTTCAAGCGCCGACTTGCGGTAAAATAGACAGTATCAGAATAATAAAGGATTGAGGGAAAAAAATGGCGATTTTAGTCTTTGATATGGGTGGTTCAGCAGTAAAATATGGCGTCTGGGCACAAGATTCTTTGGTGAGTAAAGGGAAGTTCACTACTCCAAATACTTGGGAGGAAATGAAAGCACAGCTGCAGCAAGTGAGGGCAAGCGTAGATGAAGAGATTGAAGGCGTTGGAATCAGTGCGCCAGGTGCGGTCAATGCCCAAGAACGGCGGATCGACGGCATTAGTGCGATCCCTTATATCCATGGGTTTGATATTTACTCAGAACTCGAAGCAGCGTTTGGGGTACCCGTAACCATCGAAAATGATGCCAATTGCGCTGGGATGGCTGAATTTTATCAAGGAGCGGGCAAAGAGTATCAGCAAGCAGCCTTCGTTGTGATCGGAACAGGCGTTGGCGGTACCCTGTTTCAAAATGGTGAGCTAGTCCGTGGGGCACATTTATACGGTGGCGAATTTGGGTTGATGATCCTAGATCAAGGCAAAACATTTTCGCAACTAGGGACAGCGGTTCAGATGGCCTGGCGGTATTGTGATCGGATCGGAGTGGATCGAACGACGATTACCGGTGAAGAGGTCTTTCAACGTGCAGAAGATGGCGATGCCATTGCGATCGAGGAAGTCAATAAATTTTACAACTATTTAGCACAAGGACTGTTCAGTATTCAGTTTGCTTTTGATCCTGAAGTGATCATTATCGGCGGTGGTGTCAGTGCCAAAAAAGGCTTGTTAGAAGAAGTGGACCAGCGCTTGAAAAAAATGTTGGCGGATCAAGCATTAAATGATTTCGTCCCACTGATCAAGCTATGTGACTATCGCAATGACGCCAATTTAGTTGGGGCGGCGGCAAATTTTCAAGCATTGTATCCACGAAATAGCCGCTAACATGAGGATGTAATGTTTTCAAACGTCCGTTTGAAAAAAAAGTATCAAATCAAAGCGTATCGGCAGCAAGCAAAGGGGAAAAACCTTTGCTTGCTTTTCTTTTTATCCAAAAATTAGAAAAGCGATTCCATCGTTGCTGGATCAATGTTTTAAAAGCACCATTTTTTATCGGCGAAAAAAATAAATTCTGAATAGGTGAAATATTCTGATAATTCGTTGACATTTTCCAGATTTTTCAGTATATTGGATAACATATTCAGGGGAAGTGAAGGAGAGGAAAATTATGAAAAAGAAATTTGCATTTTTGTTTGCGAGTTTGTTTTTATTGACAGCTTGTAGTGCAGGACCAACAGGTGGACCAACGGATAGCAGTGGTGCTGCTGAAGGTGGCAATAAACAAGAGGGAGATACCATTAAGATTGGTGCCAACTTAGAGTTGTCTGGAGCAGTTGCTGCTTATGGGACGGCTGAAAAAGAGGGGATCGACTTGGCAGTCGAAGAAATCAATGCTGCCGGCGGTGTTCTTGGAAAACAAATTGAAATTATTTCGAAAGATAACAAATCAGATAACAATGAAGCTGCAACGGTAGCAGCCAACTTAGCAACCAATGATAAAGTTGTAGCCATCATTGGTCCAGCAACTTCTGGTGCTACGAAAGCTGCTTTGCCTAACGTGACCAGAGCACAAGTACCAATGGTTACACCTTCAGGTACTGACGATGCGATTACTTATACTAGTGGGAAAGTGCATGAATTTGCCTTCCGTTCTTGTTTCCAAGATAGCTTCCAAGGAACGATCTTGGCAAAATATGCAGCAGAAAATTTGGATGCTTCAAAAGCCGTGATCTTAGGTGATAACTCAAGTGACTACGCAATTGGTTTGACGGAAGCATTTAAAGAAAGCTACCCAGGCGAAATCGTCTTAGAAGATAACTTTACCGAAGGCGACAAAGATTTCCAAGCAGTTCTTACAAGAATCAAAGATGTCGACTTCGATGTCTTGTTCATTCCAGGCTACTACACAGAAGCTGGTTTGATCATCAAGCAAGCGCGAGAATTAGGAATTGATCAAGCAATCATTGGTGCGGATGGATTCGGTGATGAAAAAATGGTTCAAACAGCTGGTGCAGAAAATGTCAGCAATGTTTACTATACCGGTCACTTCTCTACCAAAGCACCAGCAAACGACAAAGTTGAGCCGTTTGTGGCAGCTTTCAATGAAAAATATGGCAAAGAGCCTTCTGCTTTTAATGCGTTAGCCTATGATGCCGTTTATATGATCAAGCAAGCGATCGAAGATCAAAACTCAGCAGATTCATTAGCGATCGCAGCTGGTTTGTCTGAACTGAAAGACTTTGTCGGTGTGACCGGTGAAATCACGATGGATGAAAATCATAACCCTGAAAAATCAGCAGTTGTTTTAGGATTGACTGACGGGAAAGAAACCTCAGCAGACACTGTGGAACCTTAAAAACCCGCAGTTGTTTGGCAGTGAAAACTGGGACAGACCTGATGTGTTTGTCTCAGTTTCTTTTCTCTAAAAAGAATGACCATAATAAATGATATTGGAAGTGAGTATATGGAAATGATGATCCAACAATTGATCAACGGCTTGTTTCTAGGCAGTATCTATGCCTTGTTAGCGCTGGGTTATACGATGGTGTATGGCATCATCAAGTTGATCAACTTCGCCCACGGAGAAGTTTACATGATCGGTAGTTTTATCGGTTACTTTTTGATCAATCAATGGCAATTAGGGTTTTTCCCGGCGTTGTTCATTTCAATGATCGCCAGTGCAGCTCTTGGGGTAACGATCGAATTTTTAGCGTATCGTCCCTTACGCAATTCCACGCGAATTTCGGCACTGATCACGGCAATCGGGGTTTCTTATTTTTTGCAAAATGTCATGATCTTTTTCTTTTCTGCCAATGTGCGCCCCTTTCCGCAAGCGATCGAACGACAAACCTATTCCATCGGGTTTGTTCAAGTAAGTAATGTCCAGTTATTGATCTTGGCTGTTTCGGTTACCTTAATGATTCTCTTGCAATTGATCGTGAAAAAGACCCGTATGGGAAAAGCGATGCGGGCAGTAAGTGTTGATGCAGATGCAGCGCGTTTGATGGGGATCAATGTCAATCGAACGATTTCCTTTACCTTTGCCTTAGGCTCGGCTTTGGCTGCAGCTGGCGGGATGCTGATCGGTTTGTATTATAATTCCATTGATCCATCAATGGGCGTCGTTCCTGGTCTGAAATCTTTTGTTGCAGCGGTTCTTGGCGGGATCGGGATCATTCCTGGAGCAGCCTTAGGTGGCTTTGTGATCGGTTTGGTGGAAACAGCAGCGACAGCGCTTGGTTTTTCTGATTATAAGGATGCTTTAGTGTATGTCATTTTAATAATTATATTGTTGGTTCGTCCAGCTGGGATCCTCGGCAAAAATATCAAAGAGAAAGTGTAGGTGGCAGAAATGAAAAAGAATTTACGTTACAACTTAATCTGGCTCGCTCTGGCAGCTATTCTTTATTTTGGATTATTTGCAGCCTACAATGGCGGAATGATCAATTTGTTCTCTGATGCGATCATCGTCAATATCGGAATCAATATCATCTTGGCAGTCAGTTTGAATCTGATCATCGGCTTTTCAGGGCAATTCTCCTTAGGACATGCTGGATTTATGGCAATCGGTGCTTATGCTGGCGCGATCCTGTCGGCAAGCAATCCAACCTTTGGCGGCTTTTTAACTGGCTTACTGGTGGGGATGCTGGTTTCAGGTGCAGTCGCATTAGTGGTTGGGATTCCGACCCTCCGTTTAAAAGGCGACTATCTAGCGATCGCTACCCTAGGTGTGGCAGAAATCATTCGGATCTTGTTGGTGAACCTCCGAGGCTTGACCAATGGTCCTGCAGGAATTTTCGGATTGCCCCAATTCAGTAATTGGCAGATCGTCTTTCTCTTTGCCGTTCTATCGATTCTTGTCGTTTCAAACTTTATCCATAGCGGACCAGGTCGGGCGACTTTAGCGATTCGTGAAGATGAGATCGCTGCAGAATCGATGGGGGTCAACACAACGAAATACAAGGTAATTGCGTTTGTGATGGGGGCAGTGATGGCAAGCATTGCTGGTACCCTTTATGCCAGCTATCAGCAGTCGGTTTTCCCACGAGATTACGGTTTTATGAAATCGATCGATGTATTGATCATCGTCGTTTTTGGAGGGCTTGGGAGTACCACAGGAGCAGTTGTTTCGGCAGTAGTGCTAGGAATCTTAAACATGTACTTGCAAGGCTTCTCTGATTTGCGCATGATCATTTATGCATTGGCTTTGATCATCATTATGATCTTTAAACCAAGCGGACTTTTAGGGACATGGGAATTCTCCGTAAAAGGACTGCTGGATAAATTTAGAAAAAAGGGGGATGACAACGATGCCTCTATTAGAAGTTAAAAGCTTAACGAAAAACTTCGGCGGTTTAGCTGCTGTTTCTCATGTAGACCTCCATCTAGATACCAATGAGCTGGTCGGGTTGATTGGACCAAACGGTGCCGGCAAGACAACGCTCTTTAACCTCCTGACAGGTGTGTATGAGCCTAGTGAAGGCGAAGTGCTTTTTGAGACCCAAGGTAAGCCAAAACGTTTAAATGGCGTGAAGCCTTATAAAATCGCGGATTTAGGCTTTTCAAGAACCTTCCAAAACATTCGCTTGTTTAAAAACTTGACCGTGATGGACAACGTTTTGATCGCTATGAACAGTAAGCATAAAGAAGGACTGCTGACCAGCATCTTGCGTTTGCCAAAGTATTACAAAAACGAAGAATCCATGAAGAAAAAAGCCTTAGAGCTGTTACGGATCTTTGATATGGATGGCAAAAGTCAAACGTTAGCGAAAAATTTGCCTTATGGCGAGCAGCGTCGGTTAGAGATCGTACGCGCATTGGCTACAGAACCAAAAATTCTGTTTCTTGACGAGCCGGCTGCGGGGATGAATCCTCAAGAAACAACAGAACTGACAAAGCTGATCTATAAGATCCAAAAAGATTTTCAATTGACGATCCTCTTGATTGAGCATGATATGAGTTTGGTCATGGAAGTGTGCGAACGGATCTATGTGCTGGAATACGGCCAAGTCATCGCCCACGGTGAACCAGAAGAGATCAAAAACAATCCGCGGGTGATCGAAGCTTATCTAGGAGGGGAAATCTGATGCTGGAAATTCAAAATTTAAGTGTACACTACGGCATGATCCAAGCGGTCCATGATGTTTCCTTCCACGTCAATCAAGGGGAGATCGTTTCACTGATTGGTGCCAATGGTGCAGGGAAAACCACGATTTTACGGACGATTTCTGGATTGATCCGCCCCTCAAATGGCTCAGTCACTTTTGAAGGAAAACGAATTGAGAAAGAAGCACCGCAAAAAATCGTCGCAAACGGCTTGTCACAAGTGCCAGAAGGGCGGCACGTCTTTTCAGGTTTGACGGTTCAAGAAAACTTAGAGATGGGGGCCTTCTTGCGTAAAGACAGTGGTGTCAAAGACGACTATGAACAAGTTTACCGCAAGTTTCCTGTATTGAAAGAACGCCTCTCGCAAGATGCGTCGACATTATCTGGCGGTGAGCAGCAGATGTTGGCAATGGGGCGGGCATTGATGTCAAAACCGCGCTTGCTTTTGCTGGATGAGCCCTCGATGGGCTTGGCACCGATTTTTATCAAAGAAATTTTTTCAATCATTCAAGAAATCAAGCAGCAAGGAACGACTGTGCTGCTGATTGAACAAAATGCAAAAATGGCTTTATCGATTGCCGATCGCGGCTATGTATTAGAAACGGGGAAAATCGTTTTAGAAGGTACTGGAGAAGAATTACTAGCAAGTGATGAAGTAAGAAAAGCGTATCTAGGAGGCTAAACAATGAGCGTAAGTGATTTTATGACGAAGACGGTCGTCACCGTCGATTCGCAGACACCGATCTTTGATGCAGTAGATTTAATGAAGCAGCACGATATCCACCGTCTGCCCGTCGTTGACGATGGTAAATTAGTAGGGTTGATCACAGAAGGAACGATCGCTGAAGCAACTCCCTCAAAAGCGACAAGCTTAAGCGTTTATGAAATGAACTATCTCTTAAATAAAACGACGGTCGCTGATATCATGTTGAAAAAAGTGACCACGATTGAACCAGATGCTTTATTAGAGGACGCCATTTCCGTCATGCGTAGTGAAAACGTGGGGGTTTTACCAGTCATGGATGATGATACCCTAGTGGGGATCATTACCAACAATGATATTTTCGATGCCTTTTTGAAAATCACTGGCTACCATGATGGCGGAACCCGAGTGTCCATCGAGATCACGGATGACCATGTGGGCGTGTTAGCAGACGTGACCAAACTGCTTGCCGATCATCAGATGAGTATTTTGACCATCGTAGTCAATCGGATGGCGCTAAAAACGATTGTTGAGATCCAAGTAGAGTCGCGCCAAGTCGCAGCGATCGAGAAAATCTTAAGCGATGCAGGGTATACCGTAACCAGTGCTGTCTTGACGAACCAGAAATGAGACAAAGCAGCAAAAGTAGTCGATCGTAACGATTGACTACTTTTTTTCGTTCCAGATGAGATTTTCTTTTTCTTTTGCTGGTTTTCTGTTAAAATAGGAAGGTGCTGTAAAGAAAGAGGTGCAACCATGTCTAAGAAAAATAAAGATATCGAAGTCCGTATTGAAGAAACAACGAAAGCCATTCATGGCAAAGACTATACCGTCAATGAATTATTTATTGGTAAAAAACGTATCGGTGAGATTTTAACGACTGGACCGAAAGAATTTCAAAGCTTTTTAGGGGATGAAGATCTAGGTTCAAGCAGAAGTTTAGAAGCTGCGATCGAGATGATTATTCGCCAATGGAATTTACATGAATAATTTCTAGAAAAATTTACTTTTTGCTCTTGCAATTTGTTATCTTTTTCGGTATTATAACTATTGTCAGGTTTGAGAAAAACCTTTTGGAGGAGTAGCGAAGTGGCTAAACGCGACGGACTGTAAATCCGTTCCTTAGGGTTCAGTGGTTCGAATCCACTCTCCTCCACCATTATTGGGGTATAGCCAAGCGGTAAGGCAACGGACTTTGACTCCGTCATGCGTTGGTTCGAATCCAGCTACCCCAGTCAGATGAATACGCAAAAAAAAAACAGCAAGTAGTCTTGCTGTTTTTTTTCGTTATTTAACCATTATTTTTTTTGGTTTGAGGAAGGGTTATAAGTTGAAGATTTTTTTTATTTGCGATACGCTAGTAGTAAAGCATTCGGGAGATGAAAACACATGAAATTTAAACTGAATCTAAAAGAAAAAATAACGGAAGTTGCAGAGCATGTCTATGACGTTGTCAAAAAGGAAGACTATGCGATTCGTGTGGCTCCAAAAGGAATCAAAGTAACAAAACAGCGTAAGACAAAAGACACGATCAAATGGCGCGCAAAAAATCATTGATTAAAGGGCAATCAGCATGAGAGAAACTGCATATAGGCAGTTTCTTTTTTTATTCCTCAATTTCAATCCCCAAGACAGTTAGATGACCGTTTGCCACTAGTTTGATGACGAGTTTTGCTAAATGGTCGGCGTGCATCGTTGTTTCTGCCGTTAGCCACCAATGCAGCGTGCCAACAAATATTGAGGTCATATAATCAATGATGAAGTCTAAGGGCACTTCAAGATCGCCTTCTGTAATCTTCAAGGTTGAAAAGATCTCTTGATACCGTTCCGTTAAAATCAGCCCCAGTTTTTTACGAATGATCTCAATGGCAGAGGCATCCATGATCGTCAAATAAAAAGAGCGATTCTTTTGAATGTGTAAAAAAAGTTCGGTCATGGCCGCTTCGATTTTACGGATCTTGATTCGATTGCCTTGGACGAAATCTTCAAAGTCAAGGATCGAGGTAAAAGATTCGACGGCCAAGTCAAATATTTTTTCATACAAGTCTTGCTTGTCTTTGTAATGGGCATAGAAGGTCGCGCGGTTGATCATGGCTTCGTCTGCGATATTTTGGACAGTCACTTGCTCGAAGCCTTTTTCTTCAACTAAGCGAATAAAGGCTTCAATAATGTACTTATTGGTTCGTTTGACACGTAAATCCAATTTTTTCATATTGTGAATTTCCTTTCAAAATAAACGACAAAAAACGTCTAATTGTTGTTTATCCCACACCTTCGTTGGAATTGTTTGTTGAATTATCAATTAAAAGAATTACAATGAACATAAGTATTATAACAAACGGCTTGTTAGATAATCAACAAAGTGTTGTTTAGATGGAGGCAACAAATGAAAAAATATAAGGCGGGCATCGATGTCGGTTCAACAACGGTCAAGATGGTTCTGTTAGATGAACGCAATCAAACGTGTTTTTCAAGGTATGAACGACACTATGCAGACATCCAAAAGGCAGCGGAAAAAATTATTAAAGAAGCGCAAGCAGTAATCCAAGATCAGCCAGTTGCGCTGGCGATTACCGGATCAGGCGGAATGGGGCTGGCAGAAGTTTTGCGGATCCCTTTTGTCCAAGAGGTCATCGCTTGTACCAAAACAGTCGAGACAGTGATCCCAGAAACGGATGTGGCGATCGAATTAGGCGGTGAAGATGCGAAGATCACCTTTTTTGAAGGTGCGTTGGAGCAGCGGATGAATGGCAGTTGTGCCGGTGGGACCGGTGCGTTTATTGATCAGATGGCGGTTTTATTGAAAACGGATGCCAATGGGGTCAATGAGCTAGCCAAGGGATACCAAACCCTTTATCCGATTGCCTCACGCTGCGGGGTCTTTGCCAAAACTGATGTGCAGCCGCTGATCAATGAAGGGGCGGCAAAAGCGGACATTGCTGCGAGTATTTTTCAAGCGGTGGTCAATCAAACGATTGCTGGCTTAGCAGCTGGTCGTAAAATCAAAGGCAAGGTAGCCTTCTTAGGCGGTCCACTGACGTTTATGTCGGAATTGCGTCAACGATTTATCGATACGTTGAACCTGCAAGAAGCAGATATCATTTTTCCCGAGAATCCAGAACTGTTTGTGGCGATGGGGGCTGCACTGTATGCAGAAGAAGCGCAGCAGCTTTCTGTACTATGCGACCGCTTAGCCAATGGTGAAGACGGCACACTTGCGCCAACAGATACGCTAGATCCTTTATTCAAAGACGAAGCAGAACTGGCTGCTTTTCGTGCCCGCCATGCCCAAGCGGTTGCTGCAGAAAAACCTTTGTCGGAGCATAAAGGTGCTGCTTATTTGGGTATCGATGCTGGATCAACGACGACGAAAGTCGTCTTGATCAATGATGCGGGGGATTTGTTGTTTTCTTTTTATGGCAACAATGAAGGCGAGCCGTTAGCGACAACGATGGCGGTTTTACAAGAGCTTTATCGTCAGATGCCTTCTGACGTTTACATCGCAAAGTCAACGATCACAGGGTACGGTGAGCATCTGATCAAACATGCACTGAAGGTCGATATCGGTGAAGTCGAAACGATGGCCCATTACAAAGCTGCTGAACATTTCCAGCCAGGGGTTGATTTTATCTTGGACATTGGTGGGCAAGACATGAAGGCGATGACAGTCAAAGACGGTGCACTTTCTTCGATTCAGCTAAATGAAGCCTGTTCGTCAGGATGCGGCTCGTTCATTGAGACCTTTGCCAAATCTATGAATCAGGATGTCAAAGAATTTGCGCTGGCAGCGACAAAAGCCCAAGCGCCGGTTGACCTGGGTTCGCGTTGTACCGTCTTTATGAACTCAAAAGTCAAACAGGTCCAAAAAGAAGGAGCCTCTGTTGGCGACATTTCGGCTGGCTTGTCTTACTCGGTCATAAAGAATGCTATCTATAAGGTGATCAAGGTTCGGCGCCCCGAAGATCTTGGCGAGAAAATCGTCTGCCAAGGAGGGACTTTCTATAATGAAGCGGTTCTGCGCGCCTTTGAATTGATCAGCGGCCGTGAAGTCGTACGACCATCGATCGCTGGCTTGATGGGCGCTTATGGGGCGGCGTTGATCGCGTTAGAAGAAGCGGCGATCGACGATGTCAGTACGTTGTTGTCTCCTGCAGAAATGGCCGATTTTCAAGCAGAAAAAGAATTTACAAATTGCGGTCTTTGCGAAAACAATTGTTTATTAACCGTGACCCTCTTTTCGGATGGTCGAAAATTCATTACGGGGAATCGCTGCGAACGTGGTGCGCGGATCAAAATCAAAAAAGAAGACCGCAAAGTCAATCTCGTGGATGAAAAATACCGCCGCTTGTTCAAGTACCGTTCTTTGCGTAAAAAAGATGCCCTCCATGGGGAAATCGGCTTACCAAGAGTGTTGAATCTTTATGAAAATTATCCGCTATGGCATACCTTTTTCACCCAGTTAGGGTTTCGAGTAACCTTGTCGCCGCGTTCTAATAAAGAACTATATGAGCAAGGGATCGAAACGATTCCTAGCGATACCGTTTGTTACCCAGCCAAACTAGCCCATGGACACATCCAAGCACTGATCGATCAAAACATACCGTTGATCTTTTATCCAGGAGTCATTTTTGAGCGAGTAGAGAACACTGCCGCTGAAAATCATTTTAACTGTCCAATCGTACAAAGCTATCCAGAAGTGATTCGTAACAACGTCGATGCGATTCGTGAAGGGGCGGTTGACTACCGCTGTCCATTTTTAAATCTGGCAGATGAAGCCTCAATGGCCAAAACCTTAACGGGGACGTTTCAAGATTTTGGTTTTTCTGAAGACGAAATTGCCCAAGCGCTGCGCAGCGGCTTCGAGGAACTAGATCAGTTCAAAGTAGATATTGCGCAACGGGGAGAAGAAACGCTGCGAATGCTGATGACGACCAACCAAAAAGGGATCGTTTTATCTGGAAGACCGTATCATTTGGACCCTGAAATCAACCATGGGATAGCGGAAGTCATTACCCAAGAAGGCTTTCATGTACTGACCGAGGACAGTATTGCTCATTTAGCAAATGTCGGCGATCTGCGGGTCGTGGATCAATGGGTCTATCATTCACGGTTGTATGCGGCTGCACGAGTGGTGGCGAAAAACAAGCAGTTGGAATTGGTTCAATTAAACTCCTTCGGCTGCGGGATCGATGCAGTGACCACCGATCAAGTCGAAGAGATCATGGCGCAATATGGCAAGCTGTATACGGTGTTGAAAATCGATGAGGGTGCAAACCTTGGAGCAATTCGGATTCGGTTACGTTCCTTGAAAGCAGCAGTCAACGAACGGGATAAACAGCACTTTGTTCCTAAAAAGCAATACGAGGAACCAGCAAAGATTATTTTTACCAAGGAAATGCGCAAGCAGCACACGCTCTTATTGCCGATGTTGAGTCCCATCCATCAAAGCGGATTAGTAGATGTCGCTTTGCAGGCTTCTGGGTATCAAGTGGTCTGTCTGCCCAGTGAAGATCGAGAAGCAGTCAATGTCGGTTTGCGCTTTGTCAATAACGATGCCTGCTACCCGGCCATTATTTCCATTGGACAGCTGGTAGAAGCGTTACAAAGCGGGGAATATGACGTCGAAAACACCAGCGTATTGATGACCCAGACGGGCGGTGGGTGTCGCGCAACGAACTATATTCCCTTGTTACGTAAAGCATTGAACGATGCAGGATTTCCGCAAGTACCGGTGGTATCTATTTCGATGGGCAATACTGGTGTTGAATCAAATCCTGGCTTTCGCTTTACCTTGCCGATGATGAAACGCTTGGCGGTGGCATTTTTATACGGAGATCTCTTTGAACGGGTCGTTTATCGCACCCGTCCATATGAGCAAGAAGCAGGGGCTGTCGATCGGCTCCACCAAGAATGGCTGGAAAAAATTGCCAAAAATGTCCGCAATGGCTCCTTCAGCCTCTTTAATCGCAATATGAAGAAAATCATTCAAGACTTTGATCAAGTGCCGTTAAATGCTATCAAGAAGCCACGTGTCGGTGTCGTGGGAGAGATTTTAGTGAAGTATTCACCGACTGCCAATAATGATGTCGTTCGCCTGTTAGAAGCAGAAGGAGCTGAAGCGGTCGTACCAGATATTGTCGGCTTCATGAATTATTCCCTCTACAATCAGATTTGGCGCTACGAGCATTTGGGGATGGCGAAGAAAAGCAAAATGATCGCTGATTTTGCGATCATGGCGATTGAACGGCTCCAAAAACCAATGGATAAAGCGTTGCGGGCGTCAACGCGCTTTGAGGGCATTCATTCGATCCATCAGCTTGCCGAGCAAGCGAGCGAGATTGTTTCCATCGGCAATCATACGGGAGAAGGCTGGTTCTTGACCGGTGAGATGATCGATCTGTTGGAAAATAATGTCAACAATATCATTTGTCTGCAACCATTTGGCTGTCTGCCTAACCATGTAGTAGGAAAAGGCGTCATGAAAGAGCTGCGTCGCCAGTACCCACAGGCGAACATTGCAGCGATTGATTACGATCCAGGTGTTTCGATCGTCAATCAATTGAATCGCATTCGCTTGCTCATGGCAACTGCCAATAAAGCGTTGGCTGAATAAATTCTCAAGCCAGCGACCGAACCAATTTAAAAGCAAAGAGACTGCTCTTGTTTGGACAATTTGTGATAACTTCTTTTTCTGCCTATAAAATGGGGAAAGAGTTCGCACAAATTGAGAAAAACTGAGCAGTTTTTGCTTTTTTTATTAGCTATTTAGGTATATACCAGTTATAATAGGAGGGGAACGGAGGAATGTGTAGTGGTGGAAAAATTACCTGTTTATATCCAGATTCATGATCAAATCAAAGCCAATATCGAAAACAATACATACAAAATCGGGGATCGTCTGCCTTCAGAACGGGAGTTGTCAAAACAATTCGGCGTGAGTCGCATGACGTTGCGGCAAGCGATCCAAACCTTAGCGGATGAGGGGATTCTTGAGCGCAAAATCGGTTCTGGCACTTATGTGGCTCGCCAAAAAGTACAAGAGAAAATGACGGGCACGACGAGTTTTACCGAAATTATGAATTCTCTTGGTCGTAAGCCTTCCAGCAAAGCGGTCGCTTATTTCTTGACGGCACCTAGCTCCAGTGAGATGGAAAAGCTGCAATTAGAAGGACACGAAACGATTTTACGGATGGAGCGGATTCGGTATGCGGATGATGTGCCGATCTGTTTTGAAGTAGCGAGTATCCCTGAAAAGTTTATTCATGACTTTAGCAAGGAGGAGATCATCTCTTCCCTCTATAAAGTGTTGGAAGAAAAAGGACAGCGGAAAATCGGCGGCGCTTCGCAAACGATCTCAGCTATGGTCGCTTCCGAGCAAATTGCTGATTATTTACAAATCAAACGCGGCGATGCGATTTTACGTATGCGGCAAATCACTTCATTTGAAGATGGGCAACCATTTGAATATGTGCGCACCCAATATGTCGGCAATCGTTTCGAATTTTATATGGAAAAATAAGCTGCCTGAGACGGCTGGAAACAAAAAAGACGCGAAAAAGCCGAAAGGACACTGCGAGCATACGTGCTGTTGCTCCGCATCGGTCAATTCGGTTTTTCAACGATTGGGCGTTTCTGCATTCGCTGCAGCAAGCGGCATTAGAGTCCGTGCTTTGAGGAAAAGAGCAAACCTGACAGGTGCTTGTCCTGCATAGTTACTCGGTTGGCTCCTCGATGAGGCGCTCTACATATTCGGTCTTGCCTTTGTTTAGCTGCACTTGCCCTTGCAGCAAATCAATCAGAGCGGCTTCTTGGTCGGCAAGCGTTGCTTCAGGAATCATTAAGGTAACAACGATTTTCTCGGTATAAGCAATGTCTTTTACGTAGATGTTCTGCAGTTCTAAATAGTTTTGCAGCTTACCTAAAAGGGGATAATCAATGGTCAATGCAAGCTCTTGATGCAAAACGCCTTCGACGATTCCCACCGCCTTGATGCCAGCGGAAGCTGAACTGGAATAAGCGCGGATCAATCCGCCAGCGCCAAGTTTCGTTCCACCGAAGTAGCGGGTAACGACAGCGACCATATTGATCAAGTTATTTTTCTTCAATACTTCTAAAATCGGTACTCCAGCGGTGCCGCTAGGTTCACCATCATCACTGCTGCGTTGGATCTCATGGTTTTCACCCAATACATAGGCGCTGCAATGATGATTCGCCTTCCAATGTTCTTTTTTGAGGGCTTGTATAAACGCTTTGGCTTCATCTTCTGATTGGATTCGTTTTAACGAACAGATGAAACGCGATTTTTTGATTTCTATTTCCGTTTCTCCATCTTGTCGGATCGTTCGATAAGTCACGCGTACGATCGCCTCCTTTATGTTTCTAGTATAGGCAATCGGAAGGAAAGTTACAAATAGAAGAAAGAAAAAGGCACCAACACAGACCTGAAAAAGAGGAGGCAGTTGCTTTGGGTAGACGCAAAAAGTACGATACGATCACGCACTATTTAAAAAACAACGGCGGTTCACAAATTACGTTAACCTTTACCCAGTTTGATGAATTTCTTTTCCCAGCATCTGGCTTGCCCAAAAGTGCCCGCACGAGTACGGATTGGTGGGCAAATGATTACCGACATCCTGAAAACGGGGCCTATGCGTGGCTGAATGCCGGCTATGAGGTAGTCCACGTCAATTTAAAAAAAGAGTATGTCGTTTTTAACCGTTTAGTAAAATCAAACTGGCTGCTGGATAGAAAGCGTTGACAAATTTCAAACTTGTTCTATACTAGAGATAGGAAATGTTATCTTATTCTTAAAATTCAAGGAGTGTTCGATATGGCGAAAAAAACAATTATGTTAGTTTGTTCTGCAGGAATGAGTACAAGCTTATTAGTAACAAAAATGCAAAAAGCAGCTGAAGCAAAAGGATTAGAAGCAGATATTTTTGCAGTTTCCGCTTCAGAAGCAGATCAACATTTAGAAAGCAAAGACGTAAATGTTTTATTATTAGGACCACAAGTTCGTTTCATGAAAGGCGATTTTGAGAAACGTCTAGCGCCAAAAGGAATTCCTTTAGAAGTAATCAACATGGCAGATTACGGCATGATGAACGGCGAAAAAGTCTTAGATCAAGCTTTGACATTGATCGGCGAATAAGCAAGACCTGCTGTTGAAGCAAACAAGAAACCTGTAATCGGTTCAAGTACTTTTCAAAAAGTACTTGAACCGATTTTTTTGCGTACTTAAAACTGAGGTGTATGTTATGACCAATCAAAAAGGAAGACAATTTTTTGTTTTAGATGAAACAATGAATGTAGGAAAACCCTTTGATTCTCGACCGGCAATGCTCGAGCAGGGGCAGAGAATCGTTTGTCAGCGATGCGGTTCTTCCCACCGCAAGCCGTCGGTGCAATTACCGATAGGCAGCTATTACTGTCCAACCTGTATTCGCTATGGTCGGATCACATCAAATGGGCGACTGGTGATTCAACCTACGGAAAGTCCAGCCATTAATCACCACATCGTCTGGCCAGGAACATTGACGCAGTTTCAGCAAAAAATTTCCCAGCAATTGGTGTCTAATTGTCGACAAAAACGATCCTCGCTTGTTTGGTCGGTCACGGGTTCAGGGAAGACCGAAATGATCTTTGAAACGATCCGCTACGTTCGGCAAGAAGGTGGTCGAGTGGCGATCGTCTCACCTCGGATCGATGTTTGTCGTGAATTGTTTCCGCGGATTCAGCAAGCATTTCCACAAGAGGAAAGCTTGCTCCTTTATGGAAAATCAGAAGAGCCTTATCGCTACACAAACATCCTTATTGCGACCACCCATCAGCTACTGCATTTTTATCGGAGCTTTCAACTGATCGTGGTGGATGAGGTAGATGCATTTCCCTACGAGGGCGATGCGCAGCTGCGTTACGGATTATACAATGCCTTAGCCAAAAACGGGTGTCTGATCTATTTAAGTGCGACGCCTTCAGAACGACTGCTGCAAGAAATTCGTGGAAAATTCGCTGTCTTGAGAATGCCGCTGCGGTTTCATCAGCGTCCATTGATCGTTCCAAAACCTGTTCATTATAGTCACTGGGCGCAGGCTTATCGCAGAAAACGTTGGCTGCGACCATTGCTGCAGCAGTTGCAGCGGCTGCTTCAAAAAAACTTTGTCTTGGTGTTTTGTCCAAGCATTGCGCTGATGAAGGAAGTAGAAGCGGCTGTCCGCCGACAAGGCACGTCATGGTCTTTGACTAGCGTTTCGTCGCAAGATCAAAAACGGAGCGAAAAAGTAGCGTCTGCTCGTCGACAGATTTACAAGGTGTTGTTTACAACGATGATTTTAGAGCGTGGGGTGACGTTTGAAAACGTCTCAGTCATCGTATTGGGTGCTAATCATCCAGTCTTTACAAAATCGGCGCTCGTGCAAATTGCTGGTCGTGTCGATCGTAAAGGGGCCTATACGGAAGGGGAGGTCATTTTTTTCTACGACCAAATGACGGAAGCGATCCGAAAAGCACTCAACGAAATCAAGGAAATGAACCAATTGGCAAAAAGCTGGCTGACCGATGGTGTGTAGTTGGTGTAAAAGGACTTTTCCTAGAGAACGAACGATCATTGAGGTGTTGGCTCCTTGGCGTATCCCAGAAAATGAATTGTGCCCGCAATGTGCCCAACAGTTTTCAGTGATCGATTGGCGAACCTGCTGCCCTTCGTGTGGAAAAAAAACATCTGAGTTTTGCAGCGATTGTCTCTATTGGGAAGAAACGTGTCCCATGATACAATTGCAGCACCGAGCGCTATTTGCTTACGATCAAGGAATGAAGGATTGGCTTCACGAATACAAACTGATGGGAAACTATCAGTTGCGGGGGACGTTTGCGCCTGTGATCAAACAGAAACTCAACAGGTTTGACTATGAGTGTTTGATTCCCATCCCACTATCGGCAGAGCGTTACCAACAGCGAGGGTTTAATCAAGTCACCGCTGTGCTGGAAGCCGCCGGAGTCAGATTTCAAGAGTTACTGGAGAAAGTTGTTGATACCGCACCACAGGCACAACGTTCTCGCAGGCAACGATTAGTAGAGGCGCAACCCTTTGCAGTGAAGCCAGATGTAGCGTGTGAAATCAAAGGGAAAAAATTATTGTTGATCGATGATGTGTATACTACCGGTAGAACGTTATATCATGCAGCTGAAGCACTGCAGTCCTTTGGCCCCCAGGCGATTCGTTCTTTTTCTATTGCTCGTTGAAACGTTATTTTGAAAACGCTTAAAGAAAATTGTTCGATTTACTAGGCAAATGACCAAGAGTTCGATATAATAGAGTTAAGAAGAAGAAAAGAGTGGTCCTTTTCCTTCTTTACTGGTAGACGAAAGGGGTAATTTTTATGTTTAGATATAATGTGCGTGGCGAAAATATCGAGGTAACAGAAGCGATCCGTGATTACGTCGAGAAAAAAGTAGGTAAATTAGAACGTTATTTTAATGATGTGCCAGAAGCAACAGCACACGTTAATTTGAAAGTTTATACAGAAAAAACTGCAAAAGTAGAAGTAACGATTCCTTTACCATTCCTAGTTCTACGTGCGGAAGAAACTTCACCTGATCTATATGCTAGTATCGATTTGGTTGTTGACAAATTGGAACGCCAAATCCGCAAATTCAAAACAAAAATCAATCGCAAATCTCGTGAGACAGCGTTGGTTCCGCCAACAGATGGTGATTTGTTCACAACTGAAGCAAACGATGAAGAAACCAATGGTTCTGATTTAGACATCGTACGTACAAAACGTTTGTCTTTAAAACCAATGGATAGTGAAGAAGCTGTTTTACAAATGAACATGCTAGGACACAACTTCTTTATCTTTGAAGATGCGGAAACGAATGGAACGAGCATTGTGTATCGTCGGAAAGATGGTAAATACGGGTTGATCGAAACGGATTAACACGTGTGGGATCCTTTTGGCGACACCCCAAAAAAAGTCTTTTTGACAGAGTAGCTGAGAAGCTGCTCTGTTTTTTTATCTTTTGGAATGAAGCAAGAAATCTTTCTATATAAAAGTTGGCTTTGTTTCTCTTTTGTTTTATTGTGTTATACTATAGATGAAATAATACAGGGAGAGTGAATCATGACTACGTTAGCAGATGTCGCCAAAAAAGCAAATGTTTCCGCAATGACCGTTTCTCGAGTGATCAACCATCCAGATAAAGTGACCGAAGAGCTAAAGCAGCTCGTTCATCAAGCAATGCTAGAACTGGATTATCAACCGAATATTGCTGCCAAATCATTAGTTTCCAAGCGTTCCCATATCATCAAAGTGTATATCTTAGAGGAGATGGACACGACGGAGCCATACTATATGAATTTATTAGTGGGGATCGCTCGTTCCATCGGCAAAGCGCATTATTCGTTGCAGCTGGTTACGACGGATGGGGTGGATCGTGGCCCAGCAGATGGTTGTATCATTACGGGATTTCGCCAAAAGGATATGGACTGGATAAAAAGTTTAAAGAAACCCGTCGTTCTATTTGGTGAAAATGAAGCTGGATTCAGCTTTGTTGATAGTGACAACTACCAAGGGATCGTTTCTGCTTGTAAACACGCCCTCGATACTGGCTATCAACACTTGGTCTATATTGGTTTAGAGTTGGAAGAAGCATTTACGAAAAGCCGAGAAAAAGGGTACATAGATACAGTCACAAAAACAGGACAAGCACCAAAAATCCATCGTTTTGAGAACCGTTCTTCCGCAGCCCGCACCTTTATCACAGCACAGAAGGAGCAATTTGCGGAAAATACTTGTTTTATTTGTGCGACGGATCGTTTGGCACTAGGCATCAATCAAGGCTTGCAGTCGATTGGCGCGCAGATACCAAAGGATTTTGGGATTGTCGGCTACGATGGGGTATTCCTGGATCAGGTCAGCTCGCCCAAGTTGACGACTATGAAGCAAGCCATCGTTGAGATGGGCGAAGCTTGTGGTGAACTACTGATTCAAAAAATTGAACAGAACGATACGAGCCTGCGACAACAGCGCTTTTTACCGCAACTCGTGGTTCGTGAATCCACAAGGTGAAAAATTAAGCAAATGGTTGCGCAATTTCTTTTCAATTCCTTAATATCTTAATTTAAAGGCTTTTTCAATTTTTGTTATCGCTAACATTTAGAAAATGTTTGCCATTTTAAGAAACCGGTTGCATAATAGAGTTACAAATTGCAGGAGGTAAACAGGATGAAAGTGAATTGGAAAAAGGCAGCTCTAGGATTAGTTTCAGGAAGTGCGTTGTTAGCGCTTGCAGCATGTGGCGGCAACGGCGGTAGTACCGATGGTAGTAATGCAGATGCAGGTTCAGGTAGCGATGAAAAAACGATCACGGTCTCTGTAGGCGCAGACTATATTGATTATATCAATGAAGTGAAATCTGACTTTGAATCTGAAAATGATGTCACCATCAACGTTGTGGAAATGGACATGTTCGATCAAATGGATGCGCTTCAACTAGACGGTCCTGCTGGGAAAGGCCCAGATGTTACGATGTCTCCTTATGACCGTGTGGGTCAAGTAGGCTCCCAAGGGCATTTGGCAGAAATGACTTTGCCAGATGATGGACGGTACAGCGATACAGACAAGCAACAAGTGACCATCGATGATAAGATCTATGGCGCACCAGCAATGATCGAAGCGGTTGTCATGTTCTACAACAAAGACTTGATCGATGAAGCACCAGCAACTTTTTCTGATTTAGAAGAACTAGCAAAAGATGATCGTTTTGCAGAAGGCGATGACAATGTTGGTTTCTTAGCTCGTTGGACGGACTTTTATTATACGTATGGTCTATTAGCGGGGCATGGCGGGTATGTCTTTGGTGATGAAGGAACAGATCCATCTGATCTAGGGCTGAACAATGAAGGTTCTGTTGAAGCAATCACGTATGCAACTGATTGGTTCCAAAATGTCTGGCCGCAAGGAATGCTTGATGTATCAGCCAACGAAAACTTGATGTTGGATTACTTCAATCAAGGCAAAACAGCAGCTATCATTTATGGACCATGGGGCGTGAACGGCTTTGAAGAAGCAGGCATCAACTATGGAGTAGCGAAAATCCCAACGCTAAACAACAGCAACGACTATGAAACATTTGGCGGCGGAAAAGCGTGGGTGGTATCTAACTACTCACAAAACAAAGACGTTTCTCAACAATTTGTCGAGTATTTGACCAACGAAGCCAATCAAGAGAAATTGTATGACATGCGTCATGATATTCCAGCGAACATTATGGCTCAAGAAACAGTCGCTGCTTCTGATGATCCAGTAGCAAAAGCAGTGATTGAGCAATACAGTGTTTCACAACCAATGCCAAATATCCCTGAAATGTCTGAGGTTTGGGTAGGGGCTGAAAACATGCTGTTTGATGCAGGTTCAGGCAATATGACTCCTCAAGAAGCAGCGGATAATGCTGCCAAAACAATCGAAGAAGCGATTGAGCAGAAATACTAATAATTAGCCGATTACGGTCTGTCATTCATGTCGACGATTCTATAGAGGATGTTTGTCAAAAGGATTCCTTGCAACGTAGCACGCAAGAAATTGCTTGACGAGATTGTTTTCTATCGATCGTCGGCCGCTTGGCAGACTTTCGATTTTAAGGAGGATACATATGAGGACGAATTCACAAGCCATGCAGACAGCGCTTCTTTCAATCATCCCTGGTGGGGGACAATTCAAAAATGGTCAGAAATTCAAAGCGGGTCTCTTTTTTGCAGCCTTTCTGATTTTTCTGGTCGAAATGCTTTTGTTTGGTGGACAAGCACTTTATAACTTTGTCACACTCGGATCAGTACCGATGGAAGACAACTCTTTGTTCTTGTTGATTGAAGGAACACTGCAGGTCATCGTTACCGTTATTTTCATTATCTTTTGGGTTTTAAATATCAAAGATGCTTATCAGGTTCGGCAAAGCATTGAAAAAGGCTTCCCGGTAGCTGTTACGAGAAAAGAATTTTTCAAAAAATTATACGAAGATGGGTTCGCGTACTTACTGACGATCCCTGCCTACTTGGTAATGATCGTAGCAATTATTTTTCCAGTAATGGTGACGCTCTTTATGGCATTTACCAACTATGATTTTCGACACATTCCGCCAGCAAACTTAATCGACTGGATCGGTTTTTCGAATTTCACGAATATCTTCACCTTAAGTTCTTACCGCGACACCTTTGTAAAAGTATTCAGTTGGACGGTGATTTGGACCGTTTTAGCAACCACCTTGCAAATTACACTCGGCATACTGACAGCAGTTGTTGCCAACCAAAAATTTGTGAAGTTTCGTCGCGTCTTTGGGGTGATTTTCTTGCTTCCTTGGGCGGTGCCAGCGTTTATCACAATCATGAGTTTTTCAAATATGTTTAATGATACCGCAGGAGCGATCAATACGCAGGTGATCCCGCTATTGAACAATCTGCCTTTTGTGGATATTGGGAACATTGCTTGGAAGACTGATCCGTTTTGGACGAAAACGGCGATTATTTTGATTCAGGGTTGGTTAGGGTTTCCTTACATCTATGTAATGGTTTCGGGGATTTTACAATCCATTTCCGAAGATTTGTATGAAGCAGCAAAAATGGATGGAGCCAATGCGTTGCAGCGTTTTCGGAACATTACGCTGCCGGCAATCTTTTTGGTAGCAGCCCCAACCTTCGTTACGCAATATACAGGGAACTTTAATAACTTCTCGATGATCTATCTATTTAACGAAGGTGGACCAGGGAGTTTAGGCGGAAATGCTGGATCGACAGATATTTTGATTTCATGGATCTACAAACTGACGACCGGCGGCTCACCACAATATTCGATTGCTTCTGCATTGACCTTGATCATTTCCTTTGTGGTGATCTCCATTTCATTACTGGTGTTTAAAAAGACGAATGCATTTAATATGGAGGATTGAGGATGAAAAAGAAGAAGTTTTCTTTCAGCAAATTATTTACCTACTTGTTTATGATCGCGTTATCGATCATTATCATCTATCCCTTGTTGATTACCGCAACCTCAGCCTTCAAGGCAGGGAACATGATCGCTTTTCGCTTAGATTTTGATGCGGATTGGACATTGAACAACTTTCGACGTTTATTCAATGAAACCCCGTATTTGACATGGTATAAAAACACCTTGATCGTGGCCGTTTCGACGATGATCATTCAAGTAATGATCGTAACGTTAGCAGGGTATACTTACAGTCGTTACCGTTTTGCTGGTCGTAAAAGTAGTCTGATGGTGTTCTTGATCGTTCAAATGGTACCGACAATGTCGGCGTTGACCGCTTTTTATGTTATGGGCTTATTAGCAAACGGTCTAGATAGCTTCTGGTTCTTGACACTGATTTATATCGGTGGTGGGATTCCGATGAATACTTGGCTGATGAAGGGGTACTTTGATACGGTACCCATCGACTTGGATGAATCAGCAAAACTTGATGGTGCAGGGCATTTTCGTATCTTTTGGCAAATCGTTTTGCCCCTCGTAAAACCAATGGTTGCCGTCCAAGCATTGTGGGCCTTTATGGGACCATTCGGCGAATTCTTGCTGGCGCGATTCTTGCTTCGCTCACAAGAGCGTTTGACCGTCGCAGTCGGGCTACAAACCTTTATCAATGATGCCCGTAACCAACGGGTCGCACTCTTTGCGGCAGGGGCGATTTTGATCGCCGTACCGATCGCTGCACTGTTTTTCTTCTTACAAAAATACTTTGTTTCAGGTTTGACCTCTGGCGGAACAAAAGGATAGGAATGATAGGATGTCTGAACAACGATTTCCCTTAACGTACTTTGGGGCCATTTTTTCTCCAACAAAAGTCTATGCATGGCGTAAAAAATTAAATCGCTGGCAGCAAGTGTTCGTCTATGTTTTCTTGATGTCCTTGCTGATGATCCCGTTGACCTTAATGATCAGCAAGCAAACGGATCAAGCCTTTGCGGCATTTTTTCCCCATGCAAAAACACTCGTGACGGCAGAAACGGCAGCAAAATACAATGAGTTGCAGCTGGAAGATGGCAAACTTTTAGCGGATGAGTCACAAGTCTTTTCCCAAACAGAAGCGGGGATCATAGGCGTTGCGCTTTCAGAAGCGGCTCTTGAAAAAGCAAAATACGCCATCAATTTTCGGGAAACAGACTGGACCATCAAAGAAGAAATCGATGGACAAACTTATCACTATGAAATGCGTTACACGGCGGAAATGGCACCTGATCAAGTAGATGATGCGGCTTCGTTTCAAAAAGCAATCGAAGACGGCTTCTATCGCAACAACGAGACCGCGATTTTCTTCAGTCAGACGATCACAGTGGCATTTTTATTGGTGGCAATGAATAGTATTCTAGTCATAGGCGCAGCGTTTTTCCTCTGGTTGACGAAAAAATCACGACTATCGACAATCGGCAGCTTCAAAGAAAGTACGAACGTGATTTTAAATGCACTGGGGGCAGGCTCTCTCGTTGCGATGTTGGCAGGATTTATTGGCGCTGATATCGTCTTGATGATCGGGATTCAGTCTTTAGGCATGCTACTGATGCTCTTCTTAGCTTTCTTAAAAACCCGTTTTAAAACGGCATAATTTGCAAACCTTCGCAACAAGACGTTTGGGCGTGTGCTGGACTTTCAGCGCCGATCAATGGCTTGTTGCGTGTTTTTTTTCCCGCGTTTCTTTAAAATCTGTGAAAAAAGGTTAAGAATCCGTTTATCACGCAAGATTGATGCGATAGTTCTATCGAAAAATATTTCATTTATGGTGAACTAGTGCTAAAATAGTTAGGAGAGTTTCCAGCTAGGATAATGCAGAAGTAAAAGGAGAATTATTAAGGTATGGCCAATTTTTTTAGAAAATTAATCGAAAACGACAAAAAAGAATTAAAACGTCTTGACCATATTGCGAATCAAGTTGAATCACATGCGGATGAAATGGCCGCTTTATCTGATGAACAATTACGCGGGAAAACCGATGAATTTCGTCGTCGTTTCCAAGAGGGAGAGACTTTGGATAAATTATTACCTGAAGCCTTTGCAGTAGTACGTGAAGCTGCAAAACGCGTTTTGGGCCTTTATCCTTACCACGTCCAATTAATGGGTGGGATCGTCTTGCATGATGGGAATATCCCAGAGATGCGTACGGGTGAAGGGAAAACCTTGACGGCGACATTACCTGTTTATTTGAATGCTTTGAGCGGTCAAGGTGTCCACGTCGTAACTGTCAATGAATACTTGGCAACTCGTGACTCGACTGAGATGGGGGAGCTGTACAACTTTTTAGGGTTGACGGTCGGCTTGAACATTAACTCAAAATCAGCAGAAGAAAAACGTGCGGCATATGCTTGTGACATCACTTATAGTACAAACAATGAATTAGGGTTTGACTATTTGCGGGACAACATGGTGGTTTACCGTCATCAAATGGTACAGCGTCCATTAAACTATGCCATCGTCGATGAGGTCGATTCGATCTTGATCGATGAAGCGAGAACACCGTTGATCATTTCAGGACAAGCAGAAAAATCAACTGCGCTATACAATCGGGTCGACAATTTTGTCAAACGCTTGACGGAAGAAGAAGACTACAAAATCGATATCCAATCAAAAACGATCGGTTTGACAGAACGTGGGATCGAAAAAGCGGAAGAGACCTTCGGCTTAGAAAACTTGTATGATATTGAAAACACGGCATTGACCCATCACTTGGATCAAGCACTACGAGCGAATTACATTATGATTCGCGATATCGATTATGTCGTGCAAGATGGGAAAGTAATGATCGTTGACCAATTTACAGGTCGGATCATGGATGGTCGCCGATATTCTGATGGGCTCCATCAAGCGATCGAAGCGAAAGAAAGTGTCGAAATCGAAGATGAAACCAAAACGATGGCGACGATCACATTCCAGAACTACTTCCGGATGTACAAAAAACTGTCTGGGATGACTGGTACAGCAAAAACGGAAGAAGAAGAGTTTCGAGAAATCTATAACATGCAAGTCATTCAGATTCCTACGAACAAACCAATCTTACGGGATGATCGTGCGGACTTGCTTTATCCAACGCTTACGAGCAAATTCAAAGCAGTCGTTCAAGACATCAAAGAGCGTCACCGCAAAGGACAACCCGTGCTTGTAGGGACGGTCGCTGTTGAGACTTCTGAATTATTGTCATCAATGCTTGATCGTGAGAAAGTTCCTCATGAAGTATTGAATGCCAAGAATCACTTTAAAGAAGCAGAAATCATTTTGAATGCGGGACAAAAAGGTGCTGTAACGATCGCGACCAATATGGCTGGTCGGGGAACGGATATCAAGTTAGGTCTTGGTGTTGCAGAACTAGGCGGCTTGGCAGTTATCGGTACTGAGCGTCATGAATCCCGACGGATCGATAATCAGTTGCGGGGACGTGCGGGACGTCAAGGAGATCCAGGGATGTCGCAATTTTACTTGTCGTTAGAAGATGATTTAATGAAGCGTTTTGGTTCTGAACGAATCAAAGTGTTCTTGGATCGGATGAAGATCGATGAAGGCGACGCCGTGATCCAAAGCAAGATGCTTTCAAAACAAGTAGAATCTGCCCAACGACGAGTGGAAGGCAATAACTACGATACTCGGAAAAACGTCTTGCAATACGATGACGTGATGCGAGAACAGCGGGAAGTTATTTACGGACAACGTCAAGAAGTGATCATGGAAGAAACGGATCTTTCACCACAATTAATGAATATGGTGAAACGTTCCATCAGCCGAGTCGTCGACAGTCATACGCAATTAGAAGAAAGCAATTGGAACTACGAAGGAATCGTTGATTTTGCGGCGAATGCACTTGTTCATGAAGATACTATCAGTATCGAGGACATCAAGGGCAAATCAGCTCAAGAGATCAAAGACTACCTAAACCAACGGGCAGAAGAAGTCTTTGAACAAAAGAAAGCACAACTTAATAGTCCAGAACAATTACTGGAATTTGAAAAAGTCGTCATCTTACGAGTTGTCGATACGAAGTGGACCGACCACATCGATGCTATGGATCAGCTGCGTCAATCGGTTGGGTTACGGGCTTATGGACAAAACAATCCATTAGTTGAGTACCAAACAGAAGGATTCAATATGTTTGAGAACATGGTTGGAGCGATCGAATATGAAGTAACTCGTCTCTTTATGAAGGCAGAGATTCGTCAAAACGTTCAACGGGAACAAGTTGCTCAAGGGGAAGCACAAGGGGTAGAAGAAGCACCTGCTGCCCAAGCACCAAGTTTCAAAAACGTTGGTCGTAACGATCCTTGTCCATGCGGCAGCGGGAAAAAATTCAAGAATTGCCACGGGAAAAATATGTAACAAGTTTTGAAAAAGTTGAGAGTAGGCTGGCAGACGTTTTTGTCCAGTCTACTTTCGTTTGTAAGAAAAAAAGAAAGAAGGAATTTTAATGGAAATCGCAGATATTCGGAATCAATTGACCCAGATGAATGAAAAAATAATCAGTTTTAGGGGGTCTCTTTGACTTAGATCAGTTAGAAGAGGACATTGCGGAAGCGGAACACCAAATGGCAGATCCCACCTTTTGGGATGACTCAGAAAAAGCTCAACAAGTCATTAACGCAAACAATGCCAACAAAGAGACCTACGATCAGTTCAATCAGTTAGCAGAAGAATTGGAAGAGCTGGAAGTGATGTTGGAAATGATTCAAGAAGAAGCAGACACAGAAATGGAAGCAGAACTTGAAGCACGGATCACGAAGCTAAACGAGAAAATGGCGTCTTATGAATTGTCGATGCTGTTAGATGAACCCTATGATCGAAATAACGCCATCATCGAGCTTCATCCTGGTGCAGGCGGTACCGAATCACAAGACTGGGGCAGCATGCTGTTACGGATGTATACTCGTTTTTGCGAACAACACGGGTATCAAGTAGAGACCCTCGACTATCAAGCTGGTGATGAAGCGGGGATCAAAAGTGTCACTTTACTTGTAAAAGGCCACAACGCCTATGGGTATTTGAAATCGGAAAAAGGCGTTCATCGTTTAGTTCGGATCTCACCTTTTGATTCAGCCAAGAGACGGCACACGTCATTTTGCTCGGTGGATGTGATGCCAGAATTAGATGGGGCGATCGATGTGGAAATCAACTCAGATGATTTGAAAATCGATACGTACCGCGCAAGTGGTGCGGGTGGACAGCACATCAACAAAACCGAATCTGCTGTGCGGATCACCCATATTCCGACAGGAACGGTCGTTGCTAGCCAAGCCCAGCGCTCACAATTGAAAAACCGTGAGCAAGCGCTGGGGATGTTGAAAGCCAAGCTGTATCAATTAGAAGTGGAAAAGAAAGAGCAAGAGGCAGCAGCCTTGCGAGGCGAGCAGTTAGAAATTGGTTGGGGCTCGCAAATCCGTTCTTATGTCTTCCATCCCTATTCGATGGTCAAAGATCACCGAACGAATTTCGAAACTGGGAATGTACAGGCAGTCATGGATGGCGATTTGGATGGCTTTATCGACGCGTATTTGAAGCTGAAACTGAATCAAAAATAACCTTGTGTGACTTAAACAGATTGAAACATAATTGTAATCTGTTGCAAGCAAGGTGAAATATATTCATGCTATAATAAGCCAGAATGAAAATTTGAGATGGAGAGATAGCTGTATGATAGAAATGAAAGATATAATGAAAAAGTACTCTAATGGTACGACTGCTATCCGTAACCTTTCGATTTCAATTGATCAAGGAGAGTTTGTTTATGTCGTGGGCCCATCGGGTGCCGGTAAATCAACCTTTATCAAATTGATGTATCGGGAAGAAAAAGCAACTAAAGGCGTTTTGAATGTCGCAGGATATGATTTGGTCGGCATGAAAAACCGCGAGATCCCATTGATGCGTCGGGAAATCGGCGTGGTCTTTCAGGATTATAAACTTTTACCACGGAAAACGGTCTTTGAAAATGTTGCTTATGCAATGCAAGTTATCGGCCGCAAACCTCGTGATATCAAAAAACGGGTGATGGAAGTGTTAGATTTGGTCGGCCTGAAACATAAGGTGCGGGTATTTCCAAGTGAGCTTTCCGGTGGGGAACAACAGCGGGTGTCGATTGCTCGTGCCATCGTAAATACGCCGAAAGTATTGATTGCGGATGAACCAACGGGGAATCTAGATCCTGAAAACTCATGGGAAATCATGAAGCTGCTTGATCGGATCAATGCCCAAGGAACAACGGTCGTTATGGCGACCCATAATAGTACGATCGTAAATACGATTCGTCATCGCGTGATCGCGATTGAAAATGGCCGCATTATTCGCGACCAAGCGGAAGGAGAATATGGTTACGATGATTAGAACATTTTTCCGTCATCTCCTGGAGAGTATCAAAAGTTTAAAGCGTAACGGCTGGATGACTATTGCGTCATTGAGTGCGGTAACGATCACACTGACATTAGTCGGTATTTTTCTAGGTGTAATCTTAAATGCAACAAAACTAGCCGAAGACATTCGCGAGAATGTGGACGTTTCGGTTTTCGTTGATATTGGTACGGAACAAGAAGACATGGATGCTTTGGAACAGTCCTTAAATGATCTGCCGAACGTTTCAGAAGTGAAATTTTCTAGCCGAGACGAAGAATTGCAGAAGATCCAAGATGCAATGGGGGATTCATGGAACTTGTTCGAAGGCGACAGCAATCCGCTGTATAACGTGTTTGTCGTCAGTGCAACAGATCCAGAGTATACGACAGAGATCGCTGAGCAAGCTGGCGAATTGCCAAATGTTTTCAAAGCCGATTACGGCGGAGATTCTTCTGACCGAATCTTTGAATTGTCTGCTGCTGTGCGGACTTGGGGCTTAGCTGCTGCTGTCTTATTGATTTTTGTGGCAATGTTCCTGATCTCTAATACGATTCGGATCACGATTTTGTCTCGTCAAAGAGAAATTCAGATCATGCGTCTGGTGGGGGCGAAAAACGGCTACATTCGTTGGCCATTCTTCCTTGAAGGCGGCTGGATCGGACTCTTAGGTTCGATCGTTCCGATTGCATTAATGTACTTCGGCTACCACCAAGTTTATGCAATGGTCAATCCATCCTTACTGCGTTCAAATTACAGTTTAATTGCACCAAATATGTTTCTATTACAAGTTTGCGGTGTGATGGCACTGATTGGGATCGTGATCGGTTCACTTGGTTCTGTCTTATCAATGCGCCGTTTCTTAAAATTCTAAACCGATGTTTTCTTAAAGTCGATCGTCAAGATCGGCTTTTTTTGTTTCATCACAGTGTTTCTTTACTTTAGGTACTATTTTTTGATATGCTTTAGTAGCGGGAAATCTGGGAAGAGGTGGAGAAATGGTTGTAATGGATAATTTGGTAACCATTTTATTTATAGTCAATATTTTGTTATCAATCATTATCATTTTCAGAGAAAGGCGGCAGACTGCTCAAACGTGGGCCTGGCTTTTGGTCTTGATGTTCATTCCAATCGTTGGCTTTGTGCTTTACTTTTTCTTTGGTAGAGGGATCTCTAAAGAAAAGATCTTTGATATGCGCTCACAGGCAAAGGTGGGGCTGAATGTTGAATTAGAAGAACAAAAACAAGCGCTCGCTCGTCAGCTGTTTCCACATCCGCCGACCGCGCAGGTAGAAGTGCAGCAGCTGGTCTACCTGTTGACAGTCTTTGGGCAATCCCTGTATACGACAGCGAATAGTATGACGCTTTATACCGACGGACGGCAGAAATTTGATGCCTTGATCGCGGATATCGAACAGGCAAAAAATCACATTCATATGGAATATTACATTTATCGCAGTGATACATTGGGAAATGAAGTCAAAGAGGCACTGGTGCGCGCGGCGAAGCGAGGCGTAAAAGTAAGAGTCTTATTAGATGCTTGGGGCAGCACCCAAGTATCATTGAAGTTTTTTGATGAGTTGCGTCTACATGGCGGTCAAATTGCCTTCTTCTTTCCTTTATTCGTTCCTTATGTCAATCCGCGAATCAATTATCGAAATCATCGGAAAATCGTGGTGATCGATGGAGAAATTGGCTATACAGGCGGTTTTAATGTGGGAGATGAATATCTAGGGCAAGTGGAAAAATTCGGTTATTGGCGAGACAATCACTTGCGAATTGCCGGTTCAGCTGTCTATTCGCTGCAAAATCGGTTTTTGATGGATTGGAATTCACAACATGCGTTGGAGATCAAATATGATCCTTCCTTGTTTCCTGAAATTAAACAAGTCGGGACAGTTGCAGCCCAAGTCATCACGAGTGGTCCTGATACGGAACATGAAGAAATCAAAATGACCTATCTGAAAATGATCAACTTAGCCAAAAAGGAAATCTTGATCCAAACACCTTATTATATTCCGGATGAAGCCATTCACAATGCCTTGAAGTTGGCACTGCTTTCTGGGGTGAAAGTTCATATACAAATCCCTAACAAACCGGATCATCCCTTGGTATATTGGGCGACCTATTCCTTTGCGGCTGAGCTGCTGCATTTTGGGGCAGTCATCGAAACCTATGAGAAAGGGTTTATGCATGCAAAAACGATGATCATTGACAGTGGGCTCGTTTCGATTGGTTCAGCAAATATCGATGTCCGATCGTTTCGTTTAGACTTTGAGGTCAATACGATCATCTACGATGCACAACTCGCGACGCAAACGAAAGAAGCGTTTCTGGCGGATTCGATCGATTCTAAGCACTTAACGATCGAAGCGTATCAGCAAAGAAAGCTGACGATCAAAATCAAAGAAGGCTTGGCACGCCTTGTGTCACCCTTGCTGTAAAAAAAGTGCCCTTTTCCAAAAGATGGAAGCCATCATTTTGGAAAAGGGCACTTTTTTAATAGGATTAACCCATAATACTTGTGTATGCTGCTAAGAAAATCGAGCCAACAGTGAGAATAAGCATGGTCCAGATCACGACTTGCGTGATTTTTGCAAAGGTACTTTTTGGTTTTTTCTCGTTCATTCTAATCCACCTTTTAGAGTTATTCTAGTGACAGTTTACCCTCAAATACACAAGAACTCAAGTTGAACCAAGGAGAAATTAAGAAATTTTCAATTTCAGGACAAAAAAAATCATTAGAATGACAAGATAGACTTGTTGAAGATACGCCCTTCTGTTTTAATAGGTAAAGAAATGCATTCTTCAAGACTTTCAAAAGTCAGCTGGTGAACAAAGAGGCTCCTTAAAAAATTTCATGACTGTCTTATTCCAGCTCAGATTTTTAAAAGAACTGAAACACGGATGTAAAGAAAATAAAGTATAGTGACACTAGTTGTTAGAAAGGATTTTGCTGTATGTCTGGATTTAATCCAATCGTTTTGTTTTGGTATATCTTCCCTGTGCTCGTCTATTTCGCCTGTCGGTTTATTGTTTCCGCGTTGTCCTTGAATGATCGTTACCACGTGAAGGCACCGGATTTAGCAGTACCGTTTTTGATGGTCGGGATTCATCAATTATCAAAGTATACTTTTGATCAAGCGATCACATTGTACTATTTGATCTCCATTTTTTTATTAGGGATTCTGCTGGCAGTTTTTCAGGCATATTACTATGAGGAGATCCAATATAGTCGCTATTTAAAGATGTATTGGCGTAGTATTTTTCTATTTACGATCATTTTTCATGTCGTTTTGATCATTCTAAATATTGTTAGTTACTTATAGTGTTTTGACTCTTGATAAACGCCCATTTTTTCACTTAAAGTTTTTTTAAAAACTTTAAGTAGTCGGTTTTCCTCTTTTTCCTCATTTGGTAAAGAAAAGTCAAACAACTTCCCTTTCAAATTTCATATAATTTGTGGTAGAAAGTGGGGGATTGTGGTAGACTGTGAATATCAGGTGGAGATCGGGGGTTATTTATCGATGTTTATGGGTGAATTTCAACATTCGATAGATGCAAAAGGCCGACTAATCGTCCCTTCAAAACTACGAGAAAAACTCGGAGAAAAATTTGTTGTGACACGTGGATTAGATGGCTGTTTATTTGGCTACCCCTTATCTGAATGGGAAAAACTTGAAGAAAAACTAAACGAAATGCCTTTAGCGAAAAAGGACGCTCGGACATTTGTCCGCTTCTTTTATTCTGCTGCAACAGAGTGCGAAATCGATAAACAAGGACGAATCAATATCCCTGTTACATTGAGAAATCATGCAGACCTTACCAAAAGCTGTGTGATCATCGGCGTTTCAAACCGAATCGAGATTTGGGATGAAACGCGTTGGCAAGCATTCTCTGAAGAAGCAGAAGAAAACTTTGATGAAATTGCTGAAACAATGATTGATTTTGGCTTATAGGCTTGATAGGAAGAGGAAAAAACACATGGCAGATTTTCAACACTACACCGTTATGCTACAGGAGACCGTTGATGGGTTAAAGATTCGTCCAGAAGGCGTCTATGTCGATTGTACATTAGGTGGAGCCGGTCATAGTGAATATTTATTGTCGCAACTGTCTGAAGAGGGACATCTCTTTGCTTTTGATCAAGACCAAACTGCTATCGATCATGCGAAAGAACGTTTAGCACCATATGTTGCTAAAGGAATGGTTACGTTCATTAAAAGTAATTTCCGCTATTTAAAGGAAGCATTGCATCAACACGGTGTGAGCCGAGTCGATGGGATTTTGTACGATTTAGGTGTTTCCTCACCCCAATTAGATGAAGCCGAACGCGGCTTTAGCTACCACCAAGATGCACCGCTGGATATGCGGATGGATCAAACTGCAACATTGACTGCCTATGAAGTAGTCAATCAATTCGACTACCACCAATTAGTCAAAATCTTCTTCCGTTATGGAGAAGAAAAATTCTCGAAACAAATCGCTCGTGAAATCGAGCGGGTGCGACAAGATCATCCAATCGAAACAACGGGTGAGTTGGTCGATATCATCAAAACAGCCATTCCGGCGCCAGCAAGAAGAAAAGGCGGACACCCTGCAAAACGGGTTTTCCAAGCCATTCGCATTGCAGTCAATGATGAGCTAGGTGTGATTGAAGAATCACTTGAACAAGCGATTCATCTTTTAGCAGTCAACGGACGTGTGAGTGTCATCACGTTTCACTCTTTAGAAGATCGCATCGTGAAATCGATGTTCAAGGAATACAGCACACCGAAGGATATGCCGCCAGGTTTGCCGATGATACCAGAAGAATTCCAACCAACACTTAAACTTATAACAAGAAAACCACTACTTCCAACTGAGGAAGAAGTAGCTGAAAATAATCGTTCTCGCAGTGCGAAACTGCGAATCGCGGAAAAAATCAAGGAAAGCGAAGGGTAACAACTATGGCAGAACTAAAAGTTCATGACTATGAATTCAGAGAACCACTTGAATCACAACCTATGGAACACTCTGAACCGACAACTGAAAAACTGCCTACTGATCCCCAGCGTCCTGAGGTCATCCGCGTACCAGCATCTCCGGCTCGTCGGTTAAAAAGCATTTCTACTCTGGAAAAACTGATCGCTGCCTTTGTGATCATCTCTGTATTGACGTTGGCGATCTTGACCATCAATATTCGAACCAATATCAGTCAAGTCGAACACGATATTTCTTTGATCCAATCGGATATCAATGAAAAAACAACACAAGCAGAACAGTTGGAACAAGAGAAAAATGAACTTTCTAAAACCGAGCGCATCCAAAAGATTGCTGAGGATAATGGATTGTCGATCGATGACGGCAATTTAAGGAAAGTGGACTAAATGAAGTTAACAGATAAATTCAAGCAATACTTAAAAAAGAACAATCAAACTACAACGAACAATCGCAAAAAAGTAGGTATTATTCTCTTTGCTACGAGTATTGGATTGTTCTTTTTGTTTGTCACGCGTTTGAGCTACATCGTCATTGTCGGAGATGTCGCTGGGACTTCCTTAGCTGAAAAAACGAAAAATCTTTATGAAGGCAGTGAAGTCATCAAAGCGAAACGTGGAACGATCTATGACCGCAATGGGATTCCAATTGCTGAAGATGTGACTTCCTATTCAATTTACGCTGTTTTGAACCAAAATTACAAAGATGGCAAAAAGAATCTTTTTGCAGAAAAAGCAAACTTCAATAAATTGGGCAAAATCTTGTCGGATGTATTGTCCATCGACCAAGAAACAGCAGTCAATACATTAGAAGAAGGGCTTGAGCAACAATTATGGCGTGTTTCTTTTGGAAGCAAAGGGAACAATATTACATTAGAACAAAAGAATGCGATTGAAGATGCAATGGAAAAAGAAGGGATTGCTGGCTTTCATTTTGACAGTCATCCAGCTCGTCTTTATCCGAATGGTGTCTTTTCTTCTCACTTTATCGGGTATGCTGTTGCCAATGATGACGATACTGGTCTAGTTGGGAAAACGGGACTAGAAGCTGCGTACAATGACGTGCTTTCTGGGACCGATGGCGAGATCGTTTATCAAAAAGATAACAATCAAAATCCGTTGCCAGGAACCGTAGCCGAAACTGTTGCAGCGGTGGATGGAAAAGACGTCTATACGACCATCGATAGTCGAATCCAAAGCTACTTGGAAACGCTGATGGACAGTGTCTTTAAAGAAAACAAACCAGAAAACTTAACAGCGAACTTGATGGATGCAAAAACGGGTGAGATCGTGGCGATGGCGCAACGACCAACCTATAATCCAGAAAATTTAGATTCCATCAATGATTGGCAAAACCTATTAGTTGAGGACAACTACGAGCCAGGATCAACCATGAAGATCTTGACGACGGCAGCAGCGATCGATCAAGGGATCTTTAATGAAAACGAAACTTTTACCCCAAGCCCTGATGGAATGAAACTTTATGATGCAACCATCAACGACTGGGACTTCGGTCAAAAAGGAACACTGACGATGCGCCAAGCACTTTCATGGTCGAGTAATATTGGAATGGTGACCTTGGAACAGCGAATGGCAGATCGTTGGCAGCAATACTTAAAAGAATTTGGTTTTGGTCGCAGTACCTATTCAGGATTGCCTAACGAAAATACTGGGATCACACCAGAGGATAACCCTGTCAGCCAAGCGATGACGTCATTTGGTCAAGCGATTGGTGTGACGAATTTCCAAATGATGCAGGCCTTTACGTCGGTGGCAAATAACGGAACGATGTTGAAACCACAGTTTATTAGTAAAATCGTTGATGGCAATACAGGAGAAGAAACGGTCACACAACCAGAAGAAGTTGGCCATCCCATCACAGCAGAAGCGGCAACAAAAGTACGGGAATATATGCGTGATGTTGTCGAAAGTGAAAATTACGGAAGTGCTTATGGTGTCTATGAACTACCGGGCTACAATATTTCCGCGAAAACGGGGACAGCCCAAGTAGCCGATCCAACGACCGGTAAGTATTTGTCTGGTGGTACCAATTATCTGTATTCTGTTGTTTTGATGTTTCCTTCAGAAGAACCTGAATATATTTTGTATTTGACGATCAAATTGCCAGAGAAGCACGAAAGCACCGTGTTGGGTGAAATTGCTAATCCATTGATGAAACGAGTCATGGATCTAAAAAATTCTGCATTAGAAGATAGTACAACCTCTGGTAGTGAAACGACTGTAGGGGATTATCGTAATCTTGATACAGAATCAGCGGCAACTGACGTTCAAAAAGCTGGGTTGACCCCTGTTGTCATCGGTGATGGCGAGAAGGTCATCGCACAGTCCGTTGACAGCGGCACTTCGATCATGCCTGGCGGACGGGTACTGCTGATTACGGATAGCGACAAGTATTACATGCCTGATACGACCTCCTGGTCCAAAGCAGATTTGATCAAATTTGGCAGTCTGTTGAATGTGGACGTCAGTTTTGAAGGGGACGGCTATTGTACCAAACAGAGCGTGGAGCCTTATACTGAGTTATCGGGACAATCGATCAAGTTTACACTAAGCGAAAACGAATAGAATAATAGGAGAGAACGATATGGAATGGACAGAGATGATATTACCTTTGGCAAGCGGCTTTGCGATCGTAACAGCCGCAATGCCTTTGTTTATCGGCTATTTTCAAATGAAGAAATACGGACAGGAAATACGTGGTGACGGCCCTAAATGGCATAACGTAAAGGCTGGTACACCAACGATGGGTGGGTTTGTATTTTTGATTTCTGCAATGATCACTGCAATTTGGGTAGGGGCATGGCAAAATCAACTGACTGCTTCATTGTTCATTCTTTTGTTCATTACCTTGGTTTATGGTGCATTAGGATTTCTTGACGATTTCATCAAGATTTTCCGCAAAAGAAATATGGGCTTAAACTCGCTGCAAAAATTGATTGGACAAATTTTAGGCGGACTCGTCTTTTACTTTGTTTTTCGAGCGGAAGGCAATGCAGACGTGTTAAATTTCTTTGGGATCGATGTGCCACTGTCGATCTTTTACGGAGTGTTCGTCATCTTTTGGCTGGTCGGTTTTTCAAATGCAGTCAACTTGACCGACGGTATCGATGGTCTGGTCGCAGGACTGGGCACGATTTCTTTTTCAACTTACGCACTGATTGCTTGGCGGCAAGATCAAATCGATGTATTGATCGTTTGTCTAGCAATCATTGGCGGATTGATCGGCTTCTTTCCGTACAATCGCAAACCGGCTAAAATTTTTATGGGGGATGTCGGCTCACTGGCTTTAGGCGGTCTGCTGGCAGCAATTTCGATTCTTTTACACCAAGAATGGACCCTCTTGCTTGTCGGACTGGTCTATGTTTGTGAAACAGCAAGCGTGATGCTGCAAGTTGCCTCATTCAAATTAACGGGCAAACGAATCTTCAAGATGTCACCCATCCACCATCATTTTGAAATGAGCGGATGGTCTGAGTGGAAGATCGACACTGTATTTTGGTGTATTGCGTTAGGTTGCTCGTTGCTCACAATAGCCCTTGTATGGTAGGAGATGAAGAAAATGAAAAGAATTAAAACATATCAAAATAAAAAAGTTCTTGTGCTAGGATTAGCGCGTAGTGGATTCAGTGCGGCCAAATTGTTACATGATTTGGGCGCACTTGTGACCGTTAATGACGGCAAGCCATTTGCTGAAAATCCCGAAGCACAAGATCTTTTGGCGTTAGGGGTCAAAGTGATCACTGGCAGCCACCCAATCGAATTATTGGATGAAGGCTTTTCGTTAGTTGTGAAAAATCCAGGAATCCCTTATTCACAGCCCCTTGTTCAAAAAGCTTTAGAGAAAAAAATTCCTGTAATCACGGAAGTGGAGCTAGCGTATCAAATCTCTGAGGCTCCGATTATCGGCATTACTGGTACGAACGGAAAAACCACCACAACGACCATGATCGCCAATGTCTTAAACGCAGGGATGCAAAAAGGGCAGGCACTGCTTTCTGGGAACATTGGGTTTCCTGCAAGTTCCGTTGCTCAAACGGCCAAAGCGGAAGACCGATTAGTCATGGAATTGTCTAGCTTCCAATTGATGGGGATCGATACTTTGCGACCAAAAATCGCCGTGATCACCAATATTTATGAAGCCCATATCGATTACCATGGCAGTCGTCCAGAGTATGTCCTAGCAAAGTGGCGGTTGCAACAGCGAATGACTGCAGATGATTATTTGGTGATCAACTGGAACCAGCCAGAACTAGAAGCACTGTCGGCAAAATCAAAAGCGCAAATCATTCCTTTTTCCACCAAGGAAAAAGTAGCAGGCGCGTACATGCTTGACGGTATCCTCTATTATAAAGAAGAAGTGATTATGGCAGCTGATGAACTTGGCGTGCCAGGAGATCATAATATTGAAAATGCATTAGCAGCGATTGCTGTCGGTAAACTTTGCGATATGCCAAACGAAGCCATTAAGCAAGCGTTACAAACCTTTACAGGCGTGCCCCATCGAACTCAGTATGTCACCACCATCAATCAGGTGAAATTTTTCAATGACTCCAAAGCAACAAACATTCTAGCCACAGAAATGGCATTAGGCGGCTTTGACAATGAGAAACTGATTTTATTGGCAGGTGGTCTGGATCGGGGGAACAGCTTTGATGACTTAGTTCCCGCACTAAAAGGGCTAAAAGCCATCGTGTTGTTTGGTGAAACAAAGGAAAAATTAGCCGCTGCTGCTCAAGCAGCAGGGGTAAAAACAATTGAAATGACAGACAATGTTGAAACAGCCGTCCCATTAGCCTTTTCTTTAAGTGCTGCTGGAGATACGATTTTATTGTCACCTGCGAATGCAAGTTGGGATCAATACCCTAATTTTGAAGTTCGCGGCGACAAATTTATGGCGGCAGTAGCAGAACTTAAATAGAAATGAGTGACGGATATGAAAATACTTGTGACTGGCGGCGGTACTGGCGGACATATTTATCCAGCGTTGTCTTTTGTCGATTATGTAAAAGAGATTGACCCGACAGCCGAATTTTTATACATTGGTGCAACAAGGGGCTTGGAAAATAAAATCGTCCCTCCAACAGGTATTCCTTTTAAAACATTAGAAATCCAAGGCTTTAAGCGTAAGTTGTCCTTCGATAATGTAAAAACGATCCAACTTTTCATGAAAAGTTATTACGCAGCCAAAAAAATCATCAAGGAGTTTCAACCGGATGTGGTGATCGGCACCGGCGGCTACGTTTCTGGCGCGGTGGTCTTTGCTGCAGCGAAGTTGAAAATTCCTACAATTATTCATGAACAAAATAGTGTTCCCGGGATCACGAATAAATTTCTAACCAAATATGTGGACAAAATCGCCATTGCCTTTCGCGATGCGTCCCAGTACTTTCCAGCGAAGAAAACGGTGCTGGTGGGGAATCCCAGAGGTCAAGAAGTACGCAACAGTCAAAAGTCAGCGATCTTGTCTTCCTACGATTTAAATCCGGCGAAAAAGACGGTCTTGGTTTTTGGTGGGAGTCAAGGAGCACTGAAAATCAATCAAGCGATCATTGATGCGCTGCCGCTGTTTGCTCAAAAAGAGTATCAGCTTCTCTATGCGTCAGGTGAACGGTATTACAAAGAGATCGAAGAAAAAATCGGCATGTCAAAAGATGCCTTTCCTAATATCAGTATTCGCCCTTACATTGATCAGATGGCAGAAGTGATGGCAAATAGTGATTTGTTGATTGGACGAGCAGGAGCCACATCGATCGCAGAATTCACTGCATTAGGGATTCCAGCGATTTTGATTCCTAGTCCTTATGTGACCAATGACCACCAAACGAAGAACGCCCAAAGTTTAGCCAATGCAGGAGCAGTCAAAATGATTGCCGATCATGAACTAAACAGTCAAAACCTCGTGGAAGCAGTAGACAGTATCATGCAAGATGAAGCCCTTCGTAGTAAGATGGCAAAAGCCTCAAAAGAACAAGGGATCAGCGATGCCTCAGAACGATTATTTCGACTTGTGCAAGAGGTAATCAAATAGTACAATGTGTGGGATAGAAAGGAGCGATTATCATTAGTAAAGACAAAACACCTCATGATGATCAAACCCCCTCGTCAACGGAAGAGTTGACCCCTTGGCAAAAAGAAAATCTAAAGTATTTGCAAGAAAAAGGCAATCAGCCAGCTTGGTCTTCTCCTGCTCCTGAAGAAACAGAAGATACGTACAAAGACCATGAAGACGAGCAAGAAGAAACATTTTTTGAAGCAGATGAAGCAATGGAAGAGTCTGTTGATGAGAAGGAAGCATTGCCAGAGCCAGAAAATAAGGCCCGCTCCTTTGCTGATCGGCTGCCTAACCTAAAGGCGTACCGCAACCAAGTGTTGATTCGCCGTTTAGCCTTGATTATTGGATTGTTGATGATTCCTTTATTGATTGTTTTGTATTTCGTTTCGCCCCTTAGTCGTTTGGCGAATGTGGTCGTCAAAGGCAATCATGAAGTATCCGCAGAAGCAATTCTCGAAAATTCGGACCTAACCGTCAATGAAGAGATGTGGCCGCAATTTTTCGAACGTAATCAAAGCGTGTCTGCCATCAAAAAAGAATTGCCACGTATAAAAAATGCCTCAATTTCTCTATCTGGTATCAATCGCTTCGATATCACTGTCACTGAATTTCAAGAAGTTGCTTTACTAGCCCAAGATGGTGGCTATGCGCCGGTTTTAGAAAATGGCGTTGTGTTAGATGAAATCAGTGAGCAGCCAGTGGAAGGATTGCCGGTTTTAGAAAATTTTTCGGCTGAAGATAAAATCAAAGCAACACTTAGTGCCTATCAAGAATTAAGTTCAGAAATTCGCGATGGCGTTTCTCAAATCAAATATACCCCCCGTGACAGCAATGATGAGCTGCTGACTCTCTTTATGAATGATGGCAATCAAGTGATCGTCAACATTTCGAATATGATGAGTCAAATGCAGTATTATCCGCAAATTGCCAAAGATTTGACCGAGGACAGTATTGTGGATATGGAAGTTGGAATCTTTACTTACCCAATTTCAGATACACAAGAAGACGATGCAGACGAAAATCAAACAGCTGATAGTGATTCTTAGGAAAAATTCAAGAGTTTTTTTCATTAACTTGTTTCTAAAAAGCGCCATTATATGGTAGAATTGGTAACAGTGAACAAATTATTCGAATGAACTCTAAAAACGGACTGTGATGGTTCGCTATATATCCAATTTAAGTAGGAGGGAACCCCATCCATGGCAAAAACGGGAATGTATGTTGGCCTTGATATCGGTACGACATCTGTAAAAGTTGTAGTAGCCGAATACGTTGACAGCCAAATGAATATCATTGGTGTAGGTAATGCAAAATCAGAAGGAATCAACCGTGGGATCATTGTAGATATCGATAAAACGGTACAAGCCATTCAAAGAGCAGTAAGACAAGCAGAAGAAAAAGCAGGAATTCAAATTCGCAGTGTAAGTGTTGGTGTACCAGCCAATCTTCTTGAAGTGGAAAATTGTCAAGGAATGATCGCTGTCAATAGTGAATCAAAAGAGATCACCGACGAAGACGTGCGTAATGTTGCCTCCGCAGCACTCGTTCGTTCTACCCCTCCTGAAAGACAGATCATTGCTATTTTACCGCAGGAATTTACCGTTGATGGTTTTGAAGGAATCAAAGATCCTCGTGGCATGATCGGGGTTCGCCTAGAAATGTTTGGTGTTGTGTATACAGGACCAAAAACCATCATTCACAACATTCGCAAATGTGTTGAAAAATCTGGTTTGATTGTTAATGAAGTAGTCATTACGCCATTAGCACTAACAGAATCGATTTTATCAGACGGTGAAAAAGATTTTGGTACGATCGTCATCGACATTGGTGGCGGCCAAACAACCACAGCAGCGATGCACGACAAGCAATTGAAATTCACCCATGTGAACCAAGAGGGCGGCGAATTTGTCACAAAAGACATTTCGACGGTTTTAAATACCTCTTTCAACAATGCAGAAGCATTGAAGATCAATTATGGGGATGCGTATCCTGAACGCACTTCAGCCAGCGAAGAATTTCCGGTTGATGTGATCGGGAAATCAGAACCAGTGAAAATCGATGAACGCTATTTATCAGAAATCATTGAAGCCCGTATGGAACAAATCTTCACCAAATCAAAAGAAGTCCTAGACGAAATCGATGGGCTTGATTTACCGGGTGGCGTGATCTTGACTGGTGGCGCTGCAAGTCTTCCTGGTGTCGTAGATCTTGCTCAAGAAGTATTCGAAACAAACGTCAAGCTTTACGTTCCTAATCATATGGGACTTAGAAATCCTGTTTTCACGAATGTGATCAGTATCGTTGACTATTCGGCAAACTTAAGCGAAGTGTACCAGCTTGCCAAAAGTGCGATCACTGGTGAAAAAACAGTGGCGCAACAGCCCGTTGCTATTCAACAACAAGAAGTGTATTACGAACAATATGAAGCGCCAGAAGAAACTTATGAAGAAGCAGAAGAAGAGAAAAAAGGTGAGTCGATCACAAACCGAGTAAAAGATTTCTTCTCAAATATCTTTGAATAATCTAAAACGATTCTCAGGAGGAAGATAAATTATGGAATTTTCAATTGATAATAACATCAATGACGGCGCTGTGATCAAAGTCATCGGAGTCGGTGGCGGTGGCGGCAACGCAGTCAATCGTATGATCGAAGAAAATGTCAAGGGCGTAGAATTTATTGCAGCCAACACTGACGTTCAAGCTCTAAAAAACTCAAAAGCAGAAACAGTCATTCAATTAGGCCCTAAATATACCCGCGGACTTGGTGCTGGCTCTCAACCAGAAGTTGGTCAAAAAGCAGCGGAAGAAAGTGAAGATTCTATTCGCGAATCATTAGAAGGCGCAGACATGATTTTCATTACCGCTGGTATGGGTGGCGGAACCGGAACAGGTGCTGCACCGATCGTAGCAAAAATCGCTAAAGAAATCGGCGCGTTGACAGTCGGTGTCGTTACTCGTCCCTTTACTTTTGAAGGACCAAAACGTGGCCGTTTTGCGGCTGAAGGCATCGCTAAATTAAAAGAGAATGTCGATACCTTATTGATCATCTCAAACAACCGTTTATTAGAAGTTGTTGACAAGAAAACGCCAATGCTTGAAGCATTCCGTGAAGCAGACAATGTCTTGCGTCAAGGGGTTCAAGGGATCTCAGACTTGATCACTGCACCTGGCTATGTCAACTTAGACTTCGCTGATGTGAAAACAGTAATGGAAAATCAAGGCACAGCCTTGATGGGAATCGGTGTTGCTAGCGGGGAAGAACGTGTGATCGAAGCAACGAAAAAAGCGATCTCTTCACCATTACTAGAAACGTCGATCGATGGCGCAGAACAAGTGCTATTGAACATCACTGGCGGATTGGATATGACTTTATTTGAAGCACAAGATGCTTCTGATATCGTCGCTCATGCGGCAACAGGCGACGTAAACATTATCTTAGGTACATCAATCAATGAAGACTTAGGCGATGAGATCCGTGTGACTGTCATTGCAACCGGCATTGACCCTTCAAAAAAAGAACGGGGTTCTCGCTCTAGCAGACAAAGCCAAGGTCAAATTCATTCTATCCCTCAAAAACCAACATTAGATATGGATCAAGCACGCCCAGCGCAAGCAGAAGAAAGCAATGGCTTTGGTGATTGGGATATCCGCAAAGAACAAAATGTACGACCTAAAGTAGAAGAAAACACATTTGAAAATGTAGAAAAGAAAGAATTCGATACCTTCAGCCGTGATGAAGTACGTTCGAATGATGACGACGAATTAAGCACACCACCATTTTTCCGTCGTAAACGCTAGGGGGCAGAGCACATGATTTCTGAGAACTTGCACAAGATTCAGCAAGAGATACAGGATTCCTGTGCTCTTGTTTCTAGAAATGCCAATGATGTCTGTTTGACAGCTGTGACAAAATCCGTCGATACAGAAACAACAAGAGTCCTTTTAGAAAATGGTGTGCGGGATTGTGCAGAAAATCGAGTAGAAAAACTACTTGAAAAGAAGGCAGCACTAAAGGATTATCCAGATGTCCGTTGGCATTTTATTGGCAATTTGCAACGCAGAAAGGTAAAATCAATTATAAATGAGATTGATTTTTTCCATGCGTTAGATTCAATCAAACTGGCACAAGAAATTCAAAAACGAGCAGAGCATCCGATCAACTGCTTTGTGGAAGTGAATGTTTCGCAGGAAGCAACGAAACAAGGGATTTTTGTTGAAGAGGTAATGGCTTTTATTGAAGCACTTGCTTCGTTCGACAAAATTCGTGTTGTTGGATTGATGACGATGGCCCCGCTCACTGCTTCCAAAGACGAGCAGCATCAGATTTTTAAAGAATTAAAAAGGATTCAACAACAGATCGCTGACCTGCATCTTACACATGCCCCTTGCTTAGAAACGAGTATGGGAATGAGTAATGATTTTCCCATTGCGATTCAAGAAGGTGCAACATTTATTCGTGTAGGAACAGCATTATTTCAATAAAAAAGGAGGTTGACCGATGTCGCTCAAAGAGAAACTGACCAATTTTTTTGGATTGACTGACGAAGAAGATTACTACGAAGAAACATTTGCCACGGAAGAACCGGCACGCACAGCGTCTAAACAAGCTGTGAACCAAGGAGGAGCTTTTACAGCCCCCAGAGCAACCACGAATACGTATGCATCTGGCCAAGCGGCAACACGTACAACAAGTCAACCACAAAATCAAGCCTATCAATACAGACAGCAACCACAAGCAGCTGTCTATCAACAAGCCTCAGCTGCGGCTGAACGGGTAAGACCGGTGACGAAGACGGAAGAAAAAGTCGTTCCGATGGCACAACAAAGAAGCAATACGAGAGTCAAAGAAACAAAAGCAAAAGAAACACCCGCACAAGCAGCTGGTAAAATAACGATCGTAGAGCCACGCGTCTATTCCGAAGCGATGGGGATTGCCAAGCAGGTCATCAATGGGGATGCTGTACTTGTTAATTTTCATTTAATTGAAGAGTACCAAGCTCGTCGAATAGTTGATTTTTTAACAGGAACAGTGTACGCTGAAGATGGTGATATCAAGCGTGTTGGCGATGAAATTTTTCTTTGCACGCCTAAGGGTATGGAAATTGAAGGCACTGCCCAAACATTAGCAGATACCAATTTTTTTGATATCTAAAGTGAGGAGGAACGCCAATTTTATTTTTGAGATTCGTTAAATTACTAAGTGATGCTGTTTATCTGTATACCATTTTATTAGTGATCTATGCACTTTTGTCTTGGTTTCCAGGAGGGTATCAATCCGCTTTTGGCCGTTTCTTAGCAAAAGTGTGTGAACCGTATTTGAGTTTATTTGATCGATTGAAATTAAGTTTTGCTGGTATTGATTTTACGATTGCGTTTGCAATTATCGTCTTACAGCTAGCATCACAAGCATTGATATTGATCTTACAATCAATTTTATTTTAACGTAAGGGGTGGTTATCGGTGAACGCAAATGTCTATCAACATTTTCGAAACGATGAACGCCCTTTTATTGATTCCGCTCAGGGATGGATCGAACAAGTGCAAATGCAGTATGCGCCTTACTTAACTGATTTTTTAGATCCGAGACAAGCGTATATTTTAGAAAGCTTGATTCGTCAATCAACGGATTTAAGCTTCCGCTTTTTTGGTGGTTACGAAGCTGCTGAAAGACGACGTTGTTTGATTTATCCCGATTATTATGAGCCCACCACCGATGAGTTTGACATGACTTTGTTTACGATTCAATACCCGAAAAAATTTACGGTGTTGAGTCATGGAAAAGTTTTAGGCACGTTAATGGGGACTGGAGTCAAGAGGGAATACTTTGGAGACATTCTTTCCGATGGTGAAATATGGCAAGTATTCGTTGCCGCTGAAGTCAGTCATTTTATCCAACTCCAAGTGGATAAAATCGGAAACGTCTCGGTGCGCTTGGAAGAAACAAAATACACCGAGTTGATCGTTCCTAAAGATGGCTGGACCGAGGAAAGAGAAACGGTTAGTTCATTGCGTCTTGATACAGTGATCTCTGCCGTATACAACATCTCACGTCAGCGTTCGAAACAGTTGATCGAATCAGGAAAAGTAAAAGTAAACTGGACAGAAGCACTACGACCAGATTTTGTTCTGGATTTACTGGATATCGTTTCAGTAAGAGGATTTGGTCGGATTCAAATACAGGGGTTAGAAGGAACCACGAAAAAAGAAAAAGTTAGATTGTTATTAGGTGTATTACGTAAATAAATCAAAGAGGTGTATAGAATATGGCATTAACTCCATTAGACATTCAAAATAAAAACTTTTCAGTAAAAATGAGAGGATACAACCAAGACGAAGTCGATGACTTTTTGGATATGATCGTCCGCGATTATGAAGAAGCGGTTCAACGCAATCGCGAGTTAGAGAAATCATTGAAACACGCCGAAGAAAAACTAGAGTATTTCAATGAACTGAAAGACGCCTTGAACCAATCCATCATCGTGGCTCAAGATACCGCGGATAAAGTAAAAACAAGCGCAAGCAAAGAATCAGAAGTGATCGTTACGTCTGCCCAAAACCGTGCGGATGAAATGGTTGCTACTGCAGAAAAACATGCCCATGCCTTGATGACCTCAGCGGAAGAAAAAGCCAAAGAGATTTTGACGGATGCAACAGACAATGCCCGTCAATTGGCAACAGAAACAAATGACTTGAAGAAGAAAACCAGAGTCTTCCACAACAACTTATTGGTTATGTTACAAACCCAATTAGAACAAGTGAAGAGCCCCGAGTGGGAAGAGATTTTGGCGCCATTTTCAAGCTACGTGCAAGATTCCCATCAAGTAATCAGAGAAGTTTTATCAAAAGAACTTGACAGTGAAAATGGTTCTGGAGTAAACTCAGAAGCAGTGGACACATTTGATGTGGACGTTGTTGAATCAGATGAAAAAATCGTTGATGTAAGCGAAAGCCCTGAAGTGAAAACATTAGATGATGCGAGAAACTTATTAGACGAATTGAACAAAACAGATAACAACTAAGACACAGAACAGAAAAATTTCTTATATTTTTCAAGCGAGTTTGGGAGAGTGGAAGCCAAATAAAACCCTGTAAGAAATCAGATCATCTGTGAGTTGCGTTCTTTAAAGAGCCGATTATCCAAAGACTCAAGTAGAGAACGACGCCTGATCCCGTTACCGATCATCAAAGAATTGTCTAACGACAAGAAAAATTTGGGTGGTACCACGAACACGTTCGTCCCTTGCCAGGGACGGACGTGTTTTTTGCTGTTCATCATCTGCTCTGGTCCGCAATGCGGAACAGATCAGATGATGAACAGTACTAGGCGACCGTAGGGAGCGTAGTAACCAAACGAGGAATCACTAGGATTGATTTTTAAAATCAGTGAGACCTAAACACAAGGAAGTCATGGCAACCAATCCATTTTGATACGTTCAATAGAAGCAATTGATTGGTCGAGTCAATGGATTTAGAAATTATACGGAAACGTAGTGAGACGAAAAGGAGCGAAACAAGAATGAAAATGAAAGAAACACTGCATCTTGGAAAAACCGCTTTTCCAATGCGAGGCAACTTGCCGAACCGCGAAGTGGATTGGCAAAAAGAATGGGAAGAAAATCGATTGTATCAACGCCGTCAAGAATTAAATGAAGGCAAGCCAACCTTTGTCTTACACGATGGTCCTCCTTATGCAAATGGGAACATCCATATCGGACACTCATTGAACAAAATCAGTAAAGACATTATCGTACGTTCCAAATCAATGTCAGGTTTCCGTTCCCCTTATGTACCTGGTTGGGATACCCATGGTTTGCCGATCGAGCAAGTGTTGACAAATAAAGGAATCAAGCGCAAAGAAATGAGCTTGGCAGAATACCGCAAAAAATGTGAAGAATATGCTTTGACACAAGTGGATACACAAAGAGCTGACTTCAAACGTTTAGGGGTTTCTGGTGACTGGGAGCACCCATACATCACACTGACGCCCGATTATGAAGCTGCAGAAATTCGCGTTTTCGGAAAAATGGCAGAAAAAGGCTATATCTACAAAGGATTAAAACCAATCTACTGGTCACCATCTAGTGAATCATCACTAGCAGAAGCCGAGATCGAATACAAAGATGTGAAATCACCATCGATCTATGTTGCTTTCCCAGTCGCAGATGGCAAAGATTTGCTTGATTCAGATACATCTTTTGTTATCTGGACGACGACGCCATGGACCTTGCCAGCGAATCTAGGAATCTCTGTGAATCCAACCTTTGCCTATGTTCAAATCTTGGCTGATGGTCGTAAATTTGTCGTGGCAAAAGATTTATTGGAAACCGTGACGAATGAGATTGGTTGGGAATCTGTCGAAGTATTGCAAGAATTGGCAGGCGATCAATTAGAAAAAATGACGGCGCAACATCCTTTCTATGACCGTACGTCTCTGTTGATGTTAGGGGATCATGTGACATTGGATGCCGGTACTGGTTTGGTCCACACTGCACCAGGACACGGGGAAGATGACTACATCGTCAGCAAAAAATATGGGCTAGATGTCTTATCGCCAGTCGATAGCCGTGGGGTCTTCACAGAAGAAGCACCAGGATTTGAAGGGGTCTTTTATGACAAAGCCAATCCAATGATCACTGAGCTTTTAGAAGAAAAAGGGGCGCTATTAAAACTAAACTTCTTTACTCACAGCTATCCACATGATTGGCGGACGAAAAAACCAGTCATCTATCGGGCAACGCCACAATGGTTTGCTTCAATTGATAAGTTCCGTCAAAACATTTTGGATGAGATCGAAAAAGTAGATTGGATCATTCCATGGGGCAAAACCCGTTTATACAATATGATTCGCGATCGCGGCGACTGGGTGATCTCTCGTCAACGTGCGTGGGGTGTACCATTGCCAATCTTTTATGCAGAAAACGGCGAAGCCATCATCACGCCTGAAACGATCGAGCATGTGGCAAACTTGTTTGCTGAACATGGTTCAACGATTTGGTTTGAAAAAGAAGCCGAAGAATTGCTGCCGGCTGGCTTTACGCATCCAGGTTCACCAAACGGTAAATTCTCGAAAGAAACTGACATCATGGATGTTTGGTTTGATTCAGGTTCTTCTCACGAAGCCGTGTTACGTCAACGTCCAGAATTGACGTTCCCAGCTGACATGTATTTGGAAGGTTCTGATCAATATCGCGGGTGGTTCAACTCAAGTATCACAACTAGTGTTGCGATCAATGAAGTCGCACCATACAAAGCCGTCTTGTCTCAAGGCTTCACCTTAGATGGCGAAGGCCGTAAGATGAGTAAATCTCTTGGAAATACCATTGCACCAGAAAAAGTGATCAACCAAATGGGTGCGGATATTTTGCGCCTTTGGGTCAGCAGTGTTGACTACGAAGCGGATGTTCGAGTGTCTATGGATATCTTGAATCAAGTATCAGAAGTCTATCGGAAAATTCGCAATACCATGCGTTTCTTATTGGCTAACACGAATGATTTTGATCCAGCAAAAGACAGCGTACCATTTGAAAACTTGCGTTCTGTTGATAAATACATGATGGTTCGTTTGAATCAAACGATCAAAACGATCCGAGAAGATGGTTATGAAAAATACAACTTCTTGCATATTTACCGAACAGTCATCAACTTCTTGACAGTCGATATGTCATCCTTCTATTTGGATTTTGCGAAAGATGTCGTTTATATCGAAGCTGAAAATGATTTCCAACGTCGCGCCATGCAAACCGTCTTTTATCAAACAGCGGTTGCGTTGACGAAATTACTGACGCCGATCATTCCGCATACGGCAGAAGAAATCTGGTCACATTTGAAAGAAGAAGAGGAATATGTCCAATTAGCGGAGTTCCCTGGCTATGATACATTTGCTAACCAAGAAGAGCTGCTTGATTTATGGCGTGCTTTCCTTGATTTCCGTGACAATGTCTTAAAAGCATTGGAAGAAGCGCGTAATGCAAAACTGATCGGGAAATCGTTTGAAGCAAAAGTGACTGTCTATCCAACCGAACCGGTTGCGGCATTACTAAAAGCCATTGATTCAGATATTGCTCAGTTGCTGATCATTTCACCGGACTTCTTAGCGATCAAAGAAGCAGGTGAAGCAGCACCAGAAGCGGCCTATCAATTCGAAGACGTGGCGATCTTAGTGGAAAAAGCCGAAGGTGAAGTCTGCGAACGTTGTCGTCAAGTCCGTGTGGATGTCGGTGTAGAAGAGCAGCTACCAACACTTTGCGGCCATTGCGCAGCCATTGTCAAAGAAAACTATCCTGAAGCGGTTGCAGAAGGCTTTGAAAAATAAAAAAACGGAAAAAGATGATCCCATTGCGGGTCATCTTTTTTTTGAAATCAATCAAGCTTGTTCCTTGAAAATGGGACATAAGCAGCTGTTTGTGACATCCAAATGAGAAAATCCGCGTTAATTGATAACGATTCTCATTTGTTTGCAATAATTTTACGATAGTTTATTGTATAATAAAAAAACCTTATTAGACGAAGACTCCTGCCTGTGATTTACAAGTAACTACTTGTTCAATGGATGTAAGTAACCCTTGAAGGAAGAAAGCAACGAGATCGGATCAAGTAAAAAAAACTTGCCAGATAGAAAAACAGGTTGTAAACTGTTAAAAATCGGAATATTCAGAAAATTGAAAGAAAGTGTGATTCCATGAGTGATTTAGAGATGATGAAAACAACGAACCAAACGATGTACGATGCCGCTTTTGAAAAAGATGCTTGTGGGATGGGGTTCATTGCTCAGAAAAATGGTCATTATTCCCGAGAGCTCGTCCAAAATGCCTTAACGATGTTAGAACGGATGAATCATCGAGGGGGAACAGGCGCTGAACCTGACACGGGGGACGGAGCAGGAATCTTGATGGCGATGCCAGATCCTTTTTTTCAGCAGCGGGCAAAAGAGTCAGGAATCCCATTGCCTGAAAAAGACGCCTATGCTGTTGGGATGTTTTTTTTACCGAAAGAAAAGCTCCGAGCAGCACAGGTCCAAGAAGAAGTAACTAAAGACATTCAACAAATGGGTTTTACGGTTTTATGGCAGCGCGACGTTCCATATGATTATTATCAGTGTGGGCCAGGGGCGCAAAAAGTCATACCATCTTTTGTGCAAGTCTTTATTGAAAAGCCTGTCGATGTAGCAGCTGGCCGTCCCTTTGAAGATCAGCTTTATCGGCTACGGCGTAAACTGGAAAAAACATATCATACCGATGAGCTGTCTATCTGCAGCTTGTCCAGTAAGACAGTTGTTTATAAAGGGATGCTGCATGCCTATCAAGTTGGCTTGTTTTTCAAAGATCTTCAAAGCCCAGAAATGACTTCAAGTATTGCTTTGACCCATTCTCGCTTTTCAACGAATACCTTTCCAAGCTGGAGTCGGGCGCAACCTTTTCGTTTCTTAGCCCATAATGGCGAAATCAACACGTTACGCGGGGCGGAAAATTGGATGCATGGACATCAGATCGAAGTCTACGATGACGAAAACTCCGATTCTGCGAAGCTGGAAAATTGTATGGAATACTTGTATCGTCAAGGTCGAGACATTCCCCAAGCACTGTTGATGATGGTGCCAGAAGCGTGGTCTAAAGAAGCTGGCTTGACGCCAGAACTGACGGCTTTTAATGAATACAATGCAAGCTTTATGGCTCCTTGGGATGGACCAGCAGCTTTATGCTTTACCGATGGGGAGATGGTGGGAGCTGCCCTTGATCGTAATGGATTGCGACCATCTCGCTACTCGATCACAAAAGCTGGTTTTGTTGTCGTGGCCTCTGAGTCAGGCGTGGTGGATTTACCAGCGTCGGAAGTGATTGAAAAAGGGGTGCTTGGACCAGCAAATATGTTTTTGGTGGATACCCAAAAAGGGATGATCTTACGAAATCAAGAAATCAAAGCGCATTATGCGAATGCCCATCCTTACCAGGAGTGGCTAGCGGAACACTTATTGACACCAGAGCTGCTTCCTGGGACTAAGAAGCAGGAAGAAACAGCAGACGATGCGATCCAGACCCTTTGGAAACGGAATGGCTACACGGATGAGATCATACGCACGTTGATTTTACCAATGGCTCAAACGGGAGAAGAACCAGTGATCTCCATGGGGTTTGATTCACCCTTAGCTATTTTGAGCGAACGTCCCCAATCCTTGTTTACGTACTTCAAGCAACAATTCGCCCAAGTGACTAATCCACCCATTGATGCGATTCGCGAAAAACTAGTGATCGGTACCGAGCTGTTTTTAGGTCGAGATGGGGATGTTTCAAAGGACATTCGAATCAATTGTAATAAGCTGAAGATTGCTAGTCCTGTGTTAAAAACGAGTGAATATGAAAAAATCAAACAGTTAGATCAAAATGGTCAAAAAGCGGTTTTACAGTCGATTCTTTATGATTATGTACCTGAAAACGGGGTAGCTTTGCAACAAGCGTTAGAAGCGCTTTTTAAAGAAACGGAGCAAAAAATCGATGCTGGGGCAACGATCGTCATTTTAAGTGATCGGGAAGTCATCCAAGCGCAAGAAGGAAAAGTGGCGATTCCGATTCTCTTGGCGGTATCAGGCCTGCACAATTATTTGGTGCGAAAAGGCAAACGTTCCTTGGCATCGATCGTTGCGGATACTGCGGAAGTCTGTGAGGTCCATCATTATGCCATGTTAGTCGGCTACGGAGCAAGTGGGGTCCATCCTTATGGGGCTTACCAGACATTGGCGCATTTTGAGCTTTCAGAAAAGATCGAAAGTTACCGCAAGGCATGTGAAAAGGGCATTGTCAAAATCATGTCACGAATGGGAATCTCAACGATCGCCGGTTACCACGGGGCACAATTGTTTGAAGCGGTTGGTATCTCTGAGAAAGTCATCGCTGAATATTTTACCGGCACGGTTACCCGTATCGGTGGTCTCTCGTTAGCGCAAATCGAGCAAGAATATCTGACGCGTTATGAGGCCGCATATGGTGAAAAACGAATGGATTATCTTGATTCTGGCGGTAGTTTCCAGTACAAAGCCGATGGGGAACATCATTTGTTCAATCCAAAAACGATCTATGGGTTCCAAAAAGCCGTTCGCACAGGCAGTTATGAGCTTTATAAAGAATATGCGGCGGAAATGAATCAAGAGGCATTGGACAATCCAACGACGTTACGGTCTATGTGGACCTTTGCGAACACAAGACGCAGTATTCCGTTAGCTGAGGTGGAGCCTGTCGAAACGATCGTCAAACGATTTAAAGTCGGGGCGATGTCCTACGGCTCACTAAGTGAAGAAGCACATCGCTGTATTGCTGAAGGAATGAATGCGATCGGGGCAAAATCCAATAGTGGAGAAGGTGGCGAAAACCGAAATCGTTTCAAACCAGTGGATGGCATTAATTATAATAGTCGCATCAAACAAGTAGCTTCTGGCCGTTTTGGTGTCAACGCCGAATATTTAATGAGTGCAGATGAACTCCAGATCAAAATGGCGCAAGGGGCGAAACCTGGAGAAGGCGGTCAATTACCGGGCAATAAAGTCTTCCCGTGGGTCGCCGAGATTCGAGGGTCTACGCCTGGTGTTCGATTGATTTCACCGCCACCACATCACGACATTTATTCGATTGAAGATCTAGCCCAGCTGATCTATGACTTAAAAGCCATCAATCCGTATGCACGGATCAATGTCAAATTGGTTTCTAGTACGGGCGTGGGTACGATCGCTACCGGTGTCGTCAAAGCTGGCGCAGACGTAGTCGTGATCTCAGGCTATGACGGTGGGACTGGTGCTTCTCCGAGAAATTCGATCCGTGATGCCGGCTTGCCTTGGGAGATGGGGCTTGCAGAAGCCCATCAAACGTTAGCTATGAATCATTTGCGGCAGCGAATGACCTTAGAGACAGATGGAAAATTGATGACGGGTCGGGACATCGCCATTGCTGCTCTTTTAGGAGCAGAAGAATATAGCTTTGCCTCTTTAGCGCTAGTTGCGATTGGTTGTGTCATGATGCGGGTATGCAGTATCAATACATGTCCTGTCGGCATTGCTACACAGAACCCAGCGTTGCGAAAATTTTTTGCTGGAAAACCTGAGCACATCATCAACACGATGTACTTTTTAGCAGAAGATCTACGGGAAACGATGGCTGAGTTAGGCTTTCGTACCATCGATGAGATGGTAGGACATGCGGAATTGTTGACACCACGCTTCGTTGCTAAAGGCAAAGCAAAGTCATTAGACTTTTCGAAAATGATTGGGACGACGATCCCAATCGAACGCAAAGTGACCGATCCATTCCTTGAGAAACGTCAATGGCCAGAATTAGATGCTTTTGCACAAGCTGCTATCGACAACAATCAAGAAATCGTGACGAATCATACGATCAATAATGTTCAACGCTCAGTCGGCGCGCGTTTAGGAGGCTGGATCGCGGAACGTTTTGGCAATTATGAAGTTACGCCAGGTCTGTTGCAGTTTACGTATCGAGGTATTGCTGGACAAAGCTTTGGGGCTTTTGCCACCCAGGGCATCCAGTTGAAACTGATCGGTGAGGCCAACGATTATGTAGCCAAAGGGTTAAGCGGTGCCCGCTTGATCATTGTGCCACCTGAAGATGCCGCTTATGACGCAGAGCATTCACCAATTGTTGGTAATGTAGCGTGCTTCGGGGCAAATCGAGGCGAAGGCTATTTCCGAGGCATTGCTGGCGAACGCTTTTGTGTTCGTAACAGCGGAGCCAATGTCGTTGTCGAAGGTGTTGGCGATCATGGCTGTGAGTACATGACTGGCGGTGTCGTGGTGATATTAGGAAAAACCGGCCGCAACTTCGGTGCTGGAATGTCCGGTGGCGTGGCGTATGTTTACGACCCCGATCAAACCTTTGCCGATAAATGCAATCGGGAAATGGTTGATTTATATCGGATTGGCGAAAGCGGCGATGACCACCAACTAAAAGAGATGATCCAGCAGCATTTCGCCTATACAGATTCATTGAAGGCGGCTGAGATCCTAGAAGATTGGGAAAATCAGCAGCACCATTTCATCAAAGTCTATCCGACAGAATATCATCAGATGATCCAAGCGACGGAGACCTTGGCGGACCAAGGGTTTGTCGGAGATGAACTTGTGACGAAAGCCTTCGAAGCTGTCGTCGGTCCACAATTGACCATCCCAGGAAAGGAGCGTGACTAATATGGCAGATCCATTTGGTTTTTTAAAGTACCCAAGAGTAGAAAATCCTACCCGACCAGTGGCAGAACGAATCGAAGACTGGCAAGAATTACAGACGCCATTGCCTGAAAATGAGCGTCAAGAGCAAGCAGCACGCTGTATGAACTGCGGGATTCCTTTTTGTCATACCGGTTCTTTTTACGGGGGGCAACGAGCGGTTTCAGGTTGTCCCAATGACAACCTGATTCCTGAATGGAATGACTTGGTTTATCAAGGGCGTTTCCAAGCCGCTTTTGAGCGTCTTGCCAAAACCAACCCATTACCTGAAATGACTGGTCGTGTTTGTCCAGCTCCTTGTGAAAAAGGCTGTACCGAAGCACTGAATGGCTCAGGTGTCACGATCCACGACAATGAACGCTTTATTATCGATACTGCTTTTGAAAATGATTGGGTCAAAGCCTCGGGATTGCCTCAAGAAGCGACTGGGTTCAAAGTTGCCATCGTCGGCAGCGGACCAGCTGGTTTATCCGCTGCATGGCGCTTGAATCAACTAGGGCATCAAGTGACGGTCTATGAACGCAGTGATCGCTTTGGCGGTTTACTGATGTACGGTATTCCAAATATGAAATTAGATAAAGACGTCGTTCAGCGACGGATTGACTTGATGGCAGAGCTAGGCGTGACCTTTGTCGCTAATACGGAGATCGGTCGTGACTTGTCAGCAGAAGAATTGGCCACTCAGTATGATCGGGTCATCTTGGCAACAGGAGCTAGTGTTCCTCGTGACTTGAAGATTCCAGGTCGTGAATTGACTGGGGTGCAATTTGCAGTCGATTATCTGACGGAAGCAACCAAAGATGTGTTAAAGCATGGCAAAGCGGCAACAAGTAAAAAACTTGCTGGCAAACATGTTATCGTGATTGGTGGCGGCGACACTGGAAATGACTGTATTGGTTCAGCGATTCGGCAAGGAGCCGCTTCTGTGCGTCAATTGGAGATCACGCCCCAACTGCCATTGACACGGACCGACAGCAATCCTTGGCCAGAATACCCAATGACAGCTCGCACAGGATATGGGCAAGAAGAAGCGGCTGAAGTGCTACAAACACAAGTGACGTATCATGGAGTGTCCACAACGGCCTTTATCGGCGCCGAACGCGGCCAGTTGATCGCCATCGAAACGGTCTCAGTAGATCAACAGTTTCAGCCGATCCCTGGCACAGAGCAAGTGATCAAGGCGGATTTGGTCTTGCTGGCAATGGGCTTTGTTGGTGCAGAGACCCAACTCTTCGATGCCTTTGGTGTGCGAGAAGTGTACGATGATTACACGACGAACAATGAACGAGTGTTAGTCGCAGGAGATGCCAAACGAGGACCGAGTTTAGTCATCTGGGCGATTCGTGAAGGACGCTTAGCGGCAGAAAAAGTCGATCAAGCGTTACGATCATTGGTGTATCAATAAGCAATCAATAAGCAATCAATAAAAAACAACCTGAGCAGCTATTCCTCCTTCAGAATTAGAAGGGGATCAGCGAAATGCTCAGGTTGTTTGCCTGTTAAGCGGTTGGTTCAGATGGATGGGGCTTTGGCAGCTGTTCATTTTTTTCCATTGCTGCCTTCGGTAGGCGAATCGAAAAGACGATGGTTTCATCACGGCTTTCCGCCCAGATCTTTCCACCTAATGCTTCAACGATTTCTTTGGCGATCGGCAAACCAAGACCCGTCCCACCCGTCGCTGTTGCTCGGGAAGCATCCATGCGGTAGAAAGGCTCAAAAATCAAGCCGATCTTTTCAGCTGGGATCGTTTTTCCTTGATTGGTCAAACGAATCAGGATATCATCAGACTCGCTGATGGCTAATCGCAAAGGGGAGTTAGGATAGCTATAATTGATGGCATTGCGGATCAAGTTATCAAAAACGCGTTCCATTTTCTCCGTATCAACGGTCGCAAAGACTTTATTCTGTAGCTGAAGTTGCCAATGGAGATTTTTTTCTTCTAACAGCGGCAAAAATTCAAACGTCAACTGTTCCAGCATCAAGCTCAAATCCGTGGTTTCAGTTTGCAAGGCGATCGTTGTAAGATTAAAGCGGGTAATTTCGAAAAATTCGCTGATCAATAGTTCCAGCCGTTGGGCTTTTTGCAAGGCGATCTTCGTATAGCGTGCGCGTAGTTCGGTAGAAAGCTGCGGTTCCTCTTCTAAAAGCGTCAAATAGCCGATCACACTGGTCAAAGGCGTTCGTAAATCATGTGCGAGATAGACGATCAAATCATTTTTTCGTTGTTCCGCTTCTTTGGCGGCTCGTTGATCCTGTAAGTTTTTCTCTCGCAACTGGTTCATTTCTTCTTGCACATCAATCATATTGCTGGAAAGAACGATTCGCTTCGTGGGTTCGGCAATCAGTTGGTTTGTGGCTTGGATCGTTTCATTCAAATAACTGATAGCTTTACTCATATAATAAATCGTTGTGCTCACCCAAATCAGTAAGGCCCCGATGGCTAAGCAAAGAAGCCAATAGTCAGCAAAAAGTCGTAAAATTTGATAAATGGGTTCATAGCCATACCAGACCCTCATTCCAGCAACGAAGCGTACTGCGAAAGGAATGATGATCAAGATCGCCATCAAGATGCCCGTGGTGATAAAGTATTGGGTCAAGAGCTTGCGGATCAATGGACTTCTATTTTTCAATGATATAGCCGACCCCCCATACGGTTTTGATTAATTTCGGTTTGCGGGGTTGTTCGTTCAGTTTTTCCCGCAAACGGGCGATATGTGCCATCACTGTGTTATTGTTGTCTAAATACTTTTCTTTCCAAACTGCTTCAAAAAGGGTTTCCGAGGCAACGACCGATCCTTGGTGTTCAAATAAGTAAAGCAAGATTTTAAATTCGATGGGGGTCAAGAAAACCTCTTTGCCATAAAGAAAACATTGGTGGCTGTTGATTTTCAACAGTAAGCCTTCCTTTTCGTATTCTTCAATCTTCTGGGGATTCGCTGACTGGTTGTAACGCTGGTATCGCCGCAGCTGCGTTTTGACCCGAGCAACGACTTCTAAAGGATTGAAGGGCTTGGTCACATAATCATCTGCCCCAAGGCTTAGACCGGTGATTTTATCCAAGTCTTCCCCTTTTGCCGTGAGCATCAGGACTGGGAAAAAGTGGGTCTTACGAATTTGCTGCAACAGCTGAAAGCCGTCGATATCCGGCAGCATCACATCTAAAACCGCCACGTCGACCGTTTCTTTTTCAAGATAAGCCAAAGCGCTCGTTCCATCATAAAAAGATTCTACTTGGAAGCCTTCATTCCTTAGAAACGTCGTGACTAACTCCGCGATTTCTTTTTCATCATCAACAACAATTATTTTTTCTGCCATCCTTGATTCACTCCAACTATCTACGATCATTTTTCATTTACACTACCATTTACTCTACACCCATCATACCGTAATCGGTAAGCGAATGCATTCGTTTTCTACTTTGAACTAGAGGTGATGCGGGAACCTAGGCGGCTGATCAATTCATTGGTAATGGTTTGTGCTTGATCAGCGGTAGTCGTCCAATCGCTGATTACTTCGAGCGAACTTTCGACCGCCAGTTCTGGATAGTCCGTTAAATCGATCAAGAGCATATCCATACAAACCAACCCAATCTGCGGGAGTAAAGCACCCTGATAAGAAAGTTGGAACCCTTGGTTTGATAGGGCACGTGGAACCCCGTCGCAGTAGCCGATGCTAACGATCCCGATCGTGGCTGGTCGATCAAAAACAGTGCCTAATCCATAGCCGATCGCTTCACCAGCGGCAACTGTTTTTTTGTCTACCAGTAAGGCTTTGAGTGTCAAAATTGGCTGTACGTTTATCTTCTGCTTCGTTGGTTCGTTTGGGACGCTCAATGAACCAGTTAGAAGAATACCTGGGCGTACATAATCATAGTGTTTCTCTGGGTAATTCAATATTCCGTAGCTGCTTTGCAGATGTGTCAGTCCATAGGCGATATTTCTAGCGGATAAGCCAGCCAACAGATCATCAAAACAAGTGATTTGGGCTTGTGTCCGCAAGATACTTGCCGTATCCAGCTGATCTGAAGAGCCTAGATGGGAAAAAATGCCCGTAATCTTGAGAGATGGCAAGGCGTAAAGTCCAGTAACTGTCTCAAGATCAGGTGCAACGCCTAAGCGGTGCATACCAGTATCTACCGCTAAATGGCATTCGATCGGAATGCTTGTTTGGGCTAAAGCATGCCCATGGGCCTCACTAACGATGGTTTGAATCAAGGAATAATGTTTCAGCTCTTTGGCACGTTGGGCAGAAGTGTACCCTAAAATCAGTAAGGGACTTTTGATGCCAGCTCGCCGTAATTCAATGGCTTCTTCAAGGGTAGCAACGGCAAAGAAATCAACGCCGGCTCTTTCTAGGGTACTGGCGACCGTCTTCGCATCACAACCATAAGCATCCGCTTTAACCACCGCCATCACTTTTGTTGTTGCTGGGATCAATCGCTTGATTTCCTGCAGGTTGTGCAACAAAGCGGGGGCGGAAAATTCTTTGGCTGCTCGCTGCAATTTGGGCGGCGTTTTTTTCGAAAACGGGAACAGCTTCTGCAAAGCAAAGAGACCTTGCACCACCCCAATGGTCAGTCCTAAGACCACGAAGAAATTGATCAGATTGTTTTGCAGCAAGGGCAGCTTTTGACTAAGAAAATGGGTCACTGCAATGGTATAAGGATGGAGCAAATAGAGCCAAAGGGACAGTCGACCCGCTTGTTTCCAGATTATGGGTGCTTGCCATTGCTGGATGATCGGAAATAAAAACAACAGGACGAAGGGCAAAAAAACATACATGCTGTCATGTTTCGGCGTGGTAAAGTGATGCAAAAGGTAACTTTCCAAAAGCAAGCAAATCAGACTGATCAGCAGATAACTATAGCGATGGGGAGAAGCTGGTTTCTTGGAAAATCTTCTGGCTAGTACCCCTAAGATCAAAAATAAAGGAGCAAAGAAAATGCCGTTGCGAGTTCCATCCAATAGTTGAAAAATCAGTGAATAGAGTGGCGTAATGGGTGTTTGTGCAGCCAGGCCAGACCAACTGTCCCCACCTAAACCAACCACATACAAACCGACAGCAATGAAAAACACTTGCTTGAAAGAAAGCCGTGTCAAGAGGCCCATCACTAGTAGACTGCCGGTAATGATCGCAGGAAAATACCAAAGATGGTAAAGAATGCCAGTGACCAACAATGTTTGGATAAAGGTGCCCAGCGGCATGTTCAACCCAAGCATGCCGCTGTACCAAGCAAGCGGCAAAAAGAGCAGTGTGGCTATGAGGTAGACTTGCAGCTGCTTTTTAATAAACTGCCAGACACGATGTCTGGCAGGATAGCTGTTTTGGGTGGCTAAGTCGCTGAACACGTAATATCCGCTGATCATAAAAAAGAAGGGAACGGCAATTCTGAAGAGCGTCAACGTGATCAGGATATCACCGTCAGGCCATAAGTGATGAAGAGGCAGACAGTGGATCGCCACCACCATCATCGCCAAAATCACCCGGAATTGCTCGATTCCTTGATTCTTCTTCATGCGAACTGCCTCGCAGTTTGTTCAAGGTATTGATGGTATTCTTCCAAGGTCCACTGTTGACTGGCGATGATTTGACTATGAGGCAGACCGACATAACGAAAATGCCATGGTTCATAGCCAATCCCTGTAATTTCCTGTTTGTCTGCGGGATAGCGTAAAATAAACCCATAGTTCATCATTTCCTGGGTAAATAAATCGGCGGCTGCGCTGTCACGAAATAGTGGGCAGATCAAATCATCCTGGCTGCCCTTTAAACCAACATCGATCGCTAAGCCTAACTGATGTTCACTGCAACCGGGCAATGCCACAAATTGTTTCGTATAGGCTAGCCCATTTTCTTTCAAGGAATACTCCCATAAATACCGTTGCTGCTTTTCGGTTCGGTAGCCATCTAACAAGCAGATCTCGTCTTCAAGCTTTAAGGATTTGACGAGCCGTTTCCATTGTTTGGCTGCTTCTGGCTGCAAGTAAACCTCGTCTTCGCTGAAGGCAGCAAGGACTAAATGAGGGGGTTCTTGGTTTTTTTCTAACGGAAATTCTTTGCTAACTAACTGTAGATAGGGATTCATTTGACTTCCTCCTTTGCTAAGACAAGCAGTTTTTGTAGTAGTTCTTGATAGGATAAGCCGACCGCTGCCATCATGGCAGGATAGCGGGAGTGACTCGTAAAGCCCGGCATAGTATTGATTTCATTCAAGTATAGTTCTCCTTGATCCGTGACAAAAAAGTCGATGCGAGCAAGACCTTTAAGACCAAGACTACGATAGAGCAGCTGAGCTTGTTCTTTGACCTTGGTTTCAATCGTTTCAGGCAATGGCGCAGGGACGGTGATTTTGGCGCTGATCAGCTGGTACTTTTCTTCAAAATCGAAAAAGCCGTCTACTAATGAAATGGCGTCACAAGCACCGACAGTCAAAGAGTCGTTGCCCAAAATACCGCAACCGATCTCAACACCGGCAATATTTTTTTGTAGGAGCACTGCGGAACAATAAGTAAAGGCTTCTTTTAAGGCAGAAGCGATTTCTTCAACGCAGGTGACTTTAGTGATCCCTTTTGAGGAGCCCGCTTCATTAGGCTTAAAGAAAACTGGAAAGCCATGGGTCTGGATAAAAGCTTCGATTTGTTCTTGCTGGTTGGCTTGATTTGTCAAGAGAATCGTAGGAGCACTTTGTACGCCAATGGCTGCTGCAGCTTGATGCAGCAGCCATTTGTTCATACATAAGGCAGAACCGGCCACCCCGCAACCTACATAAGGCAGCTTCATCAATTCAAACAATCCTTGGATACTGCCATCTTCCCCATATTTGCCATGCATAATGGGAAATAAAACATCAGGTACCAACGTTTGCTGCTCTTCACTTAGCCAAAAGCCGTTTCCTTCGAATAGCGGCTGTATTTTCTGTTTATGTTTCGTATCCAACAACCACGTGTCTTGTCGGATGTTTTCCAGTTCTCCTGTATACAAGTACCAATCCATAGCATCTGGGGCGATCCCGATCAAAGAGAGGTCGTAGTCATAGGGAGATGATTGGAGTGCTTCGATTGTGCTAGTTGCTGAAGCTAAAGAAACGGTGTATTCCGGTGAATTGCCTCCAAAAATAATGGCGATTTTTTTCATGTTTTTCTTCCTTCCGCTTTTCGATTCTTACTACATTCAGTCTATCAAGGAAAGAAAAAAGAAATTTGCGGGCTTACTGGTATCTTTCTTTTCTTTTTGTGATGAAATTCTGACGAATTTATGACAAAAGGAAAGCGACAGCAGCCGCTCCTTTTACACCAGAAAGAAACTTGCCTTTGAAGTAGAAAAAGCTGCCATAAGATGGAGTGGAAAAAATAGTGAAAAAAGAGCACTCTGAAGGAAAGGGGGAGGCAATAGCAGGAACGTTGACACAAAAAAAGCACGCCGAAGCATGCTTTTTGAAGCGACCCCCAAAAGTTAGACCAAAATAATCTAACTTTTGGGGGTCGTTATTTGTATGGCAAAATATCCTTTTGAATTAAAACTAAAAATCGTTAAAGAATATCTTAGTGGCGTGGGCGGATATCGGTATCTTGCCAACAAATACGGTATTTCAAGCAAGTCTCAAGTAAGTAATTGGGTGAATGCCTATCGTGAATACGGAGAGGAAGGTCTATTGAGAAAGCATCAAAATCAGAAATATTCTGTTCAATTTAAGTTAAATGCGCTAGAGTTATATCAAACAAGTGAGATGTCCTATCGAGAAGTTGCTAGCACTTTAGAAATGAACAACCCTGCGCTTATTGCCAATTGGATGCGTAATTTCAGAGAAGCAGGTATTGAGGGGCTCTCAAAAGAGAAAGGGCGACCACTTACTTTGACTAGAAAAAAAGAAAACAAAAAAGAAAATACAACAACTGAAGAACGCGATCGTATCAAGGCATTAGAAAAGCAAGTCCGATCCCTTCAAATTGAGAATGCCTTTTTAAAAGAGTTGAGGAAGCTGCGAAAACAGGAAGCCCAGCAAAGACGCAAGAATCAATCGCACGAATCATCGCCAGCCTCCGAGGATCATTCAAACTAGTTGAGCTTCTTGAAACATTGAAATTTCCTAAAGCAACCTATATGTATTGGCAGAAACGGTTTGACAGACCAAACCCAGACCAAGAAATTGAAGAAAAAATGCTTGAAATTCGCAAAGAGCATAAAGACTATGGCTGTCTGCGACTAAAAAAAGAATTAGAGAATCAAGGGATTCATGTCAATAAAAAGAAGATTCAACGTCTGATAAAAAAACTAGGTATCGAAGTAAAGTCTTACACTCGAAAATCTCGACGGTACAATTCTTATCGTGGGAAGGTTGGTACTGTCGCCAAAAATCGTATTCATCGTCGGTTTTATACAAATATCTGTCACCAAAAAATTACAACTGATACCACAGAGTTTAAGTATTATGAAGTAGACACCGCAGGTGTCGTTCGTCAGAAAAAGCTGTATTTAGATCCTTTCATGGATTTCTACAATAGTGAAATTCTATCTTATCGGATTTCTGAAAAACCAAACGCACTAGCCATAATGGAAGGATTAGAAGAAGCAATCCAGATGACAAATGATTGTCCATTTCGTAGAACCTTCCATTCAGATCAAGGATGGGCCTATCAAATGAATGCTTATAAGAATAAATTGAAGCAGCATAAAATCTTCCAGAGTATGTCTCGTAAAGGGAATTGTTTAGATAACTCACCTATGGAAAACTTCTTTGGTTTATTAAAGCAAGAGATTTTTCATGGAGAAGTCTATCGGAGTTTAGATGAATTGAAAACAAAAATTGACCAATATATCTATTATTACAACCATAAACGCATCAAAAAGAAATTAAATTGGCGAAGTCCGGTTCAGTTTCGAGAAGCTGTAAAAACAGCTGTCTAACAGTTAATCTTATCGTACAAAAAAGGAGTGGATTTCTCCACTCCATAAAAGTCTAACTTTTTGGGGTCACTACATTTTCTTTTTGATGAGGGCTTTTCGATTATTATACGATTCGCTTATTGTGCGTAATGCGCACGAGGACCACCAATATATTTGGGCCGTGATCCCAGAGCTGTGACATGGGCAGCGCCGAGGGACTTGATAGAGGGACGGATCGGGATTTGAACATGTTTGACATGCATGCCGATTGCTGTGTCGCCAATATCGATGCCAGCTTTTGCTACTATGTGCTCCACTTCAATAGGCTCATCGAACAGCTGGAAAGCGGCAACTGAGCAAGCACCGCCTGCATGCAACTGGGGCACTACTGCGACTTCTTCTAATTGATATAGTCGAGCCGTTTCACGCTCAACAGCTAAAGCCCGATTGAGATGTTCACAGCCTTGAACGGCTAAATGAATATTTTTGGGACGCAAGATCGCTCGTAGTGTTTCAACGATAACCATGCCTACTTCTTGACTGGAATTTTTGCCAATCAAGCCGCCCACGACTTCACTTGTTGAACAACCAAGGACAAAAAGATCATTTTCACCAACATTCGCTGTCGTAATGACTTCTTCAACGATCGTAGTTAAATCCGTTTTTAATTGATTGATATCTGTCATAAGAATCACCTTTCATTTAAAGAAAACTTTTTCGTGCGGCGCAAGGCATGCGTCAGGGGTAAAGCAACGATGCTGCCAAAGACCGTTTGGATCAAATTACTTGGGATCGAGGCGATCCCAGCGCCTAAACCGAATAGCAAAACCGTTGCTGCTGCATAGCCGGCGATCATGATTAAACTGCCGACAATGACGGCTGCTAGTGGCCGATGGCTCATTCTACCTACGATCCAGCCTTGCACACCATGGATCACGATGGAAAAGAAGGCCCATTCAGGGTAACCTGATAGAAAATCAATGATGCCGCCGCTCATTCCACCGACGAAGGCACCGGCGCTAGGTCCGAACAAAAGGGCCGAGATATAGATCCCTGCTTCACATAAGGTCACAAAGCCCTTCGTTTGCGGAACAGGAATGATAAAGGTCAAAGAAAGTGCACACGTGAGTGCCGTCAGCATAGCGATCGTCGTTAGGTTTCTTACTTTCATAGGTGTTCCTCCTTTTTAAAATAGACGAGCTGATTGACGTTGCCAGAGGTACCTAAAGGCAGACCGTCTTCAATCCCTGCCCAAACAAATGCTTTTGCGGTTTGGATAGCTGCTTCCAACGAAGTGCCTTTAGCAAGCATTGCGGCAATCGCTGATGAGAGGGTACAGCCAGCACCGTTGGTTGTGGTTCGCGTACTTTTTTCTGCCTCAAAAACGGTAAATTGTCCTTCTTGATACAAAACATCATAGGCTGTTTCCCCAGTTAGTCGACTGCCACCTTTGATCAGAACATTTGGGGCACCAAGCGCATGGATTTTTTTTGCCGCCGTTTTCATCTCTGCTAAAGAGGTAATGCTTTGTCCAGATAAGTGTTGTGCTTCGAGCAGATTAGGTGTCACTAATGCTGTGTAAGGAAACAATGAGATCAATCCTGCTTGATAGGAGTGGTTAAAGGCAGTATCTCCTTCTTTGAAGGCGAGAACGGGATCGAGCACGATCGGTCCGGTAAATGTTTGTAAAAAATCTCGCAGCAATTCAATGATGGCCGTTTGATGAAGCAGCCCGATTTTGATTGCATCTAGGGATACGACCGAACGCAGTGAATCCAGCTGTGCTTGGATCACGGGCTCAGGGAGATCATGGAACATAAGATCATCCTTGATGGCGACCACACATGTTAATAGGGCATGGCCAAACACCCCGAATTCCTCAAATGTTTTCAAATCAGCCGTCATGCCGCCACCTGCCAAACTGTCGAGACCGGCGATCGATAAGACTTGTTTCATGTCTGCTGCTCCTTTCATTTCTCATTTCTTTCTATTATAAACAGTCGGTAAAAAAGAAAAACGGCCAATTGGATGTTTTTTCCTCATCCAATTGACCATTTGTTTATTTCTCATTTAGTAAATCTCGCTCACGATACCATTCATCGGGACGCCAGATCCATTCAAAGCCATCGGCAGCTAAGAGATCATAGGCTGCTTGGGGGCCCATCGTTCCTGCGGCATAGTTTGGAAAATCAGGTGTTTCTTGGTCCCAAGCGTGACGGATCACATCAACGATGCGCCAAGATTGGGCAACTTCATCCCAGTGGGTAAAGTTAGTGCCATCACCGTTCAAGGCATCTAGAATCAGTTTTTCGTAAGCTTCAGGGGTGTTTTCGACGATTTCAGTACTATTTCGGTAATCGAGCTTCACTGGCAATGTCTCAAACCCTTGGCCAATTTCTTTTCCGTTCAAGGAAAGAGAGAAGCCTTCCGTCGGTTGAATGTAAATCGTCAGCACATTCGGTGCCAAACTCTCGATTTGCTTTGGTTCATTCAGGTCTTGCTTAAAGACATTGACTGGGACTTGTTTAAAGACAATGTTGATGCGAGTGCCTTTTTCCGTCAACCGTTTCCCAGTGCGCACATAAAATGGTACGCCGGACCAGCGGAAGTTATCGATCAAAAATTTCCCAGCAACGAAGGTTTCCGTTGCCGATTCTTCATCCACATTGGCTTCTTCACGGTAACCAACAAATTTCTTGTCTTCTAATTGTCCTTTATCGTATTGCCCACGAACGAAGTGTTGTTTCACTTCTTCTTCGGAGTAGATACGGATCGCATTTAAGGCTTTGATTTTTTCTGTCCGTAATTCTTTTTCAGAAAAAGCCACTGGCGGTTCCATGGCTAATAAGGAAAGAATCTGCAGAATATGATTTTGGACCATATCCTTCAAGGCACCGCTCTTATCATAATAGCCGCCGCGTTCTTCTACGCCTAAGTTTTCTGCGATATTGATCTGAACATTGTCAATGTAACGATTGTTCCACATTGACTCAAAAATGTTATTGGCAAAACGAATCGCAGAAATATTTTGGATCATTTCTTTTCCTAAATAGTGATCGATTCGGTAGATTTCTTGTTCCGAAAAGACTTGATTGATCTCTTCATTCAATTCTTTTGCTGAATTATAGTCGCTTCCAAACGGTTTCTCGATGATCACCCGATGGTAGCCGTCAGTATCCAGCATTCCTTGGGATTTCAAGTGAGAAACGATCGTCCCAAAGAAATTAGGGGACATTGCTAAGTAAAAAATCTGATTGCCTTCTAAATGGTATTTCTGATCTAAGGTTTCCGCCAAATCCTTTAATGAATCATAATGGCTCGTATCTGTTACATCATGTGATTGGTAGTAGAAATGAGAAGCGAATGTCTCTGCTTGTTCTTGTGAGTCACTCAACTCTTTGATTGTACCTATCACCACTTCACGATAGTGTTCATCCGACCAAGGACGGCGTGCAGTACCAATGACTGCAAAATCTTCTTTCAAATCGCCTTTTTTGTACAACCGAAACAAAGAAGGATATAGTTTGCGTTGGGCAAGGTCGCCCGTACCGCCAAAAATCGTAAAAAGGACCTTTTTTTCCATCATCTTCACTCCTTACAGTTTATCGACAAAAATCGTGCTGGCGGCTTTGTAGCTGACAGCAATTTCTTTTGTGTCATTTTTGATCGTAATCGGACCCTCGTATGCTGCCGCATCGATGATCTCGTATTCTTCATGAATATTCAATTTGATCGAAACGAGATAATCCAGCAGTTCTCGTTCGTCAAGGACACGGGCGATACGAATCTTGGTTCCTACCGGATAAGAACTCATGGTGTTTTTTTCGCCTTCGTGAATGAGTTCTCCTTGTTCAGGAATCATTCCCCCATGTGGGCAATACCGAGGATGATCAAGGTAGGCTTCTAAGCGGCTCGCCAACGTTTCTGAGGTGACATGTTCTAAAACTTCTGCGTCATCATGAACTTCATTCCATGAATAATGCAGGTGCTCCACAAGAAAGACTTCCCATAAACGATGCTTACGAATGAGGGCACTTGCAGAAGCTAAACCAGTTTCAGTCAACTGTACCCCTTGATAAGGTGAATGTTCCACTAAGCCTTCTTTTAATAATTTTGAAATCATTTCACTTACTGAAGCTGCTGAGACGTCCAGACCTGACACGATTTGTTTGTTATTGATCTTCTTTTGGTCACCACCAAGCTCTAAGATGAGCTTTAAATAATCTTCACGATTTGGTGTCATCGGATCCATCCTCTCTTATCAAAGACTATCAAAGTAGATTTTATCAAAAAAGCCAGCTGATTACTATGAAAAAAGCCGCCGGTTCTCAATATTCTATGTAAAAAGAAGACCGAGGGGATGTAGTGACCCCAAAAAGTTAGACTTTTATGGAGTGGAGAAATCCACTCCTTTTTTGTACGATAAGATTAACTGTTAGACAGCTGTTTTTACAGCTTCTCGAAACTGAACCGGACTTCGCCAATTTAATTTCTTTTTGATGCGTTTATGGTTGTAATAATAGATATATTGGTCAATTTTTGTTTTCAATTCATCTAAACTCCGATAGACTTCTCCATGAAAAATCTCTTGCTTTAATAAACCAAAGAAGTTTTCCATAGGTGAGTTATCTAAACAATTCCCTTTACGAGACATACTCTGGAAGATTTTATGCTGCTTCAATTTATTCTTATAAGCATTCATTTGATAGGCCCATCCTTGATCTGAATGGAAGGTTCTACGAAATGGACAATCATTTGTCATCTGGATTGCTTCTTCTAATCCTTCCATTATGGCTAGTGCGTTTGGTTTTTCAGAAATCCGATAAGATAGAATTTCACTATTGTAGAAATCCATGAAAGGATCTAAATACAGCTTTTTCTGACGAACGACACCTGCGGTGTCTACTTCATAATACTTAAACTCTGTGGTATCAGTTGTAATTTTTTGGTGACAGATATTTGTATAAAACCGACGATGAATACGATTTTTGGCGACAGTACCAACCTTCCCACGATAAGAATTGTACCGTCGAGATTTTCGAGTGTAAGACTTTACTTCGATACCTAGTTTTTTTATCAGACGTTGAATCTTCTTTTTATTGACATGAATCCCTTGATTCTCTAATTCTTTTTTTAGTCGCAGACAGCCATAGTCTTTATGCTCTTTGCGAATTTCAAGCATTTTTTCTTCAATTTCTTGGTCTGGGTTTGGTCTGTCAAACCGTTTCTGCCAATACATATAGGTTGCTTTAGGAAATTTCAATGTTTCAAGAAGCTCAACTAGTTTGAATGATCCTCGGAGGCTGGCGATGATTCGTGCGATTGATTCTTGCGTCTTTGCTGGGCTTCCTGTTTTCGCAGCTTCCTCAACTCTTTTAAAAAGGCATTCTCAATTTGAAGGGATCGGACTTGCTTTTCTAATGCCTTGATACGATCGCGTTCTTCAGTTGTTGTATTTTCTTTTTTGTTTTCTTTTTTTCTAGTCAAAGTAAGTGGTCGCCCTTTCTCTTTTGAGAGCCCCTCAATACCTGCTTCTCTGAAATTACGCATCCAATTGGCAATAAGCGCAGGGTTGTTCATTTCTAAAGTGCTAGCAACTTCTCGATAGGACATCTCACTTGTTTGATATAACTCTAGCGCATTTAACTTAAATTGAACAGAATATTTCTGATTTTGATGCTTTCTCAATAGACCTTCCTCTCCGTATTCACGATAGGCATTCACCCAATTACTTACTTGAGACTTGCTTGAAATACCGTATTTGTTGGCAAGATACCGATATCCGCCCACGCCACTAAGATATTCTTTAACGATTTTTAGTTTTAATTCAAAAGGATATTTTGCCATACAAATAACGACCCCCAAAAGTTAGATTATTTTGGTCTAACTTTTGGGGGTCGCTTCAGGAGCTACTCCACCTCAGCCTTTTTTTATTAAGCCCAATCACCATTGCGGAAGACAGGAACTGTGGTGCCATCTTCTTTGATGCCATCGATGGACATTTGGTCAGAGCCGACCATGAAGTCTACGTGGGTTTGGCTGCGGTTTAAACCAGCCGCTGCCAGTTCTTCTTCACTCATCTCAGTGCCGCCTTGTAAGCTGAAGGCATAAGCAGAGCCTAAAGCCAAGTGGTTTGAGGCATTTTCATCAAACAACGTATTGAAGAAGATGATGCCAGATTGTGAGATAGGGGAAGGGTCAGGGACTAAAGCGACTTCACCTAAAGATTTCGCTCCTTCATCGATCGCTAGCAATTTGCCTAACACTTCTTCGCCTTGTTCTGCAGAAAAGTCCACGACTTTACCGTCTTTGAAGGTGAATTTCATGCCAGAAATAATCGTTCCTGCGTAGCTCAATGGTTTCGTACTTGAAATATAGCCATCGATGCGACGATTATCTGGGGCAGTAAAGACTTCTTCTGTCGGCATGTTCGCCATGAATTTTTCATTGCGGGTGTTGTAGCTGCCAGCACCTTCCCACAAGTGATTTTTTGGTAGGCCGATGATCAAATCGGTACCCGGTGCTGTATAGTGTAATGCGCTGAATTGTTCTTTGTTCAATTCTTCTGCCTTGACTTGCAGTGTTTCATCATGTTTTTTCCAAGCAGCAACAGGATCTTCTTCGTAGATACGCGTCGTTTTGAAAATTTGATCCCATAGCTTGTCTTGTGCTTCTTCTGGGGAAGCATCAGGGAACACTTTTTGTGCCCAATCTTGACCTGCAGCAGCAACAACGGTCCAGCTGACTTTGTTGGCTTGTGTTGCTTGACGCAGTTTCATCATCGCCTTACCAGAAGCTGCTTGGAAAGCGGCGACCCGATCTGAGTCAACGCCCGCTAACGCATCGGGATTGGCAGAAACGACACTGATGCGGCTCGCACCTTTTTCGACCCAATCTTCTGTTTGATCAATTTTGTGTTGAGGGATCGTAGACAAACGATCCTCAGCTGCATGCGCAAGAAATTCTTTTTGAACCACATCGTCGGTCCATTGAACGATTACTTCATCAGCGCCTAGCTCATACGCTTTTTTTGTCAATAGTCGAGCTAACGGTGCTTGGTCCACGGCGATTTGGATGACGATGGTGTGCCCTTTTTGGACATTTACACCAACTTCTGTGATCAGTTGGGCATATTTTTCAAGGTTCTGATTAAAGTTTGGTAAAACCATTAAAATTCCTCCATTTATTCTAAAATTATAACTGTCTTCATGATAGCACTAAGTATTTTTGAAAACAAACGAAAAAGAGAGCAAAAAAACAGAGGTCTTCAAATTGAAAAACTGGAAACACTAGGGGCAATAATTTTAAAAGTTTTTTTGCAAACTTAAAAAAACATGATACAATAAGTAAAAGGTATTTCTGAAAGCGATGTATAGCAGAATTAAGGAGATTAAAAAATTATGGCAAGAAAGAAAACTATTACTAGAGACCAGATTTTAAAAGCTGCCTATGAAGTTGTCGCAACCGAAGGATTTACACGTTTTACCGCACGCAATATCGCAGCGAAGATGAAATGTTCAACGCAACCGATCTACTTAGAATTTAAAAATATGGATGACTTAAAAAATGCATTGATCAATCAGATTTACGACTACTTAGCGACAGAAGTTTTTCCAGTTGAAAGACGGGGAGATGTCATCGTTGACTTAACGTTAAATTATATTGGCTTTGCAAATAAAGAAAAACGATTATACCGAGCGCTATACTTAGAAGAGCATGGTGGTGGGGATTCCATGCAGCAGTTTTCATTTGACCTTTTTGTGAAATCAGTAAAAAAAGAACCAAAGTATCAAGATCTATCGGACGTGAAATTACAGTCCTTGCATACTGGTGTCTGGATCGTCGCTACTGGCTTAGCGGCATTGATGTCTTCGGGGATCATTCATCCCACAGAAGATCAGATTGCTAAGCTGATGACGGAAACCACCGATAATATTTTAGCAAGAGAAACACCCATCGATATCAGTTATCATTAAGCAAACAAGAAAACCTCCGACAGAATCAAGTGATTTTGTCAGAGGTTTTCTTGTTTTATTCTGCAAATGCTTCCGCTAGCTTTTTGGCAAAGGTTTCTAAGTTTTGAATATCGTCTTCTTCCGCAGCCAAGTCGACCTTGACGCTATCTGCCCCTTTTGTTGCACCTGTCTTACTAAAGACGGCTTCAAAGTCATCGACGGACTTACAAAAGTCATCATAAAACGTATCCCCAGAGCCGCAGACCCCAAAGATTTTGCCACTTAAATCAAGTTCTTGCAAATCTTCGTAAAAATCGACGATCTCATCAGGCAATTCACCGTCACCGTATGTATAGGTTGCGACGATACAGATATCGGCGTCTTCAAACTCATCGGCATCCACTTGGGTACACTCATTCATTTCAACTTCCATGTCAAGATTTTCAAGGGCTTCAGAAACGATATCTGCAATTTCTTCCGTATTCCCCGTCATACTCGCATAGACGATTTTTGCTAAAGCCATGGGCTTTTTCCTCCAATCTCATTCCTATTCTCAAGGAAAACTCTCTTACAGATTATAGCAAATGCACGAAAGATTGAAAACAAAACTTGAAAAACTCTTTACAATGTCTGTGAATTTTGTAAAATAAGGGATTTCTATGGTAAAATAAGAGGAATTTAATTAAGGGAGACGAGAACATGATTACATTAAAATCTGCCAGAGAAATAGACCGCATGGCCGAATCCGGCGCGCTGTTAGCAGATGTCCACAAACAATTACGCAGCTTCATCAAACCTGGTATCACCAGTTGGGATATCGAAGTGTTTGTCAGAGATTATATTGAAAGCCATGGCGGAATTGCCGCCCAAATTGGTTTTGAAGATTACAAATATGCCACTTGCTGCAGTATCAACGATGAGATTTGTCACGGGTTCCCCCGAAAAAAACCATTGAAAGATGGCGATCTGATCAAAGTTGATATGTGTATTGATTTAAAAGGCGCCATTTCTGATTCTTGCTGGAGTTATGTGGTAGGAAACTCGACGCCTGAGATCGATCGTTTAATGGAAGTAACCAAAAAAGCGTTGTATCTAGGAATCGAACAAGCCCAAGTTGGCAACCGAATCGGTGACATCGGTCATGCCATTCAAACCTATGCGGAAAAAGAAGGCTACGGTGTCGTGCGCGATTTCGTTGGACACGGCATTGGTCCAACGATCCATGAAAGTCCGATGATTCCTCACTACGGAGAAGCCGGCAAAGGGTTACGTTTAAAAGAAGGAATGGTTATTACCATCGAACCTATGATCAATACAGGGACGTGGAAAATGAAAATGGATCCTAACGGCTGGACCGCCTATACTCTAGATGGTGGCTTAAGTTGCCAATACGAACATAGTTTGGCGATCACCAAAGAAGGGCCACGCATTTTGACTTCTCAAGGAGAAGAAGGAACCTACTAAATTTTGGCGGTAGGAGACTTCTGATTGTTACGTATGACAAAGAAAAAAAGGCAGATGATTCGCTGGCGGAGGAAGAAACATGAAAATCGTTGATAAAGTAAAAAGCAATCAAAAGCTGATGCGTTTCATTGAAACAACGCAAAATAGAATAACGGATTCAGAGATGGGGACCACATCGGTCGTCGTCGCCTACTATTTATTGCTTTCACTTTTCCCGTTAATGATTGCGCTGGGAAATCTGTTGCCTTATTTATCGATTGATCCGAACACGGTTTTATCTTATGTACAAGAATTGATCCCTAGTCAAATCTATGACTTTATCGGACCAGCGATCGAAAACCTCCTCACCACAAGCTCTGGTGGGTTGTTATCGATTTCCGCCTTGGCTGCGTTGTGGTCTGCGAGTCAAAGTATCAATGCCTTGCAAATTGCGATGAACAAAGCCTTCGGTGTGGACCAACGTTCCAATTTTATCGTGGTGCGCGCAGTATCATTTGTGATCATCCTGCTCTTTATGATTGCGATCGTTGGTGTTACGATGGTATTTGGGCTTGGAAAAATCATTCTTGATTTTTTGCAGCCGATTTTTAAGTTTCAAGACAATCTGATCGATACGTTCCAAACAGTCAAATGGCCAGTCACGATCGTTGCTTTGCTGTTTATCATGATGCTGATCTATTGGTTAGTGCCGAATGCAAAGGTCAAGTTGCGTTCGACTTTGCCAGGGGCGATCTTTGCAACGATTGGCTGGATGTTGCTGTCACAAGTGTTTGGCTTATACGCCCGTTACTTTGCTGCGAAAATCATTGGCTATCAAATTATTGGAAGTTTTATTGTTTTAATGATCTGGTTGAATCTTGCTGCGACGATTATTATCTTGGGTGGAATCATCAACGCAGTGGTAGAAGAGTATGTGTCGGGACAAGAGATCAAAGAACGAACAGATCCTGTTCAGCGGATTTCTTCGAAAATCGAAGATACATTTACCAATAAAGAGAAATAACGGAAAGCGAGAATAAACGATGGATTTTGCATTCAAATTTGTAATGCGCTTATTTATAACAATGATCGTGTCTTTAATCCTAACACCGATCATTAAATTGATCTCTTTTAAGATCGGCGCAGTCGATCGACCAGGAGATCGCCGAATCAACACCAAGACAATGCCGACCGCAGGGGGACTGAGTATTTTTCTTTCGTTCTCTTTTGCATTGCTTTGGGAATTCCGTGCAATGATTCCTTTTGACTATGTCTGGCCGATGCTTTTAGGTGCAGCCATCGTCGTAGTTACTGGATTATTGGATGATATCTTTGAGTTGACGCCCCTGCAAAAAACACTGGGTTTGACGTTAGCGGCTTTGGAGATCTATTTTGTTGCTGGCATCAAAATCAGCACGGTTTCGATCCCTTATCTCGGGGTTTTTGACTTGGGCTGGTTAGGCTTACCTATGACGATCCTATGGATTTTGGCGATCACGAATGCGGTCAACTTGATTGACGGTTTAGATGGTCTAGCGAGTGGGGTCTCCATTATCAGTCTGACAACGATTGGGATAATTAGTTACTTCTTTTTACCAAACTCCGTTGAAGTACCGATGGTGATTTTTACATTGATTGCCGCGATCGTAGGCTTCTTTCCTTACAATTTTTATCCAGCCACGATTTTTTTAGGCGATACTGGGGCACTTTTTCTAGGTTTCATGATTTCCGTCCTATCGTTACAAGGCTTAAAAAATGCGACCTTCATTACAGTGATCACCCCAATGTTGATTTTAGGGGTACCCATTACCGATACCGTCTATGCGATGATTCGTAGAAAATTCAATAAACAAAAGATCTCTTCAGCAGATAAGATGCACTTGCATCATCGCTTACTTTCATTAGGGTTTACCCACCGTGGCACGGTCTTGACGATCTATGCCTTGGCGATGGTTTTTTCATTTATTGCATTATTGATGAATTATGCCAGTAACACCGCAATCATCTTGCTGATCATTAGTACAGGTTTTGGCATCGAATTGTTTATCGAGTTGATTGGTTTGGTGGGAGAAAATCGTCAACCACTCATGTGCGCGCTGAAGTTTCTTGGAAACCGTCGATTCAGGCAAAAAGTCTTGAAGGCGCGAGCGGAAAAGAGAAAAGACAAGCAAGAAGAGGAAAGCGAAGATTTAGCTGCTAGCGCTTCTCAAATCAAGGAAAAGCGACGAAAGAGAAAACATTACCAAGCAAAACACAAAAAATAAACGATACAGTTGCGGCAAAGGTGTCCAACAGGTGAGATGAATACGAGTGATCGTTGAAGGTCAGGAGGAGTCAGTGCTTCTTCTAGCGCGTTCTCTTACGATCAGCTGTCGATGATTCGATCAATCCGTTGGCGATGCTTGCCGCTTTTTGTTTGTTTGAAAATGGTCAGACAAACAGTATTTCCTGTCGAATTCTTCCGTCTTGAATTGACGGATCTAGCCCTAAACGTCTATACTTAAAAAGAGCAGCAGACTAATCAAAGAAAGAAGGATATGAACGAATGCCAAATGTGAAACAACTGACGTCAGAAAGAATGGGAACAATTTATGAGCTTTCCAATGATAGCGGTACCATCGTAAGGCTAAGTCCTGAAGGCGCACGCTTATTGGATTGGGTCGTTCCAGTAGAAGAAGGTCGCGACATTGTGGTCGGTTATGACACGATCGAAGGACATCGCCAAGCACGTTATTATGGCGCAACGATCGGCCCTGTGGCGGGAAGGATCGCAGGTACTCGCTTTGAGATCGACGGACAAGAATACCAAACGGAAGACAATGATGGCGGCAATACGCTTCATGGCGGTTCAAAGGGGCTGGATACTGATACATGGATCACTGAAACCTTTGAAGAAGCAGACAAAGCTGGGGTGATTTTTACTACCACACGGCAAGATGGCGATGGCGGGTTTCCTGGGAATGTTCGTTATCAAGTCACCTATACGTTGACGAATGACAATGAACTATTGCTTGCTTATGATGCCAACACTGACAAAGCGACTTTATTTAACCCAACGAACCACGGTTATTTCAATTTGACAGGTGATACCCAACAGCCGATCGATGACCACTTGGTTCAAATCAATGCCGAACATGTGGCTGAAACGAATGACGATGTGACGACGACCGGTGAAAAAACGCCTGTCGCAGGCACAAAGTTTGATTTTAGACAAGAACGCCCGATGGGAACGACGATGTTGGATGATCCGTTCTTATTAGACCATACGCAAGAGTGGGATCTAAAAGTAACCAGTCCCGATCAAAAAGTGCAGCTGACTGTAACTACTGACCGTCCTGCCGTTGTTATTTACACAACGGGTGAGGGAGAAGCTGGTGCATCAATGAAGACTGGTCCTTTTGCCAATCATGGCGGGATGGCGATCGAAACACAAGGTGTTCCTGGCTCTGAGAAATTTACCCACTTTGGTGAGATCGTGTTGCGTCCAGAAGAACCCTTCCACTCTGTGACGACGTATCAGGTCCACTTTTAAGCATAGGAACCAAATCATTTTTAATGAAATAGAAAAAAGCATTGTCAAAACGCAGAAAGTTTGGCGATGCTTTTTTTTGACAAAATCCGATTACAGATGTAAACTTAAAAATGTGAATCACTTATGAAAGGAAGTGGACAAATGCAACCTGTGGTCGAACCAATCAAAATCAGCGATTCTGAATGGGAAGTCATGCGTGTGATCTGGACATTAGGACAATCCGACGCGAAAGAGATCACCGCTTTATTGAGCGAAAATAAAAATTGGAAAGCAGCAACTGTCAAGACGCTTTTAGGACGACTCGTCAAAAAAGGCGTATTGAAAACAGAAAGCCAAGGGAAAAAATTTGTTTATTCGCCACTTGTTTCCGAAGAAGCAACCGTTCGCAGCGCAGCTGAGAATCTTTTTTCTCATATTTGTGCCAAAAAAGTTGGGCAGACATTAGCAGAAATGATCCAAGAAGCAGCATTGACGGCAGAAGATTTGGCGATGCTCCAAGCAGCAGTCGACCAAAAAGTGCCAGTAGCAGCGATCTCATGTAATTGTATTCCTGGTCAGTGCCAATGCAAAACCCATGCAACAAAATAAGTAGCCAACGAACTGTTAAAAGAAATGAGGAATCGTAATGAAAAAAAACATGCAAATCAGCGGAATGAATTGTGCCCATTGTGCCGCAAAAGTTGAAAAAGCGCTTAGTGAAGTACCGGGTGTGAAAAAAGCCAAAGTGGACTTGAAAAAAGCTCGCGGAACAGTCAAGTTTGACGAGTCGCAAGTGACAGAAACAGCCTTAGTCAATGCGGTCACCGAAGCGGGTTATCAAGGGGTATTTGAGTAAGCAATGGAATTGCTAAAGTGAAAAGGAAAAATCAAAACAAATGAAAAGTGTCCAGCCGCTTGAAGCTTTTGTATGAAGGAGCAAGACTGTACGCACATTCAGTGAAATAGGAAGGGGAATACTAGGATGAATCAGAAAAAAACGTCTTCCGCAAGTAATAGTCAGACGTCAAGCCATCATAGGCATGAACCTGCTTTGAATGAGCGGGATAATGGTACACAGGGAAAAGAGCGACATGCGCAATCACAAGTGACAGAAGTCCCTGAGCCTAGCCATGAGATGAATGGGATGGATCATCACAAGGCGACATCAAAACAGCAGGAGCATGAAAGCTCCGATAGTAACCATGGTCCTATGGATCATGAAGTGTCCAGCATGGACTATAGCCATAAGGGCCATGAGATATCTGGCATGGATCACGGCTACAAGGACCACGAGATGTCTGGCATGAACCATAGTCACATGAATCATGAGATGTCTGGCATGGAACATAGTCACACGGATCATGAGATGTCTGGCATGGATCACGGCCATAAGGACCATGAGATGTCTGGTATGGATCATAGTCATATGGATCATGGAATGGGTGGCATGGATCATAGTATGCATATGGGAAATTTTAAGCAAAAGTTTTGGCTATCCTTGGTTTTGGCGATTCCAATCGTCATTTTATCACCAATGATGGGCATCGAATTGCCCTTTCAGTTCACGTTTCCTGGCTCAGATTGGGTCGTATTGCTTTTAGGAACGATCCTGTTTTTCTATGGAGGGCAGCCGTTTTTAAGTGGTGCGAAAATGGAATTGAAACAAAAAAGCCCAGCCATGATGACGTTGATTGCTATGGGGATCACGGTTTCTTATTTTTATAGTCTTTACGCATTTATCGCCAATCATTTTCTTGCTGTTCCTCATGTAATGGATTTCTTCTGGGAACTAGCGACTTTGATCGTGATCATGTTGTTGGGGCATTGGATCGAGATGAATGCCGTTTCTAATGCTGGCAATGCATTACAGAAATTAGCAGAACTATTGCCAAAAGAAGTGATTCGGAAAAATGCGGATGGATCAGAAGAACAGATTCCATTAGAAGAAGTGACCAACAAAACACAGTTGATCGTTCGCTCAGGAGATAAGATTCCTACCGACGGAACGATCCTTGAAGGAGAAACAACAATCGATGAGTCGGCAGTGACTGGTGAATCCAGACGGGTACCTAAAACCGTCGGCAGTACTGTCATTGGAGGATCTGTCAACGGCAATGGTACCATCACGATGGAAGTCACAGGAACTGGGGAAGACAGCTACTTAGCGAAAGTCATGGAAATGGTGCGAAAAGCCCAAGCAGATAAATCCCGCTTAGAAGCACTTTCGGACAAAGTGGCAAAATGGCTGTTTTATATTGCGTTAGTTGCTGGTGTCTTGGCATTTGCTGTATGGCTGTTTGTTGCTGACCTACCGACTGCTCTTGATCGAATGGTCACGGTATTCGTCATTGCCTGTCCCCATGCGTTAGGGCTAGCGATTCCCCTCGTGGTTGCTCGCTCGACATCGATCGCTGCCAAAAATGGCTTGCTCTTAAAAAATCGCAACGCACTGGAGAATGCGCATCATGTTGATTATCTGATCCTCGATAAGACCGGTACGTTAACAGAAGGAACGTTTACCGTAACTGGCATCGAGGCGACAGGCAGTCTTTCTGCATCAGAAGTACTAGCTTACCTAGCAGGTCTTGAGAAAACCGCCAATCATCCGATCGCAGAAGGTATTTTAGCCCAAGCTGAAAAGGAAAACATCACAGCCAAAAAGGCGACTGATGTTCAAACAAGGACAGGGATTGGTCTGGAAGGCGTGATCGATGGACAGAAGTGGGTGATCGTCAATCAAAAAGGATTGGAGCAATTAGCCATTCAGTATCAAGGGAACTCCTTGGAAAATTATCAAGAACAGGGCAATACCATCAGCTATTTGGTTCATGACGGCAAAGTGGAAGGAATCGTCGCATTAGGGGATAAGGTGAAACCAGAAGCGAGTCAATTTATTCAAAAAGTGAAAGACTTAGGCATCACACCAGTTATGGCTACTGGAGACAACCAAGAAGCGGCGCAAGCCGTAGCCGATTACCTAGGAATCGAAGCCTTCCATGCGGCAATGTTGCCAGACGATAAAGAACGTCTAGTCAGTGACTATGTCAAAGAGGGCAAGCGCGTCGTAATGGTAGGCGATGGGATCAATGACGCCCCAAGTCTTGCAAGAGCGACGATCGGGATTGCGATTGGAGCGGGTACCGATGTAGCGATCGATTCAGCCGATGTCGTTTTGACGAATAGCGAACCTCAAGACATCTTGCACTTCTTGACTTTGGCGAAAAAAACAAGACGCAAGATGATTCAAAATCTCTGGTGGGGCGCAGGATACAATATTTTTGCCATTCCTTTGGCAGCTGGCGTCCTCGCACCGATCGGGATCATTTTGAACCCAGCAGTCGGAGCTGTCTTGATGTCTATGAGCACGATCATCGTTGCCATCAATGCAATGACCTTATCAATCGAAAAAAGCGGCGATTAGCCGCTTTTTTGTTTCTTTTCCTAGGAGCAGTGAAATACCTCTATAATCTGCTTCTGGATTTATGCTATAATGTGTTCGTTGAGACAAGGAGGACGTTGATTATGGAACTGAAGAAATTGGATGTTCCCACTACTTCAATTACTGAAGTAAAAAAATCTCCGATGGATGTATTTAATCAAGCGCGAGAAGCAGGAACAGCAGTATATGTATTCAATCGTGAAAAAGTGGCGGGGGTCATGTTGACACAAGAACAGTATGAAACGTTATTGCAGGAATTAGATTATTTGCGTCAGCGACCGATGATGGAAGAAGAACCCGAACAGCCGCCAGTGGCAGGGCTAGAGGAATTCTTACAAATCATGCGGCAAGCGCTGATCACCGGTGCGAGCATCTCGGCAAAAAATTTAGATGAGCGAATGGTGGCGTTAGGGTTCATCACTCGTAAAACTGGTTTTGGCGGTGTCGTTGACATGGTGAACGAATTGAAAGAAACAGGCAAGATCGTTTACCAGCTACGTAAAAAACAAGATGGTAAATCGGTGACCGCTGAAGTCATTGGAGAACAAGACAATCAAACGCAATTATTTGATAAATTGATCATCAAAAAAATCTTTCTAAAAGAAAAATAAACGCTGGAACTTGTCCCAGCGTTTCAGACGGTAGACAAAGTACGGATGTGTTCGTACTTTGTCTTTTTTTCTATAAAATACTGGAGCTTGTTAATTTTTTTAAAACTGTGAAAGATATTGCTCATCCAACCAACAAAAGTTCCAGCCAGTTACAGACTAGGTTTTAAGTCAGCCAGTAAGTTTTCCCGTCTTTCGTCCGTTGCATAAATCCGTATTCGATCAAATAACGTCGGACAGTGACGTAATCGGTGATCGCTTGCTTTAATACATCGTTTACGGCAGCTTCTGAATAATTTTTCTTCGGATCAAATTTTTGTGCCAGTACACTCAAGACAACGATCTTGCGCTTTTCTTTGCTGGGAAACTGTTTGATAAACCCCGTTTCATCAAAATAAGTAGCAATGATCTTTTCTCTTTCACTAGCCGTAATGGCATAGCGATCATCAAGCATCGTCGCCCCTTTGTGAGGCGGCAGCAACGGGGTATCTTGCAACAAGGACATGATACTTAAAAAAACAGTCGCTTGTCGCTGTTTTTCTTTTAGTTTAAAGCGATGATTCCTGACGGTTGAAGAAGAGATACCTAAGCGCTGGGCAATCACAGTATCGCTAACATCTTGGGCAAACAGTTGTAAAATCTCCTGCTGGCTTTCTGATAGGCCTGTTTGTTCTTTGGGTAAAGCCAACAATGCGGATAAAACGGTTCCGTGATGCTCAGTGATATGCTGCATCATTCGTTTTTTTGCTGTAAAAAAGGCGCCATCAACGGGATAGATTTCTTCTTTGTCGAAGGTCTCCTGACAAAAGACGCAACAATAATCCGTTGGTGTTGCGACATATCCTTGCTGATAATCAGAAATGGTAAACTCTTGATAAGGTTTCATTTTGGGTTCTCCTTTTATTGTTTAGATATATACTAACATAAGTTGAATTTGTTTGTAAATAGACAAACGGATTTATCGTTATTAGATTAATTTCATCCGTTGCTTAAAATCGTCGCCTTTTTGTGTTAGGATTAACAACAATAGCGAATGAATTTGCTTAATTCAAAGGAGTGATACTATGGCAGACGTAAGCCAACGCTTCAATCACGAAGTGTACAATATAGCTGTTTCATTGATTCGTAAATTTGATGAACGGGTTTCTTCAATTCCTGATATTTTAAAGTTAACGTTAGGCGAGCCGGATTTCAACACACCGGAGCACGTGAAAAAATCGGGTGTCCAAGCAATCGAACAAAATTTCAGCCACTATTCTGGAATGGCAGGCTTAGCAGATGTTCGGCAAGCAGCCAGTCTCTTTTTGAAAAATAAATATCAGCTTGATTACGACTTTCAATCAGAAGTATTAGTGACGATCGGTGCAACGGAAGCAATCTCAGCTTCTTTATTAGCCACGTTAGAACCTGGTGATAAAGTGATTCTACCAGCACCAATTTATCCAGGCTATGAACCAGTCATCCATTTAGCTCATGCCAAACCGATTTATCTTGATACGACGGATAATGACTTTGTTTTAGCGCCAGAAGTTTTAGAAGCAGCCTTAAAAGAACATGGGGAGCAAGTCAAGGCAGTCATTTTAAATTATCCTAGCAATCCAACAGGGGTCGTTTATACCCGAGAACAAGTCAAAGCATTGGCAGAAGTTTTAGAAAAATACCCCGTTTTTGTTATTAGCGATGAAATTTATAGTGAGTTGACTTATGATGAAACCCATGTGTCCATTGCTGAATACTTGCGGGATCAAACGATCGTGATCAACGGCTTGTCGAAATCACACGCGATGACTGGTTGGCGCGTCGGCTTCATTTTTGCACCAGCAGCGTTGACTGCTCAGATCATTAAGGTCCACCAATACTTAGTGACCGCGGCATCAACGATTTCTCAAAAAGCCGCAGTGCGGGCATTGATCGAAGGCATCAACGATGCAGAAGTCATGAAAGCCGATTACCGTGAACGCAGAGATTACTTGTTTGAAAAGATGACTGCCCTTGGTTTTGAAATGGCGAAGCCATCTGGTGCATTCTACATTTTTGCCAAAATACCAGCAGGTTTCAACCAAGATTCCATGGCTTTTTGTGTCGACTTAGCCGAAAAGAATCAATTAGCAATCATTCCAGGGATCGCCTTTGGTCCCGAAGCAGAAGGCTATGTTCGTTTAAGCTATGCGGCAAGTATGGAAAACTTGGTGGAAGCGATGGATCGCTTGACACGCTATATGCAAAGCAATTGATTCTACAAACGTTTCGTTAGTTCATAAGTGTTAGATAAAGTAAGCCCCATCTGATGGATGCTGTAGTGACCCCAAAAAGTTAGACTTTTATGGAGTGGAGAAATCCACTCCTTTTTTGTACGATAAGATTAACTGTTAGACAGCTGTTTTTACAGCTTCTCGAAACTGAACCGGACTTCGCCAATTTAATTTCTTTTTGATGCGTTTATGGTTGTAATAATAGATATATTGGTCAATTTTTGTTTTCAATTCATCTAAACTCCGATAGACTTCTCCATGAAAAATCTCTTGCTTTAATAAACCAAAGAAGTTTTCCATAGGTGAGTTATCTAAACAATTCCCTTTACGAGACATACTCTGGAAGATTTTATGCTGCTTCAATTTATTCTTATAAGCATTCATTTGATAGGCCCATCCTTGATCTGAATGGAAGGTTCTACGAAATGGACAATCATTTGTCATCTGGATTGCTTCTTCTAATCCTTCCATTATGGCTAGTGCGTTTGGTTTTTCAGAAATCCGATAAGATAGAATTTCACTATTGTAGAAATCCATGAAAGGATCTAAATACAGCTTTTTCTGACGAACGACACCTGCGGTGTCTACTTCATAATACTTAAACTCTGTGGTATCAGTTGTAATTTTTTGGTGACAGATATTTGTATAAAACCGACGATGAATACGATTTTTGGCGACAGTACCAACCTTCCCACGATAAGAATTGTACCGTCGAGATTTTCGAGTGTAAGACTTTACTTCGATACCTAGTTTTTTTATCAGACGTTGAATCTTCTTTTTATTGACATGAATCCCTTGATTCTCTAATTCTTTTTTTAGTCGCAGACAGCCATAGTCTTTATGCTCTTTGCGAATTTCAAGCATTTTTTCTTCAATTTCTTGGTCTGGGTTTGGTCTGTCAAACCGTTTCTGCCAATACATATAGGTTGCTTTAGGAAATTTCAATGTTTCAAGAAGCTCAACTAGTTTGAATGATCCTCGGAGGCTGGCGATGATTCGTGCGATTGATTCTTGCGTCTTTGCTGGGCTTCCTGTTTTCGCAGCTTCCTCAACTCTTTTAAAAAGGCATTCTCAATTTGAAGGGATCGGACTTGCTTTTCTAATGCCTTGATACGATCGCGTTCTTCAGTTGTTGTATTTTCTTTTTTGTTTTCTTTTTTTCTAGTCAAAGTAAGTGGTCGCCCTTTCTCTTTTGAGAGCCCCTCAATACCTGCTTCTCTGAAATTACGCATCCAATTGGCAATAAGCGCAGGGTTGTTCATTTCTAAAGTGCTAGCAACTTCTCGATAGGACATCTCACTTGTTTGATATAACTCTAGCGCATTTAACTTAAATTGAACAGAATATTTCTGATTTTGATGCTTTCTCAATAGACCTTCCTCTCCGTATTCACGATAGGCATTCACCCAATTACTTACTTGAGACTTGCTTGAAATACCGTATTTGTTGGCAAGATACCGATATCCGCCCACGCCACTAAGATATTCTTTAACGATTTTTAGTTTTAATTCAAAAGGATATTTTGCCATACAAATAACGACCCCCAAAAGTTAGATTTTTTTGGTCTAACTTTTGGGGGTCGCTTCATGCAGCGGGGGCTTTTTTAGGCAATCGACGAACTTTACAAAAGATTTACATCGCTTTATCGATTCTTTACATGAAATCCATCAAGGGTTTACACCGCCTTGCTAAACTAAGTATATAACGAAAGGAGATTTACTAAATGAAAAAATTGGGACTTTTATTTTTTGCAACTGGATTATTATTAGCTGGCTGTGGGAGCGGTGGCGCAAGCACTGAGAGCAGTCAAGCATCAGGCGGATCTTCATCAGGTGCCGCATCAAATGAAAATGTAGAAATTTTAGCTGTGGGCTCAACGGCATTGCAACCCTTGGTTGAAGCAGCAGGTGAAAGCTTCTCAGCAGACAATCCCAATTATACAATTACGGTTCAAGGTGGCGGCAGCGGAACTGGCTTAAGTCAAGTAGAAGCAGGCGCGGTGACGATCGGCAATTCCGATGTGTTTGCGGATGAAAAAGATGGTGTGGATGCTAGCAAATTAGTTGACCATAAAGTAGCCGTAGTTGGTATGGCACCAGTGGTAAATAAAGACGCAGGCGTTACGGACCTTAGCCAACAAGATTTAATCGATATTTTTACAGGCAAAGTGAAGAATTGGTCTGAACTAGGCGGAGCAGATCAAGAAATCTCTGTAATCAACCGCGCATCAGGCAGCGGTACGAGAGCGACCTTTGAAAAATGGGGCTTAGATGGTGCAGAGACGATCCAAACACAAGAGCAAGATTCTTCTGGAACAGTCCGTAAAATCGTTGCTGAAACACCAGGAGCAATCAGCTACCTTGCTTTATCCTATTTGGACGATTCGATCCAAGCGCTATCTCTTGATGGGGTAGAAGCGACTCCTGAAAATATTGCAGATAACAAATGGCCAATCTGGTCTTACGAGCATATGTACACGAACGGCGAGCCAGATGCAAACGTCAAAGCCTTTCTTGATTACATCATGACAGACGATGTCCAACAAGGAATCGTTATCGAATTAGGTTACTTGCCAATCACTGATATGAAAGTAGAACGCAGTGTAGACGGCGAAGTAACGAATGTTGAATAGTGAAATGACCGAAGAAGGAGAATGCTCCTTCTTTTTTTGTGTTTAAAGCATCAAGAAGATGCTATTGGCTGGTGCTTCATTTGGTAATGAAAAACAACTACAAAAACAGCCGATAACAATTATTCACCTGTTATCGGCTGTTTTTTATCAATAATCATCTTTTTCATGAAGGGGCAAAGTCACCGTAAAGGTAGAACCAATTTTGGGGAAACTGTCAACCTTGATGCTGCCACCTAATAATTTGGTATAGTCTTTAACGATAGCCAGCCCAAGTCCAGTGCCGCCAGAATTGCGGGCGCGGGCTTTGTCCACCCGATAAAACCGCTCAAAAATCCGTTCCTGATCTTCTTCATCGATGCCGATGCCTTGATCCTGCACTTGAAATAACAGCTGGTCGTCTTGCTCTGAATAGGATAATGTGATGACACCACCAGGTTTTGAATAGGTGACAGCATTTTCTACCAGATTTTTTACGATGGGCTGCAGCAGCTCTTTTTTGGTAGATAAAATGAAGGGTTCGGGTCCTTCAAATTGAAAGGTCAATTGCTTCTTAGCAGCTGCGGGACCATAGGTTTGAACGACTTGTTGCAGCAGCTCAGAAAAGTTGATCGGTTGGTCGACATACTGGAAAGAATCACTGTCTTGAGACAGTTGGATGATATCTTGTATTAGATTTTTCAAGCGATAAGCATCTTTTTGAATGATCTCTAAAAAGGTCTGCAATGTTTCTGGGTCTTCTTTGGCGCCGTCCAGCAGTGTTTCGGTAAACCCAATCAAGGAAGTTACCGGCGTTTTTAATTCATGGGAAACATTGCCGACAAAATCTTTTTGCATTTTTTCTAATTGTCGGATGCGCGTCAAGTCATAAGAAATACCAATCAACTGGTTTTCTTGGAAGCTTCGCAAGGTAACATCCAAGACTTTTGAACGTTCCCCGCTAAGGGTGGTTTCCGCATGGAAAATAGGGGTCTCGTCGTTAAATTGATAGATCAATTGGATCAGTTGTGTGTCATGAATCACTTCAGTGAAGGGCTGCGGCAAGGTTGGCGCATTTTCCATCCCCAACTGTTCTTGCATCGTCGGATTCAACAGCAGCAGTTGATTTTCTTCATTAATGATAAAGACACCGATCATCAGTTCACTGAGCAAGCCGTACAGCTGTTGTTCAGATGCCGCATAGGCACGATAGGTCTGGCTCATTTGTTCGCTCAGCTGATTGATCAGTTGATACAACTCATCATGTTCAGGGGTTTCTTGCATAATGATTGCTTGTTGATCGGGCGAGGTGATCATTTTTTTTACGACGGGCAGAATCGTTTGGATTGGACGATTCCGCTGACGCAGCGTGTGGAAAATCAGCAGGCTGATCAAGAAACAAAAGACAAGATAGACAATCAAGATCGATTGCTTGATTCCTTGGTTTTTCGCAAAAAAAGCAGCAGTCGGTTCTGCGATCCGCAAGATTTGAGTTAAGTTTCCATCTTCTTTGACAGGAATCGCCACGTAAAGCAATTCTTCATGCAAGGTGTCGCTTTCCCGCAACGATTGACCAACGGCGCTTCCGCGCAAAACGGCTTGAACCTCTGGACGATCGGAGCGGTTTTCATGGAGGGTATGATCATAAGTATCGAAAATGATTTGGCCTTGATCATCTAACAAAGTGATGCGGCTATTGCTGTCTTGAACATAGGCATCGGCAAATTGTTCGAGCGCTGCGGTTTGGTTATCTGAGAGATTCAAAAACACAGCGGCTTTCTCTTGCAGAAAATCCACTTGCTGGGCGATGACTTGCTGACGGTAAAAACTGCTTAGAACTTGCCAACACAGGAAAAAAATCAGCAATAGACCGATTGACCATAAACCATAGCCATAGCGTTTTTTCATTGGGTCGGCTCCTGAAATTTATACCCAAATCCTCGAACGGTCACCAAGTATTCTGGACGCTTGGGATCAGCTTCCAATTTTTCTCTTAAATGACTGATGTGAACATCCACGATGCGACTTTGTCCATCAAAGTCAAAATTCCAAATACGATTGAGTAAGGTATCGCGATCGATCACGCGGCCTTTACGTTTCATAAAGTAAACCAGCAGCTCGAACTCTTTCGGGGTCAGGAAGATTTTCTCCCCATCCACACTGACCTGGAAATTGGTCAGATCGGCTTGAATTCCGCCGATTTGCAAGATTTCTGCAGGTTGATCTTCTTCTCGTGCTTGTTGACGAGGTTCTAAGCGACGGAAGATGGCCTTCATTCGAGCCAATACTTCTCGAGGGCTGAAGGGTTTCGTCAAGTAGTCGTCAGCCCCGATCTCTAAACCCAAAATCCGGTCGATCGGATCATCTTTTGCGGTCAAGACGAGGATCGGTGTCTCGATTTTTTCTTGCCGTAATTTCTTTGTGATTTCGATGCCGTCCAAATTCGGCAGCATGACATCCAAGATGATAAAGTCAAAAGGTTTTGACAACGCCAAGTCGAAGGCTTTTTGACCATCTGAGGCGGAAACGACTTGATAGCCCTCTTTTTCTAAATTAAAAGTTAAAAGTGTGACGATTGAAGGTTCATCATCGACAACGAGTATTTTTTTCATGATAGACTCCTTTCGTTTCTTTTTTTCAAGAAACGATTAAATTTCAACGAACAAGTCCTATTTTAGCATGAATAGACAATTGGTACTATTGCAACCACTAAATAAATGCTATAATAAAGGACGATTTCATAGGAAAGCTGAGGGTGCTAAATGATTGGAATCAGTGCGTGTCTAGGCGGTGCCCTTTGCCGCTACGATGGAAAACATCAAGCAGTACCACAATTGATCGAACTTGTTCGTGCGGGTCAAGCAATGATGGTCTGTCCAGAAGTTCTTGGCGGCTTGCCGATTCCACGCGAACCGGCCGAAATCGTCGGTGGCGATGGGGTGGATGTTTGGGCGCAACGAGCGAAGGTCGTCACCATTTCAGGAGAAGACGTGACGGAACAATTTACTAAAGGCGCGAAAATTGCTTATCAAAAATTACAAGAGCAAGGCATCACCCAACTGATCTTAAAAGAGAAAAGTCCCTCTTGTGGCAGTCAGACGATTTATGATGGCAATTTTTCTGGAATCAAAAAAACAGGGGTCGGTGTCGCTTGTGCCTATTTTCGACAACAAGGCATGACTGTTTTGTCCGATGTCGAATGGCTTGCAAAACAGGAGGAAGCAAATGGAAATTGAAAAGACCAATCGCATGAATGCGTTGTTTGAGTTTTATTCCACGTTATTGACGGAAAAACAGATGAATTACATGGAATTGTATTACGCAGATGATTTTTCTCTAGGAGAAATCGCTGAAGAGTATCAAGTTAGCCGTCAAGCAGTCTATGACAACATCAAACGCACCGAACGTATTTTAGAAGACTATGAAAAAAAACTACATATGTTTTCGGATTATATCATGCGGGAAGACTTGCTGGATCAGCTAAGCGAGTATACGAAAACCCACTATCCAAAAGACGAAACCTTACAGGGGTTTATTCAACAGCTCCAAGAAATTGAAGAATAAAGGAATGAAAAAAAATGGCATTTGAAAGTTTAACTGAACGCCTCCAGCAGGCAATGAGCAAACTGCGCAGAAAAGGAAAAGTATCTGAAGCAGATGTAAAAGAAATGATGCGTGAGATTCGTCTAGCTTTATTAGAAGCCGACGTCAATCTGCAAGTTGTAAAAGAGTTTACCAAAAATGTCCGTGAACGGGCAGTGGGGGTAGAAGTATTAGAAAGCCTATCTCCAGCGCAACAAATCGTTAAGATCGTTGATGAAGAATTAACCAAAACATTAGGATCAGAAACAGTTGGGATCGAAAAATCACCGAAGATCCCAACGATCATCATGATGGCTGGTTTGCAAGGGGCAGGGAAAACCACCTTTGCTGGGAAATTAGCCAACCATTTGATCAAAACCGAAAACGCACGTCCATTAATGATCGCTGGTGACGTGTACCGACCAGCTGCGATCGACCAGTTGAAAGTATTAGGGCAGCAATTGGATGTACCTGTTTTTGATATGGGAACTGATGTCAGCCCAGTTGAAATCGTCCGCCAAGGATTGGCTTTGGCTCGGGAAAAGAAAAATGACTACGTTTTGATCGATACGGCGGGTCGTTTGCATATCGACGAAAACTTGATGGAAGAGCTAAAACAAATCAAGGACTTGGCACAGCCAAATGAAATTTTACTGGTAGTAGATGCGATGACAGGACAAGATGCTGTCAACGTGGCGGAAAGCTTCAATCAACAACTGGGGATCACAGGGGTAGTCATCACCAAGCTAGATGGCGATACTCGTGGCGGGGCGGCATTGTCGATTCGTCAAGTTACGGGCGCTCCAATCAAGTTCACTGGTACCGGTGAAAAATTGACCGACCTTGAAGTATTCCATCCAGATCGGATGTCTAGTCGGATTCTCGGTATGGGTGATATGCTGACTTTGATCGAAAAAGCACAGCAAGATTACGACGAGAAAAAAGCAGAAGAACTTGCTCAAAAAATGAAGGAAAACTCCTTCGACTTCAATGACTTTGTCGAACAGATCGATCAAGTTATGGGCATGGGCCCAATTGAAGATCTCTTAAAAATGATTCCGGGAATGAGTCAAATGCCTGGTATCGAAAATGTCAAAGTTGATCCGAAACAAATTGCTCGACAAAAAGCCATGGTTTATTCTATGACACCAGCTGAACGGGAAAATCCTGATTTGTTAAATCCAAGCCGTCGCCGCCGTATTGCTGCTGGTTCTGGAAACAGTGTCGTCGAAGTCAACCGTATGATCAAACAATTCAAAGAATCTCGCAAAATGATGCAGCAAATGAGTAAAGGGAATATGAACATTCCTGGCATGGATCAAATGTTTGGCGGCGGTGTCAAAGGGAAACTTGGAAAAATGGCCATGAACCGCATGGTCAAGAAACAAAAGAAGAAAAAGAAAAAACGCAAATAATTGTTTAACACTGATAGGAACTGAGAACTGAACCTTATCTTTGTGTAATTAAAAAACATGATCTGAAAAGGCACCAAATCGAGAAGCTGTACCTGCTGATTCTAGCAACTGCAGCTCCTCAGATTGCCTTCTTCAGGTCATGCTTTTTTATGCTCACAGCGTCCTCTTTAAATGAACTCCTTCAAAGAACATCAAATAGAACATCTAGAGAACATCCTTTTTTATAGAGAAAGCCAGCTTTCTACCGAATATCTCAAATCGTCCAAGAGTCAAAAATAGCGATCAACTATCGTTGCGAGCACCTCTAAAAATAGGATAGAAGCAGAACATTCGTGCTTTCTGTTAAATGGTGCTACTATTAATTTATAGCAAGTATGAAAGGAGTTTTTTACGATGACAAACAAAGATCGCATTGAAGGAAAAGTAACCGAAACAAAAGGGAAACTTACAGGAGATGACTCCGAAGAATTAAAAGGCAAAACCCAAAATAAATATGGGAAAGCCAAAGATAAGGTTGAAGATTTTGCGGATGATGTTTCTCGTAAAGTAAATGACTTCTTTGACAAAAAAGACGACGACAAACCTAGACATTAAACTTAAAAGCATCCCTGCAACAAGAACATGTTGCAGGGATGCTTTTTTATATTCCACTGATTTGTTTGTTTTTTCGTTTGTACCACCAATTCATCAGCGCTTTAGGATAGACAAGCAGCAAACTGATGAATAAGCAGGCAACCAGTAATAAACCGAGCCGAAGGGCGATGTTCCAAAGACTGACATCATACCCCTCATAGAGATTACGGTAAAAAATTTCTAGTGGGTAATAAGAAATCATGGATAAATAGAACCAAGTTCCCAAAGAAAGCAGCCAATAAACTGGTGCGCGCAATTTAGGGATCGTTATATAATCACCGTCATTTTCTAAAGAGATTTTCGAGAACACTTTTTCGGCAGCCAGAATCAGCAAGCCGCTCAAGCCGAGGTAAAGGAGCAGCAGCCACCAAGGGTAGACATATCCTTGCGGCCAATCGATCCAGGTTTGAAAAGGAATCAGAAAATCCCCATGACCAAGAAACACAAAACTAAAAAACTCGCGGGTACATTGGAAAAAGCTATACCCCATTGATCCTAGCGAAATAGTGAAGAAGACCGAGAGCACGCCAGTAAACAGATTCCCCAGCAAAACGCCTAACAAGAGACCTGCAGCAAATACTAGCAGATTCGTTGCCAAGGTACTAAGGGCAGAAAGCAGCACGTCTTGAAGCGGCACAGCGAGATAGCGAGCTGGGATCATCGTGTATTCGATCAGGATATGACCTAACAGACCCAACACTAAACAAGCGGTCAAGGGTAAGCCGATAAAAAGCAGTTTCTTGTGAAAGACGTGCTTTCTGCTAAAGGGTAAGGCAAATAAAAAGCGATTGAAATTGGTGCGGCCATCGACAAAAAAGGATAAGAAGCCCCAAATAAACAGGAAGACAATCACAAATTGATTCATGGTGGTCATATAAGGGCGATTGTAATAAATCTCATCAGGGGACTCATTGCTGATCGTCAATACCGCATCGCGGTATTCTGTTGCCGAATCAAAGTAAACCGGGGTTTCACCCTTGTAGCTTTTGACATAGTACTCTCGATTTTCGTTGAAATCTTTGATAAATTCTTCAGATGTCAAATAGCGTTCTTGCTGATGCCAGGCTTTTTGTGATTGCCAGCCATCACCAAGATACATTAAGAGTAAGACAAAACAAAAGCCGATCAGCAGCTTGCCGTAGCGTTCTTTAAATATATTGCTTAACATCGTTTTCCACCTCTATCCTTCCACTAATGCCTCTTGTCGTAAATTTGCTTCAAACAGATCTTCCAAGGTCAATGGCAATTCTTCGAAAACCAAAGGGTCAAGCTGCTGGATCTCAGCCGCCAGCTCTTTTGTGTAATTGTCAAACAAAGCGGTCAAGACTCGACCTTGTTTTTGAATCAGCTTGGAGCGCTGCTTGATAAGGGGAGGAATCTGCTTGCTGCGAAAGACGAGTTGAAGTTTGCGAGATTGTTCGCGAATCGTTTCCAAACGGTAGTCTCCTTCAATCGTTTTCCCTTTGATCAACAAGGCACGATCAATAATATGCTCTAATTCATTTAGATTATGGGAAGCGATCAATGCGGTACGATTCGACTCACTGAGGCTTTCCAGCAATAGTCCGATCACTTTTTTACGGACGATCACATCAAGACCATCAAAAGGTTCGTCTAACAGTAAGAACGTCGCATTTGAAGCGATCGCTAGAATCATCTTATAAAGACCTTGCATTCCTTTTGACATTCGCCGGTAAGAAAGCGTTAGCGGCAGACCATGGCTTTGCATCAATTCTAAATAAAGATTTTGATCAAAATTCGGATAAGCAAGCCGATAAAATTGATTGATTTTTTTTAACGAGTAGGCAGCCAGAAAGTTTTCTTTTTCATCGATATAAAAAAGCTGTTCTTTTAATTCCGGGTGCTGATCCAGGCGTTGGTTATCGATCGAAATCTCGCCATCATCTAGTAAATAATGTCCAGCGACCGTCCGAAACAGCGTGGTTTTCCCAGAACCATTGCGGCCGATCAATCCTACGAGTTCTCCTTTTTCCAAAGAGAAGTTCACGTTTTCTAAGATAATTGTTTGTTCCATTTTCTTGGTCACATGTTCGATCTTCACTGTGGATCGCCTCCTAACTCTTGTTCAAAGCCATTCATCCAATCACTCAGCTCACGCATGCTGATCTGTAGATGGCGTGCTTCGATCACCAATTCTTTCAAACGTTCTTTCACTTGTAAGATCCGAATCTCATCGCGTGGCAGATCCTCAGTAACTTTCACAAAGGTGCCTTTTCCTTTGATGGTGACAAGCACTTGCTCATTTTCCAATACTTTGTAGGCTTTGCTGACGGTATTTGGATTCATCAACAGGTGCTTGGCCATTTCACGAACCGAAGGCACTTGATCTCCGGCGGTTAGAACACCGTTCAGAATATCTTCTTTGATACTTAAAACCAATTGCTCATAGTAAGGTTTGCTGCTGGCTTTGTTAATACGAACCACAAAATCAGCTCCTTTCATTTATGTGTACTAGTATACGTAGTACACTAGTGGAAGTAAAGTCTTTTATGATAAAATAAACAAAAAGGAGCTGATGAGGACAATGGAACGATGTGAGTGGGCCAACAGTACACCAGCGATGCAGGAGTATCATGATACAATCTGGGGGAAACCTGAGTATGAGGATCAGCAGTTGTTTCGAAAATTGGTGTTAGATATGAATCAAGCAGGGTTGAGCTGGCAAACGATTTTAAATAAAATGGCGAATTTTGATGCGGCGTATGATCAGTTTGAAATCACCAAAGTAGCGAACTATACGGAAGAAAAAGTGGAAGAACTGATGATGAATCCAGGAATCATCCGCAATCGGCGAAAGATTGAAGCGGCGATCAGCAATGCCCAAGAAGTTTTAAAAATCCAGCAAGAATATGGTAGTTTCTCCGCATTCTTGTGGCAATATGTCGATCATCAGCCGATTATTAATGAATTTGAGCAGCAATCCGATGTACCGACCCATTCGGAAATCTCTGATCAGCTAGCGAAAGATTTGAAAAAGCGAGGGTTTAAATTTGTCGGAACGACCATTATTTACGCCTTTATGGAAGCTGTCGGCATGGTCAACGACCATTTAGTCACTTGTGTTTGTCGAACATCAGCAGCAAACAAAGAATAAAGGAGCGAGCATAATGGGAAAAGTGATATTCTATGGTGCGATCAGCCTCGATGGCTATTTAGCAGGTCTGAAGGATCAACTGGACTGGCTGTTTCAAACCGATACCGGTGTCGCCACGACTTATGAAGCATTTTTTGCAACCATCGATGCGACAGTGATGGGGAGAAAGACCTATCAAGAAGCAAAAAAACTTATGGATGGTGGACTGTTGTATCCCGAAACGACAAACTATGTTTTTTCCCGAACACAAAAAGAACCGTTGCCAGATGCAACGCTAGTGTCAACGGATCCAGTGGCATTTGTTTCAGCATTAAAACAAGAGGAAAACGTATGGGTAGTAGGGGGAGGTTCCTTACTAAAACCATTGCTGGAAGCTGATTTGATCGATGAATGGTTTATTCAAATCGCGCCGGTGTTTTTAGGAGAAGGCAAGCGACTGTTTGAACCGGGGGATTACTCGAGACGCTTGACGTTTGTTGAAACAAAACAGATGGGGGAACTGACAGAACTCCATTTTGTCCGAAAGTCTGTGTCAGGCAGCGAGTAAAAAGCGCAAACGATTATTCTTCACAGTAAAAAAGACCAAGAAACTCAGTGCCGAGTTTCTTGGTCTTTTTGTATGGAATCTTCATTAGTTGAATCGTTGAAAGAATTCAATATATTTTGCAAGGATCGTTTCGAAGAAGCTTACTGTATCTGGATTGATTTCATTGTTTTCATCGATCAAGTTTGTGATACCGCCAATGTAGGCTTCTGGTTGTTGCAGAGTAGGCATATCCAAAAAGACTAATGATTGACGCAAATGATGGTTCGCACCAAATCCAGCGATCGCTCCTGGAGAAACGCTGACGACTAAGGCTGGTTTGCCGCCCCAACTGCTCGCACCGTAAGGACGAGAACCAACATCTAAAGCATTTTTCAAGGCTGCAGGAACAGAGCGGTTGTATTCTGGTGTAAAGAAGAAGACACCATCAACGGCGCTTAATGCTTCACGAAATGCTGTCCATTCAGCAGGAACTTTTCCTTCAACTTCCAAATCTTCATTGTAAAAAGGCAAGTTGCCGATCTCGATGAAAGATGCTTCAAAACCTTCTGGTAATAGTGATGCGAATTTTTTCGCTACGAGTTTATTGTAAGAACCTTCCCGCAAGCTGCCGACGATAAAACCGATTTTTTTTGTCATGTAAAATTCCTCCTTGTTGTTTTCTACTCATTTATCTTACCAAAAGTAAGTGAATGGTGCAAATAAAACGATTTGACCTTAAAAAGGTTTCTCTAATATTCATGATACGTGTCCAGATTCATTCTGGCAAAAGATAACCATGCCGAAAAAACAGGAAAGAAAAACTTTTTTCAGCTGTAAAGAAAAAACTCTTTACACCATCAGAAAAACCTGTTAAACTAGCTCTTGTGATTAAATCAATGGAGGTGTAAATAATGGCAGTAAAAATTCGTTTAAAACGCATGGGTTCTAAAAAGAAACCTTTTTACCGTATCGTCGTAGCAGATTCACGTTCTCCTCGTGACGGACGTTTCATCGAGACAGTTGGTACTTACAATCCTTTACTAGACCCAGCTGAAGTAACAATCAAAGAAGATCTAGTTCTTGATTGGTTATCTAAAGGTGCGCAACCTTCAGATACAGTTCGTAACATCCTTTCTAAAGAAGGCGTTATGAAAAAACACCACGAAGCAAAATTCACTAAGAAATAAGGTGACTTTGGATGAAAGATTTGCAAGAATTAGTCTTAACGATCGTTTCACCACTTGTTACCAAACCTGAGGATATCAAGCTTGAGCTGGTAGAGTCAGATGATTTCTTGGAATATAATCTTACTGTGGCACCAGAAGATATTGGTCGTATCATCGGTAAACAAGGTCGGGTTGCCAAAGCAATTCGAACGATCGTTTACAGTGTACGGACAAATGGACCGAAAAAAGTTCGTTTGAATATCATTGATGGTAAATAAGCAAGAGTGTAAAGCATTTCTCAAAGAGAAATGCTTTTTTTTGTAAAATTCATGCTTAAGATGGAGGACAAAAAAGGATGGTTTTGAGATAATCAAAAATGAGGAGGTGCTTGTATGTCTCAACTAATCGCATGGATCGTCGTTCTTTTGATTCTCGTCTTTATTTATAAAATCGGTTCTTTTCTTTGGCGAACGCTAGGGATCTTGTTGTTGCTCTTTTTAATTTGGGTCTATCGTGAGGAGATCATGACCCAATTGAACCAATGGACACAAAACTTTCGTTGGGGCGACCTATCGACGATCGCCAATCAAGTTTGGCAATGGATCAAGGACGGCTTCCAATCACTGCAAAATTGGGTCACTAATCTTTAAAAAATCGACAAAAAAAATGACAGACAATCTGACTTGTTTGTCATTTTTTTTATTGAGGGGTATCCTTTGTATAAGGAGGGGAACATCATGAAAAAAGAACTAGGATTATTTGTTACGCTGCTAGCGATCGGAACCTTGGCTGGCTGTACTAATCAAAAAGACCAAGAAACCAGTCAAGCCAGTACAGCTGAAACAACAGCAACGACTATGGTGGAAAGTACCCAAACACAAAAAAGTAGTCAGTCAGAAACCAGTCAATCAAGTGCATCGACTAGTCAGGCGGTTTCTGAGGATTCTTCAAATACGAGTAGCACCACAGACATCTATAGCCAAATACAAGCGGTATTCCCTGATCTTGTCTTGCCAAAGGACGTTCCGCTTGCTTCGGGTAAAGTGTTGAATGCGGCCACAGCTGGCAGTCAATCCGATGCCTCGATTCTTTATTATGGACTTGATCAGCAATTGTCTCTCAATGACAAGGCATTGAACGAAGAAACACCGCTTGCTGCTTTTCAATCAAAAGAGTATCAATCAGCGGATGAAGCGGCTGCAGCGGTCAATGTAACAGCGGATGATGGCGGACAAGCCGTCGATCTCGGATATGGCATTACTGGGCATATGCAAGGAGCTGCTGGCTCCAGTTATTTGAGCTGGCAAGAAGGAAATTGGTCATTGACTGTTCGAGCAGTCAACCAAGAGGAGCAAGATCCTGTGCCGGTTGCCAAAGAAGTGGTAGCGTATCTAGAAGAAGCCATGCTTCCAGCACCTGAGGTCGGTCAAATCACTATCGATATGGGAAAAAATGACCATACAGCAACTACCGTGGTCTGGCAACAAGAAAAGATGCTTCGAACGGTGCAACATCAAGATGCACGTTCAGCATTGGAAATGGCCGTTTCAATGAATCAATAAGTTTCAGATTAGGACATTGCCCCTTTGATCGAGCGTCGAAGGGGTGTTTTTCGCGCGATGATTTTGAGGAAAACAGGGGGCGCTAGGAAACGGCTAGAATTCGCTACTTTGCTATGCTAAAATAGAACAGAAGTTAGAAGAAATGGGGAACGAACGTGACAGAATATTTAAACGTAGGGAAAATCGTCAATACACATGGGATCCGTGGAGAAGTACGAGTGATATCACAAACGGATTTTCCAGAAGAACGCTACCGTAAAGGGGCTGAATTGACACTTTTTCGTGAAAATAAAGAGCCATTACCATTGATTGTTTCAGGTCATCGCAAACATAAAAATTTTGATTTGTTAACGTTTGAGGGCTATCCTAACATCAACGACGTTGAACCGTTTCGTAACGGCATTTTAAAAGTTACCAAGGATGATTTGGTGGATCTAGCAGAAAATGAGTTTTACTACCATGAAATTATTGGTCTGGAAGTCGTCGACGAAGATGGCACAGTCATTGGTAAAGTCAAAGAGATCCTTTCACCAGGCGCCAATGATGTTTGGGTGGTACAGCGAAAAGGGAAGAAGGATGCCTTGATTCCTTATATCGAATCTGTTGTTCATACCATCGATCTTGAAAATGGTCAGGTCATCGTTGAGATCCCAGAAGGGTTGTTAGACGATGAGAATTGATGTGCTGACACTATTTCCACGAATGTTTGAAGGGCCTCTTGGAGAATCGATCATCGGTAAAGCACGGGAAAAGGGATTGTTAGAAATCAATGTCTCTAATTTCCGTGATTATTCTGACAACAAACATCAAACAGTGGATGACTATCCTTATGGTGGCGGAGCAGGAATGTTATTAAAAGTCCAACCTGTCTATGACAATATCAAAGCGATCGAAGAAGCGACACCAGAAACGAAAAAGCGGGTGATCCTATTAGACCCAGCGGGAAAACCCTTTGATCAAAAGATGGCGGAAGAATTCTCTACCGAAGAGCACCTTGTTTTTATTTGCGGTCACTATGAAGGCTATGATGAACGAATCCGTTCATTGGTCACTGATGAAGTGTCACTGGGCGATTACGTCTTGACTGGCGGCGAATTGGGGGCAATGGTCATGATCGATGCGACGGTCAGGCTATTACCAGAAGTTTTGGGCAATCAAACCTCCGCACAAACTGATTCTCATTCCACTGGTTTATTAGAGCATCCGCAATATACACGCCCGGCAGAGTTCAAAGGCATGAGAGTGCCGGAAGTTTTGATGAATGGCAATCATAAATTGATCGAGCAGTGGCAATTAAAAGAATCCTTGCGCCGAACGTATCAGCGACGTCCAGATATGCTGGAAACTTATCCGCTGACCGCTGAAATGCAGAAGCTTTTAAAAGAAATTGAAGACGAAGCGAAGACTGGCAAGTAAAATAGTGCCAGTTTTTTTGATATTCTGTGCCATGACAAGAAAATTCTCTTTACAGCCTGTGGTCGACTGTGGTAAGATATTTCAGTGAGTGTAAACTCAACTATTACGATGTTCCGCTGGAGCTTTCATGCTTTAAGAATGTTTGGGAATAAGGAGAATGATAAACATGAATCCATTGATTCAAGAACTAACTCAAGAACAATTACGTACTGACATCCCAGCTTTCCGTCCTGGGGACACTGTTCGCGTTCACGCGAAAGTTGTCGAAGGAACTCGCGAACGTATCCAGTTATTTGAAGGTGTTGTCATCAAACGCCGCGGTGCTGGTATCAGCGAAACTTATACAGTTCGTAAAGTATCAAACGGTGTAGGTGTTGAACGTACCTTCCCATTGCACACACCACGTGTTGCACAAATCGAAGTTGTTCGTTACGGTAAAGTACGTCGTGCAAAATTGTACTACTTGCGTGCATTACACGGAAAAGCAGCTCGTATCAAAGAAATTCGTCGTTAATCATTTATTATCAGATGAAGCAAAAGCCCTTGATTTCAAGGGCTTTTTTCTTTTGTTTGGCGTTATGTTCTATCATTTTAAAGTTCTAGAATTGATTAATTGTGGAAAAAGGGTAGGCTGTTACAGTGTTTTCTTTCTTCATAGATAAAAAGACAAAGTACTGGTTATAGTACTTTGTCTATCGAGAGGCTGTCCATTGTTCGGACGAGCGTTTTTTAATTAGCTTTGTCTATTCATCCCTTGAAACAACAACCATAGATTTGATCGTTTTTCGTTCCTGCATATCGGCATAGGCTTGGTTGATATCATCTAAATCATAGGTTTGGGTGAAAACGCGGCCTGGATTGATAGTACCATCAAGCACCGCTTTTAACAGGATTTCCTTATCATATGTTGTGACCGATGCAGATCCTCCTGCAATGGAAATGTTTTGAGCAAAAGTGGAACCGATTGGTCGATTGTCATAGTGAGGGACGCCGACATAACCTACACGACCACCATTATGCAATACACCAAGGGCTTGTGTAATGGCAGCTTCTGTACCAACACATTCAAGAGCAGCATCCGCGCCTCCGCCAAGGATCTCGCGTACCTTCGCGATTCCCTCTTCACCACGCTCAGCCACAACAGCTGTAGCACCTGATTGAAGAGCCATTTCTTGTCGATCTTTATGACGGCTCATTAAAATAATTTGGGAAGCCCCACGCATTTTTGCCGCGATGACAGCACATTGTCCTACGGCACCATCGCCAATCACGACGACTTTATCCCCTTTTTCTACATGTGCACAACGTGCCGCATGATATCCTGTGGGCATAACATCTGCCAAAGTTAAAAGAGACTTGATCATACCTTCCGTATAATCAGCTGGCTGACCTGGAACTTTTACAAGGGCCCAGTTGCCGTAATGGAAGTTGATATACTCAGATTGGAAACCGTTAGACCAATTCGTTGTACCTTGATGACGGTCGCATGTGCCATCAAAGCCGGCACGGCAAGCATCACATTCACCACAACCATGGGTGAAGGGGACGATGACAAAATCTCTAGGTTTCACAGTCGTAATGTCTGGACCGATTTCTTCAACGATGCCTAATGCCTCATGACCATCATTAACTGAATGAGGTTCTTTACTATCGCCATGGGCATACGACCAAAGATCAGAACCGCAAACACATGCTCGGACAACTTTAATAATAACATCATCGGCTGCTTGCAAAGTTGGCTTTTTTACTTCTTCCATTTTAACTAATCCTGCTTTTTCAAAAATTGCTGCTCTCATATAAATCCTTCTTTCTTAAGTTAGTATTGTTAGTATAAATGCTGAAGTTAACTTTAGGTCAAGAAAAAGACACATCAAGAAATGACGTTCTCTAAAAAATTCCATTCAGGTTTTCCTTCAAGAGCAAACGTAGTGCTAACAAAAATAATTATTTCTATTCGTTAGCCGTTTCTTACGATGTTTCAAGTGGAACATGCGCAAATGACGCCTGGAGACGGTTTGTCATTCAAACCGCCTGCCGTTTCTGAAACTTCTATCCAACTTCCCTCAATGCTTCATTTGGCGCAACAAAAATTACATGTACGTCAGAGTAACTTTTTTCATAAATGATTTTAGCTTATCTAGCAGAGGATACCATGAAATGATCGTCTAAAGTTTTGCGAAGACAGAATACTTTCTTCAGATTCAAGTTTATTTCCCTCTCAACAACTGTTACTGATCAGCAGTTTTTTATAAAAAAGGCAAAGAGGCAATAAACGGAGATTTTAATTAAACGTTCACTACACATTTAGGCTATAGAAGTTCATTTTGAGTGATTAGGTAGTTGCTGATTGATTACTATGTTTTTCCGTATTATGTGCCGATCGTAGTTGGGGAGCCTTTTGGGCTTTTTTATTTTGACACAGTAAGGCCAGGAAGCAGGTTATGGGATGTTTCTTATGCTGCGTACCGCTGGGTACCCTTGTATTTTGATGGGAACAGTCATCTGAGTGAAACGCAATGCCATCGATTGAAACTTTTTGTGGATACTTATCGGCTGTCCAATAATGACAGAGTACAGATTGTCGATTGTTTGATCGACCGCCTTTGTGCACTAGTTGCTTTTATGAGTAGAAAAGGAGAAGAAGGGAATGGAAATTTTCAGAAAAACATTGACGAGGGACATCTTGCTAAATACCAATAGGACATTCAGCGCCTGAAAGAAAATAAATCGCAAGTCATCGAAGGGATAAAAATAGAAGGATAGAAGAACAGTGAGTACAAATCATCCTACAGTCTTCTATCAGATCGTCTTGATGTTTTTTATTGAAACGATTGTTATTTATAGAGATGAATTTTCTCTATCTTTTTAATTTTTACTTTTATGTAATCTGGAAATAAAGAAAAAATTTTGAATGATTTCATTATTGTTTTCTAATAAATGATTACAGAAAAAAAGCAATAAATTCCCCTTTTTTTGATGATTTCTATGGTAATCTTCTCGATAGAGAACTTTCTTTTATCTAGCTATTACTGACCTCTATGCGTTAGTTAACTACTTCACAAATAAAAGGGAGTTCTTTATTTAATCGAATTGAAAGAGGTGTCTTTGTGAAAGCAGCTGTAGTATCAAAAGATAAGGTTGTAAAAATCGAGGAAAAAGAATTAAGAGCGCTTCGTCCGAATGAAGCATTATTGAAAATGGAGTGTTGCGGTGTCTGCCATACTGACTTGCATGTAAAAGATGGCGACTTTGGAGATGCATCTGGGATCGTACTCGGACACGAGGGAATCGGTAAAGTGGTTGCAATCGGTGATGATGTTACTTCTCTAGCAATCGGTGACCGTGCAAGTGTCGCTTGGTTGTATGAAAGCTGTGGATCATGCGAATACTGTGTGAACGGGAATGAATCATTATGCCGTTCGGTTAGAAATGCCGGCTATTCTGTAGATGGTGGTATGGCTGAAGAATGTATCGTTGTAGCTGACTATGCAGTGAAAGTTCCAGAGGACTTAGGTTCTGCTGAAGCCAGCAGCATTACTTGTGCAGGTGTAACCACATATAAAGCGGTAAAAGTTTCTGACATTAAACCAGGTCAATGGATCGCCATCTATGGTTTAGGGGGACTAGGAAACCTAGCCTTACAATATGCTAAAAATGTCTTTAATGCAAAAGTGATTGGAATCGATATCAACGACAAACAGTTGGACTTCGCAAAAGATCACGGCGCTGATCTTGTAATCAATCCTGCAAAAGAAGATGCGGCAAAAATCATTCAAGAAGCAACCGGCGGCGCACATGCAGCCGTAGTAACAGCTGTTTCAAAAGCAGCCTTCAATTCTGCTGTTGATGCTGTTCGTGCGGGCGGTACGATTGTAGCGGTCGGTCTCCCACCAGAAAGCATGGACTTGAACATTCCTCGACTTGTATTGGATGGGATTAAGATTGTCGGTTCCCTTGTTGGAACACGAACTGATTTAGCAGAAGCTTTCCAATTTGCAGCGGAAGGGAAAGTCGTTCCTAAAGTAGTCATGCGTCAGTTAGAAGAGATCAACGATATTTTTGATGAAATGCTTTCAGGAAAAATCAAAGGACGGATGGTTATTGATTTTCAAGAAAAATAAACGAAAATAGAGAAACCGACTATGAATTTTTAGCGAAGGAGAAAATTTCGTGTGTAATTTATTGATCATTGACAGCGAAGAGCGAAGAGCAGTTAGCGAGATGGTTCGTTTGATTGATCGTCATTTCCCAAATGTCATCTTGCTTCCAATGGTTGATTCGAAAAAAGCACTTCAGCGTACCTGTCTTGAGCAGATGGTTGAGATTGCAGTGATCAATGCGGATGGCGAAGAGGACTGTTTTGAATTATACAAAGAGTTGCTTTCTTTTTATCCGAATGCAAAAGCAATTTTGTATTCTGCAGTAGAAAGTTTTGCTATCGCTCAAAAAGCGTTGCGTTACGACTTGATCGATTATTTGGTCGAACCGATCACCAATGATTTTGTTTATGCATTGGACCGAGGGATTCAATCCATCAATCAGATTTCCTTGCTGCACGTCGAGAAAAACAATGAAGCTTCTCCTTCGCTTTCTTTAAGACATAAGATATTGCGCTATATTCATGAAAATTATAGAGAACATATTACGTTAGACACTTTAGCAGATCACCTGCATTTAAGTCGGTATCACACCAGCCGTTTGATCAAGAATACATTAGGAATGACCTTTTCATTGTACTTGATGATTTATCGTATTGAAGTTGCCAAAAAAGAACTCTCAACAAGTGATCGATCAATCAGTGAAATTTCTGTTAGAGTAGGATTCAATGATCCAAATTATTTTAGTAAGAAATTTAAAAAAGCAACTTCTTATACGCCCAAAGAGTATCGAAAAATTTATCGTGGGAAAGTAACCGTGATCGACTCAAGACTTGAGCTTTGAGTATTAAATAAAGTAGTTTGGGCTGATTGTATTAGCGAAAACATGATTCTTTGCTAATGCTTATCAAGTTACTTTTTCATAGATGAGAAAAGCTAAAAGGCCTATGTGTGCAAGGCCTTTTTTTACTTGAAAAAAATTTTGGATCAGGTTATTCAGACTAGCAGCAGAGGACAAAGACTGATGTTTTTGTGAATGAACCGATAGGTGCTATAATGAGAACGGATTCAGCAGTGCAGCTTACCAAAGAAAGGGAGCAAGAAAATGGCGAACAAAATGGTGTTTATTAACTTGCCTGTCACTGATATCAAACGTGCAACATCCTTTTATGAAGCGCTGGGGTTTGTAAAAAATGAAGAGTTCTCAAACGAGACCAGCAGTGGAATGGTTTGGAGTGAATCGATTTGGTTAATGCTGTTAGAACATGCGTTTTACCAACAATTTCTAAATGGTAGAAGTATTGCAGATACAAAGAAGACGAGTGGCGCATTGATCGCGTTTAGTTTTGACACACCAGAAGAAGCAAAGAATTTTGCAAAAATCGCTGAAGAAAATGGTGGACAGTCGTTCCAAGTTGATATGGGGATTCCAGAGGACATGATGGTCGGCTATGAAATCGTTGATCCTGACGGCAATCAGATTGAGTCTGCTTGGATGAAGGGCTATTAGCAAAGTGCTCGTTTAAATAAAAAGGAAAAAAATGGTTCAGTATGCAGTTCCCTCAAGAAGTTAGGCTTTTGTGCTAACTTTTTGAGGGCTGCTTTTTCTTGATGGGATCCTCGAGTTTTGTAAGATTGGTCAGTACCCTTTGTCTAAATCTGAAAAAAGAGGTATGATACAAGAAAAAGGAGTGGAGACGAAGTGAAATATTCAACGAAATACAGCGACGCCATTCACATCCTCGCTTACATCCACCTCTTTAAAGGAACTGATCTATCAAGTGATCGGATCGCCCAGAGTGTTGAAACGAATCCTGCTTATGTTCGCCGGATTATGAGTGATCTGCGTATTGCCGGATTGATCGAAAGCCAAAGAGGAAAACCAAACCCTAAACTAACGAAGGAACCAAATGAGATTTCTTTGTTGGACATCTATGCGAGTGTTGAAAAAGATCAGCATCTTTTACATGCGGACAAAAAGACCAATCCCAATTGCTTGATTGGGGGGAATATCCAAACGGTATTAGAGGAAACTTACGATGTGCTGCAAAAGAAAATTGAGCAGGAAATGAGCGCTATCTCGCTACAATCCATCATTGACGGCATTCAAGTAGAAGCCAATCATTAAAAGTGTCACATAAAAGGCTGTAAAAAAAGAACTTTCACCTGCTAGGCAAATTCTTGACAGGGAAGAAAGTTTCTTTTATACTCTAGTTGTAACTTAATTAGTAACAACTGATTTTGAAAAAAACAAAAGTAGGAAGGATGATCATTATGAAAATCGGTATTATTGGCGCAACAGGGAATGCAGGTTCAGCAATTTATCAAGAAGCAGTACAGAGAGGACACGAAGTGACTGCTATCGTGAGAAATGAAGCGAAGGCCAAAGAACAACTTGGTGAGACGGTCAAAACACTTACAAAGGATGCTTTTTCTCTCACAGAAGAAGAGCTCAGTGACTTTGATGTGCTTGTTGACGCGTTTGCGACAAGTCCTGACAAAGCTTACTTGCATGTGGATCTGGCAGCAAAATTAGTGCACCTGTTTCGAGAAAAAAATACTCGTTTGTTCTTCATCTTAGGAGCCGGCAGTTTATTCAATGAAGCGGGGGAACGTAATCTCTCTGAGTTGAAAAAAGCACCAGGAAGCGAAAGTTGGATTGCGATTCCAGAAAATCAGCTAGACGAATATCTCTTTTTAGAAACAGTCAAAAATGTCCCTTGGGTGGGGATTTCTCCTGGGAATGTCTTTCAAGAAGGACCAGCTAAACCAGCGATTTTAGGGAAAGATCACTTACTATTCAACGAACAAAAGGAATCGGTGACATCTAGCGGTACGTTAGCTAAGGCAATTATCGATGAGATCGAAACAGTACAACATGAAAACACTCGCTTTACTGTGATTGATGCCTAGTAAGTTTTCAAAGACGACTGAGAAGGAAATGCTATGAGTAGCGTTGACTATTGGTACGAGTGGATGGATAGGCTATTTTAGGCAACAGTTCTTTTTTCACATTATTGTTTCCCATACTCAGTAATTTAGACAAGACAAATCCTCTGTCTTTGCTTATAATCAAGGACAGAGGTGAGAAAATGAATAAAAAAATCGAAGCGTATGAATTGATGCTTCTGCAATTAAAAGGATTACTAGAAGCAGAGAGTAATTGGATCGCTAATCTAGCAAACTCTTCTGCTTTATTAAATGAAACATTGGAAGATACGGTGTTTGCCGGCTACTATTTGTTTGAAGAAGGCGAACTGATCTTAGGCCCGTTCCAAGGAAGAGTATCTTGCACCAGAATCACTATGGGCAAAGGAGTTTGTGGAGAGTCAGCGGCAAAACAAACGACATTGATCGTCCCGAATGTCAAAGAACATGAGAACTATATCTCTTGTGACTCGGCAGCTATGTCTGAAATCGTTGTTCCTATGATAGCTGATGATCAATTGATTGGTGTTTTGGATATCGATAGTGGCAAAACGAACAGCTATGATGAGATCGATCAGAAATATCTTGAAGAATTTGCGGCGATCCTAGTAGCGAGTCGTAAATAAATCGTCATTTCTTAATAATTAGCAAAAAACAATATAACGTTTACAAAGCAAGTGTTCATTGAATAATGGGCACTTTTTTCATTTTTGTTTTAAATGGACATGCATATCGCTTTATTTTATTAAAATTAGATGATAAGATGATAATACAATTAGAGAAACGAGTAGTAAGGAGCGCATTATGGAAGCAGAAACAATTGTATTAGGTAAAGCATATGAATGTAAACCAGTCGGCTTAGAAAGCCGCGTTATCGGAGAAGTGGTCAGAAAAATGGAACGTTGTGCCGTTTTGCATGTGATCCGTTATGAAGAGACTGATCATGACGAGCTTGAAGAACGTTGTGGACGAGTTGTGGCAAAATACAACGAGATCTATCAACCAGCATTGGTTGAATGCTTTTCTAGCTAAGGGTTAATCCCAATCAAGCGAAGCCATGCACGTAAACCAATTCCCTTAACAAAGGGGCTGTTTCTTGGAAGTAGCCTCTTTTTTTGATTCTTGGACACCGCTGCGTAGAAAAATACATGCTATAATGGGCGAGAAACTAGCAGAAAGCAGGGAGCGAAATGGAATTAGAAAAAACGGTCATTGATGACAAACAGATGCTTTTTGAATTGCCGAAGGAAGCAGGGCAACTGCAAATTGTTAAAGGAAAACTTATTGAAACAAAAGACAATACCGTCCTCTTAGCCATAAAAGAAGGCCAATTACTATCAGTAGCAGATGAGAAAACATTTGATGACAAGCAAGAATATGATCGCTTAATGATCCTTACACCACCTTGGGAGATCATGGCGCCATACTTAGCAGCCTATTATCAAGAGAAATATCATTTGTCCAATGCTTCCAACGCACCTATCGTGATTCCACAGGAACTGCAACAAGGGGTCGCTGTTTGTGCGGAATCATTTGATTGCTTGATCGATTTTCTGGGGTATGTATCCACCAGTAAAAAGGAAACGAAAGCGGTGAAAAAAGGGGGCAAGCCTCGTCATAAATGGTCAAAAGAATTACAAGATGAACCCTTTATGGTGGATTATCAAGGAAGTACAGCAACGGTCTATTGGCAGAAACGCAACGAGGTTCGAATTGAAAAAGGCGCTACCTTGCGTCAAGAGGTCCCTTTGAACAAAGACGGCTCGGTGGGCTTTTCAGCTCGATTAGCAGAAAAGATACGGCAAGAGAATCAATCAGCGATCAAAGAGGGACGAACGATTGAAGACGTCGTATTAAAAAGTGTAAATGAGGTCGGCATGTTTCTTTACTATGGGGGGACCAATGGCTGGCTTCAATTAAAAGATCAGCAAGGAAGAACCCTGAACGAGCGAACGGTGGAATAGAAAAGAGAGATACTGAACAAGAAAGCGATCCACCAAAGCGAACGGAATCAGCTTTGGTGGATCGCTCGTATCGTTTAACTAGGAGTAGGCTCTTCATCGATCAAGACAAATTCTTGACCTGTTTTGGACAAAACAAGGCTCGGTTTTGCAGTTCCTTCCTTTTCTGCTCGATACGCATCTCGGTGCTTTTGCAGATGTTCGGGGCGTTTTAACCAAGCTTGAAATGCTTTTTTCTCAGTCCATTTTGACACCAGCTGGAAAACGAGGCGGTCTTTTGATTCTGAAAACCAAGCTTCAGCAGACTGACAGCCAGCGAATGTTTTCATTGAGGCGGTATCTTTTTTCATTTTAGCTAGAAATCGTTCTTTACCTTCAGGAATTACTTCAAATGCGACGGTACGGATATACATGAAATTCCTCCTTGCTGTGAGTGATTTCATTTAGTATAGCGCTAATTGAGAATCATTGTCAATTAGCGTAAGGGATTTGTACGTTTTTATCGATTTTCACTTTTTGATTAAATCTTTCAAAAGCCTTGAACAAATGAAAAAAGTACGTATAATTAATATACGTACTGAAGAGTCCGAAGAGTATTGGAGAAAATGGATACTTGGGGAAGTCTTTCTTTTCTCACGTGCAATACTCTTCGTTTGTTTAGTGTACCACTCCCATTTTAAAATAGATACGTTTTTTTTACTTTCTGAGGAGATTTCTTTTACTCCTTGAGTTGAAAGGCAAAAAAGTGGGAAGGTTCTGAGAAAGCGCTATGAAGACGAAATTTATGTCTTCTTTTTTTGTGTGAAAGGGAAGGTAAATTAAGAAAGTTTTTTATCCATTTTACCTGCGAAATGATGTATAAGAAAGTATCATAAGTTCTGATCCCTAGAAGATCAGGACTTTTTTGTATGCTTTCTTGGCACGACTCCTTTCAACGATATTCAGCATAAAGTCGCTCTTTTCTACTTTTTACATTCAGAAGAGCGTTTCTGACACAACCGTGTAACCTCTTACATTTTTTGGTCGTGTTAAATTGACAGGCTGCATAAACATGCGGTAAACTCGGTACAACAAACAGAATTTTTTGAATTATCTGAATGTTAGAAGGGGATGAGTAGAAATGGGGAAACGTAGCAAATATGCAGTATCGCTTGTGTTACTAGGCAGCTTATTTTTAGCAGCTTGTCAAAATGGCAATGAAGATAACGAGACGGATTCATCAGCCGCTTCTTCTGCAGAGCAAGTGATCAATGTGCAATTTTCGGCAGAGATGGGCAGTGCAGATATTTCTTTAGCAACCGACTCTTACAGCTTTATCACGTTAAACAACGCCTATGAAGGTCTTTATCGCTTAGATGAAAACAATGTTCCTGTGATTGCTGGTGCAAGCGAAGACGCTGAAGTTAGTGAAGATGGGCTTTCTTACACCATTTCACTGCGGGAAGAGGCAAAATGGTCCAATGGCGATCCAGTTACTGCAGCTGATTATGTTTTTAGCTGGCAACGCACCGTTGATCCAGCCACTGCTTCCAATTATGCTTATATGCTGGCACCCGTTAAAAACGCTGCCGCTATTTCAGATGGTACGCTAGATAAAAGCGAGTTAGGGATCGAAGCAGTCAATGATCATGAATTGAAAATCACGTTAGAAAAACCGACGCCTTACTTTTTATCTTTACTGGCTTTTCCAACTTTCTTCCCGCAAAACGAGCGTGTCGTAGAAGAGTTCGGTGACCAATATGCCTTAACCAGTGAAAACGCGGCGTACAATGGACCATTCCTATTGACCAATTATGCTGGACCAGGCACCGACATCCAATGGACATTGGCGAAAAATCCCGATTATTGGGATGCTGATTCGGTCAAACTTGAAACAATTAACTTTGATGTCGTGAAAGACTCATCGACCGCTTATAACTTGTACGAAAGCGGACAAGCCGATGACATTATTTTAAGCGGTGAATTGGCGATGCAGAATGTGAATCATCCTGATTACATTGTTCAGCCTAGTGCAACCACTCAGTATTTAGAAATGAATCAAGCACCAGAAGATTCGCCTTTTCGAAATGCAAATCTGCGCCAAGCCATTTCGTATAGTATGAATCGACAACAAATCGTTGACAATATTTTAGGCAACGGCTCCTTACCGGCGGTCGGTTTTGTTCCTTCTGACCTAGCGTTTAATCCAGAGACAAAGGCTGATTTTGTCGAGGATGCGGCAACCACGTTAGCCTTTGACGAAGAAAAAGCCCAAGAATATTGGGAAAAGGCAAAAGCTGAACTGGGTATCGATACATTGTCTTTTGAACTGTTGACATCAGATACCGATCAATCGAAAAAAATGGCAGAATACATTCAAGGTACCTTGCAGCAAACACTGGATGGGCTGACTGTCGAAGTCACAAACGTTCCATTTTCTGTGCGCTTGGATCGTTCAAATAGCGGCGATTTTGAGATGGTCATGAACAACTGGATCGGGGATTATGCAGATCCAATCAACTTTTTGGAATTGTTCAAAAAAGACAGTTCCTATAATCGTGGAAAATGGCTAAATGATGACTACAATCAATTGATCGAACAAGCCTCCAATGAAAATACTAACGATCCAGAAGCCCGTTGGGAAAATATGGTAGCAGCAGAAAAAATCTTAACCGACGACTTAGGCGTTATTCCACTCTTCCAAAGTGCTGAAGCACATCTACGGTCGCCAAAAATCAAAGGCCTCATCGTTCATAGTGTTGGCGCGGCCTATGATTATAAAAATGTCTTTGTCGAAGAATAAGGAGAAAAAAGCTCCTTTTGTCTATTCATTGTCTGACTTCGCCAAAGAGGGCAGCAGACGAGAAAAACGTTACTAGAATGTTTAGCAACTTGATAACAAGGAATAAAGCAGTTCTTTTTCTAGCAGCGAACAATGACGTATTCATTTTAGCTAGATAAGAACTGCTTTTCTTTTTGGGAGGAACACCAATGAAAATCACAGCAGTTGAAACCAAACGAATTCCGATCCAGCTGAATGCACCCTTTAAAACGGCGCTCAGAGAAGTGCACGCCGTCGAAGTGATTCGAGTGCTGCTTTTTTTTGATAATGGGATCGTTGGCATCGGAGAAGCAGCACCTACCGAAGTGATCACCGGTGATACAAAAGAAAGTATTTTAAAAGATATCGAAACGGTCTTTGCCCCGTTCCTGTTAGGCAGAAAGGTAGATGCCCAATTGCTAGTAATGGATGAGCTTCATGCGCTGATCCAGCATCATACGAGCCCTAAAGCGGCGATTGATATCGCGTTGCATGATGCACTGGCAAAAGCGGCCAACTTGCCTCTTTACCGCTATTTAGGTGGTTCTTCCAATACACTGACAACCGATTATACGATCAGTGTTGGCTCACAGGAGCAGATGCTGCATGATGCCCAAGCGAAAGTCCAGGCGGGATTTCGCTCCTTGAAAATCAAACTAGGGGCAGGAACGATCGAAGAGGAAGTTGCGAAAATTCGCCGCATCAATGAACGCTTGGCAGGAAAGATTCCCTTTCGAATTGATGCGAATCAAGGCTGGACCAAAGAAGAAGCGGTGCAGATTTTAGACCAATGGCAAGACATTCCGATCGAGTTTGTTGAACAGCCAGTAAAAGCCCATGATTTTGCTGGACTCAGCTATGTGACTGCTCGTACGACGATTCCAATCATGGCTGATGAAAGTCTTTTTTCCTATGAGGATGCCAAACGTTTGATTGCTGAAAACTGCTGCAATTATTTGAACATTAAATTGATGAAAAGCGGCGGGATCAAAGAGGGACAAAAAATTTATCACTTGGCAAAAGAGCATCAAATGCCAGTGATGGTCGGTTCGATGATTGAAGGGTATGGGGGAATGGCGGCAGCCGCCCATTTTGCCTTGGGGATGGCCGACGTCCAATTTTATGATCTGGACGTTCCTTTTATGTGGGAGACCCAAACGACTTCCCCTGAAATGCAAGGGGTTCTTCAGCGTCCAGGAAGCTTGAGGGTCACCGAACGCATCGGTCTAGGAATCAACGAATAAATAGTTATGAGAGGAGCAAAGATGAAACAAATTGTTCAGGCTGGCTCTTCCTTCTTATGGAAGGAACCCAAAGAAAACAAAGTACTAGCAAAAATCAAAGCATTTCCTTTAGAAGCGCTGCACACTTTTTTGACTGATGAAGATACGATGCGGCTTTATCAGGAAAGCTTAGTGGACTCCGAAGTATTATATGGGACGATAGTAGAAGTCATCACCCAAACGGATGGTTGGTCCCATGTGATCGTCTTGGATCAAAAAAGCAATAAACACCCACTCGGGTATCCCGGTTATCTGCCGAACGAGGTATTGAAGCCATTGCCACCAGATTATGCAACAGCTAAAAGAAGGATTGGGGTGATTGCAAAAGAAGCCGTGCTTGTTTTTGACTCGACCACACGACTTGTTTCTTTTGGAACAGTTTTACCACTTGTTGGGGAAACCGCAGATTCCTATCAAGTGGCTACGCCTAATGGACCAGCAACGATCGCTAAAGCTTTTGCTCACGTCCTATCGGACACATGGGCAAAGCTCCCAGAAAAAATAATAGCCTTGGCAGAACAATTTATAAACCAGCCCTATGTCTGGGCAGGCATTAGCGGCAGTGGCTTTGATTGTTCTGGATTCATGTATTCGCTGCATCGACTTCATGGTATTTTAATCCCCCGAGATACGATCGAGCAAGCACAACAAGCAAACATCGTACCTTACAGTCAGGCACAACCAGGGGATCTGCTGCTGTTTGCTTATGAAGAAGGAAAAGGCGAAGTCCATCATGTCGGTCTATATTTGGGGGATGACGAAATGATTCATTCAAGAACACCTGGGTCACGGGTCATGAAAACCAAAATCACTGGCTCTAATTATGAATCAGAACTCGCAGTTGCGGCGCGTTATTGGCAAAACCAGCCGAATGCATCACAGGAATGCTCATGAACATTCTTTTCATGATCGTAAGGAAAGGGGCATTTGATGGGAAAAGATGACTTGCGTGTAGCAATTAAGCCTATTCTAGAAAACTATCAGACAACCTTGGAAATGGGTTTATGGATCGGTACGCCAACGGAATGTCTTGTTGACTATCAGAGTCAAAAGTCGTTTTCGGCAGCGAGTATCAGTAAGCTTGTTTTGTATGCCTATTATCTTGAACAGATTAACGAAGAAAAAATCGATCCGCAACAGCTGATCGGTGTGAACGCCGTTGATCTGACAGGTGGTGCTGGGGTGATCCGTCTTTTTCCTCAGAAGAAAGGTTGGACCATCAGTGAACTTCTCACGGCGATGATCGCCGTATCTGATAATACTGCGACCAATGTACTATTGGACTTAGTAGGGTTGCCCACGCTTCAGGCCTGGATTCAGGAGCCAGAGATTCAATTTGAACGGTATATGATGCGACCGATCAAAGACAAAGAGAACCGCTTGACCCCCTCGGCGGCTGCTAAACTACTACTAAGGTGTGTTAAACGAGAAGAAGCTGCACTAGGGTTTTCACCCTTAAATCAGCAGCAATTTCAAGAAGGATTAGCGGGAAATTTTGCGGAAACTGCGCAGCCCGCTTGCCGCATTTTTAATAAGACAGGCCGTCTTGACCGCATCGAACACGATGTAGCGTATTTACAAGCCAATGAAACGAGGATCATCATTGCGGCATTTTCCTATGATAAAACCGGTAGTGGTCAAGGGATCAGTTGGCTAAGAGAAATTGGTCAAACAGTCTATCAGCAATATTTTTAAGTAAAATGCGCTGCGTATCGCTCCTCACTTAGAGGCACTTGATCCGCAGCGTATTAATTATTTACAACAATAAAATCCCCCATATCATAGCGGTGCCGTGATTGGGAAAATTCAAAAGGCGTCCCATCGCCGAGGTAAACCGTTTGCTCAACTTCTAAAATGGGATCGGTGGCGGCACAAGCTAAGTATTGCTGGTCATAGGTGTCTGCACGATCCGCTTTGATACGACGGACAGATGTTCCAATCGAGGAGTGGAGTTGGTTCGTGATGTAGCTATAGACTGAAGAGGATAAGACTTCTTCGGTAATGCCAGGAATGACATGAAGCGGCATGATGGTATATTCTAAAACAACGGGTACATCGTCAAATAGACGCAGACGAACGATATCATAAATTTGCTGGTCACTGCGAATTTTTAGTTTTTCTTGTTCTTTCTCATCGGGAAAAAGAATGGCAAAAGAAATGATCTTGCTGGTGATTTTTCCTGTCTCTCCAAGGCGCTTCGTCAGCCCGCGATTGATCTTGGCGTTGTAATCGAAGGTTGAATAGGAATCACTGATAAACGTACCCGTGCCTTTTTTACCGTAAATAATGCCTTCCATTTGTAAAATATTCAATGCTTTTTGAATTGTCACGCGGCTCGTTTGATAATCCGCAGCCAGTTCGGATTGCTTCGGCAATTTTTTCTCTTCTTCGTAAAACCCGTGATTGATTTTGCTCCGTAAATCGGCAGCGATGTCATGGTAGTTCGCCATTTGCTTCACCTCAAAATAATAATAAGTGATAAAACGAAGTATGTAAACTTGGAGCTTTACATACCCTGTTTTGAAGGCTTTTCCTGCGTTTACATTCTTCAGGAAATGAATTACATTTGTAATGTAATCGTTTTCTAAAAATTGAAGAATAGGGGTATAGGAGGGAGTTTTATGCAAGGATTTATGGATCGACTCGCTGACGTTTTAGGAAAGTTTGCCAATAGGATCAACAATTTACGCTACATCATGGTCATTAAAAATGCCTTTGCTGCTTTGATTCCAGTAATCATTACAGGAGCGTTTGGTACATTGTTTTCAGCAATGGTTTTTGATGCTGAAAATGGATTGGCACAAATCGAGGCACTGCGCTTTTTAGAAAGTTTAAAACCGATCTCATCTGCGGTCAGTTATGTGACGTTGAGTTTCTTAACGATCTATGCAGTGTTTCTGATTGGGATTGAGCTAGCAAAATTAAATAAGATTTCTGGGGTCTTTCCAGGAATCATCGCAGTAATGTCTTATCTTTCTGTTAATCCAATGATCTTTGAATTTTTGCACGAAGATGCTACGGTGGTTGCCGAAAACGTGCTGGCTAAGCAATATACTGACACGAAAGGCCTATTTTTAGGCATGTTCGTTGCGATCGTTTCCATCGAGCTTTATGCGTGGTTAGGAAGACAAAAACGGCTGCAGATCACGATGCCTGATAGTGTTCCTGGGAATGTTTCGGCAAGTTTTTCGGCATTGTTTCCAACGATTTTCACCGTGACCATCATCGCCACCGCTGGTTTTGCTATCAAAGCACTCACAGGGATGTATGCTTACGATATCATCTACAATGTCGTCCAACGACCACTGGAAGGGATCGTCCAAGGATTGCCAGGTATCTTGTTGTTGATGTTTATCGCACAAGTTTTTTGGGTCATCGGGATTCATGGGAACCAGATGGTCAAACCCATTCGCGAACCATTGTTGCTGGCAGCGATCGCTGTCAATACGGAAACTTTTGAAGCTGGAAAAGAAGTACCCAATATTATTACGATGCCGTTTTGGGATATGTATATGAGTATGGGCGGCTCTGGGGTTACGATTGGGTTGCTGATTGCGATTTTGATCGTCGGCAAGCGGGAGGACATGCGCCAAATCACTAAATTGTCATTAGCACCTGGGATTTTCAATATCAATGAGCCAGTGATCTTCGGAATGCCAATTATGCTGAATCCCATTTTGGCGATTCCCTTTATCCTGACACCGTTAGTAACAGGAACGATTGGGTACGTGGCGACAAGTCTAGGCTTTGCCGCTAAAGCGGTGGTAATGGTCCCATGGCCGATGCCACCGATCGTCAATGCTTATCTAGCTACTGCTGGGGATATCGGGGCTGTGATCACGCAAGTTATCTGTATTGTCGTGGCAATTTTGATCTATCTACCTTTTGTTTTGGTAATGAATCGTACGACCAATGAAGTTGCATAAAGGAGTTTTAAAAAAATGGTAAAAATACCTGAAACATTTATTTTAGGGGCTGCTTCGTCTGCTTGGCAGACAGAAGGCTGGCAAGGAAAGAAAGAAGGGCAAGATTCGTATCTCGACCGCTGGTACAAAGAAGAACGCTTTGTCTGGCATAATGGCTACGGGCCGGCTGTTGCGACGAATTTTATGGAAAAGTTTTCAGAGGATGTTGAACTGATGCAGGAGGTTCATTTGACCCATTACCGAACATCGATCAACTGGGCGCGCTTCTTTACCGACCATGAACAGCTGATCGTTGATGAAGATTATGCTGCTCATATCGATCAGCTGATCGACCAATTGCTTGCGGCTGGGGTCGAACCGATGCTTTGTTTGGAACATTATGAACTGCCAGCTAGTTTGATGGATGCCTATGATGGCTGGAGCTCGCGGAAAGTGGTCGATCTATATACTCGTTATGCCGAAATCGCCTTCGAGCGTTACGGTGATCGAGTCAAACAGTGGTTTACCTTCAATGAGCCGATCGTTATTCAGACTCGTTGCTATCTCGATGCGATCCGCTGGCCCCATGAGCAAAACACAAAAAAATGGATGCTTTGGAATTATCACAAAGTATTGGCTTCCGCCCAAGCGGTGGCTGTCTATCATGAAAAGGGCTACGAGGGGCGCATCGGTTGTGTGCTAAATCCAGAAATGGTTTACGCACGCTCTTCCTCACCAGAGGATCAAAACGCGCAAAAAATGTACGATCTTTTTTTCAACCGAATCTTTTTTGATCCAATGGTTAAGGGGCATTATCCAGATGAACTTATCACACTTTGCCAAACCTATGACATCTACTTTGATCCGACAGAAGAAGATTTGGAAATGATCCGCACCCATACGGTGGATTTCTTAGGTGTCAATCAGTACTACCCGAAACGCGTGCGGGCACCACGATATCAATGGCATTCGGATACACCATTTCATCCAGAAATGTTTTATGAGACCTTTGATTTGCCAGGAAAACAAATGAATAACTCCCGTGGCTGGGAAATCTATCCGAAGGTCATGTACGATATGGCTAATTATCTTAAGGAGAATTATGGCAATATTCCATGGCTGATCACTGAAAATGGTATGGGGCGGGAAAATGAAGAACAGTATATGGATGCCACAGGTCAAGTCCAAGATGACTATCGGATTCAGTTTATTACCGAACATCTTTACTGGCTGCTAAAAGCCGTCGAGGAAGGCGCCAACTGCGAAGGCTATATGCTTTGGGCATTTACCGATTGTGTTTCACCTATGAATGCGTTCAAAAACCGCTATGGTCTTGTACGAGTCGAGCTAAATGAAGAACGGACTCGGTCATTAAAAAAATCAGCCGCTTGGTATCGTTCCCTGATTGATGAACGGTGGCTTCCATTTGAAGAAAAACCATTGATTCTGTAATAAAAACCCACGCCGATTTCCTCATCCTAAAGGAAATCAGCGTGGGTTTTCAGTTAAAAGGGTTGTTTATGAGGAGCAAGTTTCTCCCAGTCAAAGGTGACGCCAATCCCTGGTTCTTCTGGTGCAATCGCACATCCATCGGATGGATCGATCACTAACGGTCTCGTGGTGTATTGATCGATTGGGAAACTGTGCATTTCGAGATACCCAGCATTAGGCATCGCTGCTAGTAGACTAACGTGCAATTCTTGCATGCCATGTGTAGAAACAGATAAGTTACTTGTTTGTGTTAAGGCAGCAATTTTCAACCAGCCGGTGATCCCACCGCAATTGGAAGCGTCGGGTTGCGGAAAATCGACATTGCCATATTTGATCATATGAGCAAATTCGATAGGGGTGCGCAAGTTTTCTCCGCCTGCCACCGCAATTTGCCCTTCTTTAGCGATACGAGCGTAGCCTTCGTAATCTTCGGGGATCGTTGGTTCTTCAAGGAACAAAATGTCATAAGGCGCCATCAGTTTGGCGGCTTTGATCGCTTTTTCAACAGACCAGCTCATGTTGGCATCCACCATAAAGACAACATCGGGACCAATCAATTCTCTGACCGCTTTTATTCGAGCAATATCTTCGGCAAGTGTTTTTTGTCCCAATTTGATTTTGACCGCTTTTAATCCCATGTCTAAATATTTTTGATTATTGGCTAAGAGTTTTTCAAGAGGAAAGTTTAGATCAATCGCACCACCATAGCATTTTACTTTGTTGCTTGCGCCGCCTAAAAGTTTGTAGAGGGGTTCTTGTGCTTTTTTCGCACGTAAGTCCCACAAGGCGATATCACAAGCCGCAATGGCGAAACTTGCTAAACCGCCTCTGGCAACATAGTGGATTCCCCAGTTCATCTGATCCCACAAGGCTTCCACACATGCTGGATCTTTCCCTAAAAGGATCGCTTTTAGTTCTTTATCGATCAGTTTGGCGATCGATTCGCCACCGAAGCCACCAGTATACGTATAGCCGACCCCTTCACGTCCATCATCAGTAACGATCTTGACGATAGGCACTTCAAAGTGGGTGTGTAAGCCATGCTTCGCATCTTCCATGATTTCTGGAAGAGGTATCCGATAATACGCTGTTTGTACATCTGTAATTTTTGCCATTAAAAATCCTCCTCAAATTAATGTTCACGTGTGCATTTTAATGTTAACGTTTGCATAACCATGTTAGCATGGGAAGGCGAGATTGACAAGGCTGAATTTCCTCAAATTCAAAACTTTAAAAGAAGGAGGATCGCTATCGAAGGGATCGCATCTCATCAACTGATGCTTCATGGAACCATTTAGAATATAAACAGATATAGGGAATATTAGCTAGAAATGAAGTGAAACCCCTATAAATTGTCACAAAATAGCATTTTGTTTATTTTTAAAGCATAGTTATTGAATAAAAATCATTTTTGTATTATGATTATCTTAACAACGAGCAATGAAGAGTACTGGGGCAAATGAAAGCTTGGGGAAGTCTTTTATTTGGGATACCCAGTACTCTTATCTTTGTTAAACGACAAGTGAAATACAAAAGAACGACTGAACTTCTTTGGTTCAGTCGTTCTTTTGTATTTCATAAAGCGAGCGAGAGTAACTTATCGTAAGGAAGAACAAGTTTTTCTCAATTGACAAAGGAATAATCATTGGCGGTTAAAACAGTACGAGCTTGTTCTACCTGATGTTCCTTGATTAAAATATAATCAGTATTGAAGGTAGAAACAGCAAAAATACTGATTGACTCCTCGTCTAGAAGGGAAGAGATTTTTGCAATAATGCCAATTAAGCTAAAATCCAGCACACCAATTATTTTCATCGCTTTCCATCCATCTTCTCTGTTTAGTGTTTCAGCTGGAACCTTTGCCGTTGGTAACACCAAAGAAAGTTCTTCTGACGTATGGGCAAAAAATAGAGGAACGATCTTCAGTATCGAAGGATCAATACGCTCTACTTGGATGACAGAAAAAGAGGGTGCCAATAAGGTTAGTTTCATCTAATCACGTCCTTCGTTTGATGCAAACATCATATCAAAGGATAAGAAAGAAGGGAAGGCGATTATCATTTGATCACGTACGATTCTAAGCGTTGTGTCGTTTCTGCGAGACGTAACAGACGGGTAGATTCTATACAGAAGAAAATAAGCGGTTAAAACTGATGGGTATACCTCTGTTTCTGGAGAAGAAGAAATATCAATTGGATCCGCAATCTATGCTGAATCAGATTTGAAATCAATCGAGTTAATAGAAGATAAATAGCACTCAATCATAAATCAATGGTTGAGTACTATTATTGTACATAAAATTATGGTGGACAGAGGAATGGAATATAAATCACTAATTGTTTGATTGGAAGAAAAATTGATACTGAGGATCATAAAGAGAAGAAGGAACATGCTAAATTTTACGAAGACCTTACAAGATTCAAGGAGAAGGTAAAGAACGCTCTGTAATATTTTGATAAACTTTAGTCAAGGAGGTGTGATAAATGGATAAATTTTTCAACTTTATTGAAAAAGGACTTTCCGAAGAAATTAATTTTTTTATGTTTTCCATAGATTTGGAACATTATTTAGTCGATCACTACGAGGAAATGTATACCGAAAACAAAGAAGCTACATTGTACCTGAATGATTTACTTCCTGATGAGGCTGAGAAAATGGAACCTGGAATGAATCCAGATAGTTTTTGTGAACGAGTAAAGGAAATTGTAGAGAAATCGAAAACACTTTAATTAGCACTTTTTTTGCTGAGGCAGAGTCAGATCAAGCCAGCAACGAACTATCATAGATTGTTGATGATCAAGCAGATTATGAAACTTACATCAAGCTTTGATGATAAGAAACATCTTCAAAAAATTTCATGCGATGAGGCAGGGAAAATAACTATTGTAGAAGCAAAGAAAGCCGTTGAGAACGCAAAACAGGAGTGAAAAAAAGTGTATCTAAAGATACTAAGGAGTAAAAAGCCTTAAATCAAAAATAGAGTAAAAAAATCAGTCCAAGAAAAACTCGCAAAAAAGAGATTCGTATACAATTTGGTGAAAAGGTACGCCATTGAAGAGCCTTGATTGCTTAAAAAAAAGCATCTGACTTCACTTGAACAATTAATGTAGGTTCAATCGGTATAAGAAATACAATCTAAGAAAAGCGAGGAATAGCACATCGGTTTAAAGCTGATAATTAACCACCATTTGACTACCAAACAAGAAAACTACGAAAAACATTGGGGAACTAAAAATACAAAAAAAGCGCTCAAAACCTCTTTAAATCAAGGTTTTGAACACTTAGGAAAAACTACGAAAATCTAATCGATTTTTCTTTATGGAGATGGCGGGAGTCGGTAAAACGTTGATATCATAATGCTTTCAGCTTTTTGACTACCAAATTGACTACCAAAATTAAAAATCCACATAAGTATTGAATCTATTTGCCAGCTGTTCTTTTGCAGTTTTTGAAACGTGAGTATACACATCCATCGTGGTTTGAATATCTGAATGACCTAACCTCGATTGAACATCTTTGATAGATGCCCCAGCTTCAAATAGGAGAGAAGCGTGAGTGTGACGAAAACCATGTATTGAGATCTGTTTGAAATCTTCGGGTAATTTTTTCATTGTGACTAAGTACCATTTTCTAGGTTTGGCTGGCGAAAGAATTCCACCGTCTTCACTTTGAAAGATTAAACCATCCGGAGATTTCTTTTTGAACTCTTTTAATATAGCGATTGTTTTGTTATCTAATGAAATCCTACGAATAGAAGAAGGCGTTTTTGGAGTTTGAACATAAAGTCCGCTAGCGCTTCTGGACACAGCTTTATTAATGTTGAGTGTTTGATTTTTGAAATCAATGTCAGTCCATTTCAACGCTAGCGATTCACCTTTGCGTATTCCGGTAAAAGCCAAGAGACGAAAGTATACATATGCTCTAAAATTGCTATCACTTTCTAAAGCAGACATAAATTGTTTTAACTCTTCTTTATCATAGAAGTTTAAATCCTTATCCTCGGTTACTTCTTTTTTTCTAACAGGTTTCTTTATTACCTTAGTTGGATTCATGTTGATCAGCTGCATACGAATGGCGTAGTCGAAAACTAGACCAGCATAATTCATGACCATGCTTGCTCGAACCAATTTTTTATGCCAAATATTCATTTGGTTTTGTACATCCATAGGCTTTATTTCTAGAATGTTTTTTTCACCAAATGCAGGAAGTATATGATTCTTAAAAACACGTTCGGTCTTTAAAAGAGTTGAGGCTTTAACTGTTGATTTGTATTCCTCATACCATAAGTCATATATTTCTTCATACGTTTGAATCTCGGGCTCCTCAGCAACCTCTTGTTTTTGCATACCATTTACTTCTAAATCAGCTATTGCTAAACGAGCTTCTCTTGTTGTCTTAAAACCACGCCTTGTTGTGCGAATTGGCTTTCCTGTATCTGGGTCTGTCCCTAGGTACAGTTGAAACATATAAGCTTTTTCGCCATTTTTTTTGATGTACTCTTTTATTCGGATATCTTGCTTTTTCTTAGCCAATTGCTTCAACTCCTTAGTTTTGTTACAATAGGCATAGCAAATAAGCCTATTTGTTTATTGCTTAGCACGCTCTCGTCCGCCAAGATAGAGGGGCGTGTTTTTTTATTTAGTTAAGTTCAAAAGAATCTACTACTACAGCAGGCACTGTAATTTCTCCGCCGATAGCAGAAGAATAAGTATACTCACCGTAAGAGACACCTCGAATTGTGATGTAGTCATCTTCTAAAAGGCGATTGTTCGATAACTGATCCTCTGATATTTCAATCAAGATAACTTGATCGTAGTTATCATCTATAGCGAATCTAAATTGAGAAACATCTTCTCCTTTAATCACTTGAATGATTTTTCCGTAGAATTTAACTTTTTCAAGCATATACGTATCAGGATTTCTAGCTAAGTTTTCATAAGTAATGCCTGTGTCATAACTTGCTTTCTCTTCTTCAGCAGCCTTGCGTTCAGCTTCTTCCGCTTCTTTCTTTTCCTTTTCAGCAGCAGCTTTTTCTTCGGCTTCTTTTGCAGCCTTTTCTTCAGCGGCTTTTTTCTCTTCTTCAGCTTTTTTCTTTTCTTGTTCTTTTCGTTTAGCTTCAGCTTCAGCAGCGGCTTTTTCTAACGTTGCTTTTGATTTCACAATCACTTTTTTCGTATCTGTTCCATTGGACACTTCATACGTGACATCTTCAGTTTCTGGAAGTGAGGCTGTCATGCTAAAAGACCCAGAAGCAGTTGGCTCGATTTCTGTTACTAATTCATCACCTTGACTTACGGTAATTTTACTTTCTGGATCAGCTTTACCAGACAAGTTAAAATTATTGTTTTCCAAGTAATGTTGAGGTTGGTACACACTAAACTCAATTTTTTCTTTGGTACTTGAAATAGTTGTAGATTCTACATCCTCGCCACTTGTCACGGAAGATTTTTCTGGTGTACATCCAACAAAAAATAAAGTGCTAAATAGTAACCCAAAAACTATTCTTTTCATTATTTTTCCTCATTTCTTTGATATAATATATTTGTACAATCTCAGAAATGAGTAACCCTTATCGAAGCGGTAACTTCGGTAGGGGTATTTTTTATGCGTAATTGCTCATACTCTCTCGAACGTATCCTTCTAAAGTCCACGGGATATTGTAATGCTCCATAAAGTTAACCGCATTCAATTGTTCTTTCTCAAAATCATATTCATTTGACCAAATATATAGTAGGATTTCAATCGCAATTCTATTGGCTTCGAATTCTAACTTCCGCCTGCCATAGTCAGTAGCGTTGTAGTAATCGGATAATTCTTCATGCTTCTTAATACAATGACCCAACTCGTGTGAAATTTCAAAGTCAGAATTCATTTCGAGTAATCTATTGCTTAAAAAAATTGTTTTTTCACTAGCATAATATATACCGCTTCGATCCATATCGACAAAGATCAGATCCAAACCCATATCATTTACTATTTTTAGCAAATGATGATTAACCTCGCACATATACACATCACATCACTTTACTTTTTTTCAGCAGCACGCTTAGCGGCAAGAACTGATTTCAAAAATTCTACTTCTTCATCGGTTACTGGTTCGCCGTCAAAAGCGAATACGGCATGCTTTTCTGCTAAAGAAGCTTTGTCTTCTCTGCCTAAAAGATAATCTACGCTGACTCCAAAGTAATCAGCAATTTCTTGTAACCTTTCAGCTGAGGGGTTAGTTGTCTTTAATCTATAAAGGACGTTTTTTCCATACCCCAATTCTTCTTCCACAGTATTTAAGGACTTTCCTTGATTCTTTGCTAAATTTTTTATTCTCTCAAACGTTGTCATATCAATATTCCTTTCATTCAAGAAAAAATATTTAACAAAAAATGTTAAAACTGTTGCTAATTTTAACATGAGGTGTTAATATAATTCTTGTAAACAAGTTTAACGACTAAATGGACAACAAAAACACCATTGATGATTAAACGCCAACCGCCAAGAAAGCTTTAAAATCAATTGTTTTATGTCTTATTTAACTATGGACTAATTTTAACACTAGGTGTTAAAACAGTCAACAAGTTTGTATATAAGTCGTTAAATTTGTTTACGAAATATGTGAAAGGAGATTTAGATATGGCTGACATTGCAGAAATTACACAAAAAGACAGGGAAAAAATTAAAGCGTATGTTGATAATTCGCCTTTCTTAACATACACAACGCTTGCGAAAAGATTCAACATTAGCAAGAGTAATCTGTCTTTGATTTTGAATGGCAAACGGACTTCTGCGGAAGCAAACAAAATTATTGATTCGATCATCGCAATGTATGAATTGTAGTTAGGGGGAAAGACATGCCGGATATTGATGAAAAAACTATTCAACTTATTTTAAAAAAGTACGTTCCTAAGCGATACCTGAATCAGCGTGAGGCTTGTATCTACGCTGGGACAAGTCCAAAGACTATGAATGCATGGATTAAGCGAGGACTGAAGCAAATCGTTCTTGATGATGAGAGTAATCCAAAATACGATGTTCGAGATATCGACGCTTTCATGGAAGAACACAAAATCGGGATCGGGAAGCACCACTGACTGATAAGGAAATTATACCAAAGAAAGGAGAATAAAAATGAATGATAAAGAAAAAGAACTAGAGAAAATCGGCGACCAGATTCTGGAAAAAGCGGCAGAAATGACTTCTCTAGCAAATGAATTATATAGGCTAATCGGTCATGTTAAAAGCGGCAATTATGAATGGACTGCAGATGGGAAGATATGTAATCAGCTCGTTGAGGAAATTAATTTGGCGCTAGGGTCTAAAGTGGAATTGAAAAATGATTTTTGAGTTAATGCCAAGAAAAGAAGGGAAGAAAAATAATGGATAACGAAAAAATCGAAATCACAATCAAAGCAACACCAGATGAATTAGCAAAATTGCTCCAAGCTATCGGAAGTAGCAAGGAGCAGACTAAACGCAAACATCCAGAATCGAAAATAGAATATGATCCGCAAACAGGTGAAGGAAAGCTTATTCCTCAAAAGAAATAATAACCTTCTTGCTTCGTACCGGTATTGTCTGATTGAATTTGCGGTTCGAATAGATAGTTAAAAACTCACTATCACGAGCAACACATATTACAGTATCATCTTCGAATTCTTGAAGAATCATATCGTGGTTGAAAGTAAATAATGTACGAGTTTTATCTGGCACCTCAATTTTGAATTCATTTACGAACTCTATGGGCAATTCAGACTGGAAATCCAATTTATAGTCTTTCAAAGTTGCCACCTCCTTATCAATTATTTCAGCCTGTCACACTGATAAGGAAATTATACCAAAGGAAGGAGAATGACATTGAATGAAGTTTCAACAAATTTTGACTATTCAATAGTAGATGATACCACTGCTCAATTTTTAAAACTAAAAGAACAGGAACTACAATCAATCGTTCTAAACAGTTCAATTCAATTAGGTGAGAAATTAATTGAAGCACAAGAAAAACTAGCTAGTTTCAAAACAGGTACATTCGAGAAATGGTTCATTTCAATTGGATTGAAAAAAACTAGTGTGTACGCCTACATCAATCAAGCAAAATTCGTTCGCCAAATGAACGAATACAAACAAATCGAAATGTTCCAAGAACTACCAACCACACTTAAAACAGAAATATCTAAACCGTCAGCTAAACCAGAAGCGGTAGAAATGGTGCTCTCAGGTGATATAAAAACCACCAAAGAATATCGAGAGCTTGAGAAACAGCTAAAAGCAAAGGATGAGCAAATTAAACTACAAGCACAGATGATTGATGATCTGAATGAGCAAGAAACGGAAGTAGTTGAAAAAGAAGTCATTGTCGAAAAGGTTCCAGACGACTATCAGCAGCTTAAGCAATCTACAAAGATCGTTGATGAAATCACCAGAGAAAACCAAGCGCTTAAAGCTGAACAGGAAGCTTTGAAACAACGTATAGCGGATTCCGAAAAAGCGTTGCAAGAAAAAGCGAAGGTTGAAAATGATGAACTAGAACAAGCACAACTAAAACGGTTGAAACGTGATGCTGATATCAGTGTTCATAAACTCATTATCAATATGAATCAATTTGTTAAAGAACAAGCGGTAACGGTATACGATTCGCAAGCAATCGCTGGTGCGAACGATGAGACAAAGCAAAAACTCACAGATTCAATTTCCAGAGTTGAAAAATTATTAAAACAAATCAAACAAGAAATCGGAGGAGAAGTAGCATGGGTAATCAATTAACTAAAAACAACACGATCGCATTGATCCACACATTGGAAACACAAGGCAAACAAAGTGAAGCGCTGGTAGGTTTGTTGCGTGAAATGGGAAATATCAAAGAAGAAATGATTGAGCTGAAAGACGAAGTAAAAGAACACGTCAACGAAAGCCGCTCGTTATATGAAAAAATGTCTGAGCAAGTCACTATCACGTATGAAGAGCAAAAGGAATTGCGCTCAATCGTCAGCAAACTAGCCATTAGCTTAACCGAAGAACATCAAAAGCGCCAAGGTAAAACATACAGTGGCAATCTATTTAAAGCTTGGAAAGGCATGTTCATGAGTCGTATCCACTCGAAGCTTAAGAAACGCATGAACGTTGTCCGTTATACGTCGATTAAGCGAGTAGATTTTGATGAAGCCTTAGCTTATTTAAATGTACTAACCTACGATCATTTTAGTCTAACGGATCTTCAACCAACGCCTGCAGTATTGAACGTTTTGGAATTGGAGGAGAAATAATGGAATTCGATAACGTCAAAGATGCGCTAAAAAGTGCAATGGAGTATGCCGAATCATCGAATTTACAAGTAGACGGAAAACCAGCGACTTGCGAAGACTTTCAAGAGCTTATGAAAGATCATATCTATGCTATTGCAGATTTATTAGGAATTGATGAAGTGGCCGATCGCAACTGGAGTATTGGATAAAGGAGGATGTCATTTGGTGACAATAGTTTCTTTAATTTCAATCATTCTAAGCTTAGGTTCAATTCTTTTGAATATTGACACAAATAAAAAGATGAAAAGGAGATACAACATTGAAAAACAAACTAGCAAAAACAACAGCAATCATCGGACTAGCACTAGGTAGCGGCGTTATCGGCTACGCAGCAAGCAACGCATTTCAGGATTTGGACACGATCAAGGCAAATTTCAACACAGTCTTGCAATACGGACAAACGAAATCGCAACGTGTGTCAGAACTCGAATCACAGCTATCCAACAACATTCTCACACAGGAGCAGCTGAAAGCCGAAATTGAACAAATCAAATCGGACAAGCAAAAGGAAATTGAAGCCAAGCAACGGGAGATCGAACAAAAGCAACAGGAGATCGCTACAAAGCAACAGGAAGCCGATAGCTTGCGCCAACAACTGAACACGGTGCAAAACGACAAGGAACAGTTAGAACAGCGTGTGAGCGAGTTACGGCAGTATACGGATCAAAAAGTAGGGGAGTTGGGTAAATGATGGCAAGAAAGGCAAAGAATAGATACCGACTAACAGTTGGTGGTTTAAAGGTTGAACTTTCGCTTTTGAAGGAATACACAGATACAGCTAGTGATCTAGATATCGCAAAAACTATCTTACGTCACATGAGGTTCTATTCGGTTTATGAGTCGGTATCCGAAGGAGCGCCTTTTGATTTAAAAATGATTCGAGCATCTAAAGCAAACGTTGAGAAAGGATGACTAAAAATGATTAAAAGAATCACTATATCAGTTGAGGAAGATAGCGGATCGAAAATGCAGCATACCGTCTCAACAAGAGAAGAAGCGCTTGCTTTGATTGATCGATATTTCAAGGAGGAGTCAGTATGACATTAGTAAATGTAATTTTCATCTTAGCAATTACTTGGGTGATCCTGTTGCTTGTCTTTACTATAGTTATGTTGGTGCATATGCACAAAGAATATAAACGAATGGATGAGCAAATAGAACGTCGCCGCAAGGCTTTTGATGATCATTTAGATGAAATAAGAAAGAAGGGATTAAAGTGAACAAGATATGGCTGGCAAGTTTAACAACCGACTTATTTTATAAAGCACGCCAATTACAGGCAATTTCTTATGCAAGTCTCGGCTTGAATATTGTTCTGTTGGTAGTCCTGATTTGGATCATGGGGGTTAAATAGTATGACCAGAGCTGAAGCGCTACGTATAGGCAAAGTAATTGCTGATCGCTGGTACAAGCATAACAAGCCGTTGATTCAATCAAGACAGAATATTGAACGGATGAAGAAACGGAGGGGGACTTCATGAGTGAAGATGAAATTTTGAAATTGGTCCAAATCCTGATCGGTAGCACATCAGCGACCGGTTCGCATGGCGAGGACATGGATCGCATAGTTCCGAACGTTAACAAGTTGGGCATTATTGCGGTTGAGTTAATAAGCAGCCTAAGAACGATTGCTGATGCCTGGGAAAACAGACAAGAAGCATCGATTCAAGCGGTAGGTAAAAAAGCTAGATATTGGATTAATTTTATTGAAACCGAGGTATTGGAAACAAAAAAGACCGACTAGCCGGCAAGCTATAGTCAGTCAGAAACGAAAAAATATTTACCTAAGTTTACCACAAATCGAGAGGAGTGGGAAGATGTCAGATTATATCGCAACAGATTACGACAACCTGCTGCAAGACGAAAGCAGTCATGTGATGCCTAATATCCATTCTTTAGACGACAACGAGGAAGAAGTAGACCTGTCAGCACATTGGAATGAGGACGATAACGGAACGATTGTTCATGAATCGGATTGGATGTTTATAGGGTATCGAGAAAACAAAAATGGCACGCTTGCTAAATATGTCGTACAGCAAGAGAATTTCTTACTTGTAGTTGATGAGTATGGACCAAAATCACTGAGGATGGACACGATGAAAATTATCAGTGGTAAAGAATGGCTGAAACAAAGACAGGAGGAATTTAAGTGAGCGAACAGTTTACTGAAAAGCAAAACGAGATATTTAACTTCTTGTTTACCTTAGATGTCAATAACCACGTTGAAAAGAAAAAAACAGGAAGTGTACAACTCAGCTATCTTTCTTGGGCGTGGGCATGGGCTGAAGTGAAAAAGAAATTCCCAACGGCGGAGTACGAAATAGAAAAATTCGATAATAGTCTTCCTTATGTTTTTGATCCCAACACTGGCTATATGGTTTTTACGAAAGTCACAATCGAAGGTCTTTCACACGAAATGTGGTTGCCAGTGATGGACGGAGCTAATAAAGCGATGAAAGCTAGTCCATATACCTATGACACAAAGAAAGCCAAAGGGTTAAGAGTTGATGCAGCTACCATGTTTGACATTAACAAAACGATAATGCGCTGCCTGGTAAAGAACTTGGCAATGTTTGGATTAGGATTGTATATCTACGCTGGTGAAGATTTGCCTGAATCCCCATCAGCTAGTAAAGAGCAACTGGAAGAACTGAAATCGTTGTTTGAAGAAGCATCAAGCTTGCTGAAACGATCACCTAAGACATTTGAGAATCAAGCTTTGGCACACTTTAATTATTCTGGAAAATTCGAGGATATCAACGAATCATTTTACGAGTTGCTAAAAGAGTATACGCAAAACGGCATTGATCAAATGAAAGCTGCTCAAGAAAACAAAGAGAAGTGATGTAAATGAACAATCTTTCGTATCTAGCAAAAATAACAAAAGTTGATGAAGATAAAGTTACTTTGCAGCTCAAAGAGTCGCTAAACATCGAACGACTCAAAACAATCTTTGATGGATATGATGGCGAAAGACAAGCGGAAATATTCATCAAAGACCCACGAGGCTTCACAGTCGAACAAAGGAAGTTTTTCTTCGCTTTGTTAAACGATATCTACAAAGAGACAGGGCTGTCTATTGACGAGATGAAAGATTATATCTACTCAATGTTTAGATACGCCACAGGCAATAATATAAGCCTCTCAAATCAATCTGTATCGACAGTAGATGATGTTTCATATTTAACGAATCTCGTACTTGATTTCATATTTGAGCACGATATTCCTTTCAAGGATGGATACGAGGTTCCACCGCAAAACATTCAGTATTTCTTCTATAAATGTGTAATGAATCGAACCTGTTGCATCTGCGGTAAAAAGAACTCTGACATCGATCACTTTGAAAAAGCCCTAGGAAGGCGTAAGCGGAAAGAAGTTGATCACACAGAATTTACTTTTGCAGCACTTTGCAGAACCCACCACGGCGAGAAGCATCAAATGGGGATTACGGAGTTTAAGAATAAGTATCACGTTATCGGGATCAAACTGAATCAAGACGAGATTAAGAAACTTAGGATAGGGGGATAAAGATGAAAAAAACTGATATCTATAATTTTAGACAGTTGTTCTTTTTAGATAAATATCTAATGGGGCACAGAGGTTATATAGCAGGAGGATGCTTTAAGAATATTTTTAACGGAGAAAAAGTAAATGATATCGATATGTTTTTTAGGCAAGAATCTGATTTTCTTCAGAGTAAATCTTACTTCGAAGAATTAATAAAAAAAGAACCAAACAGTTGGAGGAAATCGTATGAGAACAAGAAAGTTTGGTCTGTTTATTCAGAAAAAGATCAAATCAGAATAGAACTAATCAAAAGCGTTTTTGGAAATCCCGAAGAAGTAATATCTGATTTTGATTTTACTATTACGAAATTCGCATATTATTCGGAATACAAAAAAATCGAAGAGGATAATTACTTAGCGCAATTTGAAGTAGTTTATCATGACGATTACTTTGAACACCTACAAACAAAGAGATTGGTAATAGATGCTGACATCCCATTCCCTATATCAACTTTTAATCGTAGTTATAAATATCAAAAATACGGTTATGGGCTTTGCCGCGAAAGCAAAGTGAAACTAATACAATCTATATTTGATTTACCAGCAATAGACGCAAGTGAACTAGGTTTATCTTTATACGACGGCAAAGATTAGGAGGGATAGAGTGTCTGATAAGCAAAAAAAACGATATTACTGGCTCAAACTCAAAGAGAATTTTTTTGAAGAAGACACAATCGAGTGGTTAGAAGAACAACCAAACGGTAAAGAGTACTGTCTGTTTTATTTGAAACTTTGCCTTAAATCATTGAAGACTGAGGGAATGCTCGTCAGAAACGTTGGCAATATGATGATCCCTTACGATCCAGAGTCATTGGCCAAGTTAACAAATTCTAGCGCCGACACCGTAAAAGTTGCAATGGATCTATTCCACAAAATTGGACTGATACAAATTATGGATGGCGGAGAAATTTATCTGAGTCAACTTAACGAATTAGTTGGCTCAGAAACTGAATATGCTATTCAAAAAAGACTTCAAAGAGTAAAGGAGGACAATGTCCAGAAATTGTCTGGAAAATGTCGCCTAGAGAAAGAGTTAGAGAAAGAGAAAGAGTTAGAGAAAGAACTAGATATAGATAAAGAGAAAATACCATACAGCGACATCATCAAATACTTGAACGAAGCAACAAGTAAATCATTCAAAGTTACTCAGAAATGGAAAGACCTGATCAAAGCAAGATGGAACGAAGGTCAACGATTAGATGATTTCAAAAAAGTAATTGATGTGAAAACAAACCAATGGTTGAACAACCAAGAAATGAATAAGTACCTAAGACCAGCAACACTCTTTGGAAATAAGTTTGATGATTATTTGAATGAGTATCGCCCACAAGTTAATTCTTCAATCTCCGATGAAATTGCTGAATCTCAAAGGAGGTTGTCTGAAGCCTATGAACAATGAGTTGAAACTTGTGGCTGAAATGCTAAACAATCCATCGATCATTACCAACATTGATATTGATTCAGAATGGTTTGAAAGTCCTCAGTGCAAACTGATTGTAGAGTCAATGACGAGACTGCGAGGAATGAAATACACCACCGAACAGGTTCATCGAGAAATGCGAACCATTGACTACTTCAAAGCAGGGACAGCTGATGAATTAGACATCTTGAAGAATTCTGCGAATCAGCTTGGGATTGAAAGAGAACTAGCACGGATCATACACAATGATTATCTTGATCGCAAGTTGCATTCAGCGTCCATAAAATACGCTGAGACGCTTTCTAAGACAGATGGGGATAAGTTATCCAGATTACTAGAAGAAAAGCGTGACGTGAACCATATTAAGTCTGACGGCAAACTGGATAAAGCTTTTGCAGAGTTTACAGATAGCTTGGATAAACCTAGCGAGGTTATGACAACTTACAAACCTTTAGATGCATTTCTTGGAGGAGGCATCACAGGAGGAAAGCTAATTGTCTTGGCTGGGCGACCAGGTACAGGTAAAACAGCTTTCGCATTGAACATTATGCATAGACTATTTTCAGACAATGACAATGTGCAGTGTGATTTCTTCACTTTTGAAATGGGCCAAAACGAATTGATTAAGCGGCTTATCTCGAAAGAAACAAGAATCAACTCTATGCTGTTCGTTGGAAATAATAAACTGTCAGACGAAAACAAGGTGAGAGCCAGAAAGTCATACGAGGATATGAAGAACAGATTTGATATGCGAGTGTACACTTCGGAATATTCCAATCTAAACGATATCAAGTATGCGATCAAGCAGCGATTAAGCGACAAACGGTACGTAGTGTTCGTGGACTACGCTGGGCTGATAACTGTCAATGATACACGCAAGAACGAACGGCAAGTCATGAACGAGGTTACACGAGAGCTGAAGAAACTGACAACTGATTATGGAATCACGATCGTTTTGTTGGCCCAGCTAAGTAGGGCGGTAATGAACAGAGAAGATAAACGTCCGATACTTAGTGATTTGAAAGAATCAGGCTCGCTTGAACAAGATGCAAATGTTGTGCTTTTGTTATCTGCTGATGAAAAAGAAGAACGCAAGATACGGTGTGATGTGGCCAAAAATCGAGAAGGGATGACAGGCATAGCACCGTTTATATTCGACAAGAAATATATGGATTTCTCAGTAGACTTTGACGAATGGAGAGGTTAGATGGACGGACAAACATATCTGGCTATCTTCAAAGAAAACGGCCTTGTGCGATCGGAATTGGTTCGAACAATTGAATCGCAAGTCAAGACTTTTGATCAATGCGGAATGCTAGATAAGGCCGAGGAAGCAAAATGGGTAGCAATCGAAGCTGCAGAAGAAGAAAAGAAAAAAGGACATCCGATCATGCAGGGCAATGAAACGAAAGAACAAATCGCACAACGATACTTGAAAGCGAGGGGAATGTTCTGATTATCACGATACCAGGAGAGCTAACAGACTTAAACAAATTCATCAATAGCCAACGGACGAACCGCTATGCAGGCGCTAAGTTGAAGAAGGAGAACACGGAAAAATGTTGCTATGCATTCTTGATGGCTAAAGCGGCAGGCCTGAGAGTGACAACACCAATCAACTTGAAAATCACTTGGTACTGCAAAAATAAGCGCAAGGATAAAGACAACATTGCGTTCGGGATCAAGTTTATCTTGGACGGAATGATTGAAGCGAGAGTGATCGCAAATGATGGATGGGGCGAGATTGCCAACTTTGAGCATCGGTTTGAAGTGGATAAGGATTGTCCGAGGATTGAAATTGAATTGGAGGAAGCAGAATGTTAAATATGAGGGTTTTAGATTACCAAATTACTAGTGATGAAAATTCTGTATCAGTTAACAAGGCAAGAATAAGTGAGAAAAATGGTAAAGAAGTTTTCTCGCTAGTTGGGCATTATCCGACTTTAGAAATGGCATTAAGAGGAGTTCAGAAACACTACACGCTAGGAGAAGGAACAGATATACAAACTATCAGTGAATACCGAAAGGCTTTGGCAAAAGTTCATGAAGCATTTCAAATCGAATTGGAGGAAGAAAAATGAATACAGTAAATTTAATCGGCAGATTGGTAAGAGACAACGAATTGAAGTACACGAAGTCGGGCAAAGCTGTGGCGACAAATACGCTGGCTTTAGACGATGGATGGGGAGAAAACAAGAAATCATATTTCATTCCGATCGTAGTGTGGGAGAAACAAGCCGAATCACTAGCCAACTATACAAACAAGGGATCGAAAATTGCTGTCAACGGTAAGCTGACTAGCAGAAGTTATGAAACGCAAGATGGGCAGAAAAGAACGATTATCGAGGTTGTGGCAAATCAGTACGGCGGAATCGAGTTTTTAGATACCAAAAACAACGGTGGTGGTGTTTCAAACAACCAAACGAGTAATAATGCCAACGCACAGCAAAACCGCAACAACGCGCAATCAGACCCATTTGGTAATTCGTCTATCGAGATCGATAGTCAAGACCTTCCATTTTGAGAGGTGAGCAGATGACACCGACACAAGAAAGCATACGCAAAATGTCAGATAAAGACTTAATCTGGCAAAAGAAATCAGTCGCAAGCCACCTGGAAAGAATCGAATTGTATTATCAATGGCTGACTGAAGAAATGGAACGGAGGAGTAAAGATGAAGATAAAGTGTGAATTATACAACGATAATTTTCAAAATAGGAAAAAATACAATATCCCAAAAGCACAGCTAGTGATTGCTGATATACCGTACAACTTGGGGAATAACGCATTTGCAAGCAATCCTAGTTGGTATGTTGGTGGAGATAATAAAAATGGAGAATCTAAGAAAGCAGGAAAGCAGTTTTTTCCAAGTGATAAAAACTTCAATTTAGTTGAATATATGCACTTTTGTAGCAAGTTGCTAAAACCAGAACCTAAAGAAAAAGGCAAAGCACCAGCCATGATAATGTTTTGCTCATTTGAGCAAATGGCTCCGCTGATTGAAGTTGCAAAGCGATACGGATTTAAAAAAAGTTATCCTTTGTTGTTTATCAAGAAGACAAGCTCGCAAGCGTTGAAAGCAAACATGAGAATTGTTGGAGCAACAGAATATGCAGTTGTATTTTACAGAGACAAATTGCCGAAATTTAACAACGATTGGCAACAAGAAGAAACTGGCAAAAAAATGGTTTTAAATTGGTTTGAGTGGAAGAGAGATAGTTTGAAAGAGATACCTAAGATACATCCGACTCAAAAACCAGTAAATTTACTCGAAAAATTAATAAAGACTTTTACAGATCCCGGAGATGTTGTTATAGATCCGTGTGCAGGAAGTGGGTCTACACTTTTAGCAGCTAAAAAAAATGAGCGGCATTCGTATGGATTTGAAATTTACAGACCTTTTTACGAAGAAGCAATAAACAAAATGCTGCCTATCGGGGATGAGAAAGAACATCAGATGGACATATTTGAAATATTGGAGGAAGTCAAATGAAACTAGCAGACACAGTAACAGGCGTACAAGATGGCAAATACAACCCGCCGCCCCGTGTGGTCAGAAAGCAACGGAGAGTAAAACCGTTACAAGAATACTGGTGCGTGACGGAACGGCTTAGAACGCCATTTAAAGCGATATGCGTAAAGGTGCTGACCAACTCGGCAATCGTCAGATTTGGCAGTGAGCAGACTGTAGTCAGGTTCAGGGATATGAAGAAGGTGGACGAATCATGAACATTATTGATATTTTCTGGAAAAACGTCGCTTGGCATTTAGGTAATAAAAATGCTGTGCTAACCAAGACACAAATGATTGCATACAGAAAGAAAGCAGGCGTGACCTTGACCACAGTTCAAGAAATTGCTGAAAAGCTTGATATTGATGATTACGCCATTTTATTTGAGCAGGTGGATTGAGTCAGGAATCGGAAGAAATAGCAAACTAGGAGGAAGAGTGATGGTGCAAGTAGAAGTTCTAAAGTTCATAGGATTTGTAACGGAAATATCACCGAAGGCATTCATCAATCGAAGAAACGAACTAATCTTAGTCCCAACCAAGAATATTTATTTTAACTTAAACGGCGTAGAGTCAAAAAGAGACATAACAGAAAAGATATTTCATTGGCTATCAAGACCAGCGCATAAAGGGGTGGGCAGTTATTGGGAAAACCGTATCAGAGCAATCATCAATAACTACTTACAAACTGACTTTAACCGAGATGATTTTGATTTAATCTACACAGAATTGGGTAATGCAACAAATCCAGAATTAACAGAAAAATTCATTGACTCGGATTATGATCTCAAAGTACTGGAGGAAGAGTGATGGCTAAAAAAATTGCCTCAGCTGCAGGATTGGGAAGGAACTCTTTTCACTACTGGGACTCGGAGATGGCACAAATTAATCTATATAGAGGTGGAAATCCAGATCCAACTTTCATCAGAAAAAGCAAACGAACTAAACCAAAAAAGCGGAAGAAGTAATTCCACAATCGTCAGCGATAGCAAACAGGAGGGATAAGATGGTACCAAAATTTAGAGCATTTTTAACCGAAACAAAAACAATACATGAAGTGCTACAAATTGATCTAAGTAGAAGTATGGTTAGTCTCAAAATTGAAAACGCCAGCGAGTGGTATTGGTTTAAAGAAGTAGTCCTCATGCAATCCACTGGCTTGAAAGACAAGAACGGCGTGGAGATTTTCGAGGGGGATATCGTTTCAGTAAGAAATCATCCATTTCAGAAAACAGAAAAATCGGGCGCTGGCATCGAAATTGATGGTGATTATGCGATTTCATGGAATGAAGGTGACCTAACTTGGTGTGCGGGTAATCTTTTGTTAGCAAGATTAAAACCTTATGTAACTGTCGCCGGCAATGTTTGGGAGAACCCAGAACTATTGGAGCAAGCCAATGAAAACTAGCCAAGCAATCATCATAGTGCTGCTAACGATCGCTGGCTTGAGTTGGCTATCCTATACAATTATCGACCAGCAAAAGCAGATCGTGAAGCTAGAACAGCAGCTGCAGCATGAGCAAATGAAGTACAAGATTATTATCAACGATCCGTTAGTCAGGGATGCGATGGAAGCGGGAGGATGAAAATGGGACTACCTAAGAAATCAAATCATGTTCGTGAAGTTAAAATGATGGAAGTTATTCATGTGGTTTCGTTTGAAGGTGAAGGAACCAAAGAAAATCCAGCAAGATTGATCAATGAATATTACTCCAAAGAAGGTACCTTGCTAGCAACGAAAGATGAATGGCTAGAGCGGGAAATTGAGAAGGCACAAAAATGACAGAAGCGGTTTTGATATTTGTAGCCGTAATAGCTTCTGTATTCGCAAGTGTGATTTTTGGTAAGGAAGATAATGAGGAGGGCAAGTGATTGGAGAAATGGCGTGTTGAACGAGTCAAGGCAGTGTTGAAAGATTACCGAGATACGGATAAGTACGTCAGAAAGCTTGAAGAAGAGATTCGAGTTCCGTATCGAGAAGAAGATGTTAATGGGGATATCAAGGGAACAAGAAGCGATAGCGATTTGATGTTCGGCACATTGTGGACCATCGAGACGGATAAGCAGATTCGGCGGTTGAAACGCAATAAGCAGATTGTGGAAGAGCTTCTGGATGAATGTGGCAGTGACACTGAGACGATCATCCGAGAGTTGTATATCAAGCGATTTCCGCAATATACGATGCAAGGGTTGGTTGATAGTTTCCAGATAAAGTGTGGTAAAACCAAAGCGTTTGAATATCGGAACAGATTTTTCGAAGAGTTAGACAAGATGCTTGATATATGAACGATTTGCGGAATTTTAGGCACTGAAAACGTGGTAAATTAGTATTATCAGATATCGCCCACAAGCAGAAACGCACAACGGCATTCAACCTCCTTTTGATACGTAAAAATTATTCTGTGGGCGATAGTCACTGTGGCGGAAGTAGAAGACGCAAAGGGTAATTGAAGTAGTCGGTGGTCGGCTACGAATCCTTGTTGCCAAAAGCAAAGACAGTTTCGTGAGTGGGGCAGTACCACTCCAGTGACATAGCAACCGAGGATTGTGGCATAGTTGGATATGGCGGCTCGAGATTGCGAGCGTGTAGGTTGCTTTAAATTTAAGTCAATACTCTCATTCCCTTGTGGCAGACGTGTATCTGATATGAGAGTTTTATAAGTCACTCATTGCGAGTGGCTTTTTATTTTGCAGAAAAGCGAGGTGGCAGACATAAACTGGACGGAACAAGAAATTGATAGGCTCAAAGATTTAATCAATGAAGGTTATACCAATAAAGAAATAGCAATCATATTATCAAACGAGTACGGAAGAGAGTTTACCAAGATTAGTGTAAAGAGCAAACGTCAACGATTGAACAAAGTAACGCCGCCTCGCACCATGGATGGCCAGTCGATCAACGAAAACAAACGATACAACATTGACGGCACCATTTCTCAAGCTGAATTCGATGTGAAGATGGCTTTCTACCAGAAGGACAGTAAAACGCCAGAAGACATCCTTAAGTACAAAGGCTATGATCCACAAGAGTGGGAAATATCTCAAGTAACCACCAATGAGTGGACGACCACTACAGCGGATGTCCAGAAATGGAATCAGCAGTTGAAGTTTGTGGTGAAGCCAAAGATGCAAAGCAACTCCAAGGATATCGTAGCAGCGATCAAAAAAGGAATAAAGCCTATAAAAGTTGATCCAATCAAAACAGGTATCAGAAATTTAGTCATTAATTTAACTGATGTTCACATGGGGATTGTTGACTACGAGTACATGAAGCCAGCTCAAGATGAAATTATGGAGATTATTAATAATGGTTACAAAACGATTTCTTTCAATATTATTGGGGATTTAGTTCATAACGACAGCATGGTCAATCCGTTTACAACAAAAGGAACACTAGTTGACGAGGTTGACATGGTTAAGGCTGTCGAGGATTTGAAGCAGTACATTGAACCGATGGTGCATGAAGCCTTGAGGCACTCAAAGGAAGTTCGAGTATATTACGTTCCTGGCAATCACGATTTGAGTATCTCCTATATGTTCATGCAGTATCTACAAGCTACTTTAAAAGGAAATGAAATAAAATTTGATTGTAGTCTAGCTCACCGAAAAGCTTATATGCTAGACAATGTTCTTATAGGTATAGCTCATGGTGACTTAGCTAGGAAAAACTTGCCTATGCTCTTAGCAACTGAGTTTCCACACCTGTGGGGTATTGCCAAAACAAGAGAATACTTTGTAGGTCATTTTCATAGTGAGAAAAAGGAAGTTACAGTTCCTGTCCAAGACAAAGACGGCGTGACTGTTAGGCAGCTTTCTACACTGAAGAAAAGTGACTACTACGAAGTAAAAAACGGCTATACAACCAGTAGAAAGAAATTGCAAATATTTGAATTTAATAATGATGAATTGAAGGTTACTTACGATGTGTAGGTAGCCTTTTAATTTTGCACAAACTAGGGTAGCTCCCGAAGAGAGTCGTCTCACTCCTGTTTGTGCTTATTTTGCTTAGAGACAAATAACTAAAGGAGACGGTAGTTATGGAAGAAATTTGGAAAGACATTAAGGGATATGAAGGAATTTATAAAGTAAGCAGTTTGGGCAGGATAAAATACCTTGAAAGAACTAATTCGGGTGGAGTTTATGTATCGGAAGGGATAAAACGACCTCAAGACAACGGGAATGGATATAAGTATGTTCAATTAAAAAAAGAAGGCACAAGAAAGAATTTTTATATTCACAGAATTGTAGCGGAGTGTTTCTTGCTTAATCCTGAAAAACTAAAAGAAGTTAATCATAAAAATGAAAATAAATCAGATAACCGAGCAGAAAATTTAGAATGGTGCACGCATTCTTACAATAACAGGTATGGCACAAAGGTCGAGCGAACAAAAAAACATCCGAACTATATAGCTCGTACACAAAGAGCAAAAACAAAAATTATTTGTATTTATCCAGATGGAAGATCAAAGAGATTCCCATCACAAGTTGAATGTGCAAGAGAGCTAGGAGTACCTGTTGCTGGAATTAATCAAGTTCTTAAGAAGAGGCAAAAAACACATTACGGATATCGGTTTGAATATGATAGCGAAAGGTTGAGGGTGACTTATGACATTTAAACGGTGTAAGCATGAATACGAACAGGTAGCTCGTATAGGTGGAGATACTCAAGCGACTGCTTTGAAATGTTCTTTGTGCGGCAAAACTAAAACAGAATGTCACGGCATCAACGGTCGCTTATCTTTCGAATATATCATCAGATATGTTGACGAAGTCCTATCGAGTAGGTGACTGATATGCATTACTATTACATCCAACTATCAGTAGGAATACTAAGGCATAAGAACATCCGACAAGCGGAGTTGAAACCTAAGCACACATTGCTTGAATGCTATGAGCAATTTAGTGACGAGTATATCGATCGGCATAGGTTGATATACATTGGGCATGGTTGGAAGAGTGATCCGCATATTGTGGAGAGACTGAGGAGGTATGGGATATGAGTAAAGATAAAAGAATGATTTTGGGAAATGCGTTTACTGCTTTTGAACAATTAGATTTAAGTAGAGTTCAATCGATAAATCTGGAATTGGTTGAATACGATGACGTTACTAATAAATTAGCCCTTGAAGTCGTATACTCGCCAGAAGTGGAAAAGAAAGCAGATGGATTCTTGTACAGTGACAGAGAGTTTTAAATGATTCCAATAGTAAAAACCAAAGCAGATCGTGCTAGGTTTTATGGATCGACCAAGTGGCGCAATCTAAGGCAGCAAATACTTGAGAGAGATCACTACGAATGCTTATGGTGTAAAGCCGAAGGTAGACTGACTACACAGCATGATTCGATACTGGAGGTCGATCACATAAAAGAGCTAGAAACAAATCCAGAGCTGGCGTTTGATCCAGACAACCTAAGAACGTTATGCAAGGACTGTCATAACAAGCGACACGATCGGATGAACTATCGTGGCCAAGCTAAGCAGAAGCGTTGGCAAGATGAGTGGTGGGGAGATTGATAAAAAATCAAATCCCAAAAATGACTAGAAAATCAAACGAAAGTGGGGAGTGACATACCCCCGGTCGAATTATTTTGGGGTCAAATCCCAATCTAGGGAACCGGTGGATGGGGTCAACTCCGCAGATGTATTCATTATTTTTCACACAACCCCACCCCGGGCTAGAAAGGAAGTGATTGTATGGCAGATTTAAAAAAGAGAAATAAGCTAGTTGCTGCCGAAGAAAAGCGGCTAAGCAAATTGTTTGAAGATATTGACGGGGACAAAAAGAAAGTCGTATCTGGTTTAATTACACAAGCAGCGCGGTTGAAAATTCTTCTTGATGAGATGTGGGTTGATATTTCTGAAAAAGGCGACTATGAACTTTTTTCTCAGTCAGAAAATCAAATTCCTTACGAGCGTGAGCGACCGGTTGCGAAACAATATAATTCTCGTGATCAATCTTATCAACGCGTGATTAAACAACTCACTGATTATTTGCCGGCCGAAAAGCAAAAACCTGCTCAAAATGCCGCGTTGGATGGCAGTGATTTGTTATGACAATAATAAAACCTTACTTCTTTGACGAATATGTAGATTTGTATGAACGAGGAATTATACCTTTTAACAAAGAGCGCATTCAGCTAGTTGATTACTTAAAAAAAGAAGTCCTGATTCGAGATGATATTTATTTCGATGATGAAATGATACAAAAGTTTGTGCGATATGCCGAAAAAAACTTTTTCCCATTAGCTAAATATCAAAAATTTATCACACCTTTCATTTTCTGCTATCAAAAAGAAGATGACGAGGTGTTTTTTGATGAGATTTTAAACTCTATCGCTCGTGGTGGAGGGAAAAACGGCTTTATGTCTGCACGCGATTCTTTTTTTATTAGCCCTCTATACAACGTTAGAAATTATGATGTAACAATTACTGCTAACTCAGAAAAACAAGGGAAAGTTAGTTTCAAAGAAGTTTATGAAATGGTTCAAATGAACCGATTAGAAACGCAATTTTATCTTACAAAGATGGCTATAACCAACCGAGTTACTAATTCTATTTTTAGCTATCGTACAAATAATCCAAAAACAATGGATAGTGCACGTGACGGTTGTTTGGAGTTTGACGAGATACACCAATTTGAATCATCTGATTTAGTAGATATCCAACGAAGCGGACTCGGTAAAATAAAGAATCCTAGAACTTTTTATAATGGAACGAACGGACATGTGCGTGAAGGGTTTTACGACAAAATTCTCGAGAGGGCGCAAAAGATATTCAGTGGAGAAAATAAAAACGACAGGCTATTTCCTTTCATCTGCAAAATAGACACGATTGACGAAATGGACAATCCAAAAATGTGGTCAAAAGCTAATCCGATGTTTGAGGAAGATACGTCTTATTCGAGACGCTTATTTTCAACTGTTAAAAAAGAATATGACAAACTTCAAGAAGAGCCATCTGGAAGAAGAGAATTTGTCGTTAAACGAATGAACTTTACAGAAGGAGATTCGGAAAAAGATGTTACAACTCACGAAAAGCTAATGGCGACTAATCAACCTATACCAGATTTGAAAAATCATTCTTGCGTTGCGGGTTTTGACTATGCAAGCATTCGAGATTTCGCAACAGTCGGATTGCTTTTCAAGGAGGATGACAAGTACATTTGGTTTCAGCATAGTTTCGCAAGGAAACAGTTTCTGGATACATTTAAATTGAAAGCACCTATCAAAGATTGGGAATCCAAAGGTCTAGTAACCATACTTGATGAACCGTCTATCGACCCTCGTCATTTAGTGGATTGGCTTGTGGAAAAAAGGAAACATTACAACATTGAGATTGTGGCGTCTGATGGATTTAGAATGGATTTGTTACGGCCGTTGCTTGATGAGAATGAATTCGCTAATGAATTCTTCAGAAACCCAAGGGGAGTTCAAGCTAAAGTAGCGCCAATCATTGAAGATGGATTTGCAAATGAACGATTTATTTTCGGTGACGACCCTATGATGCGATGGTACACGAACAATACGTATATCAAAGAAGACAGTTTAGGAAACAGAACGTTTTTGAAGAAGGAGCCAATACGACGAAAAACAGATGGCTTCCACGCTTTCTTGGCTGCTTTGTACAAAAGAGAGTTGATTGCCGAAACTATCGATTATGATGATGCTTTTGATATGTTGGATGAGATTGAATTTTAGAAAGTGAGTGATCACTATGTATAAACCTCAATACCTGAATGTAGAGCGAAAAACGAAAAACGTAATGGCTGGCAACACAGTTTATTTCACTAAAGTAACTTCAACACCTTTGGGCTACAAGAAGAAACAACCTGAACAGGTCCAAAATAAATCAGGTCGGCGATTTGCCGGAAAGTGAAGGTGATCCTGAAATCTCGCATTTATGCGTTAAATAAAAATAATAGAAAAGGAGTGGTTTTCGTGGGAGAAGAAAAGAATCATGGGAATGTGACAATTAACTTAAAATTCAAGAAAACTATCTATTTGAAAATCTTGCAAATTAAAATCGTTAGTTTCTTTAGCAAGAAAAAAGCAGAAGAAATGTACAACAATTTGAATGGCAATGACTTTGTCAAATTAAAGTCAATCAGATAGGCGTCCGTCACTAATTGAAAGGTGGTGAAAATATGTGAGTTTATTTGATGTCTTTAAGCAGTCCATACGTAACGAAGAACCCTCAGACTGGATTCCCGATCTTGTCTATGGGGATGATGAATCTGCTCGAGCATATCTGAAAATCATGGCTAAGAACACAGTGCTTGATTTTGTAGCAAGAACAATGTCCACGTTGGAAGTAAAGTTCAAAAACAAAGATGGCACTGCTGACTGGGAATACATTTTGAATGTTCGACCCAACAATGATATGTCGGCTGCAACGTTCTGGGAAAAGTTTTTCTACCGTCTTATGGACGACAACGAAGTGCTGGTCATTTTTACTGAAGATAACCAATTGCTGATCGCGGATGATTTTTCTCGCACGGAATACGCTGTTTATGATGATGTGTTCACTGGCGTAACAGTAAAGAACTATGTGTTTCAAAAAAGCTTCAGTATGTCAGATGTGATCTACATTGAATACAACAATGATAAACTTGATCGTTTTACAAAGGGCTTGTTCGAAGACTATTCCGAGTTATTTGGGCGAATCATTGAAATTGCAATGCGAAACAATCAAATTCGTGGATCGGTGTCTATCGATTCGACCGGAAGTATTAACGAAGAAAAAGGAAAGGACGGCAAGACACGTAGTCAAAGATTACAAGAGTATATTGACAAGGTCTACAATGCATTCAAAACAAAGTCTGTAGCAATTGTAGCAAAAATCAAAGGATTCGAGTACGAGGAATACACCAACAAACAAGGGGTTTCCAATCAATCCCTTGATGAGCTGAACAAAATGAAAACATCGTTGATCGATGATGTAGCCAACGCCATAGGAGTTCCTACGGCGCTTATTTATGGTGAAAAAGCTGAACTTGATTCTAACCTTCAAGCCTTTCGGAAGTTGTGTATCGCACCACTGATGAAGAAGCTTCAGGATGAGTTGATGGCCAAGATTATTACCAAAAAAGAATACAAGAATGGCGAACGTATCAAAGTTTCTAAAGTATTACCTGTCAGCATTCTGGAAAACGCTACTCAGATTGATAAGATCGTTTCTTCTGGAACTTTCTTGCGTGATGAAGTGCGTGAAGTGACAGACTATGATCCATTGCCGAATGGCGAAGGACAACGACTAATAATGACTAAGAATTATGACTACTTGGAAGGGGGTGAGAACGAAAATGCCGAAAGTTAAGAAAGTACCGTTTCAATTTACCAACGAAATCCAAAATGGTAAGCACATTCTCACCTTGAGTGGCAATGTCCAAAAGAAATATTGGCGTGATGATGATGTTATTAATGCGAAAGATATCCGAGAATCACTGGATAAAGTCACAGATGATATTGTGATCAAACTAAATAGTCCTGGCGGCGATGTGTTTGAAGGGATTGAAATTTACAACTACCTAAAAGATCACCCATCAAACGTCACTGTCGAAGTGACTGGTTTAGCAGCAAGCGCCGCAACCTTTATCATTGCTGGTGCTGATGAAGTGATTATGAACGTTGGTACTTCATTGATGATTCATGAAGCTTCAACATTCGCTTGGGGCAATAAACAGGATATCCAAAAAACGCTGAACGCTTTAGAAACTATTGATGATTCAATTTTAGAAATTTATTCAGACAAGACAGGTCAATCAGCTGATCAGTTGCGTGAATGGATGAATGAAGAAAAATGGTTCACGGCAGACGAAGCTGTAGAGTTTGGATTTGCTAATTCTGTGAAACGTGCCGAACCGGAAGAAGAACCACAAGATATTGCATCTATGATTCAAAATGCTGTCGCTGTTGCGATGGCTAATATAAGCCAACCTGTTACAAATCAAGTGGAACAAGAACTAAAACCAAAATCATTAATCGCACGTTTGCGAAAAGGAGAATAAACTATGTTAAACATTACAGACAAAACAGCAGATGCGAAGAAAATCTTCAACGCTATTTCTGCAAAAGAAGATGCAACACCTGAACAAGTAAACAATGCTTTAGAAGCTTACGTCACAGCCATTGCAGAAGATGCAGGTGCACAAGTACGTGCTGAGTACGAAGAATTAAAGAACGTAACTGACAACCGTGTTTTAGAAGCTCGGGGGATTCCAACCTTAACTGCTGAAGAAACGAAATTTTATAATGAAGTCTCAAAAGCTGGCGGATTTGACGAAGATTTAGTATGGCCAGAAACAATCTTTGAAAAAGTATTCGAAGACTTGGAAAAAGATCATCCTTTGTTGCGCTTAATCAATTTCCAATCAACCGTTGGAAAAGTCAAGGTCATTCGTTCTCGTCGTAAAGGTGTGGCGGTGTTTGGACCATTACACAAAGATTTAGAAGGGCAACTTGATGCGGAATTCGACTCGACAGAATATACGCAACTTGCATTGACTGCATTCATGCTAATTTCTAATGATACATTAGACTTAGGTCCTCGTTGGATCAATCGGTATGTACAGTTATCTTTGCGTGAAGCTGTTTCTGACATCTGGGAAGTGAAAATTGTTACTGGTACAGGTAACAACGAACCGATTGGACTTTTGAAAGATTTGGATGGAGCTGTTACTGGAGGTGTATATCCTGATAAAGCATCGGCTGGTACTTTGACTTTCAAGGATTCTGCCACTATGGTAAAAGAATTTGCTAAGGTGCTGAAAACTGCTTCAAAATACACACATCGTATTGGCGACAACGATACTGACGGTGAGACAAAATATCGTAAGGTTTCAGGCAAAGTGTACTTGATTGTAAATCCAGTTAATTATTACGATATCGTGGCTCGAGTTACAACCCAAAATGCTAACGGCGTTTTTGTTTCGAACTTACCATTCATTTCGCAAGATCATATCATCGAATCTTTAGATGTTCCTGAAAATAAATTGATTGCATTTATTGACGGCGAATATGATGCCACTCAATCTCGTCCTGAAAAAATTGCAGTTTACAAAGAAACCTTCGCAATGAAACGTGCAACTTTGTATGCGATCGACATGTTGGGTAACGGGCAGCCAACAAACAACGATGCAGCTCAAGTATATGATATTGCTATCCCAGCAGATGTTGACGGTGGCTCGGGGGAGTAACAACGCCTAACGCTCGTATGGCGACTGTAGACTATTCTAGCCTTACGGTTCCAGAACTAAAAGCGTTGTTAGACGAGCGTGCAATTGATTATGCAAGCAACGCTAAGAAGCAAGATTTAATTGATCTATTGGAGGGATAACGAATGAACGATCCAGTTTTTATTGATGAATTCAAAGATCGCTTTCGTATTTTTCATTCATCCGAAGATGAAAGTATTGGCAAACAACTGGAAAGTGGGTTTGCCGATATCAAATCAATTATTGGAGAGTTTGATCCTACAAAGTATGAAAAAGGCAAAGAATTAGTCTATGAGCGCACTCGTTATTTAAGAAACGAGGCGCTCGAATACTTTTATGACAACTTCCAGATGATGATCATGGACGCTTCAATTGACTTGGTAGGTGATCAAGTTGCCGATTAAAACAAAATATGAAAGACCTGAAATTGTAGCCGGTGATTTGAATACGCCGGTTACTTTTTTTGAAGTAAAACCAAATGATGGACCTGAACCTGGTGAACAAGAAAACAAGAAGTTGTATTACTGCACTTGCTTAGTCTACAATCCTTCTTCTAAGGATAGGGATATTCTTAGCGGAAAAGGAACAAAAAAAGCTGTGACAATCAAGATTAGAGATCCATATACAGACTATTTGCCAGACAATGCGCATAAAGTAGTCTTGGATGATTTTCGTTACAAAGATGATGTATGGGATATTGTAGATTTTGCGCCTGATGTTGAGAATAACGATTTTCTTAAAATCATCTTGGGGGTGACCTCATGAGCGTTTCAGTAAAAGGCGTGGACGAGATACTAAAGAATCTTGAAGCCAAGTTAGGTCCAGCAAGAACGAACCGGATTGTGAATAAGTCGCTTAGAAACTATGGAAAAAAATTACAACAAGATGTGCAAGAGGCGGTATCCAGTTACATGGATACTGGTGAAACGCATGACACAGTAATTGTTTCCGGAGTGAAAAAAGGACCGCCTAAAACGATCGAAGTTGGTTGGGGTCAAGGTTCAAGATGGCGCTTGGTGCATTTGAATGAATTTGGCTATACTCGGTTTGGTAGGTACATTAGTCCTAGAGGGATTGGAAAATTACAAGGGGTTGTTGATAAAACAGAAGGATCTGCATTTGAAGAGATGCGGTCAGAATTGGAGGAGTTAGCACGATGAAAGATATGATGATGGAAGTCTACAATGTTTTATCTGCTGATCCTACGATTGCAAAAGAGGTGACTGCAAAGAACATCAAATTCTATGAAGTACCTGAAAGCTTCGATTCGACCAAACCTTTTATTATCATCGATACACCTCTTGGACCGCCAACTAGTGCTTACTATGCAGCCAACAAAGAGATGTCTCAAACGTTCAGTTATCAAATTAACGTTGAAACTCAATCAAGGATTTTGACGAAAGAAATTGCTAAAGCAGTGAAAGCTGCGATGTGGAAATTTGGTTATGCTCAGTTAAATGGTGGGCTTGACGAATATTTCTCAGAAACAAAACGCTTTGTGGATGCAAGACGTTATCGAAAAAACACACAAATTCATGACACTGATTATTAATCGGTGTCTATTTTATTAGGAGGAAATTACAAATGGAAACTTATGGCTTTGATAAATTATCGGTTCGAAAACTTACCACAGCATTGGAACCAGATACAACAGCGAAAATTCACATTTTAGAAGGTAAACAAAAAGAAGGTGGACCTACTGCCTTCGACTTAACAGGGCTATCCAAAGAAGCGGTGAAAGTATTTGCTGGGAACGTTGAGTATTATTTGTCCAAGAAAGGTACCGGATCAGTAGCTGCAAACTTTGGTTTACTGGATGTACCTGTTGAAGTTGAACAAGAAATCTTAGGATTGATCAAAATGGCGGAAGGTATTGACGGTTTCGGTGACGAAACAGAGCCTCCATATATGGCTGCAGTCGTTGAAGCAGAAGATTTATATGGTGAACCAGTTGCTTTTGCTATGGTAGCAGGTTCGTTTAATCGTGATGGGTTTTCGTTGGCTACGAAAAACGATGAAGATTTTACACCTGAAGCGGGCGAGTATGTTTACAACGCAATCTCTCGAAAAATTACTATTGGTGAAAATGATAAAACTGTTAAAGTCTTACGTGCATTTGGGACGGCTGCAGTCGCTCAACTAAAAACTGCTGTACTTGGTGAGCCTGTTACTCCTCCAATTGGTGGCGGTGAATAATGAAGGGGAAGGTTAGTCTTCGGACTAGCCTTTTTATTTTTGATTAATAGGAGGAATTATACATGTCAGAAATTGGAAAAGAAATCAGATTGGATCTAATGATCAATGGAACAAGAAAGACCTTCACACAAAGCCACGTACCTTATTCAAAAGCTTTGGATTACACGGATGGTGAAGCAAAACTTTTTAAGAAGGATGATGAAGGCAATGATATTGCTCCTTCAGCCAGAGCGCTTACTGAATTCCGTGCTGAGTTTGTAGCCGGCTTGTTTGATGATAAAGATTTAACCGGAACTGTCCTTTTAGATGGTATCGATGCATGGGACAGAGATTTGATCATGGAAATCATTATGTACCGTGTCTTAGGTTACGAGAAAGACGTGGAAGAATCAGATCCAACAGATAAGAAAGACCCAAAAGGAAAAAAGGACGGAAAATAAGTCCGTCCGATCATCATGAGTTACAGCTAGATGTTGTGAGATCTATATTGAAGATTTATCCCAGTTGGACAATCAATGACGTTCTAAATACAGATACACTGTACCTTTATGAAATTATGTTTAAACAAACGCCAAATGGAAAGAAAAACAAGAAACGCAAAGAAACTAAGCCGTTGGCTGATTTAGTGAAAGGGGGCGGATAATTTGGCTGGTGCAACTCCATTAGGAAATATGGTCATAAAGCTAGGTTTGGATGATGCTGATTTTGGGAAAGGCGTTGCTAATTCTAAAAAGCAAGTACAATACCTAGCAAAAGAAATGCAAGCTAATATGAAAATTGCCGATATGGCAGGAAACAAACTTGGTAAATTAGGTACTCGATACGATGGTTTGACACAGATTATCAAAGCACAAGAAAACCAAGTGACCGCCCTCAAGAAAGCCTATGACGGTTCTTTCGTAGACGGAAAAGCAACAGATTCAACAAAGCGGCTAGCTAATCAGTTACAAGATGCTAACGGTAAATTGGCGAACTATAAACTTCAACTGCAAAATACAGCAGGTCAGATGGCTAGGCTACAAGTTGAAACTCAAGGTGTGACCGGTTGGCTAAAACAGCATGGCGATGCCTATATCAAACAAGGTGAAAAGATTCAAAAGTTTGGTGGCATGGTTTCCAAAGCGGGAACTGCTTTAACAGTTGGTGTAACAGCACCTATCGTCGCTGGTGCCACAGCTGTTACTAAAGCCGCTATTGATTGGGAATCAGCATTCGCCGGTGTTAAGAAGACTTCAGATGAAGTAATTGATAGCAATGGTAATGTTGTGTACTCTTATGCGGATCTTGAGACTAGTCTAAGAGGATTGGCAAAAGAACTGCCATCAACTCATTCCGAAATTGCAGCTGTAGCAGAAGCGGCTGGGCAACTAGGAATTCAAACGCAAGATATTACAGCTTTTACTAAAACCATGATTGATATGGGTGAATCCACAAACCTATCCGCTGAAGATGCAGCTACCGCAATTGCCAAAATAGCGAACATTACCGGAATGACATCTAGTGAGTATCAAAGGTTTGGGTCGTCTGTCGTTGCTTTGGGGAATAATTTCGCCACAACAGAAGCAGATATTGTTCAGATGTCAAATCGATTAGCTTCTGCGGGTACACTGGCAGGTCTAAGTAATCAAGAGATACTTGGGTTAGCTACTGCGATGAGTTCGGTTGGTATCGAAGCCGAGGCTGGTGGTACAGCTATGACCCAAACTCTCACAGCTATTGAAAAAGCAGCTGTTGAAGGTGGGGACAGTTTAGATCAGTTTGCAAAAGTTGCAGGAATGTCATCCAGCGAATTTGCTAAACAATGGAACGAAAAACCTATTGAAGCGATACAGTCATTCATTAAAGGTCTTGGAGAACTAGATGGAAAAGGCGAATCCGCGACACTAATGCTTGATGAAATGGGCTTAAGTGGTGTTCGGCAATCTAATATGCTTAAATCCTTAGCTTTAGCATCAGATACCCTTTCTGGCGCAGTTGACATGTCAACGCAAGCGTGGGAAGAGAATACAGCCTTAACTAATGAAGCTGGAACAAGATACGAAACAACAGAATCAAAACTAAAAATGTTGCGAAACGAAGCCGTGGATGCTGCGATTGAATTTGGAGGACCACTAGTTGACGCATTAAGAGATGGTTTGGAAGCTTCAAAACCGCTGATCAAGAGCTTTGGTGACATGGCTAAAGCCTTTAGTTCTTTAGATAAAGAACAACAGCAAAACATTATCAAATGGGGGCTAATGGCAGCAGCAGCTGGTCCAGCACTCAAGTTGCTCGGTGGGGGTATCTCTACCATCGGATCAGTTACAAAAGGTGTAGGAAAATTATCTACAGGAATTGTAGAGCTTGTAGCTGCATCTGCTGAGAAAAAAGCTCTAGCTACCTTAGCAACATCAGTTACAGGTGTTGGTACGGCTGCAAGTGGCGCCGCTGGGAGTGCAGGAGTTGGGGCGCTAACCACAGCTTTAGGTACTGGGGGATTAGCCGGGGCGCTACCTTTGATTGTTGGTGCTGGTGGATTGCTTGCAGTTGGGTATGGCGCTTGGAAGCTTTTCGGTGAAGAAGCTTGGAATTCTAGCCAACGTGTCCAGCGATGGGGAACTGATGTAGGAGAAGCGGTTGATGGAACCTTAACTAAAGTTCAGGATAATACGCAAAAAGCATCAGGTCAATTCGGTTTGATGGCAGATGGATTTGCGACTAACTCTGACTCGATGATCTCAAATTTTGAGAAAATAGGTCAAACCATAGAAGACAGCCTTGTGAAGAAAGTTGAGGGCTTGGATAAATTAATAAAAGAGCTTCCTGAATCTGTAAATTCATCTGTCAGTGATATGGTAGAAGACGAGAAAGTCAAGGCAGAATCTGCATTACAAATCGTTCAAGAGAATACCGCTCGGATCACAGAGATAAAGAAAACTGCTTCTAATAGTAATCGAGAAATTAGTGTATCTGAAGCGAAAATTATTCAAGATCTGGCGAAAAATACAACTCAAGCATATGTTGAAACTTTAGATGTTTCTGCAAACGAGAAGAAAAAAATACTTGCAGCCATGAACGCAGATGTAGCAAATGCAACAGAGGAAGAAGCGAAATTGTGGTTGCAATCTTTAGGTAAGCAAAGGCAGATAGCCCAGCAAAATGCAACTTTAAGTAGACAAGAAAAAGAAAAGTACCTACAAGATTTGGGATACAACTTAGATGGTGAGTTCGCTAAGAAATTTCTGGCGGCTTGGGATGAGATAAATTCAACGACTGTAAAAGGTTTTGATTCTCAAATGGAAACGATTCTTAAAAAATATCCTGAATTACAAAATGAGGTCTCTCTTGCAAACGGGCAACTAATTTCAAGTATGGGTGATTATGCTGATAGTGCAATTGCAGAAAACGAAAAAATCCTAAAGAGCGCTTCTGACTTATCAAGAGAATTGGCATCAAATGCAGAAAAGAATGCGGAAAAAATCTCTTGGACTGCATCAGAATCAAGTAAGGCTGGTAAGAAAGCAGCTCAAACTTGGAATGATTTAGTTTTTGATGAAAAGACCGGAGAAGTTAAATCCAATGTTGCAGAGGTCGTTACAGAAGCTACTAAAGATTCTCTAACGTGGAATAATTTGAAGCTAGTAGTCCATGATGCCGACTTAGATAGTAATGCAAAAGACGTTATCGGTGAAGCTGCAATTGCTAATGGTTGGTGGGACGGTATGGCTTGGTCCGATAAAAAAGCAATACTACAGGACGAATTTTCGATAACAATGTACAAAGCATTAGAAGACTCGGGAAAATGGGCAGAGATGTCATTTGATGAGAAAAAAGCATTACTTTACTCTAATACTCCTGAAGTCATGGCAGAAACAATGCTTAATTTGGGGATGTGGGAGCAATTTCAACCCCAGATTAAAAATTTGAATGCTGAAAATTATGATCTCTTAAATGCACTAAGCTTTTCGAAAACTTCATTAAACGAGTATAACGCACTAGATCCAGAAGTTAAAAGATTGATAGCAGAAGATCCAGCAACTTTAACGGTTAGTCAATCTAAGAAAATGCTAGAAACATATAACAGTGTTTCTCCAGAGCTGAAAAGATTATTGGGAGACAATACAAATGTAAATAGCATATTGGCAAACTCTAAGAGCAAAATCAATGATTACAATGCTACTGGCGTTGGTGCGAAACATTTACATGCAACAGCAGATTATTCTGAAGTACTAAGAGCGAAGAGTGAAATTGCTCAAGTATATAGCAAAAATGTGGTAATCGATGTTGAGTATCGTGGGAGAAGAACAGGACAAACAGCTATTCCAAATGCCAAAGGAACAAATTACCACCCGGGTGGAGATATGATCGTAAATGATCAATCAGGACCATTATACAAAGAGTTGGTTCAGTTCCCTGGTCAGGCTCCATTTATACCTCAAGGTCGAAATGTGTATATTCCCAATGCTCCTGCAGGAACGAAAGTTGCTCGAGCTAGTATCACTAAATCGATCATGCGACGCTTGGGCATTCCAAAGTATGCTGACGGAGTGGGTATTCCGGAAGATTCTTCATTGGTTAGAAATCTAAGGAGCATAAACACTGATTCTAATAAAAACAACAACAAAGTCATAGTACAAAACAACAATTCCGGTTTAGAAAACAAGTTGGATGTAATGATTTCGCTGTTGGATAAACTCGTTAAAAAACCGAATGTTTTGAAAGCAATTCTGGATGTCGATGAGGTATCCACTGTTACCGATAAACATTTAGGAAAAAACTTTACTAAGTTGAACTATACAAAGGGGGATGTTTGATGTTTTATAAGGTTTTGTTTGATCAAGGGAGTGGTTGGTTTGACCCTCAGCGAAAAATGAAAATCGTCTTCAAAGATATAAAACGAGCATCCCCAAACCACAATGTAGAGTATCAAGAGTTTAGTGGTAGTAATGGATCAAGACCGATTAACGAATCATTTAAATCATTTGAAATTCAATTTGACATAGACATTTTCTTTGAAAGCGAATGGGAGAAAGAATTGCTTGAAACAGAGTTGATAGAACTGATATTTAAAAATGGCTCGTATTATATCACGCACGAGCTGTCACCGGGTAAAATGTATGAAGTGTATCCCACCTCATTTGAACAGAACGAGGGGTATAACACTTATCAAAACTATACAGTCGTATTTAATGTGTTTAAGGGCTGTTCGGAATCCCTATCCACTACCCTAAAAGCTTTCAGCCTAGACGAAACTTGGCAATTCTCACAAGGTTTGGTTTCAGAAGACTATGAATACGTCCATCAGACTAGCCGCTTTACGATTTTCAATGCCGGCGATTTCGCGATTGATCCAAGAGAAAATTACCTGAAAATCAAAATTGAAGGGATGAGCGATGGCAATCTCACAGTGTTCAACGCAACCACTGGTGAGCGATTTATCTACCGTGGTTCACTCAACTCCGTTAGCGGCGAGACATTAACGCTTGATGGTGTCTATCCTCTAAAAAATGGTATTCACTGTGGGATTGATACAAATCACGGCTTAATCTCATTGGTTCCTGGCGAAAACAAAATCGAAATCTCCAACGCTTCACGTATCAAAACGGCGTGGGATTTCCGATTTCTCTATAAGTAGGTGATGGGATGAACGATATCATAATAGCAAATTTCGAGAAAACCAAAGAAGAGATCCTTGTCGATGTTGACAGGGACTCTTTTTTTGAAAATTGGCAAGAAAACGAAACGTGGGAAGTCGGCTTTTTGGTGATGAAAACCAAAGCCAATGCCCATTCATTTGATCTCGTAGACTACGAAAGCTCTGTTTTTTGGAACGGGCAGGAATTTATCGTCAAACAGATGAAAGACTATGCAGTTGGCGCACAGCGATTTAAAGAAGTAGTTGCCACACACGTCTATTACACGATCCAAGATGGCTATCAATACGAGCAGATGACAGGGACTTTCTCTATCAATCAATGTCTATCGCATATTTTTTCAGCTGGTAACCGAGGGTTTAGCTATGAAGTGGTTAACACCAATGGTGTCTTCAGCCGAATTGAACAGGAGAATTTCGGTGATGGAAACTACTTGAAATTGATTGATGAAGTGCTGACGGACTACGATGCAGTGGTGATCCCTGATAATAAACACTTGCGGTTTTATCCAAGAACTTACTACGGAAATGAGACACAAGAACAGATACGGTACAAGTTTAATACCGATGAAGTCCACTTTGAGATCGATACGTATAGCCTGAAAACGCAGATTCGCGGATTTGGAAAGAGGAAAGAAGACGAAAGCTACTATTTCAGTCCGATCACGTATACGTCGCCTGAATCAAGCAAGTGGGGCATCCGTATTCAAGATCCCGTGAACGATGATCGATTCACGGTCGCAAGCAGTATGAGTGCACGACTAAGGCGGGATATCCACGATTATCCGGACATTTCGGGAACGGTGAATATCAAATGGGCGATTGATCTAAATCGTGGGGACAAAGTGACGTTTGTCTACGAGCCACTCAATGTTTGTCAGATGATTCAAGTAGTCGGATTGAAAAAATATCCACTGATACCTAACAAACCGCCGGAAGTCACGTTATCGAATAATAAAAAAACAATGACAAATATTCTTGCAGGTCTGAAGAAGAAAGGAGTGTTGTAGTTGGGCTTAATGAAATTAGTAAAAAATGCGATCAGCTCAGAATGGAAGAAGACGTTTAATGACAATGTCGATTATTTAAATGGATTGGAAACACGAGTTGATCAAAGAAATCAGGCAACAAATAAACGGATCGATAATCTTGTATTGAACGCTGGCGGTGATAGCCCGAATGAAGTTGTGGATGCGCGGGTCAACACTGAGGGGGTTATCTTTGAGACGCTCCGAGAACGATTGGCGGCTGGGGAAGAATTGACTAAAGAGGAACTAACACTAGTAAATCAGTTGATCAAAAATCAAGGCGATGTTATCACTCAGCTTAATTCAGTAATTCAAGAACTCTATGGCGGATCTGGCGGCTCGATCTCGTTGTTTGTTTCTGCAGAATTAGGAAATGACACGACTGCTGACGGAACAGAAGAAAAACCGTTCAAAACGATTCAAGCGGCAATCAATAGTCTGCCGCTGCTATCCACGAGCCTATTCTATATCTATGTGGAACCAGGCGTGTATCTGGAAGATGTCGTGATTTCCAATATCACAAGCGGCAAGCTTGAGATCATAGCGTCAAATCTTTCGGTCATTGATGCTTCAGTCGGAGATACCGGCGTTTTTGTGAGGTCAGTTAGATTCGCTGATTGTGGAATGTACTGTGCGGTCAGAGGCTTTACCCAAACGGATGTAGCGAATTCACCGAAATATTTTGTTTCTTTTGATGGGGCAATGTACGGCGTTGCGGATAATTGCCGCGCGGTTCAAAACACAAAAAATATTGAGGGCTATACCGCGTTTAGTTGGGAGCGATGTGTTTCTGGAAATATTTACGGTTGCCACGCTTCAAACCAATATTATGCGCTCAAAGGCGCTTTTGGAACGGGCGTGAGAATTTCATACACCGTTTCAGGAACAGAAAACAATATAGTATATCGATCAGAAGGATCAACTATTTATCGTGCCGCCGGTGCTTCGATCAGCGGTACCACGATGGAATCTAAAACTTATGGTGGGCAGGTGTTCGCAGGATGAACGAAGATAACAAAATTTTTAAAACAAACGAATTTTCAATCGAGATCAGTCCAGTCGGGAAAGCTATTCAATCTAAAGACATTCAGTATTTCTCGTATGATGAGAATAGCGGCCTCCAGCTGATCCATATTTTAATGGATGGCAAGCCGCTTGATTTACCCAACGGAACGGAAATCCGACTTTCTGCCGTCAAACTCAATAATCAAAATCAAAAATTGATCTATACTCCTGAAATTGTTGATCCTCTGAAGGGAATCGTCTCTTTCGTTATCCCACGAGAGTTTTTAGGATATCGGGGGGAAATTCGTTGTGGACTGTATATCAATTTTTCAAACAATCAGACGATGCACGTTGGGTATTTTTATATCAACATGGGGGTATCCGATATTGACACAAACCTAACGGAATTCACCGAGGATTTTTGGCAAGGATGGAGCGAATTTGAAGCTGGTTCGACTGCTAAAATGCAAGAGTTAGAGCAACGAATTGACGAGCAAACCGAAATTTTTAATAACGCTGATGTTTATAATAAAGCTGAAATTGAAGATAAGCTAGAACCATTTGCACTTCGGACTGATATCGATACTCTAGATGCTGTTAAAGCAGACAAAAAATCCTTAGCACTAACTGATTCTAAAGTTGCTGACTTAGATTCTGTAAAAGCGGATAAAACGCAGGTTGCAACCAAAGCAGATAAAACCTATGTTGACAGTATGTTATCATCAATCGCACAAGGCGGTCCTAGGGAATTGTTTTATTCTCTTGCTGCTTTAAAAGCAAAGTATCCTAGCGGTGCAGATGGAACTTACTTAGTTTTTGATAGTGCAACAACTGATGGCGCTCATTCGTATATATGGGATAAATCAGTGTCGATTTGGAAGGACTTAGGAATTTATCAAGGGGTGGTGATTGCTGAGGATAGTATAACTACAACCAAGATAAAAGATAAAGCAGTAACTATAGATAAAGTTGATTTCTTTACTCCTGATTTCGTAAATTTAGTTGATACGTATATTGCCGATGAATATTACAACATAACTGATGGGAAAATATTAAAAAAAGGAGAAACCGGGTATCAAGCTAATTGGGGAAGAACAAAGCTAACTGCGGTCAATGATGGTGATATCATATATCGAAACGGCAAAGTTGGGAACTCAGACACAGGCCCAGTGTTTATAACTTTTTTTGCAGACAGTTCTGCTAGTCAATTTGTCAGTGGGGCTACATGGGCCATAACGGGCCAACTTAGTACTTATATAGTTCCTGTGGGTGCTAAGTATTTTTCTATGAGTATACGAGACACAGCTAAAGCAAACGGGGGAGAAGTTTCAGTAAACGTATCTCCCGGATATAAAAATACTAGACAATCGTTAGAAATAGGTAATTTTTCGAAAATAACCTATACATACGATAAAGGTTGGCTAGTGTCAGTTCCACACTCCGAAGACGTTTTAACGATCGATTACAAGAAAAAAGAATTTAAAGTTAAAGCAATTCCTTGTTTTGCAACGTGGGGATCGAATTACAAGTGGATTTATGGAGGAGGCGGAATCTCGCTTCCAGAACAAGGGTTCACCTATACATTCGATGAAATTCAAGCTGCTATAGGCGGCGTCACAGAGAGGCCGTATGTATATGTGTTTGTGCGCAGAGACCAAGGCACTGTTTATTCAGCTAAAGATATGTTCAGTTTCTATAGTGCCAAATATATGGAGGATCGTGGAGGTCCAAATTACAAACCGTTTCGAGAACAAATAATTAAAAGCCATGTGTTTATCGGTATGTTCGTTTTGACAACGACTGCATATTCTTTCCCCGGGACGCCTGTATCAGTTGTGACAACAAAAGCAGTTGATGCCATTACTAAGAAAATAAGTTTTTTAGGCGATTCCATAACCACTTACGCAGGATATATTCCCACTGGAAACGTTGCGTTTTATCCTTCATCAGGAGCTATTAAAGATGTGAATTTGACTTGGTGGAAGAAGTTGATTGATAAGTCTTCTGGTAAGCTTGAATTGTTGGTTAATAATTCATGGTCGGGCAGTCGCGTCACGACTACAGGAGGCACTGATTCATCCGGTATAACGAGAGCTGAGCTTTTGGACAATCAAACTGACAGTCCAGATATAATTATTGTTTATATGGGTGTTAATGATTTCAACAATAATGTGCCTATTGGGACTTTTGACGGGTCTAGCGCATTACCTAACGTAACAACAACCTTCGGAGAAGCATACGGAATATTATTAAACAAAGTAGTGAATAAATATCCCACGGCAAAAGTCTATTGCGCTACTATCCCGATAAATTCACGCGGTCCATATCCTCGTACAAATACTAACGGGGATACTTTGGCCTCTTACAATGATCGCATTCGGAAGATAGGAGAATCATTTGGGGCTGATATTCTTGATTTTGCCAGAGCGGGATTTAACCACGTCAGTGCAGCAAATTTCACGTCAGACGGCTTGCATCCTAATGAATCAGGCATGACTATTATGTATGATAAAGCTAGAAAAGCATTAGGTTTATATTAATTAAATATATTATGAAGTGGACAATCATCATTGGTTGTCTGCTTTTTTGGCTAATGGTATTGTGGCTGATATTTTGAAGTTAAGGATATAAAACGATCTATGCATTTAAAAAATAGAAAAGGTGGTATATATGGTGATTATTGACAATGGAGTGTTACTGAATGAATTTCGAGGGTTGCTGACAAATGGATATGTCCAGTTGTTCTTATGGGTAGTAGTAGGTGATATTGTTACAGGATTGTGCAAGGGCATTTTCGTTAAGGAAGCTAATAGCACGAAAGGATTGCTTGGTATTGTAAAACACATGCTCGTGGTCTGCTTGGTAATTATTGCCTATCCGTATTTAAAGATTATGAACCTTGAGACGTTTGCTACTGCATTCGTCTTTTTCTATATCGCGGTTTATGGAATTTCAATCACGGAAAACTTAGGTCAATTAGGTGTGCCAATTCCAAATTGGGTCAAAGAAAGACTGTCTAAGTTACAAGATAGTACCGAAAATCCAAAACCTAAAGTAACGGAAATTAAAATCGATTATGGTGACGGACAATCCGAAACTCAATCTTTGGATAGTAAAGATGATCCAGATTACGGTGACGGCCAAGAGTTCACAGAAAAGAAGGAGTAGCCTAGCGGCTGCTCTTTTTTAAAAGAAAGGATGATATAAATGAGTTTCATCAAATACGAGTATATCAATATTAATGAGTACTCAAGACCAGGTATCAGGAATAACGGTATTGATGGTATTGTTATGCACTACACCGCCAACAATGGTGGCACCGCACGCAATCACAAGAACTATTTTAATAATCTAAAAGGAAATTATGCTTCTGCTCAACTGTTTATAGATGATATTGAAGCACTCTGTATCATTCCCTTAAATGAAGTTGCGTATCACGCCAACGAAATCAGCAAATACAATGCAGATGGGTCGCGCTATCGTCCGCTGTATTCTAAGATAGGCAACGCCAACTATTCAACGATTGGTGTTGAAATGTGCCTAGATAAGAATGGAAATATCACTGAAAAAACATTCCAGAACACCGTTAAAGCTGTCAAAGAACTGATCGCAAAATATCCAAATATCACTCGAAATAAGATTTGGCGACATTATGATGTTACTGGCAAGAACTGTCCAGCTCCATGGGTAGCAAAACCAAGCGAGCTAGAACGCTTCAAAGATGCGGTGTTTGGCAAGACTAGCGGTTCTAATTCAGCAGCTAAACCTAGCACACCTTCTGTAAAACCAAATGCCGATAAAATCACAGAAGACGGAATGTTTGGACCAAGCACTGCCAATAAAGCGATGAAGTATGAAGGTATCACACCAGATGATGAAATCAGTCACCAATACCGCCAATCGTGCAACAAGAACCTTTATGCCGCACAATTTGATAATACACTAAAAGGATCCACCCTGATTCGAACATGGCAGAAACGGTTGAAAGCAAAAGGCTTATACAATGGTGCGATCGATGGACTATGCGGAACAGAAATGATCAAAGCTATGCAACGAGCCTTGAAGACAACGGTTGATGGAGTTATCAGCCCTGTATCTAACATGGTCAAAGCGTTGCAAGCAGCATTGAACAACAACAAGCTTCCGTGGTAAACAAATAGCCCGCTTTGGCGGGCTTGTACATAGATCATATTCATTTTACTTGCAGTAAATAAGTTTATACTATAAATTAGTAGGTGCGTGCAAAACTTTAAGAAGAGTAGTCAGGCGGTGAAAGCTTGGGGAAGTGCGCCTAATACTCTTCTTGTTTATTTTATCATTATTTCAACGTAATAGAAATTATTATTCAGAAAATCGTCAAAGAATTTACAGATGACTTTAGACATTTTTATATTAAGCCATATCAAAAATTAAAATCCCTCTTACTCAGAATCGAGCAGGAGGGAATTTTTATTGCATCAAAACAAGGTCTATGTGATGTAAAATTTTATAAATACATACGTTTATTAGTATATGATTATATTAAATTATTAAACAAGATCAAGCGTAACTATTGATTAAGCAGATTCAGAATGATATATTTAATTTGCAGATATTGATGACACTGTATGTAGTGTCTTAAAAAGCCGGGGGAAGTCGTGGTGATGATTTGTCAGAAGAACAAGATCAACTGTATGAAAAGTTGAAAAGAAATTTGGGTAATCCGAAATTTAAGGATGTTGAAGAGGCACTAGTTAAGCATGGATTTAGGTTAGAACAAAATAGTGGAAAAGCGACTCATTTTACTATCAGTTGTGACGTCCCTAATTTCTTTGGGCCTTTCGATAATAGAACGATAGTCAAACACTCTAAGAATTTAATCCCGCCGTATGGTAAAAGAGCCTTGAGTTATATTGAAAGGATGAGAAATTTATGACATTAGAACATTTATTAGAACGTAACTATGGCTATACAATTCGACCATTTGAAGATGAGTATTTTAAAGGATTTGTTGGCAAATACACGGATTTGCCTGTAGAGGTATATGGAACTACTGAGGAAGAAACCTTGGAAGATCTTAAGCTTGCAAAAGAAGAATATTTTGCGACTTGTATTAAAGAAGGGACAGCTGGATCTATACCTAAACCTACTTTAGCAGTCAGCACAGAGTTCAGCGGAAGAGTAACTGCTAGATTAGGAAAAACCTTGCACAGACGTTTAGTGGAGTATGCTGATTACGATAGTGTCTCTCTAAATCAAGCTATGCAAATGCTTATAGAGCGAGGTCTACAAGAGACTAATATCAATAGATTTGAAACTAAACTAGAAACAACTAACGAGCATCAAGAAACGATAGCTAAAGAGGTCATTGCTTTAAGAATGAACACAAGAATAGAGGCTGTCCCCAATAAAACTTCTTTAATTAAATGATAGGAGAGAATGTATGGATTTCGAAAAAGAAACACTTAAAGTTACAAATCTAATTTTCGAAGCAAATAGTAATGCAATTCTTAAAGATAGCAATACTTTGAAAATAAAAGCGGGGAAGATAAAAGATAGATTAATTATTTCCGCTGAAACGACAGCTTACTACAAAGATGAAAAATTCGTTATGAGTGCTGATTTTTCTGGTAAATTTATATTGGTAAACGAGACATTGGAAAATATCGAGACAAATAGCAAATTTCAAGAAGAAATAGGTAGAGAAATAGTAGAAAAAATATACAATAAATTCAATCTCTACGTGTCTTTATTTTCTCAAGAAGTTTACGATATTCCAATTTATCCATCAAGGATTAGTATAGATATAAACAACAGCGAAGTAGAAAACGATAGTGATCTAACATAGATAAACAACTAGATTTCCAAAAAGACTTCTTACTCAGAGTAGGGAGCCTTTTTTCATCGCTTCAAATTCAATCATGATTTTAGTTTTGCCAATGACAGTGTACTTCTTCACAACAAACTGCTTACGATCGTTATACTCGCCAGCAATCACGACTTGCATATCCTCATCCACATCTGCCAAGAAGTTCAAACTATGCGTTGCAATCAAGCAGTTCACTCCATCAAGCGAGAACCGCACCAAAGGGGTCTTGCTTATCTTCAATACACGTATCTTCGATACATAGCCTTTCATCGTTTTCATAACAATCGCCTCCGTAAGCTTGTACGTAATAACGACAATCCGTTTTACCTAAAGTGACAGCAACGTAAAACTCGACACATTTTGTGCCGTATAAAGCTTCCTGTGACTCAGAAACACTGTCCGGGAATTCATTTATAAACTCAGAAAGAGATAAGTATCCCTGCTCATATTGACTGATTATGTTCATATCAGTTGCCGCCGGGCTTATATTTTATATTCGGATCGTATCTTCGAAGAATCTTGTCTTGCGTTCTAACATGATCAAATAGATAGTTTTCTCCGTCTTTCTTAAATACATAAGCCAATTCTTCTGGGTAACCACTATAGCTTGATGGCACGGTAAAATAGGGTTTTCCAAAGTTCTCCATCGTCCGAACAAACTGATCGTAAAGTAAGTGCGCTGGGCCCATTCGTTCGATGAATTCATAATAGTAGCGTTCAAAAGCATATGTTCGTTGGTGCGCTAATGGTATTTGCATATCAATCACTCCTTGCAAGAATTATACGAACGAACGTTCTCGTTGTAAAGCGAACAGCAGATTAAGAAATACGATTTACGAAAAGCGAGGAAAAGCACATCGAAGCAAAGGTAAAATTTGACTACCATTTGACTACCAAATGACTACCAAACACGAAAAACTACGAAAAACATTGGGGAACTAGAAATACAAAAAAAGTGTTCAAAACCTCTTTAAATCAAGGCTTTGAACACTTAGGAAAAACTACGAAAATCTAATCGATTTTTCTTTATGGAGATGGCGGGAGTCGAACCCGCGTCCAAACATATTGCTACCTAAAAATCTACGCTCATAGTCAACTCATTTGAAGGTTCGCTTTACAGCTTGCCGAGTGACAGGCAGTCTGTATCGCTAGTCTGATGCTCTCTTTTTTATCTTACAGACGGAAAGATAAAACGTATCCCACTTAGAATAGGACCCTTACTCGAGCACATGGGCGATGCCGAGAGGATCTACGCTAACTGTTTTTAGGCAGCTAAAGCGTAAGAGTTTTCGTTTTTAGCAGTTATATTTAACTGTAACGTTTTAACGTAGACGTAACCTACGAAGCGCAATTCAGGCTCAACTATGCCTGTCGAATCCGTAACATCCCCTTGATAAAAGGGGTATCGCTACCATTCATTAGTATACCATAGTTTTGCCTGTATGCAAAGAATCAGATTAAGTCAAAGTGTTTCAGGGCGTGCACGATCCCGCCTTCGGTATTTTTCAGGGTCACGAAGTCTGCCAACTCTTTCAACTCTTGAATTCCATTTCCCATTGCAATTTTGTGGTCGCAGGCTTCTAAAAGAGCGAAGTCGTTGCTGCCGTCACCAAAGCCGAAGGTAGGTACATCTTCTAGACCCAACAATTCTACCAAGGTTTTTACGCCCGTCCCTTTAGAGGTGCCAGATTTTACGACATCGATTGAAAAGGGGGTATTACGATAAAAAGTTAATTCTGGAAAACGCTCATGATAATAAGCATCGTTGCCGACACCTAAAACCAACAACATATTGGTCCGATCTGTTTCATAATGCAGAGGATCGATTTCTGGTAAAGGGCTGCGGACATAGTTGTACGCACCAATCATTTCCTCGGTATGTCCAGTCGCCCAATAGCCTTTCTCATTGTAATAGCACAGTTCATCACCATTGTCTTTGACTGCTTGGAACATCCGTGCGCAAAGTTCAGGTTCAAGGGTATCGGAAAAAACTTCTTTGCCGTCAATACGGATAAAGGCGCCGTTCATGACGATGTTCGAGGTGATCCCAGCTGCTTCACGAATGGCGGTAACTTCAGGTTCGGTTCTTCCTGTTGCAATGATCGGCAGTACTTGGTTTTTTCGCAACATCGCCATCGCTTCAGCGATTTCGGATGTGATTTGCGAGTGTTCATCTAAAAGCGTACCGTCAAGATCAAAAAAAGTTAATGCTTTATAGGTCATGTATCTTACTCCTAAGGTTTATAGTCATAGTCCACTCACAATCTTATCAAAGATTGAAAAAAAGGCAAACCTTTATGAATAATCGGTGAAGTTGTTGGTAGAAGAAAGAAATTCGAGTATACTATAGGAAGAATGGAGTGAAACGATGATTTTTTTAGTAATTGGCATCATTTTTTTCTTGATTGGTCTCACTTTTTTTCTTTTTCCATCAAAAAAAATGAACCTTATTTATGGCTACCGTTCCTATTTAGCAAAACAAAATGAACGCAACTGGCGGCATGCTCAGAAACTATGCGCCCGTTATTTTCTGCTTTTTGGCGGAATCATGGCGGTCATTGGGTTTGTCTTGAAATGGCAAGAATGGACCAATTTTTTCCTAGTTGAAATGATCGCGATCCCTTGGTTCATCGTGCCGATCTTTGGCCTGATCGAAGAGAATCTGCAACGATTTGATAAAGAACATAGAGGTGAAGAAAATGAATATATTAATGATTGAAGACAACGAATCTGTTTCTGAAATGATGCAAATGTTTTTCTTGAATGAAGGATGGGAAGCGGCTTTTAAGTACGACGGCAAAGAAGGGCTGGAAGCCTTTGCTGCTGAACCAGACAAATGGGACATGATCACCCTTGACTTGAACCTTCCTTCCATGGATGGCATGATGGTGGCGCGCGAAATTCGCAAAATCTCCAGTACAGTACCTATTATTATGTTGACGGCCCGTGATTCAGAAAGCGATCAAGTCATCGGGTTGGAGATGGGGGCAGATGACTATGTGACGAAACCTTTTAGTCCACTGACCTTGATCGCGCGGATCAAAGCCTTACACCGCCGCAGTGAGTTGGTTGAAAAAACAACGCCTGAAGCTTCCGATGCAACTTTTGATGTTGTGACCGATCATTTCAAAATGAACACAAAAACACGGGAAGCCTATTTAAATGGCAAACCCATCGATGGGTTGACGCCGAAGGAATTTGATTTACTTTATACGTTAGCGAAAAAACCGCGGCAAGTCTTTTCACGAGAGCAATTGTTAGAACTAGTTTGGGATTACCAATATTTTGGTGACGAACGGACGGTTGATGCGCATATCAAAAAACTAAGACAAAAAATAGAAAAAGTGGGACCTCAGATCATTCAAACCGTCTGGGGTGTGGGGTATAAATTTGACGATGCAGGTGCTGCTTAATGCGCTACTTGTATCAACAGCTGATTGCGTTTTTTGTTGTGATCTTCGTGATTTTGATGACGATTGGTATTGCGTTTACACAAATGACGCGCCAAACATTACAAGAACGAAATTATGAGCAGTTAATGGGGTATGCTTCGTCGGTCGCGACGATTTCGCAAATCAGCGATTCAGAATATTTGCAGCAAAATATGACGCGAGATGGCTATCTGCAATATTCTCTGCATTTGGCTGAAAATATTTTGAGCAACCAAGACATTTCTTTTGCTTTCTTTAAAAGCCCCGATGACATCATTTATCCATTAGATACGACTCGTGCGGTAGATTTTCCAATTTCTGAAAAAGACTGGCAATCCTTAGAAAACGGGGCGCGTCTGCAACTGACATCACCCACGAATCTATATGGGGAAAAAGAACTGACTTCCTATGTTTTGATTCCTTTTTCTGTCAATCGAACGGATTTTTACGGGGTGATGGTGGTTTCACAATCGGCAAGCAGCATCTTGAATCTTGTCAGTGCTTTTAACCAAAACTTGTTTAAAGTATGTTTGATCTCGATCGTCGTTTCCTTATTGATCAGTTACCTATTTGCTACGTTCCAAGTAAGGCGGATCAATCGCATGAAACGAGCAACCAAAGAGATCACCAATGGCAATTTTGATATCTTCTTGCCAGTGCATAATCGGGATGAATTTGATGAGTTAGCCGAAGATTTTAATTTAATGACGAAATCCTTAAAAGAGTCGCAAGAGGAAATTGAACGACAAGAAGAACGTCGTCGACAATTTATGGCAGACGCTTCGCATGAGATGCGTACGCCTTTGACGACCATCAATGGCTTATTGGAAGGGTTAGAGTACAACGCGATTCCTGAGAATCAAAAGGACAATGCGATCCGTTTGATGAAAAATGAAACCAATCGCTTGATTCGATTAGTCAACGAAAACCTTGACTACGAGAAAATCCGAACCAATCAAATCTCGATGGTCATCAAAAAATTCGATGCAACGCAAACCATCAAAAATCTGCTGACGCAACTTGAGAGCAAGGCAGAAATCGCTAAAGATGTGTTGATTTTAGAAACAACAGAGCCAATTGACGTCTATGCCGACTACGATCGTTTCGTCCAAATCATGGTCAATATTTTACAAAATGCGATCCAGTTTACGGAAGATGGAGAAATTCGGGTTCGAATCGAAAAAGGCTACTTGGAAACGATCATCGAGATCAGTGATACGGGAATCGGCATGTCTGAAGAACAAGTCAAGAATATTTGGGATCGTTATTACAAAGTCGATCCTTCCCGTAAAAACCGTCAATTTGGTGAATCAGGTTTGGGTCTATCGATCGTTGAACAGCTCGTACGCCTACACAAAGGAAAAATCAGTGTAGAAAGTGAACTTGGCAAAGGCACGACGTTTAAAATTTCTTTTCCTGATATCGACTTAAATGAAGAATAGCAATCGACCGGCAGCAATTCGCTTAGCCGGTCGATTTTTTTTGCGGTTCAGTGGCAGCAGTCCAAACAAAAAGACCTGCTTTTGCAAGCAAGCCTTCTTGTTTGGGGGCTATGTAAGCTATAGATAAGTAGTATAAGGGGTATGGGCAAAGCATTCGTCTTCATGAATCAAATAGATGGCAACAGCAAATTGTTCGGCGATTTCTTGACACAAGGGCAGCAGGGTTTGAACCTCTTTCGTTGTTAATGTGCTCAAGACATTTTCGATTAAAAGGGTTTCTCTTTCTGAAAGTAAAGCTAAGAGCAGTTGAATTTTGAGCTCCTCAAAGGGTGTTAACTCTGTTCGATCTTTTTTCAAAGCCGATAAGGGAAGCTGTACATAAGGCAGCACTTCCTCTAAATCGCCCCCTTTTTTATTTGCAAGAGATACATTGTCCATGACCGATAAAAAGGGGACGGAGGGCCACTGTGCGCGAATCAAGATTGCTTTTTTTTGTGAAAGCAGCAAGCTTAATTCAGATGTTTTTGTTTCATTGTCTTTCGCAACATAAAAGAAACCAATTGATTTCGTTAGCTGAGTTGGTTTTTCCATTGTTTTTTCCTCCAATACAGACTATGTCCGCTAGCAATCAGACCAGTAAAGCTGGTAACAGCAGCAAGCAATACGATAAGTGTGTGGCGCGTACTCTCAAATAAAATAGCCAGCCAAGTGGTGCTGTTCAAGTCAACATTTTGGACAAGAATTTGACTGTTTTGCGGGATCGTAATGGCGAATTCTTGACCAGGAAGACTTTGAACAGCCTCCCAAAAGTGATCCGAAGCACGCTCACGATCAAGAGCGATGATATGCCCGCTAAGCAATTCTCGCTGGAAATAAGGCTGGAAGAGCAGCAACAACACAAAGGCGATCACGGCAGCTGCTAAAAGCGGCAAGAGCATTTCAAGCAACTGCATCGCCACCCATTGTCTGGTGGTGGCACCGCTTGCTAACCAGGCAGTGTACTCTGAGCGTTTCGATAATTGGTAATAAACTTGAAAGCCGATAAAGACCAGTGTAAAGGCACTAAAAATCAAATAGAACAGTTGATGATAGATCGTCGTGACTGGTTGGATCTCTTCCGCTACTTTCGTTTGCAAATCTTCTGTTGTTAAGAGATCTCTGGTTTGAGCGATCACTTGATCCATTGAGTAGATCAAGGCGAAGGTCACGATCAAGCCAATCACGGCAAAGAAGGATACAAGCGTATAAAGCACCATGGCTTTTTTATGATAAAATATGCTGGCAATCGCAAAATGTATAGTTTTCATCTAGTTCACCTCATCCTATTTCATAGTATAAAAGGGGAGTTTGAATAAAGTATGAAGTTCTTGTAGTAAAATATCGAAGCTAAAAAAGCAATAGAAAAAATCGGGTTTTTACGAACAAAACAGCCGAAAAAAATCCAGCAAAGCATCCGCCTTGCTGGATCGATCTTGTAGTACTTATAGGTTATTCTCCGCTATCTTGTTCCGTCATCTGCTGGTATTCTTGGAAGGTTTTTGTTTGGTACAGATCGACGGTCGATTGATTGCCGTTTTGAGAAAAGGCGCTGGTTGAATCACTGCCTAGATTCTTTTCGATATCCATCATTTGCTGAAGGGCGTCTTTATAATTATAGGTCGAAGGATCGACTTCTTCTAAACCGCTCTTCGCATAGAAACGTAAGAGATCACCATTGTTGATCTGATCAGAAACCGACAGCTGTTTGTCAACTTTGGCTTTCCACTCATCGACTTTCGCTTGCAGTTCATCGGATGGATCGTTGATCGGCATGCCGGTACGATTGTCATACAATGTACTGCTATAGTAAGTGTAGTCTGGTGTCACAAAGTCGCCATCGCGGAAGGCAACCAGTTGTTCATTTTGATCAGAGAATAAATCTTGTCCCAATTGAATATAGTTCGATGTATCTACACCGAGTAAGTGCAAGAGGGTTGGCAACGCATCAACTTGGCCACCATACGTATGATTGATGCCGCCGTTTGATTGTCCTGGAATATGGATCATATAAGGGACACGTTGCAATGAAGCATTGTCAAAGTTTGTCCAAGTCGAACTTGTTTTTCCAAGCAATTCTGCTAAGTTGCGGTTCCGAGAATTGGAAATTCCGTAATGGTCACCATATAAAACGATGACTGAGTTTTCGTACAAGCCGCTTTCTTTCAAGTAATTAAAGAACTCTTCTACGGCTTTATCTAAATAATTCGCGGTTGCGAAATACCCATTGATCGTTTGATCAGAAGTGTTCGCTAGCGGAAAGCCGCCTTCTTCATTGGTAAATTCAGAATATGGGTAGTGGTTAGAAACTGCAATGAATTTTGAATAGAACGGTTGTTGCAGGCGTTCTAAGTATTGTACCGATTGTTCAAAGAACGGTTTGTCATGTAAACCGTATTGGAATGAATTTTCATCATTGACATCATAATACGATGCGTCGAAGAAATAATCATAGCCAAACCGTTTGTAGGTTTCATTTCGGTTCCAGAAGGTACCCGTATTTCCGTGGAAAACCGCACTGGTATAGCCTTGGGTTTGACCTAAAATATCTGGCGCTGCCTCAAAGGTATTTTTCCCACCCAGTTGAGTGAATAATGCCCCCTGATTCAATCCGAACAAGGAATTTTCGAATAACGTTTCCGCATCACTGGTCTTCCCAGCTTTTACTTGATGGAAGAAGTTATCGAAACTAAAGGTGCTATCGCTATGATACAAACTATTGATAAATGGCATAACTTCATGTTCAACACCATCTTCATCTTTTAATTTATAATCGATCAAGAATTGCTGAACACTTTCTAAGTGAATATAAATGACGTTCTTGCCTTTTGCGATACCGAACAGATCGTCATTCGGTTCCGCGTAATGTTCTCTGACATAGCTTTCTACTTCGTTCATGTCGTTGGGACTTGCTTCGGCACGTACTTGCGAAGCTTGATAGGTTTGCACGCCATCATAAACCGTAAAGGCGTTGATCCCAAGGTATTTCACTAAATAGTCACGAGAAAACGTTCGAGTAAGCAGTTCAGGACGATCCGCTTCTGCTAAGAAAAGATTGGCAGAAAAGACCATGACAGCTAAGGTTGAGATCGCAAAAGCCATCCGTGCCCGCACAGGACGAGTGTCCATTTTGATTTTTTTCATTGAAAAGGCTGCAATCAGCACGATAAAGTCAATGAAGTACAACACATCGTAGGGACGGAACAAGCGAATTGCGCTTTCTCCTAGACCACTTGCTACTTTTCCTACACCGAGCATCGTGTTGATGGTGATAAAGTCAGTGAATTCTCGATAGTACGAAACATTAGAGAACAACAGCAGAGTCATCAAGAAATAGATCACAAGCATCGTGATATAAGCTGCTTTGGTTCTTCTTACGTACAATGCGATCGACAGCAACAACAAAGTCGTTGCGATCGGATTGATGAATAAGATGAAGTACTGAATGCTGCTTTCAATACCTAGGTGGAAGTCCACCATATAGGCAAAGATATTTTTTAGCCAAAATAATAGGGCTAATAGGAAAAAAAAGCCCATTCTTGTATTCACAAAGGTGGATACTTTATTTTTTTTCAAAGGAATCGTCCTCTCTTTTTCCAGTATAACCGGTAAATTACGATTTTACATCACAGTACATTTTACTAGGCTGTGAAAGACGTGTCAAATGAATTCCTTGTCATGACGCGGAATTAAGTATTTCTTTACTTTCAAGGATACAGACAATACAGTCGCTTTTTGCTATACTAAAAAGGAGAATGAATGGAGCAGATGAACATGAAAATAAAACTAACGAAGCAAGGATCAGCGAAGCTTCGCAAAAAGAATCCGTTGATCCAAAGAGAAGATCTTCAACAAGCAATCGAGACGAAGGAGTGGGTCACCTTTATTGATCAGGCCAACCATTTCTTAGGTGTCGGCTATCTTGGGGAACAAAATAAAGGGATCGGATGGGTCGTATCCTTTGAAGAAACAGTGATCGACCAAGCATTCTTTGCGCAACGCTTTGCGAAAGCAAAAGGTAAACGCAGTGCTTACTATCAAGATGACCTGACAGATGCCTTTCGTCTGTTTAATGGCGAGGGGGATCAATTGGGGGGACTTACCGTAGATTTGTATGGCGAGTATGTCGTTTTTTCTTGGTACAATGCCACCCTTTATCAACATAAAAAAGCGATCGTGGCGGCTTTTCGTCAAATCTTTCCCGAGATCAAAGGGGCATATGAAAAAATCCGCTTTACGTCTGATCTGCCTGAATCAGCATGGGTCTATGGAAAAACGGCACCTGAACCCTTACTGGTGAAGGAAAATGGCGTCACGTATGCGACGTATTTGAACGAAGGATTAATGACGGGCATCTTTTTGGATCAAAAAGAAGTTCGTGGGCAACTTGTTGATGGCTTGGCAGCTGGCAAGACGGTTTTAAATATGTTCAGTTATACGGGGGCGTTTTCTGTCGCTGCTGCTGTCGGTGGCGCTGCTCAAACAACGAGCGTCGATTTGGCAAAACGCAGTCTAGAAAAGACCCGCGAACAATTTGCAGTCAACGGCATTGATCCAGATACCCAGCGTATCCATGTCATGGATGTTTTCAATTACTTCAATTATGCCAGCAAAAAAGACTTGCGCTTTGATGTGATCGTTTTAGATCCGCCGAGTTTTGCCCGCAACAAGAAAAAGGTCTTCTCGGTTGCGAAAAATTATGGCGACTTAGTCACTGATAGTTTGGCGATTTTAGCGCCTGATGGCTTATTGATCGCCTCAACGAATGCGGCCAATCTTTCACCGAGGAAGTTTCAAGAAATGATCGAAGCATCCTTAAAGAAAGCACACGTTGCTTATGAATGTATTCAAAGTTATGGTCTACCAGCTGATTTTGCGGTAGATAAGCATTTTTCCGAAGGGAACTATCTGAAAGTATTCTTTTATCAAATGAAAAAGGAGTGAAGTAGATGAGCCGATCAAAACCAGTAACGTTAGACGGGAAAACACCGTTGATTTGTGTGCCATTGATTGGGAAAACCAATGAAGAGATCTTGAAACAAGCCATTGCTGCTGAGGAATCAGAGGCACAGATCGTCGAATGGCGTGTTGATCATTACAAACATGTCGAAGACCAGCAAGCGGTCTTAGATGCGTTATCACATATTCGCACGACATTAAAGCACAAAGAGCTGCTCTTCACTTTTCGAACCTTGGAAGAAGGGGGCGAGCGGGCGTTCACATTGACCCAGTACAAAGAATTGTGTTTAGCTGCTGCTGATTCAGGCTTGATCGATTGGATCGATGTCGAATTAGAGAAAGCTGAATTTTTAGGTCGAGCCTTTATTCAAGAAATCAAAAAGGCACAGGTAAAGCTGATATTGAGCAATCATGATTTTGAGAAAACGCCAGAAGATGCTGTGTTGATTTTAAAGATCGGCGTAATGAATCAATTTGGTGCCGATGTTGGTAAGTTAGCGATGATGCCCAAGCAAGTCCAAGATGTTTTACGTTTGATGGGGATCATTACTAAAGCTCGTGGCTTCAACCAACTGCCGTTGGCGATCATGTCGATGGGGGAGCTGGGTAAAATCAGCCGGGTTAGTGGGGCATTGACTGGTTCGGTCTTTACTTTTGCTTCGTTGCAAGGTGCTTCAGCACCTGGACAAATACCGATCGAACGAATGACCAACTACTTACAAGAATTTTCACTCAATGAGTAAGACCAGCCAAGGCCTTCTCTTAGAAGAAACCAAAACAAAAGAGGGATAAAATGGCGAAGAAGAAACAAAAAACCAATGCGATCCGTCAAGTAGAACAACAGAAAATCGCTTATAACGAATACACCTATGAGTGGTCGGAAGATCATCTCGATGCGCAATCCGTCGCTGCACAACTAGCACGCCCGCAAGCCATCTACAAAACGCTGGTGGCAGTGGGCAACAAAACAGGTCCGCTGGTGGCTGTGATTCCTGGAAACAGAGAAGTGGATCTGAAAAAGTTAGCCAAAGTCAGTGGAAACAAAAAAGTAGAGATGCTGCATCTGAGAGATTTAGAAGAAACGACTGGCTATATTCGCGGCGGCTGTTCGCCGATCGGGATGAAAAAGCTCTTTCCTACTTATATTGACCATAAGGCAGAGACACTTGAAGAAATCGTGGTTTCTGCAGGAAAGCGCGGGTTGCAGATGGGGCTTGCCCCACAAGCGTTGCAACAATTGACTAGGGCGGTCTTTGCCGATTTGTTGGCACCTGAACACGAATAAAAAATCCCCGTGAACCATCTTGAAATGCCGTTCACGGGGATTATTTTGTACTATTTTATTCCATTACTTCGATATCGAAAACCTCAATATTTTCTAAACCACCATAAAAGTCAAACCACGGAGTGGCATATTGTTTTAGAATGGCGTTTAATTCTTCAACATTTTCTTTCCCTTGGGTGTCCAGCCATTCCAGTAATGCTTTGGCGCCTTGCTTCCCATAGATTTCCACACTATCGCGCCAAGTTGCTCGTCCACCTAAGATCCCTGAGAATTTAGCACCGTGTTGACCAGCAAAGGTCAATTCATCGCGAAAGACATTCGCTGGGACACCCGCACTCAAATAGATAAATGGTCGCGTCGCAGCGTCACTAGCTTCTTTGAAGTAATTGGCGGCTTCTTCTTGCGTATAGACGGCCTCTAAGCCTTCTTTTTGGAAACCTTCCACTAAGTCGAACTGAACCGGTACTTCGACTTTCAAAATATCGATATGGTAATGATCTTTCGTCAGTTCCTGAATGGTTCGGATGACCTTGCTCGGTTTGATCTTGGCAAAAGCAGGTGATTTGTCATCTGTGATCTCATCGTCGTAAACGATTGGTTCCACAAATAACGGAATATCGGCCGCTTGTGCCTCCGTACCTAAACGTTCTAAAAACGCATGTTTGGTATCTAAAATCTCTTGCGGTTCATCTGGATTATAATAAACCAAGACTTTCGCAGCATCTGCCCCTTTTTTCACTAAGCGCTGCAGCGATTCATTGGGTAGAATTTCTGGCAAACGACCCGGCGTATTGACATCATACCCTGTTTTTTCATAGGAAAGGATCAAGCCAGCGTTGGGATTCTTTGCTTCGATCCCTAAGAAGCCATATTCCTCATCTAACAAAATACTGCTGACATATTTGGTCAATTCTTGGGAAACCAACTGCTTGAATTCATAAATGTGTTCCATCGTAAAGTCATCCGGTCCAGTTGCCGCCTTCATCATTTTTTTCATGGAACCACGTTGGTCGATCGCTAGTGCGGCAATCACACCATCCTCATTTGAAAGTTTTTGCATTCGTTCAAATTTACCTCTTGAAATTCGTTTCATTAAAAAAACCTCCCTCGATCTTGCTATCTTTAGTCTACGCCTACTTTGAGAAAAACCCAACTAATAAGCAAAAAGAGAGGAGACCCAGGTGTTGGTAGCAACGGCAAGGATATTGCTGCCAACACCTGGGTCATCGATCAATAACTGAAATAACTAGCTGTTTCTGCTGCGTTTTTCCCTGAAACATGTCCAGTACAAAACGCTGCTGTAATGTTGAAACCACCTGTATACCCATTGATATCCAATAATTCACCAGCAAAATACAAGCCGTTGATTTTCTTGCTCTCCATGGTTTTTGGATTGATTTCTTTCAGATGGACCCCGCCACCAGTCACGAAAGACTTTTCTAACGGGAACGTGCGAACGATAGTGACTGAAAAGCCTTTGATCAAGGAAGCGAGCGCAGCCAACTGTTCTGGTGAGGCTTTTTCAGCAACCAGCTCATGCAGGTCTAGCTGCTGCAAAAAGAAGGTCATCAAGCGCTCAGGCAAAAAGCCAGCTAAAGCATTCGGCAATTGTTTCTTCGAAGCCGCAGACTGAATCAATTCCTGGGTCAAGGCTTCATGGGATTTTGCTGGCAGACAATCCAGAACAACCATCACGGGTTGTTGCTTTTTCAATTCTTGGTTCACAAAAGAGGAACAGCGTAAAGCAGCTGGACCAGATAACCCAAAGTGGGTAAACAAAAGATCCATGGTATGGGCGACGATGGGCTTTCCTTTTTGATCCAAGACACTCAACGTGATGTCTTGCAAGGAAATGCCTTGCAACGTCCGCTCTTGAATAAAGGAGTCTTCTGAAACAAGCGGCGATTCGGTTGGATAAAGTGGCGTAATGGTATGGCCGACTTTTTTTGCCATCTTATAGCCGTCCCCCGTTGCGCCCGTGGAAGGATAGGTGCGGCCACCTGTCGTCAAAATCACACTAGGGGCAGAGAACTCATCGGTTTCGGTTCGCACGCCGCGAATTTGACTGCCGTCATGGATCAGCTTTGTGACGACCGTGTTCGTCAATAGGGTGACGTGATGATCGTTGATTGCTTGAAGCAACGCTTCGACGATGGTTTTTGATTTGTTCGTCACAGGGAACATCCGTCCGTGGTCTTCTTCTTTTAAGACGACACCTAAGTCTGCGAAAAACGCCATTACATCATAATTATTGAATTGAGAAAACGTGCTATACAAAAACTTGCCGTTTCCTGGAATATGAGCAACTAAATCATCTACCGGCCGATTATTGGTTACATTGCAGCGTCCGCCGCCAGTCATCAATAATTTCTTGCCGATTTTTTTGTTTTTTTCGATTAATAACACCCGCGCACCTTGTTTGGCAGCAGTGATCGCAGCCATCATGCCGCTGGTACCTGCACCAACAACAATGACATCATAGGTTTTTTCCATTCTTTTCACCTCTTTGGGATTGTAACACATCGGCTATGAGTGCTGAAAGGATTGGTCGATTTTTTTCGAATAATAAAAAATTCTGACAATTCTAAAAAAAAGCGTGCAATTTCAGAAAATTTCTTTAAAATAGAAAATATCTTAAAGGAGGTAATGCACTATGACCAAAGCTTCAGCTTACGTGAAAGAAATTCAAGCGAAGATTCATGAGAAAGACCAACACCAACCGGAATTTCTTCAAGCAATTGATGAATTTTTGCCTACGATCGTTCCCTTTTTAGAGGAGCATCCAGAATATATTGAATCAAATATCCTTGCACTCTTAACTGAACCAGAACGTTTTATCCAATTCAGAGTCCCGTGGCAAGATGATCAGGGCAACTGGCAAGTAAACCGTGGCTATCGGATTCAATTCAACTCGGCAATGGGGCCTTACAAAGGCGGCTTGCGTTTTCACCCAAGTGTAAACTTGAGTATCTTGAAGTTTTTGGCGTTTGAGCAAATCTTCAAAAACAGCTTGACAGGTCTGCCGATCGGCGGCGGAAAAGGCGGAAGTGATTTTGATCCAAAAGGCAAATCCAATGCCGAAGTGATGCGTTTTTGCCAAAGCTTTATGACGGAGCTGTCAAAACATATCGGACCTGACTTAGATGTTCCAGCTGGCGACATTGGTGTCGGAGGCCGAGAAATCGGCTATTTGTTTGGCGCCTACAAACGATTGAAACAATACGATGCTGGTATTTTAACTGGTAAGCCATTAGACTTCTGGGGCAGTAAAAACCGCACAGAAGCAACGGGTTATGGCGCCGTTTATTTCGTTAAGCATTTATTGACTGACCTAGGTGAAACCTTTGCAGGCAAAAAAGCGATCGTTTCTGGAAGCGGCAATGTTGCGATCTATGCAATTGAGAAATTGCAAGAATTAGGTGCGATCCCTGTCACGTGTTCTGATTCCTCTGGTTTTATCTATGATAAAGACGGCATTGATCTGGCCTTGTTAAAAGAGATCAAAGAAGTGAAGCGTGAACGGTTGACGGCTTACGCCAAGGAACGTCCATCAGCCGAATATCATGAAGGGGCATCTGTCTGGGATTTTGATACACCAGCGGAATTAGCCTTTCCATGCGCGACCCAAAACGAGATTGATCTCTCACAAGCCAAACGTGCAAAAGCCAATGGTGTCCGGGTCGTTTCTGAAGGCGCGAATATGCCTAGCTCATTGGAAGCAGCAGAATATTTTATTGAAGAAGGAATTTTCTACTGCCCAGGAAAAGCAGCCAATGCTGGCGGCGTAGCCGTTTCTGCGTTAGAAATGAGTCAAAACTCCCAACGACTGCAATGGGAAAAAGCTGAAGTCGATGCCAAATTGGACGATATCATGAAGTCGATCTATGAGGCATGCCGTGATACTGCTGAAACCTTCGAACAAAAAAATAATTTTATGTTAGGTGCGAACGTCGCAGGCTTTGAAAAAGTTGCTAAAGCAATGTTTGCTCAAGGACTTGTCTAAAATCACCCAACAGGCTACCTATCAGGAATTACTTGAAAAAAGTTGAAAAAAAACGTAAAGTAGGTAGTGTATGAAAAACTATTTTTTCAAGGAGGACAAATCATGTCACACATCAAGTTTGACTATTCGAAAGTAGCACCATTCGTGAACGAATACGAATTGAGCTACATGCAAAGTCAAGTTACAGCAGCAGACAAACAATTACGCGAAGGAACAGGTGCTGGTAGCGACTTTTTAGGTTGGATCGACCTTCCTAAAAACTATGACAAAGATGAATTTGCGCGCATCAAAAAAGCGGCTGAAAAAATTCAATCTGATTCTGAAGTATTAGTCGTGATCGGGATCGGCGGATCTTATTTAGGAGCGAAAGCAGCGATTGATTTCTTAAATCATTCTTTCTTTAACTTGCTACCAAATGAAGAACGCAAAGCACCACAAATCTTTTTTGCAGGTAATTCGATTTCTTCAACATACTTAGCAGATTTGATCGAAATCATCAGTGACCGTGACTTCTCTGTGAATGTGATCTCAAAATCAGGAACAACTACTGAGCCAGCGATCGCTTTTCGTGTTTTCAAAGAACGTTTGATTGAAAAATACGGCAAAGAAGAAGCCAACAAACGGATCTATGCAACAACGGATAAAGCGAAAGGTGCAGTAAAAGTTGAAGCAGATGCTGAAAACTGGGAAACCTTTGTGATTCCAGATGACGTCGGCGGCCGTTTCTCTGTATTGACTGCTGTTGGTTTATTACCAATCGCTGCCAGCGGAGCGGATATCGATGCCTTGATGCAAGGGGCAGCAGATGCTAGCGATGCTTACGCAAGTGACGACCTTGAAAAAAATGAAGCGTATCAATATGCAGCAATGCGTAACATCCTTTATCGTAAAGGCAAAGTAACCGAATTGCTGATCAACTACGAACCAGGCATGCAATACTTCTCAGAATGGTGGAAACAATTATTCGGCGAGTCTGAAGGAAAAGACCAAAAAGGGATCTATCCTTCAAGTGCAAACTTCTCGACAGACTTGCATTCTCTTGGTCAATACATCCAAGAAGGCCGTCGCAATATCTTTGAAACAGTTGTTAAAGTTGAAAAACCACGCAAATCAATTGCGATCCCTACACAAGAAGCAGATCTTGATGGTCTTGGCTACTTAGAAGGAAAAGAAGTTGATTTTGTTAATACGAAAGCCTTTGAAGGAACATTACTTGCACATACAGATGGGGATGTACCAAATCTGTTAGTAAAAATTCCTACAATGGATGCATACACGTTAGGTTACACCATGTACTTCTTTGAGATCGCTGTAGGTATTTCTGGCTACTTAAATGGCGTGAACCCATTTGACCAACCAGGGGTTGAAGCGTACAAGAAAAACATGTTCGCCTTACTTGGCAAACCAGGTTTCGAAGATCTTGCAAAAGAATTGAACGAACGTCTATAAATCAATACTTTTAGCACTTTTATAAATTGATGGTGAACGAAACATGTTCGCTTTAGTTTGTAACTGGTGATAGTTTTGGTGATAGTCGCAATTAAAAAGCACTCATTGCGAGTGCTTTTTTCTTTCGTTTTCGATGTAGTTTTCGAACTGCTCCATAGACCTCTTTTTGACCTCTGGTGAAATGTGGGCATAAATTTGAGTTGTTGAAATATCTTTGTGACCAAGAAAGTCTTTGATATCTTCTAAGGACAGACCAGCTTGCCGAGACCTGACTGCAAATGTATGCCTGCCATCGTGAACTCTAATTTTCGGCAAATCAGCTTTTTCAGCAATCCGATTAAATGCACCATTCACTGATCGATCACGAACTATCTTACCTTTGTATCTCTTACTGGTTTGTAAGAAGATAAATTGTTCGCCATCTTCAGTAGAAGGGAAGGTACCAAAAGTACTCAGGATATGATTTCTAAAAGCAAGCAGCGCTTGTTTGCTTCTTTTAGTCATAGGCATACTTCTGATACCGGCTGGTGTTTTTGGATCATCAGTAATGATAGCATTAATGTTCAAGCCTTTTTCAACTGATCCCAACCGTTCTCTTTCAATACTGATCATATTCCCACCGAAATCAATATCCTGCCACTGTAAACCCATTACTTCTGATTTCCTCAATCCCTGATCAAAGATTAGTAGGAAGAAGGGGTACCATAAAACCTCGGATTCTTTTTTCGCAAATTCTAAAAATCTATCAGCTTGCTGCAAATCATAATATCTGATCGATTCTTTTTTCTCAATCAATCTGGGAAATTCAACGAATTGAGTTGGGTTATCTTTTATATATCCTAATTGAATTGCTTTTTTGAATGCATTGCTGAGAGTTGCATTCACACTCTTGGCAGTAGTGATAGACAGTCCTTGTCCGCTTCTTCCTAATCCTGTCTTTGTAAGTAGTAGATTAATGAATTTTTGATGATCAGCTCGAGTATATTTGTTCAAAGAATATTTTCCAATATAGGGAATGATATACATCCTTATGTTGGCTCTGTGAACTACTCTTGTACCTTCTTTGACTGCTTGCTTATAATTGGTTACCCAATCTTCAAGAAATTCTTCTATAGTTAAGTTCTGTGGATTTTCTTTGAAATATTCTTCTGATGCAATTTTTCCTTCAATTATTTTGGCATAACTATTTGCTTCATCAAATGACTTAAATCCTTTTTTGTGTATCTTGTTTTGTTTTCCTGTTCCTGGATTGATTCCATTAGAAATGAAAACTTCATATCTATATTGTTTTGCCTTCTTTAAATAGTATTTCTTAATAGAAGCCATTAATTATCATTCCTTAATATGGACTCTGGCAGTTCAACCATTTTTGGTTTATACCAACCTTTTTCGTACAACTTATCAAGACCTAATTGTTTTTCTTCGTAAGTGAAGGCAGGTACTTTTCTGACTTTACCAGTATCTAAATCATGTTTTATTTGTAATTGATCCTTTAGTATCTCTTGATATTCCTCCTCGGTGTAATCAGGATTTGTCAAAATAGGGAATATTCTGACGGTAGGAACATCTTGTTTTAATCTCTCTCTCAATTTGTATGGATTCATAAAAATCAACCTTTCGTATTTTTAATATTTAAAATCAATATTTGAGTGAATCAGCACGAATATTATCAAAAATAAGTTACTTTTTCGTATTTATTTTCAATTAAAACGAATGTATGTTCGTTTTAATCTTGAAAAGAAAAGCCCGAAGGCTAATCTTTAACCGGATAAACATCAGAATTTTTCAAAAATCAAACGAGCGTCGTCTGTGGGCATTTCTCTTACCGTATTATCAAATGAAATAGAGATTATTTCTCCATCTTCTAAAGTTACAGCAACATCATCATTTGACGGATTTAATGTTTGATCTCTTGTTTGTCCAGTTGAATCATTGTAAATACTGGTAGACCATCCTAAATTATCGAATTGAGGATCCATTGATATATTAGACTTCAATTTGTAATTGCCAGCAGGTATATCTCTGCCTACGATGAACTCGCCAACTCCTAATTGGGTTGAAGGTTCAACTGTCTCTGGGACTGCATTAAATTTAACTTTAGAGATGTTGCTGAAGGAAAGGGTATCATTATTGAATAGGACCATACGTATTTTTGATGGATAATCCCCGATATCATCTTTTGCACCAGCTACCCAGTTGATAAACAGTGATGTAACAGAATCACGTGTGCCCATAATATTACCACGGCCGCCAGTGATTTCAACATCGTATATACCTGGAGTAACATCTCCATTTTCACCTACAACTAGATCTTTGGTCACATAGATTTCATCTGTAGTTTTCGACATAGTTGCTAAAGTGTTTAAAATATCAAGTGATGATTGCTCTTCTGCTACACTACTTGATTCAACTACAGCTTGATTTTCCGAATTAGATGATTGAGGAGGTGTTTCATTTTTAGTTTCTCCACATGCTGCTAATGATAAAGAAGAGATAAATACCAATCCTAAACTAATTGCTTTTTTCATTTTTCCATCTCCTAAAAATTATTAAATGATTTTAAAACTGCTACAGTCCCATTCGGTTGGAAAAGGAGAGTGTAGTTGTTTTCTGTTTTAATGCCGTTAAATTTCCTAGAATAGTAAGCGATGGCTGTTTTTAAGGTTTCAACTGTAATTTGTAAGTACTCAGCACTTTCCTCTACAGTTTTACATCCATGCTCATAGCATTCGATTATATCGTAAGGGCTTACTACTAAAATCGCACCAATGTCTCTGGCACGACGTTCTTGTCTCTTATCAGATCGAGTGGCTTGAGCTGTTATGTCTCCAACTGTTGTAAGATGATGACCCAGCTCTTCACCTATTGTCCCGGGTAGTTCTAAGTATGTTTGGTTAGGATTGAGATATACAATATTATCATCAAGAAGTCCTTTTTGTTTTTTTGGCATCATAGGATCATAAACGAAGTCCAATTCAGGGAACAAAGCCATCAATTCCTCATGCAATTGCATCTACACACCTACTTTTTCAAAGGATTATTTTTCCTATACTCTATATAGCGTAAAATTTCTTCAATTTCTTCTTCAGTTGCATCATCGTCAATATGTGCGGCAATAGTCCTTATCAGATCATTGGGTTTATCAAATGAATCAGACCATTCTTTTTTATAACCATCTTCCCCTTTCAACAGATAATCAACTGTTACTCCGTAAATAGCAGCTAAATCTATTAAAGACTGGTTATCTGGCTCTCTAGTCCCGTATTCCCAATTAGCGTATGTAGCCATATTTTTTAATCCCAATTTATTGGCTACTAACGTTTTGGTCCATCCGTTATTTTCTCTTAACTGTTCAAGTCTTTTAGCTAGGTTTGATTTATCCAATGTTTTCACCTCGTTTAGTTTATTATAAAACATTTAAACATATTATTTAAAAAGTTAAACAAAAAGTGTAATATATTCTTGACTTAAACAAATCGTTTATGTATACTGTGAATATAGAGTTAAACAAAAAGTTTAATTTAAGGTGGTGATAATAAATGAACCTCGGAAAAGATGCCTATAAGAGAATGCGAGATATTCGCAAGAAAAAAGGAGTAACACAGAAATATGTTGCTGATCAGCTGGGTTTTAAGACTTCTCAAGCATACGCTAACATTGAGTATGGTAATACAGAATTAAAATTAAGTGTAGCTCTTCAAGTTGCAACCATTTTAGGTGTATCTGTTTACGATTTTTTAGGCGAAAAAGTTAAACAAAAAGTTTAAATCGGAGGACAATAATATGAATCAACTGCAGATTTTTAGTTTCGAGTCCAAGGAAGTTAGAACAGTTGTTGTGAATGACGAACCTTATTTTGTTGGAAAAGACGTTGCAGATGTTTTGGGATATAGCAACACTCAAAAAGCTATCCTTAATCATGTTGATGAAGAAGATAAGGGAGTAACAAAATGGGACACCCTTGGTGGAAAGCAAAATATGACAATCATCAGTGAATCTGGATTGTACAGCTTGATTCTAAAATCCAAACTTCCAAATGCAAAAAAATTCAAACGTTGGGTGACAAGCGAAGTTTTACCATCTATCAGAAAACATGGTGCATACATGACAGATGATGCCCTGGCAAAAGCTTTAACTTCACCAGAGTTTGGAATCAAGTTATTAACAGAACTGAAAAATGAGCGTGATCAAAAAGAACAAGCTCAACAGCAATTAAAGGCTCAGGAGCCACAAGTTGTTTTTGCAAAATCAGTTGAGGTATCACAAAACTCGGTAGCAGTAAAAGTTTTAGCTACTATATTAAAGCAAAACGGCGTAAGTATCGGGCAAAACAGAATGTTTCAATGGTTGCGTGAGCATAAGTATCTTTCATCTCGACCAGGAAAATCTTGGAATATGCCAACTCAAAAGAGTATGGATAAAGGATTGTTTGAATTAAAAGCCAATACTTACTTCCATAATAATGGTGTTCCGGAAACGAATTACACACCACTTGTGACAGGTAAAGGGCAAATTTATTTTGTAAACAAATTCAAAAATGAATTTTTATGTGAGGTGGCAAAATGAAAGACAAACCACAAATGATTAAAGCAAATGTCGATTCGGGATTTCTACCACGCTATATCGAAATGATTATTCCTGCAATCAAACGCAAGTTTAACATTTCAATCGGTATTGAAGGCGAACTGTTCATAAACCCTGGCGGAGTTGAAGAAATCATCATTCGTTTTTTAGCTACCGATGAAGTAGCACAGGACATTTATTCCTATATTGACGAAAAATGGCAGTTCGCCTCAACACCTGAACTTGTTGCTTAAGTTCATTTTAAACAACAATTTACCGTTTGTGCCAAAAACAATAACGAATAAAAGGAGTGAAAGCATGCCGAAAGCAGCAAAAATCGGTCGGACCTTAAAACTATCATTATTTCTTTCGGGAAAGAGACAGAAAGAATTAGCGATCGATGCAAGCACACCAAATGCAACAGTAAGTGATCATTTTAATGGAGCCAACGTCAATATTGACAAGGCTATCGAGTATCTAGAGGCAATGAAAGAAAATGGGTATCAAGCTACTGATGAATTAACAGGAGACATCAGTTACCAATACTTAGGATTTTTCAAATCAATGGATGGCCAACTGGCAGATGTTAAATCAACGAACGATCTTGAGATATTTCAAGAAATCGAGTCAGATGAAAGAAAAGAACGGAAGAAAGTAGCTCAAAGAATCGTAGCTGAATCACAGGTGAGAATGCTGACTGATGTTGAAAAAACTGAACTTAGGAATTACACAGATGAGTTTCTTGATGAAATTATCGTAGAAATGGCGATCGTTTTTTCTATCTTGAAGATTTTAAACGTCACTATCCAAGAGGCTATTAAAGAGAGAATGCCTCACTGGATCAAAAAAAGATATATGAGGGGGTAACCACTATGAAAATATCTCAAATGAAGAATGTTGTACCACTTGAGAGAAGAAATGAAGTGTTAGAGGTTGAGTGGAAGAAAGCCAAAGAAATCGCCGATTATCTTGGTATTTCAAGACCAACGTTATCTAAATTAACACATAGGGCTATTGATCCGATTCCTTTTTCAAAACTTAGCGGGATTCTTCAATACGATCTGCAAAAGGTTAAGGAATGGGAAGAACGCAATAGAACTTTTAATTATAAGGAGGCGTAATTATGAAACGTTCAATCAAAGACACTTTGACCGTAACTGTACTTTTGTTTTTTGTAGTAGCATTCTCAGCTATTCACATTGCTGCAGGTTTGACATTAGTTTTCTTATGGGGCTTCGCTAATGTTGTTTATGATTTAGCTGCTAAAGATTACCAAGACAAAGAAAAAAGACTTGCTAGCCGACCAAAGCAATAGCAAGTCCATCAAATATTTGGATAAATATCTTTGTCTCCATTTTAAAACAGAAAAGGAGAAATGACAATGAATTCTTTTGAACAAGCGTTAGACGAGTATTTGACAACTCCCGGATGGGGTCAACCAATTTCAATCGAGGAGATGACAGATGATGAGTAAATCAACTCTTGAAATGACTCATGACGAGTGGTTATTAGATCGTCGAAAGGGTATAGGTGGCTCAGATGTCGCTACAATCCTTGGGTTAAACAAATGGAAGTCACCTTATCAATTATGGCTAGAAAAGACAGGTCAAATCGATTTAGAACACACCGAGAGCGAACCAGCGTATTGGGGAAATGTTCTAGAGGAAGTTGTCGCTAGAGAATTTCAAGAACGAACAGGCAAAAAAGTTCGCCGACGAAATCAGGTATTCGATCATCCGTTACATCCGTTCTTGCGAGCGAATATCGATAGAGATGTTGTTGGTGAAAATGCTATTTTGGAATGTAAAACAGCAAATGCCTTTCTAGGTAAGGAGTGGGAAGGCGAAGAAGTTCCTCTGAGTTACTTGTGCCAGGTTCAGCATTACATGAACGTTTTAAATAAAAAATATTGTTATATTGCGGTTCTAGTCGGTGGACAGAAGTTCATTTGGAAACGAGTTGATCGTGACCAGGAACTGATCGATACCATTACCGAATTATTAGTAGATTTTTGGGAAAACAATGTCATAAAAGGTATCGAACCCATGATTGATGGTAGCGAAGCTACACAAGAATTTTTGAAAGAACGTTATTCAGAGTTAGATGAAGTTGAGACAACTTTGCCGCCAACATTTGATGATCTTGTTGATCAAAAACGTGAACTAAAAAAGACCAAGAAAGATATCGAGACCTCTATTAGACAGCTTGATAACGAAATTATAAGTGAGTTGGGAAAACGTAAAGCCAGTATCGGTATCGCACAGAAGAATATCATATCTTGGAAATTAATATCTACAAGGCGTATGAACAGCAAAAAGCTTGCTGAGAAATATCCAGAAGTAGCTGAAGATGATGAAATTTACAGTGTCACTGAGTCGAGACGACTTACAGAAAAGGAGATCAAATAATATGGCAACTAATGACACGTTAAAGAACCAGTTAGCAGAGAAAAGCACTCAGGTAGTTGATCCTTCAAAGTTAGGTTTCAAAGCCTTAATGAGTACACCGCAAATGAAGAAGAAGTTTACTGATATCCTTCATGAAAAATCAGACCCATTCATGGGATCACTTATGACACTGGTTGGTGGCGATAACTATCTCTCCCAGGCTGAACCAATGACAATCATTGCATCAGCCCTAAAGGCAGCAACTATGGACCTGCCAATCGATAAGAATCTCGGTTATGCATATGTAGTTCCGTTTAATAGATATGAGAAAAAGGGTAAAAATTGGATTACACACAACGAAGCCCAATTCATTCTTGGATACAAAGGGTATATACAACTTGCACAAAGAAGCGGCCAGTACAAAGCATTAAATGCTTTGGCAATATATGATGGTCAACTAATTGACTGGAATCCTCTGACCGAAGAATTCACCTTTGATTATAAAGCCAAAATTTCTGATGAAGTTATAGGTTATGTGGGATTCTTTGAATTATTGAACGGCTTCAAAAAGACAGTTTATTGGACCAAGCAAGAAATTGAGAGTCACCGTATTAAGAACTCAAAAAGTAAAGACAAAGAGAAATTGAGCGGTGCTTGGGTTGAAAACTATGACTCAATGGCAATTAAAACAGTATTACGTAACCTTTTATCAAAATGGGGCTTACTTTCAGTCGAAATGCAAACAGCAATCACTTCTGATGAAAAAGTTTTCCGAGTTGATGAAAACAGTGATCTGATTGAGGAAACTGATTTATCAGATATGGAACCATTACCGCAAGAACGAAAAGAAGCAGAACGAGTTGATAATACAGAAAACATTGATACTTTGTTCGATACATCTAATCCGCCGTTAGAAAAACAATGAGGGAGTTCTTCTCCCTCTGATTAGGAGGAATAAGCGTGGCAAGACCAACGAAGAAAGGTCTTGATTATTTTCCTCTAGATGTCGATTTTTTATCAGATTTAAAAGTTCGAAGAATTATAAAAGCATGCGGTAAAGAAGCCGTTCATATACTACTCGCCCTGCTGGCTAATGTTTATCGTGATGAGGGATATTATGTTTTGTGGGATGAGGATCTTGCGTTCTTAGTGGCTGACGAAGTTGGTGCGAAGGAGGGCACAGTAGAAGAACTGGTAAAAAAAGCCGTACAAGTAAAATTCTTTGATAAAGAAATTTTTGATAAATACTCCGTATTAACTTCAAAAGGGATTCAAAACAGATACATTCTAGCCACTAAAGAACGTAAGAAAGTTGAACTAGAATTTAAGTATTTGCTGACAAATGAAGTTAATCGGTCGAATATCTCGATTAATGGGCGGAATAACTCGGTTAATCAGGGGAATAATCAACAAAGTAAAGTAAAGGAAAGTAAAGGAAAGGAAATAAAAGAAGATGCTACCGCGAGCGAAGGTGCGTCCCTCGAAACTTTCCAAAAATTATGGCTCTTTCCAAATGTTGTACAGGTCGATGATTTGCTTAATTTGGTGGATGTCTATGGCGATGAGCTTGTAGAGGCTGCTATTAAACTTGCTGGTAGTAAAGACGTCCCTAAGAATCGAGCTATTAGCTTTTTAACGGCATCTTTGCAGGAATGGGCAGACGCTAACGTTAAAACAATTGATCAAGCTAGAGATTATCAACGAACCAGAGGCGCTAAGAAACAGGGCTATAATCAAAAGCCAATACGTGAGGAAAAACTACCTGATTGGGCTGTGAATGGACAGGAAGAAGCCCAGTTATCACCGGAGCGTCAAGCAGAGCTTGATGCAAAACTTGCAGCATATTTAAACAAAACGAAGCATTGAGAGGAGCAGATGGCTTGAAGATCGTCATACCAATTACGCCAAAGCCACAGTCTAGGCCAAGATTTACCAAGCGTCGTAAGACTCCTTACGAAGAAGCACCGATGAAAGCATATAAAAATGCGGTTAAGTATCACACTATGGCTACAAAGCCGCTGCTGATCGATAAGGGTCCTGTGATGGTCGATATTTGTTTCTATGTGTATCCGCCAGCGTATATCTCAAAAGTGAAGAAAAACAGGACTTTGCTTGAGGACGAGACAATGTACTGCGATAAAAAGCCAGACATTGATAATTATTTCAAAGCAGTGACGGATGCGGTAAACGGCATTTTGTATAAAGACGATGGCCAGATAGCAGTTAGCATCTGCCGTAAAGTTTACAGCTTCAATCCTCGAACAGAAATTGAAATTAATCCACTTTAGGAGGGACCATCAATGAGAAGTAGAAGCATTAAAGCGCCATTCGAAGATTTTGGAGAATATGAATCAGCAAATGTTCAAGAAAAAGGATCTGTAAAAGTTGGTGAAAGCTACATCTGCACTCCGGGAAGACCTTTTTCAGGTCAGATAAGAGCGCAAGTAAGTCGAATTTACAATAATTCAGCACGAGTAAGAATCCTCAGCTGTATTGAAGAAAAAGATGATGAAATACAACGAAATCTTAACGATGTGACTGTAGTAAGTCTTAAGAAAATCCACGAAGTCTGCTAGAAACTCAGAAATTTGTTAGTTGAGAATCGGAAGATATTACCAACTAGGAGGAAACGAAAGTGAAAAAGGAGCTTTTAGATTTTATTGAAGAAGAAAAGGTTTTAGATGCCAATCCTAAAATGGAAATGGTACCTGCAAAACTGCTTGAGAAAAAGGTACAAGATTTATACCTCTTCGAGAAGTCTGCACAATATGACTTGATTGAATGGATTCAAGAAAATGACAGTGAACTTGCTGAAACAATTCAAGGAGTCATAGACACGTGGAAGGTGATACACAATATACCTAAAGTTATTGATCCTAATACCTCGGTTACTATCGATGCTGTTGATGTAGACAGTCTGACAGATGACATACTAAAGGGCGTGAAAAAAGGCATCTTTAACGTGATTAATACAAGACAGATTTAGTTAGTAATCGACAGAAATACACAACTAGAAGGGAAGACTATGAATGTCAAAACAGTATAAAGTACTCGGAGAGACAAGAGTGATCCAAGGTGAAAATGGCAATGCAAAAGTACAAATTTCGAAAGAGTTAGCGAATGATGAGCCTATGCTTGTTACATTTCTCGGCATGAATGTTGAAGCTGTCGCAAATAAATTTAATATGACAGTCGATGATCTTCTGAAACTGATAAAACAAAATATTGAAGTGGAGCCAATGCAATTCGATTAGTCTACTATCCACAAAAATTGTGGAAATAAAAAAACTACCCTAAAAGAGTAGCAACAGAATCATAAATTATTTTTTTTGGAATCGGAAATTCCGTGTTTAACTGCCAATCTGATGATTCCATAAAGCATAAATCCTATAAAAATATACCAAATAAAAGCTAAAAAAGTTCCCAAAGCAATACCTCCTTTTAGGTATTGTAACATATTTTATATTTTACCAAGCCAGCTATCCGACGAAATAAAAAACTGATTGATAATGGCATCAATCAGTAAGGGATATAAACGATCGAGGATAATATTACTTATCATCGTTTTCTTTAAAGTAGTCATCAATATACTCTTTAATTTTTTCAAAATCTTTAGTCAGAAAAAATTTAGAAGGAACTTTTATGATAGGAAGGTTATTTTCATTATCAAAAGGAGCGAATGGCTCAGGAAGAACCAAGTAGTCAACATTATCTTTGTCCCGAAGATAATTTACTGAAACATCGTAAAATTGAGAGAAATAATCTTTAAGGCTTGTATCTTTTTTAGAAAGAAGTCCTGGAGATAATGGCGTATACGACAACACATTATTGAGCACTAAGACAAAACAAATTTTTTTCATAGATAAACCACCTTTCAATTAGATTATATACCAGTTAATTGAATTAGTGTAAATGAATTGAAAATATTGGTATTTGATTATTTGATAATTAAAAATCTTTAAATTATAAAAAAACAAATAAATCCGCAATCGTCAACTATAACGGAATAATCACAACAAAAAACCAGCACCATTGGAGCAGAGGTACTGGAAAGGCTACGTTTAAAATTGATTGGGCCTCAATACTTTGGATTAGGAGTGTGCCTTTTTTTAAATAGTACTTTAATTAATCATTTTCAGCAAATAAAAAACCAACAACTATAAAGTTCCTGGCGATACCTAAAAATTTAAAGGAGTTAGTTAAAAGAATATAAAAGTATTACAAATATTCTAAAGCAAAAGTTGGAGGTAATTCAAGACCCACTATGAGTCTTCTTTGCGAACAATATGAATTTCGTTATCAGCAAGTTGTTCGCTAATACTATGGAATAATCTAAAATTGAATTCCATTTCAAGACAACGAAAGAACTCGTCTTGATATTCACTAGTAATATCGGACGCAGTTTTTAATAAGTCGTTTGGATCGTCTGTCAGTTCAAGCTCGACTGGTAGATACTCCAAATCATTTAAAACGTATTCCGCAGCAGATTTCATAGCAGCACGTGCATCAACAGTAATTTTCATACGATCGCCTCCTAAGGCGATTATATCATGAACGGAGGGATAAGATGGTACCAAAATTTAGAGGTTGGCATAAAGAACTAGAACAAATGATTTACGGTAAAGAAGTTTGTGGACACATTGAATACACAACTAATCTGATTGATGCTCTTAATACAATGCTTAATGAAGATGATTATGATATAGAAGTCATGCAATCCACTGGCTTGAAAGGTTATATGTCAGATTCACACGAAGACGATGAAGAAAAGGATGTTTATAGAGGTGACATCATTGATATCTTTTGGGAAGAGTGGCCCATGGGCTATTACCAAGAAAATCATATGATCGGTGTGGTTGATAAAGACGAAACAGGAACAGCATGGATAATCAAAGATGCCAAGTACGCCTTTGACACTCCCAAACCTATACCTAGTGAAGTTGATGGTATTTCTGTTTCCATGAGTTTACCTGATGCGGAAGATTTTGAAGAAATATTCTTGCACAATTTTAACTTAACATCAAGCGATATAACTATTTTAGGCAACATCTGCGAGAACCCAGAACTGTTGGAGCAAGCTAATGAAAACTAGCCACTCAATCATCATAATACTGTTAACGATCGCTGGATTGAGTTGGCTATCCTATACAATAGTGGACCAACAACAGCAAATCATAAAGCTAGAACAGCAGCTGCAACATGAGCAGATGAAGTACAAGATTATTATCAATGATCCGCTAGTGCAAGATGCGATGGAAAGTGGAGGATGAAGATGACTTTTGCAGTACTAGGTACAACGGCTTTTGTCGTGATTATGGTTCTATGTGTTGTGATAGGCAAGGCTGCTGACAAAAAGGAGCAAGATTATGGAGGACGCTATTTTATGGAACAAGATGGCTTTGATCATCGAAGTGATCGTCACAGAGCAGTTAAAAGAGATCGAAAGTAAAGCAAAATAAAAAGCATTAAGCAATCGCCCAATGCCCCCAAAATAATGATTTTGTACCCGCCAAGGTAATTTCATTATACCAAATAAAGGAGCGATTGAGCAATGATGCTATTACTAAGAGAAGTTGATTTTTCTCAAACGAGAAAGAATGCACGATATGTTTTGAAGAACTACCGTCGGTTGGAGCGGATTGCAGGTCGTTCAAAGATCGATGTCCGCTCACCAATTATTACTGATATGCCTAGAACACCTAGTAATGGAAATAAGTCTGAGGATGCTTTTATTCAAAGATTGGATGCAGAAACAGAAAGAGATGCAATAATCGTTGCGCTTATGGCTTTGAAGCTAACAAGCAGGCAGATACTTCATTATAGCTTCTGCTTACAAGATCAGTATTCTAATCTACGGATCGCAGATGAGATGGGCTATTCAGTTCGGCAAATTGAGCGAATGAAATCAGATGCATTGGTTGAATTTGCTGAAAGTTATCGTCGTAGCAAGCTTGTTGCTTATCGCTGAAAAATGGCGGTTTTTTGGCGGTATAATGGCGGTTTAGTACCAATAATCCATAGTAAGATAGTATTATCAATTATTGTAAATAACAGGGCGCACTCCTTAAAGATACGTTGGCAGACCTCCTTTCTGAAAATTATTCCCAGCGCCCTGTATTTAATTAAGGCGGCGACAAAAAATCTATTATGAATGGAGTTGAACACACTCCTTATCTTCATTCGCTAGCCGTCTTTTTTCAGGAATTGGCTCAGCTTGGTAGAGCGCTACTCTTGGGCAGTAGAGGTCGCAGGTTCAAATCCTGCATTCCTGATTGGGAGTTGTCAATTAGATTACTCACATGATCTTTGGTGATTCCTACTAAACAGTCCTTCGGGGCTGTTTTATTCATAAATTTCCTCATACTTTTGATATAATATAATCAAGAAGTGAGGTGATAAACATGAAGAGGGCAATACTTCCTTTCGAAAAAGAAAGCATTTTGAAAGATGAGGTACTAGAGCATATAAAATGGTATCAGGATCGTGTTAAAGAAGGATATGAGCTGTTAGAAAATGGACAAAAGTCTCAAGCAAGAGAAAAGCTGAGAGAAATAAATAAACAATTAGAAAAAGAAAATCGTCATTATCAAATGGACAGAGTAAGTAAACCAAATTTGGATAACACTTTATTTATGACTTACTCTATAGCTATTCATAATGCTCTTGCTCACCAGTCTCAAAAAAATTCGTTTAGCAGAATAGACTCTAATCTTTACGACATTTCTGATTATCTTGATGAAAGTGATTTTAATGATTTATAAACGACATTGACCTCGCTTGAGGTCTTTTTTTATACATAGAATTACAAAACAAACACAGATTGCGAGGTGGTGGAGAATGGATGGCTAGACAGAGAAATCCGATGCGAGATGAAGCATTTCGTATTTGGATAGAATCGAATAAAAAGAAGCCGCTCAAAGATATTGCCGATGAGTTAGGTGTATCTGCATCTACTGTCCGAAAGTGGAAATCAGAAGATAAATGGGACGGTGAAACGAAACGGAGCGCTCCGAATGAAAAAGAGCGTTACGATTCAATGCGTGGGAATCAAAATGCCAAGGGTAATCCCGGAGGCAAGCCACCACCTGACAATAAGAATGCTGTTAGCCATGGACTATTTGCCAACTGGCTTCCTGATGATACACGCCAAATCATTCAAGAACTCTATACATCTGAACCTAGCGATATCCTTTGGAACAATATTATGATCCAATATACCGCAATCATACGATCGCAGAAAATCATGAACGTTCAAAGTGAATTTGATCATACAGAAGATATTGTCAGTACGGAAGTAAATCCGATGTTTGTTGACCAAGAAACAGGCAAATCAGTCCAAACAAAGGTTACACGCCAATTTCAATATGCATGGGATAAACAAGCTAGTTTCCTAAATGCTCAATCAAGGGCAATGGGCACGTTGTCTAATCTAATTAAACAGTTCTTAGCCATTGCTGATGAGCAAGACGAGCGTAGGAAGAAACTTGACCTTATGGACGCGCAAATCGCCAAACTCAAATCAACTACTAATGATGATTCGAATACTGGTGGCGGAGATATTGTTATTGTCGATGCTTGGGGTGATTTCGATGAATAAGATCGATGTTCAAAAGGAGGTCAACCCACATTTCAAGTCAGTATGGATCAGCAAGAAGCCTTATAACATTTTAAGAGGCGGGCGGAACAGCTTCAAATCGTCTGTCATTGCGCTGAAGCTTGTTTTTATGATTTTGCTATACATTATGACTAAGAGGAAAGCAAACGTTGTAATCATTCGTAAGGTGGCAAACACGATACGTGACTCAGTATTTCTAAAGATTCAGTGGGCACTAGGAAAATTCTTTATCCTAGATCAGTTCTCTTGTACGGTATCCCCTTTTAAAATCACTCATAAGAAAACTGGATCTACCTTTTATTTTTATGGGCAAGATGATTTTCAAAAGCTGAAATCAAATGATATCGGTAATATTATTGCTGTGTGGGTCGAAGAAGCAGCAGAGTTTAATAGCGCTGAAGAGTTTGACCAAATGAAGGCCACGTTTATGCGACAGAAGCCAATGGATGCAAAGCAAGTTCAGTTCTTCTACTCATACAACCCACCTAGGAATCCATATCATTGGATTAACGAGTGGACCAATGAACTAGAAGGGCATAAGGACTACTTGATTCATTCATCAAGCTATAAAGATGATGCTTTAGGATTTGTAACGGAGCAAATGGTTGACGAGATCAACCGGATCAAAGAGAACGATTACGACTACTACTTGTATCTATACGAAGGGTTGCCAGTAGGCTTCCAAGATAATGTTTATAATGTAGAAACATTCCGCAAAATAATTGATTTGCCTAGCGATGATTATGTCACCGCTATTTTTTATTCCCTTGATGGTGGTCATGCCCAATCAGCAACAACAGTCCTTTGCTTAGGGTTGACGGCAAAACAAAAAGTCGTGCTGCTAGACACCTACTATTATTCACCAGCTGGAAAGAGCGTGAAGCTTGCACCTTCCCAGTTATCAACAGAGGTGCATAAGTTCATTTCTAAGACACTTGAAGACGAGCGGTGGAAGAATGCTCGTGTCGTTAACAGAACGATAGACAGCGCTGAAGCAGCACTTAGAAACCAGTATTATCTTGATCATCAAATCAGATGGCATCCAGTAGCTAAGAAAGATAAACAAACCATGATTGACTTTGCGACCAATTTATTTGCGCAAGGTCGTTTTTATTATCTCGATACTGAGAACAACAAGATTTTCTACGAGGAACATAAACATTACCGGTACAAAGAAGGTACCGCAGATACAGATAGCCCGGTAGTGATTAAAGAAGATGATCATACCTGTGATGCCTTTGAATACTTCTGTGTAGATAATGCAGCTATTCTTGGTATTGCAGTTTAGGAGGTGAGGATTTGGGATTAATTCAGTCAATAAAAAATTTATTTAGAAAGGGGGCGGCCAACATAGGAATTGTTCAGCGATTAGATAGTGTGTTAGATCATCCGAAAATAAGTATGGATCCAAACGAATACAATAGAATTAAAGATTCGTTAAGGCGTTATGAAGATAAGTACGACAAGGTTAAATTTATGAACAGCAACAAATCAAACCAAGAGCGTGACCTATCATCAATAAACATGATGAAGAAAGTGGCAAACCAGTATGCTACTGTTGTCTTTAACGAGCAGTGCGAAATTAACATTGATGGCGAAGCAGCCGAATTTATTTCCGGTGTATTCGAACACAATGACTTTAAAAAGAATTTCAGCAAATACCTTGAACCAATGTTTGCACTTGGAGGATTGGCGTGTCGACCATATCTAGATAAAGGATCAAACCAAATCGAATTCTCCTGGGCTTTAGCTGATGCCTTTTATCCTTTACAGTCTAATACAAACAATATCAGCGAAGGTGCTTTCACGTTTTACTCATCTAGAGTGGAAAACAAGAAACCTATTTTTTATACGCTCATTGAATTCCACGAGTGGGTAGAAGGCAACTTTGTAATTACTAATGAGTTATATCGTTCAGAACGATCGGACATTGTAGGCACTAAAGTCCCGGTAACAGATCTGTATCCAGATTTAGAAGAGTCAACAACATTTATTAATCTATCCAGACCGCTGTTTGGCTATTTGAAACCAAGTGGATTCAACAATATCAGCCCTTATTCGCCACTAGGATTAGGGGTTTGCGATAATTGTAAACGCACGCTAGATCGTATCAATCGATCATATGATGAGTTTGACCAGGAAATCAGACGGGGAAGACGCAGGATTGCAGCTAGTGAAATGCTGATGAACAGTCGGGTCGATGAAAAAGGACATGTCAGACAGTTCTTTGACAATCAAGAGGATACTTTCCAAATCATTCCAGGATCAAATATGGATGATTACACGATCAAAGACCTTACAACGAGCATTCGTACAACAGAATACGTTGCAGCAATCAATCACCATTTAAAAACACTAGAGATGGAAACGGCTTTGTCGAGCGGAACATTCAACTTTGATCGCACTGGATCGTTGTCTACAAAGACGGCGACCGAGGTGGTCAGCGAGAATTCTCAAACATATCAAACTAGATCTATGCAAATCACTGAGGTTGAAAAGTTTATTAAAGAACTGGTTATTTCTGTTTGTGAACTAGGAAAAGCGTTAAAGTTCTATAGTGGCGCAACACCTATGTTTGATGAAATTGCTATTGATTTCAAAGATGGTGCTTTTACTTCGACTGACGAGAAACTCACCTTCTATCAAAAACTGATTGCTTTAGGATATCCGACTACCAAAGCATTTGAAAAAATTTTGGAGGTGCCGGAAGAAACAGCCTTGGAGCTTTACCAAGAAGGATTGCGACTTTCCGCTGATAAATTATCAGGAATGATGAACAATGCCGGTTTACCAGAAGAAATGGAGTGATTAGATGGCGATCACTCAAAGGCAGTTAGATATTAAGACCGCTGCTATTCAAGATGCTTATGCCGCATTAGAAGAAGAGTTAATGAAACTCGTTGTAGATCGATTAAAGATCAAAACTAATACAGAATTGTCACAGGACTCAGTCTTTCAATGGTACCTTGAGAAGTTGGATCAATTAGGAATGCTAAATTGGGACACGATTAATGAATTGGTTGAGGAAACTAAATCAATCACTAAAAAAGAATTAAATGAATTAATTGTTAAAGAAGGTTATGAAGACAACCTTAAGGAAAATAAGAAGCTTGCAAACTTAGCCAAAACTCCTATCAAGGAGTGGACTAATCTGGATCAAATATTAAATCAGTTCTTTGACAGTCAATGGCTTGATTTTGAAAACCATATCAATCAAACTCTTTTATCAACTAATTATCAAGTGAATTCTATTGCGAGAATCTATCAACAAGTTCTAAACGACACCGTGGCTAGAACAATAGGAGGGTTATCAACGCCTCAGCAGTCATTTAAGCGAGCAATCTATGAAATGGTGCAAAAAGGGATAGATGTCAGTTTAAAGGATAAATCTGGAAAATCATGGACTCTTGAATCTTATGTAAGAACAGTTATCAAATCAACTACTGGAACAGTTTTTAACGATTTGCGCTTAGAGCGTGGTATTAATGAATATGGAATAGTGACTGCCCTTATGAGCCATCATGCAGCAGCACGTGATGCTTGTAGTAAGATCCAAGGCAAGTATGTTCTGATGGTTCCTAAAAATCAAGCTCCTGAAGAATTCAAACATTTGCCCAGCGTTTATGACTACGGATGGAAGACCCCAGCAGGGTGTAACGGTATTAATTGTAATCATCGATGGTATTCTCAACTACCTATGAAAGATACTGGTATGGCTGATCCTGTTGCTCCTGAAGTTGCACAAAAAAACGCCAAAATTGTTGCTAAACAAAGAAGATTAGAACGTTCAATTAGAATGGCTAAAAAGTCGCTTAAAGCCTCACAGTGGTTAGACGAATCTGATGACATAGATTACTTCAAATCCATGGTAAGGACAAGACAAGCTGTTCTACGTCAATTTATCATTGATAATGATACTTTACTACATCGATCATACGATCGTGAGCAAGTTTATACTTAAGGAGTTGGGAGCATGGAAAACCAAGAAAACCGAAATGTTTTACCACTGACAGAAGTTTTATTAGCCTTTTATCAAATAGGACTAGCATTAAAGTATGAGAAAAAACCGCCAGATTATCATTTTAGTAAAGTAGCCGATATGGCGGAAAGTGAAGGTGGTCAATATATCTAGCTCAAGACGTGCTTAACGTCTTTTTTTTATTCTTAGACCTGCTCGAAAGTCTCTAAAAGTCGGCTCATAGTGGGAGTTGCCACTCTAAAAACACTTAGGAGGAAGATTGATGAAAAAAGAAGATTTGATTGCACTAGGAATCGATGAAGAAGCGGCAAAATCAGTGATGGCTTTGCATGGTAAGACCGTAACGCAACTCAATGCGCAAGTAGCTACCGTTGAAGGCGAGCGGGACAGTGCCAAACAAGAACTAGCAGCAAATCAGGCAGAATTAGACACATTGAAAGAATCAGCAAAAGGTAACGAAGCGCTTGAACAGCAACTTGCTGATTTGCAGGCAAAGTTCGATGAGTCCAAAACCAATTCTGATAAGCAACTTTCGGAACAGCAGAAAGATTTTGCTATCAAATTGGCGCTTAAAGAAGCACAAGCGCTTGATGATGATATCGTCCTTGCTCAGTTGGATAAAGAGACGATCAAAGTCGTTGACGGCAAGCTACAAGGGTTTGATGAACAGCTGAAAGGATTGCAAGAGAGCAAAGCATTCTTGTTTCAGCAAGGAGAAGCCCAAGAACAAGGTGCTCCGAACTTCGCTGTTGGGGGCAATGCGCAAGGCGGTAACGGGAATGGTCAAGTTGATGCATTTCAAGCGGCCGCAAATAAATATATTTAACGGGAGAGATAAACATGACAATTAAGTATTTTACAAAGAACTACGCAGGCATTTTGCCAGACATTTTTATTAAGAAAACACCGTTTTTACGTGTTTTTGGTGGTGCTTTGCAAGTTAAATCTGACGCAGAGTACAACGAGAACTTTATGGATTTAAAAATCACAGATACAGACGTGACGATCCAAGAATATTCTACTGAAGCGGATGTTGCTTTTGGTGCTGGAACAGGCAATAGTAATCGTTTTGGCCCACGGAAAGAAGTCAAATCTATCGATATGACTGTTCCTTGGGAAGCGCCTCTTGCGATCCATGAAGGTATCGACAAATTTACCGTGAATGATATTCCTGATCAAGTCGTTGCTGAGCGTTTGGCTTTGCATGCCGTGGCTTGGGCTGGTCATGTCAATACATGGTTAGGAAAAGCTATTTCTGCCAATGCTAGTGAAACATTGACAGGCGAATTAACAGAAGACGGCGTTACAAAGTTGTTTGCCGACGCACATAAAAAGTTCGTTAACAACAAAGTTTCGACTACAATTCAGCGAGTTGCTTATGTCAATTCTGACATCTACAACTTCTTGATTGACTCTAAACTGGCAACGACTGCGAAAAACTCTGCCGCTAATGTTGATACTCAAACACTGTACCGCTTCAAAGGCTTCGAATTGGAAGAACTTCCTGATGATCAATTCGTTGCTGGTGAACATGCATACTTCACTGCTATCGGAATCGGTGTGGCTGGTGTAGGTATTGAAGTAGCACGTGCGATGGATTCTGAAGCATTCAACGGTGTTGCGTTACAAGGTGCAGGTAAATACGCAAACTATATTCCTGAAAAAAACAAAAAAGCGATCCTTAAAGCTAAATTGACTGCTCCTGCTGAAACACCTGAAGGGTAGGTATTGAACATGGCAAAATATAAGGTATTGAAGCGATTTCGCGATAAGGTCACGCGTGAAATCTACGAACCAAATAAAGTAATTGATATGACTGTGAAACGTGCCGATGAGGTTGCTAAGAACCTTGACGATACGTTTTTAAAACGCGTTGAGGAAGACAAGAAATAGTCTTCCTCTCTATTAAGGAGGGAGATTATGGCTTATCTAACGTATCAAGAATATCAAGGAATGAAGTTCACTAATTTAGATCCAACCGACTTTGATAAGCTCATTGAAAAAGCATGTGCATTGATTGATGTGCAGACAAGGAACTTTTATCAGTTCAACAATCTTGATAGTGACATCATTTTTCGTCAGAAGAAGTTTAAAATGGCGGTTGCAGCACAAGTTGAATACATGTATCAAGCCAATGCTACAACTTCGCTTGAGATCAACAGTCCACAATCTTGGTCAGTAGACGGTATGAGTATCACAGAAGCTAGCCGGTATAACAATACAGGCGCAAATGAGTCACCAACGATACTTTCAGATGACGCAGTTTTGTTTCTATCTGGAACAGGATTACTTTATAGGGGGCTTGGATAATGGGATATTATCGTTTGCCGCCTAAAAAAGCTTTCTGTCATACGATCAACTTTAAAGAAGTGATGGGTGAGGATGATTGGCAAAATCCTATTACGAAAGACTGGAAAATTGAAAATTGTTGGTTTAATTATGCATCTAAATTCACACGATCAGGAATAAATGCTAGTGACAAAGCGCCAATTGCATCAGTAACTATGACTGATCGATATTGTGGATCATTACCAAATTTCAAAGTAGCCTCGAAAATTTCGTTTAAGGGTGAGGATTTTACTATTGTAACTTCTAAGCCGTTGATTCTGAATGGTCAATCAATCGGTTGGCGTTTGGAGGTGGTCTGATGCCGGGGATTAAAGTGGATCTTACAGGTGTTAGAAAAAAGCTATCTGCTGAAAACTTTGAACGTGGCCAGTTCAATATGGCATCGAGGATGCACTCAACTATGAACGAAAATTTTGTTCCAGAAAGAGATGGAGATTTGCGTGCTATGAGTCATGTAGCACCAGACGGTAGCACTATTAATTGGGTTTCTGTATACGCAAGAAGACACTATTATGCTCCTGGGAATTGGAACTACACTATACCAGGAACTGGTCCTAGATGGGATCAAAAGGCCAAATCGATTTTTATGAGTGACTGGGTAGAAGCATTCAAGAAAGGAGCGGGCTTTTGATGGACTTTATTGAAAGACTAAATGAGTCAGTTAATACAGTACCCAATTTACCTCTCAAATGTTTTCTCGGTTATTTACCGCCGAAAGACGAAGCTTTTGTCCTTTTCCCGTTAGCTGGTGGACGAGTAGCAGAGGAATTCTTTGACGGAACAAAAGATCAAGAACTTAACTTTGAATTTGCAATGAAATCAAAAGACCAGCAGAAAATAAGCAATACTCTATGGCTAGTTCAAAATTATCTAGAAGAGCTTTCCGAACTTGCAAGTTCAGATGGCTCTTTTGATTTTGATTCGATCAGCATCACAAATAAGCCTTTTATCAATCAGTTAGACGAAACAGGAATTTATGTCTTTCTTGTTGATATAAAAGCAAAAATCACAACATATCCTAAGGGGGAAAATGAATAATGGCAAGAAAAAAGAATGCCCTACGTCAACATTTTGTTGCAGATTACGATCCTACTAAAGCGACAACTAAACCATTGGAAGATGCTTACAAGAAGTTTGGCCGTTATGTAACAACTGTAGAAGACGATGGCGATGTACAATCGGAAGATTATGCCGATTACGATGGTGACGGTACATTGTCTACAGACATTACTGGAATTACTGAAAAATGGAACTTTTCTGGTTATTGGGATCCTGAACAAGAAGCGCAGCAATTGGTTAAGAAGAAAAAGCGCGCTGTCGGTGATGACCGAAAAGTATGGCATAAAGTCATTGAGACAGACGGAACAACGATTGAAGGCGTAGGTACACTTAGCGAAAAGATCGTAGCTGGTTCGGGAGAAGCATCTGATTGGGAAGAGTTCAGCTGCAGTATCACTTATGATAAAACACCAGATGTAACAGATTCAACAACTGAAGAAACACCAGAAGGATAGAAGGGGAGCATAAGCTCTCCTTTTTTTATTAGGAGGAATTTAAACATGAAATTTGATATTAAACGATCGGGTTTTCCTATCAATATCGGCACATTAGAGTTTTTCTTTGGTACCTCAGTAGAAGAATTGACACGATTTTTTGACGTACAAGAAGAGATTGAGGATAAAATCAATCCTTTAGTTAAAAAAAGAGAAAAATTAGCGATCGATCAAGAGAATATTACTAAAAACGATGCTAATAACTTGATTAGTATTTCGAATGAAATGAACGCTCTTCAGTATGATGCATTGTTAGGAGATGGATCCTATGAAAAAATCTATGCCGAATATCCTGATGCAGTTCAATTGTTTGATTTATTTGATTCAATTGCAGAAAAAGTTGCTGAGGCAATCGAAAACGATGCAAAAGATCGCGAAGATAAACTTGCTGAACGTAAAGCAAATATGTTGAAAAAGAAAGCACTTAAAAATAAAAAGAAGAAAAAGTAGGTGATCTAAATGCGGTTGAATGACCCATTGACCACTGAAATTGAGTTTGAAGGCGTAAATTATCCTTTGGACTTGGCTTTTGACAATGTGCTAGATGTTTTAGATGCAATTTCAGACGATACGCTTATGGCATGGGAAAAAGTTGATATAGCATTGAACCTTTTAATTGGAGAATCAGACTTGGACTTCGAGAAGCAAATGGAACTTTGGGCATCTATTCTAGAAGATCACATTCAATTAGGAAACCAGCCGAAGCCTGTTTTTGATTTAGAGGGTAATCCGATGCCTACGCCTAAAATAGGAAATGAAAAGAAAAGTATGGACTTGGTCCAAGATGCTAAGTACATATACGCTTCGTTTCGCCAAATCGGGATTAATTTATTCGAGGAACAAGGAAAGATGCATTGGGAGGAATTTCAAGCAATTCTTGAAAGTCTACCAGATGATACTATTCTGCCCAAAATTGTTCAAATCAGACAATGGTCACCTCAAAAAGGCGAAAGCGCGAAGGAAAAGGAGCGAATGCGAGAACTTCAAGCTAAATACGCATTAGATCAGGAGGTGATTTTTGATGGCTGACGGAAAAATTGTTATTGCAGTAGATGTTGACGGCAACGATGTTACTATACTGAATAAAAATCTAGATCAGTTAGAAGGAAAGTCCTCAAAAGCTGGGGCTTCCATAAAAAACATGGCTATCAGTATGGGGCTTGTAAAAGTTGCTGGTGCAGCATTCAAAGTCTTATCAAATTCCTTAGACAGTGCTATCAGCCGATTTGATACGATGCAAAAGTTTCCTAAAGTTATGAATGCTTTAGGTTTTAGCGCAAAGCAATCGCAAAAATCAATTGACAAACTATCAGACGGAATTGACGGTTTACCGACTAAACTTGATGATGTCGTTGCGAGCACTCAACAAATGACCGCAATTACAGGCGATCTTGATAAGTCTACTGATACGGTTTTGGCGTTAAACAATGCGTTCTTAGCTTCCGGAGCTTCTACTGATGACGCTAGTCGCGGTATGCAACAATTTAATCAAATGTTATCTACAGGCACCGTTGACTTGGAGAGTTGGAAGACTTTACAAGAAACGATGCCTTTAGCTTTGCAAAAGACTGCTGAAGCTATGGGTTATGTCGGTAAATCAGCGCAACGAGATTTATACGCTGCCTTAAAAGATGGTACTGTTACTTTTGATCAGTTTAACGACAAATTGATAGAACTTGGTACTGGAACAGGAATGCTTGCTGGTTTGGCTAAGGAAAACAGCTTAGGGATTGCAACATCATTTGGAAATTTGAGTAACGCAGTTGCAAAAGGCGTTGCTAACGTAATTACCAAAGTAGACGAACTTTCTCAAGCATTGACTGGCAAAAGTATCGCACAAAATATTGATAGTGTTAAAGGGATTATAAATGACACTTTCGGCGCAATTGTAGAATCAATTGATGTTCTCATTCAAAATTCTGATGAATTGACCCAGACTTTTGAGACATTAGTGAGCGTGGTTGAACTTTTGGCTCCCGCTTTTGTAGCAGCCACAGGAGCTTATGTAACTTTCAAAGCTGCTATTGCTATAGGTTCTCTCGTGTCTTTTATAAGTCAAGTAATCGGGATAATCAGTGCTTTAGGTAGCATGATCAGCATGTTTGGTGTATCGGGAACAGCCTTTGCTCTATTATCGGCAATTATACCAGCAGGTATTCCTATTTTTGCTGTTTTAGCAGCCGCAGTAGGTGCTGTAATATCGGTTTTTACTTATTTTTATAAGACAAGTGAAACATTTAGAAACGGTGTAGACAAAACAGTCGCTGTTATTAGAGATGGTTTAATAACAGCGTTTGATTGGCTGAAATCAGTATTTGCAAGCTTATTGCCGACTCTCCAAACAGTTGCTTCGGTTATCGGAACCGCGGTAGTGAATGGGTTTAACAAGCTGGTAACTGTCGGATCGGCAATACTTTCTGTAGTGGTTCCGGCGCTACAACGATTTGCAAGTGCCGCTAAAGAAGTTGTTTCTGCTGGAATAGAGAAATTTGGTTCGGTACTATCCACGGTTGCAAGTGTGCTATCGGGTGTTTTCTCATCTGCAATGGGAATTGCAGGGAGCTTATTAGAATCACTTGGTGGATCGTTTGGAAAAATCGGTGGAGTGATCAGTATTGTTATCAGCATATTATCCAAATTAGCTTTGGCGGCATTTGGGTTAACTGGACCATGGGCGGCAGTAATCTCTTTAGTCTTATCATTTGTTGCAGCATGGTTGAAAACTGGTGACTTGTCATCAGACGGCATTACACAAGTATTTGATAATCTACAGTCTACTATTGCTAATGTTGCGAATTTTATTAGCGCTAATCTACCCAAATTTGTTCAACTTGCCACAGACCTCATCACTAGTTTTGTAGAGGGATTAACAACTGCTTTACCTGGTATAGTTGCAGTTGCTACTGATATCATCCAAACATTAGTCAGCGCCATCACTACTATTTTGCCCCAAATTATCACCTTAGCTACACAAGTAATCACAACTTTAGTCCAAGGGCTCGCAATGGCACTGCCAGCACTTATGATTGTAGCGTCTCAAATTATTGTCCAACTAATTACTGCTATAGCTGATGTATTGCCTCAATTAGTAGAGGTAGGCGTAAATGTCCTAACTGCTTTGATAGACGGAATCATCAGTGCTTTGCCAGTTATTATTGATGCTGCAATAGGCATACTGAACGCTTTAATTGATACATTATTAACCGTATTGCCAATGTTACTTGATGTAGGCCTACAAATCATCACTACTTTATTAGGCGCAATCATAACAGCATTGCCTGCGCTGACAGAAGCAGCAACATCAATCATAACTGGTTTGCTGACAGCGTTTATATCAGCGTTGCCTATGCTCATTGCCGTAGGAGTGCAAATACTGATGGCTTTGATCGAAGGATTATTATCAATTCTACCTACATTACTAATGGCAGTGCTACAAATTATTATGGCGCTGGTTACAGCTCTGATTGCAGCTCTACCTCAAATTATTGCAGCTGGTATTCAATTGCTAATGGCTTTGATTCAAGGGATACTTTCAATCTTGCCACAATTAATTGAAGCGGCGCTACAAATAATTATTGCATTGGTAGCAGCGTTTATTGAAGCAATTCCTCAACTTCTTGAAGCGGGAATCCAATTGTTATTGGGTCTTATCGCAGGTATTGTTTCTGTCTTACCACAGTTGATTGCTGCGATCATCCAATTAATAGTTGCAATTTTAGGTGCGCTTATAGGTGCTATACCTCAGCTATTATCGGCTGGCGTTCAATTGATAGCAGCTTTGATCAGCGGAATACTGAGTTTACTAGGTCAATTGTTATCCGCGGGTGGTCAGCTAATAAGCGGTCTCCTATCCACAATTTTAGGTTATCTAGGAGAATTGTTGTCTGCAGGTGCCCAATTGATAGCAAGCCTTGTTTCTGGCATAGGTGGTGCAATAGGTTCAGTTTTTAGTGCTGCTCAAGATATAGCAAGTGCAGTAGTTGATACGATTACTAGTATTGACCTATTTGGTGCAGGAGCTGCAATTATAGATGGTTTTCTTGGTGGCTTGAAGTCTGCGTACGAAAACGTAAAAAGCTTCATCGGAGGCATTGCTGACTGGATCGAACAAAATAAAGGTCCTATATCTTATGACAGAAAACTATTGATTCCTGCTGGTAAAGCTATTATGGGTGGCTTTAATGATAGCTTAGAAGATAACTTTAAATATGTTCAAAAAACAGTGGGCGGAATGGCAGATAAATTAAGTGCAAGCTTCAGCTTAACCCCTGAAACAGCCTTAGGCACCAATCGAGTTGGCATGTCTAGCGTTGGTAGCCAGATCGTCAACAACACGTATAACACCAACACCGGATCTGATTTGAAACAGATTATAGACGCTATTCAGCAACGTCCGCTAGTCGTCCAATCGATCTTGGACGGTCAAATGATTGGTAACAGCGTCGATCAAACAAACGGGGCAGTCTTGAAAAGAAAATTTTATACGAACGGAAGTGGTGTGTAGATGAGTAGCTCAGGAGTAGTTGTAAAATTGGGGTTTAGCAACGAAGTTATTGATCTAGCAGAGCGCTACAACATTAAATACACTGACATCAAGCTTGAAGGGCCGGTCCCGAACAACACCTACACACAATTTTCCGGCTCAAACGGTCGCCGTCTCGTAAATAGCAACATGGATGCCTTTGGGATCATGTTTAATTTTCGTGTGTATACATCTGGTTTAGACGATTCGGTATTGGCAGAAATAGAATTACGGCGCTTGTTTTTCAAAGAGTCAGAATTTTACTTTTTCTATTCTAAAGAGCCGGGAAAACGATTTAAAGTTTCGGTATCTGCGTTTGATATTGAGCGATCCGCCTCCTTCATTTTAAAGGTGTCTGCCGAACTTAGTGTTGATTCCGGACACTCGGAATCTATCGCTTCCACACTTTCCAATTTCAGCCTAGATGAAAGCTGGCAATTCTCACAAGGTTTAGTTTCTGAGGATTACGAATACACTCATCAGACCAGTCGCTTTACGATTTTCAATGCCGGCGATTTCACGATTGATCCAAGAGAAAATTACCTGAAAATCAAAATTGAAGGAATGTCAGACGGCAATCTCACAGTGTTCAATGCAACCACTGGTGAGCGATTTATCTACCGTGGTTCACTCAATTCCGTTAGCGGCGAGACATTAACGCTTGATGGTGTCTATCCTCTAAAAAATGGTATTCACTGTGGGATTGATACAAATCACGGTTTGATCTCATTGGTTCCTGGCGAAAACAAAATCGAAATTTCCAACGCTTCACGTATCAAAACGGCGTGGGATTTCCGATTTCTCTATAAGTAGGTGATGGGATGAACGATATCATAATAGCAAATTTCGAGAAAACCAAAGAAGAGATCCTTTTCGGTGTTGACAGGGACTCTTTTTTTGAAAATTGGCAAGAAAACGAAACGTGGGAAGTCGGCTTTTTGGTGATGAAAACCAAAGCCAATGCCCATTCATTTGATCTCGTAGACTACGAAAGCTCTGTTTTTTGGAACGGGCAGGAATTTATCGTCAAACAGATGAAAGACTATGCAGTTGGCGCACAGCGATTTAAAGAAGTGGTTGCCACACACGTCTATTACACGATCCAAGATGGCTATCAATACGAGCAGATGACAGGGACTTTCTCTATCAATCAATGTCTATCGCATATTTTTTCAGCTGGTAACCGAGGGTTTAGCTATGAAGTGGTTAACACCAATGGTGTCTTCAGCCGAATTGAACAGGAGAATTTCGGTGATGGAAACTACTTGAAATTGATTGATGAAGTGCTGACGGACTACGATGCAGTGGTGATCCCTGATAATAAACACTTGCGGTTTTATCCAAGAACTTACTACGGAAATGAGACACAAGAACAAATCAGGTTCAAGTTTAATACCGATGAAGTCCACTTTGAGATCGATACGTATAGCCTGAAAACGCAGGTTCGCGGATTTGGAAAGAGGAAAGAAGACGAAAGCTACTATTTTAGTCCGATCACGTATACGTCGCCTGAATCAAGCAAGTGGGGCATCCGTATTCAAGATCCCGTGAACGATGATCGATTCACGGTCGCAAGCAGTATGAGTGCACGACTAAGGCGGGATATCCACGATTATCCGGACATTTCGGGAACGGTGAATATCAAATGGGCGATTGATCTAAATCGTGGGGACAAAGTGACGTTTGTCTACGAGCCACTCAATGTTTGTCAGATGATTCAAGTAGTCGGATTGAAAAAATATCCACTGATACCTAACAAACCGCCGGAAGTCACGTTATCGAATAATAAAAAAACAATGACAAATATTCTTGCAGGTCTGAAGAAGAAAGGAGTGTTGTAGTTGGGCTTAATGAAATTAGTAAAAAATGCGATCAGCTCAGAATGGAAGAAGACGTTTAATGACAATGTCGATTATTTAAATGGATTGGAAACACGAGTTGATCAAAGAAATCAGGCAACAAATAAACGGATCGATAATCTTGTATTGAACGCTGGCGGTGATAGCCCGAATGAAGTTGTGGATGCGCGGGTCAACACTGAGGGGGTTATCTTTGAGACGCTCCGAGAACGATTGGCGGCTGGGGAAGAATTGACTAAAGAGGAACTAACACTAGTAAATCAGTTGATCAAAAATCAAAGCGAAGCTATCACTCAGTTAAATTCAACGATTCAAGAACTCTATGGAGGATCTGGCGGCTCGATCTCGTTGTTTGTTTCAGCGGAATTAGGAAACGACACAACTGCTGATGGAACAGAAGAAAAACCGTTCAAAACGATTCAAGCGGCAATCAATAGTCTGCCGTTGCTATCCACGAGCCAATTCTATATCTATGTGGAACCAGGCGTGTATCTGGAAGATGTCGTGATTTCCAATATCACAAGCAGCAAGCTTGAGATCATAGCGTCAAATCTTTCGGTCATTGATGCTTCAGCCGGAGATACCGGCGTTTTTGTGAGGTCAGTTTTATTCATTGATTGTGGAATGTACTGTGCGGTCAGAGGATTCACACAAACAGATGTAGCGAATTCACCGAAACGTTTTATTTATTTCCACGGTGCTATGTACGGCGCTGCAGAGGGATGCCGGGCGGTTCAAAACACGAAAAATATCGATGGCTATACAGCATTTGGATGGGAGCGATGTGTTTCTGGAAATATTTACAGTTGCCACGCTTCAAACCAATATTATGCGCTCAAAGGCGCTTTTGGAACGGGCGTGAGAATTTCATACACCGTTTCAGGAACAGAAAACAATATAGTATATCGATCAGAAGGATCAACTATTTATCGTGCCGCCGGTGCTTCGATCAGCGGTACCACGATGGAATCTAAAACTTATGGTGGGCAGGTGTTCGCAGGATGAACGAAGATAACAAAATTTTTAAAACAAACGAATTTTCAATCGAGATCAGTCCAGTCGGGAAAGCTATTCAATCTAAAGACATTCAGTATTTCTCGTATGATGAGAATAGCGGCCTCCAGCTGATCCATATTTTAATGGATGGCAAGCCGCTTGATTTACCCAACGGAACGGAAATCCGACTTTCTGCCGTCAAACTCAATAATCAAAATCAAAAATTGATCTATACTCCTGAAATTGTTGATCCTCTGAAGGGAATCGTCTCTTTCGTTATCCCACGAGAGTTTTTAGGATATCGGGGGAAGATTCGATGCGGGCTATATATCAATTTTTCAAACAATCAGACGATGCACGTTGGGTATTTTTATATCAACATGGGGGTATCCGATATTGACACAAACCTAACGGAATTCACCGAGGATTTTTGGCAAGGATGGAGCGAATTTGAAGCTGGTTCGACTGCTAAAATGCAAGAGTTAGAGCAACGAATTGACGAGCAAACCGAAATTTTTAATAACGCTGATGTTTATAATAAGGCTGAAATTGAAGATAAGCTAGAACCGTTTGCACTTCGGACTGATATCGATACTCTAGATGCTGTTAAAGCAGACAAAAAATCCTTAGCACTAACTGATTCTAAAGTTGCTGACTTAGATTCTGTAAAAGCGGATAAAACGCAGGTTGCAACCAAAGCAGATAAAACCTATGTTGACAGTATGTTATCATCAATCGCACAAGGCGGTCCTAGGGAATTGTTTTATTCTCTTGCTGCTTTAAAAGCAAAGTATCCTAGCGGTGCAGATGGAACTTACTTAGTTTTTGATAGTGCAACAACTGATGGCGCTCATTCGTATATATGGGATAAATCAGTGTCGATTTGGAAGGACTTAGGAATTTATCAAGGGGTGGTGATTGCTGAGGATAGTATAACTACAACCAAGATAAAAGATAAAGCAGTAACTATAGATAAAGTTGATTTCTTTACTCCTGATTTCGTAAATTTAGTTGATACGTATATTGCCGATGAATATTACAACATAACTGATGGGAAAATATTAAAAAAAGGAGAAACCGGGTATCAAGCTAATTGGGGAAGAACAAAGCTAACTGCGGTCAATGATGGTGATATCATATATCGAAACGGCAAAGTTGGGAACTCAGACACAGGCCCAGTGTTTATAACTTTTTTTGCAGACAGTTCTGCTAGTCAATTTGTCAGTGGGGCTACATGGGCCATAACGGGCCAACTTAGTACTTATATAGTTCCTGTGGGTGCTAAGTATTTTTCTATGAGTATACGAGACACAGCTAAAGCAAACGGGGGAGAAGTTTCAGTAAACGTATCTCCCGGATATAAAAATACTAGACAATCGTTAGAAATAGGTAATTTTTCGAAAATAACCTATACATACGATAAAGGTTGGCTAGTGTCAGTTCCACACTCCGAAGACGTTTTAACGATCGATTACAAGAAAAAAGAATTTAAAGTTAAAGCAATTCCTTGTTTTGCAACGTGGGGATCGAATTACAAGTGGATTTATGGAGGAGGCGGAATCTCGCTTCCAGAACAAGGGTTCACCTATACATTCGATGAAATTCAAGCTGCTATAGGCGGCGTCACAGAGAGGCCGTATGTATATGTGTTTGTGCGCAGAGACCAAGGCACTGTTTATTCAGCTAAAGATATGTTCAGTTTCTATAGTGCCAAATATATGGAGGATCGTGGAGGTCCAAATTACAAACCGTTTCGAGAACAAATAATTAAAAGCCATGTGTTTATCGGTATGTTCGTTTTGACAACGACTGCATATTCTTTCCCCGGGACGCCTGTATCAGTTGTGACAACAAAAGCAGTTGATGCCATTACTAAGAAAATAAGTTTTTTAGGCGATTCCATAACCACTTACGCAGGATATATTCCCACTGGAAACGTTGCGTTTTATCCTTCATCAGGAGCTATTAAAGATGTGAATTTGACTTGGTGGAAGAAGTTGATTGATAAGTCTTCTGGTAAGCTTGAATTGTTGGTTAATAATTCATGGTCGGGCAGTCGCGTCACGACTACAGGAGGCACTGATTCATCCGGTATAACGAGAGCTGAGCTTTTGGACAATCAAACTGACAGTCCAGATATAATTATTGTTTATATGGGTGTTAATGATTTCAACAATAATGTGCCTATTGGGACTTTTGACGGGTCTAGCGCATTACCTAACGTAACAACAACCTTCGGAGAAGCATACGGAATATTATTAAACAAAGTAGTGAATAAATATCCCACGGCAAAAGTCTATTGCGCTACTATCCCGATAAATTCACGCGGTCCATATCCTCGTACAAATACTAACGGGGATACTTTGGCCTCTTACAATGATCGCATTCGGAAGATAGGAGAATCATTTGGGGCTGATATTCTTGATTTTGCCAGAGCGGGATTTAACCACGTCAGTGCAGCAAATTTCACGTCAGACGGCTTGCATCCTAATGAATCAGGCATGACTATTATGTATGATAAAGCTAGAAAAGCATTAGGTTTATATTAATTAAATATATTATGAAGTGGACAATCATCATTGGTTGTCTGCTTTTTTGGCTAATGGTATTGTGGCTGATATTTTGAAGTTAAGGATATAAAACGATCTATGCATTTAAAAAATAGAAAAGGTGGTATATATGGTGATTATTGACAATGGAGTGTTACTGAATGAATTTCGAGGGTTGCTGACAAATGGATATGTCCAGTTGTTCTTATGGGTAGTAGTAGGTGATATTGTTACAGGATTGTGCAAGGGCATTTTCGTTAAGGAAGCTAATAGCACGAAAGGATTGCTTGGTATTGTAAAACACATGCTCGTGGTCTGCTTGGTAATTATTGCCTATCCGTATTTAAAGATTATGAACCTTGAGACGTTTGCTACTGCATTCGTCTTTTTCTATATCGCGGTTTATGGAATTTCAATCACGGAAAACTTAGGTCAATTAGGTGTGCCAATTCCAAATTGGGTCAAAGAAAGACTGTCTAAGTTACAAGATAGTACCGAAAATCCAAAACCTAAAGTAACGGAAATTAAAATCGATTATGGTGACGGACAATCCGAAACTCAATCTTTGGATAGTAAAGATGATCCAGATTACGGTGACGGCCAAGAGTTCACAGAAAAGAAGGAGTAGCCTAGCGGCTGCTCTTTTTTAAAAGAAAGGATGATATAAATGAGTTTCATCAAATACGAGTATATCAATATTAATGAGTACTCAAGACCAGGTATCAGGAATAACGGTATTGATGGTATCGTTATGCACTACACCGCCAACAATGGTGGCACCGCACGCAATCACAAGAACTATTTTAATAATCTAAAAGGAAATTATACTTCTGCTCAACTGTTTATAGATGATATTGAAGCACTCTGTATCATTCCCTTAAATGAAGTTGCGTATCACGCCAACGAAATCAGCAAATACAATGCAGATGGGTCGCGCTATCGTCCGCTGTATTCTAAGATAGGCAACGCCAACTATTCAACGATCGGTGTTGAAATGTGTTTAGACAAGAATGGAAATATCACTGAAAAAACATTCCAGAACACTGTTAAAGCTGTCAAAGAACTGATCGCAAAATATCCAAATGTCACTCGAAACAAGATTTGGCGTCATTATGATGTAACTGGCAAGAACTGCCCGGCTCCATGGGTAGCAAAACCAAGTGAGCTGGAACGATTCAAAGATGCGGTGTTTGGCAAGACTAGCGGTTCTAATTCAGCAGCTAAACCTAGCACACCTACTGTAAAACCAAATACCAATAAAATCCAAGAAGACGGAATGTTTGGACCAAGTACTGCCAATAAAGCCATGAAGTACGAAGGTATCACACCAGATGACGAAATCAGCCATCAGTATCGGCAAGCGTGCAACAAGAACCTTTATGCGGCACAATTCGATAATACACTTAAAGGTTCAACACTGATTCGTACATGGCAGAAACGGTTGAAAGCAAAAGGTTTATACAATGGTGCGATCGATGGACTATGCGGAACAGAAATGATTAAAGCTATGCAGCGAGCCTTGAAGACTACAGTTGATGGGTTTATCAGCCCAACAAGTCAAATGGTTCGAGCTTTGCAAACTGCATTGAACAACAATAAGCTCCCATGGTAAAAAACAAGCCCTTTCTCTGCAAATGAGAAGGGGCTTGTTTTATTTTCTGTATTTATTTTCTATAGCTAAAGCTTTTGCTGTGAAGTTGGTAAAATAATTATCTATACCAAGATCGATTGCTTCTTTTATTTCATCAGTAGAATTAATTGTCCAAATGTTAAAAAGTTTATCACGACTATGAACTAATTCTACATTTTCGTTGGTCATCATACTCTTTTCAGCCGCAACTATATCTACAACGTCATATGTGACTGCTTCTTCCAATTCGTCTTGATCTTTAACTAATAAGAGTTTTGACATACTTGGAAAACTTTTGTTCAAATCTTGCAATGGTTTGATTTCAGATGCCTGAACTACGATATTATCCTCCAAGTTATTTTTCTTCACAATGTCTTCGAAAAGCTTCGTTTGATTAGAATTTTCCTTCAGTTCTATTACATAATTCACAGTATCTCCATATCGATCAAAAACATTTTGTAAACTCAATATCTTTTCATTATTTTCAGTTCTTAAATCAGAAATTTCATCATCGCTCATATTTGAAAAAAGTTTGTCTAAACCAGTTATTCTTTTTGCGGATAAATCATGAGAAACATAAAGAGTGTTGTCTCTGGACGTTACAAGATCTTGTTCGATATATTTTGATCCGTATAAAATCGCCAAATCATAGGCTGCGATTGTGTGTTCAATTTCTTCTCCGGAAGCGCCCCTATGAGAGTATACTCTGGAACTGGGGGCGTTAGTATTTCTTATTAAGTAAAATGTTAAGAGTGAAGAAAGGAGAACTAAAAAAATCAAGAACGGAATTAATATTTTTGTTTTTTTTATCTTTTTTCGATGCATATAGTACCTCAAAGTTTTTCTTTTATTGTACCAGAAAAAAATTATATAAGAGAACATTTTTCTAACTCGGGATTCTAAGACATAAATAAATGCGCAAATAAATTAATCATAAATCGGCGAATACCGACAACTAATAATTAAAGATAATAAAGATCACTCTCTCTAATGTATTCAAACTAGTCATATTGCTGATTTGTCAAAGAGTATTGAACAAAAATAAGCTTCCATGGTAAATAAATAGCCCGCTTCTGCGGGCTTGTACAAAGATCATATTCATTTTACTTGCAGTAAATAAGTTTATACTATACATTAGTAATTGCGTGCAATACTTTAAGAAGAGTAGTTAGGCGGTGGTAGCTTGGGGAAGTGTGCCTAATACTCTTCTTTTTTATTTTATCATTATTTCAATTTAATAGATATTATTGTTTAGAATATCGTCTAAAATATTTTTATGTTTTTTAGCATATTATAATATTCACTTCATGACAAAAATTAATAAATCTGTCTCTCAAAATTATATAATATTTTTATTTGAATCAAACTAAGATAAATTGTAAAATAGTGATAGCCTTTTTAAAGGCTATCTTTTTTATCATTTCTGAGCCCACTCTACCCGAGGGTGGGTTATTTTGTACCTTTATAACGTTTTGCATTGATCTGATAGGGGAATTTCTATATTAGAGAAATATATGACTATAACGAATCCTCACTGCCTTCAAGTATGATGAGAGCTCATAATATACTAAAATCTAAAAAAAGAGTATTATAAAGAAAGTTAAAATTCAAATTTATCTTGTACTTAAAGTTTATGAATGCTATATTTGTGTTGTAAGCATACAAAATATGCTGATTTTTGCATGCATAAGAATGGAGAGAATAATGGCTTATTTTGCTAATTTGATATGTTCGGAAAACGCTACAACTAAAGGAGATGATTTAATAATTGAACAACCTTTAGTAAGTCTTGTTTTGGATACATTTCCCAACAATTATAGCTTTTTTGTAGGTTTTAGTCTTGTTCAAATTAATAAGACTATAACGCAGCAAGATTATGTAATGCTTTCATTGTTCGACCAAGAAGATGATGAGCTTTTTTCTACTGGGAAAATTAATATTCCTTTACCAGATGATCTTGATGAGCCATTGGATAATTTTACAGCCAACGTGAGCTTTAACAACATAAAATTTCATGCTCCAGGTTTATATAAAATGACAGCATCAAGTTCATTGGCTGATGCTAAAACAACTTATTTTACTGTACGTGAAGATTGATATACTCAAAATTGAAAGGAGGAAGCTAAAATTATGAATATTCAAATAGCTAAGCCAATAGTTAATGTAGCGGTAGCTTCTTTTTCTTTATACAGTATATCGATGATAAATACTGATAACATTACAATCGAAAATAGCTCTAATTCGTATATAGGCGAACCTGAATTTCATTTTAGAGATGACGCGTTAAGAAAGTTGGATGAAGGAGACTTTCAAATTATCTTTAAAAGCCCTGTTATCCAAAAAAACAAAAATGAAATTTACTTGATAAAAGCAAATATGGAGCAAATTTTGGGCAGAGAAATTAAATATAGTCTACGATTTAATGCTGAGTTGGATACTTACTTTTTTGCGATTATAACGAATGATGAAAACTTTGATAATGATTATGCTAAATTAGATCAAATGGATGAACAACTTAAAGATAGCTCTTATAAAGGCAAAAAGATTGTCGTGACATTGGAGGAAGAAGATGTTTGATTTTCGTGAATATTACGAAATATCGAGAAGCATAGAAGAAACTCCGGATCTTTTTAAAACCGAATCTTATAGAAGGACAGGTATATCTAGAGCATATTATAGTTGTTATAAAATTTGTGATGAATTTGTATCAACTAACTATTCTAATTATAATGGTTTTGAAGGAAAGAGTTCTCATCGCAGTCTCTGGTTATTTTTTTCGGTTGAAAAAGAACTAAAAAAATTGGAAATTAACGAACCTGCCACAAGACTTTTGGAGTTAAGGCAAAAATCAGATTATAAAGCTCAAGCCAAAATGACAAAAACTGATTTAAAACTTGCGAATCGAGAGGCTAAAAAGATTATTGATAAAATTCAGGATGCATATAATTTGAAATCTGAAGCATAGAAAAGACCGCTTACTCATAATTGAGCAGCCGGTCTTTTTTCATTGCTTCAAACTCAATCATTATCTTCGTTTTGCCAATCACCGTATACTTTTTCACAACAAACTGCTTCCTATCATTAAACTCACCAGCAACCACAATTTGCATGTTCTCATCCACATCAGCTAGGAAGTTCAAACTATGCGCTGCAATCAAGCAATTCTCATTATCAAGCGAGAACCGCACCAAAGGGGTCTTGCTCATCTTCAACACACGTATCTTCGATACATAGCCTTTCATCGTTTTCATAACAATCGCCTCCATAGGGTTGTACATAATAGCAACAATCCGTTTTTCCTAAAGTGACAGCAACGTAAAATCCGACACATTTTGTGCCGTATAAAGCTTCCTGTGACTCAGAAATACTGTACGGAAAATCATTTATAAACTCACAGAAAGATAGGTAACCCTGCTCATATTGACTGATTATGTTCATTACACATCAAACCACTTTTTCTCAGTAAAGAAATCTATATTTCGAATTTCACCATATTCTATGAGGGTGGACCCGATGTAGATTCCCAGATCATTGTGACCAGACAGAAAACCGGTTATATCGGGCATGAATTTTCCCAACTGAGTATAATTTAGTTGCACGGCTAACTTTTTGTGTTTCATAAGCGCTTCTTGAAGAAACTTTCCTATTTCTTCTTCATCCATTTCTGGTTTAGGAGGGCATACATAAGCTAACTCTTTGTCAACTCTATCAATATCGGTTGTATGTTCCGATAAAAAGAATCCTATCCATTTTAATTTTTTTCGATCCTCATAAGGTTTAATCATTCCCATAATTATCACTCCTTACGGAAAATTATACGAACGTTTGTTCCCTTTGTAAAGCGAACAGAATTATAAATTTAAAATTAGAATCGATAGAAACATCTAAAATTTCTGGTGATAGTTTTGGTGATAGTGAATCTAAATATAGGAAAAGTTAGAAACGGAAAATACTAATAAAAGGGCTGATATTAAAGGGTTTTATTAAATGGGAAACAATAGGAAAAGGGAAAGAGGTACAAGAAAAACATGTTCGCCTTACTTGGCAAACCAGGTTTTGAAGATCTTGCAAAAGAATTGAACGAACGTCTATAATTCGATAAAGAAACGCCTTGAGCCAGTCTGATTGGCTCAAGGCGTTGTTTTATTTTCGTATTTGTTGTGTAACTAGATCGTTGGGCCAATAAATCAGCGGTCTTCTTTTAATCCCCAAAGCAACGCAGCAGACAATAGTCCAAAGATACAGGTTTGAATAATTGGCATTTGGCTCATCTCCTTTTGATTTCCTTTAGTATAAAATGCTTTTTAAGAAGTGGCACGAACAAACCAGTGTGTTTCAACGAACGAAACTGTCATTTCTTGGTGACAAATGCGTGATGAATTGAAATAAAACGTTTTCAATTTGATGCTTTTTTGTTATTATATCTTTAAGAAAGAAAACGGTTGAGGTGAGGATATGGAGAATATTACGATCGGTGAAAAATATGTCTGCCAACCTGTCGGGGCGAGCAAGCCTGTGATTGGTGTGGTGGAAAAACTATACGTAAATACGGCGTTGATCGTCGTTTCAAGTTATGAAGAAGAAGATCAAGCACAAGTAGAAGCTTGTAATCGTCGGATGATCGTCAGTTTCAATAAAATTTGTACGCAAACGAACGTTGCCTAACCAACTAGCAAAAAATGCTGCTCAACGGAACACCGTGAGCAGCATTTTTCTTCGTGTGAGATCAGCCAACGCCGATCACAAAATTCAATAGTTTGTCTGAATAAGTCATATCTTCTTCCGTCACACTCAACTCTTCATTTAAGATCTCCATCTGGTCAGTAATGATCCCGTCCACCCCGTAAAAACGCATCCGGCTGATAGTATCTGCATCATTGGGGGTCCAAACGAACACTTCCTTGCCATCAGTTCGGGCAGAAGCGATGAAGTTGCGGTTGATCGTACTGTATTCCATCGTCAGAAAATCAGCACTGGTCAGTGGTGGCCCCACGACATTGAAGGGCATGATGTATCCTGAAATCAATTGAGGCGCCTGAGCCTTTAATTCCTCAACAACTGTATAGGAGAGACTTTGCATAATATGACCATTTGCAAGGAGGTCCTCTTGATATCTTGCTAAAAAGGCATTTACAAGTTCCGCGGTATCTTTTCGCTGCGTTTTGATCTCCACCAGCAGTTTTTGGTCCAATTGGTTGGCAAGTGCCAAGTACTCATCAAAGGTTGGAATACGCGCTGTCTGATTGTTTTCCGAAACTGTCAGTGATTCGGCGTAACTCAAAGGCAATTGCTCTGGTTTGCCATGACCAACTGTCAACGGACGGTAAGAAAAATCATGATAGACAATAAAATGACCATCACTGGTTTGCTGGACGTCCATTTCAACATAATCCGGTTGGTACTTCTCGCTAGTAAAGCGTAGTGCTTCAAGAGAATTTTGGACCCCTTGTCCGTCGCTGACCCCTCGATGGGAGATCGTTACCGGATGGATCGAAGCAGCTGAAGTCAGATAGTTCATATTATATAGACTAACACCGACACCGAAAAGCACCGTTACCAAGGTAAACAACGAACTTTTTAGACCTAAGAAGTGACGCTGGTTCAATGGTTCTTGGTGGAACCATGAAGGAATCTCTGGTAAAAAGCCTTCATCATCCATGAAATCAACGATGATGTAAAAAATGGCTACCGTCGATAAAATGACATTCAGTAACAAGATAAACTGCAAGAAAGTCATAATAAAAACAGCACTATACAACGCATAGTCCGGTGTAACAACTTCAATCACCGCCTGAATGGTAATCAGCAAAGTGAAGCCCAGTGTCGAAATCAACAAGATGCTACCGCCGATAAAGACAAATTGACCAACGATGGCAAAAAAACGGCGTTTTGTTACTTGGAGGCTTTCTTTGATCGCTTTTCGAAAGGGCAGATCACGTAATATCATTTCTGGCAAGGCAAAGATCACGCGAATCCCCAAGTAAATCAACAAAACATAAACCAACAGCACTGCCCCGATGATCAAGACACGGTTGGCAAAAATGAAATCCATGATAAATGCGGGAATTTTGATTTTTGCGAGTAAATCAGAATTAAAACTCAACCCACCGATTGGTAAAATCAGTAAGAAGTAAAACAGGAAAAATAAAAAAGTCATCGGCCGTAGTTTACGCAACTGCAAAACAGTCATCCGTAACAATTGCCGCAAGCTGATCGGCTGTTTCTTTTTAATAAAATAGACACTTAGCAGCAAAAAAGTAAACTCAAAAAAGACGGCTAATAAAATCAAAAGTAAAATCAGTGTTAATGAGAGCAGCACGACTGGGTGGTCGGTAAAGATACTGCCGATATTATCAAAAGAAAGGTAAGGCAAGCCCCCACGTTTTAAGACGAACTTGGTGGAAGCCGATAAGATTGGGATCACTAAGAACAACAAAGCACCGTGCATCAGTAACACATCACGGAAGTAGGCGTTGCTGTCTTTCAAAAAATCCCAAGTGTTGACTAAGCTGTTTTTTAAATAATTCATGGTCGTCATCCTAACAAAAGTAAGTATTTTGGTTCCTATTTATTCTAGAAAGGCGGAAAAAAAGAGTCGAACAGTTTCAGAAGCACATTCGCCACAGGTATAGATCCCTGTATGAAAAGCAGCTCCTTCATGTTCGGCTCAATGAATTGATCGTTTTTCTTACCTATTTTTCTTATCCGCCTAACAAACCAGTTAAGAATGTTCCACCATAAATCAAAGCCATGCTGTACAAGAAAATTGAAGCAGGTTTTGCCAACAAAATAATCAACGTAAATTTCTTCACTGTCATGTTGGTCAAGCCAGCCATTAGACAAAGGGCATCATCTGGGGCGACTGGTAGAAAGATTGCAAGGGCGAAAAGTTTTTCAAATCGGCTTTGGTTATCTAACCAGCCAATATATTTATCGTAAGTTTTGTCACTGATCATACTTAAAATGAATGGTTTACCGTATCGTCGGCCTAGCAGGAAAATAATGACAGAACCAATACTGATTCCTACATAGTTATAAACGAATCCTAGATAAGGACCGAAAATCAAGACACCTGCAGCGCTGGAGACACCACCGGGAATGATCGGGATCACTACTTGCAAGATCTGCAAAAGGATAAAGACGATTGGTCCTAAGATAACGGAATTTCCAACTAGACCTCGCAGTGCATTAATGTCTTTGAAAACACCTAGATTGATAAAATAGATCGTTAATGCGATAGATAAACCTAAGCCAATAATAGAAATCGTATTAATGATACGACGAGAAGTTGCTATGCTCACAGGACTTCATCTCCTTTATGTTTCATAATCCCACTATACGGGGTGAGACCAGAAAAATCCAGTAAAACAAATGACAAACGTCAAACAGTTTTGTAAGGTATGCCTTTATTATAAAAGAAGTCCGAAAAGAAAACATTGTACTAAAGTCTGAAATAAGAAAAATTTATAGTTTCTGCGCACCAATAGTTTCAGGAGATTTTTTTATCTGAGGGATGTTTTTTCGTTCGTTTCATTTGCCAACGATTAACGATCTTTTCAACCACACTCGTCATCATGAAACCTCCAGCGATCGCCCCAGCGGTGATGACAACGATCATCAGATTTTCAAAGCCGACAAAGTTGTCGCCCAAAGCGAATTCTCGAACGGCTTTGTAGGCAGGACCACCCGGTACGAGAGGAACGAGGCTAGGAATGTTAAAAATGATCATGGGCATTTTTTTTCTGCGGGAAAAAAAGATGCTGACGCAACCGACGGCAAATGCGGCTAAGAAGTTGGCGCTGCCTAGACCGTAGCCAATCGTTTTCAATGACCAATAGATCATCCAGCCAACCGTTCCAGCAATGCCTGTTGCAACTAAGGCTCTTTTAGGAATATTGGTCAAGATACCAAAGGTCACGGTGCTTAAAAAGCTAAAGGAAAGGTGAATAAAAATCGTCATGAGATCCCTCCAAATAAGGTGAAGACCGTGGCGATGCCAACACCGATCGCGGCAGCTGTGAAAATAGCTTCAGTTCCCCGAGCAGTCCCACTGATGAGATGGCCTGCCAAAATATCCCGAAAGGAATTGGTGATCGCTACACCAGGAACTAAGGGCATGACGGCACCGATAATCAAATTATCGACGTTTTGTGCGACATGAAGAGAGACCGCTAGAAGAGACAAAGTACCGATCAGTAAAGAGGCGCAAAACATATCCAAAAAGCGGATATCGATGACTTTTTTGACCCAATAGGCGCATAAAAATCCCAGACAGCCAATGACAAACGTTGCTAGAAAATCAAACCAAGCACCGCCGAAAATAATCATTAAAGTACTGCTGACCACGCCCGCACTAAACACCTGCAGCCAATAAGGAAAACTTGGTGTCGTTGGATTGACCTTTTTTAATGCCTCGTGCAGTTCCACTAACGAGATTTTTTTTTCAGCATAGGCACGAGACAATCCGTTGACGGCAACAATTTTTTCGAGATTGATGACTCGATCATGAACATTTTCTACTTGTGCATAGTGGCTACTGCGTAAGCCCATAAAAAGTCCAGTTGCTGTTACATAACTAATGCTGCCTTGCTCTCCGGCATTTGCTGCAATTCGATTCATTGTATCTTCCACTCGATAGACTTCCGAGCCGTTTTCCATCATGATTTTTCCTGCCAACAAACAGGTCTCCAATAATAGCTCTTTTGATTCAGCCATTTCCAAACTCCTTTTTCAATCGAATTTGCGCACTACATTCTTAGTGTACAATTTCAGCGAGTTTTCAACAAGGAAGAAAAGTAGATTTGAAAAATAACTAGCAGCCAATGCGTAGGATTTTTTGTGATAAATGAAAGGAGAAGCACTTCTTTTAATTAGTAAACATTCGTTTTTAATGAACAAAGTGAATAGAAATAAGATAACGGATGGAGTGTTTTATTTTAAAAAAATGAATATCTCGGTTACAATTAAATAAATATAAAAAGGGGGATTTATTGATGCGAAGGAAGGTCTATACAAGAGAACACATTTTGAAGGCCGCTTATGAACTGATCAATAGAGAAGGTTTTGGCAATTTTACGGCCCGGAATATCGCTAAGCACATGGGAATTTCTACTCAACCGATTTATCTTGAGTTCGAAAATATGCAGGACTTAAAAAATACCTTGGTGGAGGCTGTTTTCAAAGATTTATCGGAAAATGTTTTTCCAGTTGTTCGAACAGGAGACAAACTTGTTGATTTAGGCCTGAATTATATACGCTTCGCTCAAGAGCAGCACAATCTCTACATCGCCCTTTTTATCGACGACTATGGCGGTGGGAAATTGATGCATGATTTTTCATCGACCTATTTCAAATCCTTGATCAAATCAGAAGAAAAATATGCGGATCTTTCAGAAGATGCGGTAAATGCACTACATAATGGCGCATGGATCGTTGTGACTGGTTTGGCTTCCTTAATGTCGGCGGGTATCATCACACCCACCGATGACCAGATCATCAAAATCATCAACGAGACCATTGAAGGCGTAATCGAAAAGAAAGATAGCTACATCTTCGATTAAAGAACAAAAAATCTGCATCCCATTACTTATTGGGTGCAGATTTTTCTTGACATTTTTAATAAAACTAGCGAAAATAACTGTTATGGAGAGTTGGCAGAGTGGTAATGCAGCGGACTCGAAATCCGCCGACCCGGTTCATCCCGGCGCGCAGGTTCAAATCCTGTACTCTCCTTATATCAACGCTTTGGAGCGTTTAGCCTATCTTTTGAGATAGGCTTTTTTGTTTGTTGTGGGCAGAGGCGTGGGCAGAGAAGCTAACTGACTGCCGAGTTTGCTCGATGACCATCTGAAAAAACCTCAGCCTAGACTCGATCTGGAAATCAACAGAAATGTACGTCAATTCGCTGGACCCTTTTTTGCTTGTAGTCCTGCAACAAACGAAAAGAATCAATCGGGCAAACGCGCTAAGGCGTATTCAATTTGTTCAGAAGTAAAGCCTTCAAAGGAAAGTTGGCTCGCCACACGCTCATCTGATAAGGATAAATTTTGCGAGTAGCGAATCGCTTTTTTCAATGCTTGCTCATTCCAATCGGCATCCACGGTGGCTACGGCAAAGTCTGCTGCGCTCTCAGAAAAATCTTCATAGAGTAGTTGGCGTTTCAAGCTCGACTGAGAAAACGCATTGCTGGATAAGTATCTTTCTGCACGATTCAGTGCATTTCTTTCTTCACGAGAAAGTTGAGGTGCATGTTGCTCGTTGTTTGCGGGTTCTTCTTGTTGCGCGCTGCTTGCTTCGTTGTTGCCAGCTGTTTGTTCTCCTTGTGGTTGTTCCATGGAAGCAGTGGCATCGCCAAAGGATTCATTTTTCCTTGCTTCGTTACGTAAAGAAAGGCTTAATTGCGCAGTGATGCTATCGAAAGACGTCACATCTTGGTAGAAGGACAAGCCACCATACGAAAACAAGACAATAAAGGCGGAAGCGACAATGAGAAAAACATTTCGATCTCGTTTGTTTTTTTGAGTTATCAACCCAATATAAAATAAGATAATGCCAAAAATGAAACCGATCAAACCGATAAAAAACAAACCAGCGAAAAATGTAGCCATAAGCATCCCCCCTAAGAAAACAGTTTCCTAAATTTAATAGTACTATGTCTGGAATCAGAAAACAGATTTGTCTTTTCATGACTAGAGGAAAAGAATGATTTGACAAATGTAACGTGTATGCCATTAATGGATCATTCATATGTATTAAAGAAGTGACGCTCAAGAATTACTGGTGAAATCGCTGGTAAACGAAATGAAAGTACAGTTGTATCAGTAGGAGGGAAGAAGATGGATTTTCAAGAAAAAGATTACTTCATGCGTTACACAAAAATTGCGGCACAGGGATTGAGCAAGTTTATTACGCAAGGATCTGTTGATGAAATCTTACAGCTGGATGAACAGCAAAGTGGACAGAAGCAAGAAGCGGATACTGCAAAAGACAAAAGCGAGCCAAAAAACAAGAAAGCACCTAGCTAATTTTTTCCTTAGCGAGGTGCTTTCAGTACGAATCGGTATCCTTCATTTGGATAAACTCCTTATGCAGTTTTTTTCAATTCTTGTACAGCTTGCTCGATCGTAATTCCAGTCGCAAAATGATTCGCATCTTTTTTATCGAAAACGATAAATAAATTCAATTTGGTATCCAGAGTTACACGATATTGTAGATCTGTGTTATAGAATGTCATAGTCATTCTCCTTTCTTAAAACTTGTCATTGAAAGGCAACGGTTAGTTGATAACGAAATTCCATAGTTAGAATAACACTTTTTTTCACATTCGTCCAATAAAACTATCAAACGAACGAATCTGACTGATCCTTTTCAAGAAATCAATGCCTGAGAATGGCAGCAAAAGAAGTTTCCTGGAGTCAGTAAATTCGGGAAAAGTATCTTTGTATATTTTCAGAAAAATAGAATTCATAAAAAATTTCTTAAGAATTTTGAGGATAGCTATTTTCTTAGATAACAAATTTGTAAGATTGAGAGTATGAGATGGTTGGAAACCTTGATATCATAAGGTTTGTCTCCAAATTATGTTTTGTGCAAAAATATATTGATTGTATTTTTTTGAAAAAGAGATCGTATCTCTTGAATTCTATGGTATGATTTACTTTAGAAAAATGAAAATGGATTATGAAAACGGATGTGAAAATATGTGCGGAATTGTCGGCTTTGTCAATTCAAAAGACCAAAAAGAAATCATTATTGAACGCATGATGGACCGGATCGTTCATCGCGGACCAAACAGTTCAGGAAAATTTACCGACGACCAAGTAGCGTTAGGGTTTCGTCGTTTATCGATCATCGACTTAGAAGGTGGCTCACAACCGATTTTTAACGAGGATCGAACAAAAGTCATTATTTTTAATGGGGAAATCTATAACTTTCAAGTGTTGCGGGAAGAATTGATCCAAGCAGGTCATGTTTTTTCTACCCATGCGGATACCGAAGTAGTCTTACATGGCTATGAGGAGTGGGGCATTGATGTTTTGCAGCGCCTGCGGGGAATGTTTGCTTTTGCCATCTGGGATACTCAAAAACAAGAGCTTTTCGGCGCACGGGATCACTTTGGGATCAAACCATATTACTATGCGCAAATGAATGGCAGTTTTATGTTTGGTTCTGAAATCAAGAGCTTTTTGCCTCATCCAGATTTCAAGAAAGAGTTGAACCAAGAGGCGTTGAAACCTTATTTGACTTTTCAATACTCGCCTTTGAACGGAGAAACCTTCTTTAAAGGCGTTCATCGTTTGCAAGAAGGGCATTATTATTTGTTTAATGAACAGGGATTGACGATCAAGCAGTATTGGGATGCAGATTTTTCAGTGAAAGAAAATCATTCAAGAGAAGAATGGGTCGACAAAATCGATCAAGCAGTCCAGGAATCAATTGCCGCTCATCAAATCAGTGATGTTGAAGTCGGCTCATTTTTATCCAGTGGTGTCGATTCAAGTTACGTAGCTTCTGTCTTGCGACCAGATCGCTCGTTTTCAATCGGGTTCGATGACAAAACCTACAACGAAGCGATCGAGGCCCGCAAATTGACGGAAAAACTTGGTTTGAACAACACAGCAGCGGTCATCGATGGTGAAATGTCCTTTGAAGCATTCCCGTTGATTCAGTATCACTTGGACGAACCAGATTCTAACCCAAGCTGTGTCCCTTTGTACTTTTTAGCCAATCTGGCAGCACAGCAAGTGCGAGTCGTTCAATCTGGGGAAGGGGCAGATGAATTATTTGCCGGTTATGCTGCTTATGGCTTCCACACAAACTCTAAAGCGGTGCGCGTTTTTGCCCAAGGGTTGAAAAAATTGCCACAAAACATCCGCTTTCGTTTGGGACGTCAAATCGGCAAAATGAAAAACTTCCATGGTCGAATCCATCTTTATGAAGCAACGGCACCTGCCCAAGACTTCTTTATCGGGCAAGCACTGGTCTTTGAAGAAGAGGAAGCACTGCAGCTTTTAAAACCAACGTATCAAAAAGGACCCTCTGTTGCTGAAATCGTTGCGCCTCATTACGAGAAAGTCAATGGTCTCAAAGACGAGGTCAATAAGATGCAATATTTAGATCTTCATCAGTGGATGCCGAAGGATATCTTGTTAAAAGCAGACAAAATGTCCATGGCGAGTTCCTTGGAATTACGTGTTCCTTTATTGGATATCGAGATGCAGAAGTTGTCGCAAACGATCCCGACGAAATATTTGATCAATCAAAACAACACCAAAGATGTGTTTCGACAAGCGTCAAACCGTCATTTGCCAAAAGAGTGGGCAAACCGTGAAAAACTCGGCTTTCCTGTACCTATCAAGGCATGGCTGAAAGAAGGAACAGGGTATGAAGCAGTCAAGAGCCTTTTTGAGTCAGACTTTGCGGCAACCTTCTTCGATCAAACAGCCATTTTACAAATGCTTGAAGACCATCGCCAAGGAAAACCGAATCTTCAGCGAAAAATCTGGACGATCTTTACGTTCTTGACCTGGTACAAAGTATTCTTTATTGATGAATCGATTCCAGAAGCCAAAGAAATCGTTTATGAAACACTTTGATTTGAATATGGCAGCAAAAAAAAAGCTGATGCGGACATCCCGCATCGGCTTTTTTATAGACCTAAATATTTTTCCAAGTAATCGACCATGCCATCTTCCGCATTGGTTTTGTCGGTAACATCATTGGCGATCGATTTTAATTGTTGCGTGCCATTCGCCATGGCAACGCCCCAGCCCGCATAATCTAGCATCTCCAAATCGTTGTGTTCATCACCAAAAGCGATGATATCTTGTCGATCCAAAGACAAAGAATCCGCGATCACCGAAAGACCAAGTGCTTTATGGACCCCTTTTGGTACGATCTCTAAGATAGCTTGAGGTCCGCCCCAGGTTCGAACATCGACCGCATCGTCGAATTGATCCTTGATACGTAAAGAAACAGATTCTGCTAATTCATTTTCGGTTTTCACTAGTAATGAAGTGGGGTCCGTTTTTAAATTTGCTAATAGATTTTTTTCGGAAGCATTGCCCGAAAAGAAAAAGTGCTGATCAAATCCGCTTAGGTCATCGATGAAAAAGGTTTCGCGATTTTCTGCTGCCACAAACGTCAGCCCCAGCTGCTCTTTTTGCGCCATGAGCTCAAACGCAATTTCTCGAGAGATCGAGTGCTCCATTTCATTTGCCCAGACTTGTCGAGGTTTATGGACTAACCCACCGTTAAAATTGACCATTGGTGTTGTGAGCGCCAATTCTTTATAGAATTGATCGCTCATACGAAAAGGTCTTCCTGTAGCGATGGTAACAAAGTGTCCCGCTTTGGTGGCGCGAACCAGTACCTCACGTGTGCGAGGGGAAAGTTGGGATTCAGTATTTAAGGTTGTGCCATCTAAATCAATGGCGATGATTTTTGGTTTCAAAAGACTCGCTCCATTCTCTTATGGTAGTGGCTTAAGTGTAACATATTTCTGTCATTTCACAATACAAGTAAGTTTTCGATAAGTTTTCATAATATTTACAAAGCAAAACACGAACATTAAACGTTTTTGGTTCGTTTTATTCGGAAAAAGGTTTGAAAAGCGAAAATTATTCCCTTATAATTTGTAATTGTTCGATGAAAAGCGCAATTATTCATTTTTTCTTTTCATAGAAACGATTAAAGTTCAGGAGTGAAACATAACATGGAAAAGTTTTTCAAATTAAAGGAGAATAAAACGACGGTTTCCACAGAAGTGATGGCTGGGGTCACCACCTTCTTCGCGATGAGTTATATTTTGTTTGTGAATCCGACGATTTTATCTGCTGCAGGAATGCCGTTTCAAGCTGTTTTCTTAGCAACGATCATCGCTTCAGTGATTGGTACCCTGATCATGGGCTTATTTGCAAATGTGCCTTACGCGCAAGCACCTGGAATGGGCCTTAATGCATTCTTCACCTTTACCGTCGTTTTTGGTTTGGGGTATACGTGGCAGCAAGCATTAGCGATGGTTTTCATCTGCGGCTTGATCAACATTTTTATCACGGTCACTCGTATCAGAAAAATGATCATCCATGCGATTCCAGAAAGCATGCAGCATGCAATTGGCGGCGGGATCGGGATCTTTGTGGCTTATGTAGGGATCAAAAATGCCAACTTGCTAAACTTCAGTGCAGACACTGCCGCAGTGACTGGTTCAGTTGTCGACGGTGAGACGATCGTGAGTGCCAATTTTAATGGGGGGATCGTCCCAGCTTTGGCGAATTTCAATAATGCACCTGTTTTGTTAGCAGTGATTGGTTTAGTAGTGACTACTTTATTAGTGGTGAAAAATGTTCGTGGGGCAATTATTTTTGGTATTTTAGGAACGACGATCATCGGTATTTTGATGGGTGTGGTGGATTTAAGTGCCATTGATTGGCATGGGAATTCATTAGGAAGTTCCATCAGCGAACTAGGCATCACATTTGGCGCTGCGTTTGGCTCTGAAGGAATGGGCTCACTATTCAGTGATTCTGCCAAAATCCCTCAAGTAATTATGACGATTTTAGCGTTTAGCTTATCAGATGTCTTTGATACGATCGGTACCTTTATCGGGACTGGACGTCGTACAGGGATCTTTTCGAAAAAAGATGAAGAAGCGGTTGAAAACAGTAACGGATTGAACACGAAGATGGATAAAGCCCTTTTTGCAGATGCCGTAGCCACTTCAGTTGGTGCCATCGTAGGGACCTCAAATACAACGACTTATGTGGAATCAGCAGCTGGTATCGGTGCTGGTGGACGCACGGGCTTGACTTCTGTTGTAGTGGCAGCACTCTTTGCAATCAGCAGTATCTTTTCTCCACTGATCTCAATCGTTCCCGCACAAGCGACAGCACCAGCGTTGATCTTAGTTGGGGTAATGATGATGGCTTCGTTTGCAGACATCAAGTGGACCGATCTAGAAGAAGCAGTTCCCGCTTTCTTCGCGTCTATTTTTATGGGCTTGTCTTACAGTATTTCCAATGGGATCGCTGTTGGTTTCATTTTCTACGCATTAGTGAAAATAGTGAAAGGAAAAGCCAACGAAGTGTCTCCGATCATCTGGGTCGTCAATGCGTTGTTTATCCTAAACTTTGTCATTTTGGCTTTGATCAGTTAAGTTTAATGAAGAAAATCTTTCTGTATGTTACCTGCAGAAAGATTTTTTTATTTGATTATTACTCACGATACGGTATAGTATTTGTGAAAGAAGGTTTGTAAATGAAGATTGATTGGAAACGAAATCTACTGATTTCATGGGTAGGTTGTTTTTTTACGGGTGCCAGTTTTAGTCTTGTCATGCCATTCATTCCCTTATATATAGAAGAGTTAGGCGCTCCAGAGAGTCAAATTGAGTTGTTTTCTGGATTAGCAATCTCAGTAACGGCGTTTGCGGCGGCTATCATTGCTCCAGTATGGGGAAATCTAGCAGATCAAAAAGGTCGTCGTTTAATGATGATTCGCGCGGCTGCGGGGATGACAGTGACGATGGGTTCTTTGGCTTTTGTACCGAATGTCTATTGGTTGTTGATCATGCGATTCTTTACTGGAATTTTATCGGGGTATATTCCCAATGCGACTGCGTTGATTGCTTCGCAGGCGCCTCGAGAAAAAAGTGGTTGGGCGCTTGGGACATTGGCTACAGGAGCCATCGCAGGGAATTTGATCGGTCCATCGATGGGTGGGGCGTTGGCGCAATGGTTTGGTATGAAAAATGTTTTTATCATTACTGGTGTTGTGCTGCTAATTACGCTCTTGCTTACGATTTTTCTCGTTCAAGAAGATTTTGAGCCGGTTGAAAAGGGCGATTTGCTGTCCATCAAAGAAATTTTTGGTCAAATCAAAAATATGCAGCTGCTTGTCGGTTTGTTTATTACGTCACTGATTTTACAGCTAGGTGTAACGAGTATCAGCCCGATCCTCACGTTATATATTCGTGATCTAAGCGGGAATAGTGGCAATATTTTGTTTGTCAGCGGATTGATCGTCTCTGTTGCTGGTGTTTCGGCAATCATCTCTTCGCCATTTTTAGGCAAAATCGGTGATCGTTACGGCAATCACAAGGTATTGTTAGGCGGTTTATTGCTGTCATTTTTCTGTTTCATTCCGATGGGCTTTGTCTCCACACCGTTTCAGTTGGGCGTGCTGCGCTTCTTGCTTGGTTTTTCGACGGGTGCGTTGATGCCGTCGATCAACACACTGATCAGCAAGATCACCCCGATGGAAGGGGTCAGCCGCATCTACAGCTACAACCAAATGTTCTCTAACTTTGGACAAGTGTTAGGTCCGATGGTCGGCTCAACGGTGGCAGCTGGCTTTGGTTATCCCGCCGTCTTTTGGGTAACTAGCGGGTTTGTACTGATCAATATTTTTATCTCAGGATTTAATTTCCGTAAAAGCTTGCGTAAAACGGACATCAGTGAATAGTTGAAAAGAAAAAAAAACCAGTTACAATAAAGGTAACTGGTTTTTTTTTAATGGCTTGTCTTTTCAGGCGCTGGTGCGATAATACCAACAAGAATGATCACCACACCTGTGACCAAAGAGATGATTGAAGTTAATTGAAAATCATAAGTTGCTCCAGCAAGTGAGCTGCCTAGATAGCCAACGACTTGACCTAATACAAAAGTCCAAAATAAAGTGACTAAGTAACGCATGACGACACCTCTTTTCTGCGTATCTTCCATTTCGACTTTAGTTTATCACAAAAATATTTATTGTAAAGATTTTCACTTTTTCATTTTGTTTTTCAAATCTAATTACTAGCAGAAAGAAAGAGAATTTTCATTTTTGGAGGGATTTCAATGTATTCACAGCTCACCACCTTAAGCGCCTATTCGTTGCTGCAAAGTACGATCAAAATTCCTCACTATATAGAGCAAGCCAAAAAGATGGGCTATCAGACGTTGGGTCTGACCGATCATAATGTTCTCTATGGCGCGGTCGAGTTTTATCAGCAATGCCTAGCACAGGGCATCAAGCCGATTTTTGGCGCTTTGTTCGACTGTACCTTCGGAGAGGGATCAATGTCCTTTCCGTTATACGTATTTGCAAAAAACCTCAAGGGCTATCAAACCTTGATGCGTTTATCAAGTGAAAAAATGATCACCGAGCAGTTGAATTTGGCTGCTTGTGATTCTTTGCAGGACCTCTTTGGTTTGCTGCCTGAAGGCGAGGGGTTTCTGCCTTCTCAGCACGATGATCTAGAAGCCAATCAAGAAGCACTGCGAGCAATCAGCCATAAATTTGATTCTGAGAGCTTGTTTTTAGGTATTACTAGCAAAGGGTTAGATCCAGAAACGATCGCTTGGTTTAACGAGCAAAACATTGCACCATGTGCCTATCAACCAATCGCGGCTTTAGCACAAGAAGAAGCCTTTGCAGTCAAAGTGATGACGCATATCAAAGAGGGCTCGCAAATTGAAGACTTTCGTCAGGCTAAAGAGCAAGGGGCTGCGCAGCTTTTTCTACAACCAGCAGACCAACTGACCGCGGCATTTGAAGAATGGTCGCAGGCATTGATGAATAATCAGCGGATTGCAGCTGAATGCGCCGTCGAGCTGCCGCTGCATCAGCGGCTGTTGCCTCATTACCCGCTACCAGCCGAAGAAAGCGCTGCGGACTATTTGCGGAAAATTTGTTTTGAGCGTCTGCCTCAGCGTGTTGCCCACGTTACATCGGCGTACGAACAGCGTTTGGATTATGAGTTGTCCGTCATCCATAAGATGGGCTTTGATGACTATTTCTTGATTATTTGGGACGTCATGGACTTTGCCCACCAACAAGAGATCGTTACCGGCGCTGGACGGGGATCGGCTGCTGGCGCACTGGTGGCATATGTTTTATCGATCACCGACGTGGATCCAATCAAATACGATCTTTTGTTTGAACGATTCTTGAATCCAGAACGTTACACGATGCCTGATATTGATTTAGACATTCCTGACAATCGCAGAGACGAGATTTTACAGTATGTGCGCCAAAAATACGGGCAAGAATATATGGCACAGATTGCAACGTTTGGCACCATGGCGGCCAAAATGGTTCTGCGAGATGTTTCTCGTGTCTTTGGTCTTTCGCAAAGTGAAGCCAATCGCTGGTCAAAAGCCATCCCCAATGCCTTGAAAATGACCTTAGATCTTGCTTATGAACAATCCAATCAGCTGCGAGAATTGGTGTCGTTTAATGAGCGAAACCAAGTAATGTTTCAAGTCGCCAAAATTTTAGAAGGCTTGCCACGTCACGTATCGACTCATGCCGCTGGTGTGGTGATCAGTGACAAGAATTTGCTTGATCTGGTTCCCTTACAAGAAGGCAGCGATGGGATCTGGCTGACCCAATTTACCATGAATGACGTAGAAGCCATCGGCCTATTGAAGATGGACTTTTTAGGCTTGAGAAACTTATCGATCATTGATAATACCTTGAAAGGCATTAAACGAATCAGCCAACAAATCGTTACCCAAAAGGAGATTCCTCTTGATGATCCAGCAACATTGCGCTTGTTTCAAAAAGGCGAGACCGCAGGGATCTTCCAATTTGAATCAGCGGGGATACGCAATGTGCTGCGTAAGTTAGGACCAGAAAGCATCGAGGATATTGCCGCAGTCAATGCCTTATATCGTCCAGGACCGATGCAAAATATCGATACCTTTATTAAGCGGAAAAAAGGACAAGAGCGTGTCTCTTATCCAGATGACAGCTTGATTCCGATTTTGCAAAACACTTACGGAATTATTGTCTACCAAGAGCAGATCATGCAGGTAGCTTCCAAAATGGCTGGTTTCAGCTTAGGACAAGCAGATATTTTGCGTCGAGCAATCAGTAAAAAGAAAAAAGACGTCTTGGATGAGGAACGTCGTCATTTTGTGCAAGGCGCCTTAGCCAATCAGTACGATGAAAAGACCGCCAATTTGGTCTATGACTATATCGAGCGGTTCGCCAATTACGGGTTTAATCGATCCCATGCGTTTGCCTATTCCTTTATCGGCTTTCAAATGGCCTATCTGAAGGTACACTATCCCGCACCATTTTTTGCTTCGATCCTACACTCGGTACGCAACACCGCCAGCAAAATGAAAGAATATTTAAATGAAGCCGCACGTTATGGCGTAGAAGTACTGCCGCCTTCGATCAATGCCAGTGGGTTTAGTTTTCAACTGCAAAATGAAAAACAAATTCGTTTTGGTTTCAGCAGTATCAAAGGAATCCGACGCGACATGATCCAAGACATTTTGGCAGAAAGAAAAGAGCATGGTAATTTCACGTCTATGGATCAATTTTTGCTTCGCTTAAATCAGCGTAACAGCAAATGGTTAAAATTGGATTATTTATTGCCGCTTTTGAGCATCGGCGTATTCGATGTGATCGCCCCCAATCGAAAACAAGCACTGATCCAGCTAGAAGGAAAGATCCAAAACATTACTTATAGTGGCGGCAGTTTGGATCTCTTAGAAACTATGGCATTAAAAGAAGAAGCCGTTGCCGATTACAAACTAGAAGAAAAACTGGCTTTGGAAGAAGAATACTTAGGTGTTTATTTGTCTGGCCATCCCGTGGAACAGTTTCAAAAATTGCACCAATTAAAACAAATCACTGATATTGCCGATCTGGTTCCGAATGAACGGGTGCGTATCCTTTTATATGTGCGCAAGATTCGAGAGATTCGAACGAAAAAGGGCGAACAAATGGCGTTTGTCGAAGGAACGGATGCCAGCAAAGAAGTGTCAGTAACGATTTTTCCCATCGTTTATCGACAAGTACGTTCCTTGATTGAAGAAAATGCTGTTCTTTATATCGAAGGAAAGGTCGAGGTAAGTCGTTACAATGGTGAAATCCAACTCATTGCTGATAAAATAGACTTAGCAGAAAACGTTCAAAATAAAATTGCGTCACAAACTTGTTACTTAAAGATTTCTGCTGAAGCTGAAACGTCGCACCTGCAAGCATTGTCGAAGGAAATGAAGCAGCATCACGGAAATATTCCAGTGGTGATGTTCTATGAAAGCAGTGGCAAAAAAGTGTTATTAGCAGAAGAAAACTGGGTGACGGATGAGCCGGACTTTGTCAAACAACTGATCGCATTATTAGGAAATGGAAATGTAATTTTCAAGTAATTTTCCGAAAACGGTAATTCAACTTACACTTTTTTCAACTTTTTCCCACTATTTCAAGACATTTTCATGGAATAATGGTAGAATATGTCTCGTGGTTATTACTTGAAAACTAGCAAACAGGGTCTTCCCTAAACAAAATCTTTTGATGAGGTGAAAGAATAATGAAACGCATTGGAATTCTAACCAGTGGTGGCGATGCACCAGGAATGAACGCAGCGATTCGCGCAGTTGTCAGAAAGGGTATTTTTGACGGACTTGAAGTATACGGAATCAACTATGGCTATGCCGGACTAGTCGCAGGCGACATTCGTCGCTTAGATGTTGCTGATGTTGGTGACAAAATTCAACGTGGTGGAACATTCTTATATTCAGCACGTTATCCAGAATTTGCGACACAAGAAGGACAATTAAAAGGAATCGAACAATTAAAGAAATTTGGCATCGAAGGGCTAGTCGTGATTGGTGGAGATGGATCTTACCATGGTGCGATGGCACTTACTCGTCACGGTTTCCCAGCGATCGGGATTCCAGGAACGATCGATAATGACATTCCAGGAACAGATTTCACGATTGGTTTTGATACAGCGATCAATACTGTCTTGGAATCCATTGACCGGATCCGTGATACAGCGACATCACATGTCCGCACATTCGTGATCGAAGTAATGGGTCGTGGTGCTGGCGATATCGCTTTATGGTCAGGTGTGGCCGGTGGTGCGGATGAAATCATCATCCCAGAACATGATTTTGACATGCAAGTTGTTGCTGATCGTATCCGTGAAGGACGCGACCGCGGGAAAAAACATTGCTTGATCGTTTTAGCCGAAGGTGTGATGGGCGGAAATGATTTTGCTGACAAACTTTCTGAATACGGCGATTTCCATACCCGTGTATCAATTCTAGGACACGTTGTCCGGGGTGGTTCACCAAGCGCTCGTGACCGTGTGTTAGCAAGTAAATTTGGTTCATATGCCGTTGAATTATTGCAACAAGGCAAAGGCGGTCTATGTATCGGTATCGAAAACAATGAAATGATTGCTTCTGATATCATCGATACCCTTGAAAACAATCGTCACAAACCAGATCTTAGCTTGTATAACTTGAACAAAGAAATCTCATTCTAAAGAGATTTTTAAAGCAACGCAACAGTAATTTTGTAAAAAAAGCTTATTAGCTATTTTAAATAAATGAATAGGAGCGTTTAGTAATGAAAAAAACAAAGATCGTAAGTACATTAGGACCAGCAAGTAACAGTGTGGAAATTATTTCTCAACTGATTGAAGCCGGTGCGAATGTCTTCCGCTTTAACTTCTCTCATGGAGATCATGAAGAACAATTAGCGCGTATGACAATGGTTCGTGAAGCCGTAAAGAAAACTGGTAAAGATGTCGGTATCCTTTTAGATACAAAAGGTGCTGAAATCCGTACAACTGTACAAAATACGACAGAAGCAGACTTTGGTCGTGCTGGATACATCCAATTCAACGTTGGCGATGAAACACGTATTTCAATGGATCCAGAACACAAAGGAACAAAAGAAAAAATTGCTGTAACTTATCCTGGTTTATTTGAAGATGTTCATGTGGGCGGACACATCTTGTTTGATGATGGCTTGATCGACATGGAAATCAAAGAAAAAGACGAAGCAACCCGTGAATTAGTGGTTGTCGTTAAAAATGCTGGAATGTTAGGATCACGTAAAGGGGTCAATGCTCCTGGCGTATCAATCAGCTTACCTGGTATTACTGAAAAAGATGCAGAAGATATCCGTTTTGGTCTTGATAACGATATCGACTTCATTGCCGCTTCATTTGTACGTAAAGCGCAAGACGTCTTAGAAATTCGTGAAATTTTAGAAGAAAAAGACATGACTCATGTGCAAATCTTCTCTAAAATCGAATCACAAGAAGGTATCGATAATATCGATGAAATCATCAAAGTTTCTGATGGTATCATGGTTGCCCGTGGTGACATGGGTGTTGAGATCCCTGCTGAAGAAGTACCAATGGTTCAAAAGAGCATCATCAAAAAATGTAACGCTGCTGGTAAATCAGTTATCACAGCAACACAAATGTTAGAATCAATGCAACAAAACCCACGTCCAACTCGTGCAGAAGCTTCTGACGTTGCCAATGCTGTCTTTGACGGTACTGATGCAACAATGCTTTCTGGTGAGTCAGCAAACGGTGACTACCCTGTTGAAGCAGTAGCAACAATGGCACGTATCGACGTGGAAGCAGAAAAAGCTTTATCAGAAAACAGCACTTTCCAAATCAACCAATTTGATAAAACAGATGTAACGGAAACAATCGGTTTATCTGTCGCGCGTGCAGCGAAAAACTTAGGGGTTAAAACAATCGTTGCTGCCACTGAATCTGGCTACACTGCAAAAATGATCTCTAAATATCGTCCAGATGCTGACATTTTAGCTGTTACATTTGACGAACGCACAAAACGCGGCTTGATGCTTAACTGGGGTGTGTACCCAACCGTTGCTGAAAAACCATCAACAACTGATGAAATGTTTGAATTAGCAGCAAAACAAGCAGTTGATTTAGGCTTTGCTAAAGAAGGCGATCTAATCTTGATCACAGCCGGTGTTCCTGTTGGTGAACGCGGAACAACCAACGTAATGAAGATCCAATTGATCGGATCAAAATTGCTTGAAGCGCAAGGAATTGGTGAAAAATCAGTTGTTGCCAATGCCGTGATTGCTCACAGTGCCGAAGAAGCAATTGCGAAAGCAAAAGATGGCATGATTTTAGTTGTACCAACAACAGATAAAGAATATATGCCAGCAATCGAAAAAGCAGCAGCTTTAGTTGTTGAAGATGGCGGCTTGACTTCTCATGCAGCAGTTGTCGGAATCGCGAAAGATCTACCAGTGATCGTTGGTGCCAAAGACGCAACAACAACTATCAAAGATGGCGAATTGGTTACTCTTGATTCTCGTCGCGGTATCGTTTATCGTGGAGAAACAACAGCGATCTAATGATTTTTAACGATTGATCAAGCAGCAGGCAAGTGCACGTTGTGCGCTTCCTGTTGTTTTTTTGAGAGTGTCGAAATCCCTTGAGAAAAGGCATTAAAATGACACGATTAAAAATGAAAAAGGTGTCAAGAAAATTTCATTGACAAAGCCTCAGAAGCCCTGTATAATTGCTTTTGTTGCTTAGGGGTGATAAAAATGAAATGGTCTTTATTGGAATTAAAAAAATACCAAGAGACACCGCTGATGTTTGAAGAAACACTTGACCTAAAAAGTCAACTGATAAAACGCGATGGACAGATCATTGATTTGTCTCCTGTAAAAGTAAAAGGGCTGATGAGTGTTGATAAGCAAGGATACTTGCTGCACTATCAAGTGGAAACGACGATGACATTGCCATCTACTCGTTCTTTGACACCTGTAGCGATTCCTTTTGATTTTTCAGTGGATGAACAATTCATGACACCAGAGCAATTTCAGCGTCGCGATGAAACGATCGTCGAAGAAGAAGTTTTGATCATTGAAGGTCAAACCATCAGCTTAGATGAATCAGTCGCTGATAACCTATTACTTGCGATTCCTTTGCAAGTCCTGACAGAAGAAGAAAAACAAGGTTCAGCAATGCCATCTGGCAACGATTGGGCTGTTTTGTCAGAAGAAGACTTTGCAAATCAAAAAGAAGCGCAAGCTCAACAAGTTGATCCTCGTCTTGCAAAATTATCCGAATTATTCAATGAATCAGATGACGATAACGCGTAGGATTGGAATAAATTGCAGCCTCAAGGTTGCGTTCATTAACAAGGAGGTGTAGCAAAATGGCAGTACCAGCTAGAAAAACTTCGAAAGCGAAGAAAGCAAAACGTCGTACACATTACAAATTGACAATCAACGGTTTGAACGAATGTGCAAACTGTGGTGAAATGAAAAAAAGCCACCATGTCTGCTCTAACTGTGGTCATTACGATGGCAAAGACGTAGCAACAAAAGAAGCATAATTCCTTTTTTTCAGAAAGAGGATTCTAAAACCTTAGGCTAACCATGGAGCCTGAGGTTTTTTTGTTTTTTTTGGAAAAGATGGAACTTTTCAGAAATATTTTTTGTCCATCGAAAGAGAATAGTTCAAAAGCAGGTACATTTGCGCTATAATGAAAAAGATAATTGAATCTTAGGAGGATGAAAGATGACAAAACAACAAATCGGCGTTGTCGGTATGGCTGTTATGGGCAAAAACTTAGCGTTGAACATCGAAAGCCGCGGTTATTCAGTTGCCTTATTTAACCGTACTGGTTCAAAGACAGAAGAAGTAGTAAAAGAACATCCAGATAAAAATTTTAAAGCAACTTATACGATAGAAGAATTTGTCCAATCAATTGAAAAACCACGTCGTATTTTATTAATGGTAAAAGCAGGATTTGCGACGGATGCTACGATCCAAGAACTATTGCCTCATCTAGACAAAGGCGATATTTTGATCGATGGCGGAAATACCTTCTTTAAAGATACCGTTCGTCGTAACGAAGAGTTGGCAAACTCAGGAATCAACTTTATCGGTACGGGTGTTTCTGGTGGGGAAGAAGGCGCCTTGAAAGGTCCTTCGATCATGCCTGGTGGTCAAAAAGAAGCATATGAATTGGTTGCACCGATCTTGGAACAAATTTCAGCAAAAGCTGAAGATGGCACACCTTGTGTAACTTATATTGGACCAAATGGTGCGGGCCATTACGTAAAAATGGTTCATAATGGGATCGAGTATGGCGACATGCAGCTGATTGCGGAGTCTTATGACTTGATGCAAAACATTTTAGGTTTATCTGTTGATGAAATGGCTGATATCTTTGCCGAATGGAACAAAGGTGAATTGGATAGCTACCTAATTGAGATCACAGCGGATATCTTGACACGTAAAGACGATCAAGGAACAGGCAAACCGATCGTTGATGTGATCTTAGATGCTGCAGGCAATAAAGGAACTGGGAAATGGACGAGCCAAAGTGCCTTAGACCTAGGTGTTCCATTGCCATTGATCACTGAATCTGTTTTTGCTCGCTATATCTCAGCTTACAAAGAAGAACGGGTCAATGCCAGCAAAGTATTACCGAAACCAGAAGCGGTTGCTTTTGAAGGAAACAAAGAAGAATTTATCAATAAGATCCGTGAAGCCTTATACTTCAGTAAAATCATGAGCTATGCACAAGGCTTCGCGCAATTACGTACAGCATCAAAAGAGTACGATTGGGATCTTCCTTTTGGTGAGATTGCCAAAATTTGGCGTGCAGGCTGTATCATCCGTGCGCAATTTTTACAAAAAATCACGGATGCTTATGACAAGAACGCTGACATCGAAAACTTATTATTAGATGATTACTTCAAAGACATCACCAAACGCTATCAATCTTCTGTACGTGAAGTAGTTGCGCTAGCTGTCCAAGCGGGTGTCCCTGTGCCGACGTTCTCTTCTGCGATCGCGTACTTTGATTCGTATCGTTCTGATCGTTTGCCAGCGAACTTGATCCAAGCACAACGGGATTACTTCGGCGCGCATACGTATGAACGGACAGATAAAGAGGGAATTTTCCATTATTCATGGTATGACGAAGCGTAAGCTTCAAGAGAATTCAAAAGAGAAAGGCCGAAAGTGAGAACTTTCGGTCAATCTCTTTTTTATTTTTTAGATACATGATAAAATAAGACAGATAATGTCTATTTTAAAGGCAGAATAATCAATAAAGGGGCTATCAATAATGAGTAATATTCTAATCATTGAAGATGAAAAGAACTTAGCTCGATTTGTGGAATTAGAATTGAAGCATGAAGGGTATAATACCGAAGTTCATTACAACGGACGGACGGGACTGGATGCTGCGCTGAATAATGAATGGGATGCAATCTTATTGGATCTAATGCTTCCAGAGCTAAATGGGTTAGAAGTTTGCCGACGTGTGCGTCAATCGAAGAACACCCCGATCATCATGATGACCGCGAGAGATTCTGTGATTGATCGAGTATCAGGTTTGGATCATGGTGCTGATGATTATATTGTGAAGCCTTTTGCAATTGAAGAATTGCTGGCACGCTTACGTGCGTTGCTTCGCCGTATCGATATTGAAGGGGACAAAAACGTCGCAAAACAAACCACGATCACTTACCGCGATCTAACGATTGAAAAAGAAAACCGTGTCGTTCGACGTGGAACAGATGTCATTGAACTAACGAAACGCGAATATGAGCTATTGTTGACTTTAATGGAAAACGTCAATGTCGTTTTAGCCAGAGATGTTTTATTAAACAAAGTCTGGGGCTATGAGACAGAAGTTGAAACCAACGTTGTCGATGTTTACATCCGCTACTTACGGAATAAAATTGATGTACCAGGGGAGGAAAGCTATATCCAAACCGTTCGTGGTACAGGTTATGTGATGCGGTCGTGAACCTTAAAAAAAGAATGAAAAAATTAAAAGAACTGAAGGGGCCTTCTTTAACTGTAAAGTGGGCCTTCGCAAGTTCTTTCTTTATATTCGTCGTATTTACGATCTTTGCTGTGATCACCTATAAAACATCGGTGAATTTGATCGTCGCTAAAGAAGAAAACAATGTGGAGCGGACGATGTCAGAGGTTGCTTCTCGTTTAGCCAATTCGGATCAAGAACTAACATTGGTTCGGACGTATCGTAATTTAACCAAAAATGATGCGGGGACGACGAGCATTTATGATCGCACTTCAACGATCGATGGCAACTTAATGAAAATCGATTCCTTTATTTCGGAATTAGGCCAAGCGCCGTTGAGCTTGTTTGTTTATAATTTGAATGAGGATCTTGTGTTTAAAACCCATGAGAATGATTTAGCACTGATCGACACGCAGCGCAAAGCGCCAACCATCGTAACGCTGGATGGTATCACAGGCTTTCTCTCGATCCAACCCATCTATTCAAAAGGCACCAGAGAGCGGATTGGCTATGCACAAACATTTTATGAATTGACTTCTTTTTACGAAATACGCAGCAAACTGCTGCTGACTTTGATTATCTTAGAAGTCGTTTCTCTGATTCTTAGTAGTGTGCTTGGGTTCTTTTTATCAGCGTATTTCCTTCAGCCGTTAAAGGTCTTGCGAGATACGATGGAAACCGTTCGGAAAAACCCACAGTCAACGGTGCATATGCCAGAATTAAATACGAACGATGAACTGTCTGATTTAGCAGATATCTTTAACGAAATGCTGGATCGCATGCGCCTATACATTGAACAGCAAGAGCGATTCGTCGAAGACGTTTCTCATGAGTTGCGAACGCCTGTGGCGATCATTGAAGGACATATGAATCTGTTGCAGCGTTGGGGAAAAGACGATCCAGAGATTTTGGATGAGTCTCTGGCAGCCAGTATGCAAGAGATCAGTCGGATGAAGACGCTAGTACAGGAGATGTTGGATCTCTCAAGAGCGGAACAAGTGGATGTTCATTATGCAAATGAAACAACCAATGCAAAAGAAGTTGTCTATCAAGTCTTCAATAACTTTAAAATACTGTATCCGGATTTTGTTTTTACATTGGATGATGACTTATACCATGAGTTGAAGCTGAAAATCTATCGCAATCATTTTGAACAGATCATTATTATTGTCTTGGATAACGCAGTGAAATATTCCACTGATCGAAAAGAAGTTCATCTGTCCATTTCGTTGGATCGGCAATCCTTTGAAATTGCCATTCAAGACTTTGGTGAGGGAATCTCCAAAGAAGACCTCGACAAGATCTTTAATCGTTTCTATCGGGTAGACAAAGCCCGTGCTAGAACCAAAGGCGGAAACGGGCTAGGGCTATCTATTGCGAAACAGTTATTGGAAAGCTATAAAGGAAAAATTTCAGCAGAGAGTGTCATCGGTCAAGGAACGATCTTTCGAATCTATATACCGATCGTTCAATCAGAAGATCGGACGAAAAGAGAACGTTAGGCGAAAAGCTTAAGTTCTCTTTTTTTATCCATTAATGATAGATTTAGCCGCAAAATACTTCTTATAAACGAACGTTCGAATCGTTTGACAATGAATAATTCGCTTATAAAAATAGTTGCCAAAAAGCCTATTTTTTTAGTTGATTTTTCCTTTAAGAATTGCTATATTATTACTTGTCCTTGTTAAGACATTTGTAACAAACACTGATTGATTTTTTTTGAAATTAGTTGTTGACGAAACATTTTACAAGTGTTATTATAACAAAGTCGAAAAAATATCATCTCTGAAAAACCTAATAAATCAAAAAAACTTTTCAAAAAAGTGTTTGACATATAACGGTTGAGATGGTAAGATAAAAAAGTCGCTGAGGTTAAGAAAGAAGTTAAATAACAACTTCTTGAAAAAAACTTTTAAAAAAGAGTTGACAAACAAACGTCCCTCTGATATGATATAAAAGTTGCTAACACAGCACGGTAGACCTTTGAAAACTGAACAAAGCAAGCAAACGAACCAATGTGTAGGACGTTTCAATTTATTGAAACAAATACATGCAAGCAATAGCTAGCAAAGTTAATTTTTATGAGCTTAATGACCGTATGGTCATTCAAACAAATCATTATGAGAGTTTGATCCTGGCTCAGGACGAACGCTGGCGGCGTGCCTAATACATGCAAGTCGAACGCTTTTTCTTTCACCGGAGCTTGCTCCACCGAAAGAAAAAGAGTGGCGAACGGGTGAGTAACACGTGGGTAACCTGCCCATCAGAAGGGGATAACACTTGGAAACAGGTGCTAATACCGTATAACACTATTTTCCGCATGGAAGAAAGTTGAAAGGCGCTTTTGCGTCACTGATGGATGGACCCGCGGTGCATTAGCTAGTTGGTGAGGTAACGGCTCACCAAGGCAACGATGCATAGCCGACCTGAGAGGGTGATCGGCCACACTGGGACTGAGACACGGCCCAGACTCCTACGGGAGGCAGCAGTAGGGAATCTTCGGCAATGGACGAAAGTCTGACCGAGCAACGCCGCGTGAGTGAAGAAGGTTTTCGGATCGTAAAACTCTGTTGTTAGAGAAGAACAAGGATGAGAGTAAAATGTTCATCCCTTGACGGTATCTAACCAGAAAGCCACGGCTAACTACGTGCCAGCAGCCGCGGTAATACGTAGGTGGCAAGCGTTGTCCGGATTTATTGGGCGTAAAGCGAGCGCAGGCGGTTTCTTAAGTCTGATGTGAAAGCCCCCGGCTCAACCGGGGAGGGTCATTGGAAACTGGGAGACTTGAGTGCAGAAGAGGAGAGTGGAATTCCATGTGTAGCGGTGAAATGCGTAGATATATGGAGGAACACCAGTGGCGAAGGCGGCTCTCTGGTCTGTAACTGACGCTGAGGCTCGAAAGCGTGGGGAGCGAACAGGATTAGATACCCTGGTAGTCCACGCCGTAAACGATGAGTGCTAAGTGTTGGAGGGTTTCCGCCCTTCAGTGCTGCAGCAAACGCATTAAGCACTCCGCCTGGGGAGTACGACCGCAAGGTTGAAACTCAAAGGAATTGACGGGGGCCCGCACAAGCGGTGGAGCATGTGGTTTAATTCGAAGCAACGCGAAGAACCTTACCAGGTCTTGACATCCTTTGACCACTCTAGAGATAGAGCTTCCCCTTCGGGGGCAAAGTGACAGGTGGTGCATGGTTGTCGTCAGCTCGTGTCGTGAGATGTTGGGTTAAGTCCCGCAACGAGCGCAACCCTTATTGTTAGTTGCCATCATTTAGTTGGGCACTCTAGCGAGACTGCCGGTGACAAACCGGAGGAAGGTGGGGATGACGTCAAATCATCATGCCCCTTATGACCTGGGCTACACACGTGCTACAATGGGAAGTACAACGAGTTGCGAAGTCGCGAGGCTAAGCTAATCTCTTAAAGCTTCTCTCAGTTCGGATTGTAGGCTGCAACTCGCCTACATGAAGCCGGAATCGCTAGTAATCGCGGATCAGCACGCCGCGGTGAATACGTTCCCGGGCCTTGTACACACCGCCCGTCACACCACGAGAGTTTGTAACACCCGAAGTCGGTGAGGTAACCTTTTGGAGCCAGCCGCCTAAGGTGGGATAGATGATTGGGGTGAAGTCGTAACAAGGTAGCCGTATCGGAAGGTGCGGCTGGATCACCTCCTTTCTAAGGAATATTTCGGAAGACTACACATCGTTTGCCTTTGTTCAGTTTTGAGAGGTCTACTCTCAAGTAAATACCCGGGGCCTTAGCTCAGCTGGGAGAGCGCCTGCTTTGCACGCAGGAGGTCAGCGGTTCGATCCCGCTAGGCTCCATTAACGACAATGGTCGTTAAGCTTTGTTCATTGAAAACTGGATATCGAAGAAATAATCAAAACAAGTAACACACACCGAGTTGAAATGTTAAAAGAGTTTTTTAATAAGTTCAACGCTTATTTTCTTGAGCAACCTTCTATCGCTAGAAGAAGTACTCAAAACCGACCGTAAGGTCAAAGGTTAAGTGAATAAGGGCGCACGGTGGATGCCTTGGCACTAGGAGCCGATGAAGGACGGGACTAACACCGATATGCTTTGGGGAGCTGTAAGTAAGCTATGATCCAGAGATTTCCGAATGGGGGAACCCAGCATCTTTTATAGGATGTTACGTCTGCGTGAATACATAGCGCAGTCGAGGTAGACGCAGAGAACTGAAACATCTAAGTACCTGCAGGAAGAGAAAGAAAATTCGATTCCCTGAGTAGCGGCGAGCGAAACGGGAAAAGCCCAAACCAACAAGCTTGCTTGTTGGGGTTGTAGGACTCCGATATGGTAGTCTATTCAGATAGTCGAAATACTTGGAAAAGTATGTCAAAGAGGGTAAAAACCCCGTAGGCGAAATTTGGATAACACCTAGGAGGATCCTGAGTACGGCGGAACACGAGGAATTCCGTCGGAATCCGGGAGGACCATCTCCCAAGGCTAAATACTCCCTAGTGACCGATAGTGAACCAGTACCGTGAGGGAAAGGTGAAAAGCACCCCGGAAGGGGAGTGAAA
>NZ_JBIOMG010000001.1:2107500-2647500 GCF_051711245.1 Enterococcus sp. DIV0240d | reverse complement strand
CATACTCGGTCTTGACCGTACGGTCATAGGAGCCGTTACGAGAATTACCCGTGTTAAAACCAATGCGATCATACTTTTCGTAATCTAGGAAAGCCGTTAACTCCGTTTTGAGAAGCGTATTGACTGCTTTCTCCAAATGAACACGGAATAATTCATTCAAATCGCCTTTGTTCGCTAGAGTCTTTAGAATTTCTGTAGTAAAATCGTTCATAGGGAAGTCCTCTCTTCTGTGAATGTGTTGTGGTAACTCTATTCTACAGAAGGGACTTCCTTTTTTCTATTTACACAAAATATTTTACACTCTCTGAGGAATATATTGTCAATAAAATGGTATAACAGAATACTATTTTTATTAGAGTGTGATATTCTATACCTTTAAGTGCTTGATATCTTGGACCGAATTGTTTTCAAAAGAAAGTATAGGTTATCTGAAAAACCGTTCTTATTTGCTTCACTTAATAGCCATTTATGTTATTTAATAATAGGAAATACTTTTCAAAATAGAGAAATTCACCTATAGGTGAATTTCTCTATTTTAATTTTATCTGATTTATCGTTATAGTGATGAATGTCAAGTTTAGAAACCATCACATGTAACATGAACAAAAAAAAGCGATCTGATTTAAAACCGAATCACAGGTTGTTTTTGCATCTTGAGAATCGAGACACTATTAATTGCTGATCTAATAACGATGGTTTTTGAAGTTAGACAATTCAGAGGAGGAGGGAGAATGAAAAAGACAAACATTCGGGTCATTAATAGTTGTTTAGTGCTCGCAATTATGCTCCAACTTTTAGCATTTTCTACAAACAAAGTTAACGCGGAAGAAGCTAAATCAGTTGAAACTGAAAGCTCAGTGATCTTTACGGGTGTTTATGAACCAATAGGACAACCCGAGCCACCACCCCCAGAGGGGAGTGAGCCAATCGAAAAGCCTCCGGTTGTTTCTAGACCAGGAAACCGATTGCCGCAGACCAATGACTTACAAAACCCCGGGTACATCATTTTAGGTATTATTTTTCTACTGATTGTTGGCATACGTTATTTGAAAAAAATGCCGACTAAGTACAAATCATTACTCATTACAAGAAACCATTAAAGGAGAAAACTCATGAAATTCTTACGTTTAACTACTATTACTGTTCTTACTGCAACAATTTTCGCTGGAGGTATTTCTGCTTTTGCCGATGGTATCGCGGAAGTGGAAGGTGCAAATCCAGCACTGAATGTGGAAACAGATGGCCAAATCATTTTTGCTCCTAACACAGACGAAGAGACCATCGTTCAACCACCGGTCGACCAACCAGATGTCGATATTGATCCAGTTCCAGGGGGACAAACAGGACCTTTGACAATAGCATATGCACCAACGATGGATTTTGGTACACAAGTCATCTCGAATCAAGATATCTATTATGATATGGTTGCTGAAATGCAACAAAGAACTGGCACAGAAGGTGATGAACATAAAGTTCCTTATGTTTCATTTGCTCAAGTTCAAGATACACGCGGAAACAATCAAGGCTGGGAGCTAGAAGTTTCGTTGAGTAAATTTGAATCAGGTACGTTGAATAATGAATTGCGTGGTGCACGTCTTTTATTTAAGGCACCAACCCTCGACTACAAAGGCAATAACGAAGAAAACGCACCAGCCATTCATCAAGCTGGTATGTACTTGGACGCGGACGGAGGAGCAATGACTGTGATGTCAGCTGGCCAGGACAAAGGTGCCGGTGTTTCTTCTGTTGTATGGGGAGACCAAGTAGCTATTACTGCGCAAGTAAATGCGGGGGCAGAAGTTGTGGTTAACGACGGTATCCAATTGTGGGTGCCTGGTGCAACTGCGAAAGATGCGGCCTTGTATGAAGCAACCTTGACATGGAATTTGACTTCAACAACAGATGAAGCAGGCGAAAGCGTTCCAGAATAAACGATAGAGAAGAGAAGAAATTAATTCAAGAAAGAAGGAAATAAAAATGAAAATGATTCGTTTAGCAACGATTGCAGTTTTGACCTCTACGATTTTAGCCGGTGGCATTCAAGCCTTCGCGGATGATGATGTAAAGGAAATCAGAAATACCACCACAGAGAACACTGTTACCTTTACAGGTGATGGAGATGAAGACGTTGTTGTTCAACAGCCAGTTGAAGAACCAGATGTGGATTTGGGACCAAATCCATCTCCACAAAAGGGACCATTAACGATTGCTTATGTACCTTCTGTATTTGATTTTGGGTCAAACCCGATCTCTACACAAGACCAAGCGTACTCCATGATCGCTGAGGAGCAGACAGTTACCGGAACTCAGGATAAAGTACCTGATGTCTCCTTTATCCAAGTCCAAGATACGCGTGGGAATAAAGATTCAGGATGGAACTTAACGGTTTCGTTATCCCCATTTGTTTCAGCAACAGATCCAAATGACGAATTAACTGGTGCTCGGATTGAATTTATCAACGCTCAAAAGAGATTTAATGAGGACAAAGGAGACCAAGCATTAGCACCTATCGTGAACGGGGAAAACGGCAGTTTGATCTTAGAATCTGACGATTCTGTAGTGCCGATGATGACTGCAGCGGCAGGACATGGACGAGGTAGCTCTTCAACCATTTGGGGAGATCAAGACGAATTGACGGCTGACTTCAATAGTGATGAGCTAGACGGCCCTGTTAGAAATCACGCCATCAAGTTGCATATTCCAGGCACAACGATGCCTGAGGCTAATGTTGCCTATCAAGCAACTATGGAATGGATCTTATCTGATACTGCAGATGGTGCCGGAGAGTATATTCCGGGAGAATAAATAGAAGAGACTTGAAGGAAGCAACAATTGTAGGCGGGAGTAGCTACTTATTCCCGCCTTTTTTGGAAGGAGAACCATTAGTGAGCGAACGACGAACAAAAACAAGCTGGCGACAACTACTAACAGGATTGATCCTCCTAGTAACGCTATTCATTAACCCTTTACAGGGCTTTGCTGAGACCGATTCAGAATTGAATTTTTATGTGACGCCGATTTTACCGGACAGTCAATTAGCAGGAGGGGCAAGCGGCTACTTTGATTTGAACATAGGTGCGGGAGACCAGGACGAATTAGGCTTGGAGATCCAAAACGGTTCAGATCAAGCCATTGAGATAGCAATCACCGTTCATACTGCTTTTACGAATGTCAATGGCGTTGTGGAGTATGCTAAGGATGCAGAAACACCTGATCCCACATTACCTGCGATGATCGATGAGTTGGTAGAAGCTCCGGGAACGATTACATTAGAACCGTTGGAAAAACGAACGATCCATTTTCCGATCACGATGCCGGAAGAGGCATTTGAAGGGGTATTAGCTGGAGGGATTCGGATCCAAGAAGTGCCTTCTGAAGACACCCAGAGTAGTCAGGAAGAAGGACTAGGGATCAAAAATGCTTTTTCTTATGTGATTGGTTTGGTGGTCAGCAACAACCGTTCTGCCACGGATCCGGGATTAGAGTTATTGGATGTATTTGCGGATCAAGTCAATTACCGCAATGTCTTTAGTGCAACGATCCAAAACTACACGTCGACTTTTGTTAATCGATTAGAGGTAGAGGCGAGTATTCGCGCTAGCAACAGTGAGGAAATCTTGTATGAAAGTAACCGAAGCGGAATGCAAATGGCACCTAATTCCCATATGAATTTCCCGATTCCTCTTGAGGGAGATCGTTTTCGTACAGGAGAGTATATCTTGAACTTGACGGCTCGTTCAGAAGAGGAAGAATGGACGTGGGAACAGACATTTACAGTTGAGGCGGAGGAAGCTCGACAATTGAATGAGACAGATGTTTCAATCGACCGCAGCATCAATTGGTGGATGATCGCAGCCATTGCCGTTTCCGTCGTCCTTTTGGGGATCCTAGCATACATGATCTATCGCTCGAAACAAGAAAAAAAAGAAACGCAGGATAGTGAATCGAAGGAGTGAAACAAATGAAATCACTTTTCCGAAAAAAAATGATTGGGGGCTTCGTCACGTTACTGACTGTTGTACCCTTGTTCACAACAATGACGATATTAAATGCAGACTCCCTTTTTTCAACAGCAATCGAAACAAATGATACATCGGAAACAGAAACGAATGAGGAACCGCAGTTTTCCCTCGAACAAGAAACGCTTCAGGGGGAAGTGGATCAATTACTTACTTTCACATTTTCTGTCGATCAGCTGATTCAAATGGTTCATTTAACGATCCCTGAAGCAGTTGCAATCGATTTTTCAGAACTGACGTCAGAACTATCAGTCACTCAAGGAGAAAAGGAAGATGAATTGCTCCTTGATAGCCAAGAAGCAATTGATGAATTCACGCTTCCTATTCGTGTGACACAAAGCGGCGAATATACGATCTTGATCGAAGAAGATACGGAATTATCTCTTCTCGTGGAAGAAAAAGCAGAAGACCCGACTGAGGAAGACCAAGAAGAGCAAGAAAATGCTGCTATAGAAGACCAAGAAGCGGATAATGAAGATTCATTGCCAGAAGGCCAGGACACTGAAGATGCTGCACTTGTACAGGATGTTGCAAGAGATGATTCAAATGCTCTTAATATGACTGTAAATAAAGATAATTTCTTAGAGCATTTTGAGGTACATGGAAGTGCGAACTATAATCAAGAGACTGGTTACTTACTATTGACTCCGGCAGCGAATAATTCAGTTGGAAATGTGACACTGAAAGAAAAACTTAATGTGAATCAGCCATTCATTTTAAAGGGGCGGGCTAATATTGGTTCAAATGATAATGGAGCAGATGGGATGGCGTTTGGTTTTCATAATTCTGAAAATGATGCCCTTGGGGTACGTGGAAATGGAATGGGTCTTGGTGGTTTAACAGATGCTTTTGGCTTTAAGTTAGATTCGAATTATAACCGAAATACAGATACAATAGATGGAGTAAGAATAGAACGAGATCCGTCTGGATTAAGCGATGCTCCTTTTGCTGGCTACGTTTACCATCCTTCACCGAACAATATCGTTACTTGGTGGGGGAACAATGACGAGGCTCGTGCAAGAAGGACTGGGAACATTGATGGTGTCTATGAACCTATCACTGTAAGTTATTTGCCAGACGAAACAGGACATTGGTTCGTTATTGATTATAAAGGACAAACTTGGCGTCGTGATGTAAGGGATTGGCAAAATCCTGAAGTAACAGCCTCTTCTTTTCTTATTGCCGGCAGTACCGGTGCCAGAAACAATCTTCATGCATTCATGTTTGAGAGTATGACTTACACAATCGGAACAGGGGAAGTGGAAGTCAACTACCGAGATATAGATACCCAAGAGGAGATCTCGCCGACCGCCTTTCTTGATGAACCGCTGCGCACCACGGTGACACTTGATCCTCGTTCAGGGACAGAGGATGAACCATATTTAAAAGGATATGACTTTGTCCGAGTTGAAACAGACTCTGAGAATTTTGATCCAGCAACCAATCAGATTGCAATCGATGCAGAGCGGCAAGTTGTAACCTATTATTTTAAACGTGCAGAATCAGAAATCAATGTTCACTACGTTGACGAAGATGGCGAGGAGCGAGCCCCTTCGGTTCAACTAAATGGATATGTAAATGATGAGGTTGAAATCCCTGTCATAGAGATTGAAAACTACGCATTTCAGTTTGAAGCAGACGACAAACCATTGTCTACGAGACATCTACGTGAAGAACAAGAATATACTCTTGTCTATCGTATGATGGGGGTACCATCTCCTGTCGATCCTACTGATCCAGACAATGAGGTTTCACCAGAAAATCCACCTGAAATCGATGAAGACCAAGGACTGATCAGTATTGATTTTGTTTCTCAATACATTTTTGGTGATGTAAGTATTAGCGCCGGAACAGCGACCTACCCTGCTCGGCCACAACGGTTGCTTGACCCACAAGGAAATCCGACCGAGGAACGACCAAATTATCTACAGATTTCTGACCGTCGAGCAATAAATGATGGGTGGACCCTTACAGCAACAATGACAGAAAATGGTTTCCAGAGCAATGAGGGAGATTCACTGCCAGGAGCGCGAATATTATTAGAGAATATCGAGATGGTGACAAATTCAATGAATCAATCAACAGTGCCACCAACTTATAACGAAACTGCAAAAATCGAACCGGGTATTCCTACACCTATTGCTTCAGCTTTAGACAATCAGGGGACAGGGACCTGGGTACAACGCTATGGGGATTTAAATACGATGGGAAATAGTGTGAAATTAGAGGTTCCGATCGGAGCAGATCCTAAGCAAGCTACGTATCGTGCAACGATTGAATGGGAACTTAGATTTGTTCCTTAACCGTTACGTACAAACATCTAATAAAGTATAATAAAAATGGAAGCTGCTTGAGAAATCGACAGCTTCCGTTTTAATTAGTCATTGAGGTGGTTTTAGTGCTTGATGTTGAAGAAAATTCTTTATTAATAAAATGTCTTCATTCAACAGCTCTTAAAAGGCAAATGATCATTTTAAGACAGTTTGAGGAAAATAAACCTACAAGTGGTGATCATTTAGCAATAGTTTGCGGCTACTCAAGACGAACGATCGTTTCAGATATCGAAAGTATACGTGATTACTTTCATCAAGAAATTTCGATTCATGCTACAAGCAATGGCTATGAACTAACGATTATTAATTTTGCTAGCTATCAAAAGCGAAAAAAATCGCTATTGTTGAAAGACGCGAATCTTTTGTTTCTTCATCTACTTTGTCAACAAGCACCGAATATCAAAGAGTTTTGGATGAAGACAACAGGATTTGGGAGCCAAACATTCAAAAAGCAACGCCGTTACTTAGAAAAAGTTCTTGGAGATTATGATTTATCTTTTAGTGAGAAACCATGGCGAATGATAGGCTCTGAAGAGAGCCTTCATTGTTTTTATCATGCTTTTTATTTTGGAGAAGATGAACAACCCTATCATTTTTACGACGAATTAGATAATGGTATGGAAATTCATTGTCCGAGCCTGTTCGATACCTCCAGAGCTAAGCAATGGTTCTTAGTTTTTATTTTACGAGAGGTTCAGGGGGGAAAGTTAACTGAAAAACCGGTATTTAGTGATTTCTGTCGTCGATTTAAGGAACATACCGAGTTTACGATCACTCTATTTGGTTACCGTATATCTATTTCTGATCAGGAATATTGCCTTTTGTATCTTTTAATGATGGATGAAGAAGAACTTTTGTCTTTTTTACTAAAGAACGACTGGCTAGAAAAAAGGTTTCCCTTCAAAATTTCAGATGTTGTAGAAGAGATTACGAGTAATTATGAATTAAAGATTACAGATGAGCAGCTCTTTTCAAGACTTACACTAGTGTGCATGCTATTAGATAGATTGTTTCAAATACCTATTACTTCGAGAATTTCTCAAAGAGACAAATCAGCAGTAGTAGAGAATAATCTATTATATAGAGAAGGCCTATCTACAAAAGCGATTGATTACTTAATAACGCTGGGAAAAGTTGAGATAAAAAATCAATTGGTCAGATGCTTAGGTATTCATTATTATTGGAAGGTTCCAAGGAAAGTAAATCAATGGATCCAAGATGAATTGAACGGGTGGTTAAATCGACAAGGAATTCAGGTGATTTCTGAAAAGAATCAAACTTTCGAAGAAGCTAACATAAAACAAGTTATCGTGACAGATCAACAATGGGTACAGACATTTGCTCAACCGCCAGTTTATAGATTAGGGAGAAACGTTTCTGAGCAAGCGATTCAGCAACTAGGAATCAGAATAGTAAAAGATTTAGAAAAATCAATGTAAGTGATAATTATTAATTAATTGTGTGAAAAGGAATATTTTAGAGATGGGCTATAAGATAGTTTTTGCGAAAACTCAATGAATCTATCTGTTACATGTCTTTTATAGAACAATAGGATCACCTGAAGCTATTTAGGTGGCTGAGAATAATGCTTATGGATCGGTAGGTTCGATGCGAAAGCAGAACACTAAACGCATTACCAACGTGTATACATTTAACTAATGTAAAATCGTTTCATAAGGTAGAATTATTTATTTTTCCATAAAGAGAATGACGAAACCACCATGAAAGATCGAATTATAATTGGTAAATTTGAGTACGAGCTATTTTTATAAGATAGCAACCAAAATTTCGTCTATTTAGCTAAAAAGTTATTAATAAAAAAATAACGAAACTAAACTATCCCTTATGACTTTTGCTTATTAGGAATCTTTCTATAGATTATGAAGTTTTTCAATATGTTTTTTGCTATCTATAATGTCAGCAGCCTAAAAGAACACTTTTTAAGTTTGGGACTTAGAAAGTGTTCTTTTGGATTTATTCGCTGAATTTGATCACAGCTACCTCTGTAGCTGCTAATTGGATTCGATCCACCTCTTTTTGAGTTAATAGAGAAAACCCTTTTTTTAAAAAATCAACTTGTTGAATCTGATCCGTATGGTTCAAAAGAAACACGAAAGTGAAGTGATCTCCTTGACGACAAGTCACTGAAAGGTCAGTCGGTGAGGCTAGAAAGTTTTGAGCATTCGTTTTTAATTGGTTAGTATTTAAAATATCTGATAAAAAAGTTATTAGTCCCCGCTGATTCAATTCTGTTCCCACGTAATACGCATACCCATCGTCGATCTGATTCATAGTAATGGCTGGCTTATCGGACAAATAACCGGATTGGAAGGTTGCCAAAGCTTTCGCACCTTTTAGATGAATGACTTCCTCCCATAGAGAATTGCTGTACCGACGACCTTGGAAGTCAATTTGGTGATGGGTAGCTGCTTTCATTGGGTAAAACTCTTCTACAATGATCCCTAAGGTGTCTTTAAACAGTCCTGGATAGCCCCCAAGATAGACTTGGTCATATTCATTGACGATCCCACTAAAGAAATTGGTCAAGAAGATGCCGCCTTGTCGCACGTAATCATGGATCTTCTTGCCGAAGGCTTCGGGTGCTGAATAGAGATTTGGGGCGATCACTAAAGGATAGCCGTCTAGGGATTCGGAAGGATGGACAAAGTCTACGCTCAAATTTAACGCCCTTAGCGCGGCATACAGGCTGCGTAACTGATGAATGTACTTTAAGGTTCTTGGTTTGGCATCCAATTCCAGCGCCCACCAATTTTCCCAGTCGAAGACAACCGCGACATCAGCCAAGAAGCGCGTCCCAACAATTTCCGACAGTTGCGAAAATTCGTTGCCTAATTGCGCACATTCACGAAAGATACGGCTTGAATGAGGATCTCCGTGTGGCACCATCGCACTATGAAATTTTTCCGCACCGCCACGAGACTGCCGCCATTGGAAGAACATGATGCCATCAGCGCCATGAGCGAGCGCTTCATAACTCCAAAGACGCAGCTGGTTGGGTGTCTTGGCACCATTGATTTGCCGCCAATTAACGGCGCTGGTGGCTTGCTCCATGATCAAGAAAGGTTTTTTCTTTAAACTACGAGTTAGATCGTTAGCAAGAAATTGCGGGTAAGGGATCTTTTCAAAGGGATTCGGGTACGAATTCCAGCTGACTACATCCATTTCGGGGGCCCATTTAAACCCATCCACGTATTTGTGCAAGCCCATAAGATTGGTCATATAAGGGATGCCTTGGGAATATTTTGCGATCGCCGCCTTTTCGAGTTGATAGAGCTCCAGATTCATGTCGGAAAGAAAACGGCGATAGTCTAACTGCTGCGCAGGATTTTTGAAGGTCGGCATCGCTTCAGGTAGAAAAATTTCGTCCCAGCTGCCATAGGATTGACTCCAAAACTTGGTTGACCAAGCATCATTCAATCCAGCGATGTTCTGATATTTCTCTGCTAACCATGTCTGAAATCTTTTCCGACAATGATCGCAATAACACTCGTGGATGTGACAGGTATATTCGTTATTGATATGCCACATGACTAGCCCTGGATGATTGGCATAACGGTTTGCGACTGCTTCTGACAAATCGGTGGCATATTGACGATAGATAGGGGAAGTCGGACAGTAGTGCTGGCGCGCCCCATGAACCAGTCGATTGCCATGAATGGTCACAGGCAGCATCTCAGGGTGTTTTTGAACAAGCCAAGCGGGAGGCGAAGCCGTTCCATTGGCTAGGTCGATCATGATATTGTTTTCATATAAAAGATCCATCAACCAGTCCAGAAAATCAAAATCATAGGTGGATTCATCTGGCTGCAGATTGACCCAGCCAAAAATATTGATACTTACATAGTTCACACCTGCTTCTTTCATTAAGCGCATATCTTCAAGAATGACTTCTTTAGACCATTGTTCAGGATTGTAGTCGGCACCATAGTAAAGTTGACGTTGCGTTTTCATCAAATCACTCCTTTATAAACGTTTTTTTAGCATCAAGATACTTGAATCATATCAAAAATTTATCTGTTTGATAGCGGTATCATTTGAAAATCATGAAATGATCCAAAAAAACAAAAATAATTCAATCTGGTTTCGCAGCTAGGTCTATCGTCCATCAGTTCTTTTGCCTTGCTGTTTTTTTAACAAAAATATACAATTGAAAAAGGCGGTAAATTAAAGTATCTAGAATTTATATTCTCAGCTAGTTGTTTTTTTATCGAGGGTTTCTTTTTGCTAAAATGCATGTTTATAACTATATGATCCAGAAAAACTTTGAATCACGAGTAGAAAAAACACGATGAGTCAAAGAAATGAATAATTATGTGTTGAGGAATCATAAAAAATGAATGACATAAGTTATTCAACAAAATTGCCAAGAAGGAGAGACAAGTTCATGAACCAGCCAATACAGATTTTTTCTGAGATTGCCCCTTTAAAACGGGTGCTGTTGCATCGTCCAGGCGCAGAATTAGAAAACTTGATGCCGGATTATCTTGATCGATTGTTGTTTGATGATATTCCTTTTTTAACCCAAGCGCAAAAAGAACATGATTTTTTTGCGGATACGTTAAGAAGCAAAGGGGTGGAAGTCCTTTATTTGGAGGATCTAGCTGCTGAAACATTGACAACAACTGGTGCCAAAGAGGCCTTTTTAGAAGACTATTTAAATGAGACAACGATCCTTGATGAAGAGATTCGCAACGAAGTGCGCAACTTTTTCCTGTCGATTAAAGACAATCGCGCCTTTATCGATCATACGATGGCGGGCTTGAAAAAAAGTGAGGTAGAAATTTCAAAAGCCAGTAACTTAACGGCAATCGTTGAAACAGAATATCCTTTCTTGATCGATCCAATGCCAAACTTGTATTTCACGCGAGATCCGTTTGCGACGATTGGACACAGTGTTTCCTTGAATCGAATGTATTCTGCAACGAGAAGACGGGAAACCCTCTACGGAAAACAAATTTTTACGCACCATCCGATGTTTGCCCGCAATGAGACGAACTTTTTGTATCATCGGGACGAAACGACGCGGATGGAAGGCGGGGATCAGCTGATTTTATCAGATAAAATCGTAGCGATCGGGATCTCTCAACGAACAGAAGTTGCCTCAATTGAAAAAATTGCCGAAACGATTTTTGCCACAGAACCGAGTTTCGAACATATCTTGGCATTTAATATCGGCGAGGAACGAAAATTTATGCATTTAGATACGGTCTTCACGATGGTGGATCATGATAAGTTCACAATCCATCCAGAAATCGAGGGAGAACTTTCGCTGTATTCAATCACTAAACACAAGGACGGTGTGCGAGTATATGAGGAAAAAGATACGTTGGAAAACATTCTTTGCCGTTATTTAGATTTGCCTGAAGTACACTTGATCCGCTGTGGTGGCGACGATTTAGCAGCGGCAGCTAGAGAGCAATGGAATGATGGGTCTAATACCTTGGCGATTGCACCTGGAGAAGTCGTGGTCTATGACCGCAACACCATTACCAATGGGCTGTTAAAAGAGGCAGGAGTCATTTTGAATGAAATCTCGGGCAGCGAATTGGTTCGCGGACGTGGGGGCCCCCGCTGTATGAGTATGCCGTTTATACGTGAGTAGGTCGATGCTTTGTTATTTTAAATACTTGTCTTTTCTTTAGAAGCATTTAAGTTAAGAAAAAGACGAGAAAAAACTAAAAGAAAGATTTGAAACATCATTTTGTTTCTAATCTTTCTTTTTTGTCATCATTTAACCCCCAATAAAATGAAAAGGATTTCTTTTTGTGAAAATGTGTAATTTTTGTGACTTTTATATGTAAAGACTATAAAAAAACGCTAGGAACCTTGTTCTATCGCAAAATTTATGTTACGGTTATATTAGAAAACGGAAATAGGTGAAGGTATTTGCCACTTATTGATTTTTGACACCCTACGATCAGCGAATGCCATATGCTTGATTTGTAGTGGTTTTTTTTGCGGAAAAAAAGTGAAAGCAGGTGAGAAAATGACAGTAGATGCCATTCGATTATTACAAGAAGCAGAGCAATTTGCGGAAAATAAAAATAAAGAAGCAGAAGCAGAAAAAAAACAATTGGCACAAGCAAGAGAAGAACGGTTGAAGGCGTTTAAAAAAGAGTTGGCAGAAAAAGAAGCCCAACAAAAAGAAGCAATCAACCAAAAAATCGCAGCTGAGTTGGTACAGTCTAAGGAACCACTCTTGGCTAAGACCCAAGCAGAAGTGGAAACACTGCGAACGATCCCTAATGAATTGAAAGAAGAAGCATTAGCAATAATAATAAATAAGGTTGTGACATAAATGGCAATTGCAAAAATGCAAAAGTTCAGTCTGTTGACCTTTTACGATCAGAAAGAAGCTGTTTTAGAGCAGCTGCAAGACTTTCAAGGCGTAGAACTGCTTTCTTCGGAAAAATATTATGATTCTGAAGAAACGACGGGTGTTTTGACACCGGTTCGCGAGGAACAGTCTGAAGAAGAAATGGAGAACCAGTTTGGTCAAGTCAACTGGAGCTTAAATTTTTTAGAAGAATATGTACCCAAAAAAGGAATGCTGGCACAACTGCGGCAACCAATCAAAAAATATACCCTTCAAGAATTGGCTGAAACAGCCCACACCTATCCTTGGCAAGAATTATGCCAAACCCTTCGTAAACAAGACAAACGTCTTCGCTTGATTGATCAAGAAAAACGCGATGTATTAGCACAAGAAGCAGAACTGTCGATCTGGAAGTATTTCAAAGAACGACCAGCTGTTTTAAAAGAGTTAAAAAAATCAGGTGGCTTGTTAGGATCGATTCCTACTTCTGAAATGGCTGACTTTACGACCAACAGTGAAAAGCTGCCGCTTGTCTATGTCGAAACCATTTATCAATCACAAACGACAACTTACTTATTGGTACTTTTCCATAAAGATGTAAAAGAAAAAGTAACTACTCTTCTAAAGAAAGCAGCCTTCGAGCAATACATCTACCCTTATGAGGGGATTCCAGAAGAAGATCTGCAAACGATGAAAGAAAAATCCCAACGTCTAATTGATGAAGAAAAAGAAATCAAAGCTTCTCTTGGTGCGATGACAAAAGAGCAAGAAACCTTGCGGATCGTTGCCGAGTATTTAGATGGAGCGATCACCCGCTTAAAAAGCAGTAAAATGCTTTTGCGTTCGACTCATGCGGTATCGATTTCTGGCTGGGTTCCTGTTGATGGGGCGGCCGAATTAGAAAAACGTATCAAAAAAGGGACCACGGATAACTATTACCTCGAATACCAAGAAGTGACGGAAAAAGAGCTGGCTGATGTGCCGATTTTATTAGAAAACGCACGTTGGATCAAACCTTTTGAAGGACTTGTTCGGATGTACAGCTTGCCGCAATATGACGAGTTAGATCCGACACCATTTATGGCGCCTTTTTACATGGTGGCATTCGGGATGATGGTTGCCGATTTTGGCTATGGGTTGCTCTTGTTTCTGGCGACATTCCTGGGGAAAAAGCTGTTCCACCTCAGCAAAGGGCTGGAACAAAATTTGACCCTCTTTCAGTTGTGCTCAATCCCTACGATTATTTGGGGCTTGATCTATGGCAACTTCTTTGGATTTGAATTCTCATTCCAACTGTTGTCTGCCCAGGATGATGTCAATCAGATCTTAGTCTTATCCGTGATCTTTGGGTACATTCAGATCATGTTTGGCTTGGCGCTGAAATTCTATATTTTATGGAAGAAAAAAGACCAGAAACTGGCTGCGATGTTCCAAGCCGGTTCGTGGATCGTCTTTTTGATCAGTGTCGTTTTTGTCGCCGCAGGAATGCTGCTTTTCCCTGACACCCCGTTACAAACGATTGGGATCGTAATGATCGCTGCCAGTCTTTTAGCAGTGGCAATCGGAGGCAGTTTAGAAGGAAAAACGTTGGCAGGAAAAATCGGTTCTGGATTGTACGGATTGATGGATGTGACCAATTATGTTGGTGACTTGATCAGTTACACCCGTCTGATGGCGTTAGGGGTTGCCGGCGGAAGTATCGCCTCAGCCTTCAACTTGATCATTAGCTACTTGCCGCCAGCAGCCCGGTTTACCGTCGGTATCTTATTATTTGTGGCGCTACATGGCCTGAATATTTTCTTAAGTTACCTTAGTGCGTATGTTCATGGTATTCGCTTGCAGTATTTGGAGTATTTTGGAAAATTCTTTACGGGGGGCGGACGTGCCTTTGACCCGTTCAAATCAAATGAAAATTATGTAGAGATCATCTCAGAAGAAAAGTTACAGGAGGATAATAATGGAAAATTGGATTAGTTTCTTTTACGAAAATGGTGGAATTGTTTTTGCAGCTTTAGGTGTAGCGACCGCAACGATTTGTGGTGGTATCGGATCAACGATCGGTGTTGGGATGACCAGTGAAGCAGCATCAGGCTTGATCTCAGAGCAGCCAGAGAAATTCGGGCAAGCGTTGATTTTGGAATTGCTTTCTAGTACCCAGGGGCTATACGGCTTTGTAATCTCCTTTATGATTTTTGGTCAGATCAGTGGTTCGATCTCATTCGATCGCGGGTTGTATTTGTTTATCGCTTCATTACCGATCGCGTTAACAGCAATTATCGCCGGTAAATGGCAAGGACGTGCCGCAAGTGCTGCGATGCAGATTTTAGCAAAAAAACCAGAACATGTGACCAAAGGAATTATCTTGGTAGCGATGATGGAAACGTATTGTATTTTAGGGTTCGTGATTTCCTTCTTGCTTGTCTTGAATTAAGAGGAGGGAAAAGTGAATGTCTGATATTACACGTTTAACTGACAAAATAACCGCTGATGCGGAAAAGAAATACCAGCTTCAAATCAAAGAAGCACAAAAAGAAAGTGAAAACCAAGAAAATTTAAAACGAGCACAGTTAGAAAAAGAGCTTAATGAACGGTTAGCTTTTTATGAAAAAGAAAAACGTGCTGCGATGTATTTGGAAATCTCAGATGTGCATATCCAATCAAGAAACAAGGTCTTGGCAGCAAAGCAGTCCGTCTTAGATGAGCTGTTTTCTGAGGCTCTGACCCGTTTAAACACGATGGATCAGGCAGCATTTTATACGTTTATCGCGAAAGGCTTGGCGAATGCACGGTTAACTGGTGAGGTCGAGTTGCTTTTAGGTGAGAAGTCCCGTCATTTTGTAGATGAGGAATTCCTTACTAAGTTGCAAGCATCGGTCCCTGAGGTTCAGCTGAAACTGGTAAATAAGACGATTCCTCGCAAGGGTGGCTTTTTGTTGCGACAAGAAGCAATTGAGTTGAATTTTACCTTTGATGCGCTCCTAGAAGCCAACAAAGAAGAGTTAAGCAATACGTTACTGCAATTGATTTTTGAACAGTAAGCAGGTGTAAACAGATGAATGACATCAAATATAATACGTTGAATACGAGAATTCGGACGTATGAATCGCAATTATTCGATCGTAGTCGCTATGAGCGAATGCTCTCAGCTGCCAGCGCAGAGGAAATCTATGGGATGCTGCAAGAAACGGTTTATGGTGACTTCATCAATGAAGATGATCGTGTACACGATTTTGAACAAGTCCTGATGGCTGAGTTGAAACGGGTATACGAAACGATGTATCAGTTGACACCAGAAAAAGCGATCGTTGATTTCTTTGCTTTGAAATATGACTATCAAAATCTGAAAGTTTTAGTAAAAGCGGCGTATATGCAAGAAGATTTTTCGGCGTATCTCGTCCCAATCGGCACCCAGCCACTTTCCGTCCTTAAAGATCTGGTCAAGACCAGAAAAAGTACTCAGGTCGCGCAAGAAATGGTTGCCTGTGTGGAAGAAGTCTTTTCTTATATTGAGAACTATCATGAAGTCCAGTCCATCGATATCATCTTTGACAACCATTATTGGGAGCAATTATGGACGATCGGTAAAGAATACCAAGACGAGTTGCTGCAAAGCTTGATTCGCCGTCAAATCGATATCTTCAATATTTCAACAACGTTGCGCAGTTACGCGATGAAACGCAAGCGCGGCTTTATCAGCGCAGTTTTAGCCGACCATGGGAATTTACCTGCAAGTGAGTTGTTAGCAGAAATCACAACTTCTCTTGAGGCGTTTGTGGGATACTTGCAAGGAACCCCTTATAAAGAGCTGATCAATCATAGTTATGAAGAATTGGTAGAAAAGAAGACCTTGAATACCTTTGATATACGCAAAGACAATTTTCTAATGGCGAAGCTCAAAGAACAAAAAATCGTGCCTTTTGGGCCGTCAGCATTGGCAGGGTATCTGTATGCCAAGGAAATTGAAAGCAAGAATTTGCGTATTCTCTTGATTGGTAAAATCAATAAGGTGCCAGAAGAGATTTTAAGAAGTCGGGTGCGTGATAGTTATGCATAAAAAAATAGCAATGATGGGTGGTAAGAACTCGATCTTGCCTTTCAAAGGGCTGGGGATCGATATCTTTCCAGTCAGCGATTTGGATGAAGCCGCCCAACAATTAGAAGAGATGGCTGAAGCGTATGGTGTGATCTTTTTGACCGAGCGGTTGATCGAGCAATTAGAACCGATCGTTCGTCGTTACGAAGAAGTACCGACACCAGCGATCATTCCGATTCCAAGTAGTACGGGTAGTTTAGGGATCGGCATGGCACGCATTCAGCAAAATGTGGAAAAAGCGGTAGGAATGAATATATTAGATTCATAACAGACAAGTCAGCCAGCTAGGAGGAATAAATGTGGCATTTGGCACAATTGAAAAAGTATCGGGACCACTGGTCACCGCCTCAGGATTAAGTGGCGCAAAAATCCACGAAATCTGCAAAGTCAGTGACAAGGGCCTTATCGGTGAGATCATTGAGATCAAAAAAGGGCTGGTTTCGATCCAAGTATACGAAGAAACAGCGGGGATCGGACCAGGCGAGCCCGTAGAAACGACAGGCGCACCATTGTCTGTCGAACTAGCACCAGGTTTGTTGACTCAGATGTTTGATGGGATCCAACGACCATTAGATACATTTATGTCGCAAACAGAGAGTGATTTTTTGGAGCGGGGGGTCACCATCGATCCACTGAATCGCCAAAAGAAATGGACCTTCGTCCCACAAGTACAAGTCGGCGATACTGTACAAGCCGGTGATATTTTAGGTTCAGTACAAGAAACTTCGGTGATCGAGCATAAAATCATGGTGCCACCAAACTATGAAGGAACCGTCAAAGAAATCATGGTGGGAAATTTTGCGATTACTGAAGTGATCTGTGTTTTAGAAACCATCGATGGTGAAAAATCCTTGACGATGGTTCAGAAATGGCCAGTGCGTCAACCGCGGCCAGTTACTGCTAAATTAAATCCAGGCGAACCGCTAGTCACTGGACAGCGAGTCATCGACACCTATTTTCCAGTGGCAAAAGGCGGCTCAGCTGCTGTTCCTGGACCTTTTGGTGCTGGAAAAACAGTCGTTCAGCATCAGATCGCTAAATGGTCAGATGTGGATATCGTGGTCTATGTCGGTTGCGGTGAGCGGGGCAACGAAATGCGGGATGTCATGAACGAATTTCCTGAGTTGATCGATCCGAATACCGGCAAGTCGATCATGGAACGAACGGTATTGATCGCCAATACGTCGAATATGCCAGTTGCTGCTCGGGAAGCCTCGATCTATACAGGAATCACGATCGCGGAATATTACCGTGACATGGGCTATAGTGTTGCCATCATGGCAGACTCAACTTCTCGTTGGGCAGAAGCACTGCGGGAAATGAGTGGGCGCTTGCAAGAGATCCCAGGAGATGAAGGCTATCCGGCTTACCTTGGAAGTCGAATTGCGGAATACTATGAGCGAGCAGGGCGTTTCCATTCATTAGGCACGCAGCCTCGAGAAGGAAGCATTACCGCAATTGGTGCGGTTTCACCTGCTGGAGGAGACATCTCAGAACCGGTCACTCAAAATACCTTGCGAATCGTGAAAGTCTTTTGGGCATTGGATAGTATGTTGGCGCAAAAGCGGCATTTTCCATCCATCAACTGGATGAATTCCTATTCCCTTTATGAGGATCAAATCAATTCTTATTTGGATCAATTATTAGGTGATCGCTGGTCGGAGCTAGTCAATGAATCCATGGCGATTCTCCAAGAGGAAAGCCGATTAGAAGAAATCGTTCAGCTGGTAGGGATGGACTCTCTTTCCCAGAAAGACCGCTTGACGATGATGACTGCTCGTTCTTTAAGACAAGACTACTTGCAGCAAAACGCCTTCGATGACGTTGATACGTACACTTCCCGCAACAAGCAGTTCAAGATGCTGGAAAACATTCTCTACTTTAATGAACAAGCACAGCGTGCATTGCAGCTAGGTGCTTACTTAGATGAGATCACCAAAGGAACGGTTGATCTGCGTGAGCGCATCGCCCGCAGCAAATACATTCCTGAAGAAGAATTGACTCGCTTGGATACGATCAAGCATGACATCAAAGAAATGTTACAACGAATCATTGAAACTGGAGGTGTTCATTGATGTTAAAAGAATATCGTACAGTTTCCGAAATTGCTGGCCCCTTAATGGTGGTCGAAAATGTTCGAGGTGTGAAATTCGACGAACTCGTTGAGGTCCGCATGGACACAGGTGAGATCCGTCAAGGACAAGTACTGGAAGTCAGTGATGACAATGCTGTTGTCCAAGTCTTTGAAGGTACCAGTAATTTGAGTGCAGAAGAAAGCAAAGCAAGGTTTCTAGGGACTGGTTTGACGCTAGGGGTTTCTCTAGATATGATGGGTCGGGTGTTTGACGGTTTAGGAAAACCAAAAGATAACGGCCCGAGAATCTTGCCAGAAAAACGCATCGATGTAAACGGTGAAGCCATCAATCCGATGGCGCGGGACTTCCCAGATGAATTTATCCAAACGGGGATCTCAACGATCGATCATTTAAATACATTAGTTCGTGGACAAAAACTACCAATCTTTTCTGCGTCTGGTTTGCCTCATAAAGAGATCGCTGCTCAAATCGCACGACAAGCAACAGTACCTAGCCAAGAAGGCAATTTCGCGATCGTCTTCGCAGCAATTGGGATCCCTTTTGAAGAAGCTGAATTTTTCGTGGATGAATTCCGCAAAACCGGTGCGTTAGATCGTTCTGTTTTGTTTATGAACCTTGCCAATGATCCAGCAATCGAACGGATCGCTACGCCTAAGATGGCATTGACCGCAGCAGAGTATTTGGCATTTGAAAAAGGCATGCACGTCTTAGTGATCATGACCGATATGACGAATTACTGTGAAGCGTTGCGAGAAATCTCCGCTGCCCGCCGAGAAGTTCCAGGACGTCGCGGCTATCCAGGGTATCTATACACCAATTTAGCGACGCTGTATGAACGGGCAGGACGTTTGATGGGCAAAGAAGGATCGGTCACACAAATACCGATCTTAACGATGCCAGATGGCGATAAAACCCACCCGATTCCTGATTTGACCGGCTATATCACGGAAGGACAAATTATTTTGTCGCGGGACCTTTACAAGCGCAATATCAACCCGCCAGTGGATATTTTACCAAGTCTTTCACGGTTGAAGGACAAAGGAACGGGAGAAGGTAAGACCCGTGCCGATCATGCGGCAACGATGAATCAAATCTATGCCGCCTATTCCGATGGGAAAGCTGCCAAAGAGCTATCGATCGTTTTAGGGGAGTCTGCCTTATCTGACCTTGATAAAAAGTACGCGCGCTTTGCTGATCTTTTTGAAAAAGAGTACGTCAATCAAGGATTTGAAACCAATCGGACGATTGAAGAAACGTTAGATTTAGGCTGGAAGCTATTAGCTACCTTGCCAAAACAAGAGTTGAGCCGTATCAAAGAAGAATTTATCGACGCCTATTACCCAACGGACGAGGATGTGAGTTCTTAATGGCGATCTTAAATGTCAATCCGACACGGATGGAACTAAGTCGTTTGAAAAAGCGGCTGACGACGGCAACCCGTGGTCACAAATTATTGAAAGACAAGCAAGATGAGCTAGTACGTCAGTTCATTCAGCTAGTAAAGAAAAACCAGGAACTTCGTAAAAAGATGGAGACCGCATTGCAAGCAGGAATGGAAGAGTATGTGCTGGCTTCTAGTAGTATTCCCGATGTTGTTTTGCAAGAAGCCTTTATGATCCCTTTGAATAAAGTGACCTTAGATGTGCAAAGCCGAACCATCATGAATATGGATGTGCCAGTGTTGAACCCTGTTTACGAAGAAGAAAGCTCGGATGATGATTTTTCCTACGGTTTTGTGAGTACCACCAGTGAGCTGGATCTTTCGTTGTCCCATCTGGATCAAATGCTGCCAGTGATGCTGCAGTTGGCCGAGATCGAGAAAACCTGTCAACTGATGGCCAATGAGATCAAACGGACGAGACGAAGAGTCAATGCGTTAGAGTATATGACGATTCCCAAGCTGACAGAAACCATTCAATACATCGAAAGCAATCTGGCAGAAGACGAACGAGCAACATTGACTCGCTTGATGAAGGTAACGGACATCATTGCAGAAAACGAAGCGAAGTAAGGCTTTTGCAAGCAGTGTGATTACAGCAAAAAGGCACGTAGAAATGTAGTGACCCCAAAAAGTTAGACTTTTATGGAGTGGAGAAATCCACTCCTTTTTTGTACGATAAGATTAACTGTTAGACAGCTGTTTTTACAGCTTCTCGAAACTGAACCGGACTTCGCCAATTTAATTTCTTTTTGATGCGTTTATGGTTGTAATAATAGATATATTGGTCAATTTTTGTTTTCAATTCATCTAAACTCCGATAGACTTCTCCATGAAAAATCTCTTGCTTTAATAAACCAAAGAAGTTTTCCATAGGTGAGTTATCTAAACAATTCCCTTTACGAGACATACTCTGGAAGATTTTATGCTGCTTCAATTTATTCTTATAAGCATTCATTTGATAGGCCCATCCTTGATCTGAATGGAAGGTTCTACGAAATGGACAATCATTTGTCATCTGGATTGCTTCTTCTAATCCTTCCATTATGGCTAGTGCGTTTGGTTTTTCAGAAATCCGATAAGATAGAATTTCACTATTGTAGAAATCCATGAAAGGATCTAAATACAGCTTTTTCTGACGAACGACACCTGCGGTGTCTACTTCATAATACTTAAACTCTGTGGTATCAGTTGTAATTTTTTGGTGACAGATATTTGTATAAAACCGACGATGAATACGATTTTTGGCGACAGTACCAACCTTCCCACGATAAGAATTGTACCGTCGAGATTTTCGAGTGTAAGACTTTACTTCGATACCTAGTTTTTTTATCAGACGTTGAATCTTCTTTTTATTGACATGAATCCCTTGATTCTCTAATTCTTTTTTTAGTCGCAGACAGCCATAGTCTTTATGCTCTTTGCGAATTTCAAGCATTTTTTCTTCAATTTCTTGGTCTGGGTTTGGTCTGTCAAACCGTTTCTGCCAATACATATAGGTTGCTTTAGGAAATTTCAATGTTTCAAGAAGCTCAACTAGTTTGAATGATCCTCGGAGGCTGGCGATGATTCGTGCGATTGATTCTTGCGTCTTTGCTGGGCTTCCTGTTTTCGCAGCTTCCTCAACTCTTTTAAAAAGGCATTCTCAATTTGAAGGGATCGGACTTGCTTTTCTAATGCCTTGATACGATCGCGTTCTTCAGTTGTTGTATTTTCTTTTTTGTTTTCTTTTTTTCTAGTCAAAGTAAGTGGTCGCCCTTTCTCTTTTGAGAGCCCCTCAATACCTGCTTCTCTGAAATTACGCATCCAATTGGCAATAAGCGCAGGGTTGTTCATTTCTAAAGTGCTAGCAACTTCTCGATAGGACATCTCACTTGTTTGATATAACTCTAGCGCATTTAACTTAAATTGAACAGAATATTTCTGATTTTGATGCTTTCTCAATAGACCTTCCTCTCCGTATTCACGATAGGCATTCACCCAATTACTTACTTGAGACTTGCTTGAAATACCGTATTTGTTGGCAAGATACCGATATCCGCCCACGCCACTAAGATATTCTTTAACGATTTTTAGTTTTAATTCAAAAGGATATTTTGCCATACAAATAACGACCCCCAAAAGTTAGATTATTTTGGTCTAACTTTTGGGGGTCGCTTCAAAAGGAGATTCTTTCTACGTGCCTTTTTTGCTTATTAAGAGCGTAAGAGCAGTTGGTCATCTTTCAACTCAGCACCACTATTTTGATGGAACATTTCCATCAATTCAGGGACCGTCAAATGCTGCTTTTGCTCACCGGCAATGTCTACGACGATCTTGCCTTGATGAAGCATGATCAGGCGATTGCCATAACGAATGGCATCTTCCATGTCATGAGTGACCATGAAAGCCGTCAACTGTTGGGACCGAATCAACTGATCGGTCAATGCCATGACCGTCAATGAGGTCTTAGGATCAAGGGCTGCGGTATGCTCATCTAATAAAATCAATTTAGGCTGCTGCAACGTTGCCATCAAGAGGGTGATAGCTTGCCGCTGTCCGCCTGATAGCAAACCGATCTCAGCAGAAAGGCGATTTTCTAAGCCTAAGTTTAAGCTGGCTAACTTCTCTTGGAAAAACGCGCGGTTTTTCGCTTTGACGCCTGTCGCAAATCCGCGGACTTGGCCGCGTTTGTAAGCCAATGCTAAATTTTCTTCAACGGTCAAACGAACCGCGGTCCCCATACGTGGATCTTGAAAGACCCGACTAATATCTTTTGACCGTTTGGTCACGGATAAACGGGTAATGTCTTTCCCATCTAAGGTGATTTTTCCTTGTTCTGTTGGGATCGTTCCTGCGATACTGTTTAAGAGGGTCGATTTTCCAGCACCATTCCCACCGATGATCGTAATAAAATCACCGGTATTCATCGTCAGGTCAATGCCTCGCAAGACATGGTTTTCATTGATCGTTCCTTTTTCAAAGGTTTGGTGTAGATTCTCGATTGTTAAGACTGAAGTCATTAGGATTGGCCTCCTTTGGTTTTTGGCAGCATCTTTTTAAGTCCTAGTTTTGAACGAAGCTGCGGTAAGGAGAGGCAGATGACTAAGACGATTGCAGATGCCAATTTGATATCGTTGGCCTCGACATTGAATTCGAATACGACGGCCAAGATAAAGCGATAAACGATTGCCCCGATCACGATGGTGATCAATCGCAAAAGCAAAGATTTATTGGCAAATAAAACTTCTGCAATAATGATCGATGCTAAACCGATCACGATCGTACCGATCCCTGAGTTCAAATCAGCGAAGCCATTGTTTTGGGCTAAGAGGGCACCAGAGAGGGCGATACAGCCATTAGAGATCATATAGCCGATAATCTTCATGTTATCAGTGTTGATGCCGTTGGCCTCGCTCATAGCTAAATTATCGCCCGTCGCTCGCAATGCTAAGCCGATCTCTGTACGGAAAAAGAGGAACAAGCACAAAATGACGATTGCCGCGAAGAGAAAGCCTGCAAGAATCACGGCATTGTTTTTGGTCAGTCCCATGGCTTGAAATTGGGTGAAGACCGTGTCTTGCCCCAGCAAGGCGATGTTGGGAGCACCCATCACACGATTTGTGATGGAATACAGTCCAGTCATCGTGATGATCCCCGCCAATAAGGCAGGGATTTTTAGTTTTGTGTGCAGCAGGCCAGATACTAAGCCGGCTACCATGCCGCCGCCAAAGCCCATCAGACTCGCTAAAATAGGCGAGAGACCATTCGTAATACTGATTGCTGCGATCCCAGCGCCTAAAGGGAAACTCCCTTCAGCAGTTAAATCAGCGATATCTAAAATACGAAAGGTTAAAAATACACCAATCGCCAGCAATGCCCAAAGGATCCCTTGAGAGGTGGCAGATTGTAGTAAGAGCAAGAATGTGTCGACTAAATTCATATGATTTCCTCAAATCTAAGTTAGTATGGTTATTCTGGTGCAGTGATGCTGGCAGGATCAATCCCTAAAGCAGCAGCCATCTCTTCATTGACGACTAACTCTAAATTATCCGCTGTTTCAACGGGCGTCGTTGCTGGCTCTGCATCGCCATCCAAAATTTTCGCTGCTAGTTTCCCTGTTTGAATGCCAAGGGATTTATAATCAATACCGTAAGTTGCTAGGGCACCATCATCGACTTGTTCTACGGAACCAGCGACGATCGGTGTTTTGGTTTCTTTGGCCACTTCGCCGACGATTGCAGCAGCAGAGGCAAAGGTATTATCTGTTGGAACATAAATGCCGTCAACATCTTTTGCAAGGCTGGTGGTTACTTGTTGCACATCATTGGTTGTATTGGCGGTCAATACTTTTACATCAACGCCCGCAGCTTTTAAGGCTTCTTCTGCCAAGTCAGCTTGGATTTTTGAATTGGCTTCACCTGCGTTATACATAATGCCGATCGTTTTGGCATCAGGCACGATGCTTAACAGCAAGTTGATCTGTTGCTCAATCGGCACCATGTCTGAAGTACCGGTGATGTTGCGACCAGGTTCTTCATTTGAATCGGCCAATTTCGCTCCAACTAAGTCAGTGACGGCAGTAACTACGATTGGGGTGTCGGTGGTTTCATTTGCTAAAGATACAGCAGCAGGGGTGGCAATGCCTAATAAAAGATCTGGTGAGGCATTCACTAGGCGTTCGCTCATACTTTTTAAATTGTCTTGACTGTTTTGCGCATTTTGGTATTCGATCGTTAGGTTTTCACCTTCCGTGTAGCCCGCTTCTGCTAAGCCTTCTTTGAACCCTTCGTAGGCTGCATTCAAGGAGCCATGTTCGACCAATTGTAAGACACCGACTGTTTTTGTTCCGTCGTTTTCTTCCGAAGTGTTGCTTGATTCTCCGCAAGCTGCCAATGCCAGTAGGGAAGCTGTCAGTAACCCAGTCGTGATCCATTTTTTCATTTTCATTGTAATTCCTCCTATGATCGTCTCTTTTTTTATGGGGGTTTACCTGAACAAAAAAATCCATTCAGACAATCGTCTAAATGGATTCGATCCTATACCAAGCGTAATCGTCTATTGGCAACCATTTAGAAGATTTTCTACATGGCTGCAAGTTCAAGTTAAAATGCTTTAGCCATCATAGATACAAACAAAACTCGTTTTTGGTTTGCATCCATAATGTGATATGAATACAAACTATCTAAAGTAGCTAAAGTAAAAGGTATTCAGTTGTGGGGATACGGTCGTGTTTAACATAAAAAGTTCCTCCAAACTTGAATTGATTTTAGTATAGACAAAAAAAAGCGTACTGTCAAATGTTTTTCCTGAATTATCTGAAAATTTTTGAATAACATGCAGAAAATGTTTGGAAAACAAGTTTTGTTTCAATCATTTTCAAAGAAAGAAAAAAACTTTGTTCCTTCAAGCTTTTTAGCTAAAAAAGAAGCAAAGTTTTTTTCAGGGTCATTCGTTTTCTTCTTTATAATAACGAATGGTATTTTTGATTTCACGAATACTATAAAGCAGATCATCTTCGAAGGATTGATCTTGATCGATATCGATCGTCTCATTGAACATCGCTTCGTATTCAGCGATCGTTAGTTTTTGACGGTCATCGAGCAACGCTTGGTGGGCCGCTTGCGCCAACTGTTTTTCATAGCCAGGTACCAACAAGCCGCTGAAAAATTCAGCAACCGCTCCAGATCCGTAGCTAAATAATCCGATTCGATCATTTGCTTGCAGGCTAGAGGAATTTTCCAATAAAGAGATCAAGCCCAGATACAGTGAACCAGTATACAAGTTGCCGGTACGACGACTGTAAACGATTGATTCTTCATAGCGAGCCATCAGGCGTTTTTGTTCTGTTTCATCTTTTTCGGCAAAAACAGCCAACAAGGCTTTTTTACCCATTTTTGTATAAGGGATATGGAAGCTCAAAGCCGCATAATCTTTTGCTGTCCGCTGATTTTTTTCGCAATGGGCTTGCCAAACTTGTTTGAAAGAATCGATATAAACGGCATTTGACAAATGACCATCTACCATTGGATATTGATGTCCTACTGGACGCCAAAAATCATAAATATCTTGCGTCAACATCAAATTATCATTTTCAAGCTGCAAAATTGCTGGATCCGCCGAGATCAACATAGCAACAGCTCCCACACCTTGAGTGGGCTCGCCACCAGAAGCTAAGCCATAACGGGCGATATCTGAAGCCACGACCAAAACTTTGCTTTGTGGATTGGCTTGTACATGGGCTTTGGCAAATTGTAAGCCCGCCGTTGCGCCGTAACACGCCTCTTTGATTTCAAAGGACCGTGCAAATGGCTGGATACCTAATAGGCGATGCAAAACCACTGCCGAAGCTTTTGATTCATCGATGCCAGATTCTGTTCCGACGATCACCATATCAATTGCTTGTAAATCTTCTTTCGAAAGGATATCTTTTGCCGCGTGCATGGCAAAGGTGACGATATCTTGTGTTTTTTTATTGACCGCCATTTGATCTTGACCGATCCCGATCGTAAATTTATTCGGGTCTACCTCTCGGGCGTGAGCTAGATCAACCATATCTATAAAATAGGGGGGGACAAAAAAATTTATTTTATCAATACCAACGTTCATTCCGTCGCTCCTTTATGTTCTACATACTTAGTAGGCTACACGTTCTAAGGTATCATATTTTTTGAAAAAAATGAAAAAGAATTGATTAGAATTTAAACTTTATTAAAGAAAGTAGAAAAGGGTGCGACAACCGAATGTGGGGTATTCTTTTTTGGAGAATTTAATGATATATTTCAAGAGGAGGTGACGTACGTGGAAGAAGTTGTCATTATCGACGCACTAAGAACGCCAATTGGCAAATACCATGGGTCATTAAAAGAATATACAGCGGTAGAATTAGGAACAGTCGCTGCAAAAGCCTTGTTGGCAAGAAACCAACAAGCAAAAGAACATATCGCACAAGTGATTATCGGAAATGTGCTACAAGCAGGCAGTGGTCAAAATCCAGGACGCCAAGTTTCCTTGCAAAGTGGACTTTCCTCAGATATTCCAGCCTCAACGATCAACGAAGTATGTGGTTCGGGAATGAAAGCGATTCTAATGGGGATGGAGCAAATTCAATTGAACAAGGCATCCGTCGTATTGACTGGTGGGATTGAAAGTATGACGAATGCGCCGCTCTTTAGTTATTATAACAAGGCGGAAGATCAGTATTCAGCCCCGGTGTCAACAATGATGCATGACGGATTAACAGATGCATTCAGTAGCAAGCCAATGGGACTGACGGCTGAGACGGTAGCAGAAAGATACGGGATCACTCGCAAAGAGCAAGATGAGTTTGCCTACCACTCACAAATGAAAGCTGCCAAAGCGCAAGCAGCAAAGAAATTTGATCAAGAGATCGTGCCGTTGACTGAAAAATCGGCGACCGTTCTTCAGGACGAAGGCATTCGCGCCGCTACGACAGTCGAAAAATTAGCTGAATTAAAAACAGTTTTCAAAAAAGACGGTACGGTGACTGCTGGGAACGCCTCAACCATCAATGATGGGGCGGCCATGGTCTTGATCGCGTCAAAAAGCTATTGTGAAGAGCATCAGATTCCTTATCTGGCAGTGATCAAAGAGATCGTCGAAGTCGGTTTCGCCCCAGAGATCATGGGAATCTCACCAATCAAAGCAATCGATACGTTACTGAAAAAGCAAGCACTGACGATTGAAGATATCGGTATTTTTGAGATCAATGAAGCCTTTGCAGCTTCTTCGATCGTAGTAGAACGTGAACTTGGTTTGGATCCGAAGAAAGTCAACCGTTACGGCGGGGGCATTTCACTGGGACATGCCATTGGAGCGACTGGCGCGCGGATCGCAACGACCGTCGCTTATCAGCTAAAAGACACCCAAGAGCGCTATGGAATCGCCTCTTTGTGTGTCGGTGGCGGATTAGGGCTAGCGATGCTGTTAGAAAATCCTTCGGCGACAGCAAGTCAAACGAATTTTGATGAAGAGTCGGCATCAGAAAAAACAGAAAAAAAAAAGTTTTACGCCCTCGCGCCTAATGAACGATTAGCCTTTCTTGAAGCACAAGGAGCGATCACAGCAGCAGAATCCTTGGTTTTTCAAGAAATGACGCTAAACAAGGAAACTGCTAATCACTTGATCGAAAACCAAATCAGTGAAGTAGAGATCCCGTTAGGCGTAGGGCTGAACCTGCAGGTGAATGGCAAAGCATACAATGTCCCGTTAGCCACAGAAGAACCCTCGGTGATCGCAGCGATGAGCAATGGAGCAAAAATGGCTGGGCCCATTACAACGACCAGTCAAGAACGTTTGCTTCGAGGCCAGATCGTCTTTATGGATGTTCAGGATCCGGAAGCGATTTTGGCAAAAGTTGAATCCGAGCAAGCAACGATCTTTGCAGTGGCGAATGAGACGTATCCTTCCATCGTGAAACGCGGCGGTGGATTGCGAAGAGTGATCGGTCGGAACTTCTCGCCAGCAGAATCTGACTTAGCAACCGCTTATGTGTCGATCGATTTAATGGTTGATGTCAAAGATGCGATGGGCGCCAATATCATCAATTCGATTTTAGAAGGAGTGGCAGAGCTTTTTCGAAAATGGTTCCCAGAAGAAGAAATTCTCTTTAGTATTTTAAGCAATCTCGCTACGGAATCGTTAGTAACAGCCACTTGCTCGGTACCTTTTGACAAATTGAGCAAGACCGGAAATGGCAGACAAGTTGCCGGAAAAATTGTTCATGCAGCTGATTTTGCCAAGATCGATCCATATCGTGCCGCTACCCATAACAAAGGGATCATGAATGGCGTTGAAGCGCTGATTTTGGCTACCGGAAACGACACTCGCGCCGTTTCTGCCGCTTGTCATGGCTATGCTGCCCGTAATGGCCGCATGCAAGGGTTGACTTCCTGGACCATCATAGAAGACCGTTTGATTGGTAGTATCACACTGCCGTTGGCGATCGCCACAGTCGGGGGTGCCACAAAAATATTGCCAAAAGCCCAAGCTGCGTTGGCATTGACTGGTGTTGAAACGGCGAGTGAGTTAGCTTCGCTGGCGGCAAGTGTCGGGTTGGTTCAGAATCTGGCAGCGTTGCGAGCATTGGTTTCAGAAGGTATCCAGCAAGGCCATATGAGTATGCAAGCCCGTTCATTAGCTATTTCAGTTGGAGCAAAAGGAAACGAGATTGAACAGCTTGCAGCTAAGCTGCGAGCTGCGACTCAAATGAACCAAGAGCAAGCCCGTAAATTTTTAACCGAAATACGCAATTAAAAAAGGTTCTCTAGGCATTTGTCTAGAGAACCTTTTGTTTATCGTTTCGAAATCGCCGTGTGGGCATACGCCTCGATCAATGGAATGACTTCTAATTTTACTTTGTATTTGCGCTCTAGCGCAGTTTCGATGGTAAAAGTATCACTTTCTGTTTCAGAAATCGTTGCTAGAACACGATCTTCTTTCGGGGAAGCTTCGATCACGATCGTTTCTCCTGAAGATTGTTTGGCAGAAAATTTAGGGAATGCTGCAATTTTTTCAGCAAATGCTGAAAAAGTCATTGTGTCGTCAGCAGTATCAGCCATTGTTTCAGTTGCTTTTTCTACTTCTTTAGTTGATGCAGAGGTAGTCGGTGCAGCCGCTTCAGATGGTGCTGATTCTTCCTTCACTTTCGCTGGTTCTTTTGCAGGAGCGGGTGCCGCACTTTCTTGCGTATTGGTCGGCAACCAGTAAGCAGCGATCTCATCGACTAAGTTATCGCTGAAACGATCAAGCAAACCAGCTTCTAGCCGTTGGATTCGTTTCACAACGATCTTGAAATTTTCATCTAAAGGAACAGCGATTTTTTGCTCTTTTGGCGTTTCCTTCAACAATTCAATCAATAATTCCTCTTGGTTTTTAGGATTGATATACACAGTCGTCGGAAGGTCAAACTTATCTGCTGTTTTGCGCTCGATCGCTGTAAACAACTGTTGTCGAGCTGTTTCATAAGACGGGCGGAATTGTTGTTTCAATTTTGCTAATTGTTTCTTTTTCATAATCTTCTCCTCTCGATCACTATCGATTATAAGGAAAATTTGCAGAAAAGAACAGTGATTCTCATGAAAAAATACAAAAAAATTTATATACTTCCTGAAAAAACACCAACGCTGCTAAAAAAGCGGCGCTGGTGTTTCTACTAGATCATTGATTTGATGGTACTTAGGCATCAGGACCAAAAGGTCATTTTCTCCAGTGGCGACTAAGTAGTTTTCCCAAAGAAAAAAGCGTGGTTCCCCAGTAAGTTTCTCGGTCAGCATCTGCTGATAGTCGCTGGTCGTCCATTGACGTGCTGGAAAGTGTTGGACTTTGTCTGGCCAAACGAGAAAAACAAAATCAGCATGTAAGGCTTTTTGAACAGCAGGGGAGAGGTGATTCAAATCAGTTTTTTTCATAGGCTTCTCCTTTATAGAGAGTGAAATTAAAACCCTGTCGTATCTGGATTGGTCGCTTTCCCAACCACACCATCTAATTGATCGATCGTTTTCATGTCCTCTTCAGATAGCTCAAAATCAAAGACGTGAATGTTTTCTTCGATCCGACTTGGTGTGACTGATTTTGGTAATGGCAAGAAACCATGTTGTAAAGACCAGCGTAATGCAACTTGAGCGATTGATTTTTGATGCTTTTCAGCTAATGCTTTCATTTCTGGTACATCAAAGATCTTCCCAGTACCTAATGGGCTGTATGCTTCAAGCAATACATCGTGTTCTTGGCAATAAGTCACGACTTCTTCTTGTAACTCGCCAGGTGCAAGGAAAATTTGATTGACCATTGGGAAGATAGTCGCTGTTTTTTTCAATTCTTCAAAATGATGTGGTAAGAAGTTGCTGACGCCGATCGCTTTGATTTTACCTGCTTGATACAACTCTTCAAAAGCACGCCATGTTTCTGCGTTCGCTGTTTGCCAATTGTCGCGAAAAGCCACTGGATTTGGCCAATGGATCAAGAAAAGATCGATATAGTCTGTTTGTAATTTTTCTAAAGATTCTTCAAAAGAGGACATCACAAGATCATAAGAATGGTTCGCATTCCATAATTTTGTAGTCAAGAAAAGCTCTTCGCGGGGAATGCCGCTTTCTTTGATCGCTTGACCAACACTGGCTTCATTTTTATAGCCTTGTGCTGTATCAATATGGCGGTAACCTACGTCCAGTGCTTTTTTGACTGATGCTACGGCAACGTCGCCGTCTGGTGTTTGCCATGTGCCAAAGCCTAGCTCAGGGATGGTCACATTGTTTGATAACGTATAGCTGTTCATGTTCATTCCTCCGTTTTCTGTGATACTTCTAGTTTAGCAGACGAGGCAGGAATTTCCAATGATTGCACCTTTTAAAAAGAAAGCGAATGTTGAAGGAAAATGCCGATTCGCTCTTGTCAGTTCGCCTATTTATTTTGTACACTAGACAAATGGATAAGGAGCGTAACCAATGGATATTTATTTGAAACATGCGATTTTACACATTGTGGACCGTCAAACAGGCGATCCAGTTTTTTCTCAAGTTGAACTTGATTTAACAACGGAATACATTCGTGATTATTTGACGAAGAAAATACAGAAACTTGCTACACCGCAAACCAAAACAGGTCGTTTACTCGAAACTTCAACGATCGCTCAATTGGTCAAACAAGCACCAGACGACTTTATCGCAGCCAGTGAAGCGATCGTGCAACGCTGGTATGAAGCGTACAAGGAAAGTGAAGATGCGCCAAGTGCGGATGCGTTTGTCGTCTTATATGAATTAGATACAAGAATGCAGCTGGCTTTTTTGAAGGTCAATTATCAAGATGGCTATACGCATTTTATTGATAATGGGGAGGCTGGGATCGAAAATAATTTGATTTTGCATCGTGCCTTACTAGCAGGTAAAACCCAAAAGGCAGATGAAGGGATCACGATCGATGTGGAGAGCTTAGACTTTGAACTGATTGAAAAGAAATATAGCTTTTCAGGTGAAAAATACGCCTACTTTTCAACAAAAGTCATTGATGCCGAACCGATCCCATCTTTAGAAGAAAATGTCAAAGTCATCAAAAAAGTAGCCGAAAAAATTGGTCAGAAATTTGAAACACCCACCTATAACGTCGTTGCCGATTTGAAAGAAGCGGTCTACGATACGATCGAAGAGTCTGGTCATATCGATGTGAGTGAAGTGGCGCAAAAAGTTTTTAAAGACAACATTACTGCTCAGCTTTCATTTCAAGAAGAAGTGGTTGAAAAAGGATTCGTCAATCAAGCACCGATGATGCGGGATGTTCGTGAAATCTCGGAGAAAAAATTTGGTAAGCAAAAACTAAAATTATCGAATGGAATCGAATTGATCGTTCCTTTGGATGTTTACCGAGATCCGAATTTGATCGAATTTATCAATAATCCCGATGGCACGATTTCCGTAACGATCAAAAATGTAGAAGAAGTGATCAATCGGATGTAACAAGAGCTGTTTCTAAGCAGACGATGGCAGAACAAGTACAAAAAAGCGGCTCTTTGTCAATAATGAAAATGGAGCTGAAGAATCAATTCTGATTCATCAGGCCCATAATTAATAGAGCACAAAAAGCAGGGCGTCCTCATTTAGAAAGAGGACGCCCTGCTTTTTTACAGACGCTTGCTTGATCGACAGCAGCAATTATTGAGGGGTCAACTTTTCGAGAGCCGCTTGAGGAACGTCTTCTTCAGAAACTTCTTCCCAGCTTATAACGCCTTTGTTTGGATTGACCAATAGTTTCAAATAGGCGCCTTCTTTCAAAGGAGCGGAACGATGTTCATTCATTTTGACCGTTTTGACGTCACCAGAGGCGCTGTAGGCTGTTTGTGTATAACGATAGATGTTTTCAACGACCCCCTCGTCACTGACCTCGGTATCGTGTTCCCCCGCATCGTTGATAACTGTATAGTAGTCACTTCCACCATAGTAATAATCATAAGTAAGGAAGCAGCCGCCAAGGAAAATTGCTGTAAAAACCAGCGCTGCAATGATTTTCTTCACATTTCTCACCTCATCTTCTATTATTCATAAAAACTAGGCTTGCGTCCAATGGATCACAAAAAGCAAAGAAATTCTTAGGGATTAGTTGCCGAGACCTCTTGCTTGACTTTGACTAATTTTGACCTATAATAAGGGTAGATTTAAACTTACAAAAAATAAGTTAATCCTTATCTCTTTGGAAGCGTAAATCGCAAAAATATGATTCGAGTCAACCAACGACTCAACTTTCTCTAGGAGGGAAACAATATGGCAAAACAACATTATGATCGTAGCAAACCCCATGTCAACATCGGAACGATTGGACACGTCGACCATGGGAAAACCACCTTGACTGCTGCAATTACGACAGTTCTTGGGAAAAAAGGGCTTGCCAATCCGCAAGATTACGCAAGTATCGACGCGGCTCCTGAGGAACGCGAACGTGGTATCACAATCAATACTGCTCATGTGGAATATGAAACGGAAAAACGGCACTATGCCCATATCGATGCACCGGGACACGCGGATTATGTGAAAAATATGATTACAGGGGCTGCTCAAATGGACGGCGCAATCTTGGTCGTATCAGCGACAGATGGCCCAATGCCACAAACACGGGAGCATATTTTGCTTTCTCGTCAAGTGGGTGTGAAACATTTGATCGTCTTTTTGAATAAGACGGACCTTGTCGATGATGACGAGTTGATCGATTTAGTTGAAATGGAAGTCAGAGAATTGCTGACTGAATATGATTTTCCTGGCGACGACATTCCTGTGATCAAGGGCTCTGCGTTAAAAGCCTTGGAAGGTGACCCAGATGCTGAAGCAGCGATCTTAACGCTGATGGATACAGTAGATGAATATATCCCAACGCCTGAACGAGATACTGACAAACCATTGTTGTTACCGATCGAAGATGTCTTTTCGATCACAGGACGGGGAACCGTTGCTTCTGGTCGGATCGATCGCGGCATGGTAAAAGTCGGGGATGAAGTAGAAATCGTCGGAATCAAACCTGAAACACAAAAAGCAGTCGTGACAGGGGTAGAAATGTTCCGCAAAACGATGGACTTCGGAGAAGCTGGCGATAACGTAGGGGTATTGTTACGGGGCATCACCCGTGATGAAATTGAACGTGGCCAAGTGTTAGCAAAACCAGGTTCTATCACACCGCATACGAAATTCCAAGCGGAAGTCTATGTGTTGACAAAAGAAGAAGGCGGTCGCCATACCCCATTCTTTAATAACTATCGCCCACAATTTTACTTCCGTACAACGGACGTAACTGGGAATATCGTTTTACCAGAAGGAACGGAAATGGTGATGCCTGGTGACAACGTAACGATCGATGTGGAATTGATCCATCCGATCGCTGTAGAAAATGGAACGACCTTCTCGATTCGTGAAGGTGGACGAACAGTCGGTTCTGGTATTGTTACCACGATCGAAAAATAATGATGAGTGAAACAGTGCTTCCTTTTGAAGAAGCGCTGTTTCCTTTTTCTTGTCGAAAGATCGCCAATCCCTCGGTCAGCTTAGGATTGCTTGTTTTTTTCTAAATAATCTTGTGATTTTATTAAGGATTTTTTAGGAGAGAAAAAATTCTAGTCAGCCCGTTCATTTCATAGTACGATAGATTCTGACTTAGAAAAGATGGGATGTATTTGATGAGAAAAATTCGACGTTTCCTAGGATTTATACTGAAGCTGGCCCTCGTGCTGCTGCTGATCGGGGCAGGGGTTTGGGTCTATCGAAACTACACGGCATTGAAAGCTGTCTATGCGTATGAAGAAGCAATCGCGCAACAGACGCAAGCCCACGACATCTCTGAATATCAGTCATTAGCCATGAGCATCATGCTGACGGAGTCAAAAGGACAAGGCAACGACCCGATGCAAAGTTCTGAAAGTGTTTATGGAAAACAAAATCAGTTCGATACGCCAGAACAAAGCATCGAACAAGGTGTTTCCTATTTAGCTGAGTTGATTGAAAAAGCCGAGCAAATGAACTGTGATCTTTGGACCGCCGTACAGGCGTATAATTTTGGTACAGATTATATTGATTATGTCGCTGGCCGAGGGGGAGTGAACACCTTAGAGTTAGCAGAAACATATTCCAGAGAGGTTTTATCTCCATTGTTAGGCAATGATACGGAACAAACCTATCGTTACTGGGGCATCCAATCCGTATTTTATAATGGTGGTCACCTGTATCATAACGGCGGCAATTTATTCTACGCTGATTTAATAAAAATGAATCAATGGAAGATCAATGTTACGGCGCGTTTCTTTTCATAAGCGTTGTAAAATAAGTGAAACAAAAAAGCTTGAAATACAAATAAAATATGGTAAAATCATTATGAGTGATTCTGTCTAATTATTCTTCGCACTGATATCTATTAGTGCGTTTTTTTACCTAGTAAACCGATGAATACTTACCAAATGGAGGTGAGTGGATGGCACGAATTCCTCAAACGGTCATTGACGACATTCGCGAACGTAGCAATATCGTCGATATCGTGGGACAGTATGTCCAGTTAAAGAAGTCTGGAAAAAATTATTTTGGTTTGTGTCCGTTCCATAATGAAAAATCACCTTCTTTTTCCGTTGCAGAGGACAAACAAATTTTTCATTGCTTTGGTTGTGGTCGTGGTGGAAATGTGTATGGTTTCTTACAGGAGCTTGAAGGGATCAGTTTTCCAGAAGCAGTCGTCAAAGTAGCAGAAATGAACGATATTCCTCTTGATCCGCAATATCAGCAGTCTGAAGGCATCAATGAAGCGACCTCACAAACGAGTCAATTGGTTGCGTTACATGAAAAAGCCGCCGAAGTCTATCATCACATGTTGGTGAATACGGCTGCTGGACAAGAAGCACTTGATTATTTATTAGATCGTGGATTGACGATGGCACTGATCGAAGAGTTCAATATTGGCTTTGCACCGAATGAACGCTCGTTTTTGGAGAAAGTTTTTTTGAATGAAAAAGCCAAAGCAGAGTTTTTTCCTGATACAGGACTCTTTGTTCAGCGCAACGATGGCTCACTGGCGGATCGCTTTTACCAGCGAATCATGTTTCCGATCCGCAATCCTCAGGGGAAAACGATTGGTTTTTCTGGTCGGTGGTTAGCAAGCGAAAAAGTCGGTGATCAAGACCAACCAAAATATTTAAATAGTCCTGAAACGATTCTTTTCAATAAACGCGAGGTTCTTTTCAACTTTGACAAAGCGCGACGAGCGATGCGTAAAGATGGCCAAGTGTATTTATTTGAAGGATTTATGGACGTGATCGCCGCTTGGCAAGCAGGGATCGAAAATGGGATCGCCTCGATGGGGACCAGCCTGACCAATCAGCAGATCGCCCACATCGAGCGAGTGGCACAAGAAGTGATTCTTTGTTACGATGGAGATAGTGCAGGGGTTGAAGCCACGAACCGTGGGATCGATCTTTTGCAAAACAATAGCCGCTTGAAATTATCTGTGGTTCGAGTGCCGGAACGGATGGACCCAGATGACTATTTGCGCAAATATGGGACAGAAGCTTTTTATAAATTAGCTGTACATGGGAAAGAAACCGTCTTTGCTTTCAAAATGGATTACCATCGAGCGAATCGAAATTTGGCCAATGAGAAAGAGCAGCTAGATTATGTCCAAGTCGTTTTAAATGAATTACAGCGGGTAGATTCTTTGTTGGAGCAAGACCGTTATTTGACTCAGCTGTCCACAGAGTTCAACTTGAGCCGTGAGACCTTGCAGCAGCAGCTCAAGCAAAACCGGCAAGAGCAGCAGCTGCGGCAAGATGCACCGCCGCCAGCGCCAACAACCAATCCTATGGTCTTCACGCCGCCTACGCGGCAGCAGCCCAAAACACAGGTAGAAAAAGCACAAGAATTATTATTGTACCGTTTGTTTCATGACAGTACGTTAAACCATCGCTTTCGAGCGAGTGGCATATCCTTTATCCATGATCGTTACCAACAGCTTTATCTGCTGTTTGATGCGTATATGGAAACAGAAGAACACTTTGTTTTAGCAAAGTTCTTAGATTTTTTAAAAGAAGATTCAATGAAAAAAATGGTGATCGATATTGCAGATCTTAAAGCTTCTGAGGAAGGGACTGAACAAGAATTTCAGGACATTCTGCAGGTATTTCAAAAGTCGGGCATTGCTGAAGAAATCAATCAAAAACGAATCCAGCAGCAAGAAGCAAGACAAAAAGGAAACCAGCAATTAGAACTTGAACTTGCGATCGAAATCATTGATTTGACCAAACGGTTGAAACAAGCTAAATAGCGAACTGAAAGGGGCTTTCTTTCATGGCAGAAGAAACAAAAAAAACGTATGACAAAGCAGTTGCCGAATACATCCGAGAAAACAAAACAAAGGGGCAAGTTGTTTACGATGACATTACGAATCGTTTAGCAACGCCGTATACTTTGGATGCTGATGCAATGGACAAATTAATTCAAAAACTGGAGGATTCAGGCATCAGTGTCGTGGATGAAAATGGAGAGCCTTCAGTCCATAGTCTAAAGAGCAATGAAAAACGACAAGAAACACAACCTCAAGAAGATCTGTCTGCACCAACTGGTGTGAAAATCAATGACCCCGTTCGGATGTACTTGAAAGAAATCGGTCGTGTGCCGTTATTGACCGCAGAAGAAGAAGTGGCTCTCGCACTGAAAATCGAAGAAGGCGACCAAGAGGCAAAACAGCGTTTGGCAGAAGCCAACCTACGTTTGGTCGTTAGTATTGCCAAACGTTATGTGGGTCGAGGAATGCAATTCCTTGATTTGATCCAAGAAGGAAACATGGGCTTGATGAAAGCCGTTGAGAAATTCGACTACCGCAAAGGGTTCAAATTCTCGACGTATGCGACCTGGTGGATCCGTCAAGCGATCACCCGTGCGATCGCTGACCAAGCGCGAACCATTCGTATTCCTGTGCATATGGTGGAAACCATCAACAAATTGATCCGTATTCAACGGCAATTGCTGCAAGACTTAGGGCGCGAACCGACACCAGAAGAAATCGGCGCAGAAATGGATCTGCCGACGGAAAAAGTTCGTGAAATCTTGAAGATCGCTCAAGAACCTGTTTCATTAGAAACACCGATCGGCGAAGAAGACGATTCTCATCTAGGTGATTTTATTGAAGACCAAGATGCCACAAGTCCAGCAGAGCATGCGGCTTATGAGCTGTTGAAAGAGCAGTTAGAAGATGTACTGGATACGTTGACTGATCGTGAAGAAAACGTGCTGCGCTTGCGTTTCGGAATCGATGATGGTCGTACTCGGACATTAGAAGAAGTCGGCAAAGTCTTTGGGGTAACGAGAGAACGGATTCGTCAGATTGAAGCAAAAGCATTACGGAAACTACGCCATCCATCTCGTTCAAAACAATTGAAAGATTTCTTAGAATAATCAAGGTTTATCGACTTTCCAAAGGAACCCTTTGGAAAGTCTTTTTTATTCAGATTCTGTCCTCTCGACACAAGATTGGTAAAGAACTTAATAAAAACGTAACCAAGCAAGTGTTGGCTAATTGCCAAGAATGTGATAAATTTAATTTTGTGCATCTGCATCAAAACGTAACAAACAACGAAGTGTCAAAAAAGTCCCATTATTTGCTGGTCTAAAAAAAGAAGCAGTAGGTACAGCAAGCGTCTGATAAAAGAGGCAACTGCTTTATAAAAGGAAATGCAAAAAACAAAAGGAGTCAGTTTGAATCAATGAAGAAGACATGTCCTGAATGTGGATTTCAAGCAATAGAAGAAACACCCGTTTGTCCCAATTGCGGGTTCCAATGGAACCAGGCAAAGGAGAATGAACTGGAACCAACATCTGACTCTTCCGTTACGCCAGAAGAGCCCCAGAATAAAAATGATGATATTCGCTGGTCAGACTTTAAAAACGTCCCAATCGGAAAAATGGAGGAGCACTTAGGTGATCGGCCATCCTCAAATGAAGAAACGATCGACCTCGCGCAGCAAGGGACTCTTTCCGATGAGCAACACGTACCCCCCACATCAGCCTCTAAGAAAGAAGCTGAGGAAAAAACGGAAGTAGAAAGCTCTAGCGCAACGCAAGAGCAAACGACATCAGCCAGTGAGGAAGCAAGTGAAACCGATGCATTAAGTACGGAGGAACAGCATGACGCTGATATTTTGGCTGCTTATATCCGCCAACACAAACTTGATGAAGAAGAAAAAGCCGCTGCTCTAGAAGCAGAAGCCGACGCTGATGATTTGTCTGCTACTGAAGAAGAAAGTCAGGAACAAGCCAGTGAGGAACCTCTACTGATAAGCGAAGATGAACCAGTGACGGATCCAGTCATTAAAGAAGCGAAGAAGCAGCCAGAACCAGTGATCGATCCAATTCCTGAGCCGATCACCGCAGCGGATGAAGCACCGAAAAAGGCGACTACTGAAGAAAAAACGTCGACGCCTAGCGAAAAAAAGAAGAGTCCTCGCAAAGCACTCTATATTACAGCGGCTTGTTTATTAGTGGCAGCTGGTGGCGGTTGGGCGTACTACTATCAACAGCAGCAACAAGAAACTGCCCGCCAAACGCAACTGGCGCAAGAAAACCGTACACTCGATCAAATTGAAAATGAGCTGAATGATTTTTATACAAATGATGAACGAGTGTTCATTAAAAGCGACAAGACAGCAGAACAGCTGACGGCTGTGACGAATCAGTTGGCAGAGTTTCAAGACCATGAACGGTACGATGCCTTGTCACAAGAAGCAGCGACGATCGCTGACAAACTAGCAGCTTTGACCGAAATCAACAGCTATTTTAGCAGTCCTGCCGTTGTGGAGGATCAGTTGGAAGAAGTTTCATTGAAAGAAGCAGCTGCTGTCACAATGGCGAAGCGCGAGAACGGGGATGCCTTTGATGAGTTGATCAATCAAGCCATCGACATGGGACAAAAAGAGTTCAGCGCGAACGAGGAAGTTCAAAATGCAGTGAAGAGCATGGTGGCTTTAAGTGGTGATGGTGAAGCACCTGCAAGTGTCACCCGTGAGAACTACAATGCCTTGATGAAAAAAGTCCAAGCTTTACCGATCGATTCATTGGTGGAAAGTCTCACTGCTGATCTGCGCAAAGTCGATACTGCGTTGACGAAGCGTGAAACCGCTACGCAAGAAGCAGCGGCACAACAACAAGCGGCCCAAGAAGCAGCACAAGCGGCGGCTTCTGAGAACAACGCTTCCGCTTCAAGCGGCGGTTCTACAAGCGCTGCGACGCCTGCACAAAGCACGTCTGAAGAAGAGTATGTGCTTTCGCCAAATACGCCAACAAATACCAATAATCAGCCAATTATTCCAGCCCGTCAAAGTGATTTGAATGATGTAAACAATAGCGCTTGGGTGTGGGCAGATGGTGTCCAAGAAAAAATCATTGCCACAGCGATTGCCCGTGGTTACGTGGTTGATGGTGGTTATACTTTTGAACGCGTGCGGATCGTCAACGGCGAAGGCTATTACAATTTTTATGCGACAAATGCCCAAGGCAGCTTGCTTAAAGGAACGGATGATTCAGCGTTCCCGCTATACTTATTTACGGTAAACGCCAAAACTGGCTATTTCAGAGGCAATGGGAACGATCACACCGTTCGCTAAGTCTCCTGAGTCACTAGAAAACTTTCAGAGTTATTACATGCACATGTGAAAAATACTTGTTTCCCCTCCCTGTTTTCGATATGATGAAAGATAATCGTTCAAACAGGGAGGGTTTTTTGTGCAGAAAATAGAAAGATATGATCGCTTTGAAGATGGGGTCATTGCTTGTGTACCAACGATTCTTGGGTACTTAGGGATTGGTTTTGCGATGGGGGTCGTAGGAAAAGGTGTTGGGTTGTCGATTCTTGAAATTATTTTAATGTCTATTATTGTCTATGCAGGCAGTGCTCAATTTATTATTTGTGCATTACTCGCGATTCAAGCACCTTTCATGACGATCGTCGCAACCGTCTTTTTAGTGAATTTACGACATTTCTTAATGAGCTTATCAGTGGCTTCCTATTTTAAAAAGACTCCTTTGCTTTCTGCTATTGGGATTGGGACGCTTTTGACTGATGAGTCCTATGGTGTTTTGACGACGGCACTGCAACAAGACAAACCAGTCACAGCGAAATGGACCCATGGGTTGAACGTGATGGCGTATTTGAGTTGGATCTTCGCAACCTTTTTGGGCGGACTATTAGGCTCGTTTATTCCAGATCCAGAAGCGTTAGGCTTAGATTTTGCCTTGGAAGCCATGTTTGTTGGTCTTTTTTTATTTCAAGTAGAGCGACCCCTCAAGAAGAAAACCCAGCAAACGCTCTTAGTACTCGGGGCAGTTGTGGGGACATTGATTTTATTTATGCGTTTTTCTACTGCTGAGATCGCGGTAATTGCTGCGACCTTGGCAGGATGTTTGGTTGGGACGGTGACACATCATGACTAATTTTGTTATACTAATGCTAGCATGTGGGTTGGTTACTTGGATTCCGCGGATCGTTCCTTTTTTATTTTCTAAAAAGCTCGTATTTCCGAAACCTTTCACCATCTTTTTGAGTTACTTGCCGTTGTGTATTTTGGCGGCATTGTTGGTTCAAAATTTGCTGATCTTTCGAGAAGGGCAATTTCCCATCTTGAAAGTCAAAGAAACTGTTGCCTGTATCCCAGCATTGTTGGTGGGGTATTATACAAAAGATTTGATGAAGATCGTTATCACAGGCGTTATTGCTATGGCACTGCTGCGTTTCTTTTTCTAGCAACGGGCAGTTTTTATGAAGAAGGAGAGAATAGATGAAAGACTTATTAGCATCCGTATTTAGCGGATTGATCATTGATGAAAATGAACAGAATTATTTTGTTCAAAAAGGCGGGGTTACCTTCCGACTAGCCAAGGAAGAAGGCGAACATCATTTAGGTGAAGCCGTCGAAGGGTTTGGCTATCAAAACCAAAAGCAAGAAAATGTACTCACTACGAATATTCCGAAAAGCCGCAAAGGGCATTATGCCTTTGGTACAGTCACAGGAAGCCGTCGCGACTTAGGCGTTTTCGTCGATATCGGTTTAAAAGACAAGGACATGGTGGTTTCATTAGATGAATTGCCAACAATGCGGGAACTTTGGCCCAAAAAAGGCGATCGTTTGATGGTCAGCTTGCGCGTCGACGACAAAGAGCGTATATGGGCTTCGTTAGCAGATGAGAAAATCTTCAAGGCACTGAGTAAGAATGGTACGGAACAGATGAAGAATCAAGATGTTACAGGTACCGTGTATCGCTTAAAACTAGCGGGAACCTACTTATTGACGGATGATTTTTATATTGGCTTCGTCCACCCATCAGAGCGCTATCAAGAGCCGCGTCTTGGGGAAGTTGTCAAAGGACGAGTGATTGGGATTCGTCCAGATGGCGTCTTGAACCTTTCGTTGAAACCAAGAGCCCACGAGGCGATTTCAAATGATGCCGCCATGGTCCTAACCTTTTTAGAACGAGCACCAGAAAATAAAATTCCTTTTACCGATAAATCAGCACCAGAAGAGATTTTACAAACGTTTGGTATTAGTAAAGGCCAATTTAAACGGGCGTTAGGAACCTTGATGAAACAGCGTTTGATTGAGCAAAAAGATGGCTTTACGATTCTTGTTAAAAAACCTAATTGAGAATACTTGTTTCTTTTGCTGTTCTAATTTATAATGATTACAATGTTTGTCTTGGGTGATTCTCACTCAAATTAGAATCGTTATAAATTAGCGGCATACGGAGGCAACTATGAACACAACAGCAGCGTTAAAAAAGACCAAGAAACAATTGCACGAGTCGGGGTTCAAATTAACTCCTCAGCGAGAAGCGACGTTGTTGGTCTTATTAGAAAATGAGAAAGATCATTTATCCGCCGAAGAGATTTTCTTCTTTGTGCGCAAAAAAAATTCTGAGATTGGCTTAGCAACCGTCTATCGAACATTGGAGATTTTGACGGATTTGAAAATCGTCGATAAAGTCAGTTTTAATGACGGTGTCGCTCGTTATGACCTACGTAAAGAAGGCGCCAAACATTTCCATCATCACTTGTTGTGTTTGGAATGCGGCAATATCGAAGAGGTTGAAGAGGATCTGTTGGGCACAGTCGAAGAGATCGTCGAACAAAAGTACCATTTTTTAGTAAAGGATCATCGGTTGACATTTCATGGTGTCTGCCAAAAATGCCAAAACAAAGCCTAGTGTCTGTAGCTGGGTAATTTGAAAAAAATTTGTTATCACCCGAATGATAGTCAGATGGTTTCGATAGGAAGAGTGCTCTTTTTTCCAATTTGAAAGAAACCAAAAAATCTGCTATGATTCGGGTGTTTCCTTGGGAAAAAGATACGGGTAGATGCCTCTTTTTTTGTTGGCAAGCTACTATCTAAACGAGCCAGAATTTGATATGATAAAAAAGCTGAAAGTAGAGGAAGCCCCATGAACGAACAAATTATTGATTATCTTCATTATTTGACCATTGAGCGCGGGCTATCCCAAAATACCCGTGCCAGCTACCAGCGGGATCTGCAACAGTATCTTGCGTTTTTACAAAAAAAACAAGTGACGCAGTGGCAACAGATCGACCGAGTGATCGTTTTGTCTTTTTTGCAAAGTTTGCAAGAGGCGGGAAAATCCTCGGCAACCGTGATTCGGATGGTTTCCAGTTTGCGAAGATTCCATCAATATTTGCGTCAAGAACGGTTGACAGATCATGATCCGATGCAGCATATTGATTCGCCGAAAAAACAGCAGAAGCTACCTGACACTTTGAGTTTGCAGGAAGTGGAGCGCTTGATCGAAACACCAGATACTCGAGCGGTGTTGGGCATTCGCGATCGAGCGATTTTGGAAGTGATGTATGCGACAGGTTTGCGCGTCAGCGAGTTGATCGGTTTGAAATTGAATGATTTGCATTTAAGTATGGGCTTGTTGCAAACAACCGGGAAAGGCGACAAAGAACGGATCGTCCCATTAGGGGATTTAGCGATTCAATGGATCGAAACGTATCTCAGCGATGCACGTCCGTATTTGACGAGAAAAACACCGGATGAAAGCCACCTGTTTGTAAACAACCATGGCACGCAGCTGTCTCGTCAAGGAATCTGGAAAAATTTAAAAGCCTTGGTTCGACAAGCTGGGATCACCAAAAATGTGACTCCCCATACGTTGCGCCATAGTTTTGCGACCCATCTATTAGAAAACGGGGCAGATCTGCGAACGGTTCAAGAGCTGTTAGGACACGCAGATATCTCGACCACTCAGATTTACACGCATATAACGAAGAAACGGATGACGGAAGTGTACAAGCAGCACTTTCCGCGCGCCTAGAAATCGAGGATGGAATGGAAGAAATCAAAATAAAATTAGCTGTCTTTGAAGGACCGTTGGATTTGCTGCTTCATTTGATCAAAAAACTGGAAATCGATGTTTATGACATTCCAGTTGCAACCATCACCGAACAATACATGCAGTATATCCATGCCATGAAAATTTTAGAATTAGAAGTCGCTGGTGAATATTTAGTCATGGCGGCAACTCTGATGGCGATCAAAAGCCAGATGCTGTTACCGAAACAAGAGCTGATTGCTGAAGTGGAAGAGTACGAAGAAGATCCACGGGATATGCTGGTGGCACAGCTGCTAGAATACCGCAAATTTAAGTATGCAGCCGAGCAGCTTTCCGAAAAAGCGGAAGAGCGCAGTTTGTATTATACGAAAGATCCGATGGACGTCGATGAATACAAAGAGGAAGAAGATCAGTTAAGAGCCAATCAATTCAATACGATCGATCTCTTTTTGGCTTTTCAAAAAATGATCGAGAAAAAGAAAAATCGCCAAGTACTAGAAACAAAAATTTCTCCTGATGAAAGCACCATCGATGAAAAGATGGCGGCGATTCAGCTGGAGATGCAGCATGTCAGTGCCAAAAAAGGCCGCAGCTTTGATTCGTTTTTTACGACCTACAATAAAACAGAAGTTGTGGTAACTTTTATGGCACTGTTAGAATTAATGAAAAAAGGAACGATTCGAGTAGAGCAAACAGACAATTATGCGTCGATTCTGCTCTATCCAACAGGTAAAGAAGATGAGTAAATATAGTGAATTAGAAGCGATCTTATTCGTCGTCGGTGATGAGGGGATCGGACTTGAAGAATTGAGTTACTTAGTCAAAAGCAATACTGCCAGTGTCTATCAGCATTTGCAGGAACTAAATCAGCAATATGAAGAAAATGAACATACTGCGTTGCATATTCTTGAAGTGGGCAATCATTTTATTTTGACCACCAAGAAACAATTTGCCCCTTTATTGAAGAAATATGCTGAATCACCGATGGGCAGCTCGTTGTCGCAGGCCGCTTTAGAAACGTTGTCGATCATTGCTTACAAGCAGCCGATCACTCGGATGGAAGTAGAAGAGATCCGCGGCGTCCAATCTAGCGGATCGGTTCAAAAATTGGTGGCAAAACGACTGATTGAAGAAAAAGGCCGCGTTGACGGACCAGGACGAGCGATCCTATATGGTACGACGGAATACTTTATGGATTATTTTGGCTTAAAAAGTTTGGCTGAATTACCCGATATCCAATCCATGGAAGATGAACTTGAAGAAGATGCACCGTTTGATCTTTTTTACGACCGCTACAAACAAGCAGAAACAGAAGGAGAATGAAGATGGAACGTTTGCAAAAAGTGATTGCCCATGCTGGCATCACCTCAAGAAGAAAAGCTGAAGGATTGATAACCGAAGGCCGAGTGCGTGTCAACGGGCAAGTGATCAAAGAATTAGGGGTCCAAGTTAGCTCAAAAGATGTTGTTGAAGTCGATGGTGTACCAATCGAACAAGAACAACACGTCTATTATCTATTCTACAAACCTCGTGGTGTGATCTCAGCTGTAACGGATGATAAAAAGCGCAAAGTCGTTTTGGATTATTTTGCTGAAGTTCCTGAACGGGTGTATCCCGTCGGGCGCTTGGACTATGATACCTCTGGTTTGTTATTGCTGACAAATGATGGGGAATTGTCACAGACACTGATGCATCCGAAACACGAAGTCGACAAAGTGTACGTTGCCAAAGTCAAAGGGATTGCGGATAAAAAGCAGCTGCTCCCATTGACAAAAGGGATTCGGATCGAAGGCCGTAAGACGGCACCTGCTCGCTTTGAGATCTTGTCGACAGATCAAACGACGCAATCTAGTATTGTGCAATTGACGATCCATGAAGGACGCAACCATCAAGTCAAAAATATGTTAAAAGCAGTTGGTTTGCCTGTGCAAAAATTAAAACGGGAAAATTATGGTCCGTTAGATTTGAAAGGTCTTCGTCCAGGGGAATATCGAGAATTGTCGAAGAAGGAAGTCAGTCAGCTGAAAAATAGTGCAAAATAGTTGAAAAGTATCTGAAAACGTAACTATTGTTAATTTTTAGATTTTGTGTATAATAGGACATGTAATAAATAGAATAAAGGTTCGTCTTCAGGGGCAGGGTGCAATTCCCGACCGGTGGTTATAGTCCACGACCTATTTCTTCGGAAATAGCTGAATCGGTGAAATTCCGATACCGACAGTACAGTCTGGATAAAGAAGATAGAGCGTATTTGATTTGCTTATGGCTATTTCGAATGCCCTCTTTTTTCCCTGTGGAAAAAAGAGGGCATTTTTTGTCTGGCGCCGACAAGAAAGCCGAGGAAATTTAATAGGTTCGTTTGAAGAGGAATCCTGAACTTAGGAGGATTTATACTGATGAACAACAAAACAAGAAAAATGGTGACAATCGCCATGTGTGCTGCTATGGGAACAATTTTGCAATTTATCGCTTTTCCGATTTTCCCAGCATTCAGCTTTTTAAAGATCGATTTTAGTGATATTCCCGTGATGATCATGATGTTTTTATTTGGTCCTTGGAGTGGGGTATTGACTGCTTTCATTCGTTCGGTGCTGCATTTGTTCTTATCTGGTTTTTCACCTGCTGATATGGTGGGGGATACGGCAAGCTTTTTAGCATCATGTGCCTTTACTTTGCCAATGTACTACTTTTTCCGCAAAGGTATTCACACCAAAAACAAAATGGTTGGTGTCATCAGCGGTATCTTGTCGGTAACGATTTTTATGAGTGTGGCGAACCTATTTGTGATCACACCGCTTTACCTGCGCTTTTTCGGGGTCACAGCCGATCAATTTTTAGGAATGTCTTTGCCGCAATATGTGGCGATCGGGATCTTACCTTTCAATTTGGTAAAAGGCGCAATCGTCAGTGCCGTCTTTTTAGCACTTCACGCCAAACTGTTGCCATGGTTGGCTCGTAAGCAGCCCCATCATTCTGCTATAGGAAAATAAAAAAATGAGCCGACTTGCTGTTGCAGACGAAAGGTCTGTCAATGGCAAGTCGGCTTTTTTTATTTTTCCATGATAATCGCACGGGTAGGGCATTTGCGATAAGCAGTTTTGACTTTTTCTTGTTGGTCTTCTATGATAAACTGTTGCCGAGCATTCGGTTCTTGGGCAAATAAAACGATCCCGTCTTCATCATAATCGAAGATCTCGGGGGCATAGATCGCACATAGGCCACAAGCAATGCAGCGCTCAGGAATAATTTTACAGCGTTGTGACATTTTTTAGTCCTTTCTGGAGGGGAAATATGGATTCTTTTATTTTAGCGCTGTTTTCTGATACTGACAAGCTGCGCCCATCAACACTTTATCAAATTCTCATTGGTAAGCGTACTAGCTCTGTCTTGAGTTATGCCTTTTTTTATGATCGCTTAGGTCTCTTTCAATCGTTGCCCCAGTTGAATGAGAAAGCGTATCAACAGACGCTCGCTGACTTGATCCAACGAGGGGCTCTAAGTCGAGATTCAGATGGTCTGCTGCTCAAAACGACCGCTAGAAACAGCCAGCAGCCAGGTGAACGATTGTTGCGTTATGCGAATTACTTTCGTTATGGACGAACGACGGAGGAGGCTTGGCGTTTTGTTCGGCTGCTGGTTCAAGCAGCTGCGTATCAAGGCGTGACCAATCAGTATATTCCCGTTGAAAACACGCCACTCTATACAGAACCTGTCCGTCAGCTGATCCGTCACAATCCTGACATCAAAAAGTGCCTGTATCAAGAGCTATCAGCAATTTTTGACCAGCTTCCCGCAGAAATGGCAGATTTTTTAGCGGGCACCTTATCTGGTCCAGATATTCTAGGGCAGGCGTTTTTTCAGCTTTTACCAGAAAATGTTCAAAGTAAGCCTTGGGACACTCTTTATGTAGGAGCTTCGATCCATCAATTTTTAACCTTGATCGAAAAAACGCCCCAGACGATCCTGTTTCGAGGCTTGTCGCCTTTTCTAAAGAGAAATTTAAACCAAAGTATGGTGGAAAGCCGAGCATTGTTTTTGCGAGGCGATTCTGTCGAGCAGATTATGGAAAAAAGAAGGATCAAACGAGGAACTGTTAATGATCATTTGATTGAGTGGGCATTGCTTGATCCAACGTTTCCTTTTCAGCGCTTTGATACAGCGTTGTTGAAAAAGCTGCCAGAAGCTTCTTGGAAAAATAGCTATCAAGAATTACAGGCGCTTCTTACGACTGATTTTTTGACGATTCGTTTGTTACAGATTGCTCAGAAGCGGGGGATTCGATGTTAGAAGATGCACTGAATCAGTATTTTGGTTTCAAAACATTCCGCCAAGGACAAAAAGAAGTCATCGAAAGTGTTTTAGCACAGCAAGATACGTTAGCGATTCTGCCTACTGGGAATGGCAAAAGTCTGTGCTATCAGCTGCCAGGGTACCTAGTAGACGGGATCGTGATCATTATCTCGCCGTTAGTCTCTTTGATGGAAGATCAAGTCTACGGCTTACAAAAGCAAGGGGAAAAACGCGCGATTGCGTTTAATAGTCAATTGGACCTTGCCGATCGCCAGTATGTGATGCAGCATTTGCAGAAGTACAAGTTTTTGTTTTTAAGTCCAGAAATGATCGTACAAGAAGCTGTTTTGCATCAATTGGAACAGGTTAAGATCGCCATGCTCGTGGTGGATGAAGCCCATTGTGTTTCGCAATGGGGCATTGATTTTCGACCAGAGTACTTGCAGCTTGGTGAAGTAAAGAAACGCTTGAAGGCACCCGTTACGTTAGCCTTGACGGCTACTGCAACAGCACAAGTGGAAGCAGACATACGGCAAGTATTATTAGCAAAGAACGCCAATGTCTACCGTTATTCGATGAACCGCAGCAATATCGGCTTGTTCGTAGAGCAAACGACAGACAAAGATGCGGCATTAGCAGACTATCTCAGCCGCTTAGGCGGGGCTGGGATCATCTACTGTTCCACAAGAAGCAAAGTCGAAGAAGTCTATAACAAACTGCGTCAGCGCTATTTGGTAGGCTATTATCATGGTGGTCTCGCGAGTGATCAAAGAAAAACGTTGCAGCAGCAGTTTTCTCAGAATAAATTAAAATTACTCGTTGCTACCAATGCGTTTGGGATGGGGATCAATAAGGAAGATATTCGCTTTGTGATCCATTATGATCTACCTGATTCGTTAGAGAATTACAGTCAAGAAATCGGGCGAGCTGGTCGTGATGGCAAACAAAGCAATGCGATTTTGCTTTATCAGGAACATGATGAGCAGATCCATTACTTCTTTCAGCGAGAAAATAAAGAAGAACGCCTTGCTTTAGAACGAATGGTTCAGGAGAAGAGGAAAGAACCCTTGACACCGTTGCAAGAAAAGTGGCAGCAAAAAATGAAAGAGTTGGGGACTTCCTTTTGGCTGGAAACATTGAAACGCAATGAACAGCAAAAACAAGAACAATTACAGAAAATGTTGGCTTATATTCATTTTACAGGTTGTCGCCGGCAATTTTTACTGGCGCATTTCGGAGAGGAAGCCCAGGAGAATCCTTATTGTTGCGACAATGACGGGATCGAAATAGCGGGTGAAGAACAGCTGCCCGAGAAAAAGGAAGCCCATCATTGGCAGGAACGTTTAATAAAAATTTTTAAAGATATTAATTGAATCGTATTTTGTAGGACAGTTTTTATTTACCTATGGTATAATACATCGGAAGGAAACTAGGAGGGAATACGAGTGAGCAAGAAAGACAATGACTACAATTCAGAAAATCAAGAACCGTGGGAACAACCAATCTATGATACAGAATACGATGATTCTGCATCAAGATCCCAACAAAGAAAACAAAAGCGTGGGAATTCACTCTTTTTGACGATCGTTTTAGTTTTGCTTTTCTTGATCGTGGCAATTCCGGTTGGTGCCGGTATTTGGGTATTGAACCATAACAATGATGCCCCAACCACAGCAAGTTCGAGCAGTACTGTAGAAAGTACGACAGAGTCTTCAACAACCGAATCATCAACGACGGAATCATCCACTACGGAATCGACAAGTGAAACGAGTTCGTCAACAAGTGAATCAAGTTCTTCATCAAGTAGCAGTAGTTCTGCACCAGCTTCAACGACGCCATCAAGTAGTGAACCGGCGCAACAAGAAAACAATGCGGGACAAGAGAATACGCAAACTGATCAAGGTCAAGGCGCAACTGGTACCGAGGAATACACGACAGTCCAAGCTGGCGAAGGTCCTGAACAAGTGGCAGCCCGTACAGGCATCTCAGTTGAAACCCTATATCAATTAAATGGGATTGATCCAAACAACTACATGCTTTACCCTGGCGACACCTTACGAATTAAATAAAAAACCGCTTTGGCGGTTTTTTTTCTTGAAAGAAAGAAGCCAAGGTGGGCGATAAGCAGAAACGATGAAGGAATACACATCGTTGGGAAACGAGGAGTAAGAAAAATGAAAAAAATCAACATCGCTATTGATGGTCCTGCGTCATCTGGGAAAAGCACAGTGGCAAAAATCATCGCGAATGACCTGGGATTTATTTATACGGATACTGGTGCCATGTATCGAAGCATCACGTATTTAGCTTTAAAAACGGGCTGTTCACTTGAAGATGAAGCGGCGGTCGCTGCTTTGATCGATCAATACCCCATCACTTTTGAACCGACTGAACACGGTCAAGAGGTCTTTGCAGGAGGAGAGCAAGTCACCGAAGCGATCCGTCAGCCAGAAGTAACCAACGCAGTTTCGAAGGTGTCGGCATACCCTGCGATCCGCGAAAAACTCGTCCAACAACAGCAGATGATCGCTAAAGATGGCGGTGTCGTGATGGATGGCCGCGATATTGGTACGGCGGTTTTACCACAAGCAGAAGTCAAGATTTTTCTGGTAGCAAGTGTGGAAGAACGCGCACAGCGCCGTTTTAAAGAAAATCAGCAAAAAGGGATCAAAACCGATTATGAGACGTTGAAAGAAGAGATCCAGCAAAGAGATTATCTGGATTCTCACAGAGAAGTCTCCCCTTTGAAACAAGCGGAGGATGCGGTTCGAATCGATACGTCTGGTTTAACGATCGAGCAAGTCGTCGAAGCAATCAAAAAAACCATCAAAGAAAAAATTGATTAACAAAAACAATGGGTGTTCCCCATTGTTTTTTTATTTTTCGAAACCAAAAGATGAAAGTGAGTAAGAAAACAGAGGTGAAAAGACTTTTTTAACGAAAAAACCGTAGTTTTTTAGGAAAATAAGAGAAATCGCTTTATTTTTTTTTCATTCTATTTTAAACTAAAAGATGTAGTGCAATTATTGCAGAATTGTTGGTTAGGAGGACATGAGAGATGACAGAATTTGAAAATAATCAGGTTGAGAGTGGAAATGAATCAATGGAAGCCGCTTTAGACAATTTCCAAGAAGTAAAAGTTGGAGATATCGTTAAAGGTGAGGTATTGGCCATTGAGGATAAACAAGCGATCGTAGGGATCGAAGGCGCCGGCGTTGAAGGCGTTGTTCCTGCAAAAGAATTATCAACTTTACCTGTTGAAGACATCAACGAAGCAGTCAAAGTTGGGGATGTCTTAGAATTGGTTGTGATTTCAGCAATTGGTAAAGACAAAGAAAACGGCAGCTATCTCCTTTCTAAACGTCGCTTAGACGCGAAAAAAGTTTGGGAAGATATCGAAAAAGATTTCCAAGAAGGAAAAATCATTGAAGCACCAGTCACCAACGTCGTTAAGGGCGGGTTAGTGGTTGATGTAGGTGTTCGTGGGTTTGTCCCAGCATCAATGGTCGAAGACCATTTTGTTGCGGATTTCGAAGATTACAAAGGGAAAACATTGACCTTCAAAATCGTTGAGATCGAGCCTTCAGAAAACCGTTTGATCCTTTCTCATAAAGCAGTTGTCGAAGCAGAAAAAGCAAAACAAAAAGAAGCTTTATTAGCTGATTTATATGAAGGACAAGAAGTAGAAGGAAAAGTAGCGCGTTTGACCGACTTTGGTGCCTTCGTAGACCTTGGCGGCATCGATGGACTTGTCCATGTCTCTGAAATTTCTCATGGACATGTTGGCAAACCGAGTGATGTTTTATCTGTTGGCGATACCGTCAATGTCCGGATCTTATCTGTTGATGCAGACAAAGAACGTGTGTCACTTTCGATCAAAGACACATTGCCTGGACCTTGGACCAATATTGAAGAGCAAGCGGCTGTTGGCAGTGTCTTGACGGGGACTGTTAAACGCTTGACAAGCTTCGGTGCGTTTGTGGAAGTCTTCCCAGGTGTTGAAGGGCTGATCCATATTTCACAAATCTCCCATAAACACATTGCGACACCACATGAAGTCTTACAAGAAGGCGATGAAGTGCAAGTGAAAGTGCTCGAATTGAACCCTTCAGAACACCGAATCGCATTAAGTATCAAAGCATTAGAAAAAGCCGAAAATACCAATGAAACACAAGAAGTTTCAGAGGACGACTATCAATTGCCAGAAGAATCAACTGGGTTTACCATGGGTGATATCTTAGGCGATGCCTTAAAAGACAGCGACGAAGAGTAATTGTATGCCATCAGCTTATAACGATTCGATGTTTGAATTTGTTATAAGCTGGTTTTTTGTTTGCCAGGAAAGCTTGCAACTTTCCATGGCTTTAGGTAAACTAAGTAAGATTGAATACAAGAAGCAGCGTACAAGGACTGCTTTTTTAAATGGAGGGTAAAAAATGACAAATCCAACAATAGCGATCGTTGGACGTCCGAATGTGGGGAAATCGACCATTTTCAACCGGATAGCTGGAGAACGAATTTCGATCGTTGAGGATACTCCAGGAGTGACCAGAGATCGTATTTATGCCACTGGTGAATGGCTAGGCCGTGAGTTTAGCGTAATCGATACAGGTGGGATCGATTTAAGTGATGAGCCGTTTATGGATCAAATCAAGCATCAAGCAGAAATCGCCATCGATGAAGCAGATGTCATTGTTTTTATTACGAGTGCTCGTGAAGGAGTAACAGATGCTGATGAGCTTGTGGCTCGTTTGTTATACAAAAGCAACAAACCCGTGATTTTAGCGGTCAACAAAGTTGATAATCCCGAGATGCGTACCGACATCTATGAATTTTATGGTTTGGGTCTAGGCGATCCATACCCAATCTCAGGAAGTCATGGATTAGGGATCGGGGATGTTCTTGATGAAGCAGTCAAACACTTTACCAATGAAGCGGAAGAAGAAGACGATTCTATCATCAAGTTTAGTTTGATCGGTCGACCAAACGTCGGGAAATCCTCTTTGATCAATGCGATTCTAGGGGAAGAGCGAGTGATCGTTTCAGATATCGAAGGAACGACTCGTGATGCGATCGATACCCATTTTACCAGCGAAAGCGGTCAAGAATTTACCATGATCGATACCGCCGGCATGCGTAAAAAAGGGAAGGTCTACGAATCTACTGAAAAATACAGTGTGATGCGGGCGATGCGGGCCATTGAACGTTCAGACGTCGTCTTGATGGTCTTGAACGCCGAAGAAGGGATTCGCGAGCAAGACAAACGGATCGCTGGCTATGCCCATGAAGCAGGCCGTGGAATCATTATCGTTGTCAATAAATGGGATACATTGAAAAAAGAAACGAATACGATGCGTGATTTTGAAGAAGAAATCAGAGATGAATTCCAATATTTGGATTATGCACCAATCATTTTCGTTTCCGCAGTGACGAAACAGCGCTTGAATAAGTTGCCGCAGTTGATCGAAGAAGTCAGCATGAATCAAAACATGCGTATTCCATCTGCGTTGTTGAATGACGTCATTATGGATGCGGTGGCGATCAATCCAACACCAACAGACAAAGGCAAACGTTTGAAGATTTTTTATGCGACGCAAGTGGCTGTCAAACCGCCAACTTTTGTTATTTTTGTCAACGAAGAAGAACTGATGCATTTCTCTTATGCACGTTTCTTAGAAAATCAAATCCGCAAGGCATTCACTTTTGAAGGAACGCCGATTCGGATCATTCCTCGCAGAAGAAAATAGAGATTTTATCATACTTTGTTTCTTTTTACAAAGAAATCTGTCCTTTTCTAGAAAAATGGGAAAAAACCAAAAAAAACCCCCTAAAAACGTTAAAATCCTTGATATTACAAGGTTCTTATGATAACGTTATATCAGAATATTGATGGTAATCAATATTTGACAAAAACCTTGGACCACTCAAGATTTTTGTTGATGCATGACATCAAAAAAAATATCAGGAGGTGAAACTATCCATGGCAAATAAAGCAGAATTAATCGAAAAAGTTGCAGCAGCTACTGACTTAACTAAGAAAGACGCAACTGCAGCAGTAGACGCTGTATTCTCAACAATTCAAGACGCTTTAGCTAACGGTGAAAAAGTTCAATTGATCGGCTTTGGTAACTTTGAAGTTCGTTCTCGTGCAGAACGCAAAGGACGCAACCCACAAACTGGTGAAGAAATCAAGATCCCTGCTAGCAAAGTACCTGCATTCAAACCAGGTAAAGCTCTTAAAGACGCAGTGAAATAATTGAGTCTTGTAGAAACCCTTGAGTAATCAAGGGTTTTTTCTTTTGTCTAACTAGGGACTGCCACCATGCAGGCGGATCGAATGGGAAAAGAAACGGTTATTATTGTCAGAAAATTCAAAAATATTTTTTGTTTTTCTTTTGGTCTAAAAAAAAACAAGGGTTGCGGGCACACTTTAATTCTCAAGCAAGAATAAAGGTGTTTTAAAAGTCATTTTTATCAAAAGAAGCAAGCGATTAAATGACATCTAATGTGAGAAAGGGTTCCTTGGAATTGTCATTATTGAAAAAAAATTCAGAAAATTCGTTGACAAGTGTTTTTGCAAAGGGTATATTGGTAAACAATTACAAGAACGTTACTATTTCTAATGAAGGAGCCATTTTCTATGCGCAATTTTAATCAATATTTATTAGTCATTATTATTGATACCAGGACTTAGAACACGGAAGCAAAAATTATCCGTTTGTTTGAGTCCTATTTGCGTAAGTAAAATGGGATTCTGGCAAAGCATCCCAGTTTTTTATAACCGGGATGCTTTTTTTTATTCCAAAATGCAGGAGATGATGAGTGTGAGAAGTGATCAGATTAAAAAAGGGATCGATGCAGCGCCAGCTAGGAGTCTGCTCTATGCCACAGGACAAGTAAAAAATATCCATGACATGAACAAGCCATTTATTGCGATATGTAATTCCTATATCGATATTGTGCCTGGACATGTGCATTTACGGGAGTTAGCAGATATCGCTAAGGAAGCGATTCGTGAAGCTGGCGGCATCCCTTTTGAGTTCAATACGATCGGTGTGGATGATGGCATTGCGATGGGCCATATTGGCATGCGTTATTCGCTACCCAGCCGAGAATTGATCGCTGATTCCGCAGAAACCGTGATCAATGCTCACTGGTTTGACGGCGTATTTTATATCCCGAATTGCGACAAGATCACTCCTGGCATGATTTTAGCAGCGATGCGGACGAACGTACCGGGGATCTTTTGTTCTGGCGGTCCAATGAAAGCCGGTATTGATCCACGGGGCCACCAGATAACCTTGTCTTCCATGTTTGAAGCCGTGGGGACTTACAAGACTGGCAACATGACGAAAGAAGACTTTGAATTTATGGAGCAAAATGCCTGTCCGACTTGTGGTTCCTGTGCAGGGATGTTTACTGCCAATTCAATGAACTGTCTCCTAGAGATCTTAGGATTGGCAATGCCAGGCAATGGTACGATCCTCGCCGTGTCTGAAGAACGACGAGAACTAGTTAGACAAGCCGCCTTTAAGTTGATGGATCTTGTTGAAAAACAAGTGAAACCTCGAGACATCGTGACCAAAGAAGCTATTGATGATGCCTTCGCTTTAGACATGGCGATGGGGGGTTCCACCAACACAGTGCTACATACCTTAGCGATCGCCAATGAAGCTGAGATCGACTATGACTTAAGACGGGTCAATGAAATCGCTAAAAGAGTGCCTTATCTCTCAAAAATCGCGCCATCATCAGCCTATTCGATGCACGATGTTCATGAAGCTGGCGGCGTTTCGGCAATCATAAGGGAGCTTTGTGATATCGAGGGAGCGATTCATCCTGATCGACCGACTGTCACAGGCAAGACGTTACGAGAAAATGTCGCTGAAGCGAAGATCCACAACGAAGAAGTTATTCATCCCAAAGAAAACCCGTATAGTCCTGTGGGTGGTCTATCGATCTTGTACGGTAATATCGCCCCAGAAGGCAGTGTTATCAAGGTCGGTGGGGTCGATCCAAGTGTCCAAGTGTTCAAAGGCAAAGCGATCTGTTTTGATTCACATGATGAAGCAGTTGCTGCCATCGACAATCATACCGTACAAAAAGGACATGTTGTAGTGATCCGCTATGAGGGACCAAAAGGAGGACCAGGTATGCCAGAAATGCTGGCGCCTACCTCAAGCATCGTTGGACGTGGGTTAGGCAAAGATGTCGCCTTGATCACCGATGGTCGCTTTTCAGGAGCGACCCGAGGAATCGCCGTTGGCCATATTTCGCCAGAAGCCGCTGCAGGGGGTCCATTAGGCCTTGTCAACGATGGCGATGAAATCATTATCGATTTACCAAATCGAACGCTGAATCTACAAGTATCCGATGAAGAGCTTGCCCAGCGTGCGCAAGAACGACCGAAGTTTCGTTCAAAAGTGAAAAAAGGATGGCTTGCACGTTATACCGCTTTAGTGACTTCTGCCAATACGGGCGGGATTATGCGAGTACCTGATGAGGAGGAGTAGCAATGGAAAATATCGAGTATCAAGCATCGCATCTAAGGACTGGCGCACAAGTATTAGTGGACAGCTTACAAGAGCAAGGCGTCGAAATGATCTTTGGCTATCCGGGCGGCGCCGTCCTGCCGTTATATGATCAATTATATGATGCAGCGATTCCGAATATTTTGACGCGTCACGAGCAAGGCGCGATCCACGCCGCTGAAGGCTATGCCAAAGCTACTGGCAATGCTGGGGTCGTTTTAGTGACTAGCGGACCAGGTGCTACAAATGTCGTCACGGGCATTGCCGATGCTATGAGTGATTCCGTACCATTGGTAGTTATCACAGGGCAAGTGGCGGTACCAGGAATTGGCAAAGATGCCTTCCAAGAGGCGGATATTCTGGGTATCACGTTGCCGATCACGAAGCACAACTACCAAGTCCGCTGTGTCGATGAGCTGCCAAAAGTGATCGCTGAAGCCTTTCATATCGCTTCCACAGGGCGAAAAGGACCGGTTGTCATCGACCTTCCGAAAGATATTACCTTACAAGAAACCGCTGAAACCTGCTCATTGCCGATCACAAGGAAAAGTTATCAGCCGACGGCAGAGCCATCCCGTCTGCAAATCGAAAAACTGATGCAAGTCTTGGAAAAAGCTCAGCGACCAGTGGTATTGGCGGGTGCAGGCGTGATCGCTGCCGAAGCTGCGGCTGAACTAAATGCATTTATTGCCAAGTACAAGTTGCCGGCAGTGACAACGTTGCTTGGCTTAGGCTTACTGCCAAGTGATCATCAATTTTTCTTAGGCATGGGCGGTATGCATGGCACCTATGCGGCGAACATGGCTTTATCAGAAGCCGATTTGATTATCAATATCGGCTCTCGCTTCGATGATCGCTTAGCAACGGCCGGCAGTCAGTTCGGCAAGCAGGCCATCGTTGCTCATATCGATATTGACCCAGTGGAGATCGGCAAGATCGTAGAAACAAAGATCCCAATCGTCGGCGATGCCAAGGCTGCTTTGCAGCAAATGCTGCGGTACCCACCAACAAGAGGAACCTGGACGACTTGGTTGGATCTATGCCAAAAACGGAAAAAGGAAAAACCTTATCGCTATGATCGCACTCAGACACAAGAGATCAAACCACAAAAAGTCATCGAAGAAGTAGGGCGTTTGACCAAAGGAGAGGCTTACGTCATCACCGATGTTGGTCAGCATCAAATGTGGGTCGCGCAGTATTATCCTTTTCGCTTTCCTAAACAATTGATCACCAGTGGCGGACTAGGGACGATGGGCTATGGCATCCCTGCAGGAATCGGCGTTCAATTTGCTCATCCAGAAAAAATGGTCGTGGTGTTCGTTGGTGATGGTGGATTTCAAATGACGAACCAAGAATTTGCGATTTTGAATGAGTATGGCTTGAATGTCAAATTTGTGTTATTGAACAACTGCTCTTTAGGAATGGTTCGCCAATGGCAAGAAACATTCCATGGCAAGCGGCGCTCTGCCTCCGTTTTTGCGCAGCAGCCTGATTTTGTCAAACTGGCACAGGCTTATGGCATTGAAGGCTGTCGGATCGATGCCCCAGAGCAACTGGTTGATCAATTGGCAGCAGCTTTTTCTCAAGCAGGGCCGCAGCTTATCGAAGTAATGGTCTCGCCATCTGAGCATGTGCTGCCGATGATCCCACCGGGGAAAGCCAATCATGAAATGATGGGGGTCTAAGGGGATGAAACGGGTATTAGCAGCAATCGTCCATAATGAAGCAGGTGTTTTGAGCCGTATCACGAGTGTCTTGAACCGTCGTCAAGTCAATATCGAGAGTATCTCTGTCGGTACGACAGAACGACCAGAGTTTTCACGTATGACGATCATTGTCAACGTGAACGATTTGGCAGAAACAGAACAAGTGACTAAGCATCTGAACAAGCAGATCGATGTCTTGAAGGTTTCTGATATTACAGAAGTTCCTCATATCGAACGGGAGCTGGTGCTGATCAAAGTCAATGCGCCAACCACAAGCCGTTCGGAGATCCAAGCAGTGATCGATCCATTTCGAGCACACATTGTCGATGTGGCACTAAAAACAATCGTTGTGCAAGTTGCTGGCGATACGAAAAAGGTAGAAGCGTGCATCGAGGTTTTACGTCCATACGGCATCAAACAATTGGCACGGACGGGTGTCACTGGCTTTACAAGAGGGTAAGTGCAATTTTGAATTGCTTAAAATAAAGAAAGAATTCGGAGGAAACAAGTATGGTAAAAGTATATTACAACGAGGAAGTTACAGATAATTTAGGAGACAAGAAGATTGCAATCGTCGGTTACGGCTCTCAAGGGCACGCTCATGCGCAAAATTTACGGGACACAGGTCATGAAGTCTTTATCGGCATTCGTGAAGGAAAATCAGCGGAAGCCGCAAGAAACGATGGATTTGATGTTTTCCCAGTAGCTGAAGCCGTTCAAAAAGCGGATGTAGTCATGATCTTGGCACCCGATGAGATCCAAGGATCGTTGTATAAAAATGAGATCGAACCGAATCTTTCAGCGGGCAATGCATTGGCATTTGCTCATGGTTTCAATATTCATTTTGATGTGATCGCGCCACCAAAAGAGGTGGATGTTTTTCTAGTTGCGCCAAAAGGACCAGGTCATTTGGTGCGTCGAACCTTTACCGAAGGGTTTGCGGTACCAGCCTTGTTTGCAGTTTATCAAGATGCGACTGGCAACGCACAAGCAACGGCTTTATCCTATGCAAAAGGCATTGGTGCCACACGGGTCGGCGTTTTGGAAACGACCTTTAAAGAAGAGACCGAAACCGATCTTTTCGGTGAGCAAGCCGTACTTTGTGGCGGTTTGACCAGTATGATCGAAGCGGGCTTTGAAACATTGGTAGAAGCGGGGTACCAACCGGAATTGGCTTATTTTGAAGTTTGTCATGAATTGAAACTGATCGTTGACTTGATTTATGAAGGAGGCTTCAAAAAAATGCGCCATTCGATCTCGAATACGGCTGAGTATGGTGACTACGTTTCTGGTGCTCGGGTGATCACTGCACAAGCCAAAGAAAACATGAAAGCCGTATTGACAGACATCCAAAACGGCCAATTTGCGAAAGGATTCATTGAAGACAATCAAAACGGCTTCCCTGAATTCCATAAAATGCGTGAGGAAAACGGCAATCATCAAATTGAAAAAGTCGGCAGCGAGTTACGGAAAATGATGCCGTTTGTTGCGAAAGATTAGGAGGGACGCGTTTGTTGGTGACAGTTTCTGCAATCGAACAAGCCTACGAGCGACTGCGGGGAGCAGTTAGTCATACGCCGCTGCAGTATGATCGCTTTTTATCTGAGAAGTATCAAGCGACGGTCTTGTTGAAGCGAGAGGACTTGCAAAAAGTCCGCTCCTTCAAATTACGCGGTGCCTACTATGCGATCACCCAGGCAGATCCTGAACTGACTCGTCGTGGCGTCGTCTGTGCCAGTGCCGGGAACCATGCGCAAGGTGTTGCTTATACCTGTCAAGAACAGCAGATCCGAGCGGTTATTTTCATGCCGACAACGACGCCACAGCAAAAAATCGCGCAAGTCCTCTTTTTCGGTGGAGATTATGTCAAAATCGAATTGGTGGGAGATACGTTTGATGCGGCAGCCCAAGCGGCTAAACACTTTGCAAAAGAACAGCAAATGGCTTTCATTGCTCCCTTTGACGATCCTAATATTATCGCAGGACAAGGAACCGTTGCTGTGGAGATGCTGGCGGATGCTGAAAAAAAACAAGTAACGATCGATCTGGTCGTGGCAGCGATTGGCGGGGGCGGCTTGATCAGCGGAACCGCAGCCTATTTGAAAGAAAAGCAACCGAAGATAAAAATTGTTGGAGCAGAACCTGTAGGGGCAGCCTCGATGCAAGCCGCCTTTGATCATCAAGGACCAGTGGCACTGGAGCATATTGAAACCTTTGTGGATGGTGCAGCGGTCAAACAAGTCGGAGCTCAAACCTATGCCCATGCCAAACGCTACGTGGATCAATTGGTAGCTGTGGAAGAAGGCGCAATCTGTCAAACGATTCTGGAATTGTACAGCAAGCAAGCGATCGTCGCTGAACCAGCTGGTGCCTTGAGTGTGGCAGCTTTGGATCTGATCAAAGAGCAAATCAAAGGCAAAACAGTCGTCTGTATTGTGAGTGGCGGTAACAATGATAGTTCCCGTATGGCAGAGATCGAAGAGAAATCACTGATATATCAAGGATTGAAACATTATTTTATCGTCAATTTCCCACAACGTCCCGGTGCGTTGAAGGAATTTGTTAGCCATGTATTAGGTCCCGATGATGATATCACTAGGTTTGAATATACAAAAAAAATCAATCGTGGAACAGGACCAGTAATGCTGGGAATCTTGTTGAAACACAAAAAAGATCTCCCCGCATTACTGTCACGAATTGAACAGTTTGACCAAAACTATATCAACCTTCAGCAAAATCAATCACTCTACTCACTTTTGGTTTAAGAAAAAACATGATTTTCCTTTGGAAGAAGAGGAAATCATGTTTTTTGCTTTTTATCGGATCATTGAACCAATCACAGGAAAATACTTCCTAATCATTAGCGATTTAGTAGGTGTTTAAGCGGCTTCTTGTTATAATAGGAAGTAGTAGCAAAGGAGTGAGCCGATGGAAGCTGTTTTTTTCCGAAATGAACAAGAAACCCAAATTTCTTATGGTGAAACACTAGCATCGGTCATGAGAGAACAGTCGATCGAGCCGCAGCAGGTGATCATTTTGACGAATCAGCGCTATTATGACCGCTTTTCAGAAAAATTGACCCGCCTGTTTTTGCCACGAGAGGTCAATTGGTATATTTGTACCAATCAAATGTATTGCAACAACTTTAGTGAATTTAAAGCTGCAATGGATTTCTTCGGCCGCTTTTCAAAACAGGAGCCGCAGCTGATCGTCGGTTTTGGCAATGAAGGCGTGTTGGCATTGAGCAGTTTTATCCACGCGACGTCGGTTCTGACGACACAGCTTTGGCTGATTCCCGTTTCCTTGCGGGCCTTAGCTAAAAGTGTGAAAGAAACAGCGATCGTTGTGAAAAAGCCAGATATCCCGATGCTGGAAAATCCTAATACACCCGAATTTGTTATTTACGATCAGACGATCGCAGAAAAACAGATCGATGGGAAATTGGTCGATTTTTTGACACTGATTCGTTGTGGCGTGCTTGCCGATAGTGAGTTTTTAAAAGAGCTTTATCGAACCTATCCCAGTCATCAGGCGTTGATGAGACATTCGTTGGCTGCGTATACCGATCGGTTGATCCAACTATACCAGCAATCAGGCAGCGAATTGGAGGAGTTTGGCCAACTCTTTGCTGATGCTGCTTATCGAACGGAAAATGGGCACTTGCTGTCTGATGCGATGAAATTATTCTTTGGCTTTTTGTTTCATTTTATGTGGACCGTCCAGCAGCAGCAATTGACTGTCGATCTGCCCGTGTTCTGCCAATGGCTTGCCCGATTAGGCTTTCCCATCGAATTGCCCGAGTCTTTTTCATTAAGCGAATATTTCAGTCATGTACTAGAATTGCAGCAAAAAGAAAAAAAACTGTTATTTTTGGCAAAAGTTGGTACAATAGGGGGCAGAACGAAAATCGAGGAAAAAGATCTCGTCCAGACGATGGAGACTTATCAGCGATTAATCAATGAGATTCGAGGGGTTTAAATGGAAACATATAGTGAAAAAATGTTAAAAGCATTAGCCGCGGAAGAACTGGCTGAAGCACAATTAAATTTTACCGAAGCTCTGCAAAAAGATGATGATGAGACATTAGGCGCTTTAGGTGATGAACTATTGCAGATCGGCTTTTTGGAAGAGGCGAAAACGTTATTTGAAACCTTGCAGCAACGACATCCTGATAATGAAGCTTTGCTGCTTCCTTTAGCAGAAATTGCGATGGAAGAAGACCAGATCGAAACGGCTTTTGCCTATATTGATCAAATACCACCGACCAGTGAAGCGTATTTGCAAGCCTTGCTATTGAGTGCGGATCTTTACCAATTGATCGGTATCCCTGAAGTTAGTGAAGCCAAACTAAAAGAAGCGCAAAGCATTGTGCCAGATGAACCTTTGATACGGTTTGCCTTAGCTGAGTTAGCCTTTTCGACTGATCGCTATCAAGAAGCCGTTGACCTTTATCAAGGTTTGCTGGAAGAAGAAATCACGGATATTTCGGGGATCTCGATCGTTGAACGGACTGGTACATCATTGAGTATGGCGGGCAAGTTTGAAGAGGCATTGGAATATTTTGAAGCAAGCCTAGAAGACGAACAGACCGATGAGCGTCTTTTTCAAACAGCTTTAGTCTATTTGCAGCTAAAAGAAAATGAACAAGCGATTCGCTACTTGCAGCAGTTGCGGGTCATGAATCCGCAATACCGTGCCTTGTATCTTTATCTTGCAGAAGCATTGCAAGAAGAAGAGCAGCTGGAAGAAGCGCAGCGTGTGATCGAAGAAGGGATTCATGAAGATCCATATCAAGTGGATTTCTATCATTTTGCTGCCGAGAATGCTTACCGACTTCATGACAGTGAAGCAGCAGAATCATTTTTACTAAAAGCATTGGAGACTGGTGACAAAGAAGATGATACGTTACTGACCTTAAGTAATTTATACTTGAATGAAGAGCGTTGGCAAGAAGCGATCTTGACCATCGAACGAATGGAAGACAATGAGCAGCCGCATGCCCTTTGGAATTTGGCGCAAGCGTATAATGCGCTGGAAGATTTTGACAAAGCAGCAAACTATTACGAAGAAGCCAATGCTGATTTGCACCATGAGCCAGCATTTATGAAAGAATATGGCATTTTCTTACGTGAAGAAGGGCGTTTACCTGAAGCACTTCATTTGCTGCAACATTATTTGGCGCATGAGCCAGGTGATTTAGAAGTACAGTCGATCGTGGAGGACTTATTAGAAAGATAGGTGAGAGAAATGAACATCAATGTACAAGAAAAGAAAAAGTTTCTTAATTGGTTAGTTTCGACCGTTTCCTTCAGCCGCCGAGAAGTCTCTTGGGTGTTAAACTATCTGGCGAACCATGAAGCGATCTTGACCAATGTTCATTTTGTAGAAGGGGCAGCCGCAGCCAAACGGGGCTTGAGTGTCCGCAGTACAGAAATTGGGGGCGAACCGTTTGTCTTGAGCATCGAAGGGCAGACCTTTTATGACATTGATCAGATTTTTCATGAGATTCGCATGAATTGGAAACAACCCTTGTATCTTGAATGTCTCTTCCCAGATTCTTGGTCGCAATCCTTTTATTTAGCAGTTTTAGAAGACAATCCTTATGAACGTTGGAACGACCACTTGGATCAAGAAATGACCCAACATGTTACCCAGTATCTTGAAAAAGAAGAAACAAAAACCAAAATCGATACCTTGTATCGGCAAATCGATCTAGCCTTGGAAAATGGGGATCGTGATGCCTTCTTAGAACTTTCGGATGAAGTAAATCGACACTTGCTCCAGCAAAAAGAAGAAAGCCGGTAACAAGCAAAAAGCAGCCCTTTAACCGGGGCTGCTTTTTTCAGTCTTTATTTTGTTTTAGAAACAGCGGTTTTGCGCTGTAAGAACCGCGACTTAGGTCTTAAGTAGGTAAAGCCTTCACCTTCGACTTCATGGACATTGATGACAGAAACAAACGCTTGCGGATCAAAGTCATGAACGATGCGCTTGACTTCAGAAATCTCCCGCCCGCTGACCACCATATAAATGATTTGTTTCGCCACTCTTGAGTAAGCCCCTTCGCCCTGTAAAAACGTGACGCCTCGTTCTAATTCATCCATTAAAACAGGAGCCATCTCTTCGCTGTGATTGCTGATCACTAAGATCCCTTTGGCTGAATAGCCGCCATCTAGGATCGAATCGATCACGCGCGTGAAGACATAAGAAAAAATCAAGGTATACATCATGCGGTTCAAATCTATATAAGTCAAAGAAAGCAACAGGACGAACACATCAAAGATCAAAAGCGAACGACCGATCGTCACCCCAAAGTTTTTCTCTAAAATACGTGCCAATACATCGACTCCGCCAGTCGTTCCCCCGACCTTGTAGACGATCCCACTACCGATCCCTGCAATCAAACCAGCCAAGAGCGCAACGATCAGCAGATCGTGCTGCAGATCGATCAACAGGGGAACACTCTGCCAAAATGCCAACCAAAAAGACAAACCAAAAGTTCCTAATATCGTATACACTAATGAGCGTCGACCAAGAATTTTGCCACCGATCAAAATGATCGGAATATTTAAGATCAGTGTACTGATGGCAGGATTGATTCCCCATAAGGCTCGCAGGATCAAGGTGATCCCCGTCACACCGCCTTCTGCTAAGTCATTTGGGATATTTAGATAGACTAGACCGAAGCCATAGATACTTGTACCAAAAATAATCAAAACAATATCGCGAATCGTTCGCCATGAAAAAAATGCCCGCATCCTGTTTCCTCCGTTATTCAACTTCCACAAGTATCAATGTAGCACGAAATCATTGAATGCACAACAAATCCTGAAGGGGGCTCTATCTAGGCAGGCAGCCATTCTTTTGGTAAGATAAACGAGAAAGGGTGGAGAAAATGACAGAAAAACGTTCTTTGGCATCGATGCAAGAAGAAGTCGATGCGTATATTCAGCAATTCAAAACTGGCTATTTCAGCCCCCTCGCCCAAATGGCTCGTTTGACCGAAGAAGTCGGCGAATTGGCGCGAGAAGTGAATCACTATTACGGGGAAAAAAATAAAAAAAGCGATGAAGTTGAAAAAACAGTGGCAGAAGAACTCGGTGATGTACTCTTTGTGACGATGATCATGGCCAATTCACTAGACATCGACCTGACTGAAGTGTTTGAGGAAAATATGGCAAAATTCAATCAGCGGGATGCGTATCGTTTTGAAAGAAAAGATGGGAAAGTAAATGAAACTGACTAAACTACCAAAAGAATTTGCAGAAGCTGCACCGCTTTTAAAAAAAATCGAAGCCGCAGGCTATGAAGCATACTTTGTCGGCGGCAGCGTGCGAGACACGATCTTAGGCCAGCCGATCCATGATGTCGATATTGCTACCAGTGCATTTCCAGCCGAAATCAAGGCGCTTTTTCCTCGAACCATTGACATTGGCATCGAGCATGGGACGGTGTTGGTTTTGTGGGAGCAGGCGCAGTATGAGATCACTACGTTTCGAACGGAAGCAGCCTATCAAGATTACCGCAGACCCGACAAAGTGGATTTTGTCCGTTCCCTGAAAGAAGATCTAAAACGGCGGGACTTTACCATCAATGCGTTGGCACTTCAAGAAGATGGTGTCATCATTGATCTTTTCGATGGTCTGGCAGATATCGATAATCAGATTTTACGAGCAGTGGGTCACCCCCAGGAACGTTTCCATGAGGACGCCCTACGAATGATGCGGGGGCTGCGTTTTGTCAGTCAATTGGGCTTTGTTTTAGAAACAGAAACATTGGCTGCTATCCATGCGAATCATGCCTTGTTGGGAAAAATCTCTGTTGAACGGATCATGATTGAATTCGTGAAATTGCTGTTAGGCAATCATCGGAACCAAGCACTACGGGCGCTAGTAGAAACCGAATGCTATATCTATTGCCCAGGCTTGCGGGGATACGGTGAGGCGTTACTGCGGATGGCAGACCTGCCAGCGATCCCATTAGAAAACGAAACGGCGGCCTGGGTTTTGCTCATTGACCAAATGGGTTTAGCGCCAGAGGCAGTCCGCAGCTTTTTAAAAGCTTGGAAATGTTCTAATGACTGCATCCGCCAAGTACACACGGCTTATCAAGCACTGCTCGCGCGTCGAAACGGCGAATGGAATGACCTAGTGTTGTATCAGTTCGGTCTAGAAGCAACCTGTTTAGCCGAAGGATTATTGCGTTATGACAATCAGCCCAACGATCCAGCAAAAATCAGTCAGCGCTATCAGCAGCTGCCGATCCATTCACTGAAGGAGTTGGCGATCAATGGACGTGATTTACTACAAACGATCGATCGTTCTTCTGGTCCGTGGCTCAAAGAAGTCTTGACCGCTGCCGAAGCTGCAGTCATCACACGAAAAATCCCTAATGAAAAAGAAGCACTATTAGCGTTTGTCCAAGCGTATTTAGCAAAGGAGGGATAACTGAAAAATGGAAAGCAAAAAAGAATTTATCGTGGGACAGCAAGACACTGCGGCTGTTTTGGGTTCTGGGGGATTAGACGTTTTAGCAACCCCACGATTGGTAGCAATGGTGGAAAACACCTGTTGGGAAGCCCTTGAGCCTACTTTAGATAAAGGGTTTACTACCGTCGGTACAAAGTTTTCGATCAATCATTTGAAGCCTTCACCAGTTGGAGCGACAATCACAGTTCTTGTGCAGTGGGAAAAAGAACAGGGGCTCCAATTTCATTATCAGGTAATAGACGCGAAACAACAGATCATTGCCAATGGGACGCATCAACGAGCAGCAGTGGAAATCTCTCGGTTCATGAAAAAAGTCAACGAAAAACAAAGTTAATTTGTGTCCCGATGGCGACTATGTGTTAGAATTAAAGTGTATTACTAATAAAAAGGAGCGTTTTGTCATGGCTAGAGAAATGAAAGCTTTAAAATTTTATTTCCGTAATGGAGAAACATGGACGATTGAGCGCCGTTACATCGGTGACTTGTGGATCAAACAAATCACGACCAGTTTTGGCCGCATCCACGGAAGCGAATTTGTTGAGATTCATCCATGTGCTGGGTTCAAAATTGAAATCTTCCAAGAAGGCGATCATGTGGCAACGCATGACATCAACTTAGGTGGGCTTGAATTAGGGATGTTTGCCCGTGCGTTGAAATATGAAGATATCGAACGGATGGAAATTCTTTACCGTAACGGTACACCGGATCTTGTGTATTTCCCATATAAGGACAAAGATACGGAAGGATTGGATAACGTATACCAATCAACAAAAATCAGTGAGAAAACGAAGAGCCTTTATATCGTGATCGACCCGAACCAGACAGTCGATGATGTTTATAAAGAACATTTCGAAGAATAAGAAAAACGCAGAACCAGTTGGTTCTGCGTTTTTTTTAGAATGATTCTTGGAACATATCCGTATACTTTTTTAATAAAAGATAATCTTCGGCATATTCATCTTTTAAAACGATCGTATCGCCAAAGAAACTCTTACGCGCATGTTGGATGATACGATGCTGAATATCTTTTTCTAAAAGGTAATCGATCTCAGACTGTTTCAGGTTTTGTGCAGCAGTCGCCCGATTCTTTTCTAAATATTGCAGCAAATCGTACTCAAGGTGTCCCGCACCGTTGATGACTCGTTTGTATTCGATTTTGTCAATTTTCATCTGCTCACACTCCTTGCTATTAAAGTACCTTAGAAAAGAACAAAGGGGGAGGTGGGCGAATCGAAATTACATAAATCTTTAAAAAATGGACCGTTTGTTAATGTTATCTTAAGATTTGTCAGCAAAAAGGAAAGAAAAACGAATCAAGTGCCAGTATTTTTCGAACCATCAGCAAATGGTTCTTTTTCCTTTTGCTGATGGACGGGTCCTATATTAGCGATCCCATCTAGACCACCGGCATGTCCGCCGACTAATTTGCTGCGAGCAATGGCGCGAGCGCCTTCCATTCGGCTTGTGGCATGAACGATCGAAGTGAAGCCATATTTCTCACGAATCTTATCGATGATCAAATCTAATTTACGCTGGCGCAACTGCGCTTCTGCTTGCTCAAAAAGATCCAGCTGGACATTTTCTGTATAAACCAATTTTGAATAGGTAATACCAATGTGGCGAACGACTTGCCCCGTATAAAATTTTCGAAAGAGAAACAGGCAATGAGCCACAAGTTTGCGGGTATTGTCAGTTGGCGGGATCTTCATTTGTCGGGAAAAACCAGAGGCAGTTTCACTAAAGGCTACGCCGATGTAAACATTGATACAAGCGGTCTGACAATGATGACGGCGAATCCGAGCGGCAACTTGTTCCGCCATTTCCTTGATGACGATCTCGATTTCTTCTTGTAAATAATAATTGCGATGTAGGACTTGGCTATTGCCGTAGCTTTTTTCCATCACTTGTGGTGTCGGTTCAGATAAAATCGTGCGATCAATGCCATGGGCGTGATGATAGAGCTGCTCGCCAATGATCCCCATGCGACTGCGTAAAAGATCAGGACTGGCGTGAGCCAATTGCTCGATCGTTTCAATCCCCATCAAGTGAAGTCGTTTTTCTGTGCGCCGACCGATCCCCCAAAACTCTGTCATAGGGGCGATCTGCCAAACTTTTGTCGGTACATCGTCATAGGTCCATTCAGCGATCAAGGAACGATTGTGTTTGGATTCGTTATCTAAAGCTAGTTTTGCTAACAATGGATTGTCGCCAATGCCGATGGTGACATACAATTTCGTTGTTTCGTAAATGTCTTTTTGAATTTGCTGGGCAATCAACCAACGTTTTTCTTCGCGAGAGATCGTTTTATCGGGAATGAAAAGATCCAATGTACGGGTCAGATCCATCATCGTTTCGTCGATCGAATAGAGCAGCAAGTCGTCTTGTCCAACATATTTGCGAAAGACATTATTGACTTTGGTGTTTTCTTTGATATAAAAACTCATACGCGGTGATGCTTTGTACAAATCGGGATGTGTCGGCAGGTTGTCATTGCGAGTCACATTTGAAATTCCCAATACCGATTTTGCCTTTGGGGAAGCTGCTAAGACTAAGCCGTTACCAGTATTGTCAGAATGTGACATGACGACCAGCATCGCTTGGATAGGATCTAATCCACGAGAGATGCATTCTACAGAAGCATAAAAACTTTTGACATCAATAAATAAGATATCGCGTTTTGGCTCGAGCGCATAATTAAAACCACCCATTTTTATCACTCCTTACCGAAATTATACGAACGTTTGTTCTTTTTTGTCAAGCGAACAGGAGCGGATGAGGGGGATTTGTTTTTTTATAGAGAAGTTATTTTTGTTTTATAATGATGGGAAACGTTGGTTTATAAGGAATACATTCATTTCAGATTATCAGAATTCGATTGGACATACATACGGGGTTTTGTCTTTTTACCCGAAAAACGGATAAAAAAACAGCCGATCCATTGGACCGACTGTCGTAGCTTAAATCAATTTTCGGCAGGTAGAGTTGCAAACAAACTTAAGAGATTGCCGTCTATGTCTTTGACAATGGCATAGCGTTGTCCCCAAAAGGCAGACCAAGGTTCTTTGAAAGACTGATACCCAGCAGCAACGACTTTTGCATGAAGGGCATCAACTTCTTCAGGAGAATCACATAAAAAGGCTAATTCAATCGTATCACCCACAGTCATTGGTGCATGTCCGTAGATCCCAGCAACCATCTTGCGGCTATTCAAGGAGATGCGAACCCCGTCGTTTGCTAATTCCATATAATCTTCTGAGTGCTGACCTAATGGCGTGAAGCCAAGTACTTGATAAAAAGCCAGTGCCTGTTCCATGTTTTTTGTGATAATACCGACCATATCTAGTTTCATTGTTTTCTTCCTTTCATGTGGGCGTTCTTTACATAACAGTCAATGCAGTTGCTAGTAATGATGATCACCTCGTTTCTGTCAGACGGTAATGGTGCAACCGTTCAGCCAACGTACCAGTGTGTAGTTCAAACAAATGGTTGTCATCGTCATAAAAATAAATAGAAGCACCTTCGCCTTTGATGCGGGAACGATCTTTTTCGATCTTCAATCCTAGTCCTTGGATGCGCGTAATCAAGGAATCGATTTGAGCTTGATCGATTTTAAAGGCAATATGGTTATACGTTTTCGGCAGCTTCTGGGAGGCATCCTCCATAACAGCAAGCCATAAGCCATCGATCAAAAAGAATTTTTCTGGGAAGTAAGAATGGGCCTGATCTTGACTATCATAAACTTCCTCTGCATCAAACAATGTTTCCAGCATCGTTGTCGTCTTTGCTAAATTCTGTACGATCAACGTGATATGGGAAATCTCCATCGCATCAACACTCCTTTGCTATGACGAAATAGGGGAAAGAGAAACAATCAGTATCAAAAGAAGCATTATGTTAGTGATTGTGAAATACCAAGAGGAAGAGCAGAACATAAAACAGTGTATCTGTTGCGCAAGGAATAAGTTTCTTCGTGTATTTTGTCCAAAAGAAGACATTTATTAAGAAGAGGACAATCACCGTCGGTAGGCTAAAGGTCCAAGCAGGGTGTTTGATGAAAATGAAAAGCATATTTCCAATAAGAGCAAAAAGAAAAGCGCCATAAAACAGACGATAGTTACTAGGTAGATACGCAAAATTGCCAAGCATGGGTTCACCTCCTATAGGCAGTATAGCATGAAAGGGTCGATCGGAGATCAAAGTATACAGAAAAGGTGGCAACGGGAGAGAGCGGCTTCATATTATGGTTATTGCCAAAATCATCTCGCGCATAATCGCGGGAGAGATACTGCAAAAAATTTCGGAAAATAAAGCTGCCGCTTAATCGCCCCTGAAATCTTTGTTGCTGCTCATGCGTTCTCCTGATGCTTATTCAAAAAAGCAGCAGTGCATTCACTAAGTGAATTTGGCTACTGCCTGCTTTTTTTATGATGGACAAAGAGAGACAATAAAACGATGAAAAGAATAGTTATTCGATGTGTTCCAGGAGAAGCTTTTCTGAGCAATTTAGGCAAAGGATCGGCGCGTTTATCAGTGCTAATTCTTTTCTGGGTTTTAGTTGGTAAGCAGAAGCTTTCGGCGGAAACGGCCATTTTGTCCAAACGACTTCCCCTGTGTCGATCACTTTTTTGCAATGGTTGCAACGAAACTCTTTTTCTTCTTTGATAAACATTTAGTTTCTCCTTTTTTATATACATTATACATTAAAATTTATTTTTGTGACTTTACAAAGAAATGGCCTAAAAGTCCAAAGAAGAGAAGTCAAGAAGTAGCTAAAACAAAGAGCAATCAAGGAGACGATGCAATTACTATCTAAGTTTGAAAGAACAAGGGCTAATAGAAAGGGAGTTCCATTCAAAACTATCACCTCAAAGCTAGTTTTTACAAAAAAGAAGTTCGCAAACGCCTTGGTTATCAGCGTTTGCGAACTTCTTAAATAGTATTATTTTGTTTCGCGGTGTAAAGTAACTTTTCTTTCACGTGGGCAATATTTTTTCTTTTCCAAACGATCAGGATTGTTACGTTTGTTTTTGTTTGATAAGTAGTTGCGTTCTTTACAAGAAGTGCACTCTAATGTGATGTTTACGCGCATGATTTTCCCCCCTAACGATACAAGAATCCTCTAAGAAATCTCTCAGACTAAAATATAATAGCATGTTTTGTGCGGGAATGCTAGCTTTTTCCTGAAATTTGTTAAGTAGTTTTACTTGACGAATTACTTGAAACGCATTAGTCCAATTTGCTCTGGATATCTTCGATCATTTTGGTATAGGCGATAGGACCGTTGTAGAGCCAGCTTGATTCAGGACCGAATTCCCATAAATGATTGTTTTTGACTGCATCAAGATTTTGCCAGACTTGTTCGCTGAAAAAATCAGCGCCTTTATCACTATTCACTAAAATCAAGTAATCGGCATCCAATTCTGCTAATTTTTCCAGAGAAACGGCAGACCAGTCAGCAGTGGCACTTTCACTGATTTCCGAAACCAGTGAGGGAACTTCAAAACCGAGTTCGTGATACAGCAGCTGACCGCTTGATTTTGTTTCTGAAACCATGAAGACAGAGTTATTGACCACCCATAATACAGCGATCGACTTGCCTTGGATTTGATCAGCATACGTTTCCTTGGTAGCAGCGACTAATTCATCATAATCAGCTTCTACTTGGGCAGCTTGCTCTTCTTTGTGTAACACCTTTGCGATATCTGTCAGACGTTCCCGCCAGGTCACGTCTTCGCCATTTGTGACCACATAGGTCGGCGCGATTTTACTGTACTGATCATATTTGTCGCCTTCCACCATGGAATTGCTATCCATCAGCAGCAGGTCTGGCTCAAAGCTCAAGACATCTTCAAAGGGCAGATCGTAGTTGATCCTTGGAACCTCCGCTAGTTTGTCTTGCAAGTATGCTTGATCACTGTCATTACCGACGGTCCATTGAGCAACCGGTGTTACCCCTAAAGCGACCAAATAATCTTCCAAATAACTACCGATCACCCGTTGTGGGTTTTCGGGAACAGTGACTTCATTTCCCATCGCATCGGTAAAGGTTGTTGCTATTTCTGAAGAAGTAGTGGCTGATCCACTGCTATCCGTTGAGTCATTATTCGTGCTGCAAGCACCCAGTAGGGTAAGGGAGCAGGCAGCTAGCAGGGTAAGCCAAGTACTTCTTTTTGACCATTGTTTCATAGAAACACTTCCTCCTTTGTTACATGTTGAGCACTTATTATTTTAATTGAGAATAGTTCTCATTTGCTGATAGCTATTATCACGAAGAAACGCTCCTTTGTCAATCTTATTTTTTTATTTCCTTTTTTTAGAACTATTGACGAATAGTAGGATTACATTCATAATTGATAAGCATTATCAATCATTTATTTTGGGGACGAATATGGCGAAATTACGAACAGTTGACTTGAGTGTCGGCTATCAAAAACAAAAAATTGTGCAAAATCTAACAATTGAGATGCCAGAAGGGAAAATCATCGGCTTGATTGGTCCGAACGGCAGTGGGAAATCGACGTTTTTAAAGGCACTTGCCCGAATTTTACAGCCATTGTCTGGTGAGGTCCTCTTAGATGCACAAAACCTGCAAAACATCAAAACTAAAGAAGTAGCGAAAAAGATTGCGCTGCTCTCACAAGTTAGCGATTCATCGATTGGCTTGACGATTCGCGAAATTGTTTCTTATGGTCGTTTTCCCTATCAAAAAGGACTAAATAGTTTATCGGAACAAGATCTTGCGGCGATCGACTGGTCCTTGCAGGCAACGGGTTTGACAGCACTAGCAGATGAAACGATCAGCACGCTGTCAGGGGGACAAAAACAGCGCGTTTGGATTGCCATGGCACTTGCGCAAGATACGGATATCGTGATTTTAGATGAACCAACGACCTTTTTAGATCCAGCGCATCAATTAGAAATTTTGCTCTTATTACAGCAAATCAATAAAACCTACGGAAAAACGATCATTATGTCGATTCATGACCTGAATCATGCCTCACGTTTTTCTGATTATATTTATGCATTAAAAGGTGGAGAACTGTTGGTTTCTGGTACACCAGAAACAGTGCTGACCAAAGAGTGGCTGCAGCGTTTGTTTGAGATCGATGCCATGTTAGGTACCTTTCCTAATAGCACAAAGCCATTGGTCTTGACCTATGAGTTAGGAGCCCAAGCATGAAAAAGTTTCCTTGGTTGCTGCTGCTTTTTAGCGGCTGCTTTATTATCTGTTTCTTTTTGGCGATCACCCAAGGCGCTACAGACCTTTCCTTTGAAACGATCTGGGATGCTATCTTTGCTTTTGATTATGAGAATCAGCTGCATCAAATCTTGCGCAATATTCGATTGCCCCGTGTGTTGGCTGCTTTTCTAGTAGGAAGTTGTTTTGCTGTTACGGGAGCTATCATGCAGGGAATTACGAAAAACGCTCTGGCAGATGGCGGTCTTTTAGGTGTCAACAGTGGGGCTGCGATGGGATTAGCGATCGCATTTATCCTATTTCCTAGTGTGCAACCGAGTCAAGCGGCGCTATTTTCCTTTTTTGGTGCCTTTGCGGCAACTGCGCTGCTTTTTTTACTGACTCGCTATGCCAAATTGGGTATGTCACCTACAGGCTTGATTTTGGCTGGTGTGGCATTAAGTTCTTTTTTCTCAGCCATCAGCCAGACCCTGTCACTGCAATTTGATTTAAATCAAGAGCTAGCCTTTTGGTTTATCGGTGGTGCCGCAAATGTGACTTGGCAGCAACTGCGTTTTGTGGGCCCCATCTATCTGATTGCCATCGTTTTTGTGCTACGTCTAGGAAAAGCGTTGAATCTGTTAGCGCTAGGAGATGACACCGTCATTTCATTAGGCAAGCACCCGCATCTGATTCGGGCATCTGCCTTACTGTTAGTCGTAGTTTTGGCGGGAATGGCGGTTTCGCTTGTTGGACCGGTCAGTTTTGTCGGCTTAATGGTTCCTCATGTCGTGCGGGGAATGGTGGGCAAAAACTATCAACTGATTTTGCCTTTGACGATCCTTGTAGGGGGAACACTGGTGATGGCCGCTGATCTGGCTGGCCGCCTGATCAATCCGCCCTTTGAGACACCCTTTGGGATACTGATGGCATTGATTGGTGTGCCTTTTCTATTGATCAAGATACGGAGGGAAGGCTGATGAAAAAAACACTCTCTGTTTTTTTCCTACTGCTGATGGTCGCTTTTCTAGGAAGTGTCATGGTGGGAAAAACAATTTTATCCTTTCAGGCATTAGGGGCAATCTTTCAAGGAACGGCATCTTCGAGTCAAGTACTGACGTTTACTGAGTTTCGACTACCACGGGCTTGTCTATCGCTGATCGCTGGTGGTGCCTTTGGTTTTTCTGGGTTTGTCTTGCAAGGAGTAACGAGAAATGAGTTGGCTGATGCAAGTATCGTAGGAATCAACAATGGGGCAGGGCTCTTTGTGATGATCTACTTAGGTTTTTATACCCAAGGATCTCAGCTTTTGCCTGTCGTTGGGATCATCGGTGGTTTATTAGGTGCTGTACTGGTCTATTTGATTGCCTATAAGCACCGCCAATTGTTATCGATGGAGCGAGTACTGCTGGCGGGAATCGCCGTCAATGCAGGGCTGGCGGCGGTTACCTTACTCTTTACGGTGGAATTATCAAAAGACCGCTATCGCTTTGTAACAGCGTGGCTTTCTGGTTCGATTTGGGGAACTTCTTGGCAGCAAATCACCAGCCTGCTTCCTTGGGTCATCGTATTGTCTGCCGCAGCTTTCTGGACCGTACCAAGGCTTAACTTACTTGGCTTTGGCGAGGAGCAGGCAATTAGCTTAGGGGTTTCTTTGACCCGTTTGCGGACGTGGTTTTTAGTGATCGCGGTTGGTTTAGCTGCCAGTACGGTTGGCTATACTGGTAATTTAGCCTTTGTGGGCTTATTGGCGCCTCATATCGCTAAGGGACTCATCGGCAGAGAATCTCGCAGTGCCTTTTTCTTAGCGGGAATGATCGGCAGTCTGCTAGTCTTAGTCAGTGATACGATCGGTCGTTTGCTATTGACAAGCGGCGAGATCCCAGCTGGTATCATCATTTCTATCGTAGGGGCACCATACTTTGTCTTTTTGCTGATCCGACGTAAAGAAGGATGAGCAACTAGTCATGAACTTGTCAAGAAAACTGCGATTCTAGTTTGCTATTTGGACACAGTTTTTGGTACTATTTCTGAGAGGAGTGATCCAATGGAAAAACCAGTCATTAGAGAGCACATGATCCAAACATTAAAACAAATGCCAATCAAACAAAAGCAGCAGAAAGAAACGCTGATTTTGCAGTTGCTGTTTTCTTCTCAGATTTGGCAAACAGCTGAGTCAGTAGGTGTGATCCGTTCGTTGCCATTTGAATTTGATACAGCGGCTATTTTTGCTAAAGGATTTGAACAAAACAAACGAATCGCAGTGCCGAAAGCACAACAGAAAAAATTGCAGTTTTATCATGTGGAGCCGACAACACGTTATGAAGCGTCGGCATTTGGAGTTGAAGAGCCGATCAGTGAGCAAGAAGCCCATCACTTGGATTTGCTGATTGTTCCCGGTTTGGCGTTTTCTAAAAACGGCTATCGCATCGGCTTTGGCGGTGGCTATTATGATCGTTTCTTGTCAGCTTTCGATGGCAAGACCGTTTCTTTGGTCTTCGGAGAGCAATTCAACGATCAATGGACACCAGATGTATTCGACATCCCAATCGATAAAATCTATACGGATTCTCTTATTCGCACGTAAAGGAGCACGTCAATGAATTCTCAAATGAAAAGATGGCTGAATCAGCCGGTCTTCACGTATCTGTTTTTAGCTATCCAAACAATTGTGTTTATCTTAGGTTATTTTAGTCCCTCTATTCAATCAGGCGGGGTGATGTTTGGTCCGTTTGTCGTTTATTTAAATGAATATTGGCGTTTCGTTACCCCGATCTTTCTACATTTCGGTTTGGCTCATTTTGCGATCAATTCTGTGATTCTGTATTATATGGGGCAGCAAGTAGAAGCCATCTATGGTCATAGCCGTTTTTTTGCCTTGTATTTGCTAAGCGGCATCATGGGCAATACCATGAGTTTTGCCTTCAACCAAATAGGGGTTCAATCAGCAGGCGCTAGTACTTCTTTATTCGGACTTTTCGGGGCATTTTTGATTTTAGGTTGGCATTTTAGAAATGATTACCGCATCCAAGCAATGGTACGGCAATTTGCCCTATTCGTTGGATTGAACCTGGTTTTTGGGGTGTTTGATCAAACGATCGATATGTGGGGACACATTGGGGGGATCCTCGGTGGGTTATTGTTAGGGAATCTTTTGGCATTGCCAAAGAACTATGGAAAATATTCGATCCACACCAGAATCCTCTCTGGCGTACTCTTTGTTTTCTTATTGGCTATTTTTGTGATATATGGTTTTAAAAAATATTAATTACTTGTATAATAAGCAGGAAGTGGTTAAATGGAAACGTTATATGACGTACAACAATTACTGAAACAATTTGGTGTTTACGTATATGTCGGCAAGCGGATCTACGATATAGAACTGATGCAAATCGAGCTGAAAAACTTTTATGACAGTCGCTTGATAGATCGGGATGTATATCTGACTGCCCGGCGAATTCTTACGCGGGAGCATCGAATTGAAGAAAGCCGGGAGGAAAACAAGTGATGGACAAAAAAATCATCGGAATTGATTTAGGCGGAACAACGGTGAAATTCGCTATTTTAACGAGCGAAGGCGAGATTCAGCAAAAATGGAGTATTGACACCAATATTCTTGATGAAGGCTCACATATTGTGCCAGAAATCGTGGCATCGATCAATCATCGCCTAGAATTATATGGCTTACAGCCAGAAGCATTTATCGGTATTGGTATGGGGACACCAGGAAGTGTCGATCGTGACAAAGGAACCGTTATCGGTGCCTACAATCTGAACTGGAAAACACTTCAGCCAGTCAAAGAACTGATTGAAAAAGGCACAAAAATCCCCTTTGCCATCGATAACGATGCCAATGTAGCAGCTTTAGGTGAGCGCTGGAAAGGGGCAGGGGATAACAATCCTGATGTCATCTTTATCACATTAGGTACAGGTGTTGGCGGCGGTATCATCATGGAAGGGCAATTGCTTCATGGGGTTGCTGGTTGTGCTGGAGAAATCGGTCATATCACTGTTGATCCTGAAGGGTTTGAATGTACTTGCGGCAAACGTGGTTGTTTAGAAACGGTTTCTAGTGCGACGGGTGTTGTGCGAGTTGCTCGACAGTTGGCAGAAGAATATGCTGGCGATTCGGCATTGAAACAGCAGCTGGACAATGGGGAAGATGTTTCAAGTAAAGATATTTTTGAAGCGGCTCAAGCAAACGATCCATTTGGCTTGATGGTCGTTGATAAAGTGTGCTTCTACCTTGGGTTGGCATGCGGAAACTTAGGAAACACATTAAATCCATCGAGTATCGTTTTAGGTGGAGGCGTATCAGCAGCCGGTGAATTTTTACGTGAACGGGTTGCTGCCTACTTTGCTCAGTTTACCTTCCCACAGGTAACGGAAAGTACCGAAATCAAATTGGCAGAACTTGGGAATGATGCCGGTGTGATCGGGGCAGCATCATTAGCTTTGCAATTTGCAGCAAAAGCTTAGATGCCAAGCTGCTAGGCAATGATACATTCAAGCAGCATAAATCAAAAAAAGAATGATTGTTACAATAGAGAGGAATAGAAGAAATGACACCAATTATGTGGCTAAACTTGGTTTTGGGATTAATCATCTTAGCAATCGCTTTGAACTGGGCGTATTTTCAAATCATGGGACGCCGTTCAGCAACGATCATCTCAGAAGATGAATTCAAAGCAGGAATGAAGAAAGCCCAAGTGATCGATGTTCGGGAAAAAAATGAGTTTGACAGTGGACATATTTTAGGGGCGCGTAATATTCCTTTTACTGTTTTGACGAATTCCTTCAGCGCATTTCGTAAAGATCAACCGATCTACTTATATGACACGCGTAAATCGTTGAGTATTCGCGCAGCGAATAAATTACGTAAAGAAGGCTTTACCAATGTCTATATCCTAAAAGAAGGATATGAAGGCTGGAGCGGCAAGACGAAAAAGAAAAATAGTTTATAAAATAGAGAACTCAAGGCAAAAGAACACAAGCAAATTTGAATGAGTGACGAAACACCAAACGGAGTGTTTCAAGTAAGTCATTGTTCAATTTACATTGTGGGCTTTTGCCTTTATTTGAACTTAGGTCTATTAATAAGGAGAGTGTGCGTTGATCAAGCGAAAAAGAATTTATGAAGCGGCGGAAACGACAGATGGCTATCGGGTATTGGTGGATCGCATCTGGCCTAGAGGGATGAAAAAGGAAACAGCTCAGATCGATCTATGGCTCAAAGCAGTCGCACCAAGTACTGAATTGCGCAAATGGTTTGGGCATGATCCTGAACGTTTTGATGCGTTTAAAGACCGCTATCTACAAGAATTAGAGAAAGCGCCCGCTAAAGATGCCTTGGCACAGTTAAACGCGTTGGTTGCTGAACAAGAGACCGTGACCTTACTATACGGAGCGAAAAATGAAGAACAAAATCAAGCCGTGATTTTGCAGGACTTATTGGAGAAGGAAGAATGATTACCTAAAAGAGCCGCCAGCCTATTGAAGGCTGACGGCTCTTTTGTAGCTAATGATTAACGGGCAACGCTTTTACGCATCGCACGTTTCCGTTTTTCATCATGATCCGCTTGTTGTTCATCAATTGGATCAATCACTTGTTTCTTGACCGTCATAACAACACTTGCAGCTGCAGCAACCGTTGCGACTGTTCCTACTAAAAATCCTGAAAGAAATCGTTTCATCATTAAACACCTCGCCTTTAGTTATAGGTTCATTATGAATGAAAACGGAAAAAATATCAAAAAAAATCACTTTTGGGACTGAAAACGCTTGAAATAATTTAGTAAATATTTTACAATAAGTTTACTAAAAAGAAAGTGGGAGTGAGAGAAATGGAGCAATTGCAACAGATATTTATTGATAAATTTGGAACAGAAGGCACAGGCATGTATTTTGCACCAGGGAGAATCAACTTGATCGGTGAACACACGGATTACAATGGCGGTTATGTTTTCCCGGCGGCGATCACATTAGGGACGTATGCAGTAGCACGAAAACGTGAAGACCAGTTGATCCAACTCTATTCAGAGAACTTTCCAGAAAAAGGCGTGATCTCCTTTTCGTTAGATGAGCTGGATTACCGAAAAGAAGATGATTGGACAAACTATCCGAAAGGAGTCGTTCGTTTCCTAAAAGAAGCGGGGCAAGTGATCGATCGAGGCTTTGACATCGCTTTTTATGGCAACATTCCGAATGGCGCAGGTCTTTCTTCTTCGGCATCGATTGAATTGCTGACGGGGGTTTGTCTAAAAGATCTCTTTGATTTAACCCTGACGACCTTGGACTTAGTTAAAATCGGCAAGAAAGTCGAAAATGAGTTTATTGGCGTTAACTCAGGGATCATGGATCAATTTGCGATCGGAATGGGTCAAAAAGACCATGCATTGCTTTTAGATACGAACACGTTAAATTATGAAGTCGTACCAGCGGCATTTGGCGATTATGTCGTAGCGATCATGAATACCAATAAGCGACGCGAATTGGCTGATTCTAAATACAATGAACGACGTGCAGAATGTGAAGAAGCATTGGCTCGTTTGCAAAAATCATTAGCCATTGATTCATTGGGCGCATTAGACGAAGCAACCTTTTTTGCAAATACAGCATTGATCGATGATCCACGCTTGATCAAACGGGCGAAACATGCGGTGACGGAAAACCAACGGACATTGAAAGCAAAAGCTGCTTTGACTGCTGGTGATCTTGAAGAATTCGGCCAGTTATTAAATGCCTCCCATGCTTCATTGCGAGATGATTATGAAGTGACAGGGCATGAACTAGATACACTAGTCGCAGCCGCTCAAGCGCACCCTGCTGTTCTAGGTGCGCGGATGACGGGTGCGGGCTTTGGCGGGTGCGGGATCGCATTGGTCAAAGCAAGTGAATGGGCTGATTTCGAAGCGTCAGTCAAAGCAGCCTATTTAGCAGAAATCGGCTACGCAACCGACATTTATCAAGCAAGTATTGATGATGGTGCACGAAAACTGTAGAATAAGAAACGATGAAGGAATGAAGAAAGAAGGCTGAAAATATGGCGATTTTAGTATTAGGAGGAGCCGGCTATATCGGTTCTCATGCAGTCGATCAATTGATCGAACAAGGAAAACAAGTCGTTGTCGTTGACAATTTGCTGACAGGACATCGCCAAGCGATCCATCCAGCAGCAACCTTTTATGAAGGAGATATTCGCGACAAAGCATTTTTACAATCGGTATTTGAAAAAGAAACGATCGATGGCGTGATTCACTTTGCTGCCAGCTCTTTGGTGGGAGAATCTGTGGAAAAACCATTGAAGTATTTCAACAATAATGTGTATGGGATGCAGGTCCTCTTAGAAGTGATGAAGGAACATCAAGTGAAACATATCGTCTTTTCCTCTACAGCAGCAACTTATGGGGAACCTGACCATAGTCCAATCACGGAAGAAACCCCAACAAATCCTAAAAATCCATATGGCGAAAGCAAGTTGATCATGGAAAAAATGATGCGTTGGTGCGATGAAGCTTATGGAATGAAGTATGTCGCATTGCGTTATTTCAATGTGGCTGGCGCGAAGTCGGATGCTTCTATTGGTGAAGACCATGATCCAGAAACACACTTAGTACCGATCATCTTGCAAGCTGCTTTAGGACAACGTAAAGAGGTAGCGATTTTTGGGGAGGATTACGATACTCCAGATGGTACTTGTGTTCGCGATTATGTCCATGTCGAAGATCTGATTGCTGCTCACCTGTTGGCATTAGAATATTTACAAAAAGGCAATGAGAGCAATGTTTTCAATTTAGGCAGCAATCATGGGTACTCTGTGAAAGAAATGGTGGAAGCTGCTCGCAATGTAACGAAAAAAGAGATTCCAGCCAGAGTGGCGCCTCGCCGTGCCGGTGATCCAAGTACCTTAGTGGCATCGAGTGAAAAAGCACGAAAGGTTTTAGGCTGGAAACCAGTCTATACCGACGTCGAAGCAATCATCGAGACTGCTTGGAATTGGCATGTCAGCCATCCAAATGGGTATCAAGGGCAGGAGGAATAACCAATGACGATCAGCCAAACAATCAGCGATTTCGTCACTTTAGCAATCAAGGCTGGCGGCTGGATGGAAATGGATCGTATTTATTTGCAAAACCGAATACTAGCCATGATCGGGGAAGCTGTTTTTGAGCCCAGCGAAATTCGTTCTGTCGATCGTTCCTCCATTGATTTGATGGACGAGCTGGTGGCATGCGCTTTGAGCAATCAGCAAATTGGCGATTCTCACGCAGAAAGAGAAATCTTTGAAGCACAGTTGATGGACTTTTTGACGCCACCGCCTTCAGTAGTCAATGCTTTTTTTGCGCAGCATTATGCCAATGATCCTAAAGAAGCGACGGATTATTTCTTTGAGCTGTGCCGTCAAAATGATTACATCAAGACTCGGGCCATCGCAAAGAATATCGTGTTCCCAGTTGATACCGAATATGGGGAGATCGAGATCACGATCAATTTATCAAAACCTGAAAAAGATCCCAAGCAAATAGCTAAAGAAGGAGCTGCTGCTTCTGTAGATTATCCGAAATGTATGTTGTGTTTGGAAAATGAAGGCTACCAAGGACGAGTCAATTATCCAGCGCGGACCAACCATCGGATCATCCGTATGAATTTGGATAATGAAGCATGGGGCTTTCAATATTCACCCTATGCCTACTACAATGAGCATTCGATTTTTCTCTCTTTAGACCATCGTCCTATGAAAATCAATTTGCAAACCTTCGCTCGCTTGTTGCAGATCATTGAAGTGATGCCGCATTATTTTGTCGGGTCCAATGCCGATCTGCCGATCGTTGGGGGTTCGATCTTGTCTCATGACCATTATCAAGGGGGACGGCACACGTTTGCCATGGCAAAAGCGCCGATCGAGCAACGCTTTTCTTTAACTGGTTTTCCTGATGTCGCTGCGGGGATCGTGAAGTGGCCAATGTCGGTGATACGACTACAAGCGAAAAACAAACAAAAATTAGCCGCCGCTTGCCAATATGTGTTAGCCCAATGGCAACAGTACTCAGATCCAAGTGTTTCGATCAATGCCTTTTCAGAAGATGGAACGCCTCATCATACGGTGACACCGATCGCACGCAAGCAAGGAGAGCTGTTTGAAATGGACTTAGTCTTGCGGGATAATAATGTTTCCAAAGAACATCCTGACGGCATTTTTCATCCGCATCAAGAAGTGCAGCATATCAAAAAAGAAAATATCGGATTGATTGAAGTCATGGGCTTGGCAGTTCTCCCGCCGCGTTTAGCTTCGGAACTAGAAGAAGTGACTGCTTATCTATTGGATCAGCCCAATCAAATCGCGGCATACCATATTCCTTGGGCAGATGCGATCAAAACCCAGCACCCAGAATGCAATGCCGAAAACGTGTCGCAGATTTTACGTAATGCATTAGGGGAAGTCTTTACACAAGTATTGACGCATGCAGGCGTCTTCAAGCGAGACCAGACAGGGCAAGCGGCCTTTGCTCGCTTTATAGCTACTTTATAAAAAAGTTCCCCGCAAAAAAAGGAGGCTGGAAGATGGCAACGATTAAAGATATTGCACAACAGGCTGGCGTCTCGCCAGCCACTGTATCACGGGTGCTGAATTACGATTCAGAATTATCGGTCAGTTCTGAAACCAAAGAGAAAATTTTTAAAGCCGCAGAAGCACTCAATTACACAAAACATAAAAAAAAGAGTCAGCCAGAAACCAGTAGTATGCGCTTGATCCAATGGTTTGATACCGAGGAAGAATTAGCGGATCTTTACTACTTAGCGATCCGTATCGGGATTGAAAACAAAACCGAAGAATTAGGGATTCGTTTGCTGAAAGAACCCTACGAAGGATTGACTGATACCGCAGTCGATGGAACGATTGCACTAGGGAAATTCGATGATCACCAGATTCGACAATTGAAAAAAAGCCAATCCAATTTGTTGATGGTCGATTTTGACGCATTGGCTCAGGGCGTCAATTCTCTGGTAGTGGACTTTCAACAAGCGGTGGATTTAGTGATCGATGACTTTATTGCAAAAGGCCACCAAAGGATCGGCTTGTTATCAGGCGTTGAGTTTACCAAGGATCATCACCAAGAAATCGAAGACCCTCGGCGCCGGATTTTTGAGGAACGGCTCCGTCGGTTGAAGCTGCACCACCCGCAGTATCATCTCAGCGCACCGTTTACAGTAGAGGGCGGTTATGAGGCGATGAAAGAGTATTTGCAGCAAAACAAAGAGTTGCCAAGTGCTTTATTTGCTTCCAGTGATGCCTTAGCGATTGGCGCTATGCGTGCTTTGCAAGAAAAAAACATCAAGATTCCTGAGGAGATTGCAATTATCGGCTTCAACGATGTCAGTGTTGCAAAGTACGTCTTTCCGACGCTGTCAACCATCAAAGTTCATACGGAATGGCTGGGGGAGCTGGCAGTGACGACCTTACTGGATATCATTACGAATGCAGCTCCCGTACCTCGCAAAGTTACGATCGCAACGGAACTGATTACGCGCCAATCTTCTTAGCAACCAGTTGAATCACCGAAGGATGTCGGTACACACGTCAACTGAGTTTTAATGAATTAACAAAAAATGAATATCGCCTTACCCGAACCTTTAAACAGCCTCGTCGGTTTGCAGCTGCAGCCGCGCTTGCTTTTTTCAACGGTTCGGGTATTGTTGTCCTATTGCTTTTTTTCTAAACGCAGGCATCTTTTGGGAGACTTGGTTGGGCATTTGATTAGAATATGGTAGAATATGAGAGAGTTTTTTGAATGGGGAGAAGATAGATGAAAACATTAGCGATTGATACCTCAAACCAAACACTGGCGGTTGCAGTGGTTGATGGTCAAGAAGTGCTGGGACAAAGCCAGACGATGGCGATCAAAAACCACAGCACAGCATTGATGCCTGCCATTGATGGATTGATGCAAGCGGTGGGGATGGCACCTAAAGAGCTGGAACAAATCGTTGTTGCGAAAGGTCCTGGTTCGTATACGGGTTTGCGAATCGGCGTCACAACAGCAAAAACGCTGGCGCAAACATTGAACATCCCGCTGATTGGTGTTTCTAGTTTGAAAGCAGTCGCTGCCAATTGCGTGGGCGTATCTCAAGTGATCGTCCCGTTGTTTGACGCTCGCCGTCAAAATGTCTACGCAGGTGCCTACCAATGGCATAATGGGACCTTAGAAACAAGGATCAAAGACCAACATATCTCACTGTCTGAATTATTGACCCAGCTAAAAGCAGTCGATGGTCAAGAAGTGCTATTTGTCGGCGCTGATACCGTCAAATTTAAGGACATGATCGAGGCGGAACTGCCGACAGCCCATATCAATCAAGTGTTGTTATGGAATTACCCGAGTGGCGTTGTTTTAGCTGCTATTGCGAAAGAAGAAGCGCCGGTGGGTTCGATCCATGATTTTGTACCAGACTATTTAAAATTAGTTGAAGCCGAAGAAAAATGGTTAGCCTCGCATGAACCGGGAGTGGATGCCTATGTTGAAAAAATTTAAAACGATGACGGGAAAGTTGGCTCTTTTCCGTCAGATTAAATATCCAGAGCGTAAAAAAGAGATACGAGGGGAAACGTACGTTGTTCGTGAATTAGTCGGTGATGACATTAAAGAGCTGCTGCAGGTGGAGCGTCTCGTGTATGCTGGGGAACTGCCTTGGACCAAGAGCGCCTTTTTGTCAGAGCTTTATTCACGGGTCAAACATCTTTATTTGGGCATCTTGCATAATGAGCGGATGATTGGGTTTATCGGGGTGCGGATTTTAGGCGCTGATGCCCATATCACCAATATCGCGATCATTCCTGATTATCAAGGAAAAGGGATCGGTTCTTTCTTGCTAGGAGAAATTGAACGTTATGCGAGGAAAAACAAATGCGACCGTTTGACATTAGAAGTTCGCCTGGGCAATCGTGATGCGCAACGTTTGTATCGGACCCTCGGGTTTGTTTCACAGGCGATCAAAACGGCGTACTACACCGAAGGCAATGAAGACGCATTGGATATGGTGAAATTTTTAAATGACTAACGAACAAGCAGATCAAACGATCCCGACACCGCAAATGCTCTGGTCATTGGCAGATCAGAGCTATCCCTTTGGCTCGCCTTGGAATGTGCAGCAATTTCAACAAGATTTGCAAAACAGCAACAGTCGCTATTTGTTCCGTTATGGAAAAACCAATCAAGAGCTGATTGGGTTTCTCTGTTTTCAGCAAGTGCTGGATGAAGCAGAGCTGTTTAATGTAGCGGTTTTACCAGCGTATCAAGGTCGTGGTTTGGCGAAAGAATTGTTGAAACAAATGGAATCGCTCGTGGAACAAACCGATGGTCGGCGCATCTATCTTGAAGTGCGTGTGTCGAATTTGCAAGCACAAGCTCTTTATGTACGTATGGGCTATACAGTCATCGGTCGTAGAAAAAAATATTACAGTCATCCAGAAGAGGATGCGTTGATTATGGAAAAGAAAGTAGGCGGACAAAAATCAAATGAATGAATTGATTTTAGCCATTGAAAGCAGTTGTGATGAAACCAGTGTGGCAGTGATTAAAAACGGCGACACCATTTTAAGTAACATTGTTGCTTCGCAGATCAAGAGCCACCAGCGCTTCGGCGGTGTCGTACCAGAAGTCGCTAGTCGTCACCATGTCGAACAGATTACTTTATGTATCGAAGAAGCATTGACACAGGCCGACACCCAACCTGAAGAGTTGTCAGCTGTTGCTGTTACCTATGGTCCAGGGTTGGTTGGGGCACTGTTGATTGGGCTTTCTGCAGCAAAAGCCTTTGCCTGGGCCCGCAGCTTACCGCTGATTCCGGTCAATCACATGGCAGGACATATTTATGCAGCTCGCCTAGTGAAGCCATTGGTTTTTCCTTTAATGGCATTATTGGTCAGCGGTGGCCACACCGAATTGGTGTATATGGCAGAAGATGGCTCTTTTGAGATCATCGGTGAAACGAGAGATGATGCCGCTGGTGAAGCCTATGACAAAGTCGGTCGTATTCTGGGGTTGCCGTATCCTAGTGGGAAAGAAATTGATCGCCTGGCGCATCTAGGCAGTGATACGTATCACTTTCCTCGAGCAATGATACAAGAAGATAATTTTGATTTTAGTTTCAGTGGCTTAAAGAGTTCCTTTATCAATTTTGTGCATAATGCACAGCAAAGAGAGGAAGCATTGTCAGTAGAAAATCTAGCAGCTAGTTTCCAAGCCAGCGTTGTCGAAGTATTGGTTCACAAAACAGTGCGGGCATGCCAAGTCTATCCAGTAAACCAGCTGATCGTCGCTGGCGGGGTCGCCGCGAATCAAGGGTTGCGTGACGCTTTACAAAAAGCGATGCAGGAATTGCCGAAAGTGGAATTGTTGATTCCACCGTTGCGTCTTTGCGGAGATAATGCGGCCATGATTGGTGCCTATGCCCATGTTGCGTTGAAAAAGCAGCGCTTAGCAGATCTTTCATTGAATGCTGATCCAAGTGTCAGCTTTGCCCATACGATTTCTTAAGATGATTGCACCTAAGATCCGTTCTTAGGTGTATTTTTTTAGTTTCTTTATGAGCAAACAGAAGATTCCGTTGTATTTTATTTCATTATTTGATATCATAATGTATAATTATTAGTTAATTGGAGGGCGGGTATGCAATGACATCGGTTTTTAAAGGACGCAGTTTTTTAGCAGAAAAGGATTTTACAAAAGAAGAACTACAATATCTGATTGATTTTTCCCAGCACTTGAAAGGGATGAAGGCCAACAATCAACCACATCGCTACTTAGAAGGAAAAAATATTGCACTTTTGTTTGAAAAGAATTCGACACGGACGCGAGCAGCCTTTACGGTTGCAGCGGTGGATCTGGGGGCACATCCGGAATTTTTAGGGGCCAATGATATTCAGTTGGGGTCTAAAGAATCCGTTGAAGATACCGCCAAAGTATTCGGCCGTATGTTTGACGGGATCGAGTTTCGCGGCTTTAGCCAACAGGTTGTCGAAGATCTGGCCAGCTATTCAGGCGTACCTGTTTGGAATGGCTTAACGGATGAATGGCATCCAACGCAAATGATCGCTGACTTTTTAACCATTCAAGAAAACTTCGGTGAACTGACTGGCTTGACCATCGCATACTGTGGGGATGGGCGCAACAATGTCGCCAATTCTTTGTTAGTGACGAGTGCGATTTTAGGGGTCAATATTCATGTCGTCACCCCGAAGGCCTTGCAGCCAGAAGCAACCATCATCGCGCAGGCACAAGCCTATGCCCAGCACTCTGGCGCAAAGATCATGGTGACTGATGATGTGGATCAAGGTGTTCTAGGCGCTGATGTCGTGTATACCGATGTTTGGGTATCAATGGGTGAAGAAGAAAAATTCCAAGAACGGATCGAACAGCTGCTGCCGTATCAAGTCAACCAATCGTTGATGAAAAAAACCCAAAACGATCAAGTGATTTTTATGCATTGTTTGCCAGCATTTCATGATGATCAGACTACGTATGGCAAAAAAGCAGCGCAGGCGTATGGAATTTCTGAGATGGAAGTCACTGATGAGGTCTTTCGCAGTAAGTATGCCCGTCAATTTGATCAAGCCGAAAATCGTTTGCACTCAATCAAAGCGATCATGGCAGTGACTGCTGGAGATCTATTTATTCCTAAAGTATAAAATAATTTTTTTTGAAAATGCCAAAATCTCGCTAGCCAAACAAACATTTCTTTGCTATACTTTCTGGGAAGTAAATAGCCTTGATTTGATGAAACAAGAGAAGTAGCGATTCGAGTATCAGTTAGCGAGTTCGGGGTGGTGGAAGCCGAATTGATCAGATTGTGAAACGCACTTGTGAGAATTTGCCAAGCAAACGGAATTCTGCCGTTATCAGAAAAAAGTGGGTCCGAAAAGGACAATCAGAGTGGTACCGCGGGAAATCTCGTCTCTAGTGCATGTTATGCGCTAGAGGCTTTTTTGTTTTTATCAATCATTTCTTGCGTTAAAAACATACAGCTGTTTGCTTGCTTCAAACAACTTTTCATCAAAACATGGGCTCAGTCATTATAGGAGGGATACTATGAATAACAAAGAAATCGTCGCACAAGCCATCCATCAAGTAGTAAAAGAAGATCTATCGATCGAACAAGTTCAGCAATTACTGGAAAATCCAAAGTCAGCCGACCATGGGGATGTGGCATTCCCAGCCTTCTCGCTAGCAAAAGTCTATCGGAAAGCGCCGCAGCAAATTGCCGCAGACTTAGCAGAAAAAATCGATCAAGCGTCTTTTGAAAAAATTGAAGTGGTCGGTCCATATTTAAACTTCTTTATGGATAAAAAAGCAATCTCTGCCCACGTCTTAGAGATGGTTCTCAAAGAAAAAAATCATTTTGGCGATCAAACCATCGGCAATCAGCAAGCAGTACCCATCGATATGTCTTCACCAAATATTGCCAAACCCATCTCAATGGGGCATTTGCGTTCCACTGTGATCGGTAACTCGATCGGCTTTATTTTAGAAAAAATCGGTTACCAGCCAATTCGCATCAACCATTTAGGCGACTGGGGCACACAATTTGGGAAATTGATCGTGGCCTATAAAAAATGGGGGTCAGAAGAAGCGGTCAAAGCGGAACCAATCAACGAACTGTTGCGTTTGTATGTTGATTTTCATGAAGCTGCCGAGACAGATAAACAATTAGAAGATGATGCGAGAGCTTGGTTCAAGAAACTAGAAGATGGTGACCAAGAAGCAATGGATTTATGGCAATGGTTCCGTGATGAATCATTAAAAGAATTCAATAAAATCTATGATATGTTGGAAGTTTCCTTTGATTCATTGAATGGCGAAGCTTTCTATAATGATAAAATGACAGAAGTCGTGGAATTATTAGAGGAAAAACACTTGCTGAAAGAAGACCAAGGGGCAGAAATCGTTGATTTGGCTGCGTATGACTTAAATCCAGCCTTGATCCGCAAATCCGATGGTGCGACTCTTTACATCACCCGGGACATGGCTGCGGCGCTATACCGCAAACGGACCTACAATTTTGCCAAATCATTGTACGTGGTAGGAAATGAGCAAAGTTATCACTTCAAGCAATTAAAAGCTGTTTTGAAGGAAATGGGCTTTGAGTGGGCAGATGATATGACCCACGTACCATTTGGGTTGATCACCAAAGATGGGAAAAAATTATCTACGAGAAAAGGGAAGATCGTTCTTTTAGAAGAAGTATTGAATGAAGCGATCGATTCAGCGAAAGAACAAATCACTGAAAAGAACCCAACCCTTGAAAACAAAGAAGAAGTTGCAAAACAAGTCGGTGTCGGGGCAGTCGTTTTCCACGATTTGAAAAATGACCGTTTGAATAATTTCGACTTTACGCTAGAAGAAGTTGTCCGTTTTGAAGGAGAGACCGGACCCTATGTGCAATATTCTCATGCCCGTGCGATGAGCATTCTTGAAAAAGCCGACTTTGATCCTGCTGCTGTCAGCAGTTTGTCATTGGCAGATACTGAGAGCTGGGAAGTCATCAAATTGATTCAGCGCTACCCAGAAACCGTGCTGCAAGCAGCAGAAAAATATGAACCATCCGTCATTGCTAAACATGCCATCAAATTGGCACAGGCCTTTAATAAGTATTACGCCAATGTGAAAATCTTGGCTGAAGATGCGGAAAAAGACGCACGTCTGGCTCTAGTTTATGCAGTAACGACCTTATTAAAAGAAGATTTACGGTTGCTTGGTTTACATGCACCCGACAAAATGTAACAAAAAAAACTGTGTCCTTGTTTCGACAAGGACACAGCTTTTTTGTAGTAAAAATACAGATAGGTCACATTTGTTCGGTGTCTTATAAGACCGCGTGGTTTCTGATAAATTGATAAAAAGTTTCGGCATCTTCGTCGCTGCGGGAAATCACCGCTACTGTATCAAAGCCCGCCAACGAGCAAACTTTTTCTGGCATAGTCACTTCATCGATCGCAGCCGAAAGCAAAGGCGCATTGTCCGCAACGGTATGGATCAACGTCATAAATTGCACACGATCTACTTTAGTGACAACGTCTTCGATCATCTGTATCAATCGCTGCTCTTCTTCTTTTTCATCTTCTGACGATTGCATTCCTTGAAAAATGACAAACTTCGTCTGACCTGTTTCATCGGGCACTTTCACGATTTTCAAATCACGAATATCGCGAGAGATGGTCGCTTGCGTGGCGGAGACGCCTTGGGCTTCCAATTGCTGCAATAATTCTTCTTGCGTGCGTACAGTATGTTCAGTAATAATTTGTCTAATAAGTAAATGGCGATCAGCTTTTCGCATAGGTAAACTCCTTTAAGCATGATTGATTAAGTCAGCCTTATCATAGCAGATAAAGCCGAAAAAACCTAGATATAATAAGAAAAGAATTAGAATGTTAAAAAAAAGCTGGAGCACGTATCGTAGTTTTTTCATTTGAATCAGTTGCATTTCTTTTTTAGCTACTGTATACTGTTTAAGGCGTGAGTTTTTCACGTCAATCCCACATCTTGTTCCATCTGCGAAGCGGTGCTGATCGATTCAGTTCTTCAAGGAGTAAAAGAGCAAGAGAGGAAAACAAAAAAACCAAATTGGAGGAAACACAACATGGCAGTAATCTCAATGAAACAATTACTAGAAGCCGGCGTACACTTTGGTCACCAAACTCGTCGCTGGAACCCAAAAATGAAGAAATATATCTTCACAGAAAGAAACGGCATCTACATCATTGATTTGCAAAAAACAGTGAAATTAGTAGACGCAGCTTACGACTACATGAAAAATGTTGCTGAAGAAGGCGGCGTTGCATTGTTCGTAGGTACTAAAAAACAAGCACAAGAAGCAATCAAAGAAGAAGCAATCCGTTCAGGTCAATACTATGTTAACCATCGTTGGTTAGGTGGAACTTTGACAAACTGGGAAACAATCCAAAAACGTGTTGCTCGTTTGAAACAAATCAACAAAATGGAAGAAGATGGCACATTTGCTGTTCTTCCTAAAAAAGAAGTCGTTGGCTTGAACAAAGAGCGCGAACGTCTTGAAAAATTCTTAGGCGGTATCGCTGATATGCCAAGAATTCCAGATGTAATGTACGTTGTTGACCCACGTAAAGAACGTATCGCGATCCAAGAAGCACGCAAATTAAATATCCCGATCGTAGCGATGGTCGATACAAACTGTGATCCAGACGAAATCGATGTTGTTATCCCATCAAACGATGATGCTATTCGTGCCGTTAAATTGATCACTGCGAAAATGGCAGATGCTTTCATCGAAGGTAACCAAGGCGAAGACCAAGTAGCAGAAGAAGATTTTGCTGCTGAATCAACAGAAAACGCAACTTCAATCGAAGAAATCGTTGATGTTGTCGAAGGCGACAACGCATCAGCTGAATAATAAATGATGGAGCTGTTTCAAAGGCTAGGCGCCAAGCCTCACTCTCCTTTGAAACAGCTTTTTTTAAAGACAAGCAATCTTATTTAAAAACATTTAGGAGGAAACAAAAAATGGCAGAAGTAACAGCTAAATTAGTAAAAGAATTACGCGATATGACTGGTGTAGGAATGATGGACGCAAAACGTGCATTAGTTGAAGTAGAAGGCGACATCGAAAAAGCCGTAGACTTATTACGTGAAAAAGGTATGGCAAAAGCTGCGAAGAAAAACGACCGTATTGCTGCTGAAGGTTTAGCATCTGTAGCGATCAACGGCAACACAGCAGCAATCGTTGAAGTGAACTCAGAAACTGACTTCGTTTCTAAAAACGAAATGTTCCAAGACTTAGTAAAAGAAATCGCTGAAGTAATCGCAGCAAACAAACCAGCTGATATGGATGCTGCTTTAAAATTAGAAACTTCTAAAGGCACAATGGATGCTGCGTTGATCGAAGCAACACAAGTAATCGGAGAAAAAATCAGCTTCCGTCGTTTTGAAGTTGTTGAAAAAGATGACAATGCTGCTTTCGGCGGTTACCTACACATGGGCGGACGTATTGCTGTATTGACTGTTCTTGAAGGAACAACTGACGAATCAGTTGCGAAAGATGTTGCAATGCACGTTGCAGCGATCAACCCTCGCTACGTGAACGAAGCACAAATCTCTCAAGAAGAATTGGATCATGAAAAACAAGTCTTGACAGAACAAGCATTGAACGAAGGCAAACCAGCGAACATCGTTGAAAAAATGGTTGAAGGACGCTTGAAGAAATTTAAAGCAGAAATCGCTTTGGTTGACCAACCATTCGTTAAAGACCCAGATATGACAGTTGAAAAATATGTTGCATCAAAAGGCGCAACTGTGAAATCTTTTGTCCGCTTTGAAGTCGGCGAAGGTATCGAGAAACGCGAAGACAACTTCGTTGAAGAAGTAATGAGCCAAGTGAAAAAATAATTCTGTTCCTCGAACAGATGGGAACGCATGGAAGTGCGCTCCCTTTTTTTAAGCAAAAACGGTTTTTGAAGAAATAGTGTAGATAATTTTCAACGAAAGAGCACCAATATGCTACAATAGTATTGGAGAATGTACGGAGGAATCATGATGGGCAAACCAAAATATCAACGTGTTGTATTAAAATTAAGTGGTGAAGCATTAGCGGGTGACGAAGGCTTTGGGATCAAACCACCGACGATCCAAGAGATCGTTAAAGAGATCAAGGAAGTCCACGAATTAGGCGTACAGATGGCGATCGTGGTCGGCGGCGGGAACATTTGGCGTGGACAAATCGGCGCGCAAATGGGGATGGAAAGAGCACAAGCTGATTACATGGGCATGTTAGCGACTGTGATGAATGCTTTAGCATTACAAGACACGCTAGAAAATGCTGGTGTACCAACGCGTGTCCAAACTTCGATCGAAATGCGTCAAATCGCAGAGCCTTATATTCGTCGCAGAGCAGAACGTCACTTAGAAAAAGGGCGGGTCGTCATTTTTGCAGGCGGAACCGGAAACCCTTATTTCTCAACTGATACGACCGCAGCCTTACGGGCAGCTGAAATCAACGCTGATGTCATTTTGATGGCGAAAAACAATGTTGATGGCGTCTACTCAGCAGATCCTAAAACGGACCAAAGTGCTGTGAAATTTGAAGAATTGACTCATTTAGAAGTCATTTCTAAAGGATTGCAAGTAATGGATTCAACCGCAAGTTCATTAAGTATGGACAACGATATTCCATTAGTCGTATTCAACTTGAATGAGCATGGAAACATTCGCCGCGCCATTTTAGGTGAACATATTGGAACGACAGTAAGGGGGAAATAACATGGCTGACAAAATTTTAACAGAAGCAAAAGACAAAATGAAAAAAGCAGCAGAAAACTTGCAGCGGGAATTAGGACAAATCCGTGCTGGCCGCGCGAATGCGAGCATCTTAGACCGCGTAATGGTTACTTACTATGGTGTACCAACACCCTTGAACCAAATGGCTTCAATTACGATTCCAGAAGCAAGAATTTTGATGATCACACCTTTTGACAAAACAATGATCCAAGAAGTAGAAAAAGCTATCATGCAAAGTGATATTGGTATCACACCTGCCAATGACGGAACAGTCATTCGTTTGGTGATTCCTCAATTAACGGAAGAACGTCGTAAAGAATTAGCCAAAGACGTGAAAAAAGAAGCTGAAAATGCGAAAATCGCGGTCCGTAACATTCGCCGTGATGCGATGGAAGCTTACAAGAAACAAGAAAAAGCTGGCGATATTACAGAAGATGATTTGCGTGAATCTGAAAAAGAAGTGCAAACTGCTACAGATAACAGCATCAAAGAAATCGATGCGATCGCAGCTGAAAAAGAGCAAGAGCTACTTGAGGTTTAAAAGGAATGACGAAGAGTCGCTTCAGCGGCTCTTTTTTTATGGGCGAAAGTGGCGTATGTACTTGAATATCACGACTGTTTTTTTGTTTTTTCTTAATATGGAAATCTTTTCTTGGTTTTCATAGGCAAGAAATCTGATTATTGTTATAATGTAAAAGATGAATTTCAAGAATTGGAAGAGGAGCGAATACGATGCTGCGTTTTTTTCCACAAAAAGACAAATATATCAAAGAAGCGGCTGAACATGAATTTGATCCATCACTGCCGATTCCCCAACACATCGCGATCATTATGGATGGCAATGGCAGATGGGCGCAAAATCGGCGCTTGCCAAGAGTAGCTGGTCACAAAGAAGGCATGGAGACGGTAAAAAAGATCACGAAACATGCTTCACACCTTGGTGTGAAAGTATTGACTCTTTATGCGTTTTCAACAGAGAATTGGAAACGGCCAAACGAAGAAGTGGACTTTTTGATGCAACTGCCCGTCGACTTTTTCGATACGTTTGTTCCTGAGCTGATCAAAGAAAATGTTCAAGTCAAAGTGATGGGGTTCACGGAATCTTTACCCGAACACACACAAGAAGCGGTCAAGCGAGCGATTGGCCAAACCAAAGATAATACCGGGATGATCTTGAATTTTGCTTTAAATTACGGCAGCCGCGCAGAAATTTTGACTGCTGTCCAAGCCCTTTATGAAGAGCTTGCAGCTTCGGAGGAAGCCCTGCCCAAGCTCACGGAAGACATGCTGGCGACACATTTGATGACTGGTTTTTTGCCAAACGCGTTACGTGATCCTGAATTGGTGATTCGCACGAGTGGCGAAGAACGTATCAGCAACTTCTTGTTATGGCAGATTGCTTACAGCGAATTATTCTTTACGAAAGCGCTCTGGCCTGATTTCGATGCTGCTTTACTAGAAGATGCGATCGGGAGCTTTCAACAACGAAACCGGCGTTTTGGCGGTTTGAAAACGAAGGAGGAAGAAGAGTGAGACAACGTGTAATCACTGCGGTCGTCGCATTAGCCTTTTTCCTGCCAATTATTTACGTTGGCGGCATTGCCGTCGAATTGCTGGCAGCAGCGATGGCAGGGATCGGTGTTTATGAATTATTTCGGATGAAAGGACTAGCTGTTTTCAGTTTTGAAGGAATTCTTTCAATCATCGGTGCGGTGATTTTAGTTTTACCTCAAGAACGCTGGTTTTTCTTTTTGCCAGAGGGCACAGATAAAAGTGCCTTGTATTATGTAATCGTCCTTTTATTACTAGGGATCGCGGTTATTTCTAAAAATACGTATACTATCGATGAAGCTGGGTTTCCAGTGATCGTCAGCTTATATACTGGTGTCGGGTTTGAACGTTTCTTGACGGCACGTTCAGCAACAGATGGCTTAGTCGTTTTAGTTTTCGGTCTGTTTATCGTGTGGGCAACGGATATTGGGGCTTACATGGTGGGACGGCGTTACGGACAACGAAAATTATGGCCAGAGATTTCCCCTAATAAAACGATCGAAGGGGCCCTAGGCGGGATTGCTGCTGCGGTGGTCGTAGCCGGTTTGTATCTACTGGCATTTCCAGGGAAAGATTATTTTGGGCATGGTAGTGCCATCATGATCTTATTGACGGTCCTCTTTTCGATCGCTGGTCAATTCGGGGATTTAGTGGAATCGGCAATCAAACGTCATTATGGCGTGAAGGATTCAGGCAATCTTTTGCCAGGACATGGCGGGATCTTGGATCGCTTCGATAGCATGCTGTTTGTGTTTCCAATCATGTATTTATTCGGTGTTTTTTAGAAATTATTTAGAAGTGCAGGCTTGGCTTGCGCTTCTTTTTTTAAATTCTTGTTACAACGGGAATGTGAGTTCCTCAACGGGAATCGGTGTGATAAAATAAGGAAAGGCTGCCCTGAATGAGAGGGATGCTGTGAAAGAGAGGAACGAGCATGAAAACGATACTTGTATTTATCATTATCTTTTCCGTAGTGGTAGTGATTCACGAGTTTGGACACTACTTCTTTGCAAAACGGGCAGGTATTTTAGTAAGAGAGTTTGCCATCGGTATGGGGCCTAAATTGTTCGCGCATCAAGCGAAAGATGGGACGACCTACACGATTCGGATGCTGCCATTAGGCGGGTATGTCCAAATGGCGGGCTGGGGTGAAGATGAAACAGAATTAACACCAGGTATGCCAGTCTCCTTGGTTCAAGATGCAACTGGCAAAGTTATCAAAATCAATACGAGCAAAAAGATCCAATTGCCGCAAGCGATCCCTATGGAAGTGACCGACTTTGACTTGGAGGAAAAGTTGACGATCACAGGGTTCATCAACGGCAATGAACAAGAAGCGGTTATGTACGCTGTGGATCATGACGCAACGATCATTCATGAAGATGGCGTTGAAGTTCGGATCGCACCAAAAGACGTTCAATTTCAGTCCGCAAAGCTTTGGCAGCGAATGTTGACGAATTTTGCCGGACCGATGAACAACTTTATTTTATCCTTGGTCTTATTCACTGGGTTGGTGTTTGCACAAGGTGGTGTTGCGAATCAAGATGCAACCATCGTGACAGGAATCGAAGCAGGAACACCGGCAGCTGAAGCAGGGCTGCAAAATGGCGATGTAATCTTAGCTGTCGAAGGTGTCGATGTTTCTAACTGGTCAGAATTAACGACTGAGATCCAAAAGTACCCAGATACTCAGATTGCTCTAGCAGTCAAACGAGGATCAGAAACACTTGATTTGACGGCAACTCCTGCGAGTCAAGAATCAGGGGAGACCACGATCGGTTTCTTAGGGATCACCGCTTCCTTAAAAACTGGGATCGGAGATATCTTACTGGGTGGCTTGCAAACGACCATTGACAATTCACTGGTGATTTTTAGAGCAGTCGGCAACTTGATTGCCCAACCAGATATCAATAAATTGGGTGGACCGGTAGCGATTTTCCAACTGTCTTCTCAAGCTGCATCGCAAGGGGTAACAACGGTGATCGCGATGATGGCGATGATTTCTATCAACTTGGGGATCTTTAATTTATTACCGATTCCTGGATTGGATGGCGGTAAGCTGGTTTTAAATATTTTAGAAGGTTTGCGAGGCAAGCCAATCAGCCAAGAAAAAGAAGGCATCATTACCCTGATTGGGTTTGGGTTTTTGATGCTGCTGATGGTTCTCGTTACCTGGAATGATATCCAACGTTTCTTCTTTTAAAATAATACGCACAAGCAAATCAATTGTTGATCGGGTGAACATGATTTTTTGTAGGAAAGGAGAAAAAAATGAAACAGTCAAAATGTTTGATTCCGACATTGCGGGAAACCCCCAGCGATGCGGAAACGTTAAGTCATCAACTGTTAGTTAGGGCAGGGTATATTCGACAAGTGGCGGCAGGCATTTATGTTTACTTGCCGCTAGCACAAAGGGTGTTAGAAAAGATCAAGCGGGTCATCCGTGAAGAATTGGCACAAATCGATGCCGTAGAGATGGCGATGCCTTCTTTGCTTCCATATGAGCCATGGAAGGAGTCAGGACGTGCCTCATTGTATGGTGAGTCCTTGTATCGATTAACCGATCGAAACGAACGAGAGATTGTTTTAGGACCTACTCATGAAGAGCCGTTTACGACATTGATCAAAAACGAGATCACGTCTTATAAACGGCTGCCATTGAGCTTGTATCAGATCCAAACGAAATATCGGGACGAACAGCGGCCGCGCTTTGGATTGATCCGCAGCCGCGAATTTATCATGCAAGATGGCTATTCCTTTCATGCCGATGAAGCCAGCTTAGATCAAACCTATAATCGTTACGAAATGGCTTATCATGCAATATTGAAACGCTGTGGGATCGAGTATCGGGCAGTGGTCGGGGACAATGGCTTGATGGGTGGCAGAGATTCGAAAGAATTTTTGGCATTGTCGGGGATCGGCGAAGAGCTGATCTGCTACTCGACCGAAAGCGATTATGTCGCCAATTGGAAATTAGCAACCAGTCAATACATCGCCAAAAAATCACACGAGACCTATTTAGAATTACAAAAAGTCGTTCAGGATGAGCCTTTAACGTTAGGGGAGTTGGCGCAGGCATACGAAACAGACTTGCAAAAAATCGTTCAAGTATCTTTATTACTCGTTGACGAGCAAGTCATTATGGTGTTATTACGTGGCGATCACAGCCTCAATGAAACAAAGGTCAAGCATTACTTAGCCGCTGATCACGTGAAGGTGCTGACTGTTGAGGAAGCGGAGTCTTATCTGACGAGTGAGACGCAGCTGCGCAGTCCCATTGCGCTTGCTGATTCGATCCAGTTGTACGCCGATCAGCATGTCCAAGATATGGCGAATCTGATCGTTCCAGCGGCAGAAAAACAAAGCTATTATCTCAATGCGAATGTGGGGCGTGATTTTCAACCATTAGCCTTTGCCGATTTTCGCTTAGTTCAAGAAGGTGATCCTTCTCCAGATGGAAAAGGAACCTTAACCTTTACGCGAGGAATCGAAGTTGGGCATATCTTCAAGTTAGGAACCAAGTACAGTGAGGCGCAAGAAGCGACGGTTGTCGATGAAAACGGCGATGAGCAACCAATCATCATGGGCTGTTATGGGCTGGGGGTTTCCCGTCTGCTTTCAACGATCGTCGAACAATACGGCAATGAGTTTGGGATCGATTGGCCCCAAGAAATTGCGCCATTTGATGTGCATATCATTCAAACGTCGATTGAAGATAGCTATCAAAATGCCTTAAGTGAAGAAGTAGAAGAAATGATGAACCAAGTCGGCTATCAAGTGCTGGTAGATGACCGCAATGAACGTGCAGGGGTCAAATTTGCAGATGCCGATTTGATTGGCTGTCCGATTCGCTTGACTATCGGTAAAAAAGCCGTAGAAGGCATCGTGGAGATCAAAATCAAGCATACTGGTGCGACCGTTGAAGTGAGAAAAGAAGAAGTCGCTTCGACCCTGACGATTTTGTTAGCCAATCAGGAATAAACAGGAACGAACAAGAATGAATAGCAGATCGAGAGAGGAAATCCTTTCTCGATTTTTTAATGAAAATGAGGGCAAAAAGAGGTATACTAGTGAGTACTGAGAAAAGGAGGATCTTCAATTGTCAAAAGAAAGAGAGACCTTTGAGATATTATTAGACCAAATTGCAGCTGCCCCAAATCTTCGGCAGCATCCGTTGATGCAGACTGCCCAAATCAAACAAGTGACCGTGCATCGACAATCAAAAGCGTGGACGTTTTATTTCCAATTTGAACGTTTATTACCGGTGATGGTGTATCAGTCCTTTAAACAACATATTGAATTGGCGTTTAAAGAGATTGCGGAAGTTCGTATCATCATTGAAGCTCAAGATGGTTCCTTTGATGAGCAATTCATTCAAGAATATTGGCCATTAGCGTTAGCCAATCAAAATTGTGATCGACCATTGGTTCATCAAGTGATCAAAAACCAAATGCCTGTGCTGCAAGAGAACAAAGTGATTTTGCCAGTCAACAATGATGCGGTCATCACGATTTTGCAGCAGCAGTACTTGCCGATCATTGAGGAAAATTATAGTACCTTCGGCTTTCAAAAATTTCGGATCTTGCCGCAGCTAGACCAAGAGCAAGCGGAGGCGGCCTTAAAAGAACTTGAAGCACGCAAGGAAGAGCAAACAGCAGCGTTCCAACAACAAGCTGCTGAGAACTTAATGGCGCACGAGCAACGCAAAAAAGAAGTCAAAACAGTCGAATTTGACGGACCAATCGCCTTGGGACGTAATATTCCTGCCGATGAACCTGTGACACCGATGATCAATATCATCGAGGAAGAACGCCGAGTTACGATCCAAGGGTATGTCTTTGATAAAGAAGTCCGCGAATTGCGTTCAAAACGGAAGATTTTGATCTTGAAAATCACCGACTATACGTCATCGTTTAGTGTGAAAAAATTCTCCAACAATGAAAAAGATGAACAAGTTTTTGATGCCATCGCCAAAGGTAGTTGGGTCAAAGTACGCGGTAGCGTCCAAGAAGATACCTTCATGCGAGATCTCGTTATGAATGCGCAAGATTTGCTGGAAGTCAAACACGAAGCCCGCAAAGACTATGCACCTGAAGGCGAGAAACGGGTCGAACTCCACCTGCATTCCAATATGAGTACGATGGATGCCACCAACAACGTGGCGGATTTTGTCGCTCAAGCAGGCAAATGGGGCCATAAGGCGATTGCGATCACCGATCATGGTGGAGCGCAAGGGTTCCCTGATGCCCATCATGCAGGAGAAAAGGCTGGTGTTAAAATTCTTTACGGTGTGGAAGCCAATATCGTGGATGACGGCGTAGCGGTTGCCTACAATCCTCAGCCTGTTCCACTGACCGATGCTACTTATATCGTGTTTGACGTGGAGACCACTGGGTTGTCTGCAGTATACGACACCATCATTGAGTTGGCTGCTGTGCGGATGCATAAAGGCAACGTGGAGGCATCCTTTGATGAATTTATCGATCCAGGTCATCCGTTATCGCGAACGACCGTAGAACTGACGGGAATCACCGATGAAATGGTTCGCGGGTCAAAATCAGAAGAAGAAGTCTTACGTTTGTTCCGTGAGTTTTCTGAAGGAGCCATTTTAGTTGCCCACAATGCGTCATTTGATATGGGCTTCTTAAATACCAGTTATCGAAAATACGGTATTCCAGAAGTGGAAAATCCCGTCATTGATACATTGGAACTCGCTCGTTATTTGTATCCAGAGTTTAAGCGATTTGGTTTAGGTGTCCTTTCTAAAAAATTCGGCGTCAGCTTAGAACAACATCACCGAGCGATCTACGATGCGGAGGCAACCGGTCATTTAGCATGGATCTTTGTCAAAGAAGCAATGGAAAAACATGAGATGCTGCTGCACGAAGAGTTGAACCGACACGTGGGAGGTGAGAACTCCTACAAAGCAGCTCGACCCTTCCATGCCACGATCTTGGCTCGAACACAGGCAGGATTGAAAAATTTATTCAAGCTGATCTCGATGTCGAATGTGAAGTACTTCCATGATAAAGTCCCACGAATCCCACGTTCAGAATTGGTGAAATTGCGGGAAGGATTGTTAGTCGGAACCGCCTGTGATAAAGGAGAAGTCTTTGTCGCAATGATGCAAAAAGGGGTCGATGCAGCACGAGAACTTGCCAAGTTTTATGACTACATCGAAGTCATGCCCAAAGCAGTTTATGCCCATCTTTTGGAAACGGAACTCGTGAAAAGTGAAAAAGACCTAGAAGACATCATTCGGAATCTGGTAAAAATGGGGGAAGAGTTAGGGAAAATCGTTGTGGCTACTGGGAATGCCCATTACCTAAACGAAGAAGACGCCATTTATCGCAAGGTCTTGATCAATTCAATGGGAGGCGCCAATCCGTTGAATCGTCATAGCCTACCAGACGTGCACTTCCGTACTACGGATGAGATGCTGACCGCTTTTCAATTTTTAGGTCCAGAAGCGGCGAAAGAAATCGTGGTGACGAACCCGAATAAAATCGCCGATCTTTGTGAAAAAGTCATTCCGGTAAAAGATGATCTGTATACACCAAAGATTCCCGGATCAGAACAAGAGATCACCGACTTAAGTTACAACCGTGCCAAAGAGTTATACGGCGATCCATTACCAGAGATCGTGGAAAAACGTTTGAAAAAAGAGCTTGATTCGATCATTGGGAACGGCTTTTCCGTGATCTATTTGATCTCACAAAAACTCGTTCATAAAAGCAATGAAGACGGCTATCTAGTAGGGTCACGGGGATCAGTCGGTTCTAGTTTCGTGGCAACCATGACGGGGATCACTGAGGTCAATCCATTAGCTCCTCATTATTATTGTCCCGATTGCCAGTATTCGGAGTTTTACGAAGACGGTTCGTATGGTTCTGGTTATGATATGCCAGAGAAAAAATGTCCAAAATGCGGCACCCGTCTGAACAAAGATGGCCACGATATTCCCTTTGAAACGTTCCTTGGTTTCCACGGCGATAAAGTACCCGATATCGATTTGAACTTCTCAGGAGAATATCAGCCAGAAGCCCATAACTATACGAAAGTACTCTTCGGTGAAGAATACGTCTATCGTGCAGGAACGATCGGTACCGTAGCCGACAAAACAGCCTTTGGTTTCGTAAAAGGCTTTGAGCGCGATCATAATCTTCATTATCGAGCAGCCGAAGTCGATCGCCTGGCAAAAGGTGCCACAGGCGTCAAACGGACGACTGGTCAGCATCCGGGGGGGATCATCGTTATTCCCGACTATATGGATGTCTATGATTTCACCCCGATCCAATACCCAGCGGATGATCAAAATGCGGAGTGGAAAACGACCCACTTTGATTTCCATTCGATTCATGACAATATCTTGAAACTGGATATCCTCGGACACGATGATCCGACGGTCATTCGGATGCTGCAGGATCTATCAGGCATCGATCCAAAAACGATCCCCACCGATGATCCAGAAGTGATGCGTATTTTTGGCGGCACGGATGTGTTAGGCGTGACCGAAGAGCAGATCTATTCGAAAACCGGTACATTAGGCATCCCGGAATTTGGTACCCGCTTTGTGCGGGGGATGCTGGATCAAACCCATCCATCGACCTTTGCTGAACTCCTGCAGATCTCTGGTCTTTCCCATGGTACCGATGTATGGTTGGGCAATGCGGAAGAATTGATCCGTCGCGGAGATGCCAGCCTAGCGGAAGTAATCGGCTGTCGGGATGATATCATGGTGTATTTGATCCATGCTGGTTTAGATGACGGGATGGCCTTTAAAATCATGGAGACGGTCCGTAAAGGACAATGGAACAAGATCCCTGACGACTTGCGGGATACTTACTTGCAAGCGATGCGGGAAAACAATGTCCCAGAATGGTATATCGATTCTTGTTCGAAGATCAAGTACATGTTCCCGAAAGCCCATGCTGCGGCGTATGTCTTGATGGCGTTGCGGGTGGCTTACTTTAAAGTGTACTTCCCAATTCTCTATTACTGTGCTTATTTCTCTGTCCGAGCAGACGACTTTGATTTGATTGCTATGTCAAAAGGAAAAGATGCCGTAAAAGAACGGATGCAAGAAATCAATGACAAAGGAATGGATGCGTCAACGAAAGAAAAAAATCTGTTGACGGTTCTGGAATTAGCCAATGAAATGCTGGAGCGCGGCTATGAATTTGGAATGATCGATCTGTATAAATCCGATGCAGAAAATTTCGTGATCGATGGGAAAAAATTGATCGCACCGTTCCGAGCAGTACCGAGTTTAGGGCTGAACGTAGCGAAACAAATCGTGGAAGCACGAAAAGATGGTCCCTTCTTATCGAAAGAAGACCTCGCCAATCGCGGGAAAGTTTCTAAGACGTTGATTGAATACATGACGGATAACGGTGTTCTAAAAGATCTACCAGATGAAAATCAGTTGTCGTTGTTCGATATGTTGTAAGCCAACGGCTGTCCACTTAAAAAAATAAGCCCATCATTGCAGCATCTAGTATTGTAGTGACCCCAAAAAGTTAGACTTTTATGGAGTGGAGAAATCCACTCCTTTTTTGTACGATAAGATTAACTGTTAGACAGCTGTTTTTACAGCTTCTCGAAACTGAACCGGACTTCGCCAATTTAATTTCTTTTTGATGCGTTTATGGTTGTAATAATAGATATATTGGTCAATTTTTGTTTTCAATTCATCTAAACTCCGATAGACTTCTCCATGAAAAATCTCTTGCTTTAATAAACCAAAGAAGTTTTCCATAGGTGAGTTATCTAAACAATTCCCTTTACGAGACATACTCTGGAAGATTTTATGCTGCTTCAATTTATTCTTATAAGCATTCATTTGATAGGCCCATCCTTGATCTGAATGGAAGGTTCTACGAAATGGACAATCATTTGTCATCTGGATTGCTTCTTCTAATCCTTCCATTATGGCTAGTGCGTTTGGTTTTTCAGAAATCCGATAAGATAGAATTTCACTATTGTAGAAATCCATGAAAGGATCTAAATACAGCTTTTTCTGACGAACGACACCTGCGGTGTCTACTTCATAATACTTAAACTCTGTGGTATCAGTTGTAATTTTTTGGTGACAGATATTTGTATAAAACCGACGATGAATACGATTTTTGGCGACAGTACCAACCTTCCCACGATAAGAATTGTACCGTCGAGATTTTCGAGTGTAAGACTTTACTTCGATACCTAGTTTTTTTATCAGACGTTGAATCTTCTTTTTATTGACATGAATCCCTTGATTCTCTAATTCTTTTTTTAGTCGCAGACAGCCATAGTCTTTATGCTCTTTGCGAATTTCAAGCATTTTTTCTTCAATTTCTTGGTCTGGGTTTGGTCTGTCAAACCGTTTCTGCCAATACATATAGGTTGCTTTAGGAAATTTCAATGTTTCAAGAAGCTCAACTAGTTTGAATGATCCTCGGAGGCTGGCGATGATTCGTGCGATTGATTCTTGCGTCTTTGCTGGGCTTCCTGTTTTCGCAGCTTCCTCAACTCTTTTAAAAAGGCATTCTCAATTTGAAGGGATCGGACTTGCTTTTCTAATGCCTTGATACGATCGCGTTCTTCAGTTGTTGTATTTTCTTTTTTGTTTTCTTTTTTTCTAGTCAAAGTAAGTGGTCGCCCTTTCTCTTTTGAGAGCCCCTCAATACCTGCTTCTCTGAAATTACGCATCCAATTGGCAATAAGCGCAGGGTTGTTCATTTCTAAAGTGCTAGCAACTTCTCGATAGGACATCTCACTTGTTTGATATAACTCTAGCGCATTTAACTTAAATTGAACAGAATATTTCTGATTTTGATGCTTTCTCAATAGACCTTCCTCTCCGTATTCACGATAGGCATTCACCCAATTACTTACTTGAGACTTGCTTGAAATACCGTATTTGTTGGCAAGATACCGATATCCGCCCACGCCACTAAGATATTCTTTAACGATTTTTAGTTTTAATTCAAAAGGATATTTTGCCATACAAATAACGACCCCCAAAAGTTAGATTATTTTGGTCTAACTTTTGGGGGTCGCTTCATATAGCTAGTTTCTGTATGATGGGCTTTTTTGTCTTGTTTGTTAAATCGACCTAAGCAGTCACAATCTGGCGAAAATCAGAAAAATCGTGATCTATAGTGACAAATCATAAGGGGAGTTGCCGTTCGGACAGCGAATCAAAAGACCCATTACCATACAAAGAGAAGAAAAATACTCGTTACCGAAAGAAGCGAATGCCTTTGGTAACGAGTATTTTTCGACAAAGTTTGTTAAATTGCTAAAAAAAGAAAAAAAGCAAAACAGGCAGATACACCATGTAAAGTAAGACGGAATAGCCTAGACATGAAGTTGCAAATTCTTCATCCCCTTGGTAGTTTCGTACAAGGATCGGGACAGAGTTTTGGACGGGCATAGAGGCTTGAATAATAAACACAGAAAGCATCAATTCAGGAACAGGGATGATTCTGCTTAATAGCCATACAACGAGAGGTGAAAGAACGAAGCGACCAAACAGGACACCAGCAATGTCTTTGGTCATTCGCAAGTTCTTGAGCCCGCCAAAGTACACGATGATCCCGATAATAAACATTGATAGAGGCGTCGTTAAATCTGCTAGGTAGCTTCCAAGCCCATCAACAAAGGAGGGCAGTGGTAATGTGAACAGCATCCAGATCAAGCCGATAATGAAACCAATCAAGGCTGGCGAAAAAATCTTTTTTAGCATGACCAATGGATGAAAGGAAATGCGGGCTTCGCCGAAATCGGGGTTATCTTTTGCTAACTCAAAAATACCGATGGTCCAAAATAATGTCGTATTTACGATGTAGTACAACAACACATAGGGAACGGCTTTTTCACCAAAAATGGCTAAATTGATCGGTAAGCCGATGAAGATCGTATTGGAAAAGGTAAACATGGCGGAAAATGCCCCTTGGTGTTTGGTTTCAACTTGCGCGAAACGGCGCCATAAATAACCGGCGAAGTAAGTGATCATCATGGAAAGCAAAGGGATGATCATCCAGGAAACTAATGAGAGAAACTCGTCTTTCGTAAAGTTTTTAATGGTCGTCAAAAACATATTGGCGGGTAATGAGACATTTAACACCAGTTTTGAAAACGTATCGGCGGTTCGATTAGAAAACCATTGTTTGTAAGACAACCAATAACCGATAAACATGAGACTGAAAATGACAAAAATATTGATATATGCTTGAAACATGCGCTCACCTCTCATTTACTATAGCGAAAGGCAATAGAAGAAGCAACTGATTCCCATTTGAAAACAACAAAAAACCAAACCGCCCAATGAGCGATTTGGTCAAGAATTACTTCCGTTGCTGCTTGCCAGCGTTACGACCTTTTCCATTAGGCTTTGTCGTATTCAACGCTTTTTTGACAGCTTCTGTTTTTTCAGGCGTTACGTCTTTACGAGGCGTAACTACCGTTTTAGGCGGATTTGCTTTCATTTCCGCTTCGACTTGGGCACGAATTTTTGGTTTCATGATGACATTCGTGATAAACGTTTGGATACAACTGAAGACCCCACCAACTACCCAGTAAAGTGTCACACCAGCTGGTGCACTCATGGACATGAAAACGATCATCAATGGAGAAACGATCAACATGGTTTTCATCGTTTTTTTCTGTTCTTCAGGAATCCCGATGGTTGAGATATATCCTTGTGCCAAGTAGGAAAGACCAGCAATCGCCACAAAGAGGATGCTTGGGTCGCCTAAAGATACGCCAAAGAATTCAGAGTTTTGGATTCCTTGTGTGTAACGAGCGGTGAAATAAAGAGCAGAGAAAATCGGCATCTGAATCAGCAAAGGGAGACATCCGATACCGCCAAACATACTAACATTGTTTTCAGAGTAGATTTTTTGCATCTCCGCTTGCGCTTGCATTTGTTCTTCCCGAGTGGTTGCTTTTTTCAAGTTGGCTTGCGCAATATCCACTTGAGGTTTCAGAAACTGCATTTTTTCACTTTGAACCATCGTTTTGCGAGACTGATGGATCCCTAACGGTAAGATAATGACACGGACAACGATCGTTACCGCGATGATCGCCCAGCCGTAAGACCAGTTGAAGTTTTCAACGAGCATCGTGATCATATCCCCTAATGGTTTCACCAAAAAGCGATAAATCATTCCTGTTTCTTTCGGCGTACCATCAGCATTGGTACTGACACAGCCTGATAATGCTAATAACAGGCCAAATAATCCTGATGAAAGCAGCCATTTATTCATTTTAGACATTCTATTCTTCCTCTTCACAATAAATTTAGACAAAAATAACTATACTAAAAAAGACCGACTATTTCAATGTACAAAGAGAAATTCATTGAAAAATCAATCTTTCGACTTAGAAAACATTCAATTGTTAATAGTACACTACATCAAAACTCCTACGCTCTTTGATGGCATCGTCTGGTTGGATGTCGATCTGATTTACTTTCCCAGCGGGTGAAGGAGAATCCTTAACCCCAGCAACAAAGGCATCGATGGCTTTGTCATCGCCAATTGCTTCAATCGAAACAGAACCATCCGCTTCGTTTTTTACAGATCCGGTGACCCCCAACTGATCGGCAAGCATTTTTGTGGTATAACGAAAGCCGACGCCTTGGACACGTCCTTGCACATGGATTCGTAGTTTCTTCATGGACAATCCCTCCTCTGCTTTATATGATAGCGTTTTTTCAGTAAAAGAACAAGTTAGATCGATTGACTCATGCTATAATGAATCGAGGTGACAAGATGAAAGAAATTCAATCGAAAAAAAATACCTTTATCAAGGAAATCAAAAAACTAACACAAAAAAAACACCGGACACAGACCAATACTTATTTGATCGATGGCTGGCATTTAGTGCAAGAAGCATTGCATGCACAAGTACCAATCAAAGCGTTGTTGGTGACCCCGCGAGGGTTAAGGGAAGCCAACGGGCAACTCGATGATTATCAGGAAGAAAGCTATTTGATCACAGAGGAGATCGCAGCGATGCTTTCTGATTTGCCAACACCACAAGGGATTTTTGCTGTGGTGGAAAAGCAAGAACAAGACTTACAGACACTGACGGGCAATTGGCTGATTTTAGATAATGTGCAAGATCCTGGGAACGTTGGCACCATGATTCGAACAGCGGATGCTGCTGGGTTCAGCGGGGTTTTTCTCGGCGAAGGAACAGCCGATCTTTACAGCACCAAAGTCTTGCGCAGTATGCAAGGTAGCAACTATCATCTGCCGATCGTAGAAGGAGCGATCCCGCCATTTCTAAAGCAGCTGCAGGCAGCTGGCGTGGCGATTTATGGCACCGAGTTAAATAAAGAAGCAGTCCCTTATACCGAGCTTCCTAAAGAACAAGCGGCTGCCTTCATTTTAGGCAACGAGGGGCAAGGGGTTCACCCAGAACTGTTGGCTTTGACTGACAAAAATGTGTATATTCCCATCTATGGTCAGGCGGAATCATTGAACGTCGCCATTGCGGCAGGTATTTTGATGTATTTTGCTGTCAGCTAGATTTTTAAGGAACTGTTAAACTATTTGAATCTATTGCACCTCACCTAGAAACTTGCATGAATAGGTGTTATACTTTGTCTTGTAACAATCAAGCAGATCAAAAAAGGTGGCAGACAAAAATTTATGACAGAAAAATGGCAAGAAGATAGCGAATATATGTCTTACGTGGCTGACCTGTTAGAAACAGAAGCTGTAAAAAAATTAGCCAATTTTGTGCAGCATATGAACTCCACACGTTTGGAACATTCGATCAGCGTCTCTTATTATAGTTACAAATTGGCCAAGAAATGGGGCGGCGATGCTCGTTCAACAGCTCGTGCAGGACTCCTTCATGATTTATTTTATTACGATTGGCGTACTACAAAGTTTGACGAAGGTACCCATGCGTACATGCATCCACGAATCGCAGTAAAAAATGCCGAAAAAATCACTGAACTTAGTGATCTTGAAAAAGATATCATCTTGAAACATATGTGGGGAGCAACGATTGCACCGCCACGCTATAAAGAAAGCTATATCGTCACGATGGTGGACAAATATTGTGCGATCAAAGAAGCATCAGAACCGCTTACAGATAGCATGAAAGAAAAATGGCAACAACGCTTCTGGAAGAAACATCGCACGATTCAATAAGAAAAAAGTTCTTCGAACCAACTGGTTCAAAGAACTTTTTTTGTTTGTTTAGCCAAAAATAAGTTGGAGGATCGCTGCTCCTGCATAGAGAATCAGTAAGGTGATCAATACCGTTAAATGTCGTCTTTTGTGCATAAAAAGGATTGCCACAAATTCTCTTAAAAAGGCATTCGGTAAATAGTAAAAGGCAGTAGGTGCTCCGATACCATCCGCTTTAAGTTGGGCTTGATCCGCATAGAGACCGGCACGAAAAATATGATAATTGTTTGAGGCAAAGATTGCTTTGTAGCCCTTTGGCTTAAGCGAATCCATGATTTCTTTCGAAAATTTCATGTTTTCATAAGTAGTCGTGGAATTTGTTTCCACTAAAATCTCACCTTCTGGTACGCCTTGGGCAATCGCATATTCTTTCATAGCAACAGCTTCCGGCAGCTGCTCATCGCTTCCTTGTCCGCCTGACATCAGTAATCGAGGAGCGGTTTTTTTTGCTTTAAATTGCGCTTCGTAGAACGAGATCGCTGTATTGATGCGTTTTGCCAATAAAGGGGAGACCGTGGTGCCATTTAAAAGACCTGCTCCTAAGACGATGATAAAGTCCTGATTATAGCGAGGATGGTTGAACTGATAAATGACTGAAATCGATAAAAAGTTCAAAAAGACTACAAACAGATACAAAAGACTTAGGGGAACAATGCCGAATAAGGTTCGGATCCAATCTGGGAAAAAGTGCAAAAGGGTATCTGAAAATAGTAATACGGTCAAAACCACCGCTAAGATCAGGGTCAATAGATTGGCGATCGATCGCGATTCTCTTCGTAGAACAATAATGGAATTCCAGTAAAGAAAGACCACGAGCGTTGCCAAACCGAATAATAGTACAGCAAAGAAAATCGCTAGTAAAACAGCCAATAGGCCACCTACAAGAATATCTTGGGTTCGGTATAAATTAATGACTAAATAGCCGCCAAAAGCCAACACGAACAAATTAAAGAGTAAGCCATTTACGAGTTGATGTTTGTTGCGCCGATAAGAAAATAAAAAAAGGCCGGCGAAGGCGACGGGTATCAGAATAAAGAAACTACCTGTCCGTAATTCTGAGACAGCTAAATAAATCAGTAGGGCTAAGATCGTCCAACAACATTCAAAAAAGAAAATATCCGGATCATCTTTTTTCTTGCGCCATTTTTGAACGACGATCACGCCCGACACATAGCTGATGGAAAAAATCAGCAATTGCGTAAAATCCATGTTTTTCACTCCTTTAACGATACACTTAGTATACCGAAAAATGACAGAAATTGCTTGTTGCTAAGGTCAAAGTTGCTGAATTTCTTGCAATTCGCTAAAATGAAGGAAAGAAGGAGGAAGGAACATGCAATTAGGTGAAGTGATTCGCGTCGAACGACCCGCTTTTTATGTGATTGGAAAAGAGGGCAAGGGGTTAGCAGAAGAAGGTGCTTCTTGGGTACCAGCGCTCTGGGAACTTGCAACAAAGGATTTTGAAGAGATCGAATTTCTCGTAAGTGATCAAAAGGCAGAAGAACTGGAATTTTGGGGCTTGATGAGTGATGGCACCAATTGGTTAGAGCCTTGGCAAGAAACCGGTCGCTACTTGGCAGGCGTTCAAGTCCAGACAGAAAATTTTCCTCCTGTCGGTTGGGTCCGGTGGGAAATGCCCGCAATGACCTATCTCGTTGTAAAAACGGATGAAAAAAACTTAACGATGATGACTGAAAAAATGCTGATGGAAGTTTTACCAGAAAACAACGTCCAGTTGTCAGCAGCCATCCAAGAAAGGTATCTTCCTCATTTTCAGGAGGGGGAAGTTGAATTATTTTTCCCTGTGGAGCCATTGGCAACAGCAACGGTGGAAACAGTAGAATAAAAAAATCTGTCCGAGAAGCAGTCTTTGCTTCGGACAGATTTTTTCGTTTAGGTTAAAAAAGATTACTGAAAAAGTTGGACACGCCGCGCCAAGCACGAACAAAGATGTTGGCTTTTTCCACCGTTTGTGTTGTGATCAATCCTGCAGTCTCGTCATGATCGGAATCATCAATATAACCAAGCGTATCAGCTGGAATCGAAGCACTTACGGTACCGACTTTTGTGCCCTCAGTCAATGGCGCTTGCAGGGCAGAATCACGATAATGCTCATTAAAGTCAATGGTTGTTTCAAAGGCTGTGGCATCCATATCTCCACGTACCCATAAGGTCAAGCCTTGATTTAAGGCAACGGGCACACTCAATTCTTTCCCATCTTTGACTGCAACCGTCTGGGTATCTTCTAGTTGCGCATTTTCTGGTAAAATCTCTACTTGTTCCCAAGCATCAAACGAGTAATCCATCAAACGGCCTGTTTCAATAAAACGAACACTTGGATTTTCTGCATGACCATTGACGTTTAGCACCACGGTGATGATTCGTTGGCCATCTTTAACGGCGGTTCCGACAAAGCAGGCGCCCGCCATATCTGTCGTACCAGTCTTCAGACCGTCAACACCATCTTTCGTATTCGTAAAACCTGGAAGCATCCAGTTCCAATTGACCATCTCGACAGGCGAATAGGAACCTTCACCAAATTGTTTGGTGGAAAGGCTGGTTACTTCTAAAACGTCTGGAAAGTCTTGCAGCAAATGACGGGCAATCAATGCCACATCTTTTGCGGATAGTTCGTTTTCATCAGTGGAAGTTGATCCTGGGTAAATATTTTCCCCTAGATAAGCATTGTTTAAGCCAGAAGCATTGACGATTTTTGCATCGGTAATGCCCCATGATTGCACTTTTTCTTGCATTTGATCAACAAAGGCACTTTCAGACCCAGCAATCAGCTCCGCCAGCGCGACGATTGCTGCATTTGCAGATTGGATATAACTGGCATCATACAAATCTTTTACTGTATAGGTAACGTCTTGATGCAAAGGGACATTCGATAAGTTTGGCGACACGCTGAGATTCGCGGCATAATCTGAAATAGGGACAGGATCATCCCAAGCGATCGTTCCTTGCTCTACTTGCTCAGCGACAAGGTAGAGGCTGATGATCTTGGTGATGGAGGCAATACCCATGGCTGTCTCGCCATCTTGATCATACAACACTTTCCCTGTGTCAAAATCAATGGAGTAGGCGGCTTTGGCGTCAATCGAAAAATCTTGGATCTCTTCGATGCTCATTGCTGTATCATCAGCATATGAAACGAGGGGGATGCCGGCAGCAGCAAAGAGGATTGCCAAAGCAGCAACGAAGGAATACCCGAACTTGGTTATTTTCTGCATATATGTAGTAGCTCCTTTTAAGTTGTATCTAAGCAAAAATTTTAACAAAGAGTATCCGCTGTTGCAATACTCTAAGAGAAAACTTAGCATTTAATTGCGAGAAGACCGCTCAAAGGGGGAATGGGCGTTGTTAAACCATTTCAAACTAGAAGGCGTATGGGCAACAGACCGCAAAAAAAACTTGCCTTCCTATTTAATAAAGAAGACAAGTTTTTCTGAATTGACATCGGGTCAAACGATTTCACTTAGCGACGATTGGAATGGATTCTCGGGTTTTGGTTTTGGGCTCTGACGGGAACTTTCACTGCTCTCGTTTCTTGTTGCATGGCCAATTTTGCTAAAAAGAATGTCCCAGCTAGTAACGCAGCTAAAGCAAAGATGGAAAAGAGTGAAATAAAGGTCGTTAACATAAAAATCCCTTCTTTCTGTTTAAAATAAATGTGGAAGGTAGGAATCGAACCTACACCTTAATCTATGAACGATCAAACATCACTCAACGGAACACCTTGTTCAACCACTTGTTAAGTTAATGATAGCATGGATTGCCAGGAAATGCTGATAAAAAGTCTGAGAATTGACCGAAGAAAATGTGAAGAAAACATGAACTCGATCTCCTCACGTCCCTTAGGTGATTTTTGTCAAAGAATAGTGGCAATCTTCTGCTTCATCATATAAAGTAATAACGGAGCCTTTTTGTTCCAGAACTAAATGATAGCCAAATGTGTCCAGTAACACTAATCGCGTCGGAGTCAGTTCAACAATGGAAACAGGCAACGGTTTGCCTTCGATGGTCAATGAATAATCATTGGCAATTTCTAAAATGATATCTTCTTTTGTCTTTGAAGTAAAACGCCAATTTCCAATGAAATTTTGGCGGTTTTCATTTTTTTGTTTTTCCTTTCGCAACAGCAAGGAGCTGACCACGCCCGTTGCTAGAGATAAACCAATCAATAGAGACCTTTTCTTCATTTATACACGTCCTATCACTTACGATTCATCTAGTTGCACCATGTGAACAAGATGCCCGCTTCTGCACACTAGAAAATAATTGCCATAAGTATACCATGAGAAGGTAAAAAAGCATGGTACTTTAGTTTGAAGTTTAGAAGTTTTTATCAAAATATGCTATGATTCAAAAGAGCAGGTGAGAAAATGAATTATCCGAATACCCTCTTAGCCACGTTTCTCGTGCGAGACAACCGATTCATTGCCCGATGTCTAGTCGATGGGCAAGAAGTGATCGTCCATGTGAAAAATACGGGACGAGGAAAAGAACTATTGCACAAAGGGGCACTCGTGACCCTCCAATATTGGGACAATCCGAAACGTAAAACCAATTACGATTTGATCTCAGTCAAGAAAGAAGACCAATGGATCAATATTGATAGTCAAGTACCCAATCGGTTAGGCTATGAAGGCCTTTTGGATGGCACGATCCAGTTGCCAAATATCAAAGGGAAAATTGCCCTCTTACGGCGTGAAGTCGTCTATGGGATGTCTAAGTTTGATCTTTATTTTGAAACAGACGAACAAGAAAAAGGGTTTATAGAAATTAAAGGGATGACACTTGAAAACAAGCAAATCGGCGCTTTCCCAGATGCGCCAACGATTCGCGGCTTGAAACACGTCAATGAATTGATCCATGCCAAAGAAGCAGGCTATTATGCGGCGGTTTTGTTCATGATCCAATTTGAAGTGGTGCAAATCGCCACGATCCATCGACAGATGCAGCCGGATCTGGCCGATAAGATCGCTGAAGCGCAAAGCAAAGGTGTCGAAGTGTTTGCTTATAATTGCCAGGTAAACCAAGGGATGATCGCGGTCAAAGAACCGATCCCTTTTGATTTGAACGTCGAATTTGACGACCCCAATCTATAGGAGAAAGAAGGAAAACACATGATTCATTTAGGGATTATCGGCACAAATTGGATCACCGATCAATTTGTACAAGCAGCCCACGAAACCAAACGGTATCAATTGGTAGCCGTATACTCAAGGAAATTAGCCACAGCGCAACGCTTTGGGGAAAAATACGGGGACATCGAATATGCGACCGATTTGGCCACTTTTTTTGGGTTAGCTCATATGGACACGGTCTACATCGCGTCTCCGAATAGTTTGCACTTTGAACAAGCCAAGCAAGGGATTTTAGCAGGAAAAAATGTCATTGTGGAGAAGCCAGCCTTTTCAACACCTGAGGAAATGGCGGAGATCATTGACCTAGCAAACCAACAACAGGTTTTATTCTTTGAAGCAGCTCGCAACATTCATGAAGCGAGTTTTTCAACCGTAGCCGAATTCTTACCGACACGCGGTGCCATTCTTGGGGCGAACTTTTCTTATATGAAATATTCGTCTCGTTATGACGCTGTACTAGCTGGGGAGGAACCAAATATCTTTTCTCCACATTTTTCTGGCGGAGCTTTAGCCGACTTGGGTGTGTATCCAGTATATGCGGCGGTCGCTTGGTTTGGTAAACCGCAGGACGTTCATTATTTTGCCCGCAAATTACCGACCGGTGTAGATGGTATCGGGACTGCTGTGCTGCGCTATGCTGATTTTGATGTCACGATCCAAACAGGCAAAATCGCTGATTCAGAGTTACGATCAGAAATTTATTTTGAAGACGGGACATTAGATTTGAATGCTGTCAATGCTATTGAAGAAGCAGCATTTTATGAACGCCAAACAAAACAAACACATCCATTAGCAGTCGCTGCTTTAGACAATCCGATGATCGAAGAAGCGCAAGACTTTGCAGACATCATTGAAAACAAAGATGATCCTAAACAAGGACAACGCTATGAGGAATGGGTGGAACTTGCCCGCAGTGTCAATGAAACCGTCTCTTTGATGCGTAAGCAGGCCGACATCATTTTTGATGCAGATAAAAAATAAGGAATGGAACATTTATGACAGTATTTGAATTGACACAATTGCCAGGCGTCTGGCAGGAAAAATGGCAAGCGGCCGGGTATCACGCACCGTCCTTGATCCAAGAAAAAACCTTTGGTCCATTAAAAGACGGCGCGTCTGTCATAGGAATCTCACCGACCGGTTCAGGTAAAACTTTGGCGTATCTCTTGCCATTGTTAACGAAGGTTGAAAAAAAGCAAGGCAATCAGCTGTTGATTTTGACTTCTTCACAAGAATTAGCGATGCAAGTCACAGAAGTAGCACGGGAATGGGCCCAAGCCATTGGTTTGACCGTTCTGCCGCTAATTGGCGGCGCAAGTACAAAACGCCAAGTGGAAAAACTAAAAGACAAACCCGAGGTCTTGATCGGTACCCCAGGGCGTGTATTAGAGTTGATCAAAGCCAAAAAAATCAAGACCCAGCAGCTGCAATCGTTGGTATTGGATGAGGTTGACCAATTATTGAAAGAGGGTGCCTTCACCCTGGCAGCCAAGATCAATCAAACATTACCAAAACAAATCCAGCGTAGTTTCTTTTCAGCAACCGCGAACGAAGTGATCGATGAGATTCGACCATTCGTGTCAAAAGAGCCGCTGATCATTGATGTTACCCAAGAAGATCAGAGCAAAGGCGTCATCCATCATTACTATTTGAACTATCCGCAACGACGAATCGTGGATGCTTTAAGACGCTTTGCTCATTTACCAAACTTTCAAGCCTTGGTTTTCTTCAATGAATTAAGCACAATGGGGAATGCGGAAGAAAAGCTATTGTTTCATGGCTTGCCGGTGGCCTCTCTGGCATCTGATCAAAACAAACTTGCCCGAAAAGGTGCATTAGAGAGCTTTCGTCAAGGAAAACTAGTGGAACTATTGACGACCGATGTCGCCTCTCGCGGCTTAGATGTCGTGGATCTGCCTTACGTGATCAATACAGAAGTCCCTTTAGAAAAAGAATCCTATTTACACCGCGCAGGACGCGTTGGAAGAATGGGCAAAGAAGGAACTGTCGTTACGATCGTTCAAGACCATTCGTTGAAGGATTTGAAAAAAATCGCCAATCAGTTGTCCATAGAACTCAAGGAAGTCTATCTGCATGGGGGACAGTTACACACAGAAGCACCTGTTGTCGAAAAAGAAAGAAAGAAAGAAATGAAAACAGCAAGTGTGCAGAAAATTTCCAAGAAAACGCTTGAAAATTTACACACTCCTGTCAAAAAGAGCAAGAAAAAGACGAAAAAGCAAAAAGACAAAGGAAAAAGACGCCATTGAGCGTCTTTTTGTGTTACCATTAACGTTGTTTATTATTAGTGTGTAAAAAAATGAGGAGGCTATCGAATGAATTCGCGAAAAGAAGAGATTTTTCAAACGATCGAACTGCATAAGCAAGGGTTGACCGCAGTTGATGTCGCTAAAATCTTACAAATCGATCGCAGCAATGCAAGCCGTTATCTCAGTGAGCTTTATAAAGAAAAGAAAATCGGCAAACGTTCCGGCCGTCCGGTTGTTTATGAGCCTTTAGAAGAAATGGTCCATGTGGATGTTTCCTCTGAAGTTAGTTTTGAAAGTCTGGTTGGAGTCCAAGCTTCCTTGAAAGTAAGTATCCAGCAAGCCAAAGCGGCGATCTTATATCCACCTAGAGGACTCCATACCATTATTTTTGGTGAGACAGGCACGGGTAAATCCTTATTTGCCGAATGTATGTACCATTTTGCGGTTGAATCAAATATGTTAGAAAAAGATGCCCCATTCGTGTCCTTTAACTGTGCGGATTATGCACAAAATCCGCAATTGTTGTTTGGTCACATCTTTGGCATTAAAAAAGGCGCCTACACTGGTGCCGCAGAAGATAGTCCGGGGTTGATGGCAAAAGCCGATGGCGGCATCCTGTTCTTAGATGAGATCCATCGACTGCCGCCAGAAGGCCAAGAAATGCTCTTTACCTTCATTGATAAAGGGATCTACCGTCCTTTAGGGGAAAGTAATCAAGTTCATGAAGCCGCCGTGCAGATCATCGGTGCCACCACGGAATCATCAGAAACCTTTTTAACGACCTTCAATCGGCGAATTCCCATGGCTATTACTTTGCCAAATGTGGAAAGTCGTTCCTTAGATGAACGGTATGAAATCATTTCGTTGTTTATCAAGCAAGAGGCGACCCGTCTGAATCAACGAATCGATGTCGAACGAGATGCGATATTGGCCTTTATGCTCTATGATGCAGAAGGCAACATTGGTCAAATCAAGCGCGACCTTAAACTCGTCTGTGCGAAAGCATTTTTGCATTATCGAACCTATGGAAAAAAACACTTGCTGATTCGAAAAGGCGATTGCTCCTTGCAAGTTCAAAAAGGCTTGCTGAAGATCAAAGAAATGTCGGAACGCTTGGATCGGTTTTTGGATGGCAAAGGCGACTTTCTAAGTTTTGAACCTGGCGACCCAGATGTCGTCTGGTCTCGTGATCCACAACGGAATATGCAAGTGTATAACGAGATCGAAGAAAAAGTCAGCTCGCTGATTGAAACGGGCGTAGCCAATGTCGATCTGGAAAATTTGATCTCTAAAGATGTCGATGCGTACTTTGAAAAGTATGTCGAAGAATTGATCCAAAATCCCGTTCATAAAGAACTGATTCCAGAAGACATTTGGAAACTGACAAATGTTCTTTATGATCTAGCTGGGCAAAGATTGTCTCGAACCTATAGTGAAAAAGCCCGCTTTGCCTTTGCACTGCATTTGCAAAGTACACTGGAACGTGTCAAGGAAGGACATATGATCGTTCACCCAGATTTGAATACAGTCAGAAAAAACTTGAAATCCGAGTTCCAGGTGGCAATGGATCTATCGACCATTATCGAAGAAGAACGCCATGTCGAGATCCCCTTCGATGAGATCGGCTTTATCAGTATGTTTTTAGCGATTCAAGTCAAACAACCCTCGCAGCTGCCCCTTGAAAAAGTCGAGATCATTGTCTTGATGCACGGCAAGGCGACTGCCAGCAGTATGTTGGAAACGGCACAAGAGCTGCTCGAAACCGACCACGGCAAAGCGATGAATATGTCTTTAGATATGGAAGTCGGTCAAATGTATGAGCAGCTATTGAACTATGTCACTGACAATAAGGAAAAGATGAGCAACGGCTTATTGCTTTTAACTGATATGGGTTCCCTCAATTCATTTGCGAATTTGATTTCTGAAGAGACCGGGATTCGTACGAAAGCCATCTCGATGGTCAGTACGATGATCGTCTTAGAGGCTTTGCGAATGGCGGAAAGTGGCCGAAGTTTAGAAGACATTTATCAAAACATTCAGCGTTCTTTTGAAACCATCGTGCAAGAACAGTTCCGCACAGTTCGCGAAGCGAAGGGGAATAAAAAGGCAGTTATCGTCACTTGCTTTACTGGAGAAGGTGTCGCTGCCAAACTTTATCAACGAATTTATCCCGTCGTCGATCAATCAAAAGTCGAGATCATTCAAATGCAATTTATTGAAAAAGAAACCTTCAAGAAACATATTGATGGCTTGCTAGAAGAATATGAGATCAAAGCCATTGCGGGCACCGTCGAGATCGATTATCAAAATATCCCGTTCTTTTCCGCCTATGATGTCTTTGATGACAATCGGTTGAATGTGCTGAAGCGGATCGTTTCAGATGAAGTGCCGATTGAAAAAATCGTACGTTCATTAGAAAATACCTTAACGCATGTGGGGTCCGTCTATCATCTGATCGAAAGTCTGCAGCGAATCGTTCATCAAATTCAAAATCAATTGCATGTGATTGTTGAACCTACCGTTGATGCGGGCTTAGTGATTCATTTAGCCTTTCTAGTGGAAAGTTTATTGAAGAAGGAACATTCCCGTACCTTCCCCAATTTGGCGGCCTTCCAAAAACGCTATCGTATCGAAACAGATGTGTTGCGAACTCATTTATTGCAGATAGAGAAAAACTATCAAATCAAAATCTCTGAAGATGAGATCGCCTATTTAACACAAATGTTCTTAGAAAATGAAATAAAAAGTTATGATGAATCCGCACACAATATTAGTGTGTAATGAAAAATCCGTGAGTGTGCAAAAGGAAAATTGGTTCAGACCATTGATATATAAAGGTCTGGACTTATTTTTTTTTGGCACGCTTTTTGCTTTATAGTAAAGTGTAACTTACAACAGAAAGGAGCGGATACGCGATGGCGAAAAAAACGATTATGCTTGTTTGTTCAGCAGGGATGAGTACCAGTCTATTGGTGACGAAAATGCAAAAAGCAGCCGAAGCAAAAGGAATGGAAGCAGATATCTTTGCTGTTTCAGCTTCAGAAGCCGACCAACATTTGGAGTCGAAACCAGTCGATGTTCTTTTATTAGGACCACAAGTACGATTCATGAAATCACAATTTGAACAAAAACTAGCACCAAAAGGCATTCCTTTGGACGTGATCAACATGGCAGACTATGGCATGATGAACGGCGAAAAAGTATTGCAACAAGCAGAAACATTAATGAACTAAGATTTTTAGGATCGAAGTGTAAGGAGGATTTTTAAAGATGGATGAGCAAAATTTGGAAGCCATTATGGGATTGATCATGTATGGTGGTAATGCAAAAAGTGACGCAATGGAAGCAATCGCGGCAGCAAAAGAAGGGGACTTCGAATTAGCTGACCAAAAAATCAAAGATGCTGAAGCATCTCTTGTGGAAGCGCATCATTCGCAAACAGGATTATTGACACAAGAAGCGCAAGGCAATCATATGACCGTGACATTGTTGACAGTGCATTCACAAGATCACCTAATGACGTCAATCGCATTTACCGATTTAGCGAAAGAAATCATTGATGTCTATCGACGTCTAAATAACGAATAATCTTTGAACGGATAGAAGTAGTTATTGTCGATGAATCAAAAAATCTTCTTTGACGAATAGAACTTATAGGAGGAATTAAGAATGGATGGATTAACAAGTTGGATGGAGAAGTACATTCTCCCTGTAGCTGCAAAAATTGGAGCCCAGAAGCACTTAGTTGCATTACGTGATGCCTTTATTGGAACAATGCCCGCTACTATGGCTGGTTCGATCGCAGTAATGATCAACGCGATCATTCGTGACTTACCACCGCAATTCTGGCCGAGTTATGATGCCAGTACCATTCCAGTTATTCGTGAAATTATTAGTATCAATGGCTTCGTATGGAATGGTACATTGGCTGTTGCTGGTTTAGTATTTGCCTTTTCTTGGGGATATAATCTGGCTCGTGCTTATCGAGTGAATGATCTCGCAGGTGGGATCGTTGGGGTAGCGACACTGATTCAAGGGATTGCTTTTTCATACAGCACTTCTGTGGCGACAGCTGTTCCAACAGCTTTGATGGATGAAATCAATGCTGGGTCAGCAACTTCCGGATGGTCTGCAACAGCAGATGCGATTACAGCAGGTGGATGGGGTTGGTTGAAACTCGATCATCTAAACGGAAACGCTTATTTTACCGTAATGATCATGGGGGCTATTTCAGTTATTATTTTCTGTAAATTGATGTTAGCTGATATCACTATCAAAATGCCTGATTCAGTACCGCCAGCAGTATCGAAAGCGTTCGCTGCGATTTTGCCAGCAACAATCGCCTTATATGTCATTGCTATTATTAACTTTATTGTCGGTAAACTAACTGATGGACAATTAATTATTGATCTTGTCCAAAAATATATTGCAGAACCATTCCTGGGCTTGTCTCAAGGACTTGGCGCAGTTTTGATCGTAACTGTTTTTGTTCAAATTTTCTGGTTCTTCGGAATCCATGGTCCAAACGTACTGGCTCCAGTTTTAGAAGGTATCTGGGGACAAGCGCAGTTGATCAATATCGATATCTTCCAAAAAGGATATGAAGGACAAACTGGGACAAACGCGGTCCTTGCCGCAATCGAAGACGGCAAGGCATATATGTGGGTACGCGGATCCTTTGACTCATTTGCTTGGTTTGGCGGTTCAGGTGGTACAATTGTATTGCTGATTGCTATTTTGATCTTATCAAAACGTGCGGATTATCTAACTGTTGCAAAATTGTCAATCGGACCTGGTGTATTCAACATCAATGAACCGGTAATGTTCGGTCTGCCAATCGTATTGAATGCGATCATGTTTATTCCGTTCATTATTGCTCCGCTAGTAGCCACTTCAATCGGCTGGTTAGCAACGTACTTTGGTTTAGTAGCACCTGTTTCACAACAAGTAACGTGGGTCGTTCCACCAATGTTGCTATCATTCTTGGCAACAGGAGCTGACTGGCGTGCCCCAATCGTAACGTTGGTATGTATGGTCGTTACATTCTTCATTTGGGCGCCATTCGTTATTTCAGCAAATAAAATTGATCCAAAACTAGGCGAATAGACCTGTAGATTGTGAGGAACTGCTATGGCTTCGCTTGAAGTAAAGCAGCTCCTCCTTTTATTATTGATTATTTAGGAGGAAAAGAATATGATTTCAATAGCAAGTGCAATGCAGCAAGATGCCATCAAAGAATTACTTGAAGGATATAACGAAGATGGAATTTCTTTTACATTCAAAGAAAAACAAGGGATTAAACTTATTTTTACTACCACAGCTTCCGATTCAGAAGCGGCGGCGAAAAAAGCGAAAGAATTGATCAAAGCACAGCCTTGGGGTTCTGTTTTATACTTTCAAGCAGTTGGTGTTTGAGTAGGTTCTGTGTGGATCAACGAATAGATAGGATGATTGAAAATGATAAAAAACGGCTTGTTTATATGTAGTATCGGTCTACTCGTAGTCCTATACAGTATGAATCCAAGTAATCAGCAGTTAGATATATTCAGTTTTACAACAGGTATTTTCTTGCTTATTTCTGGCAGTCTTTTGTTCATGAAAGGAAAGAAGAAAGCCGAAGAGTCAGATAGGAGGAAGTCTTAATGAGAATTGAAAAAGATTTATCGATTCCAGCAAATGTCTTTTACGATCAAATTATGGATTCTGTTATCTTTGACGTACGAAAAGCAACTGGAAAAACACTTTCTAGAAAGCAACTGGCAGGATTTCAATATGTAAAGGAATTTTCTACTACGAGTCGTGCGAAGATAGAGATCGAAGAAATCATTGAAAATCAAGTTTATCAATTCAAAACAGAAACGACGAAAAATGAATTTGTCGCTCGCTATGAAGTAGCGCCGCTTGATGAAAAGAGCAGTAAAGTCATTTATACGGAAACCATGAAATCACATGGCTTCATGCAGCAATTGAATGACATGCTCTTAGGCACCATTCTAGGATATTTCAAACGCAAGCAATTTAAAAAAATGTTGAGTATGATGGAAGAAGCATATTAAGGGGTCGACTGACGCCTTTTTTGCGTTTCTTGCGTGTTTTCAAGTAGAGGAGATGAAGGAATGACAGATGTCAAAAAAATGACCGAATTCGGTTCGCAAGAAGTACTGGAACTGGTTTCTTATGCCTTTCAGTGGGAGTTGAATGAAACAAATATCAAGCGCTATCGCAAGCTTGCGGAGAATTCATGGAATTATGGTTCCTACGACGAGGATGGAAAACTAGCGAGCCAAATCATGGCAACTATTTTTGATGTGAATTTTCATGGAACGACCTATCCAATGGCAGGGATCGGTTTTGTGGCTTCTTATCCAGAGTATCGCAGCCAAGGTCGGATCGATCGGATCATGAAACAAATCATTAAAGATTGCTATGAACAAAAAATCGTTCTTTCTTATCTGGCACCTTTCTCCTTTGCGTTTTATCGAAGATATGGGTATGAATATACCTTTGAACGCACCGTTTATGAAGTTGATGCGCATCAATGGCCCGATGGCAAGAAAGTGAACGGAAGGATTCAACGCATGAATTGGGAGGAAGCACAGCCGATCATTCACGAGATTTATCATCAATTGCCTCGCCATCAAAAAGGTGGGCTGATTCGCCAAGCCTGGTGGGAAGAAATCAAGTTTGTTTTGCGCAGACCGTATACGTTTGCGATTTATCGCAATGAAGCGGGTGTTCCTGAAGGGTATTTGATCTACTTTGTTGAAGGAGGACGCTTTGATATTCAAGAGTGGGGCTATTTGACCGCTGACGCGTATCAAGGATTCAATCGGTTTATCGTTTCCCATGCAGATTCAGTAGCGCAGATCCATTATCGACCGGGGTTTGATGGGGAAGTCCTGCAAGTAAATGCAGCCAAACCATTGGCTCACTACCAAGTGCGCCCGGACATGATGGCAAGAGTCGTCGATGTGGAAGGGTTTCTAAAAAGCTATCCATTTACGTTGAAAAAAGCTGGTCGTTTTGCCATAGAAATTCAAGGGGATGATTATGCCCCATGGAATAATGGGTGTTATGAAGTGACGATCGAAAACGCTCAGCATCAGGTCATGAAAACGACGGACACCAAGTTGCCAAAAGCAACCTTGTCCATTCAGCGTTTTGTGCAACTGTTTTTGCAGGCACAATCCCTTGATTCCTTGGTCTTTTTCCAGCAAATGGAAACGGAGAAGGAAGCTGCAGTGATGATTCAGGAAAACTTACCAGACGGAAAGCCGATTCTGGAAGATTATTTCTAAGCAAATCGAGGCAGAGGTATTTGCTTTCCAACAAAAAAAGATTCCTTAAAAATAAGGAATCTTTTTCTTCAAAAAACGTTCCCTGCCGGAATCGAACCAGCAACTAATCCTTAGGAGGGACTTGTTATATCCATTTAACTAAGGGAACACAATAGCTATATTTTACCTGTTATTCGTGTTTCTCGCAAGATGAGAAGGAAAAGAAAGGAAGAAAAACATGGTCAAACGATTGATAAGTGCAAACTATAGTGAAATCAAAGAAATGTCGGCGCAAGAATTGAAACAATCCATTAAAGCGAGCGAAGGACGAGTGATCGTCTGTGAAACGGTGGTTCAAACCATGCCGCAAGCTGGCGACATCACCAACGCAGAAGTCGCGGCAGCTTTTGGGGCTGACTTGATTTTGTTGAATGGCTTTGATTGTTATCGTCCAGCTATTTTTGGGATGCCTGGTATCACATTGGAGCAGCTGCTTGATCCTACACAGCCCATTAAAAATCCGATTCCTCAACTAAAACAACTGATTGGACGACCTGTCGGCATCAATCTTGAGCCGATCCCAGCTACGACGGAAATGATGAGTGAAAAGATCAGCATCAGTCAAGGCCGAACAAGTTCGGTTGACACCATCAAAAAAGCCCAAGAACTCGGGGTGGACTTTCTTTGCTTTACAGGCAATCCTGGAACGGGTGTGACCAACCGAGAAATCGCTAAAGCAGTAAAATTGGCAAAAGAACATTTCTCTGGGTTGATCATCGCTGGAAAAATGCACAGTGCCGGCTCAGATGAACCTGTGGTTGATCGAGAAGCCATCATTTCTTACGCTGAAGCTGGGGCAGATATTTTGTTACTGCCTTCCGTGGGCTCGATTCAAGGCTTTCTAGAAAAGGATCTGATCGAAGCTGTTCAAATTGCCAAACAATATGACTTATTGACGATGTCAGCGATCGGAACGAGTCAAGAAAGCGCGCGTCCAGAAACGTTGCGACAATTAGCCATTATCAACAAAACTTGTGGGGTCGATCTGCAGCATATTGGTGATGCTGGCTATGGCGGCATGGCACCGACCGAAAATATTTTCGAAACATCAGTTGCAATTAGAGGTATGCGCCATACGATCAATCGTGTCGGACGTTCAATCAACCGTTAAATCAGAAAAAATTACTAGCGAAGGAAAACGGAGAATCGTTCTGCTTCGCTTTTTGCATTTTTTTCGCTAAGTTAGAAAGAAAGACTAACTATATAGAGTCAAGTGAAAATTAGCTAAATCAAAAAAATATTTTATAACAGTTAAGTCCAAAAAATGAGTACAACAAATAGACCTTTCACTATTAGATTTTTTTGATTGTTCAATAGCTAATCGGAAACAATCTTATAAGGTTCATTTTTAGTTAAAATAGCATGAATCACATAACAAAGCTTACGAGAAACAGCACCTAAGGCCGTCAGATGATGCTTTCCCTCAGAAATTTTTTTCTGATAAAACGCGCGAAAAACAGGATCACATTGAGAAGCAACTAGAGCAGCTGAAAACAAGGCTTTTCGTAAGTATGGAGATCCACGCTTGCTCATAACATTATGTGTTGCTTCGTATTGCCCAGATTGGGACACAGACGCGTCTATGCCAGCATAAGCAACCAGTTTTTTCGGATTAGAAAATTTGCGAATGTCTCCAATTTCACCAAGAATTGTCGCGCCATTTATAGGGCCGATTCCAGGGATTGTGAGAATAACAGAGTCTAAATTACTCATTATGCGCTTAATTTCTTTTTCAGTTTCTTTTACTTGGCTTTCGATGAATTTCAATTGTTCAATCATGGAGCGTAATTGAAATGTAAAAGCTTCTTGAGCAAATTTCACTCCAAAGGAGTTAGAAGCTGCTTGCTTCAATTGATCTGCTTTCTCTGGCTTTATTCGGTTCCTGCTTAACTCAGCTAAGTATTGAGCCAACGTTTCTGCCGAAATTTCTTCTAGCTCTATAGGAGAACTAAACTCAAGCAATAACTCTTTAGACGCTTTTCCGAAAATACCTTGTTTAGAAAAAATTGATGCATATTCAGGAAACACTTGATCTAGTACAGCTATGATTTTTCGTTTGAAGTCGCTTGCGGTACCTACTAAATAGGTTCGGTAACGTGAAAGTTGTTTTAACGAAAAAACATTTTCATCAGACAATACTGTTTCTACAAAGGAACCATAACGCATCAAGTCAGCAATCAAAACAGAATCAATAATATCATTTTTTCGTTTTCTGATTTCTGTTCCTTTGCGCCAGCCATCGGTTTGAAGAGGATTCACAACGTGAATCAAAAAGTTTGATTCGTGGAGGTATGAAAAGATGGAGAGCCAATAATGACCCGTAGCTTCCATTCCGACAATAAAGTCAGCGGGAGTCTCTGAATATTTTGAAAGCCGCTCAATCAGGGAATCAGCTCCTTCAGTAGTGTTAGGGAAAGAAAAACCTTTTAGGATCACTTTACCTTCTTCACTCATTAAAGAAGCCACGTGAGTTCGCTTGCCGATATCAATTCCTAAGAAGTACATACATTTGACCTTTCTAAAAAAATATTTTGGATTGAAACCCGCTCAACTGAAAAGCGTCACTACCTTGTACGAGATACGGAGTAAAGCAAAAACTTTCAACATCTAACTCATACGTAATCCACTTATCAGAGAGAGGTGCCAGTCTTTCGATTACGAGCTTCAAAACTCAAGGAGGCAACGGCATAGCCTCTCAATCCAATAAATATATTATCTCAAAATGAATGAGTTAATACCAAATTAAAATAACGATGGTTCATAGGGTTATCCAATCAAAACCGGAAGGTTAAAACCCTAACTCTAATATACAAGGAGGAAACACAAAATGAAACAAGCATTGATCATTTACGGAGGTTGGGAAGGACACACCCCAAAAGAAACCAGTCAGTTTTACCAAACGTTGCTGGAGTCAGAAGGATATCAGGTGACCCTCGCCTCAGATTTTGAACCTCTCTATCATAAAGAAGAATTAAAAAGGCTGGATCTGTTGATCATAAATTGGACGCGAGGAGAATTGCCTGATGAGCCGCTGCAAAATGTCACTCAGGCTGTAGCAGAAGGGTTAGGATTAGCAGGCGTTCATGGCGGCTTTGCCTCGGCTTTTCAAGCCAGTAAAGGCTGGTTGTTTCTGACTGGCGGCTGTTTTTTGGCACATCCTGGTGGATTGGAAACGACCTATAGCATCGATCTTACGACAGATCACTATATTACGGCAAATACTCAATCGATCCCTCAGTTGACGACGGAGCAATACTATTGTCTGGTTGATCCAGCCGTCACTGTGTTAGCTACCTCAACATTTGCCGCTAAAGATCATCCGAATGCAGCTAACCAAGACGTCATACTGCCAATGATGTGGATCAAAAAATGGGGCAAGGGCAGAGTCTTTTTCCAATCCGTTGGACACAGTCTAAAAGAGCTAGAAGAGCCCACCATTCAGACTTGGACCAAACGAGGCTTTCTATGGGCCACCAGAGATACCTTGGCTGATCCGCTGAAAAATAGCCAGTATAGTGAGTAATCAGAAAAACGAATGAGGAAATAAACGCGTGCAATCGTTTTACTTTATGGAAGAAAATAAGCATGGTACACTTTATTTGTATTTGATTAAGCAGGAGGTAATGTGGAATGGGAAAATTTGGAAAAAGTTTTTTATCGCAGGTAATATCTGACGGAATCAAAGGACCATTTGTCACGATCATGCTCAATACGCATGTCGGCCACCAGAATGTCGAAAAGGATCAAATCAAATTTAAGAACTTTGCCAAAGATGCGAAGCGCCGCTTTGAAAAGAAATACCCAGAACATTCTTGGGATCTTTTTCAAACGAAAATTGATGAACTGCTTGCAGATCAATCATTTTGGCGTAACAGTACAACGAGTGTGGCGGTGATTATCACACCAGAAGATGTACTGGTCCATCGGTTAAGTATTCGTGTGGATGATCAATATTATGTAGGGGAAACCCCGTATGTATTAGCTGTCATCAAAAACGCACAATTTAATTACCCATTTTATCTCTTAGCGTTGAATCGCGATTCAATGCAAGTCTATCAAGTTGAAAACAATCAAGTGCGTGAAGTCGAGTTGCCAGAAGAGGCACCGACAACGATCGAAAAAGCACTGGGGGAAGAAATCACAGGCGGCGGCAACTTTAATTACAGTGCCCAAGGTGGCCCTAACTCAGGGGGAGAAGGCGTCGCTTATCACGGCTTTAGTGCCAAAGATGAAGAAGTCGAGATCGATCACGTCAACTACTACCAAGCAGTTGATGCATTTTTTAAGAATGATTTTTCAAACGAAGAGCATTTACCAATGTATCTTTTTGCTTTACCAGAAAATCAAACGCTGTTTAAAAAAGTGGCAAAAACGAACTTTTTCAAAGCAGAACCAAGCATTTCCTCTTCACCAGCATCGTTATCTTTGAAAGAGATCCAAATGTGTACGCAAAAGCTGATTGCGGAGTTGACACAAAAAGAAGTTGGGGAATACGGCAAGCTGTTGGATCGGAAATTTATTGACCAATTGGTTGATATCGTACCTGCAGCTAAAGAAGGCAGGATCGCCAATCTGTTTGTAGCGACTTCCAATCTCGCCGATGGGTTTGGAGAAGATCCTGACACGGAATACGATCGTCGCCAAGTGTTAAATACGCTGGCAATCGATGTTTTAGAAAACGGCGGCGAGGTATCTATTTTGGAACAAAAAGATGCCCCAGGAGAAAAAAGTTTGACTGCGATTTTGCGCTACTAAACGCAGTTGCGTCCTTCGTAAATAAATCGTTTCCAAAAAAAAAGACTGTTGTAGATCTTTAGTGCAGCAGTCTTTTTGCGAATCATAAAAAAATAAAGGCGTTTTCATTTTTTTTGATTTTCTATTAGTCATAAAGAAGATAATGTGCTATAATACAAAGTGTAGTTTTTGTTACGGTAAATTATGGTAGCTTGTTTCATCTTAAACATCTTCCACATTTTCACCTTATACAAGTAATTGCAAAATATGTGTATAAACACAAGGAGGATTTTTATTATGGAAACAGGTACAGTTAAATGGTTTAACTCAGACAAAGGTTTTGGATTCATCACTGCAGAAAACGGTAACGATGTATTCGTTCATTTCTCAGCTATCCAAGGCGAAGGCTTCAAAACTTTAGAAGAAGGTCAAGCAGTGACTTTCGATATCGAAGACGGACAACGTGGCCCTCAAGCGACTAACGTTAACAAAGCGTAATTTGTGAATGCCTTTTAAGAGCAGCTTAGCTGCTCTTTTTTTTGTGCGCGTGATATTTGCTTGCTGAGAAAGTAGTTGTTATACTCTTAGAAAAAAAGGAGGCAGACTGATGGGATTGAATGAATTTATTCTTGGATTGGCTAATTTAGAAAAAATCCAACGAGCACCTGGATTTTTTAAGTTTACCGAGCACAGCGTGGCCGCTCATTCGTTTCGAGTAACCATGATTGCCCAGACCTTAGCCGATATCGAAGAACAAGCGGGAAATCAAGTCGATTGGCAAATTCTTTATGAAAAAGCCTTGAACCATGATTACACGGAACGTTTCATCGGCGACATCAAAACGCCAGTCAAATATGCAAACAAAGAATTGCGGGCGATGTTATCAACCGTTGAAGAAAAAATGACCGATGCCTTCATCGAAGAAGAAATCCCCCAAAGCTTTCAAGCGACGTATCGCAGACGCTTGGCGGATGGCAAAGACAACAGCCTTGAAGGTCAGCTTTTGGCAATTGCGGATAAAATCGATCTTTTATATGAATCTTTTGAAGAGATCTCAAAAAGCAACCCCGACAAAGTGTTCAAAGAAATGTTTCGTGAAGCGGTTTTGACAGTCAAAGCGTTTCAGCATCGTCCATGTGTGACCTATTTCTTTGAAGCCATTTTCCCCGAGTTATTAAATGCAGATTTTTATGGGAAGACTGCTTTTCTAGAAGAAATCGCAGCTTTGGTGGAAGAATAACTATAAAGAAAAAACGAAAAATCAAGAAAGGATCCATCTCACAGGTTTCAATGAAACAAGTGAGGGGATCAGGTTTGATTTTTCGTTTTTTTGTTGTATTAAAGCAAAGATTCTGCTCCATCAATATAGACTTCCGTTCCAGAAATATTGCCGGCAGCCTCTGAAGATAGAAAAAGCACAAGGTTGGCGACTTGTTCTGGCACGCCTGTTTCTTGCTTTAATGGTCGAGAACGTTCTGGATATTTGACGGGGATCTCAACGCGAGCAACCTCTTCTTCAATTTCTGTGCTGGCATCGATATTCGTTGCGATCGCCCCAGGGCAGATAGCATTGACCCGAATATTATAACCGGAAAGTTCCAGCGCAGCCATTTTTGTAAAGGCAACTTGACCTGCCTTAGATGTACTGTAAGCAGTCGCACCAAAATTACTGAAGATGCGGTTTCCATTGACCGAACTCGTAATGACAATGCTGCCGCCGTTTGCTTTCATAAATGGGATCGCCGCTTTGACGGTAATAAAGGTACTGCGTAAATTTGTGCTGATTGTCTGGTCCCATTCCGCCACCGTCAATTCTTCGATCGGTGTCCAAGTACCGTTGATGCCGGCATTGACGTGGAGCACATCGAGACCGCCTAGTTCTTCCACAAGACCACTCATTGCTTCTTGCAGCTTCTCTGTTTCAGTGACGTCAACGGCACGATAGTGGGTTTGTGCGTCATAGTCAGCAAGAAACTCCTGTAGCTCCTCTTCGTTGCGATCAATCAACCCAACAAGAGCACCCTGGTCTAGAAATTGTTCTGCCACCGCTTTTCCAATCCCTGAAGCAGCCCCCGTTACAATCACTCGTTTGTTTTTGAAATCATTCATTTTTTTCGCCTCCTTATAGTAAATTATAAAAAAGATCTCTTTTTTTGTCGAAAAAAGCGATCAGCGACGAGTGACAAATTCCTTTGGCTGATAAATACGGATACTAGATAGTAAGGTTCTTCTTCCTGCGAACCCTCGTATCCGATGGGAAAACAGATGTAATCGCCATTGATTTTGTAGTATAATGCAGACAGTGTGCAAGGAGGAATACAATGAAACCCATATACGCTGTGGTGGATCTTGAAACAACAGGAACCGATTCGACGATTGATCGAATTATTCAATTTGGCTGCGTCTTAGTCCAAGATGGCAAGATCATTAATCGTTTTGCCGCAGATATCAATCCTGACCGCAGAATTTCTAAGCAAATTCAACGATTGACACACATCACAAACCAGCAAGTAAGCAAAGCGCCTTATTTCGAAGACATAGCTGACACGATCTACAACTTACTCAGCAATACGATTTTTGTGGCGCATAACATTTATTTTGACTATCATTTTTTAAGCAATGAATTTGTTCGTTGCGGTCTGCCGCCTTTATCGATTCCAGGGATCGATACGGTGGAATTGGCGCAAGTGTTTTTGCCGACAGAAAGCAGCTTTCGCTTAGGTGATCTGGCAGACAGCATCGGCTTTCGTCATGACAACCCGCATCAAGCCGATAGTGATGCAGAAGTGACCGCAGCTTTATTTTTATACATTGAAGCAATTATGCGACAGCTACCACGGACGACTCTTAAACAGATTGCGCTTTTAAGCGGTCAGATGGGGATGCAAACGAGTGAGTATATTCACGGAATTTTGAAAGAAAAAGGACCAGAGTTGGCGGAAGATTTCGAAGTGATCGACGGCGTCGTCCTGCGAAAAAAAACTGTTCCGCTTTTTGAAGCCACGCATTTTCAAGAAACGTATCCGAAAGTAAAAACGGAAAAAGAACAGCGCTTTGGCGAGCACTTGATCTATCGGAAACAACAAGCACGTTTGATGAATGCGGTGTATACGCATTACACCCAACCAGAGAAAAATTTGATTATTGAAGCAGAAACGGGGATGGGAAAAACCATCGGTTACTTGTTTCCAGCCGCTTATTTAGCGACGCCAGAAAATCCATTGATCGTTAGCACCTCATCGATTCTTTTACAAAATCAGATCATTAGCAAAGACATTCCATTGGTGAACCAAGTACTGCAGCAGCCTTTGCAAGCGGTCTTGGTCAAAAGCCATCGTCATTACATTGATTTGCAGCGCTTTAAAGCGACGCTGGATCAACCGGTAGAACAAAAGCAATACGCCCAATATCAGATGGGGATCTTAGTCTGGCTGACCAAAACAGAAACAGGTGACTTTGATGAATTGAATTTAGTTCGTCTTGATCATCCTTTATTTACCGATATTCGCCATCGCGGGGTCGACTTTTTAGCCAAAGATCAACCCTTCTATGAACAAGATTTTGTTCGACATTTATATCGGCGGATGGCGCAAAGCAATGTTTTGATCGTCAATCATGCCTTTTTAATGCAGGAAAACCGACGGGCGCAGCCACTGTTGCCAACGAGTGATTATTTGTTGATCGATGAAGCCCAACAGTTGCCGCAGCAAGCAGAAGGCTTTAGTCAACATGTCTTTGACTCTGCTCATTTCAAGCGGCAGTTTTTACAGCTGAATGAAGAAGGACTATTTGAAGAAATTGCCCAGATCATTACCGAGGACGATTTTTTGCAACGGATGTTCTCGTTGTATCGAAATGCATTGTCGGTTTTGGTCGAAACACAAGAACAGTATTTTCGCACCTTATCGATCGATGCCCCAGAATTACAAGTCGTTCAGCATCATGACCTCTATGATGGGTCATTAGAGCAGGACAAGCTACATCAAAAATTGAGCCTCTATTATCAGGAAATCAATGAGATTCAACAGCAGCTGCGTCAGCGATTCGAGTTGACCAATGATCGGTGGTATGCAAGACAACGGATCGTGATTGCCCGTTTATTTGATTTCTTTAGTCAAATGGACGCACAGGAACAAACAGTGACCGCGTGGTTGACTTGGTGGCATCCTCGTTACGTTCATTGGCTGAAAAAGCATCCCCAGTCAGGAAATGCTGTGATTGAGTTAGCTGATCTAGAAGGACATTCGATCGTGGAGAGCACATGGTACCAACGCTATCAGCACATCATTTATCTAGGGGGGACATTGAAGATCCCAGGCAACAAAGAATATTTTGCCCATCAGATCGGCTTGACGGATGTGCCAGTCAAAACGATTCCTGCCTTTTATGATTACAGCAAGCAAACGCGACTGTATGTAATCAAAAAAGGTCTCTCGATCCAACAAGCATCAGCTGCCGAATACGCGGATTATTTAGTCGAAGCGTTAGTCCCGATTTTGTTTGACAATCCGCAACCAGCGCTTGTGTTGTTTACGGCGCACGAAACTTTGAAAAATGTCTATGATCGATTGAATAAAAAAGCCCTGCATTATGGCAGAGAAATCGTTGCTCAAGGGACTGGCGGAACCCGTGAGAAAATCTTAAAGAAATTTTTATTAGCGGAAAATGGTATCTTATTAGGGACTAGCAGTTTTTGGGAAGGGGTCGATTTACCAGGACAGGCACTGAAGATCGCTGTGGTGACCCGATTGCCTTTTGAGAACCCTAAACAACCCATGGTCCAAGCACGGCACGCCTTTTTGGAAGCAGAAGGCATTGATTCTTTTAAAGAAGATGCCTTACCTAAAGCGATTTTACGGCTGCGCCAAGCATTGGGGCGCTTGATCCGTTCCGAGGAGGATACCGGCGTGATGGTCGTCCTTGATCGACGCTTGCTATCGACAAAATATGGCAAACGAATGGTCAAAGGCTTACCCAAAAACTTACCTCTGATTGAAGCAAGTCCAACCGAGATCGCCGAAGACATCCAACATTTTTTTGGGCAAGAGGAAAAAGCAGCAGCCGATTTTGAAAAATGAGTTGAACATCTGATATAATGGATTTTATTTAAGATTGGAGTACGAAGTGTGAAAACAAAAGACAAAGAACATCGGCGTGTGGTTATTTTGCTGAGTGCGATCACAGTCTTACTGGTCGTTATTCTCTTCGCTTCTATTTTCTATCTCCGTTCTTCTCGTCCAATGCGACAAGCAAGAAACGAAGCAATCGAAATAGCAGAAAGATACACCGATTTAGCAGAGGTCGAACAATTTTATTGGTTTACCCGTGAGGAAACCTCCTTTAGCATTGTTGGAAAGGATACGAATAACAATGAGATCGTTGTGATCATCCCAAAAAGCGGTGAGAAGGTTTCTGTTTTTAATCAAGCGGATGGGCTGACGGAAGCACAAGCTAAGGCATTTGTTCGCGACAATCATCAAGGTCAGGAAATCCAAAAGGCCGCATTGGGTATTTTTGAAGGCGAGCCAACTTGGGAAGTCATGACGAAAGATGGCGAGGGTCGTTTGAACTATTATTTGATTGGTTTCAAAGATGGCGAAGAAATCAAAGCGATCACTGAACTATAGGAAGACGCTTATGATAGAATGAATTTTGGATCGTAGAAAGGATGATAAACATGGTACTTTCAAAAAGAGCAGAAAAATTGGAACCCTCCGCAACGTTAGCGGCATCTGCTAAGGCAAAAGCGTTAGCGGACCAAGGTGTAGACGTATTAAGTCTAACTGTCGGTGAACCCGACTTTATTACCCCGAAAAACATTCGCCAAGCAGCGATCGCAGCGATTGAGAGCGGCAAGGCTAGTTTTTACACAGCAACTGCGGGGATTCCTGAGTTAAAACAGGCGATTCTTGCTTATATGAAAGAGTTTTATGGTGCTGACTATGATTCAAACCAAGTGATCGTGACAGATGGCGCGAAGTTTGCCCTTTATACGCTGTTTCAAGCGCTCCTTGATGAAGAGGATGAAGTACTCATTCCAGTGCCTTATTGGGTCAGCTATGCGGAACAAGTCCGTTTAGCGCAAGGGACACCTGTGTTTGTTGAAGCCAAGCAAGAAGCCGATTTTAAAGTTTCTGTGGCTCAATTAGAAGCTTCTCGTACAGAGAAAACGAAAGCCATTATTTTAAACTCGCCTGCCAACCCTACAGGGGCGATTTACTCAAAAGAAGCGTTAACGGCAATCGGCAACTGGGCAGTGGAAAATAATATTTGGATCATTGCCGATGATATCTATGGCCGTTTGGTTTATAACGGCAATACCTTTACATCGATCGCAAGCTTATCAGAAGAGATACGCAAACAAACCATCGTAATCAATGGCGTTTCTAAAACCTATTCTATGACTGGGTGGCGGATCGGATTTGCTGTCGGTGATGCAAAAATCATCAAAGCGATGATCGATATCGCTTCCCAAGCTACTAGCAACCCGCCGGCTGCTAGCCAATACGCAGCAGTTGAGGCACTGACTGGGAATCAAGAATCGATCGAAGTGATGCGTCAGGCCTTCGAAGAGCGCTTGAACAAACTATATCCGCTAATTGCCGCTATTCCTGGTTTTCAGGTGACGAAACCCCAAGGCGCGTTTTACTTGTTCCCAAATGTCAAAGAAGCCATGACGATGTGCGGCTATCAAACCATTGATGCCTTCGTGGAGGCCTTGCTGATGGAAGCCCACGTGGCAGTAGTGACTGGTGCTGGTTTTGGTACACCAGATTATTTACGCATCAGCTATGCAACTGATTGGGACACGTTAGCGGAAGCTACCAAACGAATCCATGATTTTGTTGAAAAGAAACGCCAAAAAGCTTAAAATGCTCTATGGTGCCTTTATAAATTAGATAGGAGAGAATCAAGTGGAATCTATTCAAATTTTAGATGCAAAAAAACATGTTGGCGAAACCGTTCAAATCGGAGCATGGGTTGCTAACAAACGTTCTAGCGGCAAGATCGCCTTTTTACAACTTCGTGACGGAACAGCGTATTTTCAAGGAATCGTTGTAAAAAGTGAAGTAGGGGAAGAAGTTTTCCAATTAGCGAAAAATCTAAATCAGGAAACTGCCGTACTGGTCACTGGGGAAATCAGAGAAGACAGCCGCTCAAAATTCGGCTATGAAATTGGTATCTCTGGTTTAGAGGTTGTTGGGGAAAGCCATGATTACCCAATCACACCAAAAGAACACGGAACAGATTTCTTGATGGACCATCGTCATTTATGGTTGCGTTCCTCAAAACAACACGCCATCATGCAAATCCGAAACGAAATCATTCGGGCAACGTATGAATTTTTCAACAAGAATGGCTTCATCAAAATCGATCCACCGATCCTAACTGGATCAGCACCAGAAGGAACGACCGATTTATTTGAAACCAACTATTTCGATCAAAAAGCATATTTGTCTCAGTCTGGTCAATTGTACATGGAAGCTGCCGCTATGGCGTTTGGCAAAGTCTTTTCTTTTGGACCAACTTTCCGTGCCGAAAAATCAAAGACACGTCGTCACTTGATTGAATTTTGGATGATTGAACCAGAAATGGCCTTTATGCACCAAGAAGAAAGCTTGGAAGTCCAAGAGCAGTACGTGGCATTCTTAGTGCAAAATGTGCTCGATAACTGTGACTATGCATTAGACGTCTTAGGCCGTGACCGTGAAGTCTTGAAAAAATACACCAAATTACCATTCCCACGAATCTCTTACGATGATGCAGTGGCATTATTACAAAAGAACGGCTTCGATGATATTCAATGGGGCGATGACTTTGGCTCACCACATGAGACCTTTATTGCCAATTCATTCGATCAGCCCGTCTTTATCTTAAACTATCCAAAAGCCATCAAACCTTTCTATATGAAGCCACATCCAACGAGAGAAGATGTCGTGATCTGTGCCGATATGATCGCACCAGAAGGCTATGGCGAGATCATAGGCGGTTCTGAACGTGCTATCGATCATGAATACCTGCTAGAACAAATCCGCGCCCACGGCTTGGACGAAAATGAATATTCATGGTATTTAGATCTACGCAAGTACGGCTCAGTTCCTCACACCGGCTTTGGCCTTGGATTAGAACGGACCGTTACCTGGTTATCAGGAATCGAGCACGTAAGAGAATCCATTCCGTTTCCACGGTTGTTGAATCGGATTTATCCTTAGGAAAATGCAGATGGTTGGTAACTATTCAATCATCTGTTATTTTTTTATTTTGAAGTTTCATTTATGTTTCATTATTGGTAACAATATAACGGTTTTATTACAATTATTTTCTTTTAGATGAATATCGGGTAAAATGAAAGGTAGCGTAAAAAAAGAAAGGGATACTGTGATGAAATCATGGCTTCTTGCGAAAATTAAGCAAAGTTATTTATTCACAATTAAGCGATTTGCTAAAAAAAATAAGAAGCAGCATCAGCAAATTGTTTATTTACTAAGTTTTCCTAGTACAAGCAATTATATAATTGAGAAGTTGTTTCAGAAGTATCAAAAACGACTGACAATTTGTTATACAAAGAACGCAACTGATTTAGCAAGAACTTATCAAGAAAAAGGATGTCCAATATACTGTATCGATTCACAACTGGTTTTATTTAGACATATTGTTCCTTTATTGAAAAGCGCAAGAGTTATATTGTGCGATAACTATTTTGCTATATTAGGTGGGATTGACTTTTTACCCAAAACAAAAATAGTTCAACTATGGCATGCCAATGGAGCAATTAAAAAATTCGGTTTAGAAGCTCACTATGCTAAAAAAGCAACCCAGGCCGATCAAAAACGTTATAAGGATGTTTATCGTCGATATACCCACTATGTGGTAAGTTCACCTAAAATGGCGTCAATTTTTGAGAGAAGCTATCAACGTGAATTGACTTTTTTACCCTTTGGATATCCACCAACGGATCAGTATTTTAAACGTGATGATGAAAAAATAAAAGAAATGAAAAAAATTTTTGGAGGAAAAAAATTGCTCCTCTACGCACCAACCTACAGGGAAGAACGAGGAGATTTTTTTATTGATTTTAACAGATTACTAACAGAGTTACCTGAGTGGAACATTCTTGTGCAACTTCATCCCCATGATTTAGAGCAGTTACAACATTTAAAAAAAATTGAAGGAATCATAACGAATTTTGAAGGCTACAAAATCCAAGATTTATTTCCGATAATCGACTGTTTAGTGACTGATTATTCTTCAATACCTTTTGAGTATAGTTTAAGCAACCCGAGTGGTATGATTTGCTATTTTTGTTATGATTATGATTTATATGATAAAACTGTTGGTATCCAAGATTGTTTCAAAAAACAAAAGAGCATAGCTAAAACACAAGATGAACTTGTCAGAATCATACAAAAGGGAACAAGTGATTTAAACCAATTCAACCAAGAATGGAACACATATGTTAAAGGGAATGCCATAGAACAACTAGTAGAGTGGGTGAACGCACAATATGAATACTGAAGTAATCATGGGATTACCTGTTGATCAGGTTACTTATCAAACTATTTTGGCAGAATTGCCTTTATATTTTGAGAATGGAAAGAAAATGACGGCGATTAGCATAAATCCACAAATAGCTGTTGACGCAAAAAAATATCCTGACATAGTAGAATTTATCAAACAAAGTACACATCGTATTCCCGATGGAATTGGAATAGTGCTAGTTTCCCAACTAACTGGTGGTAAAATTAAAGAACGCGTAGCTGGATTTGATTTAATGGTGAAATTTTTAGAATATGCTAATAATCATCAAAAAAGAGTTTTTTTTTATGGAGCGAAACCCGAAGTTTTATTTGATGCCATAGAAAATACTCGTGAATTATATCCTAACTTGACAATTACTGGTGGAATAGATGGTTACACTTCTTTATCAGAAGTGGAAGTAGTTGAAATGATTAATAGAGCAAAGCCAGACTTTCTCTTTGTAGCATTGGGATTTCCACGTCAAGAGCAATGGTTGGCTCGTAACACATCTCGCTTAAATGTTACTGTCCTACAAGATGTAGGAGGGAGTTTCGATGTTTTAAGCGGACGGGTAAAACGAGCGCCAAAAATGATTATAAACTTACATTTAGAGTGGCTTTATCGTTCGTTAAGTAATCCGAAACGGATTGGTCGGATTATTCAGTTGCCTATCTTTGTGGTGAAAAGTTTGTGGTGGAAGGTTAGAGGAGACGATTAAGTTATGACAAGAAAAATAGGAATAGTTGGTTATGATTTATTTGGTACAGGAGGAACAACTCGAAGTAATACAAATCTAATCAATGAATTTTTAGCAGATAATAAAGAAATTATCTATTTCAATTTATTACCTTTTTCTAGCCTGAAAGTGAAAAAAATAAAAAAATTATTTATTAATCCAGACAAAATTCAATTTTATCAGTTAAAAGATTTCTCAGAGAGTCAGGAAGCAGATACGTATATCATCACTCGAGAAAGCCTTTTTGTCTTTGCAAAAATAATTAAGGAAAAATTCCCTCAAGTAAAAGTGATTGGAGAAGTCCACACACCTCTGAGTTTAATTGATCCAGAAACCGATTTTGCACCTGATGCTATTGATACATATCGAGTAGCAACAGAAAAGATCAAACAAACACTAAAGGATAAATTTAAAGATAATAATATTGTTGTTTTTCCAGTAAGTATTCGTCATTTGGCAAACAAGATACAAAATAAAGATATCTCTTTGAAAAATATAAATTCGGAAGTCAATTTTTTAGTATATTCAAGATTTGATGAATCACAGAAAGATATAGCTTATAGTATTAAGTTAATGGATTATCTAGTTCACAGAGCAGGCAAAAATCATTATAAATTATATATAAATGGAACTGGAACCGGTGAAATTTTATATAAAAACTTAATTGAATTGTATCAATTAAGTGAGAATGTTTTCTTGAATCATAAAGTGCCTGAATATGGAATCTATTTGTCAACAGCTCGTTATGAAACTCTTGGTTATTCTATTATTGAAGCATTTATAGATGGCCGTCCAATCGTTTTATACAAAGGAGACGACAATTCACTAAAGGATATTTATTGTGGCTTCAAAAGTTTTTGTTGGTTAGAGAAGAACATAATAAAAGATGCACAAGAGATTATTCATTATGTAAACGAGAATTACTCTGAAAAGCTGCATTTGTTTAAACACGACATCCCTTTGGTTGAAGACCTGAGCCCCTTGGAAGATTATGGCAAGAAATATGAAGAAACAATTCTATCCGCGCCGCTAGTAAATAAGCAACGTTTCGAAGGTAAAACAGATAATCTATATCAAATGATTTATGATCAGAATAATCTAAGTAAAGATACATTTGCTCTTAAGATTTATCTTAGATTAAAAGAGATGAGGGTTATCGGACCTATTGTTTCTTCTGTGAAAACTAAAGAAATGTTAAAGAGATTGATGAGAAAAACAGAGGCAACTCCTACAAGTGATATACTGTTAAAGGGAAATCTGAGGGATGATTTTGTTTTTGTAGAATCTTTTCATGGCAAATCTTTCGCAGGTGATCCGAAATATCTTGCCATAGCGTTAAAGAAAAATTTTCCTGAGTACACGTTTTACGTTAGCTCAGTGAATGAATTAGTTGACATGGAAATATATTCTTACGGAATGATACCGGTGCGTCTAGGCGGAAAACAATATGTCACAAAGTTTAGAAAATCAAAGTTAGTGATATTGAACGGGAATTCGTTGGATAAAGCAGGCAAAGTAGAGGGCCAGATTTTTTTAGAAACTTGGCATGGTGTTCCTCTAAAAAAAATGGTTGCAGATTTAGTTGATTTTCGTCAAAGAGAAACTGAAGTATCCGCATTTATCCCAAGAATGAAAAAATGGAATTACTTGATTACTTCTTCTCCACGGAATTTAAAATTATTTGAAAGTGCTTTTCAATTAGAAAAAAACACGCAATTAAAAATTTTAAAAAGTGGCGCACCAAGAAATGCTTTTTTGATAAAAAATAAAGATAATACGGCATTAAAAAATAAGCTATTAGGGAAGTATTTTAATTATAATTTCGAGTTAGGGAAAAAATATATTTTGTATTGTCCAACTTGGAGAAAACAAAAAAGAGATGCTATCAGTCAACTTGATTTTATAAAAGTTTTAAATCAGTTGCCAAATGAATATGAACTAATTGTAAAATTGCATCCTTTAGAATCAGAGTTAATCAATTATTACAATAATTTAGATCCACGTATTCATTGTTTCTTTAATGAAATATCTGATATACAGGAATTATACTTAATAGCTGATATATTGATTACAGATTATTCATCTGCTATGTTTGATTTTGCTCACTTAGATAAAAAAATCATTATTTTACAAGAAGATGCTGTAGATTATGAGAATAGTATAGGTTGGTATTTTGATCTAGAAAAATTAACGGGCTTAATGGGACAATCATATACAGAAGAGGAACTTGCCTGTGAAATAAAGCATAATAACGAAAAATTATATAACCAGAAAATACTTCAGAATCTACTTTCGTGGGATGCGATTGATACCGAAAAAAATATAATAAAACAATTGATGATAAGGTGGAATAGTTAATGAAAGAGAAAATAGCAATATTATTACCATGTTACAATGAAGAAAAAACCATTGAGAAAGTTATCAAAGACTTTAAAAATGTTTTACCAGAGGCTGACATTTATGTTTATGATAATAATTCAAGCGATAATACTTTTGAAATAGCTAAAGCCGCAGGAGCAATTGTTCGTAAAGAATTTAAGCAAGGAAAAGGGAATGTAGTCCGATCCATGTTCCGAGACATTGATGCAGATTATTACATCATGGCAGATGGGGACGATACTTATCCAGCTGAAGAAGTTTTTAAACTATTAGCGCCACTTCAAGAAAAGCGCGCAGATATGACGATTGGTGACCGGTTATCAAATGGGACTTATGCAGAAGAAAATAAACGTGCTTTTCATGGGTTAGGCAATAGCTTGGTTAGAAGTTTAATTAATGGATTGTATAAAGCAAACTATCAAGATATTATGACAGGGTATCGAGGATTCAACAAGTTATTTGTTAAAAGCTTTCCTGTTTTAAGCCCAGGTTTTGAGATTGAAACAGAGTTAAGCATTCATTCTTTAGATAAACGTTTTAATTTAGTAGAAGTTCCTATTGAATATCGTGATCGACCAGAAGGTAGTGAATCCAAACTAAATACTTTCACTGATGGATTTAAGGTTCTGAAAACAATATTCAATCTATTTAAAGACTATAAACCATTAATTTTCTTTTCTTGGTGGGCGTTAATCTTCTTAATTTTTGGCTTAATTGCGGGAATTCCAGTTTTAAGTGAATTTTATAGAACAGGGTTAATCGATAAATTACCATCTGCAGTGCTAGCTGTCGGACTTGTTTTAATGGCTATGTTAGCATTTGTTTGTGGACTAATCTTAGATACAGTGGCTAGAAAGTCAAGGGCTCAATACGAAATGGATGTCTATCGTCTGTTATTTGAGTTAAAGAGGGAAGGGAAATAATTGCTAAACAGGACCTATTTTAAGTATTTCTTCTGGATGACTGCATCGGTATTATTCAGCATGATGCTTTTCCAAGATGTAAAAGTAATAATCGGAATGTCTGTAATTAATTTTATTCTATTGTTTTTTTTAAGTGATAGTGTAAAAAAAAGACCCTATAGTCGGTTGACCTATTTTTTTATATCTTTTCTTTTTGCAACAATCACTGGAATTAGTTTGATACCTTCAGAAATATTGACAACATTTAATCTAATATTTAGTATGCAAGGAATCTATTTATTGGGTACATTTGCTTATTTTCTTTGCTTTTTTTCCGTTTTGCAAGATTACTTATTAATTTCTCCCCAAGAAAATTCAAAAAGAAAAGTCACATCCTTTTGGGTATATACTTTAGCTTTTTTTGTTATGTCAAGTATTTATTTATATGCATATTATCCAGGAATATTTTTCCCGGATTCTATCAATCAATGGGATCAAATCCAGACAAGTAATGTACCATGGAATGATTGGCATCCAGTGGGGCACACATTTGTTATAATGGCTACTTCGTTAGGAAAATACCCAATAGGATTTATAGCATTTCAAATTGTTATTTATAGTTTGATTATGGCATATTTTTGTGATTTTATTAGAGAGTTTGTAGGAAGTAAATTTGCGACGATATCTTGTATCTTTTTTATAGCTATACCGATCTTTCCATTAGCTAGTATATATATAGTTAAAGACTCTCTATTTACTTATACACTTTTATTAATTACCTTATACTTGGTAAGAATCATTATAAGCCAAGGAAAATGGCTAAATAAAATCTCAAATCTAGCTCTACTATATTTTACTTTATTAGGATTTGTTTTTTTTAGACATAATGGATGGCCGGCATTGCTTGTATCTACATTAGTATTTGCAGTATTTTTATTTAGAAAAAAATTTATTAAATTATTCGTCGTAATCGGATTAGTTGTTTTTAGCTATCAAGTTATCACGGGTCCTATTTATAATCACTTCAACGTTATTAGAAGTGATTCAACTGAATCTTTAGGAATTTTTGTTCAAATTTCCGCTGCTATTATTAAGAATGACGGGACTATATCTAAAGAGGAAATGACATATTTGGAAACATTGATGCCAAAAGAGGATTGGAAGAACCTATACCAACCGAATAATGTCGATAATATAAAATTTAAAGAACGATTTAAAAAGCAAGTAATAAAGGATGATCCTAAAAAATTTTTAGAAACAGTTCTTGGTCTCATAATTAGAAATCCTGGCTTAACATTAGAAGCATATATGAAGCAAACCGAAATTTTATGGCACGCAAACTTTTCTTTAGAACTGGATAATTTACGACCAATCTTTAGAAACCAGTTAAGCGGTCAACAAGGTCCTTTTTTCTTCATGACTAGAGAACAGAGAGAGGAAATTGATCCGGATTACGAAGGGTTAAATTTAGATGAAATAACTAAAGGGAATAACCGTGTGAGAAACCAATTGCTCGAGTTACAAAATTGGATTCTAAAAAGTAGACTTTATGTTTTATTAATGCCAGCTCTTTACTTTATTTTGTTTCTTTTTTCAATGGTTATGCTTATTGTCAAAAATAAAACAAAACTAATAATTGCTTTTATGCCGTATGTATTAGTAATGGGTACAATTTTTATTGCAATTCCTGCGCAAGATATTAGATATGCATTGCCTAATTTATTTGTCGGGATTTTAGGGCTAGCTACTGTAAAGGGACGATTCTCAGAAAGGGTGTCCGAAAATGCAGAAAACTAGCCAACGTATAGGAAGTTTTGATGTGTTGAAAATATTGGCAATTCTGGCTATCATAGTTCACCACTACGCGTTGTGGTCAGGATGGGATTTTTCCTCGGGTTTTCAGTTGAACAAATTAGCAGCTCAGACTTTATTGATTGGAGGAAAACTTGGAGTAAATATTTTTGTAATGATTACTGGATATTTTTTAATTTCTTCCATTCCTAAAATTAGAAGCTTATTTCAAATTTGGGTAGAAACAACGTTGATTTCGCTAATTATCTATTTCTTTTTAGTTTTTAATCCAGATATTAGTTTTCATTTTGAATGGAAAGAGTTTGTTTTCAGACTATTTCCAGTTGTTTTTGGGAAGTATTGGTTTGTTACCTCTTATACATTAATGTATTTTTGTATTCCCGCTATAAACAAATTAATGGTAAGTACGGATATAAAAAAAATAAAACAAGCTTTGATATTTTCTTTTATTATTATAAGTCCATATACGTTTATTTATTATAATAAAGGATTAAATTTCTCTCATCCAGTGTGGTTTCTTTTTTTATATGCCATCGGTGCTTATATAAAATTGAACGAGGAAAATATTAAAAAAATTAAAATGGTTCCTTTATTTACAATGAATATTTTGATGTTGGCTATAGGGATTGGAATTAATATTAGTTTACAGATTATTTTTGCAAACAAGGATAGTTTTTTTGGAAATGTTTTTACTGCTTTGGGATGGAATGAGACAATTTTTTATACACGTGATTCTAGTCCGTATTTATTGATATTCGCAGTGCTTATCTTTGTATTTTTCCTAAAATTACAAATTAGACCACGAAAGATATATTCATTTGTCGCAAGAGCTTCTTTTGGAGTTTATTTGATTCAGAGTAGCCAATGGTTTAGCACTGAATATTTATGGCCTATACTTGTGAACGGCAGTCAATTTGATTCGGGTAAAAATATTGTGTTGTATGGATTTTTCATTTCTATACTTATATTCCTTACGGGAATTGTCATCTATATCGTTTTAATACCTGTAATAAATGTGGTGATGCATTTATTTTCTACACCACTTCATCATCTTCAAGAAAAAGTATTTGGTACAAAGGAGAAAAAAAATGGATTTTAAAGGCATACTTAAAAACTTCAGTAGGAATATGCTAAATGAAGAATTCTCGAGAAGAACTCAGTTCACTAAAAATTACAATAGAAACAAGGTGAAAAGCAATATTGTTTTTTATGAGTCTTTTCATGGAAAAGCGATGAATGATAATCCATTTGCGATATTTAAATATTTAGTAAATAGTAATGAGTATAATCATTTAATTCATGTTTGGTCTTTGAACGATGTAACAGATAATGAATACGTAAAGTATTACAGTAAGTTTAAAAATGTCAAATTTGTAACACCTTATACGAAGGATTACTATTACTATTTAACGGTAGCAAAATATATCTACAGTAATGTTACTTTGCCACCTTATTACATCAAAAACGAAGGCCAAGTATATGTAAATACTTGGCATGGAACTCCCTTAAAAACATTAGGAAAAGAAATGGCTGGTAATGTTGCTCAGAACTACAATGTTCAAAGGAATTTTTTGCAAAGTGATTTTTTACTATCCCCAAATACGTTTACTACAGATAAAATGGTATACTCCTATGATATCGATGGCATTTACAAGGGTAAAGTGTTAGAAAATGGGTATCCCAGAATAGATAGTATTTTCAGTAAAAGTGAAGTTGTGAAAAACTTTCTAGAAAAAAATAAGATTGATCTAAATAAAGAGTTAGTTTTATATGCGCCGACTTGGAGAGGAATTACTGGTCGAGTACAAGATACAACGACGGATATGGTTGAACGATTGAACGCGATCTCTCAGGGGATTTCTGGAAGTAATAAACAGTTTATTGTTAAAGTACATCCTTTAGTTTATCAATTTATAAAAGAGATTCCCTTAGATGATATCTTTCTAGTACCAGATTGGATTGATGCCAATGAATTACTTCACTTTGTAGATATTTTAATTACTGATTACAGTAGTATTTTCTTTGATTACTTGGTTACAGATAAACCAATTTTGTTTTATATGTATGATAAAGAAGAATATGAGCACTCAAGAGGTCTATATTTCGATTTAAATGAAATGCCTGGAGAAATTTGTACTACAACGAAAAAATTAGTGGATTCTATTTTGTCGGCAGATAATGAAAAATTTCATGCTAATCCGAATGTAACTATTTTTAAGGAAAAATATATTTCTCACGAGGACGGTCACGTAACAGAGAAGTATATAAACTTTATAATGAACGGGAATAAGGCTGTTAATGTTCGCTCTTTTGATAATCACAAACCGAATGTTGTTGTATATGGCGGAGGGCTATTAAATAATGGGATTACCTCTTCTTTAATTAATCTAAGTAAAAATTTTGATTATGATAAGTACAATTTAATCATTGTTGATAAAAACAAGGTTAACCAAGAATTTGAGGCAAATATTGATAGATTATCGGAGAAAGCACATGTTGTCTATAGAAATAATGGGTTAAGCCTTACTTATTCAGAGTGGATTAAGTATAATAGATTATTTAACCGTTCTTCTGTAGAAGATATCAAAACACATCAGATATTTGTAGCTAGAGAATGGAAACGGCTTTTGGGGAATACTCAAGTTGATAGAGCTATTGATTTTGGCGGATACGCTCCGTTCTGGTCATATATGATGGCATTTTCTAAAGCGAAAAGAAAAATTATTTATCAGCATAATGACATGCAGGCAGAGTTTGATAAAGTTGTAGAAGGTCGATACGTTCATAAGAAAAATTTAACCACTATTTTCGAATTCTATAAATACTTTGATTATATTGCATCCGTTGGTAAACTTACAATGGAACAGAACAAAAAAAATCTTTCGAAATTTGTTTCAAATGACAAATTTGTTTATGTTCCAAATTTATTGGATAAGGAATACCTTTTCGATCATCGAAATAATCCCCAACTATCAATCAAAGAGGTTCTAGGGGAAGAAAAGTTAATTATTGAAGAAGCTAGTGAGTTTGGAAGAAATATGTTAGTAGGAGTGACTGCTCCTACTAAGAATGCCAAAAACTTTGTGACAATTGGTCGGTTATCTCCTGAAAAAGATCAAGAAAAACTATTGTTTGCTTTTAAAGAAATTATGATGCAATCAAATGATCAGCACCAGCTTTATATTATTGGTTCTGGAAAAGAAGAGAAAAAACTTAAGACCACAGCATATGTATTGGGCTTAGAAAAAAATGTTATTTTTGTAGGGCAAACCGTACATGCAATGGAGATACTAGATAAGTGTGATTTATTCGTCTTTCCTTCAAATCACGAAGGACAACCAATGACTTTGCTAGAATGTCTAGCACTTCAAATTCCAGTTGTTGCAACGGATATTCCAGGAAATATTTCTGTTTTGGAAGATCAAAATGGAATGATAGTGGACAATAGTGTTGAGGGGCTAGTGGGCGGTATGAATCGCTATTTGGCTGGAGAAAAAATTCCTTCATCATTAAATGTGGATCAATACAATCAAGACGCATTAAATCGCTTCTATGCATTGATTGAATAGAATAATACTCATAAATCACTGATTGGTATAACTAACTATGTAACAGCATATACTAAGTAGTATGGTATGTATAACTACTGAATTTAACCTGAGACAGAATAGAGTTTTTCTGTCTTAGGTTTTTTTGTAGAGTTGTTTGAAAGAGTGTTCATTAAATTACCAATTTGAAAGGAATTTAGAAATAAAATCCCAGACAGTCATAGATTGCAGATGAATTTATATAAAATAAATTATTTAGAATCTATAGCCTTGATTTGTTTTATGGTACAATTTAAAAAGTAAGCATCTAATAGGATTATCAAATTTAGTTTTAATTATTCAAGGAGGTATTATGAAAAAAGTACTTATAAAATTACTAAAAGTATGTATGTTCGTAGCTATACTAATGCTCCCTACTAATGCTCATGCGGATGATATATTTGACTCAAATATTCTTAATGATGAAATCACTGCATTATTAAGGAGTCAGAGAAACTCGCAGATTATTAGTAAAAACTACCCATTTCTTAAAATTCAAAAAGACTATTCTGGTAATTTTGATAAGATGAACTATCAAGATGGATATGCTTTGCCTACTGGTGTTGTCATACATGAAACTGCAAATTCAAACTCTACAATCCAAAATGAGATTGCATATATGAAAAGAAATTGGCAAAATGCTTTTGTGCATGCTTTTGTTGATCATAATAATATTATTGAGATCCATCCTACAGACTATTACAGTTGGGGGGCCGGTCGACAAGCTAATCCCAAATTTATTCAAATAGAATTGGTGCGAGTTTCTAGTTCAAATTTTGATCGATCTGTATATAACGACGCTTTTTATACAGCATATATGTTAAAAAAATATAATTTGTTTCCAGATAATGCTCATAGTGATGGGAAAGGAACTATTTGGAGTCACGATGCAGTTACTAGGTTTTTAGGAGGAACGGATCATACTGATCCTGTGGGATACTTTAGTGCAAATAATTATTCAATGTATGATTTCTATGAATTAGTTGTTTATATATATAACAAGATTGGTGGGTCTGTTGCTACGAAGATAGAAAATATAAATAACGATGCTTTAGTGACTGGTACCGGGTACATTTTTTCTGAACCTCAAGGTAATATTGATTCTAAAATAACTGGGAATATTAGCAGTTATGCTAATAAAAAACTAAATGCAATTCGAGAAGTTACTATGCCAGGCAACAGTAAATATTATTTAGTTAAAGAGGGATCTAATTATTTAGGCTGGGTAGCTGAAAAGAATATAAAATTATATGGCAAAGTATTATCGAGTAAAACATTAGATAACGATGCTACAATAAAAGATCTTAAATATTCGGGCATCTATAATGTTCCTTGGAATACGCCTGGTTATACAAAAATTGGCGATCTATCAAATTATAATGGTCAAAAATTAACAGTGATTGAAGAAGCATCGACTGCGACAGATAAGTACTATAAATTTAAAGACTCAAATGGGACGATTGTTGGCTGGGTTGATTATAGAACCCTTACTTTATATGACAAAATTCTTTCTAGTAAGACTTTGGACCAATATAGCAAAGTACAAGTAACCAAGTATGATGGTATTTATGCAGGCCCATGGAATACGTATGGAGCAACACGAATCGGTAATACGAGCGCCTACGTGAATAAAGATGTGAAGCTAATTAACTATGCGAAGACGTCAAGTGGTGAATATTATCAATTCCAAACAGTAGATGGTAGTATGACTGCATGGGCTGATATTCGAAACTTCAAGATGTACGATACGATCATCGAACAAAAAGCAATGAATCAATATAGTAAAGTACAAGCAACCAAGTATGATGGTATTTATGCAGGCCCATGGAATACGTATGGAGCAACACGAATCGGTAATACGAGCGCCTACGTGAATAAAGATGTGAAGCTAATTAACTATGCGAAGACGGCAAGTGGTGAATATTATCAATTCCAAACAGTAGATGGTAGTATGACTGCATGGGCTGATATTCGAAACTTCAAGATGTACGATACGATCATCGAACAAAAAGCAATGAATCAATATAGTAAAGTACAAGCAACCAAGTATGATGGTATTTATGCAGGCCCATGGAATACGTATGGAGCAACACGAATCGGTAATACGAGCGCCTACGTGAATAAAGATGTGAAGCTAATTAACTATGCGAAGACGGCAAGTGGTGAATACTATCAATTCCAAACAGTAGATGGTAGTATGACTGCATGGGCTGATATTCGAAACTTCAAGATGTATGATACGATCATCGAACAAAAAGCAATGAATCAATATAGTAAAGTACAAGCAACCAAGTATGATGGTATTTATGCAGGCCCATGGAATACGTATGGAGCAACACGAATCGGTAATACGAGCGCCTACGTGAATAAAGATGTGAAGCTAATTAACTATGCGAAGACGTCAAGTGGTGAATATTATCAATTCCAAACAGTAGATGGTAGTATGACTGCATGGGCTGATATTCGAAACTTCAAGATGTACGATACGATCATCGAACAAAAAGCAATGAATCAATATAGTAAAGTACAAGCAACCAAGTATGATGGTATTTATGCAGGCCCATGGAATACGTATGGAGCAACACGAATCGGTAATACGAGCGCCTATGTGAATAAAGATGTGAAGATAATTAACTATGCGAAGACGTCAAGTGGTGAATACTATCAATTCCAAACAGTAGATGGTAGTATGACTGCATGGGCTGATATTCGAAACTTCATTGGATTAAAAGCTGTTCCATCTGTAAGTGAACAGCCACAGACTGAGGAAACAACTACTACATCTAAAGACAGTGTAAAAGAAACAAAAGATTCATCAGAAGCAATACCAGAAACTAGTCCAAGTATCTCTGAAGAATCTAGTATGATGGATTCGAGTAGTATAGTCTTTTCTTCGGAGGATAAAGAATAAGTTTTACTAGCTTTAGAACGAACAATCGTAATTGTTTTCTTTCTTGAATCAAAATAGATCATAAGATGGAGACAACGCTTTTGGTTCATATAACATTTAAAAAATGTGTTTAATTACAAAGTTTCATGGTGATTTGAGTGAAATAATAAATTTTAAAAGGTATTAATGATCAAACACAAATGGGAATAAGTTGTTTATCGAAAAGAGATTCAGTGATATCGTAAAGTTTATTAAATCGAACGGTAAAATTGATTCCACTCCTCCTAACTTTCGTGTATAATGGTACAAGCCAGTATTACGAAAGTTAGGAGGAGTTGTTTTGAGTAAACAACATCCAGAGGATAAGTCCTTTAAAGACGAAGTATTAGGAGCTTTAAAGCAACCTCAATCAGATCAAACCCAAGAAAGCGATGGTTTGAACGAGCGTCCTATTCAACAACCTCAAGAAGAGGTGGGTTCGCGAACTGCAAGTGGAAAGACCAAAAATAAACAAGCAAAGCAAGCTGCTACAAGTCGTAGGGCAGCAGCAGAAGAAGTGCCCATAGCTGAAGGTGGGGAAACGCAATTGCGCAAGCAGCAACGCAAAAAAGAAGATCGGATTGTCAATCGGATCGTTTTGATCGTAGTCCTTGCTCTGCTCGTCATCGGTGGTGTTTTAGGATTTTCAATGTATCGTTATGTGACATCAGGATTGCAGCCGTTGAATCCAGAAGATACAGAAACGGTGGCGGTTGAGATTCCTAGTGGATCGTCCAACAAAGCAATTGGAGAAATTTTGGAAGAAGACAATATCATTAAAAGTGGTATGATTTTTAACTATTATACGAAATTCAATAATTTAACTGGATTTCAAGCAGGAAATTATCATTTTTCTCCTAGTATGACATTGGATCAAATCTCAAAGATGCTGCAAAATGGCGAAGGCTCGGTCACCTCTGATGCAAAAGTGACGATTCCAGAAGGATTTGATGTTGATCAAATCGGTGATGCTCTAGCGGAAGCGACGAATATCTCGAAAGACGATTTCCTAGCTTTGATGGAAAGTGACGAGTTCTTTGAAAAAATGAAAGAAACCTATCCTGAGCTTTTAGCAAGTGCCGGCGATGCGCAAGGTGTGCGTTACCGACTAGAAGGATACTTGTTCCCAGCAACTTACGACTACTATACAGGGAATACCCTAGAAGAAGTCGTTACCCAAATGGTGGATAAATCAAATTCAGTCTTGTCAAAATATTTCGATCAAATCGCTCAAAAAGAAATGACGGTTCAAGAAGTCCTTACTTTGGCATCACTTGTTGAAAAAGAGGGCAGTAAGCTAGAAGATCGTAAAAATATCGCACAGGTATTCTTCAATCGTTTAGCGATTGATATGCCGCTGCAATCGGATATTTCGATTCTATATGCGTTAGGTGAGCACAAAGAGCTAGTTACTTATGAGGACACCCAAGTTGACTCTCCTTATAATCTCTATGTGCATACTGGCTACGGACCTGGACCATTCAACAATCCAAGTGAAGCAGCGATCCAAGCGGTCTTAGATCCAACACCGAACAACTACTATTATTTCGTTGCTGACATTCAAACCCAAGAAGTTTACTTTGCGGAAACCTATGAACAGCATATGCAATTAGTGGAACAATATGTAAACAATACCTCAAATTAAATTTTCATAGGTTTATAGTTTACATTTAAAAAAAAGCATGGTAATCTTTTGTGGACTCATCGCAAAAGATTACCTTTTGCGATTTATTAGAAGTTACTAAAAGGAGAAAAGAACTATGGTAGAAAAAGTTTACCCAATGACACTTGAAGGAAAAGAAAAGCTAGAACAAGAATTAGAAGAATTGAAAACGGTAAAACGCGGCGAAATCATTGAACGTATCAAGGTAGCCCGCAGTTTTGGCGATTTATCCGAAAACTCAGAGTATGAGTCTGCTAAAGATGAACAAGCGTTTGTCGAAGGCCGAATCACTACTTTAGAAAATATGATTCGTTTTGCAGAGATCATTGATAATGAGGGTGTTGACTCTGATGAAGTTTCCATCGGAAAAACAGTGATTTTTGTTGAGTTGCCTGATGGTGACGAAGAAGAGTACATGATCGTCGGTAGTGCTGAAGCAGATCCGTTTTCTGGTAAAATTTCCAATGATTCACCAATCGCTCGTGCCTTGATTGGGAAAAAAGTCAACGATGAAGTGACGATCTCAACGCCAGGCGGAGATATGCAAGTAAGAATCACAGAAGTAAAGAAAAGCTAATTGCTTGATCACTCGATCAATCTAGTTGACCCTGTTGTTCATTCTCCTTTAGGGAATTTGATCAAACAGGGTCTTTTTTCGGACCAGCGACGGATGGACAAACCATTTTTTTCAGGTATGATAGAGTAGAATTACTAGGAGGAGGAGCTTGAATGAAAAGTCCTTGGCGTTTTTTCTTTATTGTTGAAGCGCTCTTACTGCTTTTTGCGGTATGGCAAATTTTATCTAATCCGCCATTATTATTTTTATTAATACTTGGTGTGACGTGCTTGGTCCTTGTGAACCGAAGTGAGCGCAAGAGCAATTTTAAAAATTTCTTGATGGTCTCAAGTTCCATTGCTATTTTGATCAGTTTGTTAAATAGTCCAGCACTGTGGCTGATGCTGATTTTTGCGATTTTATTTATTGGTTTAAAAGGAGTCGAGATTACCGGAATCGACTTAACTAAAAATTCATTCTGGCGCAAAAAACAAATGATTATCGTTGAAACTGAAGAACCCAAAGCTGATCATCCACTGAAACAAAAGCAGCAATGGTTAGGCAATGAACGGATCGGCAGTCAAGTCTATGAATGGGACGATATCAATTTAGATATCTTGACTGGGGACACTTTCATCGATCTAGGCAACACTTTATTGCCTAAGAAAGAAAACGTCGTGATCGTACGAAAAGGCTTTGGCAGAACTCGTATTTTAGTGCCTGCTGGTATAGCAATCAAATTAGAGCACAGTACTTTTATTGGCTCCGTTATCTTTGAAGGCGAAGAAACGAGCTTGAAAAATGAAAAAGTGACGATCTACAGCCCGGATTATGGCGAAAATAGTCGGCGTTTGAAAATCTTGACGAATACCCTTGTTGGTGATGTTGAGGTGATTCGGGTATGATCGGGAAATTTTCAAGAGGCATGATCGCTTTTTATGCAGGATTAGCAAGTTTTTTCACCATGATTTTGATGCTGTTTTCCTATTTGTATGCCAGTGGGAAAAATAATTGGCTGATAGAAGTCTTTCAAATCAAGCTCTTCTTTATCCCAATCGTCTTTCACTTACTTGTAATATCTGCATTGATTGCTTTAGCTATCTTTTTACTGATTTCTTTTTTTCGCAACCGTCAATACGGTCCGGTGGAAGAAAAGTTAAGACTGTTAGCCAGCGGCTATATCGATAGCCCTTTATTGGAAACAAAAATCCCCCATGCGTCTGAAAACCACTTGATTGCGAATGTGGATCGTGACATTGCCAGTATCCAATCGAAGATGAAACAGATGTCGATGGAATTACAGCAATTGAATGCGAAACCGCAGTTTGTTGATGGTCAGACGAAAGAAGAGATTTTAGAAGCAGAAAGGCAGCGTCTGGCTCGTGAATTGCACGACTCTGTTTCTCAACAGCTGTTTGCCGCCATGATGATGATGTCTGCACTAAATGAGCAAGCGATTCGAACAGATGCGCCAGAAAGCCAAAAGAAACAGTTAGCTATGGTCACAGACATTATCAATGCTTCGCAATCTGAAATGCGGGCGCTCTTGCTTCATCTACGACCTGTTACTTTGGAAGGGAAGAGTCTAAAGCAAGGAATCGAGCAATTGTTAAAAGAATTAGAGACCAAAATCAAAATTCTATTGACTTGGGATATTGAAGACTTTACGATGCCTAGTTCGATTGAAGATCAACTCTTTCGTGTGATCCAAGAACTCTTATCTAATACACTGCGTCACGCCAAGGCCAATGAGTTGGAAGTTTACTTGCATCGCATTGATAATAACGTGTTGTTGCGGGTGATCGATGACGGTGTTGGCTTTGATCCACAAGATCAAAAGGCCGGCAGCTATGGTTTGATGAATATCCGAGAACGGGTAAGTGCCGTTGGCGGAACGTTGAAAATTATTAGTTTTAAAAATCAAGGAACCAGTATTGAAATTAAAGTTCCACTGTTGAAGGAGGCATAAGGTATGATTAAAGTGTTGTTAGTTGATGACCATGAAATGGTTCGTCTTGGGGTTTCTTCTTATCTATCGATTCAAGACGATATAGAAGTAATTGGGGAAGCGGAAAATGGTCGAGTCGGGTATGAAAAGGCATTGGAATTACGTCCAGATGTGATTTTGATGGATTTGGTGATGGATGAAATGGATGGGATCGAATCTACGAAATTGATTTTAAATGATTGGCCCGAAGCAAAAATCATTATTGTCACTAGTTTTATTGATGACGAAAAAGTCTATCCTGCTATTGAAGCGGGTGCGGCAGGTTACCTGTTAAAGACGTCTACTGCTCATGAGATTGCGGAAGCCATTCGTGCAACCCAGCGAGGAGAGCGGGTCTTAGAACCCGAAGTCACCACGAAAATGATGGATCGTTTGACGAATCGGACACCGATCCTACATGAAGATTTGACCAATCGGGAACAAGAAGTGTTACTGTTGATCGCCGAAGGAAAGAGCAACCAAGAGATTGCGGATTCACTCTTCATTACGCTGAAAACAGTGAAGACACATGTGTCAAATATCTTATCAAAATTAGAAGTAGAAGATCGTACACAAGCTACGATATATGCTTTTAAACATGGTTTGATAAAATAAAGTCTTAATAATCATACCTCCTCATGGCAAGCAGAGGAGGTTTTTGTTATACTAAATTATGATCTGGTAAAAAAGGAGCGTTTGTGGTGAAGCAAAATTATGCAATAATCGGTCTGGGCCGTTTTGGTGGCAGTATTTGTCGCACGTTGATTGAATCTGGACAAGAAGTACTGGCGATCGATAGCAACGAAGATCGTGTCAATGAGTATATGAATATCGCCACCCATGCGGTGGTCGGCAACGCACAAGATGAGATGACGTTACGCTCATTGGGTATCCGTAACTTTGACCATGTCATTGTTGCGATTGGTGAGGATATTCAAGCTAGTATTTTGGTGACCTTGATGGTCAAAGAAATGGGTGTTCCTAATATCTTAGCGAAAGCCCAAAACGAATACCATGCCCGTGTACTGGAAAAACTCGGCGCAGACCGTGTCGTTCATCCCGAACGTGACATGGGGATTCGCATCGCCCATAATCTTGTTTCCAAAAATATTTTAGATTATATTGAACTATCTGACGAATTTTCTCTAGCAGAGATTCGCGTGTCCAATCCACGCTTTTTCAATAAATCCCTGATTGAGCTGAATTTTCGACAAAAATATGGTCTGACAGTCGTTGCGATTCGTCGGGGACCAGGACAAGTGATCGTTTCGCCTGATGCAGAGGCGATCGTGCGTGAAAATGACAATTTACTCGTGATCGGCAATACAGATGATGTAGATATACTTGATGAACATATGAATGATTAGGAGTGAAGAAAATGAACTTAACAATAAGTCCTGAAGCAATGCAATGGTTTAAAAAAGAATTGGTGGTAGACCAGGGAAGCGGGATTCGTTTTTTCGGAAAAATTTATGGCAAAACACAAGTGCATGACGGATTTTCCGTGGGAATGTCAGTCGATAAACCAGAACGTCCGATCGTCGAACAAACCATTGATGGCTTGCTTTTTTTTATTGATGAAGCAGACGAATGGTTTTTCAAAGGCTATGATCTAACTGTGGACTATGATGAAACGTTAGATGAACCGAAATATGATTTTAGCGAAGATAAAAAATAATGTGGATTCGGTCCCAGCTGACCGATTTCCCACGATTGGCTCTAGGAGATGAAACCGATGTTATCAATTGTTGTACCTTGTTTTAATGAAGAGGCAAGCTTGCCGATTTTTTTTGAAGAAACAGAAAAAGTGAAGAAACACTTAAATATGCCTTTTGAATATATTTTTGTTAATGACGGGTCTTCAGATCAAACTCTGTCTGTTTTAAGAGACTTGTATCACGCCCACCCTGAAAGTGTTCGCTATCTATCTTTTTCGAGAAACTTTGGCAAAGAAGCTGCTCTTTATGCGGGGCTACAAGCTGCTAGAGGCGATTTTGTCACTGTAATGGATGCAGATTTACAAGATCCGCCGTCATTACTACCTGAAATGTTTTCTTTGCTAAGAAGTAAACCAGAGCTTGACTGTGTGGGTACGAGACGTGCCGATAGAAAAGGTGAGCCAAAGATTCGCAGTTTTTTTTCGAACTCGTTCTATAACATCATCAACAAAATTGCCGATACTGAAATGGTAAACGGTGCGCGAGATTTTCGCTTGATGCGCCGCAATATGGTTGATGCAGTTTTACAGCTGTCAGAGTACAATCGCTTTTCAAAAGGGATCTTCAGCTGGGTTGGGTTTGATACAGAATACATCGCCTATGAGAATCGAGAAAGAGTAGCGGGTGAGACGTCCTGGTCATTCTGGAAGCTATTCCAATATTCGATCGATGGCATCGTCAATTTTTCAGATACACCTTTGAATATCGCCTCGTTTATTGGTGCGCTTTCCTGTTTTGGTTCTCTGATTGCTTTGATCTTTATTGTGATAAGAACCTTTATTTTTGGAGATCCGACATCAGGGTGGCCTTCAATGGTCAGTATCTTCTTATTTGTTGGTGGATTGCAATTGCTTTGTTTAGGGATCATCGGCAAGTATATCGGAAAAATTTTCTTAGAGACTAAAAATAGACCCTTGTACTTCTTGAAAGAAACCGAAAAAGACCAAGAAAAATAATGATAAAATAAAAGTGTACAATTTGAAGGGGTTGCCTTCAACTGTACACTTTTTTTGCGGAAAGAATTTGTTAGTATCCCTTATCCAAGTTTATCTCATTTTTAACAAGTTCTTGTTTTGTTAAAAATTGTTGGAAATTCGCTAAGAAAATATCCATAAATGCCTTTTGAAAATGGGGCGTGTGTCCTGAGATGTGAGGAGTAATCAACAGGTTTTCGGTATGCCATAGTGGATCATTTTCTGGTAGAGGTTCCTCTTCAAAAACATCTAGTGCGGCAAATGCCAGCTGCTTTTTCTCTAATGCCTTTGTTAATGCGGCAGTATCCACGCTAGGACCGCGACCGACATTATAAAATGAAGCGGAAGGCTTCATTTGTGCAAAAAAGGCTTCGTCATACAAATGTGTGGTTTCTTCTGTCAGTGGAAGAATATTGATGATGCAATCGGCGGTTTTTGCGCAAGCGTGTAAGTCAGATAACGCAAACGTTTTTTCAAAATTCGCCACCTCATGGCCGCTTGTATTAATGCCGATCGGATGTACACCAAAAAAGGTTAATGCTTGGGCTAATCTTTGGCCGATTTGTCCCGTACCAACGATCAAAATCTCTTGATCAGATAGCTTTGCATAAGGAATCGTATCCGGTGCCCATTGCTGTTTTCTTTGTTGTTGGATTGCTTGGAAAATCCCGCGGTTTTCCATAAAGAGCAAAGCCAATAAATGGTCTGTAATCGATTCAGCGTGGATGCCACTGCCATTTGATAAGAGAATGTCGTATTTTGCAAACTCTTTTAATGGCAAGGTGTCCACACCAGCCGAAATCGCTTGGACCCATTTCAAATTTGTTTTTTCGGTTAACAGGTGTTCGTTCCATGCTGGCTTCCAACCGATAGTGATTTCCACTTGTGACCAATCAATTGCTTGGTCCTTTGAGTACACGAGAAATTGATAGTCTTTTTCCATTTGTTCCACATAAGTGTCGCGAAAGTTGCGAGTGGCTAAGATTATTTTTTTCATTGCCAAGCCTCCTTGTATCTTAAGTGTAGCAAAGAATGAGAAAAAAGCCATGTTCAATGAATTGAACATGGGATAGATCATTTTTTTAATTGTATTTTTGGGGAATCTTTGACACCTTGTGTAAATAAGAATAGGGAACCAAACAAAATAAAGGTGGTAGCATCAAAGGAAGGCAGCGCTAGTTGTACAATAACACTAATGAGTGTAGGCAATGCAGCACAGACAATGAGAATCTTTAAATTTTCGAAAAAGGTATAAGAGAATAGCTTCAATTTCGTATAGATCGTTGCAATAAAGGTTCCCATGATTAAGGTGATCAGTAAGCTGACAAACGTGGGATATAAGGCGACAAAAAAGACAATGATTTTTATCAGCCATGGGATCGCTTGGTTGGATAAGGTTTCTCGAATCGCCTGACCGTTAAGATTACGCAGTGCTGGTTCACTATAATCAAACTCTAATTGGTTTGAATCGAACATAGACGTTGAGAAACCAGAAGAAGGGATACGAATGACCAGCTGATCTTTTAACAAACCTACTGCGATCACCGAGCCGGTGACATCAGATGCAATATCTGCTGGTGTACGATTGCCATCAGGATCAAAAGTAAAGATGATCGAATCGGTTTGATAGATGAACCCTTGCGTATTGGGAGCGACAGAAATCTGTCCATTTTCGATCGTGAAATCAGGAATCGTTTCTCCGATTTTTTGTCCATCTGCTTGCACATCACGAAAGACGTCTAAGACATTGATGGTAACTGGCAAAGCCATCATCACGGCTGCACCTAATAGAAAAACAATCACTTTGGAAAACTCTGCTTTTTTGACGAATTTTAGCTCTGGTATTCGAAAAAAAGCAATTTTAAATAGTTGGACGATAGTCATTTGCTGATAAACTCCTTTGTGGTATAACTAGAGTAATTGTAACGAAGGGTTCTTAGGATTACAAGGAATTCACAAAAAAAGAGCCAAATATCTATTGAATAAGTAAATAAAGTAATGAAAGTAGGCATATGTATGCAAAAGTTTATTGAATACAAACAAATCTTACAACAAAAAAAACTGTGGGAGCCACTCACGTATTTATTTTTTGGTGGTTTGACCACCGTAGTCAATATTGTCGTCTATCTCATTTTTCGTGAAGGGTTTGGTTTTTATTATCAAACAGCGAATGTGATTGTTTGATTGTCTTCTTTAATCTCATGAAAAAAAATGTTACTTGAATTGTAAGTAAGATTGCCATATGAATGAATAAAACTAATATTGTAACAATATTTCACGAAAATGGAACTTTCTTGGTTGGGCTAAGCATGTCAAATTTATACATGACATTAATTAGCTTTGTTATTATGAAGTTATTTAATCTTGCTCAATATATTAACTAACAATAATTTATAGGATTTGAATAAGAGAGTGTAAAATATTTTGTGTAAATAGAAAAAAGGAAGTCCCTTCTGTAGAATAGAGTTACCACAACACATTCACAGAAGAGAGGACTTCCCTATGAACGATTTTACTACAGAAATTCTAAAGACTCTAGCGAACAAAGGCGATTTGAATGAATTATTCCGTGTTCATTTGGAGAAAGCAGTCAATACGCTTCTCAAAACGGAGTTAACGGCTTTCCTAGATTACGAAAAGTATGATCGCATTGGTTTTAACACGGGTAATTCTCGTAACGGCTCCTATGACCGTACGGTCAAGACCGAGTATGGGGAACTTCATCTCCAGATTCCGCGCGACCGCAATGGTGAGTTCAAGCAACAGACTGTTCCTGCTTATAGACGGACGAATGACACGTTAGAGGAGACCGTCATTCACCTCTTCCGAAAAGGTATTACCATGTCGGAAATCGCAGACTTGATTGAGAAAATGTATGGGCATCACTACACGCCCCAAACCATGTCCAATATAACAAAATCATTTACAGAAGAGGTAACGGCGTTTAAAGGGCGGGAGCTTCATGACCGTTATGCTGCTATTTATATGGACGCAACGTATATTCCGTTAAAGCGGAAAACCGTCGCCAAGGAAGCTATTCATATCGCAGTTGGCATTCGCCCGGACGGATCAAAGGAAGTATTGAGCTATGCGATTGCACCGACTGAATCCATCACGATTTGGGAGGAAATTTTATTGGACCTTCAAGAGCGCGGTTTGAAAAATGTCCTCCTGTTCATCACGGATGGCTTAAAGGGGATGGTAGGAGCGATTAGTCGGTTCTATCCCAAAGCTCGTTTTCAACATTGTTGTGTACACGTTTCCCGTAATATCAGTCACAAAGTGCGTGTCGATGATCGTAAGGAAGTCTGTGATGATTTTAAAATGGTGTATCAAGCCTCATCTAAAGAGGTGGCGTTGGAAGCACGTGGTGCTTTTGCGGAAAAATGGAAAACCAGCTATCCAAAAGTGGTTGAATCGATTCTTTCGAACGATCACTTGCTCACTTTCTATGATTTCCCCTTGGCCATACGCAAGAGTATTTATTCTACGAACTTGATTGAATCCTTTAATAAGCAAATCAAGAAATACAGCCACCGCAAGGAACAGTTCCAAAACGAAGAGTCGATGGAACGTTTCTTAGTCTCGTCTTTTGATACTTACAACCAAAAATTCCTAGGTCGCAGTCATAAAGGCTTTCAACAGGCCGAAGGCGAACTTGAACAAATGCTAAGCCAACTGATTGAGAATTAGAAACAATCTGCAGTAGGGAAGAATCATTTACACAAAATTATTGACGCTCCCTTGAATAAAGCAAAGAAGAAAAATTCTAATTTACATAAGATTAAGTCTGAAAAAAAGAAAAATAAAAAGATAATTTTATGAAAAAATTCGTATATTAATTATTTATAGGATATAATATAGTGTAAGAAAGCTTTGATGAATTAGGAGTGTTCTTTTTGAAATTTTATTTAAGGTTTAAAGAGGCTTTAGAAGAAAGAAAACTATGGAATCTTTTTATTTATCTTTTTTTTGGTGGTCTTGCCACAATTGTAAATATCGTAACTTATTTTATTTGTGTAGAATGGCTCTCTCTGCATTACTTGATAGCAAATGGAATTTCGTGGATAGCTTCTGTTTTGTTTGCTTTTGTAACGAACAAAGTTTGGGTGTTCCATTCAAAAACAGAAAGTATGTTAGAACTTTTAGTTGAATTTGCTAAGTTTATTTTTTATCGTGTACTCTCCCTTGGAATGGATATGGGTGTGATGTATGTTATGATCGATTTAATGAATACAACGAATTTAACAGCAAAGATAGTTACTCAAATCATTGTTGTTCTCGCTAATTATCTCTTTAGTAAATTCCTGATATTTAATCAAGCAGAAATCAAAAATTTTGAAGTAAATGATGAAAGTTAGTAGGCATATTTTTTGAACAAAGTCGAATAGTTTGATAATGTTACTTATGTAAACATTATCATTGAGGAGGATTTTTTATGACTTACACATTACCAGATTTACCTTACGCATACGATGCATTGGAACCATGTATTGATGAAGAAACGATGCATTTGCATCATGATAAACACCACAACACTTATGTAACAAACTTAAATGCAGCGATTGAAAAACATCCTGAATTAGGTGAAAAAACAGTTGAAGAATTATTAGCAGACTTTTCTTCTGTACCTGAAGATATTCAAACAGCGGTTCGCAACAATGGCGGCGGCCATGCTAACCACACGTTCTTCTGGGAAATCTTAGGCCCAAATGCTGGTGGCGAACCTACTGGGGCGATCAAAGAGGCAATTGAAGAAACATTCGGCAGCTTTGAAGACTTTAAAGAAGAATTTAAAACTGCTGCAACTGGACGTTTTGGTTCAGGTTGGGCATGGTTAGTTGTTAAAGACGGTAAACTAGCAATCACTTCAACCGCGAATCAAGATTCACCATTGATGGATGGTCAAACACCTGTATTAGGTTTAGATGTTTGGGAACATGCGTATTACTTAAAATACAAAAATGTTCGTCCAGATTACATCAATGCTTTCTGGAGTGTTGTTAACTGGGACAAAGTAAACGAATATTTCGCAAAAGCTTAAACCAACTATTAGGAAGAAGCCTGACTAAGGGCTTCTTTTTTGTTGATGGAAAGAAATTTCGATATTGCTAACGCTTACATATTCCGCTATAATGAAATCGACGGAATCGTCGGATTATAATTATTGGAGGCTTTACACACTATGGAACATGGGAAAGTAAAATGGTTCAACAACGAAAAAGGGTTTGGTTTTATTACAGTTGACGGGGGCGATGATGTATTTGTTCACTTCTCTGCCATTCAAGGAGATGGGTTCAAATCGCTTGAAGAAGGACAAGAAGTTGAATTTACGATCGTTGAAGGTGCCCGCGGACCGCAGGCAGCGGAAGTAACAAAAGTCTAAATCAGAATAAAAAAGCTGAGTAACTGAAGTGCCTCAAAAAGATATTTTTTCTTGTTTGATTCTTTGAGACCACAATAGATGTTCAGCTTTTTTAATTTGCTATTTCTTTCCATATTTGGTATCTTCAATACATCAGTAAGACTAGGAAGTGAAGAGGGATAAGAATGAAACGAGTAATCACTTATGGAACATTTGATTTATTGCATTATGGACATATCAATCTTTTGCGTCGTGCAAAAGAACAAGGCGATTATTTAATCGTGGCACTGTCAACGGATGAATTTAATTGGAATGAAAAACAAAAAAAATGCTACTTTTCTTATGAGAAAAGAAAACAACTATTAGAAGCGATTCGATATGTTGATTTAGTTATTCCCGAGGAAGGCTGGGCTCAAAAAGTTTCTGATGTTAAAGAGTATCATGTCGATACCTTTGTTATGGGAGACGATTGGGCAGGAAAGTTTGACTTTATTCAAGAAGAAACCGATGCTGAAGTGATTTATCTAGCACGGACGCCAGAAATATCAACCACGCAAATCAAAAAAGATTTGAAACTCAACAATTAAAAGGACTGTTATTAAAAAGCATCTTTTACAGATGTTTTTTTTATTGAAACCAACTCCAAGAACTTAAGAATTTATTACTAGTTTTTCATTGATTATTTGTTCAGAACTCAAAATATGGTATGATGTTTTGTGAGTTGACTTGATCAATTAGAAATTCTATGAGAATGGATGAAGAAAGTGGAAAAAGAAATCAAAGTCCGTGCAACTTTAGTGACGAAAGAATACGACTTATATAAAAAGAAAGCTGATAAAGTAAAAGCGCTATTCAAGTTCTATCATCGCAATGTTCCCCGATTTTGGGCATTAAAAGGAGTCAGCTTCGATGTGAAAGCTGGTGAATCAGTGGGGATCATTGGGATCAATGGCTCTGGCAAATCAACTTTATCGAACGTGATCAGTGGCATTATTCCACCGACATCCGGTACGATGGAAGTAAATGGCGATACCTCGATCATCGCAATTGGTGCGGGGTTAAAATATCAGCTGACGGGATTAGAAAATATTCGGCTTAAAGCATTGATGTCTGGAATGACCAATAAAGAAATTGATAAAAAAATGCCTGAGATCGTCGCCTTTGCTGATTTAGGTGACTTTATCAACCAACCTGTTAAAAGCTATTCCAGTGGGATGAAATCACGGTTAGGCTTTGCTATTGCGGTTCATAATGATCCAGATATTTTAGTTATTGATGAGGCATTATCTGTCGGAGACGAAACGTTTTATCAAAAATGTGTGGATAAGATCATGGAATTTAAAGAAGCAGGAAAAACGATCTTTTTTGTTAGTCATGCTTTAGGACAGGTAGAAAAACTTTGCGACCGAACGATTTGGATGCACTATGGTGATTTACGGATGTTTGGTCCTACTGAAGAAGTAATGGCTGAATACCGCAAATTTATCGACTGGTTCAAAAAACAACCAAAGAAAGAGCAAAAAGCCTATCAAGATAAATACAAAGAAGATCAAAAAGCATTTAACTTGGAAAAATTAGCTGAAAAAAGCCGAGAAGATCATTTTTTACAACTACAAAATCTTTCCGACCAAATGATCAAGAAAAACTTGAAACGTACGCCACTAGGAGAAAAAATGAGCTGGCCGACAAAAGGAGTCTTAGGTTTGGTCGTAGTCGCAACGATATTCTGCTCGCTGGTTTCTTTTAGCGGGCATTCGATTACTTACGCAATTAAAAATCCTGTTGAAACGATCAGTCAAGTTTTCAAATAAAGAAGATGTTTCTTTGTTTAGTTCAAATAGAAAAGGAAGAAGTTTGTGAAAGAGATTGCTGCAGTTATAAAAGAACAGTTTAAAAATGCGGGGATTATTTTTCGGATGTCCCGTTATGAAGATAAAGCGACCTATCAGAGTCACTATCTAGGTTTAGCTTGGCAGATTTTAAATCCCGCTATTCAAGTAGGAATCTATTACTTGGTTTTTGGTCTAGGTGTTAATCAAAACGGAAATATTGACGGCGTGCCATTTATTATCTGGATGTTGGTTGGGATTACGGCATGGTTTTATATTAGTGCATCAATCTTAGGAGCCTCGAATAGTATTCATCGACAAGTAGGAATGGTAGCGAAAATGAAGTTTCCAGTCAGTATTCTACCATCGATTAATATTATAAGTAATTTATCATCGTACATTCCTATGGTGGCAATCGTGGTATGTTCGTTATTCATAGCTGGTGTGACACCAAGTATCTATTGGTTACAATTTATTTATTACTTTCTTGCGATGATTGTTTTCTTATTTGCATTTGGTCTATTGAACGCCACAATAACAGTACTAATTCGAGATTATCATATTTTCTTACAATCAGTACTTCGTTTATTATTCTATGTTTCAGGACCTATTTGGAATATCAATAATCGTAATCTACCAGATTGGCTAATTAAAGTATTACACTTAAATCCAATTTACTATTTAATCGAAGGATTTCGGGATGCTTTCCTTTCTCGAGCATGGGTTTGGGAAAAAACGACCTACACACTTATATTCTGGTGTCTAACTTTGATGCTTCTTATTTTAGGAAGCCATTTGCATATGAAGTTCCGTGCTCGTTTTGTTGATTACATTTAAAAATGATGTTTTGACGTGTGCTCTCTAACTTAGAGAGCGCACTTTATTTGTTTGTAATTTTTTCTTTATTTCAAATAAGTGACGGAAGCGTTACGGATGAAAGTTATTCTTGATAGCGGTTGCTGAACGTTGTATTTTGTGGGAAAATTTACTCGATAAGTGATTTTTTATTGGCGAGGTGCAGGATGCGGAGTTATCAAAAAGTAATAGTCAGTATTTTAGTCGTGTTAGTAGTTGGAATCATTGGCTTAACGATTTATGGCATGCAGATCTATCAAGAGACGAATGCTACATTCAACCAAATCTCAAAGTCTGTTGATCGTAAAACAGACAAACGAGAAACAGCGATCAGCATTGAAGAGCGCGATCCATTTTCCATTCTGTTAATGGGGATTGATACAGGGGCGCTGGGACGAACCGAGCAAGGCCGTTCAGATAGCATGATGGTGGTAACAGTCAATCCTGAGAAAAAGCAGTCAACGATCGTTAGTCTTGACCGTGATATCTATACGCAAATCGTTGGCTTTAATACGATCGATAAGTTGAATCATGCCTATGCTTTCGGTGGTGAAGCGATGGCAATGGATTCAGTTGAAAATCTTTTAGACATTCCTATAGACCATTATGTGACGATCAATATGCAAGGGATGCGGGATTTGATTGATGCAGTAGGTGGTATCGAAGTGACAAATACCATCGATTTTACGTTAGAAGGTGTCCATGTCCCTAAAGGACAAATCACTTTAGATGGGAAAACAGGCTTGGCCTACGCAAGAATGCGTAAACAAGATCCAGAGGGAGATATAGGGCGACAAAGAAGGCAAAGAGAAGTGGTGACGAAAATCCTTCAAAAAGTCATGAGTTTGGAGGGAATAGGAAATTACCGCAACATCCTTAAAGCAGTTGAAAAAAATTCGAAGACGGATCTTACCTGGAATGACATGATGGATATCGGTACGAATTACATGCCAGCTTTTGCGACCATTGAGCAAGAGCAGCTGCAAGGGGAAGGACAACTGATTGGTGGAGTGTATTATCAGTTATTGGGGACGAATCAGTTGTTGCATACGCAAAATTTGTTAAAGGAGCAGTTGCAACTTCCGACGAACGAGGGGTTGACCCAAGGCGATGAATATACTAACGGATCGCCTAATTATCAGTTATACGACGACAGTCTGACCTTCTCAGAAGAAAACTCAACAACTGGGGAGTAGCTAGTTTCTTTAGAAGCCTAAAAAGCAGGGTGACCGAAAGTCCTCCTGTTTTTAGTTTTCCACAATAACATCAATCAATTTCTTGTTTCACGAAATCAACAAATGAAAAAACATAAGAAAGCTTAAAAAAACAATTTTTTCATGAAAGAGTGAAAATGAAACAATCTATCTGTGAAACATTCAGGCAGATATCGTTGAGTTTTTATAGTTTTTCTAAGGATTAATGGATATTTTTTGTTTTTTCTGTTTCAGATCGAATTTTTTGGTAAAATAGGACAGTAGTCATTATAGATTGGAAGGATAGATGAGATGAAGAATTTGAAAGATAAAGTTGTCCAAGGGATACGTAAGGGGCCAGAAGAACCAAAGGCCAAATCGTATCGCAAATCTCATGTTCCATTTCGATTGAACTTTTTGTTTTTTATTATTTTTGCTTTGTTTGTATCATTGATTGTCCAATTAGGCTATCTACAGATCGTCAATGGCGAAAATATTGAGCAGCAATTGAAAGCTTCATCTGTAGTGGAAGTAAAAGGAAGTGCCCCTCGGGGGATGATTTACGATGCTTCTGGGAAAGCTTTAGTGGAAAATCAAGCCAATGCAGCAATCACTTTTACCCGGGGAAACAAAATGACCGCTCAAGATCTTTTAGAAACGGCCAAAAAATTGAGCGAGTTGATCGAAATGCCAGTCGACAAAAACTTGTCTGATCGAGATCTTAAGGACTTTTGGTTGGCAGATGAAGACAATCTTGAAAAAGCAACTGAACGATTGAGTGATGAAGAGCGTTCTTTAGGTACTTCTGAACAATATACGGCAACCGTTGAGAAAGTGACCGAGGAAGAAATCAATTTCTCCGATGCCGAATTAGAAGCAGCCACGATTTTCAAGCGGATGAACAGCGCACAATCCTTGAGTACGGTCTTTATAAAGACGTCGGATGTGTCTGACCAAGAATTGGCAGTTGTTGCTGAAAACATGGTCGATTTACCAGGAATCTCCACCGGGACCGATTGGACACGAAAGATCGTTGAAGGAAGTTCTCTGGCTAGTTTGATCGGAACGGTGACTAGTGAAGAACAAGGAATACCTGAAGAAGTTCTAGACGAATTCTTAGAAAAAGGTTACGCACGTAATGATCGCGTTGGCCGTAGTTATTTGGAACAACAATATGAAGAAGTTTTACAAGGAACAAAATCCATCTCTGAAATATCGCTTGACAACAACAACAATATTGAAAGTCAAAAAGAAACCTTTGCAGGTGCAAAGGGGGATAATCTGGTTTTAACACTCGATGCTGAATTTCAAGCGAAAGTTGACAAGATTTTGCAAGACAATTTTCAAAAACTGATTGATTCTGGTGCTGCAGAGTATTCCCCAGGGGTATACGCAGTGGCGTTAAATCCGAAAACCGGCGGTGTCCTTTCCATGTCCGGGTATCATCATGACACGGGATCAAATGAAATGCAGGAAAATGCCATTGGTACCTTTATTAATTCCTTTGTACCAGGGTCCGTCGTCAAAGCAGGAACCTTGGCTGCCGGTTGGGAAAACGGCGTCTTAAACGGCAACGAAGTGCTGCTGGATCAACCAATCAGAATCGGCTCCGATGTAAAAGCTTCTATTTTCAACCCAACTGGGGCAAATAATCGCAATCTTTCTGCAGAGCAGTCGTTAGAAGTTTCTTCTAACTCCTATATGATGCAAGTCGCTTTACGTTTGATGGGCATCAATTATCAGTCAGGCATCTCGATTCCAACAGTGGATCGTCAAGGGGATGTCTACGAAAAACTCCGTTCCTCTTTTGCCTCTTTTGGTATGGGAACTGAAACAGGGATCGATTTACCAGGAGAAGCAACTGGTATCAGCACATCCATTGAGAACATGGACCCTGTCAGTGATGGCGGAAAGATCCTCGACTTGGCATTCGGCCAGTTTGATACTTATACGACACTGCAACTGGCACAATATGCAGCAACTGTTGCTAATGGTGGCAAAAGATTGCAGCCTCACATCGTTGACGGAATCTACGACAATGATGAAACAGGCGGACTAGGTTCGCTGATTGAGGACATCGAACCAACGGTATTGAACGAGGTTGGTTTATCAGATGCGCAAATGCAAATTATCCAAAATGGCTTTTACGATGCGGTTCATGGAACGGATGCTTGGGCAACTGCCAAAGGCTTGGCTTCTGCGAAAATGGAAGTCTCTGCCAAAACAGGTACTGCCGAAACACCCATCGTGGATAGTAATGGCAATACCATCAGCTTAGTTAACTTAAACATCGTTGCCTACGGGCCAAGCAGTGATGCGGATATTGCGATTGCGATCGTGATGCCTCAATTAAAAGGAGACACCGATACGCATCCCAATATTCAAATCGCGAAAGAGATCATGGATGCTTATTACGACTTGTATATGAAATAAACAAAAAATCGCAGTGAAAGCTGCGGTTTTTTTAGTTTATAAGAATGCGGACAGAAAACCATCTTTTAGTGAGAAAGACTTGCTATTTTTGAATGATTGGCTTAGAATACTAGCGGTCAAGAGATAATTTTGATTTATACGATAAATAAAAAGATAAACTGATAATAAAAGGGGCCCAAAGCACAATCATGAACAAGGAATGTTTAAGCAAACAAGAACTGATGAAACAGTTGGGACAATTTACACCAGCTGAAAAAAAAGAGATTCGTGAATACTTGCAGCGGAAAAATCCATTGCTCTTCCGTAAATTTGAGCGAATGAAACACGATCTTTACCGCTTGGAATCACGGCGTGTCCAATGTGAAATTGAAAATAACGAAAAGGAGTTAGATCTTTTAAACGATAAGATCCTTTTGAAAAAAGAAGATTTTCTTGAGCTGTTATTAGCTATTCGAAAGAAAAGAGGGTAATGGATGGAATTTATTGAACTCGTCATTATCATTGCAATTCTCGTCACGTTATCAAATGTGGCGAGCAAAATATTACCCTCGGTACCGATCTTTTTTATTCAAATCATCTTAGGGATTTTACTAGGTTTAACAGAAATGGGACAGGAAATCGCTTTTGAACCGGAAATGTTTTTAGTAATGATCATTGGACCATTGCTGTTTCGTGAAGGAGAACGAGCAGATGTACCTGAAATCCTCAAAAACAGCAAGATCGTGTTGTTTTTGGCTTTTGGCGGCGTTCTAATGACACTGTTTGCTGTCGGCGGAACGCTCCATTGGTTGATGCCCACGATTCCTCTGGCTGCTTGTTTCGCTTTTGGTGCTGCGTTAGGACCAACTGATGCAGTGGCAGTCTCCTCATTAGCAAAACGTTTGAAAATTTCCAAAAACATTATGCACATTCTGGAAGGCGAGGGCTTACTGAACGATGCTTCAGGGGTTACCGCATTGCAGTTTGCTATCGTAGCTTTGACCACCGGGAGCTTTTCAGCAGCCAACGCAGGGTTCCAGCTCCTATTCTCTAGTATCGGCGGCGGGCTTGTCGGTTACTTGATCGTGTGGCTGAAACGTCGAATTTTGCGCTTTATTGAAAAAATCTCGGCACAAGATGTCACAGTATACTTATTGTTCGAACTGCTCTTGCCATTTGCTGCCTATTTGCTGGCCGAAATGATCGGGGTCTCAGGCATCATCGCAGCCGTTGTGGCAGGTGTAGCCCAAGCCCAAAGAAAACGACGGATCTCGTTGTTTGATGCAGAGCTGGCGAATATTTCAGAAAGTACTTGGTCGACCATTGTCTTTACATTGAATGCATTGGTGTTTCTTTTTCTAGGAATCGAGTTGTCACAAGTATTTTCACCAATCTGGGAGAGCAATAATTATGCAAACTGGCATCTAGTGATTACGATTTTGGTGGTCACGGCGGTGATCTTCCTCGTTCGTTTTCTCTTTTTGTTGTTTTACTATTGGTTTTTACAGTCAAAAAAACAAGTATCTATGAATCAAGTCGCCTTGTTGACTTTTGGTGGAGTCAAGGGAACAGTCAGTTTGGCAGCCATCTTTATTTTGCCAGTGATGGTGCATGATGCACCCTTTCATGAAAGAGGCTTGCTTCTGTTTTTGACCGCTTGTGTGATCTTGCTGACATTGATCATAAGTGTGATGGTCTTGCCATACTTGGCAGATGGGGAAGCTGCCGAAAGCGTCGACTTCAATCACTTGCTGATCTTAGAAGACGTCATCGAACAATTGGAAGCAGAAGAAAAGCAGGAACTCTCGGATAAAGGCCGTTTAGCGATCGATGCTGTCATCAATTCTTATGAAAATCGGCGCTGGGAATTGTATCGCAATAGTCTGACTGATTCAGAAAAACAAGAAATCCAAGAGATTCAAGGATTGATCCTATCGATCGAACAAGACGGCTTGGATGAAGCTTATCGAAATGGGAAAGTCAGCTTAAATGGCTACCGTTTTTATTCACGGTTTATTTCTCAGCAGCAGCATTCCCTAGCAAAACAAATTCTCTCATTCTTTAGTTTTTGGCTCTTCTTTATTCAGCGATTTATCCGTATTTTGATTCATCCTCGCTTGTTTTTACAGCGACAGCAGCAGCTAAAAGCTGCCTTGAAGCAACGAGACATTTCTGAAGTACAAAAAATCTACTTAAAGAACAGTGAATATATTTTTCACAGTTTGAGCAATTTAGAAGATGTCTATGATTCCTCGCTGATCAATTTCTTTATTCGTCAACGAGAAATGAGCATCAAACGGTTTGAACACAGCAATTTCATTGAAACGATCATGATCGAGCAAGACCCGATTTTTGTTAAGAAAGTCCTTTGGGGCTATTACCTTGAGCGCAAGACGATCGATGAATATGAAGTGGCTGAAAAAATCTCAACGATTTCGGCAAATGAATACCGACGCAATGTCAATCTGTTAGAATCGTATGCGATGTCTCGAGCAGAAGAACAGCCGAAGCAGCGAATGTTTCGCCGATAATACGTCTCAAGAGGCGCACAACTTGAGGCACGTTTTATGGAGTGTCTTCGTCAGGTTATTTTCCTAAACAATGATCAACATCGATGATCAGAGGGAGTAGACTGACGAAGGCATTCTTTTTTTACAAAAATTGATTTTTTTCTCTCATCGTTTCCGCTGATGAAATGTGGTACAATGAGCGAAGAAAAAACTCAGGAGGGATTCTGTGAAAGAATTAAAAGTAAGTGAATTAACCAAAACATATGGTGAAAAAACACTGTTTGATCAGCTTTCTTTTCTGATACATGAAAAAGATCGAATCGGTTTGATCGGTGTCAATGGCACGGGTAAATCGAGTTTGTTACGGATCTTGGCCGGTTTGGATCGCGGTGATGGCGATCGCCAAACGGTATTTGCCGCCCAAGATTATCGCATCGGTTTCTTGACTCAAGACAATCAGTTACAAGAAGAATTATCTGTTGTAGATGCTGTTTTTCAAGGCACCAGTCCGCTGATTCGCGTTGTTCGTGACTATGAAAAAGCGCTGATTGCCTTAGAGAATAATGGCTTGGATCAACAAACGCAACGGAATTATCAGTTGGCAGAAGAAGCGATGAATAAAGCCGATGCTTGGAATACAGATACAACTGCCAAGATCATTTTACAAAAACTTGGGATCAATGAGTTAGAAAAAAAGGTCAGTGAGTTATCTGGAGGTCAAAAGAAACGAGTGGCTATGGCTCAAGTATTGATCGATGAACCAGACTTGTTGTTATTGGATGAACCGACTAACCACTTGGATTATGATGCGATCCAATGGTTGGAAGGCTATCTAAAAAATTATCGGGGTGCGTTACTGATGGTGACCCACGATCGCTACTTTTTGGATCGAGTCGTTAATCGGATTTTTGAATTGTCTTTTGGCAAGCTACATGAATATCAGGGCAATTACGAGACGTATCTTCATGCTCGAGCAGAAAGAGAACGTGTGGAGGAGACGCAAGAAGACAAGCGCAAGCAGTTGTACAAACATGAGTTGGCTTGGATTCGCACTGGAGCGAAGGCCCGTACAACGAAACAACAGGCACGGATCGATCGTTTCGATGATTTAAAAGAAAACCTACATCAAGTAAAACGAAACGGCGAAGTGGCCATTGATGTTGCTACGACACGCTTAGGCAAACAAGTCTTAGAGCTAAAAGATGCGAGTTATCAGATTGAAAACAAAACGATTTTGTCTCACTTTGATTTGTTGATTCAATCAAGAGAACGCTTAGGGATCACAGGAGAAAACGGTGCGGGCAAATCGACGTTGCTCAATATTTTAGCTGGTCGCCTGCCTTTAGAAGAAGGGGAGCGTACGATGGGCGTGACTGTGAAAATGGCTTATTATACGCAAACGATTGAAGCGATGAACCCTGATCAGCGAATGATTGCTTATTTGCAAGAAGCAGCCGAGGAAGTGCAAAAAGTGGATGGCTCCCAAGTCAGTGTCGCCGAAATGCTGGAACAGTTTTTATTTCCGCGATCCATGCATGGCACCAAGATCGGCAAGCTATCTGGCGGGGAAAAACGACGACTATTTTTACTCAAGCTATTGATTGGACAGCCAAATGTTCTCTTGTTAGATGAACCGACCAACGATTTGGATATTGATACCTTGACGATTTTGGAAAGTTATTTGGAAACATTTCCAGGTGCAGTCATCACTGTTTCCCATGACCGCTACTTTTTAGATAAAGTTGCCCAAAAATTGCTGATCTTCGAAGGAAATGGCAGGATTACGTCCTACTTTGGTTCCATCAATGAATATCTAGCAGCCAATACCAATAAAGCTAGTTCGAGTGTACTAGAGCCAAAAGAAACAAAAACCGATTCACTTTCTGCTGAAAGTGAGGCGTCTGCTGCAGCGCCTGTCAAAAAGAAACTGAGTTATATGGAACAAAAAGAGTGGGCGACGATTGAAGATGATATCGCAGCATTAGAAGAAAAAGCAGCCGCCTTGACCGAAGAAATGAATCATCAAGGCGCGGACTTTACGAAGCTGCAAAAATTACAGCAAGAAATCAGCGAGGTTGAAACGCAACTGGCAGAAAAAATGGATCGTTGGGAATATTTGAGCGAATTTGTGTAGAGTAAAGGAGAGAACGATGGAACAAGCATATTTAGATCTAGGAAGAAAAATATTAGCAGAAGGCAATGATAAAAGTGATCGTACAGGAACGGGAACACGCAGTGTCTTTGGTCATCAAATGCGTTTTGATCTGTCCCAAGGCTTTCCTTTGCTGACAACAAAAAGAGTTCCTTTTGGCTTGATCAAGAGCGAATTATTGTGGTTTCTAAAGGGAGATACCAATATCCGCTACCTGCTGGAACATAATAACCACATTTGGGATGAATGGGCGTTTGAACGCTACATTAAAAGTGATGCTTACACAGGTCCTGATATGACAGACTTTGGTCGCCGTTCATTAGTGGATGAAGCTTTCAATGAACAGTATCAACATGAGTTGAAACTATTTTGTGAAAAAATCTTAGCCGATGATGCTTTCGCTGAAACTTTCGGCGATTTGGGCCATGTATATGGGTATCAATGGCGGCATTGGGAAAAAAGTACCGGCGGGTTTATCGATCAAATCAAAGAAGTGATCGACATGATCAAAACGACGCCGGATTCTCGCCGTCTGATCGTCTCCGCATGGAATCCTGAAGATGTACCGACGATGGCGTTGCCACCTTGTCACACAATGTTTCAATTTTATGTTCATAAGGGTCGCTTAAGCTGTCAGCTGTATCAACGCAGTGCCGATGTCTTTTTAGGCGTTCCCTTCAATATTGCTAGTTATGCGCTATTAACGCACCTGATTGCTCATGAAACTGGACTAGAAGTCGGAGATTTTGTCCATACATTAGGCGATGCTCATCTGTACAGCAATCATATGGAACAGATGAAGGAACAGTTGTCTCGTTCGGTACGTCCTGCGCCAACCTTACAGCTAAATCCTGAAAAACAGTCGATCTTTGATTTTGAAATGGAAGATATTACCTTGGCAGGGTATGATCCGCATCCAACGATCAAAGCACCGATCGCAGTTTAAGTGGTTGTTTGGGTTTCATTTCATAAAGAAAGGCATGAGGCGTAATGGTAAATACCCACAAGCGAGGCTTTGCGGCGACCTTTCATCAGAGACATGCTGGATCGATTACTGCAGCGCTCATTGAGCAAGTCATCGATTTCTTGCATCAGCACTATGATGCAGTTTGGCTATCCGTATCCGAAGAAACAGTGCCAGAGCTAAAGGAAGCCATTCGATCAAATCAGCAGTGTACTGCCATTTTTATACCAGCAAAAGGAGCAGCGGATGCCCGCAGAAGGCTTGTTTTTGCTGCCCAGCACCACCTGCCAGCTTTGGATTCGCTGCATATTTGTGATTTTGATCGCGTGGTGACGTGGATTAAGACCTATCCAGAAGAACTAGTGGCTATAAGCAAAAAGCCTTTACCTGCGAATACGTATTGTATCCTAGGACGAACTGCAAGGGCATTTGCGAGTCATCCGCAAACGTGGCAAAGAACGGAGCGCTTGATCAACGAGATCGCTGCTGACTTCTTTCAAATAGAAGAAGTTGATATCGCAGCTGGCAGTGCTCTCTTTCCAATCTCCCTGATACCGACCTTGCTGAAAAACAACAACGCGCATTTAAATGATGGGGAATGGCCGCGAAATGTCCAAAGAAGCGGCGGCACAATTGTTTACCAAGCCTGTGATGGCTTGCGCTTTGAGGAGCGCAACAAAGATCCATTTGAGCATGAATCAGCTTTTCAGCTGATGCAGCGGCTGCAGGTTGCTGCTATTATTTCGGAATCATTTTATACAGAAGGGATGTAATTTTTATGTTGATCGCACTTTGGGCACAAGATCAAAAGGGGTTGATCGGAGCGGATGGTACACTGCCGTGGCATTTGCCGAATGATTTGAAATTTTTTAAAGAGCAAACCATCAATAATACGATTATAATGGGGCGCAAAACCTTTGAAGGCATGGGAAAAAAATTACTGCCACAGCGTACGACGATCGTTTTGACGAGTGATCGGGATTATCAAGCCAATGGCGCCTTAGTGATGCATGACCGTGAGGAAATTTTGGCGTATGTGAAGCAGCAAGAGCATCCCGTTTTTTTAACTGGTGGAGCAGGTGTTTTTGAAGCGATGATTGACGATTGCGATCAATTGTACCGTACAGTGATCGCTGCGGAATTTAACGGAGATGTGTATTTCCCAGAGATTGATTGGACGCAATGGAAACTTGATCATGTGATCGATGGGATCGTCGATGAAAAGAACCATTATCCCCATCAATTTGAATTTTATCGTAGAAAATAAAAGAACAGGAAGCTTTCTGCAGCGAAAGTTTCCTGTTCTTTTTTTTGTAAGCAGTGCTTCATTTTTAGGTATACAACAAGACGGAAAAGTACATCAATCCAGCACCTAACATAACGAATAAGTGCCAAACCACATGCATGAACCGAACGGATTTTAAACTATAGAATAGCGCACCTACAGTATAAGAAACACCACCGCTTGCTAGTAAAAATGTTCCCCAGTAGCCTAAATGTTCGATCAGAGGTTTAAAGGCAATAACACATAACCAGCCCATGATGATGTAGATCAGGGTGGAGATTTTTGAGACGGTCTCTTTTTTATGAAGAGTCAGTGACTTATAAACGATGCCGCTAATTGCTAGTAGCCAAATCAAGACAAAGAGTGACCAGCCAAGCCAGCCTTGGATACTAAGCAAGCAAAAAGGTGTATAACTTCCAGCAATCAGCAAGAAAATGGAGGCATGATCAAAGACTTGGAAGACCTTTTTTGCTTTGGTAAAAATCAAACTGTGAAATAAGGTAGAAAAGAGGAAGAGCAAAATCATCATCGATCCATAAATGGCATAGGAAACGATGTGGATAGGTGACCCTAGATTTGCCCCCTTGATTAAGAGAATGACCAGTCCTGCGATACTCAGTCCTAATCCGATCCCGTGGGTTACTGCATTTAATACTTCATTGACGATCAAATATCTGCGACTAAACTTCATGTGCTGCATTCGGCACCGTCCTTTCGAATCGAAATTAGATGAAAAAAAATTTTCTCTCTGTTATACTTAGTATAAATGGTCTGTGGTTATTTTACCACGAAAAAAGACTTGATTTAAAGAGAGAGTGAATATATGATGGCAAATCTTAAAATTGTGACAGATTCTTCCAGTACGATGGAACCAAGTGTCCGTGATGCTTTGGCTATCCATGTCGTGCCTTTATCTGTAATGATCGATGGTGTCGTTTATCCAGATGATGAAACGCTGCCAGGAGAAAAATTTATGCAAATGATGGCGCAAGCCAAAGAATTACCTAAAACTAGTCAGCCGCCGATCGGTCATTTTGTAGAACTGTATGACGAATTAGGCAAAGATGGCAGTGAAATACTATCGATCCATATGACCAAAGGTCTTAGTGGAACTGTGGAAGCGGCTCGTCAAGCCAGTCATTTATCAAAAGCCAAAGTCACCGTGATCGATAGCGACACGACAGACCAAGCGTTGGCTTTTCAAGTGATTCGGGCAGCAGAATTGGCTAAAGCCGGTAAGACACTAGAAGAAGTTTTACCAGAAGTGGATCTGGTGCGTGAGCATACGAAATTATTTATCGGCGTTTCAACGTTAGAAAACTTAGTAAAAGGTGGTCGCATCAGTCGCGCCAAAGGTCTTTTATCGAGCTTACTGAACATGAAAGTGATCATGGATTTTGATCATTCAGAACTGATTCCAGTCGTCAAAGGACGCGGCGTCAAGACGTTCAATAAATGGTTTGAGGAATTAAAAGCAGAATTGAAGAATATGCCAAAAGTGACGAAAATTGGTATTTCTCATGCAGAAGGGTTAGAAATCACGGAACGTTTCCAAAAAGAACTAGCAGAATTGTTTCCTGACTTGGAGATCCCATTGCTTCACACAACACCGATCATCGCCACTCATACAGGTAGAGGTGCGTTTGCGATCACTTACAGTACGGAATAAAAAAGGTGCTTCCTTTCAGCGATTCGTTTGACGACGAATCGCTTTTTGGTGTATGAAAAGCTGAAAGGAAGAAAAAGCAGAATGAAGCTGCGATTCTTTGTCTATTCAGAGAGTAGGGAGCTGTTTTCTTTCTTAAGTTTGAAGGATTGCGACTAGGAATTTTATGAGAATTTTGTTAAAATAGCAAAGATTACAAAGGAGTTTGAATACCTGTGAAATGGAAGAAATTAGTAACTTATTTGATCGTTGTGGGACTGATAGCCGTTGGAACGGGTGTACTGTTTCATTTAGCTGTTCCCAAAGCGCAACCACTGCTGACCCCTGTGGATAAGCTAGCAGCCAATGATTCGAAAAAATCCGCCATTGAATACCTCGCACTTGGGGATTCATTGACAGAGGGTGTTGGGGATGAAACAGCTCGGGGCGGCTTTGTGCCTATTTTGGCAGGAGATCTAGAGGACCGCTATGATCTGAGCAATTTAGTAACCAAAAATTATGGGGTCGCTGGTGAACGAAGCGACCAGATTTTAAAACGAGTCAAAAATGATGAAGACTTGCGCCAAGACCTTAGTCAAGCGGACCTGATTACTTTGACCGTCGGCGGAAATGACGTCTTAAAAGTGATCCAAAGCAATTTCTTCGGTCTGAGTATCGAGACGTTTACGGAACCGATGGCAGAATATAATGAACGCTTAAAAGATTTATTCGCTCAAATCCGTGAACTAAATAGCGATGCCCCAATCTATGTTTTGGGTATTTACAATCCATTTTATCTGAACTTTCCAGAGATCACCGACATGCAGACGATCATTGATAACTGGAATAAACAGACGGAAACGTTCGTCAATCAGCAAGAAAATGCCTTTTTTATTCCTATCAACGATTTGCTCTATAAAGGGTTAAGTGATGAGGTCGGTATTGCGGATACAGAAGAAGACGCAACTGAGGAAACAACACAAACAACCGACACTGGAAGTTTACCTGAGTCATCGGCGCCAAATGCTGATGAGACACAAAGCAGCACGTCGGCGACTACCGACTCATCGCAAGCTGTCGGGAATAATATCACCAACAATGTTTTGTATGAAGGCGACCGCTTCCATCCCAATAATCTTGGGTATCAACTGATGGCGAATGCCGTTCGCGATGAAGTGATCAAAACACAAAACTATTGGTTGCTAGAGGAGGAAGCAAAATGAAACCAAGCGAATCAACGAAGCAGCCGGAAAAAACAGCTGCAAGCACTAAAAAATCGATCAACTACTGGAAAATTGCTTTTCTAGTTCTGGTCGGCATCCTTTTGGGGACAACGGTTTTCTTTGCTTCAAGAATTTTTCAGCAGCGAGAAACTGGCTTAAATGAAAGTGCTGAACTTGTTCAACGGGAGGGCAGTCCTGTTCTGACCGTTAACAGCAACAAAAGCCAAGTCAATCAATTGATTGATTTTTATCTATCTGATTTTCAAAAGGATCAAGAGGTAAAATATAATTTTGAGCTGAGAAACGAAGCACTCTTAACAGGCGAGTTTCAAGTATTAGGGTTTCCTATCACGTTTTATCTCTATTTTGATCCTTATGTGACAGAAGAAGGCAATGTCCAATTAAAAGCCAAAAGTTTATCGATTGGCACCTTGGATTTGCCCACCAGTGAAGTAATGAAAATGATCAAACGTAGTTTTAAATTTCCCGAATGGATCGATGTCAATGCCGATGAACAAATTATACTGATACGATTGGATCAATTCCGCATGCAAAACGGATTGTTCATCAAGGCAAACAAAATCAATCTTGTAGATGATGAAATTCAAATGAGCTTATATTTACCAGCTGAAACGGAGGATGAATAATGGAACGAGCAATTTTTGCAGGTGGGTGTTTCTGGTGTATGATCCAGCCCTTTGATGAACTCGAAGGGGTGCATTCGATTTTTTCTGGCTATACCGCAGGACATACCGAAAATCCAACATATGAAGAAGTCAAAAGCCATCAAACAGGGCATACTGAAGCAGTAGAAATCATTTTTGACCCAGAAAAAATCAGTTTTGAAGAGCTCTTGACGATTTATTGGCAGCAAACAGATCCAACGGATGCTTTTGGCCAATTTGAAGATCGCGGCGACAATTATCGTCCGGTTATCTTCTATTTTAACGAAGAGCAGCGAAAAAAAGCCGAAGCCAGCAAAGCAGCACTTCAGGCTTCCGGTCGCTTTACCGATCCGATCGTGACTACGATCGAACCAGCGCAACCCTTTTATTTAGCGGAAGAAGAACATCAAGAGTACTACAAAAAGAATCCTGAAAATTTTGCTCGCAATCATGCCCGTCGAGCAGCCTTTTTAGAAGATCATTGGGAGCAAGAACATGCGTAAAAGTTTTTATAGCTATTTAATGGCAGTCAAAGGTCCGAGTCATACAGATGAGGCTCAGAACTTTGCCACTCATGCGAGTCATGATATTCAGTTTCCAAAGCACAGTGATGATTATGATGAAGTCTCTTCTTATCTGGAACTAAACGTTGATTATTTGCCATCCATGGATATTTTTGATCGTATCTGGGCAGAGTATCTCGAAAATAACAAATAAAAACGTCCTTCGTTTTGCCTGCACAAATGCTCAGAACGAAGTTGTTTTTTCTCAGAGAGGTGTTGTGAATGAAAAATGTAACGACAAGCCGATATATCGTTTCTCTTGTCTGTGTCGCGATTTTGTCGGGAGGCGGTGTCTATTTATGGCAAACAGCCCAGCAAAATCAGCAGACGACACAGCCGGCGACAGAAACGACGACAGAAGCCAGCGGGATGGAGAAAATCCAGTCGTTGTATGACCAGATCCTTGCGAATTATTACCAAGAAGTCGATGAGGATGCATTGATTGAGGGTGCTCTTCAAGGGATGACCGATGCGCTTGACGATCCTTACACGACGTATCTAAACCAATCAGATGCGGATAACTTGGATCAGTCCCTCTCAGGAAGTTTTGAAGGGATCGGTGCTACTTTGTCGATCGTGGAAGACTATCCCGAGGTCGCACAAGCGCCAATCAAAAACACCCCTGCAGAAAAAAGTGGTCTGCGCATGAATGATCGAATCGTCAAAGTCGATGGGGAAGATACGCAAGGACAGGAATTGTCTGAAGTCGTGAGTAAGATTCGAGGGGAAAAAGGCACGCAGGTGACCTTAACGATTCAGCGTGGAGCAGATACCTTTGATGTGGAAATCACTCGGGACGTGATCCCAATCGAAACGGTCCATGGTGAACTGGTTGAAAATGATGATACGATCGGTCGAATTGATATTACCTCCTTTGCCGAAAACACAGCAGCTGAGTTGAAAGAAACGATCACCGAGTTGCGGGAAGACGGTGCGAAATCGTTTGTTCTTGATCTAAGACAAAATCCTGGTGGATTGCTGGATCAAGTCCAGATCATGGCAAGTATGTTTTTAGAAAATGGTCAAACGATCGTGAAGTTTGCCAACAATCAAGGGGTTGTCAGTGTAACCAAAGCGAGCGAAGCATTGGATGAAGGATTCAAAGTCACAGAGCCAGTCGTTGTTTTAGTCGACGGCGGCAGTGCCTCCGCAGCTGAGATTTTTGCTGCAGCCTTGCAAGAATCAGCGAATATCCCAGTCGTTGGTACGGAAACCTTTGGTAAGGGGACCGTTCAAAATGTGAAAGATCTGGGGGATAATAGTGAATTAAAAATGACGGTCATGAAATGGCTGACACCAAATGAAAATTGGGTCAACGATCAAGGTGTGATGCCGGACTATGAAGAGGATTATCCAGAATATGCGTATTTCCCGCCATTACCTCGTGATAATGCCTTAAAAGCTGGACAATCGTCAACGGCTGTCAACAATCTGAATCAATTTCTTAAAGCGTTAGGGTATGCCACGAGCAGCGATACCTTCAATGACGAGACGACTGCAGCTGTGAAAGCCTTCCAAGAAGCTCATGACCTAAAGGCAACTGGTGAAGTCGATGCCGATACTGCCCAATCAATTGAAAAAGAAGTAGCAGAAAAACTCAAAGCAGAGGACCCAGCGTACTTAAAAGCACTGTCCTTGCTTTCAGAAAAATAAGTAAGGAAAAAATCGGAGAGGAGGTAGATTTGTGAATGCCAAGAAACAGTGGATCGATCGTTTTTGGCTAGTTGTGAAATATGCCTTGATCGCCTTTGCAACAGCCTTCTTGATTCGGGCATTTTTACTGATTCCGGTTCCTGTTGAAGGGAACTCCATGGAAGGAACGTTGCAACAAGGAGATATGGTAGTCATCGAAAAGATTTCACCGATCCAGCGTTTTGATGTCGTTGTTTTCCAGCTGCCAGATGGTTCGACCTATATCAAGCGGGTGATTGGCTTGCCGGGTGAGTCGGTGAAATATGTCAATGATCAGCTTTACATTGATGATGAACCGGTAGATGAAGATTTTCTAGTGAAAAACCGCAGCAACGATCATGAGTCTGCCTCTTATACCAATGATTTTGATTTGGAATCTTTATTGGGCGTTGAGAAATTAGGCAAAGACAGTTATTTTGTCATTGGTGATAATCGACGTGCCTCTAAAGATAGCCGCTCCTTTGGTCCTATATCAGGCGATTCGATTTTAGGCAATGCCCGCTTTGTTTATTATCCATTGACTCATATTCGGCTGATTTAGACTGAGAAAAATAGAATGTTCTTAATAAACATCCCCCCTTGGAATCATCTGTTGATTCCAAGGGGGGATTTTGTATAGCAATGATCCTTTTTCAAAAGGATGTGGTTTGTATCGAGAAAAGGGTGGACTTAGGCGCTATTGGCAGTTATTCTTTTTATTTTTTCATTAAAAGCAGCCAAAAGTTTCTGACACAAATTCGTTTCAAAATCACGGTAACGGCAAAAATCAATGATCGCAGTGTTTTCCTCGGTTGTAAAAGGAGGTAAAAGCTGTGGGGAACTCAGAATATAAAAGTCAAAAGGTTCCTCTGTTGGCAGCGTGATCCGTTCAATTTCAACATAGGGCAATCGTTCACATATATTAAACACTTCCATTGAGACCAAGTAATTGGATACATAGACAAAAGCAACTTTAAGCTTATATTTCTGTTCCTTTTCGATGTAAATGGGGTAAAGCAAACACGCTTGATAAAAAGCAAGATCCGTATAACAGGCTTTTAACCACTCGTAGCCTTTGCGGTTTGCTATTTTACGCCAAAAGCTCTGAATCGTATTTGTCAAAATCGTATGTAATGGGTACTTATCTTTGATTATAGTAGCTTCAAAAAAATTTAAAAGAGGAACTTTTTGCTTGAATATGCAGAACTTCAGCAATGTAAGATATGTATTCATATAAAGAAACGATTGATGGTCGAAATCAAAATCACAGAGAAATTTTTGGCAGTGTGCTTCAAATTCAGCCATCAGTTCCTTTAACTCCGATTTTTCATGCTTGTAACAGTCTTGAATGATAGGAAGGCGCACGTCTGCCGCTGAAGTTAGCATCGGCCAGTAATAAAAAAGGAAAAACAAAGCATTGATCTCAAGAATATCTATAGCTGAATCAATGATTTCAAAAAACGCTGAAAAGAAATCAAGATTTTCACCACTGGGAATAAAGGACTGGTTCGTTAACTGATAAAGATTTGTCGCGTGGCCATTCTTGATACGAAATAGACAGATTTTGCAATGAAGCAAGGCTTCTTTTTTGCCAATCTCATACTTGCTTTTGTACTTCGTTCCTTCGTAAGTCACAAAAAGTTCTTCGATCTCTTGATCAAATGCCTTCGCCAAACTATCTCCTAAAGAAATGTGCCAGATAAAATTAAACAATAAGATGCGAATCACCATCTCCGAACCTGTAAGTGCCATAGCGGACTGATTTAACGTCACGTTGAATTCTTTCAAATGGTCTTGCAGCTTCTTTGTTTGCCGAAAGCAAGTCGAACGACTGATATAGTTTCTTTGGCAAAATGCCAGTAAACTTTCATCTTGATTGGTCAAGATGCTTAACAATAATTTGTAAGAAATACTTTCTTGCGCTAAAAATTGCTGATATTGGTTGTATTCAATCAAATTTTTAGGAAGATTCAGGGTGTTTTTATGTAATGAAAGATTCACTGGGGAGAGGTTTTGCAAGTCGATTTGGATCGAGGAAAGTAAACTTTTCAATCGTGTTGCACTTAAGTGGGTCAGATTTTTCACGAACTCTAGGTTGTATTCACCCGGAGCAATTGATAATAGTTTTCCGTAGAGTCCGATTTTGTCTAACGCTCGGGTATCTAAGAGTATTTTTTCAATCAAATGATCACCTTCTTATTTTATTAATAACTTATTTATATAACGGTGTAAAGACACGTCTCAAAACTTTTGCTTTTTTTTAGAAAAATTGAGACAAATTTTTCATAGAATTGTCTCATAAAGAACAAAAATAGAAATCGCAGGTGAAAAACGATAGTTTTTTTACATTATTAAATAACATATCGATAATGAATTAACTTTAAAATAACCAACTTTTTTTTCTTATGAATAACTACAGGTGTGCCAATTAGTTCTATTTTTCAGAAAATAAAAAAAAGAGGTGTCTTTTGCTTCTTTCTTGTATGATCAGCTTGTAATTTTTGATTCTTTGAAAGGAGGTCTTTTTATGTTTTTGACAAAGAGACACCACTGGTTCTCTTTCATTTTCTGTATGTTAGGGGGGATATTATTTTTCATTTATTCGAGTTTGCAAACAAATGGGACAGCAAGTGCACAAGAAGAAAACACGATCACTATTGCTGAAACGAAGCAAATCAAGCTGACTGGTCACCAAGAGGGCACTCAATTTTCTTTATGCTATCAACTACCGCAAAAAAACAAACAGCAGCGTCTCTGGGTACAACTATACGCGATCGATGAAACGAAGGAACAGTTGGTAACAAAAACAAGCAATGAAGAGATGACTCAAGTTAAGGATGATTCCGCACAGTCTTGGCTTACAACCCAAGATTTATTGCAAACACCAACGGAACAAGAACTAATCTTTCAGCTGCCTGAAGAAACGAAAAAGCTAAAATTGATGATTCAGATCGAAGAATATGACAAGGAACGTGAAGAATCGTACAACCTACTGTCTTTGAATGAATCAATTTTTGAAATCCCACTTGCCACAAATTCTGCTTCTTCAGAAACGGCAGAAGCCAATTCTGGCACTGGATCCTCTTCAGAAGCCGTGAGTGAGTCGACCTCGGAACAAGAGCCGAATGAAGGCTCAAAAGAAGTTTCGAACGAAGAAACGAAGGAAGAGACAAATGAGACAGGAACGGCGACAAGTGCTTCTGAAGAGGAAACGCTCACTGAACCATTTAAACAAGAACGTCTTTATCAAAAAACGAGCGTTTCACAGACTTTTGCTTCGATTGAACCAGATTATACGACAGACCAAAGCGGGACGTATCCTGCGGCGAACTGGAAAACCGATGAAAAGAGCAACGTCTTAAATCATCAGGGGAACAAGGATGCAGGCGAAACGTGGGACGGCATAACTACATGGAATGGCGATCCAGCAAATTTGACCCATTCATATATTGAATATGGTGGTGTAGGAGACGAAGCAGATTTCGCGCTACGAAAATTTGCCAAAGAGACGAATACCTCGGGACTATTTGATGTTTACCTAAATGTACGAGGGAATGTTCAACGTCAAATTGATCCCATCGATGTCGTGTTGGTAGTGGATTGGTCAGGCAGTATGAATGAGATGGGACGGATCGCAGAAGTGAAAAAAGGCGTGGATCGCTTTTTGAATCAAATTGAAGGAAGCGGCATTCAGGATAGTGTCTACATGGGCTATGTCGGTTATTCCAGTGATGGCAGCAATTATCAAAACAAAACCTGCCAATTAGGAAAATTTTCTGAAGTCAAAGAGACGATCCGATCGATGACGCCAGAAACAGCAGCTGGGGGAACCTTTACACAAAGGGGGCTACGTCAAGCAGGGGATATGCTATCGACGCAAAATGGACATAAGAAAGTCATCGTTTTGCTAACAGATGGTGTACCGACTTACAGTTATCATGTGTCTAAAGTGCATACCCAGGCAGACGGCAGTTATTATGGAACCGCCTTTTCTCTTACTCAAGACCAACCGATGAATACATCGTTTCTCTACAATGGCTATTTTGCGTTTGATCAACAGAACAATTATAAATGGATCAACAATACCTTTATCGCCACGATTGGTGAAGCGATGGCGTTAAAAGAACGTGGTATCGAGATTCATGGGTTGGGGATTCAACTGCAAGGAGATCAAACGGCTGGGTATACAAAGGCCGATGTCGAGAAAAAAATGAGACAGATGGTTTCTGCTGATGAAGACGGCCATCTTTATTATGAGTCAGCGAATGAAGCAGCGGATATTGCCGACTATCTCGAGAAAAAAGCCCTTCACATTTCGGCAACAGTCACCGATGGCGAGATTACTGACCCCATTTCGCAGCCATTTGTCTACGAAGAAAATAGCTTGTCCGTCAAAAGTGTCGGGTCGGCTGCTCTATCGGTGCAGACTGACATTTCGATGTCTGACAATACAATCCATGCTTCTGGTCTTTATTTAGGCGAAGGACAAGAACTGCAAATTCATTATCAAGTGCGGATTCAAACAGAAGCAGCGGATTTTAAACCAGATACTTGGTATCAAATGAATGGCGAAACGGTATTTTATCCGAATCATCAGTCCGATCAAAAGGCATTGTTTGGTGTGCCATCCGCCAAAGCACCTGGGAAGGAAGTGACGATCAAAAAACACTGGGAAGAATACGATGGCGATACCTCCAGTCGTCCCGAAACGATCTATTTTGAAATAAGCAGGAGTCCTGTCAGCAATGAGAATAGCTGGCAAACAGGGTATCTCAAACTTACTGAGACCGATGCCCAAGATCAGACAACTTGGGAACGAAGCAAGGTTTACGCGCTTTCTGAAAAGGATGGGACGGAGTACGAAGAAACCCGTTTACTGCCGCTGTATAACAATCAAGGAGAAACTTTTGATTATCAAGTCACAAATGAGCGAGCAGTGGCAGGTTATGAAGCGACAAAAGTGGACGCTTATACATGGAAAAACACAAAGGCGTTTGTGCCCTTGGCATTAAACCTGATCAAAAAATCCGCTGTAGGAGAGGTGAAGCTGACAGGTGCCGTTTTTGAATTAACGGGGGCAGGAGAGACAGTGACCCTTGTGGATCAAGGGGATGGAATGTATGGGCTGCCAGCAGATACTGTGTTGCAAAAAGATCAGACCTATCGTTTGGAGGAAGTCACTGCACCGGCGGGACATCATTTGTCTAAGCAGACAGAGTGGCTAATTCATATCGATGCGCAAGGGAATACGACGATCGATGGGCAACCCGTCACAGTGGACGATCATACGATTACGCTGGAGATCACCAATCCGTTTACAGAAATTCCAGTTGCTATTCGAAAATATACGGTACAAAAAGAGCAGCAAGTACTGTTAGCTGGGGCTGTCTTTTCTCTGCAACAAAAAACAGCAGCGGGGGATTATCAAGAAATTGTCTCAGAAACATCGAATGATGTGGGGACGGCTGAATTTACGATCCTTGAGCCGGGCGCTTATCGCATCTCAGAAACAGCTGGTCCGCTTGGATACGATACGATTGCTGGTGATTATGAGTTTGTCGTTGGTTCAGACGGAAAGATCCAGTATCAAGGGGAAAACGTCGCTGCAGATGCCAACTGTTGGACTCTTACCCATGGCAATCAGTTAAAACCTTTTGATTTGGTGGTCAATAAACAGGATGAACTGGGACAAGCGCTTGAGGGAGCCAAATTCCGCTTAAGCGGAAACGGTCAGACGATAGAATTACCAGAATCCCAAGAATCGCTAGCGGTATTTCATTTCCATAATCTAACACTAGGCAGCTATACCTTAGAAGAAATTGTTACGCCTACAGGCTATGCTGGTTTAACAGCACCTGTGAAAATTAGGATTGAAGAGGATGGCAGTGTCTTGATTGACGAAAAATTGCAGCCGAATCTTCTTGTTTCTGGAGAAAAGAACAATCAAATAGAATTGATCGTCACCAATCAAGTAAAAGTGTCTCTTCCTGAAACAGGAGGGAATTGGCATGGGTGGCTGGCGATTCTTTCAGCAGGTCTACTAGTCCTTTTAACAGCTAGCTATCTGTACGTTACGCGCAAAGATAAGCCTTCATTAAAGTAATTTTTCCATTAGCGAATGAAAAACGAAAAAAAATTTAGAAGAGAGGAAAGAACAATGAAAAAGATTTTTAATCATACGAAAATGGTTTGGCTCCTATTTTTACTTTTGCCATTTGTCTTTTTTGGAACAAAAAATCAGCAAGTATCCGCAGAGAGCAATTTGGCACAGGTGCATCTGCATAAAAAGAAAATGGTCAATCTGCCAGGTTCATTGATTCAAAATAGTGGGACTGAGATGGAAGAGTTTGATCAATACCAAGGATTAGCCGATGTCACTTTTTCTGTCTATGATGTGACCGCAGCATTTTATGAAAAACGATCTGCAGGGGCATCCGTTGAAGAAGCTAAGCGTCAAGTCCAAACCTTGACGCCTGGTTCCCCTGTAGCTAGCGGGAAAACAGATGCAGCCGGTGATTTGGTTTTTGAATTGCCGAAAAAACAAGCCGATCGAGATGCAGTTTACACCATTTTAGAAGACCCTAAAGACGGTGTTACCACTGCTGAGAACATGGTGATCGCCTTTCCTGTTTACGAAATGATTCAACAAGCAGACGGGTCGTATGCTTACGGGGAAGAAGAATTAGACACGATTCATCTTTATCCTAAAAATACTGTCACAAATGAAGGTACGCTCCTTGTGAATAAACGAGGAACGGGGGAAAATGAACCACTGAATGATGCGGAATTTGTTATCTCAAAGCAAGAAGGAAACGCACAGACCAAGAAATATATTTTAAGTGCAGCCGATGGACTTTATACGTGGACGACTGACAAACAAGCAGCGTACCGCTTTTTAACAGGTAAACAATATGCTGCTGGAGAAACGACCATCGATGTTGAAGAAAACCAAAAAGGACAGTTAAAAGTTGAGCAGTTAGAAGCAGGCACCTATCAATTAGAAGAAACGAAAGCCCCAAGTCAAGCCGCCTTGATCGAGCAAGAAACCATCAAGGATTTTTCGATCGCAGCAGGCAATGACGTCACGGTTGAGTTAACAGTCAAGAATGACACGACAAATGTTACCAAAACAACACCACAATTAGACGGCAAAGACGTGGGAATCGGCGAAAGAATTCAATATCACCTAACGGTCAATATCCCATTAGGTATCCAAGACAAAGTAGGAGCAGAAAACAAATACAAACATTTCCAATTGATCGATGCGCACGATCCAGCGTTGACTTTTGAAAATACAGCAGACGGAGAAACTGGCTATGCGTTGTATGATGGAGAAAAGAAAATCGATTCAACAAACTACCAAGTAACGGAAAAAGAGCATGGCTTTACGGTAACCATCAATCCAGAATTTGTGCCGCAATTAACGCCGGGAAATCAATTGCGCTTTGTGTATTATATGTATTTAAATGAACAGGCTATGCCTATCAATGGCTTTAAGAATGAAGCAAATGTAGAAACAGATTTCATGACGGATCAAACGCCGCCAAGCGTGGAAGTTTTGACAGGGGGCAAACGCTTCTTAAAAGTCGATGGGGCTGTGACCGCTACCGAAGCGCTGGCAGATGCAGTTTTTGTTGTACGGGATCAAGACCGTGATGATGCCAACTACCTGAAAATCGAAGAAGGAACCAAACAGGTATCTTGGGTGCAAACAGCGGATGAAGCGACGAAATTTACCACAGGTACAGATGGATTGGTTGATATCATCGGGTTGAAATTTGGCACGTACTATTTGGAAGAAGTAAAAGCACCGAAAAATTACGTGCTGCTAACAAATCGCATCGCTTTTGAAGTCCATGAAACGTCTTATGGAACGAAAGAGCAATTGGGAGAGCCCGAAAAAGTTCCTAACCGCCGCAAAGGAACCTTACCAGCAACTGGTGGTGTCGGCACGTATTTAATGGGCGCAATCGGAGTGGTGATCGTTGGTTTAGCAGGGGGTTATTTTGTAAAACGGAAAGGGTAAGTAAATGAGATGAAAAAGCACGATGAGTATCAGACGAAGAAATGGCGTAAAAGTACCAACTAGAAAAGTAACTTTATTGGATTTTTTGATGGGTGTTCTGCTGCTGCTAGGGGTTTTGATCATCAGTTATCCTTTTGTAAGTAATCAGCTCAACACGATTTTGGATCAACAGTTGATCAGTTACTACCAAAGCCAAGCCAAAAAAATGAGTGAAATAGAAAAACAACAAAAAAGGAACCAGTTGGAACGAGCAAATCAAGAGCTGGCACAGCAGCCCAGCAATCCTGGAATCAAAGAAACGCAAGATTTATCAGAAACAAGGGACTCAGAATCAGTTGATACACCTGATTACTATGAACGACATACGATCGGCGTTTTAAATATCCCCGTAATTGGTGTCGCTCTCCCGATTTTTGATCAAACCACCGATACGTTGTTAAAAAGAGGCGCAACATTATTGGAGGGCGCTTCGTATCCAATAGGTGGTGAAGATACCCATGCGGTTCTTTGTGGGCACCGTGGGTTAACGAGTGCAACGCTCTTTACTGATCTGCCTAAGCTGCAGATCGGTGATGAGTTTTATATCGAAACGTTTGATGATACATTGGCGTATCAAGTAGATCAGATAAAAACGGTCGACCCTGATGATACTCAGGCATTAAAAATTGTGAAAGGCAGCGATTACGTCACGCTGTTGACCTGTACCCCCTATATGGTCAATAGCCATCGTTTATTGGTACGGGGCAAAAGAATTCCTTATGTTGAAGAAAAAGAAACAGCCGCCGCCAAAAAAGCACAGCAGCAAAAAGTAGGATTGATGCTAGGCGTGATCACTGTTCTTATCCTCCTCTTGGTGATTAGTAACAGGATTCAGCGGAAAAAACGTCTTCATTCGAATGCTTCCATTGATGAAAAGTAAGGATCGTTCGTTTTTCTCAATAAGTAGAAGAAAATGACTTTTTAACCTAAGTCAGAATGAAACATGTCGTGTGAAATATGGTACAATAACTAAGATAAAAGATAGCAAAAAAGCAGTCAGACTATTGTGAGTGTGTTAGGAAAACCAAAATAAAGCGGTAAGGATGCTTCATTCAACCACTTCCCCAAAATTAAAAGTCAAGGAGCGTTGAAACAAACGCGCTCGAAGCTTTTCCTATGCATCAGGTTGGAAAAAGAACCTTGATCCGCAAACAGTTCAGCTAGTTTGCTGCACTGATGGGATTCTCTGACTCAAAAAAAGCAAGTAGCCTTCGTTCTTGTCACCTATAGACTACACGAATATAAAAACGACTGTCTTTTTTATCAATTCGAAGAAGTACCAAGGAGGAAAACGTTCAAATGACCATTCAATGGTTTCCAGGCCATATGGCGAAAGCCAGACGTGAAGTAAGTGAAAAATTAAAGTTCGTGGATATCGTTTTTGAACTCGTGGACGCACGCTTGCCGATTTCATCCCGCAATCCCATGTTAGATCAATTATTACAACAAAAACCACGATTGATCTTGATCAATAAAGCGGATCTCGCAGATCCCGTTCAAACCAAAAAATGGGAGCATTATTTCCAAGCACAAGGCTATCTAGCACTGGCAATCAACGCCCAAGACAATCAAGGGGTTAAAGCCATTGTTCCTACAGCAAAACAAGTCTTGAAGGAAAAAATTGCTCGCGACAAAGCGAGAGGCTTGAAGCCTCGTGCGATTCGAGCAATGGTGATCGGCATCCCGAATGTCGGAAAATCGACCTTGATGAACCGCTTAGTAGGGAAGAAAATCGCTCAGACGGGCAATAAACCCGGCGTGACGAAAGGGCAGCAATGGCTGCGTTTTGGGACTGATCTAGAGCTTCTAGATACGCCCGGGATCTTATGGCCAAAATTTGAAGATCCTGAGATCGGCAAGAAGCTGGCATTGACCGGAGCGATCAAAGACCAGCTGATCCATTTGGATGATATCGCATTGTATGGACTTGATTTTTTTGCCCGCTATTATCCTGAAAGAATCGCGAATCGTTACCAACTAAAAGCGGAAGAAGAGGCGTTGTTAGCGCCCAATCTGTTGATGAAAATCACGGAAAAACGTGGCTATAAAGACAATTACGATCGAGGAAGCGAACTCGTTGTTTTCGACATTCGGCAAGGGAAATTGGGCCGATATACACTAGATCGAGTGGAGGAAATGGAAAGCCAAGATGAAACAACCGATTAAGACAATCAAAGAGCGATTATTTGATCCAGCTTTCAATGACCAAGCGTATTTGCAGGCGCTGCAAGCAGATGAACGAGCGGGGGTCCAAAAGCTGCTGCAACAATACGAGAAACAGCGAGTGAAACACCAGCTATTGCAGGAAAAATACGAAGAAATGATGCGTTTTGAAAACGAAGCATTTCAGCAAGGCGCCCGTTTTATTGCTGGTTTAGATGAAGTGGGGCGCGGACCATTAGCAGGACCCGTTGTGTCAGCTGCGGTCATCTTGCCTAAGGAATGTCAGATCTTAGGTCTAAATGATTCCAAACAGCTTTCTGCCAAGAAAAGAGAAGAGCTGTTTATCGAAATTCAAAACAAAGCCGTTGCTGTCGGTATCGGCGTGGTCAGTCCAGAAGAGATCGATCGGATCAATATCTATCAAGCCAGTCGTCTAGCAATGAAAGAAGCCTTGATCGACTTAGCAGTCAAGCCCGAGTATTTACTGATCGATGCGATGACGATCGATACGGAAATCCCTCAACAAAGCTTGATCAAAGGAGATGCCCGTTCCATTTCCATTGCCGCAGCAAGTATCATCGCCAAGGTATATCGAGACAACTTAATGAAAGATTTTCATGAAGTCTATCCTTTTTATGGGTTTGATCAAAATGCTGGGTATGGAACCAAAGTCCATTTAGAAGGGCTAGCTGCCCACGGAATCTGTCCTATTCATCGAAAAACATTTGCGCCAGTAAAACAATATCTATAAATTTCATCCATCCCTCTTTTTTTAGCGAATCTTATAAGTAAGATTACTAAGAAAAGAGGGCTTTGTTTATGAAGTATCAACAAGCAACAGATTTTGAAAAACAGTTGATAAAACTGTACTACTGTCAGGGAATTGGTCTGCAAGGTTGTTGGAAGATCATTTGGCATTGGTTGGAAACAAAAGAGATGAATTGTTCGCTGGAAGAGATGATTGCCATCGGGGTCCTTCCACAGCACCGTGCGGTTTTTCGGCGATCATGGGAGCGATTGACAGACGAACACATCGCACAAAAGATGGGCGCACAAAACTACCTCACTTTCTTCTCGGCGGAGTATCCGATGCTTTTACGACAAATCGCGGACCCGCCATTGATGCTTTTTTATGAAGGGAATCTGCAATTGCTACAAACGACCATGATTGGCTTTGTTGGTGCAAGAACGGCGTCCTTATACGCACGAAAAGTTTGCGAAAAGCTGATTCCACCTCTAGTGACGGAAAATTATACCATCGTTAGCGGATTGGCCAATGGTGTCGACAGCTTTGCCCATGAATCAGCCATCAGAAATCGTGGACAAACCATTGCTGTGATTGCTTCTGGGATGGACCATTGTTATCCGTCATCTTCCTACCGTTTGTTCCAGCAGATCCGTCAAGAACATCTGGTGCTAAGCGAATATCCGCACGATACCAAACCGCAAAGATACCACTTTCCGCTGCGCAATCGCATTATTGCGGGGATCTCAAAAGGGGTCTGCGTAATTGAAGCCAAGGAAAGAAGCGGTTCTTTGATTACGGCACAGTTAGCGATGGAAAATGGACGAGAAGTTTTTGCAGTGCCTGGTGAAATGATTTCGGATCAGTCAAAAGGTTGTCACCGCTTGATTCAAGATGGTGCAAAATGTACGATTAGCGTGTCGGATATTTTACAAGAGTTAGCCTTTTTTTGATTTTTCCAATCAACCTTCCTTGACAAACCTTTTCTTGAAAGCTATGATAAGCTACGATTTGTATGTTTCATCTGCATACGATAGGTTCACTGATTGATAGAATATAATAGTAGGAAAAATTCAGGAAGGAGCCATTCTTTATATGGCATATAAATATTTAGTAATCGTGGAATCGCCCGCAAAGGCGAAAACCATTGAAAAATACCTTGGACGAAATTACAAAGTCGTCGCAAGTGTCGGTCATATTCGTGATCTCCCTAAAAGTAAGATGGGGATCGATGTCGAAAATGATTATGAGCCTCATTACATTTCGATCCGTGGAAAAGGTGACGTGATCAAAAGTCTCCGTTCTGCTGCGAAAAAAGCTGAAAAAGTCTACCTCGCAAGTGACCCGGATAGAGAAGGAGAAGCTATTGCTTGGCATTTAGCTTTTCTACTTGGACTAGATTTAAAAGATAAAAATCGGGTCGTCTTTAATGAAATCACTAAAGATGCGGTCAAAGCAGCCTTCAAAGAGCCAAGAACGATCGATGTGGATCTCGTCGATGCTCAACAAGCACGGCGGATCTTAGACCGTTTAGTCGGGTATTCATTGAGTCCGATCCTTTGGCGCAAAGTCAAAAAAGGGTTAAGTGCTGGACGTGTTCAATCGGTGGCGCTTAAGATCATTATTGATCGTGAAAAAGAGATCCGTGATTTTGTTCCTGAAGAATATTGGAGCATTGATGGAAACTTTAAGAAAGCCACGAAGAAATTCAAAGCCAATTTTTGGGGCTTAGATGGCAAAAAGAAAAAATTACCGAATGCTGAAAGTATTAAAGAAGTCACCGATCGCCTTTCTGGTAAAGACTTTCAAGTGACAAAGGTTGAAAAGAAAGAACGCAAACGGAATCCATCTGCACCATTTACCACCAGTAGTTTGCAACAAGAAGCAGCCCGCAAACTGAATTTTCGAACACGGAAAACCATGATGGTCGCACAGCAGCTCTATGAAGGGATCGCCCTTGGCAAACAAGGGACTGTCGGTTTGATTACCTATATGCGTACCGACTCGACGCGAATCGCTGACACAGCCAAAGGGGAAGCAGCCGAATTTATCGAAAACACCTATGGTTCAGAGTTCTCCGCTCACGGTGGCAAAAAACGCGCCAATGCACAAGGGGCGCAGGATGCCCATGAAGCAGTAAGACCGACCAGTGTTTTGCGTACGCCAGAAGCCATGGAGAAATTCTTAGACAAAGACCAATTAAAATTGTATCGCTTGATCTGGTCTCGCTTTGTGGCTAGTCAAATGACGCCTGCCATTTTGGATACGATGAAAGTTACTTTGGATCAAAATGGTGTCATCTTTATTGCTAATGGTTCAAAGATCAAATTCAAAGGATTTATGCAGGTCTATGTGGAAGGACGCGATGATGGCAAAGAAGACAAAGAGAACATCTTGCCAGAGTTAGTCGAAGGAGATGTCGTTCAATCCGTATCGATCGAACCGAAACAGCATTTCACCCAACCACCTGCTCGTTACAGCGAAGCAACGTTGATCAAAACCCTTGAGGAAAACGGTGTGGGTCGTCCTTCAACCTATGCACCGACATTAGAAACCATTCAGCGGCGTTATTATGTGAAATTGACGCAAAAACGTTTTGAGCCAACTGAACTTGGTGAGATCGTCAATTCGTTGATCGAGGAATTCTTCCCGCAAATTGTTGATATGCATTTTACTGCTGAAATGGAAAATAGCTTGGATAGCATTGAAGCTGGGAAAGAAGAATGGGTCAAAGTTGTCGATCAGTTTTATCGCCCATTTGAAAAAGAATTGACGACTGCAGAAGAAAGTATCGAAAAAATTCAAATCAAAGATGAACCTGCAGGCTTTGATTGCGATCTTTGTGGTCATCCGATGGTGATCAAATTAGGCCGCTACGGAAAGTTTTATGCTTGCAGTAATTTCCCAGATTGCCGCAACACAAAACCAATCGTGAAAGAAATCGGCGTTGAGTGCCCTGTCTGTCATCAAGGGCAAGTCGTTGAACGCAAATCGAAGAAAAACCGGTTGTTTTATGGTTGTACCCGCTACCCTGAATGTGACTTTACTTCTTGGGACAAACCAGTGGGGCGTAATTGTCCGAAGTGTGATAATTATTTAGTCGAAAAGAAAGTCAAAGGTGGGAAACAAGTCGTTTGTATCAAAGGCGACTATGAAGAAAATGTGCAAAAATAACTAGCAGGATATCCTGTTAAAAAAGAATCGGCGTATTCTCTTGAACGGTCAGCCTCATTATTGGCTGACAAAAGAAAGCGCCGGTCCTTTTGATTAATACAAGCTGTTTCTTATGAAAAGAGACGAGCTTTTGAAATAAAAGGAGAGCACTATGAAAGAAATCAATGTTATTGGTGCCGGTTTAGCCGGAAGCGAGGCTGCGTGGCAAGCAGCGCAAGCAGGTGTCGCAGTAAATCTTTATGAAATGCGTCCTAAGAAGTCGACAGAAGCCCATCACACAAATAATTTTGCCGAGCTTGTTTGTACCAATTCACTACGAGGCAACAATTTAACGAATGCGGTCGGTGTCTTGAAAGAAGAAATGCGTCGCTTGGATTCAGTGATTATCACTTCTGCAGACAAAACAGCGGTTCCAGCAGGTGGTGCCTTAGCTGTGGATCGCGATGATTTTTCAGAGTTGGTCACCAAACGTGTCAAGGAGCATCCTTTAGTTACAGTCATCGAAGAGGAGATCACTGAAATTCCAGAAGGCATCACTGTGATCGCAACAGGTCCATTGACTTCTGAACCGCTCTCAAAAGCGATCCAAGCGTTTAACGGATCTGAAGGATTTTATTTCTATGATGCCGCAGCTCCAATCGTTGACAAATCAACCATCAATATGGATAAAGTTTATTTGAAATCTCGTTACGATAAAGGTGAAGCAGCCTATCTGAACTGTCCGATGAATGAAGAGGAGTTTTATGCGTTTCGTGAGGCCTTGGTCAATGCAGAGGTGGCTCCTTTGAAAGAATTCGAAAAAGAAAAATTCTTTGAAGGGTGTATGCCGATCGAAGTCATGGCTGGTCGTGGTCCGAAAACCATGTTGTTTGGTCCGATGAAACCAGTTGGGTTAGAAGATCCGAAAACTGGCAAGCGTCCTTACGCAGTGATTCAGCTGCGTCAAGACAATGCGGCGGCTTCTCTTTACAACATCGTTGGCTTTCAAACACATTTGAAATGGGGCGAACAAAAACGGGTATTCCGGATGATCCCTGGCTTGGAAGAGGCTGAATTTGTGCGCTATGGCGTGATGCATCGGAATAGTTTTATGAATTCACCTGAGCTTTTGCAACAAACCTATCAATCGAAAAAACGTGAGGACCTCTTTTTTGCTGGACAAATGACAGGGGTCGAAGGGTATGTGGAAAGTGCAGCCAGCGGGTTGATGGCTGGCATCAACGCTGCCAAACTTGCAAAAGGCGAAGCACCGATCATTATGCCACAAGAAACGACGATTGGTAGTATGGCGTATTATATCACCCATGCTGAAGGCAAACACTTCCAACCAATGAATGCAAACTTTGGGTTGTTGCCAGAACTTCCAGAGCGAATCAGAGACAAGAAATCCCGTTATGAAGCATTGGCAAATCGAGCGTTAGCTGCTTTAGAAAAAGCCAAGGAACAATTATAAGCACGATGATCGATAACTTTCTTACTGATAATTGGTGAGAAAGTTTTTTTTTAATTTGTCTTGAAACTTTAATCAAGGTGACTTATGATAGACAGTAACAATGACAGAAGGTGGTGAAGATGGTGATCGGAGAATGGATTCATTTGATTCAAAACTATTTACAGCGTTTTCCTACAGTGATCCAATTTTTAGGTTGGCTGATCCTGTTGGTCGGGGTCATTTTCGTTGTCTTTGTTGCATTTAGTTTGCTGTTGGGGCCCTTTATGTGGTTCTACAATCGCATCACAGACAAAAACCGCAGCAATGTCATTAGCCGCAATGAGTTTGTGATCGGCGAACTGACGGAAAAGATTGTCGGAGATACAATCGGCGAAGTCATGGAAATAGGGAGTCAAGGTGCACGTTCTGTTTATCCTGCTCGTTTTTTTCGAGAAGAAGATTGTGAAAACAATGTTCGATTGCCAGTCGGCACCAAAGTCATCATTGTCGATTTTGATAAAAAAGGGATCGCGTTGGTGGTTGAAAGTAAAAATTTTATAGAATAGGAAGTGTTAGGTTATGGTGGATACAGGATCAGCAGTTGATTTTTTAAGTAATCCGATTTTATGGGGCGTTGTCCTCCTTGTTTTATTGATCGCCTTTTTGATGATACGCTACCGAATCGGAAAACCCGATGAAGCGTTGATCGTCACGGGGTCGTTTTTAGGAAAAGAAGGCATCAAGATTTTAAAAAACAGTGGGACGTTTGTGATTCCTATTGTTCAAAAGGCACATAAATTAAGTTTACTGACCCACAAGTTAGAGATTGGGACACCAGAAGTTTATACAGAACAAGGCGTACCGATCAAAGCCAGTGCCACGGTGTTAGTGAAAGTCGGCAACAGTACCGAGTCGATCAAGACAGCCGCTGAACAATATTTGGGTAAATCCACTGGTGAACTGGAAGATGAAGCGCAAGAAGTCTTAGAAGGTCACTTACGGGCAATTCTAGGTACGATGACGGTGGAAGCCATCTACAAAAACCGCGATGATTTTGCGGAACAAGTACAAGAAGTTGCCTCTACGGATTTGAAAAAAATGGGGCTGGAGATCGTTTCATTCACGATCAAAGACGTTAGCGACAGCAATGGGTACCTGGATGCTTTAGGGCGTCCCCAGATTGCTGAAGTGAAGAAGAATGCTGAAGTAGCAGAATCCAATGCCTTAAGAGAAACGCGGATCAAGCAAGCCGAGAATGAACAGTTGGCACAGCATGAAGAGATCCGTCGCCAAACAGAAATCGCAGAAGCGACAAAAGATATGGCATTGAAACAAGCGCAGTACAAACAAGAACGTGAAGTTGCGGATGCGAAAGCAGAGCAAATCGCGGTCGGTGAGCAAATGAAAGTACAATTGATCGAGCAAGAAAAAAATATTGAGATTCAAGAGAAACAAGCGGAATTGACAGAAAAAGAATTGAATGCAACTGTTCGTAAAAAAGCCGAAGCAGATAAATATGTCGTTGAACAAAACGCATTAGCAGACAAAGCACGTGAAATCGCCCGAGCACAAGCCGAAGCGGAAAAAGTCAAATTGGCTGCACAAGCGGAAGCGGAACGAATTGAAAAATTAGGTAGTGCCGATGCGGAACGAATCGCAAAAGTCGGTCAAGCGGAAGCGGAAAGCCGAGAAAAAATGGCGATCGCTTTGACCAAACTGAACGAAGCTGGTATTTTGATGGAATTTATCAAAGTGCTGCCTGAAATCGCAAAAGAAGTCAATGCACCCCTTAGCAATATCGATAAAGTGGTCAGCTTTGGCGGCAACGATGGGCTTCAATCAATGGGAGAAGCTGGCTTAGCTCGAACCTTTGATACGATCAAAGAAACCACCGGATTAGACTTAGTGGCGTTGATCAATGACACAATGTCCACGAAACAAGGAAACAAAGAGCTAGTTCAGGCTGTTTCACAAAGCAATGGTTCGCCTCAGCCAACAACGGAGCGGATCGAATAAAAGGAAATAAATGGAAACGTACCAGTGCCTCTCTATTTTGAGAAAGGGACTGGTACGTTTTTATGGCTCTATTGAGTGATCTTTCTGACGAATGATAAGAATCTTACGAAGATTCTTAGAAAGTTTTCACAATTATGTCTAAACTTTGAAATATTGATTAAATTCTGACAATTCATTTGTTTTTTTTTGTGGTCTATGCTAAAGTTATTTCGAATCATGAAAAGGGGGGTTACTTTGCAAACGGATCAATTACAAGAAGAGTTTTTTCGTTATCTTATTGTTGAAAGAGGGTATTCGGAAAAGACAAAAAAAGCGTATCAAGAAGATATGAACGATTTTTTTCACTTCTTGAAAGAGTCTGGCAATGAAGACCCGTTAGCGGTGGAGTATCGTGATGTTCGTGTCTATTTGAGCTACTTGACGGAACGAGGGTATAGCCGTAATTCCATCAGTCGGAAAATGGCTAGCTTGCGTTCATTCTACCAATTTCTAACCAAGTATGAGATCGTCAAAGAGAATCCCTTCGCCTACATTCATTTAAAAAAGAAAAACGCTAAATTGCCGCGTTTTTTTTATGAAAAGGAAATGGATGCTCTTTTTCAAAGTGTCGCTGGTGATGAGCCATTACAACAGCGCAATCAAGCATTGTTAGAAGTCCTTTACGGTTCAGGTCTGCGGGTCAGCGAGTGTAGCAGTCTGACGCTGGGCGCGATCGATTGGGAAAGCGGCGTTTTGCTGATCCACGGAAAAGGCAACAAAGATCGCTATGTTCCTTTCGGCAGTTACGCACAAGCGGCAGTCAAGCGCTATCTTTCCTCAGGACGCAAGCAACTGATGGAAAAGCAGAACAAGGAACACGAGGTTCTCTTCGTGAATCATCTAGGTGATGGGATCACTGCAACAGGGATCGAGTATGTGTTGAATCAAATCATCCGAAAAAGCAGTTTAGACAGTAAAATCCATCCTCATATGCTGCGGCATACGTTTGCGACCCATCTATTAAACAACGGCGCCGATATGCGGACCGTTCAAGAATTGTTGGGGCATGCCAATCTATCAACGACACAGATTTATGCGCATGTCACCAAAGACAATTTACAAAAAAATTATCGCCAATTTCATCCACGTGCGTAAAATTGGTACAGGAGGAACGTAAATGAAGTCAAAATTTCATTCAACCACCATCTGTGCGGTTGAAAAAGATGGCAAGTTTGCCATGGCCGGTGACGGACAAGTAACGATGGGAGAACAGGTCGTTATGAAAGGAACCGCTCGGAAAGTCCGTCGAATTTACAACGGTGAAGTGATCGTTGGTTTTGCCGGCAGTGTGGCAGATGCCTTTACCTTGGAAGAAAAATTTGAAGGAAAACTAAATGAATACAACGGAAACTTGCAACGAGCTGCAGTAGAATTGGCACAAGAATGGCGGACGCAGCAATCGATGCAAAAATTAGAGGCAATGCTGATCGTCATGAATGACAAGGAGATGCTCTTAGTTTCTGGGACAGGCGAGGTCATTTCGCCAGATGAAGGGATCTTAGCCATCGGTTCAGGTGGAAACTATGCCTTGGCGGCAGCCCGTGCGATGAAACGTTATGGCGGCGAACTATCTGCCAAAGAAATCGCGGAAGGTGCCTTGAATATCGCAGCAGACATTTGTGTCTTTACGAATCACAATATCATTGTAGAAGAGTTTTAAAGAGGGATGACGATATGACAAACCAAAACAAATCACCACGAGAAATCGTGAAAGAATTAGATGAATACATCGTTGGACAAACCAACGCCAAAAAATCAGTGGCTGTTGCTTTGAGAAATCGCTACCGCCGGCTGCAATTAGATGAAAAGATGCAACAAGATGTCACACCAAAAAATATTTTGATGATTGGACCAACGGGGGTTGGGAAAACGGAAATTGCGCGACGCTTAGCAAAGATCGTTGATGCACCTTTCGTTAAGTTAGAAGCAACGAAATTCACGGAAGTCGGCTATGTCGGTCGAGACGTAGAATCGATGGTACGTGACCTCGTTGAGAATGCGATCCAAATCGTGAAAAAAGAACAATATAAAAACGTGCGGATCCAAGCAGAGAAAAAAGCCAACCGTCGTTTAGTAAAAGTCTTAGTTCCTGGTATTAAAAAGGAACAGAAAAAGAATACTAATCCTTATGAACAAATGATGAATATGTTCAACGCCGCACAACAACCAGAAGAACCAAAAGAAGAATTGACGGATGAGATTCGCAGCAATCGCCAAGCGATTTTTGAGCAATTAGAAAAAGGGCTTTTAGACAACCGGGAAGTGACGATCCAAGTCGATGAACCGAAAAATCAAGCGCCAATGATGAACAATGGCTTAGAACAAATGGGTATTGATTTAAATGAAACATTGGGTGCATTGAAACCGCAAAAGAAAATTGAACGCACAGTAACCGTGAAAGAAGCGCGGGAATTGTTGATTCAAGAAGAATCCTCCAAACTGGTCAACGACGCGGATATTCATAGCGAAGCATTACGCTTAGCGGAATCTAGCGGCATCATTTTCCTTGATGAAATCGACAAAGTATCTTCGAAATCGCAGCAATCAGGAGAAGTTTCTCGTGAAGGGGTGCAAAGAGATATCTTGCCGATCGTTGAAGGCTCACAAGTCAATACGAAATATGGCACGTTACAAACCGACCATATTCTCTTTATCGCTTCAGGCGCATTCCATCTATCAAAACCAAGCGATTTGATCCCTGAGTTGCAAGGACGTTTCCCAATCCGCGTGGAACTGGATGACTTGACGAAGGAAGACTTTGTTAAAATTTTAACGGAACCAAACAATGCCTTAGTCAAGCAATACGTTGCCTTGTTAGGAACCGAGAATGTCAAAGTGGTCTTTACGATGGAAGCCATCGAAAAAATTGCCGAAATCGCGTATCAAGTGAATCGCGATACCGACAATATCGGTGCCCGTCGTTTGCATACGATTCTAGAGAAACTACTTGAAGATCTATTGTTTGAAGCATCTGAGATGCAAATGGGGGAAATCACGATCACAGAAGCGTATGTGGAAGAAAAACTTGCGTCAATCGCAAAAGATGAAGACTTAAGCCGGTATATTTTATAAAGGGAGCGGACCAATGAAAACATTATTAGAAAAGACAAGACAAATCAATGAATTATTGCAACAAAAAAACACCTTTAATTTAGCTTCTGATTTGCCTTACGACAAAATGGCTGTCATTTTAGGAAACATCCTAGACAGCAATGCGTATATTATTAGCGTCGACGGTAGTGTGTTAGGTTTTGTTGAGAACCATGATGTCAATAATGAGCGCATCAAAAAAATGTTTGTCGAAAAACAGTTTCCTAAAAATTATACAGATTTAGTCGATCATCTGACTTCCACAGAAGCCAATGTGCCGATCAGTGACGATATGACCGCTTTTCCTGTGGAAGGCCGTGAGTTGTATCCTAACGGACTAACAACCATCGTACCGATTTACGGTGCAGGAGAACGCTTAGGGACGATCATTCTTTCCAGAATCGATAAGTCCTTTGATGATGATGATTTGGTATTAGCGGAATACAGTGCGACAGTTGTTGGTATGCAATTCTTGTACCAAAAATCCCGTAGTATCGAAGAAGATGTTCGCAGTACCACAGCTGTTCAAATGGCGATCAACACGCTTTCTTATAGTGAGCTAAAAGCTGTTCAAGCAATTTTTGAGGCATTAGAAGGAGACGAAGGTCGTTTGACCGCATCAAGTATCGCTGACCGTATCGGTATCACCCGTTCGGTGATCGTGAACGCTTTGCGTAAATTAGAGTCTGCCGGTATTATTGAATCACGCTCTTTGGGGATGAAAGGCACCTACTTAAAAGTGCTTAACAGCCGCTTTAAAGAGGAATTGACGAAACATCAATATTAGGAGATGAGACCATGACAGTTACCATCACGGCCGGTCATCTGCAAGCAAAGATTGCAGAAAAAGGGGCTGAGCTGCAAAGCTTAGTCGATACGAGCAATGACCTTGAATATATTTGGCAAGCTGATCCAAACCACTGGGGAAAGCATGCACCGATCTTATTTCCGATCGTGGGTGCGTTAAAAGAGGACACCTATCAACATGAGGGCAAGAGTTATCATTTGCCTCGTCATGGATTTGCCAGAGACATGTTATTTACTGTCGTTGAACAACGCACAGATTACGCTTTGTTTTTACTAGAAAGTTCGACTGAAACCAAAGCAAAGTATCCGTTTGATTTTCAGCTGTATGTCAGTTATGAATTAGGCGGTGATGGTTTAGTCGTCAAATACCAAGTGAAGAATAGCGGTCAAAAAGAACTATTCTTCTCCATTGGTGGACACCCTGCATTCAACGTCCCACTTGAAAAAGGGCTGACTTTTGAAGACTATTATCTTTCTTTTTCTCCAAAGAAATCACGGGTGAAATTGCCGTTAAAAGGCAATTATATTGATTATGAGCAACGCACACTCGGTCAAACGAATACAGATCTACGCTTGACCCATGACATGTTTGCAAATGATGCGTTAGTTTATGAAACGAAAGGATTACATTCCTACTCGATTCGCAGTGAAAAATCGCCTCATAGTGTCACGTTAAGCTACAATAATATGCCGTATGTCGGTTTTTGGTCCACATATCCAGTGAAATCGCCATTTCTATGTATTGAACCATGGTGCGGCATCGCAGATACGCTAGAAGACTCCGGTGAGCTGTCAGAAAAGCTGGGGATTCAAGCACTTCCACCTGACGAACTATTTGAAACAAAGTATTCCATTACAGTTAAATAAACGTATGAAAAAAGAAGCTGGGAAAAGCGCAATGACTTTTCTCAGCTTCTGCTTATTTGTTCGTTTGACCCTTATTCAGTCCAAAGGGTACCCGACTTTCGGTCCCATCTTTGATGCGGGTAATGTTTTCACGATGGCGAATAAAGATAAAAATCGTTACGCCGATCGCAATGAAGGTCAGCAGCCAATTTTGCTCAGGCAAGATCGCAGGTGCGATAAAAGGCAAGACGATCGTCGATAAGGTGATCAAACACGCCGCGATCATACTGGTCAGGCTCACCATACTTGTCACATAAAGACAGATAACGAAAATCAATGAAGAATAAATGAAAAAGAGCGGATTGTATCCTAAGAGCATCCCAGCACTTGTCGCCACTGCTTTGCCGCCTTTAAATTTGGCAAAGATCGGGAAGGTATGACCTAAGATCGCACAGACCCCAAACCAGAGCGGATTGACAGTTTGGAGCCCAAAGATGACTGGCAAGCTGGTCGCCAAAGTTCCTTTTAAGATATCCATCAATAAAACAACGATGCCGGCTTTTTTTCCTAAAACGCGAAATGTATTGGTCGTTCCCGTATTGCCGCTGCCGAATTGGCGAATATCTTTTTTGAAAAACAGTTGGCCAATCCAAACACCAGAGGGGATCGAACCTAAAAGGTAAGCAACAATAAATAAAAGAATCGTATTCATAATAACCAACTTTCTTTGCAAGGCTAGGGCAATTTTAGCATGAAAACGCCTTTCCAACAATAAGAAAATCTTTCGTTGATCAGACAAAGATGAAAAACAGCTTTTCTCAGAGCTGTGGAACACAAACAAGCCATTTTGCGACTCTAGCTTGTGCAAACAAAGGAAAAAGGATAAGATAGTTTAGAAAAATGTTCGCTTGAAAAAAGCGTATTTTGTGTTAAGATTTTTTTTGCAGTCCTTTCAGCATTAGAAAAGGACTGATCAAGATTAAAGGAGCGGTGGGTTTGGCAAAGAAAACCACAGAATATAATGATGCTTCCATTCAGGTCTTAGAGGGTCTGGAAGCAGTAAGAAAACGGCCAGGAATGTATATCGGCTCGACCGATAGCCGCGGCTTGCACCACTTAGTGTATGAAATCGTCGATAATGCGGTTGATGAGGCACTCTCAGGATACGGCAATGAAATCGATGTTACGATCCATAAAGACAATAGTATCAGTGTTCGAGACAATGGTCGGGGAATGCCGGTCGGGACACATGCATCTGGAATCCCAACTGTTGAAGTGATCTTCACCGTGTTACATGCTGGCGGAAAGTTTGGCCAAGGCGGCTACAAAACTTCTGGCGGCCTTCATGGGGTTGGTGCCAGTGTTGTAAATGCCTTATCCAGCTGGCTAGAAGTGGTCATCGTTCGAGACGGTATCGAATACAAACAGAGCTTCAAAGACGGCGGGAAACCAGCAGGTACTTTGAAAAAAATCGGCAAAACCCGTAAACCAACGGGAACAACCGTTACGTTCAAACCAGACGATACAATCTTTTCTGCAACCAAATTCTCCTATGAGATTCTCGCTGAACGTTTGAGAGAATCAGCGTTCTTGTTGAAAGGGGTCAAAATCTCCCTGACGGACGAACGTGGGGAAGAACCGATTCATGAAGTCTTTTTATATGAGGAAGGCATCAAAGAATTTGTTGATTATTTAAATGAAGAAAAAGATACCTTGACCCAAGTGGTTTATTTTTCTGGCACGAAAGAAGCCATCGAAGTAGAGCTTGCCTTTCAATACAATGATGGGTATTCAGAAAACGTCTTGTCCTTTGTCAACAATGTACGTACCAAAGATGGCGGTACCCATGAAGTTGGGATGAAGACGTCAATGACCAAAGCCTTCAATGAGTATGCCCGCAAGGTCAATTTGTTGAAGGAAAAAGATAAGAACCTTGAAGGCAGTGATTTCCGTGAAGGGTTAGCGGCAGTTCTGTCGATCCGCGTGCCAGAAAATCTTTTGCAATTTGAAGGACAGACCAAAGGGAAATTAGGGACACCCTTAGCAAGAAATGCGGTAGACAATGTGATTGGTGAGCAGCTAGGCTATTATCTACAAGAAAACAGTGAAATGAGTCAAATGCTGGTTCGTAAAGCGATCAAGGCAAGAGAGGCCCGTGAAGCTGCCAGAAAGGCGAGAGAAGAAAGCCGTACTGGAAAGAAACGCAAAAAAGGCGAGTCACTGCTTTCTGGTAAATTAACACCTGCGCAATCTCGTAATCCTAAGAAAAATGAATTGTATTTGGTGGAGGGGGATTCTGCGGGTGGTTCAGCAAAGCAAGGACGAGACCGCAAGTTCCAAGCCATCTTGCCATTGCGAGGCAAAGTCATCAATACTGAAAAAGCCAAGATGCAGGATATTTTGAAAAATGAAGAAATCAATACGATGATCTATACTATCGGTGCCGGTGTTGGCCCAGAGTTTTCAATTGAAGACTGCAACTATGATAAAGTGATCATCATGACCGATGCGGATACCGATGGGGCGCACATCCAAGTGCTGCTTTTAACCTTTTTCTACCGGTATATGAAACCTTTGATCGAAGCGGGGAAAGTATACATTGCTTTGCCGCCTCTGTACAAAGTGTCAAAAGGGTTAGGGAAAAAAGCAGTAGTCGAATACGCTTGGACCGATGATGAACTAAGCAAACTGACCCAAAAAATCGGCAAAGGCTATCTCCTACAGCGCTACAAAGGGTTAGGAGAAATGAATGCCGACCAATTGTGGGAAACGACCATGGACCCAGAAACGCGGACACTGATTCGGGTACGGATCGATGATGCTGCCCAAGCAGAACGTCGCGTCACCACTTTGATGGGGGACAAGGTAGAGCCTCGTCGGAAGTGGATCGAAAGTCATGTTCAATTTAGTTTAGAAGAAGATGGCAGTATTTTGGATAAAAAAGAAGATACGGTACCTGAATTAGTTGATGAAAAATTAATGGATACCGAACAAGCAGACAGCAAACAGTTAGTTAAGGAATAGGAGGTGGTCTCTTGGAACACAAAAGCAATATACAAGAATTGACATTGGAAGAAGTGATGGGAGATCGCTTCGGTCGATATTCCAAATACATTATTCAAGAACGGGCATTGCCAGATATTCGTGATGGGTTAAAACCGGTTCAGCGGCGGATTTTATTTGCTATGAACCAAGACGGCAATACCTATGACAAAGGCTTCCGCAAATCAGCAAAATCTGTCGGAAATATCATGGGGAATTTTCACCCCCATGGGGACTCGAGTATCTATGAAGCAATGGTCCGCATGAGTCAAGACTGGAAGCTACGTCAGATTTTGATTGAAATGCACGGGAACAACGGGAGTATGGATGGTGATCCGCCAGCTGCCATGCGTTATACGGAAGCACGGCTTTCGGAATTAAGTGGTGAGCTATTAAAAGATATTGAAAAAAACACCGTGGAATTGGTTTGGAACTTTGATGATACTGAAAAAGAACCAACTGTTCTACCAGCAAAATACCCGAATCTGTTAGTCAATGGCTCAACTGGGATCTCAGCTGGCTATGCAACGGAGATCCCTACCCACAATTTAGGGGAAATCATCGATGGAACGATCTATTTGATCGACCATCCGCAAGCTTCTTTGGATCAGCTGATGAAGTACATTCCTGGCCCTGATTTTCCAACAGGGGGCATTTTACAAGGGAAAGAAGAAATCAAAAAAGCGTATGAAACAGGCAAAGGCAAAGTGATCCTGCGTTCGAAAACCAAGATCGAAGACATCAAAGGCGGCAAACAGCAAATCGTCATCAATGAGATCCCGTATGAGGTCAATAAAGCCAACTTAGTTAAAAAAATGGATGAGATCCGTTTGAATAAACGCATTGATGGGATTGCTGAAGTACGAGATGAAACAGATCGTACTGGACTGCAGATCGTTGTCGAGCTGAAAAAAGAAGCAAATGCGCAAGGGATTTTAAATTATTTATTTAAGAATACCGAATTGCAGATCAACTACAACTTCAACATGGTGGCAATCGACAATATGCGTCCTCAGCAAGTCGGATTAAAGCGGATTTTAGAAAGCTACATCAAACATCGCCGTGAAGTGATCGAAAAACGCAGTCGTTTTGAGCTGCAAAAAGCGCAAAAAAGACAGCATATCGTTGATGGGCTGATCAAAGCTTTGTCGATCCTTGATGAGGTGATCGCTACCATTCGCGGTAGTAAAGACAAAAAAGATGCCAAAAATAATCTGGTGGTTCAACATGGTTTTACCGAAGAACAAGCAGAAGCCATTGTGAACTTACAGTTGTATCGCTTGACCAATACGGACATTACACAATTGCAAGCAGAAGCAAAAGAACTTGCAGAAACGATCGCTGAATTGACAACGATTTTGAATGAAGAAAATGAATTGCTGAAAGTGATCAAGAAAGAACTGCGAGAGATCAAGAAAAAATATACGACGCCGCGGTTGACTGAGATCGAAGCAGAAATTCAAGAAATCAAGATCGAAACACAAGTCTTGGTCGCCCAAGAAGAAGTCGTCGTGACGGTCACAAGAGACGGCTATGTCAAACGCAGCAGCTTGCGTTCTTACGGTGCTTCAAAACCAGAAGAGATCGGCATGAAAGAAGGCGACTCTTTACTTTACAGTAATCAAATGAACACGTTGGATCACCTGTTGTTGGTTACTAATAAAGGGAACACGATCTATCGACCGGTCCATGAATTACCTGATTTAAAATGGAAAGATTTAGGGGAACATATTTCGCAAACAGTCATGACACTGGCGCAAGATGAAATGATCATTGGGGTCTTTGCCTACAAAGAGATCGATCCATTGAAAAATTTCGTGCTGATTAGTAAAAACGGTATGATCAAACAGACACGAATGACGGAATTTGAACCTTGGCGCACCTATAAAACACGGCCGATGACGATCATGAAGCTGAAAGATGAATCAGATGAATTGGTCAACGTCTTTTTGACGGATCAAACGGAAGAAATGGATGTATTCTTAGTCAGTCATCTTGCCTTTGGCTTACGCTACCCGCTTAATGAAGTGCCTGTTGTGGGACCAAAAGCAGCTGGGGTCAAAGCGATGAACCTTAAAGCGGATGATTATCTTATCAATGGGTTGCTCGTTTATTCAGAAGGGGATACACCGATCGTTTTGATCACCCAACGTGGCGCAGCAAAACGAATGTTGGCTCAAGAAATCAACCAATTAGGTCGGGCGAAGCGCGGATTGATGGTCTTGCGGGAATTGAAGAAAAATCCTCATCGCGTCGTCTATATGGGCAGTGGGGAAAATCAGCAACTGCTAGTGACGAATCAAAAAGGACAATCCTTTGAAGTGATCACCAACCAAATCCCGATCAATGATCGGACCTCCAACGGCTCATTTATCATGGATGAGAAAACAGGAGGACAAATCTACGAAGTGAAAACCCAAATCAGTCCTGCAATCGCAGAGGATTCTGTACTATAAATTATAACAAAGCAACCCTTCTGTACCGGTACAGAAGGGTTGCTTTTTGTCTCATAATTAATCTTTCACATTAAAGAAAAAGGTACTTTAATAAAAGTTTCACATTTATTAAACGCCTATAAATCAACGTTTTTAGTAATTAATATCTTAAAAAAAAATAAATTGTTAAAAATAATTCTTGAAAATGCTTGCAATCATTAAGGTGTGTGTTATACTGTTCACGTAAAGCTGTTACATTAGTGAACAGAAAATTTAAGGAGGTCCATCAAATGGAACAATGGAATGGATTTAAAGGAAAAACTTGGAAAGAAGAAGTAAACGTACGCGACTTCATCCAAGAAAACTACACACCTTATGACGGAACAGATGAATTCCTAGCAGATGCTACTGAAGCAACGACGAAGCTATGGGATCAAGTCATGGAACTGAACAAGCAAGAGCGTGAAGCTGGCGGCGTATTGGATATGGATACAAAAGTCGTTTCAACGATCACTTCTCATGGACCTGGCTACTTAGACAAAGACTTAGAAACAGTTGTTGGTTTCCAAACGGAAAAACCATTTAAACGCAGCTTGCAACCATTTGGTGGCATCCGCATGTCAGAACAAGCAGCAGAATCTTATGGCTATGAAATTGATGCGGAAGTCTCTCACATTTTCCGTGACTACCGTAAAACACATAACCAAGGAGTTTTTGATGCTTATACACCTGAAATCAGAGCAGCGCGCCGTTCTGGTGTAATCACAGGTCTTCCTGATGCTTACGGCCGTGGCCGAATCATTGGTGACTACCGACGTGTGGCATTATACGGTGTGGACTTCTTGATCAAAGAAAAACAACAAGACCTATTGTATTGCGGAAACGGAACGATGTCTGAAGACATTATCCGCCAACGTGAAGAATTGAGTGAACAAATTCGTGCGTTAAGCGAATTGAAAGAATTAGGAAACATTTACGGATTTGATATTTCTAAACCAGCTCAAACGGCGAAAGAAGCATTCCAATGGTTATATCTTGGTTACTTAGCAGCCATCAAAGAGCAAAATGGTGCAGCAATGTCATTGGGACGTACGTCAACTTTCCTTGATATTTATGTTGAACGCGATTTGAAAAATGGCGTGATCATTGAAGAAGAAGCACAAGAAATCGTTGACCATTTCGTCATGAAACTACGTCTTGTGAAATTTGCTCGGACGCCTGATTACAACGCATTGTTCTCTGGTGACCCAACTTGGGTAACTGAATCAATCGCTGGTATGGGTGAAGACGGACGTCATATGGTAACGAAAAACAGCTTCCGTTTCTTACACACTTTAGCAAACTTAGGCCCAGCACCAGAACCAAACTTGACTGTTTTATGGTCAACACGTTTGCCTCATAATTTCAAAACATTTTGTGCGAAAATGTCTATCCAAACATCAGCGATTCAATATGAAAACGATGATGTGATGCGTGGACATTGGGGCGATGACTACGGAATCGCTTGTTGTGTATCCGCAATGCGTATCGGGAAACAAATGCAATTCTTTGGTGCTCGTGCCAACTTAGCAAAAACATTGTTGTATGCAATCAACGGTGGGGTCGATGAAAAATCAAAAGCACAAGTTGGACCAAAATTCCAACCAATTACTTCTGAATACTTGGATTATAACGAAGTAATGGAAAAATATGACACAATGATGGACTGGATTTGTGATCTGTATGTGAACACATTGAACATCATTCATTACATGCACGACAAATATTCTTATGAACGCATTGAAATGGCGCTACAAGATACAGACATTCTACGTACGATGGCTACTGGTATCGCTGGTTTCTCTGTTGCAGTTGACTCATTATCAGCGATCAAATATGCCAAAGTTCGTACGATCCGTGATGAAAACGGCATTGTTGAAGATTACGAAATCGAAGGCGATTATCCGAAATACGGAAACAATGATGACCGCGTAGATGATATCGCAGTCAACTTGTTGAAAGCCTTCATGAAAAAAGTAAAACGCACGAAAACATACCGTGATTCAAAACACACAACGTCGATCCTTACTATCACTTCTAACGTGGTTTATGGTAAGAAAACAGGGAACACTCCTGATGGACGTCGTGCAGGCGCACCATTTGCTCCAGGTGCAAACCCAATGCATGGTCGCGATACGCATGGTGCTTTGGCAAGTCTTTCATCAGTTGCGAAATTACCATATGATTACTCATTAGATGGTATTTCAAACACCTTCTCGATCGTACCTAAAGCATTAGGACGTGACGACGAAACACAACAAGAAAACCTAGCAACAATGCTAGATGGCTATGCAGCAAAAGGTGGTCACCACTTAAATATCAACGTATTTAACCGTGACACATTGCTTGATGCGCAAGCTCACCCAGAAAAATACCCACAATTAACAATTCGGGTATCTGGCTATGCAGTAAACTTCATTAAATTAACAAAAGAACAACAAGATGACGTGATTGCTCGTACAATGCACGAAGCAATGTAATAAGCAACAACTTCAGGCGGCGGACGGGAAAATCCGCCGCCTCTTGTTTTGAAAGTATCAGACGGAGCGTGGTCATCCGTCGTTTCGAAGAAAGGAAGAGCATTATGGCAGTAACAGGACAAGTACATTCAACAGAAAGTTTTGGATCAGTAGATGGACCAGGTATCCGTTTTATTGTATTCATGCAAGGATGCCGCATGCGTTGCCAGTTTTGTCATAATCCAGATACATGGAAGATTGGCACCGGTGTCGAACGAACGACTGATGATGTCTTAGAAGAGGCATTGAAATATCGCGAATTCTGGGGACAAAAAGGTGGGATCACCGTCAGTGGTGGGGAACCATTGCTTCAGATGGACTTTCTGATCGATCTGTTTCGTAAAGCCAAAGCAGAAGGTGTCAGCACGACATTAGATACTTGTGGAAAACCATTTACACGGGAAGAACCATTTTTTAGCAAGTTTCAAGAGCTGATGACCGTTACTGACTTGTTATTGTTTGATATCAAGCACATCGATAACAAAGCCCATAAAGAGCTAACTACTCAATCCAATGATAATATTTTGGATATGGCGAATTATCTTTCAGAGATCAATCAACCTGTCTGGATTCGTCACGTGCTGGTTCCTTTGAGAAGCGACTATGATGAATTTTTGATCCGTTTGGATGAGTTTATCAAAACACTGAAGAATGTCGATAAAGTTGAGATCTTACCTTATCACACGATGGGGAAATACAAGTGGGATGAGCTAGGCTTGAAATATCCCCTTGAAGGGATCGAACCACCAACCGAAGATCGGGTGAAAAATGCCAAACGTTTGCTCCATGTAGATGACTATAAAGGCTACTTAACCCGTTGATCAAAACAGGAAAGAAGAGATTGCTATTGCTTCTTTCCTGTTTTTTTACTATGATTAGAAAGTGAATATCAATTGAAATAGGAGCGATGAAGAAATGTCGAAAATATTAGTATTCGGTCATCAAAATCCTGATACCGACGCCATTGGTGCAGCAATTGCCTTTGCAAATTTACAAAATCAACTTGGAAAAGATTGTGAAGCAGTAGCGCTTGGTACACCGAATGAAGAGACACAATTTGCGTTAGATACCTTTGGCCTAACTGCCCCTCGGGTGATCGATTCAGTGGCAAAGGAAACCCAAGAAGTAATGTTAGTGGATCATAATGAATTTCAACAAAGTGCAGCGGATATTACGGATGTCACTGTGTTGGCAGTAGTTGATCATCATCGTATCGCTAACTTTGAAACGGCAAATCCACTGTATTATCGTGCAGAGCCGGTCGGTTGTACAAGTACGATCGTGTTGAAATTATACAAAGAAAATCAAGTGGAAATTCCAAAAGCGATCGCAGGAATCATGCTCTCAGCGATCATCTCTGATACATTGTTGTTTAAATCACCAACATGTACCGACGAAGACGTAACAGCAGCCAAAGAACTAGCCGTTATAGCAGATGTAGAACTGGAAGTCTATGGATTAGATATGTTAAAAGCTGGTACGAATCTTGGAACAAAATCAGCAGCAGAATTGCTGGACCTAGATGCCAAAAGCTTCCCAATGGGTGCTAAAAACATCCGTATCGGACAAGTTAACACGGTTGATCTAAAAGAAGTCTTTGACCGTCAAGCAGAGTTGGAAGCGGCTATGAAGGATTCAATAGCAGCAAATGGCTATGATCTGTTCTTGCTGGTTGCCACTGATATCTTAGATAGTAATTCTGAGCTGCTAGTCATTGGTGAACCAACTGCCCCAGTAGAAGCAGCCTTTAAAACGACATTAACCAACAATCGTGCGTTTTTACCTGGTGTCGTTTCTCGTAAAAAACAAATCGTACCTCAATTAACAGAGGTTTTTGAAGGATAATTAAGCTAACTGTCTGAATGCTGGTGAGATCTGTTTTGGTAGATCAAACCAGCATTTTTCATGATTGTTTGGATAAGGAGTACACGCAGTGAAATTTTTTTATAGTCCCCACTTTCGCTCATTGCAACCGATACTGGAATCTTCGAAATTCCATGAATTGGTAGAGGAGCTATTAAATAGCCAAGAGCCGCCAACGCTACGAGCATTAAAAGCGAAGTTTACAGATGGTTCATTTGATAAAATTCTTGACCGCTTGATCGCAGAAAAGTTAATCGTCCGTCAAGAACGACGCTATTATTTAGGCTTCCCCATCTATACTGAACATGATCAACAGCAGATACAAGTAAGTGATGATTTCTATCAAGCAGCGTGCCATTGGTCAACACAAGAAATCGCTGGTTTTATCAAAAGCTTTGCTGCGTCAAGTGTTGAAAATAAATACTTTTATGGTTGTCAGAAAGGGGTTGAACAAGGAGCGGTCTATGCATTGAGCCATGAACAATTTCAGTTGATCTCTTACTCAGAAACACAGTGGCCACCAACACTGCCTGCTTTTTTTGAAGCGAATGAACAGTTGCGTACCCTTGCGATCTTTGATGAATTAATGGATTTGATCGGTGATGTCGATCCAGTCTATTACTTAGACCAAGTGAGTGTGATCCTTGAACGCATTCGTAAAAACAAAAAAGTCCGTCCGAGTATTTTTCTGGAATCACTTCAACGGGTCGAGATCATAAGTCCTGAGCTACATTTGTTGCTGGAAGAAATAAATTGTGATAATCTAAAAAACGAGCGTTATCCGTCTTCTGAAAAGGATCTGTTCGTCCAACGCCTTGTGATCGCTCACTTGGCAAACAAATCAGGTTCATACAATACACTTTATTTCAATAATAATTAAAACTTCTAATAATTATGTTATTTGTTTTAAATTTTCTGACTATTAAAAAGCTGCTAGATTCGATTCTAGCAGCTTTTTTTCTTATTTCTTCAAATGATAATTTGATGAATAAAAATTAAAAAACAACAATCGTTTTGTTTGGAGTTTTGATTTCTTGATGATATGATGATTCTAGAACTTTGAAAGGGGATATAAAAATGGAAGGATATAAAACGGTTGATTTTGAACAGTTGGAACAAAACAAAACGAAAGCAGAAATGATCACGTTCGTATCAATGTCAGAAATAGAAACTGCTCGGCAAGCAATTACAAAAGCGGGGATCGATGAAACGCGTTTTTCTGATGGCGATCTCATTCTTGCTTTAAAACAAAAGGAACGGTTTGGGGCAAATACGATCGTTTCCGTGATCATTGATTGGCTCATCAATCAAAACTATCTGGTGAATCCAGCTCATGCCATGCGTTACTTAGCAAAGAAAATGGCAAATGGGCCAGTTACGAGTTACAAATTATTAAGTGAGGGTGAGTTTGATTGTGACGGGAACTATTACTTGATTGCTCGCACAAACACCTCCTCATCGGCAAATAAAGTCTATAAAGTTTACACGGATGGACAAGTAAAAGAGCTTTGGCAGGCAAAATAAGTACAGATGATTTCGGCTCTAGTGAATAAGGAAAACGGCTGTGTAAGCAGTAGTTAGCGGAAAAAGGATTTTCTTAGATTGAAGGTTGTGAAAGACGCGTGAAACTAAACATTCGAATCGGCTTAGCTGGCAGTCATCTTCTGATTGGTGCATTCAGCTTGCTCGGCGCTCTGCTGACGCTTTATAAAGTACCGACAAGTTTTGGTGCGATCCAAGCCTTGTTAGGTGAAATTTATTATACCGATACGGTATTTGACCGATTTACTCAGCTCTTCTTGTTGGGGATTATCAGTCTTTATACCGTGGTGACCAGTTTTTATGGGTTTCGATTTTGGTGTTTTTGCTCCGCCTCTTCTGCATTTGGGACACTGTTGGCATATTTTGAATTAACTGAAACACTTCCAGTGATGGTAGTTTTCATTCTTGTTTTAGCAAGTTTGTTTCAGTTATGGGTAGTCACATACTTCATTTTCCAAAAGCTAAAAAGTAGAGCTGAAACAGGTTGAACTGATACGTTCAAGCTGTTTTTTTCTGTCAAAGATTATTTGTTGGCAACTAGGGTTATTGCGTTACTAGCGCAGTGTTTTATGCTATGCTAGATAGAGAGATGTAGTTGATTTGAAACGATTTCTAAAAGATGAAAGAGCGTAACAAGGTCGTTGGCATTTCAGTCAGCGATCAAAATGAATTTGAGGAGGACTGATGAGAGAGTGGTTACCAAACAACAGGTACTGACTGCGGAAAAAGACTTTCTGAGTGGTGAAAATTTTTATGTACAGCATTTCTTAGGCGCCCATCAAGTAGATGATGGCTACGTGTTTCGCGTTTGGGCACCAAATGCTCAGCAAGTTTGGCTTGTTGGCGACTTCAACCAATGGACGGACACCTTGCCGATGAACAAAAGGGCAGAATCCGGTGTTTGGGAAATTGAGACCAATCAAGTAAAAGAAGGACAGCTTTACAAATACAAAGTAAAACAAGCAAATGGACGAGAAGTATTGAAGATCGATCCTTTTGCTGTCCATTTCGAAGCTCGACCAGGAACTGCTGCCGTGTTGCATTCGATCCCACAAAAAAAATGGCGGGATGGGTTATGGCAAGGACGGAAAAAAAGACAAAAAACATTTAATCGACCTCTTAATATTTATGAAGTTCATGCCAGCTCCTGGAAGCACCACGAAGATGGCACCCCTTATCGCTTCTCCGAATTAAAAGATGAACTTATTCCTTACGTGAAAAAAATGGGCTACACCCATATCGAATTTATGCCTTTGATGGAACATCCCTTAGGAACCTCCTGGGGCTATCAATTGACTGGTTACTTCGCACTTAGCTCCTATTATGGGACACCAGAAGAGTTTCAAGACTTTGTAGAGGCTTGTCATTTGGAAAATATAGGTGTCTTCGTTGATTGGGTGCCAGGACATTTTTGTGTCAATGATGACAGTCTTGCCTATTATGATGGCACGCCGACCTTTGAATACATGGATGAAAACCGTGCGAAAAATGTTCGCTGGGGTGCGATCAACTTTGATCTAGGCAAACCGCAAGTCCAAAGCTTTCTGATCTCAAGTGCATTGTTCTGGATCGAATTTTACCACATTGATGGTATTCGGGTAGATGCCGTTTCCAACATGATCTATCGCGATTATGATGAAGGTCCATGGGAACCGAATCACGAAGGGGGCAATCGGAATTTTGAAGGGTACTATTTCTTACAAAAGCTCAATTCAGTCATCAAGTTAGCCCATCCTGCAGTTGTCATGATTGCAGAGGAAAGTACTTCCGAGACCAAAATAACAGGAATGGTCGAAGGAGGCGCTCTCGGGTTTGACTACAAATGGAATATGGGCTGGATGAATGATGTCCTGCGTTTTTACGAAATGGACCCGATTTTCCGTAAAGATCATCTAAGTCTTTTATCTTTTTCTTTCATGTATCGGATGCAAGAAAATTATATCTTGCCACTCTCCCATGACGAAGTGGTTCATGGCAAAAAAAGTTTGATGCACAAAATGTGGGGAGACCGCTACAAACAGTTTTCACAACTACGAAATCTCTATACGTACATGATGATGCATCCAGGGAAAAAACTGTTATTCATGGGTAGTGAATGGGGACAGTTTTTAGAATGGAAATATGATCATGGTCTTGAATGGGTCGATTTAAACGACGCATTCAATGCAAAAATGCAGTTCTTCACCCAGACCTTGAATGAATTATACAAAGAAGAACGAGCCCTTTGGGAATTGGATGATCAAGAAGATTCATTGATGGTGATCGATGCAGACAACTTAGATGAAACGACATTGACTTTCTTACGACAAGGAAAAACGAAAAAAGACTTCTTGATCGTGGTTGTCAATCTGACACCAGTGGAGCGTCACGATTTTGCGATCGGCGTGCCATACGAAGGAACGTATCGCGAGATTTTAAACACGGAACGGGATGTATTTGGCGGAACTTGGGTGGCGAATAACCCAGACTGTCAGACCAGTAATACCCCTTTTAAGCAATACGACTATCAAATCAAAACAATTTTGCCTGCACTTGGGGCTTTAATCATCAAACCAGAAAAAATCAAAATGACTCGAAAAAAAGCAGTAAAGAAAGTACAAAAAAAAGAGTAGAGGGGGAACGGTGAGTAGATCACCAAACAAAATGAAAACAGAGATGTTAGCAATGATCCTCGCAGGGGGACAAGGGACTCGATTAGGGAAATTAACAAAGAATATTGCTAAACCAGCGGTTCCATTTGGTGGTAGATATCGGATCATCGATTTCACGTTGAGTAATTGTGTCAATTCAGGAATCAAAAATGTGGGTGTTGTCACTCAGTACCAGCCATTAGCACTAAACAACCATATCGGAAATGGTGCGAGCTGGGGATTGGATGGAATCAGTACCGGTGTGACGATCTTACAGCCATATTCAAATTCAGAAGGCGAAAAATGGTTTGAAGGAACTGCCCATGCGATCTATCAAAACATCGCTTATATCGATGAGATGGACCCGCAATATGTCTTGATTTTATCAGGCGACCATATCTACAAAATGGATTATGAAGAAATGCTGGAAAAACACAAAGAAAATGATGCTTCATTGACGGTTGCAGTTCTCGAAGTACCGATGAAAGATGCCTCGCGTTTCGGAATCATGAACACCGATAAAAATGACCGTATCATCGAATTTGATGAAAAACCAGCCGAACCAAAGAGCAATCTCGCTTCAATGGGGATCTATATTTTCGATTGGAGTCGTCTTCGCAGTATGCTGTTGAGTAACTATACAAAAGACGGCGAAATGGTCGATTTTGGGAAACATGTCATTCCTTCTTATCTCGAAAGCGGCGACAACGTTTTTGCCTATCGCTTCTCTGGCTATTGGAAAGACGTAGGAACGATCGATTCATTGTGGGAAGCCAATATGGAATTTATTGATCCAGCAATGGAGTTGAATATTCGGGATAAAAGTTGGCAAGTATTTTCTAAAAACCCAATCGCACCACCACATTTTGTGACTGAGACTGGGGCTGCGAGAAACTCTCTCGTGATGGATGGCTGTTATGTTGCAGGGGAAATCGAGCACAGTATTTTATCAGAAAATGTACAGGTGAAAGAAGGATCGACGATCAAGGACAGCGTGATCATGCCTGGAGCGGTGATCGGTAGAAATGTTAAATTAAACCGAGTGATCGTTGGGGAAAATGCAGTGATTGGTGACGACGCAGAGATCGATGGAACAGACGAAATTGCCGTAGTCGGCTATTCTGAAATTTTAGGGGTGACGATTGATGAGAACTAATAAAATGTGTGCGATTTTAGGGAATCTGCAACGATACCAAGACTTGATGCCATTAACAGAAAACCGTCCGCTGTCGACCTTATTGTTTGACTGCAAGTATCGCTTGTTAGATTTCAATCTTTCAAGTATCGAAAATGCCAATATCAAGCAAGTCTATATGATTTTCAATGAAGGAGAAACGCAGTCGGTCTTCGATCATATCGGTGGCGGAAAAGAGTGGAACTTGGACGGCGTACAAAACCGTTTCTTTATTCACCTGTTCCAAGACTCATTGAAAAAGCAAGCAGAAGGACAAGAGTATTACTATAATGTCATCGACTATTTGGAAAAATCCAAATCGGATCATACCGTATTTATGGGCAGCAAAGTCTTATGCAACATTGATTTACGTGCCTTGCTGAAAATCCATCAGCTACAAGGCAATGAAATGACCGTTGTGTACAAACGCATCAGCAGTGACAATATTTGCGAAAGTGATCTGTTGTTCAATGTAGACAGTGAAGGTCACTTAGAAGAAGCGATCCAAGCGAAAAAAGGTGAGGTCAGTGACCTTGTCAACTTATGTACGGATATTTTTATCATTCAAACAGATCGTCTGATCGCTGCGCTAAAAGAGGGGCAAAAAGTTGGCGCAACGGCAGACCTCGGTCAATTTTTACGAGAAATGATTGCTGTTGAAAATACCGGTCTATATGAATACACTGGTTACTTAAGTAACATTTATGATATCTCTTCTTATTATCAAACAAATATGGACATGCTCGATGTGCATAAATTTACGTCGTTGCTTTATTCGAATCAAAAGATCTATACCAAACTGAAAAACGAAGTGCCAACGTATTATTCGGAAACATCTGACGTGAAAAATAGCCACTTTGCTTCTGGCTGCATCGTGGAAGGAACGGTCGAACAGTCACTCGTTGCCCGCCGCACGAAGATCCATCCTGAAGCAAAAGTCAAAGGAGCGATCATCTTCGGAAATAATGAGATCAAAGCAGGTGCCGAAGTCTCTTATGCGATCCTAGATAAAAATGTGACCATCGCAGAAGGTGTCAAAGTACAAGGAACCAAAGAAACGCCAATCGTCATTAAGAAAAATTCTCATGTCACCCAAGACGTTATTGGAGGGGCAAGCGCATGAAGGTTCTGTTTACAGCAGCGGAATGCGCCCCATTTTTTAAAACAGGCGGATTAGGGGATGTTGCAGGGGCATTACCAAAAGAATTGGTCAAAAAAGGCGTCGAGACGATTGTGGTCTTACCCTATTTCACGAAAATGCCTGCTGAATACCAGGAGCAAATGGAAGATTGTTTTTCCTTTGAAGTGGCGGTCGGCTGGCGCAAGCAATATTGTGGGATCAAAAAATTAGTTCTAGGCTCTGTGACCTATTATTTCATAGACAATCTCTACTATTTTGGCCGCGAACGGCTCTATGATTTTTATGATGATGGGGAACGCTTTGCTTTCTTCCAATTAGCCGTGATCGAAATGATGGAACGCATTGAATTTATCCCAGACATCGTTCATGTCAATGATTACCATACGGCGATGATTCCGTTCTTGATCAAAGAAAAATATCATTGGATTCAAGCGTATCAAAACATACGCACCGTTTTGACGATCCATAACATTGGGTTTCAAGGGTGGTATAGTCGCGATATTTTACCGGATCTTTTTGGGATGGGGACTGAGAGATACGATGATGGCACGCTACGTTTAAACGATTGTTTGAACTTTATGAAAGCTGGAATCTTGTATGCTGACCGTATCACGACGGTCAGTCCTTCCTATAGTGAAGAAATCAAAACCTCTGAGTTCGGCTGTGGGCTTGAAGTCATTTTACGCATGGAAAGCGGCAAACTCAGTGGCATCTTAAACGGAATTGATTATGAAATGAACGATCCAGAAACCGATCCTCATTTGGACTATCCTTTCAGTGTCGAGGATTTATCAGGAAAAGCTAAAAACAAGCGAGCGCTACAAGAACAATTTGGTTTGCCTACCCGTAAAGATGTCCCATTGATTTCTGTTGTTAGCCGTTTGACCACTCAAAAAGGATTCCATTTGGTCCTTGAAGAAATGGAAAATCTCTTGCAATTTGATGTTCAGTTCATCTTACTAGGGACTGGCGAACATGATTTTGAAGAAGGCTTTCGCTATTTTGCTCAGAAATATCCTGACAAATGTGCTGCCGCGATTTCTTTTGATATTGCATTGGCGCAAAAGTTATACGCAGCAGCGGATCTTTTCTTGATGCCTTCCGCCTTCGAACCATGCGGACTGTCACAGATGATCGCGATGCGCTATGGTACATTACCGGTCGTTCACGAAATCGGTGGCTTGAAAGATACGGTAGATTCCTATAATCCGATCACGAAACAAGGTACCGGCTTTGGCTTTCAAGAGTTTTCACCATTTTACTTGATGAATGCCTTGAAGCAAGGGATCGAATTGTATCAATCTGATCAGGCAACGTGGAACGTATTGGTCAAGCAAGCAATGGAAAAAGATTTCAGCTGGAATCAAAGTTCCGATCTTTATATCCAGTTGTATAATACTATCAAAGTTTGATTGTTTTAAGACAGAAGAATCCTTGTCTGCAACAGAACTGCTAGTTGTATGACTAGCAATTTTGGCGGCAAGGATTCTTCTTTTTTATAAATTGAATGCAAAAAGGAGTGTAATCCTATGACAAAAGAACGATTGCGTGAACTGCTAGAAATCAGTGTTCATGAACTCTTTGCGATTGAAGTGGATGAAGCTTCACCGCAGGAATTGTTTCAAGCACTAGCCAATGTGGTGAAGCAAATCTATTCAGAAGACTGGCGTCAAACCAGAAAAAATCTCTTGCTGGAGGATCAAAAACAAGCGTACTATTTTTCAATCGAATTTTTGCCTGGCAAAATGCTAAAAAGCAATTTGTTGAATATGCAGCTACTGGAGCAAGCGGAAGCCGTTTTTGAAGAGTTAGGCGTTTCCCTTGATGAGGTTGCGGATACAGAAAAAGACATGGCTTTAGGAAACGGGGGCCTCGGTCGTTTGGCCTCTTGTTTTATGGATTCGCTGGCTTCATTAAGCTTGCCGGGAAATGGGAACGGGATTCGCTATCGCTATGGATTATTTAAACAAAAATTTATTGACGGCCATCAAGTAGAATTACCAGATGATTGGTTACGCTCTGGGAATGTCTGGGAAGTCCGCAAAGAAAGCAAAGCGGTGCCTATTCGATTTGGTGGGCAGGTCTATCTTGTTACGGGAGAGGACGGAAAACTAGCACCAGTCTATGAAGGCGGCTTTACCTGGCGGGCAGTTCCGTACGACACCGCGATGGTTGGTTATCAGAACCAACACATCAACACACTGCGCTTGTGGAGTGTCGAAGTGCCTGCTGAAGATGAGGCGCATTATGCGACATTGGAATCACGGCAAGCCTTAGAAAATTTGACTGCTGTTTTATATCCAGATGACTCAAACGAGATCGGCAAACGCACACGATTGATGCAAGAATACTTTTTTGTTTCTGCAGGCATTCAGAGTATCATTCGCTATTATAAAAAATCGAATCTGCCTTTAGCGATGCTCAGTGAACGAGTAGCAATCCATATCAACGACACGCACCCAGCGCTTTGTGTCCCAGAACTGATGCGTATTTTAGTTGATGAAGAAGGCCTTGCTTGGGAACAAGCGTGGTCGATCACCGTGAAAGTCATGAGTTATACGAACCATACGATCATGGCGGAAGCTTTAGAAAAATGGCCAGTTCGCATGATTGAAGAAGTGTTGCCGAGAATGGATCAGATCATCAAAGAAATTGATCGGCGCTTTGTCGAAGGAATGCAAGGGGTCCATCCGCAAGCCTTACTGGATCGGACGCGAATCATTATTGATGATCAAGTCCATATGGCACATCTAGCCATCATCGGCAGCCATAGTGTCAATGGGGTAGCCAAGCTCCATTCTGATTTACTAAAATCAGTAGTACTCCATGACTTCTATCTCATTTATCCTGCCCGTTTCAACAATAAGACCAACGGCATCGCACAACGGCGTTGGCTTCAGCTAGCCAATCAACCATTAGCCAAAGTGCTGGATCAGTCGATCGGTACTAGTTGGCGCAATGACCCCTTGGATCTGCAGCTGCTCAAAAATTATTATGATGACGAAAACGTTCTGCAACAAATTGCCGACGCAAAAATGAGTAACAAGCGTGCACTGGCAAAGTACATTCAAAAAGCAACGGGCATTACAGTAGATCCAACGGCAATTTTTGATGTGCAGATCAAACGCCTGCATGCGTACAAACGACAACTGCTGAATCTAATGCATATCTTGAAGCTCTACTTTGAGGTCAAAGACGATCCGACTGCAGCGTTTCATCCAAGAGTCTTTATTTTTGGTGCCAAAGCAGCACCAAGCTATCACTACGCCAAATCAATCATCAAAGTCATCAATGAAGTGGCGAATCTGATCAATCATGATGAAACCATCATTGACAAAATAAAAGTTGTCTTTTTAGAAAATTACAACGTTTCCTTGGCAGAAAAAATCATTCCAGCAGCGGATGTCAGTGAACAAATTTCGTTGGCTTCAAAAGAAGCGTCGGGAACAAGTAATATGAAATTAATGCTGAATGGGGCAGTAACGATCGCCACTTTAGATGGTGCGAATATTGAGATTCGAGATGCGATCGGTGATGAAAACATTGCGATCTTTGGACTAACGGAAGAAGAAGTGTATCAGTATTACGCCCAGCGTAATTATTCTGCCTATGCGTATTATGAGTCAGATCCAGTACTTCAACGGGTAGTCAATGCCTTTATAGATGGGACGATCCCGAATATCCAAGTAGAAGGTCGCGAGATCTTTGATTCACTTTTGAAATACAATGATGAGTACTTTTTATTAAGAGATTTCCACGCCTATTGTGACGCCCAGCATCGGGTGGATATTGCTTATCAAGATACCCATCGCTGGCAAAAAATCAGTCTAATGAATATTGCCAATGCAGGCAAATTTTCGGCAGATGAAACGGTGCGAAATTATGCAGCAGATATTTGGCAGATCGATCCATTATTTGCCCATATCAAAGAACCAAATGCGGCAAGCTTGACGGAGTCAGTGCCTCCGTTGGGAAACGATTGAAGTGTCTTCGGTTGAAATGGCGCAGTCTTTCGTGAAATTCTCTTTTATTTGTGGTATGATGAAAAAAATGCATGTAAGAGGATGAGTACAGTGGCAAATTATTTAGATGTGAAACGAAAATACTTCCGTTTTCCTGCTTATGATGATACAGATGGTGTGAAACTGCAATCTGAGCATCGCCCCGCCTTCAGTAAAGCAGATGATTGGATTTTAACAGAAATAAAAGATACCGTGAGTCATTCTCACAAGGAAGAAAAACAATCTTTGCAGCGTAAAGTGCAGTCAAGCCAACGGGATCGCGGACATAATGTGCGTCAAAAAGAAGAACTCGCCAACCACCGTGCCAACTTACCTCAGTATGGAAAACGTCCGGTGAAAGAGCAGATGCCGACAGGAAAAACCAATTTTTTTGGTAAGGATGCTAAGCACTCTTCTTATCAAGTCACGAGCAAACAAGAACGAGCAGAAGTAGCTGCAACGCCAAAAAAAGAGTACTCAGGTCGTTCTTATTTTGTTCCTAAATATATCCCAGCTTCAATAATCCCTGATGAACAAAAACCAGAAATTACGTCTGATGACCTGATGGAGGCTATGGCAAAAAAACAAGAAAGCTATTTGTTGTTTGATACCGAACCAGCAGCTTACCAAGTCAAAGAAGAAAATGATCCGACTGTCAAAAAATTCAATCGTCCCCAATCAGTGGGGATGACCCGCAGTGAATTTCGTGCCAATAGTAAAAAAAATGGCGATAAAAAGCGGTCCGTTCTAGATCGTTCTTTACAAGGAATGATTGAAGACGATCAACGGGAGGATTCAGCAAACGGTTATTTTCGTTCGGAGTAACTTAGCAAACAGAAAATAAATAGCAGGAACCAGAATTGAAAGAAAAAATACGGATGAAACCAGTTAGAAGCTTAAATCTAACTGGTTTTTTGATTAGTCATTATAACAAATGAATGTATGGCAGTTGGAGGTCTGCATCACTCGATGGAGAAATTGGTTTTTGTAGACTATGAAAGGGAGAGAATCGCAAATTGTGTACTTTTTTGATCGTCTTTGAAGAAAAACGGTGCTATGATTCATGGAGATGTTTGATTGATTTTATTAAATTGTTTTAGTAATTAAATCCTGCTCAAATATTTTAATTTTCGCTTGCCTTTTGATATGCTAAGAACAAGGGGGAATCAAATATGGAAGTTGATCTACAAATGCTGGCGATGATTTTCTTTATCAATCTCGCTTATGTTACATTGAACACACTGCGGTTTTTATTGACCATGAAAGGGTATCGCGTGATTGCCCCATTAGTGAGTATGATCGAAATCACGATCTATATTTTAGGCTTATCGATGGTATTGGATCGTTTGGATAACCCACTGAATCTCTTGTTCTATGCATTAGGTTATGCTGCAGGAGTCAGTATTGGGATCAAAATCGAAGATAAGCTGGCTCTGGGCTATACAATGGTCACAGTGATCCTACCTAGTAATACGGATGAGGAAAAGAGTTTGCCAAAGATCTTACGACAAGAAGGCTACGGAGTTACACAAAGTTATGGAGAAGGCTTAGAAGGGCCACGACTGATTTTAGAGATTCTGTCCCAAAGAAAAAGTGAGAAAAAGCTCTATCAAACCATCAAAGCGGTGGAAGAGCGAGCGTTTATCATCAGCTATGAACCCAAGTATATCTCGGGCGGTTTTTGGACCAAAAAAATCAGCCGTAGAGAGGCGAAGCTGAAAAAGCAAGTACCTGTTGATTGAGGAATTAGAGGCAGCTTGATCCATTCGTGAAGAATAGTTGCATAAGAAGCAGGGAGTTTATTGATGAGAGGAAGCGTTAGGTGTGGAAAAGAAAGCAAATGGTATGATGGCGGTCATCGCTGCATTGATCTCAAACATTTTGGTGGCGATCAGTAAGTTTGTCGGTTATGCCTTGAGCGGTAGTGCGGCCATGCTGAATGAAAGCATTCATAGTGTCGTGGATTGCAGCAATCAGATCTTTTTAGTGATCGGTGATAAACGGGCAACAAAGGGACAAAGTGAGCTGCATCAGTTTGGTGAAGGTCGAGCGAAATATTTTTTCAGCACGATCGTTGCGATGATGCTCTTCTTTGGTGGGGGCGCATTAGGCGTGATGGAAGCAGTGGAAAAGCTGCTGCATCCCGCCCATGAAGTCGGCAATACCTGGTTAGTGATCGCTATCTTGATTTTCGGGATGATCGTTGAAGGAAGTTCGTTGTGGATCGCAATCAAGGAGATCCGCGAGCTAAACGTCGAACGTCAACCAATCTATCGTTTTTTGAAAGAAAGTCGGCATAGTGAGATTTTGATCATTTTCACAGAAGACTTTTGTGCGGTGATCGGTCTGATGATCGCACTGATTGGAACGGTTTTAACAATGATTACCGGGAACGCATTTTTTGATGCCTTCAGCGGCTTATTGATTGGTCTTTTATTGATGGTAGCAGCGATCTTCTTAGCCCGCGAATTTTACAGTCTACTGATTGGGGAAAGTGTTACCAAACGTGATTTAGCGGTGATCAAACAAGCGTTTGAACGTCCCGATGTTGATCGCTTGATCGATGTGAAAACAGTCCATTTAGGGCCAGCTGAAATTTTGATTGCAGCGAAAGTCGATATTGCCGCAAAACAAGAAGAGGTCGGCTATGAGATCATTAATGAGATCGAAGCCGAGATCCGACATCAAATGGCAGATAAAAAAGTCTATATTTATATTGAAACGGATGAGTACGATCCTCACTACATGGAGAAGCGGCGCAAACTTGTGCGACCTTCCCACTGATTTAGCTAGAATAAAGCTGTTTTTTTTGATACAATAGACAAGGATTATCACATAGTGAAGGAGATTTCAAAATTATGATCAATGCAAGTGACTTAAGAGCTGGAATGACGTTTGTTCAAGACGGCAAACTTATCAAAGTATTAGATGCCAGCCACCACAAACCAGGTAAAGGAAATACGGTTATGCGTATGAAATTACGGGACGTTCGGACTGGTTCGACTTACGATACAACCTTCCGTCCAGAAGAAAAATTTGAAAAAGCGCATATCGATACGAAAGCTGTACAATACCTATATACAATGGACGATACCGCATTCTTTATGGATATGGAAACCTATGAACAATATGAAATTCCAGTTGAAGTGGTTGAAGAAGAAATGAAGTTCATTCTAGAAAACATGGAAGTAAAAATCCAATTCTTCGGCAGCGAAGTGATTGGCGTGCAATTACCTTCAAGCGTAATCTTGAAAGTTGTTGAAACACAGCCATCGATCAAAGGGGCAACTGTGACTGGTTCTGGTAAGCCAGCAACGATGGAAACGGGCTTAGTTGTCAATGTTCCTGACTTTGTTGAAGAAGGCGAAATGCTAGAAATCAATACAGCTGAAGGTACCTATTTAAAACGTGCAAAATAGCAAAAAAACCGCGACTTATTCGCGGTTTTTTCTTTGCTCTTGTTGTGTTCAGAAGTGGCTCATTGTCCCATTGCCGATGTTTTTTGTAAAGGATAGATACTATAAGGTTTACTGATAAAGTAGGCGACGGAGCAGACGATCACAAAGAAGGGTAAATTTTGAAAGCCAAAGACTTCTCCACCAATAAAGATCGGTGCAAATAAGGTGCTAGTGGCGCTGCCAAAAACACTGGCATAGCCTAGTGCTGCTACCAGTTCGATAGGCAGTCCGAACAGTGGCGCCAACACGACCCCCAAAGAAGAGCCAATCGCAAACAAAGGGGTGACTTCTCCACCCAAAAAACCAATGCTGATGGTCAATACGGTCAACACCAACTTAAGCAGCCAATCATAAGAATAGATCGGTTGATTCGTGAAACTCGCGCTGATCAAATTTGTTCCTAAGCCTGAATAACGCCCTTGATACAACAAAACAAAAAGCAAGACTAACGCAAATGCGCCAATCCCAATACGCCACAGTGGATTCGGGAAGCGCCGCTTCATGATGCGTTTCATCGTTTCTAAACAGCCCGCAAAGCTACCGCCAACCATACCAAAAATCAATCCAATCACAAGTAATTTCAGAAAAACAGGTATCGTCAAATCGACGGATTGAGGCAACATAAGACTAAATTTTTCTAAGCCTAACCATTGAGAAGTCGTACTAGCAGTGAAAGCAGCCAGCAAAGCAGGTAAGAGGGCATGATGACTGAATTTACCGATGACAAGCACTTCCAATGCAAAGAACGTCGCAGCGATGGGGGTTTCAAATAAACCAGCAAATCCCGCAGCCATCCCAATCATGATCAGGGTGCTGGCGTACTTTTCTAGTCGCAGCCATTTTCCTAAACGATTGGCGATGGTGGCACCTAACTGAACCGCAACTCCTTCTCTGCCGGCGCTTCCTCCAAATAAATGCGTCAGCCAGGTTCCCACCATTACAAAAGGAATCAAACGCAGCGGAATATCTTTTTCTTCTTCCTGCCCGACTAAAAACACTAAGTTCATTCCTTGAGGACTCTGATCGCCATACTTTTGGAAAAGGTAAGTAAAGCAAATACCGATTATTGGTAAGAAGAGAATCAATGGCAAAAAATGACTTTCACGGAAGGCACTTAAGAATAGCAAAATTTTACCAAAGAAAGTGTCAACGGCTCCAGCAAGCACCCCAATCACCAGACTGAGCAAACCTAATGCAGTCAGTTCAAAATACGTTGTTTTTTGTTTCTTCATTTCTATCACGATCCTTTAAAAAATATAGGAATAATGCTCTTGCAACTATGACGAAAGAGTGAAAATAAAAAAATGACTACTACACACTAAAAAAAGTGGTAGAAGTCATTAGCAAAATTGCGGTTTCAGTAAGAACTGAGGGAGACATTCATTCCCTATTAGCATCAATATTATCTGATAAAACCCTCATTTTGTCAATGGATGCTGGTCGCGAAAAGCAATCCATCTAATACTTATCTTTTATACATACTTATGGTAAAATTAATTTCATAAGAACTTATATGTGAATTGAGCGTCGGAAGAGTCAATGGCAAGAAAAGGGATGAAAGGACGATCCTTCTACTGGTTGACCAAGGGAAAAACAGTAGGTAGTGAGGAATCGAAGGGGAAGAAAGAATGATTGCATTTATGACGATCGAAAAATGGCTGCAAAGTGAGCGTTTTTACTATGTGATCCTACCAATTCTCATGGTGGTTGGTCTGATCGCATTATTAGGGTTCCTGATGGTTCTGCTTTATCGAGAAAATCGTAACCCGAAAGTGACGCTATTGCTTGGCGGCATAGTCGTTGCGTGTCTGCTAGGCTTTTTTATTGGTGATCAAGTGTATGGTGAATTCAAAACGTATAATGCGCTGATCACACCGAATATCCGAGACCGCGAAAAAATGTTTTTAGGCTATAAATATTACGAATCTGATACTACAGCAGTTTATCAGCGCATCCAAAGCAATGAAGCGATTGAAACTTTAGGGATCTATCAAGCAGTACCAGTGGAACGGGAGATTGAATTTCTTGGATCTGCTCATAACTCCGTATATTTTAAAATGGGCGCCCAGGTTTACTATGCTCGCTATCAACCGACATTTGTGGAAGAGGAAACAACCGCTAAACTGCAGGGGGTTCAATACCATTTGACTGATCCTTCCTTTGAAACGATCGGCTTCTATTCCGAAACCAACAACTATTTGACGGCAATTACGATTCCAAAGACTCAAGAAACCCTCGAATATCAATCCGTCGATTCTGTGATCCCGCAAGAATTTGGGAAAAGTCAAACCCAATGGGCGTTACCAAATAGGAATGAATAACGATAAAAGAAAACTACCTAAGTCACGAAAGAAAGTTCTCTCAAGAGGGAATCTTCCGTGCGCAGGTAGTTTTTTGTATGCTTAGTCAGATAACATTGCTTTTCCTATGACTGATCAGGTAGTCCTCTTTCTTTTTGCGAGGCAATTTTTTGAAGGCGGCTTCTGCTTGAGTGGCTTCACTGCGAGTGGAAAAGCTTTCCGCATGAATCATTTGCAAAGGTCTGCGACTAGCAGGACGGGTATATTTTGCCCCGATCCCTTTGTTGTGCTCTAATAAGCGGCGACTCAAATCTGTGGTATAGCCACCGTAGAAGGACTGATCGTTGCAACGCAAGACATAAAAATAATGATTCTCAGCAGCCATAGAGCATCGCCTTCACTTCTGGACTATAGGCACCCGTTTCATCATAGGTAATGAGTGGGGAATCAATTTTAAAGCCATCCGCCTTGCCGTCCTTGATTCCTTCAATCAATAAAATATTGGCCTCTTTGCCCGCTTTCGGATAGACGAAGCGGACGCGTTTTGGGGCGATTCGATGGGTGCGCATATGGTCCAAAATATCGAGAAAGCGATCCGGGCGATGAACCATCGCAAACCGTCCATTCATTTTTAACGCTTTACTGGCGGTTTGGATCACTTCATCTAAAGTTGTGGTGATCTCGTGACGGGCGATCGCTAAATAGGGATTCGGATTTTTGATCGCCGTCGGTACATTTTTAAAATAAGGCGGATTGCAGACCAAAAGATCGACGGAATCAGGTTTGATTTTTTGAAAGAGGTTCTTCAAGTCCATAGGGTAGACCGTCAGCTGGTCTTGCAAGTCGTTTAATTCGATACTGCGCTGCGCCATATCCGCTAAGCGTTCCTGCAATTCGACCTGATAAATATGAGCAGTCGTTTTTTTGCTGATAAATAAACCAACTGCGCCATTCCCTGCACAAAGGTCAACGATCACACCTCTTTTTGGCACTCTAGCGTAATTGGCTAATAAGACAGCATCTAATGAAAAAGAAAAAACTTCGGAACTCTGAATGATCTTGATGTCATCGGCATACAATTGGTCGATGCGTTCGTTCGGTTGCAACATGAAGCATACTCCTGTTCTAAATTCATTTCAATGTATTATACTACGATTAAGAATAATGGGAAACGCTAAAAAATGCTTGTCATTTAAACCGTTTTTTTGCATACTTGAATAGGAGAGAAATAGAAAGGAAAATGAGTATGTTTTTTCGCTTTATGCGCGGTGTGGTTCGCGTAGTATTATTTTTGATCAACGGCAATGCTCGTTATCAAAACAAAGAGGTTTTACCTAAAAATGAAAACTACATTTTAGTGGCTCCTCACCGAACCTGGTGGGATCCATTGTACCTAGCAGTGGCTGCTCGGCCAAAGAAATTTAGTTTTATGGCGAAAGAAGAGCTGTTCAAAAACCCGATTTTACGGTTCATTTTGATTCATGCCAATGCTTTTCCAGTCAAACGGGACAAACCAGGACCGAGTGCGGTAAAGACGCCAGTCAAAATCTTGAAGGAAACCGATCTTAGCTTGATCATGTTTCCAAGTGGTACGAGACACGCAACGGCTTTAAAAGGCGGCATGGCGTTGATCGCAAAAATGGCTAAGGTCAAGATCGTTCCCTCTGTTTATCAAGGACCGCTGACATTAAAGGATTTATTTAAACGCAAGCGAGTAACCGTCCGCTTTGGGGAGCCAATCGATATCAGTGACATCAAAAAGATGGACAAAGAGGGCTTGGCGGAAGTGGAACGGCGCATCCAAGGTGCATTTGACACACTGGATCAAGCGATCGATCCTTCATTTGTTTATCAAATCGATGAGTCCAAAAGAGAAGATTAATACCTAAGAAAAGCCGCTGATCCTTTTGTGATCAGCGGCTTTTTTCTAATGATTTAATCCAATAATTCGAAAGCAAATTTGGTCCACGGTTTTAAATATTCCAACAAAGGCAGCTCGTCATTTGAAATGGCGCCGACTTTGTTTTTTCGTGTGTCTTGGTGAGGGGTCAAAACGATCTGCAATTCGTTTTTGTATTGGCCAAAGGTATCATTGCCGATAACGATGTCCCCATAGGCAAAAGGTTCTTGGTTTGTATGAGTGAGGTTTTCGATCGGACGGTATTTCACCCGTGATTGTGTGGAACGAGCGACTAACGCATTACTGTCACCGCGACGAAAATGATTGGTTTCAGCTAATATCCTCCGTTCGATTTCGCTGGCTTCTGCTTCTACGTAAACGCCAAAGGTCAGTTTGTAACGATCGATCGCCGCCAGAGCTTTCAGCTCTGCATCCGACGCGTAAGCATTGCCGATAATCACGGTATCGATCAACCCAGAAGCAAAAAGCAGTTTCCCTTGCAATGCCAATGGTAAATCGCGACAAGATTCTAAGGTCGGTAAGCCATCATTGACTTCCCAAGGGCCAATTTTGGCTGATTGACTAGTGATGAAGGCGGCTGTTTTCAACCCGTATTTTTTAAAACGTTGACTACAGCTGCGGAAAAAAGCATCCGTTAAGCCTGTGCCTCGTTGGGGGTAAAAATTGTGGCAGCCATATAAAAAAGGTTCATTTGCTTGATAAGAAAGGATATTTTCTAAATAGTTCACATCATTACTCATATTCAATTCAATCGCCAAGCCGAATGGATTGAAGGTCAGTTGGGCTTCTTTACTGCCATCAAACCCTTGATCCAAGCGGATACCGTCCGCACCTAATTCTGCAAAGAAGCTTAGATCATCATAAGAGATCGCCAGATCACTAAAAACAGCTGGTGAAATATCTAAAATCGTTTCAAACCCAAGGTTCTTGGCAAAGCCGATAATCGAAGAGAATTTTTTTCTGACGGTCTCTTTGCCTTCACTGACTTCTAGCATACTCATAAATAAGCGCGAGTAACCAAGGGCAGCAGCTTTTTTTAAATAGTCTTGATCCAGTAAAGGATCGCTATGGTCGGGGTAAATCGAAAGGCCAATTTCTCGTTTCAATGGTTTTCCTTCTTTCTAAAAAAATCGTACGAAGCACCTCTTGGCATTGGAAAAAGATGCTGAGTAAGGCTTCTTCTGTTTGTCTTGGTGGGTGCTTCGTCCGACCTTTATAAACAAATTATTGTGCGACTGGTTGATTTTCTTTTTCTAATTCGTTTTTGTCATAGATTTTTACGAATGGGTAATAGATCAGGATCGATAAAAGAATCAAAAGAACATTCAGCACGATGGCACGCCAATCGCCGCCAGTTGCTAAGAAAGCACCAATTGGTCCAGGCAATGTCCAAGGGGCATTGACCGTGACGGCATTGACTAAACCTGCTGAGGTGGCGACCCATGCAATGACACCATTGATTAAAGGCGCAATGATGAATGGTGGGATCAAGATTGGATTCAAGACGATCGGTGTACCGAAAATCAGTGGTTCATTGATGTTGAAAATTGCTGGAATCAAGGCTGTTTTTCCTAGTTTTGAACCGAATTCCGATTTGGTACGAAACGCTAACAAGATAGCCAAACCAATCGTTGAACCAGCCCCACCGATCCAAATGAACCATTGATAAAATGGTTCGGCTGCGATATTGGGAATCATATCTCCTGAAGCAAGTGCAGTTGTATTCCCTTCTAACAACTGCAACCATAATGGTCGAGCCAATGATCCAACGATAGAAGCACCATGGATCCCGAATGACCAGAAGAAGGTCGTCAAGAAGGTGATCAATAGCACACTTGGCAAGGTGTCTGCGGCACTGACTAAAGGATCGACGACTTTTGCCACGATCGTGTGCCAGTCAAAGCCGATATAGTAAGTGATCGCGCCCATTCCTAAAATAATGACTAAGGTAGGGGTCAAGGCTTCGAAAGAGCGAGCGACTGCAGGTGGGACTTGTTCTGGCATCGTGATTTTAAATTTCGATTTGTCCGTTAACCGATAGATTTCAACGGCAAGAATCGAGGTGATGATCGCCACGAACATACCAGCACTCCCTAAGTTGGCCATTGGCAAGACAAAGCCGACCGTTCCAGCAGCATCCAAGGCTTCTGCTGGGATATTGACCGGGGTGAAGGTCAGTAAGAAGGCGGTCGTAGCTAGGATCCCGCCAGAAAGACCATCAAGCTTATAAGAGCGAGAAAGACTGTATCCAATCCCGAATGCCGCATACAAGCTCATAATGTACATCGTCATTCGATAAGGCAATAAGATCGTTGTGGCATTACTAGACAAGAATTGGTAGATGCCCCAACTTTGAGGCAGCGGTGGAAAGGCTAAAATCATAAAGAACGAACTGACGATGATCAATGGCAAGGTTGAGACGATCCCGTCACGAACCGCCCGCAAGTGACGCTGGCTGCCAAGTTTTTCCATCGGTCCTGCCAAATGGCGCTCGATGAATTGAGTGAATTTATCTAACATGGTTTATCCTCCTAAGGTGTTTTACATTTTTGCTTCCCATGGATTCGGAATGATTTTCCCTAAAATCACGCCTTGGGCTGCCCCGGTTGCTGCAGGGGCATTGTTGACACGGCTGTGAAGGGTTTCATTTCCTAATATGGCAAAAGCCACCGCTTCTTTGGCATCGTTCGAACCACCAATGTCATCTTGTGTTCCAACGGCTACTGATTCTGGTAAATAGCCTTGGATCAGCTCAATCAGCAGATGATTGTGGGCACCGCCGCCCGAGAGAATCACTTCTAGATCGTTTGTTCCCAACTGAGGAAAAATGAACCGTTGGTAACTGTCAGCAATGGAAAAAGCGGTGAAATCGGTCAAAGTCCTCACCAAGTCTTCAGGTGCTGCTTCGGGATACTTGGTCAATAACTGCTGCACGAATTGTTTTCCAAAAAGCTCACGCCCAGTGCTTTTCGGCGGTTGCTGAGACAAATAAAAATGAGTTCTTAATTCCTTTTGCAAGGTGGGTATAATTGCTCCCGCACGGGCTGTTTCACCAAACGCATCATAAGGCTGACCGAATAGCTGAACCATTAATTCATCGATGACCATGTTTCCTGGACCTGTATCAAAGGCATACAGCTCGTTTAAGCTGCCACTTTTTGGTAGTACAGTAACATTGCCGATGCCGCCAATGTTTTGCAGCAAACGATTTTTGCTGTCTGATTGATAGAGCAGATAATCTGTGTAAGGAACAAGAGGGGCGCCTTGACCACCAGCAGCCATATCCATCACTCGAAAATCGGCGACGACTTTCGTTTGTAAGCCATAAGCGATAATCGAAGGTTCACCAATTTGCAAGGTGCTGTTTTTCGTTGGATCAGCATCGGGGGAGTGCCAGATCGTTTGTCCGTGGCTGGCAACAAAATCAATGCTTTTTTCTTCAATACCAGCTTTTTGGCAGAGGATTTGACACGCTTTCAAAAATTCATACCCTAATTCAGTATTTAATTGGCAGATGAGGGGAACATTTGATTCCACCGGATCACAAGCGGCTTTTATTCGTTCCTTCAATTCTTCACCAATGGGTAGTGTGACCATTTCCATCAGCTGTACAGCAGTTTCGATGCCGCAGCCATTGATTTTTACTAAAGCAGCGTCGATCCCATCCAAACTGGTTCCTGACATGAGTCCTATTGCAAGCATAGCGTTTCTCCTTTCTTTTAGAATAGTGATGAAAGCGATTGTTGAATTCGATTTCACACTCATTGTAAATGAAGTGTAATTATATTTCAAGATATAAATTTATAATTGAAAAAACATTTCAACATAATGATGTCAGGTGTTCGCTCTTTTTATCAAAAATGGGTGGTAAGTGAAATTTCGCTGGAAGAGAGATGTCTAACGATCAGGGAAAGTGGTATAATAGTTGGAAGGATATTTTTTAAGAAGGTGAAGAAATGCGCTTTATACATACAGCTGATTGGCACATCGGAAAAAAACTACATGGCTATGATCTGTTGGAGGACCAACGAGCAATCATTGATCAAATCATAGCGCTAGCAAGAGCAGAAAAGGTCGATGCCATCGTCATTGCGGGGGACCTTTATGATCGTTCTGTTCCTGCTGTTGATGCAGTCAAATTACTAAATGAAAAAATCGCTGAAATCAATTTAACGAATGAACTGCCATTATTGGCTATCTCAGGAAACCATGATAGTCCAACTCGTTTAGAAACCGGCAGTCAGTGGTTTCAACAAACACGCTTTTACCTGTCCACTAGCATCGAACAAAGTTTGCATCCGGTTGAGTTTGACGATACACAATTCTTTTTACTACCGTATTTCGAACCGATCGAGGCCCGCTTGTTTTTTGACGAACCGTTAACGAAAATTTCAGATAGTGTCCAAAGAGTGATCGAGGAGATGACCAAGAACTTTGACTCGTCCAAAAAGCAAGTGCTAGTGACCCATTTTTTTGTGGCGGGTTCTAGCCAAACAGATTCAGAAACAAAAATTCAAGTTGGCGGATTGGACAGCGTGCCGACCACAGCGTTTGCACCTTTTGATCGAGTCGTTTTGGGGCATTTACATGCCAATACCGCCCTGAAACATCCGAAAATCGGGTACAGTGGCTCTCCGCTGAAATTTTCCCTTTCTGAACGGACGAACCAAAAAGGGGTCTATCTTGTGGATACTGTAAAAGACACCAATGAATTTATTCCCCTGACACCAAAAAGGGATATCCAGCAACTGACAGCCTCCTTTGAGGAGTTGATCGATCCGGTTTTTTACCGTGAGCTGGATCGTGAGGCGTTTTGGCATTTTCTGCTGACGGATCGTGCTGTGATTCCAAATATGATGAATCAGTTGCGAAAGATCTATCCATTTATTTTGTCTGTCGAACGGTTGAATGGTCGAGAACAGACGAAAAAAAGACAGCAAACGACACGAGAAACCGACCCGCAGGCCTTGATCAGTCATTTTTTTCAAGAGATGACGGGAGATTCATTGCTCGATGCACAAACCAAGTGGATCGAACAAGGATTAAATGAAGCATTTGTCGTGGAAAAGAGGGAATAGTCATGCAACCGAAGTCTTTACAAATGAAAAATTTTGGTCCATTCATTGATGAAAAATTGGATTTTAGTCAGCTGCAAGCTGGCGGTTTGTTTTTGATCAGCGGCAAAACAGGTGCAGGAAAAACGACGATTTTCGATGGCATGACGTTTGCCTTGTTCGGTGAAACATCGGGGAATCTGCGCTCAGGCAAAGAAATGCGCTCGATGTTTGCTTCACCAACCGAAGAGACCAGCGTCACCTTTACTTTTGAACATCAGCGTTTTACCTATCAGATCCAACGGAAACCGGAACAGACCTTAGCAAAAAAACGTGGTGACGGGGTCACCAACCAAACGGCAAAAGTCCAGCTGACGATTTTTGACGCCGAGGGCAAAGAGAAAAAGCAGATCAGTAAACGGACAGAAGTTGATGCGTTTATCAAGGATCTACTGCAGCTGGATGCCAAACAGTTTTTTCAAATCATGATGTTGCCGCAAGGAGAATTTCGTAATTTTTTGATTGCCAGCAGCAATGAGAAAGAACGTGTTTTACGGAATTTATTTGGCACGGAAATGTATCAACAATTTAATGAATGGTTGAAAGAGCAAGTCAAAGCACAAAGTAAAAAGCTTGAGCATCAGCAGCTGGTCGCCTCGCAAATCATGGAGCGCTTTGAATGGGAAGAAGCGCAGGAGGTTTTAACGGTTGCGGAAGGTCTGACTTTGTGGGCGCAGGATTTAGAAAAACAACAAGCGCAGCTTCAGCAGTTATTGCACAAAAAAGACCAAGCGATCCAAGAAATGAAAGCTGCGCAAGACGCTTTTTACCGTGCAAAAGAAATTGAAAATGCGCGGATCGAATGGCAAGGTTTACAAGAAAAATCGCGAGAGCTGCATGCTAAAAAAACCGAGATCGCTCAGAAAAAAGCACAGTTGAACCAGTTGGTGTGGGCGCTTGAACATCAAGAAATCATGCAGCAAAAAGAAGAACGAGTGAAAGAAGCACAGCAAGCTGCTCAGCAAATCAACGAAACAAAGCAGCAGCTGCAAGAAATTCAGCAGCAACAAGTAAGCTGGCAAGAACAACGATCGTTGATTGACGGCATCAAGAAAAAACAGGAAGCTGCTAGTCAAAAAGTTCAACGAATCCAGCAGCAGATCCCGCTAGCACAGCGCACACAAGCGCAGCAAGAAGAAGTGGCGCAACTTGAAAAAGCCGCACAACAACAGACCACCGAATTAACGAAGATAAACCAAGCGCAAGCAAGTGCCAAAGCGCAAGCGCAGCATCTGACAGAAGAAATCGAAACATTGCGAGGGTTTCAAACAGAAGCGGTGAAATTGGTAGAAACGCAGGCTCTGGTAGAAAAATGGCAGCAAGCAAAAGCGCAGTTTCGTGAAGCCGAGCAAAAAGCAGGGGAACAGCAACAAATTCATTCGGAGTTGGTTCTTGAACAACAGCAATTAGCAGCATCCTTGCTGGAGCTGCAAAAAACGTTAAAACAAGAAACCAGTCAAAATGCTCGAATGCAAATTGCTCGGCTTCGTCTTTTGCTGGAAGAAAATGAACCCTGTCCGGTTTGCGGATCCTTGGATCATCCGAATACACAGGAGCACACGACCTATCGCATCGAAGACATCATTGCCAGTGAACAAAGAATGGAGCAAACACAAGAAAAATTGACGAAGATCCAGCAGCAAGTATCGGCAAATCAAACGCTGCAGGAGCAAGCCACATTGCGAATCAGCGAATGGCAAGCCACCAGTGTTGCTGCGCAGAAGCAAGTGGAATTCGCTTGGACTACAGTTCAACAGGCATTTGCTACCTTGCAGCCGTTAGAACACCAAGAGGCGATTACCGAGGAAACGACGGTAGCGGAACTAAAAAAACGGCAATCTTTCAATCAACAAAAAGCCGCATCTTATGAAGACACGCAGAAGAAACATCAGGCAGTAAATGAGAAATTAGCAACCTTAAATGAGTCCTATCAGCAAGTCAGTGAGCAAGCGAAAAAAGCCCAAGAAGCGCGCCAGCTTGCGGAGGGGAAATTGGCTTCTTTACAGGAACAACTTGCAGGCGCAACGTATGAACAATTACAAGCCGATTTAGCAAAAACCAATGGTTTACTGAGGGAATATACGCAACAAATTGAGGCTGATGCCCGACAAGAAGCGCAGCTAAACGAACAGCAAGCGATTCTTTCAGAGAAGCTGAAAAATCTGCAGCAATTTTTTGAAGAAAAGCAAGCGGCTAAGACAAAAGCAGAACAACGACTGACGCAGCGACTTCAAGAAGCTGGTATGACGGAGGAAACGATGCGGGAATTGATTGCCCAAGCCGCTCAAACAACCGTTCTCTCAGAAGAAATCAAAACCTATGAGCAAGAAACGGTGTTTGTACAGCAACGGCTAGCATTGTTAGATGCACAGTTAAAAGAGCAAGCTGCGATCGATTTAAACCAATTGGAAGCTGACTACCTTCAGTTGCAGACCGTGATGGAGGAACTACAGCAAGAAACAGTTCGCAAACAGGAGAAAGTCAACGGCAATCAACGGTTGTTTGACGAGCTGCAGGTCATTTATCAGCAAAATGTCGAAGAACTGGCCCAATTAGGCCAACTTCAGCAGTTGGCAGAAACCATCAACGGTGAAAACGTCAAAAAAACCAGCTTGGAACGGTATGTACTGCAGCAATTTCTGACAGAGATCTTAGAAGTCGCCAATGAACGCTTGGCTCGGTTGACTCGTGGCCGCTATCAATTTGAATTAGCGGATAAAGTCGGGAGCTATCGAAGCTCAACAGGTTTAGAAATTGACATATATGACGATAATGCGGGACAGGTCAGAAGAGCTCATACACTTTCAGGCGGCGAAAGCTTTATTGCTGCCTTAGCGTTGGCGATCTCTTTGGCGGATGTGATCCAGCAACGAGCTGGTGGGATCGAGATCGAAGCCCTCTTTATTGATGAGGGCTTTGGATCGCTTGATGAAGAATCATTGGAAATGGCGATGGAAGCATTAGAAATGATCGAAAATGAAGGGCGCATGATTGGGATCATCAGTCATGTTCGAGAACTGCGGGCGAGAATCCTGCAGCAAGTTTTCGTAGAAACTAACGGCAGCGGGCAAAGCCGGATCCGAATAAAAGAATAAGGAGAGGAGGGCTCTTATGAAGTGGAGTATTCCAGAAAAAGTAATTGAGCGTGGCAGAACGTATGTCAACGAAGATCGCGTCTTATCTGTCACACCAGACAAAGAAAAAAATGTGTGGCACGCAGAAGTATTGGGGACAGAATTGTATTTAGTGACCTTAGATGCTACAGCCAAAGAGGTAGATTATTGCCAATGTCCGTACTGGGAAGAGCATCATTATTGCAAACACACGGTGGCAGTCGAACTTTATCTACGCAAACAAGGGAAAACACGAAAAATCAATGAGCAAACCCCCATCAAAAAAGCCTTTTCTGCTTCAGAGATGTTTTCCAACGGCTTTGCCCGCTTAGGGAGCGAAAAAGAAACGAGCCAACCCTTACAGGTTGAATTTCGGATAGATACCATCGCCACCAATCCTTACCATCAAGAAATGGATATCTTAGGGATTTCCCTCAAAGTCGGCCATCGTGGTACCGCACGGACCTATGTCGTTAAAAACATTTATAAATTTTTGCAGATGTACCAAGAAAACAAGCAGTACGCAGCGAATAAGCAGCAGACCTTCTTTCTATCTGCGGATGCCTTTGATGAGAAAAATCGAGCCTTGTTGAATCGATTGGCAGGAATCGCGCAAACGCAACAGTTAATCGGGCAAGCAGGCATTCAGATCAGTGGTAAACTTGACAAAAAGTATTTGCTGCTACCAGTTGAGTTCGGCAAAGAATTGTTGTTACAGTTAAACGAAGTCTATACGCAAATAACCATTGGTGAAACAAAAGTCACTGAAGCCGATTTTCAAATCGGTGAACCTTTGTCGTTTTCAGTCACAAAACAAGAGGATCATTTTCCGCTGGAATTCGTGAAAGATTTTGACCATTTACTTAGCTATTATAATTGGGGTCTGCTGGATGGAACCTTTTATGAACTGACTGTCGAACAAAAGGAAATCTATGTCACGATGCAACAGTTGTTTAAACGATTTGAACAGCCAGTCATCGACTATCCGAAAGAAGAACTAGCGAATCTTTTTATGAAAGTATTGCCTTATTTGCGAAAAATCGGGCGTGTCCAAGTAGCACCTGAAGTTCAAAATGAAATCGAAGAGTCTGAATTGAAAGCCGTCTTTTCGTTACGGAAAATCAAAGGACAAGTCGATTTACAAGTAGACTTCACTTATGGAGAAGTCGTTTTTTCAAGTGATGAAAAACATCACTATATGCCAGAAAATCATCCCGAGATTTTACGTGATTTTCAACAAGAAGCACGAATTGAAGCGATTATTGAAACCTTTGGCTATCAAGCGAGCACTAAAAATTGGCAAAAAAGCTTACCTGCGGGGGAACAACTTTATACCTTTTTTACAAGGGAGATCCCTGTTTTAAGGCAATTAGGTGAAGTCCGTATCGGCAAGAAGCTGCGGGAACTTTACCTTGATGCCCAACACCATCGACCAGAAATCGTTATCGAAGAAAATGGTTCTTGGTTGGATATCAAGTTTGATGTCAGCGGCATTCAAGAGTCAGAGATCAATGAGGTCTTGCGCAGCCTGTTACAGTCTGCACAATTTTATACCACTGAAAATGGGCAAGTCCTTTCATTGGAATCGGAAGAGTTTCAAGAAGCAAGTGCTGCCCTGAAAAAATTGCGTCTTTCACTAGATGCAAAGGATGGGGCGATCCAAGTTCCTTTGAATCAAGGGCTGCTCCTGCAAGAGCAGTTTGCTGATCAAGCCAGCTTTAGCGCCGGTTTTCAGCAAATGACGGAAGACTTGATCCACCCAGAAAACTTTGAGGCGCAGCTGCCAGAAAACTTGCATGCTGAGTTGCGGCAATACCAAGAAGTTGGCTTCCGTTGGTTAAAAATGTTGAGCCACTATCAATTTGGCGGTATCCTTGCCGATGAAATGGGGTTAGGGAAGACCGTTCAGACGATCAGCTATTTACTTTCAGAAAAACAAGAGAAACAAAAATTGAATGCATTGATCGTGGCACCGGCGAGTCTAACATTCAACTGGCAGCAAGAAATCAAACGGTTTGCGCCGACGATTTCTGCGTCTGTCATCAGCGGAACGAAAGAAGAGCGCGAAGGGCAGATGGCGCAGCCAGCGGACGTCCGCATCACTTCTTATGCAAGCTTGCGGCAAGACATTGATGCCTATCAAGCACTAGATCTGACTTGTTTGATTTTAGATGAAGCACAAATGGTCAAAAACAGTGCGACCAAAACGGCACAAGCCTTGCGCTCCTTGGAAGTTCCACAGCGGTTCGCCCTCAGCGGCACACCGATCGAGAACAATTTAGAAGAATTGTGGTCCTTGTTCCAAATGATCATGCCAGGCTTTTTCCCGAACAAGCAAAAATTTAAAGAACTGTCCACGCAAGAAATTGCGAAAATGATCAAACCCTTTATTTTGCGAAGAGACAAAAAATCCGTGCTGCATGATTTACCGCAAAAATTGGAAACAAATTATTACAGTGTTTTAACAGAAGAACAAAAGAAAATCTATTTGGCGTACTTGCGGCAAATGCGGGAAGAAATCGCGCAAATGGATTCTACGTCTTTCCGTAAAAATCGAATCAGTATCTTGGCTGGTTTGACTCGACTGCGGCAAATCTGTTGTGACCCACGATTATTCGTGGAGGACTATGAAGGGTCTTCTGGGAAACTTGAACAGGTCAAAGATTTACTCTTAGCAGCCAAAGAAAATGGCCGTCGTGTCCTACTATTTTCTCAGTTTACTAGCATGCTTTCGATCATTGAAGAAGAGCTAGCACATGAAGGGTTTGAGTCCTTTTATTTGCGAGGCAGCACACCGCCGCAAGATCGTTTGACGATGGTCGATGCCTTCAATAGCGGAGAAAAGGACGTCTTCTTGATCTCGTTAAAAGCAGGAGGAACAGGACTGAATCTGACCGGCGCAGACACCGTGATCTTATACGATTTGTGGTGGAACCCGGCGGTGGAAGAACAAGCCGCTGGACGAGCCCATCGGATCGGTCAAAAAAATGTTGTCGAAGTCTGGCGAATGATTGCTGAAGGAACCATTGAAGAACGAATGGATGCGTTGCAACAAGAAAAACGTGAGCTATTCCAAAAAGTGATCCAAGGCAATGAAACACAGCTTCAACAAATGACGGAAGAAGATATTCGCTTGATTTTGAGTATCGGCGAAGAAAGTTAACCAATCAAAAAGATGGACCTGCCGCAGGAGCGAAGGTCCATCTTTTTTTAGTTATACATGTATGCAGGCACTTGCATCAGTGTGTCAATACTGTCTTGCAGCTGTGAAAAAGCAGTGATCGATGCATCTGGTAAGTCTTCCAATCCACTAGGCGCTTGACGGAGACGATGATTGAACCACAAAGCTTGCCAACCGGCTTTCTTACAGCCAACCACGTCATTATCAAAATTATCACCAACGTACAGTGTGGTTTCCGGATCAAGAGCAAAGGCGGTTTCTGCCAATTGGAAAATTTCTAGTTGCGGCTTTTGATAACCAGTTGCTTGTGAAATGATCATATGCTCTGGTTTGATCCATCGAGTCAGTTGCAACTGATCCAATTTTTTTTGCTGGTGGTCAGTGGGACCATTGGTAATAATTCCTAGTTTGACTGGCAATGTGGACAAATAGTTCAAAGTTGACTCAACTTCAGGATGCAGCGTGATGGCATCTAGTTCTTGTTCATAACACAGCTGAAATTTACAGCTTTCTTCCATTGTAATAGGTAAGTACCCTAAATCCGTTAATGAATGGGTCAGTCGAAAATAACGAAAATGATCTAGCGTCCATTCATTTGCCAATACCCGTCCAAACTGCTCATCACTGTGCACCCGAAATCGTAAGTAAAGAGCAGTTAAATCTTTGTGGGCTATTTGTGGGAAACATGAGGTTACGGCATTACGAAATGGTTGTTGCTGGTCATATAAGGTATCATCGACATCAAAAAGAATACTAGTGATCAAAAAAGACACGCCTTTCAGAGTTAGTGAAAATTTTCAGTTTGTTTTCGAATCAATCATAAGCCATTATTCCTTTAAAAAAAAGAGGGAAATCCCTGTAAAATAAAGGTTTTATTTACTGTTTTTAGAAATCCGCGTCTTTATAGGTTTTCAAAATTATAGTGAATTTTACCCATTTTCACATGTTTCTCATTTTGCATTTCTACTGAGAGTTGCTTATAATGAAAGCTATTGAGGAGGGGGAAATGTGTTAAAAAGGTTTTTTCGTTATTATCGACCGTATCGGTCACTATTTATACTCGACTTTACTTGTGCGGTATTTGCTGGTTTATTGGAACTAGCCTTTCCAGTTGCCGTCAACCAAGTAATCGATAAGATCATGCCCCAGAACAACTTTCGCCTAATACTGTTGGCTTGCTTAGGCTTGTTCTTGTTTTATGTGATCAATACTGTGTTGCAATATATCGTGGTTTTTTATGGTCATAAACTTGGGGTCAATATTGAAACTGATATGCGTCAAGAGTTATTTCGACATCTGCAAACGCAATCTTTTGAGTATTATGATAATCAAAAGACTGGCAAGCTGATCAGTCGTTTGACTACGGATCTCTTTGAGATTTCTGAAGTCGCTCATCATGGGCCGGAGGATGTTTTTATTACCATCATGACTTTGGTCGGTTCATTCCTATTGATGTTAAATATGCATGTTCAATTAGCGGTAGCGACATTTGCGTTGATTCCCTTGATTACGATCGCCTTGGTTTTTTTCAATAAGAAAATGACCAAAGTCAATACACAGATCTATGACAATCTCGGTGAGTTCAACGCCGGAGTGGAAGCATCTGTCAGTGGCATTCGGGTGACGCAATCATTCGCCAATGAAACGTTTGAACATAAACGCTTTGATGGATTAAGTGAGATTTATCGGCAGTCTAAAATCCTTTTTTATAAGGTAATGGCAATCAGTTCAGCGTACAATTATTTCTTGATTCGGTTGATCAACTTGTTTGCTCTGATCTTTGGTGCCTACTACGTGATTCGTGGTGAACTGACGAACGGTCAGTTCGTAGGGTTTATTTTATTGTCAAATGTCTTTGTTAGACCAATCGAGAAGGTCAATACGATGATCGAAAGCTATCCGAAAGGCATCGCTGGCTTCAAACGCTTGACCGAAGAGCTGGATAAAGAACCGACGATCAAAGACAAGCCAGGGGCACGAGCAGTAACTTCCTTAAAGGGAGACATCGTCTACCATGATGTTTCGTTTTCCTATGCGGATGCGACGAAAGTCTTGAATCACATCGACTTGTCGATCAAAGCGGGTGAGACGATCGCCTTCGTTGGGCAAAGCGGTTCAGGGAAAACAACGTTATGCAACTTGTTGCCGCGGTTTTATGAAGTCACGGAAGGCGCCATTACGATTGATGGCATCAATATTCAGGAGATGACCTTGGCATCTTTACGTCAGCAGATTGGTACGGTGCAGCAAGATGTTTTTCTTTTCTCAGGAACGATTCGAGAAAATATTGCTTATGGCAAACTTGATGCAACAGAAGAGGAGATTTTAAAGGCAGTCAAATTGGCACACTTAGAAAAAGTCATTGATCAAATGACGGATGGCTTGGATACGGTTATCGGTGAACGAGGCGTCAAATTATCCGGTGGTCAAAAGCAGCGGGTAGCGATTGCTCGGATGTTCTTGAAAAACCCGCCGATTCTGATTTTAGATGAAGCAACTTCAGCGTTAGATACGGAAACGGAGCAAGTGATCCAAGAATCATTGAATTCTTTGGCAGATGGGCGTACAACCTTGATCATTGCTCATCGCCTCGCAACGATCAAACATGCGACACGAATCATTGTCGTTAGTGAGAAGGGGATCTTAGAAGAAGGAACCCATGAAGAGTTGATGGCGAAAAAAGGGCATTATCGTGCATTGCATGATGCTCAATTCGCTCGTGACCGAGAACCAACCCTCGCTTAGAAGACAGACATGGTAAACGATCAGTTCAAGAATAGTACAGTCTTTTATGCTTTGTCAGTTGACTAAGCAACAAAGTGGCTGGCTTCTTGGGTTGATCGTTTTTTACTGAGTTTTTTGTGAGAAACCCTTTTCATTTATAAGCCGATGTTCATTTCTGCTACTGTTTTATAGCAGATTATGACAGAAATGCTTCTATGATTTTCTGATTAAAAAGGAATGTGATACAATAAAACCAAGAAGAAAGAGAGTGGTTGCGATTACTAGCACAAAAAAATAACATTCATTTTCATTGTAGCACTATTGTTTTTCGGCAAAGGATGGATCGTGAGAAAGTTCTTTTGAAAACGATTGAGCGATTGCCTTGGTTTTTCGCTCATTTTTTGATTACATTTGTAATTGTCGAAGGGAAATTAAAAAACGTTGCCTTCTATTAAAAGAATATTTTAATATTCTGACATCTTTTTGATACACCTTTGACACACTGTTGTATAAAAGAAGTAATATTAAAAAAAAATTTGAGTTTTCTCATTTAAAAATAAACTTTTTGTATGAAACCTTTTGCCTTAAAGGTTTCGCTTTTAATATAACTTTCGAGTTTTATTAAAAAATATGAGATTTAGACTAGATTTTTTTTAGTTAAACCTGTATAATTGAAATCAAGCGAGGGAACAGGACTTGCTTGATTGAAAATTAAAAAGGAGAGATGCACGTTGTTGACACTATACACTTCCCCAAGTTGCACATCTTGTCGCAAAGCTCGTGCGTGGTTACAAGAGCACGAAATCCCTTTTGTTGAAAGAAATATTTTTTCAGAACCGTTAAATATTTCTGAGCTTAAGGCAATTCTACAAATGACAGAAGATGGCACAGAAGAAATTATTTCCACCAGATCCAAAGTATTCCAAAAGTTGAATATGGATCTAGATGACCTGCCCCTAAAAGATTTATTGACACTTGTTCAAGAAAACCCAGGATTATTGCGTCGTCCGATCATGATTGATGAAAAACGATTGCAAGTTGGGTTTAACGAAGATGAAATTCGTCGGTTCTTACCTAGGGATGTTCGCCAACTGGAACTAAGACAAGCGCAATTAATGGCAGGATTATAAATTTGACTTCATCGACTCGCTTTCTCTTTGAAAGTGAGTCTTTTTTTGAGTTTTTACGTTTTTCTTAAGAGGATATTCGTTTTCTCTTTACTTTTTATCAGGTTTCGATACAATGAACCTATAGTGAGTAGCAAAAGTGAGGTGTAGCTAATATGGAAATGGAACATATCAATGAGAACACCATTCGTGTATTGATCAAAAGTGAAGACTTAGCTGCGAGAGGCATCACTTTTCTTGACCTTCTAGGAAATCACAATGAAATTGAAAACTTCTTTTACAGTATTCTTGAAGAGGTTGATATTGACGAAGAATTTAAGGGCAGTGAAGCTGTAACTTTCCAAGTCTTGCCTAAAGGCGATGGGTTAGAATTGTTTATTAGCAAAAATCTTCCACCAGAAGGAATGGAAAATTTTGATGAGATGAACGATGAAGCGAATGAAGACATTACCGACATGTTGAAAAAGCATGTGGCGGCTCAATTACAAGAGTCAGAGCAAGCAGAAGACATCGGCAATCGTTTTGTATTCGAGTTGTTGCGATTCGAAGATATGATTCAATTGGCATCCGAAGTATATTTGGATTCCGTTGCAACCAATCTTTACCAAATGGGTAACCATTATTATATTGAAATTCGATTCATGGATGCAGAGGTTACTGATATTGAAGTGGAAAATGCACTTTCTTATTTGATGGAATTTGCCCAACGGACATCAGTGACGCCAGAGGTTTTATCTGAATATGGTCAGTTGATCATGGAAAACGATGCACTTGAATTGACTCGTTTCTACTTCAAGAATGATTAATGAATGAAATTCATTTCCAGCCAAGAACATGTTGCTAATGTTCTTGGCTTTTTCAATTGTGTTTGATGAAAATGGCGTATCTTTTATTGAGGTGAGTTAGATGCTCAAAGCATTGAACCAAAGAAAAGAAGTCATTGCAGCGAAAGGGAGAAAGAAAGCATCAGGCCCTTTTTATTGCCCAGGGTGTTACCAAGAAGTGACTTTGCGGCAAGGACCAAAACGACAGCCCCATTTTGCCCATCAAGCAACTGCTGATTGTCAGACGTACAGCGAAGGGGAGACGAAGGAACACTTGGAAGCAAAAGAACTATTGTTTGAATGGTTTCAAGATACAGGGATTGAGATCGAAGCCTTTTTGCCTAAACTCCATCAGCGCCCTGACCTTTGTTATAAGAATATCGCCATTGAAATACAGTGTTCTTTCCTCAAGTTTTCACGATTTCTTGAAAGAACCAGCACGTATTTAGCAAACGGCTATCGACCATGGTGGATTTTAGGGGAGAAATTGCATCCGAAACGCCAATGGTCACTTTTGGCCAAAGCCTGCTGTAGCTATCAGGCAACTGGTTTTTGTTTGTGGCTTATTGATACGCATAATCAATCCTTAATGAAGTTAGAACAAATCAACTGGCACTATCAAGAAGGGGTCAGCAGTAAAAAGAGCGATGCACGAAAAGGGGCGCCTTACCATAAAGAAACACTTCGACCTTTGTGCAAAGGACAAAGCTCAAACGACCACCGTCCCCCTGAGTGGCTTGCTGCAAACTATCAGGTGTGGTTGATACGAAAACTGCGAAAGAACCAGCCAAAAATCCGTGAGATCCAAGAAATATTGTATCCGTTAAATGGCAATGTCTCCCAGCTGCCTATGTGGTGCTATTGTGAAAGCAGCTTTGGCATTTTATTTGAGCATCGAATATTGGTTTTTCGCTTTCTTTATTTAAGTGACTGTCCGCTTCGTTTTGATCAATGGGTGGCACGACTGCGGCAGTTGGATTGGCAATGGCAATTCCCGTTACTTGATCAACGGGAAATTTTGCGCGGGCTCTTTCAAGAATGCCAATATTTAGAAAATTCGGTTTCTTTTTAAGCCAATGATTTGGTTTCACTGAAAAGTGTGATAAGATATTTTTAACCAATGAACAAGGAGTGAAGGGAATGTCAGAAACAAAACAATTACCAGCACGTGAATCGATTCCAGTCGAAAAAACGTGGGACTTAACGAAAATCTATGCCGATGATGCGGCTTTTGACATAGAATTTCAAGAAATCCAAGCACAGGTCAAAGAAGCCAGCCGTTACCAAGGAACTTTAGCAGACGGTCCGCAAGCCTTCTTATCCGCTTTAGAATTTGTCTTAGATCTTTCTCGCCGTTTGGAGAAGCTGTATGTTTACAGTCATTTGAAAAACGATCAAGATACCGCTAATACGACTTATCAAGGCTTATATGCGAAAGCCAGCAGTTTAGTTGCGCAAGTAAGTGAAGCCGTTGCTTGGTTTGATCCCGAGTTATTGACGATGTCCGATGAAACGATTTGGGGCTATTTCGATCAAGAACCGAAACTAGCTGTTTATCGTCATATGATCGAAAAAACCATCAACGAGCGTCCACATATCTTGCCAGCGGAGCAAGAAGCGTTATTAGCCGGTGCTGGCGAAATTTTTGGGGCACCCGGCAACATTTTTTCTGTTTTAAACAATGCTGATTTGGATTTTCCAGTAGTTGAAGACGAAAACGGGGAAAAAGTACAGTTATCTCATGGTGTATACGGTGAGTTGATGGAAAGCACGGATCGATCTGTCCGTGAAGCAGCCTTTAAAGGTCTTTATGGTGTCTATGAGCAATTCCGCAATACCTTTGCCCAAACCTTAAGCACCAATATCAAAGCTCATAACTTTAAAGCAAAAGCCCGCAAATTTGATTCGGCACGGCAAGCCGCTTTGAGTGCCAACCATATTCCTGAAAGTGTCTATGATACCTTAGTGGACGTCGTCAATCAGCACCTGCCATTGTTGCATCGTTATATGGCATTAAGAAAACGCCTGTTGGCTGTCGATACGTTGCATATGTATGATGTTTATACGCCAATTTTAGGGGAAGCGCCTATTCGTTATACTTATGAAGAAGCGGTCGAAAAAGCGAAAGAAGCGTTAAAACCATTAGGTGAAGAATACCTTGCAGTGGTTGAAGAAGCCTTCAGCAATCGGTGGATCGATGTCGTTGAAAACAAAGGCAAACGCAGTGGCGCGTATTCTTCTGGTGCCTATGACACGCTGCCATATATCCTGATGAACTGGAATGATCGATTGGATCAACTCTTTACTCTTGTTCATGAAATGGGACACAGTGTGCATAGTTACTTTACACGTAATAACCAGCCTTATGCCTATGGGGATTATTCGATTTTCTTAGCAGAAATCGCTTCGACGACGAACGAAAATATATTAACGGAATACATGCTTCAGACTGAAACAGATCCACGGGTCAAAGCCTATGTCTTGAATCATTTTCTCGATGGCTTCAAAGGAACGATTTTCCGTCAAACGCAATTTGCTGAGTTTGAACACTTCATGCACGTGGAAGATGCGAAAGGAACGCCGTTGACCAGTGAGTTCTTAAGCGAGAACTATGCCGAGTTAAATGCAAAATATTACGGACCTTCTGTTGAAAAAGATCCTGAGATTCGTCTTGAGTGGTCACGCATTCCGCATTTCTATTACAATTACTATGTTTACCAGTATTCAACTGGATTTTCGGCAGCTTCTGCTTTAGCGAAGAAAATCTTAGCAGGTGAACCAGATGCCTTAACAAACTATTTGAACTATTTGAAAGCTGGACGCAGTGATTATCCAATCGAAGTCATGAAAAAAGCGGGCGTCGATATGACAAAAGCAGATTATATTGAAGACGCGATGAAAGTATTTGAGCAACGCTTGAATGAATTGGAAGAACTCGTCAAAGAAATTGAAGCATAATTGAAAAGCGAACCAATCCGTAAAGGATTGGTTTGTTTTTTTGTTTGTCCACAATAAAAAACGCTGCGCAGCGAGCCAAACACAAGATCATCGTTTGGCTCGCTGCGCAGCGTCGCTATTGAATAGGGTTTCATAAAAGAATCAACCCGCGATCAATTTCATGAATAGTGGAAAGTTTTGGTGCTTTCAAAGACTGAGCTTTTTGCAAAAATGTATCGAGTTCTGTTGCTGTACCACAGACGAGCGGAAGACTTCTCAGTTCCTCTGAACCTTCTAAAAGGACCCCATATTCTTCTTCACTTGAAAAATCATACACCACAGCAGAGGGTGTGATCGTGATACCCATATCTTTGGCTACACGCTGATCGGTGGCAAAGTTCTTTTTCACTAGCTCAGAGGATCGATCTTCTAGGAACATCTCTAAATCACCATTCGTTTCAGAAAATAATTCTTTCACTAAGGCATCGCTATATTCTTGTCTTTCGATCCCTATCCGTTGTTGCAGTTTCAACAAGAAATCCCGAGCAATTTTTTTTCCTTGCAACTGAGCTGCCTTATAGTCCAGTGATGCAGCATAGATTTGGTTGGTCTGTTCATTTCGCAAGACCAAATCCGCCTTATTCATGGACAAATAGTCCATTGAGACACCTACGGAAAACAAGTTAACGAAAGGTAGAATCTGCAAATGGATTTTTTTGCGGCTGGTGTTTAATTTATTGAGAATCTCTTTTTCGATATCATAACAAATAGGCCCAATCGGATTAATAAATAAAAACAGTTCGATCATTTGAATCTCTCCCCAATTAAGATTCTTTTGTACCTTGAAAAACAAAATAAGTATGTTTTATTAAATATAGCAAAAAAACGCGAAAAAAGTAAGCAAAAGGACAGCTTACTATGATTTTTCTTCAACGGCTCGGATGATCTTGTTTTTCGCTGGTCGGTAAGGAACGTCAAAGAAACGTAACAAGGAGTGAAAGGCATCTTTCCCTTTAATCGGCTCGTTGACTTCTAACTCCAACTCATAATCATGCTGTTGACCATACCAGCTTTCATCTAACGCGAGCAATCCTTCTTCAATCGGAAATTCCGCCCGTTTCGTTTTTAATGCTGCGATCATACGTAACGTGTCAGGCTCGATACCTGCCGCTCTTAGGCGCTGAGCAACGATACCCGTAGGTAGAATTTTTTCTGAAGCAATCAATGAAGCTGCGGACGTTTTCGTTAAAGGATCAGTCGTCTCTAATAACCCGTGCTCAATGGGGGTTTTTAGCGTTAATTCCGCATTGGTAGCAGTCGTGCGAATACGCAAGCCAAAGTGCTTTTCCCGCAGCTTATGATCTACCGTATCAAAATAGTAATTGGTTTGTATCTTAAATGCTTCTTCTGACAAATTGTAATAAGCAAGCAGCTGGTGGTATTCTTTTTCCGTCAACATCGTCTTGTATTCGATCTCTACTTGTTCGCCCATCGTTTCTCACTCTCTTTCTATTGCAACCATAGTGTACGCTGTTTCAGCTATTCCGTCAAAGAAACCAAACAAAGAAAAGCAGAGATGTTGGGGGAGAGACAAAAAATCTTTTGTTTCTGCTCTTCTGTTCATTCAGTTTTATTCCAAGAGTATGGTAGAATAAGAGGTATGTTATGAACAGAATCGAGGGAGAAGAATGATTCGAGATTGGGAAGAATTCTTAGCGCCTTATGAACAGGCGGTTTCAGAATTAAAAGTAAAATTAAGAGACATACGAAAACAATATCGGGAACAAAACAAGCATGTTCCCATTGAATTTGTCACTGGGCGGGTCAAGCCAGTGGATAGCATTTTAACGAAAAGTAAATTACGTGGGATTGCTTTGGATCGGCTTGAAGAAGAGATGTCTGATATCGCTGGCTTGCGAATCATGTGTCAATTTGTGGAAGACATTCACCAAGTCGTTGAACTCTTACGAACACGCAAAGACATGAAAGTGATCATTGAACGGGACTATATCACCAATAAAAAAGCCAGTGGCTACCGTTCGTATCATCTAGTGATCGAATATCCCGTTCAACTGATCGACGGGGAAAAAATTATTTTAGCTGAGATTCAAATCCGGACACTAGCGATGAATTTTTGGGCAACGATCGAACATTCACTAAACTACAAATACCAAGGGGAATTTCCCGCTGAAATCAGTGAACGACTGCGTCGGTCGGCAGAAGCCGCCTATCAGCTAGATGAAGAAATGTCCAATATCCGTGAAGAGATCCAAGAGGCACAACGGTTATTTTCACATGGGAAAGGCAAGCGAGGCGGACATGATCAGAACCCGTTGCCAAAGGGGGAAACGGAATGAAAGGTATCCGCGTGGCAATCGTCCATAATCAAGAAAGCAAGTCGGTAGAAGTGACAAAGCGTTTAACTACGCTTTTAGAACAATCTGAAAATAAGATCGATCAAGACAATCCTGAATTAGTGATTTCTGTTGGGGGAGATGGCACGCTCCTTTCTGCTTTTCACTTGTACAATCATAAGTTGGACCAAGTACAGTTTTTAGGCGTCCATACGGGTCATCTCGGCTTTTACACGGACTGGCGAGATTATGAATTGGAAGAACTAGTCGAGTCATTATGCAATGACCATCAAAAAAGCGTCAGCTATCCGTTATTAGATGTCCGTATCACGTATGCGAATGGAAAATCAGACAAGCATTTCCTAGCATTAAATGAATCAACGATCAAGCGCGGCAATCGAACGATGGTTGCCGATATTTCTATTAAAGAAGACCTCTTTGAAAAGTTTCGCGGCGATGGCTTATCGATCTCAACGCCCACCGGCTCCACTGCTTATAACAAGAGTGTTGGTGGGGCAGTCTTGCACCCAAGTATCAATGCCTTTCAATTGGCAGAGATTGCTTCGTTGAACAATCGTGTCTTTCGGACCCTTGGTTCGCCGATCGTCGTGGGTCACCATGAATGGGTCAAAGTACAACTGCAGCAAAGTACCGACTATTTAGTGACGATCGATCAGTTTACCATCGAACAAGAAGAAATCGATGCTATCTATTACCGGATTGCCGATGAACGGATTCATTTTGCGTCTTATCGGCATATGCATTTTTGGAATCGGGTCAAAGATTCCTTTATTGGAGAAGAATAAACCCATGGAATTTACGTATCACTATACTGGACAAGGACAGCAAGTCAAATACTTTTTGAAGGAACAAGGGGTGTCCAAAGGACTGTTAGCAAAAATCAAATTTCAAGGCGGAAAGATATTTGTCAACGATCACGAGCAAAACGTCTTGTTTTCTTTGGCGCAAAATGATAGGGTAACTATTGTAATTCCTCCTGAAGGGGAACATGAGACGATGCTGGCTGATCCGACACCGATTGAGATCGTGTATGAAGATGCCCATCTGTTAGTCGTGAATAAGCCAGCTGGCATCTCATCGATCCCTGCGCAATATCATCCGACTGGCACGATGGCCAATCGCGTCAAGGCCTACTATCAAGCGCAGCAATATGAAGACCAAGTGATTCATGTAGTCACGCGGTTAGACCGTGACACATCAGGATTGATGCTTTTTGCAAAACATGGGTTTGCCCATGCGAAGCTGGATAGCCAGTTGAGAAAGAAGCAGGTCGTAAAAAAATATCAAGCCCTCATTGCGGGAGATCTTTCCGCATTATCCGCCCATAGCGAGATCGATTTGCCTATAGCTCGGGACTTGACCTCGCTTTTGAAACGCAAGGTCAGTGTAGAAGGAAAAGAGGCACGTACAGAGTATTGGCTAAAACAGCGCAATTCAGATTGCGCATTAGTCGACATTCAACTACACACAGGCCGGACACATCAAATAAGGGTCCATTTTTCTGCGATCGGTTGTCCCTTATTAGGAGACGAGATGTATGGGGGATCAATGGCTTTTGGGATCAAACGACAGGCATTACACTGCTGTCAGCTGCAATTTCAGCATCCCTTTACGAATGAACCGTTGGCTTTTAAGCTGCCCTTACCAGCAGACATGGCCGCTGTTTGCTCAGCCATGGATAGGCAATAACAAATGAGGTGAAAAGATTGGATGAAAATCAAGAATTAACCGAACGGTTTGATCAACTGAATCAAGCATTAAAAGTCAATGATATCCAGGGATTTCGCGAGGCATTCTTGGATCTGCATATCTACGAGCAGGGTCAGTTCTACCAATCTCTAGAAGCAGCCGATCGACAAATCGTCTATACGTATCTATCGCCGAAAGAATTAGCAGACATGTTTGACGTCATTGAAGAAGATGATGAACACATGGTGGACTATCTTTCAGAGATGCGCCCCGCCTATGCGGCTGATATGTTGGCGCAAATGTATACCGATAATGCCGTCGACCTGCTGAATACTCTGGATAAAAAACAAACAGCAAAATATTTGAGTTTGATGACCGCTGAAGCTGCTAGCGAAATCAAAGAGCTGTTGCACTATGAAGATGAAACTGCTGGATCGCTGATGACTACCGAGTTTGTTTCCATTGTTGCCAATCAAACGGTTCGTTCAGCGATGTATGTCTTAAAAAATGCCGCAGATGTTGCCGAGACGATTTACTATATTTACGTCGTGGATACTGATAATAAGCTTGTGGGCGTTATTTCTTTAAGAGACTTGATCATCAATGATGAAGATACCATGATCGCTGATATTTTGAACGAGCGGGTGATGTCGGTCCATGTTGGAGATGACCAAGAGGATGTCGCTCAGACCTTCCGAGATTATGACTTTCTCGCATTGCCAGTCACCGATTATGACGATCACCTATTAGGGATCGTGACCGTCGATGATATCATCGACGTTATCGATGATGAAGCAGCCAGTGACTACTCTGGTTTGGCAGGGGTCAATGTGGAAGAAGTCAGTGAGAACCCGATCAAAGCGTCTTCGAGACGCTTGCCTTGGCTTATCACCTTACTCTTTCTCGGAATGGCCACCGCCAGTCTGATCAGTCATTATGAAGAGTTGGTCAGCGAAGCAAGTATTCTCGCTGTTTTTATCTCACTGATCACTGGGACCGCCGGTAATGCTGGTACCCAATCCTTAGCCGTAGCCGTTCGTCGTCTGGCGATCAATGACGACAAAGAAAACAGCTTTATGAAGACGGTGGTCGGTGAAGTGCTGACGGGACTGTTCACAGGTGCCATCACGGGATTGACGATTTTTGCTATCGTAGCTGTCTGGAAACAAAATCCGATTCTAGGGTTTGTGATTGGGATGGCGATGATGTGTGCCATCACAGTAGCCAACTTAGCGGGAAGTTTGATCCCGATGCTGATGGACAAGCTGGGTTTTGATCCAGCAGTGGCAAGTGGTCCGTTTATCACGACCCTTAGCGATTTGACCAGTGTTTTGATCTACTTCAACATTGCCAGTCTTTTTATGAACTATTTTATTCAATGAACAAAAAAGAGCAAGCCGATGATTCTTCATTCGAAGGAAGGTCATCGGCTTGCTCTTTAATTTTTTGGTTTTGGCAATACCCCAGAAGGAGAGACACCATAAAGTTTTTTAAAAGACTTGCTAAAGTGATAAGCATCCTGATAGCCCACAGCAGAGGCGACTTCTTTGATCGTGAGGTTTTCATTTTTTAACATGTCTTTGGCACGCTTTAAGCGAATCTCAATCAAGTAGTTGATGGGACTGACACCTGTCGCCTCTTTAAAAATCTTTGAAAGGTACGTCGGACTGAGAAATTGATCTTGTGCGAGCTTCTCTAACGTGATTTCTTCTTTATAATGATTTTCCAAGTAATAGACCGTATAGTTGACGATTTGTTGTTGTCGTCGTTGGCTTTTGGAAAGGTAAGGCACGACATTGATGTGGTCTTCATTTAGCCCGCGTAAAATGTAGACGAGCATCTCCATCAAAACAGCTTTTTGCATCAATTGAAACTCATCCCGCTCTTCACTGCTTTCTCTCACCAACTGCCAGGCTTTTTCCAAAACTTGATGATGGTATTTGCCTAGCTCCAACAAGGGGTGTTTGTTCGGGAAAAAATTCCGTTTAAAGCCTTCCAAAGAAATATTTTTCAAACCAATATGCAGCTGATGGGAGCGAGTGCCCTTAGGCTGCAATTCGCAGTGATCGATGCCAGGATTGAAAAGCATGACGCTGCCAGCACGGATTTTTTTCGCTGGTTCTTTTTCAAAATAATAGGTACTTTCTCCTTCTAACAAGACGCTGATTTCTAAAAAGTCATGATGGTGCATTTCGCCATGACTTTCTGATTGTGTCCATGGGTCAAAGAGATAGATGATTTCTGGATTAAACGTGCGAGGGTTAACTAAATTCATGGCTGATTCACTCCAATTGGGTGCTTATTTCCTGTAAAAAAAGGGAATGGTACTTCTTACTAATATTTTACATCAAAATGAGTAAGAAAAACCATTCAAATCGCTTTTCAAAACGCTAAGCTTAACAACGAGAGGGGGAATTAGATGAGTAATACACAATGGATCTGGCGCTATGCCAAAAAGAACCGGGGAAAAATCATATTGGCAGTCCTGTTTTTAGTGATCAATGCAGCGCTGATCATTGTTAATCCGTACTTGGGAGGAATGGTGATCGATGATGTCATCAATCAGCAAAAAACGCACTTATTGATTCCATTATTGTTGATCATGATCGCAACGACCGTCATTCGTACCATTGTCCGCTACAGTTATCAAATTTTATTTGAACGGGTCGGGCAAAATACGCTATACGATTTACGGGAAGATTTGTATCAGAAGCTGCAAGAATTGGATTTCGACTTTTTCAATCACACTCGTGTGGGAGATATTATGGCACGGATGACTGGTGATACCGATGCCATTCGCCACTTTGTTTCTTGGGTGACCTACAATATCGCTGAATGTATCTTGTGGTTCTTTTCAGCGGTGGTGGTTATGAGCTTTATTGATTGGAAATTGATGTTGGCGCTGGTGGCTGTCACACCGATCATATTTCTGTTGACCAATCGCATGTCTAAGAAAGCACACCCGTTGTTTTTTGACATTCGTGAGAGCTTTTCGCGCTTGAATTCAATGGTGGAAGAAAATATCGGCGGCAATCGAGTGGTGAAAGCTTTTGCTCGTGAAAATTTTGAGATTGAAAAATTTCGCTCTTACAACGAAGATTTTAAGACCCGCAATATGGCATCTGCCAAAGTATCCCGTACCTATCTGCCATGGCTTGATGGCTTAGCAGGAAGTTTGTCAGTCATTGCCTTGATTTTGGGTGGGATCTTCGTTATCAACGGCGAGATGACATTAGGGGATCTTGTTGCGTTTAATGGCTATCTTTGGATGTTGAATAATCCTATGCGCATGAGTGGTTGGTTGATCAACGATGTTCAGCGATTTTCTGCAGCCTGTATCAAAATTCGGCAAATGTTGGCGCAAGAATCGAAAATTCCTGTTCATCAACAAGAAAAATTAGAGCCAATCAAAGGATTTGTAGAGTTTAAAGATGTTTCCTTCCACTTTTCGGATGATCCGAATCAAAATGTGTTGGAAAACATCAACTTCAAAATTGGCCCTGGCCAAACGTTAGGGATCTTAGGGGAAACCGGTTCAGGGAAAACGACGTTAGTGAATTTAGTTGGACGCTTTTATGATCCGACTGAAGGGGAAGTATTGATTGATGGAAAAAACGCCAAAGAGTATCCCGTGCGTCAAATGCGGGAAAACATTTCAATGGTGATGCAAGATGTCTTCTTGTTTTCCAATACTATCTCCGACAACATTGCTTTTGGAAATCCTTTAGCGGATGAAGGCTTTATTCGGCAAATGGCGGTAGTCGCTGATGCAGACACCTTTATTTCTCGGATGCCTCAAGGCTATGAAACGATCGTGGGCGAGCGAGGTGTAGGGCTTTCTGGCGGACAAAAACAACGGATCTCCCTAGCACGGGCCTTAGCCAAAGATCCATCGATCTTGATTTTGGATGATACGACGTCTGCCGTCGATATGGAGACAGAATCGAAGATCCAACAGGAGCTGACAAAATTAACAGGAGAGAAAACGACGTTTATCATTGCGCATCGGATCTCCTCTGTTCGAGAAGCCGATCAGATTCTGATGATGGAAAAAGGACGAGTCGTTGAACAAGGGACCCATGAAGAACTTGTCAGTCTGCGGGGCAAATACTACGAAGTGTATCAAAAACAATTAGGCTTGTCAGGAGGTGAAGACGATGGCGAGAAATAAATTTGATGTGGATGAGGAATTAGACCAGGAGTTTAGCTGGAAGGATTTCAAACGCTTGTCACAATATGTCGTTCCTTATAAAAGAAGTATTGCGAAAGTCCTATTTACGATCATTCTGGCAAACTTAGCAGGAATGTTGGCGCCCGTGTTTACAAAGATCGCGATCGATTCATCGATTCCTGAGAAAAATGTCAACCAATTGCTGCTTCTGGGAGCTGCCTTTCTAGCGACCTTGATCGTTATCGGCGTCTGCATGCGTTACCGTATCTACCATATCACGAATATTGGTCAAGACGTATTGAAGGATATGCGCTTTGATATTTTTGAACATCTGCAGCGACTGCCTTTTTCTTATTTTGATACAAGGCCCCACGGCAAGATCTTGATTCGCATCGTAAACTATATCAATACACTGAGTGACCTATTGAGCAACGGCCTGATCAATTTGATCTCGGATGTTTTCAACGTCATCATCACCTTGATCTTTATGTTTGCGATCGACTTCAAATTGACCTTGTATTCCCTTGCGCTGCTGCCAATTTTGTTCATCATGGTGATGGTGATCAAGAATAACCAGCGCAAAGCCTATCAGGTGTTGAGTAATAAACAATCCAATCTAAATGCTTACATTCATGAAAGTATTGCTGGTATCAAGATTACCCAATCCTTTGCGCGAGAAGAAGAAAATGCTGAGATCTTCCAAGAAGTCAGCAATGATTACCGGACTTCATGGATGAAAGCTGTCAAAATTCAGTTTCTGATGTGGCCAGGGGTGCAAAACATTTCAGTCATTACGACTTGTTTGATTTATTTTGTCGGCATTCGTCAGATCGGTGTCGATGTCAGCACAGGTACTCTGATCGCTTTTATCAGTTATATCAATAATTTCTGGAATCCAGTCATCAATATCGGGAATTTTTATAATTCTTTGATTACAGCAACAGCCTATCTTGAACGGATTTTTGAAACGATGGATGAAGTCCCAGATATCGAAGACAAACCTGATGCAAAAGTATTGCCGACGATGAAAGGGACCGTTGATTTTGAACACGTGACCTTCCGATACGAAGAAGGCAAAAACATTCTTTCTGATGTTAACTTCCACATTGAACCTGGGGAAAGTATTGCTTTGGTTGGTCCTACTGGTGCAGGGAAAACCACGATCATCAACTTGCTGAGCCGCTTTTATGATGTCAATGAAGGCAGTGTTAAAGTGGATGGGATGGACGTTCGTGACGTGACGCTGGAATCGCTGCGCTCACAAATGGGTGTCATGCTGCAAGATACCTTTATTTTCTCAGGAACGATCATAGAGAATATTCGCTATGGAAAATTAGATGCGACAGAAGAAGAGATCATCGAAGCAGCGAAGATCGTCCGTGCCCACGACTTTATCACGGAGTTGAAAGACGGCTATCAAACCGTCGTCGAAGAACGAGGAAGTACTTTATCTGCAGGGCAACGGCAACTGATTTCCTTTGCCCGAGCGTTGTTGGCTGATCCAAAAATTTTGATCTTAGATGAAGCGACCTCAAGTATCGATACGAAGACAGAAGAATTGCTGCAAGAAGGATTGTTGAAGCTGTTAGAAGGCAGAACCTCATTTATCATCGCTCACCGACTGTCCACGATCAAAAATTCTGATCGAATCTTTTACGTGGCAGGGGGGACAATCGCTGAATCGGGTAACCATGATCAGCTAATGGCACAAAAAGGCTTGTATCACCATTTGTATCAATCACAATACGACTTATTGCAAGCGATCTAAAAGAATCCCCACAAACGATAGAAACACATCGTTTGTGGGGATTTCTTTGTGTCCTTCAAGCTCAATCGTTAAGGTCAACGATTCTGGTTCCATGAACTTCTTTTACACCTAGTGTGTCGGCAACTTCTTGGGCATTTTCAAAGGAAATGCCACCGCCAGGTAAAATCGTTAAACGCTCACCAGCATAGGCGATCAATTCTTTCAGACGATCGAAATTTGCTTCGATTGGAGTGCCTGCAGCACCACCATGGGTCAAAATCCGCTGTACCCCATGCTCAGCTAACCAATCGATCGCCTTGAATTGGCGCGCTGCAGGAATCGCGTCGAACGCCATGTGAAAAGTAACCTGCAAGCCTTCTGCGGTTTCTAACAGTAGCTCCAATGCTTCTTCGTCCAACCAGCCGCTAGGTGTTAAGCAACCTAGAACAACGCCGTCTGTTCCTATTTTTTTTGCTTCGATCAAGTCGGTATGCATGATTTTCAATTCTGTATCATTGTAAACAAAATCACCGCCCCGAGGTCGAATGATCGTCATAACGGGTATTCCTTTTTCGCCAGCATATTGCAGAACTTCTTCTTGCACGCCGGTACTTGGTGTTGTTCCGCCGACTGCTAAATTATCACAGAGTTCGATGCGCTTTGCACCTCGGGCGATTGCTAAGGGAATATTGGTATAGTTTTCTGCACAAAATTCTTTTAACATGATTTACCTCCATTTGATGGGTGTTCAATTGATTTGTTATTCTATCCACTAGCATTCTACCACAAGAATATGCTAAAGTAGAGCAGAGATGAGGGAAGTTGAATGTTAAAAAAAATCGATCGCGGGCGCCTATTTTTAAACGCCCATTATCACTTGTTTGAATGTCCATTGTGCCGCCAAGCATTTTTCCCGACCGAAAATGGCTTGGTTTGTCCAAATCGTCATCGATTTGACTTATCAAAGAAAGGCACACTTTTCTTTTTGGATCATCAAGTCAAAGCAGATTATGATCAAGCACTGTTTTTGCCGCGTCAACGTATGATCGCTAGCGGCATGTATGCACCAGTCGTTGAATGCATCAAAGCAGCTTTGGGGGATGCTAAGCATCTTTTAGATGTTGGCTGCGGGGAAGGCAGTTTTCTGGCTCAGCTGGTCAATGAAAAGACTCAGGCGGCTGTCGGCTTTGATATTGCCAAGGACGGAGTCTATCTAGCAACCAATCAAAACGTACCAGCTTTTTGGTGTGTGGCGGATCTGACCAACCTGCCGTTTGCTGAAGCGAACTTTGATACGATTTTCAATCTATTTTCGCCGTCAAATTATGGGGAGTTTAACCGCATTTTAAGAAAAGGCGGACAGCTGATCAAAGTGGTCCCTGCGGCGGATTATTTAAAAGAACTACGAGCCGCTTTTTATCCTGATGATGAAACAAAACAACAGTATTCGAATGAACGGGTCGTTAGCAAATTTTTTGAACACTATCCCAACGCATCCCGTCAAAGAGTGACGCATGTTTTTGCGATCCCTGAAGAAAATCGTCAAGATTTACTTGCCATGTCCCCGTTAGAGTGGGGGGCTTCGGAGGAACGCAAAGAAAAGCTGCGGCAAACCCCTTTGACACAGATTACGGTTGATGTTGAGGTGTTGATTGCGAAAATTTCCTGAAAATATTTTGAACTTTTTTGTTATTTACTCTTGCAATCATGCCATGGGAGTGATATATTGTTCTCAAGTCATTTTTCATTGGTTTTTATCAGGTTCCTGTTCTGATAAAAGTTAGTGAAAAGAGCTTCACTAACGTAACGACTCGCAGTGATCGACACCGAGTTGGTACGTTTTTTTTATGCCCAAAAAAGCGCCCAAAAAAATGTTGTTTCTAGAAAAACAAGCGTGCCAAAATATGGTACTATAGAAGTTATTGAAGTAGTTACTGAGCATGCAATGGAAAACGTAACGTTTAACGACACAAATCAATGCGAGAACCGATCGGCAGTAACCGATCGAAAGGAGTTTTTATCTATGAATCACATCGTTCTTTTTGAACCTCAGATCCCAGCCAATACGGGGAATATTGCACGGACGTGTGCAGCAACAAATACTCATTTACACTTAATCGAGCCTTTAGGCTTTTCAACGGATGACAAGCAATTGAAGCGTGCTGGGCTTGATTATTGGCACGATGTCAATATTACCTATCATAAAGATTTAGCTGCTTTTATGGACTTTTTAGGAACGCGTCCGTTGTACCTGATCTCGAAATTTGCCAATCGCGTGTATTCTGATGTCGATTACACCGCAGATGACGATCAGTTCTTCATTTTTGGGAAAGAAACGACGGGGCTTCCAGAAAGTTTTATGCGTGAGCATGCCGAAAAATGCTTGCGGATCCCTATGAATGATGAGCACGTTCGTTCCCTAAATCTATCAAATACGGCTGCGTTGATCATTTATGAAGTTTTGCGGCAGCAAGGCTTCCCAGAGTTGGAATTGACGCATCATTACGAGAACGACAAATTAGACTAAGAAGCGAGGCTTTTTCGATGCAATTATACTTTACCCGTCACGGAAAAACAGAGTGGAACCAAGCACGCCGCTTTCAAGGAATGCTGGGGGATTCGCCGCTATTGCCAGAAAGTTATGACGAGATCAAATTACTCGGTGATTATCTGGCAGCTATTCCTTTTGAGAAGATTTACTCAAGTACATCTTTGCGAGCAAAAGTGACTGCCCAAGAGATCCAAGCCAGACTCCAACACCCTGTTGAAATCATTTATAATGAGAACCTGCGAGAAATCGGACTCGGTGAATTGGAAGGTCGGTCCATCGATGAAATGCATGAGAAGTATCCCCAACAACTGACTGATCTGCGTAATCACCTGGATCGTTACGATCCCAGTGCCTTTAAAGGTGAGCCGATCCAAGAAACATTGAGCCGAATCGAGACCGTCGTCATGGATGCGGTGATGCAGCATGAAGGCCCATTATTGTTCGTCGGTCATGGCGCATCCTTTACGGCTGCTATACAGTGGCTTGCAGGCAAACCATTAGCCGAATTAAGAGAGCAAGGTGGATTAGTCAATAACAGCGTTAGCTTATTAGAGACGAATGAACAAAAAGTATTGCCTTTTGAACTAAAACTTTGGAATGAAGCAAGCTTTTTAAGCAATCAGGCAGGATTAGACGCTTTATTGTAAACCATGAAAGGAGCGGCACCATGATTCCAGAAAGAACGTTTTTTGTCGGCCATGTTGCCGCCATCTTTTTCCAGAATCCCAGCAATTTTTATAAAGTACTATTAGTTAAAGTCACTGAGAATAATGCCGACTACAAAGACTCGGAGATCGTCGTTACTGGTAGTTTCGGCGAAATCCAAGAAGAGGAAAAGTATCGGTTTTTTGGTGAGCTGGTCAATCATCCCAAGTATGGCGTCCAGTTGAAGGCTGAAAGCTACCAACAAGAACAACCAACCTCTGAACAAGGGTTGATCGCCTATCTTTCTGGAGAAAAATTTCCTGGGATCGGCAAGAAGACCGCTGAAAAAATCGTTGATCTTTTAGGAGAAGAAGCGATCGACCGGATGCTGGAAGAACCAACATTGTTGGAGCAGATTCCAGGATTGAATGAAAGTAAGCAAAAAATGATTTTAGATACCGTTCGACAAAATCATGGGATGGATCAAGTGATCGTTGGCTTGAGCCGTTATGGTTTTGGTAGTCAGCTTTCTTTTGCAATCTATCAAGCCTACAAAAATGAAGCATTAGCAATTATCGAAGAAAATCCTTACCAGCTGGTGGAAGACATTGAAGGCATTGGCTTTAAACGCGCAGATGGCATCGCTGAGCAGCTAGGGATCGTAGCTTCGTCACCGCAACGGTTTCGAGCCGCAGTCTTGCATCAGATCTTTGCCCAATCCTTGCAGACGGGTAATACCTTTATCCACGCCCAGGACTTGTTAGAGCAGACACTGCGTTTATTAGAGACGAGTCGTCCTATTGAGATCGCGCCAGACGACCTGGCATCAACGATCATTCAATTAGTGGAGGAAGGAAAAATCCAGCAAGAAGAAACTCGTTTATATGAAAACAGTTTGTACTTTTCTGAGTGGGGAATCGCTAGTTCCATCGAACGCTTGCTTTCCCGCAAAAAAGAGATCGTGTATCCTGAGAAAAAAATCAGCAAAACGCTGCGAAAAATTGAGAAGCATTTAGGCATCACCTATGGGTCTTCGCAAGAAGAAGCAATCAAAGAAGCCATTCGTTCGCCATTGTTTATTTTGACAGGAGGACCTGGTACTGGGAAAACGACGGTGATCAATGGGATCGTACAATTGTTTGCTGAATTGAACGATTTGGACTTAGAACCATCAAAATACAGCGACGAAACCTTTCCGATTCTCTTGGCAGCACCGACTGGTCGAGCCGCCAAACGAATGAACGAAACGACTGGCTTGCCAAGTGGTACGATCCATCGTTTGTTAGGCTTGAACGGACGTGAAAAAGCGCCATCGATCAGTCCAAAAGAATTAGAAGGCGGTTTACTGATCGTCGATGAGATGTCTATGGTAGATACTTGGCTGGCGAATACCCTCTTTAAGTCGATTCCTACGAACATGCAAGTGATTTTTGTGGGGGATAAAGATCAGCTTCCTTCTGTGGGGCCAGGACAAGTCCTTCATGACTTGCTAGCGATCGATGCGATCCCGAAACAAGAATTGACGGAGATCTACCGCCAAGGCGATGGGTCAAGTATTATTCCACTCGCCCATGCCATAAAAAACGGGCAGCTGCCTGCTGATTTTACACAAAACCAAAAAGATCGTTCTTTCTTTGCGTGTGATGCTTACAAAATCGAACCGTTGATCGCTCAAATCGTGAAACGGGCAAAAGACAAAGGCTATACGCCGCAAGATATTCAAGTGTTGGCACCAATGTATCGTGGGGCAGCGGGTATCGATGCCCTTAATAAAATGATGCAAGAGATTTTTAACCCCAATGATGGGACCAAAAAAGAGGTGACCTTCAATGATACGGTGTATCGTATCGGCGATAAGGTCTTGCAGTTGGTAAACTCTCCTGAAGATAATGTGTTTAATGGCGATATGGGGCAAATCGTTGGGATCACTCTAGCCAAACAGTCGGAAGACAAGATCGACGAGCTGGTCATTCAATTTGATGCCAACGAAGTAACCTATAAGCGGAATGAATGGAACAAGATCACGTTATCCTACTGTTGTTCGATCCATAAATCTCAAGGCAGTGAATTTCAAATGGTTATTTTGCCGATGGTTCATCAATACCAACGTATGCTGCAGCGCAATTTGCTATATACTGCTGTGACCCGTAGCAAAGAGATGCTGATTTTACTTGGTGAACCACAAGCGTACCAAACTTGTGTCAACCACGAATCTGCGACTCGTTTAACGACGCTGAAAGAACGCATCAATGGCACAGAAAAAATGACGCCGTTACAACGAGCAAAATTGGCCCAATTTGAAGAAGCGGATGATCCATTTTATGAGGATTCCTCTGTTGACACGAAAGTAAAAACGTCATCGACGAAGATAAAGGAGCAATCCAGCACTAAAGTTACTGCTAACAAGCAAGCGGCAGAAAAGCCTTCAGATAGTGGGCTTGATTTGTTTGTTTTTGCCGAGACGGAGCCGTCAGCATCAAATCAGACACAAATGGCAAAGCCTCTTTCAGGGGATAAGGTTCTAAGTGAAGGGACTACGGGGGAAGAAGCACTCATCGAAGAAACGCCAAACGATGGTGTATTGACCTTAACGATGGTCAAAAAGCATTTAGTGGATCCAATGATTGGCATGAAGGATTGTTCTCCATACGACTTTATGCCCGCAAAAAATGGTTGATTCAAAGATGAGAAAATACTAAAAAAGGGTCGTTAGTGAGCGCTTTCTTTTGGTTTTTTGGCTTCTTATGCTAAGCTAAAATCAAAAGGAGGCGTTACGTTATGGCGAAAGAAACCGAAGATAAATTAGCAGAATTAGCAAAAGAATCTGGCAACGACTTTAAAAAATTAGATGAGATGGAAAAAGAATTTAAATTGGATGAAAGTCCTGAGTCAGAACGAGGCGATCGGGAAGAATCTGGGTTAGAAAAAACGTTAGATAAGGCGCCGATTTTTCCGCCTAACACACCGAATAACCCAACGAATCCTGGCAGTCCTGGAAATCCATAGCTTGTCCACAAAAATACTATGACAGTCGGATAATCGAGTAGAAAACAAAAAGCCTGAAGAATGCAGCTTCGCATTCTTCAGGCTTTTTTGCAATCGATGAGGTTTACTTTAAATGCTGATAATAATAGATCGCTAATTGCGTGCGATCCCGCAACTCCAGCTTTTCTAGTAATTGACTGATGTAATTACGAATGGTTCCATCACTCAAATACAAGGCATCAGCGATTTCTTTATTATTTTTACCCGCTGCTACTTCTTTGATGATCGCAAGTTCACGTTCGCTAAAAGATGCTTGATTATCTATCGCTGGTTGGTTCTTCATCATTTGCGTGAAGGTCTCGACGATCTCATTCCCAAACACGACTTGCCCATTGTATGCGGCTTTGACAGAAGGGATGATCGCTTGCAGGTTCTGTTTGATCAAATATCCTTTGACACCGATAGAAAAGGCTTCACGAATGTATTCTTGATCTTTGAAGGTGGTCAAAAGCAAGAGGATCGCTTGCGGAAATTTAGCCAGTATTTCTTTGGCAGCAGCGATCCCAGTTTGTTCCGGCATACGGATGTCGGTCAACAAAACATCTGGACGATGCGCTTCGTAAAGAGCAATGGCGTCTTTGGCACAATGACCGATACCCAACACCTGAATCTCTTCTGTGCTTTCAAGTATGGTTTGCAACGAGGTCGTCACAAACGGGTCATCATCAATAATGACTACAGTAATCATTGGTGTTCCTCCTTTGGTAAAATGATCGTCAACTGAAAGCGTTGGTTTTCTTGCAAAATATGAACTTGACCTTGTAGCTCCTGGACCCGTTGACGCATCGTTTTCAGACCGATTCCGCTGTTTGCAGTTTGGGTTGAATTGACGTCCTCGTTGGTGATTTGCAAACGGTAAAAGGCGGGCAGCGTGCGAAAATGCACGACAACGGTTTTGGCATGACTGTGTTTGATGCTGTTGGTCAAGGCTTCTTTGATGACCATTAAGAAACAGTTTTGCTGTGCTTCGCTCAATCCTTCAAACAAGTTTCCTTCAATCGTTATGGAAGAGGGGAAATCAGCAATCAGAAACTCTATGGCTTGCGGAAAAGAAATCGATGTTTCATGGAGATCATGAACGCTTTGCCGAATGCGATCCATCCCAGTGTGAACCGTTGCACTCAAATTTGCTAACGGCACATTTAATTTCGGCTCTTGATTGATCATTTCAAGCGCACCAATTTGTAAAATGGCACTCGAAAGTAGATGGCCGACATTGTCATGGATATCTCGCGCGATTCGATTTCGTTCTTCCGCGATTTGTAAGGCTAATTTTGTCTCTTGTGACAGGGCTAATGCTTTGTTTTGTTCCGATAACTGCTGCTGCTTTTCCCAATGGGTATCTTTTGAAGCAATATATTTTTTCTCAAGATCGATCATTCGCTGCTCTTTTTTTCGTAAATAAAAAGCGAAAAGCAGTAGCAGGATGATAAAGGCGAGCTCAGTGGGTGAATGGTTGCCAACCGTCGAAATCAACAAAAAACCTAATAGGAATAAACCATCATCTTGTCTTTCTTTTGGAGCGATCACCCGCATCATTGCGGGCAAAAAGAGGGCAAGCGCTGGCCAAAAGGCACATAGCAGCAACAGAATAACTTGAAAAAACCAGCTTGGTTTCTTAGGCAGCAAATAACTGACGCCAGTAAATAAAACAGCGATCAGCAGATAGATGACTTGCACAGCAACAAATCCTTGGTTTACCAATAAGAACAATGAGATAGCGAGGAAAAAGCCCGCTTCGGTGAGTGGTCGATAGTTCGTCATAGGAGACTCCTTCATTGTGACAAATGTCATGGTTGGTTTAGCCAATCGTCACTAGTTTCTTTCCTTGAACTTTATTATAGTCAGATTAACAAGAAATTTGGAAGGAGTTTTTCATCATGATTATCGAAATTGATAAATTAGTAAAACGCTATGGTGATTTTGTGGCATTGAACCATTTTGATCTGCAAGTTCAAGAAGGAGAAGTTTTAGGTTTATTGGGACCAAACGGGAGCGGAAAATCCACCGCCATCAACTGTATGCTCTCTTTGTTAAATTATGATAAAGGGACCATTAAACTGTTTGGATCAATCATGACGCCGGAAAATTATGCCGTCAAGGCAATGATTGGCGTCGTTCCTCAAGATGTTGCCGTCTTTGAAGAACTTAGTGTGCAAGAAAATATCGATTACTTTTGCGGTTTATATGTTGCTGACAAACAGAAACGCCAAGCCTTGATCGAAGAAGTGATTCAATTAGTGGGATTGGAAAATTTTGTGACGTTTCACCCAGGCGAGCTCAGCGGTGGGTTGAAGCGACGATTAAATATCGCCTGCGGGATCGCTCATAAGCCGCGCTTGATCTTTTTAGATGAACCCACGGTAGCGGTCGATCCTCAAAGTCGGAACAAAATTTTAGAAAGTATCAAAGAACTGAATCGTCAAGGAGCGACGATTGTTTATACGACCCATTACATGGAAGAGGTGGAGATTCTTTGTGACCAGATCGTGATTATGGATCAAGGACAGGTGATTGCTAAAGGAACCAAGGAATCTCTAAAAGATATGGTACGGACAGCGGATCGTTTGACCATCGATATCCCCTTACTGCCTGAGCCTGTATTGACAACAATTCAGCAAACCATTGCTTCTGATGGGATCGCCTATAAAAACGGTCAGCTTGAAGTAACAACGACGGAGCTGAATACAGTTTTATTACCGATTCTGACGCTCTTACAAGCAGAGCATATTACTTATGGAAAAATCGCAACCAAAGAAGCCACCTTGAATGATGTCTTTTTAGAGATCACGGGCAAGGAATTGAGAGATTAAAGGAGGGAATCACAATGTTTTGGCATTTTTATAAATACCGCACAAAAGTGTTGCTGCGAAATAAATCCATGCTGTTTTGGACGTTGGCGTTTCCTATCCTCTTAGGTCTAATGTTTATGGCTGCCTTCGGGGAGATCGATCAAGCGGGCAATCTAGAAACGATCACAACGGGGATCGTAAAGACTGGAGATCAAACAGCGCTTTCGGAAAACTTTTGCACCGTCCTTGAACAAGTAAAAATCAATGAAAAACCATTATTTGAACTCGAGGAATTACAAGAGGCAGAGGCAGCTGAGAAGCTGACTGCCGGTGATTTAGCTGGGTATTATCTGATTGATGATGAAACCATTTCTCTGCATGTGGGCCAAGCGGGCATGAGCCAGTCGTTGATGAAAAATGTAATGGATCAATTTTTACAACGCACAGCAATCATTGCTAGTAAAGCGGCAGAACTTGAGAGCCTTGATCTGGCACCAATTCTATCGGCTTTTGAGCAGGAAGCGACTTTTCAAGAAGTGAATGCTGATCGTGACATGAGTTTCAAAAGTTTCTATTTCTTTACGTTGATCGGGATGGCGATCCTCTACGGGACGATGTGGGGTGTCCGCAATGTCCAGGATCAGCAAGCCAATCAATCCGCGAATGGTATTCGGCTTTCCTTGATACCAAGGAAACGGACATTGGTTTCAAGTGCGAATTTAGCGGCAAGTTTTACGATTGTGTTAGTCGAAATCTATCTTATCTTAGCCGTCTTTCGTTTTTTCTATCAAGTAGACTTCGGACAACGTTGGCAGTGGTTACTGCTGGTTGCCGCATTAGGATCATTGTGTGCGATTTTGCTAGGGACATTGATTGGGAATCTGACACCAAAAATGAATTTGGTACAAAAGGATGGTATTTTGGTCTCCGTGACAATGGCAATGAGCTTTTTTGCCGGGATGATGGGCTCGGAACAAATCAAGTATTGGCTTGATCTGCATGTGCCACTGTTGGGGCAAGTGAATCTCGTCAATTTGATCAGTGAAAGCCTGTATCAATTGTACTACTATACAGATTTGACTAGCTTTTATACCAATCTTCTATGGCTGACTGGCTTTATCGTCCTATTTGCCATCGGGAATGCTTGGATCGAAAGTGGGGTGCGCTATGACGCTTTATAAAACGATTTGGACTTTGCTTAAAGCAAATAAGTCGAACTTACTGATTGGGGTATTGATCACTGTTGTTGTCACATTCTTTTATGCACAAAGCATCGATGTCGAAAACACTTCTTTGCAAGAGGCAAAAATTGCTTTGATCAGTGAGGAGGAGTCGCCTGTCGTGGATGGTCTCCGAGCCTACTTAAAAGAAAAGCAAACCTTGGTCACTTTGGATGGCACCTCGCAAAAAGAAATTGATGATGCGCTTTATTTTAATCGTGTAAACATCGTCTTGCATGTGCCAGCAGATTTCACTCAACAAGTTGAGGCAGGCAAGATGCCGACGATCGAGATTCAAAGTCGACCAGATGCCTTTTCTAAAACAGTCGTCACTCAGCAAGTGAACACTTTTTTACAAACAGTCCTTTTGTTTCAGGAGGAAGGCAAAACCGTCGGATCGGCGATAGAACAAGCGCAATCTGCACTGGCGGTTACAGGGGATGTGAAGCTGAGTGCAGAGTATGGGCAGCGAATGAAAAAACTGTTGACTGGCATGACCTTTAATTTATTGTCTTATGGGCTCTTTCTCTCGGTATTTAGCGGGTTTGGTGTGATCAACTTGGCATTCAATCGCAAAGAAATCAGCAAGCGAAACCAGAGTGCACCACTTCCGAAGCGTGTATTGCAGCGGAAAATCCTTCTAAGTTTGATCAGCTACTCGCTACTTTTGACCTTCGGCTTTCTACTACTGATGGTGCTATTAGTGATTCGCACCTCGTGGGATACAGCAGCCTGGTACCACATTTTGAATACGTTCTTATTTTTATTGCCAGTTATCAGCTTTTCAGCTTGTGTCACTTCCCTGGTGAAAAACTCAGAAGCGATCGGTGGGATCAGCAATATCTTCATAACAGGAAGTTGTTTTGTCGGTGGCGTCTTTGTATCCGCGAATTTCCTGCCAGATATCGTCAATAAAATTGCAGCGTTTACGCCAACCTATTGGTTTGTACAAAACAATACATTGATCAGTGAAACCCTCACTTATAATCAAGCGTTCACAGAATCCTTTTGGTTCAATGGCTTCGTACTAGTTGCTTTTGCTGCCGTGTTTTCAATGCTCCAATTTATTTTGGGAAGAGAAGGAAGCCGTCGTTGGCAATACCACTCGGCGAAAAATTAATGATCGAACGTATAGAAAAACGATACAAATCAGCAGCGATTTGTATCGTTTTTTTATGGGCACCAGAATAGTTGTGAAGCCGTGGTAAAGGTAATATCAAAGGGGCGTTGCCCCATTTCCTCGCCATCTTCTTGTCCATGTTGAGGAACGGTGGAGATGATTCGCAGCTTCGAAGTGGAAAGATGGTGAAAGTAACGTGAATTCATGTGTTTCTTTTGCATCAGTAAGCCGATCAGCCAAAAAATCTTAAAAATCGCCACACGTTCGACAAGAACGAAATCAAACTTTTTCTCTTTGACTGAAGCAGTTGGGGCAATCGCCACACCGCCGCCAAAGTAAGGATGATTGGTCGTGGTACATAAAAAAGCTTTTTTGTAACTGAACTGCTGCCCATTGCACTCAACTAAGATCGGGAAGCCTTTTTGGCGAAACAAAACCCGAATAATCGCAGCGATATAGGAAAAGGAGCCAAGATTAAACTTATTTAGATTGCTTTTTGCCACAGAGTGATTGGTGGTATAGACGATTGCCGCATCAAGACCAATTCCGACATTATTCAGAGCAATGCCATTTTCTTCTTGGATCTGCTCCTCATAACGGATAATGGTCAATTCTTGAGGCTTAGTAGTACCAGCAATTTTCCAAAATGCTTTTTCTGGTTCCCGCGGCAACTCGATACTCCGAGCAAAATCATTTCCTGAACCAGCAGGGATATAGGCAACGGGGATTTGTTGTTGTTCAAGTTGTAACTCTGATACTACTTGGTGCAACGTTCCATCACCGCCGATAACCACCAATAATGGATAAAGCATCTCGCCATTTTCTAAATAGACCTCATCCCAAGGAATGAGGCGTTCTTTTAAGAGTTTTCGTGTGATCGTTCGTTCATCACCTGGAGACTTTGTTAAATAGACTTGATGGGGGAAACGATGTTTTTTTACAATTTTTTGCACACGTTCCACCGCTTTTTTTCCTCGTCCACTGCCTGAGGCAGGGTTCACGAGGAAGTGATAATAATAGTTCATTTTATGAATAGCTCCATATCGTTTTTTCGTTCAATGCGATTAATTATAGCATGTTTCGACAGAAGGAGGGGGGACGATGCCTGAAAAAAAGAGCAAAAAAATAGATTCGACGATTGTGCTTTCTAGGTTCTCAAAGGTTCTTATGTCCACTTTGATCCTCAGGTAACGATGCCCATCGCCGAATCCTATTCAATTAGTAAGGAGTAACTCAAATTCCCACATCCTTTGTCTTTTATTCTAAGTTGACAACAATTCTTTTCTTGCAGAACCTGCTTCGTCTGCTTTACTGGGAATCTTTGCTCCTTACACTTACAGTATAGCAGGTTTTCCTATTTCAGCAATCGCTTACAATGTTTGCTTCGTGCTTTTTAGAAAATTTTAAACTTTCTAAAGGAAAGGTAAAAATAATAGCAACTTCCTCTTTTCGCACCAAACTCGGAAGCTGTCGTCCAAGTGTTCCCGAAGTGAGCAAGCTGTGAGAAGGCAGGCATTTAAGCTGAAATTTTTTTAAAATTTTAGTTCATATTAAAATAATTATAAGCTGTCTAATTATCTTTTTATTAATATTTCTTCCGTTTTACTTGTTAAAAAAATGCGATAGGAGTAAATTAAAGGTGTAAAAACTTATTTTAGGAGGAATTAGGATGTGTACTGCGCTAACGTATGTAACGAAGGATCATTATTTTGGCAGAAATTTTGATTACGATGTTTCTTATAAAGAAGTGGTGACCATTACTCCGAGAAATTACCAATTGAAATTTCTTAAAGTAAGTGAAATAGATCACCATTATGCGATGATCGGGATTGCTGCTGGAGTCGCTGAATACCCACTCTATTATGATGCGGTCAACGAAAAAGGCTTAGGTATCGCTGGTTTGAATTTTCCAGAAAATGCTGTATACAATGAGTTTCAAGAAGGGAAAGAAAACGTCACACCTTTTGAATTCATCCCATGGTTACTAGGACAATGCGCTACCGTGGAAGAGGCAAAAGCCCTGTTGGCAAAGGTTAATCTGGTAAAGATCAATTTTAGTGAAGAACTACCATTATCGCCATTGCATTGGATGATTGCTGATAAAAAGAGTGCCATCGTTGTTGAGAGTATGAGTGATGGTCTTCATATTCATGAAAATCCGGTAGGGGTCTTAACGAATAATCCGCCATTTGACTACCAGTTATTCAATTTGAATAACTACCGTGTGTTATCATCGAAAACACCAGAAACGCATTTTTCTGACAAGCTGGATTTTGATGAGTATAGTCGTGGAATGGGGGGCTTAGGTCTGCCAGGAGATCTTTCTTCGATGTCTCGTTTTGTCAAAGCGGCATTTACCCGAATGAATTCCGTTTCTGGAGAATCTGAATCCGAAAGCATTAGTCAGTTTTTCCATATTCTAGGTTCTGTCGAACAGCAAAAGGGACTATGTGATACTGGAAACGAAAACTATGAATACACGATTTATACTTCTTGCTGCAATACAGACAAAGGGATCTATTACTATCGTACGTATGAAAATAGTCAAATCGTTGCAGTCGATATGAATAAAGAAGATTTGGAAGGGGATGTACCGATCTCTTATCCATTAGTTGAAGACCAACAAGTATTTTTCAGTAACTGATCCATTTTTAAAACCCCATCTCAATGCCGTTTTGAGATGGGGTTCTTTTTCTGCTTTGTTTCAAACCGAATCGCTCTGACTCGGTGTTGCCTTCTTTTGTGCAGTGCGTTTATTTGGGAATGGGAAAAAGCGATTCACCAGTATGGCGATCGTCATGCCTATGAAGCTGTCAATAATACGATTAAAGGCATACAAGTATGATTCAGTTTGAGGAATCATAAACAAAATCGTCAATAGCGTGGCACAGGCGCCAACCGTTCCCTCAGAATAATCAAATTTGACCAATAAAGCGATCATCAACATGATCACTAAAGGGATCGCAATGATTTGTATAACGGACGAATATCCGAAAAAGTTAAATATCGCAATACAAAACACGGAAGCGATCGCGCCAAAGCTGTTGCCAGCAATCCGATGTTTCCCGTATTTGATGGTGTTTTCATGGTCTTCTCGTAGTGTGAAAACAGCTGTGATCGTCGATACAACATACGTTTCACGATTCAAAAGAAAACTAATCAAAATACACAGAAATACACTAATGCCGGTTTTTACATTTCTTAAACCAAAGGTCAATCCAAATAATTTCAATCATGCCATCCTCTCAAAACAAATTTCAACGAAATAGATTATACCATATCGCAAGCACTCATATTTTAGATTTTCAGAAAAATGAACAACGATTCTTTCATCGTGCGTTGAGAGGTAAATTCTACCAGTAGTCGAAAAGCTAGTTTTATCCTATGCACAGCAATTTGGCTTGATGGGTTGGGCAAAAAACGGGCAGTCCTCAGGAACTTCTGGCTTTGGCTTTCAATTGGAAGCAATTCAGATTAAGCTGGTAAAAAAAGGTGGGAAAGCACCTGGAACGACGAATAATGGCTTTCGAGATGGACTGAAAAAATATGTAGATAAACGGGGCAAAGGGTTGATCAAAGGGTCAAAACAAAAGATTTATCACCTGCCGGGTAGTCAATACTATAAGAAAACGACCAGTCCGATTCGTATGTTCAAGACAGAGGTGGAAGCTTACAAAGCGGGCTTTCGACCAACTAAATAGAGAAGGACTCAGTCAATGTGTACACAATCGGGCACTTGAAACTGGTTCGATCACTATAAACAATTCCTTCCCCTCAGCGGGAAAGGAGTTTTTTATTCCATAGTATTTTTTGCTAGATATGAGGATTCACAAAGTAAGTTTACTGGCTGCCCGCTTTATAGGCTGATCCTTTTTTTAGCGAGGTTTCAGCACAAAGCTACCATCTTCATCGTTCATTCCTTCAATAAATGTAAAAATAATATTTTTACCATCTCTTTCAAGGAAGAAGTAGGACATCTCAGTTTCATATTCTGGATCTTGCATCACTAGCTGATTGTCTTCAAGGGTATAGTTGTAGGTATACTCGAATTCTTCCCAGATTACCCCATCAAAAGCTACTCCAAGCTCTTCCAGTTCATCATCTTCTTCTGATTGTAGCGAGCTATTATCGGTACCAATAGTAAGATTCGTTTCACTAAATGTGGCTGTCATCACTGCATACTCACCATCATCATCATCATCTATCTCAATAAGCCAGTCATTTTTTTGTAAGTCTTCTTTTGTGATATTTTCATTACCATTACCATTTCCACAACCAACAGCTATGACCATCAGAAGGAGAGTTATTAATTTTATCGCTATTTTTTTCATTATTACACCTTTTCATCCTTTTGTTTTTGTTTATATGATTATATTGTAACATATTTATTGCGTACCTCGTTAAAGTAAAAAAATATGATTATCCATCACGTGATTTGCGACATCGATTACAAGTGCTTCTCTCCCTTCTTTTTTTAGTTTTGCTATTTGAAAGATCAGCATGATTAGCGGTACTTTTTTATTAGTAAGCGTAGGCTTTGCAAGAGTATTTCTCATTGAGTTTGCTTTCCAAAAGTATGCTTTTATTGGAAGCCAAAAAGAAAAGCTACCCCATGAGCCGTGACTAGCTTGTTTAAGTAGAATAAAGAAGCACTGAATGAATGGCAATCGGTGAGAAACTTGACTTAGAAAAAGCTTTTAAGGTGATTTCGAAAAGGATTTGGCTGGTTTAACATTGATATATGGCTATTAATGTGTATAATAAGTACTTGTGCGAAGCGCACCGCGGTTCATCAACCATCCCGCGTAATCAAAACTCGGAGAAAGTAGGGATCAAATGGAAAAATCAACAAATCTAACCAATCAACGTTTGCGTGTCGTCGCAGCCAATGGGATCATTATGGCACTTTATGTTGCTGTAACGGTTCTGGTCGCACCAGTCGCCTCAGGAGCGATTCAATTCAGAATATCTGAAGGGTTGAATCACTTAGTCGTTTTCAACAGAAAATTGATGTGGGGTGTCGTCGGTGGGGTCGTTGTGTATAACTTGTTCTTTGGAATGGGGATCTTGGATGTCGTATTCGGCGGTTTCGGAAGCTTTTTAGCCTTAGGAGCAACTGCCTTGGTACATAAGAAGATTCCAAATGTTTTCTTAAGACTCGCATTTAATACAATTGTTTTTTCATTAAGCATGTTCCTGATTGCGATTATGCTAAACATCACCTTAGCATTACCTTTCTGGCCAACCTTTGCAACAACGGCATTGAGTGAATTTATCGTGATGACGATCACTGCACCTGTGATGTATATCATCAATCGTGCCGTTCGTTTCGATAAGCGCGTTTAAAAAAAAATCTTGTTTTTTGCTTTGATGGTTCTCAAAAAACAAGAAAAAAGATCATTCCTTTCTTTTTTAGGAATGATCTTTTGTTTTATTCTGCTTTTAGGTCTTCGATCTCCACAACTTTGAAATTTTTTGCTTCCAGTTGAGAAACGATCTTGTCGCATAATTCTTTTGATGTGTTCGCTGGTAAAGTGATCATCGTACGACGGATAAATTCATCTTTACCGATATCCAGTGTGATACAGCTGGCAATACTGCTGTATTTTGCGATTATTTTTGCGATGACTGCTAAGTCGCCTTGTTGACCAGTTGATGCGATCGTCAACACATAGCTTCCTTGCTCAACACTCCATGACTGTGACAACATGTTCAACAAAGAACTGTGTGTCAAGATGCCATAAAATTGATTGTTTTCATCTAATACAGCAATATAAGGCAATTCTTTGATCGTGAAGAAAACGTTAAAGAAAGAAGAATTGACATAAATAAATTTGGTCGCATTTTTTAGTAGATAAGTGACTGGCAAAGTCATGTCGCCGCCGTTTGCTTTGTGGCGATAAATGTGCATTTTATAAATATTTCCTCTGAAAATCTTGCCTGATTCATCTAGGATAGGCACACAACGATAACCAGATTCTTCCAAAATTGCCAGCGCTTCTTCTAAAGTAGCTGTTTCTTTTACCGTTGTTAAATCGCGTTTTTTGTAAACCATTGTTTTTAATAACATAATTTTCCCTCCCAAATACCCATTTAACACCATTATCATACCACAAAATTAGAAGAAACTATATTTTTACGACAGAAAATCAAAAATTGACACATTCTTAAATAAATGGTATTTTTAGTGTTGGAAAACTTTATAAAAAGGGGGAGGACACTAAGATGGCAACAAAAAAAGCTGCTTTGGCTTGTTCTGTCTGCGGATCCCGCAACTATTCAAAATCAGTCAGTGAAGGTAAAAAAGGCGAACGCCTTGAAATCAACAAATTTTGCAAGTATTGTAATCAATATACGTTGCATCGTGAAACGAAGTAAGGAGGGAATCAAATGAAATTTTTGAAAAATGTTGTTGAAGAAATGAAAAACGTTTCTTGGCCATCAAAAAAGCAATTACGTAAAGATACCTTTGTGGTGATTCAAACAACCATTATTTTTGCATTGATGTTCTTTGTGATGGACACACTGATTCAAACAGTCTTCAATTGGATCCTAAAGTAAGACTTCTTACTGATAGCGCTAGTCATTTATCGCAAATCATGCTATAATCGCTTTGAGGAAAAACTTCGGTGCAGCTGAGGTTTTTTTATTTTACAAAAAGATGGGGAGTCCGAAAAAAATGGAATCTTTTGAAAAAAATTGGTATGTACTGCATACGTATTCTGGTTATGAAAACAAAGTAAAAGCGAACCTAGAGTCACGTGCACAAAGCATGGGTATGGGTGATTATATTTTCCGTGTCGTCGTTCCCGAAGAAGTAGAAACAGAAGAAAAAAACGGCAAAACCAAAGAAATCGTTCATAAAACATTTCCTGGCTATGTATTAGTTGAAATGGTCATGACGGATGAATCTTGGTACGTTGTACGTAATACTCCTGGGGTAACAGGTTTCGTTGGTTCCCATGGTGCAGGAAGCAAGCCAGCGCCTTTATTACAAGAAGAAATCAATTCAATTTTACGTTCGATCGGTATGAGCACTCGGACAGTTGAACTGGAAGTAGAAATTGGCGAAACCGTCAAAATCATCGAAGGTGCGTTTTCTGGTCTAGAAGGACAAGTAGCAGAAATCGATGAAGAAAAACAAAAACTAAAAGTGAACATCGATATGTTCGGTCGTGAAACGAGTACAGAACTTGATTTTGAGCAAGTAGATAAGATTTAACTACTGGATTCACTAGCAAGAATGACTCTTTTACGGTAAAATAACAGTAATGAGAATAAAGTGGACCAATTCGTTGGCCCACTTTTTTTCTCAAAATCAGTAAGCGCTTTATAAGAGGAAGGGGTCCTATGTCAAAACTAGTCACTTTTTTTAGAGTAAAGTTTCACAATGATTTTCATCCCCATGGTAAAGGGATGATCTCTGTACATAATGGATATAGCTTGTTATTTCTTTTCAATTTGCTGCTATTTTTCTTTGCTATGTTGTTTTTTGATCCAATGGTGGCAATCGAAGAGCTCAAGTTGATTTTGTTTTCGGAAAGTCATTTAGTCACCGATTATATTGCCATGACCTCGGTAGGGACGGCTTTGTTAAATAGCAGTCTGATGACCTTTGTAGCGATCTCGATTTGCTATCACTATCGGGTACCGATCACGGGCGGTGCCGTCTCTGCGATCTTCATGGTGACTGGCTATGGCTTTTTTGGGAAAAATCTCCTGAATTTTATCCCAATATTTTTAGGCGTTCGACTGTATTCGTATTTTATGAACGAACCATTGAAAAAATTTTTGTTGATCGCCCTCTATGGGTCATCGGTTTCCCCAATCGTCAGCTATTTTGCTTTCAATGATTCCTTGCCACCATATTTTAGTCTTGTGATGGGGTATGGCATTGGGATCTTCACCGGTTTTTTGATGGTTCCTATGGCTTTATACTTTCAAGCGCTGTTTCAAAGTGTCAGTCTATACAGTGCGGGATTTACTTCAGGGATGCTATGCACACTGGTCGCTGCCATCTGCCGAATGTTTGGCTTAACGATCGAGCTAAGAACATTAGTATCTCAAGAACAGCAACCTCGATTGATTTTTATGATGCTGGTTTTAGGAGGGGTATTCGTCGGCTATGGTTTGTTGATGGCGATTAAGAAAAAACGATTGAATATGCGAGCGATTTGGTCGCATAGTGGCAAAATCGAGCGCGATATTTTAAGGGATACCGGCGTTTACAATACCATGATCAATATGGGGTTAATGACATTCTTGTTAGTGGCTTACGTAGTCAGTATTGGTGCGGTTTTAAATGGACCAGTTATCGGTGCGATCTTTTGCGTCATCGGCTTTTCTGCTTGTGGCTCTCATGTGTTTAACTCGCTGCCTTTATTGGCAGGGGTGACGATCGCCAATCTATTGAGCGTATACACCATCAATGAGACGGTTACAGTCACGTCAGCGATTTTTGCGATGATGCTCTGTGCAGTAACGAATGCCTATGGCTGGAAAGGCGGCTTGGTGGTTGGTTTTGTCCACGCCTCAATGGTACTGAATATTGATTTCTTACATGGCGGGTTGAATCTGTATAACAATGGTTTTTCTGGCGGGCTAGTCGCCATGATGATCATTCCCTTATTGGATCTCAGCAAACAGCTCTGGCAAAAATCAGCCGATCAGGCACAAGCTACCGAGGAAGAAAAACCACAAATGGACTTGAAGGCACAAGAAAGCGAGCAGCCATTGGTCCCATTGGATCAAACAGAAGGAAAAACTAAATTTTCCGAGCCTGTAAAGGTATTAAAACCCGTTGCCCAAAAGAAACACTATGGAGTAGGTGATTGGGAGTAGAGACATTGTCAGTGCTGTTTGTTACTTGTTTAACAAGCATAGGTTGCATGTCTTTCGTCGCTGGAAATCATGGGAAAATGAAAACCAACCAAGAACAAGCAACGATTGGTTGTTCTTGGTTGGTTTTTATTCGTGTTCGTTTCTAAAAAAATCAACGATTGGCTTATAAGATTTCTGCCTGCAAGCGTTGGGCAGTCGGTGTCATGGCTAGACCGCCTTCAGCCGTTTCCTTGAAAATGCTAGGCATTTGGCGACCGACTTGATACATCGCTAAGACCACTTCATCAGGTGGGATAACACTTTCGATTCCTGCCAGTGCCATGTCGGCAGAGATAAAGGCTTGGGAAGATCCCAGGGCATTGCGCTTCACGCAGGGGACTTCGACTAAGCCCGCGACAGGGTCACAAATCAAGCCCATCATATTTTTGAGGGTGATCGCCACCGCTTGAGCCGCTTGGTGAGGGGTGCCACCTTTTGCACAAACCAAAGCTGCTGCTGCCATTGCGCTAGCAGAACCGATCTCCGCTTGACAACCGCCTTCGGCTCCAGAAATCGAGGCATTGTTAGCAATCACCAGACCAAAGGCGCCGGCTGTAAACAAAAAGTCGACTTGTTGCGCTCGAGTCAGTGCTAAACGTTCACGTACGGCCATCAAGACACCAGAAACAACACCCGCACTACCGGCAGTCGGTGTTGCACAGATCAAGCCCATTTTCGCATTGACTTCGTTGACTGCAATGGCATTTTGGACCGCTTGTAGAATGGTTTCTCCGCTTAAAAAATCACCGGCAGCAAGGTAGTCGTTCATGCGTGTCGCATCGCCGCCGGTCAATCCCGTCACCGATTTTACACCAGCGACACCTTCAGCGACTGATTGTTCCATAACAACTAAATTCTTTTCCATGATTGCAAGGATCTGTTCGCGACTACGGCCAGTATTTTCAGCTTCGATCGCAATCATCATCTCTGCAACGGAAGGATAATTTTTACTCTCTGTTACTAATTCTTCTATTGTATAGAACATGTGCCTTTTCTCCTTTAATCAAAATACGCAGCGCTGTAAACGTGTGGCAAAACTTTGATTTGTTGCGCCAGCTGATCATTGCGCTGATCGACTTCGATGATCATGATTGCTTTATCACCGACAGCTTCTCTTGTTACGGTCATCGTACCGATATTGATTTGAGCCTCTGATAGTAAATTGGTTACTTTTGCAATCATTCCTGGAACATCTTGATGAACGATCACATAAGTTGGCGTACCCAGCGTCAGAGAAATTTTGAAGCCGTTAAGCTCTGAAATTTGAATATTACCACCACCGATCGAGATACCAGTGACAGAAAGTTTGTGGCTACCTTTTGTCAAAATCATCTTGACCATATTTGGATGTTCCGCTTTTTCTTTTTTAGGAACGAATAGGACTTCGATCCCTTTCTCATAAGCGATTTTTAAAGAGTCTGCTAGGCGAGCATCATCTGGCTCCATGCCTAAAAGACCGCCAACTAACGCAATATCGGTTCCATGACCGCGATAGGTTTTGGCAAACGATTCATACAAAAGGATATCAACACTGTCTGGCTGTTCACCAAAAATACTGCGAACGATTTTTCCGATCCGAGCCGCACCGGCTGTATGAGAACTGCTGGGACCCACCATGATGGGACCGATTATATCAAATACACTGCGGTATTTTAATTGTTCCATTTTTTTCACCTCGATAGTAGTAAACGAATAGGGAAGAATTCCAGTAGTAGTGTAGCATAAAAAAATGAGAGAATGAAAAAAGCAGACCAAAAGCAAGGGATTTTTATTTATTTTTTTATCAAAGGAATGACGAAAAGCGATGGTGAGTATTTTTTCAAAAAAATCAGCTGAAAAACCTTGAATTATTCCTTAAAGATGCTATAATATTCCAGTGTGCTTTCGTCACACGTTTTTTGTGTGTGCACATGAATCACCAAAGTGGGAGGAGAAATTTGGATCTCCAATTAACCACATCACGGACTCAAGGAGGTATGTCTCGTGGCAAAAAAAGTAGAAAAAATCGTTAAATTGCAAATTCCTGCAGGTAAAGCAACACCAGCTCCACCGGTAGGTCCTGCGCTAGGTCAAGCGGGTATCAACATCATGGGATTCACTAAAGAATTCAATGCTCGTACAGCTGATCAAGCAGGTTTGATCATTCCAGTAGTGATCTCTGTATACGAAGACCGCTCATTTACTTTCGTTACAAAAACACCACCAGCAGCAGTATTGTTGAAAAAAGCAGCAAACGTTGAAAAAGGTTCAGGCGAACCAAACAAAACAAAAGTTGCAAAAGTTTCACGTGATCAAGTAAAAGAAATCGCTGAATTGAAAATGGAAGACCTAAACGCAGCTGACGTTGAAGCAGCAATGCGCATGGTTGAAGGAACTGCACGAAGCATGGGGATCACTGTAGAATAATTACAGCCCTAAGGAAGTAGCTTCTCAGTCGGCTTCATATTGAAAAATATGGGACACGTGGGAGGTTCTACCGTTATAACCACATCAAGGAGGAAACAAAATGGCTAAAAAAAGCAAAAAAATGCAAGAAGCATTGAAAAAAGTTGATGCTACAAAAGCTTATTCAGTTGAAGAAGCAGTAGCTTTGGCAAAAGAAACAAATATTGCAAAATTCGACGCAACGGTTGAAGTTGCTTACAAATTAAACGTAGACCCTAAAAAAGCGGATCAACAAATCCGTGGCGCGGTTGTATTACCAAACGGTACTGGTAAAACACAAACAGTTTTAGTTTTTGCTAAAGGCGATAAAGCCAAAGAAGCAGAAGCAGCTGGTGCTGATTTCGTTGGTGACGACGATATGGTTCAAAAAATCCAAGGTGGCTGGTTCGATTTTGACGTTGTTGTTGCAACGCCTGACATGATGGCTACTGTTGGTAAATTAGGTCGTGTGTTAGGCCCTAAAGGTTTGATGCCTAACCCTAAAACTGGTACAGTAACAATGGACGTAACAAAAGCAGTTAACGAAGTAAAAGCTGGTAAAGTTACTTACCGTGTTGACAAAGCTGGAAACATCCACGTACCAATCGGAAAAGTTTCATTTGAAGATGACAAATTAATCGAAAACTTCAAAACGATCCATGAAACATTGTTGAAAGCTAAACCTTCAGCAGCAAAAGGTCAATACATGAAAAATATCTCAGTTACAACAACATTTGGGCCTGGGATCCATGTAGAACAAGCTTCTTTCTAATTTAATACAAAAATTCAAAACTTTTATTGACTTGACTACCTTATCTATGGTAAGGTAGTCAAGGTTAAAAGTTTAACTGTACCGAAGACAGTAGGTGGCGTTTGCCTTAATTTCCTACCGAGGACGTTTATTGAGAATCTTCAATAGTCCCTCTATGTCTACGGTGGCATAGAGTTTTTTTATTGTCCTTTATAGGACGAAGAAATTCTTCCATCAAAATCAGGAGGTGAAATATAAATGAGTGAAGCAGCTATCGCTAAAAAATCCGCGATCGTTGATGAAGTGAGTGCAAAATTCTCTGCAGCCGCATCTGTAGTCGTTGTTGACTACCGTGGTCTAACTGTTGATGAAGTAACTCGCTTACGTAAACAATTGCGTGATGCAAACGTTGAGATGAAAGTTATCAAAAACTCAATTCTTTCTCGTGCTGCTGAAAAAGCTGGTCTAGAAGGTTTAGGTGAAGTATTCACTGGCCCTACTGCCGTAGCATTCAGTAACGAAGACGTTGTTGCACCTGCAAAAATCATTAACGATTTCGCAAAAGACGCAAAAGCTTTAGAAATCAAAGGCGGTATCATCGAAGGCAAAGTTTCTTCATTGGAAGAAATTACTGCATTGGCGAAATTGCCAAACCGCGAAGGACTTCTTTCTATGTTGCTATCTGTGCTACAAGCACCTATCCGCAACGTGGCTTACGCTGTCAAAGCAGTGGCAGAAAAAGAAGAAGATGCAGCATAATTGCCGCATGATTTTTCAGTATTAAAAAACTAAACTACTTACTTAAATGGAGGAAAACAAAATGGCATTGAACATTGAAAACATTGTCGAAGAGCTAAAAGGCGCGACAATCTTAGAATTAAACGATTTAATTAAAGCTATCGAAGAAGAATTTGGCGTATCTGCTGCAGCTCCTGTAGCTGTAGCTGGTGGAGCTGGCGATGCTGGTGCTGCTGAAGAACAAACTGAATTCACTGTAGAATTGACTGCAGCTGGCGATCAAAAAGTTAAAGTTATCAAAGCAGTTCGTGAAGCAACTGGCTTAGGCTTGAAAGAAGCGAAAGCAGTCGTTGACGGAGCTCCTTCAGCAGTTAAAGAAGGCATCTCTAAAGACGAAGCTGAAGCATTGAAAGCAGCTTTAGAAGAAGTTGGCGCTTCAGTAACTGTAAAATAATTTTTCTTAGTGTCAAATCCTTTTGTATGAAGGGATTTGGCGCTTTTTTTTAGTAAATGAAATTCCTGAAAAAGGAATAAGCAGCGATCCTCGTTTCTTACTAGCGAGGATCACTGCTTATTTTTTTCGAAATTGTTGGAATAAGAACACAAAAATAAAAAAGAAAAATGCTTCCCACAATGTTGTGGTCCAGCTAAAGCTGCGGTTGATACCAAAAACGAGATTACCGATATTGGAAACCACCAAATACAATGCTGTTGCTAGCAAAGAATAGCCGAGTCGTTTGCCCATCATTACGCCTCCCTTTGCTATGATTGTAACAAGTCAAAAGAGTTGTGGCAATCAATTCTCTCCTGATGGAAAGGAATTGGTTGGCGGAAAGAGAATAAAACGAACGATCACAGTGGACCGTTCGTTTTATGATGGTCTATGGGTGTGGCTATTTCAATGGGACATCAAAGATCCAACCTGTTGGGGCCGCAATATCTCCAAATTGAATGCCGGTCAATTGATCATACAATGCTTTTGTTTGTGGACCAACTTCCGTTTCACTATAGAACACATGAAAATCCTCACCGTTTTGGATCCCGCCGATTGGGGAGATAACAGCAGCTGTTCCGCAGGCACCCGCTTCGACAAACCGATCCAGCTCATTGAGATAAACATCGCCTTCAACAGGGGTCAATCCTAATGAGTGCTGCGCTAGATGCAGCAATGAATATTTTGTGATACTTGGCAAAATAGAAGGAGATTTTGGTGTCACAAATTCATTGTCAGCCGTGATTCCAAAAAAGTTAGCAGAACCGACTTCTTCGATTTTGGTATGCGTTTCTGGATCCAGATAGATGCAGTCGGAAAATTTCCGCTGATGGGCTTCGTATCCAGGCAACAAACTCGCAGCATAATTTCCACCAACTTTGGCTGCGCCAGTACCATTTGGTGCCGCGCGATCATAATCAGAAACAATGAAATTGGTCGGTGTCAATCCGCCCTTAAAGTAAGGACCGACAGGCATACAAAAAACCGTAAAAATATACTCTGGTGCTGGACTGACACCGATGTTTTCTCCGACCCCAATCAATAGAGGACGAATATACAAGGTGGCGCCGCTGCCATAAGGTGGAACATATTCCTGATTTGCTTTTACTACTTGTTTTACCGCATCTAAGAAAAAGTCCTCAGGAACCTCTGGCATGCGCAGGCGATAGGCACTGCGATTCATCCGTTTGCTATTTTCGTCTGGACGGAACAAATTGATGCCGCCATCTTTTCTTCGGTAGGCTTTTAGTCCTTCAAAACATTGCTGTCCATAATGAAGAGCGGTTGATCCCTCGTGGATATGCAGATAATTATCCTCGGTAAGTTCGCCTTCATTCCAAGAACCGTCTTTCCATGTTGCCAAAAAACGCCATGGCGTCTTGATATAAGAAAACCCTAAATTTGACCAATCGATTGTCATTCGTTCACACCCTTTTTTAATTTTTCTAAGTATAGCACTTCAGAAAAGAAATGTCATTATTTTCTGAAAATTCTTCTGTAAGAATATTTGGTGACATTGACGTGTAAAGGATAGGGAAGTGCTCTTCGCTTGTACGAGTTCCCCAGTTTGTTTTTCTACAAGTTCTATGCTTCAATGAGAGTATAAAAAAACAAAAAAGGGGGAACGTTTGTGATTGAGGAAGTGTTGACGGACAGTCTGGGGATCGCTGCTGCGTATCGACGATTGAAACCAATCATGATCCATACACCACTTGCACCAAGTAATATTTTAGGCAAAGAAAAAGAGGGCACGATATTTTTGAAATTAGAAAATCTACAGCGTACCGGCTCCTTTAAAGCGCGGGGGGCGTATAACAAGCTCGCTTCATTGACTGATGCAGAAAAACTTCGCGGTGTCATCGCCTGTTCTGCAGGAAATCATGCGCAAGGTGTTGCTCTCGCAGGATCGTTACTGGGGATCAATGTCCGAATCTTTATGCCATTAACGGCTGCTAAAACAAAAATAGAGGCGACAAGAAGCTATGGCGCACAAGTCATTTTAGCAGGAGAGACGTTTGATGAAACCAAACAACTGACAGTAGACGCCATGAAAGACAGTGGCGAAGTTTTTGTCTCTCCCTTTGATGATCGTGCAGTAATGGAGGGGCAAGGAACGATTGCGATCGAACTGTTGGAGGATCTTCCAGATGTTGATAATGTCATTATTCCCATCGGCGGTGGTGGGTTGATCGCTGGGATGGCTTTAGCCTTAAAAGAACTTCGTCCAGAAGTCAAAATCATCGGCGTTCAATCCTATGGCGTTTATGGTATGATCGCATCGATCTGGCAGCAAAAGCTGGTAGCCAATCGCCGCAGTAGAACGATCGCCGATGGCTGTGATGTTGCTTTAGCAGGAGAGCTGACCTATGATGTTTTAAAGACCCGTATCGATGAAACGGTCTTAGTTGAAGAATCCGACATCGAACAAGCGATCCATTACTTGGCTTTGAAGGAAAAAGTCATTGCAGAAGGTGCTGGTGCATTAAGTACAGCGGCGATTTTAAGCGGACAGATCGATCATTTACTTCGAGGAAAGAAAACTGTGGCTTTGGTCTCCGGCGGCAATATTGATTTCTCTGTGTTTAAGGAAATGATTTGAATAAAAAGCATACTCAAGTAAAATCGATGAGGTGCATTTGAAATTATCAAAAGGATCTCTATATCTTTACCTGCGATAGGGTCAAAATCATTGTGACGATAGCTAAAGGATCTTCTAGATTCATGGTATGAATAGCAGCAAAAAAAAGAGTTCCCGTTTGAAGGAACTCTTTTTTACATTCAAAACAACTATTTAACGATTAGAAACTGCGTCCGCCGCCGCCGAAAGTACCGCCGCCAGAAGAGTGAGTCGTACTGCCGCCGCCACCGCCAGAAAAACCACCACCGCCGCCTCCGCCATTATTCGAAGGACGGGGGATGCGTCTGGTTGTGACAAAGGAGTTGACTAAGCGATCTTCTTTTTGGGTCAGATCAATACTTGATTTTTCTAGATAGTTAAATTTGTAGCCGCCCATTTTTAATTGGTAACGGGATTTAACAATGATGAAAAAGGCGATACTGATCACTGCTGCGATTGCTAAGCAAATAGCAATTTCTAGTGGCGTCATCACTTTGTAATAAGTAATTTTTCCAGTATCACGATCGATACGATAGTGATCGGCAGGAACACCTGCTTCCACAAAACCAGCCGCTTTTTGCAGATAGACCAATGCCGCTTGGTAATAATTTCCCTCTGCCATCTGGTCAAATACCGCATCAAGTAGCTTGTCTAGACGTGAGTCAGTGAGGTAATCAATCATATTTCCAGAAGTCGAAACGTGAAATTTACGTTGCGACATATCGATCACCAAAGCGGATCCGTTGTTGTCGTTGCCGATCCGTCTTGAAAGATATCGATTAGTATACAACTCGATATCTCCCGTGTTGCTGTTCGTTGTTTGAATAAACACTTCGCCTTTGATTTTCGCATTCAGCGCTTCTGCTTCTTCATTCAACTTCTGGATTTCTTGTTCGGTAAAAAGTCCAGCGTGGTCTGCGACTGTCTCTTCGGCTGCGAAGGCGGGCAGGGTGGTGAAGAAAAAGCCAACCAGCAGAAGCAACAAATAAGATAGTTTTTTCATAAGAAATACGCTCCAATCAATGCGAGGATGGTCGTTGCCGCGAAAATTGCACCACTGACGATTCCCAAGCGTTTGTAACTGATTGGTAAAACACCGCTGACTTTTCCTGTTTGCCCATTCATCGCATAATAAAAGGCACTCTTGTTTTCATCATCGGCTCGATAGGTCACTAGCCATACAGGAAGCAAAACGTAATTGTTTTCTTCTTTTGTTAGATTGATGGATCGATTGTTGCGTTTAAAACTAGTATAGCCATTGACGGTACCTGCTAGCAGGTTTTCAGCATAACCCGATAATTCGTTTTTGACTTCGTCGGAAAGATCAATGTATTCAATGTCTCTTTTTTCTGCTTGGAAGCCGGCTAAATACTGACTGCGAAACGCAACAGCTTTTTCAAGGGGAAACGGCTGAACGCCAGTTACCATTTTTTGTTGGACGTTTTTTGACAGCGCATGCTTGAGCAATTCATTCACCTTGATTTTGCCTCGTCGCAAGACATCGTATTGTTTGTGTTCAGTATATTCAATATCACCAACGCGCCAAATACGCAAGGAGGTACCCATTCCTGAGAGGGAGCCGTTCATCTCGGCATCGACGACCCAATAAGGGAAGTATACGCCAGTCAATTTCTCTACTTGTGCTTGGTCGAAGAAATCCCGTGGGACGAATTTTTTCTTTTGCGCCCATTCTAAAAACTTTTGCGTTGCTTCTTCTTTTTCGATCGCAAAGGGAAGGACTTTGTTTGGCAAAAATTCTCCCGAAAGCCGTCCAGATAAAACGACCGGGTTATGGCAAAAGTAGCAATAGGTTGCAGCTGTAGTCGCATCCGTCACGATTTCAGCACCGCAGCTGGGGCAGGTGAAAAGGTCCATCTGTCCCGCTTGTGCATTGGCTTGTTGCTGCACTTCTTCTTCAAGGCTCGGCTCCGTCACTGAGGTAGCCGTGGCATCTACAGAAGAATCAGCGGCCATTTGCGCTTCTTTTTGCTTTTCTTCAAAGGCAGTGACTTCGTCTTCAGTAAAAATACTCAGACAAAATGGACAATGAAATTTTTGATCGCCAGGTTCAAAGGTTAAAGCGCCCCCACAATTGGGGCACTTATGTGTGATAACATCCATCAGCAATCCTCCTCAATTAGTCTACTGGGACACCTTTGAAAGGTTTGCCGCAATTCGGACAGAATTTTGGAATGCCGTTGGCTAAATCGATCACTTCACCACAATCGCTACATTTCATTTTCAGGCTTGGTCCATCGCTCGTTGGTTTAGGCGTGCCGCAATTGCTGCAGAATTTACCAGTATTGGAGGTGCCGCATTGTGGGCAGTCCCAATGATCTGCGTTGTTTTGTGCAGGTGCTTGTTGCTGCTGCATCTGCTGTTGGTTGTTTTGTGACGCTTGGTTCAAATAACCGCCACCAGCGTTCATCCCCATGCCCATGCCAACAAACCCAGTCGTAGCGCCAGCGGCATTGCTACCGGCAGATTCCATACCACGAGCAACCGAACCTTGAACATAGCCTTCACGAATCGAAGGGTCGCCTAACATTGCCCCTTGGTTCCGCATGTTGATCAATTTTACGGAATCATCCGTATAAGAGATGCTTGCGACGGCAACCGAAACGATTTCCATTCCTCGGAGTTCTCGCCAGCTGTCATCAAGAACTGTTCCCATATATTTGCTTAATTCCATGCTCTTAGATGGAACGTAAGAAATTCGTTCGCCATCAGCGGACATTTTGTTGATCGCTGTTTGTAGGGCGGTCAAAAATTCAGCTAAGTACTGCTCGTTGATGTCGTTGATATCGACTTGACTTTTGTTTTTTGGGATCGCATTCGTATAGAACAAAATTGGATCGGTAATTCGTAAGGAATAGTTTCCGTGCGCCCGCAAGAAAAGTTCTGCGTTGTAAAAGTTGTCAAAATAATTCAAAGGCGATGAAGTACCGAAGCGAATCCCTTTGATTTCTTGTAGATTGATATAAAAAACTTGTTGTTTTTGCGGTGTAACGCCACCAAACTTAAAGCGGTCAAACGTTTCTGAAATCGCATCTTTCAATGAACCGTTTAACATTGAAGGCGCTAATTCGTTTTTCACTGTATAGTAGCCTTCTTCGGCGGTATAATCGATGATTCGCCCGCCATCAACCAATAACATCATCATATTCGGATAGACATGGATCACTGAGCCATCAGTGATGACATCTTCCGTGCCTTTTCTGTTGGAACCGCGTTTGTCATTACGCCGCACTTTGACACCTTTTGTCATTACTGTCGAATCGCTCATATTGTCAGGCTCGATCACCTCTAGCCATTGATCTGCTAATCCGCCGCCAATTGCGCTTGTTGCCGCTTTGATAATACCCATTTTCAGTCCTCCTTTAAATTGTTTTCATCACAATAGATGAACATAGATTCATTATACCATAGGAGGTGAGATTTACGTTATCAGTCTAAAGTTGGAGAGGAGTTTTTCGCAAAATCCATCAATAAACGGTTCGTTCGCAGGTGGATTTGAATAAAAGAGACAAATTGGAGGTTGCGGATTAAATTTCCATTTCTTTTGAGATTCCCCCACGCAAACGGTGGTTTTTTTGGCTGATATTACGTATAATAGAAGGTAGCGAATTTTGAAATGAGTGTGGAAAACTATGGCTTATCAAGCATTATATCGTGTTTGGCGTTCTCAGCGTTTTGATGATGTTGTCGGACAAAAAGCAATTACCCAAACCTTAAAAAATGCAATCGATCAAAACCAGATCTCGCATGCCTATTTATTTACGGGTCCTCGAGGAACCGGGAAAACAAGTGCAGCGAAAATTTTTGCCAAAGCCATCAATTGTCCGAACCAGGTCAACGGTGAGCCTTGCAATGAGTGCGACATGTGTCGCTCAATCACAGCAGGGACGCAAGAAGACGTGATCGAAATCGATGCGGCAAGCAACAACGGTGTAGAAGAAATTCGCTTTATTCGTGATCGTGCGAACTATGCACCGACCCAAGCTGAATACAAAGTTTATATCATTGATGAAGTGCACATGCTGTCAACAGGCGCATTCAACGCTTTACTAAAAACATTGGAAGAACCGCGGAAAAATGTTGTCTTTATTTTGGCAACAACAGAGCCCCATAAGATTCCAGCAACGATCATTTCCCGAACCCAACGCTTTGATTTCAAACGGATCAATACGCAAGATATCGTGGGTCATTTAGAAACGGTCCTTACTACTAGTGAGATCAATTACGAAGCAGAAGCTTTACAGATCATTGCGCGAGCCGCAGAAGGCGGTATGCGGGATGCCTTGAGTATCACCGACCAGGCGATCGCTTTTAGTGATGGAACCGTAACGACCCAAGATGCTCTTGAAGTGACGGGCAGCTTGTCCTATGAAATGATGGACCGTCTGATGCAAGCTTGCGGGGAAAAAGAAGTTGCCGATGCGTTAGCGACCTTGCGGGAGTTATTAGCCTCTGGTAAAGAAGCCCGACGTTTATTGGAAAACTTGTTGGTTTATTGTCGAGACTTGCTGATGTATCAACAAGCGCCGCAGCTGCTATCTGAAAAGTCGCTGCAGTTGACTGAAGCGTTTCAAACGCTGGCAAAAAATACCCCGCCAGCAAAAATCTATCACTGGATCACGGTCTTAAACGATACGCAAAATGAAGTACGATTTACGAACAATCCTACGATTTATTTGGAAGTGGCTGTGGTCAAATTAGCCAATGATCCAGAAAGTGCTGCTGTTGCTAGCAATTCAGCTGATAATAGTCAAGAAGTGGCGCAGTTACGTCAAGCATTGCAAAAACTTCAGGCAGAGGTGCAACGACTGCAGGAGAATCGACCGGCAGGTGCCGTTGCGGAAACCACTGCGCCAGTGAAGAAAGCCAAGACGACCACTACGTTCCGTTTACCAAAGGAACGCGTGTTCCAAGTACTGAAAAGTGCAACGAAGAAAGACTTGGCAAACGTTCGCAATGTTTGGGACGATCTTTTGATGTCTGTTTCCGTGACGCAAAGAGCGATGCTGCATTCCAGTGAAGCAAAAGCTGCCAGCGAATCTGGCGTCGTGATCGCTTTTGACTATGAGATCTTATGCCAGCGAGCAAGTAACGACCAAGAGTTTCAATTGATGATCCATAATCAATTGTCTCGCATGATCAAAGACTACGCCCCACAGGCTGTCTTTATCACAAAAGAAAGTTGGCCGGCACTACGGCAAGAGTTTTTGGCCGGCGGTCAAGCAGCGGCAGATTCGGAAATTGAAGTAGACCAAGAAGAGACCGAAGCCGCTCCTGTCGAACCAGAAAATGACGACTTAGTGACAAAAGCGCAAGAGTTATTTGGTGAATTAACCAGCATTGAAGAAAATTAATGAAAATGGAGTGATTGATAATGATGCGAGGCATGGGAAATATGCAAGGCATGATGAAACAAATGCAAAAAATGCAAAAAGAAATGATGAAAGAACAAGAAGCGCTGAACAGCAAACAATTTATCGGCGAATCGACAAATGGCTATGTCAAAGCGACCTTTACTGGCGATAAGACGTTACAAGACATTACTATCAATGAAGCGATCGTTGATGCTGACGATGTGGAAATGCTGCAAGATATGATCATTTTAGCTGTCAATGACGGATTGAAGAAAATTGAAAAAGAATCGGAACAAACGATGGGCAAATACACAAGAAACATTCCGGGTCTATAAAAGGAGAAATGACGGTGCAATATCCTGAACCGATCGCCCGATTGATCGACAGTTACATGAAACTGCCGGGAATCGGACAAAAAACCGCGACACGTTTGGCATTTTATACGATCGATATGAAAGAAGAAGTCGTCAATGAGTTTGCCAAATCGTTGCTTAGTGTCAAACGAGATTTGCACTTTTGCAGTATTTGCGGAAATATAACTGAAGAAGATCCTTGTGAGATCTGTAGTGATCCAACAAGAGACAAAGAAACGATTTTAGTGGTTGAAGAGCCTAAAGATGTCATGGCACTAGAAAAAGTCCGGGAGTATCATGGACTTTATCATGTGCTGCATGGCGTGTTATCCCCGATGGAAGGGACAGGTCCAGAAGATATCAACATTGCATCGCTGATACAGCGGCTGCATGATGATCAGGTCAAAGAAGTGATTATTGCGACCAATGCGACCACGGAAGGTGAAGCAACGGCGATGTATATGTCACGTTTGATCAAGCCTGCTGGTATTAAAGTCACGCGTTTGGCTCATGGCTTATCTGTGGGCAGCGATATTGAATACGCGGATGAAGTGACCTTGCTAAAAGCAGTAGAAGGTCGCCGAGAATTATAAAGATATTGGAGGCAATTAGGGTGAATGGATTGTTTATAACCATCGAAGGACCGGATGGTGCTGGAAAAACCAGTGTGATCGAAGAGTTGTATCCTCGGTTACAGCTTGAAGCAACAAGAAAAATCGTGAAAACAAGAGAACCTGGCGGAGTTAAAATCGCTGAAAAGATTCGTAAAATTATTTTAGATCCGCGAAATGAAGAAATGGATGAGCGGACGGAAGCCTTACTTTATGCAGCGGCCCGCCGCCAACACTTGATTGAGGTTGTCCTGCCGGCATTAAACGCTGGACACATTGTGATCTGTGACCGCTTTGTTGACAGTTCGCTTGCCTATCAAGGAGCTGGACGCCGCATCGGGATTCCTGAGATCGCACGGATCAACGAGTTTGCGACGGAAGGAACGACGCCTGATTTTACCTTGTATCTAGATGTTGACTCTGATACTGGCTTGCGTCGCATCCAAGAAAACCGCGCACATCAATATGACCGCTTAGATTCGGAAGGATTGGAGTTTCATCAACGGGTTCGTCATGCGTATCTTAAGCTGGCGGAAGAAAATCCTGTACGCATTCATAAGATTGATGCTAGAATGGGGTTACAAGAAGTTGTTGAATCCAGCTATTCAGCAATCGTTGAATCGTATCCTGCTTACTTCAAGTCAATCTAGAGTAGGTTGGATAACACAAAGGAGATGGTCCCATGAAATTAATTATGGCAATCGTACAAGACAAAGACAGTAATCGTTTGGCAAATGAGTTTATTGATGCCAATATCCGTGCTACAAAATTGTCCTCAACGGGTGGGTTTTTAAAGGCTGGCAACAGTACGTTTATCATTGGTATTGAAGACGATCGGGTACAAGATGCATTAGAATTGATCAAAAAAACCTGTCAATCAAGAAAACAATATGTCTCGACACCGATGTCTTTAGACATTTCCTTAGACGGTCAAGTTCCTTATCCAGTCGAAGTCGAAGTCGGCGGAGCAACTGTGTTCGTGCTACCGGTTGACGGATTCCATCAATATTAAAAAAGGAGCTTTTCATGGAGGAGTTATTTCTACAAGAATATCAGCCTCTTGTTTTTGCCCAACTAAAAAAAAGTATCAAGCATGGGCGCATTGCTCATGCTTATCTTTTTGAAGGGGACAAGGGGACTGGCAAGCACGAATTAAGTCTGTGGCTCGCAAAACGCCTTTTTTGTACCAATGTGCAAGAAGAAGCCCCGTGCGGCACATGCAGCAATTGTCTGCGGATCGCCCAAGGAGAGCATCCTGACGTCATCCAAATCGAGCCGGATGGGCAGATGATCAAAGTCGACCAGATTCGGCAGCTGCAAGAGGAGTTCTCAAAAAGCGGCTTTGAAAGTCGTCTGAAAATCTTTATTTTGTCTCAAGCTGACAAAATGAACAACAGCGCTGCCAACAGCCTATTAAAGTTTTTGGAAGAACCGGTGGGAAACTTTTTGGCGATTTTAGAAACTGAGAGTTTAGGACGTATTTTGCCGACGATTCAGTCTCGCTGTCAGATCATTCATTTTTCGCAGCTGTCAAAAGAAAAACTACAGGAGAAGCTCCAAGAAGAAGGACTTTCCAAAGAGACGAGTCGACTTCTGAGCCACTTGACGAATAGTTATCATAAAGCAGTTGAAATCTCGCAGAATGAATGGTTTAATGAAACTAAGGATGCTGTTAAGCGTTGGGTGAATTACCTTTTGAAGAAAGACCCGCAAGCATTTATTTTTGTTCAGAAAAAATTATTGGGTCTAGCAAAAGAAAAAAATCAGCAATCAGAAATCTTTTTGCTCTTGTTATTTTACTTTCAAGAGGAACGAGATCGATTGTTGGCACAAGGTTTATGGGGAAAAGAGATCAATCGTGCCATTGAAGCCGCATTGCAAGCACAAAAAAAATTGCAAGCCAATGTGTCTTTCCAAGGAGTGGCAGAACAATTTTCCGTGAAAATCATCTATGGATAAAACGCAGCAGCCGGAAAAGGAGACCAGAGATGATCGAAGTTGTCGGAGTGCGTTATCATGACGTGGGCCAGATTTATTTTTACACACCAAAAAAACAGACCTATACCATAAATGAACAAGTCATCGTGGAATCACAAGATGCCAAATGTCTTGCCACGGTGGTTACAAAAAGCAGAAAAATGAATGAGAGCGATTTGCCTCAAGCAGTCAAACCGATCCTGCGTCGAGCGACGAAAAAAGATTTAGAGCAAGCTGCCGCCAATCAAAAAGCAGCAGACGAAGCGTTGAAAATCGGGAAAGAAAAAATTCGAGCACACCAGCTGCCAATGAAGCTGATTCGGGTGGCATATACCTTTGAGCGCACAAAACTGATTTTTTCGTTCACGGCAGAAAGCCGCGTTGATTTTCGTGAGTTGGTCAAAGACTTGGCAAGTGAATTTCATACACGGATCGAACTGCGCCAAATTGGTGTCAGGGATGAAGCAAAGGCGCTAGGCGGAGTTGGACCCTGCGGTCGCAAACTATGCTGTGCGACGTTTTTAGGCGATTTTATCCCAGTGTCCATCAAGATGGCTAAGGATCAAGGACTCTCCTTAAATCCTGCAAAAATTTCAGGGTTATGTGGTCGTTTGATGTGTTGTCTTAAGTACGAAAGTGAAGAGTATGAGCGTGCAAAAAAAGAATTGCCGGATCGCGGCAAGGAAGTTGAAACGCCAGATGGCAAAGGACGTGTGGTCGGGCTGGATCTGTTGAGCCGAGTGATCAAAGTCCGTTTGCATGATCGGCAAACACCAATCGAGTATGATTATGAAGAACTAGTGACAAAATAAGTAGGTGACCATAATGAGCATGGACAAACGATCAATATATGACGGATTGAATCAGTTAGAAGTGGAGTTGCAAAATTCCTTGAATAATCTAGCGGAAATGAAGCAGTCTTTGCAAGAAATCGTCGAAAAAAATACGACATTAGAATTGGAAAATCAACGCTTACGTGAACACATTCGTGAGTTGAACCAAGTGGCAGATGCACCCGCTGAATCGGTCAAACAAGAGCTTTCTAAATCACGGATGAATTTAGAAAAGATTTACGAAGAAGGATTTCATGTTTGTTATGACTTATACGGTTCTCGCAGAGAACATGACGAACCTTGTGCGTTTTGTCTAGAAGTGATCTATCGTGAAAGCGGCAAATAGCTGACAGACGAAGCGGTTCGTTAGAAAAAAGATCAGTTACTGCTGGTCTTTTTTTCGAAAGGAGCAGTACATGCAAAAGCAGCAAAGTTATAAACAAGACACTGGAAAACTGTATCTTGTTCCAACACCGATCGGTAACTTGGAAGATATGACGTTCCGATGTGTCAAAATTTTAAAAGAAGCGGACCTGATCGCAAGTGAAGATACTCGAAATACCCAGAAATTGTTGAATCATTTTGAGATTGCGACACCGCAAAAAAGCTTACATGAACACAATTATAAAGAACGGGTGCCACAGCTGATAGAACAGCTGCAAATGGGCAAGACTATTGCCCAATGCAGTGATGCTGGTATGCCCTCCATTAGTGATCCAGGTCATGAATTAGTCAAGGCGTGCTTGGTCGAAGGAATCGCAGTGATTGCGCTCCCAGGACCTACGGCTGGTTTGACCGCGCTGATCGCTTCTGGCTTATCACCGCAGCCGAATCTTTTTTATGGCTTTTTACCTCGTAAGAAAAAAGAACAAAAGCAAGCGTTAAGTGAATTGGCAAGCCAAAAAGCTACGATGATTTTTTATGAGTCACCGTATCGAATCGCAGCGACGATCGAAACGATGAAAGAGATATTGGGAGAACGTCAAGCAGTTATCTGCCGTGAATTGACAAAAATCCACGAAGAATATTTGCGAGGGACCTTTTCAGAATTGATTGAATACCTCGACCAACAACCAATCAAAGGGGAATGCTGTCTATTAGTGGAAGGCGCTTCTGAAATCCCTGAAGTCGTTTATGAAGGAAGCTATGCTGAACAGGTGGCAGCCTTGATGGAAGAGGCTGGCTTGTCTTCGAAAGAAGCCATCAAAGAAGTGGCTAAACGCAATCAAGTGAAGAAACAGCTTGTTTATCAAGCCTACCATCAATTAGAAACGTAATCATACCGAGAATTCTCTCGGTATTTTTTTGTCTTTTTTCGGACTTGTGTTAAATTATCTGACATCAATAGTTAGCTATTTTCAGAAAATTCACGGTTTTCTCAGAAAAATCTAGATTATTTGAAAATATGATGTTAGGATAGCTGACATAAAGAAAAGGAGGCGTCAAAAATGAACACAGGGAATATTGCATTTATTTTAATTTGTAGCGGCATGGTTTTTCTTATGACTCCAGCATTGGCATTTTTTTACGGAGGATTGGAACGTCGCAAAAACATCCTCAATACCATGATGATGGTGATTTGTACGATGGGCTTGGCGTCTGTGCTATGGGTCGCTTTAGGGTATACCTTATCTTTTAGCGGCACAGGCTCATTTATTGGGAATTTAGATAAAGTCTTTTTCAATCATGTCTCGATGACAGAAGGAGAAGGGATTCCTGAAGGGTTATTTGCGGCCTTTCAAATGATGTTTGCCTTGATCACAACAGCGATCATTACTGGATCTGTCGTGGGCAGAATGCGTTTCTCAGCTATTTTCCTATTTATCGGCTTCTGGCTAGTTCTCGTGTATTTTCCAATGGCACATATGGTATGGGGCGGCGGTTTCTTAGATGCGATCGGCTCGATCGATTTTGCAGGAGGCAATGTCGTTCATATCAGTTCGGGTATCAGTGGGTTAGTCTTAGCGATCGTTGTCGGTAAGCGGCGAGAATTTCATCAAACCGAATATCGTCCTCATAATATTCCATTTGTTGTACTAGGTGCTGGCCTTTTATGGTTTGGCTGGTTTGGCTTTAATGCTGGCTCTGCGTTAGCAGCTGATGGTCTAGCGATCCACGCCCTAATGACCACGAATACGGCTGCAGCCAGTGCGATGCTTTCTTGGATGCTGATCGAAAAAATCGTGTTGGGCAAACCGACGATCGTTGGTGCGTGTACTGGAGCCGTCGTGGGCTTAGTTGCCATCACACCAGGTGCGGGATTTGTCTCGCTTTGGTCTTCCTTTATCATTGGCGCTTTAGTCAGTCCGTTTTGCTACTTCTTTATTTCTGTCATCAAACATCGTCTAGGATTAGATGATGCGCTGGATGCCTTTGGCTGCCATGGCGTAGGCGGGATCTTTGGCGGTTTGATGACGGGGATCTTTGCGGATCCAGCAGTGGGTGGACGGTCAGGATTGCTCTATGGCGGCGTTGATCTTTTTCTCGCACAAGCCGAAAGTATCGTATTTACGATTCTATTTGCAGGTATCTTATCCTTTGTCATTATCACTTTGATCAAATGGGTAATGCCGATTCGCGTATCGCAACAAGAAGAAGCAGTGGGGATGGATCGGATCGAACATGACGAAACGGCCTATCCTACCTTTATGGGGTTAGATTCTTAAGAGTGGAGGAGCAGTCATGAAAAAAGTTGAAGCGATTATTCGCCAAGAAAAATTAGAAGAACTAAAGGCCGCTTTGGATCAGTCTGATTTGATCAGCGGCATGACAGTCAGTCAAGTGCTGGGCTGTGGCAATCAAAAAGGCCTCAAAGAGTTTATTCGTGGCCAAGAAGTGATCACAACTCTTTTACCAAAAGTAAATGTCCGTTTTGTTTTAGCAGATGAAAAAGTCGATGCGGTGATTGAGCTGATTGTATCGATCTGTCGGACAGATGAAGTCGGTGACGGCAAAATATTCGTCTACCCGTTGGAAGAAGCGATTCGGATTCGCACTAATGAACGAGGGGAAGCTGCCTTATAGTAGAAATTCTTGAACCATGAAGAGGGCCGCAAAAGCAGTGAATGTAGAAGAAAGGACCAATGAAGATTGGTCCTTTTTGCGTGCTTCCCTCGATTCCTTGCTTGATAGGGAACCTCTGTTCGTTTATAATAAGAAGTGAGGTGAACAACGATGTCGGAACTGCAATTTCCCTTAAAAAATGATACGAGCCGCAAAATTATTCATATTGATATGGATGCTTTTTTTGCTTCGGTGGAAGAACGGGATGATCCAGAGCTTGCCAAGCATCCCCTCGTCATTGCCCGTCACCCAAGTGATACTGGCGGACGAGGAGTGGTAACGACCGCCAATTATCTGGCACGACAATATGGCATCCACTCGGCAATGAGTGCGCAAAAAGCCTATGAGCTTTGTCCGCAAGCGATTTTTAAACCGGGAAATCATCAAAAGTATCGTGAAGTGTCCCAGCAAGTCAGAGAAATTTTTCATCGGTACACCGACATCATCGAACCAGTTTCTATTGATGAAGCGTATCTAGATGTCACAGTCAACAAGATCAATTGTCCTTCAGCAATTAAGATCGCTCGTTTGATTCAACGAGACATCTGGCAAGAGACTCATCTGACCTGTTCGGCAGGAGTCAGTTACAACAAATTCTTGGCAAAACTGTCTTCGGATTATCATAAACCACGAGGATTGACGGTGGTGATGCCAGATGAGGCAGTGGCATTTTTGCAACAATTACCCATTGATAAATTTCACGGGATCGGGAAGAAAACTGTTCCGCGGATGCATGAGTTAGGTATTTTTACAGGAGCTGATCTGTATGGCTGGAGTGAGATGGCACTGATTCGTGAATTTGGCAAAATGGGGTATTCCTTGTATCGGAAAGTTAGAGGGATCCATGATTCCCCAGTTAGTGTGACGAGAGAACGGAAATCAGTTGGAAAAGAGCATACATACGGCAATCCATTAACCAGTGAAGAACAAGTATTGAGCCAGTTACGGGCTATCGCAGAAGAAGTCGAAAGATCACTGAAGCGCACACAAAAACATGGCAAGACGGTCGTGTTGAAAGTTCGTTACAGTGATTACTCTACGATCACCAAGCGAGTGACCTTGCCAACCTATGTTCATAAAAAAGAACAGCTATTTTCCGAAGCAAGTCTGATTTGGGAAGAAATTTTAGGTCTGGAAAAAGGCATCCGTCTTTTGGGGATCACCGTCACAAATCTTGATCCACTGACCTATGAAAATATCGTACTGCCCTTATGGCAACTATCTGACGAGCAGTAGTCAGAAGAGGAGGAGCAAAATGACACTCTATCAAGTATATGACACGATGGTGGGGTTGGCTGATCAGGAGCGAAGTGAAAAAATGGCCGCCTACATGCGGCATCAGTTTGATTTTTTAGGCATTCCTACGCCGTTGCGCCGCCAGCAGGAGAAAGCGACCTTCAAAGCAGCAAAACAAACGAAAACGGTTGATTGGGACTTTATCGATCATTGTTGGCAAAGCAGCTATCGGGAACACCAATACCTTGCGATTGATTATTTAGTGGTGATGGAGCCGTTTCTAGCGGCCATCGATCTGGCAAAAATTGAACAGCTAGTCATAACAAAAGCTTGGTGGGATAGCGTGGATGCCCTAAGTGAGGTTGTCAGAAAACTAGTTCGCCGACTGCCAGCGTTAAAAGCTGAAATGCTTCGCTGGAGTCTTGAGGAAAATCTTTGGCTGCGGCGAGTGGCAATACTCCATCAACTGCTGCAAAAAGAACAGATGGATCGACCACTGCTTGAAGAGGTCATCGTCAATAATTTGGGGAGTTCTGAATTCTTTATCAACAAAGCCATTGGTTGGAGCTTACGAGATTATGCCAAGACGAATCCTCAGTGGGTCCAAGACTTTCTGCTTCGCTATCAAACAAGTCTGGCGCCTTTGACGATTCGTGAAGCAAGTAAGTACCTGTAAAAAGCTTGGTCACTGAGTTGATATAACATAAAAAAACACCGTGCATCATCTTTGAAGGAAGAGGAGGTGACCGTCAAAAGTTCGATTTTTTGGTCTAACTTTTGGGGTCACCTCAAGATGCACGGTGTTTTTAGTTTTTAAATTTGTTTTTTGATTTGTTCGTAGCTTGCTTCAGCATCTTTGCACTTTGCCCAGATAACCGCTTTTCCTTGTTCCCGAGATGCAGCAAGATCAATGATTCGTTGATTGCTGCTGCCGCGAAACTGCAAGTTTAAATTTCGTTTGCTCAGTTCAAAACGACCGTCGACTAAAATATCGATTTTGGATAAAAGTTCCAATTTATCGGGTGTTTCCAAAAGCAATTCTTCATAGGTGTAGCCTGACCAGCTCCAAATATCTTTGCTGTGCCCAAATTCAGCACGAACCCGATCAACGACTTTCAGACAGACTGTTGTGTTCAAGAAAGGTTCGCCGCCCAGGAGGGTCAGCCCTTGGACATAATCATGCCGCAGATCTTCGATGATTCGATCCTCTAGTTCTTGCGTAAAAGGTGTACCATAGCGAAAGTTTTGGACCGCTTTGTTGAAACAGCCTTCACAAGCAAAGAGACAGCCGCTCACGTATAAACTATTTCGAATGCCTTCACCATCAACAAAGTTGAAGGCTTTGTAATCAGCAATATAATTTTGGCTATATTCTTTGGCTTGCCATTCTTTAGGTTTCGGATTTCTCATAAGAAAACTTCTTTCTATCATGAATTACAGGGATTGGTCTTCAAGAAAAGGAGTGTAGAAGAATTCTAGCACTCCTTTTTCGTTTATTCTTGCAAATGTTTGACCCGGGCAGAAATTTCTTTGTGCCGTCCATTGACCATTGGACGAGCTTGAGGATTTCCAAGATACCCACAGGTTCTTTTGACGACGTCACAACTTTTGGGGTCATGATTGCCGCATTGCGGGCATTCGAAGCCCCGTTCGGTTGGATTGAAATCTCCTTCATACCCACACTCATAACAGTGATCGATAGGGGTATTTGTTCCAAGATAGGCGACCCGATCATAAGCGTAATCCCAAACCGCTTCTAACGCTTTTGGATTTTGCTGCAAGACTGGGTATTCACAGTAATGAATAAACCCGCCAGAACAGTATTTTGGATATTCTTTTTCAAAATCAAGTTTTTCAAATGGTGTCGGATTTTTCCGCACATCATAGTGGAAGCTGTTGGTGTAGTATTCTTTGTCGGTAATGTTTTCAACTTCACCGAATTTTTCGGTATCCAAGCGGCAGAAACGATCAGTCAGGCTTTCACTAGGCGTCGAATACACGCTGAAATGATAGCCGTATTCATCGCCCCAAGCATCTGCATGAGCTTTCAATTCTTTCACGATCGCTAGGGTAAAGGCTTTTGCTTCTGGATCTTGTTCCCATGTTCCACCATAAAAAGCCGAAGCAGCTTCATACAAACCGATATATCCAAGAGAAACAGTAGCACGTTTGTTTTTGAATAGTTCATTCACATTGTCTTTGCGATCCAAACGTTCACCGAAAGCCCCATACATATAAAGGATCGGCGCATTCGCAGGGCTGGCTTCTTTACAGCGCTCCACCCGATAGACAAGAGCATCCTTGACGATTTGCAGACGGTCTTCCAGCAGCGTCCAGAATTTTTCTTGATCACCATTTGCTTCTAAGGCGATCCGAGGAATATTCAATGTTACGACGCCTAGATTCATCCGACCGACATTGACTTCTTCGCCACGTTCGTTTTTCCAGCCTTGCAAGAAAGAACGACAGCCCATCGGCACTTTAAAGCTGCCGGTCAATTCAACCAATTTATCATAATTCAAAATATCAGGATACATCCGTTTGGTGGCACACTCTAAAGCCAGTTCTTTAATATCATAGTTCGGATCGGTAGGGGCCAAGTTGACGCCACGGCGAATACTAAAGATCAATTTTGGAAAAATAGCGGTACGCTTTTCACTGCCTAACCCGTTGATGCGAATTTGGAGAATCGCTCGTTGGATTTCCCGTTCGAACCAGTTGGTTCCTAAACCAAAGCCAAGGGAAGTAAACGGCGTTTGTCCGTTTGAGGTGAATAACGTATTGATTTCGTATTCTAGACTTTGCATTGCATCGTAGATATCTTTGCGCGTTTTGCTCTTCGCATAAGCTTCCCGACGTTCAGGCGACTCGATCCATTCTTCGGCATCTTTTAGATGCTTTTGATAATTCAACTCAGCAAAAGGAGCCAATAATTCATCTGTTCGATCAGCAGAACAGCCGCCATATTGACTCGATGCTACGTTTGCAATGATTTGTGAGATTTGAGCGGTGGCCGTTTGGATCGATTTTGGCGATTCCACTTCGGCGTTCCCAATTTTAAACCCATTATTCAGCATGCCTTTAAAATCGATCAAGCAGCAGTTGGTCATTGGGGTGTAAGGATGATAATCCAAGTCATGGTAATGAATGTCGCCTTTTTGGTGAGCATTTGCCACGTGAGGAGGGAGCATTTTCAAACCGATCGATTTTCCTACGATCCCAGCGGTCAAATCACGTTGTGTATTGAACACATTGCTATCTTTATTGGCATTCTCATTGACGACCGATTGATCTTTATTCATCAATTTGTTGATCGTAAAGTTGATGTCTGTGGCTTTGCTGCGCTCGAAATCACGATGGGTCCGATAGTTGATATATTCTTCAGCCAAGGCATACTCGTTTTTTGCTAATAAGATATGCTCGACGATATTTTGGATCTCATAGATTTTTACATTCGTACGAAAACGTTCCGCGATCTCGTGATCGACACTGTCAACGATCTCGGTGATTTTTTCGTGGTCGATGGGAGAAAGCTCGCCGTTGATTTTTCTTAGGGCTTTCACTAACGCATCGTAAATTTTTTGATCATCAAAATCGACAAGCCGTCCATCACGTTTTACGATTTTTAACTGACGCAAAGCGGACTGTCTTTCCAACCCTTGCTCAGGATTTCTCTTAATGTTCATCATTTCTACCACTCCTTATCTTCCTCAATATAATAAAACAAATTGTAGAAATGAGCAACTATATATAGTGGTGAATAAGGGTTGATAAATTGGATATACACAATATATGGTGTATATTCATTGGGGTGTTTTCTGAGAAAACTGATAAGATTAAGGATTTGGTTGTTCCATGTTTCACATAATGAATAAAAAACTTTTTTAAATTTATTTTTTCTCTGTTTTGAAGCAGAAGTATTCAATGAAAAAGTATGCTACCATAAGGAGAGAATTTTATTAAAGGAGGGTTCTATGTGAAAAATATGATTGATGTGAAGCATCTGACCAAAAGTTACGGCACTCGTTTCAATCAAACCAAAGTATTAGATAACCTTTCTTTTGCAGTGGATCAAGGAGAATTTGTCGGGGTCATGGGGCCCAGCGGCGCTGGGAAAACGACCTTGATGAATCTGTTGTCTTCAATCATGCGACCTAGCTTAGGCTCGATCTATATCGATGGCAAAGACATTACCCGAATGTCGGAAAAAGCCCTCAGTGATTTTCGTCGTCAGCAGATCGGTTTTATCTTTCAAGACTTTAATCTTTTAGAGACGTTGACTGCCAGAGACAATATCTTGCTTCCCCTTGCCATTGATCGTTTGCCCGTGAGTGAAACCCAAGAGCGCATTGAACAAACGGCCAATTTGTTAGGAATCGAGCACTTGTTAGATCGCTACCCAGAAGAATTGTCTGTAGGGCAAAAACAGCGGGTCGCTGCTGCTCGAGCAATCATTAGTCGTCCGGCGGTCCTTTTTGCTGATGAACCCACTGGCGCCCTTGATTCAAAAGCGGCGACAGAATTGTTACGGTATTTAGCACAAATCAATCAACAAGAGAAAACAACGATCTTGATGGTCACCCATGATCCTTTCACCGCCAGCTACTGCAACCGAATTTTATTCATCCGAGACGGTGTCTTCTTTGCAGAAGTCGTCAAAAAAGGCGGGCGTCAGGAATTTTTTGAAAAAATCATCGATATGCAGGCAACGATTGGAGGCGGTCCGCGCCATGTTGTTTAAAATCGGCTGGCGGAGTTTTTTACGGCAGTTTCGCAACTATATGGTGTACTTTATTTGTATGATGACCGCTGTGATGATTTTTTATTCCTTTAACGCCTTGATGAATGATCGTCTGCTGAATCAACGGGTCCAGCAAGATATCCGCATTGAAGGGGTTTTAGGATTCGGCAGCAGTGTGGTTGCCTTTGTCGTCTTGTTTTTTATGCTGAGTGCCAATCATTTTTTTCTTAGTCAGCGGCAAAAAGAAATCAGTGTTTACCAGCTTTTGGGGCTGCGGCAAGGTCGTCTGGCTTGGCTGTTGCTGCGGGAAACGTTTCTATTGAACTTTTTCTCTTTAGTGACCGGCATCTTTATGGGGATTATTTTTTCGAAATTTTTTTCTATGATTTTGATTCGAGCGATGGGCTTGAATTTAACGAGTCATTTCTTTAATTCGCCCCAATCGATTTTTTCAACGGTTTTTGTCTTTATCGCGGCGATGATTATTTTGAGTATTCAAGTGATCCTTTTTGTATGGCGTACCCCAATGAGTGAGCTGATCAAGACTGAATACCGCTTACCGATCAAGAAAATGAAAATGACCCCGTTTCGTTCATTAATGGGGGTTCTAGGTCTGATTCTACTGGGGGTAGGCTACTATTTGTCTTTGACCCTGCGGGAAACGTGGACCAACTATATCACGTACACACAAGATTTTTCAGCAATTTTATGGATTCCTTTATTGATTCTGTTTTGTTGTGTGACGGCAACCTATCTTTTTTTTGATTGCTCGTTGCCGGCATTGTTATATTTTTTGAGTAAGCCGAAAAAACGTCTTATCAAAGGGGCGAAACTGATTGCTTACAATAACGTGCGGGCTTACTTGCAAAGAACGTGGAAAAGCTATGCGCTTTTGACGATCATCACAGCGATCGCAATCTCCCTGATCGGGGGAACGATGGGGGTCATCTCATTAAACTATCAAGCAACGAACCGCATTTATCCAACGTCCTTTCAAGTGTCAGAAGAGCAGGCAGATACCTTGCGGGACCTTTTAGAAAAAGCCGATACACCGATTATTGCCGAACAATCGATTCCCTATAAAATGACCAATATGACGGTTCAAACCCGTTACCTTGGAGAGTTGCAAGACGAAAATATTGAAAATATCATGGTGAATCTGGTCGCTTTTTCTGATTATCAGCGTCTGCGAAAACTGGTTCCCGATGCCCCGGAGATTCAACTGAGTACCGATAAACAAGCGGTGCTTTTTGACAGTCAATACGATGTGACTCGTTCGTTTATCACCTATCGCGATGAGGTCAAAATCGGCAGTCAACATACGTTCAAACTCATTCAAGCAGAACAGGATTATTTTGGGGATTCTGCCTTGCGCTATTCCTTGCCGAATGTCCTTGTCATCCAAGATGATGCGTACCAACAAGTTGAGGGCTTCACCTATAGCGTTGCTTATTTACAAACAGACAAGGTGCAAACGGAGAGCTTGACTCAGCTGCTAGATGAAGAGCTGCCGATTGAGTGGACGCATCCTTTGACCTATGAGTTTAGCGATGACCAAAAAAGCGTGCGTTTTTATCCAGAGACTGCCCGAGATTCCACCAGTGAGAATAACCAGATGACCGCATATCGACTGACCTTAGCGAATCGTTTTACAACGATGCGCGGCGTGCGGCGGCAAGTAGGAATCGTTTTGTTTGTGTCATTATTTGTAGGTGTGATCGTTTTGATCACGACATCCAGCAGTTTGATCGTTCGGCAATTTTCAAATACCGAGCGGGAGAAACACAATTACCGATTATTGACCAAACTAGGTTACACCCGAAAAGAAGTACGCAAACTCGTTTACTGGCAAAACATCTGGATTTTTATGCCAGGTACGCTACTGGCGATCTTGCATGCCGTCTTTGCCATCAATACTTTCACCCAAATCATCGACAGTCCTGGGTATTGGGTGGCTCATTTGTTTGCGGCAGTTGCAGCAGTCGTCTATCTATTTGCCTATTTGATTACCGTCAAGCTGTGTCTGCGAATAATTGAAACTTGATTGAATTCTTGATAAAACGATCCTTAGAATTGAAGCGAACCTTACAAGTTAGACCAAAAAATCTAACCTTGAGGATCACTACAAAACGAGGATCGTTTTTTCATTTAACCAATCTTTTTGTATTTCCCTCTGGCACCAGATTAAGAGAATGGTATAATCATAATCAATGAGACAAAGGAGGAAGCAAGATGGAGAAAAAAGAAGAACAGCTTTTAATAGACCTAACGACTGCACGTGGGGTTCCTGGGAATGAGGAGGAAGTGCGTGAAGTCTTTAAAGAATATGCCAAAGACTTTGCTGAAGATATCTTTTTTGATGGTTTAGGAAGTGTCATTGCCAAACATGTTGGTGATGGCGGTGGACCGAAAATTTTTATATCGGGACATATGGATGAAGTCGGCTTTATGGTAACTAAAATCACAGAAAAAGGCTTTATTGAATTCCAGACCCTTGGTGGTTGGTGGGGGCAAGTGATGCTGGCACAGCAAGTCGAGATCAAAACCAATGAAGGCAAATTGATCCACGGTGTCGTCGGTTCAAAACCACCCCATGTCTTGAGTCCAGAGACTCGAAATAAACCGTATGATATCAAAGATATGTTCATTGATATCGGCGCTTCAAGTGAAGAAGAAGCCAAAGGCTGGGGGATCCGTCCGGGAGATATGATCACCCCTTATATCCAATACAAACGGATGAACGACAGCAAATTTTTATTAGCCAAAGCATGGGACAATCGAATCGGTACGGCGGTATCACTGCGGGTATTAGAAACCTTGGCAGCAGAAGGACATCCCAACTGCTTGTTTGCTGGCAGTGACGTGATGGAAGAAGTTGGCCTAAGAGGGGCGCGAACAAGCACTCACTTAGTGAATCCCGATATCGCGATCGCACTAGATACTGGTACCGCTGGGGACACGCCTGGAATGACACCAAAAGAAGCGGATTCTGTGTTAGGCAAAGGCCCACAAGTCCTGATTTTTGATGCTTCCATGATTCCTCACAAGAAATTATTGAATTTTGTGATCGATGTCGCAGAAGAAATGGAAATTCCTTTCCAATATACCGTGATCACTGGTGGAGGAACCGATGCTGGTCAAATGCATTTGACTCGTGATGGGGTCCCTTCGATCGCTATTACCGTGCCAGTTCGTTACCTGCATTCTCATACTTCTGTCATTCATGAGGATGACTACTTCAATACAGTCAAGCTTGTAACGGAAGTGGTTCGCCGCTTAGACGATAAGACCGTTAAAGCATTGCGCAGTTATTAAGGTGAGTCTATGAGATCAAATACAATGATTCGAGAGACCGCCAAAAACTCCTTGCGCGGATTCTGGGGAACGTTCGTCTTAAGTATTTTAGCGACGGTTGCGGTACAAGCGGTGGTCAGCTCGCTTTTTAGTAGTATTGGGACTTCTTTTGGTGCAAACAATGCAGGGAGCTGGATCGATCTGATCTTGGACAATTTTGTCTTCTTTGCGTTTTCGGTAGCGTTGAGTATCATGGCACTCTATCTGGTTCGTGGCAGAGGAATCAAGGTGGGGGATATTTTTCTAGTCTTTGATAAACGTCTGTATGTACCGTTTTTGCTACTAAATTTAGTGAGCGCGCTTTTAAATTATCTTTTGAGTTTTGCGATTTTCTTGCCGCAGTTTGTCTTATCAGGGCTCAATCAATATTTGGACTTGGTATTCAATTTTAATCGGGGAATCTCTATTGATTTGGCGATGTTTAATGGCTCCCTGGCTTTTGTACTCGGGACTTTTCTCGCCATCATTTTGTTCTTCTTTTTGTCACAAGTCGTTACTGGTGTGATCCAATTAGCGATCTATCTGCGCTATGATCAACCGGAATTAGGGGTTCTTCAGTCAATTAAAGTGGCCTTTGCGCTCTTGCGTCCACATCTGGGTCAATACATTTGGCTACAGTTATCATTGATTGGTTGGTTTATTCTCGGCTTTTTGGCACTGATGATCGGGATGCTATGGGCAAACGCCTACGCTTATGCGGTTAATGCAGTATTTTATGAGGAATTGATCAATGAACAACGAGCGATGATCAGATAAACAAAAAAGACGATGGCCCATTGGTCTGGCTCCCTGCAGATAGAGTAAAAAACTCATTCATAGGGTTCTACCAATAGACGTCGTTTTTTTCTCGTTTTCTCGATCTTTTTTTGCAAAAAAATGGTCGGATTTTAGTCAAATCAGCTGAGATGTGATAGCATAAAAGAAGTAGAAAATCAGCTTGAGCCAAAGAGGAGGAAACACAAGTGAAAATAACTGTCTTAGGTTGTTTAGGTGCCTATCCGTATAATGGTGAAGGGACTACTGGCTATTTAATTGAGTCGGAAGGCTTTCATTTGCTGCTTGATGCGGGAAGCACCACCTTGGTCCAACTAGAAAAAATCCTTGATCCCTTAGACTTAGATGCAGTGATTCTGACGCATTACCATCACGATCATATTGCGGATCTAGGGGTATTGCAATACTATTGGCAATTATATCCAGGAAACGAAGAACGCCAGGTTTTGCCGATCTACGGACATGGGGAGGACACTGTTCATTTTGAAAGCCTGACGATGCCTGGAGTGACTCAAGGAATTGATTACCTCCAAACGGAGTCATTGGAATTGGGCCCGTTTACCATTACCTTTATGAAAACGATCCATCCAGTCACTTGCTATGCCATGCGATTTGTTGAGAAAAGCACAGGCAAGGTTTTTGTTTTTACAGGCGATTCTGGCTACTTAGAATCTTTTGTTCCGTTTGCACAAGGAGCTGACCTGTTTTTGGCAGATACCTATCTTTTTGCAGGCAATGAGCGGCACAAGGCTCATTTTACGTCAAAAGAAGCAGGCGAGATCGCCCATGCGGCGCAGGTAAAAAAATTAATGTTGACGCATTTGCCGCAACACGGTGATTTAGAACAGTTACGAGAAGAGGCTGCACTAGCTGCCAACGGGATCCCCGTTGAATTGGCGGCTGTTCAAAAAATAATTGAAATCATCTAATTAGGAGGAACGAATAGTATGCTTTTTGTACCGAACGAACTGAATGACCCACGCATCAATTTAGCCATCGAGATTTTTCTTCTTCAAGAAATGAAAGTGGATGAACCCATCTTACTTTTTTACATTAATGAACCATCGATTATCATTGGACGCAATCAAAATACGATCGAAGAGATCAATAAGGAATATGTGGATGAACATGGGATCCATGTCGTTCGTCGTTTCAGCGGCGGCGGTGCAGTCTATCATGATTTCGGAAACTTGAATTTCAGCTTTATTATGCCTGACGATGGGAATTCTTTCAGAGATTTTGAAAAACTGACCAAACCAATCGTCCAAGCTTTACATGAGATGGGGGTTGAAGGGGCGCAACTAAAAGGCCGCAACGACCTTGTGATCAATGACATGAAGTTTTCTGGGAATGCGATGTACGCAACAAATGGCCGGATGTTTGCTCATGGCACGATCATGTTTGACAGTGATATCAATGAAGTAGTTAACGCCTTGAAAGTCCGTAAAGACAAAATCGAATCAAAAGGCATCAAATCGATCCGTTCAAGAGTGACCAACATCAAACCATTCTTGCCAAAAGAGAAGCAAGACATGACGACTGAAGAGTTCCGTCAAGAAATCTTATTGAAGATTTTTGGTGTCGATTCCGTGGAAGACGTCAAAACCTATGAACTAACAGAAGAGGATTGGGTCAAGATCAATGAGATTTCCGATAAGTATTATCGTAACTGGGATTGGAATTACGGCAAATCACCAGCCTTTGATATAGAACGTCGTCATCGATTCCCGATCGGTTCCATCGAAGTTCGTTTAAATGTGGCAGAAGGAAAAATCACAGATGCCAAAATCTTTGGCGACTTTTTCGGCCTAGGGGACATTGCAGATGTAGAACAAGCACTGATCGGTACTCGTTATGCCAAAGAAGATTTGGCACAAGTCATTGCCAACATTGATGTCAAAAAATATTTTGGCAACATCACGCCTGAAGATTTTCTTTCATTGATTTATTAATCAAAAAACGAAGCAGCCTTTTCCATCTGGCTGCTTCGTTTTTTATTAGTATGCGCGGGCGATCCAAACGGTGTGTTTGGCAGGTTTCCCGCTGACGATATCGACCGTTTTTTCCATTGGCGCTTCAAACGGAATGTTCCGAGTAGTAAAGCCAGTTTCTTCTTTGATTTTGGCTTCGGTTTCTTCCGAGCCGTCCCAACCGATCAAAACAAAACCAGTCACTTTGTCTTCTTGTTTGCACGTTTCGATATGGGCTTTTAGTTCATCCAATGTATCGATGTCGGTGTACTCATTATCTTTGTTACGTTCCTTCGCAGCTGCTAATAAACGTGGAGTCATTGCTTGTAATTCTTGGTCAACAAACGCTTCTAATTCCTCAAGCACCACCGTTTGCTTGTCAGGTAGGTCACGGACTTTGACCATGACCTTGCCAGCTTCTAAATCTCTTGGGCCACATTCGATTCGCAAGCAAGCGCCTTTTAGTTCCCATTCATTGAATTTATAGCCAGGTGAGTTATCAGAATCATCCAAACGAACACGAATGCCCTTGGCTTTAAAGTTGGCATACAGTTCTTCTAATTTTTCTAAGATGGCTGGATTCTTTTTCCAAGGACCGACTGGTAACAACACAACTTGGGTTGGTGCAATGGTTGGTGGGAAAACTAAACCATTTTCATCGCCATGGGTCATGATCAAGGCACCTAACAAGCGGGTAGAGACACCCCAAGAGGTTGTGTGGGCATGGGTATGCTTGTTTTCTTTCGTTAAATACGTAATATCAAATGCTTCAGCAAATTTTGTCCCCATGTAGTGGCTGGTTCCTGCTTGGACTGCTTTGCCGTCTTTCATCATCGCTTCGATCGAATACGTATCTACTGCCCCGGCAAAGCGCTCAGATGGGGTTTTTTGTCCACGATAAACAGGGATCGCTAGAAATTCTTCGCAAAGGCGGGCATATTCATCTAAGACTTTCATGGTGCGTTGACGAGCATCTTCTTCATTTTCATGAGCGGTATGACCTTCTTGCCATAAAAACTCTGAGGTACGCAAGAAAGGCAATGTTTTCTTTTCCCAACGAAAGACGTTTGCCCATTGATTGATTTCATAAGGCAGGTCACGGTAGGAGTTGATCCAATCAGAAAAGGCAGAGCCGATCATGGTTTCTGAGGTTGGACGCAAGGCCAAAGGTTCTTCCAGTTTTTCGTTGCCGACTTCTGTGACCCAAGGTAATTCAGGGGCAAAGCCTTCGATATGATCCGCTTCCTTCATAAAGAAATTTTGCGGAATCAGCATTGGGAAGTATGCATTGCGAATGCCTTCTTTTTTCAAGAAACGATTGAACTCCTCTTGAATATGTTCCCAAAGTTCGAAGCCGTCAGGACGGAAAATAATGGAACCTTTCACTGGGGAGTAAGCCATCAATTCGGCTTTTTGGATCGTTTGTATATACCATTCTGTAAAATCATTTTTTTGTGTCATTGTTTTTCCTCCTTAAAAAAATAAAAAAGCATCTCGTCCTAAAAAAGGACGAAATGCTTGGATTTCGCGGTACCACCTTTGTTGATTATCGATAGGGATAATCCAACTCGTAAAGGATAAGGCCTTTCCACCGACCGTTTTGCGGTCATTGCCATTGGGTAGGTTCATTTTATCAGCGGGTGTCGATTTTTCAGCTGCCATCGACTCTCTAAGACCATCATAAAATTACTATTCCAATGCTTGTTGCTGTTCTTTATCATGCTAAAGCGAAAAAGCGAAAAAAGCAAGAGTTTTTTCGCTTTTTCTTAAAATAGACCGTTTAACGTATCGGAGAAAAGGCAGTCAGTCAAAAGACAGCAGATCCGCTTTAGCGGCAAGTGTCAAACGCAAAAAATGAAAACCATCTGAATCCTCGATACGCATACTTCCTTGATAGACAAGACAAATTTGTTCCAGCATTTGCACATCGGTATGGATCGCCTGTCGTTTTGCTTCGTCAGTTTGCAGTTTTTCTGCCTCATCCTCTGTCAAAAGCGGCATTTGACAGTCGATATGTAGCTGTTCTTTTGTGTCAGTCACTTTCAACGAAAGCCTGCGATTTTGAGGATCTGTGACCGAACAGGTGTAGCGGATGGCGTACTCTAAGCAATGGGCGATCAAGGACAGACGATCATTTTCTTCCAATCGTTCCAGTGGTTCCGTGAGGTCATCGCAGGTAAGCGTGATTCTTTTTTGAGCGGCAGTGTGTTGATAATCAGCAAGCAGCATCGTCGTGATCGATTCTTTTTCAACCGCAGGGATCGTTAGCTGCTGCTTGATTTCTTCTTCAATCTCGCAAAGACCTTCATACGCAGCCGCTAGTTGTTCGTCTTCTAACATGTCTTTAATGGTATGGGTTCTCTTTTTGATGGTTTGTAGAACTTGCTGCCATTGTGCCGTTTGATCTGGACCGATCGCCTGCTGATTTTCATACAATCGCACTTTGATGTCTGCTGTGTCGATCTGCTTATTTTTGCCTTCACTGGCAAAAAAGAGTTCGAGGAACCCATAACAAGTAAAAATAAGTATCAGTAAGAAAAAGATGATCGAGCGCCAATTGATGTCAGATTGCGGGAGGACTAAAATATCTTGGATATACAAGAACCCATGACCGATTGCCGCGACAACGATCCAAGGTGCACAAAGGACATAAAATTGATTCTTTTTTAACGCCTCATAAATCGCCGCAAATGAAGTCACAAAGGTGCTGGTGATATTTAATAAAAACAGATAGTTCATGACGACTGGCAAACTTTGTTTTTGAAAAAGTGCCAAAAACATGGCAAAGATCCCAAAGGAGTAGTGAACAAACAACCATTTCTGATAATACTTACGTACGAAGTGCATGTTTGTGTAGTAAAACCCAATCAAAAACATGGGCGTAATAATCGAAAGAAAATTTAACATAAATGAATTCACGATGGGAGAAAAAAGCAGTCCACCCAGCAGATCCCCGAAGCCTGCTTCTAAACCTGCACTTAAGGCAAAGCCACTGAATAAAATGGAAGATACTTTCAGCTTTCTTTGGTTGATAAAAGAAACGAAGAGATAAAATAAATTAAGGATACAAATAAATCCGGTAAATAGGAGGATATAGATATTCAAAATTGATAGACTAAAAACATAACCGATCAATGCATTGGCAGGACCGAAAAAGACTTCGGCTGGAAAGCCAGAATAGGTGTCGAAAGGACTAGTCACGTAGATCTTCAACGTCTTTCCAACGTAATCCTCTGGCAATGTGATAAAAGATAAGGTTTTGCCAGGATGGTTGAAGGTCAATGAATGTTCGGCAGCTTCATTGGTATAAATTTCTTGATCATCCAAATAGACGGTCATGTGTTGATGATCGCCAATCAGCAGCATCGTTGGATATTTGTATTCATTGGTCATTTTTCGCTGCATGACAAATCGCTCATTGGCTTTTACGCTAGGTAAATATTTCACATAACGGCTAATAAAAGTAGAATCAGGATTGTCTTCCGCATAAAAAAATCCAATCTTCCTTCTTCTCCACGGTATGGTTATCAGAAGTAGGAGATAGGAAGAGTATAAGAAAAAAACCGATGCTTCCTAGCAAAAATAGAACGAGTAGGATAAAGGGAATCCAACGTTTAAAAAAGAACTTGTTATTTAAAAAAAGCATACTTTTTCTCCTATGTTTTTTAATCGCCTTTAGCATAATATAAATAGTAAAATAAAGTCAAATAATAATGAGAAAAAATACGCATAAAAATTCAATGAATCGTTTTTAAATATTTGAAAAAAATTTAAATATGTTATAGAATCGAAAAAGAAACTGAGCCTTAGAAGGAGAAAAGAAAATGAAACTTTTGCCAAAACAAAGTATCATGCTCTCACTTTTTGTATTGTTGTTTATGCTGATTTCTGTTTTATCGGTCGTGATTCCTCATGCGTTTGGTTTCACAATGGCCATCGTTAACAGCGATGCAATGGAACCTACATATTCCGAAGGGACATTACTTTTTGTTAAAAAGGCTTCAGAAGACAATTTGGTCGTTGGTAATGAAGTGACCTATTATGTCGATCACGGCAGACAGATGCGCACACGGCGAATCGTTGCAGTGGGAGAAAACCAATCGGTGCTTTATACGATCGGTGATAACCAAAGCCAGATGGAACCAAAAGAAATCCAAAAAAGCCAATTGATTGGGCAACCCATTTTTTATATCCCTAAAGTAGGGGCTTGGCTCAATCAAACGACGATCCAGCTTTTTAAAAACATGTATTTCCTTTTCGCAATGTATATTTTAGTGACCACCTTGTTTGTAACGCTCTATCAAATCAAATCTGGATCCATAAAAAAATCAATCATCTCTTAGCCATAAGAAGGAAAAAGCCAAAGAAACGGCAGTGTTTCTTTGGCTTTTTCTCTTTTTCCCCTTTATAAGAGCAGTGTTCCAGCGAGGCCGATTATCAGACAAAAAGATAGAAAGAGCATATCGGCGAAAGTGATGCGAAATGACTTGGCGTAGGTTCGCTTTGCCTCGCTGTCAAATCCTCTTGAAAGCATCGCAGTCGCCAAGAGCTCAGACCAACGAATCGATTTGACCAGTAAAGGGATCAGCATCTTGAATGAAAATAGATTGACGGGGATTCCTCTAGAACGCATGCTATTACGGATATTCTGATACTCGGCTGGAATGATGGGCGCAATTTGAAACGCAGCGAGCAGACCATAGGCAAAAACGGCGGGGAGTCGCAGCTGTTGCTGCAGCGAATAAATCAGCTCATTGATCGTGGTCGATACACTGAAAGAACTACCCAACATACCAAAGCAATAGATACGGCTTGCCATGTCAAGTCCATAGCGCATAGCTGCTGCTGAGGAGGAGCCACCTTGGTTGTCCTGGTAGTAAAGGAGTCCGGTGAAAAAGACCCCCACAGCTGCCAAGGTCAATGCAGAAACAAGCAAAAGGCTTTTTTTCAAAGAGCGTTCGTTTACAGAAACAGCAAAGAACAGGACACAGAGTAGCAGATTCAATCTGAAATTATTTTGAAAAGAAACCAGTAAGGCGAGTCCTAAAATGGCGAATAACTTGACTGTCGGGTTGAGGGTGCGCATCTATGTCCTCCTTTTCATAATGATTAAAATCAATGATTTGTGAACAAAATGCTTCCAATAATAAGACATCGTGACTAACGATCAAAACCAAGGTGCCGCTTGCGGCTTTTTCGGCTAACAGCTGCATGACCTGCCAAGCTTGCTTGACATCTTGGCCATAGGTCGGTTCATCCACCAACAGTAATTTGACTGGTCGCTGCAATAAAGCTGCTACTGCCAAGCGTCTTTGCTGGCCTTGGCTGAGTAGAAAAGGGGACTGAGTGCTCTTGTTTTGTAGTCGCAATTTTTCCAGCAGTTTGTCACTCTCGGTCGCTGCACGTCCTTGACTAAGCTCCTGTGCCACTGTAGCAGCCAAAAACTGGTCCTGCGGATTTTGCATGATCCAGCTGATGGACCGAAAAGGGGAGGGATGCTTCTTGATTGGATCCCCGCACAGGCGAATGGTTCCTGAGTACGCCTGCTGCTGCAAGATCGCTTTTAAAAACGAAGATTTGCCGCTGCCGCTACGTCCGGTAAGCCCAATCATTGTCCCACTATCAAAGGTAAGATTCGGAAAAACAATCGCTTGGTTACGGATCGGCAGGCGAAAATCTTGAAAAGATAGCCGCCCTTTTGCAGAAAGTTTCTTAATCTCAACAGGCGGTAGTGACCTGCGCAGCTCCTGATCGAGTGTGCGCATCTTTTCTTGATCGACGGATCTGAATCCTTCTTCAATCAGCAGCCACTCAGCAACCCAGTCAGCAGTTTCTTTGATTTGATGGTCGATCAGTAAGATGCCAATGGCATGTTGCTTTTGGAGCTGTCTCAGTTTTCGAATGATTTTTTGACTTGTGTCGGCGTCCAAATTGGCAAATGGTTCATCCAAAAGCAAGTAGCGACTCTTTAAAATCAGACAACAAGCCAATGCTACTAACTGTTTCTCACCGCCAGACAAGGTCGTAAAGGGCTGATCGGCAAGATGGCTGATCTCGCAAAACGTCAAGGCTTCCGCTACTTTTTTTGGCATGTCGGCTTGGGGAATACATTGATTTTCAAGACAAAACAGTAGTTCTTCTCGAGGCGTGGCCATACAAAATTGCATATCTGGATTTTGAAACAGTAAGCTGATCGACGTGCTTCTTTCTCGAATGGAAAGCTGATTTAGCGTTCGGTCATCAATCGTATAGGTTCCTTCTTCAAACCCTTTCTCGTTAAGCCCCGCTAAGAGGTGGAAAAGAGTGCTTTTTCCTGTTCCTGAAGCACCATAGATTCCTTTTGTTTCTCCGGGGGCTAAAGACAGTGTCAGATCAAGCCGTTTTTGATCCACGAAAAAGCAGCCGTTTTTCACGAGCAGGCTCATGCCGCTTCTCGTTTGGCGCTAATGGTTTGGTCTTCAGCAATCGGGTAACTGTTGAGAACGCCCATGCGTGTCAGATGGTCACAGACGATCTTGACCAAAAAGGCGGAAAAGAATAAAGAAGAAAGCAAGCGAATAATAAAAATCACCACCAACAACTGCCATTGCAAGTCAACGAAATTTGACCGAATGATCCCCCAAAGAAAACTCGTGATCGTGGCGCCAATGGCACCAGTGATCAAAGGGAACCAGCCATAGCGACGGTAGCCACCTAATGCAAAGCCAGCTTCTGTTCCAATCCCTTGTACAAACCCGCTGATAAAAATAATCGGTCCATAAAAATTCCCCATAAACACTTCTAAAAGTGCGGCGATCATCTCAGTGATCGTCGCTGCGCCCGGTTTGCGCAGCACATAGCCAGCAAAAGCCGCTGCCATGAACCAAACCCCGAAAATAAACTCATTCGCTAAAACAGACAAACCAAAGGGTGTTAAAAGCGTACCTAACAACAGCCCAAAATGAACAGCGCCCAAATAGATCACGCCAAAAATCAACGAAGCGATCCCCACCATAATGACATCTTTTAAGACCCATTTAGTCATGCGACACCGCCTTCTTTTTGGAAGGACTGTTGACTGAGACCGTTGCTTCTAACACATAATGGGGAAGATGGTCATGGGCATACGCTAATGCCGCTTCAAAATACCCAAAGAGTTGGCTGGCCGTTCCCGTCAGCATCGTGACATAATGGGCGGAGCGAGGCGCCAAACCATAGGTTTCTGCCAGTTGGACGATGGAGGCGATCTCTTCCATATAATTGTTTTCCCCAAATACATAAAACGAGTATTTACAATCCACGTCAAACGTACCATTCACAAGATTGCTTACTTTATTGGGTTGTGCCTGTTCTCCATTCAAAAACGCGTCACCTGCAGAATCGCCAGGACAGCCCTTAGAAAAAGTAAACTCACCCACGAGGTGTGTCTTGGATTCGTAAGCGTTGATAAATAGCCCAGCTGCCGCATCGACAACACTTGGGGCTTCCCCTCGGAAAAGGGTGCTGAACAGATCGGTTTGCTGCCAAACAGCTGTTGTATCCGTCCGCTCAATGCTCGTTACGATTTGTTGCGCAAAGTGGTCTTTCATGGGGTACAAACTTACTCGGCACCCAGTGATATCGATCCCGCCTGCGGCACAGGCGATTGGTTCATTTGTCATTTTCTCTTCTCCTCTCGATGGTTTTTCTGTCTACAAAAAAAGCGTTCCTCCTTTTTCTATCCACACGTAGACAGAAAAAATGGGAACGCGAAAAATCATGCGCTGCCACTTCCCTACGTTGGTACTAACCAAATCAGGTTCTAAGGGACCAGACTTACGTCTATCTCAGCATAAAGCGCCCCTAGTGGATAATCTTCTATTCAATTACCCCTCGAGTGTAGCACAGGACCCAGTAAAGGACAATAAAAAGAGATGTTCGACGATTGAAAAAAATCAGCAGAGCAAGTCTTTCAAGGAAATTTCTTCACTGATATCTGTGGTGGTACATATGAAGGTTTTTACATATAAAAAAACAAGTGAAAAAGCGGTTGACAGGTTACAAATAGTTGTGTAAAGTATAAAACCGATGGTAAAACGTAAACGTTACGTTTTGTTTTTGTAAATCGTAATTGATTTATCAGTATTTTACCAAGGGAAAGAAAAAGAGGAAAAATAAAAGGAGTGTAGTTAGAAAATGAAGAAGTTTTTTAAAATAACGATGTTATCAGCAGTAGCCCTCGCATTGACTGCCTGTGGTCAAGGTGGATCTGACGCTACGGAGCAGTCAGGAAACGCCTCTTCTGAGAATGAACAAATTCAGGTCATGGCCACGTTTTATCCGATGTATGATTTTACACGCCAAGTCGTAGGGGAGGAAGGGCAGGTCGAATTATTGATGCCCGCAGGCACTGATTCCCACGACTACGAACCTTCTGCAAAGGACATGGCAAAGATCCAAGATGCGGATGTCTTTGTCTACAACAATGAAAACATGGAAATGTGGGTTCCTTCGATTGAAGCTACGTTAAATGATGGCGATGTGACAGTGGTCAAAGCCACAGAAGGAATGGTCTTACTTCCAGGAGACGAGGATCATGATCATGACCACGATCATGGCGACGATGGTCATTCCCATGAATTGGATCCCCATGTTTGGTTAGCACCAAGCTTAGCCATGAAACAAGTAGAGGCGATCCGTGACCAACTAAGTGAGGCTTATCCAGCGAAAGCAACAGCCTTTGCAGAAAATGCTGCGAATTATTTAGCGAAGTTACAAGAGCTTCATGCGTCTTATGAAGAAGCGTTTAGCAATCCAGCGCAAAATCACTTCGTGACCCAGCACGCAGCTTTTGGTTATTTGGCATTGGAATACGGGTTGACCCAAGTACCGATCTCTGGTCTTTCACCAAGCGAGGAACCTTCCGCTTCACGAATCGCAGAACTAAAAGAGTTCGTTCAAGAAACAGGTATCCAAACGATTTACTTTGAAGAAAATGCCAAAGACAGCATTGCACGAACGTTAGCTTCAGAAGCAGGTGTCGAACTGGCTGTCTTGAATCCATTAGAAGGGTTGACCCAAGAACAAATGGATAACGGGGAAGACTATATTTCGATCATGGAACAAAACCGTGATGCCTTGAGAAAAACGACCGATGTAGCAAATGACAAAGAAATAGCGGAAGCCGAAAAAGAAAAAACGGTTTATAACGGCTATTTCGAAGATGCAGATGTTCAAGATCGTCCCTTATCTGATTGGGCAGGAGAATGGCAATCCGTGTATCCATTTTTACAAGACGGAACATTAGACCAAGTGTTTGATTATAAAGCAAAAATGGACAAGAAAATGACGGCTGACGAATACAAAGAGTATTATACGACCGGTTATCAAACAGATGTTGCTCAGATCAAGATCACAGACAATACAATGACGTTTATCTTCGATGATGGTACGAAGAAAGAAGCAAATTATGTGTATACTGGCAAAGAGATTTTGAACTATTCCGCTGGTAATCGGGGCGTACGTTTCTTGTTTGAAAGCACTGACGAAGATGCGGCATTCAAATACATCCAATTCAGCGACCATATGATCGCACCAAGTGCGTCCCATCATTTCCATATCTACTTCGGCAATGATAGTCATGAAGCCTTATTAGAAGAAATGGATCATTGGCCAACCTATTATCCAACTGGGATGAGCGGATTAGAAATTGCACAGGAAATGCTTTCCCATTAAAAAAAAGATTGACAATCCTCGCTCTTTTCGTCAAAGTAAACTTGATAGGAAGGAGCGAGAATTTTTTTGGAAAAAACATTGAAGAAATTAGCGAAAGTGATTGACCGTATGATGGATCACGTTGATTTGTATGGCGGACCAAGTGTGGTTAGTGACGACGATCTTGAACACTACTTAGATCCTGTTTTTTACTTGATCTTTTGCGCGGAAACAGATGGTGGCATGACTAAATTAAAAGACAAAGTCTTTGTCGAATCGGTGTATACCGAAATGCTGCCTCAAGAAGTACCGTACAGTTTAAATTTTCTTCCGTTTGCCAAAACAGCCATTGAAGACTTTTATTACTGCATGTATAAAGAAAAGCATATCACCAAATCACAATACCAAGAAATCGCCTTTGTATTGGCTGAAAAACAACCTATCTTTTTCGCACGGATGTCCAAACCCCAGTTTTGGTCAGCTGAAAAGAAAGAAGCGATGTTAGCGATGATTCAAGACACCGATCCTGAAGAACATGAACTATTGCCCGTTGATGACCCGCGTATTGCTGCAATCTCGCCAAAAATCGTCCCATTTCCAACGAAACATACGGCCTTTGATGAAGCGGCGAATAGACCAGTCGCCTATCAGATCCGTATTGATTTAGAAGGATACCGTCCGCCAATTTGGCGTCGTTTGATCATTCCTGCAGGGCTGACTTATGAGCAGCTGCATATTTTGATCCAGATTGCCTTTGAGTGGATGAATCAACATTTGTACTTGTTTATTGCCGGTTCGAAATCGATCGGCTTAGGCAATTCCGTACCAACGGATGCTTCCGGTATTGACCAAGATTTTCAGTATTGCAAGTCCATGACCTACATTTATGATATGGGGGCAGATTGGACACATAAGATCAAAATTGAAAAAGTGTTGACGACAGAAGATCACCCAGATCCCGTCGTTCCAGTTTGTATCAAAGCTGTTGGCGATGTTCCAATTGAAGATGCCTTTGATGACGATTTCCGAGAACCACTGGATCGCGAGATCATCAATGAAATGTTACTCGATTATTGGGAAACAGGAGAATATGTTTAGCGATCAGCTAGAAGACTGTATCGTAACTCTGCAAGACTATCAATGACAACCACCAGACCCTAGCGGTTCTGGTGGTTTTTTAGTCTTCTGTCAAAGACGCTTCTTGATATATTCTGTCATCGGTTTTGTGTAGCTCAAGAAATTTTCTGGTTGAGATCGTCCATCATTGATCCGATTGGCTAGGAGATAACCGATATAAGGCCCGGTCGTTAACCCAGAAGAACCAAGTCCACTGGCGGCGAACAAATTCGTTTCATCAGGCACTTCCCCAAAGAACGGCGCAAAATCAGAAGTATAGGCACGTGTGCCAACGCGCATGTTCACAGGCGTGGCAAAGAGTGCTTCGGGATCTTCAAGAAAAGCACCGATTCCTGTCATCAATTGCTGCTTGGCAGCTTCCGTAGGCGTCAGATCCCTACCAGCATCATTTTCATGCGTAGCGCCTAATAAAATTTGACCATTTGAGAAGGGGATCAAGTCGCCTTCACCCTCTAGCATGGCGACTGGCCAATTACCTGTCGGCAAGTTGGCAGCAAAGGAAAGCAATTGGCCTTTTTGCGGACGAATATCAACGTGATACCCCAAAGGTGATAACAAGTCTAACAATCCAGGTCCAGCTGTCAGACAAAGAACCTCTGCCTCAAGGAGTTGATCCTTTGCTTTGATTTGCCAATGGCTGTCCTTTCTTAAAATCTCGGCTTTTTCTTCGATAAAAGTCACTTGCTGCTGTAAGGCAACTCCTTTTACGTGCGCAAGATAAGCACGACCATCTAAACGACCACCCCCTGAGATCCGTAATGAGGGCATTTCCTTCAATAATGGCAGTGCCTCTTTGGTTTGTGGTCCTGTCAGTAACTCGATCTCGCCGATTTCTGGCGCTTCTTTGCGGCGACTTACAGCCAGATCTGCCAGCTCCTGAAGCGCGTTTTCGGGACGCACCACCAACGTGCCACAGGGGGCATAGATGGATTCATCTAATGCAAAATCCCGCACCAATTGTGGGAAAAACGCGGCACCGTCTTGTGCAAGCTGGTACCATTTTTTATTGCGGCGTTTGGAGAGCCAAGGGGAGATGATGCCAGCACTAGCAGACGTTGCTTGTCCGATAAGGGAATCAACGACAGTCACGTCAAATTTGGTTTTATCAAGATAATTGGCGAGGGTCAATCCAACGATCCCACCGCCGATAATCACAACTTTTTTCATAGTAGAAGACTCCTTTGGTTGATTTCAATGAAAAGCGAATAAAAAGCGAAAGTTCTCTTAATGCCGTTTTCTTTGCGTACTTAATTGCGTATAATAAGGAAATGGAAAAGAGGGTATTATGCAAACTATTCAAACAGTCTTAAAAGAACATTTTGGCTATTCACAGTTTCGTGAAGGTCAAGAGACGATTATTCAATCTATTTTAACACAACAAAATGTTTTGGGAATCATGCCTACTGGTGGCGGGAAATCGATTTGTTATCAGTTGCCAGCGCTCTTGCTGGATGGGGTCACCTTGGTGATTTCCCCTTTGATTTCTTTAATGAAAGATCAAGTAGACAGCCTCGTTGATATGGGGATCCCTGCTGCTTACATCAATTCTTCCTTGACCGGAGCACAGATCAATCAACGCTTGCAAGAAGCTCGCCAAGGACGAATCAAGCTGCTGTACGTTTCTCCAGAACGTCTGGACTCAGAAGCTTTTCGCTATTCGCTGCGGCAGATGCCGATCGCTTTGTTAGCCGTCGATGAGGCCCACTGTATTTCCCAATGGGGGCACGATTTTCGCCCGAGCTATCTGCGGCTCGCCGAAACGATCGACAATTGGGAACAAAAGCCAACGATCGTAGCCCTTACCGCAACAGCTACGCCCAAAGTTGCCGAAGATATCGAAAATTTACTTTCGATTCCAGCTGAAAATCAAGTCAAGACCGGCTTTGCGCGGGAAAATTTGGCTTTTCAAGTCGTCAAGGATCAAAAAGATACCTACATAACGACGTATTTGAAAATGAACCAAGGACAATCAGGTATTATTTACGCCAGCACCCGTAAAGAAGTGGAACGAATCTATCACCTGTTGAAGCATGAACACGTGTCAGTCGGATATTACCATGGCGGGCTTTCAGAAGAAGAGCGCTCCTTTTTCCAAGAAGAATTTCTCTATGACCGCCTACAAGTGATGGTAGCCACCAATGCATTCGGAATGGGAATCAACAAAAGCAACGTCCGCTTCGTGATCCATGCCCAGATACCAGGTAATTTGGAGTCTTATTATCAAGAAGCAGGACGTGCTGGACGAGATGGGGAACCTAGTGATGCGATCTTGCTTTATGCGCCGCAAGACATGCAGATCCAGCAATTCTTTATCGATCAATCCGAATCAGACATTCTTTATCGCCAAAACGAATACTTGAAGTTGCGGGAGATGAGCCAATACGGACATACCCAACTGTGTTTGCAGCGCTATATTTTGCGTTATTTCGGAGAAGATGGTCCCGATTGCGGTCGTTGCAGCAATTGTCTTGATGAAAGAGAACAAGTGGATATCACAGTGGATACACAAAAAGTGTTGTCATGTGTGAAACGAATGGGCGAACGCTTTGGGAAAGCCCTGGTGGGGAAAGTGCTAACTGGCTCAGGCGATCAAAAAGTCAAACAGTGGGGCTTTGAAAAGTTACCAACTTATGGATTAATGAAAGATTGGTCCCAAAAGGAAGTCAATCAGCTGATCGATTATTTAACAGCATCAGGGTATCTTTTGCCGTCTGAAGGGCAATACCCGTTGTTAAGTGTGACCAATGCGGGGATTGATGTGTTGCTTGGAAAAGCAAAAGTTTATAGAAAACAAACCAAAGTCAAACAGTTAGTGGTGGACGATGAGCTATTCGATCAACTGCGCACCTTACGATTGAATCTCGCACAAGAACAAAATTTGCCGCCGTATGTGGTTTTTTCTGATAAAACACTACGAGAATTGGCGGAAGTTCAGCCAAAAACGCCGATCGAGTTTTTACAGATCAAAGGAGTTGGCCAAAACAAGTTGGATAAGTATGGCGACGCCTTTTTAGCATTGCTTTCTGAATACGAAAAGACGGAAAGTGACTAAAATAGACCATTTTTCAAAGATAAGACAAAAAAGACAGCAGGAAGGGACGAAACATCAGTGATTACGATTCGACCGGCAGTAGCTGCAGATCAAGCATTTTGGTTTTCTTTGGATACTCACTTACCAACGGAAGTCTTCGCCAAAAAGATAATGGAAAAAACTGCTTATGTTGTAGTTGCAGACGACCAGCCAGTAGGGTTGCTACGCTACAATTTTTTCTGGGACACGATTCCTTTTTGTACCATGTTAGTGATCGCAGAAGCGCATCAAGGCAAGGGACTCGGTAAACGGTTGGTTACTTATTGGGAACAACAGCAAAAAGCAGCTGGCCACGCTCTTTGCTTGACTTCTACACAAGTCGACGAGCAGGCACAGCATTTCTATCGCAAACTCGGTTACCAAGATGCCGGTGGGTTACTTTTGACAAGTCCTGGATTTGAACAGCCGATGGAATTGTTCCTTGTCAAACAGTTGTGATGTTTCTGCCTGCTTATGGTACATTGATAGGAGAACAAAAAAATAGGAGCGTTTAACATGTCTTTTTTTGGAAAAATCGATTTCAATGAGTTATCAGAGACCGATCGTGCAATCTATCATTACATGTCCAGCCAAAGTGATAAAATTCCTTACATGCGTGTCCGGGAGATCGCGCTTGAATCCCACACTTCAGCTTCTTCGGTCATGCGCTTTATCCGTAAATTAGGGTACGAAAGCTTTACGGAGTTTCGTACCCAGTTTAAAGTCCCTGAATTAGATGCCGTTAGTTTTTATAGCAGCATGAATGTCCTGAATGCTGAACATTTTCCGCGAGATATTGAAGGAAAGATTCGTCGGATCGCAGAAAGAATGTTGGAATGCGACAACATCATTTTTTATGGCATCGGTGCCTCTGGTTCCATGTGTGAATACGCTGCCCGCCGTTTTGCTACGATTGGGTTTAATAGCTATGCATTAGTGGATAATACGTACCCCATTTTTGCTAAGCTGAAGCATACTTCGGATAATATGATCGTCGTCCTTTCCATCACGGGAACGACTACCGAGATCATTGAAGTCGTCAATGGGTTTCGTAACAATCCAGACTTCACCACGGTAGCGATCACCAGTGACGCCAATAGCACTCTGGGACGAATGTCCGATTATGTCTTGGACTATTCAGTTGATGTAAAACGCATCAACAAGTATGAAGATTTGACGACGCAAATTCCTTGTCTTTTCTTAGTGGAAGCTTTATCAGAGACGGTTCGTCAGTTTTCGTTAACAGCAGAAGAATTGTAAACGGATTTTTCTCTTTATTCACATGTAAATCAACAAACAGCTTCATTCCATCAAAAGGGATTCCTTTGATGGAATGATTCGGCTGTTTGTTTTTTTTATTAGGAAAAAGAGAAAAAAATAGGTTTAGGTATCGTTAAAAGTCGACTTGAAAAGTTTGCTGTATGAAAAAAAGTAAAGTGACAAGCAAGGGGAAATGAGGGTTGAGATAAAGTGTGCAGTAAAAAATGACTTGGATTCGTGTCATTTTCACTAGATTTTTATAGAATGACGAGTATTTTGGAAGGAATGAGCCACGAAAGATAACGAAGATTCACAATATTCACCATTCGATGAAGAATGTGAATTTTATCAAAAGTCAAACAACGATATAATAAATAGAACATGTTTGAAAACCATCGTTTTTGGGATTATAAAAGGATTTGCAAGAAATACAGGAGAAAACCATTTTAAAGCATGGTTTACCAGCCTTATTAAAAATATCGCTCAAAATAAAATAACACGTCTCAAAAACGATGGTTTTTGAAGTGAATTCTATAAAAGGAGGAGGGAGAATGAACATCAAAGGTGCGCCTTTTCGAGCAAAACTTCTAAAAGGCTTTCTCGTCTTATGGGTCGCATGCAGCTTTCCAATAACAAGCTTCAGCAATGAGCTGCGATCAACCGAAACAGATGGGACCGTACAGTTTACAGGAGTATATGAACCGCTAGATCCCCCAGTACCGTCACCGCCAACAGGACCAGTCCCACGTCCGCCGCAAGACACGGTGAAGCCGGGGGGACAACTGCCTCAGACCAACACCGTTCAGCGATTGGATTGGGTGATCCTAGGCGGTCTTTTGCTAATTATCGCGCTTGACTTATATATGTTAAAACAAATCATTCGAAAAGGAAAAGTTGCATCCCCTGACTGGGGATAGCGTCCATTAAACAAACAAGAGAATGACATTTAGGAGTGAATGGGATGAACTCATTTTTTCGTAAAAAACATAAAGGATTGCTGGTTTTGCTTGTCTTACTCCCACTGATTACGACGTTCACGATCATGAATGCCGAGACGATTTTTTCGTGGACCCCAGAGAATGAGCAAGAGGAAAAATCAGCTGAAGACGTAATCGGAGAAATTTCTTTTCCAGAAGAAATGATCCAAGGAGAAGTCGATCATGTACTAGATTTTATCTTCTACTCAGAAGATGCCCTTGAAACGGTGGACCTCGCTTTGCCTGAACAAGTAATCATCGATCAGGAATCATTGATTGAGGGGCTAACTGCTGTAGAAACAGAAAACGAAGGTGTGTGGCAGCTGACCAGCGAGACCCCACAAACCACCTTTGTCTTACCGATTATTGTGGATACGATCGGAGAATATGAGATCATCGTTGCCGATTCTGCGTCACAACGGCTTCTGATAGTTGAAAACACGGTGATTGAAGATATTGATCAAGACGAAGATGAAAATGATTCTGCGGAAGCTGCACCAGAGGAAGAAGTAGACGAGGCTTCGGATGAGGCAGCGAAAGAGGCGGAAGTGGATGATAGAAGTGATCCTACAGCTAAAATCCGAATTGAGCGAGCAGATTTCTTAGATCATTTTGATTTGCAAGGAGAACCTATCAAAGCTACTTATAACGAGCAAACAGGAGTAGTGCTGTTAACGCCCGATCTACCAAATCACGTTGGTAATGTTACTTTAAAAGAAAGGCTCAGTTTGGATCATCCATTTATGCTAAAAGGCAAAGCAAATATCGGAACGAGATTAGACGGAGCCGATGGCATTGCTTTTGGCTTTCACAATTCGGCTACAGATGAAGTCGGGTATCCAGGAAATGCGTTTGGTATTGGCGGTTTGATCGATGGCTTTGGGTTTAAATTGGACAATAACTATAACACGACACCTAGTGTTTTTGATGAATTCACGAATCGATTTGAGGTGATTAGGGATCCAATATCTGTTGGCGGTGCGCCATTCGCTGGATTTATCTATCATACAGGTCCGCGAACGATGGCGACTTATACGGGCAATGATGCATTACCGCAAAGAGCTGGAAATCGCTTGGGACATGATTTGGATGTACTTATTCAATATCAGCCGGATGAAAATGGGAGATGGTTTCAAGTCGATTATGACAATCGGACATGGCGTAGAGATATTAGTGATTGGCAACCTGAGGATGTTTCTGCGATGGCTTTTCTTATTACTGGAAGTACAGGTGCCAGAAGTGATCGCCATACCTTTACTTTTGATTGGATGGAATATCACATTGGTACTGGAACCGTCCATGTAAACTATCTGGATCGAGAGACAGGGGAGCATATTCTTCCTGCTGAAACACTGGATCTGCCTTTACGCACTCTTCATACACTGGACCCCAAGAACCGAGAGAGCGATGAACCCTATCAGTTAGGGTATGACTATTATGGTGTTGAATATGAAGCAGAATACTTTGACCCAGATACATTTGACATTATGCCGCAGCCTTTCCATCAGGATGTGACTTTTTTATTTGAGCGCGTGCCATCGAACATCAAGATCAATCACATAGATGAAGAAGGGGTAGCACTGTGGGAACCCACCTATCAAGGAGAATTTGTAAATGAATCGGTTGATATCCTGCCTTTGCCAATTCCTTATTATCAATATCTTTACGAGCGGGACGGTCAGCCGCTGGAAACAAGAGTCACCCGAGATGAACAAGAATACTGGCTGGTGTATGGTTTAGAAAGTACTCCGCAACCAGTAGATCCTCTTGACCCGGATACGCAAGTAAACCCTGAGAATCCGCCTGAGATTGATGAAGAACAAGGGTTTGTCAGCTTGGATTTTGTTTCCCAATTCCAGTTTGGGACAGTTGGCATTCGGTCAGAAACGACGACCTATGATGCCTTACCGCAAAAACTGCTTCATCCGGCTGATCCAAATGATAATCTACGCCCTAATTATGTGCAAGTTTCGGATCGGAGGCGGGAAAATTCTGGTTGGACCCTCCGTGCAACCTTACGAACCCCTTTTGAAAGTGATGAAGGGCATCAACTGAATGGTGCTAGAATTTTGTTAAACAATATCGATGTAGCAACGACTCGAGAAAATGCGTCTGATCCCCCTACGTATAAACCGCAAGCAACCCTGACTGTTGGACAGGCTGAAGTGATTGCGCAAGCAAATGCCAACGAAGGTAGAGGCACTTGGGTCCAGCGCTTTGGCGATCGAGAAACAATGGATCAAAGTGTGAAACTTGAGGTGCCAGTGAGTGCAGCACCTCAAGCCACGCGATATACAGCAACGATCCTCTGGGAACTTTCATTTGTTCCTTAACAATAAAGTAAAAAGAAGCTGCAACTAGCTGCAGCTTCTTTTTATTAGAATCATGGAAGAGAAAATGTCGGATGTATCAGGGGATTCGGTGCGATCGATTTTTTGTGGTACACCTTGTACCATGATGAAGATTTTTCCTTTTTCCCATGAGTTGCACCAAAGTAGGAACACTATCTTTTTTTGAAAACGTTTTTAATTATACTGGATGAAAGGAATAGATACTTTTTTGCTTCTGCTAAGAAGGCGCAAATAGGGCTTTTTTTAAGCAAAAGAAGAGAACCGAATGATTGGAGAGAATAATAGTGGAGACCGTAAAACTAAAAGAACTGATTGACCAAATGACCGTAGCTGAAAAAGTGGGCCAGTTAGTCCAACTGACGCCAGATTTTTTTGCACAAGGAGGAGAAATCACGGGTCCGATGCAGCAATGGCAAATGAGTGAAGACCAATTATTTACGATTGGTTCTGTGTTGGGCACTCATACTGCTGAACAAGTATATGCCATCCAAACGTCTTATCTTGAGAAAAGTCGTTTAAAAATTCCCCTTGTTTTTATGGCAGATGTTATCCATGGGTATGAAACGATTTTCCCAATTCCGCTTGCCTTAGCCTCTTCCTTTGATGCACAGTTAGTGGAAGAGGTTGCTAAAGCTTCAGCGAAAGAAGCGGCAGAAGCTGGTGTCCATGTCACGTTTTCACCGATGGCGGATCATGTCAAAGACGCGCGCTGGGGAAGGGTCTTGGAAAGTAATGGGGAAGATCCCACCTTATCTTCTGTATTGACGGCTGCTTATGTACGAGGGTATCAAGGAACTGCTTCCCTTGCAGAAAATAAACAGCGAATTGCCGCTTGTGTCAAACACTTTATCGGCTATGGCGCTGCAGAAGGTGGACGGGACTACCATACCGTTGATTTGTCCGATCTGGAGCTCTATCAGAATTATTTGCCCGCGTTTCAGGCTGCGATTGAAGCAGGGGCACAATTAGTAATGACCTCCTTTAATACGATCCACGGTGTTCCTGCCACCGCAAATCAACCCTTATTGCAGGAAGTATTACGACAAAAGCTGGGATTCGACGGCTTGATCATCTCAGATTGGGCAGCGGTAGCGGAATTGATGGCGCATCGTGTCGCTGCTGATCGAAAGGAAGCCGTAAAGAAAGCTTTTACTGCTGGCGTGGAAATGGATATGATGAGTGATTGCTATCTGAATGCATTGGAACAAATCATTCATGCAGAACCTGAAATGAACGAGCAGCTAAATAAGGCTGTCTTTCATGTGTTAAGCTTAAAAAATAAGTTGGGTCTTTTTGAAGACCCTTTTAGAGGATTAGTGCAGGGCAACTTAGCACCAAAATTAGCGCAGGAAACACGCCACCTTTCACGAGAAGCAGCAAAGAAAACAACGGTTCTTCTGAAAAACCAAGCACTGTTACCGTTGCAGAAAAAGCAAAAGGTCGCGTTGATCGGCCCCAAAGCAGCTTCGAAGGATCTTTTGGGGGCTTGGTCGTGGATCGGCAAACCGGAGGCTGCGGTCTCCTTAGCGGAGGGTCTTTCTCAAAAAGAAATTGACTTAACTGTCTTATCGTATCCTGATGGGGAAATGCTGACGAGTACCTTTATTGATGAGGCGTGTAAAGTTGCTAAAGAAGCTGAGGTTGTTTTATTGGCTCTGGGGGAAACTAGCGAGGAAGCGGGAGAAGCGGCAAGTCTGACCAAACTTTCTTTATCAAGAGAGCAAGAAGCATTGATTGAAGCAGTAAGTCAGGTCAATCCTAGGATCGCAACGATTCTTTTCTGTGGCAGACCACTGGTTTTGACCGCCATCGAGCCTCTTTGCCAAGCCATCATGATTGCTTGGTTCCCTGGATCAGAAGGAGGCAATGCGTTGGCAGATTTATTGATGGGCGAGTCTGAACCGCAAGGACGTTTAGCTATGAGTTTTCCTCGAGCAGAAGGCCAATTACCGATGACCTATGCGCAACTCTCTACAGGGCGTCCACTGACTGAAGAGAATAGTGATCAAAAATATATTTCGCGTTATATGGATGAAAAAAATGAGCCATTGTTTTCTTTTGGCTCGGGAATGGGCTATGGTCGATGCACGATCACCCACACCCAAATCATTAATCCTCAGGAAAAGGATGCACCATTTGAGATCAGCTGCACGCTGAAAAATAAGGGAGATGTGCCGCATACGACGACACTGCAACTCTATAGCAGAGACGATGTTACAGAAGTAGCGCGACCGATGCGGGAATTAAAACAATGGCAAAAAATCCATCTTGCTGCAGCCGAAGAAAGGCAGCATTCATTCTATGTTATACCAGAGGATTTTGCTTATGTTCATTCCGATTTCTCGACAAAAAGTGATCCTGGTACGATTTCTTTATACCTTGGCTTTGCTGCTGCCTCAGCGAAGTTGATTGGTACGCTCACGATTTAAAAGCCTTTCGAGGCTTTTTTTTGTAGGTACAACTTGTACCATGATGGCACAGGTTTCAAGTTGCTGGTACAAACGCCAATCAGCCCTAGAATCATTGTGGATGAAAACGTTTTTATATATAGTTGGATTATCAGATGACCAGTGAGGAAGCGGTCGTTCATTTTTCCGATAAAATAAAAACGTTTTTATTTTTGTGGGATCAGTTTAGGAGGTGAGGGTCATTTGGCAAATCGAATCACGATCCGAGAAGTGGCGAAAGAAGCAAATGTGTCGATTGCGACGGTTTCTAAAGCACTCAACGGTGTCGATGTTGTTCGTCCAGCTACGAAAGAACGCGTGATGGCGGCAGCACAACGTTTGCATTATGTTCCCAATTTAATGGGCAAACAATTGAAAAACACGAAAACGAAAATGCTCGGTTTCTACACTACCAGCATGAAAGGGCCTTACTTTAGCGTATTAGTTGAAGCGATTGCCAGAGAGGCAGAAAAACATGGTTATGCGGTCAATGTCTTCTTATCCACGGATAAACGAGTGGTTCTCAATAGTATATTAGGCGGTGTTGTTGATGGCATTATTGGCTTTGAAGATTTTTTAACGAAGCAGGATTTGGCTGCAATGGAACGAGAACAAATCAAAGCCGTCTTTATCGATCGAAACATCCAAGAGAAGAACTTCGGCAGTGTAGTCTTTGATTCTTTCGAAAAAGGAAAAGCAGCCACCGAGTATCTTTTGTCACTTGGCCACAAAAAAATTGCCTTTATCAGTGGTATCACTGGTGTTTATGATAGTGATGAGCGCTTAAGAGGGTATTTAGAAGCATTAAACGAGGCAGGGGTTTCTAAACGGTCGGACTATCAATTACAGGGGTTCTTTGAAGAAGAACGAACGAGAGTCCGTGTGCAACAGTTTTTGTTAGAGCAGAAAGATTTACCCACAGCGTTTCTGGCGGGAAATGATCTTAGTGCGATCGGAACGGTCAAGGCGATCCATGAGACCAAGTGGCGGGTGCCAGATGATTTCAGCGTAATTGGTTTTGATGGCATCGATCTTTTGGACTATTTCATGCCTCGGTTGACGACTGTGAAAAATCCAATCCAATTGCAAGGGGTCACGGCAGTCAAACACTTGATCGAAATGATTGAGGAAAATGCCATTGGGATCTCCTACGTTTTATCAGGGGAATTGTGCATCAATCAATCGACAAAACAAGTAAATGAATAATGAGGGTGAAGCAATGTTTATTGGAATCGATGTTGGAGGAACCACCATCAAATATGGTGTGATCTTGAAAAACGGTGAAATTGTCAAAAAAGGACAGATGCCGACGATCCATGAAAAGGAGGGATTTTTGCAATCCATCACAGCATTGATCAAATCATTGCAGCAAGAAGCAATAGTCGATGGTGTCGGGATTAGCGCACCGGGCATCATCCAAAAAGATGGCACGATGATTACAGCAGGATCAATCAAATCCCTTTATGGAATCAATTTAAAGCAAGAAATAGAAGAACGTGTCAAGCTACCGGTCATGGTTGAAAATGATGCCAATGCAGCGGCGATCGCTGAAAAATGGCTTGGGCACGCACAGAACTGTGAGAACTATCTATGCCTTGTCGTCGGTACAGGCATTGGCGGTGGGATCATTGTTAATGATCAGCTCTATCGCGGCAGCCATGGCATGGCAGGTGAATTCGGATGGATGCTGATCGATAGCTTACCTGACCAAGGAAATTTAGAAACTGTTTCCTTGAACCAAAGAGCTGCTGTCGTGGGTGGTCTTTTCCATCAGTACCAGTTGGCACTTCAACAGCTTGGTCGGAGTGATTTCCCTCAAGATGCGGTGGAGATCTTTCAGCGAGGAGCGCAAGGAGAAGTGGTAGCGAACCAAGTGCTTGCACAGTTTTTTCAAGATTTATCGGTGGGCTTGCTCAATTTGATCAGTACATTTGATCCCGAGCTGATTTTGATTGGTGGTGGGATCAGTGAAAATGATGGGTTTATGGCAAGGCTTGAAGAGAACCTCTGTCAGCTAAAAGCTCGCCATGAAAGTATTGGTTACTTAGAAGGACGCACGATTGCACCGATTCGACGTGCAAAATTAAAAAACGATGCAGGTATGATTGGTGCGGTCTATCAGTTGATGAACCAACGAAGGAAGTAACTCATTTCCTTCAGATGAAAAAGTAAGCGTTTTAGAAAGGGTGGAACAATGGAATCTAAAGGAGTCGTACTTAAAGCAACCCCAAAGAAAAGAACCTTTTTGCAGAAACTAAAAGGCCAAAGTTTTTATCAAGCAATGGTTTGGCCAGGGATTATCCTGATGATTATTTTTAATTTTATCCCACTATACGGGATCGTCATCGCATTTAAAGATTACTCAGTACTTGATTCGATCGCGAATGCAGAGTGGGTCGGTACCCAATATTTCCAAGAATTTTTTAGTGATTCAATGTTTTGGACAGTGATGAGTAATACGTTAGGCATCAGCTTTTTTAAACTACTGATTGGTTTTCCAGCAGCGATTGGCTTAGCGGTATTGATCAATGAAATCGTTCATGTGCGCTTGAAGAAGGTCGTTCAAACGGTGTCTTATTTGCCGCATTTTCTTTCTTGGGTCATCTTAGGAGGCATGTTTATTACGTGGTTGTCTGATACCGGTTTGGTCAATAATTTACTGTTAGGTGTTGGGTTGATCGATGAACCGATTCGCTTCTTGACTGATCCCGAAAAATATTGGGCGATTGCAGTCATTTCCGATATTTGGAAAGAAGTTGGATGGAATACGATTTTATACATTGCTGCTATGACAGGGATCAATCCAGCTCTTTATGAAGCAGCGAGAATGGATGGCGCCACGAAGTTTCAACAGATCACTCGGATCACGATCCCTTCGATCCGTCATATTATCGCCTTGACATTTGTTTTGTCAGTCGGTGGGTTATTGGGTTCAAACCTCGATCAAACACTCGTCTTACAAAACCCTGTCAATTATCAGTCCAGTGAAGTCATTAATTCATTCGTCTATAAAATGGGGATTCAACAAGGAGACTTCTCCTATGCGACCGCCGTTGGTCTATTTGTGTCGGTTGTTTCATTGATCCTTGTGGTCGGTAGTCATCTTTTGACAAAAAAAATCAGTGATGAATCAGTCTTTTAGAGGAGGGAAAGTATGAAACAAACATTTTCAAAAGATGAGAAGATCTTCAATACTGCCAATGTGATTTTCATGGTGTTCTTCTTAGCCATCATTGCGTTGCCACTATGGAATATCGTCGCCTTGTCTTTCAATGATGCAACCGATGCCGCAAGAGGGGGGATCTATTTCTGGCCACGGGAATTTTCACTAGAAAGTTACTACACCGTTTTTGAAGATTCTGCGATCTATAAAGCCTTTGTCATCTCAGTTGCAAAAACAGTGATTGGTGTTGTTTTGCATACGGCACTGACGGCGATGGTTGCTTACGGGATGAGTCGTAGAAACTTAATGGGGCGGAAAATCTATATGAACATGGGGATTTTAACGATGTTCGTTTCTGGAGGGATGATTCCTACCTTTCTCTTATTTAAAGAACTCGGCTTGTTAAATAATTTTTGGGTTTACATCATACCTGTTTTATTTTCTTTTTACGACATGGTGATTTTGATGAATTTTTTCCGGAGCATTCCATTTTCGCTGGAAGAATCTGCCATGATGGATGGCGCCAATCCTTTTATTATTTTCGTAAAAATCATTTTGCCATTGTCCCTTCCAGTTTTGGCAACCATCGCATTATTCCACGGCGTCTTTCAGTGGAACGACTACATGACCGCCAATATCTATGTTGATGATCGTAGTTTATATCCTTTACAAATGCTACTATTTCGGATCGTTTCGGAAAATCTATCGCCTGCAGTAGCAACAGGCACCAATGTGGTCAGAAATACGACTTCTCAGTCACTGCAATTAGCAACTATGGTGGTAACGACGGTTCCTGTCGTCGTGATCTATCCATTTTTACAAAAGTACTTTATTCAAGGGATGACTCTTGGATCAGTAAAAGAATAGACAAAAGGAGAGAAAAAAATGAAAGCAAGCAAATTATTCTTAGGAATCGGTCTCGTATGTACATCAGTCGTGGTATTAGGCGCCTGTGGTAATTCCAACAGCGAGTCAAAAGGGGCTGCTGTAGTAGAAGATCTGCCAGAAGCTCGCTTTGAAGCAGACAAAGATACCCCAAGCTGGCAAAAAGACACTGACCATGAAGCGACCTTGAAGTGGTATGTCAACTTTGATTGGTATGCTCAGCCAGGTTGGGGAAAAGATACTGTGACGCGAAAAATCAAAGAAGATATGAATATCAATGTCGAATTTATTTCAGGGAATGATGAGAACCTTAACACGATGTTAGCTGGAGGCGATCTGCCAGATATCATGACCTTCGATAAAAATCTATCTGCTGCAAACGAAGCGACGAAATTTGCTTTACCACTGAATCTTTTGGCAGAAAAATACGATCCTTATTTCCTAGAACATGCAGCGAAGCCTGAATCTGTTCAATGGTTTACTTTAGAAGATGGCAATATCTATGGATACCCAAGCTTTTCAACGACTGCGCAAGATTATGAGGACGGCAATGTAGTGGGAGATCAAGTCTTCATTGTCCGCAAAGATATTTACGAAGCATTGGGTGAACCTGATATGTCGACGCCCGAAGGATTTTTAGATGCGTTAAAACGGGCAAAAGAAGCATTTCCGACAGCAGATGATGGTGCTGCATTAGTCCCATTTGCTTCGACTGCATTAGATATTTCCAATGGCGGGGATGGCGCTTATGGTGGTACTTTGCAAGATTTTCTAAGCATTGCACCAAGTGTTGATGGGCAATTCAATGATCGAGACGCTGATGAGGAGTATATCACGTGGATCGAGACTTTTAGAAAAGCTTACAATGAAGGATACATCACCAACGACCAATTTTCAGACAATGACAACACGATGAAAGAAAAACTAGGGCAGGGCCGTTACTTTGCTTACTTGCATACAAACACGAAAGGACTCAATGAGTTCATGTCAGACAATAATGCCCGTAATCCTGAACAAACCTATATTGCCGTCGATGGGCCGAAGAATTCGAATGGCGATGATTCCACTTTTACTGGCGGAAATATTGGTGGATGGACACAAACCTTTATCACGACGTCGACAAAAGAACCCCAAAAAGCCATGGAGCTTTTGACCTATTTGGCAAGTGAATATGGCACGATGGTCACGACCTTTGGGATTGAAGGGGAAACATACAACCTCGTAGATGGCGTGGTTGAATACTCAGAGGAAACAGAGGCCTTACGAAATTCGGACATAGCTCGTTTTGACAAGGAAGTTGGGCTAGGTTCTTATTGGTTTGTTGGGAATGACAATTATGCTATCCAAATGGGACAAAAACCAGCTACATCGATTCGTCAGATGGTGGAATGGTCTCAAGATAAGTTAGCACCACGTTTTGAGATCGAAGACATTGATCCTCGCACCGGTTCTGAAGCAAGAAACCTCACTTCCATCAACACAGCAAGAGTGCAAGCGTTGGTCAACTTTATTCAAGCAGACTCTGAAGAAGCGGGACGTCAGATTTGGGAAGACTACTTACAAGAACGAGAAAACAATGGGTGGTCAGCAATCGTTGATTACCGAAATGAGAAAATCGCTGAAAATATTGAAAAACTAAACTAAAGGTGTGTGTGTGATGTTTGCTTTAGAGAGTCGTTTTTATCGTCTTTGCGAAGTTATTTTTCGTATGCTGGTTTTGAATCTCTTGTTTTTGGTGGTGTCGTTTCCGATCATCACGTTTCCTGCAGCTATGCGAGCGGTCGTAGATGCTTATGAACATCCTGAAGCAAAACTGCTACGCCCCTTCTTGAAAAACAGCAAAAACGCATTGTTGAAGACCCTACCATTAGGGGTCTTCAATCTCTTCTCATTTTTATGCGGACTCAGCTTGTGGCGTTCTGCTGCTTTGACGAATTCATTGTTTTTCTCTTTTTTGACCATCATTTTTCTTACATTTTTGTTGTCCTACAACATTAACCTGTATGTGATGCAATCAAAATTGCAAGATCGGCAAAACCTGTTTGACCTTTTTCGTAGTAGTTTTTTCTTTACGATGATGCACTACCATAAAGGGATCGGAATTTTAGTCCTAGCAGAGATCGGCTATTTCTTCACATGGCAATCAGCACCAAGTATCTTCTATCTGTTTTGTCTGTCTGGGCCCTTGTATTTTTATCAAAAAGTGTTGCATCTAAACAGAGTGGATCAATCTTGATTCACTCTGTTTTTTGCTTGTATTCGCCACTAGCAAGGAAGTAGACAGGATGAAACATGTTCCAATCTTTGAAACGCATTGAATTGAAAACGTTTGCTATTCTATTAGTAACAAATGTTTCCTATAATGAACCTACAAATCAACTACAAAGGAGTTTTCTCAATGAAAGAAAAAGTGATGGATGCGATGCAGAAATTCTCCAAGGCAATGTTTGTGCCCGTTTTGATTTTGCCGATCGCAGGGATATTGATTGCCGTTGGGAATGTGTTTACAAATGTCCGCTTGCTTGAGCAGTTTCCTTTTTTGGATAATCCGATAACCACCGGTTTTGGTAGTATCTTATCCGCTTCCTTATTACCGATTTTAACCAATTTAGGCATTATTTTTTGTGTTGGGATCGCTCTAGGGCTAGCCAATAAGAAAAAGGCTGAAGCGGGATTTACCGCGTTGTTGGGATATTTCGTCTTCTTAAATGCCATGAACAAATTCATGGAGCTTCGGGGGATGTTGGTTCCAGCCGATGCACTTCAAGGTTCAGGGCAAGCGATCGTTTTAGGGATCCAAGTGCTGGATATGGGGGTCTTTCTTGGCATCATTTTAGGAATCGTCGTGGCATTGGTCCACAATCGTTTCATCGATACGAGCTTTAACAATGCCTTTCAAGTTTATGGTGGCGCGCGCTTCGTCTTTATTGTCTTGATTCCGGTCGTCGTGTTGCTAGCCATCGTTTCCACGTTTGTATGGCCAGTAATACAAACTGGCATTGACGGTTTAGGCGGCATCATTCAACAAACGGGCAACTTTGGTATCTTCTTGTATGGTACGCTAGAACGCTTATTGATTCCAACTGGCTTGCATCACTTGATCTACACGCCGTTTTTGTATACTTCATTAGGCGGTGTCGCAGAAGTTGGCGGTCAAGTCTTTGAAGGGGCACGGAATATTTATTTTGCGGAAATTGCTGACCCAGCAGTCCGCGTATTATCGCAAAGTGTCATTTGGGACGCTCGTGGGATCTCAAAAATGTTTGGACTGATCGGTGCCTGTTTGGCGATGTATCAAACGGCAAAACCAGAAAATAAAGTCAAAGTCAAAGCCATTTTGATTCCCGCAGTTGTGACTTCCTTTATTGCAGGTGTGACTGAACCGATCGAATTTTCTTTTATGTTCGTGGCACCTGTTTTGTTCGTCATTCATTCTGCCCTTAGCGGCTTGAGCATGGTGGCGTTAAATCTCTTTGGTTCTCGCGCCATCGGACCGAATGGCTTCATTGACTTTCTTTTGTACAACTTGCCATTAGGGATCGAGAAAACTCGCTGGCCAGTGTACTTGATCGTCGGGGTCGTCTTCTTCTTTCTTTATTACTTCTTGTTCCGCTTTTTGATCACGAAACTGAATTTGAAAACGGTCGGTCGTGAAGAAGAAGGGGCAGAGACCAAACTGTATTCGAAGAAAGAGTACAAAGAAAAACAACTTGCTGGAGCAGGTGTCGGGGTCATGGCGAGTGACCAAGCCGCCCCTAGTCCAACTAGTGAAACAAGTATCTCAGCAATCATCACCAAAGCGCTAGGTGGCGATGACAATATCAAAACCATCGACAACTGCTATACCCGCTTACGTTTAAAACTAAAGGATCCTGAACTCGTGGATGAAGCACTGCTAAAAGACGAAACACAAGCCAAAGGCGTGATCAAAAACGGTGAAAATGTCCATGTCGTCTATGGGTTGACCGTGCCGAAAGTGCGGGAAGAGTTAGAAAATTATCTTGGAAGAGAAGGAGAGATTGAATGATGAAAAATTTTTCAGTAGTGATCGCAGGGGGCGGCAGTACTTTTACCCCGGGAATCGTTATGATGCTGCTTGACAATCAAGAACGCTTTCCTTTAAGAAAGCTGAAACTATACGACAATGATGAAGCACGCCAAGCGATCCTTGGTGAAGCCCTAGCGATTTTATTAAAAGAACAAGCACCGCAAATCGAATTTTCGTTTACGACGGATCCTGAAGAAGCCTTCAGCGATGTCGATTTCTGTATGGCGCATATCCGAGTAGGAAAGTATGACATGCGGGAAAAAGATGAAAAAGTCCCCTTGCGTCATGGCGTATTTGGCCAAGAAACCTGTGGACCAGGAGGGATCGCTTATGGGATGCGCAGCATCACTGGTATGCTGGAGATCATTGATTACATGGAAAAATATTCCCCCGATTGTTGGATGCTGAATTATTCCAATCCAGCTGCAATCGTAGCTGAAGCGTGTCGGGTCTTGCGTCCGAAATCAAAGGTTCTGAATATCTGTGACATGCCCGTGGGCACGTTGCGTCGCATGTCGCAAATCATTGGCAAACAGCCAGAGGAACTAGAAGTTCGCTACTTTGGCTTGAATCATTTTGGCTGGTGGACCAGCGTCAAAGACAAAGAAGGCACGGAGTACATTCAAACCATTCGTGACTACGTTGCAAAACACGGCTATTTGACGCAGATCGAAGTGGATACCCAACATACTGACCCAAGTTGGCAAGACACCCACAAAAAAGCCAAAGACCTCTTGGCGCTCACACCAGAATATCTGCCAAATACGTACTTGAAGTATTATTTATACCCAGATTACGTCTACGAACACATGAAAGAACATCCAGAGTATACGCGTTCCAATGAAGTGATGGAAGGACGGGAAAAACGAGTGTTCGATCATGCCAAAAAGATCACTGCCCAAGGATCTGCTGAAGGGATCGCCTTTGAGATTGATGCCCATGCAACCTTTATCGTTGATTTGGCACGCGCCATCGCTTTTAATACGCATGAGCGAATGGTCATGATTGTGGAAAACAACGGCGCGATTGCGAACTTCCCAGATGATGCCATGGTGGAAGTGCCATGTATCGTTGGTTCTGATGGACCAGAAGCCCTCGCTCAAGGAAAAATTCCTGCCTTCCAACAAGCGCTGATGTTCCAACAGGTGACTGTGGAAAAATTAGTGGTCGAAGCATATGTGGAAAAGAGCTATCAAAAAATGTGGCAAGCGTTAAGCCTTTCCAAAACGATTCCTAGCGCAAAAGTAGCCAAAGAGTTACTCGATGATTTGGTCTCGGAAAATGGTGATTACTGGCCAGGATTGTCTTGATTTGTTTCACATTTGCGAAACATTCGCTGGTTGGATAACTGAAAGAGGAAGATTCTCCAAGAATCTTTCTCTTTTTTGATTTTTGTTGTGGAAGGATAATTCTCTGAAGAAAATCACCACGAAACGTCTTATCAACAAAACGATCAGACAGGTATACTAGAATATGCCACTAACTATGGTAGAATAAAGCTAATTGAATCAGATGAGAGGGAGCAATGCGATGTTTTTAGGGATTGATATCGGCACGACAGCCATAAAATTTGGGGTCATTGAAGATCGGAAAATCATTTACTCACAGTCATTACCAATCAAAACCCATAGCCACGGGTTAAAACAGACCCAATCAGCGACCCAGATCAGTAGCCAATTGATCAGTGGTGTCACAACGATTCCCGATCAATTAAAAGCGGCAATCACAGTGATCGGGTTCAGTACCGCCATGCACAGTTTGATGCCAGTGAATGGTGAGACAGCAGAAGAGATTTACATTTGGTCAGACAATCAAGCGAGTCAAACGATGACGGCCTTTCGTCAAACGGATCTGGCGGCAACGTTTTATGAAGAGACAGGGACACCGATCCATGCGATGTCTCCCTTTGCGAAACTGGCTTATTTTCAAACAAATGGTTCATATTCCAAAGAGACGAAATGGTTTGGCTTAAAAGAACTAGCAATGGCGTTGTTTACCGGACAAGCACGGATCGATTATAGTACCGCATCAGCGACCGGTCTTTTTTCTTTGAAAGAAAAGCAATGGAGTCAAAAGATTCTCAACTATTTATCCCTTTCAAAAGCCCAGTTAGCGCCTTTATGTGCACCGACTGATCGTTTTTTGATTACCGAGGAGATGGCGCAGCGGTGTGGCTTGAAACCTGAGGTAGAAGTGATGTGTGGGGCTAGCGATGGGTGTTTAGCAGCATATGCTGGCTATATTTCTACAGGGATCCGCAACAGCTTGACGATCGGAACCAGTGCGGCGGTTCGTAAAGTAAGTGAGACCACCGTCTTTGATCGCCAAAAACAAAATTTTTGCTACTATCTGCAAGATGACCTCTATGTCGTAGGGGCACCTTCAAACAATGGTGGCTGTGTCCTTGCTTGGGCAAAAGAGACCTTATCAGAAGATCCTGATGCGTTTTATCGTTTTCTGCCTCAAGTCATGGAGGAGTCGCCGATCGGCAGTAACGGCTTACGTTTTTTCCCCTATTTAAACGGGGAGCGGGCACCTTTTTGGACAAATGAGATCACAGGCGGCTTTTCTGGCTTGACCCTGAAACACAATCGCTCAGACATGTTGCGGGCAGTCATCGAAGGCATGCTGATGAACATCGATTTATTAAAGCAAATGGCGCAGTTGGAAGGGGCAGTCACTGTAAGTGGTGGTTTCTTTCAAACAAAACTTTTAGGTCAAATGACCGCGGATGTGTTGGGGCTGACCTGTTATCTTTCCGATGAAAACGAACCGATATTCGGCTTGTATGATTTATACAAAAGCTCTGTTGTGCGGCAAGATCAGCCAGATGAAAAATTTGTTCCTGATCCGCAGAACCAAGCGCTCTATCAAGACCTGGCAAAAACCTATTTTCAAGCATAAGCAAAAACCAGCAATCCACTAGGGTTGCTGGTTTTCTTTTTCAACATGGGTAAAAGCGTCGACGATATATTCCATCAATAAGAGCAGCTTACCAAAGAAGCTAGTGTACTGGATGTTTTGGGTGTCGTAGGGACGTTCATCGGTCACTTCAAAGGAAAAGGTCGCTAGTTGATTAGCGCGATGATCACCGTTCCCGCAAAACAAAACAGTTGGTATGTGATGTTCATTGGCTAATGTCATCTTCTCCAGTACTTTTTGTGTTTCGCCAGATTTAGAGATGGTGATCAGCATACTGATGTTCTCGATGTTGTTACTAATGATCCCACCTGAGTCAGAAGCACTGACTAATAAGGTTTTGATGCCGTTGACAAGCATTTTTTTGTGGAGGTATTCTGCCACGATCCCAGAAAAACCTGTTGCATAAATCGTAATAAACTTGTCCTTGTTTCGTTCATAGATTTCTTTGATCGCGTCGATCGTATCTGCAATACTGGCAGCGTCAATTTGGTAATCGATGGCGGCTTCAGTGATCGTCTGATTTTTCAAGCGATTCTTTAAGAAGTAAAGTAGCTCTAGATAGCCAGAAAAACCTAATTTTTGCGCAAGCCGCACGATGGTTGCGGGAGAAGTGTAGATCGCTTTAGCGATTTCTCTTAAGGGCAATCCATCGATCGCAGCGGTATTTGCCAGCAAATAATCAAGGATTTGCAGCTCATTGTCAGTCAATTTTTTTCCTTTGATCAATACATTTAAGTCCATTGTTCGGCACTCCTTTGTCTTGTCTTCATCATACAATGAATAACGATAGAAAGTAAAATGGGAATCGCGTCATGCTGATATATAGGAAAAAAGATTGTGCATTTCCTAAAAAGATATTATAATTTCTTATATAGAAAATAAAGGTGGAGAAATGATGACGCAAAAACCATATGGAACCGTACTACTAAAAGCAGCAACCATTTTAGATTATCTCGCAGAAGCGCCAAGTAAACCATTGCAAGAAATTTCAGAAGCAACGAAACTGACCCCATCCACAGCTTTGAAAATATTAGAAACGCTGCAAATGATCGGCTATGTCAAACGCGACAAAGAGAAGAATTATCGCTTAGGGTCTAAGCTGATCAAGTATGCCAATCAAAACATTCAAGAGCTTGATTTAGTGGAAATCAGCTTGCCTTACTTGGAAGCATTGCAGAAAACGGCGGATGAAACGATCCACTTAGGGGTCTTGACTGCCAATGAGATTCTTTATGTCAATAAATTGGAGCCCCACAATCAAACGATCCGCATGTCTTCAAAAGTAGGGATCACAAGACCGTTGTATAGCTCTGCCATGGGGAAAGCCGTTTTAGCGGAGTTTGATGCCCCTCAAGTGGAAGAATATTTGGCAGCAACGCCTTTAACCGCTTATACAGAAAACACCATTACGAATCAGTTGAAGTTGAAGAAAGAATTGGAACAGGCAAAAGAAAACCAAGTAGCGTTTGATGATGAAGAAATGGAACAAGAAATCTATTGCATCGGCGCCTCACTGATAAAGGATCAGGAGATCGTTGGGGCGTTTTCTATCAGCCTACCGAAATACCGCTTGACCCCAGAATACAAATCGACATTGATCGATGCGATTATTGCGACAAAACAACAAATTGAACAAGCATTATAAACTTTTTAGTGGAAAGCCCTTGTAAATAAAAACGAGAACGGTATAATAAACGTGTAAGTTTCTTTATAATAAATACCATTTTCCGAATAGGAAATAAATGGAGGGTCTCAATGAAAAAAGTAGCGAATTTAATGAAACTAAAAGAAAGCGGCGTGATCGCTGTTGTACGTGGCGCTTCTAAAGAAGAAGCACTACAAGCAAGTAAAGCGATCGTTGCAGGGGGGATCACTGGCATTGAGTTGACTTTTACAGTGCCTCAAGCGGCGGATGTAATCGCTGAATTAGTAGCAACCTTCAAAGATAATCCAGAGGTAGTCGTTGGTGCGGGGACCGTTCTTGATGCAGTGACCGCTCGCTTAGCGATCATGGCAGGAGCACAATATGTGGTAAGCCCAACCTTTGATCAAGAAACAGCTGAATTATGTAATTTATATCAAATCCCGTATCTGCCTGGTTGCATGACCATTTCAGAAATGAAGGACGCCTTAAAAGCAGGCGCAGATATCATTAAACTATTCCCGGGTAGTGCGTATGGACCAAGTATCATCTCGGCCTTCAAAGCGCCATTGCCACAATTAAACATTATGCCGACCGGTGGTGTCAGCTTAGACAACATGCAAGAATGGTTTGCGGCGGGTGTCGTAGCCGTTGGTGTAGGGGGCAATTTGTTAGCGCCAGCAGCAAGTGGGGATTTTGACAAAGTAACAGAAGTAGCGAAACAATATGCGGCAAAATTAAAAGAGATTCGAGGAAAGTAAGATGGCAAACATTCTGACACTAGGAGAAATCATGTTGCGTCTATCGACAACGTTAGGCGACCGAATCGCCCATAGTTCGATGTTTGCTGCCCATTATGGCGGTGGAGAAGCCAATGTTGCGATCTCCTTAGCGAATTTTGGTCATCGCGTTTCTTTTGCTAGTAAAGTGCCTGAGAATGCTTTAGGAGATGCCGTTTTTCATCATTTACGAAGCTATGGCGTCGATTGTCGCCACGTGCTTCGTGGCGGTTCCCGACTAGGTACTTACTATATTGAAACCGGTATCGGGGAACGAGCAGCGCGAGTGGTTTATGATCGCGCAGGCTCTAGCTTTGCTCAAATGAAAGAAAATGAGTGGCAATCTGACCTTTTTGATGGGGTTGATATTGTTCACCTTTCAGGGATCACGCCCGCTCTTTCAACGACTTGGCAGACACTTTTGCTGACGTTGATCAAAGAAGCGAAAGCAGCTGGTTGTAAAATCAGTTTCGATATCAATTATCGTGGAAAGCTGTGGACGACCGCTGAAGCACGCGTCTTTTTGCAAGAAGTGCTCCCCTATGTCGATTATTGCTCGGCAGGACAGTTAGATGCCCAAGTCTTTATGGATGTATCAGCTCCAACAGAGGAAGTCGAAGATGACTACTATTATCAAGAAATGCATCGGAAATACCCAAATATCCAGCTCTTTTATTCAACTAGTCGTCAGGTGCTCTCAGCAAGTCACAATCAATTGACAGGAAGCCTATGGCACAACGGCAATTATGTCGTTTCTGCTACCCATGAGATCAATCCAATCGTTGATCGCGTCGGCGGCGGCGATGCCTTTTCAGCTGGTATCCTACATGGTCTTGTCACGAAGAAACAAGACCAAGAAATCATTGATTTTGCCACTGAAGCATCTGCTTTGAAACATACGATCCATGGCGACTGTAATCAGTTTAGCGCCAATGAGATACAAGAATTTATTGCAACAGGTTCAGGAAAAATTATCCGATAGGAGGAATAAAGCATGCAACACATGGAAACACGCTATACCCATAGTCCACTTGATATTCGTCACTATAGTACCGAGGAATTACGCAGAGAATTTTTGGTAGAGAAAATTTTCACACCAGGACAAATCATGCTGACCTATACCCACAATGATCGGATGATCTTTGGCGGAGTGACACCGACAGAAGAAGCGTTAGAAGTGCAATTAAGCAGCGAATTAGGGGTGGAATACTTCTTAGAACGTCGCGAATTAGGTGTCATCAATATTGGAGGACCTGGTGCGATCACGATCGATGGCCAAAAAGAACCAATGAAAAAACAAGACGGTTACTATATCGGCAAGGAAACCAAACAAGTCTTGTTCCACTCAGATGATCCAGCAAATCCAGCGAAATTCTATCTATCTTGCGTGCCAGCACATAAGAAATACCCAAATGTAAAAATCAGTATCGATCAAGTCACACCAATGGAGACAGGCGAGGGCTTGACATTAAATGAACGGAAAATTTATCAATACATTCACCCAAATGTTTGTGAAAGCTGTCAATTACAAATGGGGTACACGATCTTAGAACCAGGCAGTGCTTGGAATACGATGCCGAGTCATACCCATGAACGTCGGATGGAAGCATATGTGTATTTTGATTTTGCCAACGAAGACACAAAAGTGTTCCATATGATGGGCAAACCAGATGAAACGAAGCATTTAGTCGTTAGTGAAGAACAGGCAGTTATTTCTCCAAGCTGGTCGATCCATTCGGGTGTTGGAACCAGTAATTACTCCTTTATCTGGGCAATGTGTGGCGAAAATATCACCTATACCGACATGGATATGGTGGCAATGGACGACTTAAAATAAAAAGAAAGAGGGTTTATCAATTATGGATTTTTCAATGGATCAATTTCGTTTAGATGGTAAGATCGCATTAGTGACAGGCGCTGTCTATGGGATCGGTTTTACGATCGCTCGTTCACTAGCAGCAGCAGGAGCAACGATCGTTTTTAACAACTTGGATCAAGAATCAGTGGATAAAGGATTAGCAAACTATCGTGAAGCAGGGATCGAAGCCCACGGCTATGTCTGTGATGTAACGGATGAAAAAGCAGTCAACGAAATGGTCAAGCAGATCGAAGAAGAAGTTGGCGTGATCGATATCTTAGTCAATAATGCTGGGATCATCAAACGAATCCCGATGTTGGAGATGTCTGCTGAAGACTTCCGCCAAGTCGTTGACGTGGACTTGAACGCTCCATTTATCGTTTCAAAAGCAGTCTTACCGTCAATGATCAAAAAAGGACATGGAAAAATCATCAACATTTGCTCAATGATGAGTGAATTGGGAAGAGAAACGGTGGCTGGTTACGCAGCGGCTAAAGGCGGCTTGAAAATGTTGACGAAAAACATTTGTGCTGAATTTGGTTCAGCTAACATTCAATGTAATGGGATCGGACCTGGTTATATTGCAACACCGCAAACCGCACCATTACGAGAGATCCAACCAGACGGTTCTCGTCACCCATTTGATCAATTTATCGTAGCGAAAACACCTGCTGCCCGTTGGGGTGAGCCAGAAGATTTAGCAGGACCAACTGTTTTCTTAGCTTCTGAGGCATCCAACTTTGTCAATGGCCATGTCTTATATGTAGACGGCGGTATCTTGGCGTATATCGGGAAACAACCTGAATAAAACAATCAGTAGTAAGGATGGGGACGATTGCAATCGTTCCCATTTTTATGGTCCAACACCCAAGAAATGCAGGGCTTTAAAAATAAATGGGTTGAAGCAAAGGAATGGCAAACAAATCTTTTAAAAAGAATCAAAAGCAAAACGCTGTGAAGGAAAATGTTCTTCGCAGCGTTTTGCTTGAGTAGCTCTTTTTCAAATCAGGTAGCGTATTTATGTTAGGGGAAGTTCAACACGAACAATGAGTTTCAATCTAACAAAACTTGTTGTGCAAGCGGTAATGGAGCATTTGTCAAACATTTGGCAACTAATTTGGCGACGGCTGTAGCACCTTGGTCATTCAAATGCGTGTTATCCGTAATGCCGGCTGGATAATTGGGGTGCTGGTTTTTTTCTAAATGAAGAAAATAGGTTTTCGCCTGTTGTGGTTCCAGTGCTGAAAAGAACCGTTGTGTTGCGACAAAAAGATCCAGACAGACCACATCCAAGGAGGTAGCCAAAGCACGCATTGCTTCTGGGTAAGGACCGACTGCCAAAGGATCAAGTTGCTGTTGGTCCACGTAATGCAAACGAGTGATCGAGGTCAATAGGATCGGTGTCGCTTGCTGCTGGCGTGCCGTTTGCACGAAGGTTGCTAAATTATGCTGATATTCTACAGGTGTCGTACCACGACTATCTGTTTTTTGATCGTTGTGTCCAAATTGAATCAAGAGATAATCACCAGCATATAGTTCTTTTTTTGCCTGCAACAAGCGTCCTTCTTCAATGAAGCTTTTGGAGGAACGCCCATTTTTTGCTAAGTTGACGATTTGATGCTGGGGGAGATAGCGTGAGATCTTTTCACCCCAGCCCGTTTCTGGACGAGCGCTAGGCTCTTTGATCGATGCGGTGGAATCACCGACGATGACGATTTTTTCCATTGTCTTTCTCCTAAAATTTGAAGTAGTTGTTGGCGTTTTGATAACAGACATTTTCTACTAATGGTTTTAGCTGACGAAGATCAGCAGGTGCTTCACCACGTACAACGATCTCAGCAAGCCATTCACAAAAGACGCGTCGGAAATATTCATGACGGGTGTAAGACAAAAAGCTTCTTGAATCCGTCAGCATGCCGACAAAGTTAAAGATCACACTGCCGTCTGCGAATTTCGTCAATTGGTGACGCATGCCTGCGCGGGTGTCGTTATACCACCAGCCAGATCCTAACTGCAATTTATTATTGCCTTCTTGCTGGAAGCACCCCATCAAAGCGACGAGTGCATCATAGTCATTGGGATTTAAGGAGTAGAGAATCGTTTGAGGCAAATGGTCCTGCGCATCAGCAGCGTTCAATAATTTCTGCAAGCTTTGAGTCAGTGGTTGATCATTGATGCCATCGTAGCCCGTATCTGGTCCCAAGCGCTCAAACATTCGTTGATTGCAGTTACGGTACGCATGGACATGCAGTTGCATCGTCCAACCATGTTCGTGATACAGCTTCATCAGTTCAACTAGAACATTGGTTTTGAAGAACGAGACTTCGTTTTCCTCCAAAGATTCTCCAGCTAATGCTTTGGCAAAAATTGCTTCAAGGGATAACTGTTCGTCTGCAGCATACACTAAAGTATCCAGTGCATGGTCAGACAAGCGGCAGTGATGCTGGTGAAAGTAGGTTACACGGTCCCGCAAGGCTCTCAAGAAAGCATCGTAGGTAGTGATCGCGTTTTCGACACTCTTTTCGAGTTTGGTAACATAGGTAAGAAAATTCGGATGGTCGATTTGTAACGCTTTGTCAGGTCGAAAGGTCGGCAAGACCCGAAAACGTTGTTCTGTTTGGCTTAATTGGTGATGATAGTGAAGATCATCGACTGGATCATCTGTGGTGCAAACGATCTCGACGTTACTGCGAGCAATCAAAGCTCTTCGGGTAAAGTCTTTTTGCTGCAATTTTTCGTTGCATAGCCTCCACAAAGTTTCGGCGTTTTCTTCAGTAACGGGAAGATCAATCTCAAAAAATCGCTTTAATTCTAAATGGGTCCAACTGTAAAGGGGATTTCCCACCAATTTTGGCACTGTTTGACACCATGCCAAAAATTTTTCATAATCACTGGCATTGCCCGTAATCGCTTCTTCGGGTACGCCACAAGCGCGCATCAATCGCCATTTGTAATGATCACCACTTAGCCATGCCTCGGTGATAGTTTTAAACGGCCGATCCTCATAGATTTCTTTCGGGTCTAGGTGGCAGTGGTAATCAATAATCGGCAGCTCTTTGGCATAGTCATGGTATAGTGTTTGAGCAATTTCATTTGGCAATAAATAGTTTTCATTTAAAAACATGTCGGACCTCTTTTCTTTGATTATAGTGTCACGCCATTTTTAAAGATGGCGATCTCACGAACGTTGTTGGCTTCATTACGCGTCGGTTTTCCACTGGCAGTATCGATGATCGCTTGAATAAAATCTTCCAGCACGACCTCCATCGGCTCTTCCAACAAGCGACCAGCGTTGAAATCCATCCAGTGGGGTTTCTTATGATAAATCTCTTGATTTGTGGCAACTTTCATGGTCGGCACATAGGCACCAAATGGCGTGCCGCGACCAGTGGTAAATAAGACGAGTTGGCAATCGGCAGAAGCCAGTGCAGAAGCGGCAACAAGGTCGTTTCCTGGACCTTCCAGCAGGCTCAAGCCTGGCTTACGGAGTTTTTCCCCATATTTTAAGACATCGACGACAGCGGAAGTCCCAGATTTTTGGGTACAGCCTAATGACTTATCTTCTAGCGTAGTGATGCCGCCTGCCTTATTGCCAGGAGAAGGATTTTCATAGACCGGTTCACCGTATGCAAGGAAATAATCTTTAAAGTCGTTGATTAGATGGAGAATTTTTTCAAAGGTTGCTTCATCTTGTGCACGCGCCATCAAGACTTGTTCAGCGCCAAACATTTCGGGTACTTCCGTCAAGACTGTACTGCCACCTTGAGAAACTAAAAAGTCAGAAAATGCCCCCAACAAAGGGTTGGCGGTGATCCCAGAAAACCCGTCGGAACCCCCACATTTCAACCCGATCTTTAGCTCACTCAAGGGAACGGCTTCTCGTTGATCCTCTTTTGCTGCTTCCAGTAATTCTTCTAATAAGCTTTCGCCGACCGCAATTTCATCGTCGCTTTCCTGTGCCACCATAAATTTGACGCGCTTTGGATCGTAGTCACCCAGGTTTTTCTTAAACTCGGGAACGGTGTTGTTCTCACAACCTAAGCCAAAGACCAAGACGCCACCGGCATTTGGATGATGCACCGCATCAATTAAAATTTGACGGGTATTTTGATGATCTTGGCCTAACTGAGAGCAGCCGTAGGGATGTTTAAGGATCGTAATATGATCAAAAGTGCCAAGATCCGGATGATTCTTCTTGAAGTTTTCAACAATAATCTCTGCGATGCCATTGATACAACCAACTGTTGGCACGATCAGTAAATCATTACGAATTCCAACTTTGCCGTTTGCCCTACGGTACCCTTGGAACGTCGCAGCCCTTTTTGGATAACGGACGGGATGCAAATCGGGAGCATAGGTGTATGTTAAGGTACCAGAAAGGTTGGTTTTGACATTGTGGGTATGCAACCATTGGCCAGTTTTCACGTCAGCTAAGAGATGTCCAATGGGATAGCCATATTTGATCACGTCTTGTGATTGTGCTAGGTCTTTGAGGGCGATTTTGTGTCCTTGTGGAATATCCTCAAAAAGGGTGATCGTTTTGCCTTCAAATGCAAGGGTCGTTTTAGCAGCTAGTGGTTTTAATGCGACTGCGACATTGTCTTTAGGGTGCAATTTCAATAGTTGCGCGGGTGTTTCTGTTAATGTGCTGGACATAAAGATTCTCCTTTATTTCAAACTTGGCTCAGGGGTGTCAATCGACGCAAGTAACTGGCGGGGTCCGTCTTGTTTTAGACATGCGCACATTTCATTGATTGTCTCTGTAATAAAGCTCAGGTCTGCATGCCAAAGTTGCTCATTTTTTAATAGAGCTGCGATCTGTTCTTCTGCTGGTAATTGTTTCACTTGCTGAAATATGGTTGTCACTAGCTCATCATCTTGAAAGGGTCGTGTGAGATAGAAAGTCAGCAATCCTGCCAGTGCGGCAGTGATTCGTTTTGGTACCTGCTGGTTTTGTTGGACATAACGACTTAAGACTGGTTGAAGACGCGCACGGAATTTTGAGACGCTGTTTAAAGCGATCGATTGCAGCTGATGCTTCACATAAGGATTTCTGAAGCGCTCTTTGATTTGGTCCGCATAATCTGCAAGCTGTGCTTTAGGCAAATCAAGCATTGGAATCAACTCTTCCTGAAAAAGACCATCCAAAAAGGCTGCAAATTCACGGTCGTTCATTACTTCTTCAACGGTTTTTAAACCCGCTAAAAGAGCGAGGGGAACCATCGCCGTATGAGGACCATTTAATAAATGTACTTTTTGTTCACGGTAAGGAGTCATATCTTCTGTCACGATCACATTCAACCCAGCTTCTTGCAAAGGGAGCTTTTCGGCTACGCCGTTTCCTTCGATCACCCATAGCATAAAGGGTTCCGCAGTGACCATTACGGCATCCTCATAGCCAAGAACCTCTTGGTATTGTGCCACTTTGTCGCGAGGATATCCTGGAACGATCCGATCGACTAAGCTGCAGCAGAAGGTGTTTTCTTTTTCTAACCAGTTGACGAAGTCTGATTCCAAAGACCATAATGCGGCATATTGTAAGACGATCTCTTTTAGTTTTTCCCCATTCCGATCGATCAATTCACAAGGAATGATCAAAAATCCCTTTTTTCGTAATTGAAAACGACGATACAAAAGAGCGGTCAGTTTTGCGGGAAAACTTTGGGGAGGGGTATCGTGTAAGGTATCCTCTGGGTGAAACGCAATACCTGCTTCCGTCGTATTAGAAACGATAATCTCAAGTTGCTCGTCTTCGGCTAAAGCAAGATAGTCTTCCCATTGCTGATAAGGATTCAGCACTTGATCAATGGTGGAGACGACTTCAAATGTTTGAGATAAAGCGCCATCGACAAGTCCTTCTAAGATAACGGTGTAGAGATTTTCTTGTTGTACCAACAGCTCTTTCAAGCCGTGATCAATCGGCTGTACCACAACGGCACTGCCGTTAAAAAGACCGTTCTTGTTCATTTGCTGCAGCTGCCAGTTAAAAAAGCCCCGCATAAAATTGCCTTCCCCGAATTGAATCACTCGGGCTGGATAGGTTTGATGGGGTTGTTCGGTAATTTTTTTCATAGAATCCTCCTTAAAAAATAGTTATGCACACGTTAACATTTTTTGCGTAAGCGCTCTTGAAAACAAGAGGCTTACAACGATTGACGAATGATTAACGAGGTATCAAAGAAATGTTGTTTCTCAACTACTTGATTGGCAAATGCTTGCAACAGCAGGGTTGCTGCCAATTGACTCATTTCATAGACTGGTTTGCGGATCGTTGTTAATGGGGGATACGTATAGGGAGAAAAAGAACTATCATCAAAACCGATGATACCGATCTCCTCAGGGATCTTTCGTCCTGCTTGAAGACAGGCATTGATCGCACCGATCGCCATGTCATCATTGGCGCAAAAAATCACTTCAGGTGGTTCAGGTAAAGCGAGTAGTTGCTGGGCACCCAGCTGACCGCTTTCCAACGAGTAGTCGCCAGCTACGAAGTATTCTTTCGGGCAGACAAGCTGCTTTTCTTGAATCGCTTTCATAAATCCTTTGCGGCGCTCTCTAGCGGAACCAAAGGAAGCGATCCCTTCGATCATGGCGATCTTTCGAAAGCCTTGTTCAAGCACATAGGTGATCATTTGATAGACCCCTTGGGCATCATTACTAGTGACATTCATCAAGGTTGCATCCTGTAATTGACGATTCAAAACGACGATGGGAATGTTTTTCTTTGAAAGAGCAGCGATAAAGCCGTCATCACGATCGCTTTGACTCATCACGATCGCTCCATCTAGGCGATTCGGCTCTTCATCAAATGTATCGGATTGCAATAATTCATGAACCGCCAAAGTATATTCGGATGGTAGGGTATCACTGATTCCTTTGATCACTTCGACTAAAAAGCTATCGGAAGTACCAATGGATAGATGAGAAAAATAAAGACCAATGATATAGGATTTTTGATTCACCAGACTTTTGGCATTGACATTGGGCACATAGTGTAAAGATTCAGCGATGGCTGCGATCTTCTTTTTTGTTTCTGGCTTAATTAATGGGCTATCGTTTAGCGCACGAGAAACAGTTGTATGTGAAACACCAGCGACTTTGGCGATATCTTTGATCGTGACCATAGAAAACCTTCTTCCTTTTTGCTTGATTCAAGCATAGCTTGTTCCCACGAGAATGTCAATACACCAAGGATGCACACGTGAAACATTTTTCAAAATAACATAGGAACTTTTTCTGGGATGTGCTAGTATAAAAGAAGATAGTTAGGTAATGGGAGGGAGTCTATGAAATTCTTTTTAAGCTATCATCAAACGTCCAACTTGTTTTATAAAATATTTATTTTGATTTTTCTAATTGGTAGCGCTTTAATCATTGGGTTTAGTGGGGTCATTTATCATCGAACGTATCAAAACATTCAAGAAACATTTTTGCAAAGTCAACATAATTTGGTCAACCAAGTCAAAGAAAATCTGGATCAAAAAATTCAGATGGTGGAGTATGCCTTTTCTACATACAGTAGCACACAAAGCTTTTCCGATACGATGGAACAGCCGTTTTCTGTGACGAATTATCGACAAGTACGAGAGATCAATTCACAACTGGCTTACATTGGTGTGATGGGGATCGAAAACGCCAGTTACCAATTGGTGAATTTGAACCAGCATTGGAAAATCGAAGAAGGCTCCTTAAAACAGATCGATGATACTGAATTCGCTGCTTTTCAAGCGTTGATCGACAACCAACGCTACTTGTATTGGTTGCCAGAAGATGGCTATTTAAAAATGGTGATGACGCTGCCTGTGTTTCGACAGGAAACCACTGCTTTGGGGATCGCTGAAATCCAAGACCATACCATTGCGCAGTTGGTGGCAGATCATGACGATTCCTTTTTGAATATTTTTCATGCAGACGGACAACTGCTTTTCGATAATGGTGAAGTGATCGATTCTGCCTTACAAGAAACAATGATTGCAGCTGCCCACGGCGATGGCATCTTCACTGACAAAGAAAACAATAAGTATGTGGTCACACAATCGGATTACAATCAGTGGTATCATGTGATCCGCCTGGCGCCTGCTAGCGTTTCACAAGCAATCCGTGAATTAAGAAGCGGTTTGATCGTGATTGGCAGTCTTTTGATCATCCTCTTTTTATTAGTATCCTATCGCATTGCGATCGTGGCTACCTCACCCATCAATCGGATCGGTGAGCTTTTAAAGCCCAAAAAACAAGGTCAGAAATTAGAAGTCAATCAGTTGATTTCCGATATCGACCAGGTCTTACATCAAAACCACGATCTCGCCGTCAAAGTCGAGCATCAAAAGCCCGAATTAGAATCCTTGTTTCTATTAAACTTGTTTCGCGGCTGTATCTCAGAAGAAGATATTCACTTAAAACTGTCACAATTTGGGTATGAAGTATCCAAAACAGAACACTTTGCCGTATTACTGATTCAAATCGATGATTTGTGTGGACGAGAAACAGCGACTATTGATATTTTCTTGCTTGCCATCGAGAATCTCGTTTCTGAGATCATTCCAGAAAATTTGCGTTTTCAACCAATCATCTCCAGTCAAGAAACCCAAGGAACGATTTTAAAGCTTCCTGAATCAGTTGACCAAAAACAAGTATTGACCTATTGTCAAAAGATCCATCAAGCGGCAAAAGATTACTTGAAAATCAAAATAAGTTGTGGGGTCTCACAATCCTACGACCGCCTCGTAGAAACCAAATTAGCGGTTGATAACGCCAAAGAAGCCTTGCACTATCGAATGAATTTAGGGGAAGAAGTCATTATCTTTTTTGACGACATTGCAGCACAATTAGACAATAATGCGATCGTTCAATACCCTAGAGAAGCAGAAAGCACCTTTTTGGATGCGATGCGTAGTGGGGAACTAGCGACCATCAAAGCGAGTTACACGGAAGTCGTACGGGAAATCATTCATGAAAACAAAAATCCGTTGACGATTGAAAGTGCCTTGTTTAAGTTGATCAACAGTATCGTTCAGCTAGGGCAACTCTTAGGAGCGGATCATACCAGCTTGCAGAATAGTCGTAAAGTTTATCAATCCGTGCTCAACCAAACCAGTTTGTTCAAAGTTGAGCAAATCATCTATCATGAGTTAGTTTTACCTATCGTTGAAACGACACAAGCCAAAACAGATCTAGAAATTCGCTCCTTGTCTGAAAAGATGGTCTTGATCGTACACCAACAATACAATCAAGATCTCTCTTTAGATAGCATTGCTGAACAGCTGCATTATAATGCCAATTACTTAAGTAATGTGTTTAAAAAGGAATTATCCATCAATTTTGCCGATTACTTACAAAACTATCGGTTACAAATCGCCAAAAAATGGTTGCGGGAAACGGATATGACGATCAAGGAAATCGCAGCCAACCTTCAATATACCAACTCTCAAAACTTCATCCGCTTTTTCAAAAAGAAAGAACAGATGACCCCTGGAGAGTATCGCAAACGATCCAGAGACTAAAAGAAAAAAAGCGCTTTTTGATCGTTGATCAAAAGCGCTTTTTTCTTTGCTGCCTGTTGGTTACCCTTTGACGGAACCAACCATTGCACCTTTCACGAAATACTTCTGGACAAATGGATAGGCGATCAACATTGGCAGAGTCGCAACGACGATCACGGCCATTTTTACGGATTGTGCTGGGGGGACAACATCGACACTAGCGGCATCAGCGTTCATCCCGCTGGAGACGATCACGATTTGTCGAAGGAGCACTTGGATCGGCCATTTCGCTGAATCATTGATGTACAAGATCGCTGATTGATAAGTATTCCAATAACTAACAGCGTAGAACAAAGAGATCGTCGCAATCGATGGTAAGGAAAGGGGTAAGATGATACGGAAAAAGACGCCCCAATCAGAGCAACCATCCATTTTTGCGGATTCCTCTAAACTATCAGGAATCCCTTGGAAAAAGTTTCTCATAATGATCATATTATATGCACTGATGGCGCTCGGTAAGATCAATGCCCAGAGAGAATCGATCAAGCCGAGGCTTTGTACCAAAATAAAACTTGGGATCATCCCACCGCTAAACAACATGGTAAATACGACAATAAAGTTGAAGATGCCGCGTCCATGCAAATATTTTCTCGAAAGAGCATAGGCCATAAAAGAGGTCAAGATCATTGAAAGAACCGTTCCGACGATGGTCACGAAAAGGGAAACACCAATACTCGTAAAGATCGTGGGTGTCGAGAGAATATACCGGTAAGCATTTAAGCTAAATTCACGTGGGATAATGATAAATGTTCGTGTCGCGATCTCAGAAGAAGAAGCAAAGGAGCTTCCGAGAATGTTTAGAAAAGGTAAGAGACACGTTAAGGTGAAGAGTAGTAGAAAGCCAATAATAAATCCTTGAACGACCCGTTCACTTTTCGGGCGGTTCGTTTTTTTCAGGGTTTGTTGCATAGAAAAAACCTCCATCTTTTTTTACTTAAATAGGTACTTCCAACGTATCATGAGGCGGGGACAACGTATATAATCACTTTTACATGTTAAAAAATTCACAATAGTGATAAACGTTGATAAATCAAGGGTTTTCCAATTCGATTGAGAAATAATCCTAAAAAATGTATGCCTTTTCAAAGCTGAGAAAATGATTATATACGTTATCTTTTTTTCACGCTACCATGGGACTATCAAATCAAAAAAATTCGGAGGAACAAGTATGGAAACAAAAGTTGATAATTACTTCTCACCACTTAATGAAGAAGAACAGCGGCTGCGGCTGAAAAAGAAAAAATGGGCGCAAATCAGAAAAAATCGTGCCCTCTATATTATGGTATTGCCGGGGATTTTATATTTTCTTATTTTCCGTTACATACCGATGGGCGGTTTGGTCATCGCTTTTCAAGACTACCAACCATTCTTGGGGATCCTAGGAAGCCCCTTTGTTGGCTTCACTCATTTTATTCGGCTCTTTACTGAAGATACCTTCGTGATGTTGATGCGCAATACACTGATCATGTTTTTCTTAAATATCACGATTTCTTTCCCTTTTCCTATATTATTGGCACTTATGCTAAATGAAGTAAACAATCGCCGTTTGAAAAAAGGGATTCAAACCATCATTTATTTGCCTCATTTTATGTCGTGGGTCATCGTTGTTTCCATCTTCTATGTTTTATTAACGACAGAAGGTGGTGTAATCAATAACATGATCGAAAGTCTTGGTGGCGAACGTATCCCGTTTCTAACAAGCCGCACGTGGTTGCGTCCAATGTACATTTTCCAAGATCTTTGGAAAGGTGCCGGTTGGGGGACGATCGTCTATCTAGCCGCTATTACCAATGTTGATGAACAGCTTTATGAAGCTGCGGATATGGATGGGGCTGGCAAGCTACGAAAAATGTGGCATATCACATTGCCTTGTATTCGTCCAACGATCGTAACCTTATTGATTTTAAAGATCGGTTCGATCTTAGATATGGGCTTTGAGCATATGTTCTTGTTGATGAACTCAATGAACCGTGAAGTTGCCCAAATCTTTGATACCTTTGTCTATACCGCCGGGATTCAAAATGGTCAATTGAGTTACTCGACAGCTGTTGGGCTGTTTAAAGGACTTGTTGGCTTGATCCTCGTTATCTTTGCGAATCGTTTGGCGAAAAAAATTGGCGAAGACGGGATTTATTAAGAAAGAAGGGATCACATGACGATCGAAAAGATCACGAAAATCAACGAAGGATTACTCGCATTTTTGACGCTGATCGCACTTCACTTTCTTTGGCTCAGTGTGACTCTCCTGGGAGGGGTCCTCTTTGGCATTGGCCCTGCGTCGTATGCCATGATGAAATATTATGATCGCTGGCTTCGTCTTCATGAACGACCACCTTTGATCAAAAGTTTTTTCTACTATAGTAAAGAACGGTTCCGACAATCGGTGCTGATCAGTTGGTTGTTTCTGATCATTGCAGCGATCGTGATCACCAACATATTTGCGCCATTTCCATGGTTTATCCAAGTAGCGAATGTCCTCTTTTTGATTGCGTTTCTCTTTTTATTCATGCACGTGTATACCGTCATGGCAGCCACCAACTTTGTGACCGTGTTTGAGATCCTGCGGGGGAGTGCGTTGTTAGGTTTAGGCTATCTGCATTATTCGATCATAAGTTGGACGATTTTGATCGTTGGCTATTTAGTCCTGGGCAGTTATTTCTTGATCGGCCTCTTTTTGATGGGTAGCAGCTTAGTTGGTGGTGTTTTTGCCATTGCTGGTAAAAAAATTCTTCAAGATATCCACCCAATTGAAACAGATCAGGTGGTTTCAAAAACGGCATCGACTACGGAGCAAACCGTTGCCAGCAAAGGAGATGAGGTCATTATCTAAAGAAAACGGCTCAAAGACTTTTACTGGTCCGCAAACAAAAAGGTCACTAGAGAACACCTGAAAATAGCAAGACAAGCTGAACCCTCATGAAATACAGCCGGTAAAACGGATTCATTCAAATAGCTCTATGAATTGAGGAGACTACAATAAAAGGAAGTATCGTACATGAAGAACTATTCGGAAATTGCTTTGAACACATTATTTGAGCGCTATGACTACTTATGCAAAGAAAAAATTTATCACGGAAAATGGTCCTATGACATCGGGGTCGTTTTACAAGGCGTGAAAGAAGCCTATGAGCAAACTGGTGACAAACGCTATTTCGACTATATCCAAAACACGATGGATTTTTATATTGACGAAGACGGTTGTATCAAAAACTATCAGATGGATGCGATGAATATCGATTACATCAATAATGGCAAATGTTTATTCTTACTATACAAAGAAACAGGTGCTTCAAAATACAAGATCGCCTTGGACACGTTGTATCAACAATTACAGCAGATGCCAAGAACAAGCGAAGGCGGGTTCTGGCATAAAAAAATCTATCCTTATCAAATGTGGTTAGATGGCTTATATATGGGGGCCCCATTTCTAACAGAATACGCACTGACATTTGAGAAAGAAGAAGTATTGGAAGATGTAATCAAGCAATTCACCTTAAGCTTTACTCATACCCTAGATCCAAAAACGGGTCTTTTGTATCACGCGTGGGATGAACAAAAAGTCCAGCCGTGGGCAGATCCTGAGACCGGTTGTTCAAAAAATTTCTGGGGACGATCAATGGGATGGTTCATGATGGCTCTCGCAGATACGATGGTGCTATTAGGGGAATCAGAGCAGAAGAATCCATTAGAAAAAATGTTTGTCTCCTGTCTAGAAGCTCTTGCTAAAGTAAGAGATCCCCAGAAAAAAGTGTGGTATCAAGTCTTAGATAAAGGCAGTGAGCGTGGGAATTATTTAGAAGCATCCGCTTCTTCAATGATTTGTTACGCAACAGCGAAAGCAGTCAAAGCAGGGATCATCGATCAAAAATGGCAAGTGTTTGCCCAAGAGACCTATCAAGGATTGCTTGATGAGTTTGTCTTTTTAACAAAAGAAGGCTGGTTGAATCTGATCAGAAACTGTGAAGTTGCTGGTCTTGGTGGCCCAGATGATCGGGATGGTACGTTTGTTTACTATATCAGTGAACCCGTTATCACAAATGATTTCAAAGGATACGGTGCCTTTTTACAAGCGAGTTTACTGCTGCAACCACTAATGGAGGAAGGAAGCAAGAAATGAATATCCAATTGACTACAGCTGATTTACAAGAAAAAGAAGGTCTGTTGACAGAAGCGATTCAAGAAAAAATTGATGAATTGCATCAACAAGGAGGAGGCAGAATCACTTTTTCCGCAGGACGCTATCCGACAGGAGCGCTCTTTTTAAAAAGTAATGTTGAACTGCACCTACTATTGGGGGCGACCCTAGTATTTTCTGATGATCCCAAAGACTATCCCGTCGTTGTGTCTCGCTGGGAAGGGGTCAAACGGGAAGTTTATGCCTCTTGTTTATATGCCGAGAATGCGGAAAATATCGCTGTCACAGGACTAGGAATGCTTGATGGACAAGGGCAAAGATGGTGGAAGACCTTTCGGGAAAACCGTGAACAGCTTGCTTATCCACGACCAAAATTAATCAGTTTTGACTCTTGCCAGCAAATTACGTTGAAAGATATCCGTCTTGTCGATTCACCAAGTTGGACCGTCAATCCGATTCTTTGCCAAGATCTAACGATCGATAATCTTCGCATCAAAAATCCAGCGGATTCGCCAAATACGGATGGGATCGATCCTGAATCTTGTAAAAATGTCCGCATCAGTAACTGTCATATCGATGTTGGCGATGATTGTATCGCCATCAAATCAGGAACGGAGGACACCAAAGAACGGGTCGCTTGTGAGAATATCACGATCGTAAATTGCCATATGCTTCATGGGCATGGGGCAGTCGTTCTAGGTAGTGAGATGAGCGGCGATATTCGTAATGTCACCATCAGTAACTGTATTTTTCAAGATACTGATCGTGGGATTCGGTTGAAATCCCGTCGGGGACGTGGCGGAACGATCGAAGATATTCGAGTGAATAACATTGTGATGGATAATGTTATCTGTCCATTCACTTTAAATCTTTACTATTTCTGTGGACCGAAAGGCAAAGAAAAGTATGTTTGGGATAAAAATCCGTACCCGATCACCGAGGAAACCCCTCATTTTCGGAGAATACATTTTGCAAATATCTCGGCTCGGAATGTTCATGCGGCCGCTGGGTTTGTTTATGGCTTGGCTGAACAATTTATTTCAGATATCACTTTCCAAGATATTGCTGTCTCTATGGCTGAACACCCAATTCCAGGAAAGCCTGCAATGATGACAGGTATCGAAGAGATGACAAAACAAGGCTTTTATATTGGCTGTGGACGGAATATTCAGTTTGATCGTATCAATTTGGAAGGCGTAACTGAAGCGTTCCATATCGAGAATAGTCGGGAAATCACCGTCACACAATCATTTGAGAATCGTCAGCCTCTGGCATTTCAAGGAGATTTTTTGTGAGGGATCCTCAGTTACTACAGCTGCTAGGTCCTGATATGAAAGTTGCACCACAAGTGGTTCAGCAAACAAAAGAGCAAGTGCAAAATTATACCTTGGAACATTTACTTCTACGATTAAATCAAGAAGAGGATGTCCCTGCATACTTTGCTTATCCTAGCTCTCAGCAACCTGTTCCACTCGTTTTGTTCAATCATTCTCATGGCGGCGACTTCACGATGGGGAAAGAAGAACTACGACAAAGTCCGTGTTATATGCAAAAAGAAAGCCTATTCGCGACATTTATGAAGTTGGGCGTCGCCGTTGGGGTGATCGACATGTGGGGCTTTGGCGAACGAAAAAACGGTGAGAATGATAGCTACAAGCGGTTTCTGTTGCAAGGCAAAACATTATGGGGACAACGAATCTATGACAATCAACAGTTTTTGACCTATCTTGCTTCCCGCAAAGAAGTGAAACATTCCGCTATCGCCACATTGGGACTTTCTATGGGCGGCTTGATGAGCTGGTGGTTGGCAGCGCTAGATGAACGGATATCAGTGGTGGTGGACATGGCAGCACAAGTGGACTATCAATCATTGATCGAAGAGGACCGTCTAAGCAAACATGGGTTTTACTATTATGTTCCTAATGTGTTGAAAGACTTTACGACTGTGGCGATCCAAAAACAGATCGCACCACGCCCGCGTTTGAGTTTGGTTGGCAAAGAGGATCGTGGCTGCCCCTCAAGCGGCGTCGCTCGTTTGGATCAGCAGCTCGGACAGCATTATGAAGCAATAGGCTATAAGGAGCATTGGCAGGCGTGTTGCTTGCCAGGCGGTCATGAAGAAACCAAGGAGATGAGAGCGCAGTGGATCGAATTTTTAAAACAGCACCTCCTATCAAGCTAAAGGTTAGTAAAGAGCCGCAAAAGGGTGATTTTACGAGTATCCAAGCAGCCGTGCTGGCTGCTGAAGCCTTAAAAGCACCTTGTGAAATCACGATCGCCTCTGGCGTGTATCAAGAACAGGTGAAAATTTATAAAAACCAGCTTACGTTGATCGCGGAACCTAACACGTTCTTATGCTACCACTTGGCTGCCGAGCAAACCGATGAAAAAGGGCAAAAAAGAGGAACGTTTCAAACAGCGACGCTCTTTATCAATAGCCGAGAAGTCTTTGTAAAAAACCTGACCATCATCAATGACGCAGGGTATGGGCAAGCAGTCGGGCAAGCAGTTGCCGTCTATATCGAAGGGGATGACATTCGCTTCGAACGCTGTCATCTCGATGCTTTTCAAGATACCTTGTGCCTGGGTCCATTGCCAAAATATACCAAAGAAGGCGAACCAATGATCAGTCCTTGGCGAAAGACAATCTTTGACCAACAACAGAGTTTGTTTTTGCATTGCAGGATCAGTGGAACAGTCGATTTTATTTTTGGCGGTGGTTCCGCCACCTTTGAAGAGTGTCGCTTGCATTGTAAAAATACACCACAAACGAACTACGTTACTGCTGTCTCAACTAGCAAACAAGCAAGCGGGTTAACCTTCGATCGGTGCCGAGTGACAGGGGACAAAGCCTATTATTTAGGCCGTCCTTGGCGTAATGACGCCAAAGTCACCTTTTTATCCTGCTGCTTTGATCAACAGCTCGCCCCTTGCGGATGGTCTGATTGGGGAAAAACAGCAAGCCACCAAACGGTCACATTCACGGAGCGAATGTGTTGTTACCAAAGAAGTCCCCAACGTCCTGAATGGGTGACTCTTGAAGGAGTGATAGAAAAATGAGCAAGGCAAAATGGTCTGGCTGGATCGGGATGGTTCTCGCTCTGGTGTTTATGGGCGGCTTTTCCTTGGCGATCAATCAAATGACTGTCCAGCAGTTCGAAGAGGTCTTTCAACGTGCGTTTCCCACTATACTGAATCAAATGACGGAAGAAGCAGCATTGGCGCAATTTCAAACACTCGGCGCTTGGTTTGGCTTCACGCTGTTGGCACTCCTGATATTGGTTTCAGTGGCGACGATGCTTGTTCGCTATCGTAATTATCGAAAGCAATCTTGTGCTATTTATTTTTTGACTGGTGTCGTGACATTGATTGGTAGTCAAATGATCGCTTTTCCGATTGCCTTTTGTTTCTTTTTAGCGGCGGGTTTTTGTTTTCTCCATCGCGATGACGGACACAAGAAAAAAACAGCGGACGCAGTCAGCAAACAAGGAGGGGTTGCATGAAGGCAATAATCAATAATCCGATTTTAAGAGGGTTTCATCCTGATCCGAGTATTTTAAAAGTCGAGGATACTTATTATTTAGCGGTTTCTTCCTTTGAGTGGTTGCCAGGAATTCGGGTCTACTGTTCTCAAGATCTAGTCAATTGGTCCCATGAAACAGATATTCTGACCAATCAAGTGGATTTATTAGGCAACGCAGCAAATTGCAGCATTTGGGCACCGCAAATCAGCTACGCAAACGGACAATACTATTGTGTCTATACAAATGTTCGCAACACGACACGCCCCTTCAAAGACTGTCGAAACTATCTCATCACGGCTCCTACGATTCATGGGCCATGGTGTGAGCCCATTTACTTAAATGGTAGTGGCTTTGATCCGTCCTTGTTTCATGATCAAGAGGGGCGTATCTGGTTATTGAATGCGCTTTGGGATTATCGTAAGGATACACCAAATAAATCGGTGGGGATCGTGCTCCAAGAATACTCTGAAGCACAAGGGTGCTTGATCGGTGACAGAGTGCCAATTTTTTCTGGAACCCAGCTGGCGAAGACTGAAGCACCGCATCTTTATTACCACAATGAGTGTTATTACTTACTGACGGCAGAAGGAGGAACGGGTGCAGGTCATGCGGTAACAGTTTGTCGTAGTAAAACCATCACTGGACCTTATGAAGTAGATCCGCATTTTCCCATGATGCGTGCCTATCAGCGCGAAGATTCCCCTTTTCAATGTACAGGTCATGGCAGTTTGACGATTGCGCCATCAGGAGAATGGGTCATGAGCTATTTGATGACTCGGCCAGTAGAAGGGGCAGCGATCCTTGGACGAGAGACAGCACTCCAAACTGTCTATTGGGATCACGAAGGATGGCTGCGTCTTAGCAATAACGATACGATCCCAGATCAAACCATCAGGCTCGCTAGCGACGCTCAGAAGCAAAGGGCATCACCTGCTGTTTTTATTGATGACTTTAAAGGATCGTTGCAAAAAGCATGGAACGGTAGACGATTGCTGCCCAATGAAGAGTGGTGCAATCTGAGTGAGCGACCAGGGTATTTGCGATTGATCGGCGGAGAATCGATGCAATCGAACTTTCATAAGCACTTATTGGCGATTCGTCAACAAGACTTTTGTTTTGAAGCTGAAACAGTGATGGAATACCACCCCCAATCGTTCAATCAGATGGCTGGATTGTCGCTTTTCTTAAATGAAGAAAACTATTTGTTTTTCTACGTAACCTATGATGAAAAAGAAGACAAGGTCCTTCGGTTGCTGCGGTGTTGTGAAGGAGAATTTCACTTGTTCCCAGATAAATTGCCCCTCGCTGCTGCAAGTGAGCCGATTGGATTGAAAGTAGTCGGTTCTTATCTAGAAGCCCAATGGTTCTATCGGCAATCACAAACGTGGCATCCCTTTAAAAAGCAAAACATCCAGTTCTTGTCTGGTGGTTTTACGGGGAATTTCATTGGAATCAGTGCCCATGATTTAGATCACTTTGGCAAAAGCTATGCCGATTTTGAATATTTTACGTATCAAGGGAAAGATCCGCTCGATGATGGCTCCCTAAAAATAGAGAAAGAAGGTTAACAAATGAAAAAGTTGAAAGTTGCAAGTTTATTATTATGTGCTGGACTGTTTTTAGCAGGCTGCGGCGATGGTGGAGGTTCACCTGAAGGACCAGAAAGCGAAGGGAAATCAAGTATTTCGTGGATGGCGATGCTACATACTGCTTCCCCACCATCTGGAGATGTCACGCAAAAGTTAGAAGAATACACAGGGGTCGAGATCGACTTTACGTGGGTGCCAGATGCTTCAAAAACAGAACGCTTGAATGCAGCATTGGCGTCGAATTCTTTAGCAGATATCGTTAGTCTGACAGAAATCAATAACACAACCGTCCGCAGCTCACTCGCATCTGGAATGTTCTGGGATGTGGAACCCTATTTAGAAGAGTTCCCGAATTTGGCAGAAATTTCCGAAGATCGGTTAGAGTCTTCTCGAATTGATGGTCGAATCTATGGTGTTCCGTTTTTAAAACCGATCGCTCGTTATGGCGTCCTTGTCAGAAAAGATTGGTTGGATAATTTAGGCTTGGACGTGCCATCGACATTAGAAGAATTAGCTGCTGTCGCCCAAGCCTTTACGGAAGATGATCCAGATGGAAACGGTGCGGATGATACGGTTGGTTTCGTAGAGCGTGATGAGTCCTTTAACGTTGGGTTCCGTTCGCTTTCAGGTTACTTTGGTGCAGACAATTGGTTTACGATCACGGATGATGATGAAGTGATGCCATCCTTTATGCAACCAGAATACAAAGAAGCAATGGAATGGTTCCGTAATATCTATGATAACGGCTGGATGAATTCTGATTTTGCGGTAATGGCGAAAAATGATCAGAAGAACTATATCGTTCAAGGTCGTGGTGGGATCGTGTTGAGTGGTTTGCAAGAAGTACGTAACTACATTGATGATGCAGCTGGTACTGATGAAGAGCATATGGAATGGGTCTTGATCAATGATATCGTCCATGAAAACGTGGAACGTCGTATCCTTTCTGATACCAATGGTGGAATGGGCGGCTGGTTAGCCATTCCGAAAAACAATGTTGAAACCGAAGAAGACTTACGTGTTGTTTTGAAATTTATCAATGATTTGATGGACGAAGAGCCGTTTACGTTGATGACGCAAGGGATCGAAGGGGTCCATTATGAAATTGATGATGAGGGTGTCTATGTCCGTTTAGATGATACGAAGTGGCAACAAGAAGTACAACCATTTTCTTCGTCTCGTCCATCCGAATTAGTAACAGTTTTCCCTTCAAGCAACCCATATGTCAACTTAGCCAATGAAAAGATTCGCGAAAATGAAGAGTTTGCGGTGATCAATCCTGCACAATCGCTGACCTCTGAAACCTATGATCGTTCATGGTCAAGCTTGATTGAAGGAATCTCAGACGCTTACTACCAATATATGACTGGGGAAATCGAGATCGATGGGTTTGATACAGCGATCAAAACCTTCTTAAGAAATGGTGGACAGCAAATCATTGACGAGTTCACGGAAGACTATCGTTCACAACAATAAAGGTCACAAAAGGTTCTGATCATCTATTGAGAAGAAATGGATGAAGTGAGGAGCCGCTACTGCTGAAAGATTTGAAGACCAAGACCAGTTGAAGTGATTGGCTGCTTGGTCTTCTTTTTGCTTCAAAAGCAGTGAAGAAAGGAGAAGCTATGTTTCAACTAACTGTTCGGGGGCATGATTTAAAGAATTATGGGTCCCCAGAAGAATTAGCGCAAAAAATTGCCGCCCAATACATTCATAACATTCAATTTGCATTAAATAAATCCTTCCCACAATGGGCAGAGCCAGAGCAATTAAGCCCTGGTTTAGGCCGCTTTTTCAAACGAGTTTTTGGTCAATCTCACGTTCAGGTCGCTTTATTAAGTTGTTATTGTAATCTGATCCATCCTGATCTGGAAAAACGGGAAGCGATTTTATCCAGATTCGAGACCTATCTCGCACATGCCAAATATTTTGATGCAGCTATGGTCGCAAGTGAAACTGGTTCGGTTTTGCCAAATATGGGGTATACCGAGGAAAATTTTAGTGACGTCGTTTTCGATGATTTGGTTCAGGTGATCAAGCGTTTGGTCCAAGTGGCTAAGAGACATCAAGTGATGCTAGGAATTGAAGCGGGCTTGAATCATCCACTATCATCGATCGACCGAATCGAAGAATTGCTGGAACGGGTACCCTCTGACTATTTAGGGATCATCTTTGATCCAACCAATCTGATTACTGCGAAGAACTATCAAGAGCAAGTCGCTTTGACAAGGGAAGCTTTTTCTCGCTTTGGCGATGCCATCGTTTGCTTGCACTTGAAAGACTATCAAGTAATCGATGGGAAAATCAAGGTAGTCCCATTGGGAGAAGGAATGATTGATTATCAACAACTATTGGCCATCACCGCTGAATACAAGCCTTATTGTTATGTTGTGTTAGAAGGGACGACCGAAGAAGCGATGCAGCCAGCCATTTCACTGATTGAAGCATTGAAAAAGTGAGGCAGATGTCTTTGATTGTGACTGATGTGGAAATGCTTTATTTCAAGGAATCACGGGAGATCACGGAATCCTTTCCTCAACAAGCAGATTTATTTACTTACTAAAAGTTAGTGCTATACTTAAAGGTACAAGTGAATTTAACTGTTTAGAAAAGAGGAAATAGCGATGAAAATGATTCAATCCACCTATCAAATCGATGCAGCAGCCGCAATTGGCAAAGTCGTTTTAAAAGTAGCAAACATAGAAAAAATGAGCCAGTTTTATTCGGACGTGATCGGCCTGACTTTATTGGAGCAAAGTGTAGATCACGCGCGATTAGGCGTGGGAGCGCAAGCGCTTTTAGTTCTAGAGAAGGTGAGTGATCCGTTGCCTTTGACACGGAAAACAGGCCTTTTCCATACGGCGTTTCTTTTGCCTAGCCGTAAAGACCTAGGAAATATGCTGATTCATTATTTGGAAGCCAAAGCTCCCCTGGATGGTGCCAGCGATCATGGATATAGTGAAGCGTTATACCTGAGCGATCCAGAAGGAAATGGGATCGAAGTGTATCGTGACAAACCGATGAGTGAATGGGATATTCGAGCAGATGGTGAGATCGTAGGCGTTACTATCGAAATGGACGCGCAAGGCGTGCTGGGAGCCGCTGACCGATCTCAAACGACCTTTCCAGTTGGCACCACGGTGGGGCATGTCCATTTGAAAGTGGCGGACTTGGCAAAAACAGAAGAATTCTACACAGAAGTTTTAGGCATGCGTTTGACCTCAGATTTTGGTAGCCAAGCAAAGTTTTTTGCTGCTGGTGCGTATCATCACCATATCGGATCGAATATTTGGATGGGAAGAAATGTTCCAGCTATGGAAGAACAGGATCTAGGCTTAGCGTACTTTACGATCGTTTTGCCAGCTTTGGCTTTTTCTACGTTACGAAGTCATCTCAAGGCAAGAGGCGTTTCGTATGAGTTAGAAACAGACAGCCGCTTGCATTTGACTGATCCGAATGGGATCAATCTGATCATCGAAAGAAAGAATCAGCCTTAAGATGGAGGTTTTTTCATTCATTAAATGAGAGAATAACCTATAATCAAGTAAAAGGAGAGCAAGCATGAAAAAAAACGGGGCGGGACAATCACTATTTCTAGCATTATTGATCAGCATGGGCTTATTTTTCTTTGTCCAAGGGAAACAATTAATAGAAAGTGGGGCGTCTCCTGTGATTTTTATTGCTTTTTCGGCTTTTGCAGGAATTATCGGAGTTGGTGTCTATGGTCTTCAAGCAATAATGAAGCAGCATCGGCGCAAAGCCATGGTACCAATCAAAACCAAAAAATAAAGAAACCGACCAATCTTAAACAGGAAGATTGGTCGTTTTTTTGTTTAAGCTAAGACAAAATGGGAAATGGGGTCTCGTCCCCTACATATTAATTTTCCATGTTTTCAATCGCAAATTCGATCTCATCAGGTGAGAAGCCGTTCCCTTCAAGATGAGCAGCCATATTTCTTTGACGGATCCCTAACACCCGACGGGATTGATTGGCGCGTCCTAAAGCATGGCGATACCAATCTACATCTAGGGTTTCTAGTGCCCATTGTGTTTCCTCCGCAGTAAAACCTTCTGTTTCTAACAGTTCTGCCATCTCTTGTTTTGAATAAAAGCGACGATTTCCTTGCGCTCTAACGAGGAAAAAGGCTTCAAGTTCTCGTTCTGTCGCATTGTTTTCGCGCTCATAGCGTGCTGCTACAGTCGGGGCGAGATGAAACCCTGCTAAAATCGTTTCCTCGGTCACTTCGTTATCAAACACGTAGGTTCTGAACTGAAAACGATTGTCGTTTTCCAGTTCAAGCCATAGTGATTCAACCAGAAATCGATAACCGTATGGAATCGTTTCATAAACAGCATCGGCAATTTCGTAAAAATAAGCGGAAACGGCTTCGTAAGGAGTCATTATCTCGGGAACGATTTCCGTCGTTTGTCCATTAAACAAAGTGATTGCGGAAGGGGAGGTCTCACCAGCATTCGTAAATGTGAGAATCCCCACTGGCTCATGTTTTGTTGAAAAGACATTCATGGTCACACCGTTCGCCAAATCAATCGCACTCTGCCACTCGATTTCTTGGTCTTCGCTTTGTTGGTGTAAGTGCTCAAGTGTATCAGGTGTCAAACCAAGCTTTTCTCGTGTATCTTCATTGATTCCTTCTTCATCGGCAAGAGGATTGTTTGCTCCAGCGGTCACTAGTGCCAAATCCTCTTCGTATTCGTTGAATAATTCTTGCAATTTTGCTCGTCTACTGACGATGATCGGGCTCTCTTCATGGATGGCAAGTAAGGCTTCGATACGGCCATTGCGAGCGGCAACCCAACTGGGCATATCCAGATAGCGAGCTTCGATCGCTTCTTGAGCGAGTGCGATCATTGTTTCCGTGTTTTCAATGAATGCCGCCTTGTGTTTTGAGTTGCTATTGACCTGGTCTAGAAAGGCCAATTCTGCTTCTTTGCCTCGAATCATCAGTTCGAGATTTTCAATACTTAAATCATAAGTAAGATTTTCTGCATGATAGGTATGTTCCCAACCAGCATCTAAAGCTGCACCGATGCGTTCAGAAAGTTCCTCAGGGCTTGCTGAATTTATCGTCCCACATCCTGAAATCAGGGACAGTATTAGTAATAAAGGCAACAAAACTTGTTTTTTCATTTTTCTCCTCCTCGTGAGACTCTAGTAAACCTCGCCAATTTGTACGAATGAACGCATCAGAGCACTTTCTTGGGTATAAACATAGCCACAATATAAGGGACATCAACTGACCCCCAAAGTTAGACCAAAAAACCTAACTTTTTGGGGTCACTACAACAGCATATGGGCATCGCGATGCCCTTTTCTTCGCTAGCTTTTAGTTACCTATGTTTGTCATCGCGTAGTCGATTTGTTCTTCTGAAAAGTCTTCAAAAGTCAATAACCGGCGAATGTTGTCAGGAGGAAGACTCATCAAGGAATGGTAACTATTTGCTTTCTTCAACGCCTGCTCGTTCCAATCAATCGTGAGCTGATCAACTGCCCATTGTGCATCATTATGGGTAAACCCTTCAAATTCTAATTGTTGTATCAATCGTGCACGTGAGAAAGCCATGAGGTTCGTATAGGATTCGGCACGAGCGATCGCTCGTCTTTGTTCTGAAGATCCTTCATTCTCGGTCTGAGTTTGTTCGTCATTGTTTTGCTCTTGCTGCAAAGCCGAAGCTGCGTCTTGTTTGGCGTTTGCTTCTTGAAGCTGTTGATACACGGTAGTGACCATGTCTTGATCAATGTCATGATCAAAGCCATAGGTCATCACCGCCAGCTGATGTTCATCAGAAGATTGATCGAATCGATTCATAAACATCAACGATTCACGAGGAATATTTACGGCGAGCGCTCGTAAAATCGTTTCATAGAAAGCAGCTTTTTGCTCGTCGGCAGTTTCCCGATTCAGAACAGTAAACCCAGATGCGTACTCCTCATCGGGCATCGCAAAAACGAAGACGTCAACATTTGTTTCGCTTGTGTGGTAAACGGTGGCAGTGAGTCCATCGTCAAGTTCGATTGTGCGATGAAGAGTAAGCGCATCTTCTGTGAGCTGCTGAAGCTGCTCGATATCGTCTGCCAAAAGCCCCAGCTTTTCCCGCGGATCGGCTTCAGGAATCGTTTCGTTTGCTACCTCTAGTAGACTGTTGAGGTTGTCTTGATTACTGAGGATGATCGGACTTTTTTCATGGATTGCAGCAAGGGCTTGGCTGCGACCAATGCGAGCGGCAAACCAAGCAGGGACATCGATCCGACGCTCCACTAACGCTCGTTCAGCGGTTGCCATCAAATCAATCGTGTGGCTGATCAATTGCTGAAGGTTTTCGTCGGAAGAATCAAGTTCTTCCAAAATAGCCAGTTCGGCTTGGCTGCCGGCAATCAGCAATTCTAAGGTTGCTGGTTGATAATAGGCCCAACCCGTTCCAGACTGGTTTGTATATTCCAGTCGTGCGTCGATGCCAAGCGCAACGGTCTCTGACAGTTCTTCATCTGCCTTCGTGCAGCCGATAAGCAAAATAACGAATGACAATAGGGTGATCAGTATTCTTTTTTTCATTAGACTCCTTCTTTCTATCGAAAGTAACTGAGAAAACGGTCGGCAGAGGTTGGTTCATCTGGGGGAAGGAGGAGGGCAGGTGAATGGAAAAAATGTTGAAAAGATTTCCATCACAAGTTCATTCAAGCAATTGTTTCTGATACGCTAATAAGAAAAGACGGAACATTGAACTAAATTTTATGAATAATCGTTATATTATTCATTTTATATGAAAAATATCACTAAATGAAACGATAAAAGGATTTTTATTGGATTGTTTATCTTTGGGGAAAGGAAGGTTACTCTCAACTTTTGAGGAGTAGGTACTCAAGATCAAAGCGATCGAGGGAATTCATTGAAGGATCACCAAGGGGGGATCTTTTGTGCAAACAAAAAAAAGCTTCCCACAATGGGGAAGCTGTAAGGATGCGGAAAATGGGATTTGAACCCACACGAGCGATTGCTCACAAGACCCTCAATCTTGCACGTCTGCCATTCCGTCATTTCCGCAAATACTATAGAAGGAAACGCAGGCTGAGGTAGTTCTGTCACGCCGCGTCTAGAAAATATCTTACCTGATTTTCAGCAGGTTTGTCAATAACTTTTCCAAATGCTATTTGAAAGAATTTTCAGACTTTAGATTGCATTTTTTTCCATAAAAGGTATGCTAAAAGAATGAATAATTTTTTTTGAGAGGAGAGCAAATGAACTATTTTAAAAACCAACTGGCAAAAGCTGTTAAGCAGAAAACATTCATCTTCCTACTCATTGGAGCCTTTAGTTTAGGCTGTTGTTTTTCCATTTATTTGAAACTAATGGAACCTGTCAACTTGCCTGCTACCATTACCGCAGAAAAAGCGGAGGCTTCACGGCTTGTTGATCGCTACCAAGCCAATCAATCTGGTTCACCGGATGAGCAAGAGGTATATCAGCTATTACTTGATAACAATACTCTGACCTCACGGCAGCTGTCCAACTTGATTATGGAGGAATATGAACGATTTAATCAAACGAGTATTCAAATGGCGGAGCTAAAAAAGCAGATTTGGGCGTCTTCAGTTGATGACAAAGCCTTTTTACCGCCGATGTGGTCGATCGAACAAGAGCAAACGGTCTATCAAGCCTTAGTCGAGCAACAAAAAGATCCGGTTCTCACGGCTGCCAATACCCAGACGGCTGTCGCTTTGGCAATAACGTTTTTACTGAATTTTGGGTTCTTCTTCTGGGCTTTTTTTGCTAGTGACAATTTATTAGAAGAAAGAGAACACTTCTCCTTGATCCGCTCATACCCACAGATTTTCCCGATTCGGATGGTCAGTAAGGTTTTTGTCAAAACGATCACCAGTTTAGGAATCTTGCTCGTGTTTTTCTTAGGCGTCTTTCTTTCAATGAGCCTTCTGGGGGAGTTCGGGGATTGGCAGTATCCAGTAGCCGTCTATCTCAGTGGGGATTGGGTAGCCTTACCTTTTTGGCAGAGTGTTTTATCTAGTATGGTTTCTTTTGCCTTGCTGATTGGTTTGATCGAATGCTTAGGTTTTGTCATGAACATGGTCGCAGCCAATCGATACGTCTCTTTCTTTTTACTGGTGCTTTTTTATGGATTCGGCTTGATTCCGATGCTGCAAAAGATCCCTATATTACCAGTTCATCTAGCTGCTATGGATAAATTTTATTCGGGTGCCTTTGCTTTGGGCTCTGGCACTTCTTGGGGCGTCTATGCCAGTTGGCTGCTGACGCTAGTGTGGATCTTCCTTTGTTTAAGCATCATGCTTGTTGCGGATAAACAGAATCGCTTGTTGAGAGGAGGTAAAGAATGAAAGACTATTTTTTCTTTGAATTACGCCAGCTGTTAAAAAGCAAGAAAACCATTGGCCTTTTTTGCTTGCTGCTGATCTACAGCGGCGTTTACAGTTTTTGGCAAAGAGACTTTCGCCCGATTGAACGAGTAGATAAAACAGAAATGCAACAACGCTATACCGTGCGACAAGATTTTCTTGATCAACAAGCAGCCAATCCCTCTGACCATTGGTCGGCATTCATGGCAGTCGAAATGTTTACCCCATGGAATGAAGCAGAAAAACAACGGCTCGACGCGCTAGCCGAGAAAGACTGGCAAGCATACGCACAAAGCACAAGTACTTGGTACCATCTCGCTTTGCAATTTACCGATGAACGAAATATATTTTATACCCCTGATTATTACACGTTTCGAAATTACTATGCTGGGTATGACGGGCGCTTCGGCTATGCATCAACCGCAAAACTGATGGAGGCTTTTAGCCAGCTGCCCAATAGCAAACTCTCTCAAGCAGTCATGGAGCAAAAAACGGGGGTGCAAGCATTACAGCGAAGCTTTACTGAATATTTACCGATTCTATTAATTGCTGTTTCTTTATTTTTGGCGATCGATTGTCTACCAAAAGAACGAAGACATAAATCTCTGTTTCTTTCACTGCCATTATCGACAGAAGAGATCCTTTGGAGCAAAACGGCAGCGTTGATGGTTGGTTCTGCAATCGCAACGCTAGGAACCATGTTCTTTATCTGGTTTGGCTCTGGTATTCAATTCGGCTTTGGCTCCTTGGAACTGCCAGTCACGATTTTATCATCGTCCTTTGATGCCCGCTACCCGATCACCGATTTCAATGCTTTTGAAACACAAGCCATCGGTCTTTTTTTAAGTCAATGTTTTCTTGCAACGCTTTTCTTGCAGTTTCTTTATTGTCGCGGCATCTTGCTGTTCAGTGCCCTGTTTCGCTCAGAGCTGATTAATCTGCTTGTGGCTGGTTTTTGTTTGCTTTCGCCCTTTCTTTTCCAACGGCGCTGGTTTAGTGCCTACCTTGATAAAACGCTGTATGTCTATCTGTATCAAAATGTGGGACAAGTCCTTTCAGGCTGGACACGCTTTTACTTTGGTTCTGCAGGATTTACGATGGAAAAAGGCTTACTTTTATTAGGCGGGGTTTGGCTTCTGATCGAATTGTGTTTCTTTTTGACGATCCAACGCAAAAAATTTCATTTGGCATAGGAGGAACGATATGTTAGAACTGAAAAATGTGACTGTCACGTATACGAGAAAAGTATTGGATCAACTTTCCGTTGCTTTTTCTCCCGGGGAGATCGTCGGGTTAGTCGCCCCTAACGGCACTGGGAAATCCACGCTACTGAATGTGGCGATGAATTTCATCCAGCCGAATGAAGGCGCAGTATTTTTAAACGGCAGTCAAGTATATGTGACCAAAAAATCAGAAGTGGCAGCGCATCAACAAATTTCATTTTTTCCTGACCAAAATGATTTGTACAATGATTTAAGCGGACTCGAGCATCTGAAACTGTATCAGCGAATGTGGCGTTCAGAGGAACGCTTGGTGGAAGAAACGATTGCTCGTTTGCGAATGAGCGATTATATCAAACGCCCAGTGAGAACCTATTCGCTGGGGATGCGGCAACGTCTGTGTTTTGCGATGCAGATCGTGACAGATACGCCATACATGCTGATGGATGAGGTGATGAATGGCTTAGATCCGACAAATGTCGAATTGATCTCTAACGTGTTGAAAGCCTTGCGGGAGCAAAAGAAAGCGATCGTGATCGCTTCGCATATTCTGACGAATTTAGATTCTTACGCGGATCGGGTCTTGTTTTTAAAAGACGGTAAGATCATTCACGAATACCTTGGCCGCAAGTCATTGGTCAATGAACCCTTGTATGTAAAGACGGACTCGGCGGATTTCTTGGTGGCTTTTCCAGAGTTAACGACAGTGACTATCGATCTGCAAGGGCGGATCTATCTAGTAGAAATCAACGATCCGCAGTTGCCGCAACGTTTTATCGCAGCAGGAATCACTGATTTTTCGGTGGGGCATTTGGCGTTAAATGAATTGTACTTGAAGTATTTTCCTGAAAATTTCTGAATGAACCAAATTCAGTGGATGAACGCAGGGCAAGCCCTCTCGACCGAGAGGTGAAAAATTTTCGCCACAGTTAAAATTTTTTTGCTATAATAGGTTCAATCTGAAAAGAGATCAACGACGAGAACCAATAACCTGACGTTGACCTATGGTTAAAGGAGAAATGGAATATGAAGAAATTTTCAAAGTCGTCAAAACTTGAAGGGGTCAGTTATGATGTACGCGGCCCTGTTTTAGAAGAAGCTGATCGGATGCAAGAAGAAGGCATCAGTATCTTAAAATTAAATACTGGGAATCCCGCGCCCTTTGGCTTTGAAGCCCCAAATGAAATCGTTAGAGATTTAATCATGAATGTGCGAGAGTCGGAAGGCTATTCTGATTCAAAAGGGATTTTCTCGGCCCGTAAAGCGATCGAGCAATATTATCAATTACAAAAATTTCCTGATGTGACCATCAATGATATTTACACAGGTAATGGTGTTTCCGAGCTGATCACGATGTGTATGCAAGGGTTATGTAACAATGGGGACGAAGTGCTCGTGCCGATGCCAGACTATCCTTTGTGGACTGCTTCGATCTCATTAGCTGGCGGAAAACCCGTCCATTATATTTGTGATGAACAAGCAGATTGGAATCCTGATATAGAGGATATCAAAGCCAAAGTAACCAGCAAGACGAAGGCCATCGTCATTATTAATCCAAATAATCCCACTGGCGCCGTTTATCCGAAAGAAGTTTTGCAACAAATCGTCGAGGTTGCTCGTGAGCATGACTTGATCATTTTCTCCGATGAGATCTATGACCGTTTAGTCATGGATGATTATGTCCATGTACCGATTGCTAAACTAGCACCAGATCGCTTCGTTGTGACGCTAGGCGGTTTGTCTAAGTCTCACCGAGTGGCAGGCTTCCGCGTTGGCTGGATGGTTCTCAGCGGGGATAAGTCCAATGTCAAAGACTATATCGAAGGCTTGAATATGTTGTCATCGATGCGGCTGTGTTCCAATGTTTTATCGCAACAAATCGTCCAGACTGCATTAGGCGGCTATCAAAGCTCCGATGAGCTGCTGCTGCCAGGTGGTCGAATCTATGAACAAAGAGAGTTTATCTACAAGGCAATCAATGATATTCCTGGATTGTCAGCAGTGAAACCGAAAGCAGCCTTTTATATTTTTCCTAAAATTGATATTCAGCGCTTTAACATTACCAATGATGAACAATTTGTTCTCGACTTTTTACATGAACACCATATTTTGTTGGTGCACGGCGGTGGGTTCAATTGGCAACAGCCCGATCATTTCCGTATCGTCTACCTTCCTAATATGGAAGATTTAAAAACGACTGCTGAAAAAATGACAGAATTCTTGGCAGCGTATCGCCAGAAGTAAGTACATGAAAAAGCACCGCTCCTTCAGCGATCGTGAGGGAGCGGTGCTTATGTTTTTATTCGGTAACTGGTTGACAAATTTTTTTGCTGACAATCATCCGATTGGTAAACTTATCCAGCATTTCAGCACTAGGATCGGTCACTTGAACGAGGACCGAATTTTCATATTCCCGTTCGATGATCCCTTGGTATTTTTTGCCTTCCCATGTAAAAAAGATCGTACTGTCGATCGTCATCTTAACACCTCATTTGAAATTGTGGAAAAATAACAAGACATTCTTGAAATTGCTTTCCTTTTTGTCATTATGTGCTAAAATAAAGAAAATTAAAAATGCGAATTCGCATTTTTGACAAGAAACGTTCGATTTTTTTAGAATTCCCCCTGGAGGACGATTATGAAAAAAAGAGATGAATCTTTTGGTCAAAATATCCGTTCAATTCGGTTGAAACGAAAGATGACCCAGAAGATGTTAGCGGAAGATATTTGTTCGCAAAGTGTGTTAAGTCGTATCGAAAACAACGAAGAGCTGCCCAATGTCTGGGTGATGTATCAAATTTGCCAACGCTTAGGCGTCACCTTAGATCAAGTAATGATGCTTCATTCGGAAGAGATCAACAAAACCAATCAAATCTTTGCCGAAATCGAATCACATTTTGTCCATAAACAATTTCAAGAAATGCGGGAAAAAATGGAAGACAAGGCGATCAAGGATTATCTGTATCTGGATTCAGATATGCAAATGTATTACTACTATCTAGGCAGCTGTGATTATTTCCTCGATCAAAACTATGATGCCGCCCTTGAGGCGCTGAAAAAAGGACTGGCCTATTCCTATCAACAGGATAAGACCAATGTTTCGGTGATGGAAATTCGTATCCTGAGCTGCATGGGTCGTGTCTATAGTGATTTGCTGCAACTGGGTGAGGCGCGTTTTTACTTAGAAAAAGCCTACGATGCCATGCATGCCTTGCCGCCAGAGCGACTGTCCACAGCGCTGACCAAAATTTATTACAACTATGCGGTCTTTTTAAAAGAGCAACAAGAAGACTGTCGCGCGCTAAAAGTAACCAACGAAGGCATTGCTCTAGCGAGAGAGAAAAATAGCTTATATTTTCTAGAAGAATTGTTTGAACTAAAAGGACAATTGCTTCAAAGACTAAAAGAAGAAAAAGCAGCTGAAAAAAGTTTTCAACTGTATCGTGCCGTCATGGATATTCGCCAATCTGACAAAGTGGTGTAGACCTTTCTTGACTTCTGCTGCAAATAAGAGTACTTTTAAGGAAGAAAAGAAATAGAGGAGCGATCAAGATGAATAAATATATTTACGCAGACAAATTCTTTCTGAAATCAGCGGTTCATGGCCCTGGTTACTTGGAGGTCAAGGAGGGAAAATTCGGCGCGATCGTCGATGAAGTCCCTGCTGGTGCAGACGTAGAAGATTATTCAGGCAAATGGGTAGCACCGGGTCTTGTGGATACTCATATCCACGGGTTTATGAACCATGATGTGATGGATAACGATGCAGAAGGCATCAAAGCCATGTCAGAAGGTCTTTTGTCTTGTGGTGTGACATCGTTCTTACCGACAACCTTAACATCTAGCAAAGAACGATTGCGGGATGTTGCTGAAACCGTTGGGAAAGTCAAAGACGAAGTTACAGGAGCGAAGATCCAAGGGATCTACTTTGAAGGACCGTTCTTTACTGAAGAACATAAAGGGGCACAAAATCCGATCTATTTTGGTGATCCTGATATTGATACCTTCCATGAATGGCAAGAAGCTTCTGGTGGAATTATCAAGAAAATCGCCTTGGCTCCTGAGCGCGAAGGTGTGAAGGAATTTGTTTCGCAAGTGACGGAAGAAGGCGTAGTGGTTGCACTAGGGCATAGTAACGGAACGTTACAAGAAGCGCAAACAGCAGTAGAAGCTGGTGCCAGTGTCTTTGTTCATGCCTTCAACGGAATGCGCGGATTAAACCATCGTGAACCTGGAATGGTTGGTGCCTTACTTTCATTAAAAGAAGTTTTTTCTGAGTTGATTTGTGATGGCCACCATGTACATCCTCAAGCAGCTGAGATTTTGATGGAAAAAGCTGGTCACGACCATGTGGCCTTGATCACCGACTGTATGATGGCTGGCGGTATGCCAGACGGTGATTACATTTTAGGTGAATTTCCAGTAGTTGTAAAAGATGGCACGGCTCGAATGGAAACAGGCAATCTTGCTGGCAGCATCTTGAAACTAAAAGAAGCCGTGAAAAATGTTGTAGAGTGGGGAATTGCTACTCCTCAAGAAGCGGTCATGATGGCCAGCTTGATCCCAGCGATCAGCTGCAAGATCGACCACGCTTGCGGTATGATCAAGCAAGGTCGTCCAGCTGACTTCATTGTTTTGGATCAAGAAATGAATTTAGCAGCCACTTATTTAGATGGTCTTTGCCGTTACCAAGCATAAAATGAAACAATCTGCTTCAAGAAACAAGAAGAGAGCTTCTCTTGATCTGTTTTTTGAGCAGATTTTTTTGTTTTCAGTTATGATGATAGAAAACGGTATTCTTAGAAGGGGAAGGTGGCAAATTGAAGACGATTTTAGTTACGGGTGCCAACGCTGGCATGGGCTTTGCAACAGCCAAACAATTGGCAGAATTGGGGATGCATGTGATTTTGTATTGCCGTTCTGCCGAACGAGGGCAAGCAGCACAGCAACGTTTGAAGGAAGAGACAGGCAATCCAAGCATCGATCTAGTGATCGGTGATTTGGGGTCGTTGGCTAGCGTATGCAAGTCAGCCGCTGAAATCAACGCCCGCTTTGAGAAATTGGATGTACTGATCAATAATGCGGGCATCGTCAATTTAAAAAAAGAGCGAACAGCCGATGGATTTGAACAAATGCTGGGCGTAAACTACGTGGGGCATTTTGAACTGACCCGTCAGTTATTGCCGTTAATAAAACGTGCGGATGCTGGTAGGATCGTTAATGTTGCTTCTGGTGCTTACAAATTTGTAAAGAAAAAGGATCAGCGCTTTTTCGATGTGGCGAATTTTTTGCCTTGGCGGGAATATGGCCGCTCAAAAAAAGCCCTGATTTTATTTACAGATGCGCTTGCGTTTCAACTGCGCAATACGACCGTTACTGCCAATGCATTGCATCCAGGAGCTGTGGCGACGAGCTTAGGGGTCAGCCGACAGACAGGATTTGGTCAATCTGTCTACAAAATGCTCACGCCTTTTTTCAAAACACCTGAGGAAGGGTCTGATACAGCGATATATTTGGCACTAAGCCCCGAGGTGGCTGGCATTAGCGGGCGCTACTTTGTCGATCGTCAGGCAGTGCCGACGGAGATCCTTGATGAGCGGCAGCAAGCGCAAAAACTTTGGGAAGAAACCCAGCGAAGAATTGCCGACCAAGCACAATGATTGGTTTTTGTTCTTTGTCAATCAAATTAGATGGAAGTGTAAAATCGATTCTGGGACAGAATGAGCATCATTTTGTCTCAGATTTTTTAATTTGATAAAATAAGCTGCTTTTTTGCTGTTTCTTTCGCAGGAATAAGTATGATACACTATTAAGCGAGAAAGCGCATGCGGCGCTGGAATTCTTGGAGGAACATAATGAGTTATATCGAAGTTGTGAAAGAAGTGAAGAAATACACAATGGGCGACACGGTTATTGCTGCTAATGATGGTGTTTCGTTTTCCGTAGAAAAAGGAGAGATCGCACTTATCCTTGGTCCAAGTGGCGCTGGTAAGTCCACCGTTTTGAACATATTAGGCGGAATGGATCAATGTGATAGTGGCAAAGTGATCGTTGATGGAACAGATATTGCTGGCTTTGATGCCAAACAATTGACGACCTATCGCCGCAAAGATGTCGGTTTTGTCTTTCAGTTTTATAATTTGGTCCCTAATTTGACAGCCAGAGAAAACGTTGAACTCTCAGCACAAATCGTGCCAGAGGCACTTGATGCAGCTGAGATCTTGACCCAAGTTGGGCTTGGTGATCGCTTGGATCACTTTCCAGCGCAATTGTCTGGTGGCGAGCAGCAGCGAGTCACGATCGCTCGTGCTATTGCGAAGAAGCCCAAATTGCTGCTTTGTGATGAACCAACTGGGGCACTTGACTATGAAACGGGGAAACAGATTCTAGCAATTCTAGAAAAAACGGCTCGCGAGACTGGGACGACCGTTTTGATCATTACACATAACAGCGCATTGGCTCCCATGGCTGATCGTGTGATCCATATCAATGATGCAAAGGTCCGCAAGATGGAAAAAAATACTCATCCGATTCCAATTGCCTCTATTTCTTGGTAAATGCCTATGAAAAAAACATTATTACGTTCCAGTTTACGTGAAATCAGGCAAGCACCCGGGCGGTTTTTGTCCATATTAGGCATTATCTTTTTAGGGGTCGCTTTTTTTGTGGGGATCAGTGCAACTGGTCCGAATATGGAACAAGCAGCTGAAGATTATTTTGCTCGCCAGAAATTAGCTGACTTTACGATTGCGTCAACTTTAGGGTTGTCGACTGCCGATCGGGAAATCATTGAAGAAATGCCTGGTGTCACGTCTGTTGAAGCAGAGCAGATCGCCGATATCAATGCCGAAAATCACCGTGCCGTGATCCGTGTCTTTTCCCTTTCGAAGGAGCGGCAAGTCAATCAATATCAGGTGACTTCTGGTCGATTGCCGCAAAAGTCAGGGGAAATTGCTTTGGATCAAGCGGCACAAAGCAGCGGTGGGTTTGCACTAGATGAAACTTTTGAACTGCCAGAAAGCGGTGAAAACCAGCTAGAAACGCACACTTACACGATCGTTGGCTTTGTCAATAGTCCCGAATTTATTGAGAATTTTCATCGAGGCAATAGTACCGTTGGGAATGGGACGGTCGATTACTTTGCAGTAATTCCAGAAGAAGATTTTAAAGAAACTGCGTATGCTAGATTGTTAGTTCGTTTTGATGAGCTATCGCAAGTGGCTAGCTATTCAGAAGCATATCAGACAAAAAGGGATCAAGTAAGTGATGAAGTAGAAGAACGGTTGGCTCCGCGGGCACAAGGACGGCGGCAAGAGTTGATCGATGAAGCGCAACCAGCCATTGATGAGGCCAAAGAACAGATCCGTGATGGCGAAGAAGCATTGCAGCAAGCGCAAGCGGAACTTGACGACGCAACAGAGAAATTGGCGCAGGCGCATCAGGAGTTGACGGAACAAGAAGCAGCTTTTCAGACAGAGATTCAAACTGCCCAAGAGCAATTGAATGGAGAAGCGCAAAAATTAGCTGAGGGGAAACAGGCATTGATCGAAAATCAACGCCTGCTAGATCAAAATGAACAAGCATTGATTCAGCAAGAAGCCCAAGTACAGTCAGCCCAAGCTCAGTTGGCACCCGTTTTGGCACAAAGACCTGAACTACAAAAGGGCATCCAGCAGGTAGAGGAGCAACTGGCGCTGGCATACCAAGGCATGGATCAAATCAGAAGTGTGGGTCAACTTTCTGCAGAGGAGCAAATGGCCCAGCTGCCTACCGTCTATGCACAAGTAACCGCCGCTCTGGCACAGTTGAACCTGCCGACAGATATCCTTGGTCCGATTCCTGATCTGGAGGAAATCGATGAAACGATGATTGCTACTATGCTGACGGCAGCTGAAGATACATTGCGTCCACTCATTGCCGAAGGTGAGCAACAACGTGCGCAATTACTTGGGCAAATGGCTGCGATCAATGACCAAGAAGCGCAACTTCAGCAGGCACAACAGCAAGTCAATGCTGGCTGGAGCCAAATCAGAGCTGGGCGCCAAGAATTGGCACAAGCGCAGACCCAGATCACCCAAGGAGAGACGCAGCTGAGCGACGCTCGTGAGACCTTAGCTTCTGAAAAAGCCAAGGGTCAGTCTTTATTAGCTGCTGGTTGGCAAGAATATCGAGAAAACGAAGCAACCCTTCAAGAAAAGCTTGACGAATTTAAAGAAAAAGCACCAAAAGAACGCGAAAAACTTGAAGATGCCAAAAAAGAAGTTGCTGAAAAAGAGCAGGAATTGTTGGATCTAAAACCGGCAGTTTATCGTGTCGCAAACCGCGATGCGAATCCTGGTTATTCAGAGTACCAAGACAATGCGGAACGGGTTTCTTCGTTAGCGACGATTTTCCCAGTTATCTTCTTTTTGATTGCAGCGTTAGTCAGTCTAACCACCATGACGCGGATGATCGATGAAAAACGCAGTGAGATTGGTACATTGAAAGCATTAGGCTATCGTAACTGGGAGATTGGACAGAAATTTTTGCTTTATTCCTCTGCAGCAGGCATCACAGGTGCTGTATTGGGTCTAGCAGTCGGCTTTTCCTTTTTTCCAGCAATCATCATTCAAGCTTATGGACCGCTTTACAATCTCACGGAGTATGACACCCCATGGTATTTGCGGCTTTCATTGATTGCTGTGGGAGTCAGCTTGCTTTGCACCATCGGTATCGCGCTGCTGGTTTTACGTTTTGATTTAAGACAGTCATCGGCTTCATTGTTACGACCAAAAGCACCTAAAACAGGAAAACGAATTCTCTTAGAAAGAATCACCGTTATATGGCGGCACTTAAGTTTTATTCAAAAAGTTACAATGCGAAACCTGTTTCGCTACAAGTCCAGAATGCTCATGACCATCTTAGGGATCGCGGGATGTACCTCCATGATCTTGACTGGATTTGGCCTAAGAGATTCCATCAGCAATATCATTCCTTTACAGTTTGAGAAAATCTGGCAGTATCAGGCGGTGATCACCTTTGATGATGAGGATTCTGAAGCAATGAGTGAAACAAAAGCCGCCTCAGAAGATATTGAAGGCTTTGAAGCAGGGTTATTCTTGCATACGGAAAGTCTGACGTTGGCTCAATCGGGGGTCACGCAGCAAGAAGTAACCGTCACCGTGCCAGAAGATCCTGCGGCTTTATCGAGATTTGTCCACTTGAATGATCGGGTTTCAGGAGAAGCTTACGAGCTAGAAGGAGAGGGCGCCATCATCAATGAAAAGCTTGCTAAGTTGTTTGGATTATCGGTGGGTGATACGATAACGTTGACGAATGAAAGCGGCGAAGCATTTGAACTGAATGTGGCTGCAATCGCAGAAAACTACACAGGGCATTTTGCTTATTTGACCCCAGAAGCGTATCAAAAGATCTTTGAGGCCGCCCCTTCTTACAACAGTGAGTTATTGAAATTCAGTCAGCGTTTGACGAAATCGGAGGAAGAAGCGATCGCGGCTGATTTGATGGCACAAGACAATGTCATCAATGTTTCCTTCCTCTCAGCTTCAGCGGATGCCTTAGATGACACGACCGCAACCTTGAACATCGTCATCTGGATCTTGATCTCGTCTGCGGGGGCATTAGCCTTTATCGTGTTGTACAACTTGAACAACATCAATATAGCGGAACGCATTCGCGAGTTGTCGACCATCAAAGTATTGGGCTTTTATGATCGAGAAGTGACCATGTACGTCTTTCGTGAAAATATCTTTCTGACGATCTTCGGCATTGCATTTGGTTTATTATTAGGGGTGCTTCAGCATCAATTTGTCTTACAGACCATCGAAGTCGATATCGCCATGTTTTCACCGACAGTCGAACCAATGAGCTATGTGTATGCCGCTGGATTGACCTGCTTATTTTCAAGCGTGGTAGGGATCGCAATGTATTTCAAACTGAAACATGTCAATATGATCGATGCACTGAAAGCCAATGAGTAACAAAAACAGCCTTTTCTCAGAATGATTCTGGAAAAAGGCTGTTTTTATTTTTCTTGTTTTTCTTGTTCGGAAATCTCGCCTTGGACTTCTTCTAGCATGGCTTTTAGTTCAAGCTCTTTTTGCCTCAGCACCACCAGATCTTCTTGGATTTCATCCTTTTTCTCTTCCTCAGGTGGTCGAATGACGAAATTGATCGATAGGGCAACTAACGTGCCGATAAAGGTGTCCAATACACGGTCTAAGGCGAAGATGATCGATTCCCCTTGAGGGACACTGGAAGTGATCAAAAGCATCGTCGCAATAGCAGAGATAATGCCAGAATTGTTATTGATGCCATCTGAAAAAACGATGACAAAAATGACTAGCGCTGGCAAGACAAACAATTCGATCAGAAAGTCATTTTGAAAATATTGCTTCGTCAAAAAGTAAAAAATGGCTGTACCACCACCGATCGTATTTCCTAATACCCGTGACTTACCAAAAGAGATCGTTGTGGTCAGGTCTTGTCGCAAAGAAAAGACAGCCGACAAGGCAGCAATCAATGGTTGGCCACGATCAAGAAAATGAAAGAGCAGAATACAAAGCATGACAGCGATGGCTGTTTTTATCGTTCGCATACCTAAGCGAAAACGCCCCAGTTTCATGGTCAAATGCCCCCTTTACTTAATCATACCCAAAGCAGTTGAGAAATTCTAGTCTTATTCCTCACAATTTAGTATACTTTTCACAGGAGGTGACAAAAATGAAAATCGGAATGAGGACCGTGAAAACGGCGATTGCTGCTGGTTTATCAATGTTTCTGGCACAACAGATCGGTCTTTTGTATGCGCCAGCCGCAGGGATCATCGCCATTTTAAGCGTCGGTAATACAAAGAAAACGTCACTTTTTACGGGAATCGGGCGTTTGATCTCTTTGGCGATCGCAACGCTCTTAGCTTTTGTCAGCTTCCATTTATTAGGCTTTGGGTCGATAGGATTTGTTCTTTTTCTCTTTCTCTTTATCCCAACCGCTGTCTATTTCAATTTGACCGATGGGATCGTCGTCAATTCTGTCTTGGTGACCCATTATATGATGGAACGTTCGTTTGCTTGGCCACTGATTGGGAATGCTTTTTTATTGATGAGTATTGGCATTGGCTTTGCACTTTTGTTCAATTTATATATGCCAGATGACGAACGAGCATTGAAAGAAAGACAGCAATTAGTGGAAGAAACGTTTAAAAGTCTTTTAAAAGACATGTCGATTGCGTTAACTGAAAAAGAAAAGGCGACGCTTCCCCAGGTCTGCCAAACGCTTTTGGGGGATATCAAGCAAGGCAAACAACAAGCAATGGTGCATAGTGAAAATCAATGGCGAGGAGAAGCCTCCTATTATGAAGAGTACTTTACCATGCGCCAAAGTCAAGCACGCTTACTCTTAGAAATGGTTGACTTATTGCAGTTGTTTTGGGTAGAAGAAGCCTATACAAATGCGTTTCAAGAGTTGCTATCCTTTACTGCCGAGTCCTTTCACGAAAATAACGATGGGAAAGAGATCTTGGCAAAAATTGCTGCGCTTTATGAAGATTATCGACAAAAGCCATTGCCCCAAACAAGAGCAGAGTTTGAAAATCGCGCTCAGCTGTTTCAGTTTCTGCAAACCTTTAAAAGTTTTATTGAAATCAAAGCCGACTTTTCTGATCAAATGCAAACAATGGCACGCTAAAAAAGACTCCCAAAAAGGCAGCTGTAATATACCAATATAGGAAGCAGAACTTGAGCGCTTCATTGGCGGTAATATCCCGACAAGAGCATAGCAATGCGAAGAATCTACCTGCTCTTTTCGGTGCTTCTACAACCATCTTGCTAACAACATGGTTGAGAAGAGCAGGCATCAATTCGCCCCGTTCAGAATACTGCTTATACTTAGAGATAAATTCCTTCACCTGTATAGTCTGTTATTCCTGTTGATCTATTTCTTTTTCCAGCCTTGTAATCAGTTTTAGACATTCTTTTTGTTGAGTATCATACCCATTCGATAGCTGTAGGAAAAGTTTCTCAGTCAGCGAGCTAGTCACATGGTTTTCATACACCCATTGGAAAAGTAGCTACAATTTTTCGTTCAGCTTTATCGTGTGGTCACCCCAAAAGTTTGACTTTTATGGATTGAAGAAATTTGGAGTTGTCAATAAAAACTTGACACTTAGTTAAGAGAGTAAGTGGAATTTTTTTCAAAGACATTAGGAAATTGATAGCTCGGAGCAGAGTGGTTGAATTTTGTGTTTAGTAAGTTTCAAACTATTTAGATATCTCCATTTGAGCCTGATCAAATCCTCTAAATTGAGCGTCATTGATCAGCTCTCTTTTTTTCTTATAGACATCAATAAAAACAGATACATAAAGCGTTTCTTCCTTCAGAGGGATTTAGGTAATGTCCCCTAGCCAAATTTTATTTTTTACTGTTGACTTGATGCTGTTGGATAGCCACTTCCATTGCATGTTCTTCTTCCAATTCCATGTAATTAGATAGGATAACTCCCGAAGATCGGTTCCTCTTACAGATAAACATATTGATGGCGGGAGTTTCGTATGGTATAATTTTTTTAGTGACCACGTGGTCACTAAAATTTCGAAAACAAATGACCATGTGGTCACTGAACGGAGGACCTTATGCCTAAAAAGTTGTTTCATGAACTGCATGAAGATAAAAAGAAAAGAATCATTTCTGTTAGTATTTCAGAATTTGCAAAATACGGGTATGCAGATAGTTCCACCAACCGTATTGTAAAGGCCTCTGAAATTAGTAAAGGAAGTTTGTTTAAATACTTTGAAAACAAAGAAGATTTGTATTTTTATTTGCTTGATTTTGTCACAGGTGAGCTGAACGCAAACCTATATCAAAAATTAGGCACCCTTTCAACTAACTTGTTTGAGCGTATAATTCAATACTCGGAATTGGAATTTTTATGGTATATCCAAAACCCAGAAAAATATAAGCTTATTATCAAAGCATTTAGCAAAAATGATACAGAAATTTATCGAAAGGTTGAAGCAAGATTTAATTATGCTGGTCAGAATGTTTATTATAGCGTATTAGAAAACGTTGATACGAAATCGTTGAATTGGGATAAAAGAAAAGTTCTTGATGTGCTTAAATGGTTTTTACAAGGTTTTAATGCCGACTTTATCGAAAGAATAGAAGTGCAAAACGGAAATAAATCCGAAATTAACCAAATTAGGAATGAGTATGTAACCCACCTTACCGACTATATAGATATACTTAAAAAGGGGATTATAGACTAGAAGGAGTTGAAGATCTTGTTTTATGGTGCCAAAGGAAGTTCAGTAACTATCAATGGATCAAAAATGGATTATGTAGAATTTGGACTGGGGAAATCTCCATTGATAATTTTGCCTGGGTTATCAGATGGATTAAAAACTGTAGAGGGGCAAGCAATCAAATTGGCGTATTACTTTAGGGCTTTTTTGAACGATTTTAAGGTGTATGTGTTTAGTAGAAAAACAAATATTGAAAATGGGTACACCACCAGGGAGATGGCAAAAGACCTTAAAGCAGCACTTGACCAACTTGGAATAAAAAGTGCTTGCCTAATGGGTATATCACAGGGTGGTATGATAGCCCAGCACTTTGCTATCGACTATCCTATGATGGTAAAAAAGCTTATTCTTGCTGTCACCACTTCCCGTGCAAACGAAACTCTTCATCAAGCTGTCAATGAATGGTTGAATTACGCGGAAAATAATGATTATAAATCACTGATGATTGATACAATGGAGAAAACATACTCATCCCAAAAACTGAAAACATATCGGCTGATGTATCCACTTCTATGTAGAGTTGGAAAGCCGAAAAGCTTTGAGAGGTTCATACTTCAGGCAAAAGCTGTATTGGCACACGATACTTTCAGTAAACTTGAAAACATAATTTGTCCTACCTTCATAATTGGCGGTGATAGCGATAAAATAGTTGGATCAAATTCTTCAGCGGAGATGGCTGATAAAATCCCAAACGGTCGTTTGCTTCTCTATAAAGGGCTGGGACACGCGAGCTATGAAGAAGGCAAAGATTTCAATAAACATGTTAAAGATTTTCTTTTAAGTTAGTTCGAAGCCTCACATATGCAGATTAGTAAAAGCAGGAATTGTCTTTATGCTAAATTCAAACAATAGCCGCGAACGCACTGTAAAATAGCTATATATATGCAATTCGAACGCTACATTTTACCGCGTTAGCTGCCTACAGTGAACGGTTCCGATTTTGGAAAAGAAATACCTTTTTCCCAACTGCCTAGATCAGATGACGTAGGCACAAAGGTCCACATCAGCATACACCTGCTAAAAATCTTTACTGTCTTTGATTTCAAAATTGGCGTGCAAAATAAAGAACTAGCTGACACGCAAAGCCAGCTAACTGAACACCATCGGAATAGTTAACCTTCTCAAATCTTACTTAAAATGGACAGGAAAATTGCCGAAGTCACTTTAAGATCGTACACACGGTAATCTTCCACAGATACGGTGTAAAGTAATGGGCAGTTACGATTTAAAGAATTGGTGCTATTATCAGCTTTTTTACAGCCTATAGGTAGTGTTAAATCTTCTTCTGACCGTATTTTCTTCTGCGTGAATTTTCGCCAAAACTGTGGTGGTTTGGAACAGAAAAAAGGTAGCAACGGAATTTCGCTTCCGTTGCTACCTTTTCTTTTGACAATCCTATTGGTGAATGATTAGGTATTATGTGTTTTGATTCCTGTTATATCTGGCATCAGCGTAAAGGAGTCTTTTTCATTTTACTGCTGTTCCCAAAAAGCTTGCATTTGATCAAGAACGTCAATGACATCGGTGGTCAAATGGATCGATCCCTCGATCTCGCCATCGATGGCTTTGATCATATTGGCAATTTCATAATTAAGGGCTTGACTGCTGTCGCCAGCTTCAATCACTTCATTTGTTCCATCTCGGAAATGGATCACGGCTTTGTCCGCACGAGGGTATTCGTCTACGGTAATGTATCCTTCTTCGAAAGCGACGATACCGGTTTTAGGCATTTTCGCTTGAAAAGTCAGCGTGACACTAGCCATTTCATCGGCTGGATTTTGTAGGATCGTGACTGATTGTTCATCCACACCTGTAGAGAAGGGCTTCATGCTGCTAAACGTCACTTCTGGTGTATCCGTCATGAAAAAGCGGGCAAATGAAACAGCATACGTACCGATATCCAATAAAGCACCGCCGCCTAAATCTGGATTGAAGAAACGATTGCTTGGGTCTGGATCTTTGTAGCTGCCAAATGGTGCTTGGATCATTTTTAATTTTCCTAAGCGTCCGGCATCGATCTCTTCTTTCAACCGAGCATAAACCGGCATATTGAAAATCGTCATTGCTTCTTCTAAGATTAGATTTTTTTCTTTGGCTAAGGCTAGTTCTTCCGCTAGCTCATCGGCACTGGTGGTGATGGCTTTTTCGCAGAGGACATGTTTTCCTGCCATCAGAGCTTTCATAATAAATTCATGATGAAGATCATTAGGTACTGCAATATAAACAATATCGATTTGCGGATCTTCTAACATGGCATCTGTGCTTTCATAGGCATGGGGAATAGAGTGTTTCTCAGCAAATGCTTGGACTTTAGGGAAACTCCGGGCACTGACCCCATATAGTTCACTTGCTTCATTAGAAAAGCCAGCAGCAAATTGCGTTGCGATATCTCCGAGGCCAATCATTCCCCAACGGTATTTTTTCATCATTGATCATCTCCTTCGTATTTAGTATAACAAAAGAAATCAATTCTTTAAAATAATCAAAAACAATCGCAAAAAGTTTCCATTACGGCTGACTTTCAGTAAAATATAGAAGAGGAGGGATAATATATGCATAATGTATCAATTGCAATTATTTTAAATACCATCATCGAGCAATACGCATCAGAAAAACAGTTTTATGAAACACAATTAGGCATCACCGAGGAGCAATGGAAGGCATGGAAAAATGGCACAATGAGTCTGTCACCTGCTGAAAATCAGAAAGTGAAGCTGCTGTTTTCAGATTATGAATGGATGTTGATCCAAAAAATCATTCGGCAAACCGTCATTTATCCAGAAAAACGCAATCAAGCGGTCGTCGAGTTCAAAAAAATGAAGACTCAAATCGCCAGAACGTGGTTAGCAAGCGATTTAGCGAAAGTCGAATTGTTAACAGAATCTGAAGAAACAGCCCAATACCTTGATTTGAGAGTCAGTATTACGTATGATGAGTGGGGTTATGATGATATACTAAACTTCCGATTGCCCGCTTTTGTTCAGCAGCAAATTCGCAATGAAAAAATCGAACTGTTGGAGTGGGTCAAAGAAAATCTGGAAGAAACTTACAACTAAAGGTAGGATATTTTTTGAAAAAGTATTATGGAATGGCTGCGGCGGCGGGCTTCTTGTTTCTGGTTCTTTTAACCATTCAAGTGAACCGAGTGACCGCAGTCACCCCAACAAAGAGTGCAAGTATCGCTCGTTCAACAGATCAAGCAACAACGGGTGAAACAACAGAAACAAATGAAAAAGAGCCAAATGGGAACACGCAAGAGTCACAAGAACAAGCAAGTGCTAGTGATGAAGTGAACGAAGAGGATTTTCCAACTGTTTCATTGGATGATTGGTCATTGGTTTTGGTAGGCCCAAACAATAAAATCAAAAGCGAAATTGCCCAAAAAGATTTAGGGAAATTGTCGAATGGCTATCTCGTCGATCAACGCATCGTTTCAGCTTATGAAAAGCTGGCAGATGCCGCAAAAGCTGCAGGACATCCTTTGGTGATGGTCTCTGCCTACCGTTCAGTCGCGTATCAAGAGGAGATATTCAATGCCAATGTCAACACCCTAATGAGTCAAGGTCATACAAAAGAAGAAGCAATTCGGATCACGAAACTGACCTTTACTGAGCCTGGCTATAGCGAACATCATACTGGGCTTGCTGTTGATGTTGTGGATCAGGATTGGTATCAAAATCATACAGGAGAACTGCTCAATGAGGGGTTCGGTGATACTGAGGGTGGAAAATGGCTACAAGCTCATGCAAGGGAGTATGGGTTTATCATCCGTTACCCGAAAGGAAAACATGCTATTACGCAAATCGATTATGAGCCTTGGCATCTACGATATGTAGGGGTCGAAGTGGCAACCTACATTGAGGAGCAGGAGTTGACCTTTGAAGAGTTTCTGGAAGAAGCAAAAGAACACATCGCTCGAAAAGAAGCAGAACTGTCCTCTCACGAATGGGAAGATCCTTTGGCAGAGGACTGGATCTATGAGGGGTCTCTTGCTAAAAGTCAGGAAAGCAGTGAGCTTACACAAGATGAGTTGTTGCTGAATGGAGGCAATTTGTTTTCTGAAAATGTGTTTAGTCAGACAAAGGAAGTGAAAAAATGAGCGCAAGACGAAAAAAACAGAAGACTCGTTTCCCATTAGTCTTTCTAGGGTTATTCTTGATTGGGATTGCTTTTATTTTTTCCTTGAATAGTTTGGCAGACCCCCTTCCAAAAGAGGAAGAAACAAACACGGAAGCCATCTCCCATGAAGAATTTATTGATCGCATCGCTCCTTACGCACAAGAACTGCAAAAGGGCTACGGGATTTTACCAAGTATCATTATTGGACAGGCAATCCTTGAATCAGATTGGGGTCAAAGTTCTCTAGCCAGTGAATACAATAATTTATTTGGAATTAAGTCGTTTGGCCATTCAAAAAAGGTGACATTAGATACCCAAGAGTTTTATAATGGAGAATGGGTCACGATTCAAGGAGATTTTCGTGTCTATGATACTTGGGAAGAATCAATGGATGATCATACGATGTTGTTTGTAAATGGTGTGGATTGGAATCCTGCACTTTATGTAAATGTCTTGACAGCAAACGACTACCGCAGTGCCGCACAAGCATTACAAGATGCAGGGTATGCAACGGATCCGGATTATGCCAGCAAAATCATTCAAGTAATTGAAACCTACCAATTGAATCGATTTGATCAATAAGAAAAGAGAGTTGGCTGCTTATGGAAGAAAAATATATGCCAAAAATCACCACCGATTTGCGTAAAGATATCGTGAAAGTGCCTAAAGTTATTCGAGAGGCTAGCGGTATTCAAATATTTGGAAAACAAATCCGCTCCATTATTTTCACAACGGATATTGCGATCATCCGTAATACAAATGCGGATGCTGTGATTGCGGTCTATCCCTTTACACCACACCCAGCAATTACGAAAGCAATCATCGAAGCAGCGGACATTCCAGTGTTTTCTGGTGTCGGCGGGGGCTTGACCCAAGGATTTCGCTCGTCTTATATGAGCATGTTTGCTGAAGCCCAAGGGTCGATCGGGGTCGTCTTAAACGGACCAACGCCACTGAAAACTGTGGAGCAGGTCTGTAAAGTTGTAGATATTCCCGTTATCAGTACCGTAACGAGTAAGTATACCGAAATTGATGCCAAGCTTGAAGCTGGTGTGAAAGTCATCAATATCAGTGCGGGCAAGGACACAGCAGATACCGTGGCTTTCTTCCGTAAAAAATATCCGAAGCTGCCGATCATCGCAACCGGTGGACCAACCGATGAAAGCATCTTAGAAACGATTGAAGCAGGCGCTAATGCCATCACCTACACGCCACCGTCCAATGGGGAGCTTTTCAGTAAAAAGATGGAACACTATCGCGATATGGAGAAGCCAGAGTAGGAAATGATCCACAAATGAGAATATTTTTATTTATAAAGGGCATTCCATGCTTGTGTTTTTAATCAAAGACAGGCATAATCGAATCTATCATTTAAAAATTACTTGTATATCGTCGAAATATGGTCGACAGTCTCTACCCGATACCGTAAATATCGGACTATAAGTAAAAATCGTGCCTGTTAGACACTTTTTTTGCTTTGGCAAAAAGAGTGTCTTTTTTTTCAGGATGGAATAGAAAGGAACGAGGAGAGCTAGGATGGAAAAATTAGTTGAGCGTATCAAAACACACGGAAATGTGCTGGGCGAAGGGGTTCTTAAAGTGGACCAATTTTTGACCCACCAAGTGGATTATGAGTTGATGAAAGAAATCGGTGCAGTCTTCGCGGAACGGTTTCAAGGAAGCGGCATCACAAAAGTAGTGACCATCGAAGCTTCAGGGATCGCACCAGCCCTTTATACTGCAGAACAGTTACAAGTACCAATGATCTTTGCCCGTAAAGCAAAGAGTTTGACAATGGATGAAGAGCTGCTGACTGCATCTGTCTATTCCTTTACCAAGCAAGTGACCAGCCAAGTATCGATTTCCAAGAAATTTTTGTCTTCAGAGGATACGGTCTTGATTATTGATGATTTTTTAGCAAACGGACAAGCAGCAAAAGGCTTGATCGAACTGTGCCAACAAGCAGGAGCCAACGTTGTCGGTATCGGTATCGTGATTGAAAAATCATTCCAAAGTGGTCGACAATTACTTGAAGAAATGGGGATTCCTGTTGTTTCACTAGCACGGATCGCCTCATTGTCTGAGGGACAAGTCAGCTTTTTAGAAGGAGATGCCTAATGAAAGAAACGAATAGCCGTTCAGCAGTTTTAGGCTTGCAACATTTACTAGCGATGTATGCAGGAGCTGTTGCCGTTCCTTTGTTGATTGGAACAGGTCTGGGCTTCAATGAAGCTCAGATGACGTATTTGATCTCGATCGATATTTTCATGTGCGGAATCGCTACGCTTTTGCAATTAGTTGTTACCCGCTTTTTCGGGATCGGCCTACCAGTCGTTTTAGGCTGTGCCATTCAAGCTGTCTCCCCATTGATTTTGATTGGCACCAAATCAGGGATCAGTGCGATTTACGGAGCGATCATTGCCGCTGGGATTTTCATTGTTCTGATCGCTGGCATTTTTTCGAAAATCAAAGTCTTGTTTCCCCCATTGGTGACGGGAACCGTGATTACCGTCATCGGCTTGACCTTGATTCCAGTCGCCATCACTAAAATCGGTGGCGGCGATGCTGCAGCTGCTAACTTTGGTGATCCAACGAATTTATTGTTAGGCTTTGTGACGATTGCCTTGATCATTGGGGTGCAGGTCTTTGGGAAAGGCTTTATTCGCTCGATTGCCGTTTTGATCGGTTTGATCGGTGGGACCATTTTAGCAGCGCTCTTAGGATTGGTGGATCTTTCTGCCATCGCCCATGCGCCTGTGTTTCATTTGCCTCAGCCTTTTTATTTCGGCTTACCAACCTTTGATCTGTGGTCGATCGTTTTGATGATCATTATTTCCATCGTGAGTCTGGTAGAGTCCACAGGTGTTTATTTTGCGCTGGGAGATATTACTGAAAAACCGATTACAGGCAATGACTTAAAGCGCGGCTATCGTGCGGAAGGCTTGGCGGTGATCCTTGGGGGGAGCTTCAATACATTTCCTTATACTGGATTTTCACAAAATGTAGGTTTAGTTCAACTTTCAGGTATTAAGACGCGACGCCCGATTTTCTTTTCAGCTATCTTTTTGATCGTATTAGGGCTGTTTCCAAAAGTCGGTGCCATTGCGCAAATCATTCCAGAAGCAGTACTGGGAGGCGGCATGTTAGTGATGTTTGGCATGGTCGCTGTTCAAGGGATGCGAATGCTAAGCAAAGTTGATTTTATGAATGACAAGAACTTGTTAGTGATTGCGGTATCGATCGGTTTTGGTTTAGGGTTCAATATGATGCCAACCTTATTCAGTCAGATGCCTGAAACCGTCCAAATGTTTACAGGCAATGGGATCGTCATGAGTAGTTTGACAGCCATTGTTTTGAATCTGTTCTTCAACGGATTGCCGAAAGAAACAGACGAAGTGACGGAATTGAGCTTGCAACAGTAAGTTGATTTGATCCAGACGAGGATTCGTCTGGATTTTTTTGTATTGTTCCTTTATTTGTCTTTTTCCTGCCAAACAGAAAGACTGAATGGTTTTATTAGCCATAAAAACGAACGATACAAAGTTAAACTAGCAAATAGTTCGAAAATATTTTGACATTGCTCCGGCAACTCGTTACTATTTAAAGGGGAAAGTGATTGTTAGTCATAACGTGCTATGCAAGGGGCGTTGGGTCGCAGTGACAAACTGCTGCTAACAAACTAATTTCGTGAGAAAATACTTCTGAGCTTGTTTCAGAAGAAACTAGTAAAAAATCGTTGGAGGGAAAATCAAATGAAACCAGCAGTTGCAGTGATTATGGGGAGCAAGTCAGATTGGGAAACAATGAAGGAGTGCTGCTTGATTTTAGATGAGTTAGCGATACCTTATCAGAAAAAAGTCGTTTCGGCACATCGTACACCAGATTTGATGTTCGAATTTGCCGAAACTGCTCGTGCAGAAGGAATCAAAGTCATTGTCGCAGGAGCAGGAGGAGCAGCTCATTTGCCAGGAATGGTCGCAGCGAAAACAACGTTGCCCGTCATTGGTGTGCCTGTACAATCTCGCGCATTAAACGGGTTGGATTCCCTACTATCGATCGTGCAGATGCCAGCTGGGGTACCAGTAGCAACAACAGCGATCGGAAAAGCTGGCGCAACTAACGCAGGACTACTTGCAGCGCAGATGCTTTCCATGTATGATTTAGAGATAGCGGAGAAATTAAACGCGCGAAGAAATACATTAAAAGAAATTGTATTGGAAAGTAGTGATCAACTTGATTAAACCTTTAATGCCCACCGCAACGATCGGAATCGTTGGCGGAGGACAGCTAGGTCGTATGATGGCAATGAGTGCCAAAGAAATGGGCTTTCGGGTTGGCGTCTTAGACCCTACTGCCAATTGTCCAACAGCCCAAGTCGCTGATTGGCATATTGTTGCTGCCTACGATGATGTGTTTGCTTTAGAAGAAATGGCTCGACGTGCCGACGTGATTACCTATGAATTCGAAAATGTCAGTGTCGAGGCATTGAATTCCATTTTGCCTTATTCCCATATCCCTCAAGGGACTGACCTGTTAGCAATCACTCAAGACCGTTTATTAGAAAAGTCATTTCTAGAGGCTAACAATATCGTGATTGCACCTTATGCCACGATCATCAGTCCAACGGATATCCAAGATGCCATCGACAGTATCGGTTATCCCTGTGTGTTAAAAACGACTAGAGGCGGTTATGACGGAAAAGGGCAGCACGTGTTATACAGTACCGCGGACTTAGCGCCTTCGATGAACTTACTGCGTGAAGGGACGTGCGAATTAGAAGCGTGGATTCCTTTTGAAAAAGAATTGTCGATTTTAGTTGCTGGTAATGGAGAAACCTTTACCACTTTCCCAGTGGTAGAAAACATCCACCGCAACAATATTTTGCATCAAACGATCGCTCCTGCGCGCATTGATCCAGAAGTTGCCGAAGAAGCCAAACGGATCGCTCATATTATTGCGAAGGCCTTGGATCTGCAAGGCGTTTTAGCCATCGAAATGTTCTTGACTAAAAGTGGCGGCTTGTATGTCAATGAGTTGGCACCGCGACCACATAATTCTGGTCACTATTCGATCGAAGCTTGTTCCATGAGTCAGTTTGATGCCCATATCCGGGGGATCTGTGGCTGGCCATTACCAGAAGTGTCATTGCTTTCACCAGCAGTCATGGTCAATGTCTTAGGCGATGAATTGACAGAAACGTATGAGTTGATTGCCACAAAACCTGCTTGGCAATTCCATTACTATGGCAAAGAAGAAGCGAAAACCGGGCGTAAAATGGGTCATATCACTGTTTTGACAGAAGATATCGCAGAGACCACTGAAGAAATCTATCAAACCAATATTTGGGATTAAAGGAGATAATAACATGTTAGAGCGTTACACAAGACCAGAAATGGGTGCTATTTGGACCGATCAAAACCGTTACCAAGCGTGGTTAGAAGTAGAAATATTGGCGGATGAAGCTTGGGCGGAACTAGGGGAGATACCGAAAGAGGATGTTGCTTTGATTCGTGAAAAAGCAACCTTCGATATCGACCGTATCTTAGAGATCGAAGCGCAAACGCGACATGATGTGGTTGCTTTTACCCGAGCAGTCTCTGAATCTTTAGGTGATGAAAGTAAATGGGTCCACTACGGCTTGACGTCGACGGATGTTGTTGATACTGCGTATGGCTACTTGATGAAACAAGCCAACGACTTGATTCGGGAAGATTTAAATCGTTTTGTGACGATCATTGGTGAAAAAGCCAAAGAATACAAACATACCGTAATGATGGGACGTACCCATGGTGTACATGCGGAACCAACGACCTTTGGCTTGAAATTAGCCTTATGGTATGCGGAAATGAAACGCAATGTCGAGCGTTTTGAGCGAGCAGCAAAAGGGGTCGAAGCAGGAAAGATCAGCGGAGCAGTTGGAACCTTTGCAAATATTCCACCGTTTGTCGAAGAGTATGTCTGTGAAAAATTAGGGATTCGTGCGCAAGATATTTCCACACAAGTACTACCTCGTGACTTGCATGCAGAGTATTTCTCTGCAATGGCGTTGATCGCAACTAGCATTGAGAAATTTGCAACCGAAATCCGGGGCTTACAAAAATCAGAAACCCGAGAAGTTGAAGAATTCTTCGCAAAAGGTCAAAAAGGTTCTTCTGCCATGCCCCATAAGCGTAACCCAATCGGTTCTGAAAATATGGCGGGACTTGCACGAGTCGTTCGCGGCCATATGGTGACAGCTTATGAAAATGTCTCACTGTGGCATGAACGGGATATCTCACATTCATCGGCAGAACGGATCATTATTCCGGATACGACGATTTTGATCGATTATATGCTGAATCGCTTTGGCAATATCGTCAAAAATCTGACTGTTTTCCCAGAGAATATGAAGCGCAATATGAATGCGACCTTTGGATTGATCTACAGCCAACGAGTGATGTTGAAATTGATCGATCACGGTATGACAAGAGAGCAAGCCTATGACTTGGTTCAGCCAAAAACAGCGCAAGCTTGGGATGAGCAAACGGATTTCCGTCCACTATTAGAAGCTGATCCAGCCATTACGGATGTGTTGTCCAAAGCAGACTTAGACGATGCGTTTGATTACAACCATCACTTAAAACAAGTCGACACGATCTTTGAACGTGTCGGTTTAGCCGAATAAGAAAAAAGCCGCAACCTTCAGATCCTTGTCTGAAGGTTGCGGCTTTTTTTTTAATAATGTTCAGCTAAGTAGGTCAATAGTTCAGGTGCTAAACCAGTTGCTGATTGGTTTTCCTGGCGATCTTCTAGCATGGAGACCATCAGAAATCCTTGGTCTTGCGAATCAAAGGCAAATAAGAAGCTGTTTTCCTGGCCTTTTTCATCTTGCTTTTCTTTGATTTCAGCTGTTCCTGTCTTAGCAGCTAATGGAATGTTTAATGCTGCCAAGGAATGTGCAGTTCCGTTTGGATCGGAAACAACGGCGGTCAAATCTTGATTGATTTGATCGATCGTTTCTGCTTTAAAGACTTCTTTGTCTTTTTGCTCTGCCTCTTTCACTAAACGGGGATAGACCAGCTTCCCTTGATTGGCAAAGACGGAGTAAATAGCCGCTTGCTGGATTGGATTCATTAACAATTCTCCTTGGCCATAGCCGGTATCTGCCAGTAAAATGTCCGAATTGAAGGAGTCTTCATTTGAAATTTGAGCAGGATTCATCGCGATCGGTAAATCCAATGTTTCACCAAAAATCAACTTCGACAAGCCGTCACGAAAGGCATCTTCGCCCATAGATAGGGTTTGTTGCGCCATATAAATATTATCAGAGTATACCAGTGCATCCTTGAGATTCACAGAAGCTACATCAGTAACTCTCGTCACAAAGTAGTCGCCCCACGAGCTATCTTTTTGCCATTTCAATCCATCGATCGCGATACTCTGCGTAGGATCGATCGTGCCATTTTCCAAGCCGATCGCACCAGTGATGGCCTTAAAGGTCGAACCAGGTGCATAGGCCGTAGCAAAGCGGCTGATGAAAGGCAGGTCTTCATTTTGTTCATACGCATCATAATCTTCTTGTGAGATCCCTTGGGTCATTTTATTGGGATCATAACTTGGCGAGCTGGCAAGTACCAACAGATCGCCAGTTTTGGGTTCGGTAACGACCGTTGCTCCTGCTTGGTTTTGTAAGGAGTCAAACGCCGTCTTTTGGGCTTGGGCATCAATAGTCAATTGGATATCCTTGCCATCTGCGCGCTCTTTTTCTAACAGGACGGCTTTCTCAGCACCATCTTCATCTGTGATGGCGATTTTTCCGCCGTTTTCTCCTCGCAACTCTTTATCGAAGGCAGCTTCCAGACCACTACGACCAATTTGTCCGTTGCTTGCTAGTGTTTCATCTTTTTCGATATCTTCCGCTGTTACATTTCCTAAGTAACCAATCAGTTGAGCGGCAGCTTCCCCAAGTGGGTAAGTGCGTCCAGTCGTTTCTTTTAAACTTGTTCCAGTTGGCATCTCATCCGTTGGTTCGATGATCTTCAAGGGGACGAACAACTCATCTTGAACCCAAGATTGCCCCAACGCTTGCTCGATGGCTTCTTCTGTCAGGTCGAAACGTTCCGCGATCGCTTTGATATTGGCGTTTTTTTCGTCTCCCGTGCCCAGTTGCCCCGGAACGACGCCTAACTGATAAAGCGTGCCATTTTCTGCTAGTGGTTCGTTGTTTCGGTCGAGAATCTCACCGCGAGTGGCATTATCTACGGAAATATTGACTTTGTCTTGTCCCTCCATTCCTGGAAAGATCAACTGAGGGGACCAATCGATCTTGGCTTCGTTATCAGCTACAGTGATCGTGCCACTATAAGAAAGCTCGGTTAATTCACCTAACGAGGTGGTCAAGGAACCGTTGTATTGGAAATTGAATTGATCGGAATCCTTGTCATTAGGAGTTACCTCAATCCCAGAGGCTTTAAATGATTCGGCACCGATACCAGTGAAGATCGCTTCGTATTTTGCAGAGACTTCGTCTGCGGTAAAGCCGGTTGATGCTAAACTGTCTTCAGACACGAAGGCAGGCAAGTCACTGTACTTCTGATCGGCCAAAGCGTCGATAAAGGAAGTGAGGGCTTTTTTAGCAGCGGCTTCTTCTTGCCGATCCTGATAGACGGTATAACCATAATAGCCGCCGCCTAGTACCAATAAGGCGGCAGGAAGTGCCAACCAGACGAAGCGCTTGGGCTTTTTCGCTGGCTTTTCGTTGCGAGAGCGCCGATTTTCTGACATATTATTGTTCCTCCTTCAAAGCCGTCATACGGGCATGATAAAGCGGCAACAGTGTTTGATAAACTGCTAAAATATCCGCCATCTCAACGTCTTCGATCATTTCTTTCGGAAAAATCTTTCCAATTTGAAGCTCACTTTTTTTGACTTTCTTCAGTCGTTCCAGATAGGTTGGCCACATGGCGATAGGGTAGTGGTCGTATTTTGTGTGATCAGGAGAAAGTGTAAAGTCAGCTGGTAATTGATCGAATAATTCTTTTTGGGCCAACCAGGATTCAGCGATCGTTGCCTGATTTTTCGGTTGATCGATCACGCTGAGCCAAACAAAGACATACGCTTGATTGATCCCAATTTGAAAGTGGGCATCCATTTTATAGCCTCGTTTGTTCGGACCGATCCCTGCCCAGGTTTCGGCAGGAGGGTAGACGGTTCTGCGTCGGTGCTGAGCAATATGCAAATAAAAAGGCTCTTGGCAGCTTTCTTCAATTAATGGGATCGCTGCCTCACCGATCGTTTGAAAAATCGGCTGAATCTCGGCACGGATTTTTTCCATTCGTTCGTCTAACGTTTCTAAAGAAAAAGCATCAAATGATTGTTTCGTAAATAGCATAATCGTATCCTTTCTGTTGTCTGAAAATAGTATAACAAAAAAAGCCCGATAAATTACGGGCTTTTGTTTATTTTACCTTTTTTTATTGAAGGATACTCAGTCAATTTGCCGCTGGACTCAATTTAAACGTTGGTGTCTGGCTTTGTTCCTTCAAAAGATGCAAAAGATCATCCAAGAAAGAAAAGTCCATTTCTTCTAAATTAAAATAAATCCGAAAAGAATACGTATGTTTAAATAAGCTTTGGCGATGGATTTGATGAATGATCAATTCGTCATTGCGCTCATTTTGAAATTGTAGAACACGCTTTTGTTCTTCGGCATAATGAGGGCGCGCCCCTTTTTTGAAGGGACTGAATAAATAGAAACTTGTTTGTTGGTTGATGGAAAGGATTTGCTGCACGGCCAATAATTCGTTATGGAGCTGTTGTTTTTCTTTGTCTGATAAATGAGCTAAAAAAAGTTCAGCACGATTCTTTAGCGACCACATATAGTACTCCTCCTTGAATGTAGCTACAATACGACCTAAATATAGCATGAAAAAAGAATATTGTAAACGCTTTATAAATCCTTCGCTGCTTCTAAAGAGGAATCTGCTTTCAACCAACTGGGTAAAAAGCGAACATTCGTGTTTATTAATATGTAAATGTACAGATAATCGTTGACCCGCTTTTTCTGCGTTGTTAGAATAATAAGCAAATAAAGATGTGTGTCATCGCTATGTGAAAAATATTACTTAACTGAGGTGGATTATGGAATCAGAAGTGCTTCTTTATGAAGGAAAAGCCAAGAAATTGTTTAAAACCAACGAAGAGGATGTATTGAGAGTCGTTTATTTGGATCAAGCTACTGCATTGAATGGTCAAAAGAAAGATGCCGTTGTAGGAAAGGGTGCCTTGAACAATCAGATCACTGCGCATCTTTTTCAGCGCTTAGCCGACAAAAACGTCCCAAGTCACTTTCTTCAATTAGTGTCTAAACACGAACAATTAATTCGAGCTGTTGCTATGATTCCTTTAGAAGTCGTTGTTCGCAACACGGCTGCTGGTAGTTTTTCAAAGCGCTTGGGCATCGAAGAAGGAACCAAACTGCCAAAGCCGATCGTAGAGTTTTACTACAAAGAAGATCGCTTGGATGATCCGTTTATCAATGATGATCATGTGTTTTATCTAGGGCTTGCCTCAGAAGAGGAGCTGGACCAGATCAAAACATTGGCGCTGCAAGTCAACGCTGCGTTACTGGAAATCTTTGCGAACATCAACATTCGCTTGATCGATTTTAAAATCGAGATCGGCAAAACCAAAAAGGGCAAGTTGCTTCTGGCTGATGAGATTTCACCAGATACTTGTCGTTTATGGGATATGGGGACAAATGAGCATCTTGATAAAGATGTTTATCGACGTGATTTAGGGGACATCGTTCCTGTTTATGAAGAAGTCTTAAATCGTTTAGAAAAGGAGAATTCAGCATGTATTTAGTCAAAGTTTATGTAACCTATAAGGAATCTGTTTTAGACCCTCAAGGGGAAGCTGTGAAAGGAGCGGTTCATCGCTTGGGGTATCAAGATGTCAGTGATATTCGGATCGGGAAATACTTTGAAATCAAAGTGACACCTTCAAACAATCAAACACAAGCAGCTGTAGCAGAAGAAATCGAAGCGATCTGCGACAAGCTTTTGGCAAATGTCAATATGGAAACCTACCGTTATGAAATGGTTCAAATGGAGGAAGCGGCCCTATGAAATTTGCAGTGATCGTTTTTCCTGGATCAAATTGTGATGTTGATTTGATGTGGGCAATCAAAGATATCATGGGGGCAGAAGCAGAATATGTGCGCCATGATGCAGACAGTTTAGCCGGTTTTGACGGTGTTTTGCTTCCAGGAGGATTTTCTTATGGTGATTACTTAAGATGCGGAGCGATTGCCCGTTTTTCTACGATCATGTCAGAGGTCATTCGTTTGGCAAATGAAGGCAAACCTGTCTTTGGTACCTGTAATGGGTTTCAAATTTTAACGGAAGCGGGCTTGTTACCAGGGGTTTTACAAAGAAATGAATCACTCCATTTTATTTGCAAACCGGTCCGTCTGCAAGTGAATAATCAAACAGCTTTTACTTCTGAGTATGAAACGGATCAAGTCATTACGCTTCCTGTCGCTCATGGTGAGGGCAATTATTATTGTGATGAAACGACTTATCAGGAATTGGTTGCCAACAATCAAATCGTTTTCCGTTATGAAGATAACGTCAACGGCAGCCTACACAACATCGCTGGTATCTGTAATAAAGCTGGCAATGTTCTAGGCATGATGCCTCATCCAGAACGAGCGATGGAAAGCTTATTGGGCTCAGAAGATGGCAAGAAGTTTTTTGCTTCATTATTGAAAAATTTTGGGAAGGTGCCGGTAAATGGATAAAATGATCGTAAAAGAACCCACACCACAAGAAATCAAAGACACGAAATTATATGAGCAATGGGGATTGACCCAAGAAGAATATCGGATGATCTCAGAAGATATTTTGGGACGTTTACCGAACTATACCGAAACTGGACTCTTTTCAGTGATGTGGAGTGAACATTGTTCTTACAAAAATTCAAAACCTGTTTTGCGGAAATTCCCGACAGAAGGGCCGCAAGTACTGCAAGGGCCTGGAGAAGGTGCGGGTATCGTGGATATCGGCGATGATCTAGCCGTCGTTTTTAAAGCGGAAAGCCATAATCATCCTTCTGCGGTGGAACCTTATGAAGGAGCAGCAACTGGTGTTGGTGGGATCATCCGCGACATCTTCAGTATGGGTGCAAGACCGATTGCTGTTTTAGACTCCTTACGATTTGGTGAGTTAGATAATCCAAGAACGAAATATCTTTTGGAAGAAGTCGTTGCTGGGATCAGTGGCTATGGCAACTGTATTGGGATTCCGACCGTCGGTGGTGAAGTGGCATTTGATCCTTGTTATGAAGGCAATCCATTAGTCAATGCGATGTGTGTAGGGATTATTGCCCACAAGGATATTCAAAAAGGGCAGGCTAAAGGTGTTGGAAACACCATCATGTATGTCGGCGCAAAAACAGGACGCGACGGGATACATGGGGCGACTTTTGCATCGGAAGAATTTGTCGAAGGGGAAGAACAACAACGTTCCGCCGTACAAGTCGGTGATCCTTTTATGGAAAAACTTTTGTTGGAAGCTTGTTTGGAATTGATCGTGGATCATTCGGACATTTTAGTCGGAATTCAAGATATGGGTGCTGCTGGATTGGTTTCTTCTAGTGCCGAGATGGCATCAAAAGCCGGATCAGGGTTGCGCTTAACGTTAGATGATGTTCCACAACGAGAAACCAATATGACGCCTTATGAAATGATGTTGTCAGAATCCCAAGAGCGGATGCTGATCTGTGTCAAAAAAGGGCATGAAGCTGAAGTGGAAGCACTCTTTAAGAAATACGATCTAGAAGCCGTCGTGATCGGTGAAGTAACAGATGATGGCAACTATCGTTTGTTCCATCATGGACAGGAAGTCGCTAATTTACCAGTAGATGCTTTAGCTGAAGATGCGCCGACTTACTACAAAGAAATGGCAGAACCGAAACGGATCAAAGTGTTTAAGGAAACACCAGACTTTGTTCCAGTGATTCATTCAGCAACGTCTGTATTTGCCGATCTACTGCAGCAGCCAACGATCGCTTCAAAACGCTCGATTTTTGAAACCTACGACTCGCAAGTTCGTACTAATACCGTGGTAGGACCCGGCAGTGATGCCGCTGTTTTACGAATCAAGGGAACCAATAAAGCCTTGGCGATGACGACTGACTGTAATGCTCGTTACCTGTACTTAGATCCAGAAGTCGGCGGACAGATCGCAGTTGCAGAAGCTGCTCGAAATATCGTCGCTTCCGGTGGGCGTCCATTGGCGATCACTGACTGCCTTAACTTCGGCTCGCCAGATAAACCAGAAGGATTCTGGGAGTTATCCACGGCTGCTGACGGGATCTCAGAAGCTTGTCGTGTGCTAGAGACACCAGTCATTTCTGGGAACGTCTCCTTATACAATGAAACGGACGGACAATCGGTCTATCCAACGCCGGTAATTGGGATGGTCGGATTGATCGAAGAGCTGGCGCATATCACGACGCAGCATTTCCAAGCAGCGGGGGATGCGATCTATGTCCTAGGGGAAACCCATGCTGACTTCAATGGGTCTGAATTGCAAAAACTGCAGACAGGAAAGATCGCTGGGCGTTTAATGTCCTTTGACCTTGAAACAGAAAAAATGAACCAACAATTGGTTACCGCAGCGATCCAAGCAGGTCTTGTTCAAAGTGCCCACGATTGTGCCGAAGGTGGTTTAGCGATCGCTTTAGCCGAATCCGCTTTTGACAAGGGCTTTGGTCTAAATGTGACCGTGTCATTGCCAGCAGCACAATTGTTTTCAGAAACCCAATCCCGATTTGTGCTTTCAGTCGCACCTGATAAGCAAGCAGCTTTTGAAGCGCTGGTAGGCGCTGCTGCAACAGCGATCGGGGAAGTGACTGCTGATGGCCAGATTCGCATGCAAGCACAAGATGATACGATCGAGATGCCCCTTACTGAGGCGAAATTGAAATGGGAGGAAGCCATTCCATGTTTAATGAAGTAAAGAGCCTCAACGAGGAATGTGGGGTTTTTGGTGTTTGGGGTCATCCAGATGCCGCTCGTGTCACCTACTTCGGACTACACAGTTTGCAACATCGCGGCCAAGAAGGTGCAGGGATTGTCACGAATGATGCGGGGAAACTCAATGGCCACCGTGATTTAGGGTTGCTAGCGGAAGTCTTTTCGGATGAACGTGTCCTCCAGCGTCTGACAGGAGATGCTGCTATTGGTCACGTTCGCTACGCAACTGCTGGTAATGGTAGCGTTGATAATATTCAACCATTTTTATTCAAATTTTTTGATCAGCAGATTGGCTTAGCTCATAACGGCAACTTGACGAATGCGAAAAGTCTACGGAAATCCTTAGAAAAGGCTGGTGCGATTTTCCACTCGAATTCCGATACAGAGATTCTCATGCACTTGATCCGTCGCAGCGAAGAACCGCTTTTTATGGATCGGGTCAAGGAGGCATTAAATCAAGTTAAAGGTGGATTTGCGTACCTTTTACTGACCGAAAATGCCATGATCGCAGCACTAGACCCCAATGGCTTTCGGCCATTGTCAATCGGGAAAATGGTCAATGGTGCTTATGTGGTGGCTTCAGAAACCTGTGCGTTGGAAGTCATCGGTGCGGAATTTATTCGTGATGTCCGACCAGGCGAAGTCGTGATCATTGATGATGCAGGCATTCAAATTGAACAGTATACCCAAGAAGTACAACCTGCGATATGTTCGATGGAGTTTATCTATTTTGCCCGTCCTGATTCCAACATCGCTGGCGTCAACGTCCATCGTGCCCGTAAAAATATGGGCCGTCGCTTAGCACAAGAGGCGCCGATCGAAGCGGATATGGTCATTGGTGTACCGAATTCATCCTTATCTGCTGCCAGCGGGTACGCAGAAGCATCAGGTATTCCCTATGAATTAGGCTTAGTAAAAAATCAATACATCGCACGAACGTTTATTCAACCGACGCAGGAGTTAAGGGAACAAGGTGTACGGATGAAGCTCTCAGCTGTTCGTGGCGTAGTCGAAGGCAAACGAGTGATTCTAGTCGACGATTCGATCGTCCGAGGAACCACCAGCCGCCGTATCGTGCAACTGCTAAAAGAAGCAGGTGCCAAAGAAGTTCATGTACGTATCGGTTCGCCGCCTTTGCGCTATCCGTGTTTTTACGGGATCGACATTCAAACGAGAAAAGAATTGATCGCAGCCAAATATACGGAAGCTGAGATTTGTGAAAAAATCGAAGCAGATTCTTTGGCCTTTTTAAGTGAAGACGGGTTGATCGAAGCGATCGGTTTAGATTTTGACGCACCTTACTCAGGATTGTGTATGGCCTATTTCAATGGCGATTATCCAACCCCTTTGTATGATTATGAAGAAAACTATCTCGCGTCTTTAGCTGAATAAATTGTAGGCAAAAATGGTTTTTCAAACGAAGCAGTGAAGGACCGCTGGTTTACTTGCGTTAACGACGAATGAGCTGAATGAAGAAAAGCGGATGAATGATTGAGGAGGAACAAACGTGGCAAATGCATATGCAAAAGCCGGTGTCGATGTCGAAGCCGGTTATGAAGTAGTCGAACGGATCAAAAAGCATGTGAAACGAACAGAACGTCTAGGCGTGATGGGGGCAATCGGGGGTTTTGGTGGCTGTTTTGACTTATCATCGTACCAATTGAAAGAACCAGTACTCGTTTCTGGGACAGATGGTGTAGGAACTAAGCTTTTATTGGCGATCCAGCAAGAACAGCACACAACGATCGGCATTGATTGTGTCGCAATGTGCGTGAATGATATCGTCGCTCAAGGGGCAGAACCTATCTACTTCCTTGACTATGTTGCAGTCGGTAAAAACGATCCTGCAAAGATCGAACAAATCATTGCTGGTGTCGCAGAGGGCTGTGTGCAAGCGGGTGCTGCCCTGATTGGTGGGGAAACCGCTGAAATGCCGGGAATGTACCAACCAGAAGAATATGATCTTGCTGGCTTTGCCGTAGGAATCGTCGAAAAAAGTCGCTTGATCACTGGAGAAACCATCAAAGAAGGCGATGAGCTGATTGGTTTGCCTTCATCAGGCATTCACTCGAATGGGTACTCTTTAGTCAGAAAAGTCTTTTTTGAACAGCATGGCTATACAGGAGCAGAAACATTTGCAGAACTTGGCAACCAAACACTTGCAGAAAGTTTATTGACGCCAACGAGAATTTACGTGGATGCATTGAAGCCTTTATTGACAGAAGGATTGCTAGCTGGAATTTCTCATATCACTGGTGGCGGCTTTGTTGAAAATATCCCGCGGATGCTGCCTGAAGGTCTGGCGGCAGAAATCTCCTTAGACACTTGGCCGCAGTTGCCGATATTTGATCTGATTGCTGCTCATGGCGCGATTCCTCACCAAGAAATGTTCGAGATTTTCAACATGGGGATCGGTATGGTCTTAGCCGTTGCGCCAGAAAATGTTGCGGCAGTAATGGCGCTTCTATCCGCCAATGAAGAACCAGCGTATCGGATCGGTAAAGTGACGAAACGTGACAACGAAGCTGTCTGCTTTAAAGAGGCAGTCCGATGAGGATCGCCGTCTTTGCTTCTGGAACGGGCAGCAATTTTACAGCGATCGCCGATGCGATCCAGGCTAATGAAATCAAAGGGGCGCAGATCGGATTGGTCTTTTCCGATAAACCTGCAGCGCCAGTGATAGAAAAAGCCCGCGCAAGAGACTATGAAACGCTTGTCTTGGAGCCAGCGGCTTTTGCGTCAAAAGCAGCCTTTGAAAGGAAATTGATCGAAGAATTGCAGTATCATGCCATCGATTTTATTGTTTTAGCTGGGTATATGCGGATCATCGGGAACACCCTATTATCCGCTTATGAAGGCAGAGTCATCAATATCCATCCCTCGTTGTTGCCGAGCTTCCCAGGCAAATCTGGGATTGCCGATGCCTTCGCTTATGGCGTGAAAGTGACGGGGGTTACGGTTCATTATGTCGATGCTGGCATTGATACAGGGCCAATCATTGCCCAAGAAATCGTTCGGATTGACACCGACGATACGTTAACAAGTGTGACAGAGAAAATTCATCAAGTGGAACACCAAATCTATCCAGCTGTTTTAGCTGAAATTGTGGAAAAGGGGCTATCAAATCGTGAATAAACGTGCATTAATCAGTGTGTCTGACAAAGAAGGACTGGTACCATTTGTCCAAGAATTGACCAATTTAGGATTTGAGATCATTTCAACTGGCGGGACCAAAACCGTCTTGGAGGAAGCAGGGCTTCAACCGATCGGCATCGAAGCGATCACAGAATTTCCTGAAATGATGGACGGTAGGGTAAAAACGCTACATCCGCGGGTGCATGGTGGTCTGTTAGGGCGACGTGATCTGCCTTCTCATATGGAGGCAATGGCTGAGCACGGTATTTTACCGATCGACCTCGTTGTCGTCAATCTTTATCCATTTAAAGAAACGATCAGCAAGCCTGATGTCACAGAAGCCGACGCAATCGAAAATATCGACATCGGCGGACCAAGCATGCTGCGTTCTGCGGCGAAAAACCATGCCTCAGTAACTGTTGTCGTTGATCCCAAGGATTACGACTGGGTTTTAACTGAGCTGAAGGAAGGCAATACGACGTTGGCATCAAGAAAGAAATTAGCTGCCAAAGTCTTCCGTCATACCGCAGCCTACGATGCCTTGATTGGTGAATACTTGACCAAAGCGGTGGCCGAAACAGAAACGGAGAACTTGACGAAAACCTATGTTTTGAAACAAACATTGCGTTATGGTGAAAATAGTCATCAGAAAGCTTCCTTCTATCAAGACGCATTACCCGTGCCCTATTCGATTGCCAGCGCAAAACAAATCCACGGCAAAGAATTGTCTTACAACAACATTAAAGATGCTGACGCTGCCTTACGGATCGCAGAAGAATTTACAGAGCCAACTGCAGTAGCCCTAAAGCACATGAATCCATGTGGAATCGGAAGTGGAGAAACGATTGCTGAAGCTTTCCAAGAAGCTTACGAAGCAGACCCAGTGTCGATTTTTGGCGGGATTATCGTCTTAAATCGTCCAGTTGATGTGGCAACTGCGCAGCAGCTGCAGCGGATTTTTCTTGAGATCATTATTGCACCTGCATTTGAAGAAGGAGCACTTGAAATCCTAACGAAGAAAAAAAATCTGCGCTTGCTGGTTGTTGATTTCGAAAAAGCAGCCAAACAGCCAGAAGTTGTCTCTGTCCTTGGGGGCTTATTGGTGCAAGAACCAGACGATCAAATGGAGTCACCAGCAGATTGGACCGTGGTGACCAAAAGACAGCCGACACCAGAAGAAATCGCAGCCTTGGCATTTGCTTGGAAAGCGGTGAAACACGTGAAGTCCAATGCGATCGTTTTAGCCAATCAACAGCAAACCGTCGGGATCGGTGCTGGTCAGATGAACCGCGTTGGTTCAGTGAAAATCGCTGTGGAACAAGCCCGTGAAAACAATAAATTGGCTGGTTCAGTGCTGGCAAGCGATGCCTTTTTCCCGATGGATGACAGTGTCGAATATGCAGCACAACAAGGAATCAAAGCGATTATTCAACCTGGTGGTAGTATCAAAGATCAAGAATCGATCGACATGGCAGATAAGTACGGTGTGGCGATGGTCTTTACTGGTGTTCGTCATTTTAAACACTAAGAAATAGGAGAAGACGATGAAAATACTTGTTATTGGTAGTGGTGGCAGAGAACATGCCGTCGCAAAAAAGTTTCTGCAAGACCCTCAAGTTGAAACAGTCTTTTGTGCAAAGGGCAATCCTGGAATGCGAAAAGACGGGATCGTGACAGTCGCAATTGAAGAGTCCGATCATGAAGGTTTGATTGCTTTTGCTCAAGAGCAGGAGGTTGATTGGACCTTCGTTGGTCCAGAAGTTCCATTACTAAATGGCATCGTAGATGATTTTCAGGCGGCGGGCTTGGAAATTTTTGGTCCCAATCGACAAGCAGCGATGATCGAAGGATCAAAAGAGTTTGCCAAAGAATTGATGCGTGCCAATCACATTCCAACAGCTGACTATCAAAGCTTTACAGATAGTGCGCAAGCAAAAGCATATATCCAACTTAAAGGTGCACCGATCGTTATCAAAGCGGATGGCTTAGCGGCAGGCAAAGGCGTAGTTGTTGCTGAAACCGTTGATGAGGCGAATGCAGCTGTCGAAGCGATGCTGGAGCAAAATGCTTTTGGTGAAAGTGGTGCAAAAGTGGTGATCGAAGAGTTTTTGGCTGGCGAAGAGTTTTCGCTCTTGGCGTTTGTTAAGGACGAAGCCGTCTATCCAATGGTCATTGCCCAAGACCATAAACGTGCGTTTGATGGCGATTTAGGGCCGAATACAGGAGGTATGGGGGCGTACACACCAGTACCGCAGATTCCGCAAGAAATGGTCGATCAAGCGGTCAAAGAAGTTTTACTTCCTGCAGCAAAAGGGATGATTCTTAATAAGACACCATTTACTGGTATTCTTTATGCAGGTCTGATTGCTACTAATGATGGACCGAAAGTCATTGAATTTAATGCTCGTTTTGGTGATCCAGAAACGCAAGTCGTGTTAAGTCGTTTAGATAGTAGCCTAGCACAGATCATTGATGATCTCTTGCAGGATCGAGAGCCCGCGATCCGCTGGAATCAAGCGGCTTCGATCGGTGTCGTGATTGCATCGCAAGGATATCCTGGCAAGTATCAGCAAGGAATGCCTGTTCCATCTCCTCAAGGAGAAGGAACACAATTCTTTTATGCAGGAGTGGAGGAGACTGCTGATCAAGGCGATTTGACGGCAGCTGGTGGTCGTGTTTTTCTTGTGGAAGCTTCAGCTGAGGATTTAGCTACTGCCCAAAAGAACGTCTATGAAGCAATCAATAAATTGCCTTTGTCGGGTTTGTTTTATCGAAATGACATTGGTGACAAAGCCTTACACTATAGCAACTCATCAAAGGCGATGAAGTAAAGAACGTTTCAATGCGTAATGCAAATTGAAAGTAAAGGATGACTGCCAGTAGAACCAATCGGTTGTGCTGGTGGTTTTCATTTTATAGGAGGTTTTTTTGACGTTGGTGTAGCGTTTTCATCTTGTTGTGCTAAAATAAGAATGTAGTTTAAATAAGGAGGAACTTTACGTGAAAAAAATTAAATTCGGTCCCACTGATTTAGAAGTATCTAGCGTGATTTTAGGTTTGATGCGAATCAACAATGTCAAAGACCCAGTGAAAGTATTGACGACAGCGATTGAAAATGACATTACCTTTTTTGACCATGCCGATATCTATGGGCGCGGGGAGTGTGAAACGATTTTTGCGGAAGCGTTAGCAAAAACGGATGCCAAAAGAGAAGAGTTGTTCATTCAATCAAAATGTGGCATCGTTCCAGGTGAAATGTTTGATTTTTCGAAAGAGCATATCATTTCTTCCGTGGAAGGTAGTTTACAGCGTTTGAAAACCGATCATTTGGATGCGCTACTATTGCATCGCCCTGATACTTTGTTTGAACCAGAAGAAGTGGCAGCTGCCTTTGATCAATTAGAAAAAGACGGCAAAGTGAAATACTTCGGTGTCAGCAATCAAAAACCTGGTCAAATCGAATTGTTGAAAAAATATGTTTCCCAACCTTTAGTAGCGAATCAGCTGCAATTCGGGATCATGCATACGGGAATGATCGATCAAGGAATTCATGTCAACATGACGGATGCTGGTAGTGTCGATCATGATGGAGAAATTCTTGAATATTCTCGCTTGCATGAGATGACGATCCAAGCTTGGTCTCCGTATCAATATGGTTTCTTCGAAGGTGTCTTTATCGGTAACGAGAAATTCCCAGAGTTGAACGAAAAATTGACCGAACTAGCGGACAAGTATCAAACGGCACCAACAGGTATTGCTTCTGCGTGGATCTTACGTCACCCTGCAAACATGCAAGTGATTGCTTAAATGGTCACATAAAAGTATATAGTAATTTCATCGTCAACTACCTCGATCTTTTCAATAATATTTTCTATCAAGCTCCGTCTGGTAGAAAAATCCAATTCTTCAAATTTATCAACTAACTCTTCTAATGATTTTTCAAACTCTTCTTTATCTTTTTCACTCACCGTCTGATTCAACTGTAATTCTAATTTTTCTATTTTCTCTTTGAGTTCATCGGTTTTATTATCTAAGATATTTGTGGATATTTTATCTGATAGATACAAATCTAATAACTTTGATTGTTGAGCGTTAAGTCGGGCGATTTCTCTAATGATAGGTTTATTATCTATTTCGTTACTATTTTCTTTTAAAGCAAACTTAGAATTTTCTGCTCTTTTTTTTATTTCACTCAAAATTGCTGCGTCCAAAAAATCGCATCGATAAGATTTGCCTGAGCAAGTCCAACCGTATTTTTGCTTATGCTTGTAAGTCCTGCACGAGCAACGATAATACTTATGTTTATATTTTTTTCCATTGGCGGTTCTAACGCTCTCATATCCATTGTAAGGCTTTCCGCACTTGTGGCATATAATGAGTCCCGAAAATAAATAACTGTGGTTAAACGCATTGCTGTGAGGTCTATTGCTGATTAAACGCTGAACTTTGTTGAAATCTTTTGTAGAAACGATTGGTTCGTGTTTAGCATCATATACTTTGTTTTGATATTTCTGTTTTCCGCAATAGTAATGAGATTGAAGTCTTCTTCTGACAGTAGAGTCCATGAAGCTATCTTCAAAAACGGGGAATTCTTTTTTCAATGCAGAAACAATCTTATTTATCGCTTGTCCGTTTAAAAAAAGTTCGAACATTCGCTTAACAGCTAATGCTTGTGTTTCTTGAATTTCTAATTCGCCTGTAATTTGATTGTACTCGTATCCAAATGGAACATTACCGCCACCCATATAATAGCCACGTTTCACACGTTCAAGTTTCCCCATTGACATGCGTTCTGTAATGTTATCACGCTCCAATTGGGCGAAAACTGAAAGAATTCCGATCATTGCACGGCCAAAAGAGGTGGTAGTGTCAAAACTTTCTTGCATACTAATGAAATCAACATTATTTTTGAGAAACACATCCTCAATCAAATACATAGTGTTCTTTTGGCTACGTGATAGACGGTCAAGCTTGTAAACGATGACGACATCTATTTTATTGCTTTCGATATCTTCGATCATTTCATTAAGTGCCGGTCGTTCAAGTTTAGCGCCAGAAAAAGCTGCATCTGTATAGGTATTGAACACTTTATAATCTTTTGCTATTGCGTAAGCGTTGAGTTTTTCCGTTTGCGCTTCGATCGAGTATCCTTCTTTTTCTTGTTGAGGAGTGGAAACTCGAATATATAAGCCTGCTTTTTTCATTGTATCAACTCCTATTTATTGTTAAAATAGGCATAGGTAATAAGCCTATCGTTTATTGCTTGGCACGCCATTCTGTGAGGGGAGGGCGTGTTTTGTGTTATAGACCTAATAACTCTTTTTTCTTCACTTCGAATTCATCTAAAGAGATTATTCCCATATCTAAAAGCTCTTTCATTTCTTTGACTTGTTCGACTGCAGAAGTTTTAGCTGGCGCATTAGTTTTATGACTATTTTTTTCGTCCATTCTATTTTTCACATAATCAACGAAAGCGGCGACGTCTCCATCACTAATCCATTTCATATTAACTTTGTTGCCCGACGCATAAAACGATAAAGTATAGCCCATTGCTTTTTTCCCGAATTCTATCGAGGATATGTTTGAGTACGGAAAAGATTCGCTATCAAAACCAAAAGTACGTTTACCGTAGAAAAATAAACGCTTGTCAGTAGCTAAGAAAACTCCATTTTTGATTGTATCGTTTCCTAGCGATTTAGTTTCATATACTCCGAAAACACCCTCTACAACTTTTTCCCCTGGTTCCAAATGTTCTTGCGCAAATTTTAACTGTTTAGATATTTTCTTATTATTCACATCTAAAGCCATTTTAAACCCCTCATTTCTTTGATATAATAATTTTGAGTTAAAATACTAACCCTAGCCGCAGCGCCAACTACGACTGGGGTATTTTTATAGCACCACTACACCAAAAATTTTGAAGTCATCTGTCTCACTGATAAGTATATCTTTATAATCCTTGTTAAGACTCACTAATTTGTTGCCTGACAGCTTTTTAACATAAGCGTCACTGTTTACACGACAAATCACTATTTGACCGTCACGAGCTTCTGAGGTGCCTTTTACAAAGATTATTTGTTTATCGTCAAAAAGTGGGGTCATGCTATTACCGTTTACCCTTACAGCGAAGTCGTGTTCCGGAACTTCGCCATTAAACTCAACTTCTTCTTCATTCGATTCTAACCACTCGCCTGAACCTGCTGAAACATAGCCCTTTATCATGATTGATATTTTTGACTTGCGTTGTTGTTCTTTAAGCTGATATTCAGCGAAGTTGTAGACTTTTGTTTGTCTTGGTTTTTCTAATTGATTGTAGATTGATTCAATGGAAGGAACATTATCGTATTCCCAACCCATTAAAAAAGCTGGTGTTGTTTTCAAAATTTCTGCAATATCACCAAGAATATTAGTAGGCAATTTTTCGATATCGCCTTTTTCATATCTAAAGATAGTAGATCTAGAAACTCCGAGCTTTTCCGCAACGGCATCAGCGCTTAATTTCAATTCCTTTCGTCTTAATTTTATTCTCTCACCTATATCCATTTCTTTCACCTCTTGAATATATTATAAATCACATGTTGCAAAAACGCAACAAATTAGAATCGCAATAATGCAACTTTCGTATTGACTAATATATTTCTGGGTGGTATATTTAGTTCAACAAGTCGCGATAATGCGACAAAAGAAAGGAGTGAGGTTCATGATCAACACAAACAAGTTAAAAGGTCTTATCGTAGAACGGGGCACTACTCAACAAGCAGTAGCAGATTCAATCGGAATCGATCGAAGTACTTTTTATCGAAAAATGAAAAAAGGTGGAGATTTCTCGATTGAAGAAGCAAAAAAAATGAAGCAAGAAATCCCGCTAACTGATCAAGAAGCAATCGAAATTTTTTTTGGTGGAAAAGTCGCATTTACGCTACAAAACAAACAAACAACATAAGAAGGAGGAGGCTTCCTAGTGACAACAACAATACACCCCAACGGAATCAAAGTTCACTGTGTTTGGCAAGATGGCACTCACATGAAAGAAGGGGAAAAGATTCCTTTGGAAGTTCAGAAAAAAGCGGTTCAATCGGTTTTGAAGATGATGAAGGAGGAGAAATAACTCCACACGAAAGGAGTGGCTAGGGTGGTTACATTACAAGTAATAGTTTGCGTAACATTCATTTGGTCGTGCATACCGGTTTGTATATATATCATGAAGAAGCTTCGTCCTGAGTCTTACAAATTATACGCAATTTACAGCATAACAGTAGCTCTTGCATTTACATTGTTTGCAATTTCTAGGCTTCCGTAGGAGGAGATCATTTGGTGACAATAGTTTCTTTAATTTCAATCACTCTAAGCTTAGGTTCAATTATTTTAAATATTAACACTAATAAAAAGATGAAAAGGAGAAATCACATTGAAAAACAAACTAGCAAAAACAACAGCAATCATCGGGCTAGCACTAGGTAGCGGCGTTATCGGCTACGCAGCAAGCAACGCATTTCAGGATTTGGACACGATCAAGGCGAATTTCAACACAGTCCTACAATATGGACAAACGAAATCGCAACGTGTGTCAGAACTCGAATCACAGCTATCCGACAACACTCGCACACAGGAGCAGTTGAAAGCCGAAATTGAGCAAATCAAATCAGACAAGCAAAAGGAAATCGAAGCGAAGCAACGAGAAATCGAACAGAAGCAACAAGAGATCGCTACAAAGCAACAGGAAGCCGATAGCTTGCGTCAACAACTGAACACGGTGCAGAACGACAAGGAACAGCTAGAACAGCGTGTGAGTGAGTTACGGCAGTATACGGATCAAAAAGTAGGGGAGTTGGGGAAATAATGGCAAGAAAACCTAAAAACAGATATCGATTAACCGTTGGTGGTTTAAAGGTTGAGCTTTCCCTTTGGACTAGATTCACTGATACGGCTAGTGACCTAGAAATTGCAAAAGCTATCTTACGTCACATGAGGTTCTATTCGGTTTATGAGTCGGTATCCGAAGGAGCGCCTTTTGATTTAAAAATGATTCGAGCATCTAAAGCGAATGTTGAGAAAGGGTGACTAAAAATGATTAAAAGAATCACTATATCAGTTGAAGAGGATAGCGGATCGAAAATGCAACATACCGTCTCGACAAGAGAAGAAGCGATTGCTTTAATCGATCGATATTTCAAGGAGGAGTCAGCATGAAGAAAATCTACTGGATCAGACGCACAACATTTATTCTTGTGATCTTCGCATTGGGAGCATTGCTTTCATCAGAACCACCAACGTGGCTAGTCATCGGATTCCCTTGTGTCGCAATGTTGCTACTAATGATTTATGACGAAGCAGTATTTGAATTACGATCAAGGACGGTGAAGAAATGACTAGAGCGGAAGTACTTGATCTATACTATCGCACACTTGACTGGAAAGAAATCTACTACGAAGCGCAAGCAAAAATGGACGAAAAAAAAGACTCCGGCCGCCAAGCATAGAGTCTTAAAAAAATTCATCTAAGGAGATTATACCATGAGAATAGCTATTGACACAATCGGGCGTATTCATCTAATTGACGGATACAAACCTTATGGATCAATCGTTTTCGATATTGATAAGAAAAACGATCGGGTAGGTGTGTATCAGGACAGCGACGACGAGGATGTCCGTACACAATTTGAAATTATTGAAGAATCAGCGGAGTTCGATCGAGAAGAACTGATTCAAGGGTTAGAGCAAGTGATTGAGAAATTGAAGGAGGTCCTTTGAGTGAAACTATATGAATTAACTGGTGCATTTAACCAGGTCGCAGATATGTTGGAATTTGATTCTGAAAACGCAGCGATTATTGACACATTAGAATCACTTGATTTAGCCATTGAGGAAAAAGCAGACGGATACGCAAAATTGATTCGTAATCAGGAAGCTTCAAGCAAAGCATTTGATGAAGAGATCAAACGGATGAGAGAACGCAAACAAGCAATCGACAATAACGTCAAGCGAATGAAATTAAGCTTACAAAATGCAATGGTGGAAATTGGCAAAACGAAATTTAAAACAGATTTATTTAGTTTTAACATTCAAAAAAATCAACCTAGCATCGAGATTATTGACGAATCATTGATACCAGATAAATTCAAAAAAATAACTATCGATTTTGATAAAACAGCAATCAAGAAAGCAGAAGAAGATGTTCCTGGTGTCGAGATCAAGCAATCAGAAAGTTTGAGGATACGCTGATGAAAATCCAAAAAGCAAGTGAAATGAAGAAAAGTGATCGTTTCAAAATAATGATTTACGCAGAGCCAGGGGCAGGAAAAACGACAACACTTAAATATTTAGAAGGTAAAACGCTCGTTTTAGATATCGATGGTACATCAAGAGTTTTGGCTGGCATTGAGAATATTGATGTCGTAGAGATTGATCCAACAAATGTAGCAAAAGAAATGATTGAGTTTTATGGATATGCAAAAGCTCACTTAGACGACTATGACAATATTGTTTTGGATAACCTAAGCCACTATCAAAAACTCTGGTTTATGGAAAAAGGAAAGCACACAAAGTCAGGCCAGCCAGAGCTTCAACATTATGGAGTTTTTGATACACACTTGATTGAATTGATTTCCACATTCAATTCATTGCATGCAAACGTAGTTTACACAGCTTGGGAATCAACTAGACAGATACAGTTAGAAAGTGGTCAACTTTACAATCAATTCCTTCCAGATATAAGAGAAAAAGTAGTCAATCATATTATGGGAATCATTCCAATGGTTGCTAGGCTAGTTAGAAATCCAGAAACGAAGCAACGTGGGTTTATTCTCCAAAAATCAAACGGAACATTTGCGAAAAATCAATTGGACCACAGAGAAGGTTGTCTTCAAGAAAATATCTTCAAAATCGGAAGTGATGATGATTGACCTTTGAATTATACGACTATCAGGAAGACTTGATAAAGAGGGCTAGAGAGTCTTTTATCAATGGATATCGCGCTCCTTGTATCGTTTCGCCATGTGGCTCTGGTAAATCAGTGGTGATTGCAGAAATCGCTCGTAAGACGACTTTAAAGGGCAATCATGTATTGTTCTTGGTCCATAGAAAAGAATTGATTGATCAAATAAAGAATACATTTGAAACGCATGGTGTGGATATGAGATTTGTAGTTTTCGGAATGGTCCAAACGATCGTTAGAAAGTTAGGGAAAATAAGAAAACCTAAATTAATCATAACGGATGAAAACCATCACAGTTTGGCTAGTAGCTATAAAAAAATTTACGAATACTATTCAGATGTCCAACGAATAGGCTTTACCGCAACACCAGTCAGATTAAACGGTAGCGGTTTGGGAGATGTCAATGATTTGTTGATAGAGGGTGTATCAGTTAAGTGGTTAATCGAAAATAAACGGCTAACTCCATTTAAATACTATGCACCAGCGTTGATCGATACTTCAGTTTTAAAAATGAATTCTATGTCTGAATTCTCAAAAGGCAGCATAGATAAAGCTTTGGAACAAAAAGCAATATACGGTGACGTTATCAAGCATTACAAGAAACTAGCGGAAGGTGAGCAGGCAATAGTATATTGCCACAGTATTGAATCAAGTGAAAAGACAAGAGATTTATTTATTGAAGCTGGATACCAAGCAGCACATATTGACGGAAAAACGAATAAACAGGAACGTGATTCAATTATTGAAAAATTTCGTAATCACGATATTAAAATTCTGACAAATGTTGATTTAATCGGTGAGGGATTTGATGTTCCAGATTGCTCGACAGTCATAATGCTAAGGCCCACTAAATCGCTCTCGCTCTTCATCCAGCAAGCCATGAGAGGGATGCGATACAAGCCAGATAAAATATCTACAATCATTGACCACGTAGGTAACGTGAATGAACACGGATTACCAGATATGCCTAGGCAATGGAGCCTATCAAGTAAAAAAAGCAGAAAGAAAGAGGATGTCATACCTATTAAGGAATGTCCTAACTGTTTTGGAACTTATGCAAGTGAAGTTGGAAATATTTGTCCTTATTGTGGGCATGAGATACCGAAAGAAGAGCGTTCTGCAAACCTTGAAACAATTGAGGGGGCGGAATTACAAGAAGTTACTTTAGATTTATCAGCCGGAAAATACGCAAGTATGCAACCAGAAGAGGCTGAAACGATAGAGGAGCTTTACAAAATAGCCAGAGCTAAGGGATATAAACCAGGTTGGGCGTATATTCAAGCGAAACAAAAGGGGTTTTTGTAAGTGAAATATATTGAAAGTCAATACACAGGAGTTCATTGGGACACCACCAAGAAAAAGTGGGTAGCTCAAAAAGGAATCGACTACAAAAAATTCTTTTTGGGGTATTTCGATACTGAAAAAGAAGCTTATGAAGCGAGAGTAAAATTTGATGAAGAAACAAAGGGGAATAAAGCTGATAGAAAAATAGTGATGGGTGATATTTTTGGAAAATATGAAGTAATCGGTGATACAGGAAAAAGAAACAAATCAAAAAATAAAATCTACCTTGTAAGGCATATCGAGACTAACGAAGTTAAAGAAACACTATTAATTAGTTTGAAAAGGGGAGATTCAACAGGATATAGAAGTAGTTCAGAAAATAAAGAGTTTGTGAAAAACGCGATTAATCCACTAGCTATGAAGTATATGACCGAAAAAGATTTGAAAGAAGGAACCAGATTATCGGCTTTGAAAGATTATCTTCCATCGGACAATACGTCTGGGTTTAGGGGGGTGAATTATCGGAAAGACACAAAAAAATGGAGAGCTTATATAAATTTCAAAGGAAAGAACATTAGCTTGGGTTCATTCAACAACAAACAAGACGCAATCAACGCACGACTCGATGCAGAAGAAAAATATTTTAAACCAATCTTAGAAAAATATAAAAAAACAGAAAGAGGTAATTAACTATGACAGGATTTAACTTAGACTTTAACGACAAATTTGAAGGCGGCGGAATTACAGACGGAGTTTATGAAGTGATCGTAAATATCGCAACTGAAGATGCAACAAAAAGCGGAACAGAATACGCACAATTAGATTTGATCATCCGTAACGATGTACAACAAAAGCACCAAAATCAACATATCTTTCATAAAATTTGGAAGAAAAAGGACACAGGCAAATACAATTTCCAAATGTTTAACACTTTAGGTTGGGCTTTTCGCTTAGACGAAGGGAAATCATATGGAAGTATTGACGACTTATTACAAGATTTCTTTATGAAAACCGCTAAGGTGACCGTTAAAAACGAGCAATCAGAATTTAACGGAAAAACTTATGACAACTTGAATGTAAAACGGTGGGAACAGTCGGCTTTCCCAAATATTCAACATCAATTCAAAGATAGCAGTAAACCGAATGATTTTGCAGGCGGAAGCATCGATATTACCGATGATGATCTTCCATTCTAATTAAAGGGAGTTGAAAGTGTGTGGCGTATGAACACATTCCAGAAGAACTAAAACAGCAAAAACAATGGTGTGTATATCGATTGGTATGGAACGAAGAGAGAAAAAAACACACCAAAATACCAGTCGATCCACACACTGGAAACAATGGTAAATCTAATGATGAGAGTACGTGGTCTGATTATCAGACCGCACTCTCTGCAATAGAAAAATATAACTGTAATGGATTAGGTTTTTATTTTAAGAAGCCATACTTCGGAATTGACATCGATAATATCGAAGGAGAAATTCAGCGTTATCTACAAGGCGATATTGAAACAAACATGATGTATGAATTTGTAACATCTATAAAATCTTATGCTGAATACTCTCAATCAGGTAACGGTATCCACATTATCTGTAAAGGGAAGTTGCCAGGACATAGGCGTAGAAAAGGCAATGTTGAAATGTATGATTCAGGTAGATTTTTCGTTATGACAGGCAACACTGTCGATCGCAAATATAACCAAGTTATCGAGCCTTCAGAAACCACTTTAAAACTGCTTTACAACCGTTATATCGGTGACGATAAGATTATCCGATTTAATAATCAAAACGTCTCAGAATCGAAAATAGACCTCTCAGAAAGCGAGATAGTACAAAAAGCATACGAAAGCAAGCAGGGCGCCAAATTCAAGGTTTTTATGGAAGGCGGCTGGGAAGCTTTTTATGATTCTCAATCCGAAGCCGATATTGCTTTCGCGAACATGTTGGCGTTTTGGACCGGTAGAGATTATGAGAAGATGGACAGCATTTTCAGAGATTCGTCTTTATTTAGACAAAAGTATGACGAACGCAGGCCACCAAATTCAACATACGGCGGAAACTTATTAAACAAAGCAATCCATGAATGTGAAAATACCTATACGCCTAGCCAGTCGCATGGTTTCAGAATTTTCATTAAAGAGTTTGAAGAAAAGAAAGAAGACAAATTCTACTCCTATGATGACACCGGGAATGCAGAAAGATTTATGGATGTGTATGGAACCTTAGTCAGATACTCATACATTAATAAAGAGTTTTATTTCTACGATGGTAAGAGTTGGAAGATTGATGATACAGGTGAAATATCAAAAATGATCGATACCACAGTTGACATGATGAAAAATGAGAAAGTTTATATCCCTGCCGACTGTGAAGATCCAGAAAAAATTGAAGAAGCCTTTAGGAAACACATCAAGCGTTCACGGGGGAATTCTGCAAAGAAAGCTATGAGAGAACAAATCATGCACCGTGTATCGGTTTTACCAGATGAATTTGATAGCGACACAACACTTCTAAATACACAAAATGGATATTTAGATTTGATTAGCGGAGTATTGCACGAACACAACATAGACAAAAAGTTTACACGAATAGCAAACATTGAATATACAGATAAAATCGATGCGCCGCAATGGACAGAATTTTTAAATCAAATATTTGATAACGATCAAGAATTGATTAGATATGTTCAAAAGGCCGTTGGTTATTCACTAACTGGGTCCACAAGAGAGCAGAGTATGTTCGTGCTGTTCGGCGCTGGTAGCAATGGTAAATCTGTGTTTCTAGATACTATCTCATATATCATGGGCAGCTATGCGACAAACATGCAAGCAGACACGATTATGGTTAGAAAAGCAAATGGTGGAGCTAATACAGATATAGCGCGTTTAAAAGGCGCTAGGTTGGTGACATCATCTGAGCCTAATGAAGGCGTGCGTATGGATGAAGGGTTGGTTAAGCAGCTAACAGGCGGGGATAAAGTAACTGCTCGCTTTTTATACGGAAAAGAATTTGAATTTACACCAGAATTCAAGCTTTGGTTAGCAACGAACCACAAACCAATCATTCGAGGTACGGATGACGGAATATGGCGAAGAATGAATTTAATCCCTTTTACCATACAGATTCCTGATCACAAGAAAGACAAGAACCTTAAATACAAACTTAAACGTGAATCAGTCGGGATTTTGAATTGGATAGTAGAAGGTTGTCTGATGTGGCAGAGAGAAGGTTTGAAACGACCAAAAATCGTTGAGGATGCTTCAAAAGAATATCGAGAAGAAATGGACGTAACTGCAGCATTTATCAATGATTGTTGTGAGAGAGGGATAAATAAGCGAGTAAAAGCTAAAGATTTTTATCAAGCGTACAAAACTTGGGCCAATGAAAATGGTCAGTACGAAATGAATAGCACGAAATTCGGTAAAGAAATGAGTAACAAATTTAACAAAAAGAAAACTAACCAAGGAATTATGTACGAAGGTATAGATTTAATTAAGGAAAGTCAGCCTTACGAAAATAGTGGAATTCGAAATTTGTTTAATTAGTCTATACCAATTGTCGGAAAAGTGCATAGTAGTGAAGGGTAAGTGCATAGTTTAGAACTCAACTATTCACTCCTTCAAACCCTTGCTATTACTATATTTATATTACTTTTTTTATATAAAGTGAATAGTAGTGAATAGTTAATATAAAAGAGTAAATAAAAAAAGTAATAAAGGAAAAATATATAAAAGAATAGGAATTTGGGTCAAACTATGCACTACTGTTCACCTTATCAAGCTGTATCCATTGGGGGAGTAAGCCCGAAGGCAGGTGAATAGTTTAGGCTGACTATTCACTTTATTAGGAGGTCCAAACATGCAATCTGAACAATCAATCCAAAACGAAATACTAATCGAATTATCGAAAAAAGGTTATAAAGCTTTTCGCACGAATGCCGGCAAAGTTAGAACAGAATCTGGCGGAGTGATTAAACTGCTGCCAAAAGGACATTTTGATATTTATGGCTACAACCCGAACGATCAAACAGTTTTCTATATCGAAGTAAAGAACGCAAAAGGCAAAGTAAGACCCGAACAAATTACCTTTCATAAAGTATTGCAAAAAGACGGTATTGTTCATGGCATTGCTAGAAGTGCGATGGACGCATTGATGATCGTGGAAGAAAAAATAGTAGGGTGGGGTTTTTAATGACACCAACACAAGAAAGCATACGCAAACTGTCGGATGTAGATTTAATAGCTCAACTAAAAATCGTGCGCAGCGCACAAAGGCGATTTGATTTCCGTGAAAAATGGATTTGTGAAGAAATGGAACGGAGGAGTAAGGATGAACAAACAAGAATTTTTTAATAGTGTAATAGATTGGGGTGTGTGGTGTACCGACCATAACACTGGTGAAAAAGATCGATACGTAAAAATTTATAAGGTTAGAGAGTTGATTGAGCAACTTGACGAACAACCAAAAGTAACTGTACCTAAGTTTGTAGCTGATTGGATCAAGCAATGCAAAGAAAATGCTACATTAGCTGATTGCTTAAATGGATATTATCAAATCTCAAACGGCGAAGTTGTTGGATCGACAGATTTTCAAAATTGGGTTGCAGACAACGAAAACGATGAACTGACTGCTAAAGCGTGGATATTTGGTTATGAAGTGGAGAAACTTCCTGTTTTCCCTTTATCTCAAGGCGATTTGGTTATTAGAAAAGGCAAACACGAAGCGAAAATTTATATTGTTGAATCAGTTAGCGAGAGCGGTGTGCTTCTTGTGAATGGGATAAAAGACGAGTTTTATTCAGTGGATGATGAAGGCGGTCCCGACAATGACCTCGACTATTTTTATTCTAATTTTAGATTATTAGCCAAAAAAGAGTCGCTAGAAGTGGAGGAAGTCAAATGAAACTAGCAGACACAGTAACAGGCGTGCAAGACGGTAAGTATAGCCCACCGCCACGAGTAGTCAGAAAGCAACGTAGAGTAAAAGCAGGCATAGAGTATTGGTGCGTGACCGAACGTTTTACAAAACCTTTCAAAGCAGTGTGTGTCAAAGTGTTTGAGAACTCGGCCATCGTGACGTTTGGCAGCGATCGGACAGTAGTTAGATTGCGAGATATGAAGAGGGTGGAATGATGGCTAACAAAGAAGATTTATATCGGTTGGAAAGGTTAGTTAATACGCCAGGTGCTGACGAAGACGAAATCAGAGTTTTGAGAAAGGCTTTGTGGGGAAAGAGTTACGATCGACCAAAGCAAAATAGATACAACTCAACGCCAGTCAGATTTACTTTTCCAGATGGAGAAGTCAAAGAATTCAGCACACAGCGTGAAGCCGCAGAGATGTCAGGGTTGAACAAATGGACTTTGGATCGAGCATGCAGATTGCAGATACCTTTGAAGAAAGGCAATTTCGCAGGTGCAACGGTTGAGATATTGAGTCAGTAATCGGAAGATATTACCAACTAGGAGGAGAAGAAAATGAGTAAAGAAATGCACGAAAAGTGGATGTGTTCTGTTGACGAAGACCAATGGCAAGCCGCTGAATATTTTGACACTAAAGAAGAAGCTGTGAAATTTGGTATTGAGTCAATTCAAACCTTTAACAAGAATCCAGAAGACGGGTGTTTGGATGATGAAATGGGAAGTACACCAGAAGAAGTTGTAACTAGCTTTTATGTGGGACAAGCATTCTGTCCGGGAATACCTTTCAGTGTTGATGATTTACTAGAACGTATACAGGAAGCTGCTTATGAAGACGGAGGAGAATTTGCCGAAGATTATTTAGATGATGTAACAGAAGAACACAGGGAAGAACTAGATGACTTAATTCAAAACTGGTTCATAAAGCACAAATATTTACCCAGCTGGTACAACATTTATGAAATTGATGAAATTAGTGTGAGTTGATTCCACTATCCACCAAAATAACCAACTGAAGGGAGGACACTAATGATCGTTTGGGCGCTATTCGACAGCGGAAATGGTTGCTATTCAAAAGCTGCAAAAAAGTTTGAAGATATTGAGATTTATTCGATTGGAATTGACCGCAAGAACAAGGGTAATCATTTTATCAATCTGAACTTAGCAGATTATTCTAGGTTGTTTGGAGATAATACTTTATTCGATCACTTAGATAGCTTGCCAAATCCAGATCTTATCATTGCAAGTCCGCCGTGTGAATCCTGGTCTGTGGCAAGTGCTATGGATAATGGGAATGCCTGTTGGAAACAAGAAAAGGGAGATGGACTCTTTGAGCCGCAAGTACCTTTATCTCGCTTTACTATCAGATACAGGAGTGACTACGATCGGTATCAATTCAAGCCAGAAAAATCATTATTGACGCGAATAAATGGCGAGCTTTGTGCATTTAATACGATTGAAATCATCAAACGATATCAACCAAAAGTTTACATCATAGAGAATCCGGCTCATGGCCGTTTATGGGAATATATTGAAAAGATTCTAGGCTTTGAGATTCCCTATGAGAATCTTACTTATTACAACAATTATGATTATCCAATTAAAAAACCTACTAAATTCAAAAGCAATATAGATTTAGACCTAAAAAAAGAAATTATCCCGAATGAAGTTGAGTTTAAGTCAGGCTTTAGTAGAGACTACAACGAGCGATCAAATATACCTGCTGCATTAGTTGAGGATATATTTCGTAAAGTTCTGGAGATGGATTTAGTCCACTATCCGACGAAATAGCAGAAAGCGAGGAATGAATGTGAGTAAAGTTTTGAAATGGTTAGAAGATGAAGCGGATAGGTTGCTTGAAGAATGTGACAGTAACCATGATCCTTACAAATCTATAAACAATAGTTTCTTAGAAGGATTTAATTATGCGGTGGCTAATGTGGAAGCTCTAGAACAACCGCAACTCAATCCGAATCAGCAGATTGTGTTGGATTGGTTGAAATCAACTTGGATAGATCGAAAGAAAAATTGTTGGTTTCCTTTTGAAGTCATTAACTCACTATACTATCAATTTGATGTCGCTTGGGGAAAGGGTTCTTATGAAGAATTTAAACGAATTGAAAAAGATAAACCCTTTATCAAATCATACGGTGAGCTGACAGCCTTTGAGCAATTTGAAGTCCTAGAAGTATTTTCAAGATGGGCTTTGGAACAGGAGGCAGAGTGATGGCATGGATTGTGATTGATTCTAAAAATAATGATTTGTTTTTGACTTATTACAAATTCGAAGCGTGTGCGAAACCACAAGTTGAATTTGAGCATCGGATGTTTTGTAGATCAGCGGTAAAATTTGAAGATAAAAGTGTAGCACAAGCGGTTGCCAATTTATCAGGTGGGAATATTAAGAGAGTTGAATAATTCCGCAATCGTCAGCGATAGCAAACAGGAGGAGGCAAATCAATGCCAATAAAAGGTAAAAGTAAATTCGAATATAGTGAGTTTTACGGTGATTGGCGTGGTTGGGGTGGATTCAACAAACAAAAATACACCAAAGAAGAAGCGCTTAAAGCATGGCGGGAAGATTTGTTTGGATTTGATGAAGATATTCCTTTCGTAATCGAAGATGCTTTTGTCCGTTATAGATTTGGACGAAACGATGATAATGAGCCGATGTCTTGTTGGTGGATTGAATGGCAGGATTATGGTGATAAATCAGTACCAGTTTGGTCAATTAGGCGGCAGGAACCTTGGGAAGAGGAACAGGAGCAAGCTAATGAAAACTAGCCAAGCAATCATCATAACGATCCTAACTGTCCTGGCACTGAGTTGTTTAACCTATACAATTGTGGATCAACAGAAGCAGATTGAACAACTTCAACAGCAGCTGCAGTATGAGCAACTAAAATACAAAATGCTTTATCGTGATCCAGTGGTTAGGGATGCGATTGAGAGTGGAGGGTGACCATGAAAATACCTAAAAAATCAAATCATGTTCGACAAGTTGAAATGATGGAAGTTATTCATGTAGTTTCGTATGAAGGCGAGGGAACTAAAGAAAATCCAGCAAGATTAATAGACGAATACTGTTCCAAAGATGGCGCTTTACTAGCTGTCAAAGACCAGTGGTTAGAGCAAGAGATTGAGAAGGCACAAAAATGACAGAAGCGGTTTTGATATTTGTAGCTGTAATAGCTTCTGTATTCGCAAGCGTGATTTTTGGTAAGGAAGACAAAGAGGAGGGCAAGTGATTGGAGAAATGGCGTGTTGAACGAGTCAAGGCAGTGTTGAAAGATTACCGAGATACGGATAAGTACGTCAGGAAGCTTGAAGAAGAGATTCGGGTTCCGTATCGAGAAGAGGATGTTAACGGGGACATCAAGGGAACAAGAAGCGACAGCGATTTGATGTTCGGCACATTGTGGACCATCGAGACGGATAAGCAGATTCGGCGATTGAAACGCAATAAGCAGATTGTACAAGATCTTCTCGATGAGTGCGGCAGTGACACTGAGACGATCATTCGAGAGTTGTATATCAAACGATTTCCGCAATACACTATGCAAGGGTTGGTGGAACAGAGAATCATCCTTGCTAGTGTGAGCACGGCGAAGAGATTGCGTAATAAGTTTTTTGAAGAAGTCGATAAACAGCTTGATTTATGAACCTTTTTTGAACTTTTTGAGGTATGAAAATGTTATAAAATAGTATTATCAGATATCGCCCACAAGCACAACGGCATTCAACCTCCTTTTGATACGTAAAAATTATTCTGTGGGCGATAGTCACTGTGGCGGAAGTAGAAGACGCACGGCGAGATAGAACTGGCATAATCAGATTAGCTACCTGTGTTGAAACTCTCGCTCCTAATGTTTTAGGAACCAGTTCGTGAGTGGGGCAGTGCCACTCCAGTGACGTAGACATTAAGTTGGACTTGCTAGGAACACGGCAGGTTGCCTTACGCAGGCTTTGTGAGCGGTCTGTGATGAAGGAAGGGATTCACAGTTAAATGAGTAAGCCAAGGTCAGGGGCGATATTCTGATCCGTTGTTCGGTTTCTCGCTGCCTTAATGCGAATAGACAAAGAAGCAACCGAGGATTGTGGCATAGTGGGATATGGTGGCTCGAGATTGCGAGCGTGTAGGTTGCTTTTTTCAGATGTTAACTGCCTAGTTGCAGTTCTAATTGGTTAGATAGAACTCGGCATTGCTGTTCGGTGAAACTCCGTGATTGGTTCTCGCATAGGATCGGAAACGTCCCTGCCTATGCAACGTACATATCAAAGTCACTCACTCCGAGTGGCTTTTTATTTTGCAGAAAAGCGAGGTGGCAGACATAAACTGGACGGAACAAGAAATTGACAGGCTCAAAGATTTAATCAGTGAAGGTTATACCAATAAAGAAATAGCAATCATATTGTCAAACGAGTACGGAAGAGAGTTTACCAAGATTAGTGTAAAGAGCAAACGTCAACGATTGAACAAAGTAACGCCACCTCGTACCATAGATGGTCAATCAATCAACGAAAACAAACGATATAACATTGATGGCACTATTTCTCAAGCTGAATTCGATGTAAAAATGGCTTTCTACCAGAAGGACAGTAAAACGCCAGAAGATATTCTCAAGTACAAGGGCTATGATCCGCAAGAGTGGGAAATATCTCAAGTAACCACTAACGAATGGACCACAACAACTGCTGAAATTCAGAAGTGGAACCAACAGTTGAAGTTTGTGGTCAAGCCAAAACATAAGGCATTCGATGTATCAGCATTCACCGAATCAATCGAGCCAGTAAAGCTAACCGCGATAAAGACGGGTGACCGAAACTTATTCATTGGTTTGGCTGACTGGCATTTTGGCATCACTAAGCTAGAGGATTTACAAGATAAGCTAGCGAGAATGATTGAAGTTATTTCAAAAGGCTATAAGCAGATTGTTATTGGCCAGCTAGGAGATTTATTCCATAGCAGCCAAATCAAGAAGTCAGTCACGATGGCTGGCACACAATTAGATGATGTAGACATGGAGCAAGCGATTAAAGACGCTCGCTCCTTTTTTGACGTGTTGATTACTGAGTGTGTGAGACATTCGAAGCAAGTAACTGTGGAGCACGCCGAAGGGAATCATAGCGGATCGATCGAGTATATGTTTCTCCTATACCTAGAAGCCAAGTACCCAGATATCCAAGTGCATGCGCACAACAAATATCGACAAGCGTTCATGTTGGATAACGTGGCGATCATGATTACTCATGGGCAGTATGGCAAGCGGAAGGATTTGCCGATGTTGTTCGCTACTGAATTCTCTGATATGTGGAGTAAGGCAACTACACGGGAGATTATAACCGGTCATTTCCACACGCAACAGACGAACGATTATCAAGGTGTGATCCATCGTCAATTAGGGACTATTAAGCCGAATGACAGCTACGAGATAGAGAATGGTTGGACGATGGGCAAGAAGGTGCTGCAGTTGTTTGAGTATGATAGCGAAAGGTTGAGGGTGACGTATGACATCTAAAGGACAAAAAGTTTATGCAGTCATTAAAAAGGGATTCAAGGTTAGCATGGTATGCAACAATCCGTTTCCTCAACCGGAAATTGAACCGTTTGGAGATATGGTGGACATCTATTCGATAATGGCAAATAAAGAAGATGCTGTACGAACGGCTGATGAATTATCGGAACAAAATTATTTTTATCAATATGAAGTTCGTGAATATGAGTTGGGGTGACTGATATGCATTACTATTACATCCAACTATCAGTAGGAATACTAAGGCATAAGAACATCCGGCAAGCGGAGTTGAAATCAAAGCACACGTTGCTTGAATGCTACCAGCAATTTAGTGACGAGTATATCGATCGGCATAGGTTGATATACATTGGGCATGGCTGGAAGAGTGATCCGCATATTGTTGAGAGGTTAAGGAGGTATGGAATATGAAGTTAAAAGATTATATCGAACATGGTTACACTGTTTTAACTACAGGAAGAACAGTGAGAGACATTAAGTCTAAATACCCTAATGCTCAAGTTGTGGATGTGAAACATCCGGTAGATGGTATCTCGTTTACCAAATTGCTAGTAGACTGGTATATCAAAGAAGAATCATATGTTAAGCATTTAGAGCCAGGTGCTAAGTTAGTTACGACTGTAATTTTTAATAAATCTTTCTGTGGCGATTTAGGTGATTGTAAGGCACAAGAGTTGGATTGTCACAAAGATGAATGCAAGACAGACGATACAAATCTATTGGAGATTAAGCTCAAGAATCTTGATTCAGTTCCTGAAGTATACTACAAAGGCGTACGAGTGTTTGACGAAACATTAATCGAGGTAACCTATCGATGGGCAACAGAAGACGAGAAGTCAGATGGCAAGCAGTATATTTGTATTGAGGGGTTGGACGGAGTTGCTAACCGTCATCTGTCCAAAAACGTAATTACACATAGACGTGAGGCGGAAGAGCCAAAAGGTCGATCGATTGATGACATTATGAAACAGTCAGGTAATCAATGGGGAAGGATCTTAGGATACTAGAATGGTACCTAGACATATATCACAACCATTCTATAAGTCTAAGGCATGGCGTAACTGTAGAGCAGGATATATCAAATCAGTTGGTGGATTGTGTGAGAGATGTATAAAGAAGAACAAGATTGTCAAAGGATATATAGTCCATCATAAGCAACACCTAACAGAGGAGACTATACATGATCCAGATGTATCACTGGCATGGAGCAACTTAGAATACTTATGCCTTGAGTGTCATAACAAAGAACATTTCGAAAAAGAAAAAATAATTAATGATGATGTAATGTTCGATGGCAACGGCAACCTTATCCCCCGTTCGAAACGAAAAAAATAAATCGGTTAGGAATCGGGGATGGAACTCCGAAAAACACACAGGGTAATTTCATATAACCCCCACCCCAAAAGAAAGGAGGATTTAGATGGACGATAAGAAGAGGAAGCGCCTAGTAACGAACGAGATAAAGCGACTAACGGATATCTTTAAGGAAGTTGATAGCAAGAAGCAACGAACAATCAAAGGTTTGATTGAAGAATCAGCGTTTATGAAGGCAACATTGCTCGAATTAAAAGAAATTATTCAAAATGAAGGCGTAATTAACGAAATGCCGCAAGGTGAGTATTCAATCATGCGTGAACACCCTGCTTTGAAGTCATACAACACAACTATCCAACGATATACGACAGTTACTGAGAAACTTCTTGGCTTGTTGCCTAAAGATGCTCCTAGAAATGACGATGGTTTATCTGAATTCAGCGCCTTTCTAAGTGAGAGGGCGGATTGATGTGGATTATCAAGAAACGAACATTTTCAAATACTGGAAAAGCTTCAGGCAAAACGGCGGAAGCACAGTAGTCTCTTTAAAGATATTCAAACTATATAAAAAGCTAGTCGCTGATCTGAAAAAAACAGACAGCGACTATTATTTTGATCCAAAACGTGCGAAACATCCGATTGACTTCATAGAAAAGTTTTGTCACCCGTCAAAAGGGAAACAAGCGAACAAGCCATTGAAGCTAATGCTTTGGCAAAAGGCAATGATTGAAGCGATATTTGGCTTTGTGGATATCGAAGGCAATAGAAAGTATCAGCGAGTATTTCTACTCATAGGCCGTAAGAATGGTAAGTCAGCAATCGCTTCAGCAATCGGACTTTACATGATGATTGCTGATCAAGAAAACGGTTCTCAAATATTAGCAACGGCTGCTAAGAAAGATCAAGCGAAAATCATTTGGCAAGAAGCGAAATTGATGGTTAAAAAATCACCAACGCTCAGAAAAATGATTAAAGCTAGAGTGGCCGACATGGTAGCCGAATTTAATGATGCTGAATTCAAACCCTTGGCTAGCGATTCAGATAGTTTGGACGGTTTAAACGCTCATTGCTCATTGATGGATGAAATTCATTCGTGGAAAGGACGTGGCGGACGTCCACTGTATGACGTAATCGTTGATAGTATGTCCGCTCGCGAGCAACCCCTTATTTTAATCACTACAACTTCTGGTACAACTCGTGAAGACATCTTCGATGAACTTCGGGAGGAGATGGGAGATATCATTGATGGCTGGGATAATGCTGAAGGCTATCATGATGATCGCACAATTCCATTCATGTACGAATTAGACGATCCAGAGGAGTGGCGAGACGAAGAAATGTGGGTCAAAGCTAATCCAGGAATCGGCGTTATCAAGAAATTGCAATCATTAAAGGAAAAAGTTGACCTTGCGAAACAAAATCCTCGTATGGTGCGCAATATGCTATGTAAAGAGTTCAATATTAATGAATCCGATACAGATGCATGGTTAAGCTTCAACGATTTCAACAATGAATCAACCTTCAATGTGCTTGAACTTAAGCCAAGATATTTTATTGGCGGTATTGACTTGTCAGCAACCACTGACTTGACTTGTGCGAATGCAATATTTGGCATCAAGGACGAGCCTAATAAGCTTTATGTCATGCAACAGTACTTTATGCCAAGAGACTTGTTTGAAGAGCGTATGAAGGACGATAAGGTGCCATATGACAAATGGAAAGACCAAGGCATTATCACCCTTTCTGGTGACAGCAAAGTGGATTACAAGGATATAACAAAATGGTTCGTAAAATTGCAGATGGAATACGATATTTATCCGTTCAAAATTGGTTATGATGCTTGGAGTTCGGCTTATCTGATCGATGAATTGAAGAATGCATTTGGACCTTCTGTTCCTGAAGCTGTTTACCAAGGGTTCAAATCTCTCTCTGCTCCTATGAAAGCATTGGGTGCTGATTTAATGAGTGACAATATCAATTACAACAATAATGGGTTACTAAAATGGTGTATCTCTAACACGCGTGTAAAAACGGACGAGAATGCCAATATAAAACCTGTTAAGGGCAACAACCCGAGAAAACGTATTGATGGTTTGGCAAGTCTTTTGGACGCTTATGCAATCTATGAGCGCTACATGGAAGAATACCTTGGATTGATTTAGAAAGGAATGGATGTAATGGAAAATAAAAGTTTGATTATTTGGTTTAATAATGGCGGAACGGGCAAATACGAAATGGTTTCAGAATTTAAAGAAGAACTAGGGCTAGGTTACATTATGTTTGAATATTTCGGCATTAGCACACAGGTTCGACGGAAAGCCACTTTCATGCTTAACAATATTGCGGGATATGCATTTGAAAAGTAATTAAATACTTTTGAATTTAGAAAGGGGTGATTTTTGTGGCAGAAGAAAAGAATCACGGAAATGTGACAATCCACTTAAAGATTAAGAAAACAATTTATTTGAAAATCTTACAAATTAAAATTGTTAGTTTCTTTAGCAAGAAAAAAGCAGAAGAAATGTACAACAATTTAAATGGTAACGACTTTGTTAAATTGAAGTCGACCAAATAGGCTACCGCCTTTATAGAAAGGGGTGAGAAATTGAAATTATTTAATCGGAAAGTAAACGAAACTCCGAAAACTGTAACGAAGTTTCAAATGATTGACGAACCTAGTTCTGGATTTGTTGGATTTAGCGGGAATGTTTATGAAGCCGACATTGTGCGAAGCGCTGTACGACCTCTTGCAAATGCAGTTGGGAAGACAGTGCCTAAACATAGGTTTGGCGACAAGATTAATCCTAACATTGCTGTCTCAATGGTGCTTCAGGAACCCAACGTCTTAATGAGCATGCAAATGCTGCTTGAAAAGACGATTTGGCAGTATCGGGTAAACGGGAATGCCTTTATTTATGTGGAAAAAGATGACAACGGAAAGCCTATTGCGCTTTATCCAATCGTTTCTCACTCTCTGGAGTTATTGATTAGCCCTAGTGGCGAGTATTTCATTAAGTTCGTTCTACGTGATGGCAAATCCTATACCTTTAGATATCGGGACCTCATTCACATTAGAAATGACTTTACTTCAAACGAAATATTAGGTGATAGCCTAGCACCGTCTCTTTTACCATTGCTTGAAGTGGTCCAAACAACCGACCAAGGGATCATAGCAGCGATTCGAAACTCAAACGTTGTTAAATGGCTGCTAAAATTCAATCAAACATTGAGACCTGAAGATATCAAAGAAAATACGAAGCAGTTTGTTGAAGATTTCCTTAAAACATCTGAGGAGGGAATGGGAGCCGCTGGTGTCGATTCTAAGGCTGATGCAGTTCAGGTGCAACCTTATTCCTATGTTCCTGAAAAAGAACAGTCAGCCGCAACGAGACAGCGTATTTTAGACCTTTTCAACTCCAATGATTCAATTATTCAATCAAATTTCACTGAAAACCAGTGGATTGCCTATTATGAAACTCAAATCGAGCCAGTGTTGATCCAATTATCAGATGGATTTACAAAGGCTTTTTTTAGTAGGCGAGAAAGAGCATTGGGTAATTCAATTATGTTTGAATCCAACAACCTTCAATTTGCAAGTATGCAAACGAAGTTACAAATGGTTGGCTGGCTCGATCGTGGTGTGATGACTGTGAATGAATACAGAACGATTGCATTAGGGTTGGAACCTGTCGAAGGCGGAGATATGCGTTTACTTCGAAAAGACACTGACAGAATTGGGCAAAACAATATAAGAGAGGGGGATGCAGATGAAGAAGATTCAGCTTAAAGGCGATGTCGTTTCCGATAATGTAGGCAAACTGTTTGATTGGTTTGACCTAGATTCAATTTATCCAGGGAACGTCAAACGAGCATTAGAAGACGCTGGAAGTGAAGATGTAGAAATTACATTGACCACAAACGGCGGTTCTGTATTTGCTGGACAAGAGATTTACGACATTATTAAAAACCACGAAGGCAAAACGACTGTTAAGTTAAGCGGTTTGGTAGCCAGTATCGGTACATTGATTACATGCGCATTTGATGAAGTGCTTGTAAGTCCAGTAGCTACGTTTATGATCCACAATCCAACACTAGCTGATGTTAGTGGTGAGAAAAAGGATATGGAAAAAGCGGCTCAACTATTAACGACCGTTGAAAATTCTTTGCTAGATGCCTATGTAGCAAAAACAGGACTAGACAAAGAAGGATTGGCAGATTTAATGGCCAAAGAAACATTCATGACCGCACAAGAAGTAATTGATTATGGATTTGCTGATGGAATGGTTAAAGATTCGGAAAGCGAGTTACTTTTAGTAGCTGGTTTTGAGAGTTTAGCCAATTCGTCATTTATCAAAAAACTACAAAATATGAAGGACAAAGAAGAACGTGATTTGGCAGAAGCTAAGTTACGTTTTTTGCGTTTCAAGGAGGATAAAAAATGAATTTCGAAGAAATCCAAAAATTATTAGAAGAAGGCAAGACGGCAGAAGCGAATGCAGCATTGGATCAACTTATGAAAGACAATCCAGAAGCTAAAGCAGTCTTTGAAGAACCAAAAACAGCGAAAGTCGAAGACAAAGCGCTGGAAAATAAAAAACCAGAAGAGGTGGCAAATTTGACAAAAGTTGAAGAAGTAAAAGATGTAGCAGCACCAAAATATGAAGATGTATTTGCAAAAATTATGTTAGATCGTGATTTAAGCGCAGGTGACAAACAAGTCTTTGAGAAAGTAAATAACGCTGCATACACTCACGAAGTAAAAACACAAGGTATTTTAATCCCTGAAACAACTGTAGCTGGCATTATGGAAATGGTGAGTGAACAATATCCATTCTATGGATCTATTCGCAAGTTGAACGTGACGGGTATCTTGAAATTTAAGAAACATACTGGAATTACACAAGGTGATGCTTCATTCGTTGCTGAAGGAACGCCAGCGGAAGATGAAAAGAATACATTTGGAGAAGTTCAATTGAATGGATTCGAACTTGCTAAATTAGTTCGTGTATCATTCAAACTTGATGCTATGAGCATTCAAGAATTCCTTCCGTTTATCCAAAAAGAAATTGCAGATCGTATCGGTGTAGCTTTGGGTACTAAAGTATTTACTGGTACAGGTACTGGCGAACCTAAAGGGTTGTTAACAGAATTGAAAGCAGAAGCCTCCACTCCTCAAGTTGTGGAATATGATGCTGCAACTGTTCCGACATATGCAAACCTTACCCAATTAATGACAAAAGTTCACCCAACATACGTTTCTGGTGCTAAAATTTACGCAAACAACAATACAATCTGGTTGAAACTGGCGAATATTGTTGATGGCGAAAATCGACCAGTATTTATCCCTGATGCAACGTCTGGCGGTGTTGGTCGATTGTTTGGTTATACTGTTGTAATGGACGGCGGATTGGCTGATGGAGAAATCTTGTTTGCGAATGGTGAAGCTGGAATGGTCCAAAACACAAACGAGCCATTGTCTATCCAATCTCAAAAAGATTTGACTAGTCGCGAAACAATTTACCTTGGCTACATGATCACTGACTGGGCTGTGCTTGATACAAAAGCCTTTGGTTTGTTAGAACCTAAAGCGGGGGAGTAATTTCCCCTACTTCGTTAGGGGTAGCCGACTTAGAAAAGCCGACTAGTGACAATACTGTTGTAGAAATCAAAGCCTATTTAGATACGGTTGGTATTTCTTACAAATCCAATGCTACTAAATCAGAATTATTGGAATTGGTAGGTGAGTAGATTGGAAAGTAATTTGTTAGATAACCTAAAAAAACATATCCGATTAGAGGAGGGCATGGATGATTCTATGCTCTCTTTTTATGCTGAAGCAGCAAAGCGATACGTAAAAAAGAAAATTGGCTATGAGCAAGAGTATTTAGAAATTATGGTGACAACCGTCATGTTCGAACACCGACTTTCGTCTGATGATCTCAAAGAAGCGTTGATGGCTTTAGAACCTATTTTCGCTTTGGAGGTGTTGACTGATGAGCCTACTTAATGATTTACAGTGGATCGCTGAGTTACAAAAGATTGAAGAAATCGTAGATGACAACGACAGACCTGTTGAAGTTAGGACGAAAGTTCGTGACTTGTACTATATAGAAATCGGTATAACGGCAGAAGAAAAATACCTATCACAGCAAGCCAAGACGGACGTTGTAAGGCGCATTAAATGTCGTTTGGATAAATCTATCACAGAGAAGACAAACGGCGTTAAAATCGACGGTATTGCGTATAACATAGCACGCATTTACACGCTGCCAAAAAGTAGGGAAATGGAGTTGAGCTTAACGTATGTCAATTAGCTTAGATGAATTGAAAACTTTACTCAAAACCACTCCGTACAAACTATATAGAGACAAAGCACCGAAAAACACTCCATATCCATATATGATTTATACCTATGAAGGCACTATCAATAAATGGTCTGGAAGTAATGTTTTCAGAAAAGTAGATACTTACCAGTTATCATTGTTTACCGCTGGAACTGAAAGTGACCTAACGCCTATTGAACTTGTACTAAATCAGAACAAAATACCGTATGGAGATTTCTATTCAACTATCGGCGATGAAAACAATGACACAATTACAAATTTCTATACTGAAATCACGGTGATTAACGATGGCTAGGAAAAATGGGTTTGAAGCGCAAGCAGATTACTTCGGAAACCTTATGAAAGCAGATCCGACTAAGATTACCATGAAATCACTTGAAGAAGCAGCTGAATTTTATGTTTCTAAACTCTTACCGCAGGTTCCAGAATCTTTGAGAACCAAAGAGCACATGAAAGACCACTTAGAAGTTGTGATAGTCGATCGTGAGGTAAGAGTAGTCTTTAAAGACACAGCTTTTTATTGGAGATTTCCAGAAAACGGCACGTCTGATCAAAAGGCACAAAGATTTGCGAGTAAAACTTATAAGAATAATAGCGAAAAAATCGCTGAAATTATGACAAGAAAAATTATGAACCAATGGAAAGGATGATTTCTTTGGATGCAAAAGATATCAAGTTTTTTGAAGGGTTAGATGATATTCTAATCGGAATGATGTTGACACCTGAATCACCAAATGCAGCACCAACGTATGATGAAATTGTACGTTTACCAATCGCAACCGAGTTAGGCATTAGCGGTAATGGAACGACATTAGAAAAATATGCGTCTAGCAAGTTATTCCGTTCGATCAGTCGAGAAACCAAGCATGAAGTCGCATTGACCCATGTCGGTATCCCCGTCGCATTGATGGATAAACTGAAAGGGTTAGTTGCAGCAAAAGGCGTTACTTTCAACAAAACAGAAGTTACTGAAATGCCTTATTTTGCTTTTGGATTTATCGGCAATATCGAAGGTGGCGGCAAGAAAGCAGTTTGGTATCCAAAAGTACAACTATCGAATGTCATTGATGAAACTTACGTAACCGCAGAATCGGAGATTGATATTGCTGATGTAACTGCCAATTTAAACGCGTACGGTTTGAATTTCAACAACGTGTTGTATTCTACATTTGATTCATATCGTGAGAGTGCAGCAGGAATCACTTTGGATCAATTTATTGCACAACCTGTATACAGCGAAGAACAATGGGCAACCTTATCCGCAACGCCATCAGGTGGTGGCGAGTAATGGCAAAATTATCCGATTACGGCATTACACTAGGTGAGCTAGAAACAGTCACCATTCAAGGTCATAAATTTCCAGTAGATGCCACCATGGAAACGTGGGAGTTTATCGCTGAAATCTACGATCAAGATTACTCTGTTTTTGAAGCAGATATGAATGATATGTTGAAACGAGCAAATGGCCAAATGGATTTAAGAACCGTTACGCCATCTGATTTTAAAATTATGCGGGCATTGATCTACGGTATGCTACGAACTGGCGGACTTGATGAAGATCCTAAGACGATCGAACGTTTCTTAGGAATGGGCGAGGAAGTATTGCAAGTCTACTCAGTCTGTATGCGAATCTATGCGCCAAAACAATTCCAAGAGGTAGACTTAAAAAAATCCAAAAAGCCACAAGACTATCAAGCCTCAAAAACCCAAAAAAGAAAAAATCAAAAGCGAAATCACAAGAAGAACCGTTAGGCACACCTTGGGATTTTTATCTTTATGTAGCCCTCACTCTTCTAAATTGGAGTGAGGATTTCTTTTTAAGAGCAACGCCAAACTTGTGGCTTAAATCCTATATCCAGTGGCTACTAGCAAACAGTTCAGATTTTGAAATACCTGAAACGACTACGCTAGACAATAGCCCGTTCTGGTAGAAAGGAGAGAAGCATGGCGAAAAACACAAAAGAGTCTGATGTAGTCCTCAATTTTAGGATGAATGGTGAAGTCGCTTATTCTAAAACGATCAAAGAGATCAATAATGACATGAAATTGGCGACTCTTGAATACAAAAATCAGATATCAGGTATGGACAAAAATGCAAGTGCGACGGAAAAGCTAGCAGCGGCTAAACAAAAACTTGAAAAGCAATTAGATATAGCAGCCGCCAAAACTGAAGCTTTGCGTGAAGAGTATGCTAAATCAGCTAAAGAAACTGGTGAAAACTCCGAAAAAACACGTAAGCTTTACGAGATGCTGTTAAAGTCTGAAACTAGCGAAAATAATCTTCGAAAAGCTCTTGAAAGCACCAATGATGCATTGGATGCACAAGGAGATAAGGCGTTAACGACTGCCGAGAAACTAGAAAAAATTGAAAAAGCAGCTGAAAAAGTGAAATCTGCGGGCGAAAAGCTTTCAGTTGGTGTCACAGCACCAGTTGTGGCGATGGCTACTGCAGGTGCTAAAGCTTATAGCGACCTTTCTACTGCACAAACTCAGTTGCAAGCTTCCTTTGGTATGACTGAAAGTGAAGCCCAAAACGCTGCAACTGCGATGGAGAATATTTTTGCAGACGGCTTGGTCGAAAACATAGATGAAGCTAAAGAAGCTGTCATAAAAATGATTAACCAGTTTCCTGATTTAAAAAATCAGGGATCCGATGCTATTCAATCGATGACTGAAAAAGCCTTAACGCTCGAAAAACTATTCGATGCGGATATGGATGAAACATTACGTGGCGCAAACGCTCTTGTTACTGCTTATGGGTATGACGGAAGTGAAGCAATGGATTTGATTACAACCGCTACACAAAACGGATTAGACAAAACGCATGAGTTGGGCGATAACCTAGCAGAATACGCAACGCTTTTCCACCAAAGTGGTTATTCCGCTGAAGAAATGTTTTCAATTTTAGAAGCTGGTCTAGACGGCGGTGCGTATAACCTTGACAAGGTGAACGACTTAGTCAAAGAGTTTGGTATTCGTATGAGTGATGGAACTGTAAAAGATGCTGTTGGCGACTTAGGTGGCGATTTTTCTAATCTATATAAACAAATTGAAGATGGTAATCTTTCCTCTAAGGATGCTTTCCAATTACTTTCGACTGAAATATCTAAAATGAGTTCTGAGCAAGACAAAGCGGCTGCTATTTCTGCGATTTTTGGTACACAAGGTGAAGATGCGGGTATTCAGGTAATTGAAGCGATGTCTGGTGCAACTGATGCAATCGAAAAAAACAAACAAGCATATGATGATGCAGCGGGATCAAGTGACAACCTAACTAACAAAGTTAAAGAAACAGTCACATATCAAAGCGCTATGAACAATATGATGCTTGCCGCAGCCGAAGTTGGTGAGCAATTAGCACCTACTATCAACAGTGTTGCTGAAGCAGTTAAAAATGCGGCTCAGTGGTTTAGAGGATTAGATGAAAATACACAAAAAACTATTATGACCATAGCGGGGATAGCAGCAGCCATAGGACCTGTTCTTGTAATATTTGGAACACTCATGGGATCAATCACCAAAATATCCGGCGGCATTTCTACTATGATTGACCTTTGGGGCAAGCTTTCGCTATTTCTAATGCAAAACCCATTCGTATTGGTTATTGCAGGTATTGCCCTGCTTATTGCGGGCTTAGTTCTCGCATATAACAAGGTTGAATGGTTTAGAAATGGTGTGAATGCATTCTTTCAAGGTATATCGGATGTCGCCGTTGAGGTGTTCAACTTTATTGGTGGGTACATTAGTGGCGTATTTGAAGGGATTTGGACAAATGTTTCTAACGTATTCGAAGCTGGGAAACGTATATTCACTGGTTTTATTGATTTTATCACTGGAGTTTTCACAGGGGATTGGGAACGTGCTTGGAATGGTATTGTAAACATTTTTGGTGGTATCTTTGATGGAATTGTTGCGATTGCCAAAATACCGATTAACAACATGATTGGACTGATCAACGGATTTATTCGAGGTCTGAATAATATCAAAGTTCCTAAATGGGTGCCTGGTGTTGGGGGTAAAAGTTTCAGCATTGGAGAATTACCTTATCTAGCGAAAGGCGGTCATGTATTGAATGGCCAAGCGATCGTTGGTGAAGCCGGACCAGAGTTGCTTACGAATAAAAACGGTAAGACCACTGTTACTCCGTTATCAGACGAAGAAAAACGCAAAGGCATAGGCGGCAAAGTACAGCCTTCCAAAGTGGAACAACATATCCACATTGGGAATGTCGATGCGAATAACCCAAGCGAATTAAACAAAATGAACCGTAAATTTTACCGTGCAAGCAAACAAGCACTTGCCGGTGTGGGAGGTTAGTAGGAATGTTCATGGATGCTGATACACCGAATTTTATATTCAAAGGAATCAACGCAGTTATGGATATGGATTGTATTATCGAAACTGAACTTCCTGAGATCTCTCCAAACAAACGCTACGAAGAAATCACTGTGTTAGGACGAAGTGGATCATTGCACGAAACATTTGATGATTACGAACCATATAACCTAGAAGTCGAATCAGTCACAATTCCGTACGATCGCTTGCGTGAAGTAAAACAATGGTTACGAGGTCGTGGGCAATTGATTACTCATAATGATTACAATACTTATCGAGACGTTATTTGTATGATGGATTCCCCCACTGAGTTTGAAAACGAGTGGGGGTTTTTCTATACCTTTGATTTAACTTTTCGATGTCAACCTTTTAAACGGAAAGTAAATGAGCAATCATTGCCATTCGCTACCTCGTTGGTCTTTCATGATCCAGGCGATGAAACAGCAAAACCTTACCTTGAATTGAAACCAACGGGCGGCAACGTCAAACTTACAATCAACAGTACTTCGTTGACGATTACAAACAGCAGTACCGAAATAATCAAAGTCGATTGTGAACACGGAAAAATTATTCAGGGTTCCAAAACACTTTTCAGCAAAGGAGAATGGCCGTTGGTACGTCCGGGAGAAAACAACCTGACTACCACAGGTGTTTCTAGCGGCACAATTTTAAGAAGGAGCGTGTATTTGTGAGTTTAGTTTATGTTTATGAAGAAATGCCAGCGGACTTAGAAACGAACGGTCACGCTTTGATTGATTGGGCTGATTTACCTGAAATCAATCGTATTCTAAATGGTGACTATACTTTCTATGGCAACTATTCATTAGATGGCCAAAACGTGGAGTATCTCAAAGAAGATAACTTCATTCGTGCAGAAGATGAAGACGGTAAGATGAAATACTTTGAGATTAAAAAAGTTACGAAAAATCTCAACTCTTTCTCTATTACTGGACGAGCGATTGGCTATATGTTGAGTCGAAATTTCATTGAGAGTAGTTTCACTCAAAATGGTACTGGATCAATTATCATGAGTAGATTAAAGGCTGCCCTAGCATTTGAGCAGCCTTTTTCATTTGAGTCAGATATTCAAACAGTCCACCAATTCACTGTCAAACAGACTAATCCAGTCGATGCTGTGATTGGATCAAATAATGGCAACGAAAATCTAGCAAGTATCACTGCTGGCGAATTGGATATGGACAACTATCGTTTCAGGTTGCTATCTCGAATCGGGAAAGACAATGGCTATCGGGTTGATTTAGGAGTGAACCTAGAATCGATTGAGGAAGAGATAGACGGCAACTATTATAATAGCTTGTATTTAATCGGCGGAGTGCCAGAAGGCGATTACGATGAAGATAAAGAGCCAATCACGTACAAATATCTCGAATTGACAGGAGTAACCGATAAAAACCGTCGCATTGGTAAATACGAAAATTCAGAACTCACCACGGTTGAAGAATTGAAAAAATGGGGTCAATCAAAATTTGATGTCGATCGAGTACATGAACCTTCAATCACTCATACGGTTTCTATGGTCCAACTTGAAAATACAATGGAGTATGAAGATTTATACGATGATATTGCAAGGTTGCATTTCGGTGATACTTGCTATTGTACGGTTGCAAAATTAGGAATTGAAGTAGCCGAACGAATGATCGAATACACTTGGTACCCCACGCTTGGCAAATACAAAAGCGTGACTTTAGGCAATGATATCGAATTCTACACCAATGCAACGGCAACCGAGACGGCAAAGCTTCGTCAAAAGGTTGAAAGTCGCACTGAATTGATGGTTGAAGCCGTTCGAAATGCTTCGAGCTGGATCACTGGGACAAAAGGCGGCATCATTCGTATGCGACCTGAAAAGGCACCTAGCGAAATCCTAATCATGGACAAGCCATCTGTTGCTGATGCTCAAAAGGTTTGGCGATGGAACTTAGGTGGGCTAGGATACTCTAACAACGGCGTGAACGGTCCGTACGGTTTAGCAATGACTCAAGACGGAGCGATCGTGGCTGACTTTATCACTGCAGGTATTCTATCAGGTATTCTCGTTCAAGGGGTAGCTTTAAAGACATTGGATGACAAATCATTCCAAGTAGTCGTTGAAGGCGGTAAAGTTTCGTTTGAAAAGAAAGTTGTTTCCACAGGGTTGGATGATGTTCATGGAGAATCATTAGGAGCTATCACATCTACCTATGGAGCAGATAAAAATATCAACGGATTTGCTATTTGGAAAGAACCAAATTACATTTTTTCGATTAATACTGGTGATGGCGATGGAAAATCAGTTGCTGTCTTTCAAATTCCAAAAGAAAGTACACCTGACGCACCGTTATATAGACTTAGCGGTGAAGGGACTTTTCGTAATGGTAAAGTGACGTTCCAAGATGCAGTCGCAATGGATGGTCGTTTAGATGTCAAAGAACTGTATGTAAATGGCGTTAAAATTGATCAAAACGGTGGTGGTTCAGGCGGAAATGGTGGCGGATGGAATGGCCAATACCCTCCAGAAGTAACGAGCGACCGTGACAAACGTTACTGGCAGATCTGGGCAATGTTTATTGGTGCTGGTGGTACACAACAAGCCGCAGCCGCTTTACTAGGTAACGCTCAAGGTGAATCAGATGCGAATCCAACCGCAGATGAAGGAAATGGCGCTCCTGGTTTCGGTTATGGTGTATGGCAATGGACAGATGGAACTGGCGCAACAAGTGGTCGTGTTTATATGATTAACCTTATGACTAGAGCTGGAATCTCTGGTGATCCAGATACAATCACAACTCAGTTTAAATTATTGATGTGGCATGCGCCAAACGGCCAGTGGATTGCAACGAGTGCTTATCCATATACTTGGTCACAGTTCATGAATATGACTGATATCGCTGTTGCTACAAGAACGTTTGAGGAAAACTTCGAACGACCGTTGAACGATCATCCAGAACGAATTACGTGGGCTAATGAATGGTACTTAAAATTCAAAGACTTGGATATTCCTCAATCAAATGGCTATATTGTGCCAATTGATGCGCCGGTGACTGTCACGAGTGAATTTGGATGGAGAACTCACCCAATCAGTGGTGAAGCAGATTACCACAATGGCATAGATCTAGTAAACAATAATTCGAATGCACCGATTTATGCGTCTGCAGACGGTGAAGTGATTGTTGCAGGAGATGCAAACTACTTTGATTGGTATGGAAATTGGGTTGTTATCAAGCACAGTGATGGCATGTACACTGGATACGCTCACCTTAGCAGCGTAAACGTTTCTAAAGGAAGTACAGTTACACAAGGGCAACAAATCGGCGTAATTGGAACGACAGGTCCAAGTACTGGAATACATTTACATTTCCAATTTTTTGATGAAATGTATCCTAGTTCAAATGACCACTTTTTCAATCCGCGCGATTATATTGATTTTTAGGAGTGATGACATTTGGAACTAGATCAATTTAGAGATGTCGATTTAGTGATTGATAGAGCGAATGATAGCTTTGTGCAGAAACAATTTGTTTCCCAAGGTGATTATAAAGGCCGCACGCTTACCGTTCAGGTTACGAATAATGGTTCGGTTGGCGAAGTGCCTGGTTTAACCTTAAATTTACGTTGGCACAATGAAGCCAGCGGGCTAGCTGACTTATCAGCGTTTTCTGTAGTTGATAAATCAAAAAGTATTTTTAGAATTGAATATCCGCAAAACATGTTGACTCCGGGCAAAGTGTTCGCTAGTATTCAAATTTTGCAAAACGGGAAAACGACCCAGTTAAAAGAGTTTGAATTGACGGTGCAGCGACTGGCTGGTGAAGCTGTTGGGATTGCACAAAAAGCGGAATTTAGCGCTTTAGTAGCTGTTTTAGCTGATGCGAATCAGTTTAGGACGGATATCGATACATTGGAAACAAAAAAAGCAGATAAGACGGATGTTAATCAACTTGCAACAGATAAAGCGGATAAAACATCGTTGGCACAAACAACGCAACGCGTTGACGGATTGGCAAATGGAAAGGTCGATAAAGGCGGCGCTAGTCAAGTCACGATGGGGATGCTCACCCAAGAAGTGAAAACAGCCATGACTGGTGGGAGTGTGGCGGTTGTTGGGAAAGATGCTGTAAGTACAACAAATATCGTTGATCGCTCAATTACAGATACAAAAATAAAAGCAAATCTGACTGGTGGATTATTTATTCATTCTGATACAAATGAAAGGATTAATTTTGATTTTGTTAATGAGAGGATAGAAATTCCAAATGGTTATTCCTACCGATTAGGATACAAATATTATAGCCCAATAGGTCAAAAAATAATTGATATGACAGCGAATGGCTCACAGGCGCTAGTGCTAGATCTAAGTACATTAGTCTATAGATGCGTAGCGGTTTGGGCAACGACTGAGTTAGGTTCCGAAGATGTAGTTGTGGCTATTTTCAACAAGGTCAGAAGAATCGTTAGTATCAATACGGAGTACAAAATTAATGGAGATTATGTTTATAATCCAAATGATTTAAGCGGAAGTAGTTTTTATTGGTCCAACTCCAAAAATCAACCTATCAATTTTGACTTTGGCAATGAAAAAATAATTATACCTGGAAGAAGCCAGTTTATTGCAAAAGAGAAAGCCTACTATTATACAGATTGGAATCCTAACGGAGAAGATGTTGCTATAGATATTTCGAATCTAAATAACGCAAAATTAATATTCGATTTGCGCTCAAAATCTTTCTCAGCAGTAACTTTTAATGCTGTAATGACTGGGTCTCAGCTAGTTTTATGTTCGTTTAATAAAAGTGAAAAAAGAATTTCTCAAGATGATTTATATGTTATTAACGGCTCAAAAGATACAGTTCCTAAATATGTGATCGAAGAAATTACACGAGTGACGAATAATATACTTGATAATAAAAATCCTGAAATGATGGTAATATCTTGGATTACTGACACGCATGATTGTGACAATCTTGTTGAGCAGTTCGTTGATTTCACCAAACAAGGATTAGCAGATTTGTGTGTACACACTGGAGATATAACATACGAACTAGAGGAACAAAAGATGTTATCCAGATTTGATGAAATCAAACGGCAATACAGTGCTATTTCTCCGCCTTTATTACTAAATAGAGGAAATCATGATTCAGATGGTACAGCAACTACTGATGGAACTGTTGATAATGTTCATTTTACAGAGCGGCTTATTATGAACGATTTTGTGAGAAAAAATTGTATTATGGACGACCAGCATGAAGGGCATTACTACTACGACGATAAAAATCGAAAAATCAGAGTAATCTCTTTAAATATGGCTAGTGCTTCCACAGATACAGTTAAGCGTAATGGCATCACAGCGCATGGACTTAAATGGCTATCGACCGTTGCTCTAAATTTTGAAGAAACTGATTGGGAAGTAATTGTTTTTGGGCACTCTCCTATCTGGACCGGTGTTTTTGAAGGTGCATTGGGTGACCGCGTCGAGGATGTTGCTAGAATACTTGAGGCATTTAATACAGGAGGCACATACATTGATAGTTATGGATTGCAAGAAAATGTAACTTATTCAGATGCTAACAGATTGATCGGTTATTTTTGTGGTCATATCCATATGGATACACTAGTAAAAAGAGAAGAACTTAGTTTCACAATGATTACATCGATGGCAATGCAACCATCGAATGGAGCTGGAGGTATTGAAGGGGTGAATGTCTTTTCTAGGACAGCTGGAACGGTTACAGAAAATGCTTTTGATAATATTCTAATCGATCAAAGAAATAGAAAGGTTTACTTGAAAAGGTTCGGTGCTGGAGTAGATCGCGAATTTTATTATTAATTTAGTTGAAGCAATCGGCTTAGTCGGTTGCTTTTATTTTGGAAAGTAGGTGACGTATGTGGGATAAAACCAGAAGTTTGTGGCTTAGGTTTGCAAGGGTTGTGATTTTGAAGTGGTATAGTATCGGACTAGCTGTGGTAAGTTTCTTCTACGGTTTGATCCTTTTCAAAAACCCTGAAATATTAATCAGTTACGAAATGTATGAGACGTTGAATGAAATATTTGATCAGCGTATCATCAGCAGCTCGTTCATGATTCTTGGTGCAATGAAATTGCTTGGTGTGTTTATAAACAATCGAGTAATTAAAAGAGTCAGTCTATCGCTACTAGTCGGACTATGGCTAGTATTCAGTACTTCTTTCTTTTTCAATGGACCTCCTAATACAGTGGGCATTCTTACTCTTGGGTATGCTTGGATTGCCCTAGGGATCGCTGTTAGGGAGGTTTTGGAATGAAGGATACTTGGTTAGATAATTGGTTGCCGGTCATAACTGGCTTGATAGGCGTCGTAGGGACGACTATTGCGAATAGATTTGACTTTCGGGGCATTGTTCGAAAAGGCGAGCTTGAAAACAAAAAAGCTGAGATTGAAAATAAAGATGATGTCTACGCAGGTTGGAAGACTTTATATGATGCGCAGTTAAAAGAAAACATTACCTTAAAAGAAGAATATGAGAAAACTCGTCAACAAGTATTTGGCCTACAAACTGAATTTAATAAGTTGAAAATCAAGCTTGATACAATTGAGCATACATTTGCAGAAAAAGAGCAAGGCTATTTGTTGCAAATAGAAAAGCTAGAAACTAAGTGTGATGAGTTGGAAGAAGAAAACGAAATGCTGAAGTTACAATTGAAAGGTGGAATTTAGATGGAAGCATTACAAGACGCATTGTTAAACTTATTGATTGTTGTGGTTGGATTGGCAACGGGATTTATTGGCCAAAAGGGATCAGAATACTTGAAGAAGAAAGGTGTCTTAGCTCAGTTGGAAAGCAAAAAGAACTATGTGGATATCGTGGTTGCCGCTGTCCAGCAAGTTTACGCAGAAGCAAACGGAGATGCTAAGTTGCAAGAAGCCAAGGCTCAGTTAGTAGACTTGTTTAACAAGAACGGCATCAAGTTCACTGAAGAAGAGTTGAATCTATTAATCGAATCAGCGGTAAAAGGGATGAAAGATGGCGTTGACCAAGGAGTGGCTGAATAAGCCGCTCTTTTTTTAATTTAGAAAGGATGATATAAATGAGTTTCATCAAATACGAATATATCAGAATCAATAAGTTTTCTCGTCCAGGAATCAAGAACTATGGTATCAAAGGAATTATCATGCATTACACGGCAAACAATGGCGGCACTGCCCGAAATCACAAAGACTACTTCAATAATCTGAATGGCGTTTATGCTTCCGCTCACTTGTTTGTAGATGACAATGAAGCTATTTGTATCATTCCATTAGATGAGGTCGCTTACCACGCAAACGATACGGTTAGATACAATTCTGATGGATCTATCTACAAGCCTTTGTATTCACAAATCGGTAATGCTAATTATGGCGCTATTGGCGTGGAGATGTGCTTGGATAGAAATGGAAATATCACTGAAAAAACATTCCAGAATACTGTTAAAGCTGTCAAAGAACTGATCGCAAAATATCCAAATATCACTCGAAATAAGATTTGGCGACATTATGATGTTACTGGCAAGAACTGCCCAGCTCCGTGGGTAGCTAAACCAAGTGAGCTAGAACGCTTCAAAGATGCGGTGTTTGGAAAAGCTACTAGCAACGACACCACCGCTACTAAGCCCAGTACATCTAGCAATGGATCCACAACAAGCACCACTAAGCCTAGTTATAGCCAGCTAACAGTGGATGGTAAATTCGGCGCTGCTACTGCAAAACGATTGCAACAATACTTTGGCACAACACAAGATGGTGTGATTAGTCATCAGTACAAGCAAAAGTACAATCAAAATGTTTATGCAGCGCAATTTGATTCTACACTAAAAGGATCTAATGTAATTAAAGCGTTGCAAAAATTGTTAGGCGTTACGAAAGATGGACTTCTTGGCCAAGCAACTATCAAAGCATTGCAGAAACGATTGGGTACGACACAAGACGGCATCATCAGTCCAGTATCCAATGCAGTCAAGGCGTTGCAGCAAGCGTTGAACAATAATAAACTGTAATACAAATACCCCTTACTCTTTTGAGTAGGGGCTTTTTTTGTGTGTCCAAATTAGCAAACATGCAAGTGATTGCTGGAACGATGACCCCACATCGGATCGAAGAAATCGCGCAAGCATCTTCGATCGTATTGACCCGCCATGAATGGTATGAGGTGTATAAAGCAGCAGGAAACATCTTGCCGTAATTTATTAGTAAATCCCGTTTTTTTCAGTACTTATAAGGATGAATGTTCGCAAAAGACGAACATTCATCTTTTTTTTTCAAAAAGTATTTCTAAAAAGCTTGTATTTCACTTCTAGGTGGTTTAAATTGTTGTGGGCGTTAAAAATAGGCTGAGGCCATTTGATGCTTGCTTCACTCTTAGTAAGATTTGGAGGATATTTTTATGTTTGACATGAAAGTTTTTGATTACGAAGATATACAACTGATTCCTAACAAGTGTATCGTGAACAGCCGTTCAGAATGTGATACCACGGTGACATTAGGCGGACACTCTTTTAAGATGCCTGTCGTTCCTGCAAATATGCAAACGATTATTGATGATTCGATCGCAGAATTTTTAGCTGAAAATGGCTATTTTTATATTATGCACCGCTTTGATGAAGAAGCGCGGATTCCATTTATCAAAAAAATGAAAAGCCGTGGCTTGATTGCTTCTATCAGCGTAGGTGTCAAAGAAAATGAATATGCCTTTGTGGAAGAACTAGCTGACAAAGAGCTTGTTCCTGATTTTATTACGATCGATATTGCTCATGGCCACTCAAACGCCGTGATCAATATGATCCAACACATCAAGAAGCATTTGCCAGCAACGTTTGTGATCGCTGGAAATGTTGGAACACCAGAAGCAGTTCGTGAATTGGAAAACGCTGGTGCAGATGCAACGAAAGTCGGCATTGGACCTGGGAAAGTGTGTATCACAAAAATCAAAACTGGTTTCGGAACTGGCGGCTGGCAGTTAGCAGCACTACGCTGGTGTGCCAAAGCTGCTCGCAAACCAATCATTGCAGATGGCGGCATTCGGACACACGGCGATATCGCTAAATCTGTCCGTTTCGGTGCAACAATGGTCATGATCGGTTCATTGTTTGCAGGTCATGAAGAATCACCAGGGGAAACCAAGGTAGAAAACGGCGTTGTGATGAAAGAATACTTTGGTTCTGCATCAGAATTTCAAAAAGGTGAAAAGAAAAACGTGGAAGGAAAGAAAATTTGGATTCAATACAAAGGTTCTTTGAAAGACACGTTAGTTGAAATGCAGCAAGACTTGCAGTCATCGATCTCTTATGCAGGTGGAAAAGATTTAGAATCGATTCGTAAAGTGGATTACGTAATCGTGAAAAATTCGATTTTTAATGGAGATACGATCTAAACAGGATACTAAAGAAGCGACCTTCTATTGGTCGTTTCTTTTTTTGTAAGAAGAACCATTTTGTTTTTCTGTTTTCTTCGTTATAATAGAAGCAACGAAGAGTAGAGGAGCGGGTGACCAAATGACAATCAAAGTGATGTCAGTGTTCGGTACCAGACCGGAAGCCATCAAAATGGCGCCACTAGTAAAGGAATTGGAAAACGACCCGCGTTTTGCATCGATCGTTGTGGTGACGGCGCAGCATCGAGAAATGTTGGATCAAGTATTAACAGTTTTTGAGATCACACCAGACTATGATCTGGATATTATGACTTTAGGGCAAACTTTAACAGGGATCACCACCAAAGTTTTACTAGATCTAGAACCGATCCTGCAAAAAGAAACTCCTGATATCGTGCTGGTTCATGGGGATACGACCACCGCTTATGCAGCCGCAACGGCCGCCTTTTATCAGCAAATTCCTGTGGGGCATGTGGAAGCCGGTTTGCGCACATGGAACAAAAAATCTCCTTATCCAGAGGAAGCCAATCGTCAGTTGATCGATGTCTTAGCTGATTTTTACTTTGCGCCAACTTCCCAAAGCAAAAAAAATCTGCTGGCTGAAAACCGCAATGAGGCTGCGATTTATGTAACAGGTAATACCGCCATTGATGCGATGCGTTATACGATCTCGGAGGAATACCAGCATCCAGAACTTTCCGCAGCAGATCAAACCATGATCCTACTAACAATGCATCGTCGAGAAAACTTAGGTGCTCCGATGCAGCAGGTCTTTCGTGCTTTAGCGAAGATCGCAAAAGAGAAGCCAACGATCAAAGTGGTTTTCCCTATGCATAAGAATCCTCAAGTGCGAGGGATTGCTCAGGAGATTCTTGGAGAACTAGCAAATGTTACGTTGATTGAGCCTTTAGATGTCATTGATTTTCATAACGTTGCGAATCAAAGTACCTTGATTTTGACGGATTCCGGTGGTGTCCAAGAAGAAGCGCCGTCATTAGGCGTTCCTGTTTTGGTCTTGCGAGATACAACAGAGCGTCCAGAAGGCATTGCTGCAGGTACGTTAAAACTGATCGGTACGTCTGAAGCTGCGGTTTATCAGGAAACAAAGCGACTGCTAGAAGATCCAGAAGCTTACAATGCCATGGCACATGCAGAGAATCCATACGGCGATGGGAAAGCAAGCCAGCGAATCCTGCAAATTTTAGCCGATCATTTTTCGTGAGAGCTAGAGTGAATAATAATTCTCCCAGTATAGGTGAACATAGAGAAAGAGGCAGCTGTTTGTTAAATGGCTGTCTTTTTTGCTATGCAACAGCTAGAATTGATAGATTTACTATTAAAAATAGACTTAAATCATTTAACCATAACTCTTAGCTCATGATATTTTGCTTGGATGATCAAGATCATTGATAAGTTATGCCTATCATGAATGAAAAGGAGTTAAGGTTTTAAGACTCATGCTCGATTGTATAAAAAATCCATGAATAAGGCGATATCTCATTTATGATAGAGCAGATAGTAAACATTTTTAATATAAGAGGTTATGTTAAAATCAGTACCCCGCTTTACGATATACATATACTACCAGGTAGTTTAGATAGGGTTTAAACATTCGTACGGTATCATAAAATACGAACTATGAAAACATAGCGATAATACAAATATATTTGCGTTTATAGACCGTAAGAATTACATATGCAAGTCTATACAGATAAGCACACTGATGAATCTGTGTTAAATTACAGCAAAATATGTTCCTTTATTGTTATTGTCCCCTAAAAGTAGCTATGTTACGCTTAAATGGACTGAAAATAATGGAGGTTTCCTATGAAGAAATGGCTTATAGTTTTTGGAACTACATTTACTGCGGGAATGCTTTTGATTCTCGCTATAGGTATGCTAGGGCAATCACTTAGGGGTGACGTCCCAGAAGAAGTTGTTGAAGCTGCTGATGTGGAAGAAGTTTCAAAATCAGATGAAACAGATGTAACTGCTGAATCAGAGGTAGAAGAAGATGTACAGGAAGAAGAGCCTGATCCTGTGGATGATCCTAGCTTGGTATGGAAATATGAGGGCATTGAGAATACTGTTGATCCAAGTGAGGTACGTATTAACATTAGTCCCATAAGAGTACATGTTAAAGATACGCTAAGACTATGGGTACTATCAGATGCTTATTTAAATGCTGATGTTACAATATATGCAGATGGACAACAAGTTGGGTTTATATATGCTGTGGATAGATTTTTAGATACCCCAATGGCTATTACAACTAGTCATATTGAAGAGGGATTACATTCTGTAGAGGTTGTGCAATATGAAGACCCTTATGAGCCAAAGCAAGAAGAAATTATCTTCTATGTCCGCACAACTTATGAAATAAAGTAACTACTGTCACACTTTACAGCACTACAGAGCAGTATTAATAGGACAAAATAGTCAGAACTGTCACTGATTATTCCTTTCTAAAAAACAGTTAAGAGACTTTGATTAGTCTCTTAGCTGCCTTTTTTGATTTTAATGGAATATCAGCATAGTGGATAGAACGGTATGGCATTAGTTAACTTGAAGCAGTCTGCACGAACAAAGGAATACAAGCACATAGATACATATGTTTTGAAATATAAAATCACATCAGTTCTTTAACGTTGTTATTTTATTGTAAGACCTTTCATTTGAAAACCTATGGAAAACTTTGAAAAAAGGGTACTTTTTTCCTTAGATGCTGTTGACATTGGTTAGGATAGCAGTTATTATGTGGGTAGTTGGAAGAAAGACTTCCGACGAACTGACATTTTATACAAATAATTGTTAGGTGAGGCTCCTATATGGACACAAGCTGCTGCCGCAAAAGCATCGAGAGATGCTTAGTTGGTAGGACAGGTCTAATCGTGAAGGTTAAACCCAAAGCAGCTGATAGCAAATTTGCTATCTACGCCCTATAGTGCTAAAGCTCTACAATGATCATGAGTTTTTTACGCATGCTTATTGGGAGCGTGCGTTTTTTTGTGTCTTTTGCGCGCGTTCCACAGTGACTTACCTAATAAAAAGAAAGGAAGATTCACATGGAATACCCCAGTCCCCAGATGAAACAGCGGAGTAGTTATCGAATCGCTAGGGGTGGCGTAAGCAACTCCTAAGTGCTAGGAGGAAAAAAAGATGTTAAAAAAACTATCGAAAGATCAAGAACTAAAATTACTTGCAAAATTGACCGAAAGAGAATTATTGATGGAGATGCGGACCTCCTTTCAAGGGTTATCGGAAGAAGATGCTGCAGAACGTTTAGCAGAGTATGGTCCAAACAAAGTCGACGCACAAAAACCAATACCCGCTTGGTTGATGATCTTAGGCGCTTTTAAAGATCCCTTTGTGTTAGTTTTAGCCCTATTAATGATTATTTCTTTTGTAACAGGCGATATTGAAGCAGTGATCGTGATGGGAATCATGATTTTAGCCAGTGTCATGATTACTTTCGTCCAAGAATACCGTTCCCAAAAAGCAAGCTTAGCGTTAAAAGAACTTATTGAAAATACTTGTTCCGTAACCAGAGATGGAATCACGAGAGAAATTCCAATGGATGAAGTCGTTCCTGGAGACATCGTCACCTTAGCAACTGGCGACATGATCCCTGCGGATGCGATCTTGATTTGGACCAAAGATTTATTTATCAATCAATCTTCATTAACAGGCGAATCAATGCCCGTTGAAAAATTTGTCGATGCTGGGATCAAAGAAAGCGATGAACAAATTTCTGCACTAGATATGCAAGATCTTGTTTTCATGGGTACCGATGTCTTAAGTGGTCAAGGAAAAGCCATTATTTTGAAAACCGGTCAAAGTACATTCTTTGGCGATATTGCTAAAAATGCGACCACGAAACGCGGCAAAACAACCTTTGAAGATGGCTTAACGAAAGTCAGCAAACTATTGTTGCGAATGGTCATGGTTCTTTTCCCAATCGTTTTATTGATCAATGGATTAACCAAGGGTGATTGGGGCGAAGCGTTGTTCTTCGCGATTGCAGTAGCAGTTGGTTTGACGCCAGAAATGCTACCAATGATCGTTACCAGTAACTTAGCCAAAGGGGCGATCTCTTTATCAAAAGAAAAAGTGATCGTCAAAGAATTGCCTTCGATTCAAAACTTAGGTGCAATGGATGTCCTATGTACCGATAAAACGGGTACGATCACCGAAGATCGTGTCGTGCTGGTACAACATTTAAACCCGTTTGGCGTAGAAGATAAACAAGTTCTTGATATGACCTATTTAAATTCTTACTATCAAACAGGGTGGAAAAACCTGATGGATATCGCAGTGCTAAACTACTATGAAGAAGAAGGTTTGGCAGCGCCATTTAACGATGTGACAAAAATCGATGAGATTCCTTTTGACTTTTCACGTCGTCGCTTAACGGTTGTTGTCAATGCGGATGGTCATCAACTGATGGTCACAAAAGGTGCGGCTGAAGAAATGGAACAAGTCTGCAAATACGTAGAAGTTGATGGCAAAGTGATGGAATTGACTCCTCAATTGAGAGAGCAATTACGTCAAGTGAACCTGCGCTTGAATAAACAAGGGATGCGTGTGTTGACGGTTGCCGTAAAACGCGATGCCCACGCAGATGCCGTTTATTCTGTAGCAGACGAACAAGACATGATCATGATTGGCTTTATGGGCTTCTTAGATCCAGCAAAAGAAACAGCCAAAACAGCGATTGCTTCTTTACACGGTCATGGCATCAATGTCAAAGTGTTGACTGGAGATAATGCGATCGTTGCGCAAAAAGTTTGCCGAGATGTTGGTATCGATGCAGATGAATACTTATTGGGAACCGATATTGATCATCTATCAGATGAAGAGTTAGCAGCGAAAGCTGCAAAAACCAATCTGTTTGCAAAATTAAACCCAATGCAAAAATCACGAATCATTGAAACTATTCAAGCAGCAGGCCATACAGTCGGCTTTATGGGAGATGGCATCAACGATGCGCCTGCTTTACGCACGGCAGATGTTGGCATCTCGGTTGATACAGCAGCGGATATCACCAAAGATGCCAGCTCGATCATTTTATTAGAAAAAAGTTTAAATGTCCTTGATAAAGGGGTCATCGAAGGGCGCAAAGTATTTACCAATATGATGAAGTACATCAAAATGACGTTGAGTTCGAACTTCGGGAATGTCTTCTCGATCTTAGTTGCTAGTGCCTTTTTACCTTTCTTACCAATGTTGTCCATTCAATTGTTGGTTCAAAACTTGGTGTACGATATGGCACAATTGACGATTCCATGGGACAACGTAGACAAAGCAGAGTTAGAAAAACCAGTCAAATGGCAAGTGGGCGGACTATTGAAGTTTACGGTCGGCATTGGACCGGTCAGCAGCATCTTTGATATTTTGACCTTCTTTGTGATGTGGCATGTCTTCAGTGCAAATACGATCCAAGAGCAAGCCTTGTTCCAAGCAGGATGGTTTATGATCGGCTTAACGACACAAACCTTAGTCGTTCACATGATCCGAACAAGAAAATTACCATTTATCAATAGTATTGCTTCACCGGCAGTCTTGATCTCCAGCGTCCTAGCAATTGCAGTTGGCTTCTTAGTTATCTTGACGCCATTGCACACCGTCTTCGATTTTGCGGCGCTGCCATCAAGCTACTGGCCATGGTTTATTGGTATCAATTTCGCTTATTTAGTAACAGTTGAATTTGCCAAACGCATTTACATTCATGTAACGAAAGAATGGATTTAAAAAACAGGTCGGCGTTCTTCCTATGGAGGGGAGAATTGCCGATCTGTTTCTTTTTATCCGATCTCTGTATTATTTTTTTCTCATCTTAAGAAAATTCTTTTTGATTCAAGTCGAATCCTTCACAAGTAATAAAAGGAGGTTAATGGTAAATCTGTTTAGCTAAATGATGATTGCTGTACTATTCTTAAATAAAAAAAAGAATCTGAAAAGAAAAAATTGAAGAAAGCGATTGCTTTAATGTGATTAATTTCACTAATGTTTTCTTAAGAGTTGCTACAGTGGGAATTGTTTTATTAAAAAAAATACCCTTTTCACTTGTCATTTTCGAAGTTAAATGATAATTTATAAGAGTAAATGAAATTTCGATAGTACAGATTTAAACCCTGTTACATACGAAAGTGAATTTTTATATCAGAGAGGAAAGTGTGTCAAGATGGCAAAAAAACAAAAAGCACTTGATTTCCAAGCGATTTTGGAGCAAGTCAATGCAGATTTTCCAACTTACCAAGCTTTGGACAAAGACGGGAAAATTGTAAATCAAGAGTTAGTACCAGATTTAAGTGACGACGAATTAGTTGAATTGATGACTCGTATGGTATGGTCTCGTGTATTAGACCAACGCTCAACTGCGTTAAACCGTCAGGGTCGTCTAGGTTTCTTCGCGCCAACTGCTGGACAAGAAGCAAGCCAATTAGCAAGTCAATTTGCTTTTGAAAAAGAAGACGTTCTATTACCAGGTTACCGTGATGTACCACAATTGATCCAACACGGTCTGCCATTGAAAGAAGCGTTCTTATGGTCACGTGGTCACGTTGCTGGGAACCTTTACCCAGAAGATTTAAAAGCATTGCCACCACAAATCATCATCGGTGCACAATACGTCCAAGCAGCCGGCGTTGCTTTAGGATTGAAAAAACGCAATAAGAAAAATGTTGTATTCACTTATACAGGTGATGGCGGTTCTTCACAAGGGGACTTCTATGAAGCAATCAACTTTGCAGGGGCATACCATGCAAACGCTGTATTCTACATCCAAAACAATGGTTTTGCGATCTCTACACCTCGTGAAGTACAAAGTGCGGCACCAACATTGGCACAAAAAGCAGCAGCAGCTGGGATCCCTGGTATCCAAGTTGACGGTATGGATCCATTGGCAGTGTACTATGTTTCTAAAGCAGCTCGTGAATGGGCAGCAAACGGCAACGGTCCTGTATTGATCGAAACCTTGACTTACCGTTACGGTCCACATACATTGTCTGGTGATGATCCAACCCGTTACCGTTCAAAAGACATGGACAGCGAATGGCAACAAAAAGATCCATTGGTACGTTTCCGTACTTACTTAACTGAAAAAGGACTTTGGTCTGAAGAAAAAGAAGAACAAGTCATTGAACAAACAAAAGAAGAAATCAAAGCAGCGATCGCTGAAGCTGACCGCGTGCCAAAACAAAAAGTTTCAGATTTCTTGAAAAACATGTTTGAAGTTCAACCACAAAACATTAAAGAACAAATTGCAACTTACGAAGCGAAGGAGTCGAAATAGTCATGGCACAAAAAACAATGATTCAAGCAATTACAGATGCCTTAGCTGTTGAAATGGAAAATGACAAAGAGATTTTAGTCTTTGGTGAAGATGTCGGTAAAAACGGCGGGGTTTTCCGTGCAACAGAAGGTTTACAAGAAAAATTCGGCGAAGATCGTGTCTTCGATACCCCTCTTGCTGAATCTGGTATCGGCGGCTTGGCTTTCGGTTTAGCATTAGAAGGTTTCCGTCCAGTTCCAGAAATCCAATTCTTTGGTTTCGTATTTGAAACCTTTGACGAAATCGTTGGTCAAATGGCGCGTACTCGTTACCGTATGGGTGGTACACGTAATTTACCAATCACTATTCGTTCACCATTTGGTGGCGGTGTGCACACACCAGAATTGCACTCAGATAACTTGGAAGGATTGATCGCTCAATCACCTGGTGTCCGTGTCGTTATTCCATCAAACCCATATGATGCAAAAGGATTATTGATTGCTTCTATCCGCAGCAATGACCCAGTTGTTTTCTTAGAGCACATGAAACTTTACCGTTCATTCCGTGAAGAAGTGCCAGAAGAAGCATACGAAGTTCCTTTAGACAAAGCAGCAGTAACTCGTGAAGGTTCTGATGTTTCCATCATCACTTATGGTGCGATGGTTCGTGAAGCAATCAAAGCTGCTGACAACTTAGCGAAAGAAAACATCAACGCTGAAATCATCGACTTGCGTACAGTTGCTCCTCTTGATGTTGAAACGATCATCAAATCAGTTGAAAAAACTGGTCGTGTGGTTGTCGTTCAAGAAGCACAAAAACAAGCAGGTGTTGGCGCTCAAGTTGTTTCTGAAATTTCTGAACGTGCGGTTCTATCACTAGAAGCTCCAATCGGACGCGTGTCTGCACCAGATACGATCTTCCCATTCGGTCAAGCTGAAAACATTTGGTTGCCAAATGCAAAAGACATCGAAGACAAAGTGAAAGAAATCGTGAACTTTTAATAGTTGAAGAAGGGAAGAATAGAAAATGGCATTTCAATTTAAATTACCGGATATCGGTGAAGGAATTGCAGAAGGCGAAATCGTAAAATGGTTCGTCAAAGCAGGGGATACCATCAATGAAGATGATACCTTACTAGAAGTTCAAAATGATAAATCAGTGGAAGAAATTCCATCTCCAGTAACAGGAACAGTGAAAAACATCGTTGTCCCTGAAGGTACAGTCGCAAACGTTGGGGATGTCCTTGTTGAGATCGATGCACCAGGACATGAAGACAACGAAGGCGATGAAGGTGTAGCAGCAGAGTCTCAAACACCAGCAAAACCAGCGGCAGAACCTACAACGGAAACGGCTGAAGCATCAGCTGGTTCTTCTGAAGGCGCAGGCGTTTTCCAATTCAAATTACCAGATATCGGTGAAGGTATTGCAGAAGGCGAAATCGTAAAATGGTTCGTTAAAGCAGGAGATACCATCAATGAAGATGATACGTTGCTTGAAGTTCAAAACGACAAATCAGTGGAAGAAATTCCATCTCCAGTAACAGGAACAGTGAAAAACATCGTTGTTGCTGAAGGAACAGTCGCAAATGTTGGGGATGTTTTAGTTGAAATCGACGCACCTGGTCACAACAGTGCGCCTGCTTCATCAAGCACATCTGCAGAAGCACCAAAAGAAAAAGTGGAAACTTCTGGTTCAGCAAGTGTTGTTGAAGCAGCAGATCCTAACAAACGTGTCTTGGCTATGCCTTCTGTACGTCAATTCGCTCGCGAAAAAGATGTTGATATTTCTCAAGTATCAGCAACAGGTAAAGGCGGCCGTGTAACAAAAGAAGACATCGAAAACTTCCTATCAGGTGGCGGACAAGCTGCAAAAGCTGAAACTCAAGCTCCTGCGAAAGAAGAAACAAAAGCTGCAGCAACTGAAAGCAAACCAGCAGCTCCAGCAAAAGCCTTCAAATCAAACTTAGGTGATTTAGAAGAACGTGTGGCCTTAACACCTACACGTAAAGCAATCGCTAAAGCGATGGTAAACAGCAAACAAACAGCACCTCATGTAACCTTGCATGATGAAGTTGAAGTAACAAACCTATGGGATAACCGTAAGAAATTCAAAGAAGTTGCTGCTGCAAACGGCACAAAACTTACTTTCTTACCATATGTTGTGAAAGCATTGACTGCAACAGTGAAAAAATTCCCTATCTTGAATGCGTCGATCGATGATGCAAAACAAGAGATCGTATACAAAAACTATTACAACATCGGTATCGCAACAGATACTGACCATGGTTTGTATGTACCAAACGTAAAAGATGCAGATCGTAAAGGCATGTTTGCTATCGCCGATGAAATCAACGAAAAAGCAAAACTTGCTCATGACGGCAAATTAGCTGCAGATGATATGCGTAACGGTACCATCACGATCAGTAACATTGGTTCAGTTGGTGGCGGCTGGTTCACACCAGTAATCAACTACCCTGAAGTAGCTATTTTGGGTGTAGGTACGATCGCGCAACAACCAATCGTAAACGCTGAAGGCGAAATCGTTGTCGGACGTGTGATGAAACTTTCATTAAGCTTCGACCACCGTATCGTTGATGGCGCAACAGCGCAACAAGCAATGAATAATATCAAACGTCTATTAGCTGATCCAGAGCTATTAATGATGGAAGGATGATTAACAAATGGTAGTTGGAGATTTTGCTGTTGAATTAGATACAGTTGTAATCGGTGCGGGACCTGGCGGCTATGTAGCTGCCATCCGCGCTGCTGAAATGGGACAAAAAGTAGCAATCATTGAAAGAGAATACATCGGCGGCGTTTGTTTAAACGTTGGTTGTATCCCTTCAAAAGCTTTGATCGCTGCAGGTCATCATTACCAAGAATCTTTGGATTCAACAATGTTTGGTGTAACAAGTGAAAATGTTTCCCTTGATTTTACCAAAACACAAGAATGGAAAGACAACAAAGTCGTTAAAACGTTAACTTCTGGTGTTGGTTTCCTATTGAAAAAACATAAAGTTGAAACAATTGAAGGAGAAGCTTTCTTCGTTGATGATCACACATTGCGTGTCATCCACCCAGATTCAGCACAAACTTACTCTTTCAACAATGCAATCATCGCAACAGGTTCTCGTCCAATTGAAATCCCTGGTTTCAAATTCGGCGGACGTGTCCTTGATTCAACTGGCGGATTGGCATTAAAAGAAGTTCCTAAAAAATTCGTTGTTATCGGTGGCGGTGTCATCGGTTCTGAACTAGGTGCAGCGTATGCAAACCTAGGTGCAGAAGTAACAATCCTTGAAGGTTCTCCTCAAATCTTGCCAACCTATGAAAAAGACATGGTCAAATTGGTTGAAGAAGACTTTGCGAAAAAAGGTGTAACAGTTGTTACCAACGCAATGGCGAAAGAAGCAATTGACAATGGCGATAGCGTAACTGTGAAATATGCCGTAGATGGTAAAGAAGAATCAGTTACTGCTGATTACGTGATGGTTACTGTTGGCCGTCGTCCAAATACTGATGACATGGGCTTGGAACAAGCAGGTGTTGAAGTAGGCGAACGCGGATTGATCACGGTTGACAAACAAGGCCGTACCAACGTATCAAACATCTACGCAATTGGTGATATCGTTCCTGGTGCTGCATTAGCACATAAAGCCAGCTACGAAGCAAAAATCGCTGCTGAAGCAATCTCTGGCAAAAAAGTTGCCGTTGATTACAAAGCGATGCCTGCAGTTGCCTTTACTGACCCAGAATTGGCTTCTGTCGGTATGACCATCAAAGATGCCAAGGATGCTGGAATTGAAGCAAAAGCATTCAAATTCCCATTCTCAGGTAACGGTCGTGCGTTATCTCTAGGAAAAACCGAAGGATTCATTCGCTTAGTAACAACGGTTGAAGACAATGTGATCATCGGTGCGCAAATTGCTGGTTTAGGAGCAAGCGATATGGTTTCAGAACTTGCTCTTGCTATTGAATCTGGCATGAACGCAGAAGATATCGCGTTAACCATCCATCCACATCCATCTCTAGGTGAGATCACAATGGATGCTGCTGAGTTAGCTCTAGGTTTACCAATCCACATTTAAGCTTTTTGAAACTCGTTCATCATTTGGTGAACGAGTTTTTTTATCACCAAAAATAAAGCGATCCTAAACTATTGACAGAATCTTCTGTAAATGATACGATGCTCTTAATATTTCAACCGTTGATGAGGAAAGTACATTGATTTGGCAAGCCTAGAGAGTCTTCGTAGGGTGCAAGAAGAACTTGTAGAATCAATCGAAAATGGCCTCAGAGGTGATCTTCTGAACTTGTACGAAAGATAAGAAGATCCGGGTGCGCCCGCTATCGCGTCAGAGTATAACTACGTTAATTTGTCGCGTACTTGCTGAGAAGCATGCTGGAAAGTCTGCTTGAATAAAGGTGGTAACACGTAAACACGTCCTTTGATATCTCGATATCAGAGGGCTTTTTTATTTGTATTATTAAGGAGGAATAGTATGACAGAAAGATTTGAGACGATTCAATTACACGGAGGACAAACACCAGATCCTACTACAGGGAGTCGCGCCGTACCCATTTATCAAACCACATCGTATGTGTTTGAGGACGCAGATCAAGCGGCAGCGAGATTTAGTCTTAGTGAGAATGGCAATATCTATACCCGTATTACCAATCCGACAACGGCTGTTCTAGAAGAACGACTAGCCCTCTTAGAAGGCGGTGTCGGTGCGTTAGCAACGGCTTCTGGCTCAGCAGCGATCACCTATGCGATTTTAAATCTTGGACAAGCAGGAGATCATATCGTTTCTGCTGCTTCAATTTATGGGGGTACCTATAATTTATTCGCTCATACGTTGCCAGATTTTGGCATCACTACAAGCTTTGTTGATAGTGAAGATCTGGCAGCACTAAAAGCAGCCATCCAAGAAAATACTAAAGCAGTTTTTCTAGAGTCTTTAGGCAATCCAGATATTGATATTGCCGACTTTAAAAAGATTGCAGCGATCGCTCATGAAGCAGGGATTCCCCTCATCATTGACAATACCTTTGCGACTCCCTATCTGTTTCGAGGATTTGAGCATGGGGCGGACATCGTCGTTTATTCCACGACAAAATACCTCGGTGGTCACGGTGCTGCTTTGGGAGGGGCCATTATCGACAGCGGCAACTTTGATTGGACAAATGGCAAATTTCCCAAGCTGGTCGATCCCGATCATAGCTACCATGGAATCTCATGGGTAGAAGCCGCTGGTAACGCTGCCTATATCACTCGAGCACGAACGATTCTTTTACGGGATACAGGCGCTGCGATTTCTCCCTTCAATTCATGGGTGTTGCTGTTAGGCATCGAGACGCTTTCGTTGCGGATGGAACGTCATGTAGAAAATGCGCAACAAGTTGCTGAATTTTTAGCCAAGCACTCGGAAGTCTCTTGGGTTCATTTCCCAACACTGCCGGACAGCCCCTATTTTGAACGGGCGCAGGAGTATTTCCCCAAAGGGACCAGTTCCGTCTTTTCCTTTGGATTAAAGGGTGGAGCAGAAGCAAGCAAAACCTTTTGTGGCGCAACCAAGCTCTTCTCTTTGCTGGCAAATGTCGGGGATGCAAAGTCCTTGATCATCCATCCAGCTTCGACGACCCATTCCCAGCTTAGCGTAGAAGAACTTGCAGCAGCCAAAATTCGTCCAGAGACGATTCGCCTATCCATTGGATTGGAAAACATCAACGATCTATTGGAAGATCTCACGCAAGCCTTCCAACAGCTCTAAATAGTTGAAGCAGTAGGAAAAGCGCAGGATACTATGCTGCGCTTTTTTGTTGTCGGTTAGTGTTTCAAATAAAACTGCGGTTTCTGTTGTTAGAAGGATAGTAAATCCATCGGTTCTATGCTATATTTAGTTGCTAAGGAATATGGATAAGGTGGGGGATGTATGCGTAATCATGCAAGTGACAAGAGGATTCGGTTTTACTACACAAGTTTGCAATTTCTTTATTGGATGATGTTTTGCTCAATCTATGGCTTTGCGACCCTTTTTTTGATTTATTTCAAGGTCGATCCAGCAAAAATTGGCGGTATTTTAGCCTTAGTCAATATTGCGTCTACGATTTTGCAGCCCTTCATCAGTCAAGTCATTATCAAAAAAAGTAAAGTACCGCTGATCGTTGTCTTGAAAACGATGACAAGCGGCGTGGTCGCGGTGCTCTTAGCAGGTGTGATTTTCCCTGCATTATCAATACTGACCTATGTCTTAGGAGGGGTTTTGCTCGTTTCCATGCAGTCCTTTCTCAACGCCTTGGCGTTTGAATACACGAATAGCGGCAACAAAATCAATTTTGGCTTTTCGCGTGCGGGTGGGTCACTAGGATTTGCGGGGACCTCCTTTTTACTGGGGCAGCTCTTGGAGGAGTTTTCGGCAGCCCTTTTGCCAATGATCGCTATCGGGCAGGCCGTTTTGTTTCTCATTATTTTGCTTTTGCTGCCAGCGATCAAGAAGCCAGAAATGCCCGTGATGCTGACAGAACAAAGTCATTCAGGTGCCTTTTTGAAGAAATATCCTTTTCTACTCTTTCTCTTTGTCGGGTTTAGCTTTCTTTTCAGCTTCCACACGATGATCAACAGCTTTTTGGCACAAATTTTTGCCGATATTGGCGGTGGCAGTAAGGAAGTTGGCATCGCCCTGATGGTTGCGGCGTTATGCGAATTGCCAGGCATGATTTTCTTTGAACAGTTAGTGAGGATACGGTCTAGCCGTTTTTGGCTGTTGTTTTCCAGTGTTGCCTTTGCCATTCGTGGGGTGCTGATGCTGTTGATCAGCTCCATTATCTTGATGGAATTGAGCCATTTGATGCAAGGGGTTAGTTTTGCTTTGTTTATTCCAGCTTCGGCTTATTTGTTCAACCATAGTTTGGCAGATGAAGATCGGGTTTTTGGACAAACGATTATTATCATTGCTACCACGATCGGTGGCGTGATTGGCAATCTTTTGGGCGGGATGCTGATCCAAAGCTTCGGTGTTTGGGAAATGCTTTTGATTGGGACTGGGTTTGCCGTTCTAGGTGCTGCATTGACCTTTATCGGTGTGAAAAAAATCCCTAAAAGTAACAAGAAACTAGCGATCCTAAGCGAATGATCGATAGGTAGAAAAAAGAGTTGCGGCCGTATTTGCTTCGGTCGCAACTCTTTTGAATCTGATCAACGGGTACTATTTCTTTTCTAATACAGCGATAAATTCCCGCATATAGTCTGGTAGATCTGGAGGACGGCGGCTGGAAACGATATGTCCATCCGTAACCACAGGTGTATCCACCCATGTGGCTCCAGCATTTGTCATATCATCTTTGATGCCTGGTGTACTGGTGACCGTCTTGTCTTTCAAGATATTCGCAGAAATCAAGACCCAGCCTGCATGACAGATTTGACCAATGACTTTTTCGTCTTTGTCCATCGTTTGCACGAAAGAGATGACCTCTGGGAAACGTCGTAATTTATCAGGCGCCCAACCACCTGGAACTAAGATGGCATCGTAGTCATCGGCATGAATATCAGAAAAAGCATAGGCTGATTCTGCGGGTACACCGTATTTGCCAATATACGTTTTATGCGCTTCTTCACCGACTAAATCGACTTGCGCGCCTTCTTCCCGTAACCGATGGACCGGGTACCACAGTTCTAAATCTTCGAAATCATTGTCGACTAAGGCAATGATTTTTTTGTTTTCTAAACGCAAGAGAATTCCTCCTTTAGGTTGCTAACTCAAGTGTAACAAATGCCTAGAAAAACAACAAAATATCCGCTTTGCTGTCGGTGACTAAACGAGCAGAGTGATTCTTTGTTAGTTTTTTTAAGAGAATTACCTATAAAAAAATGCTTGTACCAAAGAACCTCTTTTCGACAATAAGAGGTTTTATGGTACACTGGAAGAGAAAGAAACTAGAGGTGAAAACTATGCGGGATTATCAATATCCTCTTGACTTAGATTGGTCGACAGATGAAATGGTCGTCGTCATGAAGATGTGGGAACGATTAGAACAAGCCTATGAAAAAGGCCTTCCTAGTAGCACGTTTCTTGAGGCGTATCAAGCCTTTAAGAAAGTCGTTCCTAGCATTGGCGAGGAACGCCGTTTAGGCAGAGAATTTGAAGAACTATCAGGCTATTCGCTGTACCATGCTGTGCAGGCAGCGAAAAAGACTGAGGGAAAACTAAAAATGAAAGGGTAGATCAACGAATGCATGAAATCGTTAATGAAGTTCGCCAGTGGATGATCGCTGCAGGTGAAACGATCAAAGACAATTTAAATAAAGAAGACTTAGTGGTCGAGACAAAATCAGGACGGAAAGACTTAGTGACAGAATTGGATAAAGCCACGCAAGATTTTCTGATTGGTAAGATCCAATCCTATGATCCGGATGCCAAAATTTTAGGTGAAGAAAACGGACTGGACACACTTGCCGACATGAGTGGGCGGGTCTTCATCATTGATCCGATCGATGGAACGATGAATTTCGTGTTAGAAAAAGAAAACTTTTGTATCATGATCGCGATTTACGAAGAGGGCAAAGGGCGCTTTGGCTTTGTCTATAATGTTATGAAAGATGAATTCTTATGGGGTGGTCCAGAGATTGGTGTCTATAACAATGGCGAGAAGATCGAACCGCCGAAAGATATTGCCTTATCCGAAGGTCTCGTTGGCTTGAATTCGCCCATGTTGATCCATAACCGCCACCACGAAATCGAGGTCAGTGACAAAGCATTAGGCATTCGTATGACTGGCTGTGCTGGGGTAGAGCTGATTGCCCTCGCTAAAGGACAAAGAGCAGGCTATCTTTCTCATCTTGCGCCATGGGATTATGCGCCAGGGGGCGTTTTGTTAGAAACCCTTGGATTAAAAATGGCAAACATCAAAGGAGAGCCGCTATCCTTGAATGGACGGGAATTGTTCGTAGGCGGTACACCGAAAGCTTTTGAAGAATTATTGGCGATCGTCAATCAATAAGAAAAAACCAGATATTTAATAAATATCTGGTTTTTTCTGTAAAAATGAAAACTTTGCACTATATTTCAGAAAGAAATTCTGGTATAATGGCTTGTCGAGTGCAATGTCACCAAAAAAGGAGTTTATAAATTGAATATTAGAAATGATATCCGCAACGTCGCTATTATTGCCCACGTTGACCACGGAAAAACTACATTAGTTGATGAATTATTGAAACAATCCCAAACGTTAGATAGCCATACCCAATTACAAGAACGGGCGATGGATTCAAATGCGATCGAAAAAGAACGTGGTATCACGATCTTAGCGAAAAATACAGCGGTTGAATACAACGGAACCAAAATCAATATCATGGATACCCCAGGACACGCGGACTTCGGTGGTGAAGTAGAGCGGATCATGAAAATGGTCGATGGTGTTGTTTTAGTTGTTGATGCTTATGAAGGAACGATGCCTCAAACACGTTTCGTATTGAAAAAAGCGTTGGAACAACATTTAGTCCCAATCGTTGTTGTTAACAAAATCGACAAACCATCTGCTCGTCCTGAGCACGTGGTAGATGAAGTATTAGAACTATTTATCGAATTAGGTGCAGACGATGACCAATTGGACTTCCCAGTGATCTACGCTTCAGCGATCAACGGAACCTCAAGTGAATCAGATGATCCTGCCGATCAACAAAAAACGATGGCACCATTGTTTGATACGATCGTAAAACACATTCCAGCGCCAATCGACAACAGCGATGAGCCATTGCAATTCCAAGTATCTTTACTTGATTACAATGACTACGTTGGACGTATCGGAATCGGACGTGTCTTCCGTGGAACGATCAAAGTTGGTGACCAAGTTGCTTTGATGAAACTTGATGGCCAAGTGAAGAAATTCCGTGTCACAAAATTATTCGGTTTCTTCGGTTTGAAACGTTTAGAGATCCAAGAAGCGAAAGCTGGCGATTTGATCGCTGTTTCTGGGATGGAAGACATCTTCGTTGGTGAAACAGTCACACCGATCGATCACCAAGATTCATTGCCTGTTTTACACATTGATGAGCCAACGTTACAAATGACCTTTGTCGTGAACAACTCACCATTTGCAGGTCGTGAAGGGAAATTCGTAACCGCTCGTAAAATTGAAGAACGCTTGATGGCGCAACTACAAACAGACGTGTCTCTACGTGTTGAACCAATCGGACCAGATTCTTGGACTGTTTCAGGACGTGGCGAACTTCATTTGTCGATCTTGATCGAAAACATGCGTCGTGAAGGCTTTGAATTGCAAGTTTCTCGTCCAGAAGTTATCGAACGCGAAATTGATGGCGTGAAATGCGAACCATTTGAACGAGTGCAAATCGACACACCAGAAGAATACATGGGTTCAGTGATTGAATCACTAGGGATTCGTAAAGCAGAAATGCAAGATATGATCAATACAGGAAATGGACAAGTACGGATCATTTTCTTAGCACCAGCTCGTGGCTTGATCGGCTATACGACAGAATTCTTATCAATGACTCGCGGCTACGGTATCATGCACCACACCTTCGACCAATACTTGCCAATGATTCAAGGGCAAATCGGCGGACGCCACCACGGCGCACTTGTATCGATCGATACAGGAAAAGCAACGACTTACTCAATCATGAGTATTGAAGAACGTGGAACGGTCTTCGTTGAACCAGGTACTGAAGTATATGAAGGAATGATCGTCGGCGAAAACTCTCGTGACAATGACTTAACGGTCAATATCACGAAAGCAAAACAAATGACCAACGTTCGTTCAGCGACGAAAGACCAAACATCTGTCATCAAGAAACCAAGAATCCTTTCACTAGAAGAATCATTGGAGTTCTTGAACGATGACGAATACTGTGAAGTAACACCAGAAAGCATTCGTTTGAGAAAACAAATCTTGAACAAGAGCGAACGGGAAAAATCACAGAAAAAGAAAAAAACAGCTGACAAATAAACAATGATCAAGGTTTTTACCAACTTCTGATCTGTTCGATTTTCCGAAGGATGGAAAAGGGATTGCTCCTGTGGTGCAGCGGCTCTTCGCCGCAACCCCTAGAAAAGCAATCAGCCGATTTCCCTCCTTCGGTTCTTTTTTGCACGTCTACCCGATCTGTTGAACCGTTAAAATAAGCACCGCTTGCAATTTCGACCATTCCTTTTTAAAATGGAGAAAGTAAGCACAAAGGAGAAATCTATGAAAAATTATCCTGTTAAAAAGAATCAGGAACTTGAAGTCGATATTTTGGACCTTTCCCATGAAGGAAATGGGATCGCTAAAGTCAATGGGTACTTATTATTTATTGAAAACACCCTGCCAAATGAACGTGCCTTAGTCAAAGTATTGAAAGTCGGCAACAAATTTGGTTTTGCCAAAGTGATGAAACTGTTGCAAGCAAGTCCTGATCGGCAAGAATTACCGAATGAAGCATTGTTGCGCACCGGGATCGCCCCATTGAGTCATTTGAGCTATGACAAACAATTAGCCTTCAAACAGCAGCAAGTAGAGAATGTTTTGGCTAAAATCGCCAAACTGCCTGAAATCAAGGTCAATGCACCAATCGGAATGGAAAAACCATTTGGTTACCGCAACAAAGCGCAAATCCCTGTGCAAAAGATTCATGGAGAATTAACGACTGGATTTTACCGCAAAAACAGCCATACTCTGGTACCGATCGAAGACTTTTATATTCAAGATCCAAACATCGATCAAGCAATCATCAAAGTCAGAGATATTTTGCAGCGCTTCAATGTCAAAGCCTACAATGAAGAAGCCCATGAAGGGTTCTTACGCCACATTGTCGTTCGTCGTGGGCATCACTCAGGTGAAATGATGGTCGTATTAGTGACACGTAAACCGAAATTCTTCAAAGGAGAAGAAATCGCGGAAGTGATCCACGAAGAGATTCCAGAGGTTGTTTCTGTCATTCAAAACATCAATGAAGAAAAAACCAATGTGATCATGGGCGAGTTCGAGCGTGTGTTGTATGGCAAGTCATCGATCGATGATCAATTATTAGGCAAAACCTTCCAAATCTCAGCGAAATCTTTCTACCAAGTCAACACAGCGCAAACAGAAGTCTTGTATCAAACCGCCTTCGAGATGGCGCAACTGTCTGAAAATGATGTCGTTGTGGATGCTTATGCAGGAATCGGAACGATCGGGATCAGTTTGGCTGATCGCGTGAAAGAAGTGTTAGGGATGGAAGTCATTCCTGAAGCAGTGAACGATGCCAAAGCCAATGCCAAAAGAAATGGTGTCGAAAACGTGCATTACTTTATCGGTAAAGCCGAAAAAATCATGCCGCAATGGCTACGCGAAGGCATTCAACCGACAGTCGTCTTCGTTGATCCACCTCGCAAAGGTTTAGATGCCAGCTTTATTGAAACGACCGCTGCAGTTAAACCAGAGCGCATCGTTTACATTTCCTGCAATCCAGCAACCTTGGCTCGTGACCTCGCGTTGTTTGCAGAAGAAGGGTATGTGACAAAAGAAGTCCAACCTGTTGATTTGTTCCCACAAACGACCCATGTGGAGTGTGTCGTGTTGTTAGAACGTCGTTAAGAAAAACGAGTTCTTTTTAGCAATTTTGACCGTGAATTCTTTTTATGGTAATTGTCATAAAATCTTACGATAACAAAGTTACTAGAGAAGGCGAATCAATTGAGAAATAAGCAACTATAACCCATCTGTCTATCTAATTACGTCGATTGTGACGTTTGGAATGGATGAAATATAAAACCAGAAACTGGAACAGAAAGACATTCTTTTTTGTTCCAGTTTTTTTTGTTCTTTCTCACTAATGATGAGCGGGGACAAAATCAATGCAAAAAGCAGGGAAGCTACAAATATGCAGACAGCCAAATCCTTTAACAAAATGGTTTGTCGGCAATTTATAGTTAATGTGTATAAAAATATGGCATAGCGTGATTAGAAAGTATTATAATAAACGTAGTGAATAGAAAATTTTTGTTAGGAGGGATTGCACATGGCAACGATTCGTGCATTTTCACACAAAGAGATTACACCGCAAAATACGCATTTGTCTAGTTTTAAAGTGTTGATAGAGTCAGCTTTTTATGGGAACAATGTCACTTGGATTCATGATCTAGCCACTGCCTATCACTTAGCAAAAGAATCTTCTGGCGCTATTCTTACGGATATGCCGGTCACACACACCAAGGAGTTAGGACTACCAGAGGATGCAAAAGTCATCGTGTTTAATGACGGAAAAGTGGTTGGACGGACAGCGGCAGCTCGACGCATCATCGGGCATCCTGGAATCCAGCGAGAATTATATGAAGACATTTTGCGAGATGCCTTATACCAAGGAACCCGCAAGCAATTTTATGGTGGTGAAGTTGTTGTAGGATTAGATGAAGCGTTTATGGTCAAAGCTCACCTGTTGATACCAGAGCACTATGAAACCAACGTTTACTCTTATTTGTTGAATTTTCAATTGATGACGAAATCATGGGAAGAAAGGTACCAACGTTCCAAAGAATATCCAGAGACGGACATTTTTTTGTACGCTGATCCAGATTGGTCTCATCCTGATTTTCCTTATGGACTGTCTCTTTTTGATCCTGAACACAATGTTGCGGCAGTCTTAGGTTTAAACTATTTTGGTGAATTGAAAAAAGCGACATTAACTTTGGCTTGGGCTACCGCGCATCGCCATGGCTTTGTGGCGTGTCATGGGGGAATGAAGCAGTATCAGTTACCGAATCGAACATTTACGATGGCTGCTTTTGGTCTTTCAGGATCAGGAAAATCGACTATCACATTGGCAGAACATGGTGGCAAATATGAGATCAAGGTTCTGCATGACGATGCGTTTGTGATTAATCAAACAAATGGTGCATCTACTGCTCTGGAGCCTTCTTATTTTGATAAAACGCAAGACTATCCATTAACCAACCCAAATGTCCGCTACTTTATCACCTGTCAAAATGTTGGGGTTACTTTAGACGAGGAAGGAAAAAAGGTCCTCGTGACCCAAGATATTCGTAACGGGAATGGCCGAACCGTCAAATCTCGTTATGTCACACCTAATCGGGTGGACCATTTAGATTCGCCGATCGATGCCGTATTTTGGATCATGAAAGATGACATGCTGCCTCCGGTAGTAAAAATTGACGATCCGATTTTAGCCGCTGTTTTTGGTTTGACCTTAGCTACGAAGCGCACGACAGCTGAACATATTGTCGAGACCACGGATATAGATAAACTGGTCATCGAACCTTATGCCAATCCATTTAGAGTCTATCCTTTAGGGGAAGATTTTGCCCATTTCATGCACTTGTTTAAAGAAAACCAAACGGCTTGTTATATTCTAAATACAGGCTTTTACAAAGGCAAGAAAGTCACGCCTGAAGTCACACTAACATCGATTGAAAAAATTGTGGAAGGCGAGGCTGAATTTAAAAATTTCGGCGGGATCACAGAAATGAGTTTCCTGCCAGTAACAGGCTTTAAAGTCGATTTTCAAGATGCCTCCTATGTTACTCATTTAAGAGAGCGGATGCAAGGACGGCTGGACTTTATTTTGGCTCAAGAGACAGAAAATGATGGCTATAATAAGCTCCCTAAAGAAGTAGCAAAGACAATGGAAAAGGTGATTTCTATATTAAGTGAGTTTCCTAGCTAATTTAGTTGAATCAAACTTCCGCAAGCGGCTTTTCTTCTCGCTTTTTCGCTTGTGTTAAACGTTTCGCTATGTTTTCGTATGGTCCTCATGACGTGGAACCATACGCAAATCATAAATAGTATCTCTTAACCAAGACACACCATGTGTATTTGCAGCTAAAATCAAGGAGGAAATCAGATGTGCACAAGTTTTATCTGGAGAAAAGATCAGGTATATATTGCGATGAATTTTGATCTTGCCGCTAAGTTTACTTTATCAACCAAAGATCTTAAGAAGTTTATGATTCTTGTAGATGGTGCACCGTCCTTCGGGATCAACAATAATGGCATGTTCATCAATCATTTAATGGTTGACGCTTGCGAGCAAGTTGGCTATAGAAGAGGGAAAAATGTCGTGCACACGGTTCGGTTGATCACGGATGTATTGAATGGGCGATTTGTGAAAGAAGACCTAAATGAGTTTCTTTCTGAAAAAGAAATCGTGAATGTCCCAAACCATAGCTGTCACTGCATGATTTCTGATAGTAAGGGTAATTGTTGGATCGTAGAACCGGGTAGAGGAACACTATATAGTCAGGATACAGCCTCGCCTTATTGCTTGATGACCAATTTTTCTTTAATTGACCAAAGAACAAACGGCAATCTAGTAGGTAGTGGTCGTGACAGATACCTGATTGTCGAAGAATTGCTGCAAAAAGTGTCTGATTTTGATTATGCAACTGCTTTTGAAGTGTTGGCGGCGGTGAAACAAAGTGAAGGGAATTGGAAAACGAGATTTTCAATGGTATATGCTCAAAAGGAGAAGACAGTCTACTATTGTTTCGATGGAGACTTTCAGAAAATTCAACAGTATGTTTTTGGGTAGTCGAGAAAAGAACCTTTCATCGTTAGAAAAAATGGTGCTGGAAAAGGATACACCCAATTCCCGAAGTAATGAAAGGAAATATCTCGTCGAATACGTTCTGTTTTACTGATTGAAACACTTATTTTGTTAGCCAGAAAGGAGCGATTATGAACATTCATTTTCACCATATCCAAATCACAGTCAATGATGTAAAAAAAGCAGAAGGCTTTTATGATCAATTATTTGCACTATTAGGGTTCGACCTTCAGAAGAAATATTCTGGGTATTTAGAACATGCCGATATGGAAGTAGTAGAATATATAGGGGATTCATTTGATTTCGGTATTTGTTCCCCACGAAAAGAATGGAAGAACGAGAAAATCGATTCAAGAAAACCTGGCTCTGTTCAGCACATAGCATTTAAAGCGGAAAGCCGCGAAGTCGTAGATGCGATTTTTCCCAAAATAAAAGCTTTAGGGGTAAAGATCCTTCACGATCGACCAATGGAGTACAAAGAGCGCATCGCCCCTAATTACTATGCCTTATTCTTTGAAAGCCCAGAAGGCATTCGTTTTGAACTATTTCATTATGCCTGATTCCTTAAACTAAAAGAGCGTGGCATGAACTTGTTGCGTGAGCGTGTTCCTATTCAGGTGATCTTTCATTGTGGGGTTCGTATAACCATGCGATTTCAGAGACAAACTTTTTTCGAACCTGTCATCAGGAATACTAGAACATTCTTTTTAAAAGTACGTCCGTCGGGAAAAAACTATTTGATTTCTAAAATTCATTTGGACAATTCAAAAAAAAAAACTTAACTCATATGTTAAAAAACGTTCGAATTTTTATCATTCTAGAAGCGAGTGCACCGTGGGTCAATGAGGATTATTGGGGTGATTGCACGACACTTAAGAGATGGAGGAAGATCAATATGGATCAGAGGGTTCAGCAAGACATCGAAGCAATCATTTCCCATCAATATGATCATGGCGCCGATTTATGGTCGACGCCAGACCATAAATTACTAAAAGGAGCACCCTTTACGACCTTAGAAAGTCCTCTTTATTTACTTGAACTTGGCATGTCACGTGAGGAGAACTTATTAAAAGAGACAGCCGCATTGATCTTTCAAGGATGGAGAGAAGACGGCAGATTTAAAATTTCTCCGTCAGGGGGGATCTATCCATGTCATACAGCGTTGGCTTTGCGAACGCTGTGCTCTCTAGGCTATCAAAGGAACCAGCGGCTGCAACAGACCTTTCACTATTTTCTTGCTACTCAGGAAGCAGATGGCGGCTGGAAGTGCAATAAGTACAGTTTTGGTCGCGGTCCGGAGACCAGCTATTCAACCCCGATGACGACGTTAACGGTCCTTGATGCCTTTCGATATACTCATGATCGTGAGCAGATGGAAATGCTTCATCAAGCAATCGAATTTTTGCTTGCTCATTGGGAGATCCGGCAGCCAATCAGTCCTTGTCATTATGGGATGGGCACATTATTTATGCAGACAGAATATCCCTTTAGAGGGTACAATCTTTTTTATTATCTGTATGTTTTGTCTTTTTATCCTGCTGCCAGAAAAGACGCACGGTTTTTGGAGGCTTTGCAGCAGTTTGAATCGAAAGTTCAAAATGGCAATGTCATCGTAGAACGGGTCGTACCAAAACTGGGGAAACTGAATTTTTGTAAAAAAGGACAAATCAGTCCCTTTGCTACACAGCGTTACCAAGAAATCCTTGCTCGATTGGCAGAGGATTGAGGAAAAAACAGCCCTTTGAAAGTTTTCCCCCCATCTAGACGATTCTTTTTCTTTTCTGGTACACTGTCTGTAAAGAAGCAGTTGATTAAACAACAGAGGGGAGAAAGACATGCAAAAAATATATCTTGTTGAAGATGATGCAACGATCGTCTCTGTTTTAGCAGAATATTTGCAGCAATGGGGGTACGAATGTGTTTCGGCGAAGAATTTTGCTAGTATCTTGCAAGAGTTTCATGAGATCAAACCGGATCTCGTTCTTTTAGATATTTCGCTGCCTTATTACAACGGGTATCATTGGTGCCAAGAAATTCGCAAGACGTCAGAAGTGCCGATCATTTTCCTTTCGTCTATGGATCAACAGATGAATCAGATCATGGCGATGAACATGGGGGCGGATGATTATTTAACAAAACCCTTTGATTTAGCCTTCGTTTTGGCAAAAATCCAAGCGTTGCTGCGGCGCAGCTATCAGTATAGCCACCAACAAGCGCTGACCTTTGACATAGGGCAAGTAACCTTTTATCCCACAGAAAATGTATTAAAAAAACAGGGGGAACAGTTGCCGCTTTCACCAAATGAAGCTCGGATTCTCTCCTTGCTTTTGCAGCATCGAGGAAAGATCGTAGCCAAAGAGACCATCATTGAAATGCTCTGGAATAGTGAAGAATTCATCGATAATAACACATTAGCGGTCAATATGACCCGCTTGCGAAAAAAATTAAGCCAGATCGAACTATCCGATTTGATCCAGACGGTAAAGAATAAAGGGTATTTGATAGAAAAGGAACACGCCTATGACTAACGTGAAAGAATATTTCGTCCTTTATGGAAAGTTTTATCTCGTTTATCTGCTGTTTAGTGCGGGCCTATTTGGGCTATTCTTTCTCCACAGCCTTTCGTTGGAGCCCTTTCTTGACTATGTGGTCTTTTCAGGGGTGATTTTAGGGGGACTTTCCCTTTTTCATTATTTTCGTTACGCACAAAAAAGAAAGCAGCTGCAGCATTTATTAAGAAAAGAACGTATGACGGAAGCGGCGTTGGCGTTCTTGCCTGCCACTCGAAATCGTTTAGAAGACGAATACCAAGCCCTTCTAAGACAACTGGCAAGAGAAAAAACCACTTCTGATTACAAGGCAGCGTTAAAAAATGAAGAAATTTATGAAGATTTCGGTTTGTGGCTTCATCAAATCAAAACGCCTCTAGCGGCGCTGGATCTTTTGGTCCAAAGCGATTCGTTGTCACCGACTGAGGTCAAAGCGGAATTATTTAAGGTGAATGATTATTTGCAAATGATGTTGAATTATTTGCGACAAAATTTAGCGAATGAAGATTTTGTCTTTGAGTCGATTGCTTTAGCGCCCCTTGTTCGTCAAACGATCAAAAAGTATGCCTTGTTTTTCTCGAAAAAGAATCTGCAACTGGACATGGCGGTGGATTTGACGGTGACATCTGATCGAAAGTGGCTCGTTTTTATTTTTGAACAGGTTCTTTTCAACAGCTTGAAGTATACCGAAACCGGTAGCATCAACGTTTTCACTAAAGACAATGCCTTGTTGATTCAAGACAGCGGCATTGGTATTCGCAAGGAAGACTTGCCAAGGGTTTTTGAGAAAGGATATACGGGACAAAATGGTCGCTTTCAGCAACGAGCGAGCGGGCTAGGCTTATATATGAGTCAACAAGCGGCTGAAAAAATCGGCTGCCGTTTATCAATTGATTCTGAAGTAGGACAGGGAACCATTGTCACGCTTCGTTTTCCCACCACAAATAACGGATAGCCGCAAACTTTCAACACTGTAAGTTTGCGGTTTTTATTGTAAGTCGCTTTTTTCTGCCAGTCAGCTTATTCTAAAAAGGAAGGAGGGAACAAGATGACACTTTTAAACATTCAACAAGTAAAAAAAATCTATCAAAGCCAGCTGAACGGACAACCCGTTGAAGCGTTGAAAAATATTACCTTTATGGTAGAAGAAGGGGAATATGTCGCTATCATGGGGGAATCAGGTTCGGGAAAGAGTACGTTGCTGAACTTGATGGCGACGTTAGACCAACCAACAGCGGGTGAAATGCAGCTGAATGGCATTGATTTGACCACGATCAAAGAAAAAGACGCAGCGAGTTTTCGACGGGATCACTTAGGCTTTGTTTTTCAAGACTTTAATTTGTTAGACACCTTTTCGGTGAAAGACAATATTTTATTGCCATTAGTTTTATCAAAAGTTTCCGTCAAACAAATGGAAAAGCAGCTTCAGCCCATCGTACAAACTTTAGGGATCGCCGATTTATTGCAGCACTATCCGTATGAATTGTCTGGCGGACAAAAACAACGAGTTGCTGTCGCACGAGCGATCATCACAAAACCAGAACTGTTATTAGCAGATGAGCCAACCGGAGCGCTGGATTCGAAAACCTCTGATCAACTGCTGACATTATTTCAACAGATCAACCAAAATGGACAGACGATCGTGATGGTCACTCACAGTACGATCGCAGCCAGTCGCGCACAACGCGTCTTGTTTATCAAAGACGGATATGTGTTTCACCAGCTGTACCGAGGGGATCGCAGCAATACCGCTTTTCTAGAAGCAATAGCCGAAACAATGACTGCTGTCTTTGCAAAGGAGGAGTAACGAATGTTCTTTCAAAAAATCGCCTTCTCCAATTTGCGTAAAAATGCCAAAGCTTACACACCCTTTTTATTATCTATGAGCTTCTTGGTGGCTGTTTTGATGATGACGCAAATCATCGTGAACAATCCGGGAATGAAAGAACTTCCTAGTAGTCAAAGCGCCATCTTCATGTTTCATTTAGGAAATATCATCCTCATGATTTTTGCGGCGATCTTTTCCTTTTACACCAATAACTTTTTGATCAAGCAGCGAAAAAAAGAATTTGGTCTCTACAATGTTTTGGGGCTAGGAAAACGCGAGATAGCCTTCGTGGTCTTTTGGGAACTCTTTTACAGTTTTCTCATTAGTCTTGCGGCCGGATTGATCAGTGGCTTATTGTTTGCACGATTAGGATTTTTGATACTGAAGAAAATCTTGGCTGTAGGCGAATTCTTTGTCTTTAAACTGTCATTTGAGAGTATTGGCTTGGTGATCCTGTATTTTATGTTCGTCTTTGGTTGTTTATTTTTATTTGACCTGTTGCAAGTACGCAAAACCAATCCACTTCAACTGTTACAGGGAAGCAAGCGTAATGAAAAAGAGCCCCGCGCGAAAGGCATTTTAGCACTTTGGGGTGTCCTTTGTTTAGTAGCCGGCTATACGATCTCTGTGACGATCAAGTCTCCCATCAGTGCCTTAGGCCTGTTCTTTGTTGCAGTTATCCTAGTGATCGTGGCTACCTACCTGTTGTTTATTGCTGGTAGTATCAAAGCATTGCAGTTTTTAAGAAAACGAACGACCTATTATTATCAAACGACCCATTTTATCAATGTCTCTACCATGTTGTATCGGATGAAGCAAAATGCGGCTGGTTTAGCAAGTATCTGTATCTTATCAACGATGGTGTTAGTGACAGTTGCTACGACCGCCAGTCTTTATTTTGGACAAAGGAATGTGATCGAAACCCGTTTTCCTTACGATTTTGAAATTGATTCAGCGGCTGATTCCCAGCAAATCAACACAGTGATTGATGGACTTGAAGAGAAGCTAACGATCAAAAAGCGTCAGCAAGTCACTACAACAAGACCGTTGCTTTTTACCTTTGAGGAACCAAACTTTGTTCCCTCAACTTCTTTTGAAGAAAATTTCGGTAGTTTTGATAAAGCTGTTTACCTTACTTTTCTTACCAGTTCTGAATACCATGAAATCACCGGGAAAACAGGACCCACACAAGATGAACTCTTCGTTTTTCCTGAAACGTGGACTCATCAAGTATTACCAGAAATGACGACGATCGATGAACGTCAATTTCGATTGCAGGAATTGAAAGAACTGCCAACATTCACGAAAACAGAAAACCCGGTTCAGCATCTTGTTCTCGTGGCAGATGATCAGTGGCTTACCGAAAAGCTAAGCTCTTGGTATCAAAACGAAGAGTTTCAACTTTACCAGCAACCTGTGACAACAACAGTCTTTAATTTTCAAACAGCAGAAGCAAGCGATCGTGAAACCATCGCAAAAGAGATTCGCAGTGAACTCCTATCAGCAGATGCCAATGCGAGCGTTGAGTCAAAAGATCTTTTTGAAGTTGAGACCAAAACATTTACCGGCGGCTTCTTCTTCTTAGGCTTGATTTTTGGTGTGATCTTTATTTTAGCTGCCGCATTGATCATTTATTATAAACAAGTTTCCGAAGGGATGGAGGACAAAGAACGTTTCGAGATCTTACAAAAAGTTGGGTTAAGCCATAAGGAAGTCAAACAAGTGATCCAGCAGCAAGTCTTGATGATCTTCTCATTTCCTTTGGTTGCAGCGATTATCCATCTAACGTTTGCTTTTCCGATGATTCAGAAGTTGTTGCTTCTTTTTGGTCTGTCAGATCGCAACTTATTGATTACGGTATCGATTATTTCTGTCCTATTGTTTACAATGATTTATCTGCTGGTGTATTCCATCACCGCAAGGGTCTACTATCGATTGGTGGAGCGCAAACAGTAGAGGATGGACAGACGCTATTTTGTCAGACGATAGCTGGATGGATTAGCCGTCACCGACAGGAGCTACAAATATAAAATGTAAGAACACCTCATTCATAAAGCGACGCTCAAAAGTTAGAATTTTTGGTCTAACAGTTTGGAATCACTACATGATTGAGGTGTTTTTTTGATAGGCACGCCCGTTAGCCCACTTTTTTAGAGTTGAAAAAAAGCCTTAGGTGACCTATAGTGAAAAGGAGTAAAGCACGGGTATAGAGTGAGAGTGCCGCACGATTGATAGTCATTTCAAAATAAAAGAGATCATATGATCCAAAAAGGAGAAAGCCTTATGAATGAGCAGCCGGTAACCATTGGTTTCCCCTTAAGAGGTGAGTGGCTTGCGCCGACTACACCAGCAAAGAAGATTCCTAGCCATGGTACCGATCGAATGGGGTTGCGTTATGCCTTTGATTTTTTACAAGTTAATTTTGAGGGGAAAACCAAAGCTTTTCATGATCGAAGCTTTTTGCGCTATTTCTTCTTAGGGGTCCCGCTGGAGAGCTGTTATTGTTGGGGCGAAAAAATCTATGCGCCTTGTGATGGCGAAGTAATTGTTGCAAGAGATGGCTATCGGGAACGGAGAATCGTTTACTGGATCAGGGATTTTTCGATCGCTGTAAAAAATGGTTTGTTTTTTAATGAACACAAAGATGATTATCAACAAATAGCTGGCAACTATATTGTGATAAAAGCTTCTGAGGGCGTTTATATGGCATTTGTCCATCTGCAAAAAGGATCTGTCACTGTTTCCGTAGGACAAAACATCACCAAAGGGATGGTGATCGGAAACGTCGGCCATTCAGGAAATTCGACTTCGCCTCATCTGCATTTTCAAGTGATGGACAGTAACGATATCGCCCATGCAAAAGGGCTTCCTTGCTGCTTTGAAGAATACGAGGTTTACCGAGCAGGTCGATGGATAAAGGTTCGAAATCAGATACCAGATAGTACAGAACGGATACGATTTTTATAAGAGCATTAGGGACAAGCTGTGAAACATTAATAGGGGGCATCGCCGAAATGATTAGAAGAAAGAACATTTAAACGTTTCTGAGCTTCTTTAAAAAATTTGCAACAATCTTAGGTATTCAGAAAATGTATCTCTGGGGGAAACAAATGAAGCAATTACCCAATATTCTTACCACTTCTCGACTAATTCTAGCACCATTTTTACTATTCCTTCAGCCAATGTCTGGCTGTTTTTGGCTGCTTTATTCTTATTATTTTTTAAGTGACCTCGTCGATGGGCTACTTGCAAGAAGGATGAATCTTACGAGTGAGGTGGGTGCCTTACTAGACAGTTTCGCAGATGTAAGCTTTTTTCTCGCAGTTTTTCTTTCTTTTCTACCACAGCTGTTGGCGGTACATACGCTTTGGGTCTGGATACTAGTGATTGCTATGATTCGTTTTGACAGTTATCTGATTGGCTATGTAAAATATCGGTCTTTTAGTAGTCTGCATACATGGCTCAACAAAGCAGTCGGTTTTCTTTTAGGTAGTTTCCCATTGCTGCTCATGGTGAGTCATGCAAAAATTGTTGTCTTGATTTTGGGGACCATCGCCACTGTTTCCGCATTAGAAGAATTGCTGATAACGATTCTCTCAAAAAATCTGGATAGAAATCAAAAATCGATATTCGAAAGTTTTAAGTAAGGCGCCTCTATCATTGAGGGCCTTTTTTTGCGTATTCATCGCTAATAGACTTTTAAAAGACCCTTCAAAAACAATTTTAAAAATAACATTGAAAACCATTTTTAATGGCCTTATGCTTATCTTTGAAGGAGGCTTACAAATGAATAGACAAGAACTGCATGAATGTATCAGTAAAAACCAGCCCAATATTTGCCAAATTTCTGCCTACCAAAATGGAAAGGAAGCTTACTCGGATGAATGGCATGAGTATAAGCCAGAGGATACTTGCCACCTTATGTCCGCTACGAAAAGTATCGTTTCTCTACTAGTCGGGATAGCGATCGATCAAGGTGTCATCAGGAGTGTCAATGACAAAGTACTTGATTATTTTCCAGACTATCAAGTAAAACGGGGCGAAAAAACGATTGAGGATATTACGATCAAACACCTATTAACGATGCGAGCCCCGTATAAATGCAAAGGTGATCCATGGACAAAGGTTTGTTCGAGTGACGACTGGACCAGCGCCTCGCTTGATTTATTGGGAGGAAGAAAAGGAGTGACAAATGAATTCAATTATCAAACCGTTTGTCTGCAGATCCTCACTGGTTTATTAGCGAAAGCTTCTGGAATGACGACCGTTGATTATGCGAACCATTATTTATTTCGACCTCTTGGTGTAGCCGAACTGACCAATTATTATGCGGAAACGGCACAAGAGCATAAGCACTTTACGATGAGCAAGGCACCAAAAAAACCGGTTTGGTTTTGCGATCCTTTAAATATTGGCACTGCAGGTTACGGGCTTTGTCTTTCAGCAAAAGATTTAGCCAAAATCGGTGAGCTATGCTTGAACCAAGGCATCCATCAAGGACAACAAGTGATTTCTTCACAATGGCTCACTGAAATGGTCAATCCGCTAGAGACAAACATAGAGAAATTTCAAAATATGAGTTATGGGTATTTATGGTGGATCTTGGATGCTGAGAAAAGCACCTATGCCGCCATCGGCAATAGTGGAAATGTCCTTTATATTGATCCCGAATCAGAGACTGTTATCGCCATTACGGCGTATTTTAAGCCAACTGTCTTTGATCGCATCGACTTTATCGAGACAGAGCTAAAACCGTTCCTTTTGCACTAATGAGCGTTAAGAAAAAGCAGTCTGCTGTCAAAAGTTGATTGCTTTTTTTGTAGGCGAAAGCTTAATGATCCCTTTTGTGACTATGGCAGGCAGGTGACCTACTGATAAAGCTCGGCTGCTAGCCTTTTTATGAAATTATAATTTATCAATTTGATCCCGCAGGTAGGAGGCTAAATCAATAATAAACGGAAGATAAATGAGAAATGAATAAAATGACCAAACTATCAACGACGTAAACTTGGTATACTATAATTGAGAAGAAAATCACAAGTGAAAGGAGCGGTCGGGGTGTTTTCAGAAATCAGTATCTATCAAGTGAAACCCAGTAGTGTTGAGACCTTTGAAGCAGTCATGCAGGAAGCAACAGAGGCAATGAAGGCCATGGAGGGGGCTTTGTTCTTTCGATTAATGAAACGAACCCATTACATCAAAGAAATGAGGACCATCAAGGAAGGTCGCCTGCCAGATCCATTGACGAGAGTCATAAAATGTGTGAAATATGCTCACTATTGGGAGTTTGATAGCGAAGAAAATTATGGCAAAGCTCAAAAAAAGTTGTATGAAAGTTACTGGAAAGCAATGGAGAAATGTTTGATCGTTCCCCACGACAAACTATTGGGGGAAGTTCTTGAGTGCTCGCTTTAGTACCAAATGCTCTCCTGCTGAACGGACTTTTTGTTGCAACTGTTAAGAAAGGACAGGGTAGAAATACAACGGACGTTAAAAAAGTCATTTGAACGGTTGAATGGAGAACTGTTAGTTTTTTTTAAAACGCTCTATTACTTGATGGAATCTAAAAGGAGGAAGCCCCGATGGCACAGGTTGCTTTTCATAATTCGTACAAATTAAAAAAAGGCGTTTCAACACCGGAATTTGTTCGTGTCGTTGAACAATTAAACCGAGAATACACTTCCAAACAAAGAGGATACCTTTCTTTTGAATTATTAGTAGATGGAGAAACTTGGGCGGACATCACCAAGTTCGAAACGAAAGAAGATGCGGAAACATTTGCCCGATGCGGCACGCCTAATGCCTTTGCACAAAAGTTTTATTCATTCATCAATCTAAACAGTTGCAGCTCTCACCTATACACCATTGAAAAAACATTCCAATAACTAGCCATCATGGAAAAAACAGCGCAAAAAACAATTCATATGAAAAGAGGAACTTCTTATGACAAAGACAGCAGAATGGTATCAAGGAAAAGCGGGTCGGGCAGAACATTTGGTCTATTTAAATAAGGAAGCCAAAGAGCTTGAGAAACTGATTCAAGGTGACAAAACAATGATCATTCGGGGGGCAGCCGGCAGAAAATCACCTTTAGGAGGAAGAGCCAAAATCAACGATCTTGTGTATTTTGTGGAGACCGGCGGCGATTTGACCATCACTCATCGGGGCATCATTGCCAACGTGATTGAATCTGAAAAGATGACGAAAGAAGAATCCATAGATTTTGTAAAACGCTATGAAAAAGAGTTGAATTTATCGAAAAAACAAGTCGATCGATGGGCAGGGAAAAAGTATCTAGCGGTCTATGAAATCGCTGAATTAGAAGAAATAACACCATTTCAGTACAATCGTGAAAAAAATATGGATGATTGGGTCATCACAGATGATATCAACAAAATCAAATTGTAACGTAGCGAAAACCTTAAAAAACGAAGCGCAAAGGAGTTGAGTGGAAGGATGGAAGGCAAAAAGCAATTGTTTCGAGACAAAAACGTGAAACCAACAGAGCAGCTGATTGCAGAATCTTTGGGTGAAGGATATGTCATTTATCAACGTTTTATCGAAACCCTTGAAAACGAGGGCATCTCTCTTATGGATTGGCGCTATTACCAAGATGGAAAAGCGTGGTTGTCCAAAGGCGAATACAAATGGACAACGACTCGTGGAACGAATAAAGTGAAACCAATTTTTTGGCTCTCGATGTGGGAGGACTTCTTCAAAGTCTCTTTTCACTTTAGCGAGAAAGTCCGAACACAGTTATTGTCTTTACCAATCAGTGAAGAGACAAAGGAAACCATTCATAAGGCGCCAACTAATGGCACGAAAATGAAGTTTTTTTCTGTGATTTTTGATGTCGCTAATCCATCACTCTTTGAAGATATCACCGAATTGATCGTGTTCAAAAAAAGTAAATAAAGTAAGAGTATGTTTATTTAACTTGGATAGTCTGATTTTATTACATCTATCAAAAAGGAATCTTTGTTATAGTTTACCCATTTTTTAGGTTAAGAAAAGTAAAAGTCAATCAGAAGACTCTAAGTTTATCGCCTTTCCTCTGATTGGGTTTTAATATAAGTAACTCTTGGGAAAACCAACGCTAATTTTGATTAGATTATCGGATAAAATTCACAATGAAATAAATTTTACTCGCTAAATATGCTATTATGGGTAAAATATGCTTTAATTACTTTTGAATTGATGGAAGACACATTGGAAAAGGAGAAAAGACAAATGACTATTCAACGAATCACAGCTTGCGTTCAAGTCAAAGGAGACTATCAGAAGTGTTATCATTTTTATACGGAAAAAGTTGGTTTGGTACCAACTTATGGCGATGAGTCAGGTCCTTATACAAGCTTTGCATCGAAGAAAGAGGAGGCGCCTTTTTTTGGTATGTTCCAAGTGGATGCCGTGATCGATCAAATGGAGGGCTATCCGATTTCGGATAATCGGATTTCATCTGATACGCTTTCGGCAACGTTTCACACCACGGATTTTGAAGAAGATTATACGAGAATGAACAATGCTGGTGTAGTGTTTGAAGTGAGTAAAACCGTTTTGGGGGAAGGGGACCAAGCTTTTCATATTGCCTATTTCCGCGATCCAGAAGGAAATTTGCTAAGCTTGGAGGATGGCGGTGTCTAAAGAGTTCACATTCAAAAAGAATCAGAAAAAAACGTAAAGAAAGATTTATCTCATAATTGTTTTGAGATAAATCTTTTTTTATTTGAAATCATTCCTCTATAAAGCGTTCCTTCATCCGCTCCAAGAAAAGTCCAGAGGCTTTTGAAAAAACTTGGGTGTTCTTCCAAATGACTGCAAGATCTGATTCAAGAGTGGGACTCAATTTTCTAAAGCATAAAGGACTGTCAGGGGTGAAGTTGATTAATTTGTCGAGGGTCAATGCATAGCCGACGCCTTCTTCAACCAACTTTGACGCATTGTACACGAGATTATACGTGGCAACGACAGTCAATTTGTTCATGTCTTTTTTCAACCATTTAGAAAGCTCACTGCTGACCAGACTTTGTCGTGAAGCAATCAAGGGAACCTCCCAGAGATCCTTTGGTGTGATAACTTCTTTACCAGCAAGGGGACTGTCTTTTCGCATCAAGACGCCCCAGGTGTCTCTGGCAGGTAAGCGCAAGGAATGGTATTTTTTGACGTCGACGGGGCTAATCACGACGCCAAAATCCAACAATCCTTTGTCCAACCGTTCTTTGACCTCGTCAGCATTGCCGCTAAATAAATGAAATTTGACGTTAGGGTACTCAACTTGAATCTCCTTGATGATTTTTCCCAACAGCTGGATCACGTAGGTTTCTCCAGCACCGATCGACACGTTACCGGTAATCGTATCTCGAGGCGACAAAAATTCAGAACGGGTCTTTTCTAACAATTCTACAATTTCTTCCGCCCGCTTACGAAACAAGAGGCCATCTTCCGTCAGCGTAATTTTGCGATTGCCTCTGGTGAACAGCGTGACACCTAATTCTTTTTCTAACTCCATTAACTGTCGTGACAGGGATGGTTGCGAGAGATGCAGATGTTTTGCGGCAGCTGAAATCGTTTCTTTTTCTGCAACTGTTAGAAAGGTGGTTAAACTTTTTAATTCCATAGGTCTATACTCCTTTTTCTATGCTATATATGAATAGTTGGGTATTTGATATTAGTATTTTACATAGAAAGATGCGGCAAGTACAATAGGTTTATCCAAAAATAGCTCAAGCGATCAAGAAAAAACGATCATCCAGACCTTGATCATTTGAGAAAAATTGGAGAATCGCCCTAAGGTACAGGATAGTTGACCGAGAAAGAAGGCGAATGAAATGAAAAAATGGCAAAAGAAGGCCCTTGTGTCTTTAGTTGTGCTGGCACCGTTGGTTTTAGGTGCTTGTAGCAGCAATAATGAGGAGACGAATGAAGAGCCGCAAGCCAGCTCAGGAGGAGAAACGATGACAGAAAATGTTTCATTGACAGATGAATGGGATAAAGTCTTCCCAGAAAGTGACACGGTGAATCACCGAAAAGTGACTTTTCAGAATCGTTACGGGATCACTTTAGTTGCTGATCTTTATGAATCAATTGATGCGCAAGGACCACTTCCAGCAATCGCCGTTAGCGGACCTTTTGGAGCAGTCAAAGAGCAGACATCTGGTCTATATGCTCAAACGATGGCAGAGCGTGGTTTTGTTACGATCGCTTTTGATCCGTCCTATACAGGTGAAAGCGGTGGCGAACCACGCTATGTGGCTTCACCAGACATTAATACAGAAGATTTTCAAGCAGCCGTCGATTTTCTATCTGTCCAAGAAAACGTAGATGAAGAAAGAATCGGTTTGATCGGGATTTGTGGCTGGGGTGGTCTAGCTTTGAATGCCGCAGCCATCGATACCCGTGTGAAAGCGACTGTTTCTGCCACCATGTATGACATGTCGCGAGTCAATGCTCAAGGGTATTTTGATGAAATGGGGGCTGAAGGACGCCATGAATTGCGCCAGCAGCTGAACGCCCAACGTACAGTTGATTTTGCCAATGGCAGCTACGAACGAGCAGGTGGGGTACCAGATACACTGCCAGAAGATGCCCCTGTCTTTATGCAGGATTATTTTGATTATTACAAAACAGAACGAGGCTACCACGAACGTTCCTTGAACTCTAATGATGGTTGGAATGTCACGTCTTCGCTGTCATTCTTAAATATGCCACTTTTGTCTTACATTGATGAGATCCAAAGCGCCGTTTTATTGCTTCATGGAGAAGAAGCCCACTCACTTTACTTCAGTCAAGACGCCTTTGAGCAATTGCAAGGCGATAACAAAGAGCTGACAGTCATTCCTAATGCTTCGCATGTTGATCTATACGACCAAACAGAGGTGATTCCTTTTGACCAAATGACCGAATTCTTCCAAGAGCATTTGAATTAAACAGCAACAACCAGCTGCACGACTGTTCAGTCCCATATCTTCTGCTGAGCAGTCGTGTTTTAGAAAATAAGCATTCCGTTGCCCGCCGCTACATCGAATCATCAGCAGAAAGGAGCGAAGCCATGTTGATAAAACTCATCCCTGCTGTCTTGCTGTTCCTACTAAGTGCCTGTGGGACAAGTGGAACAGAGGAGAGGCATGCGCTGTCTGCCAGCGAAACTTCCTCTGAAGCAAGTCAGGATCATGATCAACCGACGATTGAATCAGCAACAGATGTGGTCATTACGGTTGGTCAACAGGATTTTATAGCAAAGTTTTATGAAAATGAGGCGTCTGAATACCTAATGAATCAAATGCCCTTCACGTTGACAATGAGTGACTTGAACAACAACGAGAAATATTATCGTTTTTCTGAGAATTTGCCAGAAATGACTACAGAACGGCCGGAGATCATTCACGAAGGAGAAATCATGAGCTGGAATAGTCATACGTTGGTGCTGTTTTATCAGACCTTTACCAATTCTTATGGTGGCTATAGTCGTATCGGCGTTATTGAAGATCCGGCAGGATTAAGAGAAGCAATGGGGGAAGAGGACGTGGAGGTTGTCTTTTCGCTAGAAAATACTCGTGAGTAACGAATGATTAGGAGAAAAACAAATGACGATCGATCAATTAAACAAACTTATGGCAAGTGGTGAACCCTTACTTGCCGGTTCGCAAGCTTCAAAACAAATGATGGCTTTGAGTGCTGAGGCGAGAAAATTGACCATGAAAATCAATACGGTTTATCATGAACCTCATGAATTACAAGAACTTTTTGCTCAATTGACTGGGAAAGCAGTTGAACCGACATTTTCGCTTTTTCCGCCTTTTTATACAGATTACGGCAAAAACATCCAAATTGGCAAAGGGGTGTTTCTTAACGCCGGTTGTCATTTTCAAGACCAAGGAGGGATCACGATCGGTGATGGTACCCTAATAGGGCACAACGTAGTTCTAGCTACCTTGAATCATGGCCTTCACCCTGAAGATCGTAGTACGCTTTATCCAGCACCCATTACGATTGGGAAGAATGTCTTGATTGGCTCAAATGCAACGATCGTTGCTGGTGTGACCGTCGGTGACCATGCAATCATTGCTGCTGGGGCAGTGGTGACCAAAGATGTCGCTGAGCGCACGATCGTGGCTGGTGTACCTGCAAACTATGTCAAAGAGGTCACTGAGTAAGCACAATAGCAATGAGTAAGAAAAAAACTGCTGTTCGCCTTGTCGCTTTTGAAGCGATGAAGACGAACAGCGGTTTTCTTATTCTTGAGGCGGCTCGCTCGTATTGGAACCGGCGAAGTTTTCGATCAACGATTTCACATCCAGACCGAGGGTTTCTTTCAAAGTTTCTTGTGTGGTCGATAAGAGATTGGTGGCGTAATTGGTGACACGATTGGCACCGCCGCCTTCACCTGATCCTGTATCAACGACCGAAATTTTATCGATATTGCCTAATGGGGCGGCAGCCTCTTTGACTAATTGCGGCATGATCTCAACGATCATGCTAAGGATCGCTGCTTCATCATATTTCTTGAAGGCTTCGGCGATTTTTTCCTTCGTTTCAGCTTCCGCCGTTCCTTTCGCCAAGGTCGTCTCGGCTTCTGCCAAACCAATCAGACGAATTTTATCGGCTTCAGCTTTTGCCAACGACTCTGTTCGAAACTGCTCAGCTTCAGTGGTTGCTAACGCAGACGCTTTTTTCGCTAATGCTTCTTGTTCAAGCGCATAACGATCGGCATCGGCTTTTTTCTTGATCTCAGAATCAAATTGGCGTTCACGACGCAAGATTTCTTTTTCTTCCAATTCGATTTGTTTTTGTCGTTCAACGACTTCAACTTCAATCTCTTGTTCTCGAACTTTTTGTTTCATGATGGCACTTTGCAGATGATAGGCTTGATCGGCATCGGCTTTGGCGATGTCTTGTTCTTTCTTATAAAGCGCCAACTTCAATTCTTTTTCCTTTAATGCTTCAGCGATTTCGGTCATGCGTTTTGATTCCGCTGTTTGCGATTCTTGTTCCGATTGGGCTTTTTTGATGCGGGTTTCTTTCAGCGCTTCGGCTTCTGCAATTTCAGCATCCCGTTTGACTTGGGCGATTCTAGGTTTTCCAAGAGAATCTAAATAGCCATTTTTGTCTCGTACTTCTTTGATCGTAAAGGAGACAATGATCAAGCCCATTTTCGCTAGATCGACAGAGGCCACTTCTTGCACGCTTTGGCTGAATTTGTCGCGATTTTGATAGATTTCTTCGACGGTCATCGAACCAAGGATCGAACGCAGGTGACCTTCCAAGACTTCTCGTGCCTCATTTTCTAATTCTTCACGGGTTTTTCCTAGAAACTGTTCCGCTGCCGTTGCGATTTCTTCTACGGATGAGCCAATCTTGATAATGGAAGTTCCATCACACATAACGGGAACTCCTTGTTCCGTATATACTTCTGGTGTTGAAACATCCAGCTTGCTGGAAAGTAAGCTGATTCGGTTTGATCGTTGGAACACTGGCAAAACAAAGGCTCCGCCACCACGCACGATTTTGATTTTGTTATTGCTCTCATCCGCATGAACATTTTTGTTGCCAAGGTAACTTCCGCTGATAATCAACGCTTCATCGGGCTTGGCTGTTTGATATTTCGTGACAAAGATGATCAAAAGCATCAGTAAAATGAACGCCACGATTGCGATCGGAAAGACAATTGGTGATAAGAAAATATCCATAGATGCACCTCTTTAGTGATTTATTTTAGTTGTCCAAAAAATTTTTCTGTATAGGGAACGACGTAGCAAATACGCTCTTTGACTTCAATAATCAACACTTTTGATCCTGCTGCTAATGGTTCATCGATAGGTTGAAAAGCCGAGGCTGGACGATTACTTGAACCAGTGACACTTGTGAGTTGAATTTCACCCATTCCTTCACAAGGAATCGGCGTCAGCACCGTTGCGATTCGACCTTCAAAGTCTTTCTCGGAACTCGAAAGCGTCGCTTCAGCATTCCTCATGGGAATCAGCACGTAAAAATTCAAGAGAAAAACGAGCCCTGTAGAAAGACAACCGCTACCAATGAAAAGCATCATCGAATAGCCTGGGAAAATAGTTTCCCCTAAGTAACCGAAAAGACTCGTAAAGGCAAACCAGGGGATGATCAACATCGGATCAATTGGACCATCAAAATCGAAGATATCGCCAAACAGAAGCAGCAAAAAGGCTAAAATGGCACAGCCAATCAATACATACAAATAAATCTGATCAGGTGCGTAAGTGTGCAGCACGTATCCACCTCCTTGTATATTAGAGTTAGGGTTTTAACCTTCCGGTTTTGATTGGATAACCCTATGAACCATCGTTATTTTAATTTGGTATTAACTCATTCATTTTGAGATAATATATTTATTGGATTGAGAGGCTATGCCGTTGCCACCTTGAGTTTTGAAGCTCGTAATCGAAAGACTGGCACCTCTCTCTGATAAGTGGATTACGTATGAGTTAGATGTTGAAAGTTTTTGCTTTACTCCGTATCTCGTACAAGGTAGTGACGCTTTTCAGTTGAGCGGGTTTCAATCCAAAATATTTTTTTAGAAAGGTCAAATGTATGTACTTCTTAGGAATTGATATCGGCAAGCGAACTCACGTGGCTTCTTTAATGAGTGAAGAAGGTAAAGTGATCCTAAAAGGTTTTTCTTTCCCTAACACTACTGAAGGAGCTGATTCCCTGATTGAGCGGCTTTCAAAATATTCAGAGACTCCCGCTGACTTTATTGTCGGAATGGAAGCTACGGGTCATTATTGGCTCTCCATCTTTTCATACCTCCACGAATCAGACTTTTTGATTCACGTTGTGAATCCTCTTCAAACCGATGGCTGGCGCAAAGGAACAGAAATCAGAAAACGAAAAAATGATATTATTGATTCTGTTTTGATTGCTGACTTGATGCGTTATGGTTCCTTTGTAGAAACAGTATTGTCTGATGAAAATGTTTTTTCGTTAAAACAACTTTCACGTTACCGAACCTATTTAGTAGGTACCGCAAGCGACTTCAAACGAAAAATCATAGCTGTACTAGATCAAGTGTTTCCTGAATATGCATCAATTTTTTCTAAACAAGGTATTTTCGGAAAAGCGTCTAAAGAGTTATTGCTTGAGTTTAGTTCTCCTATAGAGCTAGAAGAAATTTCGGCAGAAACGTTGGCTCAATACTTAGCTGAGTTAAGCAGGAACCGAATAAAGCCAGAGAAAGCAGATCAATTGAAGCAAGCAGCTTCTAACTCCTTTGGAGTGAAATTTGCTCAAGAAGCTTTTACATTTCAATTACGCTCCATGATTGAACAATTGAAATTCATCGAAAGCCAAGTAAAAGAAACTGAAAAAGAAATTAAGCGCATAATGAGTAATTTAGACTCTGTTATTCTCACAATCCCTGGAATCGGCCCTATAAATGGCGCGACAATTCTTGGTGAAATTGGAGACATTCGCAAATTTTCTAATCCGAAAAAACTGGTTGCTTATGCTGGCATAGACGCGTCTGTGTCCCAATCTGGGCAATACGAAGCAACACATAATGTTATGAGCAAGCGTGGATCTCCATACTTACGAAAAGCCTTGTTTTCAGCTGCTCTAGTTGCTTCTCGATGTGATCCTGTTTTTCGCGCGTTTTATCAGAAAAAAATTTCTGAGGGAAAGCATCATCTGACGGCCTTAGGTGCTGTTTCTCGTAAGCTTTGTTATGTGATTCATGCTATTTTAACTAAAAATGAACCTTATAAGATTGTTTCCGATTAGCTATTGAACAATCAAAAAAATCTAATAGTGAAAGGTCTATTTGTTGTACTCATTTTTTGGACTTAACTGTTATAAAATATTTTTTTGATTTAGCTAATTTTCACTTGACTCTATATAGTTAGTCTTTCAAATAGAGTGATTTGTAAGAACAATGAAAGCTAAGAAACAATCGAAAGAAGAACGAGGGAAGGAAAAGAACGGAATAGGTGTTCTGTTATAATTATACCAATAAATAATAAAAAAATTTAAATAAAATAGTAAAATTGAACAAATAGTACAACAAAGGGAGGTTTGTTTTTCTTGAAAGAGCCGATCAAAAATCAGCTTTTTTTCATCAGCCATTGACAAACCAGGAAAATCCAAGTAGATTAAATCAGGGTACTAGAAAAAGACAAAATCAGCTGCAGATGATTTGAATCGTAAGAGGCAGCTTTTATTTTCTATTACCATAGATCGAAGGTAGTTGTTCGCAAACATAAAAGAAGTCAGGAACACTTCTTTTCAACCGACAGTATTGCTAAGAAATAGAGGTGGAATCGATGGATCAAAAAGAAAAAATGTTAGAGCTAATCAAGAAAAAACAAGGCGGCGGCCGTTCAAAAAAAATGGAATCCCCAAAAAATGATCGAAAAAACATGCGTAAAGGCCCGAAAATTTATAATAAGTAAGGCGATACATTAGAAACACGAAATGGTTAATGAAAAAAAAGAGAGAAGGACAGGATTTCTGTCTTTCTCTCTTTTTTATTTACTCTTGAGAATCCACGTACAACTCACTCAAAGCTGGCAGATCATGAACTTGGTATTTTGCTTTAAAAGATGCGATTTCTTCAGCGCTGAAGCGGTTCGGATCAAGTTTCAGTTCTTCGACAGGAAGAGGTCGTTCGTTAGCGATCTTGACATCGATCACCACAGGTCCGTTGATTTCTTTAGCTTGTGTAAAGACGGATGCTAATTCTTCTTCCTTCGTTACCGTGAAGCCTTTTGCACCTAATGCTTCCCCAACTTTACCAAAATCAGCACCGGCTAGTTGGACACCGAACTTGGTTTGCTCGGTATCTTCTTGCTCCGCTTCGATGAAGCCGAATGAGTCATTGGAAAAGACCACGTTGATGATTGGCAAATCATATTTCACTTGGGTGATGATGTCTTGCATTTGCATCGCAAAACCGCCATCCCCACTAAAGGTAAATACTTGGCGATTCGGATAGCTCAATTGAGCTGCGATCCCACCAGGTACACCATTGCCCATTGTCGCAAACCAGCCAGACGTTGTGAAACGCTGTTCACCCGTCATTTCTAAATGACGGATACTGTGAATCGTCACATTACCGACATCCGTGACAAACAGGGCATCAGGAGCTGCAATTCGGTTGATTTCTCGATAGACAGGTTCGGGACGCAAAGGCTCTTGCGAATCATGGTCAAAACGATGGCGCCATTCATGCCAATTGCGACAGTTTTCTTGATTGGCTTTTAACCAAGCATCTGCAGGACGAGGGGCTGCCATCTCTGTCCATTTTCTAAGAGCGGTCGCACCATCTCCTAAAACGGAGACATCCGTCTGATGACGACGACCAAATTTCGAGGCGTCAATATCAACTTGGACAAAGTTGGCACCAGGATTGAAAAAGCGGCGGCCAAAAGGGAAGTCACTGCCGACAAAAACGATGAGATCGGCTTCTGCCAAAGCTTCATTGGCAGGTTTTGTCGCAACCCGTCCAGCAAATCCAAGAAAGTTTTCATAAAGATCAGGCACGATGCCTTTGGCTAAGACAGAAGCTGCGATAGGCATCGAGAAATGCTTAGAAAAAGCATCGATGGCATCAAAATGACCAAAGAGACCTTGTCCGATATAAAGGACGGGTTTTTTTGCTTGTTCAAAATAAGGAAGGGCAGCCTGTAAATCCTCTTCATCAGGCTGGAGAACACCTGTCTTATGATTTTTTGCGGTTGCAATCTCCTGTTCGTCGATTTCTGCAAACCCGTAATCGACTGGGATCGTTACCACAGCGACTCCTTTAAATTTGTAGGCTGCTTTAATGGCTTCGTCCACCACGTGGGGCAAACTTTCAGGGGACATGACCGTGCGATTGTAGATACTGACATCAGCGAACATCGGATTTTCATTCATTTCTTGAAAATCATTGTAGTTCATCGAGCTCGAAGCTACTTGTCCTAACAAGGCAACGACGGGCACATTATCCATTTGAGCATCGTATAAGCCAATTGATCAAATGGGTGGCACCCGGACCAGCAGAACCAAAAACCGCACCGACTTTTCCCGTTAGCTTGGCATCAGCCGCTGCTGCCAGCGCACCTGCTTCTTCATGACGTACTTGAATATACTTGACCGATTGCCGTTCATGGTACAAAGCATCCATCGTTGAGTTGAAAGATCCACCGGGGATTCCATAGATATGGTCGATGCCCCAAGCTTCAAAAACCTTGATCATTGCTGTACCAGCATTGATTTTTGTCATTTTCTTCACTCGCTTTCTCTGTTGTCATTCGTTCTCTTTTAAGTATAAACGTTTCTCAAAAAGACAACAAAGAATGCGCCTTCTGTCACAAGGCGCAGTGAAAGACTTATTTTAGGAAATGAACGACTCAGTTGCGCAGCTCTTGCACGAATCGGCTGGCGATCTCTTTTGGTCGGGTGATGGCACCACCAACCACGATACCCGTCACACCAATATCTTGGATTTTCTTTGCTTGTTTCGGGGTGTGGATCTTGCCTTCGGCTATCACTGGAACCTTTGCTGCAACCAATTGCTGGATCAATTGATAATCTGGTTCGTCATTGGTGGGACTATTCGCCGTATAGCCGGACAAAGTTGTACCAACAAAATCGACGCCCGCTTCAAAGGCATTGATGCCTTCCTCATAGGTGGCGATATCTGCCATGAGTAGTTGATGGGGATAAAGAGTTTTGATTTGTTTGATAAAGGCATTGACCGTCAAGCCATCGTGACGTTTGCGCAAGGTGCAGTCCAAAGCGATCACCGCAATCTGTAAAGCTGCTAATTCGTGCACCTCTTTGATGGTCGCTGTGATAAATGGTTCTTCAGGTGGATAGTCTTTTTTGATGATTCCGATGATCGGCAGATCAACAGCGGCTTGGATTTCGCGAATATCGCGAACGGAATTGGCACGGATGCCAACAGCTCCAGCTTCTTGAGCTGCTTTTGCCAATAGGGGCATGACACCGCCTTTTTCGGTATACAAGGGTTCTCCAGGCAATGCTTGACAAGAAACAATCAACCCGCCCTTGATTTGTTGGGTAAAGACTTCTTTTTCCATTTATATGACACTTCCCATTCTGATAAAGGTTCGTTTCTCCCTTCGACTATATCATGAGGTTTTTTGCTTGTAAATGAATCAACACCTCTTTGAATCAAAGGCAAGACATTCAAAAAACGTGCAGCAAGCATCACTGTCATGGATACTTGCTGCACGTAACGAATAGGCTAGGCAGATTTTTTATTCTGCTTGTTTTGACGTGCATTGCTTGAACTTTTCAAAATCGATCGTTTGATTAGCAGGCAGCACTTCGTATTGCAATCGTTCTGTTTCTTCATCGTGAATGATATGGAGGATTTTTCCTTCGTCATCTACTGGTCCCAGACTGATGATCGTAAAGCGTTCATTGATGACTTCTAAATTTTGTAAAACCCCAGAAAACACTTTGCGAATATGATGGGCGGTTTTGATTTTTTTGTCCGCTTTTTCAACAGCCTTGGCCAACGTAAAGCCTTCATCTAAAAACGTTTTGATCATTTCCACTTTGACGACCGTGGGCAGTCGGTATTTTCGTGGGGCATTTTCTTCTTGTGGGACCGATTGAATAAATCCTTTTTGTTCCCAATAACGCAATTGGCGAGGGGAGATATCACACATTTGGCTAAGTTCGCTGATGCCGACCAACAAGTTTTCATTATCAACGAGTTTTCGAAAAAGATGAGACATACGGACTCCATTCTTGTAAAGGTATTTGTTAATATTGTAACTTGTTTTACTTTTATGTCAAGTAGGTTGACAAATTTCAGGGAAAGATTTAAAGTAAAGAAGGTTTTATGAAAAATATACTGAAAAGAGTGTGAAATATGTCAACGAGTCGTCCTTTAGATATCTACGGCAAACCTTACAACCGTTCCTTACTGGTCATGGTTTTGCTGATCGGTACGTTTTGTACTGTTTTGAACCAAACATTGTTAACAACGGCTTTTCCAACTTTGATGGATGCCTTTGACATCTCAGCATCTGATGTTCAATGGCTGACCACTGGTTTCTTGCTGGTCAATGGGATCATGATCCCGATCACCGCATGGCTGATCAACAAGTTCAGCTCGAGAAGTCTTTACTTAACGGCAATGAGCATCTTCCTTGCAGGAACGATCGCTTGTTTTGCTGCACCGAACTTTTCTACATTATTGATTGGCCGCTTAGTGCAAGCTGCCGGTGTAGGGATCTCGATGCCGCTTTTGCAAAATATCATGTTGTCGATCTTCCCACCAGAAAAACGCGGTTCAGCCATGGGCATGTCAGGAATCGTTATTGGGTTAGCACCAGCCTTAGGCCCAACGTTATCTGGTTGGATCATTGATCATTATGACTGGCGCTATTTGTTCGGAATGGTCATTCCGATCGTCGTTTTAGTCTTAGTCTTAGCGCTCTTTCTAATGAAGAGTGTGATTGAATTGTCGCATCCGAAAATTGATCTGTTCTCAGCGATTTTATCAACCCTTGGTTTTGGTACATTGCTCTATGGCTTTTCAAGCGTCGGCGACAAAGGGTGGGGCAGTATTGAAGTAATCGGTTTTCTAGCAGCCGGTGTCTTTTTCATTGCTTTCTTTGCATGGCGTCAATTGCACATTGGGCATCCGTTCTTAGAGTTGCGCGTGTTCAAATCAACGACCTTTACCTTGGCGTCGATCCTTTCAGGGGTCACGAATATGGCGATGATCGGTGCTGAAATGGTTCTCCCGTTGTATATCCAAAACATTCGTGGTGAGTCAGCGTTTCATTCAGGATTGATGTTATTGCCAGGTGCGTTGATCATGGGGATCATGATGCCGATCACTGGTGCGATCTTTGATAAGTATGGTGCAAAACGTTTAGCTATCACCGGGATGTTTATCTTGACTGCCGCAACTTTACCATTTGCTTTCTTAACAAAAGATACACCGATTTTGCATATCATCATTCTTTATGGGATTCGGATGTTCGGGATCTCAATGGTGATGATGCCAGTAACGACTTCAGGAATGAATGCCTTACCTGGTCATTTGATCAGTCACGGTACCGCAGTAAACAATACGTTCCGTCAAGTAGCCAGCTCAATTGGTACGGCTATCTTGATCAGTGTCTTGACAAACGTCACCAAGGGCAACTTGCCAAGTGATTCTTTGCTGGATGCAACGCCTTTGGCATACAAAGAAAAAGCAATCGAAGCGACTTTATCTGGCTACCATGCCGCCTTTTATGTGGCAGCGGTCTTTAGCTTCTTAGGATTCTTGATCGCCTTCTCCTTAAAGAAAAAAGAACCACGATTGACGGTTCTTGAAGGAGGTGCGGACAAATGATCTTGCTTTTGATCGTTCTTAGCGTGTTAGGGTTTGCAGTACTGAATGTCTTTGCCAAAAACAAGCTGCAAACAGGTTTATCATTGGTCTTAGGTCTAGTCTTCGTGGCAAGTGTCGTCGCATTGATGGCCAATTTGACCTATCATTTTGGAATGGAAAAAGAAACGACTGCTAAAACAACCCCACTGATTTCTAGTGCCGATAACGAGAATTTTGATTTGCTATTGTATCAGCCATTAGGAGATGGTACGGAAAAAATCTACCTGTATAAAACGGATGCTGATCAAGAGGAACCCAAACAAACCGGTACTGATAAAGTGACCAATGTCGTGGAAACAGGGGCTGATTCAGCTCAATTAGAAACAAAAACGACGCGCTGGGTTTATAAAAGTGACCTGTCACGCTTCTTGTTCGGGATCGCTGATAACGATGGCCAATATGTCAGCCGTACCAATACGTTCTCATTGCCAGATTCATGGGAAGTCTTGAGTGTGGATCAAGCAAAAAAACTGGCTTCTTTAGCGAAAGAACAAGCGGACACCATGAAAACACAAGGACAAGCGTATGTCCAAGAAAAAATGCAAGCTGCATTAATGGCTGATCCAACTATGGATGAGGCAGCCCAAAAAGCAAAAATCGCTGAATTGACAGAAGCTTATCAAAAAGAAGCGATGGCAAAATTGCTAGAAGAAGCAAAAAAGTAAAAACGAGCAGATAGTCAGGGGATGGAAGAATCAAATCGGATTCTTCTGTCCCTTTTTATATGGAACGTGATACTTTTGAAAAACGGCTACCACAAAAAAAAATCCCACACACTAGAAGTGAGTGGGATTTTCTTTAGTCAAATGAGCACGCGGCAATGCGGTCGAAAGCTTCTTTTAACAAGTCCAACGATTGGGTGGCAGCTAAGCGAACATAGCCATCGCCGGTCGTTTCTCCAAAGGCTTTCCCAGGGATCATCAGCACACTGGTTTCCTTTAATAATTTCTCGACAAAGCTGACAGAGTCCAACCCCGTTTGTTTAATGTTGATGAAGGCATACATGCTTCCTTTGACTGGGGATAAGGAAAGGAAGGGGATCTCAGCAACCCGTTGTTCAATGTAGGTCAGTCGTTCCTTAAAGACAGCAACCACTTGCGGCACGAGGGTATCATAGTGATTCAATGCGTAAATACCTGCCCGTTGTGAAGGAGTTGGTGCCGAATAGGCGATCGCCTCATTGATCAGTTTTGCCGTAAGATTGATCGATTCAGGTGCGATCATGTAACCGATCCGCCAGCCTGTCATGGCAAAGGCTTTTGAGAAACTGCTGAATGTGATGGTGTTCTCAGGTGCGAAGGCTGCCATCGGTACAAAGGTGTCATCAAAGCAAAAGGCTTCATAGACTTCATCTGAGAGGATTAGTAAGTCATGGTCAATGGCAACTGCTGCGATTTTTTCAAAAGTTTCTGGAGAAAAAACAGCACCAGTAGGATTGTTGGGTGAATTGATAATGATTGCACGGGTTTTCTCAGTGATAGCGGCCTTTAAAACCTCGACGTCGATTTGAAAGCCATCTTTTTCAAAGGTCGGAATAAAGACTGGCACACCACCGACTAGTTCGACTTGTTGTTTGTAAGGCGAAAAGTACGGTTCGTGAATAATCACTTCATCACCGAGATCAATGATGGCAGCCAAAGCTAAGTACATGCCATGCAATGCACCGACAGTTCCTCGTACTTGGCTAGGAGAAAAAGTAAGCTGGTATTGCTTTTGATAAAAATCAACGACGGTTTGGATAAAATCAGCACTGCCGTCTGAAGCGGTGTATTTTGTATGACCCGCTTTGACGTCAGCAAAAGCTGCATCAATGATTGTCGCATCTGTAATCAAATCAGGATCACCAATCGACAAATCAATCAAATTTGGGGTTTTCTTCGCAAGAGTGGCGATCTCCATTAAAAGATTTTCTTCTGGTTGTAAAAAACGTTCTGCAATCAACGGACGGTTCATTTTGTCATCTCCAATTTCTATAAAACTTTGCTTAAAAAATCCTGTGTCCGCGCATTTTGCGGATGCTCAAAGATTTGTTCTGGTGTTCCTTGTTCTTGAATGATACCGTCAGCCATAAAGATGACACGATCGGCAACTTCTTTAGCGAAGCCCATTTCGTGGGTAACGACGACCATCGTCATGCCTTTTTCTGCCAAAGCTTGCATGACCGTCAACACTTCTCCAACCATTTCTGGGTCCAATGCTGAGGTTGGTTCGTCAAAGAGCATTACATCAGGATCCATTGCCAATGCTCTAGCAATAGCGACCCGTTGCTGCTGCCCGCCAGAAAGGCTAGAGGGGTAACTATCCGCTTTTTCAGCTAAGCCAACTTGCTCCAGCAATCCTTTCGCTGTCTCTTCGGCAGCAGCTTGCTCTTGCTGTTTGACTTTGATCGGGCTGATAGTCAGATTTTCTAACACCGTTTTATGAGGGAATAAATTGAAGCTTTGAAAGACCATTCCCATTTTTTGACGAATCTGATCGATTTTCACCCCTTTTGCCAATAAATCATTGCCTTCGAAGGTGATTTTCCCACCAGTCGGCTGTTCAAGTAGATTCAAGCAGCGTAAGAAAGTACTTTTCCCACTTCCTGAGGGTCCGATGATCACAACGACTTCACCAGGTGTCACTTCAAGATCGATTTCTTTTAAGACGGTATTCTCGCCAAATGTTTTCACTAATTTTTCAACTTTAATCACTAGTTTTCATTCTCCTTTCAGCAACACCCAATAGACGTGAGAGGGCGAAGGTCAATACAAAGTAGATCAATGATACGATAACGTATGGTAAAAATGGTTTGAAGCTGGCCCCTTGAACGACGCCTGTTTGGAAAATCAGTTCAGACACACCGATTACCGATACGACCGAAGACTCTTTGATGACCGTGACAAATTCATTTCCTAAAGCAGGCAAGATGTTTTTGATGGCTTGCGGGAAAATGATGAAGCGCATCGCTTGGATCTGATTCATGCCTAATGAACGAGCGGCTTCCAGCTGTCCTTTATTGACGGCATTGATCCCAGCACGAATGATTTCTGCCACATAGGCGGCACTGTTTAGTGCTAAGGCAATACAGCCAGCAGCTAACTTCGAAAGCTCTAAGCCTAACACGCCTGTTCCAAAGTATACAATAAATATTTGTACTAACAAAGGTGTTCCCCGTACATATTCAATATAGACAGCGGCAATGACTTTCAATGCTTTTGACTTAGAAAGCTTCATAAAGGCTAACAAGCTGCCACCGATAGAGCCGAATAATACCCCAACCAAGGCTAGGAAGATCGTATAGCCAGTTCCAGTGATGTAAAAAGGCAGATATTTTTCCCAAAAGCTTTGCTCTTCATCGATCGTGCCTTCTTCGGTAAACATCAATCGATAGGCATCTTCTTTGTATTGGCTTAAAAGATCATTACTAATGATAGTTTCAATGGAGGAATTGAGTGTTTCCAGTAAAACTGGCGCTTCTTTCGAGATGGCGATCGCGGTCTCCTTCACGCCGTTTTCAAACGTGACATTTTCGGCTAATGCCAAGGTATCATTCGCCGTCACATAAGCTTCAGCGACGGGACCTTCCATCACGATCGCATCGATCTTGCGTGATTTTAGATTGGTGATCAAATCAGGCACCCTTTGCAAAGAGGTGACGGTCGAGCCAGTCAATTCTGTATTTGCCAGCTCTTCTTGTGTGGTTTGTCGTTGTGCACCGACAGCTACACCATCAAAATCAGCCGTCGATTGGAAACGATCCGCATCTTCTGCTCGAACCAGGACGGTCTGTTGGACTTCCATATAGGTGTCAGTGAAATTGACTTCTTTACGGCGCTCATCCGTAGCAGCCATCCCAGAGATGACGACATCGATTTTACCCGTTTTTAGAGCCCCTAACAGCGCGTCGAATCCAAGCTCCTCAATTTTCAGATCGACCCCTAAGTCATCTGCAATTTTTTGGGCAATCGAGATATCGATCCCCACGATTTCATTTTTTCCATCAACATTGGCACGGAATTCATATGGTGCATAATCGGCAGATAAACCCACGACCAATACACCATTTTCTTTGACTTTTTCATAGATTGGATCGGTTTCTTCTGCATGTGCTTGTCCGACAAAGAAAAACGGCAGCAACGCTGTGATGATCCCTAATAAAACAGTACCCTTACTAAACCTTTTCATGTAAACGCCCCTTTAACTTTTTCTGTGCATCTATTAAAAATGCAAATAACAACTAATAAATGTATAAAAATACATATAAGTGATAGAAACTATCATAGCATAACATCAGTTGAAGTCAATAAGTCAGAGAAAAAAAGTCAAAAATTGTTGTAGAGCGTAAAACCATTTATTCAAATTATTTGCAATCCAAGGAAGAACAAAGTGGAGAAGGAACAGCAGCCATTTTCTATACCCATCTATTTGAAAGGATGCTTAGAAAATAACGGATAGTGAAGAAAGAAAGCAGCTTCGCTTAAACGAGAAACAGGATCTGCAATGACAAAATAAAAAGTTGTCTGAAACAAAGCGGCAAAAACGAAACATAAGACATTTTTTGGATTTCTTGCGATAATAAAAGAGAAGAGGAGGCGATAGAATGAAGGTCGTATTGATTCGACATGGTGAAAGCGAAGCAAATTTTGAAAATTACTGGACAGGGTGGCTAGATGTTTCTCTGACCGAAAAAGGCCGACAACAAGCTTGGGCTGCGGGGGAACAGATCAAAGCATTGGGGATTTCCTTTGATTTTGCCTTTACATCTGTGCTGCAGCGAACGATCATCACTTGCGATGCCGTTCTGGAAGCCAGCGATCAGCTTTGGGTCCCTGTGAAAAAAACATGGCGCCTAAATGAACGTCATTATGGCCAATTAGTAGGGGTCAATAAAGATGAGATGGTGGCAAAGTATGGAAAAGAACAGGTGCAAAAATGGCGACGTGGATATGATGAACCGCCTTTATATGTGGAGAAAAATGATTTAGACCGACGCTATGATTCTTTAGACCCTCGCTTGATACCTAAGGGAGAAAATCTGGGGATGGTGGTGGCGCGAGTAGTCCCATTTTGGCAAGACCAGGTGGTTCCGTTACTTAAAGATCATAAGAATATTCTCATTACTGGTCATGGGAACAGCTTGCGGGCGTTAGTCAAATACTTGGAAGACGTGCCAAAAGATGCCATGGATACGATCGATATTCCTAACGCACAGCCGATCATTTATGAGTTTGATAGCCAAGCAAATAGGATTGAACGGGCGTAATAACGAACATTTAAAGTATAAACCACAATTTCGTTTGATGTTACATCGAAAATGTGGTTTTGTTGTGCTATAATAAGAAAAATTTTATGAAAGGCGGGAGGATATGAAAGCCGTATTAACCGTTATTGGAAAAGACAAGGTTGGGATCATTGCTGGTGTTAGCCAGAAATTAGCAGAATTAGAAATCAATATTTTAGATGTGTCCCAAACGATCATGGAAGATTACTTCACGATGATGATGCTTTTAAACATGGATGCCAATCAGGATTTTGATGGTGTTCGTGAGGAGCTTCACCAAATTGGTCGTACATTAGGTGTAAAAATCAGCATTCAAAATCAAGAGATTTTTGATACCATGCACAAATTATAGGAGGCACTATGGAGACAAATCAAATACTTGAAACCATTCGCATGGTGGAAGAAGAAAACTTAGATATTCGTACCATCACAATGGGGATCTCATTATTGGATTGTATTGACGCCGACATTGATCGTACCTGTGAGAAAATTTTCCAAAAAATTACAACAAAAGCGAAAGATCTTGTCAAAGTCGGCGAAGAGATCGAAAGTGAATATGGCATTCCGATTATTAACAAGCGGATTTCGGTTACCCCTGTAGCGATCGTAGTGGCAGCTTGCCAGCCGACACCCGCAGACTGTATCAAAGTTGCGAAGACCTTGGATCGAGCGGCGCAAGAAGTCGGAGTCAATTTCATCGGCGGCTATAGCGCACTAGTAGAAAAAGGCTATCAAGGCGGCGACCTTGCATTGATCGAATCGATTCCAGAAGCCTTGGCTCAAACCAATTTTGTCTGTTCGTCGGTCAATATTGGATCAACGAAAGCTGGGATCAACATGGATGCAGTACGTCTGATGGGAGAAACAGTCAAGAAGACGGCTGAGGCATCAGATATGGGCTGTGCGAAGCTCGTCGTCTTTGCGAATGCAGTGGAAGACAATCCCTTTATGGCGGGTGCTTTTCATGGGGTCGGTGAAGCTGATGTGGAAATCAACGTTGGTGTCAGCGGACCTGGTGTCGTCAAACGTGCCTTGGAAAAAGTCAAAGGCGAGTCCTTTGATGTCGTGGCGGAAACAGTCAAAAAAACAGCTTTCAAGATCACGCGGATGGGGCAATTGGTCGGGCGCGTGGCTTCAGAGCGCTTGGGCGTTCCATTCGGGATCGTCGATCTTTCGCTGGCGCCAACTCCTGCAGTCGGCGATAGTGTGGCATTGATTTTAGAAGAAATGGGTCTAGAATCTGTCGGTACCCACGGAACGACGGCGGCTTTGGCCTTGTTAAATGATGCAGTAAAAAAAGGCGGCGTAATGGCATGTAACCATGTTGGAGGTCTGTCGGGTGCCTTTATCCCCGTTTCTGAAGACGCAGGGATGATCAAGGCTGTAGAAGCTGGTTTATTGAATTTAGAAAAACTTGAAGCCATGACGGCGATCTGTTCTGTCGGTTTGGATATGATTGCGATTCCAGGAGATACTTCTGCTGAGACGATCGCCGCAATGATTGCGGATGAAGCAGCGATCGGCGTCATCAACCACAAGACGACAGCTGTCCGAATCATTCCAGCGAAAGACAAAAAAATCGGCGACCGCATTGAATTTGGTGGATTATTAGGGACGGCACCAGTGATGAAAACCAATCCTGCACAGTCTACTGATTTCATTTTACGTGGGGGACGTATTCCCGCTCCGATCCATTCATTCAAAAATTAATTTGTACTCCTTTAATAGGAAAATATGATAAAATGACCTTTAAAAGACCGACCAAAATGCTGTCTTTTAAAGGTTTTTTAGTCATGTAACTATTTTTTTCATGCTTAAGGCGGATGTTTTATCATTTGAAATCGAATACAATGAAAGATAACACGATGAAAAGGGGTGGTAAAATGAAGAAAATCTTCCAACTTGGGATGTTGGTTTTTGTTGGTTTGATGGGATTTTTTGTCCTTCAACCATCAATTGCCTTTGGACAGACATTTGTTCGTGATGATGCCGGGGTCCTTTCACAAGAGACGATCAAACAAATCGATACTTTGAATAAAGAGGGCTTTCAATCATTGACTGGAGCACCAGAATATGCTGTGATCACGATCCCTTCTTTAGATGGGCAATCGATTGAAGAGCGTAATTTGGAACTGTTCAATGAGTATGGTTTAGGAAATCCAGAGGACAATAATGGACTATTGTTTCTCTTTGCCATTGACGATCGTGAATTTCGTCTGGGTTATGGCGATGGACTATCCTATGTCTTCAGTGAGCTATCGGAAGATGATTTAGTGGATGAAGATGCCAAAGACGCATTACGAGATGAAGATTATGATACAGCGATATTGGCAGCTTCTAATGAAGTCTATCAGCGAATGAAAGAAGCGGATGAAACGATTGGTTTAGGGACGATCTATCAAGATGGCAAGCAAATGTTAGCAGAAAAACAGGCACAAGAAGCAGAAGCCACTAAGCAGATGTGGTTCACTATTGGTAAAATCGTCAGTGGTGTCGTAGCGGCAGCAGCTGCAGGCCTTGTCGGGTTCATCAGTTTTCGCCATCTTAAAACCAAACGGCGTTTTGAAGAGCACCTGCCATTGCCGAAACATCTGTTAGAAGATAGTCACTTCCAACAGAAAGATTTCTTGAAATGGGCTAGCAATAGAAAGAACTATCAGCGTTACCATCAGTATCAGACAGCAAAAGATTGTCAACAAGCATTTACGCAGTATGTGACGAGGACTTATGTGCCAGCGAAATTGACTTCGGTCACTGGATTGTCGACAGCGGATAAACGAGTCATCCAACACGGCTTGACGAATCCAGCAATTGGCGCCTATTTTTCAAACTTGCTGATGAAGAAACAAACCACGGTCAAACATTTCGGTCAGGTGATCCTTACACAACATGACACCTTAAAAACCTATGAAGCCCAATTAGGCAGGGAAGTGACTGAACGGATGGCAGACTACGATTTGACTGATGCGGTGTTACCCGAAAATCTGTCTTTAGCAGATGCTTATCGAGCAGAAATAGCCAAGCAAGCCAAAGAAGAGATCAGAAGACGCAATGAGCAAGGGCGATACTTAGCTCAACTTGTGACGAAAAAAGCGACCTATCCTGAGATGGTACAAGCCATTCCAAAAGAAGTTTCTGATGTTCTAGCGGAAGTGAAAACAGATGCCTTGTTCCAAGTTGACTTGAAACAGGTTTATCAAAATCACCCAGATTTAGCGAACAAATTATCCTCATTTGATGCTTCTGATCGAGCAGCCGTTTTGAATAATGCTCGCCAAGAGTATGACCCCCATGGTATGAATATGGCGTTGTTCTTTGTAATGATGAATAATCATGTGACCCATCAAGAACAAGTCATTGCAGATACGCAAAGTTCTTCGAATGATTTTGGCGGTTTTAGCGGAGGAAGCAGTAGCGGTGGCGGTGTTTCTGGTAGCTGGTAATTTTTCGTAGTGAGGAACGTTCATTGTTCTGCAATACATTCGCTTGCATGTAGGTTTGTGCAAGCGGAAGGATTGTATGGTCAATGGCGTTTTTTCTTGTAGAGGAAATCCCTTGATAAATAAGACAAACCAAACAAAGTGTGGTAAACTTTTTAGAGTTACTGAAAATGAATGGAACTTTCATTCATTTGAAAAAGGGAGAAAACGAGGGATATCATGTACCAATCTTACATATGGGATTTTGACGGAACACTTTACGACAGCTACCCAATCATGTTAAAAGCTTTTATCAAGACATTGAAGGAGTATGGCTTCGATCCAGATCCAGCGGAGATTTATTATATATTGAAAGATTCATCTTCCAAAAAAGTTGCTGAAAAATACAACTTAGATTTTCAAGAGTTCACTAAAGCATTCAAAGCAAATGAAGCGCTGGATGATCGTTTGCCGCTTTCCTTTGCAGGAACCAAAGAAACATTAGAAGCCGTGGTTGCTGCTGGGGGCAAGAACTACATTTTGACCCACCGCGATGTCGTCTCAACGAAAGAGTTGTTAGAAAAAGAACAGATGGCAGACCTGATCGTTGAGATCGTTGGCCCAGAAAACAACTTCCCCCGCAAACCGGATCCAACTTCCCTGATTTATCTTGTTGAAAAGTATCAACTAGACAAAGATCAGACTGTCATGATCGGCGATCGCACGATGGATGTTTTTGCAGGACAAGGAGCAGGTGTCAAGACGATATTTTATGATATAGAAGGTCTCTTAAAAGATGTATCTGCCGACCATACCGTCCAATCAATGGCTGAAATACAAGAAATCATTAAGTCTTGAGAAATCAAGGCTTTTTTTGTGCATAGAAAGTAAGTCATTCAGTACTCATGATGAACGGTATAAACGTAGTTCTCATTGATCTTCTAGTCTCGGCACAACAAACCAAAAACAAGTCACGCCATTTTTCGACTCAGCGCCATATTCGAAGGCATGAGAAGTCAAAATGGTTTTTACGATCGCTAAGCCGATGCCAGTTCCTTCTTTATGTCCTGCTTGATGTTGGACGCGTTGGTATCTTTCCCAAATAAGTTCGAGTTGTTCTGGAGGGATATCTTTTCCAGGGTTGATGACAGCAACTTTTGTTCCTGCAGATGTATTCGTTAATTTGATTAAGAGTCGTTCATTTTTAGGTGTATGGTTGATGCCATTGTTTATTAAATTACGCAAAACCTGTTCCATTTTGATGCGATCAAAAAGAGCATTTCCATTCGTACGATCTGCTTTAAAATCGACAGTGATGTCATATTGATTGGCGATCCCTCTTGCGTAAGCAACGACGGAGGAAACCACCTCGTATGTATTCCAGATTTCATTTTTAAGTTGTGTGTAGCCTGCTTGCATGATAGAGAAATCCATGATGTCATCGACCATTGCACTCATGCGGTGGGCTTCGCTGATAATTAGGTCCATATGTTCTTTTCGAAGGCGTTCGTCGCTTCCAGATACATCACGTACCATCTCCCCATAGCCAGTGATCAACGCGAGGGGGGAGCGTAGTTCATGAGAAACATTGGCAATCACTTCTTTTCGCAAGACGTCTACTCGCTGAAGTTCTGTGCTTAAGTCCGCAACTGATTCAGAAAGTGTACCTAATTCATCACTACGCTTAAGTTTGGGTACGGAATAAAGCTCGCCGTTGGTTAAGCGGATGATGGCTTCTTTGATGGTTTTGATCGGGCGAATAAAATGCTGTGCTAAAAAAAAGGAGATCGTTGACGCAAAAATAGTTAATATGATGGTGAATAGAAAGAGTTGCTGTCGATTCAAGCTTTGAAGCGCTTCGATTTGAGTGATCGTATTGGAGAGCAAAAGGGAAGCTGGGCGTTGGAAAAGAGTGGTAGGAACGCCAATAAGAATGGCAGAAGACTTTTCAAAGTCTTCTACAGCACTCAGGCTCTCACCATCAAGGACAGTTGGTGCGTGAGATAACAACCAGTTGTATTCGTTGCTCAACCCATCTATGTTTAATTGTTGGCCATTGTTAAATGCCGCCAGAATTTCGCCATCCTCGTCGACTAAGAAAAGAGTCCCAACGATCGTTTTACTAAGAAAAAGTAATGGCTCTTCTGGTAAATCATCTGGATCTACTGCCATTTCTTCAATAGCGGCAGCTGTTTCCTGAACTGTTTCTAAAAGTGATTCTTTCGTTACATTGATATAATTTGGTTCAAAGAGCAAAATTTGAACAGTCCACAAAAAAGCGATGCCAATGATGACCAGCAGCATATTGGCGGACCAAAGCCGCACGAGTAATTTACTTTTGATGTAAGTAAAACCTAACCGATTAGTCTTCATAATCAAATTTATACCCAACTCCCCAAACCGTTTGGATCAACTCTCGGTAATCCCCTAGACGCTCTCGCAAGGACTTGATGTGTGTATCCACTGTTCTGGTATCTCCGAAATAATCAAAGCCCCAGACACCTTCTAAAATTGATTCTCGGCTCAAAGCGATATGATTATTTTTCGTCAAATAGACCAGCAGATCGAATTCTTTTGGTGTAAGCGGCAGAGGTTTCCCTTTGATCGTTACAGTATGAGAAAAAACATTGACTTCGAGATCACCAAAAACGATCTTTTCGAACTGAAACTGACCGCTTCGTTTCAACACAGCTTTGATGCGAGCCATCAGCTCTTTAGGGCTAAATGGCTTGGCAATATAATCATCGGCACCAAGATTGAAGCCAAAGAGTTTGTCATACACTTCCTTTCGAGCGGTAATCATAATGACTGGCGTGTTACAGCTGCCTCTGATTTCCGAAAGCGTCTGAAAGCCATCTTTTCCCGGCATCATGACATCTAGGAGGATCAAATCGAATGAATGATTGGTTAATTTTTCCAAAGTTTCTTTTCCATCCGCTGCCTCAAAACATAGATACCCTTCGATCTCCGCATAAGTTTTCACTAAGGCACGCATATGAGTATCATCATCAACGATCAATATTTTTTTTGCAAATTTATTCACATACTTAAAAATAATTTATATTTTTTAAAGTATATCACAGCATAATCGCTGATTTAATAGGAAAATGACTCTTTGAAAAATAATTGTTCTTTCCCTCACAAGATCATCACAAATACCCAATACTATAGAGGTATATTCAATCGAAAGGAGCGCTTTGGCGATGTATGACTATCATATGGTCAGAAAGAAAAAAGCAAAGAAAAATCGTAAGCTAGTCGGTCATTGGTTATACATAATCAGTCTTGCGCTTTTTATGGGGTTTTCTGCACGTTTGATTTACATTGTTCAAGTCGGCGTGATTGCAGGCGTCTCTTTGTCTGAAAGAATAGAAAATTTGTATTATAGTTCAAGATCGATCGAAACAAGTCGAGGGGCGATTTTTGATCGGCAGGGGACAGTGATCGCACAGGATATTCTTTCCTATACTGTTCGAGCGGTTCTTTCTGAAGATTACATTGATAATGGCCGACCCATGTATCTAGACAGAGCGCGCTTTGAGGAGACCGCAACGATTCTTTCGGAGTATTTACCTATTTCTAACGAGCAAGTTTTGTCAATCTTGTCAGATGGTGCGAATCAAACAGATCCGCCTGTCTTTCAAGTGGAATTTGGCAATGTTGGCAGTGGTCTAAGTGTGACTACTCGAAATCAAATCGAAGCGGCGTTTGATGCAGCTGGAATCAACGGTATCTATTTCGATGCTCGTTCAAGTCGCAGTTATCCGAATGGTATCTTTTCTTCACATTTGATAGGGACAACGTCAGATGATGAAGAGATTCGAGTCGGTGTTTCTGGATTAGAATATGTACTGAACGACTTTTTGAAGAATCAAAATGGGCGAGAGTCCTTTCAAGTCAATGCTTCAGGGAATCCTGTTCCCGCAACCAATCAAACCGTAGAAGAAGGAGTAGATGGGAATGATGTTTGGACGACATTAGATGCTCATCTGCAGTTATTCACTGAATCAGTGATGGATGAAGTTATGGAACAAACACGACCAGAAAATCTAACGGCTTTATTGATGGATGCGAAAACTGGGGAGATTTTAACGATGGCTCAAAGACCTAGTTTTCATCCAGAGACCCAAGAAGGAATTACGGATGAACACTTTATTTGGCGTAATCTTTTTACGGAAGAGATGTATGAACCTGGTTCGACCTTGAAGCTGGCAACCGTTGCGGCAGCTATTGATGAAGGTGTTTTTGATCCGACGGAACGCTACAATCCTGTGAGTATGCAGATTGAAGATCGAGTCATCAATGACCACGACTCAGGAGCAAATGGTGAGTTGACGATGCGGCAAGCGTTAGCTTGGTCAAGCAACACTGGGATGGTTCGACTTCAGCAACGGATCGGTTTTGATAATTGGGCACAGTATTTAACTGATTTTGGATTAGGGAAAGTTACAGGAAGTGAGCTTCCTGGGGAAGTGCCTGGGATCTTACCTTCAAGAAATCGGGTGGATTATGCCATGAGTTCCTATGGCCATGCGATCGGCGTCAATCAGATGCAGATGATGCAGCTATTTAGTGCATTTGCCAATGGTGGCGAGATGATACGTCCGCAATTGATTCGGCGAGTAGGGGAAGAGACCCAAGTTTTTCCAGAAGTCGTTTCCCAGCCTATTTCACAAGCAGCAGCTGATGCTGTATTGGAATACATGACCGATGTAGTGACGGATGAACGTTATGGCACCGCTTATGATGTATACCAACTGACGAACCATGAGATTTCTGTCAAAACTGGGACTGCTCAGATCGCCAATGAGAATGGTCAAGGCTACATGACGGGAGAGTTTGATTATATTTATTCGGCGGTCTCCATCTACCCAACGGATGATCCACAGTTTATTCTTTACCTCACCATCAAGCGACCAGAAGAATACGATCGACATACATTAGCTAAAATCGCCAATCCCTTGATGGAGCGTTCGATGGCGCTGCAAAGTTTTCGTGAGTAAAAAAAGTTTCTTAACAGGAGCTTAAAAAGACCTAGATCATCTAAGAAATTTCATGATGCAGCTGGTCAACTTCCCACAGGAATGATAGTCTTTAGAAAAGACAGGAAGGGTGCATCAGCGATCCAATCTAGGGATGAATGGATAAACGATCGCGCTAAAGCTAACACATAAAGATTCATTGACGGAGGTGTCATATGAAAAAAATAAAATTCTTGATCAAAAGCATTTTTCTCATCGGGCTTCTTTATTTTGCAAGCCAGATGATCACATGGCAAGACGGGCGCTTGGCATTTCGTGATGCCCGACTCAACGAGATCACTCAATCTCTCTCGTCCCAATTTTCTCTTTCACAAGACACTTCAGCAAGGCCAGCGGCAGAAACGCCTGCCCAGACATATTTATATAATGAATCACGACAAGTGATCGAAGAAACCTTTGGGGAAGCGATCAATGAATCAGCGAATCGGTATGGACTGAACTGGACTTCCTATCACGATGATTTTCGTAACTTCATGATGGTGATGTACGATGAACATGATATTGCGCAAGGGATCTATACGAATCAAGACACGATTCTTATCGATGACACACTAGGTATTGGGTCTTCAAAAGCAAGCGTTCGTAATCAGATGGGGACGCGTCAAGAAAGTATACAACGAGGATCACGACGGTATCGGATCGATTCGGATGCTGACTATGATCTGTTCTTGCAAGACGATCAATTGATTACTTTTTTCTATGATATTCATGCTGAAGATACAGTGACTGCGATCCAAATCATCAATCGCTCCCTAGAAACACGCCATGCGAATGATTTTCGCCAAAATCAAGCCGCCATTTTAAGCGGTTTACGAACACAGTTATTTGAATTAACGAATGCCACCCGAGTGAAATTTGGTTTGTCACCCCTTGGTTTCAGCGAAGCAACCAGTGAGACTGCCGTGAAGCATAGCCAAGATATGGCAGAACATCGATACTTTGACCATATCGGGTTAGATGGATCAACTCCATTTGATCGGATGCAAGAAGACGGGATCAGCTTCACTGCTGCAGGGGAAAATTTGGCATTTGGCCAAGCCAGTAGTATTTACGCCCATCAAGGTTTAATGAATTCAGAGGGACATCGGGCAACGATTCTAAACGATGAGTATCAATTTCTCGGGATCGGTATTGCGATCGATACCAGCGAACAGCCATATTATACAACGTTGTATCACCGAGGATCGGCGTCGTAAATTCCTGAATTGCTTGAAACTGATACTTGTTAGCCAGTAAAAAAAGTCGACACGTGGAAAGTGTTGACTATTTTTCTGTCCTTGATTACTTTTTGCGTATTTCATCTATGAGGTGGTGAAAATGGATCAATGGAAGCTGCTCAAAGACTATTGGCGATTTGCAGTTGGTGGCGCTGTTTTGATGGTTTTGCTGATCATCTGGTTCGTATCGTTCTCGCAAAACAAAGAAACAAACTGGCAATCAATGGCAGATGCAGCAGGTCAATCGTCTGAAATGGGGGAAGGTGGAACCCTTCAAGAAGATGGTCTTCACGATGAAGAGTATGAGATCGTTATCGATGTCAAAGGAGAAGTGCACCAACCGGGCATTTATCGTTTAAAATCAGGTGCGCGGATGTATGAATTGATCGAACAAGCAGGTGGTCTGACAGAAGAGGCGTTAGAAACAGCCATAAACTTAGCACAGGTGCTGCAAGATCAACAGATGGTGATCGTCCCGCATAAAGAGGATCAAGCGTTTACGGAGATGAATTCTTCAGGAGTAGGTGGCAGCCAGACAGCAGTGACACAAATCAATCTGAATCAAGCCAATGCGCAGCAACTGCAAGAACTGCCAGGCGTGGGTGCCAAAAAAGCAGAAGCAATCATCGCTTACCGCGAAGAATATGGCTTTTTTAAACAGATTGATGACCTAAAAAAGATCACAGGCATCGGAGAGAAGACCTTTGAGTCCTTGAAAGAGATGATTACAGTGACGGACTGAACCAAATAAAAGTAAGAAATACTAAGAAATGACGGTTGAAAATTCAAGAAATTCGATTAGAATAGAACTAATCAATCGCAAAGGAGCAAATGAATGAGCAATACGAGAATCCCTTGGGACCAGTATTTTATGGCGCAAGCTGTTTTACTTTCTTTACGCAGTACGTGTTCCCGACTTGAAGTCGGCGCTACATTAGTCAAAGATCGCCGAATCATCGCTGGAGGCTACAATGGGTCAGTCAGTGGCGATGTACACTGCATCGACGAGGGCTGTTATGTTGTCGATGACCATTGTATTCGAACGATTCATGCAGAAATGAATGCCTTATTGCAATGTGCAAAATTAGGGGTGTCAACAGACAATGCGGAAATCTATGTGACGCATTTTCCTTGCCTTCCCTGTACAAAAGCAATTTTGCAAGCAGGGGTCAAAACGATCCATTATTTGAATGACTATCGTAACAATCAGTATGCAATGGAATTGATTCAACAAGTAGGTGCTTCCGTCCACCAAGTTGAACTTGATCCGGTGTATTTTGAAAAACTTTCATTTGGTGTGCTGAATGATGCACAACCAACAAAAGAGAACTGATTCATTTTTATTTCTTAGTATTGTTCTTGCTTGTTCGGTGACTGCTTACTATGTGCAGTCCATCTTACTGGGACTCATTGCACTTTATTATTTCGTGATGCTTGTCTTAAGACGACAAGCATTTTTGTGCATGATTTGTTTTGTCGGACTGTTGCTGTTAAGTGTCCGCGTCTGTCTTTCTCGGACTGGAAACATACAAGAAGGTGAGTATCAAGGGGTAGTCAATGTGTTGCCAGACACGATCAAAATCAATGGCGATCTGCTTACGTTTGAAGCAAAATCTTCCGCAGGTAAAGTGATTGGCCGTTACACGATTTCTTCAGAGACTGAAAAACAGCAATGGCAGGATCGATCCGATTGGGGAAGAAAGCTGCTGGTGAAAGGATTTTTTTCTCTTCCTGAAAAACCACGAAACCGCCACGGGTTTGACTATTCTGCCTATCTAGCCAGTCGATCAATTATTGGCACAGTCCATATCGAGCAAATGGTAGGAATGGAAGCAGCAGACTCAGGCTTTTCGCTTGCAAAAGTTCGAGCAGAGGTTATTTCTTCTGTGCAACGAATCTTTCCTGAACGCTCAGCAGCCTATATCAATGCGTTGCTCTTTGGTTTTAAAGACCATGACTTTCAAGAAGTACGTCAAATGTATCGTGCTAGTGGCTTATTGCATTTCTTTACGATCTCAGGAATGCATGTCGTCTTATTTTTCAAGTGGTTTCGCGGATGCTTCTGCCGATTGGGGTTTACGCAAAAAGAAATGCTGTTGCCAATGGGGGTCTTTTTCTTGGTCGTAATTGGGATTTGTGGCGGCGGCATTAGTGTCTGGCGTGCTGTCTTGGCATTGTCGGTTACTCAAGTGACCACTCTTTATCAACAACGGCTATCGGCAAGTGATCATTATGGGATCGTCTTAACGGCTCTTTTATTCGTTGATCCCAAAGTATTGCTTCAAACATCGGGGCAACTAAGTCTTTTGATGACCTTCCTGATAATGATGCAGCGACCAATCAAATTGACGTGGTTTTGGCGCAGTCAGTTCCTCACGGTGCTGGCTGCGCCTGTCATTGTCTCGCTCTTTTATGAATTTCCATTATTTGGGGGCTTTTTGACGTTTGTCTTTTTACCGTTTTTTCAATTGGTTTTGCTGCCAGCCTGTTTCTTAATGTTCATTGCTGGGACGCTTTTCCCAACCATCAGTGGGCTGATTGCCCTTTTTGAAGAGCTTTTATTACTTATGGAAGTTGTCGTGGGCGCTGTAGGAGGCGTATCGATAACGGTGGGTGCCCTTCCTGCAGGATTGGCAGCTAGTTGTTGTTTGCTTGGCCTGCTCTGTTACCAAAAGAAACGGTGGCTGTTGGTGATCTGTTTTTCGCTTGTTGTACCAATCGTCTTTCAACAGAATCGCGTTTTACCCACCATTAGTTATGTCGACGTTGGTCAAGGCGATAGTATCGTTTTACAGGCAGAAAAAAATCGCGAAGTTTATGTGATCGATACTGGAGGTTCTCTATCTTTTCCGAAAGAAAACTGGCAAGAGCGCAAACGACAAGCTGCCGCGGAATCTACATTGATTCCTTTTTTGAAAGGGGAGGGAGTCAGGAAGATTACTGGTTTGTTTCTAACTCACGGGGACACGGACCATATGGGAGATGCGCTAGCATTGATGAAGGCGATTCCTGTTGAAACGTTATATCTTGTACCAGGAAGTGAACAAGATCACCGCATCGCCAAGCTTTTAAACGAACTGCCTAATCAGACAAACGTTGTTTGGACGACGGTTGGCCAAGTGGTGGGTGATTTCCTTCAGTTGCAAGTATTGGCATCAGAATCAGGTGCAGGACAAAACGAAGATTCGATGGTGATTAAAACCAAGGTAGGGGATAAAACATTTTTGTTTACTGGCGATCTCGAACAAGCAGGGGAAAAAAAGTTGATTCATGATTATCCGAATTTAAAAGTTGATGTATTGAAGCTAGGGCATCATGGCAGTCGAACCTCGACGGCACCTGAGTTTGTTGCGGCAATCGATCCCCAATTCGGGATCGTTTCAAGTGGACGGAACAATCGGTACGGGCATCCTCATGAAGAGGTGCTTGAAACATTGGCAAATCAGACCGTTTTGCGAACCGATCAGCAGGGCATGATCCAATTTATTTGGTCTGAAAAACAACAATCATTTTTGATAAAAACGCTGCTAGACTATCCGATTGACTAATGGTAGGATAAGAATGAAAGCGGGGGGAACGATGGAATTACAAAAAGCGTTGCAAGCAATTCGAACCAAGGAGTTGCAATCGATTTATCTGGTCATCGGCAGTGAAATGTTTTTACAAGAGCAAGTTCGCACGGCCTTTTTGGAGCGTTTTTCCGTTGGGAAAGATGATCTGAATTTTGCTTCCTTTGACATGGAGAAAGATCCCCTTGATATGGTGATCCAAGAAGCCCAATCGTTGCCTTTTTTTGGCGATCAGCGATTACTGTTCGTTGAGCGGCCATTTTTCTTAACGGCTGAAAAAAAGAGCAATGCACCTGAGCATGACCTAGATGATTTTTTGAATTATATCAAAGACCCATTGGAATCATCGGTAATGGTGATTTTTGCAGATGTCGATAAATTAGATGAACGGAAAAAAATTACTAAGCAGTTGAAGAAAGCCGCAGTTGTGATTGATGTCGCACCTATGAAAGAAGCCGACGTGCGTCAGTATCTCCAACAGTCGTTGGCCAATGATGGCATCGAAATGAGCCGAGAGGCGTTTGATTTGTTTTTACGGTTAACGGATCTGCACCTATCAAAAGCGATGCAGGAGTTACAGAAACTACGGCTGTATGCAGGAAATGGCAATAAAATTACGAAAGAGATCGTCTTGCAGTTGATCCCTAAGACGTTGGAACACAATGTCTTTGAATTAACCAGCGATGTCTTAAAGGGGAACGTATCGGATGCATTGCGCTTATATGACGATCTATTATTGCAAGGGGAAGAGACGATCAAGATCAATGCTATCTTGATCAGCCAAGTCCGTCTGCTGTTACAGGCGGCGATTTTGATGAAAATTGGCTACCAGCAAGCCAATATCGCAGAAACGTTGGGGATTCATCCGTACCGAGTGAAGTTAGCGATGCAGCAAGCTCGGGGGTTTGGAGAAAAGCAATTAGCGGCACTATATAGTGAATTGATCGAAAATGATTACTTAGTGAAAAGTGGTCAGATGGACAAAGAGTATTTGTTCCAGCTATTTGTTTTAAAACATGGCAAACAGTAAGTCAAAAAGAAAGGCGCAGCAATCGATGATTGCTGCGCCTTTCTTAATTTGCTTATTTTGCAATTTTTTTACTTAAACGAGATTTGTCGCGACTAGCTTTGTTCTTGTGGATCAATCCTTTAGTCTCAGCCATATCGATTGCTTTAACAGCATCTTTATATAACGCATCTACGTTATCAGCACCAGCTTCAACAGCTTGATCAAATTTTTTGATTGCTGTACGCATTGTGCTTACTTGAGATGAATTCTTAGCATTAGCCGCTTCGCTTGTGCGAACACGTTTGATTGCAGATTCAATGTTTGGCATGTATTTCACCTCCGAAAAAAAAGTTCAATTACGTTTAGAAAACGTATAAATCAACACTAGTCATTATACCTAATGCCAAGAGTGATTGCAATAAAAGTTGTAAAGAAATTTTACTTAACACAAAAATTTGTTTTTTGGCCGTGCTATTTTTTGCTTTATGGATTTTAAAAATGCTTCTTTACACATTTTTTACTGAATAGTTATAAAAAGTTTACACAGAAACAGCTTTCTATGCTATGATTACTTCGGAATTTTTAAATGGGGGAATCTATGTGAATATCGCTTTGTTTCTAACGATTGTGTTGTCATTAGGGGTGATTTTCGTCAACGGCTGGACGGATGCGCCGAATGCTATTGCAACCGCTGTCTCCACGAGAGTCTTACGCCCGAATATCGCCATTGGCATGGCAGTCGTCATGAATTTCTTAGGTGTGCTAGTGATGACGTATTTTAATGCGCAAGTTGCAGAAACCATCAGCAACATTGTGACTTTTGATTCAGGCGGGAGTTTTCGGGTCTCACAGATCGCATTAGCCGCTGCCTTGTTTTCAATTGTTGTTTGGACGGTCGCAGCTTGGTATTTTGGGATCCCAACTAGTGAATCTCACGCGTTGATCGCAGGACTGACTGGTGCAGCCATGGCCCTTGGTGGGTTACATGCAGTCAATGGCGAGGAGTGGCTGAAAGTTTTGATCGGTCTTGTCGTTTCTACGTTGATGGGCTTCATTGGCGGCTTTCTGATCACGAAACTGATCGTATGGCTCTTTCGCGATACCCAACGGCGAAAAGCCAACAAAATTTTTACAGTTGGTCAAGCCATTGCGGCTGGTGCCAATGCGTTCTTACATGGTGCACAAGATGGCCAAAAATTTATGGGTGTCTTCATGTTAGGGCTTTTCTACAACAATCTTGCTGAAAAGACCGGCAATGGCTTTTCGATCCCACTCTGGGTGATGGTTCTTTGTTCCTTGACCATGGGGATCGGTACTTCTGTCGGTGGGATGAAAATCATCAAATCAGTAGGGATGGATATGGTAAAACTGGAAAAATACCAGGGCTTTTCTGCAGATGTTACCGCTGCGATCTGTTTGTTCTTGTCTTCCGTATTTGGTATCCCAGTTTCAACGACCCATACAAAAACGACTGCCATCATGGGGGTAGGGGCTTCTCGACGTTTTTCTAGCGTTGATTGGCGCATCGTTAAAGAAATGATCTATGCTTGGATTTTAACGTTCCCTGGTTGCGGGTTGATTGCGTTTCTAATGGTGAAAATTTTATTGCTAATTTTGTGAGGAGAGAAAGTAATGGCACGAAAAAAAGGATTTGATTATTTTGCGGCAATGGAGCAGTTGGCAACAAATGGGCATCTAGCTGCGAAACGTTTTTCGCTGTTGATCAATGATTACTCTGAAACAGCGTTAAGTGAAGCGGCAGCTGAGATTCATGGATTAGAAAAGGAAGGCGATCAGGTGATCGCTGAGTTAACGAATGAGTTGTACGACTCATTTATCACACCGATCGATCGCGAAGACATCCTGGTCATCTCTGAGCGCTTAGATGATATTTTGGATGGCATTATGGGACTGACTTATTTATTTGAGAATTTGGTCATTACGAAGATCCGCCCTGAAACGAACTTATTTGCTGAAATGATCGTTCAAGCGACACAGGGGGTCGAAACAGCATTAAAAGAGTTTCCGAAGTTCAAAAATTCAAAAACATTGCGTCAAATGATCAACGATGTAAATACGATTGAATCAGAAGCAGATCTTTTGTATTCAAAAATGAAAAAAGCGTTGTTTACGGATGAAAAAGAAGTGCTGGAAATCATTAAATGGAAAGATATTTATGATCGCTTTGAATCGATTATCAACGACACCGAAAGTGCGGTTGATATTATCGATGGTATGGTGATCAAAAACACGTGAGGAACTAGAGAGCATTCAAACGAAAAAAAAGAGCAACTATTGCGGCAGTTACCTGCCCAAGAGTTGCTCTTTTTGCTTATAATTGGATCATCCAATAGCCGATCAAAATGATTCCTAAAACGATGCGATACCATCCAAATACGGTAAAATCATTCCGTTTGATGTAGTTCATCAAGAAACGGATCGCGATGATCGAAACGATGAATGACACGATGGTTCCTGTCAATAAGATGACGGTTCCTTGGAAATCAAAGGCATTGCCATCTTTCAAAAACTTGAAGATTTTCAAGGCACTGGCACCAAACATGGTGGGAATACCTAAGAAAAATGAAAATTCAGCAGCAACATAACGAGAAGCGCCGATCATGATAGCACCTAAGATAGTAGCACCAGAACGAGAAGTTCCTGGGATCAATGCCAATACTTGGAACATTCCTACGATCAATGCCGCTTTATAGGTGAACTTGTTCAAATCGGTACATTTTGGTGCTTTATTTTTGTTGCGTTTTTCTACCACGATAAAGCCGATCCCATAAACGATCAAGACGATCGAAACGGAGAAAAAGTTGTAGAAGTGCGCATCTAACCAATCATCTAACGGTAATCCGATAATAACCGATGGCAAGACCGCCACGACGACTTTAAACCATAACGTCCATGTATCTTTTTTCTCTAACTCATTTTTCTGCGGTGAAAAAGGGTTTAGTTTATGGAAATATAAGTAGACGACTGCTAAAATCGCACCCAGTTGTATGACAACATTGAACATCGTCATAAACTCGGGAGTTACATTCAATCCGATAAATTCGTTGGCTAGAATCAAGTGACCCGTGCTGCTGATTGGCAGCCATTCCGTGATCCCTTCAATGATCCCAAATAAAATCGCTTTTATGAAATTTGTAAAAAACATTGGTTCAGTCCTTTCTATGACAAAATACAACTCTTAGTATACCGTTTCCTGATTCGAATACCAATCTTTTTCCTAAAAAAAGGGGGCAGTTTTTAAAACAAAAACTGCTCCTTTCTTAAAGAAATTGATCAACTGCCAAAGGTTTCTCTTAGGATAAAAGTTCTTGAGAGAGTGCTAAGCCTTTTTTGATGTAATCGGTATTGCCCACTTCAGCAATCGTAAAGCTGCCATCTTCGTAGATCAGTCGAGTGACCGAGCCATTTTCAATATCCATGCGAACATTGTTCTCATCATTGATCAGATGCAAAAGAAAAGCGATCGTTAAGCCGTGAGACACAACTAGCGCATTGCCGCCGCCTTTTTTCTCAACGCGGTAGGCGATATCTTCAAACCCTGTTTTGACACGTTCGGTCAACACATCAAAGGTTTCCGCCCAATTGGCTGTATCTGCGTGATAGATCGCATTGGCGATCGCCTCAAACGAGACATGATTGGCAATCATATCATCGTAATCAGGAAAGTCAAGAATCCGTGGCAGAACGCCCCACATTTCTGCATCATAGGCACCTTCAAGTGAGCCAAAGCACCATTCACGAATCCGTTTGTCGATATGATAAGGGATCTCTGGTCCTCTGACATGTTCACCCAGTATCAGACGCATCGTTTCGATCGCGCGGCCGCTGTCACTGGATACTGCTTCCACAAAATCCACATCTCGTAACCCGAGTCCTAAATAATGGATGCCTTGTTCACCAGTACGAGTCAATGGGGTGTCGCACCAGCCTTGCACACGCTGCAATGTGTTGAACATGGTTTTCCCGTGACGCACGACATACAATTCCGTTTTTGCCATAAGTAGTAATTCCTCCTTTGGTTCGTAATTCGTTTATGCGTTAAAAAACGGATTGGTCCGTTTCTCAATCTCGATCGTTGTTGGTTCTCCGTGGCCAGGATAAACGGCCATCTGATTCGGTAAAACAAAAAGTTGCGTTTGGATGCTGGTCAGCAATTGCTCAAGGTTGCCAGTTGGTAGATCGGTCCGACCGATGCTGCCTTTAAATAAGGCGTCTCCAGAAACGACAAACTTGTCAAAAATAAAACTGACGCTGCCGATGGAATGACCTGGGGTTGCAACAACCTTAAAGGACATGCCAGCTATCTCGTACTCTTTCAATTCTAGCTCGAATTCTGCTGGACGTGCGGTGATGGTTCCTAATTCAGGATGACGACCAGAAAGGTTTTTCATAGGATCACTTAGCCATTCTTGCTCAAGTGGACTAACGTAAACGGGGATCTGATAATAATCCCGCAAATGGTCAACTGCGCCGATATGGTCATAATGAGTGTGGGTCAATAAAATCGCTGCTGGTTTTGCGCCTGTTTTTTCGATCTCAGCGATCAATCTCGCTGCTTCTGCTCCAGGATCAATAATCAACAAAAAATCTTCTTTCCAAATAAGGTAACAATTTTCTTGAACGGGTCCTGTCACTAAACCAATGATTTTCATGCTAAAACCTCCTAGGATCACAAATACTTGTGTCTGACTATAAGTATAGCTTAAAGTATAAGAGGAAACAAAGAAAGGTTTTTAGGAGTGAAAAATTAATGATAGAAACGATGAACACAGAAGACAATCGTCAGGCGATCTGTCAATGGCTCAATTATTCAACGAAAAAAACAGAGGCAGTGAGTGCCTTTTCCGATCAAGAGCAGCTTTCATTTGCATTTTTTGACAATCACGATCAACTTGGTGGGTTGATTGGGAAACGGACAGGTAATACGATTCATATTCAATTGTTTGCAGTTGATCCAAACCATCAGAATCAAGGGGTGGGGAAACAATTGATGGCAGCACTTTTCGATCACGGTAAAAAAGCGGGGTGTCGTTCCGTGACAGTTACCACCCAAGACTACCAAGCGCCACAGTTCTATCAAGCAGTCGGCTTCGAACAATTTGCTGTGCTTTCTGACACGCCTGTACTTGGCACGGATAGGCTTTATTTCGTGAAGATGCTGTGACCACCCTATGGCAGGCAGGTGATAAGGCTAACCAATAGTTTGATGAGAGAAAAGCTCAGAATTATTGTGGGAATTCGAAAATTTTTCTAAGAAACCGCATTAGCAAAAAACTGCTGTTATACTAATTAAAATAAGAAAGCGCGTGTTTCGTTTGAAACTGGTCTAATTTTTTCCTGCAGCAGAAACATTCGTCGTGACTAAGTTCGGGGAAAGTAAGTGTTCAGGACCTTGTGTTCGTTTTGATTGGTATACATCAACTTTTTGTAAGAAGGTGTTTTTTATGAAAAAATCGCTCCAATTCTTTTTCACTGTATGCTTTGCTGTGCTTCTTTTAGCGAGCTGTGGTGAGGAAGAGCTATCCATCGATGATTCGAAAGAAGTTTCTGAAACCGTTACTTCCGCCTCAAAAGCGGTTGAAAATGGCGACCTTGATTTGATGTTGATCCAAGATGAGAGTGTCATCTTTCCGCAAAGCCAAGGGGTTTATGATTTCCATGAGAATGAGTTGACGATCGTTAAGCAGTATTTGCCGATGGCAGACTTAGAAGATAGTTCAGCCAGCTCTAGTGATGTTGCCTTGTATAAAGGACAAATCGAAAGTGATTTTCAGCGTCATTTTTCCCATTCAGAGGTACAGTTGTCCAACGATCCTTATCAAATTTATGAGATCACCTATCAAGATGCCTCGTACATCGTCGAAGGAAAACGTTTGACGATCATGGCAGATGGGCGAACCTTTGAGTTCACCTTAGATCCCAATAATCAGAAGGCCTATGATCAAAATGGCGTTAGCTATGACATTCAGGTCGATCAATAAATTTTCTTAAAAACATATTCCTGCTTTACTTGCTTAGGTGAGTAGAGTAGGTTTTTTTGGTAACCTTTCGTCAAACCCATTCTCTGGAAGTGGAAATGGCGTTGATTACCTGATGAGAAGGCATTTTGCCGCAAGTGATTTTTTTAGAGATCAAACCTGTTTGGATAGGATACTCTCCGCAGAGGATGAAAAGCTGTTTCTGTTCGCTTTTCCAAAAGTGATCTATCCGCTATAATGGCAAACGAGAAGGTGAACACGTGTATAAAGGAAAAGTTGCGGTTAGAAAAATCGTAGAATTTATTTTGCGCAGAGGCGATATTGATAGCCGCAAAGTCAGTAATCATACCGCACAAGAAGGCGCCCGTATCCATCGCCAACTACAAAAAGAGGCTGGGGATGCGTATCAAAAAGAAGTCTTTTTCAAACGAGAAAGCCAAATTGAGAAAGATTCGATCACTGTCGAAGGACGTGCCGATGGTCTCTTTTTTGATGCAGCTGTTAATTCTTGGGTGATCGATGAGATCAAAACTTCAGAACCAGCTTTCGAAGATATCCCTGAAGATCAAATCGATTTGTTTTTTGCCCAGGGAATGGTTTATGCTTATTTGTTTTTACTACAAGAAAATGAACAAGCAGCGCTTAATGACAGTGAAAAACAAGAGAAACCAGAAGCAGAAGCTACTGCTGATGGAGAAAATGATCCGAGGAGACCCATCGATCGGATCGCCGTACAATTGACTTATTATCAAACCACTGAAAAGCTGACCACCCGTACGAGAAGAACATTTCAGTTCTCAGAATTAGCTGTTTTTTATGAAGAATTACTTCAGGAATATCATAAATGGTTAGTTTTTCAAGAGAATTGGCGCCGTGTCCGCAATACGTCTTTGCAGCTGCTGTCTTTTCCCTTTGAAACCTTTCGCAAAGGGCAGCGAGAGTTAGCAGCAGCGGCGTATAAAACACTAAAAAATGGCAAGCGACTTTTTGCGGAAGCGCCAACGGGAACTGGAAAAACCATGTCAACGCTGTTTCCCGCATTAAAAGTTCTCGGGGAAGAAGGGGCAGATCGGGTCTTTTATCTGACGGCGAAGACGATCACCAGACAAGTGGCTGAAGATGCGTTGAGCAAGTTAGCAGACAACGGTAGTGAAACCAAGAGTGTCACGATCACTGCCAAAGATAAAATTTGCTTTCTGGATGAACGAAATTGTACGCCAGAGCATTGTCCTTATGCACAAGGTTATTACAATCGAATCAACGAAGCTTTGTGGGATCTGTTGCATCACGAAAACCAAATAACCCGAGAAGTGATCGAGACTTATGGAATGAAGCATACGGTTTGTCCCTTTGAGCTTTCACTGGATGTCAGTGTCTTTTGCGATGTCATTATTGGTGATTATAATTATTTGTTTGATCCAACCGTTTATTTACGGAGATTTTTTGAAGAGCCAGACGAAGAGTATTTCTTTTTAGTGGATGAAGCCCATAACTTAGTTAATCGTTCGAAAGAAATGTATTCCGCAACGATCTTACGACAGCCATTTAAGGAATTAAAGAAGAAGCTGCCGAAGGATCAACAGAAATTAAAACGCGCACTAAACAGAGTTGATAAAGAATTTGCGGCTTTAGCCCAATTAGCAAAAGAGGAAGGATGGTCATACCACCATCAAGCAGCTCCCCATGAAACAATGGTCAATCAGCTATACAAATTAGCTGAATTGATGAAGGAATGGTTGCCGGCAAATCCTGAGCATGAATTGCAAGAAGAAGTGCTGCAAGTGTATTTTGAAGCTAACCATTATTTGAAGATCAGTGAATTTTATGATGATCACTACGAAACGACGGTGGAGATCGACCGCTATGATATCAAACTACGGCAATTTTGCATCGAACCAGCGCCGTTTTTGGAATCCGTGTTAGATAAGGGCAAGGCCAGCCTGTTGTTTTCTGCGAGCTTTACCCCTTTGTCGTATTATCAAGAAGTATTAGGTGGCGGCGATGAAGCTTTGCGCTATCGCTTGCCAAGTCCTTTTGATCCGGAAAATCAGGGGATTTTTATTGCGGACTATATCCAAACGACATATCGCCAACGTGAAGCCAGCATTCCTGCGATCGTTGATGCGATCCAGCAAATGACGGCAGCGAAAGCGGGAAACTATATGGTCTTTTTCCCATCTTATCGTTATTTGGATGAGGTGGCGGCAGCATTTTCTCAACAGGCGCCAGAGGTGGAGGTCTTGATTCAGGGGACTGCTATGAACGAAGCAGAGCGCGAGGCGTTTCTTGCGCAGTTTCAATCTTTTGACTCGCAACAATCATCCTTGCTGGATAAAAGTCAAGACGAACCAAAGAGTCAACCAAAAACTTTGGTGGCATTTTGTGTCCTTGGAGGAATTTTTTCTGAAGGGATCGACCTAAAAGGCGATCGCTTGATCGGTGCAGCGGTGGTAGGAGTCGGACTGCCGCAAATCAATCACGAGCAAGAATTGATTCGGGAATATTACGATGAGAAAAAGGCAGCTGGCTTTGCGTATGCCTATCAGCTGCCAGGGATGAATAAAGTCCTGCAAGCAGCCGGTCGAGTGATTCGGGATGTCAGCGATCGTGGCGTGGTGTTATTGCTGGATCAGCGCTTTCGGACACCGCGTTACCAAGAACTTTTCCCACTGCATTGGCAGCATGCCTTGCAGATTCGTCGGCCGCAAGAGTTATCAAAGGCATTGACTCATTTTTGGCAAGAAAAAAACTAGAAGCAGAGCTTTCAAGAGCGGTTGCGCAAAATCAGTAGATAAAGCTGATTTTGCCTAACCATCACGTTAGACTCTGTTCTAGTTTTTTTGATTAGCGATAATTTGTAAATTGTAAATCGATCGTCAGGGGCAGTTTACGCAACAATTGGATCACCTCTTGCAGATCGTCACGACTTTTGCCTGTTACCCGAATTTGATTGTCTTGAATTTGGGTTTTAACTTTTAGCTTGGCGTTTTTGATCGCTGTCGTTATTTTTTTGGCGTTTTCTTTATCGATGCCATTGATCAATTCTGCCGTTTGACGAGCTTTTGCCCCCAAGGCATGCTCCGTTTCGCCAAATTGAATATTTTTCGTTGGTACATTCCGTTTGATCAGCTTCGCAAAGAGCACATCTTTGATTTGCTCCAACTTAAATTCGTCATCTCCAACGATCGTCAGTTTGCCCTCAGTCATCTTGATTTCTACCGTGGAGCCTTTAAAATCAAATCGGTTTTTCAATTCTTTTTCCGCCTGTTGAATGGCGTTTTTCACTTCTTCTGTGTTGATCTCAGATACGACATCAAAACTTGCTTCTTTTGCCAAAATCAATCACTCCTCTCATCTCTTACCTATGATTTTAACATGGAGGCGAACGATGCGGGAATGAAAAGTAAATTTTTGCAAATAATTGTTTCATTTTTTCACACAAACTGCTATTCTTTGGAAGGAGATTTTTAGTGAAGGAGCTAGATCATTGTGAGTAAGTTATTAACGAAGCACGAACAATCAGAACGATTGAAAAAAATAGGGGTTATTTTGCTGTCAGGTATTACTGCAGCCATTGCTTTAAATTTCTTTTTGATTCCCGCAAACGTTCTTTCTGCTGGGATGAACGGGGTCGCCCAATTGATCGTGGCACTTGCCTTGGAACATTTTGGCGTTCACCTTAGTACAGGGCTGTTTATTTTCCTCTTAAACTTGCCTATCTTTGTTCTTGGGTTCATCAAACTCGGGAAATCATCGACACTATTGAGCTTTATCAATGTCGTTGTCGTTTCCGTCTTAACGATGATCCTTCCGCAAGGAGCGATCACTGACAATATTTTGGTTAACGCTTTGCTAGGTGGCGTACTGTTAGGCGTCGGCGTTGCGTTTTCACTGAAAATGGGTTTTACCACCGGCGGAATGGATATTCTTTCGTTGATATTATCAAAAACGACTGGAAAAACAGTTGGTAAATATATGTTTATTTTAAACGGCATCATTGTCATGGTCTCAGGTTTCGTCTTTTCTTGGGAAAGTGCCTTGTACACGATCATTTCGATTTTCGCAATGAGCTACGTTGTGGACATGCTGCACACAAGTCATCAAAAGGTAACGGCAATGATTATTACGACCAATGCGGAAGCTGTTGGGAAAAATATTTCTAAGCATGTGTTTCGCGGCATGACTTTGTTCCCCTCAGTCGGAGGGTATTCAGGCGTACCTGGCAATATGATTATGATGGTCGTGACGCGCTACGAGATCTACGATTTAGAACAAGCCGTTTTAGAAGCTGACGGCAATGCGTTTATTAATTTTGTGCCGACCCAATCAATTACAGGCCGTTTTGCGACAGATGATGAACAACGGACCTTTAAAACGACAGGGGTCTTCCCAGAACTGAAAATACACAAGAAAAGCCGTCCATAATCAAGGATCGTCCATTTACAAATCTTGCAAAAGAAGGTATTATTTGAAACAAGAATTAAAGGAGGTCTTCAACCGTGGCATATACTGAAGTAGAAGCAGAAGCAATCAAAGAGCGTGTCTTGGCTGCCTTGGAAACCGTGATTGACCCTGAGTTGGGGATTGATATAGTGAATCTAGGCTTAGTTTATGAAGTCGAATTTGATGCAGAAACAGGCAATACCGTAATCAAAATGACCTTAACAACAATGGGCTGTCCCTTAGCCGACGTATTGACTGAATCGATACACGAAGCACTAAGCGATATTACAGAAGTCAAAAATCCAGAGGTGAAATTAGTCTGGTATCCCGCTTGGACGACCGATAAAATGAGTCGTTATGCACGGATTGCTTTGGGGATTCGTTAAGGATTTTCAATCATAGAAAGTTGTTTCATATTTGTTAACTAGATGGAACAAGCTGTTTTCTTAGGTGTCGGACAGTTGGCAAAATGAGGATATAAACACAGAACTCTTTTATTAACTTTGAAAAAGTTGGTAGAAGAGTTTTTTTATAGAATACTTTCTTAAATAAACAGTTACTTGGTGAAAAAGTTATGCTTTTTTACTAAAAGCATTAAAGAAAATCATATATTTTTAAACCTGAAAGCTCAACGTATTTTCCATTCATATGACAACTCAAAGTGAGTTAGTATTTAACTTTGCCGAAATAGTAATACTTTCTATAAACCTTCGATCATTTTGACAAAAAAAGAGCACAGAATAAATTCTTATTCATCCACATTGATAACCTTAAGGTGCATCCCAGAAAACATGTCTAAAGAAAAGTTACTGAATTTAGTCAGAGACTTTGGGATACGATGAATTTTCCTTAAGGAGTCAATGTAGAATGAAGAAGGATGATTCTAGGAATGTTTTTTCAAAGGTCATGTGATTTCATCCTAGCAACTGACTCTTGGTTAACAAATATACAAATGTGTTCTATGCAACCATACATATAGGAAAACGATAGCCAAACTACAGTTTCGGTCAATCATTTAGCGAGTTACATATTTTTATTAGAGATTCGAGATTAATTAATTGAATTAATGTATAATTATAGTTAAGTTGTAAAAATGATTTGGTTGATTCCCTTGATCATAAAAACAAAAAAGGAGTGTGTTTTGTGGATTTTCTATTTACTTTATTTGCTTTTATTTTCGTCGCAGTTATCTTATATCATATTGTCGAATTCTTAAAGGATCAATCTACGCCAGAAGTGGCAGTACTTGCCACGCTAGTAGACAAACGAATGACTAGTAGCACGAATATTGCTGCAAACGGCTTTACGAATCAATCCATTACCTATTATCTTTTATTTGAAATCGCAAGTGGCGAAAGATTAGAATTTAAAGTAGGGTATGGAAAATACAAATTATACGTCATCGGAGATACTGGAGTGTTGAGGTATCAAAGAAAAAGGTTTAATTCACTTGATAGGTAAAAAATTTGTATGTATATAGTATGTGTTTATTCGTTTTCAATTTCAAAAAAAGTTGAACAGTCAATTAAAAAACTCCTATTCAAGTGTCTTATCATTTGAAATGATTTGAATTGTACGCTTTCGATGGAAAACGCAAGTATCATCGAGTAACACTTGAGAATTTCTACTTATGAGGTCGCATAAATAAAACCAAAACCGAAGGAAATTTCCTGCGAGGAATGGCTTAATTTAGTTCACCCATTCGATTTATTGGCGGAAGTGATGAGCTACGGATAGTTTTTAAATACTCATAAATAGAATAGATTGCTTCACCAAAATCTCGTGACTCATTGTTACGAGGTTTTTTGTTTTTTACGTGACTTCAGAAATAATTGCAAAAAGGAAAAATCGTTCTTGGTTTTTCACAAACATTTTCTCTTTCAAGTGACAAAGTCGTTGCCGTTTTGGGTTAGGAAAGATTGGGTTGCTGACGATCCAATGGTTAAAAATTGCGGGTGTGAAAACGATTATTGGCATTGATATTCAATCAGAGAAACTGAAACAAGCATTAGATTTAGGTGTCACCGATACGATCGATCCTAGTGTTCAAGACCTTGAAAAAGAGATTTCTCGGATAACGGATGGTTTAGGCGTAGATATTGCAATGGAATGTGCAGGTACTAAAATAACCGAAGAACAATGTCTCTTAGTGACAAAAAAAGACGGGAAAATTGGATTTCAAGGGATCACTTATTCTGATGTTTTGATTAAGCAACGGGCATTTGAAAAATCTTTCGCAGTGAATTAACCATTAAGGGTTTTTGGAATAGCTATTCTGCGCCTTTCCCAGGCAAAGAATGGTTTGATTCACTCACCTTTTTAGAAAGCGGACGCTTAAGTGCCAGTCATATGATTTCCCATCGCTTTCCGTTAGAATATCTTCAAAGAGCATTTGATTTAGCGGTAAATAGAAGTGAAAGCTTTAATAAAATCATGATCATGCTCTAAAAACTAAACATTTGATTACAGCACAAACAGATTTTTTTCAAAAACCATTTTTATTCAGCAAGCTTTAACAAGCTGCTATGGATATGGTTTTTTGATTTGCTACAGTGATTAAATAGGTTGCTCCTTCTAAAACCTGTCCCAATCAAAGACCCGTTGCATTTTCAGAAATGAAACGGTAAACTAGTTGAAAAGATTGGAGGAATGAATCAATGTTAGCTACGAATTTTGGGAAATTTACATACGAAAATCCGTTTATGAACGCCTCAGGAGTCCATTGTATGACGATCGAGGAATTAGATGAATTAGCGGTATCAGCAGCTGGATCATTTGTCACAAAGAGTGCAACGCTAGAAGCACGTGCCGGAAATCCAGAACCACGTTATACCGATTTACCCTTAGGAAGCATCAATTCGATGGGATTACCAAATCTAGGGGTGGACTACTACTTAGATTATGCCATCAAAAAACAGCAGGAAATGACTCAGCAAGCGCCTTTCTTTTTCTCTGTCGCTGGTATGAGTGTGGCTGAAAACATTGAGTTATTGAAGAAGATCCAAGAAAGTGATTTTGAAGGAATCACTGAGTTGAATCTTTCTTGTCCAAACGTGCCAGGAAAACCACAAGTTGCCTATGATTTTCCTTTGACCGATCAAATTCTTGAAACAGTCTTTGGTTTTTTCACAAAACCTTTAGGTGTCAAATTGCCGCCATACTTTGATTTGGCTCACTTTGATGAGATGGCTAAGATATTAAACAAGTATCCGTTAACCTACATCAATTCAATCAATAGTATTGGGAATGCTTTATTCATCGATCCTGCTACTGACTCGGTAGTCATCAAACCAAAAGGTGGTTTTGGTGGTCTCGGAGGCGAATATGTGAAACCAACGGCATTAGCCAATGTGCGGGCTTTCTATACACGTCTCAAGCCAGAAATCAAAATTATTGGTACAGGTGGGATTCGTAATGGTCAAGATGCGTATGAGCATTTGTTGTGTGGTGCCTCTATGTTGCAGACCGGCACAGAGTTGCAAAAAGAAGGGCCGGCGATCTTTGAACGATTGACGAAAGAATTAGAAACGATCATGAAAGAAAAAGGATATCAATCAATCAGTGAATTTCAAGGCAAACTAAAAACGATTGATTAAAACGACTTTCTATCATCGTCTGTTTCTTTTTATAGAAGAAAGTCATAGAAGAAAGGTGGGGTTAAATGGAGAAATTTCGTAAAACAACTGAGGGCGATTTAACGGAGTTAATGGCGCTGATTGAGGAAGGAATTGCTTTTTTAAAAGCTCAAGGATCACCACAATGGCAAAATGGCTATGGCCCAAAAGAAACTCAAATCAAAGCAGATATTGCAAAAGGTGAAAGCTATGTGTTAGTGAAAGATGGGAAAATCGCAGCGTCTGCGGCACTGGTTTCTGGTGATGATCCTGTCTACAACGCAATTACCGGCGCAGGGTGGGATGGAAACGGTCCGTATCTATCCATTCATCGCGTCGTTGTCAGTTCTCATTTTAAAGGGCAAAAGTTAAGTGCCAAATTGCTGCAAGCTCTTGAAGTGGTTGCATTAGAGCAAGGAATCGTTGATTTGCGTATCGATACGTATAAAGCCAATATTGGGATGCAAAAGAATATCCAAGCAGCTGGCTATCAATATAAAGGAGAGGTAACATTTCCTTTTCCGAATGGAGAGCGATTGGCGTTTCAAAAACGTTTGATCACAAACTAAACATTCTTTTTCCATTCTTGTCACTTGGCTGAAAGAATGGAAAAGGTGTGTCAAAGTGAATTTTTGGTATGAAAATGTGGATAATGGTTGTCAGAATCCTTTCGGCTTGCTAAGATAAGCACGTAAAGGACGGTGCCAAATGAAGAAAAGAATCAAAAAGAAAAAAGCTTATAAAAAATACATCCATGATATTTTTGCAGGTTATGAAGAAATGCTTGAAAATCCAGCGATCGATGAGAAGAAGTTCTCTTATTTGAAAGAAGAAACAACCTTAAAACGAGACGATCAAAATCAAATCCGTTTCCGTACGATCGATATTGATTAAACTACCTTTTGGGTAGTTTTTTTCTTTGTTTTTGTTAATTGGAAAAATTTCAGAAAAAAAGCTTGCTCTTTCATTCATAGAGTGATAAAGTATTCAACGTTGGCAATTGAGCCAGCGGGTCAAAACAACAGTTGAAAAATCTTCAAAAAAGACTTGACCAAAAATAAAACAGATGATATTATAACGAAGTCGCAATAATAAAACAGTTAATCAATGTTGATACATCAACAAAATTAATTGAAAAAAGTTGTTGACAAATAACAAATCATTTGTTATTCTAATTAAGTCGCTGAGGCAGCCGCTACGAAGTTGAAAAACAACGAGCGAAAAAAACTTTTAAAAAAAGAGTTGACAATCAAATGTCGCTCTGATATGATATAAAAGTTGCTAACACAGCACGGTAGACCTTTGAAAACTGAACAAAGCAAGCAAACGAACCAATGTGTAGGACGTTTCAATTTATTGAAACAAATACATGCAAGCAATAGCTAGCAAAGTTAATTTTTATGAGCTTAATGACCGTATGGTCATTCAAACAAATCATTATGAGAGTTTGATCCTGGCTCAGGACGAACGCTGGCGGCGTGCCTAATACATGCAAGTCGAACGCTTTTTCTTTCACCGGAGCTTGCTCCACCGAAAGAAAAAGAGTGGCGAACGGGTGAGTAACACGTGGGTAACCTGCCCATCAGAAGGGGATAACACTTGGAAACAGGTGCTAATACCGTATAACACTATTTTCCGCATGGAAGAAAGTTGAAAGGCGCTTTTGCGTCACTGATGGATGGACCCGCGGTGCATTAGCTAGTTGGTGAGGTAACGGCTCACCAAGGCAACGATGCATAGCCGACCTGAGAGGGTGATCGGCCACACTGGGACTGAGACACGGCCCAGACTCCTACGGGAGGCAGCAGTAGGGAATCTTCGGCAATGGACGAAAGTCTGACCGAGCAACGCCGCGTGAGTGAAGAAGGTTTTCGGATCGTAAAACTCTGTTGTTAGAGAAGAACAAGGATGAGAGTAAAATGTTCATCCCTTGACGGTATCTAACCAGAAAGCCACGGCTAACTACGTGCCAGCAGCCGCGGTAATACGTAGGTGGCAAGCGTTGTCCGGATTTATTGGGCGTAAAGCGAGCGCAGGCGGTTTCTTAAGTCTGATGTGAAAGCCCCCGGCTCAACCGGGGAGGGTCATTGGAAACTGGGAGACTTGAGTGCAGAAGAGGAGAGTGGAATTCCATGTGTAGCGGTGAAATGCGTAGATATAT
>NZ_JBIOMG010000001.1:880000-2102500 GCF_051711245.1 Enterococcus sp. DIV0240d | reverse complement strand
GATATTCAAATAATGACGAAGAGGTTTTTGCTGAAAAAGAGCGTCTGCAACAGCAATACCAAACATTGCGCTTAAAGAAAGCAATCGTGGAAAAAGAATTCCGTCAAATTGATACCTTTTTTGGATCATTTGATGAATTTACGGCAAAAATAATGGCTTTCTTAGCTCACTATACTGGAAAGGAGCTGACTGAAGTTGACGAAAGAAACGCAGACGAATCCTGAGGAATCACAGCTGCTGGAGCAGGAACCGACTCTAGAGGTCCAAACAGAAGGAGCTAATGAAGTCGAGGAAAACGTATCAACAAATGCGACGGACTTAGTGAATGACGGTCCTTTAGTAGAAGATAGTGGAAATGTAGTGGATGATTCTTTTGATTCAGCAAAAGAAGAAACTGACTACGAAGATGATTATTATGCTGTAAAAGCGCAAGATCACCAACGAATCGAATCGCTTATTGAGCAAGCCGAAAACGAACTAGCTGATTTAAAATTGAGAAAATCAATTATGGAAGCTGATTTTTCTGGATTGCTTGCTCATTACCGCCAGTTGATTTTAACAGATCAAGATATTTCGGTGATCGCCAAAAAGACATTGTTTGAATACTATGCCTATGAATTCTTGAAACCATTAAAAACGATTCATTTAACTGCTACTGATAACTATGACACATGGAAGACAAAGCATTTCAATGTCCGTTTTCGTTTAACAGAAACAAAGGAGCTCGAGTTTAGTTTCAAACTTAATCCAGTCAATTCTACGTATCAATCTAATTATTTGCCATTGTTGACTATCAATTCAAACTCCCAGTCGGTGGTTGTCAATGATGAACAGATTTTGCATTTAATCAGTCAATGGCATGCGGAGAATATTTTCTCGGTCAATCAGCTTTCGCTCTTTAATTATGATGTCAACTTGGTATTGGCGCATTTAAAAGAATTAGGCTTTACGGTTTCACCAAGCTTGATCGACAATACCCAAACATTGGCTGTCGATATGGAGACGGACTTTGCTGTTGCAGCAGAAATTCTCGATCAAATTTTCATTATTACAATGGAGAATCAGCAATATGATTTTATCACAGAAAACAAAGGTGAAATTCTTGTTTTACTTGATAAAAATCAACGATTGACGATCCATTTGTATACAGAGTCCACTTTACTAACGATTGATTCAGATCAATGGAAGCGATCCTTATTAGATTTCTTCACAAGCTATCCATTTTTGGTTCCGCTTGTCGTGGAAGGTGAAGAATAAATGTTCTAAATTCATTAAAAGTGCTAGAATGGTTTTTATAACTATTCAGCACTTTTTTTTTGGAAGGAGCAGTATGATGAAAAGCAAAGCACTAGGTTTTTATGAAGGACGATCTTTAGATGAGTCAAATGTATTTATTGAAAAGGAAATTCCGATACCCAATTGCCAAGCAAATGATTTATTGGTGGAAGTACAGGCAGTTTCGGTCAATCCAATCGATACAAAAAGACGGCAAATGACTGCTTTAAGTGAAGCGTTCCAGATCCAAGGGTATGACGCCGTTGGGATCGTTAAAGAAATCGGCTCAGCAGTTAATGGCTTTGCCGTTGGTGATCGGGTGTTTTATGCTGGAACCACACAACGACCTGGTGCGAATCAAAGGTTCCAGACAGTTGATTCTCGGATCGCAGCAAAGGCACCAGCCGGCTTTTCTGATGGCGATCTTGCAGCTATGCCATTAACGAGTATTACAGCGTGGGAATTGCTTTTTGAAAAATTTGGGTACGTGCCTGAAGAAAACGCGAATGAAGGATCGATTTTATTGGTCAATGCCAGCGGTGGTGTTGGCTCAATTGCGGCGCAACTAGCAAAATGGGCAGGATTGACAGTCTATGGCACTGCGAGTCCTAAGAACGATCAGTGGCTTAAAAACAATCAAGTGGATCAAGTACTTAATCATCGCTTGCCGTTGGCTGAACAAATCACTGAGCCTTTTTCAGCCGTTGCAATTTTTTATGACGCCTCGGCCTATTTGCCACAATTAACGAAAGCAATCTTGCCGTTTGGCAAAGTCGGAATGATCGTGAATACGAAAGAAGCGCTAGATTTAAATCCATTTAAAAACCTCGGCATCGATTTTTATTGGGAGTATATGTTCGCAAAAACAGATGTTCAGTTGATGATAGAAACACAAGGGAGCATTTTGCAACGGATCGCCTCGTTGCTTGCTGACAAAAAGATCCATACGACTGCGGTCCAAACGTTTGATGGAGGAATTACCATCGAGACCTTAAAGCTCGCTACAAAAGCGGTTGAGCAAGGAACGAAAGGAAAGACAGTGATCACTGGAGGCGTCCGCTAGATGGAAGAAGAGGAAGCGATGCTGTTTTGGGATGAATTTGCCCAAGAATATGCACAGATTCAAAGAGAATCCCAATTGAAAATTGCCGAAGAGGTAGCAGCTTTTTTGGTGGAGCAGAAAGTGTTCCCGATATCGGCCTTCGTTGACTTTGCTGCGGGGACTGGCCGCTACATTTCAGCATTTTATCCTTATGTAGATGAGTATTACGCAATTGATTTTTCAAAAGAAATGTTAAAAATCATTGAAGAAACGACGGAAGATCCGATGAACAAGCTCCATCTGGTTCAGCAGAGCCAAAAAGACTTTTTATCTGCAGACCAGCACTGGCCCTGTATTTTTATGGCAATGAATCCAGCAGTCAGAGACAAAGAAGCATTGCTTCAGTTTCAAAAAAAGGCCCATCAATTGATTATTCTAAGAATGATCGCAGAAGAAGAAAACGTGTTTCAGCCTTATGAAAAAAATCTTTCAGCGAAGAATGACCTGAACTTAAACACTTGGTACAAGAAGTGGTTTTCAGAAGAAGCGATCGATTGGCAGAGTCGGCAATTCGAGTATATTTTGAAGGAAGAGATCGATCAAGAAATATTTCATCTTTATTTTGAGGAGGAGTATTCATTGGAACAACGGCAACAAATGGTTCAACATGTCTTTGGTGAGGCATTGACTGTCGAAAGCCAAACAAAAATCACCTTTGAGCTTCTCTTAGCCTAAGTAAAATCACACAATGGGGATCAAAAAAACGAGATTCTGACATAAGATCAAGAAACAGGTACAGGAGCTAGGCTTCTTTTGGCTGCTGACTGGAAACATCTTATGCTGGAATCTCGTTTTACAGTGAATTTGCTACAATAGAAGGTATACGATGCTGCCTAATAACAGTAAAAAAATGATGTTGACGATAAAAAACAGCTTTTGAAACGTTCTCGCTTCTTTTGGTCTGGCTTGTTTCAATAATTTGTACCCAATCAAATTCGCCAAAGAAGCAATCAATGTACCCAAACCACCAACATTGACGCCCAAAAGAACGGCTTTTTCTAAATCGGTAAAAGGAGCAATCAAAATTGCTGCTGGAACGTTAGATATTCCTTGGGAGAGTAAAATACTACCTAAAAAAGCGCGATGCGTTTCTTGAAAATACGGTCGAATGTGATCGGTGACCAGAGATAGGTCTTGAATATTCCCGACGATCAAGAAGAAGCAGAGAAAGGTAAGTAGTAACCGATAATCAACTTTTGCAAATAATCGTTTATTACTAAACCAAACCACGGCTGCGACGACAAGCACGGCGATTGAAATAGGGAGAATACTAAAAATACCAAGAATCATAAGAACAAATAATCCTGAATTAAGCAGCGCTGGCTTTTTTTCAAAGGGTTCTTCTTGCAGGGCGATTTCCAATGGAGTCTTTGGGATGAGCTGGATCGAAACAAGGAGTAATAGTAATGAAAGTCCCACAAAGGTGCCGGTAGTCCACATGAATTGTGGCAGCGAAATCTGATAGTAAGAAAATAAAAATAGATTTTGCGGATTTCCAAATGGAAACAGGCTGCTTCCTAAATTGGCTGCTACGATCAAATAGACAGCGCCTAATAAGACACTGGTGTGCTGTTGTTCTTTCCTCGTTAAGAGTAAATAGATGGGCAATAAAGTTAAGATAGCCACGTCATTTGTTAAAAACATCGAACTGAAGAAGCTTAGCAAGACGATTGCGCGGATCAAGTCACGCAGATTGCGACTTTTTTCCACTATTTTTTGTCCAAATGCTCGTAAAAGACCAGCTTCTTCTAACCCATTGATTACTAACATTAATCCAAACAGTGATAAAATCACTTTAAAGTCAATAAACGACCAACGGAAGGTGCCGAAAAAACACGCAATAAGTGCTAGTAGCAGGGAAATCGAAAATAATCGATCCGTTCGAAAAAATGCTAACATTCGTTTTCCCATAGTTCACCACCTTTCTTCTCAAGAATTTTACCATTCCTATGCTTTAGGAACAATAAATAACGCTTTTTCCATCGAACTCAAAGACATTCAGGCAATTTTTATAGTTGACAAACGACTCATTAATTGGGAAATTAGTATGTGAAAGGTGAAGGAGGTTCAAGAATGAATATGATGCAGCTGCTTGAAAAAAATCAGCAGGTACATTTTCAAATTTTGGCTGTTTTTTTTCAGAATGGCTCAGAAGTCTCTTATAAAAAACTTGCAAGAACGTTATCCATTTCCGCGCCCACTTTGCAAAAAGAACTTCAAAATCTTCATCAAAATTTAGCTGCTTTCCATGAAGACGCAGCTTTGATCTATTCAGAAAATGATCAAGTGCAATTGGTATTGCCTCTTGATTTTTCCCTGAAGCAATTTTTTTATGCGTATCTTTCAGAAGCAATCGATTTTCAGATATTGTCGTATTTGTTTTTTCATCGAGATGAGTCAACGACGAAAATGATGTTAGAACTGATGTTGAGTGAAGCTTCATTGTTTCGTCGATTCAAAGCGATCAATCAGTTATTGAAAGAATTCGACATCCAATTAAAAAATAAAAAATTGATTGGGGATGAAAAACAGATTCGCTTTTTCTATTATCAGTTTTTTTCACAAAGTTATCCCAATGAAGAATTGATCGCTCGCTTGAATGCACCAGCCATCAACAATTTGATTCGAGTCATTGAAAAACAGTTGCAGACAACGTTTAGTCAAGCAGAGCGTTGGAAAGTCGGGCTTTGGTTAGGCATTATGGAAGCCCGTTTTGATTATCGCGGCTCGCAACAGCATGAAGCCTCGTATCCATTGTTGAAGTCATTGGAAAATGAAGCGATGTTCCAGCTTTTGCGGAATATATTAGGGCGCTATCTCAGTCGTTTTGCCGTATCCTGGAGCGATTATGAAACGGTATATTTCTATTTATTTATATTAGCTGAAGGCTTGATTCGCCCTTCACTGGATGACTCATTGCAAAAATCACTTTTCTTCCAAGAGATCGATGCGTTAAATGGGGAGCTGCTGCAGGCCATTGGTGATAGTGAAAGAAAGACTACAGAAACTTCTACGGAATTACGCGTCTTCTTGACGAGTGTGACAATCCAAGCGTTGTATATTCATGGCGGCATTATTGCCTTTGCTGAATTTCAGCCGCAAAGTGTTGCGAATGAGAGCTTGATCGAAGTGGCACAGCAAGCAATCGAACAGTTGGAGAAAAACGTAAACCAGTCCTTTTCTCTTGAGAAAAAGCAGCATTTGACCAATGAATTGCTTTTGATCCGTCAATGGATTCAAGTAAAACAGGAAAAAGCATTTACAGTAGGGATTTTGCTGACTCAATCACGATTACGCAGTGGCTTTTTACGGCGCTTTTTGATCAAAGAATTGTCTGGCTATCCGAATATTCACTTCGATGGGACAAAGGAGAAGGACTATGATCTATTGATCGTTGATCATTCTAAGATCTCGGAAGGCTATCGTTATAAAAAACGATTGATTTTAACAGGTGGTGCAACCCCATTTGAAGAAGAGCGGCTTCATCAAATCGTGGATGAAATACGAAATGAGAACCTTGAAAGCGAGTTGGAAAAGATATGAGAATAGTGATTATTGGAGGCTCTCATGCAGGAATTGCTGCTGCCCGTCATTTAAAAAAAGTTGACCCAAAAGTCGATGTGGTAATTATAGAAAAATCAAGCGTTCTTGGTTATGTTGCCAGCAGTTTGAATTTAGTACTGGAAGGTTACATTCAGCGTTTGGAAGATTCCAAAACGGCAACAGCCAGTGAACTTCTTTCAGAAGGAATCAATGTGATGCTAAACAGTGAAGTCACAAAAATCTTTCCGCAAGAACAAACGGTTCATTTTGTCACATCAACGGAATCTTATCAGCAAGAAGATGAAGTGAGTTATGATGGCTTGATTTTGGCGATGGGATCGAGTACTTTCCGTTCGGAGTTTGCCTCAGATGTCGAAGCACATATAACGACCTACAAAACCATTGGTCAATCAAAGCAAGCATTAGAAAAAATCGAGAATGCCCAAACCGTTGCGATCGTCGGTGCTGGTCTGATCGGGTTTGAATTAGCGGAATCTTTAAGCGGACAACAAAAAGCCGTTCATTTGATCGATCGCATGGATACGCTGTTGTTCCGTTATTTTGATCATGAAATTGCCAAAATTTTGATTGAACGTTTTCCCAAAAATTTGCAGATCTATCTTAACAGCAATGTCGCTCATACGATCAAAAATGAGAAAGGCGATTATCAAGGAATTGAGCTGTCAAATGGAACGAAAATTCAAGCTGACGTGGTCGTTTATGCTGTTAATCCACGTCCAAATGTTGCGCTAGTAGAAGATTTTCTGAAACTAAATCTGGATGGCACGGTATCGACAAATGAGTATTTGCAAACGTCTGACCCAGCGATTTATGCAATTGGGGATCTTGTTTCGATCCCATTTAATCATTCGGATAGCTCCTTGTATATTCCTTTAGTAACAAATGCTTACCGCACCGGGATCGTTGCTGCCACCAATTTATTGGCAAATGAACGGGGAACAACGAAAATTCCTTTTCCAAAAATGCAACGGACCGTCGTCAGTAAATTGTTTGGCTATTTCGTCAGCAGTTCAGGTATTAATGAGACCGAGGCACCGTATTACGGCTTTGAAGTAGATTCAGTGACGCAAACATTTCATTCTCGGACATTTTTCGCGACAGATGAGGATTTTGAAGTAACGTTAAAACTGATTTTTGATCAGCAAACGAAAGTGATCATGGGGGGACAAATCATTACGAGTGATCGTGGAAGTTTGGAGATCATCAATACGATCTCAACCTTGATCAATAGCAAGACGACCTTGCACCAATTAGCAACAATGGATTACTTTTTCAATCCAACCATCTCATTTCCACTGCACTTTTTGAATCAATTGGCCCTTGATGGCTTGTTAAAGTAAAATAGTAAGTCTTGATAAACCTGCGATGATCGCAGGTTTATTTTTGTGAATTGACGTTATTCGGGAGAAAATAGCGATGGCACGATGAAAGGTATCGCGTATTAAAAACAGGTGGGGTTCTGCTGAACTTCGATGCCAACTGGTATCGCTATCTTTTTGATGAAGAAACCCGTAAAAAATATGACGACGCACGTTTTATGACTGAACGATTTTTGGTAAAGGATTGTTATCGGTAGACGAATATTCCTTGGTTGGAAACGTTAGCTCATCAGTACCCTTTATCTGGAAAGCTACGCCCAGCTTGGGATGAGCATGTGTGAACTACACAGGGGTTTCAACAGATTGAAACGATTGAACGTGTAAATGATTTGTTATTCAATGAAACTCAGAAGTTGAATCTAGCCTTCTCAAGTATTTATTTGATTAAAGCGATTAAATAGGCTCTGTTGAGAAAAAAATGCGTGCTCGCAGTCTTTTATAAGAGAAAAATATCACATAATCCCTTGCCTTGGCAGATTCGTTTTCACTGAAATTGCGTTGGTAAAGGGATTTTTTAAAAAAACTTCTTGTGATTTTAAGTGAAATACGTTACCCTATTAAAGAGAGTGAGAATCATTCTCAATAAGGAAGGGGCGGGGCATGTTGAAAAAAATCGGATTACTGCTGATCTTGATTCTTCTTGTGGGCTGTTCGTTACTGGTAGGTACCCATGAATTATCATTAAGTGGTTTACAGCAGGGTGATCCGAATCATTGGCTTGTTTTGGTAAAAGTTAGGCTCCCACGGACGATCAGTTTGATCATTGCAGGTGGAATCATTAGTTTATGTGGGAAAATCATGCAGCATATGATGCAAAATAAATTTGTGGCATCAGAGTCGATTGGGTTATCTGATAGTGCTTGTTTAGGAATTTTGCTAGTCATGCTTTTTCTGCCAAATGCTTCTAACTTGATTCGGACAACCGCAGCATTTGTGTTTGCTTATGCAGGTGTTTTGTTCTTTTTATTTTTAAGCCAATTTCTACCAAAGAAAGATCCAATGATGCTCCCTTTGACCGGGGTGATGTTCGGTAATATCATCGGTGCCATTAGCAGCTTCTTGGCCTACCGTTTCCAATTGGTTCAAAATGTCTCTTCTTGGCTACAAGGAAATTTCGCTACCATTATGGCTGGCCAGTATGAACTTTTGTATTTGACGATTCCAGTATTCGGTCTGTTGTATTTCCTAGCTTATGAGATCACGATTGCTGGTTTAGGAGAAAGTGCCGCCAAGAGTCTGGGGATCAATTATCTGTATTTACGCTTTGCTGTGTTCGCTCTGGTGGCGTTTGCCAGTAGTGTCGTTTTATTGACCGTTGGACAAATCCCTTTTCTAGGGATCGTTATCCCAAATATGATCGGCATGGTGTTTGGGGATCATTTGAAGAATAATCTACTGCTGATCAGCTTTGCTGGAAGTGCATTTTTACTTTTATGTGATGTATTGGCACGCATCGTGATTGCTCCGTATGAGATGCCCGTAAGTGTGGTTGCCGGTGTACTAGGTGGCTGCTGCTTCTTGATTTTGCTGCTGGGGAGGAAGTTTCAATGAAGAAAAAACTCTTTCTTTTGTTCTTTCTGATCCTTTGTGCTGCTACTGCCTATCTGACTTATAACACCTATGGTAATTGGTCATTTGCTTTTGCATTGCGGGGCCGTCGGATCTTCGCCTTTGCTCTGGTGGCGATCGCAATTTCCTTTAGTACGATCACCTTACAGACTGTTACGAGCAATCGCTATTTAACACCAGGAATCTTAGGATTGGATCAACTATATGTCCTGGTTCAGACCCTATGTTTCTTTTTTATCGGCGGGATCCAGATGCTAAGCCAAGAAACAGCAGCGATGTTTTTATTCTCTGTCAGTCTGACTGCCATTCTAGGAAGTTTATTGATCGGTTTTTTCTATCAAAAAGCCGTCAACGGATTGTTTTTGTTGTTGATGGCTGGAATGGTATGCGGCACGATGTTCAGTAGTCTGAGCACGTTTTTGCAAGTCTTGATGGACCCGAATGAATATGATTTACTGCAAGGACGCTTATTCGCTAGCTTTGGCAATATCAATACGCAACATCTCTTAATTGCTGCTGTGATCATTTTGATCGGTAGTAGCTGCCTGATTCTGTTGATTCCAGAATTGAATCTATTACATTTAGGAAGCGGGCAAGCCAAAAGTCTAGGCGTTCCTGTTCAATGGCTTCATAGAGGTATTTTATTTTTGATTGCGCTTCTGACAGGTACCGCTACGGCACTCGTAGGTCCAGCTGTTTTTCTCGGCTTTGTAGTGGCAACGATCACCTATCAGCTTTTTCCCACCTATCGCCATGGGTGGTTGTTTGCGGGTGGCAGCCTGATTGGTTTTCTCCTGTTAGTAGGAGGGCAGTTCTTAGTGGAACAAGTGTTTCAATGGCAAACGACCATTGGTACAGTGATTCAATTATTAGGTGGCGTCTTCTTTATAAGCAAATTGCTGCTGGAAAGGAAAAAATCATGATCGAAACAAAAAACGTATCCAAAAATTATGCGAAAACACAGGTGTTGACCGAGTGTTCTTTAGCATTACCTGAGCAGAAAATGATTGCCTTTATCGGGCCAAATGGTGCGGGAAAAAGCACCTTACTCTCCTTGGTCAGTCGGATGCTGGACCAGAGAACTGGTGATATTTATTTAGATGGAACTGAGATTCGCCAATGGAAATCCAAAGAGCTAGCCAAAAAAATGGCTTTTTTGCAACAAAGCAATCGCTATGCAGTCAAACTGACTGTAAGAGAACTGGTAGCATTTGGTCGCTATCCGTATAACCGCGGGCGACAATCGGCAGCGGATGATAGGATCATTGATGATTCTTTGGCTAAGCTATCCCTTACCGAATACGCCAATCAATCGATTCATGAGCTTTCTGGTGGTCAGCTACAACGAGTTTACTTGGCGATGATCTTGGCTCAAGATACAGATTATCTGCTGTTGGACGAACCGTTAAACAATCTAGATTTGAAGCACGCCAACCAGCTGATGAAGCTATTGACCACCTTGGTGGAAGACTATCAAAAAACCGTTGTGATCGTCTTGCACGACATTAATTTTGCCGCTCGCTACGCCGATCACATCGTTGCCATGAAAGACGGTCAGATTTTTAAAGCGGCCGACACTGAGGCTGTGATCCAGGAGCAAGTGTTGGCATCGTTATATGAGATTCCAATCAAACTGGTACAAGTGGATGGTCGGCAATTTTGCTATACCTTCCAATAAAATGTATTTCTAAGGAGGAAAAAAATGAAAAAAATTGTAGTAAGCTTTATGAGTATTTTCGTATTAGCGGGGTTGACCGCATGCGGATCAAATAATACTGGTACAATCGAATCGACAGGGACACAGCAAAGCCAAACTGCTCAGAGTGAACAGACACCGACAGAGGTTGAAATCACTGATAGCAATGGAACCGTTACTGTTCCTTATGCACCAGAAAAAGTGGTGGTTTTTGACAATAGTGCCTTAGACACGATGGATGCGCTTGGTGTCGGAGACCGAATTGTTGCTGCTGCGACCAGCAATTTACCAGATTATTTGTCAGCGTATGCAGATGTTGAATCAGCAGGGGGAATCAAAGAGCCTGATTTAGAAAAAATCAATCAACTGCAGCCAGACCTAATCATTATTTCTGGGCGACAACGTGATTTCCAAGAGGAATTGTCTGCAATCGCGCCAACCGTTTTCTTAAGCGTTGACAATAGTGATACTTGGGCATCGATCGAAGCCAACATTACGACCATTGGTCAAATTTTTGGTAAGGAAGAGGAAGCGCAAGAACAACTAGCATCGTTACAAGGTCAGATCGATACCTTGAAGGAGCAAGCGCAAAATGCTGACGAGAAAGCCTTGGTTGTTATGGTAAATGAAGGCAATCTTTCTGCTTTTGGGCCAGGTTCTCGTTACAGTATCTTGTATGATACGTTTGGTTTCCCTGCAGTAGATGAGGAATTAGAGGCGTCGACACATGGACAAAGTATTTCTTATGAGTACTTGCTTGAGAAAAATCCTGATATCATTTTCGTGATCGACCGGACAAAAGCGATCGGCGGCAATGAAAGTGAAAGTGAATTTGTTGCAAATGAAATCGTCCAAGAAACAAATGCTGGGCAAAACGATCAAGTCATTGAATTGGATGCTGCGGTTTGGTATTTAGCAGGGGCAGGCTTGGAGTCGATCCAACTAATGATGGACGATGTCAAACCAGCCGTTGAATAAATAAGGTGAGAAAAGCAATCAAGTAATTAGGACACGCGTATCAGTTTACTGAGAATGCGTGTCCCTTTTTATTTTCCTATTTTCTAAGACCTACGACTGATTTTTAATAACTTTCCCTGCTTTACTTTACCTGTCGTAGTAATTGTTTTATAATTAGTACGACAGATGAAGTAATTTAGGAGGCGATTGCGTGATCTCGAGTGACGGAATTCGCGGCTATAACGACGCAATCATTTTATCCATTCTTTCCAATGAAGATTCTTATGGATATGAAATATCCAAGCGTATTCGCGAAGGAACAGATGCTTTATATGTGATCAAAGAAACGACGTTGTATTCCGCTTTTACTCGGTTAGAAAAACAAGGATTGATCCGCTCATATCCTGGAGAAGTGACGCATGGCAAAAAGCGGACGTATTACCAGATAACTGCAGACGGAAGAGCAAGCCTTACGGAGAAAATATTGGAGTGGCAGCAGACAAAGATCGTCGTTGACCAGTTCTTACAAGGAGGAGACAAATGAAAACCATTCATGACTATCTAGACAGCTTATTTTTATCAGTACCCATCACACCGGAAACCAAAAAGGCGAAAGAAGACCTCTTAGCGATTATGGAAGACCACTACTTAGAACTGATTCACCAAGGGAAAAGCGAGCATGAAGCCATTGGTGCAGTAATCAGTGAGTTTGGTTCCGTAGATGAGCTGTTGCAAGAGTTAAATGTTTCAAAAGAAGAAGCGCCGATTGATGATTGGTCCGATGCCATCACAGAAGACGATGCGTTTGATTATTGGGGAACTGTGCGACACTTTGCTTTCTCGTTATCTATAGGAATCGGTTTTTGTATCGCATCCCTAGCAGCCTTGATGCTCTTTGTTAGTATATATGCTGAGACCTTTGGAATAATGGTGATGTTTCTTTTTATCGCCATCGGGGTCGGTTTTATTATCTCTAGCAGCTTGCACTTTTCCGGTGCTCGTAAACAGTTGGATGATCGTCCAATAAAAAGGGATGCCAAACGAGAAGCCGCTCAGCAACTCGCAAATTATGAAAAAAGTTTTCGGATTGGTCTTGTTTTAGGAATTGGTGCCTGTATTTTATCAATTGCGCCTGTACTTTTAAGTGAAGTGTTTTATTATTCTGTTGAGTTTGGGATTTCCTTGTTTTTCTTGACGGTTGCAGCAGGTGTGTTCTTTATTATTTATGTAAGTATTATCCGTACAGGCTTTGCGAAGCTGGCAACTGAGGCGTATTTTATTCGCGACGAAGACCATCCGGGGGATCGAGCAACACGTCATAAATATGGGGAATCCGCTGGTAGAGTCACCTTTTTTCGAACAGTCTACTGGCCAGTGATTTTGGTCGTTTACATGCTTTGGTCCTTCATGTTTCATGCATGGGCTTACTCTTGGGTCATTTTTGTTATAGGTGGTGTCTTAGAGGACTACTTTATCGGACATACGAAAGCTAAAAAATAAGAGACACTTCAATCGAGAGTGCTTTCTTTACTTTTAAAAAAAGGAAGATTATAATACGCCTTGTAACTGAACCAATCAAAAAAGAACAGCGAGAAATATGGTTCTCTCAATGCTTTTAAAAAGTTCAGAATACAAGAAAAGAGGCAATGAATATGTTAGAAATTCATTATCTGAAAAATGGCAGCAAAGAAATAGCAACAGTCGAATCTCCGGAGCGCTTTCTCGCAAGTCAATACTTGGAAGTTCCACCTTTTCAAGACCATTACCCGGTCGAAGAAGTTTTTTTAGACGGTAAGCGGATTACATTGAGGGATCGAACGATCAGTGGATTGTTCAACTATTTAAATACTAAATAAAAAATTGCCTTTTTCTATGGCTCACTTTACTTGGTGAGGAATCATAGGAAGAGGCAATCTTTTTTATTTAATTGAGAATGAGGGGTGTAATTGAGAATCTAACAAGTAGGGAATTAAAATGGAAACGATTAGTCAAACTTACAACTATACTCTATTGGTATTGGATAGGAAATAAATATGCTCATTTCTGAGGAGGATAACATTTTTTTTGACTATTTCTGAATAAACTATTGCTTTTTATAGTTAGATATACTAATAATTAATAGAGATTATTCTCAAATAATTATTCTAATTGGAGGAAATGATATGTCATTAATTGGAAAAGAGATTGGTTCATTCGAAGCGAAAGCTTACCACAATGGAAAATTTATCGATGTTACATCAGAAGATTTTAAAGGAAAATGGAACGTTGTTTGTTTTTACCCTGCAGATTTCTCATTTGTTTGTCCGACAGAGCTTGAAGATTTGCAAGATCAATATGCATCATTAAAAGAATTAGGCGCAGAAGTTTATTCTGTATCAACAGATACTCATTACACTCATAAAGCATGGCATGATCATTCTGATGCCATCAACAAAATCGAATATATCATGATTGCAGATCCTTCTCATGTGATCTCAGAGATCTTTGATGTACTAGATGAAGCTTCTGGGTTGTCTCAACGTGGAACATTCATCATCGATCCAGATGGCGTAGTCCAAACAGTTGAGATCAATGCGGACGGTATCGGTCGTGATGCTAGTGGCTTGATCGATAAAATCCGTGCTGCACAATATGTCCGTACTCATCCAGGTGAAGTATGTCCTGCAAAATGGAAAGAAGGCGAAGAAACTTTAACGCCAAGCTTAGACCTTGTAGGCAAGATTTAGGAGGCTCTCATGGCATTAGATAAGGCAATCAAAGACCAACTGACGCAGTATCTCGCGATGCTAGAATCAGAGGTTGTTTTTGCGGCAACTTTAGGTGAGGATGATTCTTCCACAAAAGTACGTGAATTCTTAGAAGAAATCGCAGAAATGTCGCCAAAAATCACTATCCAAGCTGTAGCAAGTGATCGGACACCAAGCTTTTCGATCAATCGTCCCGGTGAAGAAAGCGGCATCGCTTTTGCTGGTTTGCCGTTAGGACATGAGTTCACTTCGTTTATTTTAGCGTTTCTTCAAGTAAGCGGTCGTCCGCCGAAAATTGACGAAGCACTTCAAAAGCGCATCAAAGCGATCGATAAGCCATTACATTTTGAAACCTATGTCAGCTTGACCTGCCATAACTGTCCTGATGTTGTTCAAGCGTTAAATATCATGGCAGTGCTAAATCCTTCCATCAGCCACACCATGATCGAAGGTGGGATGTTCAAAGAAGAAATTGACCAGAAAAAAATTATGGCTGTGCCAACCGTCTTTTTGGATGGTGAAGAATTTGCAAGCGGCCGTCAAACGATCGAACAGTTGTTGGAAAAAGCAGCTGGTCCGACGAGTAAAGATGACTTTGCTGAAAAAGAGCTTTTCGATGTATTAGTTGTCGGTGGCGGACCTGCAGGCGGAAGCGCAGCGATTTATGCAGCGCGTAAAGGCATCAATACTGGGATGGTCGTCGAAACAATGGGTGGACAAGTAATGGAAACCCTGGGGATCGAAAACATGATCGGTACTCCTTATACCGAAGGACCAAAATTAATGCGTCAGGTAGAAGAGCACATCAACGAATACAATGTAGACGTGATGAAAGGGCAGCGTGCGAAAGATATTCGTCGCAATGATGTCATCGAAGTTGAATTAGAAAATGGTGCAGTATTAAAAACCAAAACGGCCATTTTAGCAACTGGCGCTCGCTGGCGTAACATCAATGTTCCAGGAGAAAAAGAATTCAAAAATAAAGGTGTTGCCTATTGTCCACATTGTGACGGCCCGTTATTTGCTGGGAAAGAGGTTGCTGTCATTGGCGGCGGAAACTCTGGGATCGAAGCAGCGATCGATTTAGCTGGCATGGCAAAACACGTCTATGTTCTTGAATTTTTACCGGAACTAAAAGCGGACCTTGTGCTACAAAACCGTTTGAACACGTTAGAAAATGTGACTGTTATTACGAATGCGGCAACGAAGGAAATTGCTGGATCCGATCATGTCGAACAATTGACCTACGTTGATCGCGAAACGAATGGTGAATTCACATTAGCTGTTGAGGGTGTCTTCATCTTGATTGGCTTGATGCCGAATACCGAATGGTTAAAAGATCGCATCGTTTTAAACGAACGCAATGAGATCGTCGTAGACAAACACGGCGCAACCAATATTGAAGGGGTCTTTGCAGCAGGGGATTGTACCGATAGTGTATACAAACAGATCATCACTTCAATGGGTTCAGGTGCGACTGCAGCATTAGGTGCCTTTGATCACCTGATTCGCTCGTAAGCGCCTTGCATCATTTAAAATCAAAAAACGTCTCAGGGGCTTCTAGGAGCTGCTGAGCGTTTTTTCTTTTTGTAAGGGCAGTTTGGGTGCAGTTGACAGAAGGACAGCTTCTATATTACAATGAAAAAAACTCGTTCAAAAAAGAAAGAGGTATATTGATGAGTGTCGTAGGTATCTAATCAGCCAATTAAAACAAATAAGCAAAAACAGACTGTTTATTTGTTGTGCCTGTAGATACCGATAAAAATCGTTATTGATGAATCAGGTGATGGGAGACTATCGCTTTTTTTGTACACTTTTTTGGACGGGGATCTGATCGGAATCCTCAGGCACAAGAAAGGATAACTCATGAAGATACCTCAAGCAACTGAATTTGAACAAATTAAAGAACAAGTAAGTAAAAAAATAATCAGCGATTACGGCAAGGCGCGCTTTGCGAATGAAAAACCAGCAGCGACGATCCACTCTGCCCAAAAACGAGTGACAGAGACCACTGAAGCGATGGCGCTATTAGCCGCTGGTCGTCAAGTGCCTTTTATGGGGCTGCAGCATGTCTTACACCATACGGAGAAAATTGAAAAAGGATTTGTTTTAGAACCACAGGAACTTATCGAATATGGAGACTTTTTACGGTCTTTTCGAATCATCCGTCAATTGTTCGAAAAGAATCAATCGATTGCCCCAAGATTACATCAATATGCACAAGGGTTAGAAGACTTTTCTGAAATCGCCGAAATGATTTTCCAAAAGATTCGCAATGGTCAGGTTGATAGTAATGCCAGCCGAGAATTGCGGAAAATTCGCGGTACGATCGAAAAATATGAAGCTGATCTGAAAAAAGTTTTTGCAAAGTTTTTTAAGGAAAGTCGCTATTTACAAGAAAATCGTGTCATCAAAAAGAACGACCGATATACGTTACCTGTGCGTGCTGAATTTCAACAGCAATTTAACGGAACGATCATCGAACGTTCCAATAAACGAGCGACTGTCTTTATTGAACCGGAGGCAGCTGCCCGTTTAAATGATCGATTGATCTTGGCACAAGCAGAAGAAACAGCCGCTCAATACCAAGTGTTGTCAGAGTTGACAGGGGCGATCGCCGAACAAATGAACGCCGTGTTTGCCTGTCTTGACATTTTAGTTGTGCTGGATATTATTTTTGCTCGGGGAAAATATTGTCGAGAAATTAATGGGCAGCCGATAACTATGACTGAGAAAGAAGTTTTGCTTCTTGATCAAGTCCGCCATCCTTTGCTGGGGCGTGATGCGGTTCCTCTTTCTTTAAAACTTGGCGAAGAAAACCGCTGCATGGTCATCACTGGACCCAATGCTGGAGGCAAGACCGTCGTCTTAAAAACCGTTGGACTTGTTTGCGCCATGGCTCATTATGGCTTATTTCCAGCGCACAATGGCAAAAGCATTGTTCCGTTTTTAAAAAGTCTTTGGATGGATATTGGCGATCAACAAAGTCTAGAAAATTCTTTAAGTACCTTCTCTGGGCACATGTCGAACATTGCTCAGATTATGAAGAATGCTACCCGACACAGTATTGTTTTATTGGATGAAATCGGCAGCGGCACTGAGCCTAATGAAGGGGCTGCTTTGGCGATCGCCATCATGGAATCCATCTATCGCTCAGGAGCTTTAATGATCGCAACAACGCATTATGGTGAAATCAAGCAGTTTGCCGTCGATCATCAAGATTTCGAAACAGCGGCAATGGCTTTTGATGCCAAAACCTTGACACCAAAATATCGTTTGCTGACGAATGCAGTCGGTGATAGTAATGCGTTTTGGATTGCCGAAAAGATGGCGATCCCCGCTGACGTAGTCCAAACAGCAAAGGAATATTTAAAGCATAAAACCTATTCTTTTGAGAAGCAGCCTTTTGAAAAGGGGAAGAAACAACCCCCTCAACAAGAAGCCAAGATAGATCTTATTTTTCAAAAAGGAGACTTGGTCTTTTCAACAGAACATAACCAGCGCGGGCTTCTTTATGAGTATCTGGAACAAGGACAAGCGAAAATTTCAATAGAGAAACAATTTTTTGTCGTTGCCGCTCGTCGCTTGCAACTCCTCACAAAGCGAGAGGTGCTCTATCCCGCAGGTTATGATCTTGATCAGCTATTCGTTGAGTTTGCGCAGCGCAAGTTTACTCGAGATATTGAACGGGGATCTAAAAAAGCGCAGAAGCAGTTACGAAAAGCAGCGCAAGAACGGCAAACCAATCGACCCGTGGATTGATAGATCAAGAAAACTTTCATTCGATAGACCAAAATCAAGCAAGCAGTCCTTTTTCAGCACCTAGAAAAAGGACTGCTTTTTTAAAATGCTCGTTTTTTTAATAACGTGTTTTATCGATGCTGTTCCTTTGTTTGGATGATTATTTTGGTTGTTTTTTCTTTATAGAGCAGAAAATATTCGAAATATCTAAATTCTTTAAGAAAAGTTAAAGAAAAATAAAAATAACAGAGAATTGGTTGTATCTTTATTCGAGGAAGGGTACCATTCATATTGGATTGAAAAATAACATATAACCTTGTTAGGTGAGGCTCCTATACAAACACAAGCTATTGCGCAGAAACGTCGAAAGACGCCAATGTGTAAAACAGGAATTGTCGGATTAAGGCTTTTCATAAAATAGCTAAGAGAGCAAATGACTTTCTTTACGTTGTATAGTGCTAAAACTCGGACGATGAGATTGCTGCTAAAGTCTGACGTCCTAAGAGAAGTGAGACTTTTTTGCTTTTCTTTCTGATGGATGACGAAGCTCATAGTGCAAAATAACTGGTACCGTCTGAACACCTACTCCAAGGCAAGAGGAGTGGAAGCAATGATAGAAAAAAAGAAGATCGATTGGCTGCTGATCATAGCTTATTTGCTATTGAGCCTTATCGGTCTTTTAATGATTTATAGTGCAAGTTCATACCGTTTATTAACGAGAGATCAACCACCAGCGTCGCTATTTATCCGTCAATTGGTCTTTTTGTTACTTAGCTGGGTTCTTTTATTCATTATTCAGCGGACGCGAAGAGAGATTTTGCTTAGCAAATACTTAGCGATCGGTCTGCTAGCATTTGGGATCTTTACCTTGCTCTTAGCTCGTTTGCCCTTTTTCGGTGTCTCTGTTAATGGGGCACAACGCTGGGTCTCGATCGCAGGGATTCAATTTCAACCATCAGAGATTGTGAATGTAGGGATGGTCTTGTACCTTGCTCATTACTTTCAAACTGCAAAAACCACCTTGCAGGAAATGAAACGTCCGCTTTTCGTTTTGTTTTTGTGCTGTGTGTTGATCCTGTTTCAACCGAAAATAGCCGGTGTGATGATTTTGCTTTTTTTAGCATTTGTCATGATAACTACGGTACAAGTCCCCGTGAAGCTGACGGCTCTTTTATTTGGTGGCTTAGTGATCAGTCTATTCTTGGCTGCCCTGTTGATCATGTTTTTAGGCGACAATGATTTATTGCCTCATATTTTTATGCACGTATATAACCGAATTCGCCTAGTAGGTGATCCATTCTCCGACCCTTACAATCAGGGGTTCCAAATGATCCATTCTTACTATGCTTTATTTAATGGAGGGCTTACTGGTCTCGGTTTAGGAAACAGTATTACGAAAAAAGGCTTTTTACCAGTTGCGGAAACCGATTTTATTTTTTCCGTTTTAGTAGAAGAGCTTGGCTTGCTTTTCGGGATTTTTGTTATTGGCTTATTATTCGTAATCATCTTACGTTTATTTATTCGTTCCGCAGCTATTGAAAACCCTCAGATTGGATTGATATTGCTAGGAACAAGTACATTACTTTTGTTGCAAACAAGTATCAATATAGCCAGTATTTTAGGGTTGATGCCGATGACGGGGGTACCGTTGCCATTTATCAGCTATGGTGGCTCCAGTTACTTTATTCTTTCATTTGCCTTTAGTATGTGCCTGAAATTAGAGCGAGAGGAGGGCAAACGAAATGAAGTTCCTCAAACGACATGATGCAAACTATGCCTTGCTGCTACCCGTTTTTTTGCTTTTTTTGCTAAGCATTTGGGTCCAGCATCAAGCTTCTGTAATGGATGGTAATGACCCTTCTGTGATCGTTTTTCGACAGATCGTTTTTTGTGTTCTATCCGCCATCGTGCTCTTCGTTACAAGTTTGATCCCAACCAATCTGCTCTTACGCTTTTCGGGTCTTTTGTATGTATTGGCGCTAGGTTTGATGGCTTCTCTTCATTGGTTCTACGATCAAACGATGTTTGAGCAGACTTCTACCAAACGCTGGATCAGAATCGGCGACTTTACCATTCAGCCCTCAGAGTTTATGAAAGTGGCCTTTATGCTTTTTATGGTCTATCTCACCTTAGTGTATGAAAAACGAAAAGCCGAACGGACCATTAAATCTGATTTGATCTACGTCATTAAGATCTTGCTTTATAGTATACCGACATTTCTATTGATGTTTATGCAACGGGACTTTGGTACGAGTTTAGTGTTTATTGTGATGTTAGGGGCTTTATTTATTATCTCGGGTGTTCATTGGAAAATTTTGACCGTAGTGATCGGTTTGATTGCAGCCCTCGGCGCTATTTTATTGCTGCTCGTGTTTACGGAATGGGGTAATCGTGTCTTGTTTCGACTTCATTTCTCGCAGTATCAATTAGACCGAGTGCGAGCTTGGGCAGATCCCCTAGCGTACCAAGACTCTATCGCGTTCCAACAAGTTCGCAGTATGTGGGCGATTGGCTCAGGAGGCTTATTGGGAGCGCCTGACACCCATACGACAGTGTACGTGCCGGTTCGTGAATCAGATATGATTTTTACAGTTATTGGTGAAACCTATGGCTTTTTAGGAAGTACCTTAGTGATCTTCTTGTATTTTTATCTCATCTATCAAATCATCTTCGCCGCGTTAAAAACGAATAACAAGGCGTCGGTCTATATCGCCATCACGTACGTTTTTGGCTTAGTCTTTCAGATCTTTGAAAATATCGGAGCGGCGATTGGGTTGCTGCCATTAACGGGAATTCCTCTGCCGTTCTTAAGCCAAGGAGGAACCTCGTTGATTGCGATCAGTATTGCGATGGGAATTATTTTCGGGTTAGAAAAATTCCCGACTAAAGCGAAGAAACGATCGTACGCATTAAAAGAAAGTAGGGGATTAACATGAGCAAGACAGCAAAACAAGGGGTGATAGGTGGACTGCTTTGTAGCTGTTTCGCATGGTTGTTTTTCCTTGTAGCATTAGAGCCGCAGTGGTTCCAAACGCTGGATACCCTGTTTTCCCACGTGCCTCAATGGCGGACGGCTACAGTAGAAGCGATTTTTGTTCCGCTTGCTAGCACGGCAACGATCGTCCCGATAGCGGCTATTCATTTTTTATTGGCAGCAATTTTGTTTCTTCGGAAGAAACGGATCGAGAGTTTTTGGTTGATGGGAAATATGATCATAATCAGTGGTGTTGGCCAAGTGATCAAGAAATTCGTTGATCGCCCAAGACCGGAGTTTGCTGACAGTATGGAACGGGCGTCCGCCAGTTTTCCAAGTGGCCATACACTATTAGCGACCACGCTAATTATTTCTCTCCTCTTTTTCTTCGCACAAACAGCGCCTGGCCAAAGAGGCAAACGTCTTATTAGCCAAAAACTAGCTATGTTTTTGGGATTGGTTTATTTACTGCTTATTATGATGAGCCGCTTGCTATTTGGGGTTCACTATCCTAGTGACTTGTTAGCGAGTATCTTGTTGGCAAGTGGAATCAGTTTTATCACATCTGCTTTTGTATTTTCGTTCAAAAAAAGTGTGCGTAGGGGGAAGTAAAATGAGTACAGCGAAAAAACTGATAATTGTCTTCTTAGTACTGTTGATGGGCATCGTATCCGCCGGAACCGCCTATGCTATTAGGGTGTATTTTCAAGTAGAGGATGTCGTGGAGTCTATCCATCGACCGATCGAAGGGCGAGAAGAGGCGGAGGTTATCGAAAACGCCGAGCCCTTAAGTCTTCTCTTGTTAGGGATCGCCAATGACTCTCGTCGCAAAACGGATTACCGGGCAAACACGATCATGGTAGCGACGTTGAATCCTGCTACACGCAAAACGACCCTCACAAGTATTCCTCGAGATGCTTATGTGGAGATCGTTGGGCAAGGTTATCAGGATAAGATCAATCATGCCCATTCATTCGGTGGCGCAAAAATGATGATCGAAACTGTCGAACAATACTTGGATATACCGATTCATCATTATTTCTCCTTAAACATGGATGGGATGGCAGATCTTGTCGATGCGATTGGTGGAATCACGGTTGAAAATGAGTTTGCTTTTACGGCAGAAAAAATCGATTATCCAGAGGGAACGCTCGAATTAGATGGCTGGGAGGCACTTCAATATACTCGTATGCGCAAAGATGACCCCGAAGGTGACTATGGACGCCAACGTCGTCAGCGAGAAGTGACAGAGATTTTGGCGAATGAATTAGTTTCTCTATCAAGCGTGATGCAGATTCAGGATCTGTTAACGATTATTGGGGAAAATGGTGAAACAGATTTAACGTTTTCTCAGATGAGTCAACTATTCACCCAATATCAATCGGCACTCGTTACTGTCGAATCTTACCAAATGGCGGGTACTGGGTTCACTGGCGATGGCTTTAGAGGTGAATACGGTATCTCTTATCAAGAAGTGTCGCCTGAAGAACAACAAGCGACGAGTCAGCGTTTAAAAAGCGAATTAATGCTTGATTAAGTAATCCTTAGGTTTAATTAGTAACAACACCACTTCCTCTTTGTTCCTCTAGTAAATCGTGATTAGAGTTGACAGCTGCTTTTCCTCAGGATACTCTTTAGTCAAGCAAAGCAATTCGGCTTGAAGGGTAGCAAGAGCCTGTTCGGAAAAGGACTGTTAACTCTTTATTTGTTGCTGCATCGTTTGGGTAAAAGTAACGAGGAGGAAAAGAATGACTATCATCTTTAAAGATCAATTACCAGAGGATTCAAATCAGATTCTCGCTTTATATAAATGTGTTGGCTGGGTCGCCTATACGAAAGAGCCAGAGCGACTATTAAACGGCCTAGCTCAGTCACAGGTGATCACTGCCTATGTTGAAGAGCAGCTAGTCGGACTTATTCGATGTATAACCGATGGACAAACCATTCTTTATATTCAGGATCTATTAGTAGCGCCAGCGTTCCAACGTCAAAAAATTGGCCAGCGATTGCTCAAAAAAATGCTGGCGAGATATCCATCGATTCGACAAAAGGTTTTGATCACGGACAACACAGAGAAAACGCGCCGTTTTTATGAGTCTTGCGGCTTTTCCTCTGTAGAAACACAGCAAATTGCAGCATTTATTTATTCACCTAAAAACGAGTGAATAGCCAGAAACCCCATAGCTAGTTGAAAATGGTCAATTTATTAACGGTTTTATGTTTGATGAAGGAGTGGGAGAAATGAAGCTGCGATTTGCGTTATTTGTGTTAAGTTTAGTGATAGGTGTTGGCGCATGTGGAGGAAGCATGCTGGCGTTTATGAGTATTGAGCCATTAAGGAAAGGACAGTCATTTGCTGGGTTGGAATCGTCCATGCTCCAAGGAACGCCATTTACAACATTTTTGATTCCCGGGGTGTTTTTGCTAATTGTGTTAGGACTGGGCAATTTATTGGCAGCTATCCGATTGTGGCGCAACCAAGGGTATCATGGCGAATTGCTTTTAGGCATCTGTTTAATTATCTGGATCATTGTTCAAGTGATTTTATTAAGGGGCGGGAATGTTTTGCATCTGATTTTCTTAGTGTTAGGTTTACTCCAGCTCGGTGTGGCAGCTTACTGTATCAAACACTTGCAACTCTCGGTTCCTTTTTCTGCTCATCAAAATTGATTAGGCAGAAGGGTTTTATGGGGGAAATAATTAAATTACTCAAAAGTTTCCTATGAAAAACGTGGATTTTTGAAAAAATATTCGCAAAAGGATCATTCGCTTAAAAAATTATGATAAACTGAAAGAAGTGAACGTATTTTCTAGAATCAGGAGGATCAATTATTGGAGTTTCTTAAAAAATCAAAAATTTTTGCAGGTCTGGTGATCGTCTGCCTTTTAGGGATCGCCGTCTGGATCTATTCAAATATACTGTTTGTTTTTCGACCATTAGAAGCAATCTTTTCTAGTGTCTTTTTACCTGTACTGATATCCATTTTTATTTTTTATATCTTTTTGCCTTTCTTTAATTGGGTAAAAAGAAGGACGAAAAAGAAAAGCATTGCGCTGTATGCGACACTGTTGTTGATCGTTTTTGCAGCCTATTTGATCATTCAGGTGATTGGACCCGCATTAGCCTATGAGATGGGACGCTTTATCAATCAAATACCCGTTATCATCAATTTGGTGATCGATAACATCGATCATTCCTATTTGGAGGAACTTTTCGGTCCTTTCATTGATTCGATCGATATTTCGCAAGCGAGCAATTTCGCCTTGCAGTTTATTACAGGGGCAACGAATAGTCTAACGAGTTTGATCTCCATCGTTTCTCACTCAGCGATCGTCTTGTTTACGATCCCACTGCTCTTAGTCTATATGTTTAAAGACGGTGAGAAAGTGCCAGACTTTTTAGCAAACAAAACACCGAAAAAGTACCAAGGTTTGATGCGTCAGTTATGCAGTGATTTCCACCAAGCAGCGTCTGCTTATATTGGCGGGAAATTGCTTGTATGTTCGTACGTTGCCGTTTCCAGTTATTTGATTTTTTCTTTGCTAGGTTTGCAGAATGCGTTGCTTTTAGGCCTGATTTGCGGTGTCTTGGATATCATCCCATACTTCGGACCATTTATCGGAGCGGCACCCGCATTTCTATTTGCTTTAAGTTTAGATATCCGTACTGCCATTTTATTGGTAGTGGGCATCACGATCATTCAATTGGGTGAATCGTATCTAGTTTCACCTCTAGTAATGAATAAAGTGTTGCATATCCATCCGATTATTGCGGTGTTCTTATTATTGATCGCAGGCAACTTGCTGGGATTTGTTGGTATGATCGTTGCACTTCCAGTGTATTCGATCATAATGGCGATGTCTGGCACGCTACTCCGTTTTTTCCAGGAACGCAAACTAGAACGTTCTGTGATCGATAAGGAGTCATTGTAACAATAAAACTTGCTGTTGAAGAAATCTTCATCAGCAAGTTTTTTGTTTTAGATGACACATAGCACGGTACAAAGACTCATGCTATACTGATTGAAACGAAAACGACGATAGGAGTGAGGAAATGAAGGTTTTGTGGAATGATCAGATCGTTGATCGAGAGGTAGTGAGAATTGATATCGAAGACCGTGGCTATCAGTATGGTGATGGGATCTATGAAGTTATCCGAATATATAATGGCCACTGTTTTATGTTAGCGGAGCATATGGCTCGATTGGAAAGCAGTGCACAAAAAATTAAGCTAACGTTACCCTATTCGATTCCCCAATTGACTGAAAACCTAAAGTTACTCATAAAGACTGAAGGAATCACAGAAGGAGAAATCTATCTTCAGATCACCCGAGGAATCGCTTCTCCGAGAAATCACGAGTTTCCACCAGCTGGATCGGTCAAAGGGGTGGTGACGGCAAATGTGATCCCCTTTGAACGACCAGATGAAATGCAGCAATCAGGGCTTTCGGCAACCGTTCTTCCTGATGAACGCTGGTTGCATTGTGATATCAAATCATTGAGTTTGTTAGGGAATCTTTTGGCGCTGGATCAAGCGATCGAAGCTGGCTTCGATGATGCGATACTGCAACGAGATGGCTTTTTTACAGAAGCATCTGCATCCAATCTCTGGTTTATCATTGATGGGATCGTCTATACTCATCCGGATGGGCGTTTGGTGTTACCGGGAATCACGAAATTGAAGGTCCTTCAGTTGTGTCGCCAATTAGAAATTCCCTATCGAGAAGAACCCGTCCCGATTGAGGCACTACGCAACACGCAAGAGTGTTTCTTGACCAACTCAGTTTGGGAAATCGTTCCGATCGTTGCCATTGATGGGAAACCCGTTGGCACTGGCGTATTGGGTTCAATCACGAAACAATTGCAAGCAGCGTATATCGCTGCCACAAAGAATAAAAGCGATTCATTGTGATTATGCAATAGAAACCACCTAAAAAAGCTTTGGCAACACCCAGTATTTTTAAGGCTGGGTGGGACCAAAGCTTTTTCTTGCGTTGAAAATTATTTCTTACCATTCACTAGGGTTCCACAACTTCCCGTCAAGTTCTCCTTGTTTCAATTCGATGCGGGTTTCTTGCTGCTGCAACAACTGTCCCAGCTCTTGCAAAAATGCTTTTTCATGGTAATCAGTGGTTTCTTGAATGGATTGTTCTATCAGCGGTGTTAGCCAATCATGCCCCATCAAAGCACCTCCAATTCAGCTAAAGCATCTTCTAATTCGTTCAATGTTTCATGGTTTTCCTGCAACAGGGATAGCAAAGGAGAAAGCTGCGGTTTTTTAGAAACCAAATGTGCCAGTTTCTCAGCAAACCATTGTTGCTTTTGGTCAAACGTAAAGGGAGCGGGCATCGATAATAATTGCTGATAGGCAATGACAAAGGCACGCTTTTCTTTTTCCGTTTTATACATCAGTTGGTCAAGGACAACGATGGGTAACACGGTCATTTGGTGTTTTTTTGCCATCAGTACGAGTGGATGCAAAATTTCGTTAAAGGTCGTATTTTCTCGACCACCTAACTGAAATTCTTTGGCAGCAACACCAGTAGAAACGGCGAAACTGATTTCTTTTCCCATCAAAGCAGGCGCGCAATTTTCCCAAACCGTATCGATCCAAGCTTTCATTTTTGCTGGAACACTGTACCAATATAAGGGGAATTGTAAAACCAAACGGTCACAGTTTTGCAGCAGCGCCTGTTCATCGGCAAGGGAAAAGTCAGAAAAATCATCAAGAAAGTGTATGGTGACATTAGAAAGTTTGGCACTTTCACTGAAAAAACGTTGGGAAAGAGAGTTGTGGAAATCTGGGTGGCTAGCCACCACTAAGGTTTTTATCATGAGATTGATCATCCTTTCCTACTACATGTACCATATTTTACCAGAAAGGGAAACTAGTCTGCTTTGCTTTTCGTAGTGTTGGTCCTCTTTTAGTTTGATTTAAGGTACCTCGTCTATATTCATTGTTAAGGAAGTGTCAGTAACAACTTACACGTGAAGGAAATGGGGGAATAGAGGATGGAACCAAACGATCCCTTGATCAAAGGTCTAGCAAATGTAGTAATGTTCGCCGCCAATACAATGGAATATGTCGAAAATAAACTTGTCAGTTGCCGACAACGAATATCTGGAAAGCAACCCTCAAAAGAAAGTGACTATGGCAATGGGCAAGAGTTTACAGAATTGACTGCGCAAAAATGATAGATAGAGAGAAAATAGAAGAAGTGGCTCACCTTTTACCTGGTGAGTCACTTTTTTGCTGTCAAGTTCTTCATCATCAGTTGGTACTTTTCTTGATGGAAGGTATAATGAGTAAATGAAGCATAGTGGAGAGGAGAAGAATAAAGAAACAGTAGAGAGGAGAAGCAGGTGATGAACCATTTATACAAACGAATCCAATACAAAATCCCTGAGCTAAACCGAGTAGAACGAACCGTCCTTAACTATTGTTTGAGAGCGCCTGAGAAAGTTTCGGAAATGACGGCCGATGAGTTAGCTTCTCAAACCTATACTAGTCAAGCAACGATCAGTCGAATGGCGAAAAAGCTTGGCTTTACGGGTTTTCAAGAATTCAAATTTTCATTGAAAAGTTATCAAAGCCTTGAAAGAAACGAGTCTGCTACCCAAGCCTCTCTTGGCTTATCCCCACTGATCAAGCAAATGATTGACCAGCTGACGACATCCTTATCAATGATTGAAGAAGCTGACTTTCAGCGTGCCGTGGAAATGCTGCAGCAAGCACAACGAATCGAATTTTTCGCTTTAGGGCAAAGTGCGCCGGTCGCATTATCTGCAAGTCGAAAATTGCGTTTTTTAGGTAAAACAGTGGGTGCATCAACGGATTGGGATGAATTGACAACCATCGCGAACCAACTATCAAAAAATGATTTAGCTCTTTTTATTAGTCATAGTGGAGAAACGATCGGGATGCTAAATTATGCTACTCGTTTGAAACAAAGAGGCGTGCCGATTTTAGCCTGTATTGGTCAACCAAAAAGCACGTTAGAAAAGCTTGCCACCTTCTCTTTTCCTGTTGAAATGACAGCGATTTATCATCATGAAGTCGATTTGAGCCCGCGGATCTCCTTAGCGGCGTTACTGGATATTTTAATTATTCAATACGCCAATCAAATCGAAGCAGGACTTGATCCTGAATGACCATTCCATTTTGTGAATGGTCATTCTTCTTTGGGGAACTGTATTGTAAGCCTTCTTGATATCGTTTACATTTTAAGAGATAAAAGTGTTAGGAGGAAATGATATGCAAAAAGGAAAGAAAGCAAGCTGGATGGAAATTTTTCAAGGACTTGGGAAAACATTTATGTTGCCAGTCGCTTTACTCGCATTCATGGGTTTATTTTTAGGGATTGGTAGTTCATTTTCATCTTCTTCAACGATCGACGTTTTCCCATTTTTAGGTGCCCCTTGGCTCCAAGTGGTTTTTCGTTTCATGTCAACGATCGGTGGGTTTGCCTTTAGTTACTTACCCGTCATGTTTGCGATGGCGATTCCTTTAGGTCTAGCAAGAAAAGAGAAGGGAGTTGCGGCATTTTCAGGCTTTGTGGGCTATGTCGTGATGCATTTATCCATCAATTTTTATTTGCAAGAAACGAATCAATTAGCTGCTGCAGATCAACTACGAGAAGCAGGGCAAGAGATCGTTTTTGGCATTCAAACATTATCAATGGGTGTTCTAGGAGGTATTATCGCAGGATTGATCGTTTATAAATTGCATATGCGCTTCTACCATTTTCAATTGCCAGATAGTTTTGCATTCTTTTCAGGAGCACGTTTTGTTCCAATCATCACCTCGCTTACTTTAGCTATGGTCGGGGTGATCATTCCGATGATTTGGCCGTTGTTTGCTATGATCATCACAGGAATCGGACATTTGATCCAACAAGCTGGTCCTTTCGGTCCGTTCTTATTTGGTTCAGGTGAGCGCTTGTTACTGCCATTTGGATTACACCATATTTTGGTTTCCAAGATTCGCTTTACCGAAGCCGGGGGAAGTCAGCTGATCGATGGTCAGCAAGTCTTTGGGGCGTTGAATATTTTTTATGCGGAATTACAAAACGGCTTGAGCATCTCACCAAGTGCAACTGCGTTCTTGTCTCAAGGGAAGATGCCAACCTTCATGTTTGGCTTACCGGCAGCAGCATTAGCTATGTACCACACGGCAAAACCTGAGAATCGTTCAAAAATAAAAGGTTTATTGATTTCAGGCGTCATTGCAACTTTTGTGACAGGAATTACTGAACCAATCGAATTTTTATTCTTATTCATCAGCCCTTTATTATGGATTTTTCATGTCATCATGACAGGTGCTGGATTTATGGTAATGAGTCTATTAGGTGTCACGATTGGAAATACCGATGGGGGCGTGCTTGATTTTCTTATCTTTGGCGTGATGCAAGGCGCATATACAAAATGGTGGCTCGTTCTGATTGTAGGAGCTTGCTGGTTTGCCCTTTATTACTTTGTTTTTAAAACAGTAATCCTTCGCAAGAACTTGAAGACACCTGGTAGAGAAGAGAACAGTGATCAAACGAATGAGTTGCAAGAGGAAATGACCTATTCTGGAAAGAGTGGCTATGATGCCCATGGTATTTTGGCAGCATTAGGGGGAGCAAGCAATATTGATTCTTTAGACAATTGCATTACACGGCTATGCCTCGTTCTAAACGATGGTACATTGGTTGATGATGAACGGCTGAAAAAACTAGGTGCGCTTGGGGTCGTTCACTTAGATGATACTAACGTTCAATTAATCATTGGAACGAAAGTAACAACAGTCAGAAATCAACTTGATGCGATTCTTTAGCAAAATTGTCAAGTAGTAGGAGTGAAGAAAATGTTTTTTGATGAACCAATCAATCGTAAAGGAACCCAGTGTACTCAATGGGATTATGTTGAAGACCGTTTTGGTGAAAAAAACTTGTTGCCATTTACGATTTCCGATACGGATTTCAAGGTGCCAGCTGCAGTTGAAGCGGCACTTATCAAGCGGATGCAGCACCCGGTTTTTGGGTATACACGTTGGAATCATAATGAATTCAAGCAAGCGGTCTGCAAATGGTATTCTGAACGTTTTAACAGCATGATCAAAAGCGATTGGCTGGTCTACAGTCCTTCCGTTATGTATAGCGTTAAACAGCTCGTCACCCTACTCAGTGAACCAGGAGATGGGATCATTGTTCAGACACCAGCGTATGATGCGTTTTATAAAATGATCAAAGAGAACAAAAGAAAAATCGTACCTAATACACTCATCTATGATGCTAAGTCGTATCGCATTGATTTCGAAGAGCTAACAAGATTGATGGCACAGCCTGAAAATAAAGTTCTTCTCCTCTGTAGTCCTCATAACCCAACTGGGAGAGTCTGGCAAAAGGATGAGTTGCAACGAATCATCGAATTGGCGAAAACCCATGATGTATTTATCATCTCTGATGAGATCCATATGGACATTGTAAGAAAAGGACAAAGGCATCAACCGATCATTGATTTGTTGCAAGAAAATGTAGCCCTTGTTACTTCGGGAAGTAAAACGTTTAATTTCCCAGGGTTGATTTATTCTTATGGAATCATTCCTGATCCCAAGTTGCGTGAGCGCTTCTTAACTCAGTTAAAAGAAGCCGATGGGTTGAGCTCCACCAGTATTTTTGGCATGATCGCAACGATTGCTGCCTACGATAATGAAAGTAAGTGGGTGGATCAGCTCAATGACTATCTTGATGGTAACATTGCTTATGTGATCGCTTATTTACAGGAACATCACCCAGAACTCGTGGTCACGAAAAGCGAAGCCACGTATCTTATGTGGATTGATTGTACAGCACTGGGTTTAACGATGGCGGAATTGCAGCAACGAATGATTCGAAAGGGGAAAGTCGCGATTATGTCAGGAGAGATCTATGGGAAAGAGGGGAGAAACTTTTTGCGCCTAAACATTGGCTGTTCGCGAGAAAAACTCATTGATGGCTTGAAGCGATTCACATTAAGTTTGACATAAAAAAGAACCCACTGAGCGATCAGAAAGATCCTGTATTCTTTCTGATCGCCAGTGGTTTTTTAGTCTTTCGTCGTGCGGGGAGTCATTGCAGTAGTAACGGGGATTGGTTCAACGACATGGAAATAACCTTCTTTGTCTTGAATGATCAGCATATCTTGCTGACTCTTGCTCTTGATGATCTCACCTTTAACAATTTCGTTGGTGACAGTCCGATAAATGCTTGTAGTCATGTTCATTCCTCCCAACGGTTTTTACCAATTGATCTTCAATAGGGGGACTAGTACAAATCAATTGCTTGATTTGTACCAGCAAGGAAAAAGAAAACGAATTGGTATCTTTAGTATAGGAGAGCAATGTTTAGATTGCTGCAATTCCATGTAAAGTTTTTGTTAATCCTTTTATTTTCAGCGATTGACTAATCGGCTAAAGAAAAACGCAAGGCCATTTTATTACTGCCAGACTCCACCATTTTTCCTAGTAACGTTGTTGCATTTTTTAAATACAGTTCGGCCATCTCAGCGTTGGCTTCTTCAAGCAGACGAGTAGGCTGCTTGTCAACGGAAGCTTTACGATCAGTTTCTTGTTGGATGCGGCGACAAGCCGCCATCGTTTCCATTTCAAAACGGTTGGCAAGATCACTATAGCGATCGTAGTCGCTGTCTCCAATCAACGCCAAGGTGCGTCCTAACCAATAGCTATTTGATGGATCGTAGGTCTTTGTCGTATCACAATAGCCAAGTGGGGTCTTAGTGATAGCTGCATAAAAGGGCACAACGCCATTGAAAGTATTGGGGCCAAAGGCAAGCCAATGAATGCCAGCGATTGCTGCGGGCACGTGGTTGCGGATCTGTAAAATATGGACTTGCTGGTTGCGATTGAGAGCAATCGATCGGAATTGTGTTTTTTGTGTCTCGCTCCCTGTACCGTAAGGGTCAAAAGGCGTATTTTGGAAGTGGGAGCTCAATGCCCATTTTACATCTTCCACGGATAGCTTTTGTTTTGGGTAGCATACAAACGGGAGCTCTTGATCGATCGGTTCAGCGGCTGTTCCGCTAAAGTGTTTTTGAATGTACCATGCCCGCGGGTTATTGTAACGGGTATCTTTTTCTGAGGAACTCCCAAAAATATGGCGTAGATTAATGCCTTCAAAATCAGGATTTAATTGATAGTCTTCAATCAACTGTTCGAGATCTTGCGAACACAACGTCATTTCTGAGGCGAAATCGAAGTGATCAATGTTTAAGCGATTTGGTGCCACGACATAGGCATCATCTGGTATGCGAACAGCTGCCCAGTGATGTCCACCGATGGTTTCCATATACCAGATTTCCTCGGCATCAGAAAAAGCGATCCCGTTGGCTTCATAGGTCCCATAGGTTTCTATGAGTTCCCCTAAGCGTAAAACACCTTCTTTAGCGGAATGGATGTAAGGCAGTACGATGCTGACGAAATCAGCTTCCCCGATACCATCTTCCACATATGGATCAATAGCCAAAATGCGTGAATTGGTTGTGATCGTTTCTGTTGCAGTCATGGCGATATTTTCTTCATTGATTCCTGAAGCTGCCCAAACTCCTTGCGATTCATCTGCTTCAGGGGTTGAAGTATAGCGTAATGATTTTGCTGGCAAACTGATTCGACAGTCGCTTAAAACGGCGTAAAATTCATTTCCTTGCTGTTCTGGAGTGATGACGACGAATTTTTGCGGTTCCGAACCGCTTCCAGAATCTTCATTGCGGGCAATCATGGTCGAGCCGTCGATCGATGCTTTTTTTCCTACTAGTAAAGTGGTACAGGACGCTTTTTTTCTATCCATCTTTCCAACACTCCTTCATTTCTTCTTACGAATGATTGAAGCTAGTATACCCATAGTCTCATGGTTTTACAATGCTTTCTATAGAGAGGAACAAAAAAATTTCGCCTTTTTTATTAATTTTTAGTAGAATAAGGTGTTGTAAAAAAAATCAAAGGAGCCATTATTATGAAGAAAACAGTTGTTTTTAGTTATATTTTTTTACTAAGTCTGGTTTTTGCCGGCTGTGCCAAACCATCGATGGATGGGGGAAACTCCTCCAGTGAATCTTCATCAGTCAAACAAAACGCCGAAGAGCGCACTGCCCAAATCAGCTTCAATAATAAAAGTGAAGAGCAAGACCAGGAGATCGAAACCAAAACGGTCACTTTTAAAGAAGGGGTTTCTTTGATGACTATCATGAAAGAGAACTTTGACTTGGAAGAAAATCAAGGGATGATCACCAGCATTGACGGTTTAGCGCAAGATGAAAAAGCTGGCTATTATTGGACATATACGATCAATGATGAAATGATTACAACTGGGGCAGATGATACCTTTTTAGGAAACAACGATAAAGTGGTTTTCACCTATGAAAAATTCGAATAAACCACTTGCATTTGCTGGAAAAGAAATTGCTTATTTAGGGCTGCTTGTGGCAGCGGCCGTCGTCGGCAGGTCACTTTTTCAACCCTTACCCAATGTTCAACCAATGACGGTGATCTTTTTATTAGTAACCATCCATTTAGGTCTTAGTCGTGGATTGATCGTTTGTCTGCTCTCGATGCTGATTACCAATTTTTACATGGGAATGGGAATATGGACGATTGCTCAATTAGTTAGCTATGCAATCATTATTTTGGGGATGTATCTGTTGTCAAAAAGCAAGCTGTTTATGAAACGGTTGCTTTTACAAGTCAGCTACAGTGTATTTGCAGGGTTTGCTTATGGCTTTGTGATATCTTGGATCAGTGTCAAACTTTATGGGTTTCCTAGCTTTTGGGCTTATTATTTTCAAGGATTGAGCTTTGATGCCCTCCACGCAATAGGCAATGGCATTTTTTATCTGTTACTAGCACCGATCTTTCTGCGGCTTTTCCAACACTACTATCCAAAGAACAACAGCGAAGGGCACTAAGCGCTTCGCTTTTTTTGTTGAGTTAGCTAGTGTCGGGCAAAACGTCCATGACTAGAGGAAAAAGTCTTTGACGATCAAATGAGGTGAAAGGGGTTATGTGAGGAAACAAGCAGGCATATTGTTGTGCAAAAGCGGTTTCTGCAGGTATCCTTAAGGTATCTAAGGAAGGATGTGGCTTTTGATGAAATGGATCGTGAAAAAAGATGATTTAGAAAGCTACCGTGCGAAGTTCCATGGAAAACTGGCTGGTTATGCCGAGGAAGCCAAAATGATTGCCCTGCCAACACCAAAGTATTTTATCGTGGTGGTTGACGAAGAAAAAATCCACTTGATTCAGTTAGATCTGCAATTTCATGAAAAAGGGATGCAGACAATTATGATCCATGAGATCACAAAATTACAACTAGGCGGTGTGGTAAATAAAAAAGTCCAGATTCAGACACCTTCGACCACTGTCAAACTAATGATCAAACCGTTGGCGATCGGTATCAAAGAGGAGCAAAAAGCCTTGATCGATCGGTTTACTAGAATGTCGCGATAAACATCGGAGGAACACGCGGGAAAAATCAGCTGGATTTTTTCAAAAAAAAGCAAGCGCAGTAGCCTGCACTTGCTTTTCGTGAGTCCTGTTATTCTGGTGTACCGACGATTTTAATAAACTCATCGATATTCTTGATTTTCATATGCTTGATCACTAGCTGTTCCCGCTTGTTCCATTTTCCTTCGACTTCTAATTGGTATTTATTTAAAGGAAGGCGTAAGACATAACTGGCTAAGTAGCGATCCTTAATAATGCAATTCACGATTTTGTGGTCTTCTAAAAGTTGAATACCTGTTAGCATCATTGGCGTTTCTTGAAAAACACGGCTATTGACTAACAATCCAGTGTGGGTTTCGTTCATGGGATCTTCCTTTCTGATAAACCTGGGATAAATCATCTTTCTGTCTGTTATGTTACCTGATTTGCATCAGAAAGGCAATTCCTATAATAAATCCTCGTTATTATGTGCCACGTAAAAAGAAAGACTAACTATATAGAGTCAAGTGAAAATTAGCTAAATCAAAAAAATATTTTATAACAGTTAAGTCCAAAAAATGAGTACAACAAATAGACCTTTCACTATTAGATTTTTTTGATTGTTCAATAGCTAATCGGAAACAATCTTATAAGGTTCATTTTTAGTTAAAATAGCATGAATCACATAACAAAGCATACGAGAAACAGCACCTAAGGCCGTCAGATGATGCTTTCCCTCAGAAATTTTTTTCTGATAAAACGCGCGAAAAACAGGATCACATTGAGAAGCAACTAGAGCAGCTGAAAACAAGGCTTTTCGTAAGTATGGAGATCCACGCTTGCTCATAACATTATGTGTTGCTTCGTATTGCCCAGATTGGGACACAGACGCGTCTATGCCAGCATAAGCAACCAGTTTTTTCGGATTAGAAAATTTGCGAATGTCTCCAATTTCACCAAGAATTGTCGCGCCATTTATAGGGCCGATTCCAGGGATTGTGAGAATAACAGAGTCTAAATTACTCATTATGCGCTTAATTTCTTTTTCAGTTTCTTTTACTTGGCTTTCGATGAATTTCAATTGTTCAATCATGGAGCGTAATTGAAATGTAAAAGCTTCTTGAGCAAATTTCACTCCAAAGGAGTTAGAAGCTGCTTGCTTCAATTGATCTGCTTTCTCTGGCTTTATTCGGTTCCTGCTTAACTCAGCTAAGTATTGAGCCAACGTTTCTGCCGAAATTTCTTCTAGCTCTATAGGAGAACTAAACTCAAGCAATAACTCTTTAGACGCTTTTCCGAAAATACCTTGTTTAGAAAAAATTGATGCATATTCAGGAAACACTTGATCTAGTACAGCTATGATTTTTCGTTTGAAGTCGCTTGCGGTACCTACTAAATAGGTTCGGTAACGTGAAAGTTGTTTTAACGAAAAAACATTTTCATCAGACAATACTGTTTCTACAAAGGAACCATAACGCATCAAGTCAGCAATCAAAACAGAATCAATAATATCATTTTTTCGTTTTCTGATTTCTGTTCCTTTGCGCCAGCCATCGGTTTGAAGAGGATTCACAACGTGAATCAAAAAGTCTGATTCGTGGAGGTATGAAAAGATGGAGAGCCAATAATGACCCGTAGCTTCCATTCCGACAATAAAGTCAGCGGGAGTCTCTGAATATTTTGAAAGCCGCTCAATCAGGGAATCAGCTCCTTCAGTAGTGTTAGGGAAAGAAAAACCTTTTAGGATCACTTTACCTTCTTCACTCATTAAAGAAGCCACGTGAGTTCGCTTGCCGATATCAATTCCTAAGAAGTACATACATTTGACCTTTCTAAAAAAATATTTTGGATTGAAACCCGCTCAACTGAAAAGCGTCACTACCTTGTACGAGATACGGAGTAAAGCAAAAACTTTCAACATCTAACTCATACGTAATCCACTTATCAGAGAGAGGTGCCAGTCTTTCGATTACGAGCTTCAAAACTCAAGGAGGCAACGGCATAGCCTCTCAATCCAATAAATATATTATCTCAAAATGAATGAGTTAATACCAAATTAAAATAACGATGGTTCATAGGGTTATCCAATCAAAACCGGAAGGTTAAAACCCTAACTCTAATATACAAGGAGGCAAAAGGAATGGTTGGGTATAACCGTTTCTCAAAAGAGTTTCAAAAGGCTTCAAAAGAACTCCGTGAAGGGAAGAAGTCCAAAAATGCCAATAAAGGGCTGCGAACACGACAAAAAATCGCTGCTGAAAAAGAACAAAAAGCACAAAATGCTTTTTCGACTGGTTTTTTGATCGGTTCCTTCAGAGAAATGTTCCGCAAGAAATAAGCAAGTTCCGCTGCCAAAGCGGGACTTGCTTTTTGTTTAGAATAAATAGTTGAAGAAGACACCGTTGAGAAAGGAAAAGCTCAGATAAAATAGAAAAAGTGTCACGATGTCCAGGGGTAAGCCTTTCAGAATTGGCGGAATTGCGGCAATTTGATTTCGTGTATGAACCCCTGACAAAGCACAGGAAAAGAGAAAATACATGCCTACAGCAACAAATAAATTGGTTAAATAATCGGTATAGGGAAATTGGGTCACAGTGGCGATCGTCAGCAAGATGACACTGACTAGGGTCGTCTTTTTTAGATCATTCGTCAAGAAACGGTTTTTTGCTGGAACGATCAGTAAGCATAGACTGGCGGCAATCAGGGCGATGATGGCAGCACTTACCAAATTGGTGACCACTTGATTGCCATAGACAAAGCGATTTTGAAGCAAAAGATAAAAACTTAAACCGCTCAACAAGTATGCGACTGCAATGATCCCTGACAGGAAAACCACCCGTGTCGTCACGTTCGGTTTTTTTTCTTTGACGGTCGGCGCCAAATTTTGACAGGCGTAATTTGTGAGTAGAATGACTAGGAAGACCACTAGTCGATTGGCGATCATCATATGAGAACGCTCCTTTCTTGCGTTTTAGCTCATGATTTTAAGGTTGAACGGGGTCTTTTTTCCTTCCCCTAAAATGCGAAGGCGTAAGAAGCGATCGATGAGTGGAGTAAAACAATTCATGATCAAGATGGCATAGCTCATGCCTTCGTTTGTGAAACCAAAGAAACGGAAGAGGACAACGAGAAGCCCCACGCCTAAGGCAAAAAGATTTTCTCCTGCTTTTGTTCCTGGAGTCGAAGAATAGTCAGTCGCCATATAGATCGCACCCAACATGGCACCACCGCTGATGATATGCCCAATCACCGTTTGCCAACTGCCAGTAAAAAGCCCTTCTGGACCAAGGATAAAAGCAAAGAGCCCGATCGTTGCAAAAATAATCAGTGGGATACGAGGGGAGATGATTTTCTTGTAAACGAGAAAAATTCCACCCAGCAGTAAAAGCAGGGCACTGGTTTCACCGATTCGTCCCCCAGTAAATCCTAAAAAAGCATCCAACAGATCAGAACCGCTTAAGGTGTCCCCGGCCTTCATGACAGCTAACGGCGTAGCACCGGAAACGACATCGTTCGCCGTAGCTTGCGAAACCACATCAGGAGCGATGCTGCCAAAAGGTGGATCTGGCCAACTGATCAAAAACATCTGGTTATAAAACAAGCCAATCAACAAGGCGCGACCGCCAAGGGCTGGATTTAAAAAGTTATAGCCGATACCGCCAAAAAATTCTTTGACGATGATCACGGCAAACGCCACCCCGATCACTGGGAAATACCAAGGTGCGGTCGGTGGAAGATTCATCGTTAAAAGCAATGCCGTCACAACGATGCTTAGATCGAAACGAAATGGCCGTTTGATGAGGTAGGACCAAATTCCGTCGGCGGCAAACGCCGTGGCTAACGCAATGAAAAACAACCCATATACCTTGAGCCCGAAAAGGTAGCCCGAGAATAAAACTGCTGGTAGTAAGGCTAGCACTACACAGCCCATGATTTTGACTGTTTCGTCATTGCTGCGAATATGGGGGCTTGGTGGTGTTTCTTGGTTTTTTCGTTGCTGAAAGAGGCGCTCGCTATCGGAATCCTTGTAGTAATCAGGCACTTTCCTTCGCCTCCTTCTGCAGCTGTGCAACCTTGCCTTTTGCGGCAGTGATATTGGCAGCTAAGGAACGTTTGGCTGGACAGACAAAGGTGCAAGCACCACAATTGATACACGCTTCTGCCAGCAATTCTTCACATTTTTGATAATCGCCTGCTCGATAGAATTGATCGATCTCCATCGGCATCAGGCGCATCGGACAAGCTTCGACACATTTATTGCAGCGAATGCAGGGGTTTTCGGCATATAGCCAATCGGTTTCTTCATTAAAAACAACGATCCCGTTGCTGCCTTTGGTGACCGGAACCTTTAATGTTTTGACGGATTTCCCCATCATGGGGCCGCCAAGAATCAGCTTGCTGGGCGCACCTTGAAAGCCGCCAGCAAAATCGATCAACTCTCCTGCGAGTGTTCCTAAAGGATTTTTGACGATGCGTGGATGTTGAACATCACCAGTCACGGTTGTATAGCGTTCAATCAGCGGTTTGTCATAACAGACCGCTTCAGCGATGGCAAAGCTGGTGGCAACATTGATCAATACGATCCCAATATCGGCAGTCAAGCCGCCTAAAGGTACCTCCTGATCGGTCAATAACTCTACTAACTGCTTTTCACCACCGGTTGGATAAACAGTTGGGACAGTAACGACTTCTATCGTGTCATCCTCTGCACTTGCGGCTTGCATCGCTGAAATGGCTAGCGGTTTATCATCCTCGATGCCAATGATGATTTTTGGATCAGCTAACAATTTTTGGGCAATTTTTGCCCCTTGGATGATTTTTTGGGCTTCTTTTTGCATTAAGAAGGCATCACTGCGCAAAAAGGGCTCACATTCAGATCCGTTTAAGATCAAGGTATGGATTTTTTTATTTTCATCAATACTGAATTTGACATGGGTGGGAAACGTTGCACCGCCTTTGCCGGCGATACCGCCTTGACGGATTTTTTTGAGGATCGTTTCGTTAGCAGCAGATTGCCAGTTGAATGGGGTGGACAAAAAATCATTATCGAAGGCATAATCGTTTTCAATGATGATGGTTTTTCCTTCTTCATTGTTTTGATTTGGCCAATCGACAATATCGACGATTTTGCCCGAAACAGATGCATGGACTTTCGCAGATACAAAGGCATCTGCTTCAGCGATCACTTGCCCTTGCTTGACGTACTCACCAACGGAAACCGTCGGTTCGACAGGGGCACCAATATGTTGTGCCAAAGGGATAAAGACCATCGTGGGTGAAAAGGTAAGGATTTCATCTTGTTCGATCATTAATTTTTCTTTTAACATTTGTAACGGGGGACTTAGTGAAATTCCACCAGTAAATGTTCTCATAGCCAACACTCCTTTTTTCTCCTAACTTTATTCTAGCATGCCATCCGCATTCTCAAAACCATAAACGCTTACATTTCACAAGAAAAACTTATTTCGGTTGACATATGATTGTTTGTTCATATATAATCAGGGTATAAACATGATTGATCGTTCATATGTTCGATGGAATAGAGGAGGTTTTGATGATGGCTGAACATACTTGTCAACACGAGCACACAAAAACAAAGGGACATACGCATACCCATGATCATGGGACGTTTCCTCGTAAGGTTTACTTCGCGGGGGTAATCTTCTTTATAGTGGCGCTGTTTATTTCGAATCAATGGGTAAAAGACGGGGTTTATTTTGCTGCAGTTTTATTAGCGGGCTACCACATTTCGTGGGAAGGGATCGAGGATACCGTAAAAAGCACAAGAATCAATCGGCGCTTTACGCCAAATGTACATCTATTGATGTTATTAGCAGCGATAGGGTCAATGATCATAGGCAATTTTAATGAGGCAGCCTTACTGATTTTGATTTTTGCTGGTGCTCACTTTTTAGAAGAATACGCGGAAGGGCAAAGCCGACGAGAAATCACCAATCTTCTCAAATTGAATCCAACGGAAGCACGTTTGATGGGCCCAGATGGGAAAGCCAAAAAAATTGCTGCTTCAGAGATAAAAAAAGGAGATATTTTACAAGTTTTGCCTGGCGATCAGTTAGCAACAGATGGGGTGATTCTTTCTGGCACGAGTGCTATCAACGAAGCTTCCATCAATGGCGAGAGTATACCGCGAGAGAAAACAGCGGGAGACGAAGTTTATGGCAGTACCATCAATGGCAATGGAACATTTTTAATGGAAGTCACAAAAGACAGCTCGGAAACGGTCTTTGCCAAAATTCTTTCAGTCGTTGAAGCGGCACAGTCGAATCAATCACCAACAGAAACACGAATCAAAAAAATCGAACCAATCTATGTAACCATTGTTTTCATTGCAGTCCCTTTGTTCATCTTAACAGCACCGTTTCTACTTGGTTGGGATTGGTATACCAGTTTTTATCGCGGGATCGTGATGATGATTGCAGCGTCTCCTTGTGCGTTAGCGGCAAGTGCCGTACCTGCTAGTTTATCTGCGATTTCAAATCTAGCGAAAAAAGGGATTCTTTTTAAAGGCAGCAACTACTTAACGAATTTTGCTCAGATCAAAGCGGTGGCATTTGACAAAACGGGCACGTTGACCGTCGGAAAACCAACGGTCACGGATGTCATTTTCGCTGAAGCCATCGATCAAGCAGAGGCCGCTTCCATCATCGTTTCGCTGGAAAAACAAGCCAATCATCCATTGGCAGATGCGATCGTTACTTATTTTGAGAAGAACAATAAAGGGCTGCAAAGCGAACAGCTGACGGTTACGAATGAGATTGGTTCCGGTTTAGTAGCCGTCTCAGGGACAAAAACCTATCGATTAGGAAAAAGAACCGAAAATTCCCAGTTAACAGGTTCGTTGGAGCAACAGTACCGTCACCTGGAGGCGCAAGGAAAAACGATGGTCGTTTTTTCCATTAATGAAGAGGTTGTCGCAATCATCGCTTTGATGGATGAGCCGAACGAACAGGCAGCTTCTGTGATTCGTTATTTAAAAAATGAAGGGATCCATACCGTTATGATCACCGGAGATAGTGCGTCTGCTGGGGAAGCCATCGGAAAGCGGCTAAACGTTGATCAAGTGGCGGCTAATGTGTTGCCTGAGAACAAAGCGGAAGCGGTTCGAGCACTCCAAGAAGCCTACGGACAAACCGCCATGGTGGGGGATGGCATCAATGATGCGCCCGCACTTGTTCAGGCAGACATCGGTTTTGCGATGGGGGAAGGGTCAGATGTTGCTATCGAAGTGGGGGACGCCGTGATCATGAAAAATGATCTTTCACGCTTCGCGTATGCCTATCGCTTAGCGAAGAAAATGGATCGAATCATTTGGCAAAATATTTTCTTCTCCATGTTTATCGTCGCATTATTAGTCGGGTTGAATCTATTTGGAAAAATGAATATTGGGCTGGGGGTATTTGCCCATGAAGGAAGTACGTTGATTGTATTGTTTAACGGGTTGCGCCTTTTGCGCAAACTGCCAGATGCATAAAAAAAAGCGGCTATCGAAGGATAGCTGCTTTTTTAATGACTGAATTGTGTCGAAGTTGGAAAATCAAAGGCATCAATTTTTTGCAATCGATTTTCGATCCTTCTTAAAATCCCTTCAGAGGAATCCAACGGTTTGATTGCATGATAAGCAGTCAGTAACAGGTCTTTTTCTTTAGCGGGACGGTTTTCGATGCGGTAGATATTTGCTAGTCGTTCCACGTATTCATAATGACTATAGTCTGTTTTGTTGATCAAGAAATGCAAAAGATCTTTTGCTTTTGCGTAGTCTTCTTGAAGATAGAAACTGATTGCTTCACGATACAATTTGATATCAAGTTCTTCGATCTGGTCAGGGGTTGCTTTAAGCGCACGCCACTCATTGATCGAGATTTTTCGTACGACTTTGCCAGTTGCATCGGTCAAAAAAATTACCGGTACATCGTTCGGATGTTTTGCTGCTTGCTTGATTTTTTTCATGTCGCACCTCCCGCGTGTCAATGGACTGACTGTTTGATATCTCCTATTTTAAAAGGAATAGCGGGAAAAGTCTACATGTAGATGTTAGATTCGTAGGAAATTTTAAAACATTCTCATTTATTAGGCTCTTTTTCGTTGAAAATGGTTGACCGCATCGGAGGCACCCATGAAAATCAAGATCCCACCAAAAATCTGGAAGAATAACAACCAAGTGGCGAAGGGATTCAATACTAGGATGATCCCTGCAGCAATGATCAATAGACTGATGATCAAGCTAGTGATATAAGGTAAACCAATGCGTTTTTGGTTAAAGCTTGCCATCAATCGGGTGCAACCGCTGATGGTGATCATGATTCCTAAGAAAAATGGCACGATGGCAAGTAATCCTTTGGCAAAAACTAAAATCGCAGCTGCCGCAATCAACAGTAAGATACCAGAGACGGATTGCACATTGCGATAGCCCTTTTGTTTTTCTTTGTAGCTCGTATACAAGCTAATGATCCCTAAACATGCAATATACCCGGCAACAAGATAAACGATCGTGTTGAAGACAGATCGTGGTGCAATCAAGATGATGAAGCCAAAGACGATATATACGACGGCACGAAGTAAATCATAGCGTTGTAATTTATCAAAAAATGCATTCATGATAATTCCTCCTTTTTTTCCTATTGTACCGAATTCTTGTTAAAATAGATATCAAAAAACCTACGAAATAGGCTAAGCCTTTTGTATCAGATGGTTTTTTGGTAAAATAAGGAAAAGAAAACAGAACGGAGAGTATTATGAGTGGGTTAACGCTAGTGATGTGTGCCTTTACGATCGTTTTATACCTTTATTTATTCGTGGTACGGAAAGACATTCAATTTCTTGCTGTGGAGCGCAAACTAAGCAAGGTCGCCATTACGATTTTTTCAGTAATGATTATCCTATCTATGGTGATGATGGAAGAGGCACTTGATAATCGGGTGCGAGGGATCGTTTCGGGTTTGGTCTTTTTGAGCTTTGTTTTAGATAGCCGCGGCTTAGCACTTGATCGAATCATTGTCCATCCAATGAGTATCAAAGGGGTACTATACCAAGAGATCGATCGAGTCGTTTTATTTCAAGAAAAGGAAGGGCAGCCCATCAAGATGAACTATTTTCGAAGAGGGATGAGAGGCCCATTGATGAAATTCAAGCAGCCATTAGCAGAATTGGTTGTTTTCTTGTCAGAACACTTGAATGAAGGGACACCGATCGATATTTTAGTCGATCATGATCAAGGAACAAAGGACTAAAAGACCCTCGATTACTGCCAGTTTAAGGCGTAATCAAGGGTCTTTTTTTAGGTCGAAAATTGATTAATGGAACACGCGGAAGCGCTCATCGTCACTTAGAAATTCTTTTTCGTTCGGTTCGCTTTCTTTTGAACCAAAGACTAGTTGCGCCCGTAGTTGCCAATTTTCAGGAATTGACCATTCAGCTGCAACAGCGTCATCGATGACAGGGTTGTAATGCTGTAAGTTGGCACCTAATCCAGCTTCTTCTAAAGCGGTCCAAGCGTTCGCTTGAGCGATCCCATTCGATTGTTCTGCCCAAACGGGAAAGTTCTCTGCATATAGAGCAAATTGCTCTTGCAAATTTTTCACGGTATCCGTGTGAATAAAGAATAGAACGGTTCCGTAACCCGCTTTAAAACCAGCAAGTTTTTGTTTTGTCGCTTCAAACGCTTCGGGTGGTGTCAATGGTTCTATCGCAGCCTCTGTTAATGTCCACAATTTTTCGTGGGCTTCGCCAAATAAAATCACGGCTCTTGGTGATTGTGCGTTAAACGCAGTTGGACTATTTTTCACTGCTTCTTTCACAATGTCTTCGATTTCAGTGTCGGAAAGAGCCACATTTTTACCTAGCCCATAGATTGAGCGGCGCTGTTTGATTGTCTCAAGAAATTTTGTCATCGTATTCCCACCTTTTCTATTGTCATAGAGTGAAGTATACATTCTTACTTAATGTTAGTAAAAGAAAATGCTTGGGACGTCAAAAAGTCAGGCAAACGCACCTGACTTTTTCTTATTGGGCATCGATAGCAATGAATTTAACGGTCACGTATTCTTCAGGGCCATATTTGCCGTTTTCACGACCAAAACCGGAATGCTTGACGCCGCCGAAGGGAGCCGCCGGATTTGAGATCGCAATGTCATTGACCCCAACCATCCCATATTGGAGGTTTTGGGCTACATTCGAGATCGTTTGCAAATTCGTTGAAAAGAAGTAGGAAGCTAGTCCAAATTCCGTATCATTTGCCGCAGCGATGACTGCTTGTCGATCCGTAAATGAGATCAATGGTATCACAGGTCCAAAGGTTTCTTCATAGTAGATAGCCATCTCAGAAGTAATCCCATCGATGACCGTTGGTGCGAAGAAGTTGCCTTTTTCGTATTCACCTTCAGTAAGCTTTTTACCACCGAGTAAAACTTTAGCTCCTTTATTTACCGCATCTTCCAACTGCTCGATGACTTTTTCAACGCCTGCTTGGTTGATCAAAGGACCAACAGTAGGGTTTTCCAGACCATTGCCGACCGTTACGGTTTCCATTTTCGCTAGTAATGTTTTGGTAAAGGCGTCTTTGACGGACTCTTCGACAAAAATTCGATTGGGGGATGTACAGACCTGACCGTTGTTGCGGAATTTTGCTGCAATTAATTTTTCAGCAGCTAAATCTAAATCAGCATCAGCAAAAACAAGAAACGGGGCATGACCACCTAACTCCAATGAAACTTTTTTCAGAGTTGGTGCTGCTTGTTCATATAATTTCATCCCAACTTTCGTGGAGCCGGTAAAGGTGATTTTCTTGACTTGTTCATTTTCGGTCAATTCTTTCCCAATCTCAGAAGAATCACCTAAGATGATATTGACGACCCCGTCTGGAAGTCCTGCTTGTTGAAAAAGCTCGCCTAAAGCTAATGCGGATAGTGGGGTTTCTTTTGATGGTTTCATAACAAGGGTACAGCCAACGGCCATAGCAGGTGCAATTTTTCTTGCAATCATGTTAGAAGGAAAGTTCCAAGGTGTGATCGCGCCAACAACCCCGATCGCTTCTTTGCGTACCAGCCAATGATTGTGTTCAGGGGCTGGAATCACTTCGCCATAGACCCGTTGTGCTTCAGCTGCATTCCAACGGAAATTGTCAACGTTGGATTGGATTTCTGCCTCCGCTTCTTTTAATGGTTTTCCTTGTTCCATACTCATGATTTTTGCTAAACGATCGCTTTCTTCCTCCATCAAATCAGCAATGACGTTCATCAAATCGGCACGTTCTCGAGGGGAGCGTTTTGACCATTCGGGAAAAGCAATCGCTGCAGCATCGATTGCTTGCTTGGTTTCCTCGATCCCTCCTTGACTGACTTTTACGAGTTCTTCATTAGTGGCAGGATTGGTAACCGAAACCGACTCTTTTGTTCCTTCAAGCCATTTTCCGTTAATCAATAACTTTGTTGGTACTTGTGGTAACTGTTGGTTCATCTTGGCACTTCCTTTCAATAATGGGTTCTTATTTAACCCTAGCACGGATCAGAAAGGATGACAATTCATATGCAAGTCTCTTGATTCTCCAAATTTTTGTAAAGAACCAAAGGGGAAATGTCCTGCTCCTATCATTTTATGGTAGAATAGAAAAATAAGAATGTTTGTTCGATTCTTGGAAAATATAGTAAAATATTCAAGGAGTGAGGGACGCGTGCAACAAGTAAAAGAGCTTTTAAAAACAGTAGGATTTGTCGTGATCTTCACTTTATTCCTCTTGTTATTAAGACAGTATGTCTTTACTCCTGTGATCGTAAAAGGAGATTCGATGGACCCCACATTACATGATGGTGAGCGGGTGATTGCTTTGAAAAATACCGAGATCGAACGTTTCGATATCATAACGTTTGAAGCACCGGATGAAGCAGGCAAAAACTATATCAAACGCGTGATCGGTTTACCTGGCGATCAGGTTTCCTATCAAAACGATACCCTTTATATCAATGGACAAGCATATGATGAACCCTACTTGGATGAATTCAAAGCAGCTGTCACAGATGGCTTTCCATTGACCAGTGATTTTGATATGGGGTTATTTGGTGTTGAAGTCATTCCTGAAGGTCAAATTTTAGTGTTAGGGGATAACCGCCGAATTTCCAAAGATAGTCGTCAATTAGGTCTGATCGATGAAGCAACGATTTTGGGTGATGTAAAATTTGTATTCTGGCCAATTGCCGATTTTGGTATGCTAGGCAAAGAGTGAAATTCTGCGACCGTTTTTTTGTTTTTAAGGAGATTCTTTTAAAACAAAGACGCATTTGAAGAAGCGTGTCGCTGATTTTTAGTGTTTTTTTAAAAGACGATGGAGAGAAGGAGTCCTTTCATGAGTTTACGATTTATCCTTGGCGATGGACGTTGTCGTCATGATCAAGCAGTGATAGAAAATGCAAAAAGTTGGTTAGAAAAAGACCATCAAGAAGTATTTTTTCTGGTACCTAACTACAACAAATTTGAACGAGAGCGCGAGATCCTTCAATTACTGAAAGAGGATCGCGTAGAAGATTTTGCTTCTATTCGCGCGCAAGTGTATAGTTTTCACCGTTTGGCTTGGTTTTATCTGCAGCAAACCGGCTTGCTTTCTCAAAATGCCATCACTGAAAATGGTGCCTCCATGATCATGCGTAAGCTGCTTTTGGAACTAGAAGAAGAACTCGTCTTATACCGTGGTGAGATCAACAAAGCGGGTTTTATCCAGCAATTGTTGGCGTTCTATCAAGAAATGCATACAAGTCGATTGGGGATCGAAGATTTATTGGCAGGTGGTGCTGCACCAAGCGCAACCCAAGACGAGGAGAAAAAATACAGTGAATTAGCGAAAATATTTCAACGATTTGAACAAGAACTTCTGGAGCGTGCATTACAAGTCGAACAACCGATCACCTTGTTGACACGCTTTCTTGAAGGTTCCTTGCTGGATGATTCTCCAGTGGAGCAAGCAATGCCTAACGCGGTGTCAATGAACAAAGCACCAGATCTTTCCCATACCTTATTTATTATCAGTGGGTTTTCCGCTTTTTCAACACAGGAACAGCAGCTGATTCAAGTGTTGATGAAAAAAAGTCATGTCATTATTGATCTTTTTCTGGATCGTGGGTATCCACAAGAGCTGCCTTCACCGTTAAATTTGTTTTATGAAGCAGGGCGAACCTATTATCAATTGTTCAGTTTTGCCCGAGAAAATCAAGTGCCGATTTATTTGGATCAGAAACTTTCGGTCAACCAAGAGGTAGACAAGGAAGCAAAGGGATCGATGCAACAGGCGTATAATGAAATTGAAACTTTTTGGCGGCAGACTCAGTCACAAGTCAACTATCAGCAACAGTCCTCTGTGAAGGACTTTCTGGCAATTTGGAAAGTTGGGAATCCAGAAGAAGAGATCCGTCAGATTGCAGCGTCGATCCGTGGGATGATGAGCGATAAGAAACGGTACCCAGCATTACGATACCGAGAGATCCAATTATTGATCGCCGAACCAGAAATCTATCATCAATATATCCCTAAAATTTTTACTGAGTTTGAGATTCCTTTTTATATCGATGAAGAGCAGATGATGGCGCAACATCCATTGGTTGAGTTTTTGAATGCTTTTTTTGCTTGTCAATCCTATGGCTTTCGCTTAAATGATATTTTACGGTTGCTTAGAACGGAACTTTACTTACCGGCAGCCTATCGCTCCGAAGCAGATTGGCTCGTTGGGCGTGACCAGTTTCGTAAGTTGGTGGATATTACCGAGAACAAAGCGTTGGCTCATGATTTCCAAGGAGCGAGTTGGACGAGAAACGAAGATTGGGAACTGATCGAGTATTTACAATCGGAAGAAGAGCAGACGGATAAAGTGGATTTGACAGCGTATACCAACCAGTTGCGCAGGGCCTTTAAACAAGATGTTGCTGATACTCTAGACTGGCTGACGGCTGCTAGAACGAACCGCGATGCGGTCGAACTGCTGTATCGCTTTTTACTGAATGCCGGTGTTGAAGAACAACTGCGGCATTGGCGAGATCAAGCGATCCAGCAAGGGAAGTTGGATCAAGCCCGTAATCATGAACAAGCATGGCAAGCCTTGATGGATTTGCTGGATGAATATGCTGCGATCTATGGGGAAGAGTCCTTTGATTTTGCGCTCTTTGAGGATGTCTTATTGACTGGCTTAGAAAATGTCACATTCGGGAAGATCCCAACAGCGATCGACCAAGTCAACATCAATCGTCTTGATCTGGCACGTCCAAAGCAAGCAAAGATCACATTTGCACCGGGATTGAATGAAACGGCGTTGCCAAGAAAAATAGAGAACAAAACGTTGTTGACGAATGAAGAACGTCAGCATTTCAATCAGTTGTTCAATGGTGAAAAATACCTTAGAGATACAGTGGTGGAAGGCAGTGTCAAGGAGCCATTTGCCTTTTATTCCGTCTTGCTCTCAGCAACGGAACACTTATCACTGTCCTATGCCGTTAATTTTGATACCCAGCAAAACATCAAAATGTCGCCTTATTTAGATCGCGTGGTCAAACGTTTGGATGTCCCACTGCAAGAGCGAGGGATTTTGACGCTAGTCAGCGATCCAAGAAACTATGTCGGCAGTTACCGTGGCCTGATCTATCAAATCAATAACCTCAGTCAGCAAGCGCAAAAAAACAAAGAGAATTTGCCTAGGGTTTGGGAGCAGCTGAAACAAGCGCTGCTGCGTTCGGAATGGACAGATTTAGCTGCCCAAGTATTTGAAAGCCAAACTCATCAAAATATTCCGATTCCTTTGTCTCAAGCACAAGCAGCGGCACTATATGGACCATCGATCTACAGTTCCATTTCTCAGATGGAGACGTTCTATCAGTGTGAATACAAGTATTTCGTCAGCTACGGATTACGGTTAAAAGAACGGGAAGTTTATGGCTTAAATCCAGCAATGACCGGTGAGTTTTTCCATGATGCGTTGGACCGCTTTGTCAAAGTCCTGATTGCTGAAAATATTTCCTTGACCCAGTTAACTGCTGACCAACGCGTGCAATTTGTGGAAGTCGTTTTGCAGGAAATTTTTGGCGAAAGCCGTTATCGCTTACTGACGAGCTCTGCTCGGATGAATTTTATTCGGTATCAATTAGGCAAGACGATTCAGCGAGTAGCGTGGGCATTAGCGAAACAAGGACAAAAAATGCATTTTAGTCCTGAAAAGACGGAGGTGCTATTCGGTCAGATTGCTGGCTCAAATGGAATCAATGGGATCGAATTGCCATTAAGTTCTGGCGGGAAACTGCATGTGCGGGGGAAGATCGATCGTGTCGATACGGCGAAAACGGAAGAAGAACAATGGCTTTCTGTTGTTGACTATAAATCTAGCAGCCGAGATTTTGACCTTTCTGAAGCATACTACGGACTTGCGATGCAGTTGATCACCTATCTCGATGTCGCATTGACGGATGCTGTCCAACTGGTTGGTTCGCCAAATGTGCGACCAGCGGGGGCTTATTATCTGCATGTGCATAATCCGCTTTTGGACGGACAAGAAGCCAGTGAAGAAGAACGTTTAAAACGTTTCAAGTATGATGGGTTGTTTATTGACGAACCGGCTGTTTTCCCGTTGCTAGATGAGGATGTTGAAGCCAGCAAAAATTCACCGATATTCCCTGTTCGAAAAGACAAAAACGGCAATTATCAAAAAACAACGCAGGCGAAAAACAAGTTTTATACAGAAGAAGAGCTTGAACTGTTAAGAAAACACAATCGTAAAAACATGCAGCAAAGCGGTGAGAAGCTGTTGAGCGGTGAAATCGCCTTAAACCCGTCTTATAAAATAAAAGACAAAAAACGGGCGTGTGAATTTTGTCCGTTTCGCAGCATCTGTGACTTTGATGTATTGTTGAAAGAAAATGAGTACCACCGTTTAGAAAACTTATCTAAAGATGAGATTATCCATCGCTTAAGGGAGGAAGAAGATGAGTAAGATCCCTTTAAAACCGCAAAATGAAACCTTTACGGATACCCAATGGCAAGCCATTTTTGATAAAGGGGATAATATCCTCGTTTCCGCTTCAGCGGGTTCAGGCAAAACCACCGTTTTGGTTCGGCGAGTGATCGAAAAGCTAAAAGCAGGAACGACGATCGATTCTTTACTGATCGTAACCTTTACCGAAGCAGCTGCTCGAGAAATGAAAGAACGGATTCAAGTGGCATTGCAACAGGCCATCAATCAAGAAAGTGACGAGCAAAAGCGCCAGCACTTCGTTCGTCAGCTGCAGCTGTTGCCGACAGCTAACATTTCTACCTTGCATGCGTTTTGTTTAACTGTGATTCGGCGTTTTTATTATTTGATCGATTTAGATCCCAATTTCCGCATGATGACCGATGAAACCGAAATTTTATTGATGAAAGAAGAAATATGGACACAGCTGAGAGATCAACAATATGAAGCCAATGATGAAGCCTTCTTTCGTTTGACGGAAAATTTTTCAAGTGATCGTTCTGATGAAGGCGTCGGGGATCTGATCCTGTCTCTTTATGACTTTGCCCGAGCCAATCCAGATCCAGTCAACTGGTTAGCCCATCTAAGTGATCACTATATCGGCAAAGAAACCTTTGCTGAAAATATCCTGTATCAATCGCAAATCAAACCGAGTTTGCAAGAAAATTTGAAGACAGCGGCGCATTTGCTGCAGGCGGCGCAAGACTATGCCCGTTCTGATGAAGCGATGGAAAAAGCGGCACAGTTGATCGATACCGAATTGGGCATGGTGGAAACCTTAAAGGCTCTGCTGGATGCAGACGATGTCGATGGCTTCTATGAGCAGATCCAAACATTGCGTTTTGGTCGTTACCCAGCTTTTCGCAAACCAGAACAAAAGGAATTGTCCCAAGAAATCAAGCCCTTACGCGATGATGCGAAAAAATTGGTCGAGCAATTGAAAGCCACCTTCCCGTATCCACCAGCTGAAATGATGGAGCTGCTTCATCGATCAGCACCTGTCGTTGAAAAAATGGCAGCGATGACCGAAGCATTTATGAAAGCATTTCAAGAAAGAAAGCTTTCAAAAGGCCGTTTAGACTTTAATGATTTGGAACATTTCACCTTGCAGATTTTACAAGGAGATGGCAGTGGAAGTGAGGCGTCGACCTATTATCGTGATCGCTTTGAAGAAGTTTTAGTCGATGAATACCAAGACGTCAATCGGCTGCAAGAGGCAATTTTATATTGGGTCAGACAAGTCGATCATAACCCTGGCAATATGTTTATGGTGGGGGATGTGAAGCAGTCGATCTATTCGTTTCGACTAGCAGATCCGACGCTATTTATCGAAAAATACTTGGCATTTGAAACAGAGAATGGTGGGCGAAGAATCGTCTTAGCAGAAAATTTCCGTTCTCGTTCCGATGTATTGGATTTTACGAATCTAGTTTTTCAACAACTGATGGATGAAAGGGTTGGACAAATCCCTTACGATGAGGCGGCAGCCTTGATTACCGGTTTTCCTGATTTTCCAGAAAGCGAGGCCTTTGCCACAGAGCTCTTGTTATATGAAAAAGAGCATGAATCCGAAGAACAATTGATCGATGACAAAACAGAAGGTGAAATGCAGATCACTGCCTTGAAGATTCGAGAGTTGATTGAATCAAAATTCATGATCTATGACAAAAAAGCCAAAACAAATCGACCAATCACTTACAATGACATCGTCTTATTGACCCCCACACGTAAAAACAATCTTGTCATTTTAGATGTCTTTAAGCAGTTTGGGATTCCGATGGCGGTCAATGATGCTCAAAACTATTTTCAGGCAACGGAGATCCAAACCGTCGTTTCTTTGCTGCAGATCATTGATAACCCGTACCAAGATATCCCACTTGTGGCCGTTTTGCGTTCGCCAATCGTCGGCCTAACAGAAGATCAATTGGCTGAGATCCGTTTAGCGAATCGTTCCAGCGACTACTACGATGCAGTATTGGATTACCATGGGCAACAAGAAGCGTCACCCTTGTGGCAAACGGTGGATGGATTTTTAACAAAACTGGAACAATGGCGAGAGGAAGCACGACGATTACCAATCCCAACCTTGCTTTGGCAAATCTATGAAGATACTGCCTATTTGGATTATGTCGTGGGACTGCCTGCAGGTCAGCAGCGCTATGCCAATTTAGCGGCATTGGTCCACAGAGCGGAGAAATACGAAAAGAGCAGTTTCCGTGGGTTGTACCAATTCATTCGCTTCATCGAAAAGATGCAAGAAAAAAACAAGGACTTGGCAGAGCCATTAGCTACACCAGTAGAAGATGCAGTTCGTGTGATGACCGTCCATGCAAGTAAAGGTTTGGAATTTCCTGTAGTCTTCTTATTGGATACAACAAAATTCTTTAATTACCAAGATTTTCAAAAACGCTATATCTTTGAAGAACAGCTGGGGGCTGGGATCCAATATGTGGAACCCGCAGAAAACCTTAAATTTGAAACACTGCCGTTTCAAGCCATCAAGCAAGTTCGTTTGAAAAAAGCCTTGTCAGAAGAGATGCGAAAATTATACGTAGCATTGACACGAGCAGAGCAGAAGCTTTTCTTAGTAGGCTCCTATAAAAATCAAGCGGATGCCTTCAAGACATGGCAATCTGGCTTGACACAATCCGAGATGGTTCTTGATCCAGCGTTGCGCCTTGTTGCTCGGGGGAGCTTGATGGATTGGGTCGGACGGACCCTGATGCGCCATCCAGATATGGAAGCAGTATTCTCCGAAGCGTCAGAGCGCAAGCGGACGATCGATCATCCTGCTCATTTTCGTCTATCATGGTGGAATCAAGAAACGATCACGCAAGAAGTCCAAGAGACCCTTGCGCCAGTCGAGAAGCCTAAACGATTGATTGCGCCAGATAGCAATATCGATGATCTTTTGAAACGCCTAGCCTATCGCTATCCTTATCAAAAAGCGACCCAAACGACTAGTTATCAATCTGTTTCAGAATTGAAAAGACTCTATAACGATCCTGATGATCAACAGACCACTTTGTTGGAATGGCGGTCGGTTTCCGAGAAGACGAATCCTCAGCAATATCGCTACGTACAAGATGAATTGGCGAAACCCAAATTTCTGCAAGAAACGAAGCCACTTGCCAGCAGTATCGGAACCGCAACACATACGGTTTTGCAAATGATCCCCTTAGGAATGAAGCCAACACAAGATACTTTGGCGCTCCTGATTGCTGAACTCGTGAAAAAGCAATTTTTTTCTGAAGAAATCGCCAAAAAAATTGACCGATCGAGTATTTTGTGGTTTTATCAAACTGAACTAGGTGAACTGCTGAACCAATTCTCTGATGTGGTGAAGCGGGAGCAGCCGTTTTCGATGCTAAAAGAGGCCGATACGATCTTTGAAGGGTTTGACGAACCAGATGCGCCACTTTTGATCCATGGTATTATTGACGGCTATATTGAATTGGCGGATGAAATCATTTTGTATGACTTTAAAACAGATGATGTGTTCGGCAGTCAGGCTCAGATTGAACAGAAAATGCGCGAACGATATTATGGTCAATTAAAACTCTATTGCCAAGCATTGGAGAAAGCATTGAACAAACCAGTGAAGCAGACCTATTTAGTGCTGTTAAAACCTAAGATGATCGTGGCATTCTAGCTGATCGATCCTAGTTTCTTACATTTCGTAAGTCATATGCTATAATAGGTAAAAGAGGTGATGGAGAATGATAAAAGTAGAATCGGATTATGCCCTTTGTCCTAAATTTGAAAAAGCTTTTTCTATTTTAGGCAAAAAGTGGAACGGCTTGATCATTGATGTCCTTCTTGAAGACGGCAAACAAAGATTTGTTGAGTTAGCAAACAAGATTCCTCAAGTGAGTGATCGGGTGTTAGTCGAACGCTTGAAAGAATTAGAGCGGGAAGAAATTGTCTGCAAAGAAAACAATCTTTACTGCTTGACGCCAAGAGGTATTGCTCTTGAAAAGAGTATGATGAGTGTGAAGCGTTGGGCAGAAACCTGGGTACGTGAGGAAGAATGCAGTTGATTTCTCAACGGAAATTAGGTAAACTAAGCTTAAATGAATAGTAAAAAAAGCGTTGATAGAAACTAGTAATTTGGCTGGATCAGAAAAAGGGAGACTTGTCACAGACTGAAAGCAAGTCCTGTATTCGAAAAATGAATTTCACTTCTGGAGCTTGCTGAGAACAATCAGTCGGCAGTGTTGCTGTCGTTAGCCGAAGTGAGTGCGCGGAACTTTCCGCGAATGAGGATGGTAACACGAGACGTCGTTCCTTTTTTTAGGGATGACGTCTTTTTTTGTCTTTTTATCAAAATATCGTCACTTTTTCCAGTCAAATCGTTTTTTACACTATTCACTGTATAGAAGGAGGAAACACATGTCTTTACAAGAAAAATTAGAAGCATTGAAGGAAACGACATTGCTTAAAATCAAAGAAAGTCCAACCATGAATGACTTGAATCAGATTCGAGTGGAAGTGCTTGGAAAAAAAGGTCCCATTACTGAAGTTCTACGGGGGATGAAAGATCTTTCTGCGGAAGAACGGCCGAAGGTGGGGAGCTATGCCAACGAGATTCGTGATATCTTGACAGAAGCGATCGAAGAAGCAAAATCGTCTATCGAAGCAGCAAACTTGGAAAAAGCCCTTGCTGAAGAATCCATCGACGTGACTTTGCCTGGTAAAAAGATGGACCGAGGAACACGCCATGTGCTAACGCAAATCATGGAAGAAATCGAAGATATCTTTGTTGGTATGGGCTACCAAGTAGTTGAAGGCTACGAAGTGGAAAAAGATCATTACAACTTCGAACGGATGAATCTGCCAAAAGATCATCCAGCCAGAGACATGCAGGATACTTTTTATATTTCAGAGGAAGTGCTGATTCGGACCCATACGTCACCAGTGCAAGCGCGAACAATGGAGACTCATGATTTTTCTAAAGGGCCGCTGCGGATGATCTCACCAGGGAAAGTTTTCCGTCGTGACACAGATGATGCGACCCATAGCCACCAATTCCATCAAATTGAAGGCTTGGTGATCGATAAAAATATTACGATGGGTGACTTAAAAGGAACCTTAGAAGTCATGATGCAAAAAATGTTTGGTGAAGATCGCCAAATTCGCTTGCGACCAAGCTATTTCCCTTTCACAGAACCATCGGTCGAAGTTGATGTCAGCTGCTTCAAGTGCGGTGGGGCGGGTTGTAACGTTTGTAAACAAACTGGCTGGATCGAGATCCTCGGTGCTGGAATGGTGCATCCTAACGTCTTAGAAATGTCAGGGATCGATCCAACCCAATATTCAGGATTTGCTTTTGGTTTAGGTCCTGATCGAGTGGCAATGCTGCGCTACGGCGTAAACGACATTCGCCAATTCTATCAAAATGATGTGCGTTTCATTCGCCAGTTCAAGGGGGAACAATAAATGTTAGTATCGTACAAATGGTTAAATGAATACCTTGATCTGTCTGAGATCACACCAAAAGAGCTGGCGGACAAAATGTCAGTGACCGGGATCGAAGTAGAAGGTATTGACGTGCCTGAAGAGGGTTTAAAAAAAATCGTTGTCGGAGAAGTGACCGACTGCCGACCACATCCAGATTCTGATCATCTATCGATTTGCCAAGTAAATATTGGTGAGGAAGAAGACACGCAAATCGTTTGTGGGGCACCAAATGTCAAAAGCGGCATCAAAGTCATCGTGGCATTACCAGGCTCTCGAATCGCGGGCAATGTAAAAATCAAAAAGGGCAAGATGCGGGGAGAAGTTTCGAACGGCATGATTTGTTCATTGCAAGAATTGGGATATGCTGATAGTGTAATCCCCAAAGAATACGCAGAAGGAATCTATTATTTACCAGCAGAAGCAGAAGTAGGAGCACCGGTTTTTCCTTATCTCGATATGGATGATCACATTATCGAATTATCGATCACTCCGAACCGCGCGGATGCGTTGAGCATGCGGGGGGTTGCTTATGAAGTCGGTGCCATCTATCGGCAAACACCGAAGTTTCCTGAAATTGCGCTTAATGAAAGTGAAGTAGCTGCTGCCGATAAAATTCAGGTGAAGGTCACGGAAGCAACCGATGCACCCGCCTACCAAATTCGAATCATTGATGGTGTAACGATCGCCCCAAGTCCACAATGGCTGCAAAATCGCTTGATGAATGAAGGCATTCGTCCAATCAACAATGTCGTGGACGTGACAAATTATATCTTACTATTATTTGGCCAACCTTTGCATGTTTTTGATTATCAAAAGCTAGACAGCAAGGAAATACTGGTACGTCGCGGCAAAGAAAATGAAAGCCTGGTTACCTTAGATGGAGAAACACGTCAGCTTTCATCAGAAGACATCGTTATCACCAACGGAACGACACCCGTTGCGCTCGCAGGCGTCATGGGAGGGCTTGATTCTGAAATCACGGAAACAACGACCACAGTCGCTTTAGAAGCGGCGTTGTTCGATCCATTAGCGATTCGTTTAACCTCAAAGAAATTCAATTTAAGAAGTGAGTCCTCTGCTCGTTTTGAAAAAGGGATCAACCAAGCAACGGTTGCAAAAGCTTGTGATGCAGCAGCAGCACTGATTGCAAAACTTGCTGGCGGAACGGTCTTAAAAGGGGCGGTAGTAGGTTCCCAAGTAGCTGTAGAACCTGTGGAGGTTACAATCACTTTAGCTCGAATCAATAGCTATTTAGGCACAGAAATCACTGATGAAGAAGTGCAAGAAATCTTTGATGCATTAGGCTTTGGTCATCGTCAAGAAGCAGACAGCTATATTGTTTCTGTCCCACCTCGTCGTTGGGATATTACGATCGAAGCAGATATCATTGAAGAAGTGGCGCGTATTTACGGTTATGATCGTTTGCCATCGACTTTACCGCAAGGAGAAACGGTTGCCGGTCATCTAACCAAAACTCAACGTCTGACTAGAGAAGTTCGGACGCTATTGGAAGGCAACGGGGTCAGTGAAGCCATCAGCTATGCTTTGACCACTGAAGAGAAGGCACAACAATTTACGGATAAATCGAGCCAAGTGACTCGATTGGATTGGCCAATGACCGAAGAGCGTGCCGTCTTGCGGTTGAATCTGATTTCAGGCTTGTTAGACGACGTTGCGTACAACTTGGCACGTAAAAACAATCGTGTTGCTTTGTATGAAATTGGTCGCGTCTTCTATCAAACAGGCGACAGTAAGCACGAGCTGCCAACAGAAGTCAATCACTTAGGGCTAGCTTTGACAGGAAATATCCATGAGAAAGACTGGCAAACCCAAGCTCAAAAAGTTGATTTCTTCCATTTGAAAGGCATTTTAGAAAATCTATTTGATTCGTTGGCATTAACCGACCGTATTCGTTATCAAAAAACGGCAGCCCTCAAAGAGATGCATCCTGGCCGTACGGCAATGATCTTGCTAGATGACCAAGAAATCGGCTTCTTGGGACAAGTCCACCCATCGATCGCCAAAGATTATGAAGTGAGTGAAACCTATGTTGCTGAATTGAACTTAGATCAACTGTTAGCAGCGAAAACAGAACAATTGGTCTATCAACCAGTTTCTAAGTTCCCATCAGTAACGCGGGATATGGCACTCTTGCTTGATGAAACGATCGATAACCAGTCCGTGATGGAGATCATTCGCGAAAGTGCCGGTCGCTTCTTAAGTGCGATTCGTTTATTCGATGTTTATCAAGGGAAAAACATCGAAGCAGGCAAAAAATCATTAGGGTACAGCCTTACCTTTAGCAATCCAGAAGCTACCCTGACGGATGAAGAGATTAATCAAGCAATAGCGAAAATTACTCGTAACTTAGAAGAAAAAGTTCAAGCAGAAATCCGCTAATCAAATAAGTAGAAAAACGTTCTCCACCATACAAAGAAGTTGGGTGGGGAACGTTTTCTACTATTATAATAGATGCTCAGATGACACAAGAATGTGAGGAGTTGAGTGAAAGCCGTAAAAGATTTCTCTATAGAAGGCAATCCAGTTTTTTTGGTACAACCTTTTTTAAACACTGGCAAGGCTGAAAAAATGCATTTTCTAATCCACATTTTACGAAGATATTTTTTAGGACAGCTCTCTTGGTTTTTGTGCAAGAAACAGCATCAAATCAAATTACACAAAGTGTCAGTCTGGGGAGGAAGGGTTCTCGTGAAATCTAACACATAGTTGGCACATAGGTTTTGTATGAAAGAATTCATTCCGATTTGTAAACAAAAAAACAAGCCGTAAAGGCTTGTTTTTTTAGGCGAAGTAATTGATGCCCATTGCATTTTTGACTTCAGCTAACGTTTGGGCGGCAACTTGTTCTGCTTTTTCACTACCAAGTTTTAATAAGTTCATCACTTCACCGGGATCTTTTGCAAAAGCTTCACGGCGTTCACGAATCGGTGCAAATTCGGCTTCTAGAACATCGATCAAATAGCGTTTGATTTTGACATCGCCTAATCCACCACGGGTGTAATGTTCTTTTAATTCAGCAATTTTTTCTTTTTCAGTGCCAAATACATCAAGATACGTAAAGACCATATTGCCTTCAACTTGTCCAGGATCGTTGACATGAATGTGATTTGGGTCCGTGTACATGCTCATCACTTTCTTTTGTAATACATCGGCTGGATCAGCTAAGTAAATACCATTGTTCAGTGATTTGCTCATTTTCCCGTTGCCATCGATCCCCGCTAAACGTCCCATGCCTTTTGGCGGTAAAACCGCTTTTGGTTCGACTAATACTTCACTATACGTAGAATTAAAACTATGCACGATTTCTTGCGTTTGTTCCAGCATTGGTTTTTGATCTTCTCCAACGGGGACTAAATTTGCTTTAAAAGCGGTGATATCCGCTGCTTGAGAGACAGGATAGATGAAGAACCCTGAAGGGACGCCTTCGCCAAATTTTTTTTGTTCAATTTCGGCTTTAACGGTTGGATTTCGTCGTACTCGAGCAACACTGACTAGATTGAGATAATACATCGTCAATTCAGAGAGCTGAGGGATTTGCGATTGAATAAACATCGTTGTTTTTGCTGGATCCAATCCAACGGCTAAATAATCCAAAGCAACTTCTAAAATATTCGCTGAGACCTTCTCAGGTGTTTTCGCGTTATCTGTTAGTGCCTGCATGTCAGCGACCATGATATAAAGCTGATTTTCAGGGTCAGCTTGCATTTCGACACGTTTTTTTAAAGACCCCACATAATGGCCAAGATGCAATTTGCCAGTTGGGCGGTCGCCAGTTAAAATCGTATTCACTTTTTTTCCACCTTTTCCTTTGTTATATGGTTTATCTTACCTTTTTTTAGCAAAAGAAACAACCGGTTCTCCTTGTGATCTGATGGGGTGAGAAAAATTTTCATGGACAAAAACCTCACATCAAAGTAAAATAGCACTTGTCTTTTCAGAAATAAGGGGGGAACATTGGAAAAGCACCTTTACAAATGAAAAAAGATTGAGCTATAATATGAATCAAATCTTTCCAATTACTCATTTAATTTTAAAAAAAGCTAGGAGTGTGAATCAATGGCAATGATCGAATTTAAGAACGTAGAGAAATATTACGGAAAGTTCCATGCATTAAAAAACATCAACCTTGAATTTGAAAAAGGTGAGGTCGTTGTTGTTATCGGACCTTCAGGATCTGGCAAAAGTACAATGCTCCGTACGATTAATGGTCTAGAAACCATTTCAGGTGGTCAATTATTGGTCAATGGCAAGAACTTGTTTGACAAAGATGTCAAAATGACAGAAATTAGAAAAAACATCGGCATGGTGTTTCAACATTTCAATTTGTATCCAAATAAAACCGTGTTAGAAAACATTACGTTGGCACCGATCAAAGTATTAAAACAAAATGAGCAAGAAGCCATCAATTTGGCGGAAAAGCTTCTTGATCGGGTAGGGATGTTAGATAAAAAAGATTCCTATCCTTCCATGTTATCTGGCGGACAACAGCAGCGGGTCGCTATTGCCAGAGGGCTTGCGATGAAACCAGAAATGCTGCTTTTTGATGAGCCAACGTCAGCATTGGATCCAGAAATGATTGGTGATGTCTTGGATGTCATGAAAAAAATCGCCAGTGAAGGCATGTCCATGATCGTTGTTACCCATGAAATGAGCTTTGCCCGTGAAGTAGCAGATCGAATCGTCTTTATGGCGGAAGGACAAGTCCTAGAAGATCGGCGCGATGTCGATGGATTCTTTGATGCACCAAGAGACGAACGTGCAAAACAATTCTTGAGCAAAGTCAGCAATCATTAAGCAATAGGAGGAACCCTTATGAGAAAGAAAATATTTTCCTTTCTAGTCTTAGCCTTTGCCCTTGTGACTTTCTCAGGTTGTAAAGGACAAAGTGCCGCAGAGATCGATATTTTAGAAAACAGCAAAGAGACGAATCAGATCGTTTGGGGCGTAAAAAACGATACCCGTCTTTTTGGATTAATGGATATCGCGACCAGAGAAGTACGAGGATTCGATATTGATATCGCTCGTGCAATCACTGAGAAAATTTTAGGTCGTGATGGCAATGCCATCTTTGTTGAAGTAACCTCAAAAACCCGGATTCCTCTTTTGAAAAACGGCAACATCGATGCAATCATCGCCACGATGACTATCACGGAAGAACGTAAAAAACAGGTCGATTTTTCCGATGTCTACTTTGATGCAGGCCAATCGTTATTAGTTGCCAAAGACAGTCCTATTCAAGGGATCGAAGATTTGACCGCAGATACCACTGTATTGGTCGTGAAAGGCTCTACTTCCGCTGTGAACATTCGTGAAGCAGCACCAGAAGCGCAAATTTTGGAACTTGAGAATTATGCGGAAGCCTTTACCGCTTTACAATCTGGTCAAGGGGATGCTATGACCACGGATAATGCGATCTTATTAGGAATGGCGAGTGAAAATCCCAATTACCATTTAGTTGGCGAAACTTTTACAGAAGAACCTTATGGGATTGCCATCAATAAAGGACAAAAGCCGTTTCTTGATGCAGTGAATCAAGCCTTGCGGGAAATGCGTGAAGATGGAACCTATGATGAGATTTACAACAAGTGGTTCCCTGAAGACGAATCAGGAAAAGTAGAGTAGGAGGAAACTGAATGGTTGAATTATTTCAAACGTATACCGGTCAGTTTATTGAAGGCTTTAAATACACAGTCATGGCGAGTTTGATCGCACTGTTTTTTAGTCTTTTGATCGGAACCTTAATGGCAATTTTTCAGTTGTCAGACAATCGCCTCATCAAAGGGATTGCCAAAGCGTATGTTGAGTTTTTTAGAAATATTCCCTTATTGATCATCGTGATGTTCTTTTATGTCGTTGTGCCAATGTATTGGGTTTCTTTTGACGGCTTTCAAGCAGGAACGATCGGCTTAACGATCTATACATCGGCATTTATCGCTGAGACGATCCGTTCAGGGATTCAAACGGTCCCTAAAGGCCAGATGGAAGCTTCCTTGTCTTCTGGTTTTACTTACAGCCAAGCGATGCGCTACATTATTTTGCCTCAAGCATTTAAGATCGTCGTACCGCCGTTAGGCAATCAATTTATCAATCTTGTCAAAAATTCATCAATTTTGGCGATGGTCGCAGGATTAGATATTATGTATCAAGGCGATTTGATCGCAAGTGAGACCTTCAATACATTTGATACGTATATCATTGTTGGTCTTTTCTATTTGATCATTACCCTACCATTGTCTTATTTGATGGTTTACTTGGAACGGCGTTGGGCTGTCCGCTCATAGAAAGGAGCTAACGAACTATGGACTTTTTTGAAGCTTTTTCAGCGATTAACATTCGCTTCTTGATCGATGGCTTGCGGGTAACAGTTGAAGTGTCGATCCTATCGATTTTATTTAGCTTTATTATCGGAGGGATCGCCGGCATTTTGCGCTTCAGCTCGATCCCAGTCTTTTCTAAAGTATTAGGTGTCGTGATCGATGTTATTCGTAACTTGCCTTTGCTCTTGATCATCTTTTTCACTTACTTTGCATTGCCGCAGATCGGTATCCGCTTTAATATTTTTTGGTCAGCGGTTGTAGCGTTGACGATTTTTGAATCAGCGATGCTTTCTGAAATCTTTCGTGCTGGTTTGAATTCTGTGCCAAAAGGACAGATGGAGGCTGGTTTATCTACAGGGCTAAGCTATGTCGAAGTATTGCGGAGCATCGTCGTGCCGCAGGCATTTAAAGCGATGCTGCCAGCGATCGTCAGTCAGTTGATCTCTTTGATCAAAGATACGTCATTAGCTGTGATTATTTCTTTACCAGAGCTGACTCATCATGCTCGAATCATTTATGGCCAAAATACAAACTATGTTTTGCCTATGTTTTTGGCAATGACTGTTTTATACTTTTTGGTTTGTTATGCCTTGTCATTGCTTTCTGGCTTTTTGGAAAAACGTCAGTACGATTACTAAAAAGAATAATCAACAAAAACATCCCCACGATCGGTCTTTTACCCATGCAAGTGCAACTTGTGGGGTGTAAGCCAATCGTGGGGGCTTTTTTCTTTTTGACCGTTTCGTGCTTTTTGGGAATGCTTTTTTAGCAAACGAAAGGAATACTTGAAAAATAGTCAAAAAAAGTCCAAAATGAATAAGAGAGAAAAATGCACCAAACTCTTTCTTTCATGTAAAGGATGGAAACTATGACAAACAACAGACCAATTGGTTTTATCGATTCTGGTGTTGGTGGGTTGACGGTCGTCAAAGAAGCAATCAAGCAATTACCCAACGAATCGATTCTTTATCTGGGAGATACAGCCAGATGCCCGTATGGTCCGAGACCTGCTGAGCAAGTCATCGAGTATACGTGGCAAATGACCCGTTTTTTATTAGAAAAAAATATTAAAATGTTGGTGATCGCTTGTAATACAGCGACAGCGGTCGCCCTTGAAGAAATCAAAGAACAACTAACGATCCCAGTGATCGGCGTGATCCTGCCTGGCAGTCGAGCAGCAGTCAAAGCAAGCAAAAACCAACGAATCGGTGTCATCGGGACAAACGGAACGATCAAAAGTGACTCTTACAAGCGCGCGCTTCATGGCAAAGCGCCCCATGCGTCCGTCGTCAGTTTGGCTTGCCCGAAGTTTGTGCCGATCGTAGAAAGCAAACAATACCATAGCTCGGTCGCCAAGAAAATCGTGGCAGAAACGTTGCGTCCATTGAAAAACAAACGGCTAGATACAGTGATTTTGGGTTGTACCCATTATCCTTTATTGCGTCCTTTGATCCAAAATGAATTGGGCGCTCATATCCAGCTGATTGATTCAGGGGCAGAAACGGTGGGGGAAGTCAGTACCTTGTTGGACTATTTTTCCATTGCTGCAACGAGTCAGGACGATCCGCATCCGCAACATGCATTTTTTACTACTGGTTCACCGAAAATGTTTGATGAGATTGCCAATGATTGGCTTGATTTAGACACGATCTCATCGATTCACACTGATTTAGGAGGCTTTTAAATGCGACATGATGGCAGAAAAGAAACAATGTTAAGACCAGTTAAAATTCAAACCAACGTCTACAAACACCCCGAAGGATCGGTTGTGATCTCTTTTGGTGACACAACCGTGATCTGTTCGGCAACGATTGAAGAGCGGGTCCCTCCGTTTTTACGAGATACGGGAAAAGGCTGGGTCACAGCCGAATACAGTATGCTCCCACGAGCGACCAACACTCGTAATCGTCGAGAAAGTGCCAAAGGCAAGCTTTCTGGTCGGACGATGGAGATCCAACGGCTGATCGCTCGTTCCTTGCGGGCAGTAGTCGATTTAGAAAAATTAGGGGAGCGCAGTATCGTGGTCGATTGTGATGTCGTTCAAGCAGATGGCGGTACCCGAACAGCTAGTATTACCGGCGCATTTGTCGCGTTGCGTTTAGCTATCGATACCTTGTTGCGTGACAAAGCGTTGACGGAAGATCCAATCAAGGAGCATTTGGCAGCAATTAGTGTCGGGATCTTACCAGATGGCACCTGTGTGACCGATCTCGATTATCAAGAAGATTCTTCAGCTGCTGTTGACATGAATTTGGTGATGACGGAATCTGGTCGATTTGTCGAATTGCAAGGAACTGGGGAAGAAGCGACCTTTGATGGTCAGCAGTTGAATGAGATGCTGATCTACGGAAAAACAGCTATCGAAGAATTGATCGCCTATCAAAAAGAGGCACTGTTTTTACCAGATGAACCCCCTTATGAGATTCCCGAAAAAACGATCGTCATTGCTACAGGCAATCCAGGAAAAGCCAAGGAATTTAAAGCCGTATTTGGCGCAGCAGGTTACGATGTCCGTACCTTAAAAGACTATCCTTCCTTACCAGATGTTGAAGAAACCGGCACCACCTTTGAAGAAAATGCCCGCCTTAAAGCGGAAACCATCGCCAGAATTTTGGGAAGACCGGTGTTAGCTGATGACTCAGGACTGAAAGTCGATGCACTAGGGGGACGACCAGGGGTGTACTCTGCTCGATTTGCTGGTGAGCAAAAAAGTGACGCTGCCAATAATGCAAAATTGCTCTATGAATTGACGGATGTCGAAGATGACAAACGCAGTGCCCAATTTCACTGTACGTTAGTTTTCGCAGCACCAGGAAAAGAGAGTTTGGTGGTTGAAGCTCAATGGCCGGGGAGAATCGGCCGCATCCCTCGTGGAGAAAATGGGTTCGGCTACGATCCATTGTTTATTCCTGATGGTTCAGAGCAAAGTGCAGCCCAAATGAGTCAAGAAGAGAAGAACCGAGTGAGCCACCGTGGTCTAGCAATCAAAAAACTGCAGGAACAGTGGCGGGAGTGGTTAGAAGGAGAAAATGTATGAAATACTTAGTTGTCAGTGACAATCATTCAGATCGTGAGATTCTTGTTGATCTTAAAAATGAATTCGAAAATCAAGTCGATTTGTTCCTTCACTGTGGGGATTCAGAACTTCCTGAAACGGATCCTTTATGGGAAACATTCCAAGTCGTTTGTGGCAATTGCGATTACGGTGGTGGTTTTCCGAATGAACGTATCGTTAAAACGCCACTGGATACCATCTATATGACCCATGGCCATTTGGCGGATGTTCGTTTTGGCGTAACCAAATTAGGCTTAAAAGCGCAACAAGCAGATGCTTCGATCGCTTTGTTTGGTCATACGCATCAAATTGCTTGTGAGAAAGTCGGGAATCGACTTTTCTTGAATCCTGGCAGTATTTCTCAACCGCGAGGGCAAATCCAAATCAAAAGTTTTGCGATTATTGAAAGTACACCAGAACAATGGGCAATCCAATACTATGATCGTTCCTTTCATAAAGTCCCAGAGCTAGCTTTCGTTTTCACACGTTAAGTAAGCGGAATCAAAAAGTAAAAATTTCATTATAATTTTGCAGGTTTCTACTTTCTATTCTCATTTTCAAGTAAAATAGAAGAGTAGCTGTGAAATGGAGGCAATTAGATTGATAGGACAGACCGTAGAAAAAATATTACTCGAGAATCAAGAAAATTTCTTGGTGCCGGCAGAGAATGTGGCATCGGTATTTTATAACCACCCTTTGAGTCACGCATTGCTTGTTTTATCAAAAGTGGGCTATTCAAAGATCCCAGTACTAGATAGTGAGGACCATTTAGTCGGCTTAATCAGCCTCTCAAACATCGTAGAACGAATGATGGATCTCACTGGCTTCAGTATGGAAAATATTGAAGGGCTGGCTGTGGCAGATGTCATGGAAGTCAATGTGAATTGCATCAAAGAAAACGATGAGTTGGAAAGTATGCTGCATCTGTTAGTGGATCAAGCATTCTTGCCGATCGTTGATGATGACAATGTCTTTGTTGGGATTATCACCCGCAAAGAGATTTTAAAATCCGTCAATCATTTGGCGCATGAAATCGAAAGACGCTATTTGCTGATTTCGAAAGAAGATGCCCCAAAGATGACAGATGAACTGCATGTGGTATAGAAAAAAGGTTATCCCAGTTTCGGGATAACCTTTTTTTAAATACCGACGATCGGCGCATTGGGGATCGTATAGCCTTTGGCAGTTAATGCATCAATCGATGCGGCCAAAAATTCCTCTTTGATTTTCCATTGCGTACCGTTGGTCACATACATGGTCGTGCGAATTGCAAAGTTGTTGTTTCCTAGATCCACCAGACCGAAGACCGTAGGGGCCGTTTGAATCTCTTCTTCGTGCTGCTGAGCAATCTGTTCATTGACTTCTTCAATGATGGCACGTATTTCATCTAAGCCTTCAGATGGTAGGATACGTACGTCTACCACGACTTGCATATTGGCTCTTGATGTATTACTGATGGTTGTGATGTTACGATTTGGGATATAATGAACGGTTCCATCAACGGATTTTAATTGAACAGTCCGAATACCGACGGCCGTCACCGTACCCTCAAGCGTCAGATTGGTCAAGCGGACGTAATCACCAACGTTGATTTGTTGTTCGGTAATAATAAAGAAGCCAGTAATCAAGTCATTCATAAAGCCTTGGGCACCGAGACCGAGGGCGACACCGACGACTCCGGCACCGGCTAGTAGCGAGCCTACAGGTACGCCGATGGTTGAAAGGAGTGCATAGACAAAAAAGAAGCCTAATGTGTAATGAACCGTATTGCGGATCAGGGTATGGATCGTGTTGATTCGACTCACATTGAAGGTGGCTTTTTTTTCATAGGACCGATAGATCCGGTCAATGATCATGTTGCTTATTTTTAATAAAATTCCGAATAAGATACACAAAAAAAGCAGCATCAGTGCTTTTTGGATCAGTAGGCCAATGATCGATTCCCAGTCGATCGATGCCCACCATTTTTGTAATGCATTGAACTGAGCAGCTGCTGGTTCGGTAATGCTGGAACCACTTGAATCGGTCGTGCTAGCTGCAATTAGCAGTTGTTTCATAAAATCCCTCCAAGTCTTACTGCATCTATTTTAACGAAGATAAAATAGAAATGCAAAGGAGGTTTTCTGAAATATCTGTTTTTTTCAGAAAAAGCCTGCTTAGCCAACGGAGAGGCAAATAGCAGACTTTTCTATGACAATCATTGATTAAGATAAATGAACGCCTTTATCAACGAAAATCACTTCGCCGATAATCCCGCTTGATAATGGACTGATCAAGAAGGCACAAGTATTGCCCACTTCTTCAATCGTCACACCAATATGATCAGGTGTTCGATCCTCTGACAATTGGATCAGTTTTTGATAGTCTTTTACACCAGTTACTGCCAGCGTCTTGATGGCACCAGCTGAAATCGCATTGACGCGGATTTTTTGCGGTGAAAGTTCGGCAGCTAAATAGCGAACGCTTGATTCTAAAGCGGCTTTTGCAATCCCCATCATATTGTAGTTCGGTACTGCCCGTTCGGCACCTAAGTAGGAAAGGGTAACGATTCCAGCATTTTCAGCTAAGATTGGTTTGGCATATTTGGTGACGGCAATCAATGAATAACTGCTGATGTCTTGCGCCAAAGCATAACCGTCACGAGAAATATTTAAAATATCGCCAGATAGATCTTCTTTATTGGCATAAGCAACGGCATGGACAACACCGTGGATCTCACCTGCATATTCTTTGATCGTTTCAAAGGCGGAAGCAATGCTTTCGTCATTGGCGACGTCACATTCCACTACAAATTCATCAGATTCCAATAAGCGCTCTAAAGGCTTTTTCATGCGGTCGTTTTGATACGTGTAGATCACTTCGGCTCCTTGTGCTTTTAATGCTTGTGCACAGCCCCAAGCGATACTGCGTTTGTTAGCAACGCCCATGACGACAACTTTTTTACCGGTTAAAAAACTCATAATTCCACTCCTTAATAAATTCAACAATAATAAAATACGTATAATGACAAATAGTAAATCAAACTATCTTGATTTCTAATTATTAAGCATAATTGTTTGATTGTCAAACTATTTTTTTCTTAATAAATATTTAGTTGCGAATTTCGCTGAACTATGATACTTTGATAATCAAACTATAATAAATTCTTAAGCAAGGAAGGGAAACCATGAAAAAACTATTGACTGAAACAGAAGTCATGGATTTGATTCCAAATCGCTACCCAATTATATATATTGATTACGTCGATGAAATCGAGTCTGGCAAAAAGATTATCGCAACGAAAAATGTCACCATCAACGAAGACTTTTTCCAAGGACATTTCCCAGGAAATCCAGTAATGCCAGGTGCCTTGATTTTAGAAACATTGGCACAAGCAGGATCGATCCTGATCTTGAAATCCGAGGAATTCCAAGGTAGAACGGCGTATATCGGCGGCATCAACAAAGCCAAATTCCGTCAAAAAGTTGTTCCGGGAGATACCATGAAACTTGTTTTCGAGATCACTAAAATCAAAGGCTCTGTAGGAACTGCTGATGCGGTCGCTACAGTGGACGGCAAAAAAGCTGCGGAATGCGAATTCACCTTTATCGTTGGCGACCAAAAATAAAAGAAAACCGCTGAAATTCCCGATTAACGGAGACTTCAGCGGTTTTTTATTTATTCTTTGGCTTCTTGCAAGACCTTGATCGTTTCGATCTTCACTGGCTCAACCGGTTGAGAATTCTCACCATTGCCAGAGTCTTGGGTTTCTGCTTGCGCAATTTTATCTACGACATCCATGCCTTCGATCACTTGACCAAATACGGTATAGCTACCGTCCAATCGTGGTGTTCCACCATTTTTGTAGGCTTCGATGATTTTTTCAGGATAGTGTTGGATCGCTAGACCGTCAGATACATCCTGATCATTTTGAACGATGTAGAATTGACTGCCTTGGCTGTTTGGCGCACTTGATTTTGCCATTGCTAATGCGCCTCGCAAGTGATAAAGCTGGTTGGAGTATTCTTCGCCGAATCCTTCGCCCCAAATGCTTTCTCCGCCAGTGCCATCACCATTAGGGTCGCCCCCTTGGATCATAAACTCTTCTACGACACGATGGAAAGTCAAGCCGTCATAATACCCATCTTTGGCATGGGTCAAAAAGTTTTCGACTGCTTTGGGCGCGATCTCTGGGAAAAGTTTGATTTTGATCGAGCCTTCTTCCGTTACCATTTCAACTAAAGCTTCATTCTCTTGCACATCCGTTGATAATTGCGGCAATTCCAGGGCATTCAAGTCAACAGATTCTGAGGTTGACGTGCTTTCTGCCGAATTGTTTGATGAGGGATCGGTGGTACTTGAACCTGTACAAGCAGCTAATAATAAAAGGCTAGCAGCTGCTGTCAGTGTGAATAGGATTTTTTTCATTCTTTCATTCCTTCCAGTTTTCTTAATGATAATCATAACAAAAAAGAGACATAGAAGAAAGCGCAGATTTTGTGGAATGAGAAAGAAACAGACGGAAAGGTGTAGACCACTTTTTAGATGTTTGCTATAATGAAAGAGGATTCATTATAATAAACGGATAGAATTTACAGGAGGTTTTTTTGATGGGAAAATTAGGGATATCGATTTATCCAGAGCGCTCAACGTTTGAAAAGGACAAAGCGTATCTAGACTTGGCACACAAATACGGCTTTAAACGGGTATTTACCAGTTTGCTGCAAATCAACGATGACAAAGAAAAAGTCTTGGCAGACTTTAAGCAAGTCGTGGATTATGCCAATCAGTTAGGAATGGAAGTCATGGTAGATATCAATCCTGGTTTATTCGAACAGTTAGGTATTTCTTATGATGATTTATCCTTCTTTGATGAGATGGGGGCTTACGGTGTTCGGTTAGATATTGGTTTCACTGGTTCAGAAGAAGCCAAAATGACCCGTAATCCTTACGGGATCAAAATCGAAATCAATATGAGCAGCGGCACGAGCTACGTGGATAACATCATGAGTTATTCACCTAATACTGAAAATTTACTCGGTTCGCATAACTTCTATCCTCATCGCTATTCAGGGTTAGGCTATGACCATTTTGTTTTTTGTTCGGAAAAATTCCGCAAATACAATTTAAATACGATGGCTTTCGTGAATTCTCACGAAGCTGATTTCGGTCCATGGCCAACACAAGATGGTTTATGCTCTTTGGAAGACCATCGTGATCTGCCACTAGCTACACAAGTCAAACATTTAGTGTTGACTGGTTTGATCGATGATATCTCTATTGGCAATGCCTATGCTTCAGAAGCAGAATTGGCAGCAATGGCTGAAGCGTTTCATGCTGATTATCCGACATTAAGAGTCGATGTCGTTGACGGAATCACTGAAGATGAACGAATTTGTCTCTTCGATAATCTGCACAGCTATCGAGGAGATCGCTCAGAGTACATCTTGCGTTCAACGATGACGCGGATCTATTATAAAGACAAGGAATTTCCACCTCATGATACCCGTGATATGGTAAGAGGGGATGTCTTGATCGATAATGCTGGCTATGGACAATACAAAGGTGAGACGCAAATCGCCTTGAAAGCAATGAAAAATGACGGTCGTGTCAATGTCGTTGGTAAGATCGCTGATGAGGAACTATTCTTATTAGAATTTTTGAAACCTTGGTCAAGTTTTAAATTGGTCGAAAATAACTAATTATCACGAAAAATCAACCATTGCCAACAAAGCGTGTTGGCAATGGTTTTCTTTTTGGGCGCTTGCAATTGACAAACACGAGCAAAAAACGGTAATTTATGTAGTGGGTTCTTTCCATGAAGAACGATGAAACCATAATAATATTATGTAAACTATATAACAAGAGGACGTGACAAGTGTGAAATTGCGCTGGAAGATTGCCATCGGAGTGGCTGTATTAGCAATTGCAGGATTAGGGTATGCAGGAAACTATTTTTACGATTATGCGGTGGTTCCTTCAGAAAAAGATTTTTTGGAAGGAGATACCCCTGGTACGGATGAAAATCAGACAGGAAATGAATCGCAAAATTGGTTTACAGATCCCGCAAATCGTGAGATGTGGCAGCTGACATCTGAAGATGATTTAAAATTATCCGCCATTTATCTACCGGCGGAGGAGAAGAATCGAGGAAAAACGGCGATCATCGCGCATGGCTACATGGGGAATGCAGAAACGATGGCGGACTATGCTAAGATGTATCATGATTTAGGCTATAATGTCTTGGTTCCAGACGCTCGAGGGCATGGTCAAAGCGAAGGAGATTATATTGGTTTTGGGTGGCACGAACGTAAGGATTATCTGCAATGGATCGATGAAGTACTCGCAAAAAATGGTCCTGAAGAAACGATCACTTTGTATGGCATCAGTATGGGGGCTGCCACGGTAATGATGACCAGTGGGGAAGACTTGCCGAAAAATGTCACTTCTATCATTGAAGATTGTGGGTATACCAACGTCAATGAAGAATTGGGTTATCAACTCGATCAATTGTTTGGTCTACCTGCCTTTCCATTGATGAATGTCACTAGCCTTGTCACAAAAATCCGAGCGGGGTATTTCTTTGGTGAAGCAGATGCAGTCAAACAACTGCAAAAGAATACGCGTCCAATCTTTTTTATCCATGGCGATGCGGATACGTTTGTTCCTTATTCGATGCTGGAAATTTTGTATAACGCGACCGATGCACCAAAAGAAAAGTGGGTTGTTTCAGGTGCCGAGCATGCGAAAAGCTACAAAACAGATCCAGACCTTTATAAAGAAAAAATTGCAGCTTTTTTGGACAAATACGATCACCCAGCAAGTGAATAAAAAAGTGCCGGTTCAAAAAAAGAACCGGCACTTTTTGCTTGACCCTTGGCTTATAAACGAGCAAATTCTTCTAGCAAACGAATCATTTGGCAAGTAAAGCCATATTCATTATCATACCAAGCGACGGTTTTCACCAGTTGGAAATCGCCAGCCGTGGTTACTTCTGTTTGTGTCGGATCAAAGATAGAACCTTGAGTGGTACCAATCACATCTCCAGAGACGATCTCACGGTCATCGTAACCGAATGACGGATTATCGACGGTGTGTTTTCTGATCGCTTCATTGACTTCATCGGCGGTTACTTTGGTTTTCAAAATTGAGACTAATTCTGTTAAAGAACCATCGACGACAGGAACCCGTTGGGCGTGTCCTTGTAATTTGCCATTTAATTCTGGGATAACTAGACCGATCGCTTTAGCAGCACCCGTCGAGTGAGGGATCGTGTTATCTGCAGCGGACCGAGCGGCTCTTAAGTTTCCGCCTTTTACCGGACCATCCAATAGCATTTGTGTAGAAGTATAGGCATGTACCGTCGTCATCGTACCAACTTCGATCCCGAATTCCTCATTTAAGAAGTAGGCCATCGGAGCTAAGCAGTTGGTCGTACAAGAACCTGCGGATATGATAGTATCCTCTGGTGTTAACGTGTCGGAGTTGACATTGTAAACGATCGTTTTCATATTACCAGCTGGTGCGGAGATAACGACTCGTTTGACACCCGCATCAAGATGGGCTTGTGCTTTTTCTGCGGAAGTGTAAAAACCCGTGCATTCTAAAACGATATCGACGCCATTTTCTTTTGCCCAAGGGATTTTGCTTGCGTCTGGTTCAGCGTACACACGGGTCTCTTTGCCATCGACAACGATAGCATTATCCGTTGCAGTAACAGTTCCAGGGTACGTGCCGTGGGTCGAGTCAAATTGCAATAAGTGTGCTAACATGACTGGACTCGTTAAATCATTGATTGCCACAACTTCAATATCGGCAGAAACTTCTTTGATCCTACGAAAAGCCAAACGTCCAATTCGTCCAAAACCATTGATTCCAACTTTTACTGTCATTTCTTGTCTCCTCCTTTGATTGTGTCTGGTACACTTAAAAGTTTGCTACGATTTCAAGTGACTGTCAAAGAATAACCCTTAAGAATTCGCGATTTCTTACGGAAACCCATGAGAAAAGATAGACAAAAGACGTTTCGGTCGTTACAATAAAATAGACTTTCTTATTAGAGAAATAGTAACCACTTAAGGTGAGATAACTGATAATCAAAAAGTATAGAAGGTAGTAAAAAAAGAATGGAGGACAAATAATGTCCATGTTTTTAGATCAAGTGACAATCGATGTCAAAGCAGGAAAAGGCGGCGACGGAATGGTTGCTTTTCGCCGAGAGAAATATGTCCCAGACGGCGGACCCGCAGGTGGTGACGGTGGACGTGGTGGTGATGTCATTTTAGTCGTAGACGAGGGTCTGCGTACATTAATGGATTTCCGTTTTAATCGTCATTTTAAAGCGCAACCCGGGGAAAACGGCATGAGTAAAGGAATGCACGGTCGTGGCTCAGATGATACCTACATCAAAGTACCACAGGGAACGACCGTTCGTGACGCTGAAACAGGTGCCTTATTAGGTGATTTGATTGAGCAAGGCCAAACATTAGTGATTGCTAAAGGTGGCCGTGGCGGCCGTGGCAACATTCGGTTTGCCTCTCCGAAAAACCCAGCCCCAGAATTAGCTGAGAATGGAGAACCTGGTCAAGAAAGAAAAATCGAGCTCGAATTAAAAGTTTTAGCAGATGTTGGTCTAGTTGGTTTCCCTTCAGTTGGGAAGTCTACATTACTCTCTGTGATTTCCTCTGCTCGACCAAAAATTGGTGCATATCATTTTACCACGCTGGTACCAAATTTAGGTATGGTAACAACTACTGATGGCCGTAGTTTTGCGGTCGCTGATCTGCCTGGTCTGATCGAAGGAGCCTCACAAGGGGTTGGTTTAGGGACTCAGTTTTTACGCCATATCGAACGGACCCGCGTCATTTTACATGTGATCGATATGAGTGGCATGGAAGGACGCGATCCATACGAGGACTATTTGTCCATCAACAATGAATTGTCGACCCATAACTTGCGCTTACTAGAGCGACCACAAATCATCGTTGCCAATAAGATGGATATGCCGGATGCTGAAGAAAACCTAGCCTTTTTCAAAGAGCAGCTGGCAAAAGAAAAAACGGATGAGTTCGCGGATGAACCATTGATTTTCCCAATCTCTGGTGTCACTCGTAAGGGAATCGATGCCTTGTTGAATGCGACAGCGGATCTATTGGAAGTCACCCCTGAGTTTCTTTTATACGATGAAGAAATGGAAGAAGATGTAGTTTATTATGGCTTCCAATCGGATGAACCAGAGTTCTCAATTGATCGCGATCCTGATGCAACTTGGATCTTGAGCGGTGAAAAAATCGAGAAACTATTCCAGATGACGAATTTTGATCATGATGAGACCGTGATGCGTTTTGCTCGTCAGCTGCGTGGTTTAGGTGTCGATGAAGCGTTACGGACGCGCGGTGCCAAAGACGGCGATATCGTTCGGATCGGCAACTTCGAGTTCGAGTTTGTCGAATAATCGTTTAAAAGAACATCATTTGCCTAAAAAATACCTTTTTAGCTGCAGTGTATTTGACTACTGATCATTGATTTTCACTAAGAAATCAATGATTGGTAGTCTTTTTGGTTTCTTTTTTCATTTAAATGATTTACTGTTAAAATAAAGAAGAGAACAAATAAACCAAAGGGAGCGATTTTTATGTCAAAACGTGTCATTGTAATGAATTTTGATGCCAGTGCCAAAGCGTACCAAGCCTTTTCGGAAGTGAAACGGATGCATATGGAACGGAAGATCAAAGGGGAACAAATGGCAGTTCTTACCCACACCAATGAAGGCGTGCATCAATTTAAAGTCGAGGACTTTCTCGATTTTACTGGGAACAATAAGACATCAACTGGTGGATTGATTGGGATGCTCGTTGGTGTGCTAGGCGGACCTTTAGGAATCATGCTGGGCTGGTTTGGTGGCAGTATGATCGGTGCTACTCGTGATGCAAAAGAGATCCAAAATGCGCAAATGCTTTTTGAACATGTCGGAAACCAAATTGGTGTTGGTGATACGGGGTTATTATTGATCGCAGATGAAGAAGACAATCGTCCTTTGAATCAATTGATCATGAATGAATTAGGCGGTGACATCACGCGCTTTGACTACGATGAAGTGGAAGCAGAGATTGAAACGGCTAAGAAAGTCGAAGAATCCACCAAAGCACGCGTTCAAGAAGACTGGAAAAACTCTCATAACGACGCATAAGATCGCCAATCTGAGAAATAAAATCCACAAGCTTCAATTGCAACTTGATTTCTTTTCCGCTAAAATTGGAAAGAGATGAAAGGAAAGAAGCTTATGGAATTAGAATTTTTAGGAACAGGCGCGGGTGTGCCTGCGAAACATCGAAACGTGACCAGCATTGCGTTACGACTTTTAGATGAACGGAATGCCGTTTGGCTTTTTGATTGTGGCGAAGGGACGCAAATGCAGATTTTGCATTCTACGATTCGTCCACGAAAGATTGAAAAAATCTTTATCACTCATCTTCATGGTGACCATATCTATGGGTTGCCAGGATTGATCAGCAGCCGCTCCTTTCAAGGAGGCGACACGCCTCTAGAGATTTATGGACCCAAGGGGATCAAAGCATACGTTCAAACCGTTTTGCGGATTTCTCAGACCAAAGTCAGCTACCCCTTACATTTTTTCGAGATTGAAGAAGAAGGGATTCTTTTTAAAGATCAGCAATTTGAAGTATCGTGTCTGCGTCTTGATCATGGCATTGACAGTTTTGGTTATCGGATTGTTGAAGCAAGCCATCAAGGGGAATTGCAAGTGCAGGCTTTACTGGAACTTGGGTTGAAACCTGGGCCGCTCTTCGGTCGTTTGAAAAAAGGTGAAGTAGTTACCCTTGACGATGGACGTCAAATCAATGGGGCTGATTTCTTGGGCCAAGCGAAAAAAGGTCGGATCGTGGCGATATTAGGTGATACGCGTAAATGTCAAAACGCCGTACTGCTAGCAGAAGATGCGGATATATTGGTGCATGAAAGTACCTTTAACAAAGAAGAAGCCAAGTTGGCTCGCGCTTATTTTCACTCGACGACGCGGCAAGCTGCCGAAGTGGCACAAGAAGCTCAAGCTAAGCGTTTGCTGTTGACCCATATCAGTGCGCGTTACGTTGGCAAAGATATTACAAATTTAGTAAATGAAGCAAAAGAAGTATTTCCGAATACGTTGATCGTCAAAGATTTTGATATTGTCGAGATCCCTTTTGCCGGAGAGGAAGAAACAGATGAATTTAGAGAATAAAGTTGTCGTTGTAACAGGTGGCTCTGCTGGACTTGGCGAACAAATCTGTTATGAAGCCGCAAAACGTGGTGCGATCGTCGTGACTTGTGCCCGAAGAACGAATCTGATTGGAAAAGTCAAAGAACAATGTATGGAATTAAGCGGCAAAGAAGCGTATGCGTTTCAATTGGATGTAGCAAATCCTGAAAGTGTGGAGCGCTTACTAGAAAAAATCAATGAAAAAGTTGGTAAGATCGATGTCTTCGTCAATAATGCTGGCTACGGGATCTTTCAAGAATTTACAGAGATGGACCCGGCGGTCATCCGCAATATGTTCGAAGTCAATGTGCTTGGCATGATGGTTTTGACCCAGCAAGTAGCGATCCAAATGGCTGAACAAAAGCATGGTCATATCATAAATGTTGCTTCGATCGCAGGTAAGATCGCTACGCCAAAAACGGCCGTCTACTCTGCAACAAAATTTGCTGTGCTCGGTTTTTCTAACGCATTACGTTTAGAACTAAAACCATTAGGGATCAACGTAACAACGGTCAATCTTGGACCGATCGAAACGGCATTCTTTGACCAAGCAGACCCAAGCGGTAGTTACTTATCGTCGGTGGGCAGCCTAGTGCTCGAACCGAACAAATTAGCGCAAACGATCGTCAAAGCGATGATCCATCCAAAACGAGAAATCAATCGCCCACATATTTTAGGCGCTGCTGCGAAACTATATACCCTGTTTCCTTCAATCGGCGATTATATGGCGGGAACGATGTTCAACAAAAAATAGGAGTTGAAGCCCATGAAAAATCAATGGCGTGTTATCGTTGGTATTTTACTGATTTTAGTGATCGTTTTATTTGCCGTTGCAAACAATATGACTGTCCCGATCAACTTTGGCTTCACAACGATTCAATCGCCACTGATCTTAGTCATTATTGGTTCTGCTTTGTTAGGCGCATTGATTTTGCTGCTGGTTTCCACAAGCGCAATGTTCCGCCAAAAAAAAGAACTAAAGCAATTGAGAAAAGAGCTCTCAGATTATCGTTCGAATAACGAGAAGGTTCTCCAAGAACAACGAGAAGCTTTGGAACGGGAATACACGAACAAGCAGGCGGAGTTAGCGGCAAGACAGCAGCAGCTCGATGATCAAGAAGCCCAGCTTTCCTCACGTGCTGCGGGCGCATCCACGCCGCCAACGATCGATGAGGAAATGAAGTCTTTTGAATCGCAAGCCTAAAAGAGCGACATTTCACAAAAAAAGAGTTTGCTAGTGCAAGATTTGCTGCAAGCTCTTTTTTTGTGTTGTAAAACGAGTGCTGTTTCTCTCGTTGTTTTTCTTTTTTGCATAAACTTTGCTATAATATCCTAGTTAGGAGTGATTTGGTGAAACGTGCAAATTTTCATTGGGTGCGTCCGCAAGAAAGCGAAACGACCCCAGTATTTAAAGAGCTGATCCAAGAAAGAAAGATCCCTGAGCGGATCGGCGCTTTGCTATGGCAGCGAAATATTCGAACAGCAGAGGCGCTCGATGCTTTTTTATCAACGGACCTGCAATATCTTCATGATCCGTTTTTATTTCATGATATGGCTAAAGCCGTGGAACGAATCCATGAAGCGATTTTAAATGGCGAACGAATCTTGATTTATGGTGATTACGATGCGGATGGGATTACGAGCACTACCGTGTTAAAGGAAACGTTGGAATTGCTAGGGGCGGAAGCTGAGTATTATTTGCCTAATCGTTTTACAGATGGATATGGGCCCAATCTAACTGTCTATCAAGATAAAATTGCAGCAGGGACGCAATTGATCATCACCGTCGACAATGGGGTGTCTGGTCATGAGGCGATTGCTTATGCTCAAGGACAAGGAGTTGACGTGATCGTCACAGATCACCATGAACTACCTGCAGAACTACCGGAGGCGTTTGCTATTGTCCATCCCCGTCACCCTCAAGGAAACTATCCTTTTGGTGATTTGGCTGGAGTCGGCGTCGCATTTAAAGTGGCTTGCGCTTTGTTAGAAGAAGTGCCAGTGGAATTGCTTGATCTTGTTGCGATTGGGACGATCGCTGATATGGTTTCTTTAACCGATGAGAATCGGCTATTAGTCAGCAACGGGTTGAAAATGATTCAGCAATCGGATCGCATCGGACTGAATGAGTTGCTGTCAGTCAGCGGTTTAAAAAAACAAACAGTCAACGAAACAGACATTGGCTTCGCCGTTGGACCACGGTTAAATGCGATCGGTCGTTTGGAGGACCCCAATCCGGCTGTTCGCTTGTTGACTACCTTCGATGAAGAAGAGGCAGTCAGCTTAGCCAAAACCTTAGATACAATCAATCAGCAGCGAAAAACCTTTGTTGAAGAAATCATGAAAGAAGCACAAGAAAAAATCGATCCTGCGAACCATGTTCATTTGGTGGTGGGAGATCATTGGCACGAAGGCGTTTTAGGGATCGTGGCAGGGCGAATCATGCAAAGTACAGGACAACCAGTGATCGTTTTGACCAAAAAAGAAAATGGCTTAGCCAAAGGGTCGGGAAGAAGCATTGCTGCGTTGAATCTGTTTGAAATGCTGTCGACGATGAAAGACATGTTTACTAGCTTTGGCGGCCATCATGCAGCAGTTGGATTAAGTATCCCCATCGATCATTTAGATATGCTGCAAGCCCAAATGAATCGTTACGTTGAAGAAAATGCCATTGACCTCAGTCAGGGCATCCCATTAGCGATCGATGAGGAGCTACCGTTAACAGAAGTTTCGATCAGTTTTATTGAATCATTAAAAGTCTTAGCGCCTTTTGGAACGGACAACCCCTTACCGAAATTTTTATTTTCTAATCTGATGACTCAAAATGCTCGCCAGATTGGTTCAGAAAATCAGCATTTGAAGTTAGTGATGAGCGATGAGTCTAACACGCAGCTGGATGTCATTGGGTTTGGTTTTGGAAAAGATTTAGTAGCGTTTGAAAACGACCGCTTATCGATCGTTGGTCAGCTTTCCATCAATGAATGGAATGGCAACAAAAAACCGCAGCTCATGTTGGATGATTTTGCAGTGGAAGGGATTCAGCTATTTGATTATCGTTCGAAAAGAAGCCGTCAAGGTGTCTCTCTGGGCAGTCAAACACTAGGCGTTCTTTTCAAGCAGAAACTTCCTCGGGAATTGCAAGGCTTTTGTGGGCAAACCACCATATTTGACTCAGTTACAGCCTTGGAAGATACTTTTCGTGCTGGTCAGTTCCAAGAGATTGCATTTTTAGATTGTCCTGCTGACCCTGCATTGATCAAAGAGATCGTTCAAGCGCTCCAGGCGTCAAGAGTTGCTTTTGTTTTCTACTCGACAGAAGATGCTTATTTAGATGGGGTAGGGACAAGAGAGCAATACAGTCGTCTCTTTCAACTGATCAAACAGCAGCCTCGTTTGGACATTCGTTACAAACTAAAGATGGTCGCTGACTATCTAAAAATTCCACAAAAATTACTTATTTTCATGATTCAGGTGTTTTCTGAGCTGGAATTTGTTACAATACAAGATGGTGTTTTGAATAAAACTGCTGATCCTGTTTCCCGTCCATTGACGGAGAGTCATTTGTATCAGCAACGACAAAAACTGATCAAAACAGAAGAATTTTTATTAATGAGTGATTTATCAACCCTTCGTCAGTGGTTGACAGTCTAGGAGGAAAGAAAATGGATTTAAAAGAGTATATTGCTAGTATTCCTGATTATCCCCAAGAGGGAATTATTTTTCGGGACATCTCGCCATTGATGGCAGATGGAGAAGCGTATCGGTATGCGACACAACAAATCGTTGAGTATGCACAAGAAAAAGGCATCGATATGGTGGTAGGACCTGAAGCCCGCGGCTTTATCGTTGGTTGTCCAGTTGCCTATCAATTAGGTGTCGGCTTTGCCCCAGTGCGTAAAAAAGGCAAATTGCCACGGGAAACGATTGAAGCAGAATATGAAAAAGAGTACGGTGTGGATGTCTTGACGCTGCACGCCGATGCCATCAAACCAGGTCAACGTGTCTTGATCTGTGATGATCTACTAGCAACTGGCGGAACGATCAAAGCAACGATCGAACTCGTAGAAAAACTAGGTGGCATCGTTGTTGGCTGTGCCTTCTTGATCGAACTGATGGATCTACATGGAAGAGACAAGATCCAAGGTGTCGAAATCAAGACGTTAATGGAATACTAAAAAAGCAGAAACAAAAAAGGACTCGCTGGAGTCCTTTTTTGTTTCTGCTGCCTTATGGGCGTATGTAGGGGAAGGATCATGGTTCATAACGATAAAAATCATGATCGTGATAATAATGGCGGTTACGTTTGCGCTCTGCTTGGCGGAATTTCTTTTCATCCCAAAGCATGAACCAAAGCATCATTAGAGGGCAAAAAATCAGAACAGCACTTAAAACGCCAAAATAGCCAATAACAATTCCCATCAATAATACCCACAACATAAAACCAAATCGACGAACTGCTTTCATCTCATTCACTCCTTAAATAATACGAACTTATGTTTGTATACTTATTATACGAATGCTTGTTCGCTTTGTAAAGAGGAAAGAAAAAAAATCTTCGTAAAAACGAAGATTTCCTAGTCAGCTCGTTGAGCATCAAAGCAGATGGCGATACAATCCAACAACCAATCCTAAAATCGTTACGTCAGGCAAAATGATTGGTTCTAAATAATCATTTTCTGGTTGTAAACGAATGTAATTCTTTTCTTTATAGAATCGTTTGCACGTAGCTTCGTCTTCATCTGTCATAGCAATCACGATATCGCCATTTTGAGCACTTTGTTGTTTACGAACGATTACTTGATCACCGTCGAGAATGCCAGCATTGATCATACTTTCTCCTCGGATCGTCAACATGAATAAACTTCCTGTGCTATTCGCTAAATCTGGCGGAATCGGAAAGAAATCGGATGCATCTTCCACGGCTAAAATCGGTTCTCCAGCAGTTACGACACCAAGCATCGGAATGGATGCTGGTTGAACATCGATTTTTTCAAGACCGGAAGCAGTTAATTCAATGGCTCTGGGTTTTGTAGGATCTCGTAAGATCAGCCCTTTTTTTTCAAGTCGGGACAAATGGCCATGAACAGTTGAGGTAGAAGATAACTGAACGGCTTCGCCAATTTCGCGAACAGTCGGCGGATAGCCTTTTTCAGTGACACGTGTATGAATGAACTTAAGAATTTCGATTTGTCGATTTTCTGTTCGTTTTGCCAAAACTGACACCTTCTTTCATTTGATAACCTTAGTGTACCATAGCTATATCGATTATTCAAACAAATGTTCGCTTTTTGTGCTATTGTTTTTGCTCGCTAGTTTGTAGTAAAATCAAGAGGGAAAAGGAGGAACAACTATGCTATCTCAAGAAAAATTAGCTCGAATCAATGAACTTGCCAACAAGAAAAAAACAGAAGGATTGACTGAGGCTGAGACCCACGAACAAAAAGTTCTGCGTGAAGAGTATTTAACCGCCTTTCGTGGAGGGATGCGACACCATATCGAAGGAATGAAAATCGTTGACCCTGAAGGTGCTGATGTAACACCAGAGAAGTTAAAAGAGATTCAAAAGAAAAAAGGTCTCCACGGCAGATAATTGTGAATTCCTTTTCATTGCTATTGAAATAAGCTTCTGAATCACGTATAATGAAAGATGTAATAAAGGTAAAAAAAACCTAAATTAGGAGGAACTACCATTGTTTGATAAAATCGATCAATTAGGAGTGAACACCCTTCGTACATTAAGTATCGAAGCCGTACAAAAAGCCAATTCAGGACATCCAGGATTACCGATGGGGGCAGCACCCATGGCCTATGCCTTGTGGACGAAACACTTGAAAGTCAATCCAACGACTTCTCGCAACTGGGTGGATCGTGACCGCTTTGTTTTGTCTGCTGGGCACGGTTCGGCGTTATTGTACAGCTTGTTGCACGTGTCTGGTTACGATGTGACCATTGAGGATCTAAAAAACTTCCGTCAATGGGATAGCCGCACGCCAGGACATCCAGAAGTCGATCACACAGACGGCGTGGAAGCAACCACTGGACCTTTAGGACAAGGGATCGCCATGGCAGTCGGTATGGCGATGGCCGAAGCCCACTTGGCTGCAACCTACAATCGCGACAAGTATCAAGTAATTGATCACTATACCTACGCTTTATGTGGCGATGGCGACTTGATGGAAGGTGTTTCGCAAGAAGCTGCATCCATGGCTGGTCACATGAAATTAGACAAACTGATCGTCTTGTACGATTCAAATGACATCTCCCTAGATGGCCCAACTTCAAAAGCCTTTACAGAAAATGTCGGTGCGCGTTTTGAAGCGTATGGCTGGCAACACATTCTCGTTGAAGACGGCAATGATTTAGAAGCGATCTCGAAAGCGATCGACGAAGCAAAAGCTGAAAGCGACAAACCAACTTTGATCGAAATCAAGACTGTGATCGGATACGGTGCGCCAAATCAAGGCACCTCTGCCGTTCATGGTGCGCCGATCGGTGCCGAAGGCATTTCTGCAGCCAAAGCGATTTATGGTTGGGAATACCCAGAATTTACAGTACCTGAAGAAGTTGCCGCGCGCTTCAAAGAAACCATGATCGATGAAGGGCAAAAAGCTGAAGCAGCTTGGAACGAAACCTTCCGTGCCTATGAAGCAGCCTACCCAGAACTTGCTGCGCAATTCAAACAAGCCTTTGCGGGTGAATTGCCAGCAGATTGGGATGCAGCATTACCAAGCTACGAAGTTGGCAGCTCACAAGCTAGTCGAGTATCCAGCAAAGAGATGATCCAAGCCTTATCCCAAGCCGTCCCTAGTCTCTGGGGTGGATCGGCTGACCTTTCTGGATCCAACAATACGATGGTGGCAGCAGAAAAAGACTTTGAACCTGGCCAATACGAAGGCCGCAACATTTGGTTTGGCGTCCGAGAATTTGCGATGGCGGCAGCGATGAACGGAATCCAATTGCATGGCGGTACGCGAATCTATGGCGGAACCTTCTTCGTCTTCGTTGATTACTTGCGTCCAGCGGTGCGTTTGTCTGCAATCCAGCATGCACCTGTAATCTATGTCTTGACGCATGACTCCGTGGCGGTGGGAGAAGATGGACCGACGCATGAGCCAATCGAGCAATTAGCTAGCGTCCGTTGCATGCCAAATGTCCAAGTGATTCGTCCAGCAGACGGCAATGAAACCCGTGCTGCCTGGAAATTGGCTATGACAACAACGGATAAACCAACGGTCTTAGTCTTAAGCCGACAAAATCTACCAGTGATCGAAGGCACGCAAACCGGTGCGGATGAAAATGTCGCAAAAGGTGGCTACGTGATTTCAAAACAAGCTGGTGAAACACCAGCGGGGATTTTGATCGCCACAGGTTCTGAAGTGAATCTTGCGGTTCAAGCACAAGCTAAATTGGCAGAAGAAGGCATCGATGTATCGGTGGTCTCCTTACCAAGCTTTGATTTGTTTGAAGCACAAAGCTCAGAATACAAAGAAAGCGTCTTGCCAAAAGCAGTGAAGAAACGGGTAGCGATCGAAGCGGCTTCCCCATTTGGTTGGGAACGTTACACCGGTTGCCATGGAAAAGTGATCGCGATCGATCATTTCGGTGCATCGGCACCTGGTGACAAAGTCTTAGCGGAATTCGGCTTTAGTGTTGAGAATGTCGTGAATACTTTCAAATCAATCGATTAATTGATCGACAATCAATCAAAAATAGCACGTTCGAGAATCTTTTCGATTTTCGAGCGTGTTTTTTGTCTGGATTCTTGCCACTTTAAACGTGTTAGAGTGACTTATTTAAAGTAATAGTGGCTAAGATTTCCCAAAAATGGTTGTACCGCAAGGCACAAGCACTTGTGAATAGTAAGAGGGAATCGATAAAATAGCAATCTAACAGTTTTTAAAAAAACTTATCAGTAGTTAGCAAACCAAGCGGGATACCCATACAGTTTTTTAAAAGTCTTTTGTTGTTTGCGAAGTGATCATTGTTTGCACTGTTAGATGTTTTTCCGTATAATAGCTGTATTGATTTATTTGAAAAAACGTACAGTTACTGGAGGAAAAAAATGGGAAGTTATCAAACAAGAAGTGAAAGACATCATCAACCAAAGAAGACGATAAAAAGACCTACTAAAAAGGCGGTGGTCTCTTTGATGGGGGCAGGAATGATGTTAGCGCCAATGACGGTCACTTTCGTTCCTCAACAGGTACAAGCTGCTGAGAATCAATATGCGACGCAGGACATTTCAGGTTTTATCGAGCAAATTGGCTGGTCAGCACAAGATGTTGCTGCCAACAATGATCTCTATGCTTCTGTGATGATTGCTCAAGCGATTTTGGAAAGCGGCTATGGTTCTTCCGCGTTATCCAATGCACCCTATTACAATTTGTTTGGGGTCAAAGGCAGTTACAACGGACAAAGTGTCTATATGCCTACACAAGAGTATTTGAATGGTCAGTGGGTAGAGATGAATGAACCGTTTCGTCAATATAACTCTTACTGGGAATCGTTTCAGGATCATGCGAATGTCTTGCGCAGCACGAGTTTCGCGACAGGAACTGCTCATTACAGTGGTGTTTGGAAAAGCCAAACAACCTCATTTTATGATGCAACGAATTACTTGACGGGGCGCTATGCTACCGATCCAGGGTATGCACAAAAACTGAACTGGTTAATTGAAACGTATCAGCTCACACGCTTTGATACTGGGACAACGCAAAGTACCGCATGGACAAGTACAACGAGCACGACTAGCACGAGTACTACGCAAACTACAACGACGACTCAGGTAAACAGCGGATCTACAGCGCAGAGCTATCACGTTGCTTCAGGCGATACACTTTGGGATATCGCCAATAAATTTGGCACAACGGTCGACGCTCTAATGGCAACAAATGGCTTATCTAGTGAGGTCATTGTTGTTGGCCAAGAATTAATCGTTTAATTATCTGATACCGCCTTAAGAATGATTGCTCTAAATGGCATCATTCTTAAGGTTTTTTTGTAATGGAAAAACAAAATCAAGAAAGTGAATACAAACAAATATAAAAAAATAAGAAAAAAATTGAAATTGCTTACTTTTTATTCGCAACTCGGGGTTATTTTAGGTAGAATGGAAGAATAAGAACGGGAGGGATTTTCAATGACAAAAATCTATCAATCGGTCAATGAGTTAGTTGGGCATACGCCAATCGTCAAATTAAATCACATCGTAGAAGAAGGTTCTGCGGATGTGTATCTGAAATTAGAGTTCTTCAATCCTGGGGGAAGTGTCAAGGACAGAATTGCTTTAGCCATGATTGAAAAAGCAGAAAAAAATGGCTTGTTAAAAGCTGGTGATACCATCATCGAACCAACTTCTGGGAATACTGGGATCGGCTTAGCCATGATCGGTACGGCAAAAGGCTATCGTGTCGTGCTGGTTATGCCAGAAACCATGAGTATTGAAAGACGTAAAATTGTTCAAGCTTATGGCGCAGAGTTGATTTTGACCCCTGGGTCTGAAGGAATCACTGGTTCTATCAATAAAGCAAAAGAATTAGCAGAACAAGACGGCTATTATATGCCATTACAATTTGAAAACCCAGCCAATCCAGAAGTCCATGAAAAAACGACAGGGAAAGAAATTGAGGATGCGTTTGAATCTAAAGGGTTAGACGCTTTTGTTGTTGGGATCGGCACAGGTGGCACGATCACTGGTGCGGGGAAGGAGTTGAAACGCGTCTATCCTAATTTGAAGATCGTGGGCGTTGAGCCTGCAGAATCAGCTATTTTAGGAGGTGGCAAACCTGGTCCCCATAAGATCCAAGGGATCGGCACGGGATTTGTTCCTAAAGTACTAGACACTGAGATTTATGATCAGGTGATTGCCATCGCTAGTGAAGATGCCATGGAAACTGCGCGTCAAGTTGGGATGAAAGAAGGAATCTTAGTAGGGATTTCTTCTGGTGCAGCGATCAAAGCGGCATTAGAGGTTGCTAAGGACTTAGGAAAAGGCAAAAAAGTCTTAGCGATCGTACCAGATAATGGTGAACGCTATTTGTCTACGGCACTGTATCAGTTTGAAGACTAGCAAAGAGGGAGAAAGCAGGCATTCGTTTGTCTGCTTTTCTTTCTCGAAAAACTGAGGGAAGACGGGCTGGGAAAATGCGCTATTCCTTTGAAAAAAACAAGGAAAGCTGTTTGAATTTTTAGGTTTTACATAGTATGATAGGTAAGATAAGAGAAATGGAGGAACTCCTGTGAGTACGATCTACGATGAAGCGATCAAACGATTAAAACATGAAAATATTCGTATTACACCGCAGCGAGTAGCGATATTAGAATTTTTAGCCAGTCATGATGCCCATCCGACCGCTGAAGAGATTTATCGGGCGATCGAAGTTCATTTTCCTGGTATAAGTGTCGCAACGGTATACAATAACTTACGTTTGTTCACAGAAATTGGCTTTGTAAAAGAAATGAATTATGGAGATGCCTCCAGTCGTTTTGATTTTACAACGGAGCCTCATTATCATGCTATCTGCCAAAAGTGTGGAAAGATCGCTGATTTTTACTATCCAGGATTGGAAGATGTCGAAATGGCGGCTTCGAAATTAACTGGGTATCAAATAAATAACCATCGACTAGAAGTTTATGGTCTATGTCCTGAATGCCAAGTGAAAGAGGAGGAAACAAAATGAAGATAATTTCTACAGATCAAGCACCACAAGCAATCGGTCCTTATGTTCAAGCAAAAATCGCAAACGGCTTTTTGTTTGCTTCTGGTCAAGTGCCATTAGATCCTGTTTCGGGGGAAGTTGTCGGTACGACGATTGAAGTACAGACTCAGCAAGTATTGAAAAATATCAACGCGATTCTTGAAGCGGCGGAACTTACGCCAGATGACATCGTTAAGACGACATGTTTTTTAAAAAATATGAATGATTTCGTTCCTTTCAATAATACGTATAGCACATTGTTCAATGAAGCGTTACCTGCACGTTCTGCTGTCGAAGTTGCTCGCTTACCAAAAGATGTTTTGGTTGAAGTTGAGATCATCGCAGCAGTCAAAGAAAAAGCGTAACCAACAAAGAATCGTGGGACGTCCGCATTTGCGTCGTCCCCTTTTTATTGATTCGATCCTGATAGGAAGAATCTTAATGTTTCAAGTGAGCCAAGGAGAAGAGGATGTAGTATGGTTTCGTTAAAGGAATATTTGGCAAAAGGGCAAACGACGATTTCAAATTTGCTTTTAGAGAATTACCATCATCTTGGTTTGACGAATGATGAATTTTTGTTATGGCTGCAACTGTATCGCAGCCATGAGCAAGGCAATGATTTTCCAGATTTACGTGAGATCGCCTCGGTGATGGGCAGCGACCAAAAAGAGATCTATCATTGGTTGAATCAATTGCTGAAAAAAGATGTGCTGCGAATGGGTTCTAAAAAAGACGACGCAGGAAAAATGGTTGATTATTATGATTTCACTGGCATTTATGAACGGCTCGAGTTTCTTTTGCAGCAGCAATCCAAAAAAGAAGTCGCTGAAACAAATGAAGAGAAGATACGCGAGTTGTATCGCTTATTTGAAGGAGAATTTGGTCGCCCCTTATCGGCGATCGAATACCAACGGATCGGGCAGTGGTTGGATGAGGACCACTATGATCCCGAGCTGGTCCAGTTTGCTTTGCGAGAAGCGGTCTTGAATCAAGCGTATAGTTTAAACTATATCGATCGTATTTTGCTTTCGTGGGAACGCAAGAATATTACCTCAAAAGCGCAAGTAGAAGAAGAGCAAAAAAGAAGAAAAAAACAGTTTCTTCAAAATGAAACCACGCCACAAGAAGATGGCCCAATGCCCAAAATCCCTATGCATAATTGGTTAGAAGGAGAGTAAGATACAAGGAGTTTAATTCGTCCAATGATCAGTAAAGAAAAAACAATGACTGCGATAGAAATAATGTATGAGATGTTTCCTGAAGCACATGGAGAACTAGTGTCAAAAAATGCCTTTGAATTGCTGATTGCTGTCATTCTAAGCGCACAGGCAACAGACGTGTCAGTTAATAAAGTGACACCGGCACTTTTTGAAGCATATCCAACGCCGCAGGCTCTCAGCGAGGCGCCGTTAGAAGACATTATTGAAAAAATCAAATCGATTGGCCTCTATCGAAACAAAGCGAAAAATATCAAAGCTTGTGCCTCTGAATTGTTGCTGCGTTTTGGAGGCGAAGTGCCTCAAACCAGAGAAGACTTAATTTCTTTGCCAGGTGTCGGCAGAAAAACAGCGAACGTCGTTCTTGGAGATGCATTTGGCATTCCAGCAATCGCTGTCGATACGCATGTCGAACGGGTATCAAAAAGGCTGCGCATCTGTAAACTAGACGCCAACGTATTAGAAGTCGAACAAACATTGATGAAAAAGATTCCAGATACGTTGTGGGTCAAAACGCATCACACGTTAATTTTCTTTGGTCGTTATCATTGCACAGCACGGGCACCTAAGTGTGAGGTTTGTCCATTGTTGACAATGTGCCAAGAAGGAAAACTTCGGATGAAGGGGAAGAAAACCATTTAATGGTGAACATAAACCAAAAGTAACTAGGATCAAGACGCTAAGCGAAATCGCTTAGCGTTTTTTTTTGCACAAATTGATAAAAAAAACAGGTAATTAACTTAATACCCTTTATTAAAGCCCTTTCAAGCAACTGGAAAAACAGAAGCTTACCGAATTTTTTTGATTACACCACTCAAAATCAGGTGTTTTTTCACAAAGAGATCGTGTGAGGGGTGATGCTCGATGCGAAATGAACCTTCCGATACGCCTTTTTTTTGAAACTATTTGTAAGCTTAGTATGATGGGTTTTTTTCGCACAATTTTCATCCTTTCTTTTTATAAAACTGCTTATATTTAGTCAATAAAACGTAAAATTTATAAGAAAATTCACCTATTGGTGAAAAATAGTATTTCAAATCTGTGAAAATCATCAGTATAGTGAACTTTGTCAAAGGTTATAAGTCTTTCTCTGCTATTTTACGAATGACAGAAAAAGCGTTGCACAGTTCAAATGATTCTGTAACGATCTCAAAATCATTTTTTGTTAACGGGTCTTAGACAAACGCAGTTTTGAAAAGATCACTTATAAGATGTGGCAAGTATAGAGGAGGAGGGAGAATGAAAGGAGAAAAGGTATGGAAATTAGTTCGTATGGTTCTGTTTTGCACTCTTTTTTATGGGATAACTATTTCTACGGCAGCGGTGAATGCTCAGGAAGTGCAGTCGGTTGAAACAGAAAGCTCTGTGCTTTTTACCGGTGTTTATGAGCCTATTGGGCAACCCGAACCAGCACCGCCAGCAGGCCCTACAGAGAATATCTCGCCACCAAACGAGGTAGCAAAACCAGGTGGTATTTTACCAAAGACCAACGAGACAAGAACTTACGGCGTAATCTTACTTGGATTACTGCTCGTACTGGTTGTATTGTATGTGCAATATACCAAACATCGATCAAAATTTATGATGGTTAAAAAGAAAAGACAAATAATTTGAAAGCAGGGATGAATTTGAAATTCGTAAAATTTGCATCGGCAGCTGTTTTAGCTGCAACTTTATTTACTATTAGCGCGCAAGCCTTGGCTACTGAAAGTGTAACAAACCATGATACAGAAGGGAAAGTTCTCTTTGTACCAAACGATAGCGAAGCGACAGTGGTTCAACCACCAAATCCTGGTCCTAATGGTCCAGATGTAGAGATCGATCCAGTCGGCCCGGAAGGACAAACGGGACCATTGACGATTGCTTACGCACCTACGCTTAATTTCGGTGAGCAAGTGATTTCTAATACCGATCAAGAATATAAGCTAGTGGCTGAATTACACAAGCTAAAAGATGCGGAAGATAGTGAAGAAAGAGTTCCTTATGTTTCTTTTGCCCAAGTCCAAGATACGCGTGGGACAAATGCTGGGTGGGATTTAAAAGTTTCCTTAAGTGCTTTTGAATCAGGAACACAAAATAATGAACTGACTGGAGCAAGAATTCGTTTTAATTCGCCAAAATTGGAATATAACGGAAGCAACCAAGAAAATGAACCACAAATTCATGCGGATGGATTGATTTTAGATGCTACAAATAGTGAGCGTTCGGTTCTGACCGCTGCTCAAACAAAAGGTGCTGGTGTATCGTCAGTCGTTTGGGGCGATCAGGAAGAAATCAATCGACAAGTGGAAGCAGGCGCAGAGGTTGTTGAAAATGCTGGAATCGAGTTACTTGTTCCTGGATCAACAGCGAAAGACGCTGCTCTTTATGAAGCAACCCTTACTTGGACATTGGCTGCAACAGCTGGACCGGACGGAGAAACGGTTCAATAACTTGGTTTTGTACTGAATAAAAAGAAAGAAGGAACTAGAAATGAAAAAGATTCGTTTAGCTACGGTCGCTGTATTATCCACCACTTTACTAGCAGGAGGCGTTCAAGCCTTTGCCCAATCTTCATTAGAAACGACTACCGATAACGTTGTAGGGTTTACCTCAGACGGAAGCGATCTAACAGTGGTACAACCGCCAGTCGTGCACCCAGAAGTAGAAACGATCGAACCAACACCGCCAGGACAAACGGGTCCATTTACCATTGCTTATGCACCACAAACATTCGATTTTGGTCAGAATGCTATTTCTACCAGTGATCGTTGGTATTCAATCGTTGCTGATGAGCGTAATTTGGCTGATCAATCAGGTACGACACCGTATGTATCGTTTGCCCAAGTGCAAGATACCCGAGGAACGCATGCTGGTTGGACATTAAATGTTAGTCTAACTGATTTTACTTCTGAATCAGGGGATGTCTTGACTGGGGCAAAAATCAAGTTGGCAAACCCTGAGATCGTGTTCAACAAAGGCGAGGGTGATCCAGACTTACAGCCAAGTGCCGTTATCAATAATGAAGAACAAAATGCGTTGATCCTAGATGTCAACGATCAAGACATTCCTGTCATGCGTGCTTCGGTCGGTCAAGGCGCGGGCGCTTCATCGATTTACTGGGGAGATCAAGAAAAATTGACGGAACAAAATCTTAATAAACAAGAAGGCGAAATTATCAGAAATGATGATATTCAACTATTTGTACCAGGTTCTACCACGCAGCTAGCAACTAACTATACTGCGGAAATGACATGGACGCTAACTGCTTCTGTTGATAGTGGCGGCGAAACAGTAAATCCGTAAGAAGGATCATAGCTTGCAACAAGAAACAACTGGCGGGAATAGTAAATTATTCCTGCCTTTTTTGGAAGGAGAACCACTTTTGACTGAACAACGTATGAGAATGAAATGGATAAAAACGGTTACCTGTGCGGTCATCCTATTATCATTCTTTTTTTCACCAAGATTGAGCTATGCTCAGACAGAATCAGAATTAAACTTCTATGTGACGCCTATCTTACCGGAAAGTCAGCTGGAAGGAGGGGCATTGGGGTATTTCGATTTAAATCTTGGGGCAGGAGAACGTGATGAATTGGCTTTAGAGATCGGAAATGGTTCTGATCAAGCGATCGAAATAGAAATTTCTGCCCATACGGCATTTACGAATGTGAATGGTGTTGTGGAATATGGTAGGGATGCAGAATCCCCTGATCCGACTTTACCTGCATCAATTGATGAACTGGTAGAGGTGCCTGAAACCGTATCGTTCGATCCATTAGAAAAACGAATCATTTCTTTACCGATTACGATGCCAGAAGAGGAATTTAAAGGGGTTTTGGCAGGTGACATTCGAATCAAAGAGGTTATTTCGGAAGAGGAGCAAACACAATCTGCTGAACAAGGATTAGGTATTCGGAATGCATTTTCCTATGTCATTGGTGTGGTAGTAAGCAACAATCGGTCCGCAACGGATCCGGGATTGGAACTGCTTGATGTTTTTGCCGATCAAGTAAACTACCGAAACGTATTTAGTGCTGTTATCCAAAATTATACTTCAACATTTGTCAATCAATTGGAAGTAACAGCTGAAATTCGATCTGTTGGCAGTGAGACAATTTTATATGAAACAAGTCAATCAGCGATGCAAATGGCTCCTAATTCACATATGCATTTCCCAATTCCCTTGAATGGCGATCGTTTTCGTAATGGGGAGTATGTATTGAATCTTACTGCGCGGTCAGGAGAGGAAGAGTGGTCTTGGGAACAGACATTTAACGTAGAGGCAGAAGATGCTCGCCGCTTAAATGAACTCGATGTCACTGTAGATACGTCACTCAATTGGTGGATGATCGCCACGGCTGGTCTAATCAGCTTGTTTCTATTGCTTGCGATCATCCTAATTGTTCGTCAGAAAAAAAATGCAAAGGAAGGTGGGAAAAGTTGAAATGAAGAATACCCCACACAAGGTAATAATTGCGATCATTATTGGATTGCTAAGTGTGCAAACTTTTTTTCCAAGTCTGAGCAGTTTACTATTGCCAGAAATCCACGCCATCGATCACACGATTGAACCATTGGACGAAACGCATAACATGTCCTTGCTTGATAAAGCAACACAACCGATCCAAACAAAAGAATTTGACATCCATACCCCTTTTTTTCAGTTTCCAGTTAGTATGATTGAAGGTGTCGTGGATCAACCGATCGATGTTTTCGTCGTATCAAGCCAACCGTTAGATGAGATTACGCTGGTTGTAGCGAAAGAAGCAGCGATCGCGGAAGAAGAATTTGCTGCAGAAGTGAAGAGTAAAAAGCTGTCTGAAGAAGAACAGGAATGGACGCTTACCTTTGATGAAGAGCTAATGGAGTTCGAGATTCCTATCGTCTTTAATAAAATAGGCGATTATCAACTGGTTATAGGTGAAGCGGAACTAACGATCGAAGTACAGGCAGAAGATGACGAGGAAGAGGACTCGGATGATGATGCAGATAATGAAACGATCGAGACAGAAGTCTCACCATCAGAGACGCCGCAGGAAGGGGAACGAACCACGCAACCTTCCAATGACGCGAACCTAAACGAGAATCAGCAAGACACAGAAGCTGATCAAGCAGAAGCGATTGCCCAATTGACAGAACCGGTCACACCGTTAAACGAAATCAGTCACCGGGATGTTTCCAACTGGCAAGAATTTATGGCGGCAATCGTGAACAAAGATGTAAATTATATCAATATCGTAAATGACTTTGAATCTTCGGATAATCCTACTCAAGGAGTTTCTGGAGTGGCTGCGGGAAGTGCAACTTCCAACCCTACAAATGGATTAGCCTATATTTGGACCAATGCTTCTGGAATTTCAAGAACGCTTGTGATCGAAGGCAATGGGTATCAAATCGACTTTAGAGCTGTTGCTGTCGGATTTTATGATAGTACCGTCAATAGTGCAACGCCGTGGGACATCACGTACCAAAATATCGATATCGTTCATGGCAACTATTATGGCTTCATGAATTTTACGAATATGAGCATTCCACAACAGAATCTATCCAGAATGCGCTACCATAATTTGACCAATGCGGGAAATCAATTGATTCACTCGCACGCAACACCTGTCGTTATGTCTGGCGAGGTAACATCGCATCAATCACCGACGTATACGTCCCGATCAGGACGAGTACAAACGATCAACGCAACGAATCAGGTAAATATGGAAATAACCCAATTAGAAGTTCTCGATAACGCAGTAGTTGACATGTCAACGATTAATGCGGGAAATATTTATTTGTACTATGCAACGGGTCGAATGATTATTGGCGATGATGTGAAAATGACCTTGCGAACAGCTGGCACAGGAGGAGAAGCCTATGGGGCAAATATTTACATTCAAAATGGTCGGATCGATATCGGTAATCGATCAGAGCTTCATTTGAATGCTCGAGCCAACTCCCCCGCAATCAGTATGTACGCTAGCGGCGCCCACTTTGAAATGTCTGAGGATAGCATGCTTTGACGGGCACTTATGCGACCGATGTTAATTATAGTAAAAAAATCAATTCACTGATTGCGGTCTATGGATTGACGCAATATGACCAAGTGATCGCAACAGAAACAGGCTTGTTTATCCAAGGAAAAGAACAAATTCCAGAAGAGTATCGCTCCCTCATGACATTTCCAGAATACAACGGTCGTGACTACAATCTTTCTGGTTCGTATCCTGTTGGACAATGTACTTGGTATGTGTTCAATCGCGTGAGTCAATTAGGCGGTCAAGTAGATGACTACATGGGAAATGGTGGTCAATGGGGCAATACTGGACGACGTTTAGGTTACAACGTCAGTCAAACGCCTAAAGCAGGTAGTATGATCTCTTTTGCACCTGGAACAGCTGGATCTGATCCTCGTTATGGTCATGTCGCTTTTGTTGAAGCCGTTGGTCCAAATGGTATTTTGGTTTCAGAAGGAAATGTCTATGGTGGAACCACAATCTCTTATCGCGTGATCAGCAATGAATTGGCGCACTCATCAAGTGTTTCATATATTATGCCAAAATAAGGATGGAGGGCTGGCAATATGAGTAAAAGGCATAGACAAATAGGTCTTCCTATCAGCGGTATCTTTTTGATGGTCCTTTTGCTTATTGCGTTTCTTCAGCCGTATCGACTGGCGTTAGTCAGAGGAACGTCCATGCTGCCGACGATCGAGGATCGACAAGTTGTGCTGATTCATAAAAAGCACCAGCCAAATCGCTATCAGCTGATCGCTTTCGAACAGGAAGGAAAATTTTTGATCAAGAGAGTGATTGGTGTGCCGGGGGATTCCTTCGTTCGTACACAGGAGCGGTTGTTGATTGGGGCGGAGGATACTGACTTTGATTTTTCATTTATGATCACTGTGAAGGATGAAGCCGTTGAGGCGTTGCCGATTCGGGGGTACCTCAAAGAAGATGAGTACTTTGTCGTTGGCGATGCACTGCTCACTTCAAGTGAAAGTAGATACAGAAAAACTTGAAGTAAAAATCCAGCAATTAGAATCCAAGTTAGCTGTTCAGCAAGAAAAAGAGCAACAAGAGAAACAAACTTACGAAAAGGAACGCGCTGAATGGACCTTGAAGCGGCAAGAAATCCAGCAGCTGCAAGAGGTAATTGCTGATTTGAAACAGCAATTGGCAGAAAAAGAAGAGCTTGCTGCAAATGTATCAGCTAGCGAATCAAATGAAGAAGTCGCAGAGCTTCAGGCGACAATCGAAGCATTAAGGGAAGAAAATGCAGCCCTACAAATCGAAAACGAGCAGTTCCAAACAGAAATCAGTGAGGTCTTAGTCTTTGCTAGAAGAAAAGCGAATCGCACAATTCAGGAAGCGAAAATCGAATCTGAACGAATGATCCGTACAACAGAAATGCGGATCGATGGGATTCATGATCGTGCCAAAGAGATTCTTTTTGAAGTGAACGAGACGAAAGAAAATGTGATTCACTTGTTTGACGATCTGCATAATCAAGTTCATCAGCTTTCCGATAAAAAATTGCTGTTTGAAGAGCTTGAAAAGTAAGCTTCTACATTTATATGGCAGGAATCGCAAAAAAACAGTAGATCAGATTTTGATCTACTGTTTTTTTGCGATTCTCCATTATTCGACACTACCATCGTTTGGTTCCGGCGGGTCCGGTGGTGAGGAAGGATTATCCTCACTGCTGGAAGGTGTTGTTGAACCGGGATCCTGACTAGAAGTAGGAGGCGTAACGACCGATGATGAATCATCCTCATCAGGTGTTGTCACTGGTGGTGTTACTTCGCTTGATGATTCTGTTGTACTTGATGGTGTTGATTCGCTACTTTCTGTAGAAGGTGTCGTTGGTTCAACGTAGGAACTGCTGCTGGACGAACTTGGTGCTGAATAGCTTGGTTGGGTGTACGTCCCTTCAAGATAAAGCTCTCTTCCGATCCGTGTCAATCCGTCAGGCATTGTCCAGTCCGTGTTTTCTACAGAAGCAGAAACATAGCGCATCAATTCACGATAGACATCTGAAGCCACATGGGTACTACTATCAGTGATCGGTGTCATTTTGTCGTTGTAGCCTGTCCAAACCGCCAATGAGTAGGAGGGAGTATAGCCGGCAAAGGTAATATCAGGGTAGGCGCCATTCGATGTATCCAGTTGTGCTAACTGGTCATCGGTGTAGTTGGACGTTCCCGTTTTCCCTGCTTGGTACAAACCATCGATTTGCGCGTTGGTTCCAGTTCCGACAGAAATAACATCTTTCAAGATATCGGTCACCATGTAAGCTGTCGTATCATCCATTGCTTCTTGACCAGAAACTTTAAAGGATTCTTCGTCTTCTGTGCCATCTTGCATGACGATTTTATTGACGTACTGTGGTTCATAATAGGTGCCACCATTTGAAAACGCAGCGTAAGCAGCGGCCATTTTCAGACTGGAGATCCCATACTTTGTGCCATCCAATTTATCCGTATTGCTGGAAATCGCATTGGATTGGGTGATCGTATCATATTCGATTCCTAAACCACTGAGAAAGTCTGCGATATTGTCCGCGCCGACTTCATCAAACAGCTTCACTGCCGGCACATTTCTAGACTCTGCTAGAGCGGTCCGCAAGGTGATATTGCCCATATATTGGCGATCCCAGTTGTAAACAGGAATATTCGTCCCTTTATATGTGTAAGGTTCATCTAAAATCATTCTACCCGTGGAATCTTGTAGAAATTGAAAGGCAGGGCCGTAGTCTGTGATTGGTTTGACGGTCGAACCAAAGTCTCGTGCGACATTGACAGCCAGGTTATTTGCTAGAACATCATCAACATTACGGGCACCGATCTGAGCGGTCACCTTGCCTGTGTTAACATCAACTAAGGTAGCGGCAACTTGCATCTTGTCATCTGGGTAATCAACGTAGTCGTCACTGTTGACGATGTCATATAATCGTTTTTGTGCATCGATATCGACATTAGTATAAATATCTAAGCCGTCAGTATACACATCTTTCCCAGTTTTTTCTTTGACTTCAGCGATCACTTCGTTAAAGTAGTTGTCAAAGTATTTCCACTCTTGGTTTTCACGGGGATTGTCTTGCAAGCCTTCTTGAATATCCTCGGCAACGGCCGCATCATATTCCGCTTGCGTGATTTTTTCATTTTCCAGCATCGCACCTAAAACAACATCTCGCCGACTTTTCGCATTATCAGGATGCGCAAATGGGTCAAAAGCTGAAGGGGCATTTGGTAAACCGGCAATCAAAGCGGTTTGCGCAAGGTCTAGTTCAGCTAACGGCTTGCCGTAAAACTTCATTGCGGCCGTTTGCATCCCATATACACCATTGGACATATATACTTTATTGATGTAGTAAGTGAGGATCTCTTGTTTTGATTTCATTTGTTCAAGACGAACCGCCATCCATGCTTCTTGTGCTTTTCGACGTAGTGTTTGGTCTTCAGCGCTGGTAGAAAAGAAGGACAGCTTGATCAATTGCTGTGTCAACGTACTTCCGCCTTGCATACCGCCGGTTGTGGCATTGGATAATGCGGAACCGACGATCCGAATCGGATCGACTCCGATATGCTGGTAGAAGCGGCGATCTTCGACAGAGACGATCGCGTCTTCCAGCAGTTGAGGAATCTCACTTGCTGTAATTTTTTCTCTGGTTTCACTACCGAATTCAGTGATCAATTCGCCATTTGACGCATAGAAACGAGAAGAAACCGTTGAATCCAAACGTGTTTCATCAAGTGCAGGCGCATCTTTGGCATACCACCAGAATAGCCCCATCCCGGATAGAATCCCGATACAGCCCAAGAAAAACAGCCCCATAAATACTTTTAAAAGAATACTCCCAATGCTTCGTTTGCCTTTTGCCTTAGGAGGCTTTGGTGCTTTTTTAGCTGTACCTTTTTTAGAATAATGCCGAGAGGTCCTCGATTGTGATCCATTTGCCATACTAATCATTCTCCTTCATCGTTAAAAATTGATCAACTGCTTTTAAATAGGGAATACGCGGCGCAATTGAAGGGATGATTTCAATCCCATTCGTTTCAATATAGGCCAGTGTCATTGATTTTTTCCCCGTTTCTTTTTGCAGGTGCCATTGAGAAATTAAGCACTTGCTATCGAGAAAAAAGCAGCGTTGTAGACTAGAAAACCATAAAAGAACGAAACATAAACCCGCTTGTTCCAAACAGTCTTCCATATGCTTGATTTGGTGTGGATGAAAATTTTTAAAGGGAAATGACGTTTTGTTTTGAGTCTCTTTCGCTTCAAAGTCGATATATTGCCCTTGATAAACCCCATTGTAATCAGTGGTGGATGCCTCACGGAAATAGGCTTCTTTGATTACGGCGGCGCTTCTTCTTGGATAATCTACTTTCACGATTTGAATTGGTGTCGGTTTCTTATGAATGACAGCAAGTTTCCGATTCAAATAATAAAGGTTGCTTTCATTGATCGCTTCTTCAAAACGCATCCCACGATTGGCATACGTTTTTGGCTTTATTAGTTTCTCTTGCATTTTTTGTTTTTTGCCGTCATCATAGGTAGTAGATTGTCCATTCGGGTAACGAATAACCATGTTGTTCACACTCCTAGGCAACATTATACCAAAAAGTCGTTTGGAAAGAAAAGAGATGACCAGAGAAACAATGAAAACCTTATACTTTACTGGCTATCGTAATTATGAATTAGGTGTATTTCAAGCAAAAGATCCCAAGATTGCAGTTATTAAGAAAGTAATAATGTCGACTTTGACCAATTATGTCGAAGAAGGGTTAGAATGGCTCTTGATCAGCGGGAATCTTGGCGCGGAGCTGTGGTGTGCCGAAGCCGTTGAACAATTAAAACAAACATACCCAGAACTGAAACTAGGAATTATTTTTCCTTTTGAAGGGTTTGGTGAAAATTGGAACGAAACAAATCAGCAGGCACTGCAAACAGCGAAGTCATTTGCCGATTATGTCAATTCCACCAGCCATAAGCCTTACCAAGACCCCAGTCAATTAAGAAATCACACGGCATTTTTACTGGAGCATACCGAAGGCGCACTTGTGTTATATGATGACGAATTTCCAGGAAAACCTAATTATTTCTTAAGAGATGCCAAAGCTTATAGTGAGCAAAATCCCTACTTTATTCATCAAATAACAATGGATGACCTACAAAACGCAATATTTGATAGTAATTTACTTTGATTTTCGTATATTTTTTGATAGAATGGTCTAGAAAGTGAAAACCATTTGGAATAAACAATGAGGTGTAAATAATGGCAAATTTAATTTATAGTCCAAAAGATATTCTGCAACAAGAATTCAAAACAAAAATGCGCGGGTATGATCCAGTTGAAGTGGACGAGTTTTTAGATAATATCATTAAAGACTACGAAAGCTACAATAAAGAGATCTTAGCCCTGCAAGAAGAAAATGACCGTCTGACAGCGAAAATCGATCAATTGTCGAAAAACCAAGCGATCGCATCTCGTGTTCAACAAGAAGCGCCGAAAAGCCAAACCGTTACAAACTTTGATATTTTGAAACGTTTGTCTAATCTTGAAAAAGAAGTGTTTGGCAAAAAGCTTGATCGTGAATCAGAACCTGTCACTCGTTCTTCTTCCTACAACAGCAACTATACAAATGCTGATTTTGAAGATGACAACGAAAAAACCCGTCAATTCTAATCTAATGTAGAAAAGATAGTTGTGGTTTTCGGGTAATTGCGGCATAACTCGATTATGCTGAGGAAAGTCCATGCTCGCACAAGCTGAGATGCTTGTAGTGTTCGTGCCTAGCGAAACCATAAGCTAGGGTACTTGAGAAAGTAACGGCAGGAAAAATGGCTAAGGTGTAAGCTATGCCAAAGTATCCTTGAAAGTGCCACAGTGACGAAGCAAGGCGGGAAACCGTCTTGGTGGAACGCGGTAAACCCCTCGAGCGAGCAACCCAAACAATGGTAGGGGCACTTTTTGCACGGAAATGAACGGAGCAAGAAGGCAAGTAATTGCAGATAGATAATTACCCAGTGTTTTCTTCTCCCTGAGGAAAATACGGACAAAACATGGCTTATAGAAAATCACAACCTATCAGGGAATCCTTCCAGCAACGGAAGGTTTTTTTATACCAAGAAGGAGAGCGTTATGACTGAAAAAACATTTAATTGTATTGCCACCGCTGCGAGCGGTTTAGAAGCACTAGTGGGCAAAGAATTACGGGATTTAGGGATCGAGTGTGAGGTTGAAAACGGCCGAGCGCGTTTTAAAGGGACGATGGAGACCATTGCTACCGCGAACTTGTGGCTCCGTACAGCGGACCGTATCAAAATCGTCGTCGGGGAATTTGACGTATTGACTTTCGATCAGCTGTTTGAAGAAGTTAAAGCGTTACCGTGGGAAGACTTTTTACCTTTAGACGCTGAATTTCCAGTAGCTGGAAAATCAATCAAATCAAAATTGTATAGTGTACCTGATTGTCAAGCAATTACCAAAAAAGCAATCGTCAATCGTTTAAGAGAAGTATACCATCGTCCAGCAAGTGTGCCGCTGACTGAAACGGGCGCTTTTTTCCAATTAGAAGTCGCTTTATTGAAAGACCATGCGATGATCACATTGGATACGACTGGCCCAAGTTTGTTTAAACGTGGCTATCGTTTAGAAAAAGGAGGCGCGCCGCTGAAAGAAAACATGGCTGCGGCTTTAGTGATGCTGACAAATTGGTACAAAGACAAGCCGTTTGTCGATCCTGTTTGTGGATCAGGCACGTTGTGTATTGAAGCAGCGTTGATCGGTCACAATATCGCCCCTGGCTTTAATCGGGAATTTGTTTGCGAAACGTGGGATTGGTTCCCAGCAGAAGTATTTGAAAAAGTACGGAAAGAAGCAGATGAAGCAGCAGATTATGATGTCGAATTAGATATTACCGGTTCGGATATCAATGGTCGAATGATTGAGATCGCCCGCAGAAATGCGGAAGAAATCGGTCTAGGAGACTCGATCACCTTCAAACAACAAGCCGTTAAAGACTTTAAAACAGAAAAAGAGTATGGTGTCGTTGTGGCTAACCCTCCTTATGGCGAACGCTTAGGAGAAGAAGCGTCCGTTCAGCGACTGTATCAGGAAATGGGCCAAGTGTTTCGGCCGCTTAAAACCTGGAGCAAGTACTTTTTGACCAGTGACTTGACTTTTGAGACCCATTACGGCGAAAAAGCGACAAAAAAACGCAAATTATACAACGGTGCGATTCGTACCGATCTCTTCCAATACTGGGGACAACGTCCGCCACGCAAAAAGGAGTCTGCTGAATGAAAGAACAAGAATTTCTGAAAGAATTAAAAGAAATCGATCTATTACAACAAGCAATGGGGATCTTAGGCTGGGATAATCAAACAGGGATGCCAGAAAAAGCCAGTGATTACCGTGCGGAAGTTGACAGCTATTTATATGGTCTATACTTTGATAAAAAAGTGGGGGAACCAATCCAAGAAGCGATCAGCTATTTCAGGAAACACCCAGATGAATTATCAGAAGTAGGGAAAGCTGCGTATCAATTAGTCAAAGAAGAATATGAATTGCAAAAAGATGTACCCAATGAGTTGGCGATGGCGGCTTCCGCAGCTACGTCAAAAGCACATACTGCTTGGCTCAAAGCCCGTAAAGAAAAAGATTTTTCTTTATTTAAAGACGCTCTTTCTGAAAACATTCGCTTGACGAAAGAATTGATTCCTTATTGGAAGAAAAATGAGCTGACGAACTATGACGTCTTGTTAAACCAATACGAGCCGAATATGACGGTTGAGATCTTGGATAACGTATTCTCACAAGTGAGAGACGGTATCATGGATATTCGTCGTCAATTGGCTGAAAAAGGAACAGCGCCAGATACTTCGATCCTTTCACGTAAGATGACCGAAGCGCAACAACGTAAATTTATCTCAAAAGTGATCGCCGACTTAGGCTATGACTTTTCTCGCGGCCGTTTGGATAATACGGTCCACCCATTTGCTACGGGGATCAACCACAATGATGTACGGTTGACCACACGCTGGAGCGAAACTGACTTTTCGATGGGACTGTTCGGTGTGATTCATGAAGCTGGTCACGGGATGTACGAGCAAAACATCGATGAGAAATACGAAGGCACGCCTGTTCATGAAGGGGCGTCCATGGGAATCCACGAATCCCAATCGCTGTTTAATGAAATCATTATCGGCAGCAACCGCAATTTCTGGGCAAAGCAATACCCATTTTTCCAAGAATGTGCGGAAGGCACGTTCGATGATGTGTCTTTTGACACTTTCTATGACTCCTTGAAGCATTCAAAAGCTAGCTTGATCCGTATTGAAGCCGATAGTCTGACATATGTCATCCATATCATTATTCGTTACGAGATCGAAAAAATGATCTTTAACGAAACCGTATCGATCGATGAACTGCCAAAAATCTGGAATGACAAATACGAGGAATATTTAGGGATTCGTCCAGAAAATGACCTGGAAGGGATCTTACAAGACGTTCATTGGTCTGGTTCAAGCTTCGGGTATTTCCCATCCTATGCTCTAGGATATATGTATGCAGCGCAATTACTCCACGCTATGGAAAAAGAAATCAATGTCGATGAAGTGTTGGCTTCGGATGATTATTCACCGATTCGTAAATGGCTGACTGAAAATATTCATCAATATGGCGCATCCAAGAAACCAAATGAATTGATTTTAGATGCAACGGATGAATTATTGAATCCTCAATATCTATTAGACTATTTACGCAAGATCTATTTTAGTGTCTATAAAATCATCGAGACGCAAGATTTCGCTTAAAAGTAACGAGTGGAAAGAAGCTTCGCAAGACGTTACCGCCCCAATTATTTCATGGGGTGCTCGTCTTGTTGAACTTCTTTTCCTTTTGTATCAATCACCATCGAAAAAAGAAGGCTAGCTGCTTTCATATCGAAAGAAGGAAAAAAATGAAGGAAGAAAACAATGTTGCCGATCTTAGCAAAGTAATTGCTTATGCCGAAAGTATTCTGGGGAATGATTACACAGGACATGGGTTTGATCATGTCAAACGAGTGGCTGGGTTAAGTCAAGCCATCATTGATGCCGACGAATTGGCAGTTGATTGCTTTGTCGTACAGGCGGCAGCCTATCTCCATGATACGGTGGATGACAAAGTTGTGGCGGATGTCACAGCGGCGTCTAATGAAGTGCGAGCTTGTTTGACCACAGCGGGAGCCAGTGAAGCACAAACGAAAGAAATTTTTTCTATTATCGAGAATCTGTCTTTTTCAAAAGAACTTTTGCAAGGCGCGCAAGTTGTCTCAGTAGAAGGCCGCGTCGTTCGTGATGCAGATCGTCTCGATGCTTTAGGTGCGATCGGTATTTTACGGACGAGTTATTTTGGTGGCAGTCATCAACACCCGATCCATGTCAGTGACTTAGCCCCAAAGACGTTTCAAAATCATGAAGATTACCGAAAAGGGACGACGGTGATCAATCATTTTTATGAGAAACTATTTTTACTTCCTGAAAAGATGACCACGGCGTATGGCAAAAAAGAAGCCCAACGACGTGTGGCTTTCATGAAGGATTTTTTAGAAGAATTCTATGCAGAATGGGATGTTTAACTTTGTTTAGAGTTTTTTAAACTGAAATTCGATTATTTCCTTTTTCCTCCATTGTTCTTTATAATAATAAGTACAAAGGAGGGATGGAAATGTACTACCAACAGGCATTACAACCGAATGAACTATTGCCAGCGATTTCCAATTCAGGGGAATGCTTTTTTGTCATTCGGGCTGAGCTACCCATCCGGCAATATCAAATCGCAGTCTATCTTTACGACGATCAATTCTTTTTGTTGCAAGATGATCGCTTGTTTGATCAAATCGACCAAATCTCTAGTGAAACATTAGGGGATGAAGAAGAGATTTTACCATTTATCGAAGAAGCGCTGGAAGAAAACCATTATTTATTAGTGGAAAAAGCGTTTATTCGTTTAGATCTATCTACTTTACAAAAGATGACCGATCTTACTAGTTTCGATATCTTGTTTTATGAATTTTTTGACTCATGGGGGGAAGAAGGATGAAACGGACTGAATACGTAACGCTACAAGACCAAACATTGATCGACCTATTCCAGCAGTTAGGAGAGGATGTTTCAAATCTCGAGCTGATCGATGAAGAAAAGAATATCGATGTGGTGGTTGTGTCGAATAGTGACTGGCAATATTTATTGGAGCAAGTCAATGATGATGTGAAAGAGTCTTTTGCTGATACCTCAGAGACAGACCTGGATGAAGAACTAGCCGACGAATAAACCTTTTTTTAGTTGATAAACTGTTTTACTACGAAAGTGGCGGATGGATCTTTAGAACGGGTCTAGCAATCAAGGCAGCTTACCAAAAAAATACGAAGCGATCTCATTTCCCGTCAAGAGGAGCAGGATCAATTCGTATTTCTAGGTAAGTTGTTTTTATTTTGTCCGCAGACGAACGTTTTTGACTTTTAAATAGCCGCGAATCAAGTTGACAATCAGTAAAAGAATGCCCACAATCAATGGAATCGCTAATAAATAAGGCGAGTAAAGGTGGGTTTCTTGCACGTGTTCAAGAGATGTTTTCTCCACTTCATTGATGGCTTGTTGAATGACTTGTAAACTAAATCCTGTCAGAAAACCAGCAATGATGAAAAGGACGAAGCCTAGATAGGGAATATCGGAAGACCGGCGAAAAAGAGCAAAAGCTGCATATAAAACCAAAAGGAATGCCGGTACGCCAAAGGCAAAATAGGGATTTAACATGGTTTTTTAACCTCCTTTTCTTTTATGATACTCCAAAATTTACGTTTTGGGAAATAGCGTGTAAGATAAAAAGAAAACGTGAAGGAGTTCTTTATGTCCGCTTATATTACCCCAATAAAGGTTGCCTTGCTGGTTTTTCCTTTCCTAGCATTGGCGATATCAATGATTTTTTTTGTTATCCAATATCGAAAATACGGTCGTTTTATCTTGTCACGCGCACTGGTTCTGTATTCATTTGTCTTCTATTTATTGTGCGCCTATTTCTTAGTTATCCTACCATTGCCCTCGATCGAAGAGGTAGCACAGATGACTGGTCCTAAGATGGAATTGCAGTTAGGTTCATCGTGGCAACATTTTGTCCAACAGACCGTCTTAAACATTCACGATCCGCAAACCTATCTTCCCGCTATGAAGCAGGGGGTCTTTCTTGAGCCACTCTTTAATTTATTGTTGACCTTACCATTTGGGGTCTATTTGCGTTATTACTTCAAATGTTCCTTTTTAAAAACACTCGTTATTACGTTTTGCCTGACGTTGTTTTTTGAATTAACGCAGTTGACGGGCCTATATTTTATTTATCCTCGTCCGTATCGCTTATTCGATGTCAATGATCTCTTTGTCAATACAGTTGGAGGGCTTGTGGGCTGGACGATCGCCCCACTTTTTACGTTCTTATTGCCATCAAGGGAAGAGATGGATGCCGATTCTTACGCCAAAGGCACTCGGGTGACTGTGACACGAAGGGTGTTTGCTTGGTTGATCGACTGGGGAATACTGAATGTGATCAGTTTCCTTGTGGTGATCGCTGTTCGTTTGCTCACTCAACAGACGGTACGGGACTTTAGTGGGGACTATTGGTACTTTGCTCTTGAAGTGTTGCTGTACTTTGTGTTGTTGGCTTACCTTGCCAAAGGACAAACGATTGGAAAAAAACTCGTACGAATCAAAATCATGCAAGAAGGCCGTGAGCGTGTCAGCTTGGGGGCGTTATTGAAACGCTATGGCTTGTTTTATCTGATTTATGCCAGCATCAGTCGGGTCAATATCTTCTTCGCTCCGTTTCTTGAGTCGGATAATATGCTGCTTTTAGTCGTTAGTTTGTTGATGGTAGTTATTTTTGGGTTGATCCAGTTTGGTTTTTACTTGAATCTCTTGTGCGCAGCAATAAAAAAAGAAAGTCGCTTTTTCTATGAGCGCCGCAGTGCAACGTATACTATCAGTACGATCGATCCTCAATCGATTACAAAAGAAAGTTAGGAAAACAAGGCAACATATGCTATAATCCAAAGGATGCTAAAAGAAAGAAGGTGTTTGAATGTCTTTTGAGTCATTTAAATTTCAACCATTTATTTATGAAGCACTTGCTGATAAAAAGTTCTCTAAACCAACAGAAGTGCAAGAAAAACTGATACCTGTTATCCAAAAAGGACGCAGTGTTGTAGGGCAATCACAGACCGGAAGTGGTAAGACCCACACATTTTTACTGCCGTTGATGGATAAAATCGATGCCGAAAAAGATGAAGTGCAAGTAGTGATCACTGCACCGAGTCGTGAATTAGCCACGCAAATCTATCACGCCGCAAAACAAATCGGCGGATTTCATGATCCTGAAATTCGAGTGTCAAATTTCGTCGGAGGAACGGATAAGCAACGTCAATTAAGCCGTCTGCAAAACCAACAGCCCCATGTCGTGATTGGGACACCTGGTCGTATCTTGGATATGATCAACGAACAAGCGTTAGGGGTTCACACTGCCAATGTATTTGTCGTGGATGAAGCAGACATGACCTTGGATATGGGCTTTTTAGAAGAAGTCGATCAAATTGCGGGGCGTTTGCCTGAGAAACTACAAATGCTGGTTTTCTCCGCAACGATTCCAGAGAAATTGCGCCCATTCTTGAAAAAATACATGGCCAATCCATTGATCGAAGAAATCAAATCGAAAGCAGTCATCTCTGATACGATCGAGAATTGGTTGATTTCTACCAAAGGAAAAAATACCAATAAATTGATCTACCAATTATTGACTACAGGCCATCCCTATCTTGCCATCGTTTTTGCCAACACGAAGAGCCGTGTGGATGAAATTACGGATTACTTAAAGGAACAAGGCTTAAAAGTAGCGAAGATCCACGGTGACATCAGTCCTCGTGAAAGAAAACGGATCATGCGCCAAGTGCAAAATTTGGACTACCAATATGTTGTCGCAACAGATTTAGCTGCGCGAGGAATTGATATTGAAGGGGTTTCTCATGTCATCAATGCTGAGATTCCAGCTGATTTAGACTTCTTTATCCACCGTGTTGGTCGGACCGGTCGAAACCAAATGGATGGGACCGCGATCACTTTATATGATCCAAGCGATGAAGGGGCAATCCAAGCCATCGAAGATCTAGGGGTTGTTTTCCAACCGAAGGAAATCAAAAATGGCGAGATCGTTGCGACTTACGATCGGAATCGTCGGCAAAAGCGGGAAAAATCTCGTGACGAATTAGACCCAACCTTGATTGGCTTAGTCAAGAAAAAGAAGAAAAAAATCAAGCCTGGCTACAAGAAAAAAATTCAATGGGCCGTTGATAAGAAGAACAAAGAAAAACGGAAGATCGAACGTCGTCAAACGACTCGAACCGCCCGCAAAAACAAGAAAAATTCGAATAGCTAATGCTTACCAAAACAGCAGTCAAGGAAGAGAACTACTCTTCCTTGACTGCTGTTTTTAATTGTTTGGTCATTTCTACACACAATACGCCATCTTCAGCATAGGGTTCAGATGTTTTTTGATACCCACAGGATTCATAAAACGCACAAGCGTCGATCTCTGCGGATAACACTGATTGGAGGGCACCCTCTTGGATACCACGCATTTCGAGATAATGCAATAATTTGGTGCCGTATCCTTGGTGCCGATAGGCCTTGGCTACGCAAAAGCGATCAGGTTGCAGGGTGTTTGGCGTAGAGAATTGATATCTGCTGGTAGCGATCGGTGCGTTTCCATCTAGCCAAAGATAGTATGGGCAAGTTTGGTCTTTTTCATCAAATTCCCAATCTATAGGAATGTGCTGTTCTTCCACAAAAACGGCTTGCCGCAGGGCGAAAACCGCTTGTAGCATCCACGGACTGCGTCCAAAATAAAGCATCAGTCGTTTTCCTCCTTTTTCGTGGTATACTCGTTATATAGTAATTGTAGCAGATGAGAGGAGAAATGACGTGGATTTTTTTGAGGCGTTACAATGGTCAAATTGGAAGACACTGTCCTTTGAAATCAAAGAACAGCTGATCCAGCAAATTTTAATGTATTTTGTCAGTCCTTTAAAGGAGATCACCGATGTCCATTTTAGTCAGTTGACGTATGCAGGGTTGAAATGTGCTACCTTTGAATTAACGATCGATGGCGAAGACTTTGTCTTTATACCAGGGAACTCTGAGGCGATCTTAGGTTGGGATCTCGGTGTGCAAGGATTACCAGCTACTTGCTGGAGTAAAAATTGGCAGTCACCACCCAACGAGATCATTCGCCAGCTGGAAACAATCTATGAGTTAGAAACCAGCCAGGATTGGGGGATTTTTGTCAATGAGTCTACGAGCCCTTTGCGCAAAGCTGTGATTGATCCTATGCTAGTCCAAAAAAGTTCTCTGCCTGCTGGCGCAAGGTATATCGGGCAGTTAAATACGATCACTGGGGAGTTTCACGGGTTAGTCGATCAATTCAGTGTTTTCGAAAAAGAGCTAAAGGCACAATTCACAGCACCAGCGTCCTTTGAGGAAAGCTTGCGTTGGGAATTACCCGCTTTTTATCACGAAGAGAATCGCTATTTTGCTGCACTCGAGCCGTTATCGGAAACCTATCAGTTATTTACCCACGAATCCGTCAGTCAAACAGAATTGAAACAGCAGTTAGACAAACAAGGCTTTCAGCTGCTATCAGAGGATCAATGGGAATACGTTTGCGGTGCTGCGACTCGGCGACTTTTTCGCTGGGGCAATGAAAAGTCCTGCGACGATGGTGTCTCTTTGTCAACCGCTGAATTGCTTGAACCGAATTTATTTGGCTGCACCTATGGGCTTGCGGATGCGTGGGAGCTGACAGATGGCTTGTCTTTAAAAATGGAGAACTGGCAGATTTGTGGGCATCCTTTATTCGATGCCTTGCCATATGCCAGTTATTACCGTTCACGGAAAATGCTGCAGCCAGATCAAAAGCTTTCTCCCCAGAGCTATCGTTACCGCAAAGCGATTCTGATCAACAAAGAACGGATTTGAGGATTGACTTTTTCGAAACATTTCCTTATACTTTGAATGACGAAGGATATGGTCGGTTTGATGATTCATTACAGAAAGTTTTTCACTGCTGAGAGAAAAACATGAATTCGGACGGATTGCTCCCTTTGGTGCTCAACTGCAGCAGAAATGTTGCCGTCCACTCCGCGTTAACGAGTCTAAGAGGTAATGAGTCACATCATTGCAAGCAAGGTGGTACCGCGTATCGACGTCCTTGCTCTGCAATGGTGTTTTTTTATCGTCAAAATGACTTTACAGGCATAAGAGCGCCTTACCAGCAATTTTGTCAGCCCCTGTATCTTAAGCGAACACAGAAGAAAGTAGGAGAATAACGTGAAACAATTATCCAGTGCAGAAGTACGCCAAATGTTTTTGGACTTCTTTCAATCAAAAGGTCATTCCATCGAGCCGAGTGCGTCCCTTGTTCCAGTCAACGATCCAACCCTATTATGGATCAATTCAGGGGTAGCAACGCTAAAAAAATATTTTGATGGCAGTGTTGTTCCTGAAAACCCAAGAATTACCAATGCGCAAAAATCGATTCGGACTAACGACATTGAAAACGTTGGGAAAACAGCAAGACATCATACGATGTTTGAAATGCTAGGCAACTTTTCAATCGGCGATTACTTCAAAAATGAGGCGATCCATTGGGCATGGGAGTTTTTGACCTCACCAGAATGGATGGCTTTTGATCCAGACAAATTATATGTCACGGTTTATCCAAAAGACACAGAAGCAAAACGGATTTGGGCAGAAGAAGTCGGCTTACCACCAGAGCATATCGTTGAGATTGAAGACAACTTTTGGGACATCGGTGCAGGACCTTGTGGACCGGATTCAGAGATTTTCTATGACCGTGGTCCTGAGTTTAATGACGTAGCGGAAGATGATCCCGAAAACTATCCTGGTGGCGAAAATGAACGCTATTTGGAAATCTGGAATCTGGTCTTTTCAGAATTCAATCATCAACCAGATGGCTCCTATGAACCATTACCACATAAAAACATTGATACGGGGATGGGGCTGGAACGAATGGTTTCCATCGTTCAAAATGCACCTACCAATTTTGAAACAGACTTGTTTCTGCCGATCATCAATGCAGTGGCAGATTTAAGCGGTCGTGTGAACTACGGCGACAGCAAAACGACAGATATCTCCTTTAAAGTGATTGCAGACCATATCCGCGCGCTTTCTTTTGCGATCGGCGATGGGGCACTTCCTTCAAATGAAGGCCGTGGCTATGTTTTACGTCGTTTATTACGTCGTGCAGTCATGCATGGGAAAAAATTAGGGATCGATACTGCCTTCTTATACAAATTAGTACCGATCGTTGGCGAGATCATGGAAAGCTACTATCCTGAAGTACTAGAGCAGCAAGAATTTATTGAGAAAGTGATCCGCAACGAGGAAGAACGTTTCCATGAAACGATCAATGAAGGGTTAGATATTTTAAATCAAGTGATCGCCCAAGTAAAAGCAGACGGTCAAGATACGTTAGCTGGTCAAGATATTTTCAAATTGTATGACACTTACGGCTTCCCAGTTGAATTGACAGAAGAAGTGGCGGAAGACGAAGGGTTGAAAGTGGACCACCAAGGGTTTGAACAAGAAATGGATGCACAACGTGCCCGCGCTCGTGCGGCTCGACAAACAGAGCTTTCGATGGGCGTACAATCCGCTTTATTGACAGATATCAAAGTAGACAGCCGTTTCGTTGGCTATGATTCACTTGAAGCAAACAGCGAATTATTAGTGATCATCCAAGACGAAGCGTTACATGATTCTGTTTCGACAGGTGAAGCAAAACTGATTTTTGCCGAAACACCATTCTACGCAGAAATGGGTGGACAAGTCGCGGACACAGGCACGATCGTAGCAGAAGATGGTACGATCGTAGCGGAAGTGACGGATGTCAAAAAAGCACCGAACGGTCAGTTCTTGCATACTGCTACAATCAAAGCGCCACTAAAAGAAGGCGTGAACTATTTCTTACAAGTGGATCAGCATCGTCGCAATAAGATCATTAAAAATCATACGGCGACTCACTTATTGCATAAAGCCTTAAAAGAAGTATTAGGCAGCCATGCGAACCAAGCAGGTTCATTAGTTGCTCCAGGACATTTGCGCTTTGACTTTAGTCATTTTGGGCAAGTGACCAGCGAAGAGCTGAGCCAAATGGAACAAATCGTCAACCAGAAAATTTGGGAAGCTCTTCCTGTTGTGACGATCGAAACGGATATCGATACCGCAAAAGGCATGGGAGCGATGGCACTCTTTGGTGAAAAATATGGGCATGACGTTCGCGTCGTCAATGTTGCCGATTGGTCGATCGAATTATGTGGGGGAACCCATGTAGCAAATACGGAGGATATCGGTATTTTCAAAATCGTTTCTGAATCAGGGATCGGTGCTGGTGTTCGTCGGATCGAAGCAGTGACTAGTCAAGAAGCTTATACGTTATTGCATGAAGAAGAAGCGCAATTAAAAGCAATTGCAGGGATCGTTAAATCCGCCCAATTAAAAGAAGTCGTTGCCAAAACAGAACAACTGCAAGCGCAGCTGCGTGAATTGCAAAAAGAAAACGAAGCTCTTGCCAGCAAGTTAGCAAACCAGCAAGCAGGGGATGTTTTCAAAGATGTCAAAGAAGTAAATGGTCTGCGTCTGATCACAGCAAAAGTGACTGTAAAGGACATGAACCAATTACGTCAACTAGCTGACCAATGGAAACAAAAAGACCATTCTGATATTTTAGTGTTAGCTACCGCGAATGATGGCAAAGTGAATCTTTTAGCTGCCATGAACAAAGCATCCAACGAAAAAGGATTGAAAGCGGGCGATTTGATCAAAGAGATCGCACCTAAAGTTGGCGGCGGCGGTGGCGGCCGTCCTGATATGGCACAAGCCGGCGGGAAGAATCCAGAAGGAATCGCAGCAGCACTTGAGACAGCAGCAGCGTGGTTAGCTGCCAAGTAAGCACACTATGGTTGAATCTGTACCCGCGAGTTCCTTTCCTTTAAGAAGATAGGTGAAAGAGGAGCGTAGGTCTTTAACACATTCCTTTTTTGAACGAAGATGACGGAGGGGGAGACCCTTCCGTTATCTTTTTCCTTTTTTCCTACGTGTTATCTGAAAATGCGTTTGATAATTGAAGGGAATTCGCTTTTTTTTCGAAAAAACGATACGAATAGTTGTTTAATTGAATTCCTTCGGGGTAAAATAAGAAAGATGGTTTTTTGAGAGGGTGATGATTTGCTAAACTTTTTTTTAGATCGTAGCAAAAAAAATGGTGTCTACGAACGTACAGCCATCGGGAAATTAGCAGGTAGCCTCGGGTTGCTTTCCAACCTACTATTATTTGCTGGGAAATTTATCATTGGCTTATCTGCCCAGTCTGTTTCGATTATGGCAGATGCCATCAACAGTCTTTCAGATACCGCTTCGTCTATTTTAACATTGATCGGTTTTCGGATCTCTGCGAAACCAGCCGACAGTGAACATCCATATGGTCATGAGCGATTTGAAGCCATCAGTGGGTTTGTAGTATCTTTGATCATCACGTTTGTTGGCGGCCAATTTCTCATTAGCTCTGTGCAACGCATCATGGAACCGACGAGTATCCGTCTTTCCCCACTATTGTTTATCGTTTTGGTCTTATCGATTTTGATCAAAATCTGGCAGGGAGCGATGTACCGCAAACTGGCGAACCTGATCGGCTCTCAAACACTTAAAGCCAGCGGACAAGACAGTCTCAACGATGTGTATACAACGGGGGCAGTTTTGTTTTCAGCGACGATCGAGTGGCTGACTGGCCTACGTATCGATGGCTTTGTCGGCTGTCTGATTGCCTTGTATATTTTGATTAGCGGAATCAAAATGATTCGTTCCTTTATCAACGAATTATTAGGGGCACGCCCAACGCAAGAAGAAGTAGCTGCCATGGAGCAACGCTTGGATCACTATCCGACGATTCTCGGTTACCATGATTTATTGGTTCATAATTATGGACCGAAAAATCGCTTTGCCAGTGTGCATATCGAAGTGGATGAAACGTGGTCTTTACGAGAAGCGCATGAGGTGATTGATGCGATTGAACAAGATTTTCGCCAATCTTTAAAGGTCGACCTGGTCTGTCATCTTGATCCCGTACCAATTCAAGATCAGCAGTATCGGCATCTAAAAAAAGAAGTGTCAAAGATCATTCGCTTCGTTGACGCACAGTTACGGATGCATGATTTTCAGGTCAAAGGAGATCTGTTGGCTTTTGATTTAGTGATTCCCGCAAAACCGGCGTATAGTGATCAAGAAATCGAAGAAATGCTGAAACAAAAAATCAAAGAAACACTAGGGGACTATGAATTGAAGCTTGCTTTCGATCACAGTTACCTATTATAGGGTTACAGGATATAGGAGGAAACTATGATAAAAATGGATATGAGCATGATTTCCACGGTATTATTGGCACTTTTGTTTATTAATACGATCGCTGCCTTTATTACTGTTTTTCGGAAACCACGCTCGATTGCAAGTGTCTTTGCTTGGATGATGACGTTGGTATTCATCCCCGGCATCGGGTTCTTGTTGTACTTGTTTTGTGGTCGGGGGATCGACGGAGAAATTATTTATAAATTTAGTGAGCACCACCAAAGTAGGATCAATGAGTTGAATCAAATCATCAAAGTGCACAATTATTCTTTTCCTGAACATCCTTACTCAGATGACAATCATCTATTAGAGCGCTATTTTAAGAACCTTGATGAATCGCCCTTGACGAAAGGAAACAAAGTAGAATTTTATACAGATGGAAAAGAAAAATTTGCCGCATTGTTTGAGGACATGAAGCAAGCAGAAGATAATCTGCATGTGGAGTATTATTCGTTTTTTAATGATGAGATCGGTGGCCAATTCTTGTCAATCTTGATCGATAAAGCCCGTGAAGGTGTTGAAGTGCGTTTGGTCTATGATCCATGGGGGTCACCGAAGGCCAATCGGAAATTCTTTCAACCGTTGATTGATGCCGGTGGAAAAGTCGTGCCTTTTATCACTTCGAAGAACCTGATCCGCAACACACGATTGAACTACCATCTACATCGAAAAATCGTTGTGATCGACGGTCAAATCGGTTGGACTGGCGGCTTTAATGTCGGCGATCAATATTTAGGAAAAAAGGCCAAATTTGGCTATTGGCGAGACACCCATGCGAGAATCGTAGGTACTGCCAGTTTTACACTACAAGAGATTTTTATTCGTGACTGGAACGCATCTGTAAAAAGAGAAGAGGATCAGCTGGAATACGAGGATCGCTACTTTATACTACCGCCGAAAGAGCGCTCTGGAAATGTTGATTTGCAGATCGTCGCTGATGGGCCTGAAAGTGAGACCCAAATTCTCAAAGGCGGTTTTGTAAAAATGATCTTAGCTGCCAAAGAATCGATTTGGATCCAAACGCCTTATTTGATTCCTGATGACAGTATGATGAACGCATTGGAAATTGCCATCCACTCAGGTGTAGACGTCCGAATCATGATTCCATGTATGCCTGACCACCCATTCATTTATCGGGCAACACAGCATTATGCCAATTACTTGCATCGCCGTGGTGCAAAAATCTACATCTATAACAATGGTTTCCTCCATGCGAAGACGGTCATGATGGATGATACCATTAGTTCCTTTGGGACGACGAATCAAGACATTCGGAGTTATGCCTTGAATTTTGAAGTCAATGCCTTCGCCTACGATCACGATGTCACGCAAACGTTGAAAGGCTTCTTTGAAGAGGATATGGCACAATCAACATTACTGACGGATGAAATTTTGGCGAAGCAATCTTACTGGTTGCGCTTCAAACAAAACTTCTCTCGGTTATTGTCTCCGATCCTTTAATTTCATCGCTTTTGCTAATCCTTGGCGTGCCAAATGGTCGGCACCTTTGTTTTGACTCTCAGGGACCCATTGGATGATTGCTAAAGCGAACTGTTTCAACAAGTATTGAATTTCTGTTAAATAATCAGAAAAAGCAGGGTTTTTGGTATAATTCTTGTCGATGGTCTGCGCAACGACTTCGCTGTCGGTATAGAGCATAATTGTCTGTTCCTGTAAACCTTTGTCAATCAGCAGCTGCAACGCGTTGACCATCACAGCGAACTCTGCTTGGTGGTTGGTTGAATCAGGTAGCGGAAACGCAATTTGTTCATGCAGATCAGTACCGACAATGACGATTCCACCGCCACTAGGGCCGGGGTTGCCTTTCGTGGAAGCATCAAGATAAACTTTTAACATTGTCTCACCCTTTTTTGATATGATAAAGATAGTATACTAGAAATTTTATGTTGTGAGGAACTTTTATGAAGCGTAAATTGTATTGGCAACCGGAAGCTGCTACAGCGATCATTTATTGGTCGTTTACTATGATGATATTATTTATCAGTTTGATTCTTTCGTTAGAAAATACCAGACCTTATTGGAAAAGCAACCTCGTTTTAGCCGTCTTTTTCTTTTTTGTATGGTTAGGGATTCACCGAAGCATGCTCATCAGGAATGATTTGGTCCTGATTCGCTATGCGCGCTTATGGAAGAAAAGCCTTATTTCTTTACCTGAGATAGAAAAATGGCAAATTATAAACCGTTTAATAAGCATTACCGATCATCAAAAAACGTATACCTTCACGTTGCGTAAAAAAGATGTGGCATGGTTAGAAACTTTTTTTCAAGAAAAAATCCCTGAAAAAAGGGTGCAGGTCAAAACCAACGAGTAATTCATTGGAATCTAGAAAGCAGCGATCACTCCTTTTGGCGTTACAGCCTTAGGAGGGACGTTGTTTTTTGTTTACATAAAGGATTCGTGAAACTTCTTGTAAAAGTGTGAAAAATCTCTCTTTCTTTCTGAATAAAATCAAGTATAATAAGAGCATAGCAAACAAAATACATTTTAAAGTGCTAAATAGTTCGTGAATTGAGGGTAAAAATGAAATCAGATATCGAAATTGCACAAGAATCAATGCCTAAACCGATTATTGAAATTGCTGAACCACTTGGTTTAACAGGCGATGACCTGGAACTTTATGGCAAGTATAAAGCAAAAATCGAATGGTCGGCAATCACCGAAAAAGCAAACAATCCGCTGGGTAAACTCATTTTAGTCACAGCGATCAGTCCGACACCCGCTGGAGAAGGCAAGTCAACCGTGACCATTGGACTTGCAGATGCGTTAAATCAAATCGGCAAGCAAACCGTCATCGCTTTACGTGAGCCATCTTTAGGACCAGTAATGGGCATCAAAGGCGGCGCCACCGGCGGCGGCAAAGCACAAGTGTTGCCGATGGAGGACATCAACTTACACTTCACTGGCGATATGCATGCGATCACAGCAACAAACAATGCCTTGTCTGCATTGATCGACAATCATATCCAGCAAGGCAATGAGTTGGGGATCGACGGACGTCGGGTCACATGGAAACGGGTTGTCGATTTGAATGATCGAGCGTTACGACAAGTGATTGTCGGTCTAGGGGGACCGTTACAAGGCGTTCCCCGAGAAGACGGTTTTGACATCACCGTTGCTAGTGAAATCATGGCGATTTTGTGCTTGGCAACAAGCATTGATAATTTAAAAGAGCGATTAGGAAAGATTTTAATTGGTTATTCTTTTGAGAAACAACCGATTTACGTAAAAGATCTGGCGGTCCAAGGTGCTTTAGCCTTACTTTTAAAAGATGCCCTCAAACCGAATCTTGTTCAAACGATTGAAGGAACCCCTGCGCTGATCCATGGCGGACCTTTTGCAAATATCGCCCATGGGTGTAATAGTGTCATCGCAACCGAGACGGCTTTGCACTTAGGCGAATACACGGTGACCGAAGCTGGGTTTGGTGCTGACTTAGGGGCAGAGAAATTTCTTGATATCAAAACACCGAACTTATCAAAGGCACCAGATGCGATCGTAGTAGTAGCGACGATCAGAGCACTGAAGATGCATGGTGGGGTCGCTGTGGCTGATTTAGGGACAGAAAACTTAAAAGCATTAGAGTTAGGCTTCAGTAATTTAAAGCGACATGTTGAAAACATGCGTAAATACGGGATTCCAGTTGTCGTTGCGCTTAATGAGTTCTCACAAGACACCGAAGCGGAGCGAACACTAGTCGAAACCATGTGCCAGCAAATCGACGTCACCATCGCACGGACAGCCGTTTGGGCAGACGGTGGTGCAGGTGGAACGGATCTAGCAAAAGCAGTGGTTCAAGTAATCGAGGAAAAACCTGCCAACTATCAACGCTTGTATACCGACGATTTGCCTTTAGCGGATAAAGCTTCTTTGATCGTGCGTGAGATCTATGGCGGGGCAGAGGTTGAGTTTGCGCCGAAAGCCAAGGCACAGTTGCAAAGCTTCAAAGAACAAGGCTGGGATCAGCTGCCGATCTGTATGGCAAAAACCCAGTATTCCTTCAGTGATGATCCAAAGCGATTGGGCGCACCAGATGACTTTACAGTAACGATTCGCGAATTCGTGCCAAAATTAGGGGCTGGCTTTATCGTAGCCTTGACAGGTGCCGTGATGACGATGCCAGGATTACCGAAGAAACCTGCCGCCATCAATATGGACGTGACTTCTGATGGCCAAGCGATCGGTCTTTTCTAAAAGAGCACTCACAAACAAAGAAGGCATTCGCGGCATTTGAAACGGAAAAACGGAAAGAGATGATTTGAAAGGACGGGTGCAAGCGGCATTCGTCTTTTTCTCGTTCATTAGACGTGATGGAAGATAAAAGTAGGGATTCTTGTTATAATAATCAAGGAAGCAAGCAAAAGTCTATTTTCTTTCTTTTGATAATCAAGTATACTTAACCAATTGAGGTGATCTTTGTCAATGGAGCTACAACTAACTAGGAGGACTGGTTTTTATGGAATGGGCAGTCCCTTGGAGGTCATGCAAGGAAAAAAAAGAATCGCTGCCATCAATCATCAGCAAACGATTTTTTTGGCGCTGGCTGAGCAGACGCCGATTCGTGTGCGCATGTTTTTTTTAGAAAGTCAGCCTTTTCAGTTACCAAAAGGCCAATCAGCGCTCAAGCTGGAGGTCGTGATGAATCCTGCGCTTAAAAGAATATATATCGGCTTTTATTTAAGCCTTTTTCTCATGATGGGGGTATTGGGCTTATTATCCATCTCCCTTTACTCGTTGCTTTTTGTCGGTGTGTATTTAGTGGCATATTTTGTCTTTGTTTTGATTTATTTAAAAAAAGCGTATCTTATCAAGGAGGTTCCTCATGGCTAGTGGTGCAGATCAATTTTTGAGCAGTTTTAATCGAATCGAAAAGCGGCTTCGTGACGAATTGGATAATCCGCGGAATATGGGTTTTTCTGAAATGGTTCGTCGCTTGTCAAAAAGCAAAAATATCAATGTCAGAAGAGCAGAAGATGATCTATTACAAATGGCTCAGCTGCGCAATGCCATCGTACATGAAAAAATCGGAGAAAACTTTGTCATTGCAGAACCGAATGAATGGGTCGTCAATCGCATCCAAGAAATTGAACACTCCTTACTGGCACCTGAAAAAGTCATGCCGCGTTTTGCGAAACGAGTGACTGGTTTTGAAAAGTACCTGCCATTACCAGAGTTATTGAAAATCGTTGCCCAAAAGCGCTATTCACAATTTCCGATCTATGATAATGGTCGATTTTTGGGCTTGATCACCTTGCGTATGCTGGGTTACTGGTTAGCGAAAGAAAGCCTCCATGGTGAAATCAAGTTGGCAGGCAGAACGGCAGATGAATTATTAGCAGGAGATGGGAAACGATCAAATTATTGTTTCGTGTCGGCTGAAACGACCATCGTAGAAGTGGAAGAATTGTTTCAAAAAAATGCCCTGCTTGAGGCGGTTTTGATCACCAAGGATAAAAATCCGAATGGAAATCTCTTGGGCATCATCCGTCCACGAGATATTTTTAAAGAAGAAAGAGTGGAAAATTTATGATCGCGTTGTTTTTTTTGTTAAGTGCTGTTGTCATTGGCTTGGATCAATGGCTGAAAATTTGGATCGTTGCCAATTATCAACTGGGTGAAACACATTCTCTGATCGACAATGTGTTGTCCCTGACCTATCTTCAGAATACGGGCGCAGCTTGGAGTATTCTAGAAGGAAAAATCACCTTTTTTGCGATCATCACCGTTATCGCGGTTGCTGTTGTTGTTTACCTATTGTTTCGCTACCAAAAAAGCAGTCTATGGTTTCGTTTCGGACTGGCGTTTGTTCTAGGTGGGGCGATCGGTAATTTTATCGATCGATTGCAGCATGGCTTTGTGGTCGATATGTTCCAGCTTGATTTTATCAATTTCCCAATTTTCAATATCGCTGATATGTCATTAGTGTTCGGGGTGATCTTGATTTTTATTTATGCACTGGTAGATGACGAAGCAAAAGGGAAACAAGGAGAATCAAATGGAAAAGCAAATTGAAGTAATCATTAAAGAAGAAAAAGGGCGGGTCGACAAAGTGTTGGCTGAACGCTTGCCAAATCATAGTCGGTCACAAATCCAGCAGTGGCTAAAAGAAGATGCGGTCACATTGAAGGGCGAAACGGTTCGGGCAAATTATAAGGTAAAAGCAGGTGATCACTTGATCATCCAAGTACCAGAACCTGAAGTTGTAGACTTACAACCAGAAAATATTCCTTTGACGATCGTCTATCAAGATGCTGATGTGGCAGTCATCAACAAACCGCAAGGGATGGTGGTTCATCCATCCGCTGGGCATCCAAATGGCACCTTGGTTAATGCGTTATTGTACCATATGGATGATTTATCCACGATCAATGATGTTGTTCGGCCAGGAATCGTTCATCGAATCGACAAAGATACGTCGGGTCTGTTAATGATCGCCAAAAATGATCAGGCACATGAGTCGTTAGCGAAACAATTGAAAGACAAAACATCGTTACGCAAGTACGTAGCATTGGTTCATGGTACGATCAGCCACGAAAAAGGCACCATCAATGCACCAATCGGTCGCTCAAAAGTCAATCGCAAAATGCAAGCCGTGATCGAAAATGGCAAACCCGCTGTCACTCACTTCACCGTGTTGGAGCGCTTCGAGCAGTTCACCTTAGTAGAACTACAGCTGGAAACAGGAAGAACCCATCAAATAAGAGTCCACATGCAGTACATCGGTTTTCCACTAGCTGGCGATCCACTATATGGACCTAAACGCACGCTAAAAGGCAATGGGCAGTTTTTACATGCCAAGCTTCTAGGCTTCACCCACCCAACAACAGGCGAGTCGCTGGTCTTTGAAGCGCCATTACCAGAGCTGTTCGCGGACACGTTAAAAAAATTGCGAAAAAATGATTGATTTTTTTGTGTGAGAACTGTATAGTAATTGTAACAACTAAATAGCTCCTTTAAATGTAGTCCCGTGAGGCTAAGAAGGAATGAGTAAGCAGACGACTCCCGCGTTGGAGATTCGAACCCTTACTAGATGATAACGTGTACCCAAAATCCACAGAATGGGATTTTAGGCAACGATCGGAAAACATGACTCCTACCTCAAGCAGGTAGGAGTTTTTTTATGTTCAAAATTAGGAGGGAATAACATATGGCAGCGAAAGAAGTAGTAGATGCAGTAACAATGAAACGAGCGTTAACGCGGATCACCTATGAAATTATAGAAAGAAATCGCGGCATTGATAACTTGGTGCTGGTAGGGATCAAAACCCGCGGCATCTATATCGCGCAACGAATAGCAGAACGTTTAAAACAACTAGAAGGCGTAGAAGTACCTGTCGGTGAATTGGACATCACCTTGTACCGAGATGACAAAAAGACAGAAGATGATCCAGAGATCCATTCATCAGACATCCCGACTGCCATTGATGGCAAAGAAGTCATCTTGATCGATGATGTCTTGTTTACAGGACGGACGATTCGGGCAGCTTTGGATGCAATCATGGATATTGGTCGACCAAAAAGAATCTCACTCGCCGTTTTAGTTGACCGCGGTCATCGTGAACTGCCGATTCGGGCAGATTTTGTTGGAAAAAATATTCCAACTGCTTTAAGTGAAGAAATTATCGTGGAGATGGAAGAATCAGATGGTTCTGACCGGATCATGATCAATAAAGAAAACGACTAGGAAGAAGAGTGACAGCAACATGCAGAAGCAAGAATTTCGTAATCCAGACGCAGTTTTAGACATCAAAGATCGGCCCAAAGCACTGCCTTGGTTAGGCCTAAGCTTACAACATCTTTTCACGATGTTTGGGGCAACCGTTTTAGTTCCGATCCTCGTTGGGATCAACCCCAGCATCGCTTTAGTTAGTTCAGGTATTGGAACATTGGTTTACTTGGTTACGACGAAAGGGAAGATTCCAGCGTATCTAGGCAGCAGTTTTGCGTTTATCGCAGCGATGCAGATGCTGATGAAATCTGACGGCTACCCAGCTATCGCACAAGGCGCCATCACGACTGGGTTGGTCTACGTGATCGTTTCGATGATCATTAAACGTGCAGGTGCTGCTTGGTTGGATAAGATCTTACCACCGATCATTGTCGGTCCTGTGATTATGGTGATTGGATTAGGGTTAGCCGCTAACGCAGCTCAGAATGCGATGTACAATGACTCAGTCTACGATTTCAAGTACATTCTGGTAGCGTTGGCTACCTTAGGATTAACGATTTTCTTCAATATGTTTCTGCGAGGGTTCTTAGGACTGATTCCGATCCTTCTGGGCATCGTGGGCGGATACTTGATCGCCTTAGTAGCGGGAATCGTCGATGTACAGCCCATCATTGACGCCAACTGGTTTGGCATGCCGAGCTTCGAGATTCCCTTCATTAACTATGAACCAAAACTGTATCTGAATGCGATCACGACGATGGCGCCGATCGCTTTTGTTACCATGACCGAACACATCGGTCATCTGATGGTCTTGAACAAATTAACGAAGCGGAACTTTTTTGAAGAGCCAGGCTTGAACCGAACACTTTTGGGCGATGGTTTTGCTCAAATCGCAGCCGGTCTCGTTGGGGGACCCCCAGTGACAAGTTACGGAGAAAACATCGGAGTTTTAGCCATTACACGGGTCCACAGCGTGTTCGTCATCGGTGGTGCGGCAATTCTGGCCATCGTACTAGGCTTCGTTGGAAAACTAAGCGCATTGATCTTAAGTATTCCTGGTCCAGTCATCTCAGGGATCAGCTTCCTGCTCTTTGGCGTCATCGCTGCCAGCGGGTTGAAAATTTTGATCGACAATAAAATCGATTTTGATCGTAAAAAGAATTTGATCATTGCGTCAGTGATCCTTGTGGTAGGAATCGGCGGGCTTGTCTTCACGGTCGGTACCTTCACCTTATCCGCAATGGCGTTAGCAACTGTCCTAGGAATCTTCTTGAATCTTATTTTACCTGACAGCTCTCGCAGCGAAGAAAAATAACTTGTGCCAACTCATCGTTTAAACAGAATCAAAGGAGGAATTCATTCATGATTATTCAATCCGAAAGAATCAGCTTAAAGCATCTTTTGACGGTCGAAGCATTGACAGACCGTGAAGTGATGGGACTCATCCGCAGAGGACAAGAATTCAAAAGAGGGGCGAAATGGATGCCCCAAAAAGAACAATATTTCGCAACAAATCTCTTTTTTGAGAACAGTACCAGAACCCACAAAAGCTTCGATGTTGCTGAGAAAAAACTAGGGATCGAAGTCATCGAATTTGAAGCCTCCACCAGTTCTGTTCAAAAAGGCGAGACCTTGTATGACACGGTCTTGACGATGTCGGCTTTAGGTGTAGACGTTGCGGTCATTCGCCACGGCGATGAAAACTACTACGACTCTTTGATCCAAAGCAAAACGATCCAGTGCAGTATCATCAATGGCGGGGACGGCAGCGGCCAACACCCAACGCAATGTTTGCTAGATCTGATGACGATCTATGAAGAGTTCGGGCACTTTGATGACTTGAAAGTCGCAATCGTAGGCGATATCACCCACTCACGGGTCGCAAAATCAAACATGCAAATGTTGAAGCGTCTCGGCGCGAAAGTCTTCTTCTCAGGTCCAAAGGAATGGTATGACGAAGAATTTGAAGTATACGGTCACTGGATGCCACTCGACGAATTGGTCGCAGAAGTCGATGTCATGATGATGCTTCGTGTCCAGCACGAGCGCCATGATGGAACGGAAAGCTTTTCAAAAGAAGAATACTTAAAAAATCACGGGTTGACCGTCGAACGCGCCGCAAGAATGAAAGAGCATGCGATCATTATGCACCCAGCACCAGTCAATCGCGATGTGGAGTTAGCTGATGCCTTAGTTGAAAGCTTACGCTCGCGAATCATCACCCAGATGTCCAATGGCGTCTTTGTTCGAATGGCAATTCTTGAAGCGGTGTTGAACGGTAAGGCCTAACAGGAAAAAAGGAATGAATTAGAGGAGGAAGTTTACATGAAAACACTCATTAAAAACGGTAAAATCATCAAAAAAGACAATCACTGTGTTCCTGCAGCAATTTGGATCGAAGACGGAATCATTCGCGGGATCAGTACAGCATTTCCCGAAACAGATTTTGACGAAGTCATCGATGCCAAAGAGCAATTGATCACACCAGGTTTAGTGGATGTTCATGTACACTTCAGAGAACCGGGCTTTGAATACAAAGAAACAATCGAAACGGGCAGCATGGCAGCCGCTCGTGGCGGGTTTACGACAGTTTGCGCAATGCCAAACCTTGACCCAGTTCCTGATACACCAGAAAAATTAGCAGCTGTTTACGAAAAAATCAGCGCAGATGCATCAATCAATGTCTTACAATACGCTCCGATCACCGAAAACTTGCGCAGCGAAACGTTGACGGATGCAGCTGGAATGAAAGCCGCGGGGGCATTTGCCTTAACAAATGACGGTGTCGGGGTTCAGACTGCTGGCACAATGTATTTGGCAATGAAGCAAGCCGCCGAAAATGACTTGGCCTTGGTTGCCCATACAGAAGATGATTCCTTACTCTTTGGCGGCGTGATGCATGCTGGTAAAAAAGCGGAAGAACTTGGATTGCCTGGGATCTTGAGTGTAACAGAAGCTTCTCAAATCGCTCGGGATGTGCTTTTGGCGGAAGCAACAGGAGCCCATTACCATGTCTGCCATGTCTCTACGAAAGAAAGTGTTCGAGTGATTCGAGATGCCAAAAAAGCTGGGATCCATGTGACAGCCGAAGTTTCTCCCCACCATTTGCTTCTAATCGATGAAGATATTCCTGCCGATGAAGGCTTTTGGAAAATGAACCCACCGCTACGTGGGCAAGAAGACCGTGAAGCGTTGATCGAAGGTCTGTTGGATGGCACGATCGATTGTATCGCGACGGATCATGCCCCACATGGCTATGAAGAAAAAATGCAAAGCTTTTTAAAAGCACCCTTTGGCATCGTCGGATCAGAATATGCCTTCCAATTGTTGTACACTCATTTTGTGAAAACAGGACGCTTTACCTTGCAGCAGCTAGTGGATTGGATGACCGTGAAACCAGCGTCGCTCTTTGGTCTAAGTGCTGGAACGATGATGGTCGGAGACAAAGCCGACCTGGCAATTTTTGACTTAGAATCAGCTTATAACGTGGATCCTAAGCAATTCCTATCAAAAGGAGTCAATACGCCTTTCGGTGGATGGACGTTATATGGGGATACGAGTTATACATTTGTAAATGGTAAAACAGTATGGCAAAAAGGTGGGCAATAATATGAAGCGTTGGCTTATTTTAGAAGATGGAACATACTTTGAAGGCGAAGGGTTTGGTGCCAGTGTCAATGTTTTTGGTGAGATCGTTTTTACCACAAGCATGACAGGGTATCAAGAAGCCATTACGGATCAAAGCTTTAACGGACAAATCATTACGTTTACGTATCCGATGGTTGGCAATTACGGCGTCAACCGAGACGATTACGAATCAATTTCACCAACTTGTAAAGGGGTTGTTGTGAAAGAACACGCGCGTCTAGCGAGCAATTGGCGGAAACAGCTGACGTTAGACGAATTTTTAAAACGCAAAAATATTCCAGGGATCGCAGGAATCGATACACGAGCGCTGACGAGAAAGATTCGTCAACACGGAACCATGAAAGCGAGTATCGTTGATGCAGGCGATGTCTTTGATCATGCCTTTGATCAATTAAAAGCGGCGGTTTTACCAACCAATCAAGTGGCACAAGTTTCTACCTCAAAACCTTATCCAAGTCCTGGAACGGGTCGCAATATCGTGGTCATCGACTTCGGCTTGAAGCACAGTATTTTACGGGAGTTGTCACGCCGCAACTGCAATTTAACGATTTTGCCATACAATACGACAGCGCAAGAAATTTTAGACCTCGCACCAGATGGCGTAATGCTGACGAATGGACCAGGCGATCCCAAAAGCTTGCCAGAAGCAATTAAAATGATACAAGGGATTCAAGGCAAGGTACCAATTTTCGGGATTTGTTTAGGCCATCAGCTCTTCTCATTAGCGAATGGGGCAGATACCTATAAAATGAAATTCGGTCACCGCGGATTAAACCATCCGGTAAGAGAGATCGCCACTGGTCGGATCGATTTTACCTCACAAAACCATGGCTTTGCTGTGGATGAAGCATCCATCGATCCAGAAAAACTAATGGTGACCCACGTCGAAGTGAACGATGGCACGATCGAAGGGGTTCGTCATCGCCGTTACCCAGCATTCAGTGTCCAATACCACCCAGATGCGGCACCGGGCCCGCATGATGCAGTCCACTTATTTGACGAATTTTTAGAGATGATCGATGCATGGAAGGAGCAGAACTAATATGCCAAAACGTACAGATATCAAGAAAATCATGGTTATCGGTTCTGGACCGATTATTATAGGACAAGCGGCAGAGTTTGATTATGCCGGTACACAAGCTTGTTTAGCTTTACGAGAAGAAGGCTACGAAGTGGTGTTAGTCAATTCGAATCCCGCAACGATCATGACGGACAAAGAAATTGCTGACAAAGTCTACATTGAACCAATCACATTTGAGTTTGTCTCACGGATTTTACGTAAAGAACAGCCTGATGCAATTTTACCGACATTAGGCGGACAAACGGGCTTGAATATGGCGATGGAATTAGCCAACTCAGGTATTTTGGATGAATTAGGAATTGAGTTGCTAGGAACTAAATTAGCAGCAATCGACCAGGCAGAAGACAGAGATCTATTCAAACAATTAATGGAAGAATTGGATCAACCGATCCCAGAATCAGAAATCGTGTCAACGGTGGAAGCAGCAGTTGAATTTGCAAAAAAAATCGGCTTTCCAATCATTGTTCGTCCAGCATTTACGCTAGGAGGAACGGGCGGCGGCATGTGTAACAATGAAGAAGAACTTCGCCAAATCGCTGAAAACGGCTTGAAGCTCTCGCCAGTGACCCAATGCTTGATTGAACGGAGTATTGCTGGATATAAAGAGATTGAATATGAAGTGATGCGAGATTCTGCTGACAACGCGATCGTCGTTTGTAATATGGAAAACTTCGATCCAGTCGGTATCCACACCGGCGATTCCATCGTCTTTGCGCCGAGCCAAACTTTGTCAGACCATGAATACCAAATGTTACGGGATGCCTCATTAAAAATCATCCGCGCGTTAAAAATCGAAGGTGGCTGTAACGTTCAATTGGCGCTTGATCCTCATAGCTTCAACTACTATGTCATTGAAGTAAATCCACGGGTCTCACGTTCCTCTGCGTTAGCAAGTAAAGCTACAGGGTACCCGATTGCCAAACTGGCAGCGAAAATTGCCGTCGGTTTAACATTGGATGAAATGAAAAATCCAGTCACAGAAACGACGTATGCAGAATTTGAACCCGCCCTTGACTATGTCGTCGCAAAAATTCCTCGCTGGCCGTTTGACAAGTTTGAAACTGGGGAACGTCGATTAGGAACACAAATGAAAGCGACTGGTGAAGTGATGGCGATCGGTCGTAATATTGAAGAGTCATTATTAAAAGCCGTTCGTTCATTGGAGATCGGCACACACCATATCGAAATGAAAGAATTAGAAGCTCTTTCTGACAATGATCTGATGGAAAAAGTCATCAAGGCGCAAGATGATCGCCTATTCTACGTCATGGAAGCCATCCGAAGAGGGTACACCATCGAAGATTTGAACGAAATGACGAAAATCGACTTGTTCTTCTTGGATAAGATGCTTCACATCTTTGAGATCGAACAAGCATTAGCAAACGAACCACATTCCCTTGATGTGTTGAAAAAAGCCAAGCAAAACGGCTTTACGGATAAAAAGATTGCTGAGCTGTGGGAAACCACGGAAGCTGAGATCCGCACGCTGCGTCATGAGCAAAAGATTTTGCCCGTCTACAAAATGGTAGATACATGTGCCGCAGAATTTGAATCAGCAACACCTTATTTCTACAGCACCTATGAGTTTGAGAATGAAAGCAAGCGCAGTGAAAAAGAATCTGTTCTTGTCCTAGGTTCTGGACCGATCCGAATCGGACAAGGAGTGGAGTTCGACTATGCAACAGTGCACTCGGTGAAAGCGATCCAAGCTGCTGGCTATGAAGCGATCATCATGAATAGTAATCCTGAAACGGTTTCGACTGACTTTTCTATCTCCGACAAGCTGTATTTTGAACCATTGACCTTAGAGGATGTCTTACACGTCATCGATTTGGAACAACCAATTGGGGTCATCGTCCAATTTGGCGGGCAAACGGCGATCAACTTAGCAGAGCCTTTAGTAAAAGCTGGGGTCAAAATCTTAGGCACCAGCATTGAAGATCTTGATCGTGCCGAAAATCGTGATCTCTTTGAGCAAGCATTACAAGCGCTAGATATTCCGCAACCACCAGGGGATACAGCGACGAACGAACAAGAAGCGATCGCCATCGCTCAAGAAATCGGCTATCCTGTTTTAGTCCGCCCAAGTTATGTCTTAGGGGGACGTGCGATGGAAATCGTGGAAAACCAAGCCGATTTACAAGATTATATGCGTCATGCAGTGAAAGCATCACCAGAACATCCTGTCTTGGTCGATCGTTACTTGGTCGGTAAAGAATGTGAAGTCGATGCTATCTGTGACGGCAAAACTGTTTTGATTCCTGGAATCATGGAACATATTGAGCGTGCAGGGGTCCATTCAGGAGATTCAATGGCGGTCTATCCACCGCAAAATCTTTCGGATGAACTAATTGCTACGATCGAAGAATATACCAAACGCTTGGCATTAGGTTTAAATTGTATCGGTATGATGAATATCCAATTTGTCATCCATGAGAACAAAGTGTATGTCATTGAAGTAAATCCTCGTGCTAGCCGAACCGTACCATTTTTAAGCAAGGTAACAGAGATCCCAATGGCACAAATTGCCACGAAGGCGATTCTCGGGGAAGAGATCACAGCGTTAGGTTATCAAGACGGACTTGCGCCAACACCAAATGAAGTACACATCAAAGCACCTGTCTTCTCCTTTACAAAACTTTTAAAAGTCGATACTTACTTAGGCCCTGAAATGAAATCAACGGGTGAAGTAATGGGATCAGACAAAGATTTGGCAAAAGCACTTTATAAAGCTTTTGAGGCATCAGGCCTGCATATTCCTGAATTTGGAAAAGCACTTTTCACCGTTGCAGACGAAAGCAAAGAAGAGGCAGCAGCACTGGCAGCGCGTTTCGTAGAGGTCGGCTTCACCTTATTGGCTACCAATGGAACCGCCGATTACTTTGAAGAAAAAGGACTACAAGTGACTCGGGTTGCCAAGATTTCCGAACAGCAAGCAGAAGAAACGGTTGTTGATTTGATCCGTAAAGGAACGACCCAAGTAGTAGTCAATACCATGGACAAAGATCGCCAAAATGCAACGGAAGACGGATTTATCATCCGCCGAGAAGCGGTGGAACATGGTGTACCGACCTTTACTTCTCTTGATACAGCGGATGCGATTCTAAAAGTGATGGAATCCCGCAGTTTTTCAACAAAAGCAATTTAACGCAGATAAAGGAGTTTTTTGATGAAGCAAGAAATCATGACCATCAGCAAACAGCGTCAACTGGCACCGCGGATTTTTGAAATGACATTGACGGGTGAATTAGTCAATGAGATGAGGACCCCAGGGCAATTTCTACACCTGCGGGTTCCTCAAAATGCCTTTCTTCTTCGCCGACCGATCAGTATCAATCATATCGATGCTGAGAAAAAAGAATGCCGAATCATTTATCGGGTTGAAGGAGATGGCACAAGAATTTTTTCAGAAATGACTGTTGGTGATCCAATCGATGTGATGGGGCCGTTAGGAAATGGGTTTCGCTATCATCATTTAAACCAAGGGGACACTGCATTTATCGTAGGGGGCGGTATCGGTGTGCCGCCGCTCTATGAATTATCGAAACGCCTGACGCAACAAGGCGTCCACGTCATTCACTTTTTGGGCTTTGCCAGCAAAGACGTTATGTATTATGAAGAGGAATTTCGCACACTGGGAGATACGAGGATCGCTACCGATGATGGCAGCGCGGGTTTACAAGGAAATGTTGGCAACCTGTTATTAGCTGCAGAGCAAACACCTGCGGCGGTCTTTGCTTGCGGAAATAACGGTCTTTTAAAAACCACCGCCCAGCTTTTCGAAGACCTTCCAGATGTTCAATTATCCATGGAGGCGCGAATGGCTTGCGGGATGGGTGCCTGTTATGCCTGTGTTTGCCATACGAAAGATGATGAACAAGGCACAAAAAGTGTCAAAGTTTGTGACGAAGGGCCTGTATTTCAGGCGAGAAAGGTGGTCATTTAATGTCGATCAATGTCGAGCTACCCGGATTGAGTCTAAAAAATCCGATCATGCCTGCCAGCGGCTGTTTTGGGTTTGGTGCAGAATATGATAAATATTATGACATCAGTCAATTAGGTGCGGTGATGATCAAAGCGACCACACCTGAACCACGTTTTGGCAATCCGACCCCAAGGGTAGCAGAAACGCCTAGCGGTATGTTAAATGCCATCGGGTTGCAAAATCCTGGGTTAGAAGCGGTCATGAATCAAATTTTACCCGACTTAGCTCAAAAACACCCCGATTTGCCAATCATCGCGAATGTTGCCGGTTCGACCGTCGAAGATTATGTTCTTGTGTGTCAGGAAATCAGTCAGGCAGAAAATGTCAAAGCGATCGAATTGAATATCTCTTGCCCGAACGTCAAGCATGGCGGCATCACGTTCGGAACCGATCCTGCGGTTGCTGGTGCATTGACTGAAGCGGTCAAAAAAGTCTCGCAAGTGCCGATCTATGTCAAACTTTCGCCGAATGTGACGGATATCGTCCCAATTGCACAAGCGATCGAAGCAGGCGGCGCCGACGGGTTTACGATGATCAATACACTTTTAGGCATGCGGATCGATCTAAAAACACGGAAACCAATTTTAGCTAACCAAACAGGGGGCTTGTCTGGTCCGTCAATCAAACCAGTGGCGATTCGCCTGATCAAACAAGTGGCGCAAGTTTCTCAATTACCAATTATTGGCATGGGGGGCGTGATGTCAGTGGATGATGTCCTTGAAATGTATCTGGCAGGTGCTAGTGCTGTTGCAGTCGGAACCGCAAACTTTACCGATCCTTACATTTGCCCAAAGTTGATTGAAGAATTGCCTATACGAATGGCAGAATTAGGAATCCCTTCTTTGGAACAGCTGATAAAAGAAGTGAGAGAGGAGCACATGTGATGAGTGAACGGCCAATTATTGCCTTAGATTTTCCTAACAAACAGGCTATTGAAACTTTTTTAGCGCAATTTCCTATAGAGGAAAAGTTGTTTGTGAAAGTGGGAATGGAGATTTTCTACCAAGAAGGACCAGCGATCGTTACTTGGTTAAAAGACTGTGGTCATGATATTTTTTTAGATTTAAAACTACATGATATTCCCAATACAGTAGGACGAGCAATGGAACGCTTAGCTTCTTTAGGTGTTGCTTTGACGAATGTTCATGCGGCCGGCGGGATCGAAATGATGACTGCTGCTAAAAAAGGCCTGCAGCAAGGAACCCCCGCAGGGCACAAAGTTCCTGATTTGATTGCAGTTACCCAATTGACCTCCACTAGTGAGGCACAAATGCATCATGATCAGCAGATCATGACGTCACTGCAAGAAAGTGTCATGCATTACGCCACTTGTGCCCAAAAAGCTGGGTTAGACGGTGTTGTTTGCTCCGCTCACGAAGCAAAGCAGATCAAACAAAGGACAACGGATGCCTTCATACGCTTGACGCCTGGTATCCGACCAGCTGGCAGTGAATTTGGTGATCAAAAACGGGTCATGACACCTGCACAAGCTCGTAAAGCAGGGGCTACCATGATCGTTGTGGGACGTCCAATCACCCAATCTAAGGCACCGTATGAAAGTTATCTGCAAATAAAACAAGAATGGAAGGAAGCTAGCCAATGAAAGAACAATCCAATCAAATCGCCAAAGATCTTTTAGACATCGAGGCGATTTTCTTACGACCGAATGAACCATTTACTTGGGCAAGCGGCATCAAAAGCCCTATTTACTGCGACAATCGAATTACTATGAGTTATCCACATGTACGTCGCGCCATTGCGAAAGGCTTAGCTGCAGTCATCAAAACGACTTACCCAGAAGCAGAAGTGATTGCAGGGACCGCAACAGCTGGGATTCCCCATGCTGCATGGGTCGCTGAATTGTTAGATTTGCCAATGGTTTATATTCGCAGCAAAGCAAAAGAACACGGTAAAGGCAATCAAATTGAAGGGCGTATTCAACCAAATCAAAAAATGGTCGTCATTGAAGATTTATTGTCAACAGGTGGCAGTGCCTTAGAAGCTTGTGAAGCAGCCAAAAGAGAAGGAGCCGACGTATTAGGCGTCGCTGCGATCTTTACTTACGAGCTGCCTCAAGTCCAAGAAAATTTTGATCAAGCAGGTTTACCCTATGTAACTTTGACAAACTATACAGCGTTGATCGAGTCGGCTTTAGAAACGGGTGCTATTCAAGAATCTGATGTTGCCCTGTTACAAGAGTGGCGTAAAGATCCTGCTGCTTGGTTGAGTGAATAAGGAATTGAAATAAGAAACGGATATGTGAGGGAATGACCAAGCATATTCGTTTTATTTTTACCTATTTTCTGATAGCATTGGGAGAAAGTTTTTTGATAGGAAGGGCTATACCTTGCTGTCAACTTGAATTAGGAGGCTGTTTTTTTTGAAAAGAAATATGGACGTTCCCTGGAGTTATTCCGGAGACAATGGACCTGAACATTGGCACACTTTGTGCGACTGGTATGCACAAGGTGCCGAATTTCCTTACCAATCCCCAATCGCTTTAGTCCACGATGAGACCGAAGAACCCATCGATCAGGACTTGGCTTTTCACTATAAACGAGAGCGGTTCACGGAAAAAGAATTCAAAAATACGATTCACTTCGTTCCTTATAACAAAGAAAGCTATGTCACATTTAAAGGGATCAACTACTATTTGACGGATATTCATTTTCACATGCCGTCTGAACATATTATCGATGACGAGCAGCAAGAGTTAGAGTTTCACCTCGTTCATATGAATGATGACGGAGAAAACTTGGTGGTGGGTATCTTATTCAAACTGACGGATAAACTCAACTGGATCTGCAATCAGCAAGACGACAGCATCTGGGACTTTGAGAACCACACCCAATGGTTTGATCCGAGCATGTTCTTGCCAGAACGCACCCACCATTTTCATTATGTTGGTTCCTTGACGACCCCACCAACGAAAGGGCCAATCAACTGGTTTGTCTTTGACTGGATTGGGGAGATGAGCCGTCGCTTCATTTTAGAATTCCGCGAAGAAGTATTAGAAAATAATAATCGCCCATTGCAAGACCGCAAAGATCGGCCTATTTATTTCTATTGATTTATAAAAATGGTTCCTTTTACGTATTTTTTTCGGACTTCTCTTCTGATTATCCTATAAAACCCGACGTAGTGGGAACCTTCTAGCAATACAATAGTTTAAAAACGAACGGAAAAAAAGACGAAAATCCTCGTCTTTTTTTATTTTCATAGGCATCGAGCACAAAGACTATGCTAAACTAATCAATAAGCAGGTTTTAAGTATTTGGTTTATTGTGAAATAAAACACAATTGAATCAATTGAAAAAGAGCAGACACGGTAAAGCTTTTTTAGCGAATTATTTTATAGTAAAAGAAAGGAAATTCATATGCATGCATGGGAGGCAATCCAAAAATCAATCGATTATATTGAAGACAATCTTACCGAGCCATTAGAGATCGAAACGTTGGCGCAAGTTGCATCATTGTCCGTTTTTTATTATCAGCGCTTATTCACTCGTTTGGTTAAACTTTCTGTTAGGGAATATATAAAACTGCGTCGTTTGGCAAGAGGTGCGCTTTTATTGAAAAACCAAAAGAAGCGAGTCATTGATGTCGCTTTTGAAGTCGGCTTTAGCAGTCATGCCGTTTTTTCAAGAACGTTTAAAACGGTCTATAGAATTTCACCCTCGCTTTATCAGAAAAAGCCCATTGGCTTACAAAACTTTGATAAGCCAGATCTTTCATTAGGCTATATTGTGACGGAAGAGGGTATCCCATTGATCAGTGAAGGGGTTGTTTTAGAAATCCAGAAAAAAAGCAATCTGCATCCACTGGTCTTCTATGGGATCGTCGGTTACTACCCATTCAACTATGGGAAAATGCTAGGGCAACGAACAGGGATCGACCCGATTGAAGAAATTTGGCATGAATTTCTTCAAAAGATTGCTAATCAACCGGGAAAAGCCAACTACCAGATCGGTGTTTCGTTACCTGGAGATGCGCCAGAAGGCTATTCGAGTTACTTTGTTGGCCAAGTAGGTGATGACTCACAGGGATCGACCTTCAGTGAATGGACGCTACCGGCTCGGGATTACGTTGTTTGCAGTTTTGATACGATTTCAGAGCAACTGATCATCAATATGGGGAAGGCGATGCGCTATACCCGTTTCTGGTTAAAGAAGAATGGGTGGATTGCTGAGGATTTTTTCCCTGAGCTTTATCAAGAAAGAGAAAATCATGTCGTTCATGTTGAATTATGGATTCCTTTTAAAAAAAGAAGTGAGATGTAAGGAGGAACAGTACAATGACTCAGTTTGAAGAAGGAGTAAAACTACTTGAAGAAAAATTCGGACATTTTAAAGACAATGTGATCGCCCTTGCCACGACTGCTTGTAACGAGAATGACAAGGGAGAAACACAGCCAGTCGTCCGAGAAGTAGATGCTTTTTATGAAGACGGCGTTTTTTACGTGACAACTCATGAGCAATCAAACAAAATGAAGCAAATCAGCAAGAATTCAGCAGTTGCGATTGCTGTCAGTGGTGAATGGTTTACTGCGATCGGTCAAGGAGAGAATTTAGGGTGGGTGCTAGACCCTAAAAATGCAGAATTAAGAAGCAAAATTCGCAAAGCCTTTGTCTGGTACGACGAAGTTAACAATGAGGATGATAAAGGCTGTTGTTTTCTAGCGATCCGTTTGACCAAAGGAACGTTGAATATCAATCACTGGGAAAAGCTGTATCATTTTGATTTTGAGAAGAAAGTCACTATGGAGGATGGCGGGATTTATTAGCCAGCAGAGCCTATTAGCCGCAGGTGATGTTCAATTGCCATTCTAGCGGATCTAGCAGATATGTTGATGGCTGAATTCTGATAAGGCTTGCCTTTTGTGATACAAGCTAAGCAAAATTGTTGCTGAAAGAGCATTAGATAGAACGAAAAAGCATAAAAACCGATCACAAGCGCTGCGAAGAGGCACGCGCTTGTGATCGGTTTTTTGATTGATTACTTTATGATTTTTGATCCGAATAAACTTAGAAACAGCTAGGACTGTTTTAATCTCAAAATTCCCTCATCAGGTGTCACAAAAAGTGTTTTTTGATTCTCATAAATGACGAATCCAGGCTTGGCACCATTCGGTTTCCGAATATGTTTGACTTGCACGTAGTCCACTGGTACTTGGGCAGATTGACGATATTTCGAGAAATATGCGGCAAGCTCTGCAGCTTCCATTAAGGTTGTCTCACTAGGATCATCCGAACGAATGATGACATGAGAGCCAGGAATATTTTTGGTATGCAGCCAGATATCACTCTTACGAGCTGTTTTTAAGGTCAGTTGGTCATTTTGTAAATTGTTTTTTCCGACGAGAATTTCAGTTCCGTCTGAAGAAAGAAATCGTTCTGGTTGCGAAGGAGCAGCTTTTTTACGCTGTTTCGCCCGATTTTTGACATAGCCTTGTGCGATCAGTTCTTCCCGAATAACCGCCAGATCCATGGGAGAGGCGATTTCTAATTGGGCTAACACGGATTCGAGATACGCGATTTCTTCTTTCGTTTCGGCAATCTGCTGATGGATCAGTTTGACTGCATTTTTTAATTTCTGGTAACGTTGAAAATATTTCTGAGCATTTTGATTGGGAGAAAGAGCAGGATCGAGTTTGATCGTCAAAAGCCAATTCTCATCATAATAATTTTCCAAATCAACTGAAGCAGCACCACGGGGGACTTGATTCATAAAGGTCGTCAAAAGCTCACCTTTTTGACGGAATTCTTCGGCGTTTTCTGAATCGATCAACGTTTGTTGGCGTTTCTTTAACTTCAACTGGTTCCGTTTCAGTTCATTCTCAATTTTTTTCAGTAATTCGCCACCTTGTTGTTTGACCCGATCTCTTTCCGCCTTGTCGTGATAAAACGCATCTAAAAGCTCACTCAGACTCTGATAATGGGTGACAGTGGTGGTCGCATCGATCAATGATGGATAGGGAATTGGTGTAAAATATTCCTTTTTCTCTGACTGGAGATAACTTGGTACTAGCTCCTGGGTAAGCTCTGTAAAGAAAGCTTCCCACTGACGCAGTTTTTCATTGGGATTGGCATTGATTCGAGCGATCAATTCTTCTGCTGTATCGCGGCCTAAGCCTTGGAATCGTTGTTGAAGTTCTTTTGCCGTCAATGGATCAAGAGTAGATAATTCTTCAAAAATTTTGGTGCGAGAGGCTGTGAAAGGATTAAGCGTCGATTGCTTTGGTGGTGCAACATAGACAGCACCTGGCAATAAGGTACGATACGTATTTTGTGAATGACCAATGTGTTTGATCGTATCGACGATTTTTCCGCTCGTCTTATTCATTAATAAAATCGTACTGTGACGGCCCATTAGTTCGACGATCAAGACGAGGGCTTGCAAATCACCTAATTCATCTCGTCGCGTGAAATGAAAATGGATCACACGGTCATTGTCGATTTGTTCGATTGATTCTAAGATCGCCCCTTCTAAATATTTCCGTAGCATCATCAAGAAATTCGGTGGGGTTTCTGGATTGCTATAGGCGATCGTTGTGCATTGTACACGAGCATAGGTGGGGTGTGCGGATAGCAAAAGTTTGTGATTTTTCCCTTGGGAACGAATCACAAATACGACCTCATTTTCATAAGGTTGATGAATTTTGTTTACACGTCCACTGGTTAATTGATTTTGTAATTCTTGGACCATTAAATGGGTAAAGACACCATCAAAAGACATATTGTTTCCCTCTTTTCTTTTAAGGATAGTTTGACTGAGGGATTGATCCTTCCAATGTCAAATATTCCTATCTATTATACCGAAGAATCCAAAGAAAAGCCATGGCAGCTAGCTTTCCTTTTTCTTGGTAGGTTGGTGATCGGTGGTTTGCAGTGCACGCTCGATTTCCTTATTCAAGAAATAAGAGATGACTGTCCGAATAATAACGACGGCAGCTAGACGTACGATGTCTTCGAAAGTAGGGTGGATGATCGTCTCAATAATATCTGCTGCAATCAAGATCTCCAGACCTAATAAGACATAGCTCCCTAAATAATTGCGGATAAAATTATTCTCTCTGGCTGCCACCAATCGATCCTTTTCTGTTAATTCGTAGCGCACAAAATCAATGCCTGCGATCAATACACCCCAAACGATGACAAAAATGGAGAGAAAGTTCAAACAGACAACGATGAAATCGAAGATTGGATTGGCTCCAGTCATCAATGAATCAGCTAGATTATGCATAATGACTCCTTTACCGTTTTCTTTTATCTTACCGAATTATCGAAGAAATGTGAAGTTTCTTGACGTTCTAGGAGGGAATTGATAGTATGAATTAATAGTAGGATTTTTAAAAAAGGTGGGCAAATTATGGAACAAGTTAGGAACTTTGTTCATTACACGAAAGAAAAAATAGTTGAAAGCTGGCAAGCTTTTTTAGATGATCTTTATCGAGATCAGAAAAAAACGATTTTCACGCTGATCGGGGGAATTCTTTTCGCACTGGTCTTCGCAGGTTTGATCGTCTTTTCTCAAAATCGTATCAATGCTTCTTTAGTGGATCGGATCGCTTTTGACAAGCTGCCGTCAGAAAAAGTACAGCCATTGCCTTATCTGACTGCAGACAAGACGATTCGTGAAACACGAGCGATCTCGGTGATGTTTAGTAAGCCCAACGGACCTCAACTCGATCAAGTATTTGATCTGATCCAAGCGCAAGAAGATGAGCTGAATCGGACATTTTTTTATTATCCAATCGTCTATGATGCGGCTTTTTTCTCCAATGAATACAGCGTTGATCCTGATAAAGTGACGTTTGTTTTTTATGAAGAAGGGGTTGAGAAAAATCGCTTTACCTTTGATTCATTTGAGCAGCCAACGACGGAATTCATCCCAGAATTGAATCGTTTACCGATGTGGACGATTCGTTCTTCTGCCAATGATCGATAAAAAAATCTGACAATTTGACAGAAAATTGTTGACGTTTTTTTATCAATAAGCTAAACTGAATTCAATCAAGAAAGAAAACAAGTTGAGAAGGAGGAACAATCATGAAACTATTTATTCCATTGCAAGTGAAATCATGGCAAAACTGGCGTAGATAGTTGTATTGATGGGACCTCATTCCATAGATACAACTTTTTAGAGAACCTTCTAAAGTGCTGTATCTATGCTGGTAGTTGAATTTATCGCCGCATAGGACAAGCTTCTATGCGGCTTTTGCTTACTTGCAATTGCCGTCACATAGGCAGTTGCTTTTTTTGTTCTCAAAAATCATAAAATGAAAAACACGAAAAACGTAAGCAGAAAAAGGAGAATGAAAAATGAAAAACAAGGGATTAATTGCATCGGTTGCCGTTATTTTATTATTTTTAGGAGCGACATTTGTCTATCAGTTAGGAATGAGAAGTGGGACCAATCAAGCTAGTGAGACTTCGGAACCAGTAGAAAAAGCTGAAAAAACAGTCGGGATCCTACAATTTGTCAGTCATGAAGCACTGGATGCGATCACCGAGGGGATCAAAGAAGGCCTTAAAGAATCAGGCTATACCGAAGGGGACAACTTGACGATCGAATTCCAGAACGGTCAAGCGGATCAAAGCAAATTGGCAACGATGAGTCAGCAGCTGCTAAATAAAGATGCCGACGTTTTGGTTGGGGTAGCAACACCCGCAGCACAAGCGTTGGCGAATGTCACTCAGGATGTACCGATCGTTTTAGGAGCGGTCACTGATCCAGTTGGGGCAAATCTGGTGGCAGATATGGATCAACCCGGCGGCAATATCACTGGTGTTTCCGATAATGCACCAGTTGCTGCACAAATCAAACTAGCAAAAGATTTGCTGCCAGAGGCAAAAACAGTCGGTATTTTGTATTCTTCGACCGAAGACAATTCGAAATACCAAGTGGCAGAAGCAGAAGCTGCTGCCGAAGAAAATGGCTTGACCAGCAAATCGTATGCCGTTCCTTCAAGTAATGAAATTGCGCAAATGGTGCAAGTGATGGTACGGGAAGTCGATTTTATCTATATTCCGTTAGACAATACGATCGCAAATGCTATGCAGACCGTAGTTCAAGAAGCCAATAAATCAAAAACACCAATCATTACTTCCGTAGACACGATGGTGGAACAAGGCGGTTTGGCAACGGTCGGACAAGATCAATTTACGATAGGCGTGGAAACTGGGAAGATGGTGGCAGCAATTCTTGATGGGACAGCAGAACCTGCGACAACACCGATCTATACATTCAGCGATGGCGAAACGATCATCAATGAAACTCAGGCGCAGTTATTGGGCATCACTATCCCAGAAAACCTCAAAGACGAGGCGAAACTGATTACAACGACGCCAGAAAGCGAAGCAAGTGACGAGTAATAACCAAGAACAGCGACCACCTGCGATCATCGAGAGGGTCTTGAAAGAGAAAACTTGTAAGAATATGGAGGAAGAATGATGATTGTTTCAGCAATAGGGCAAGGACTACTTTGGGGAATCCTGGGATTAGGGATTTTTATGACCTATCGAATTTTAAATTTCCCGGATATGACGACGGAAGGGTCCTTTCCGTTAGGCGGTGCTGTCTGTGTGACAGCGATCACCCATGGGGTGTCGCCCGTCTTAGCGACTTGTTTAGGAGTATTGGCTGGGATGTGTGCGGGCTGTGTGACAGGACTTCTTTATACAAAAGGCAAAATTCCCGTGATTTTAGCTGGAATCTTGGTGATGTCTTCATTGAACTCGGTCATGCTGTTTGTGATGCGCTCACCCAACCTCTCTTTATTAAACCAACCGAAAATTCAAGATTTTTTTACTAGAATGAATTTACCGAATTATTATGATACGGTGATCATTGGATTGATCATGGTCTTGTTGATCGGGGGCGTCTTGGTTTACTTTTTCCATACAAATTTGGGTCAAGCTTACATCGCTACAGGTGATAATGAGCATATGGCAAAATCGATGGGGATCAATACCGATCGAATGAAAATCATTGGATTGATCGTCTCCAATGGCGTGATCGCACTCTCAGGCGCATTGATTGCGCAAAATGACGGCTATGCCGACATAAGCAAAGGTATCGGTGTGATCGTTATCGGACTGGCGTCAATCATCATTGGTGAAGTGTTATACGGGGAACTGACCTTGCTGGAACGTTTGATCGCTATTGTGATCGGCAGCATTATTTACCAATTATTGATCCTATTTGTGATCAAAGCTGGATTTGATACGACCTACTTGAAGATCTTCTCTGCAATCGTCTTGACGATCTGCTTGTTGATCCCTCAATTTAAACAAGCCTTGCATCTACGCACTGGTTTTGAAACGGAGGACGAATAATGTTAGCCTTAAAAAAAGCCTTTAAAGTTGTCGGCAACGGACCAAATGAGAAAAAAGTACTCTTGAATAAAATCGATCTTTCTTTAAAGCCAGGAGAATTTGTCACGGTCGTTGGAGGAAACGGCGCCGGCAAAAGCACGTTATTCAACTGCATCTCAGGCACCATGCCCTTGACGAGTGGGCAAGTGATGATCGATGATCAAAATGTGACTACACTTTCGGAAGAAAAACGCGCACGCTTTTTGGCGCGGGTTTTCCAAGATCCGAAAATGGGCACTGCTCCCCGTATGACAGTGGCAGAAAATCTGCTGTTAGCACAAAAAAGAGGGCAAAAACGGTCACTTGGTCTTCGACAACTCCAAGGACAAAGGGAAATGTTCTTTGCGCTTTGTAAAGAAATCGGCAACGGGTTGGAAAATCATTTGGATACGCCAACGGGCAGTTTATCTGGTGGTCAACGACAGGCACTAAGTTTATTGATGGCAACGATTCACACACCAAAACTGTTGTTGCTAGATGAACATACGGCTGCGTTAGATCCAAAGACCTCCAAACAGCTGATGCAAATCACTGCAAAACGCGTGGAAGAACAAAACCTGACCTGTCTAATGATCACCCATCGGATGGAAGATGCATTAAAATACGGGGACCGCTTGATCCTGCTCAGAAAAGGAGAGATCGTCAAAGATCTTTCAGCAGAGGAAAAAGCGCAATTAAGCTTACCAGAACTATTACTGTTCTTTGAGGATGACTTATAAACCCTTGATAGAACAGTGTTTTCAAAAAAAACAATCAAATAAATGAAAAAAATAAGAAAAAATCATTGACATCTTTCAAAGTTAAACCTATACTTAGGTCAATCTTACATCAGTTTGGAGCGAATGACTATGCAAAAATTATTGCTAACGAACCCCACACAACTGAATAAATATTACTTTAGCTATTTTAGATAGGTTTGTATTCATGAAGGCATGGGTACAAACGCTAAGTTTGTATCTATGATGGCTAGAGCATTTCGTAATGAATTCGCAGCCACGTAGATCGTAAAATCTATAGTGGCTATTTTTTATATTCACATTTCGGCTCTGTCGTTATGTAATGTTTGAAGGTGTTCACTGTAGATTCTTAAATTTACGGTGGACATCTTTTTTTGTTGAAAGGAATGAACCAGATGAAACAAATGATAACCGGTTACACACGGTTGGCGGCACTATTTGCTAAACCAGCCAAACACAGCATCTCTCCAGCGATGCACAATCTTTCTTTTGAAGAACAAGGGATCGACGCCGTGTATCTGGCCTTTGATGTTGAGCCGGACAATTTAGCCGCTAGTATCCAAAGCATCCGTCAGTTGGACCTCTTAGGTGTCAATTTATCGATGCCTCATAAAATGGCGGCTGTAGCGCTGATGGATGAATGTTCACCCGCAGCCGAGTTGATCGGCGCAATCAATACGATCGTCAATCAAGAAGGTCGCTTGATTGGGCACAATACAGACGGCATCGGCTTTATGCGAGCTCTTGATGACATTCAAGTATCCATCATTGGCGACACCATGACGGTGATTGGAGCTGGCGGAGCGGCGACAGCGATCATTAGCCAAGCCGCACTAGACGGCGTCAAAACGATCCATGTCTTTAACCGCAAGGATGAGTTTTATCCAATCATCCAAGAAAAATTAACACAGATTGCACAAAAAACAGCTTGTGAAATTACCTTAACCGACTTAGAAGATCAGATGGCTTTAAAAACAGCCATCGATCAAAGCAGCTTATTGGTAAATGCCACGGGCGTGGGAATGAAACCAAATGATACCGTAAGTCCTCTGAAAGATAAAACACTCCTACGGGAATCATTAGCTGTCTATGATGTCATCTATAATCCAAGAGAAACGCAGCTTTTGAAAGATGCGAAAGCAGTCGGCGCCAAAACTGCAAACGGCTTAAGCATGCTACTCTATCAAGGTGCAGCCGCATTTGAACTTTGGACTGGCAAAGCGATGCCTGTTGAAAAAGTCAAAGCACTCATCGAATCCATGTAAAAAATAAAAAACAGAAAAAAACGAAAGTAGGAAGAAAAAATGATCGTAATTATGAAACCAGGCGCTACGCCAGAACAAGTTGAAGTTGTTGTAACTAGAATCAAAAAAGAAGGCTTAGATGTTCAAGTCAACCAAGGAAAAGAACAGGTAGTTATCGGCTTAAAAGGGGATACCCGCCGCATCCAAGATGTTGCTTTTCGCAGCTACGAAGGTGTCGAAGATGCCATTCGGATCTCAAATACTTACAAATTGACCTCTCGTGAGTTCCATCCGCAAGATACGGTTGTTGATGTAGATGGTGTGAAAATCGGTGACGGCAACTTTGTTACGATGGCTGGTCCATGTTCGATTGAAGGCTTAGACCAAATTCGTGAATGTGCCCGAATCGCTAAAGCTGGTGGTGCACAAATCTTACGTGGTGGTGCCTTCAAACCCCGCACGTCGCCTTACGCATTCCAAGGGCTTGAAGAAGAAGGGCTAAAATACATTCGCCAAGCAGCCGATGAAACGGGAATGAAAGTCATCACAGAAGTCATGGACGAAGGACATATCGATATGGTGGCGGAATACAGTGATATTTTACAGATTGGTGCTCGGAACATGCAAAACTTCAAATTGCTAGCTGCCGTTGGAAAAACCGGGAAACCAATTGGCCTTAAACGAGGCATCTCAGGCACGATCGACGAATGGTTGAATGCAGCGGAATACATCGCCGTTCAAGATAAAAGTGAAGTGATTTTCATTGAACGCGGGATCCGAACTTACGAAACAGCAACCCGTAATACCTTTGATCTAAGTGCGGTACCAATCATCAAAAAACTGAGCCACTTCCCAATCATCGTCGATCCTAGTCATGGAACAGGTATCTGGGATCTCGTACCACCAATGGCAAGAGCGGGTGTTGCTGCTGGCGCCGATGGGATGATCGTTGAGATCCATCCAGATCCAGCCAATGCTTGGTCTGATGGCCCTCAATCACTTAACGAAAAAACGTACATGAACATGATGAAAGAAGTCCATATCATGGAAAAAGCGATGAAAGAAATCAAAGCGTTGCAAGACTAAGCGTCAAGACAACCAATAAAAGAGGTGCAAAAATCAATGTTACACATTCATTTAGAAGAACATTCCTATGATATCCTCATCAAACGAGGGGCGTTTCAAAACGTCGGAACCTGGGTGCAACAGTTGTGGGACAAACAGCGTATTGCCGTCATTACAGACAGCAACGTCGCACCCCTGTATGGCGGACAAATCGTCGATTCCTTAACCGCTGCAGGGTTTGAGGCAACACTGTTAGTCGTACCAGCTGGCGAAAAAAGCAAATCACTAGAGCAAGCAGCTAATTTATATGATGGTCTTGCCCAACTCGGAATGACCAGAAGCGATGGGATCATTGCCCTTGGTGGCGGTGTGATTGGTGATCTTGGAGGATTTGTTGCTTCTACTTATATGCGCGGCATTGATTTCTTGCAGATTCCAACGACGTTATTGGCACAGGTCGATTCAAGTATCGGCGGAAAAACAGCTGTAAATACTGGCAGTGCCAAGAATCTCGTCGGGACATTTGCACAACCAGCCGGTGTGATGATCGATCCAGATTTACTTACAAGTTTGCCCCTCAAACGCGTCCAAGAAGGCATTGCTGAAATCATCAAGTCAGCCGCTATTGCAGATCCTGAGCTTTGGCAAACGTTAGCAGGTTTGAAAGATGAAGTCGATCTTTTGGCACATGCTGAGAAAGTAATCACTGCTTCTTTAAAGGTAAAACAAAAAGTAGTAGAAGAAGATCCTTTTGATCATGGCAGTCGTCTGACACTGAACTTCGGTCATACGATCGGGCATGGCTTAGAAAGAACAGCCGCGTTTGACACCAGTCATGGCGAAGGGGTTGCAATGGGGATGATCATGATCACCCGTCATGCAGAAGCCATCGGATTAACACCAAAAGGTACGACCCAGCAGCTTACAGAAATGGTTGAGAAGTTTCATTTGCCGATCACACCAAGTGAAATAGATAAAGAGCAATTATACCAAGCAATTACTCATGATAAAAAAGCCCGCGGGCAACAATTGAAGATTATTCTATTAGAAGCGATCGGACAGGCGAAAATCGTGACGATCCCGACTGAAAAAATCAAAGACTACCTATTATAAGAAAGGAAGGTAACGGATCATGCGTTATATTACAGCAGGCGAATCACATGGACCAGAGTTGACCGCCATTATCGAAGGTTTACCGGCAGGATTGCCATTAACAGCAGAAGACATTAATTTTGAATTAGCGAGACGACAAACCGGCTATGGCCGTGGGGGACGGATGCTGATTGAAAAAGACCAAGTCCGTATCACTTCGGGTATCCGTCATGGAAAAACACTAGGCTCTCCTGTGACTTTAGTGGTTGAGAACAAAGATTGGAAAAACTGGACCAAGGTCATGGCGATCGAAGAGGTACCAGAAAAAGACCGCAAACTACGACGAGTGGCACGACCAAGACCTGGTCATGCTGACTTAGTCGGCGGCATGAAATACCATCATCAAGATTTACGAAACGTTTTGGAACGCTCATCTGCTCGTGAAACGACCATGCGGGTAGCCATCGGAGCAATCGCGAAGAAAATTTTAAAGGAGCTTGGCATCGATGTGGCGGGTCATGTAACAATGTTAGGCGGCATCAAAGCGGAAATTCCTGAAGGGTTGACCGTCAAAGAAATCGCAGAACGCTCTGAAGCTTCAGAAGTAAGGGTGTTAGATCCGTCAGTCGAAGAAGAAATCAAGCAGCTGATCGATCAAACGAAGAAAAATGGCGATACGATCGGCGGTGTAGTGGAAGTACTTGTTGGCGGCGTTCCTGCTGGTTTAGGCAGTTACGTGCAATGGGACAAAAAACTTGATGCGAAAATCGCCCAAGCCGTGGTCAGCATTAATGCCTTTAAAGGTGCTGAGTTCGGCGTTGGCTTTGAGGCTGGTGTTTTGCCCGGCTCCAAAGTCATGGATGAGATTTTATGGGACGAACAACGAGGCTATACCCGTCGCAGCAACAACCTTGGTGGGTTTGAAGGCGGCATGACGAACGGTGAACCAATCGTGGTTCGTGGTGTTATGAAGCCGATCCCGACCTTGTACAAGCCATTGCAAAGTGTGGATATCGACAGCAAAGAACCGTATAAAGCAAGCGTCGAACGCTCAGATAGCACCGCTGTACCAGCAGCCAGTGTTGTTTGTGAGAGTGTGGTGGCGACAGTGGTGGCCAATGAACTATTAGAAAAGTTCCCAAGTGATTCATTCGCAGAATTGACTGCATCTGTTCAAGCGTATCGAGAATACTTGTTAACCTACTGATTATAGAACCAGCAAAAATTCCAGTAGAAATGAGGATTCTTTTCATGAACCAAAATATCTTTGTCGCCGGTCTAGGATTGATCGGCGCTTCCTTAGCAAAATGTATCAAAAAGGCACATCCGCAAGTGCATTTGATGGGCTGGGATTGTCAGGAAACCAATGAGATCGCATTAGCAACAAGTTTAGTAGACGAAGTGCCCCCTTCATTTTCTGAAGGTGCTGTCCGTGCCGACGTGATTTTGTTGGCATTGCCGGTAGAGATCACCAAAAAATATCTTGCCGAACTGGGGGTACTTTCATTAAAGCCTTCGGTGCTAGTAACAGACACCGGCAGTACCAAAGCGGAAATCACCCAATTCGCCGAGTCCTTTTCCTTTGATTTTATTGGGGGCCATCCGATGGCTGGCTCTCATAAATCAGGGATCACAGCAGCCGATGAGAACCTTTTCGAGAATGCTTACTATATCTTCACACCGACGAAAAGTCAGCGGATGGAAGAGCTGCAAGAGCTTTTTCGCGGCACCAGAGCCAAATATGTGGCGCTTGCGCCAAAAGAGCATGATCAAATCACAGGGATGTTGAGCCATTTGCCCCATATTATTGCTTCTGGATTAGTCAATCAGGCAGACGCTTTCAACCAAGCCCACCCCAGAGCGCAACAACTTGCAGCAGGCGGTTTTCGCGATATCACTCGCATCGCTTCTTCAGATCCTCGCATGTGGACCGATATCTTATTGAGTAATCGACAGGAACTACTGCAGCTGATCGATGAGTGGCAAAAACAAATGACGACCATGGCTCACTGGTTGCAGGAAAAAGACGAACGGGCGATCTTTCGGTTCTTTGAATCCGCGAAGGAAACACGGGATCAATTGCCGGTTCATCAAAATGGCGCGATCCCGGCATTCTATGATCTATTCATCGATGTACCGGATCATCCCGGTGTTGTCGCTGAAGTGACGGGGCTATTGAGCGAACATCAGCTCTCTTTGATCAACTTAAAAATTCTTGAAACTCGAGAAGACATCATTGGTGTTTTACAGATTTCATTCAAAACGCAAAATGATTTGCTGCAAGCAGAGCAGCTGATCCAAAACAAGACGACCTATTCGTGTCGAAAAAAATAGGAGGCTGGGATGAAACTAAAAAAAGCAACACATTTAAAAGGGACGATAGCGGTCCCTGCTGACAAATCGATCTCACATCGCAGTATCATGTTCGGGGCGTTAGCTGAAGGAACAACGACTGTCCGAAATTTCTTACGTGGAGAAGACTGCTATAGCACCCTTCATGCATTTCAATCATTAGGGGTTCCGATCCATGATGACGGTCAGACGATCACGATTGAAGGACAGGGCTTTAATGGTCTTAAGCCTGCTGACGAACCAATCGATATCGGTAATTCTGGCACAACGATTCGTCTAATGATGGGGATTTTGGCTGGACAGCCATTTACAACTTCCTTATTCGGTGATGACTCATTGAATAGACGACCAATGAATCGCGTGATGCTGCCGTTAAGAGAAATGGGTGCCAATGTGAGAGGGCATGAACAGACGGAGTTCCCACCGATCACCATCAATGGCACGGCTTCATTACATCCCATCAATTATCAGATGCCCGTAGCAAGTGCTCAAGTAAAATCAGCACTGATTTTTGCGGCACTACAAGCACAAGGTACATCTACGATCATTGAAAAAGAAACAAGCCGCAACCACACCGAAGAAATGATCCGTCAATTCGGTGGTGTCATCACAACACAAGGTAAAACGATCACTGTGACGGGACCTCAAACACTCCAAGGGCAAGAAGTAGTTGTTCCCGGTGATATTTCCTCCGCTGCCTTTTTCTTAACAGCCGGCGCGATTATGCCAGAAAGTGAGATCGTTTTAAGAAATGTCGGGATCAACCCCACTCGTACAGGAATTCTTGACGTGCTAGAGGAGATGGGTGCTTCGATTGCTTTTTCTAATCAAGACGATAAGAATCAATCAGCTGACCTTACCGTTCAAAGTTCTACCTTGCAGGCAGTAACCATCGCTGGCGATATTATCCCACGCTTGATCGATGAATTGCCGATCATTGCGTTGTTAGCCACGCAGGCGCATGGCAAAACGGTGATCAAAGATGCGGAAGAACTAAAAGTAAAAGAAACCAACCGAATTGATGCAACTGCCGAAGAGTTGACAAAACTAGGAGCGGACATCACTCCCACCGAGGACGGCTTGATCATCAACGGTCCAACCCCTTTGCATGGCGGTCGAGTGTCAAGTCGGGGGGACCATCGCATCGGCATGATGCTGCAAATTGCCGCCTTATTGACAGATGAAGAGGTAGAATTAGAAAAAGCCGAAGCCGTAGCAGTTTCTTATCCTGATTTTTTTGAGGATGTCGCACGTTTGGCTAAAGGAGGAAACAGCGAGTGAAAAAAGTGATATTAATTGGCTTTATGGGTGCTGGAAAAACCACGATTGGTTGTCTTTTGGCTGAAGAAACGAACCAGTCTCATGTGGATTTTGATGACTTGATCGTTGCTGAGATCGGCATGACCATTCAAGACTTTTTCGATCAACACGGTGAGGAAGCCTTTCGCAAAATCGAAACGGATATTTTAGCTAAAACTTTGGCAAAGGAACAAATTATTTCCACTGGTGGGGGCATCGTATTAAAAGAAGAAAATCGTCAGCTTTTAAAAGAGATGCCGCTCGTCGTGTATTTAAAAACAGATCCCGAGGAACTGATCCATCGCTTAAAGGCGGATACTGGCAGCATTCGCCCCTTAGTCGTCTCAAAATCACCAGAAGAAATATTGGCTGTTTACCGTCCTCGGATCCCTCTTTATGAAGAAACTGCTTCATTGATCGTTGAAACGACGAACAAAACACCAGAAGAAATCGTACAGGAAATCTTGATCAAAGCAGGTGCATAAAATGAAGATTGGTTATTTAGGACCGAAAAGTTCCTTTACGCATTTAGCTGCGCAAGAAGCGTATCCAGAAAATGCCTGTATCCCTTATGGATCGATTCCACTTTGTATTCAAGCGCTAGCTAACGGTGTGATCGATCGCGCGGTCGTTCCGAACGAGAACTCATTAGAAGGGTCCGTTCATGCCACTATTGATACACTGTTTCGTCAAAATCAATTGAGCATCGAACAGGAAATTATTTTACCGATCAATCATCAATTGTTAGTTTCTCAGCAAACAGCAAAAGACAACCGTCCTATCACTAAGATAATTTCTCATCCGCAAGCCTTGGCGCAATGTGCCGACTTCATCGAAGCCAGATTTGCTGGAGCTACTGTTGAGGCGGTTGCTTCCACAACGACTGCAGCAGCCTACGTAGCAAAACATCCAGAAGAAGCAGTTGCAGCGATTGCTTCCAAAGAAGCCGCTTTGGCTTATCAGTTAACGATCAAAGAAACCAATATTCAAGATGTTGCCTTTAATCAAACCCGTTTTTGGGCTTTGACGAAGAAAGCAGCAAACACCCAATTACCAGAGCAGACCGTCGAGAAAGCAACGATTTTTGTGACGCTGCCAGCAAATCGCCCGGGAATCTTGCACAAAATCTTAGCAACCTTTGGCTGGCGAGAAATTGATTTAAGTAAAATTGAATCGCGGCCGTCAAAAACCACCTTAGGGGAATACTTTTTCGTGATCGATCTGGTGATGGACAAACCGTGGCAACTGATTGTAAATGCCTTTGAAGAGATTCAGTTGTTGGGTGGACACGTCCATCTTCTCGGCGTGTATTCGGTAAATGTTGTTGAGGACGTGACAAAAAATGACTCAAGTCAAAATAAGAATTAGCCAAGATGAAACACTTTTAGCAACGTTTCATAAAGAGATCCAAACACAGCACCATCAATGGTACCCAACGATTTTTAAGCCCTTTGATCAACCAAGATTTGAACAAGCAATCACACAGCAGCTGCAAGAGCCAAGCCACCACTTTTTTATCGCTTGGTTGGCGGAACAGCCTTGTGGCTTTGTGCATCTTCAAGAGGTCCGTTTGCCACAAAATGCGATGATGCATGAACGAAAGTGGCTGGAAATTGCAGCAATCGCTGTTGACCCTCGGTACCAAGGGATGCATATTGGAAAACAATTGTTGGAATTTGCTGAAAACGTTGCGTTGGAAAAAGGCTTCGATGATCTCTCACTAAACTTTTGGTCGGCAAATCAAGTGAAATCATTTTATGAGCAAGCAGGATTTGTGAGCACACGACAAGGAGCATCAAAGCATCTAAGGTAGAAAAATGAAGAAATTTCCTAGAAAAAGGTTAAAATTTCAGAAAATAGCTTTCTTTCTATAAGGTCTAGGGTATCCTTATAGACAGAGAGCTATTTTTTAGTTGGAGGATCAGAAGCAATGAGCAGGATGGAAAAAAATAAAAAACTGCATGAACGGCTAGAAAAGGAATCCAGTCAGGCAGCCAAAGAAAGTATCTTTGCCCGCCGAGAAGCCAAAAGAAGAAACCAGCGCGTCAGACCGAGTGATTCTACTTCGTCTGCTGATGAGCCAGTAAGAGACATTTTGTCTCAAAACACCGAGCATCCTAGGGCAAGCGACCCTCGTGCGGCTCAAAGTTCCCGAAAACAGTCACAAGTAGGAATAAAAAAATCTGAGGGACGAAAAAGCGCAATCCCCCCGCTATCTGCTCAGGGACCTGCGATGCATCAAGGTCAGGAACAAAGCAAACAAAAACCGCAAAAGTTTAAGAAGACCAAGCAACCCAAACAAAAGAAAAAGCGGAAGCACCCAGTTCTACGTATTGTGGTTCGGGTACTATTGGTGCTTTTTGCCTATTCATTGATTGCGTTTCTTGTCGGTCGGCAAGTCGCAAGAAGTGACGCTGCTTTTGCTACGACTGATGAAGAGACCTTTAATGGTACGGCCGCTGCTAATGGTGCTCGTAATATATTGCTCATTGGTAGTGATAGTCGTGAAGGAGAAGCTGGACGCGCAGACACTATTATGGTTTTGCAATTAGATGGTCCCAGTAAGCAACCGAAGCTGCTTTCCTTTATGCGGGATACTTTAGTTACGATTCCCGGTTATGGCGAAAACAAGATCAACGCGGCGTATGCCTTTGGTGGTGCTGATTTAGTCAGACAAACATTAGCGGAGAATTTCGGGCTAGAAACCAACTATTATGCAAAAGTTGACTTTCGTTCCTTTGAAAAAGTGATCGACACACTGTTTCCCTCAGGTGTTGCTATCAACGCGGAAAAAGATATGAGTAAAAATCTTGAAGTTGCCATCAAACAAGGGCAACAACAAATGAATGGGCTTGAGCTGTTGCAATACGCACGCTTTCGGATGGACGAAGAAGGTGACTTCGGTCGTGTAAGACGACAGCAGCAAGTAATGGATGCGATCTTTAGCGAAATGAAAAATCCTTTAGCTATTTTAAAATTGCCTTATGCAGCAGGAAAAGTCTTAGGCTATGCTTCCACCAACCTGCCAATGTCTTTCCTATTAAAAAATACCTTCTCGATTGCTCGAGGGGCGGGAGGAGTCGACAGCTTGACTGTCCCAGTCGCTGACTCTTGGCAATACGGTTCAAGTGCGAGTGCTGGAAGTGTGTTAGTCGTCAATCTTGAAACCAATCAACAAGCGATCAGGAATTTTCTTAATGAGTAAGCAGAATGAAAAGTTCTGAAAACCATTTGAAAGTAAGTAAATTTATGCTATATTATTAATGACGTTTGAAATTTGTTGAAACGAGGAAAAAGAATGAAATTAGCCGTTGTTACTGACAGTACAGCTTATCTGCCGGAACGGATCAAAAACCATGAAGATTTGTTTATCATACCGATTCCTGTTATTTTAGATGGAAAAGTCTACAATGAGGGTATCGACATTGAAGCTGATGAGTATTACGCTTTGCTGAAAAACAGCAAAGAATTCCCAACCACTTCTCAACCGGTATTAGGAGAAGTGTTAGCCTTATATGAGTCATTGAAAGATCGCGGTTACGACACGATCATTAGTATCCACTTATCAAGCGGGATCTCTGGATTTATCGGAACGCTGTATGGAATCACCGATGAAATCGAAGATGTTCAAATCATTCCTTACGATTCGAAAATCACAAGTATGCCGATGGGTCACATGGTAGAAACCGCTCTTGATCTATCAAGTCAAGGCAAAACCGTCGAAGAGATCATTTCCCATCTGGACACTATCAGAGACAATACCTATGCCTATTTGATCGTGGACGACTTGAATAACTTGGTTCGCGGCGGTCGCTTAACCAATGGGGCAGCCTTGATTGGCGGATTATTAAAAATCAAACCGATCTTGACCTTTGATCAAGGAAAAATTGTGCTTTACGAGCGCATTCGTTCCAGTAAAAAAGCATTCAATCGCGCAGAAGATATCATTGGTCAACGGGAGCAAGAAATCGCATTGCCTGTTAAATTTTATGTAATCCACGCCAATAATTTAGAAGTAGCGAAAGAAGAAAAAGCGAAGCTACAAGCGAAATACCCAAATGCAGAAATTGAGATTGGTCACTTCGGACCAGTTATCGGCACGCATTTAGGAGAAAAAGCCATTGGGATCGCTATTTCAGCGCAATAATTTTTATTTTTTCTATGTTTATCACGCCATTATCTTTTCAAGACGATGTATGTAAGAACCAGTTAGACGTTTGTCTAGCTGGTTCTTTTTTCTGCTTTTTTGAGATTCGCTTGTAAAAAATCACACAAACTCGTACAATAGGATCAAAATGAAGGACTGACAAAGGAGGAATTGCTATGAAGTGTTCCTTAAGAAGGTGGCAAATGAGCGATGCGCAAGATTTAGCCCATGCGTTAAACAATCAAACCATCCACGATTATTTACGAGATGGGTTGCCATTCCCATATACGGTCGCAGATGCACAAGCCTATATTCGATCTGTGGAGGAAGCAGAATTTGCCTTTGCGATCACTGTGGATGACCGAGCAGTCGGCAGTATCCGTGCTGTTCGCAAAGAAAATATCCATTATAGAACGGCTGAGATTGGCTACTCGATTGCACAAGAGTATTGGGGAAAAGGCTTGATGACCCAAGCTGTTCAGCAACTATGTGACTATGTATTTACTACATCAACTATTGTTCGTATGTCTGCTGAATCTTTTGCGAAGAATCATTCCTCTTGTCGTGTGTTGGAAAAGGCAGGTTTTACGTTAGAAGGCGTTTTGCGAAAGCATGCGGAGAAAAACCAGCAGCTGTTCGATATGAAGCTCTATGCGTTGATTCGTCAAGAGAAAGAGGAGCAAGATGACCACAATCAAAAAGGAGAAACCTATGAATGAACTGCAAAAATTACCAAATGTAGGTCAGGTTTTAGCGGATCACCTGGTTCGTATCGGCATCAATACCCCTGAACAACTACGCACAAAAACGGCCGAAGAGGTTTTTCTAGCTATCCGCCACCAATGCGATGCGGGCGCTTGCTTGCATATGCTCTACGGCATTGAAGGGGCGATCCAAGGCATTCCTAAAGCGCAGCTTACACATCAGAGAAAACAAGCGTTGCGCCTTTTTTTCAATCAATTGAGTTAGTGAAGTAATGCGTCATAAAAAAGTACTTTTTAAGAGCGTTTGTTTTTAGATGCTTCTTATCAAGTGCTTTTTCTATAAACATCTGTCCCTAGCTACTAGAAAAGACCTTTTGCTTGTTCCAAACCAGCTTCCTCATTATACTTACTCTATCTAGTAAATTACTAATTTACTAAACAAGGAGTGAGAATAATGAAAATACCAGAAAACTTGAAACATAAGCCCGTCATTAAAGTGGAAGACTATGATACTGTTGACGGAAAAAATGCGTTACATACAGATGCAAAAGGCCTTTCCCTCGGATTAGCACAATGGAATGATCGCGGAAAAGTCGATATCTCAGGCAAGGTTTGGCGCCATACAGGTGAAAAATGGTCTCGTCAGTCAGAAGAACTACCCCTCACTAGAATCTTAGATCTAGCAATCTTAGTGGCGCAATCTAGTTTGTATTTTCAAGAGGCCTATCGCCATGAAAAGTTTTACGATCCTGAAAATCCGTTGATCGAGATCATTGGCCTGCAAGGAAATCGTATGACCGTTGAAGTAGACACCGAAAATCCTAAAATCGATGAAGACATTCTGCTTTTTTATGATTCCTTGCAAAAAGATGGCGAGCTATACGGCGAACGCTTCAAAATCCTGAAACGGCTTTTAGATGAGCTAGGTTATTAAGAAAAGGAGCAGATTGCCATGACACAACATCAACCGTCTTTTGTCGTAACGAAAGGACGCGCTTTTAGCAAATTAGAACAAACCATGATTTGGAAAAAACCACAAAGTCATCAGACCAGTGCTGAAGAACTACGAATTGCTTCAGAGATCGCGTTGAATTGGGCGGATCCAGAGATGAAGATCTTCAATGTGTTGCTGGAAGGCGATGCTGGGTCGGGTAAGACTCAGTTGGCAAAGGCACTTTCTGCCGACCTGCAACTGCCCTACACCAAAATCACCTGCTTTGCGGATATGGATAAGTCAGATGTATTTGGTGCTTTATTACCAGTGATCAATACCGACCAAGAAGAGGACAAGGACTTGCTGGATGCGATTTATCAAAGTGATTGTTTTGAAGATGTCTTGGCATTGATCCAGCGGCATTTTTCCCTGACTCGTGAGCGGGCACGGGCGAAATTTGCGGAACTGATCGAACGGATTGAAACCAGTGATCAGCAACCGACGATTCAATACAAATTTTATCCCTCCGAAATCGTACGGGCGCTGGAAAAAGGCTATTTGCTTGAGATTCAAGAACCAACGGTCATTCGTGATGCTTCGGTACTAGTGGCACTAAACTCGGCCCTTGAACAAAACGGGATGCTAAATATCCCGACTGGCTTTGTTCGACGACACCCTGACTGTGTGGTGATCATCACAACGAATCGGAATTACCAAGGCAACCGCCCCTTGAACGAATCCTTGCGAGATCGGATGCAGCATGCTGAAAAAATGGATTTACCTGAGCTAGCAGTCATGGTGCAGCGAGGCATTGCCAAAACCAATTATCTGGACAAAACGACTGCACAGAAAATGGCTGAAATCATACGCTTACTAGACGTGACCGCCAAAGCCAACGCCATCAAAGGGGTGGCGGGCATGCGTTCCTATTTTTATTGGTTAAATGCAGTCAAACAAGGACAAGATCCCTTTACAGCAATTGATAGCAAAGTGCTCTACAAAATCACTACCGATCCAAATGAGCTTTCTCTGTTACAACAGGCGCTAGAAGCTTCAGGCTTATTGGCGCAATTGCGGCTTTTGTTTTCTGGACAACCGCTAAATGCCTTTAAAGAACAAATCAAAGGACGCAGAGTCAGCAGCGAAGAGGCTGACCAACGCAATGTAGTGGAAGAAGGCACGCCCATCCTAAAAAATGAGCAAGTCCTTGAGACCGCCAATCAAGAAACTGAGGCGGAAACGATGGAAACCAGTGATTCTGACAAACAAGAAGCGAAAAGCGCAGCAACTGAGGCGACGTTTTCAGAAGAACTAGAGCGCAATAGTCATGATGGCCAAGCAAAAGCTGGGAGTGAGACACAAGAGGCAGCTCCTGCTTCTCATTCTTTGTCCATCGAAGCGTATGAAGCCCAGGAGAAAGAAAAGAAAACCACGGCATCAAAGGCAGCACGACAAGCATTGAAAGAATCGATCCATGCCAAAGAAGGGCTGATCGTTCATCGACCACCCGTCGATTTAGAAAAAGCGACTGAAGCCCAACAGCGTTTGCAGCCGTTGCTGCCGATCGTAGAGTCATTGATCAAGCAAACACAAGAAGTATTGGAAAATGAACAAGCTTCGGCATACAGTAAAGGTAAGTACAGCGGCACACGCTTTGATGCCAGCAAGGTTGCGTATCAAGATTTCCGGACCTTTGACAAGAAGAATCCACCTCACGAACAGCCTTCCTTAGCTCTTGCTTTGCGCATCGATGAATCAGGTTCGATGATTCGAGAAGATCGGATATTGTATGCCCAACAGGCGGTCTTAGCGGTGAATGCTTTTGCCGAACGTTTATCTTTGCCATTGATGATCTATGGCGATACAGCGGACGTGACCGCTCGTGAAAAAACCTCGCTTTTTGCATACAAAGAATTCTATGAAGGCTTTGAATTTGTGCCAGAGAAACTCATGACAATGAAGCCTCGGCAAAATAACCGTGATGGAGCTGTCTTGCGCGTGCTAGCTGAAAAGCTCGCTCATCAGCCGGCAACCACTAAATTACTCTTGAATATAAGTGATGGCCAGCCAAAAGCTCTTCCTGATTATACAGGGGTAAAAGCCAAAGAAGATATTCAGCAGGTGATCGCTGACTATGAACGACAAGAGGTGCTGTTTCTTGCAGCTGCTATTGGGCAAGACAAAGAGGTGATCAAAGCGATTTATGGGGAAGAACGCTTTATTGATCTTTCCAACCTAACAGAATTTCCGCAGCGTTTGTTGCAGCTACTGACAAGGTATTTGTAAACGTCGATAGCTAAAGGGAAAAGAGTGTGGGCTGTGTGCTGCACTCTTTTTTTGATCATAATTATATTATGTAAACAAGAAGATGTTTGTCTAAATTTGAAAAGTTCTGTAAAATAGACGCCAAAAGGAGGGATATCATGAACAAATGGCGGTACTTCTACTATCCTTGCCAATTCGGCTGGCACGCAGCACTTCGTAGGCACAGTTTGTTGATGAGTGGTGTATTGGCGATTCTTCTAATGATTATCGCCAACTTTGCAGAGAATTGGCTAGTGTTTTTTCATCAATGGCTACAATATGAAACAAATAGCAGTGAGAATCAGATGGATCTCACGTATGCCAGTTGGCTTTTCTTTTTGCAGTTGCTACGCTTCGTACTAGGCGTTCTAACTATAGGCTTGATCGCCGCCTTTTTATGGCACTGCAATCACATGTATCGTTTTCATTTGATGGGGAGGAGCAGCAATCCCTGAATATTCGGTTGTTGTTAGGACAGTCTCCGTTGTTGGTCACCTTAGAAGAACTTTTCTTTGTAGGCATTCAAAGCATTGTTATTAGTTTGATAGGGCTTGTCAGCGGTTTGTGGCTTAGTCAAAAAGCACTGCAGGATTTTTTCCATTTCTTTCATCTTCCCGCAGGCTTTACTTTTGAATTTCCCTTCAAAGGTCTATTAATCACGCAACTTGGTGTGCTCTTGCTGCTTTTTTTGTTACGATTCCGCGGTACAAAGAGGACGGTTGAAGAGATTCTTGTTAACCGATGCCCGAATGGGTGAAGGAATAGGCTGCCTTTATTTCCCTCTTTCAAAATGCGAACATATGTTTTATAATAGGTGAAACAAGACAAAGGTCGTGAAATTGTGAAGACATCCTTAACTTTAGAAATGGAAGAGGCACTTTATTATTATTGTCGTGAAAACAGTGATATTGTGGTAGAAGAGGTCGTCATGCCAGACGATCACGGCATCGTGGATACCTTAAGTTGTCGCTTGACGGCAGAAAACACCTTTGAATGGCGTTGCTACGAACTCAAAGTCAGTTTGGCAGATTTTCGCTCAAAAGCAAAACTATCTTTTATTGGGAATTATAATTATTTTGTCTTACCCAAGGCATTATATGAGAAAGTTAAAGATCAGATTGGGTCAACGATTGGTGTTTTGGTCTATCATGCGTTTCTTGAAAAAGAAACGGGCAGCAAAGGGTATTTCAGTGTCGAAAAGAAGCCCCAAAGGCAAGAGCTGCAGGTTCCAGAAAATGCCTTATTGTTTCGGTTGATTTCGGCACAAGCGCGAGAAGTCGGCAAAGCAAAACAGACTGCTCGAGGATTGCGGGTATTTTCAACAGAACGTTTGTACCAAGAACTGAAGAAACGTCAGCCTGAGTATGACTTGTTCGGTGGTGGAGTCAATTACTATGATCGATTTATTGAAGATACTCAGCTGCAAGCGATTGAAGCCTTGAAAGAAGAATTGGCCGCTACGAGATCAGCCTATGAAGCGCTGGAAAAACGTTTTTTATCAGGCGAGTAAGAAGGAGAGAAGAAGATGTACTTCCCGTATATTCGTGGAAAACAATTTGATTTATTGGCGTTGAAAGCACTGTTGGAACAAGATTGTTTGTCAGACGCGATCCAGCCGATCATTGAACCAGTCAAGCAATCAAAAACGTTTTGGACGACCATTGACCTGTTTCAAAGGAAGCAGCATCCTTTTTATCTGGTTCGCAATCCACAGGCAGGGGCTTTTCTGACGGCAGAGGGGTTAGCAGAGTTGCAAAATGTTACTGCCCCTAAAGCAATGATCGTAGATCGGCCCATTGAGACAGTGGAAGAAAAGCCTGATCTTTGGATCATTCATCAAGCGGACCAAGCACTCGCTAGTGATTGGCGGGAAAATACGCTGCCGGTACTGGTAAGCAAAGAGTTTCGTTTGTTAAATAAAATCAACGGCCCGAAACTACTGATGGAAGATCCGTTTACCCGTTTACCTAAAAATAGTTTTTATACAGAATGTCCAGACGAAGGATTTTCAAAAACCCATCATCTTTATCATAAATTGGGCTATGCGGGATTTAGTGATTTTTCTGTCGATAGCAAAATTTATTATGAGCACAGTTATCCCTCAAAATGGTTGGTTTTGCATTGGATCTATCCGACAGCAGAGCAAGACTTGCGAATCGTTCACTTATTTTCTGAGGAAGAATTACCAAGTCAGAAAGAAAAGTTTTTCGAAGTCATGGAAGCTTTGTTACAGCATGAGGAAGAGTATCCTACGCAAACAGCTGGGCTGCAGCTATTAGTTGCTGCCTATCAGCAAAGGTCGTTCCCAGGTATGGGCGTTATTCGGAAAGCTGCCGTTATGAATCACTTGGAACTCGTCAGTCGTCTTATTTAGTCGCTATACGCATACGATTGTAGGCTCTAACAAAATACTGCCATTTATTGTACAAAACACCTTGATTGCACCCATTTTTTTCAGGATAGTGATAGAATCAGGGAAAAGGAGTTGGCGCTCGTGGGAACAAAAGATAGAGAATATTATCGAAATGAAGGAAAAGAATTTGAAAAAAATAAGAAAAACCTGCTTATTCGACGTTTAAATCAACTAATCGTTGTCTTGGTCATTTTGATCATTGTCTTTTCGGCGATCCTGTATTACATAGTTTGAAACTTTTGTTGCCGTCATTGCTTTATTGGCAGCAATAAAACGAAAATTGTACTTAGATGACTGTGAACCCTTGGTTAGGACTCGCCATGGGAATCTGATCCGATTAGGTGAAAACTGAACGCAACTTCATTTTTCTTGTTTATCGTTGCTGGTTTGCCTGTGATCAAGATTCCCATTAGGCTATTAGTTAGCACAAATTTGCTGGGTTAAGTACGAATCATTACTGATAAGATCGTGAACAACGATTACTTGACTGATTCATTGAGTTTGGCCAGCATCTGCAAACCAAAGCTTGAATTCAAAGAATCAAGGATCAACAAAATCAAATACAGATAAAGGTACAGATATAATTTGCCAGTTGATTTTCTTATCAGTTGTAGAACAAACAAAATCTAAAACTATCGCTCAAATGACCATTTTTTTTGGATTATGCTGCCAATTAGGTGAATTTGAAGAAAATAATCCTAAATAAGAGGGAGGAGAGCCGTAAAATTATCCGCTAAATACGGTGTTCGAAAAATTTTATATTTTAGTTTACATAATATATATTATACAAAGTTGTATTCGAAAAAGAGTTCGTGATATTTTAGACAGTTCAAGTCAATTTTGCATCATTTTACCTCCCTCCGAATGACTTTTATCAGGAAATTGTCACTAATTCATCTAAATTTCAACTAAAGCTAAGAATTTCTTATTTTACAAGTTTCTTCAGATTCTTTTTTATGATTTACTGATCAACAGATTGTTAACGGTCTTGTAGCAAGTTACATACGGATTCGTCTTTTTTATCTCAGCAAATACAGATTCAAACTATCAGCCTTGATTCACGAACCAATCGGTTTGATTGTATGCTATAATCATTTTGAAAATCTTTGAGCTTTTACCTAGAACTTTATTCATATAGCCAATCCGTTTCAAAATTCTGACACAAGTAGTTAGACGTTGCAAATGCCAACAAATATCTACTACATGATTCGATAAAAAAGAACCCTAAAATCATGTAGATAACTTAGGGTATTTCGTTATTTAATATAATTGTAATGTTCATAGGTCGCCATAAACGTCCATATTTTGCTAAAAAAGTCTGAATAAAGCGCCGTTGATCATTCCTTGGAATACTAGAACCATGGCAAGTAAAATCAAACCAGCAGCTACCCATAAGTTTATTTTTCCTTTTCGTCGACTGCTGAACGGGTTTTGCTTCAAGTTGCCACTCGTCAGGATGAAATACATAATCATGCTGAATGATATGAGCAAAATAATTTCTATCCCTATACCTAACCATAATCGCTGATTGTTTATTATTGTCATTTTATCACCTCAACTCATTTTACCATTAATGAGTTGCAGACTACTGATTTGCCTAGTTTGCAGCTTGTTTTTTCCATTTGTGTAATTAACACCCGATAAAAGCAATTCCATCCGTATAAGCTGACAATTCTAAAAGGAGAATACAAATGAAAAAGAAGAAGCAATTAAAGCTAGTCTTTTTACCAAAAATCTGGGCGTCACTCCTCTACTTGCTTTTCGTGTTCACAGCCCTCTTCCTCTACTTATCAAAGTACTTGGACATTTCTTTCTTTACTTCGATGTATCCTGACTTTTATTTTCATATCTCCAATTTTTCGATTAGTTTGATTATTGGCTTACTGGGGTACTTTTGGCTTCTCGTAGGTGCGCCATTTAAAGCCGTCACGCTATTGCCCCTGCTCTTACTCATTGCCAATCTATTGAGCGAGACTGTCTTGGGCTTTATGAACACCCCTGATCGAATCGATTTACTTTTTGGGATTGCAGGAACGCTCGTCGCATATTTTACTTTGGCAATGATCAAAAGATACGGTTTAGTCAAGAATCAATCGGTTTGATTCAAACAGTCGTGACTTCTCCTTATATGATCCCTTTGCTACTTAGGTCCAACCCAATTTTTGGGAAAAGAAACATCTTGCTGCAGTGATTTAGCCGAAAAAAAGCACTCAATAAAGGGAGTGCTTTTTTTCGTTTCCATTGGCGATACTTTCGTATGACTAGTCACTTGGTAGCCAATACAATGGACTTAGCTGTAGATTTTCCCAATACGGGTTGTGAAACCCTATCAAATAGTGCATAGCTAAATACCCGAAAATCATAAAGCCAAATGACAAAGTCACGATCCGTCCCCACCGTGGTATTTCTTTGATAAATAGACCTAGCATACATATCAATAAGGGGAACGAATAATTAAACAGTAAATCACTTCTAATATTTTGGTTCCGAGGATCCTTCATTATTTTGTCATTTAAGCCCCAACTTATGCCGATGATCACAAACATAAGCGCCAGAATAGTCAATCGTTTGCGATCAAAAAGCCACTGTTCTTTATCTTTCCTACTTGCAAAGTAGATCGTAAGCAGGACCACAATTAATCCAGACATACTATTCTCCTTTTTCGCCAGCTATTTTCTAAAACGTTCATGATTCCTTCAGGATAAATTATAACATATATAGTATAAAAAAACGATACCCGCCACTATCCCCTTGTTTGATGCACTTTTTAGATGTTTCATAGAAGAATCAGAAATTTAAAAATCTGTTCGCTTTACAAAAGAGAACGTATGTTTGTATTATATAGATAAGAGGTGATTGCTATGGGTATGCTGCAACCATATGAAGATCGGAAAAAGCTAAAGTGGCAAGGATTCTTTTTATCTGAGCATACAACTGAAATTGAAGAAGAGCCGACACGCACGTTTGATTGTCCGCCTAAGCCGTCACTCACAACGGAAGAAATCAATCAATGCTTATTCGAAGCGATGAAAAAGAACGTAACTGTGGCGATCCAACGAGAAGAAGTCAATGAAGAAGGCGGCTATCCCCCAGATATTGTCGGAAAAATCAGCGGATACGACACATTGGGCATTTATTTGACGGGAGAAACCATAGAAAAAATCCATTATGATGAGATTCGTCATGTTGCTTTTTATGAAGAGAAAAAATGGTTTGATCTCAACGAATGATCCGCTTTTTACTACTTACTAAAGGAGGAATACCTGATGCAAACACAAAAAGGCGCTGTCTCAAAAATAAGGATCATCTCCTTTGCCCCCTCCCCTTTGGTCCGCTTTACACTAGGCACCACCAACTGTTTGATTGCGAAGCACAGTTTGAATTTTTTAGGGGATGTTGATGAGGGCATGTTTCTAACTGTGGGTGGCTATTGGAATAAGCGCCACCAATTCGTGGTGCAAAAGTATACGGTGTACGGCAAAACAAAAATCATATTGGATATCGATGCTTATCGACAAAAAACAGTAAAGGCGGGTTCACTATGAGAGCAAGAGACCTCTTGACAGCACTGACAACGTCGTCGAGTGCAGCAGATTACCAAGGAATTTATTTAACTTACAAAGAAAACCTGATTCCTTTTACGACGATCGCACAAGATAGTCATAACCAATTGATTTTATTTTTCGAACCCAAAAAGCCTGCTCTGACTCTGAAAGAATTATATACACAGCTAATGCTGCATAAGAATTTGGACTTGCTCTATTGGGATGGCGAGTCACGACAAAAGGTATTGGGGTTTCGTGAACAAGAAGAAAAAATCATCCTTTAGTCCCCTCGCCTATTTTGGCACACAACAAACGTTGAAAATCTCGGCAAAAAGAAAAAAATGAAGTATACTTTGTGTAAAGACTAAAGGAGTTTATCATGAAAAATCAAAAGATTACCCAAATGAGTTTTGCGAAAGTCTATCCTCTGTATATTGCCAAAGCAGAACGGAAAAATCGGACAAAAGAAGAAGTAGATCAGATTATTACCTGGCTGACTGGGTATGACCAAGAAACACTCCAACAGATGGCTGATGATGTTTCTTTTGGACGCTTTTTTAAGCAAGCCCCTCAGCTCAATCCTGCACGAAAACAGATTACTGGTGTGATTTGCGGGATTCGGGTAGAAGAGATCGAAGAGCCAATAGTTCAAGAAATTCGTTACCTAGATAAACTGATCGATGAATTGGCGAAAGGAAAAGCCATGACGAAAATTCTGCGCTCTGCTGAATGAGGCGTTTTTTTCGAGTTGCTATTTAAGAATCAACGCTTTATACTAGAAATACCTTGGCAGGGGCAAATCATTGCTCAAAACACAGTGGGACAACACCCCGCTGTGTTTTTTTATCCTGCTTTTCTTGACGACAGCTTGTAACCAGGCAGGCGATCTTAGTTTAGTTCAACCACTTAGCATGTAGTGCCCTTTGAAATTGGCCGCCTTTTCATGAAAACACAAGAACATTGGCTGCGGCTCTCCTCTTCTTTACTCAACAAGGCGCTCTTGACACGTACAAAAAAGCACTCCTCTTATAGAAAGGAGTGCTAACTATTACTTTTTCATTTCTTTGATCTGTTCTTTTCGTTTCAAATACGCCAGCTCTTTTTCCATTTTGCGATAGCGAGCGAAGGCTGCTTCTGAAAGCTCACCGGCAGCAATAGCTGCTTTTACCGCACATTTCGGTTCTGTTTCATGCTGACAGTCTCTGAAGAAACAACCTTCAGCATATTGATTGATCGCTTCAAAGGATTGCTCGATCGAAGCTGACCGAACGGTACTGATGCCAACTTCCCGCATGCCAGGAGTATCGATGATCATTGCGCCAGAGGGCAGTGTGAACAACTGGCGACTCGTCGTCGTGTGTCGTCCTCGACTATCCTCTCGTATGTCATTGGTTTTTTGAACGGCTTGTTCCATGAGCTGATTTAATAAGCTGGACTTCCCGACGCCTGACGAACCGATAAATGCACTGATTTTTCCGTCTGAAAAGTAGGCTTCTGTCAGCAATTCGTTCGGTTCATAAATAGAAGTAGCGAATGCTTTCACACCAAAAGCATCGTTTAATGCTTGCAGCAGCTCTGCTTTTTCATCAGCTGTGACTTGATCGGCTTTGGTCAAGAGAATCACTGGGTTAGCGCCACTGTCCCAAGCGATCGTGACAAAGCGCTCTAACCGAGCGAAATTAAATTCTTCATTGGCACTAGTAGCAATAAAAACCGTGTCGATGTTCGCAGCGATCCCTTGTTCATCCGTCCGATTTCCGGCTACTTTTCGTTGTAAAAAACTCTTTCGTGGGAGCAAAGCATCAATCAAGAAATGATCTTGATCATACACCTGCCCTTGGACAAAATCACCAACAATAGGATAATCCTTTGGCGCTCGTGCCTGTTGACGAAATTTTCCTGAAACGGTTGCTAAACATTCTTCTCCTGTAGTCAGGCGGACTTTTGCGATATCCTTAGCCTGAAAAACCACGATTCCTTGTTTTTCCATGATTTCCCTCCAGTTAATTAGGAGGCCGCACTTAAAAAGAGAAACCTCCGAGTTGATGTTGCTTCATTTGATTTGTCATAGGACATTTCCCCTTTCTATGTTGTGCTCATCATGTGATGTCGCTTTATTATACCACTGGAACGGACAGTATGCTAAAGCAAATGACCCAAAAGAACATTTACTGAAACGAAGTAGATAAACAAGCCAGCAATATCTTTGATCGAGGTGATGATCGGTGCCGAGCCGGCTGCTTGGTCGATGTTTAGTTTAATAAGTACAAACGGGACTAAAAAGCCAAGTGCTGCGGCTAAAGTCATAGCAAAAACTAATGAAATCCCAACAGCGACCCCTAACATCGGGATCCCTTGCCAAAGTGAAGCAGCGGTTCCTGAGATGATCCCGACGATCAAGCCTAGACTCAAACCGATCCAAACTTCTTTAAAGAAATGTCTGGTGAAGGTTGAAAGATCAATATGCCCTAACGACATCCCCCGAACAAATACAGTAGAGGATTGTGTACCAACGTTTCCACCCATATCCATGATCAAAGGAATAAAAATCGCAACGGCTGCCACCGACTCTAACGTTTGTTCAAATTCATCAATGACGACCCAGCTAAAAGTCCAGCCACTAAAGTGATCACTAAGAATGGCAAGCGGACTTTCCAGATTTGCCACAGGCTGCCATTGATCAAAACATTACTACGGTCTGCTTCGTTGGAGGCGACATCGACCAAGCCAGCGGCATTAAACATGTCTTCCGTTGTTTCCAACTCGATGACATCGATCGCGTCATCGACGGTAATGATCCCAACGATTCTTGATTCCTTGTCTACGACTGGCAGCGCAATGATATCTAGTTCATTTAGCAAACGGGCTGCTTCTTCTTGGTCGGTGTCAGTGGTCACATAAATAACTTTTTGGGACATGATCTCACTGATGCGTTGATCCCCTTGTGCCATTAAGAGATCTTTCAGCGACAAAACACCTTCTAACGTTTTCGTTTGATCAGTAACATAAAGCGTATAGATTGTTTCTTTTTCTTTGGCTTGCATTCGCACTTTTTCCAATGCTTGATTGACTGTCATATCTTTTTTCAATGTAATGAATTCCGGTGTCATCAAGCGACCCGCAGTTTCAGCTTCATACCCTAGTAAGAGGTTTGTTGCAGCTCGTTCATCAGGCGCCAACGATTGTAAAAGTTTTTGTGTTACGGTCGCTGGCAACTCATCTAAAAGCCGTACACGAACATCTGGCGCCATCTCATTCACAAATTCGGTTGCTCGTTCATCGGTGAAAGAGCGTAATAAGTGTTGTTGGGTAGCTGGTGTCAAATCTTCAAACAGGATAAGGGCTTTGTCTTTCGGTAACAGTCGGAAAACGATCACTTTTTCATCCGCGGATAAGTTGCTGAATAATTGTAATAGCGGCAGCTCTTCCATTCCTGATACGAGTTCTTTTAACTTTTCAGAGTCTTTCTTATTTAAATAATGTAAGATGGTTTCTTGCTGGTTCATGGGATACACTCCTTCTCCTATAATTTTGGTCAAAGAAAGAAAGGCAATCGTTCAGAAAATTGTCCAGTATTCTTTCGTTTGAACGTTGTCTGCTAGACAGCTGAAAGTTTGTTCCGCAGCTGGAGATGACTGTTATTAAAACAAGCATCAAAGGGATAGAGCAGCAACTTTATTCATTATATCACATAGTTTTTTTAAAATATGAAAAATATCACTCGCAAACGAAAAATTCTTTTAAAGGACGTCGCTTGTAAAGAAAATTGACTGAAGTTTATCAAGAACAAAAGGCAAAAGAAGCTAGCAGACGCTGTAAAACATCCCCCGCAAATGGTATGATAAACTAGTTGTGATTTTTTTACTCACCGTTTATTCTAAACCTATATCAATGAAAAGAGAGGCAATAAAGAGATGGCAAAGAAAAAAACATTGATTGGATCGGTCACTGCGCTTCTCGCACTCGCAGCAGTTGGCTTTGGTTTCCTACAAAACAATGACCTATTTCCAAAGCAGGAAACGCAACAATCAGAGGTAAGCACCCCTTCTGCTAAAGATATTCGCGCAGACGAATTGGCACAGCTAACCTACCAAGGCACCCAAACAATTGAAGTCAATCAAAACATCCCTGAGTTTTCAGAAGACGACCTTTCACTTGAAAATGGTGCCTGGGAAGCATACGGCGACCTTGACCACCTCAATCGAGCGACTTCGGCTGAAGCAATGTTGAATCAATCCTTAATGCCTACGGAAAAACGTGGCGATATCTCCAGCGTGAAACCGACAGGCTGGCGTAATAAACAGCTCCCCAATGGGAAATATTTATATAATCGGACGCATTTGATTGGGTTTGCTTTAGCTGGCGAAAATGCAAACTGGAAGAATTTGATCACGGGAACTAGTCAATTGAACAATCCAGAGATGTTGCGCTTAGAAATGGATATCAACTACTATCTCAAGCAAGACAAAAACCATTATGTTCGATATTCTGTCACTCCAATCTATCGTGATGACGAGCTGGTTGCCCGTGGGGTACAGATGCAAGCCCAATCTATTGGCGACGATACGATCCAATTCAACTATTATATCTTCAACATCCAAGATAGCGTCACGATCAACTATGCGGATGGCAGCAGCGAGATTTCAAACGAAGATATGACGCAACAGGAGAATGCTACAAGTAGTGAGAACAACACGACAACAGCCACTTCTCAAAACAGTGAAACAGAGGAGAAACAGAAAGAATATGTTGATCAACAAGGAAATGGTTTGATCAAAGGATCAAGAAGCGGCATCTATCATTTGCCAGGATCTAAATACTATGATGATACGACGAATCCGAAAGAATGGTTCAAAACGATCGCTGAAGCGGAAGCCGCTGGCTACCGTGCACCAAAATAAAAAAGCCTCTAGGCTTTTTTATTTTGGTGTTAAGTTATTCTTCATTGCCATGCGTTAGTTTTTCGTCTGCTAAAAGTGCTTGTCGCAACGCTTTGACATAGGCCTTCCCTTCGTCTGTAAAACGAACCGAACGTGACTTAAAGCGATAAGCTCGGTAAATTAGGCCTCTTTTTTCGAGACGCAGCAAATGACGATAAACCAAAGAGGTCGTTTTTATTTCTTCATTGGCACAGATTTCTCGTATGGTAGGTGCGCAACCTTGAGCTTGCATATATTCGTCAATGAAAAGTAAGATTCGATCTTTTCTAGGCATAAGTCCTCCTTTCCGCAAAACAGTCTTCACTGCTGCAAATTCGTAAAAACCGATAAACTGCTACCTGGTCTGCTTTTTGTCCGATCAATACACTGAAAATCTATTGATCTGTCTCTTTTCCCCTTCTTCCAACGAGTAAAAGATCTTTTTATACGCTGAAATTTTCCCCTTAACGAGAAAAGCATCGGCTAGCAGCGCTCTTTGGTATTGATTTTATCAAATTTAGCAGCAAAATATAGCAAATTTCAAAATTATTTTCCTTTTTATTGACATAAAAATAAATAGAGCTATTATTTTTTCTTAGAATTTGTTATTCTAAATTTAAGTAAAGGAGGATTTTATGTTAGGGATCGGTTTATTTTTTGTAGGAATTACTTTGATAATCAACGGCTGGGGCAGCTTACTTCACATTGACTACCGCTCACTTGCTTTGATCAATCTTTTTACAGGTACGTTATCTTTTATTATCAATCTAATCTATATGCTTCAAGGCGCTTATTATGAAGCAGGCACTGGCTTTCTCTTTGCCTTCACGTATTTGTTGGTAGGGATCATTTACCTTTTTGATTTAGATCTACGTATTTATGGGATTTTCGCACTATTCGTAGCCATCAATACCTTACCTTTTGCTTGGGTCTCTTGGCAATGGGAGCAAGATCCCCTCTTTGCATTGATTTGGTTAACATGGGGAGCGTTATGGTTTTGCGGCTTTTTGGATACGATCGTGAAGGTAAACTTTGGTCGTAAGATTCATTATTTTGCGATCGCTTGTGGTATCTTCACTACGTGGGTCCCAGGCTTGCTGATGCTAGTAGATCTCTATTAAAAAAGAGTGATTATCTCAATGATAATCGCTCTTTTTTAATAGGAAAATTTAGAAAAATTGTTTTTTTCTAAAAAGTGTTCAATCTCCTGCATCGCTTTCTGAGGACCATTTGTCGGGAAATCCTTCTTTAACTGATAGGCTTGTTGGCAAATCTTCGGAGCTCCAACCTCAGTCAGGGCAGCTTCCAGCTTTTTCTCAGTTAATGGTTTTGTCAGCGCGATTGCATTGCCATACGCCACGCAGTACTGCATATTGCAGCATTGCTCATAGTGCATCCCAATTCCGATAAACGGCTTCCCAGATGCACAAGCTGTTTGAACAGTCCCTTCCCCACCATGGATAAAAGAAAAATCGATATGCTCATGCAATAGATGACTTGGCAGATATTCGGTCAAGAACAGATTCTCTGAGTCGTTGTGTTTCCCCTTGAGTAGATGTGTAACCGGAGCAATGATCGCTAGTTCCGAACGGTTTCGCAAGAAAGCTAAGATTTTTCGCACCATGCGCGGATTCCCCGAACTGCCCATCGTAAAATAAACGATTCGTTTTCTTTCCCGCCGCTTTTGTTGAATAAAAGTCAACACTTCGTCTGGTAAAGAAGACCCGAGCTTCGCAAAAATCGGCCCAACGATTTGATAATTTTCTGGCAGCTGCTCTTTCGTTAAAAATAAATCAGGAGTGGTGATGAGATTTAAATCAGCGTCCATCATTCGTAAGCTCGTTTCAGGCATAAAAAGTTTTTCTGTTTGAGCAGCGTGTTTGAATGCTCGGGGCATCCAGCGGGATTTTACCAATTGTTTTCTTATCCAATACCAAAGTGGTTTCCTTAGCGGTCCGAAGAAACGCAAACTAGAAGGGATAAATGCGCTATCTGATCGAAAAAAGGGATCGCTCATCGCATAGGGTTTTACGTAGACTAAGGGAATCTGTTTGCTGCGAGCAGATAGAAAGATCGTGACATTCGATCCAGTTACAATGACCTGAGGAGCAAGTTTATCGATCAGCTTTTGTTCGCTCAGAATACGCGCGGCAACCATCTCTTTGGTGAAGGGATTTTTTATTGAGCGTAGTTGATCTAATTTTATGATCTGTTCCTCTTGTTTTTCTGTCAGATTCGGCGTCAGCAAATGGTACGTAAAGCCACTTTCAGTGATAAGTGAAGCAAAGGTTTTTGAAAAACCAAAGAACTCGCAGTGGTGATTTCCTTGCATTTGTTTAGCGACTTCGATCATCCTTGTCGTTTCAGCCAAGTTGAATACCGCAGGCGCAAAAAGAATCGTTGGCATGAAATCCTCCTTATGTATCGAGTCCATCCACTCGTTTCTTTCAAGTATTCTAAAAGTAGGCACATGTAGGAGAAGTTTTTTTGCAGATCTTCTCGTTCATCTTTTTACATTATTTAATTAAAAATTTGCTATAATAAAGAAAACCTTTCAAGGAGTAAACCAATGCGAAAAAAAATATCTTCCTTGCGGCTTAGTACATTATCAAGCGGGCTCATTCTCTTTGCTTTCTTTTTCTTGATTCAACAATTTTGGGAAATGGTTGTTTCTGACTTTGCACTTTTGCCTTCGCTGGCATTCATCCAAATTCTCTTGATGATCCTTTCAACCTTTCTCATTAGCAAGTTTGTTAAAAAACGCTCGTGGCGGCAAGTGCTTTTTGGCAGCTACCTATTCATCATCGGCTCGCTATTTTCTTTCTGGCTAGCAAATAATCCATTGGAGCTGCAAGCAGTCATTCTTTATATGATAGGCGCTTTTTTTGGCGGCATTCTTTTGGAATATTTGGCCCAGCGCTTGGCAACAGATCTTCTGGCCAAAGAACATGAACCTCGTTAACAGAGGTTTTTTTCTTTTTCTGATAGAAAAGGCAAACATTCTTCGTATATAGTGTGAAGGGGTGAAGAAGGTGCAGGATGAAGAAATCATTGAACGAATCAAAAAGAAAGACTATGCCGGCTTAGAAGAACTGTTAGCTGTTTATGGTGATAGCATGCTGAGGACGATTCATAGTGTCCTCTCCCAACCGCATGAAGTGAGCGAGCGCCAAGATGTAGCGAACGAAGTTTTTTACGAGGTTTGGCAAAAGATTGCTGCGTACCAACCAGAAAGAAGCCGCTTGATTACTTGGCTGCTTTTGATCAGTCGTAGTCGTGCGATTGACCACAAGCGGAAATTGAACAAGCGCTCACTGGAAGAAAAACCTGTTGATGAGCAGGAACTAGCTATTGAAGAATCACCTTTGACAAAGGAAACCTTTTTGGGCTTTATTGAAGACCTTGAAGCCCTCGATCAAAGGATTTTTCTGCTCTACTATTTTTACCAAGAGTCACCCGAAACCATCGCAGAGCAGACGGACTTAAATGTCTCAGCGATCTACAATCGTCTTTCCCGTGGCCGCAAACGCTTAAAAGAAAGGATGACTATCGATGGATTTTAAACAGTTAGTCTTAAATGAAAACAATTCACTGACAAAAATATCTGAACAAGTAAAAGCAACAACTTTCGAGCTGTCCAAACAATATGTTTTCTTGCAAGATCTATTAGAGGAGCTTCAGACGCTTTTAGCAAAAGACGAAACGATTCTTGGCTATCTGCCTTTGACGCCAGATGGAAACCTCGCCTTCGCCAATCAAGGACTTGGCGCCTATGCCTATGCAACAACCGAGAAAGCAAAAGCATACCGGGACATCTTTCATGATACCCGCGGCAATCGTTTGTTAGTTTTCACAGAAACCCGCATGCTTTTTCTGGTCATCATCGACTATTTAGAAAGTAACACCTATTTCAGTTACCCCTATGAGACCATCAAGGCGTTCACGATCAAGCCAAGAAAGCTGATGAAGCACGAATCACCAGAGGATAAAGAACAATTCCATTGGGGCTATTTCGACTTTCAGGCAGGGACGCACATTTTCTCAGAAGTACTGACGAAAAAAGACTACGAATTATTTACGTCCTATCATGAATCGATCCCTGCACTCAAGAAAATTCCGATTCAAAACAAAGTTTACCGAGCAGCGAAATATCAGTATTTCCTGAGTAATTGGCATTTCAGTTTTCGCTTGATGACCGCTTTCAACCTGCTTTTTCTGCTGCTGTTTGTATTAATGATTCTCGGATTTTTCTTACACATTGGTCCACTAAAAGGATTTTATTATAAGGATCTGTTGGACATAGGTATGGTCATTTCCCTTTTTTATAGTAAGAACATCTTGCCATAAAAAAGGACTGCTGCTCCTTCCTAGGCATTTCTTTTATATCAATTGAATAAAGCACCAGATTTTCTAAAAAAGAGTACCCCTTGCAGGATTCAAGTCAAAATGAATGCTGCAAGAGGTATTTTTTGTCTCGGACTATTGGGATATTCCTAACCGTTCGTTTTTTCATTTCCTTTTGAAATTCTCAGATTTCTTGTGAACTTTTCAGAAGACTCCACTCATAATTTCATACATGCCTAATGGGATTATTTTTTCCTTCACGCTTGCTTTTTAGGAAGAAACGTTATGATGATTTTACTTGCTAGGAGGTGTGAAAAATCGAACTTATCGGACATTTGGTCTTTTGGATCCCGTTTTGTCTTTTTCTAGTGATTGGATCGTTTTTCATACAATGGCGGAAACGTTTCGTTTCAACCCTTATTGCAGCGATCCCGTTTCTCTTTTTTATGGTAAAAATATTCAATTATCGGCACTATGAGCCAGATTCTGTTTTCATCATCTATTTGGTCGGACTCTTCTTGTCAGCGATCTTACTGATTGCAGCTGTCCGCCGACTGTCAAAAAAAGCCTAAACCTAGGGTTACTAGAAAACAAAGACATTGCCTAAATGAAACCCAGCCTAACTTTAAGGTTCATTTAAGGTTCACGGACTATAGTCAATACGGACATAATAATTTAGAGCCTGTGCTAGCGGAAACTAGCGCAGGCTTGTTTGATTATTTATAGAAAATAGGACAAATCGCTAGCAGGTGTTGGGTAGGCAAAAATCATTTGGGCCAGCGCTTCTTTCGATAGCTGATTCTCCAACACAAAAACGAAGTGGTTGATCAACTCATCGGCCAATGCAGAAACAATCGTGACCGCAACGATGGTATCAGATGTGTCATAAACCAATTTGATTTTTGCATCTTGATCATTGATTCGTCGATAGGTATACCAAGAAGAAAGATCCATCACCTCGCTATGATACTCTGAGGCATTATCGGCAATCTCTTGCTCACTGATCCCGATTCTTGCTAGTTTTTCCGCACCAAAAACCAGCGTAGGGATCAGCGGATAGCGGATGGGTGTTTTCTGGTCATCTATATGATCGACAAGATAGGCGGCTTCAAAGCTGGCAACAGGCGTCAGTTTGGGCTGCTTTTTCGCTAGCACATCCCCAATTGCATAGATGTTTCTTTGACTAGTCTGCAAAAACTCATTTACTACGATCCCTTGTTTTGACGTTTCTACCCCTGCCTTTTCCAGTTGCAGCTGATCGCTATTGGGTCTGCGTCCCGTGGCACCAATCACTGCTTCTACGGTGAGAGACAATGCTTGTGTCTGGATCGTATAGTGGTTTTGTTCTTTCGTGATTCGCCGCGTGTTCTGATTAAAGTGGAACGAAACGCCTTGGTCCTGCATTGAACGAACCATTTCTGCGGTCAATTCAGCATCAAATCCTTTTAGCGGCTGGTCATTATGATGGATCACATGAACTTCAGCACCTGCTGCTTGAGCGATCATCGCCAATTCGAAGGTAATATACCCAGCACCTATGAAAGCAATCGTTGCTGGCATCTTTTCAAAGGAAAGAAAATCAGTACTGCTTTGTAAATGCTCCTTGCCGACGATGGGCAGTACGGCTGGACGCTGTCCTGTCGCAATAATTATTTTTTCTGCTTGAATCTCTTCTGCGTCCACGACGACCGTATGGGCATCACGAAAAGCGGCTTGTCCGTAGTAAGTAGTGATCCCTTCTGCTATTAACCCTTGTTTGGTTGACTCTGGCACCCGATCGGTATACGAGCGCTTAAACGCCATCAGTGCCGGCCAATCAATGGCTACCTGCCCTTGAACACCATTGCCTTGCATACGTTTCGCCTCTGTTTTGACTTCTACGCCTCGCATCAGTAGTTTTTTTGGATCGCACCCGCGATTGGGGCAAGTGCCACCCCATAAATCGGCTTCAACGATCGCCACTGTCTTACCTTTGGCTTTTAACCCATAGGCAGCAGCCGTTCCAGCTGGACCCGCTCCGATAATCAGTACATCCACCTTTTTCATCTGTCTCCTCCTTCTCCTAAAAAAATATTCCTGCGCTTTCTCTTCCCTTCAAGTATAGCGAATCACGGCCAGTCGACAAAACAATTCGCCTTTAGCGGCTCCTGCGAAAGATCACATTCAGCCCTTGAAGTTGCATTTGATGTGGTATACTTTTCTTGTCAGTTTAACGACAAAGGAGAATGAATGACTGTGAGTTTTAAACGTTTTTTTCAGCTCTTTCTTTTTTATTTTCTCTCGATTCTGGTGGCATATGGGCTGATTGCATTTCTAGCAGTAGATAACTTTTGGCTGGTGGTCTGTTTGATGACGATTGTCGGCTACCTCACCTTGGGTATCCCACTAACCTTATTGAGTTTAAAGAAGAAAAAATAAGACAACAGACAAAGACTCCAGCAACTTTTCTAAGAAGCTGGTGTCTTTCCTCATTGATGCGATTATCCTAATACGATCTGGGCATCTGCCAATGCTTTTTCCACGACTTCCATCACCAGCTTGCTATGGGCAAGACGTTCCTTGACAAAGGCCTGATCATTTTCGTGAATGGCTTGTGCAAAACGGACAAATTCTTCAAACATACGATGTCCGTGAACGCTGCGATCCTGATGGCTTTTTGCCCCATGGACCGGTTCAACGTCATAGCTGGCAAGCATATTCGTCGGCCCATTGACGATGATCGATCCTTTCGTCCCTTGGATCGTTGAACGAATCGTCGCTGTCGAATCTTTGGTGCCGATACAAACGACTTTTGTTTGTTCATAGTCTAAAAACAGCATGCCAGAAGTATCGATCCCCTGTTCGACATTAGCAAAATAGCGGACACTTTTTGGTTTTCCTAAAAGCCCGACGACAAAATGAATATTATAGATATTGATATCCATCAATGCCCCACCACCCATTTTCGGGTTAAATGCAGGTAAAACGGTTCCCTCTTTGAATAAATCATAACGAGAAGAATACTGCGAATAGTTGCATTCAATCACTTTCAGCTCTCCCAATGTTTCAAGCTGCGCTTTTATTCCTTGATAGTTGGCTAAGTACTGATTTGTGATGGCTTCGATCAAAAGCACCTTGTGGGCAGCAGCCAATTCTGCTAATTCTACTAATTCTCGTGTCTGCAACGTAAATGGCTTTTCACAAATGACGTGTTTGCCAGCGAGGATTGCTTCTTTGGCAAAGGAATAATGCAAATGATTGGGCAGTGCGACATACACGGTGTCAACGGATGGATCCGCCAAACATGCCCCTAACTCTGTGTAGACGGTTTGAATCTTGTATTGCTGTTTTAAGTGATTCATTTTTTCTAAATCATTTTCTGTCCCAAAAATAGCGGACAGTTCAAGTTGTGGGACATCCCCTGCCACCGTTAAAAAATCATGGACGATCATGCCTGCCCCTAAAATCGCTAAGTTCATCTTGCTTCCCCTTTTCTATCTTCTTAAATCATTTGTTTCAATACTTCGGTGATCACTTTATGATCCTCTAAATGAGCCAAACCTGACACACAGATAGCACCAGTGACTTTTCTGTCTTCGATAATTGGAAAACCACCACCACAAATTGCATAATGTTCGTCTTGTGCCCATTTAGCAAATTGTATATCTCTATCTTTTTGCGCATAGACGTACAGTGAACTATGCCCGCTTTCTAGTACCGTTCGTTCTTTTCTTTCAAGCCAAGGGCTCTCTTTTCGCCCTGCCATTAAAAATCGAATGATCGGCAAGCCCTGATGAACAACTTTGATCCCTACCGGCTTCGGATAGTTCCTTTTAACGTACTGATCGATGGCAATAACCAACCGCAATGCGAGGTCATTGTCAAAATGAGCAAACTGCAGCTGCTGTTCTTCTTGCAGGATTTCTGAAGGTTCGATTCGGATCTACTCCTTTACGTTGAGTCAGTTGATGCCTTCAGGCGCTTTGTTTGTCAAAAGCCCCATAATCACCCTGCATTATGACTCAGTAATCACTTGATTGATGCCTGTTTCTAGCATTTCGATTTGTAAAATCGTTTCTTCGTCTTTCACGATTTTCTCTTTGCCATGGATGATCGTTTCATAGACGCCCTCATACACACGGCTATAATCACCAATTTCAGAGATGACTTTTTCTTCATGGTAGTTCCCGTTAGCATCCATATAAGTTAGTGTGCCATAGTGCTCTGGCAAATCGATCCCAAAATCGGCATGATCTGGGAGATAAAACTGTTTTAGATGCTCTTCTTGTCGATCCTTGGTTTGTTTTACAAAAACGCCGTTTTCGCCATAAACGACAAAACTAGGCCGCTCTTTTAATCGGAAGTAACTAGATTTGACTGAGACTTTCATTCGACCATAAAACAGATCCAAATCGAAGTAATCATTCATGCGATTTTTTCCAAGCAATTGCCGAACCTCATAATGGACATCGTCTGGCTGTCCAAAATAGGAGATCACTTGGTCCAGTGTATGACAAGCGTGTCCGTACAAGTAGCTAGTATTCAATGAAAATTCGGTCACTGACCGTGGAATCTCTGGACGAAAATAATCATAATGCATCTCTACTTCTAAGAGATCTCCGAGCACGCCGCTTTCGATCACTTTTTGCGTGGTCAAAAAATCGGAATCAAAGCGGCGATTTTGATAGCATTGCACAAACAAGCCTTTCTCTTGCGCCAGTGCGAACAATTCCTTTGCTTGTGCCGAAGTTTCCGTAAAAGGTTTTTCGATCAAGACATTTTTCCCATGGAGCAAGACATCCTTGCCTAATTCATAATGCAAATGACTGGGGGTCGTGACCACAACTAATTGAATTTCAGGATCACGGTAGATATCCTCTAAGTCAGAGGTGTAATGAACGCCTTCTAGTGTTGGCCAGGTCAGCTTGCCGCTTGGTGAATAGATCGTCTTTACTTTGATCTTATCCTGTAGCTTGGTTGAAAAAGGCAGATGGTAGCGATTGGTGCTTTTTCCGTTTCCGAGATATGCGATAGTTAACATTGTGACGCCTCCTATGAATTGATAGCTTGATTATTGCTGATATCCTTCGAAATGAGAAGTCTTTTGCCAAAAACAGGTTCTTTTGACCAGACTTTTTCGCACACTGCTCAGTGGTTCTGAACATTTTTACCAAATTGCCAAAAAGGTACAGTTTTTGCTTTTGGTTTTCTTTGTCCTAGGCTATGATTAGAAAGAGGTGGTTTGATGTTATTAAGAGATAAATTACGGCTTCAAGAAGGATTGACCAATACGGAGAAACGGATTGCCGATTATATTTTGCAAAATATCAATGATGTGCCTTTGTTGACGATTGAAGTCATCGCTAAGCATACATACACATCCCACTCTTCCGTCATTCGTCTAGCCAAAAAGATGGGGTATGAAGGATTTAAAAGTTTTCGCTTAGGTCTGGCTGAAATTGCCCATAATCAGATGTTCAACCCAACCTTTGTTGACGCGAATTTTCCCTTTTCGCCTAAGGATCAAACACCTGACATTTTGAAAAAAATGGCCGATCTAACGATCAACTCGATCCACAAAACCCATGCTCAGGTCGCTCCAGAAATGATGGAAGCAGTGGTGCAATCGTTGGAAGCTGCGCAACGGATTTTCTTATTTGCTCGCGGCGATTCTCAGATCCGGGCAAGAAGTTTTCAAAACAAGTTGGTCAAAATCAATAAGTATCTGATCGTTGCTGATGAATATGGGGATGATGCGTGGAATGCATCGAACGTCACGCAAAATGATTGTGCCGTGTTTATTACCTACCGTGGGAAAAATACGCAATACGAAAAAATCATGCAGCACTTTCGTGATGTCGGGGTACCAGTGATCGTGATTTCTGGAAACGCTCATGCGAAAATCATCCCATTAGCGACCCATGCGATCATCGCTTCTCATGATGAACGTGATTTTCTCAAAGTCGGCACCTTTTCTTCACAGGTCGCCTTTGAGTATATTTTAGATTCACTGTTTGCATTGCTGTATGCCAAAGAATACCAAAAAAATATTGTCGAGTTAAGAAAAAAACAAACTGTTTTGGAATCAGGGATTCTCTCAGAATACCCGTCAACTGAAGAAAAGAGGGAAATAAAATGATCAATTGGGGAATTATTGGTGCCGGAAATATCGCCAATCGCTTTGCTGCTAGTTTAGAAAATTTTCAAGACGCCCAGCTTTATGGGGTTGCTTGTCGTACGATGGAAAAAGCGCAAGCGTTTCAAGCAAAATTTCCGTGTGACGCCGTCTTTGATGACTACCAAAACCTATTAGATGATCCAACTATCGATGTCGTTTATATTGCTTTGCCGCATTTGTATCACTATGAATGGATCATCAGAGCCTTTCAAGCGAAAAAAGCTGTTTTATGTGAAAAACCAGCAACCTTGACTGCACAAGAAATGCGCGATGTACAAAAACAAGCCCAAGCACACGAAGTCTTCTTTATGGAAGCCATGAAGCCACGCTTCACCCCAGCGTATCGCAAACTAAAAGAACTTGTGGATGGTGGTCATATCGGTGAGCTAACAAGTGTCACGACTACTTTTCGCCGCCATTTACCAGTCGAAGGCAGTTCTTACCATTATCTGCCAAAACAAGGGGGTGCTTTACTGGATATGGGGATCTATAACTTAGCCTTTATCCAAGATTTTTCACCAGAAAATTTAACTGCCGAAATGATCGATTACAGCCTGTATGAAACTGGGGTTGATACCTATGTTGAAGCACGCTTTGTCAGTGAAGACTTTGTTGCAGTGATTGAGACTGGATTTGACCAAACAAAAGAGACGGTGGCGGAGTTACAAGGAACAAAAGGGAAAATCACGATCCCCAACTTCCATCGCCCCGCTTCTTTTACCGTGACGATTGACCAAGAAGACACGGTCTATGATATTGGGTACGAGATCGATGATTTCCATTCGGAGATTCAAGCAGTTCATACCGCTCTTGCACAAGGACAACTCGAAAATCCCCTGATGTCCTTAACGGATAGTATTGCCTGTATCGCTTTAGCTGATGAACTAAGAAGCTTACTAGATGCGGAAAAAAAGACAATTAAGATCATGCCCCATCGTTTTTGAATAGAACTGACCAGTGGTTGCCACTCGGTCAGTTTTTTTGTCAAAAATTGAGCGCTTTCTTTGACGCTATTGAAATGGTTATATTATATTTATTGAGTATATTTTTATACAAATAAAAAAGAAAGGAAAACGCTTATGACTCCAGAAATTATAACGTACCTTATTTGTTTATTGACCTTCGCTTATCTAGCTGTGACGGTTTTTACTTTTGTAAAAAATCGTCGGACAGGTGACGGCTATCGCCTCCGTATTTTTTACGTGTTGGCAGCAGCACTCGTCTTTTTGCTTTCCGTTTATGCAATCGCTACCGGTCAAACCTATGACGACTTAGTGACATCGATAAATGATCTTTTTCAATAAAACAACGACGGCACGAACCCCTGCGGATCTCTTCGTTTGTGAACCTGTGGTTGAGGGAAGGATCAAAACAGAAACGAGCCAATGAAAGACTGCTAATCGATGGCTTTTCCATCAGGATCTGCTAAGCCGAATCAATGTCTTTCAATAAATGATGTCTGATTTTTTATGGAGGTGTGCATGCTCATTCAGCTTAAAGAAGCGAAGCTTTCCGATCTGCTTTCAATCTACTTGATACAAAAAGCGGCCTTCAAACCACTCTTTCTCCGTTATCAAGACAAAGAAACTTCTCCCTATTTACAAAGTTTCGAGAAGCTAAACGCAAAGTTTTCTGCGTCGAATACCACTTATTATTTAATCATGACCGCTCAGAAAACCGTGGGCTTTGTAAAACTGACGGTTGAGCAGGAACATACGACGAAGCTATCTTCCATCGCCCTTCTTCCCTCCTACGAGAACCGCGGGATTGGTAGACAAGCAATGACCTTGATTGAAAGGCTCGTTCAAACAGATACGTTACGTTTGAATACGATCCTGCAAGAACCTAAGCTGGTTCACTTTTATCACTCGTTAGGGTATTCAGCAACAGGGATGTTTCAAAGCCCCTCTTCAGCAATCTGCTTTGTCTCCTTTACGAAAAAAATTGCTGCGAAATAAAAAAGCCATCTCGCCTTTCATCGGCAGAGATGGTTTTTTCTATCAATTGCCATCCTTTATAGCAATCATTTTTATTGGTCCTGCAAGGTGTCATGGGATTTTTTACGCAATCGCGGAATCTCTTTCACATTCATTAAATCTAAAAAGAAAGTGAACAATGGGATCCCGATGATCAAGCCCCACAAGCCAAAGAGATGTTCGCTAAGATACAGGAGAATAAACGTGTAAAACATCGGGATCTCTGTTTTATTAGCCATCAAGCGCGGATTTAAGATATAGGATTCCAACGCATGAACAAACACTATGATCAATAGAATGTAGATCACGTCATTAAATCCGCCGATAGAATAGGCAATAAACGTCAATGGAATACACGAGATGATCACACCAGCAACAGGAATCAAGCTGAGAAAGAAAATCATCAACGCCAAACTCAACAGCTGCGGAAAGCCCATCACCGCTAAGGCGAAAACAGTGATCGCTGTATTGACTAAGGCGATCACCAACTGCGTCTCGATCACATTTCCGAAAGCCCGCGTAAACTTAGCTCCTAAATAGTAAACATCTTCAAAGAACCACGCCCCTCGCCCTTGCAAAAACAGCCGAGAAAACGCAACGGTCTTTTTGTTATCGATCATAAAGAAGAAGCTAAGCAGAAAGGAGATCAGCACAGTCAACGCCAACTCACCGAAATTATACAGATAATTGATCACGACTAGAACGCCGCTTTGTAATTTCTGGATGTATTCGCTGGTCTGCAATAAATTCAAGACATATTCGATCAATTCATTATTGGAGTCTGTCCGTTGGTAGAAATCAGCAACGGAATTGACTAATTGGACGGATTGTTTGATGATGATGGGTACATAATTTGTTGCTACTAAATAAAGAATAAAAACAATCAAGCTGTAGGTCAGGATGCTCGTAAGCTTGATGGGCAGATGGCTTTTTCGATGGAGCAAAAGAACCAGCCGATAAATCAGATACGTAAAGATAAAGGTCAGCAAAAGAATGGTCATCAGACTGCGAAACAAAAAAAGAATGCCCGCAAGCATAAACAGGACAGTCCAGCGCCGCAACACAAGATTTTGAAGAAAAGCATTATAGTATTTCATCTGTAACTCCTTTATTCGTTGCAATGGAGCAACGAAGCATTTCAGTAGTGCCTAAGAATTATCTAATCATTAAACTATGCAAATAGCAAGAGATTTTATTTTTCTTAATCGAGCGAAAAAATGAAACAAAAAATCCTTAGAAGAATCGTTGCCTTTCTTCTAAGGAAAAGAGTTATTGGTAAACGGTCTTTCCTTCGTTTACGGGTAAAACCGAGTTGATGGACAATAAAAAGAAGCTGGCAGCCAACAGATCAGCACTGCCGCCTGGAGACACATTTTCTGACTGGCAGAAGGCTGCTAGTGCATGAAATGCTGGGTTCGGCAACGCTTGCTGATTGGCTTTTTGTGCGAGTTGCTGAACCAGTGCCAGTACCTCTTGATTGCTGCGGTATAAAATACACGTATCGTCCAGCGTAGCGATGATCGCCAACAGCATGTGGAGCCTTTTTTTGGTCTCATTGGAACAATCCCGAGAAAAATAATCTGCTAGAGCGATTTGAACATGAGGGAACCCAGCAGCAGCTTCCCCATACGCACCGAGATGTCCATATTTGGCTTGAACAGTTTTGCCATGACTTTCTGTTTGTTGAATCAGCGCACGATCAGGAAATGCAGTGAGAAGCTGGATGTCAGAAAAGACTTCTGGTAAAAAAATCCGTTGTTTGCGACTAAGTTGGCTACTGACGGCGCTGATGAGCAAGCCTAGTGCACAGATGGCCCCTTTATGAGTGTTGATGCCACCAGTGGCTGCCAACATCGCCTGTTCTGCCTTCCGACCGATGGCAGCGATTGCTTCCCGCAACTCTTGAGACATGCTGCTTCCCCAAGACACCAAGGCCATTTCTTCAAAGTATGGCGTCAATGCTCGAGCTGATCGTAGAAAGAGTGCTTGATCCATATCGTGATGGGCACCTGAATCAATGGCATCCACTAACCCAGGTTTTGGGGACAATGTCACTTCTGCAATCAAGGCTTCTTCTACCAATTGGGCGAGTCGTCGACAATTTTCTTCTACAGCTAATGCAAACATCCAACTCCTCCTCTAGTTTTTGATTTGACCTTTGATCGTTACCCATAAAACATGCAAAACATAGCTTGTTAAAAAACCACAGCTGGCAGTTGCCAAATAAGCGACGATGATCATGATGCCCATTGGCAGTTGCAGCAACAAATCTTTGAAGCATAGCAACAAGACTTGAAAGACAAAAACATTGGCAAGATAGGTTCGATACGCATAAGTAGACAGCCACTTAAACGTCCCTAACTGTGGGGCATTGTTTTTGATCATGGTTGATCCAAACATAAAGACTGCAAAAATCAATACTAAGCTATATAAGCTTTGCAATGTATTTAAATACGGTGCATGAGCGAAACTTAGATCACCTGCATAATGTAGCAGATGATTGGCAGATAATAGCCCTAATGCTAAGCCCACTGGCAAGAAAGCGTAGCGAATCTTGTATAGGAAGCGATAAACGGTTGCGTGATAAATCAAAGCGGCTTCGCCATAGATCCCGTAGATCACAAAGCTAAAGACAAACCGATCCAATAAATACCAGCTTTCATGATGCGGTCCTTCAAAAACTTGGCGATCATAAAATACATACCAAACGACATACAAAGCAGTTGCGACGATCAATACTGGCCAAACAGCTTTTTTCTTCGTCAACACTTTGTAGCCTAACCAGACAAAAAACGGCATCAACAATTGGATCTGCAGCATCATGATCGTATACCATAAGTGTGGCGCCGCATCCCCCGTCACATATTTCAGTAAAAACGTTGCTGTGTCAGTATAAGGTTTTCCTTGTTGGACAGCGGGAAACAGCCATAAATAAGCCGTCGTCCAAAGCACATATGGCACGACAAGTTCAAAAAACTTTTCTTTCAAAAATTCTAGATAAGACAGATGTTGACTAGTCTTAACCATGTTATAAACAATAGCAAAAATAAACAGGGGTGCGGTAAATTTCACCAAGACATAAAAGGTACCGATGAATGCTGCAGTCTTTTCATCTTGGGTATTGGATAAGGCAAAAGTCGAAATCGTTTGCATCATTACTGCTGTCACGGCAAATACTTTTTGGAAATCACTGATGTTGATTTTTAAATCGTTGTTCTCAAACATGTTTTTCGCTCACTTTTCTAATAATTACCAAATCTCAGTGGTGAGTTTTGGCCCTTCGTCTGTTTTTACTAAGATTTTTTTTGATGGATGTTCCAAATACTCCTTTAAGGCAAACCCGCCTTGTTTTGTGATAACTTGAACATCGATCTGTTGAAAAAAGGCTGCCTGCTTTTCCAATAGTTCCAGTGGCAGCTTTTCTTTCGTGTCGGCATAAAGCAACAGATCTAAATCACTGGTCGGCTTGATTGCTGCCTGTTTTGCAGCCAATTCAAAACCCAAGCTGCTACCGATTCCCCAAGAATAGTGCTTCAATAAAAGCCGTGCTTGTTGATAGCTGCGGTAAACTGGATAATTGGCTACTTCATTGAAACGAAAGCTCTCACGAGTGATCAATTCCCAAGGATGGATCGTTCGTTTGATCATGTTGCAGGGTGCCTCAAAGGCAAACCGTTCTTGCCGCTTTTCCCCGCGCAACCCCACTGGTAAATAGCTGGGGTTACGGGGTTTCCCACGACGGACGGTCGCAAAAAGCTGTTCTTTTTCAGAAAACCATTTGGGAATATCAATCATATCAAGAACTTCTTTATCTAATTGAACGATATCGTGGGCACGGTTCATTCGTTACTCATTCCATTCTGCATTCATTTTTTCAAATACGTTATTCGTTTCCAGCCGGCCGCTCTTTTTAGCGATCGGATTGGTGTAGCGACTGGTCAACATCGTGTCATTCGTTTTACGCACATCATCAATCGCCTCATTGATCGCTTCAATTACAGTCGCTTTGCTTTCAGAGGTGACAGACTGATCCGTAATGGAGGATAAGAAAGTGAAGATTGCCCCAAGTTTCGTATAATTTTTGATATCATAAGCAATACTTGGTACTTTTTCCGCCGCGGCTTCAATCGCTGCAATCGACCGTTTGGTGACTCGACTTGCACTTTCTTTTGACATTGCTTGAACAGTGATCTTTTCACTATTTAATGCGATCAGACGACTTGATTGCAAGCCATGCGCTAAGAAAGCCCCAGAGATCGCATTACCAGCGATAAAACCGATTACTGGATGACCCGCATGGCGTAGTTTGGCATAAGCTGCCGCACTATTTGCTAAAGCTGCATGAATACCAATCAATTCTTCATTATAGCCATACGCTTGGCTAGGGACATCGATGACCGCAACGATTGGCCGTTTGATTGCTTTATCTTTGTCTTCGTGATAAACAGTTTCTAACAGATGGCCCATCTCGTACCCTTCGACTAAACCAACTTCTCCATTGCGTACCCGATACATCGGATTATTTGGGTTTGGCACGATTGCTGTAACAACGACTTCTTCAGTAAAAAGGTCAGATGCAGCTGCATAGACTGTTGCACTAGTTGAGGTTGGGAACTGCAGATTCGTCAATGCTGAAAACCAATGATAACCGATACTGTCAGCAGCAGCTTCTTGGCCTTCTGTTACAGTAATAGGTGCCACTTCAGTTGCTTTATGCGCTGCAATAGCCTTATTGAATGCCTCGATAGCCAGCGGTTTTGATAGATCAAGTTTGTTTAAAAGAGAAAGATAAAAACCACTTTTTTCGCTGCGATGACTGTCTTTCTTTTCAACCATCGCCGCAATCACAGCTTCTTGGATCGATTCGACACTGTCAGTCACTAGTTCATCGATCATCTGTGCTTCCAAACGTTGTTTGGCGCCAATGGTATTCCAAATCAAATCTTTATCACTGGAATCAAATTCTCTCACGCCAGCTTCTTGCTCGATGACTTCAGGACCGTTCAAACCGATACGGGCTTTCTTCGTCGCTATCAAGTAACTCATAAGTGCTGAGGTAATCGACATACCGCCAAAAGAACCCACCCGACCTGGCACTAAACCAATCACTGGCACATACGATTTTATTGCAACGATCAAATTGCCGATTTCTGCGATCGACAATAAGCCGTAATTCGCTTCTTGGAGGCGTACCCCACCAGTATCGAGGATGATGATCGGTGTGATCGGATTGCCCTTTTGGTTTTCTTCCAACACATGCGTCAATGCAGCGATGATTTTAGCACCAGAAACTTCACCGATCCCGCCACCTTGGAATTTCCCTTCCATAGCGATCACGACTACGTTTTCTCCAGAAATCGTTCCACGACACACAACGATCCCATCATCGCTTTGTGGCACGATGTCTTGAGCCACCAGATTGGGTGCGATCATTTGGTCGAATGGATCGATCAATTCACGACCGCTCTTGGCATCCAATAAGGCGTGCACCCGTTCTCGAGCATTTAATTCTACAAAACTATTCTTCATCTGCTAGTTCCTCCATTGCTTGGGTTAATCGTAGGTAAACCACACCGGGAGTGGCGCCAAAGTCGTTGATCACTATTTGCGCACTGATTGGATAGCGCTCAAAAAAACGCGTCAAGACATTTTGCCACACATCGCCAAAGCCGTCACTTCCTGTACAAACTGAAACGGTGGTTTCTTGTTTGTCTGTTGGAAAAAGCAGAATTTCCAAGTCACCAGAACCCACCACGCCAACATGGACTTTTTTGGTGACTGGTTTCGTTGTTTGATACGTATAAGCTAATTTTTCCATCTCTTCTTCTCTCCTCTTGCTCTTATTAAGACCACGTTCTGAATTTCATTGGCGGTTCGTACAACCCATCGGACCATTCGATCAAATCATCAACGGTTTGAGCTGCTAGCAATGATCGTTTGGCATCACTGCGTTTGATCCCTAAGTCTTCTGGTAATTTCACGATCCCCGCTTTGCGCAAGGCATCCAGAGAAGCTTTTGTGCTGGTCATTCCTAGTGGAGTTACACCGCCGATGGCTGCGATGGCTGCTTGTTTTTCCTCTTTTGAGTTTGCTTTATAAAGATAAGCGATGCCTTCTTCTGTCACGATATGCGTCGTATCTTCGCTATAGATCATAATTGGGGCATTGGCTAAACCAGCTTGCTTTTGGACAGCCAACGCATCTAACGTTTCTACAAAAACAGGTTTTTTATTGGACGCATACGTTTCAACCATTTGAACGACTAATTTTTGTCCTTTTGCTAAAGGATCTGTTTCATCCCGCAAGGATTGCCAAGCTGGAGTCGAATGTCGACGGCCCCCCGGATTATGCCCCATATTTGGTGCACCACCAAACCCAGATAAGCGGCCTTTCGTCACTGTAGAAGAATTTCCATGATAATCTAGTTGTAAGGTCGAACCGATAAACATATCGATGGCATATTGACCTGCAGTTTGTGATAATGCTCGATTGCTGCGCATCGTGCCGTCTTTTCCGACAAAGAATACATCGGGTCGAGCGGCAATATATTTTTCCATACCAACTTCCCCACCAAAACTGTGGATGCTTTCGACCCAACCAGATTCGATAGCTGGAATCATCGTTGGATGAGGATTCAAGACCCAGTTTTTCGCTACTTTTCCTTTGATTCCAAGCGTTTCTCCATAGGTTGGTAAAAGTAACTCGATCGCAGCGGTGTTAAAACCGATCCCATGATTCAACGATTGTACTTCATGTTCTGCATAGATTCCTTTTAATGCCATCATCGCCATCAAAATTTGTAATTCCGTAATGTTCTGTGGATCTCTCGTAAAGAGGGCTTCTAATTGATACGGTTGGTCTGCTACCACGACGACATCGATCCAATCGCTGGGAATGTCGACCCGCGGCAAACGATCGACCACTTCATTAACTTGGACGATCACAATCCCATCTTTAAAGGCTGCTGCTTCGACGATCGTTGGCGTTTCTTCCGTATTGTAACCTGTATAAAGATTTCCTTGGCGATCGGCTTTGTCCGCCGCCACAAGGACCACATTCGGAATCAAGTCGATAAATAAGCGACCATATAATTCCAAATACGTATGAATGTCCCCTAATTTCATAGTTTTGTCTTCAATCATTTGGGCAACGCGCGTACTTTGTGCGCCTGCATAAGAAAAATCGATTTTCGCTGCAATGCCTTTTTCAAATATCGTCAAATGTTCTGGACGGGAGATACTCGACATGATCATATGCAAATTATTGACTTTTTGAGCATCGACTTGTTCTAAGCTTTTTGATAGGAAGCTTGCTTGTTTTTGATTGTCGCCTTCAAGGACCACTTTGTCTCCCGGACGGATCAACTGTTCTAAGACTTCAATGATCGCTTCCGTTGGGACATATTTTCCATCGAGAAGATGCTCGATTTTTTTCATGGTTTGGGCCTTCTTTTCACGTTTACTTGCCCAGTTTCTTGCAGGTTTTTCCATTCTATTCATCTCCATTTTTGATATAGGAATAAAGCATCATCCAAGCCATGTTGATCCAAATTGATCACACGGATCGCTTTGTTTTCACCAAATTTTGCTTGGATCAGTTTTGTTAGGGTATTGCCAGGAGGAAATTCAAGAGCCAAATCAAGTCCTGCTTCGTAGGCAACATCCATGATCTTGTTCCACTGCACCGGATAAGCAATATTTTGCAGCAAATCTCGACGGATCTCTTCAGGGTTCATGGTCATCCGACCATCCGTATTTTTGAGGTACGGACAGATAGGCACATCAAGGAATACCGTGTTCATAAATGGCGCAAACCGTTTCACGGGTTCTGCCATCAACACACAATGGGACGGGACAGGCACTGCTAAAAGTTTGGCGGTTTGCGCATGATAATCTTTCGCTTGAGCTAGCGTCTTGCGCAAGCCTTTGATATGACCAGAGATCGTATGCTGCATGGGGAAATTTTCATTTGATAAATAGACGGGAGCAGCAGGATCAAATGTTTTTGCCACGAGCGCTTCTGCTTCACTTCTCGTTACACCAACCAGTACCCCCATGGCATAATCAGTCGGATAGGCTTCTTTCATCAATGTCGCCCGATGATAGACCAAGCTAGCGGCATTTTCGAAACTCAAGCTTTCACAAGCTAACGCAGCGGAAAAAGCGCCAATCGAATGCCCCGCCACAAGCTGAGGTTGCACACCAGATGCTTTCATCTGGTCCGTGTAAAAAGCCGCTTTTACTAAAAGGGCCAACTGAATAGAGACGGTATCTTGTTTGAGACCCCCCGATACAGGGTGTAAATCAAAGCCTGTCGCCTGTTCTAGCCGATGGAAATAACTGGCAGGCACGTCCTCAAGCATCTTGCTGGTCTGACTGCCTTGTCCTGGGTATAAGAAACCTGTACTCATGAAACACCTCCTAAACAATTTCTCTTTCCTGTGTCATAATAACGGAAGTTTGTTATAATAAAAAATACCAGTTTCGTGAATATCCATAACCAAAAGGTATGGAAAGAGGAGTATCTGATGAACCTTGATCATTTACGCTACTTTAAAAAAGTAGCCGAATCGAAAAATATTACCCAATCTGCACAAGAATTATACATCTCACAACCTGCCTTGAGCCGTGCCATGAAACACCTAGAAAGTGAACTAGGCGTTCCTTTGTTCTATCATGCCGGTCGGCATATCGAGTTGACGATGTATGCTGAAGAATTTTATCCCTATGTCGTTGAGACGTTAGCACGTTTCGACGAAGGAATGAGTGCGATCCAAGCCTTAAATGGAGAAATGGTCCCTGCAGTGACGATTTACTCTGAAGTCGCTTCTGTTTCCTTGCCCAACTTGGTGGCGACATTCGTTGAAAAGCACCCTGAGATCCAACTTTCGATCAAGCAGCACGGCAGTAAGGAGACCAACAAAGAACAAGCCTTCTACATTACCTCTGAGCCAAAGAACGGCTTGACCAATCTGCCAATATTCACGGAACCCATCTTACTGGCGATCCCCAAAAAGCATCCCTTGGCAGAAAAAAAAGACTTGCAAGTTGCCGATATCCAACACGTGCCCTTGCTGATGCTGGTTGAAAACAGCCCGCTGCGTAGAACCATCGACGAAGCTTTTGAAGCAAAAAAAATCAGTTTGGCTATCGGTTCAACGACGGAAGATCCGGCGACGTTGCGCTCCCTCATCAATCAAGGACTAGGAATCACGTTCTTTCCTAAAATTACTTGGGGCTATGAAGATGAGGCACCTTTCGTTTTACGTGAACTAGCAGATTTCCCCTTATCAAGGACGATCTATTTAGCATCAAGCTTTACTAAAGGTCATCCCATGACAAAACTAATTGCAAAAACGTTGATTGAATTTTATCTTGGCTAAACAAAAAGAAGCGTCCATTCGCACGTTAGCTGTGCAAGTGGACGCTTCTTTTTTCTCTCCTATTTACAAAGGTTGAATCATCGGCTCGACCGTACATTCATTCACATTGATCACTTCGATCTCTTTTGACTCGCCACACTATTGGCTGCCCCAGTCAGGTGAGACCCCATAAGATTTGTTACATGCCTTCCAGTACGGCTGCCTTATCATCGCTTATGCATCAGGCAATTGATCGTATTCTTCATCACTAACTGCTTCTAACCATTCTAAAGCACCAGCAGTAATCGCGACATGGGCAAACCAACTATTTTTTGATGCACCATGCCAATGTTTGACCCCTTCCTTGATGACTACGACATCACCAACAGTAAGTTTTTGCGGTTTCTTGCCTGCTTCTTGGTACCAGCCTTCTCCTGAAGTCACCAACAACAATTGATACCCACCATCAATATGCCGATGCCAATTGTTGCGGCAACCTGGTTCAAAAGTCACATTGCCAACGTTGACTGGAATCGCTGGATCAGCTACTAAAGGATTCAAGTAACTCTGACCGCTAAAATATTGTGCATAGGCGTCATTTGTGTTCCCTAATGAAAAGATTCCAGCTTCTTTTGCTGCATCGAGTTCTGACATTTATTTTTCCTCCAATTCAGCTAGCTCTTCTTGATAAACCGTTTTGGCGATGTTAAAAGCAGACCAAGCTTTGGGCCAGCCAACATAGAAAGCCAGATGAGTGATTACTTCTGCAATTTCCTCTACAGTGATCCCGTTTTCCTTGCCAATCGTCAGATGGGCAGTCAATTGTTCAAAATTGCCACCCGAAATCAAGGCAGATATCGTTAATAAACTTCTTGTATGAGGAGCCAATTCTGCCTCACGTGACCAAACTTCACCAAATAACACATCATCATTTAATTGCGCAAATTTCGGCGCAAATGTCCCTAGATTATCTCTTCCTGCAGTTTGTTTCTTTACCATATCGATCGACTCCTTCTTCTATTATGATAAAATGCTGGCTCACCCAATTTTGAATGGCAGTATCCGCCTTATTCACTCGTGAACCACGGATGGCTAATCCAGGATAAATGAGGGCTTCAGGACAAGTTTTTTTAAAGTCTTCTAGGCTATTGCCGAATCCTGAGCCTTCATGAGTACAAAAGGGAAAAATAATCTTCCCATCGAAATGATGGTCTTTTAAAAAACTCGCCACGATCATCGGATAGGTCCCCCACCAGTTGGGAAATCCAACAAATAGTATCCGTTCTTTAAAAAACGCAGACGGTACTGTTTGATAGCGGGGAAAATCATTAGCAGCTTTTTCTTTTTTTGCATGTTCGACCATCGCCCGATAACTTTCAGGATAAGGTTCCACAGGGCCAAGAGTATAAAGGGGGCATTGCAGCTGCTCTGACAGCTTCTCTGCTAGAATCTGCGTATTTCCTATGCCCAGTTTTTTGAGCTGTCCCTCAATCAGATTTTCACCAGCTCGTGAACAAACAAGTATTGCCGCCATTGTGTCACCTCCTACTCTTTGTTTCCTGATAGATTTAATGGTAAGCCAATCGAGTTGGATTGGCTAATGCTTTTTCACACAAGACCTTATGCTTACAAAGCATAGCTGGTTTCGATATACAAAAAAGAAGCGGATATCACCGCTTCTTTTGATGTTTACACTGAGATTATTGAAAGGAATCGCGAAATCGTCGAATAAACTCGATAACGACTGGCGACAGTACACGATTCTTTTTCCAAACCAATACACAGCTGGTCTCGATTTGTGGTACTAAAGGCAGAAACTTGATTGCCTCATTCCTTCGCTGACCAACAGCGCCACTTACAGTCAGTGCCGAACCAACATGGTTTTCTACTAAGGAAAAGACATTGAATATTAAATTGTAGGTACCCACGATCGGCAACTCTTCCACTGGTGTCTTCGACCATTGGCTGAACATTTGCTGTACTTCTGGACGCTTGGAGATCAATAAAGGCACACCTTTGATGTCTTCGGGTGTAATTTCTTCTTTATGCGCAAGAAAAGAATCAGCCGAAGTCAAAAAGCCCCATGTTTCTTTTCGTGGTAGAACGATTTTTTCATACTTCTCGATTTCAATCGGTTCGATCAAGATCGCTAGATCCAACAAGCCTTTTTCCAGACGATCGCTGATATCATCTCCGGTACCACTATGAATATGAAAGCGAACATCCGGATAATCATTGATAAATTCTTCCAACATCAAGGAAAGCGTATCGGAATTATCTGCTTCCACACAACCAATCGTGAAGTGACCGCTAAATAAATGTTTTTTACGATCTTCAAACGCTTGCATTGTCTGGTCTGTCAAACTCAAAATCTCTTCCGCACGGCTTTTAAAAAAACGCCCCGCTTCCGTTAAAACCATTTTACGATTATCACGAGTGAATAGTGCCGTCCCTAACTCGTCTTCTAATTCTTTTAATTGTCGACTCAATGTCGGTTGTGTGATGTGGAGCACTTCTGCAGCTTGAGAAATCGTCCCTTCCTCCGCAATCGTGTAGAAATATTTTAATAACCGAATTTCCACAAAATCTCCTCCTCATTTTTTTCTTTTGCATTCAAGGTGTTCGAAACAAAAGAGAACCTCCCTCTCCAGTCTCCTTTTCAAGTCTTATGATAACAAAGAATCACTGTTCCAGCGAATCTAGCTAAAAAAGCGTAGGAAATTGCAGAATTGTAAAAAGATTCGTCAACAACATGTAAAAACTGTTCGCTTAAACGAACAGTTTTGTCAGCTGCTTGCTTTTTACGGCTTTTGGCGTAGGATGTATGAGTATCTTGGTATGAGTCCTCATACAATGATTTGGAGGAATATGATGTTAAATTTATCAATTCTTTTATTTTGTGTAGCGATCGCTTTACTCGGATTTGGAGGATTCATCTTTAGAGTGCGTGCGTTGCTGAACAAACGTCCGTGGAATGGTCCTGTATTGCCATTGTCGGTTATTGGTGTGATTCTTTTCATCGTCTCTTTGGTCATGATCTACCTTTCTTATCCGAAATAACAGAATTGTAGTCAACCTAGAACGAATAAATCGGAAAAATTGACTATTCTCGGGAAGAAGAAGCTCTTGCTTCTAATCCATCAACTCATCCCAAATGATTCATAAATCAACCGCACTAGTTTACCATAATTATATTATGATTATTTCGGCTTGTGGTACATCATGAACATATAGCCAATTGAGAAACGGCTATACTAAACTTGAATTTTGCTAATATCCTAGTTCATCGAGCCAATTCAACAGATTCGGTTCAGCGTCTTCAACACTTCCCGCTCTTGCTGCAAAGCCTTCAAGAAAGTCATACGCTGGATACAAAGTTTGAAGTTCGTTTTGACTATTGTTCAATCCACTTCCCCCATGGGTTGCAAAAGGAATGATTTGTTTATCCGTAAGATCATAGGTTTCATGAAATGTTAAAACGGCTCTTGGGGCACGGTTCCACCAAACGGGAAAGCCGATAAAGAGAACATCCACTTCAGTCATTTCGGCAACGTCAGCCTTCAACGTTGGTCGGGCATCTTCTTCCACCTCTCTAGTCGCAAAAGCTGTATGTTCATCGTAAACGTTAGGGTAATCTACTTCTGTTTGAATCGAGAACAACGCACCTCCTGTCTGTTCAGCAATCATTTCTGCTATCACCTGGACATCTCCTACTAAGGTGTCATCGATTACATTAAAACTACTTCCAGAAACTGCTTCGACTGCTGGTTCATGCTCTAAATTTTCTGGTCTTGTGAAGTAGGCGATCAAAATATCGGCATCCCCATCAATCCCTGTTTCTCTCATTTGTTGCGTAATGGTGTCACTAGTACTTGTTTCTGTTGTACCAATGTCTGGCTCGTCATTCATTGAATCACTGCTGCATCCTGCTAGAAAAAGCATTGTCAGAAAAAGTCCTTTTGTCCATTTGTTCATTGAATTACTCCTTTCTTTTTCCACCAAAATTGGTAGTTCCAGTATAATTCTTGAAGTGGACTTTAAGGCAAGGCTCTTGAGGAAACCTTCCCCTATTTTTTACATCTTTCTCACAACTTCCTCACAAAAAGTCTTCCTTCCCAGCATATTGAAAAAAGTCGTAAACAAAGCTTTGTTTTACGACTTCTTCATTTAGTTATCGATTTTTCTCAAACTGGCAGCGACAAAATGATTTGTTCCTACCTGAACCCAATCCGGGTCCGCTGTTTCTTCTGTTTTAAATGTGGTGAAATCAAAAACATTGTTTTCCTTGCTGTAAAAGTCATCAGGCGCTGTTTTCTTGTTTCGAATGTCGGTTCTTAAAAATGCAGCAAGTAAGCGCCTTGTGTACGGATGGTAAGCATTTTTGAATATCTCATTGATTGGGGCACTCTCGACGATTTTTCCCCCATGCATCACGATCACATCATCGGCCATTTTACTAATGACACCCAAATCATGGGTAATAAATAAAATACTTGTATCCAGCTTGTCTTTTAACTCATTCATTAACTTAAGGATTTCTGCTTGGATGATCACATCGAGTGCGGTAGTCGGTTCATCGGCAATCAATAGCTTCGGATTGCAGGCTAATGCCATTGCGATCATTACCCGCTGACTCATTCCTCCAGATAACTGATGAGGATATTGCTTGGCTACTCGTTTAGGATCTGTGATCTTGACAGCTTCTAACAGCTCATATGCCCGTAAAGTCGCCGTCTTATTGTCGACGTGCTGATGAAGTTTCAAGGCTTCTGTCAGTTGTGCTTTGATTGTAAATACCGGATTCAAACTTGTCATAGGCTCTTGAAAGATCATTGAAATATCATTCCCACGAATTTTTAAAAGCTCTTTTTTGCTTAATTCGAGGATATTTTTTCCATCAAAACGGATCTGCCCTTTCGCTATATACTGATTTCGCTGAAAAAGTTGAAGGATCGACATGGCTGTTTGACTTTTGCCACTCCCACTTTCTCCAACCATTCCTAATGTCTTCCCTCTTTTTAATGAAAAAGTAACGCCTTTGACAGCTTTGACAGTGCCCCGTTTCGTATCAAAATACGTATGCAGATTATCAACTTCTAGTAAATCCATCTGGACCTCCTTTTGATTTTTCCCATTAAACCAATCGTATCATGCTTATGGTTCGATTGATTGACTCATCAACCATGTTTCAATTTCTATGTTCTAAAAAAACTATTTTCGCGTACACTTCACAAAATGATTCGGCTCGACTTCTACCCAATCTGGATCAGCATCAGTTTCTTTTGAATAGTTGAATACCAAATCAGGATGGGTTTCATCAAGAGCCCATGGGCGATACTCTTCGTCTAGCGTTGGAATGGCATTTAATAATTGCCGTGTGTACGGATGGATCGGGTTAGAAAAAATCGTCTCAGCTGAAGCTAATTCTACAAGATGCCCAAAATACATCACACCGATCCGATCAGAAATAAATTTTACGACCCCAAGATCATGGGTGATAAACAAGTAAGTCAAATTGAGTTCTTCCCGCAAATCATGAAGCAAATTGATGATCTGTGACTGAATCGAAACATCTAACGCTGAAACAGCTTCATCGCAAACAATGAATTTGGGCTTTAAAGCTAAGGCACGAGCAATCCCGATTCGTTGTCGTTGTCCACCAGAAAATTGATGCGGATAGCGATGAATAAATTCTTTCTTTAACCCGCATTTTTCCATGATATCAAGAATATAGGTTTCATAGTTTGGGTCCTTTTTACTAGCAAAAAATTTGTGTATCAACAAACCTTCTCCAATAATATCACCCACTGTTAACCGTGGATCTAGTGAGGAGTAAGGGTCCTGAAAGATAATTTGCAGGTCTTTTCGTAAAACTCTTGATTCCTTTTGAGTCAAAGCAGCTAGATCGATGCCAGAATCAAGCTGCTCTTCATAGTATGAAAAATCTTTTTTGTTCATGACATCTTTTTTTAGTTGTGCGACTTGCTTATCAATAGCTGCTAAGTCATTTTGTTGTTCAGCGATCGTTTTTTCCAAATTTATGAGCTCTGATTGATCCACTGCCCCATTCATTGCTTGTTTTTGCTGATTAAATGTTAACGCCCGCTTGCTAGCGGCGACTTTTGCTGCAGCTTCGTAACGAGACGAAAGAAGCTTACTGACCTTTTGTAGATCATCATGCAAAATCAAGCCTCCGACTAATCGTAGGGTATTGCCATATTCATTTTCAAAAGCGATTTTCTTTAGACGCAACCGTTCCGTTGTTGCTTCTACATCAGCAGCTGAATCGGTAGCGAGTTTTGATTCGATCGACTGGAGCTCATTGACAGAATCAGTAAACTGTTTCATCTTTTGTGGCAGTTGTTGATAGACTTTTTTACGTAACGAGGCATGAAATCTTCGATCGTCTCTCCATAGTAAAGGGTCGAGCCTCCGGTTTGTCGTTGGAGCTGAATAATCGTGCGTCCAAAGGTCGATTTTCCACAGCCACTTTCACCGACGATGCCTAATGTTTCTCCTTCATATATATCGATCGTAAGATCTTTATTTGCTTTCACATAGTCTTTTCCCACCCCAAAAAAGTTTTTCTTCTTCACAGGAAAATACTTTTGTAGATTCTTGACGCGCATGATCGTGTCCATAACTGCTTACCTCTCTCTCATCTTCGGATCGATGGCATCTCGGATTCCGTCACCGATCAAATTGAAGGATAAAATGGTCAACATGATCGCGATCCCTGGATAAATCGTCAGGTAGGGATGTGTTCGGATATAGCCTCGTCCAAAATTTAACATCGTTCCCCATTCCGCAACGGAAGCCTCCATACCTAAGCCAATAAATCCTAAGCCAACAGCAGATAAAATTGCTGTGGCAACGCCCATTGATGAATGCACGATGACTGGTGAAAGGATATTTGGCAAGATGTGTTTAAAAATCAGCAATCCATTATTTGCGCCCAGCGCTTTTCCAGCTTCAATAAATTGCTTCTCTTTGACCGCCATCACACTTGCCCGAATAATACGAGCAAAAATGGGGATATTCGCCAACCCGATCGCCAAGATCATGTTCGGCAGACTGGATCCCAAAGAAGCCACGATGGCGATTGCCAACAAAATGGAAGGGATGGATAGTAAAATGTCACAAAAACGCATAATCAGCGTATCGATCCACCCTCTGAAATAACCGGATAAGACACCTAAGATACCACCAAAAAAGAGTGCCAGTAACACCGCACAAACGCTTACAGTCAGCGATATTCTCGTGCCGTAAATCAAACGAGACAATACGTCACGTCCCAAGTCATCTGTCCCAAACCAATGAGAACGACTTGGAAATTGCAATGCATTGGCTAGATTTTGCTCCCGCATACCATAGGGAGCTATAAAGTCTGCAAAAATCGCAGTAATCGTCAGTAACGTGATAAATAGTAACCCAAACATTGCTCGGCGATTTGCTTTTAAGGAAAGCCAAATCTCTTGTTTCGATCCTTCTGGTACGCCTGCAAGTGCTTGCGTTTTCGCAATGGCCTTTTTTCTAGAAAACATGAGTTCCTCCCTTAATCATATGAGGTTTTAATTCGCGGATCGATATATGCATAGAGAATATCGACACATAGATTAACCATCGTAAAAATAAATGCAATAAATAAAACGCCGCCTTGGACGATCATTGTGTCTCTTGTACGGATCGCATTCACCATCAATGTCCCGATCCCATTGATACTAAAAACAGTCTCGGTCAATACAGCCCCACCTAATAAAGCCCCAAACTGCAAACCAATGACTGTCACTACGGGAATCAAGGCATTTCTTAAAGCATGATGGAACGTCACCTTTGAACCATTTACTCCTTTGGCTTTTGCCGTGCGAATATAATCTTGGTCTAAAACGTCCATCATACTCGACCTTGTGATCCGGGCGATCGTGCCAATTGATGAGGAAGCCAATGCAAATACTGGCATGATCATTTGCTGCCAAGTATCAAAACCAGATGCTGGCAACCAGCCCAGGGTAGAAGTAAAAAGAATAATTAAAAGGAGTGCCTGCCAAAAGGTTGGCATAGAAACCCCAACCAGTGAAAGAAACATCACGAAATTATCAACCTTGGAATAAGGTCTCGAAGCAGAGATCACTCCCAGTGGAATACCAATCAGCGAGGCAAATAACACACTCCATACTGATAATTTGATTGTGTTGGGCAAACGGACTAGGATTTCATCCATGACCACCCGGCCAGAAACATACGATCTCCCAAGATCAAATTCGATGACAACATTTTTTATATAATGAAAAAATTGTTCGATAAAACTACGATCAAGTCCCATTTGCACACGCATAGCCTCATATTGTTCAGGAGTCGCTCCTTCCCCCAACACCATCGTTACAGGGCCTCCAGGTGATAGATACATAATCGTAAATACAATAAAAGAGACGCCTAGCAGGATAGGAAACAACCACAGAATTCGTTTTACAATATATTGGAACATCTATTCATCTCCTCAAAATAAAGAGCCATTGCGGCTCTTTATTTTATACTCTCAATCTAATTTAGTTTTTTGACACCGTATCTAAGAAGTAACTTCCAGTTGGATGATGTTCGAACCCTTGCACCCAGTTGCGGATACCTGAAACATTTTCTCTGGTTTGTAAGTAAACCCATGGCATCTCATCATTGATAATCTCTTGCGCCTCGTGATAATAGGCCAAGCGTTCCTCTTGGTCAGAAGTGCTACGAGCTGCATCAAGTAATTCATCTACCCGTTCATTATGATAGAACGTACGATTTCCAGCTTCGCCAAAGCTACTTGAATGGAACAGTGGATACAATCCATAGTCAGCATCTGTTGTGATCGTTGTCCAACCTAGTAAGAACATATCTGGTTCACCAGCTGCTGCAGCATCTAAAAATGCTCCCCACTCCATTTGGTTGACCTCAACAGTGATACCTAATTCTTCTAAAGCAGCGGAAACAACCTGCGAGACACGGATTCGTTCTTGATTGTTATCACCGACATACAACGAAAGGGAGAACCCGCCATCTGGATAACCAGCTTCTGCTAATAGTTCTTTTGCTAATTCAACGTCATAAGGAGTAGCTTCCAAGTTTTCATTATATCCAAAAACCAATTCGTTGATCGGTCCACTCATTTGAGTCCCGATCCCCATATGAACCGTTTGGATAATCGATTCGACATCGATAGCATGGGCAATCGCGCGACGTACCCCTACTTCTTGCAATGGTGTATCATTTCGAACGTTGAAACCCAGGTATTCCGTTCCTAAATTTTCTGTCGCTATTAAAGTCAATTCATCGTTTTCTTCAACTTTTTCATTATCAGAAGGAGCGATATCATAAACAATATCGACGGTTCCTGACTCTAGTTCAATCAAACGAACACTTGAATCTGTAATTGTCCGAAACTCAATTCTTTCCATTCCCGCTGGCTCATCCCAGTGATCGTCAAATCGATCTAACGTCACGTGACTACCGGTTGCCCATTCAACAAATTCAAAGGGACCCGTTCCCACAACGCTGCTGATACCATAATCTTCACCAGCTTCTTCCACAGCTTTCTCACTCAAAATTCCAACCGCAGGATGTGCTAAATGAGTCAAGAAAGGCCCGAAGGCACCATTTGTCCCGATATGGATCGTATGATCATCGATCACTTCGATCGTATCAGGATCGATCGAACCAATGATATGACTGATCGAAGGTGAGTCAACCGCCCGTCGAAGGGTGTAGGCAACATCAGAAGCTGTCATCGCTTCCCCATTATGAAAGACAACATCTTCTCGCAACTTGAACTCATAAAGGTTCTCTTCAATTTCTTCCCACTCTGTTGCTAACCCTGGCACTAACTCAAGATCGTTCGTCTGTTTGATCAGTGTTTCGTAAATCTGTCTTGCTACCCTGGTAGTTGCTTGGTCGTTCGTTTGATGGATATCTAATGTCACTGGATCCGCACCTGATGCGACCACTAATACATTAGGATCAGAACTAGCTCCCCCTGACACATTCCCTCCCGAACTATCTGTTGGGTCTTGGCCTCCACTACCACAAGCACCTAATACCATCAGACTTGTTAACAATACGAGAGCCCAGCTTGTTTTCCTTTTTTTCATGTTATCCTCCATTTCGTCCCCTGTAACTTAAGGATTTTTTTTTGCGCTCTTCTTCATACCAGCAAATATAGAAATTAGACGCATTGGTGTGTAACTTGGATCGAAAACACATACGCTCGTCCTGTTTTCTATAAACTAACTATAAAAAATTTGCTCATAATGAAGAAGCTTTTATCTGAATGATGAAAATTTTCAGATAATAACAAACTTTAGCTTGGAAATGTGATAAATTTGTGATGAATACCTAAGAAAATTGTCATTTTGTTAGAATAAAATGAAGAATTGCGATTTATTATCATTAATTTGACTTTTTCTTATAAGAACCCATTCAGTTAACAACTACTAATTCTTATTTTTGTTTCATTTTATTGAAAGTATGACAACGTTTCTGTACTAGGAATTTTGAGTCTCTAAATTTTTATCGTTCTCAAATATAAACGTCATATATCATTATGTGATAAACTATTTTTGAATAAAGATGGGAGTGATTGAATGAATATTTTCTTCAGACCACCAAAAGAAGAGGATATTGATCGAATCATGCAGATTGAAAATGCAGGATTTACAGCTGATGAAGCAGCATCCAAAACTGCGATGATGAATCGAATACATACAATATGTGACAGTTTTATTGTTGCAGTAAATGAAAAGGATTGTCCGATTGGCTATGTTGTAGGGCCCATTATTTCTAAACGTTATCTCTCTGACGATCTCTTTGAAAGTACTTGTCCTAATCAGCCTTTGGGTGGCTACCAAAGTATTCTGAGCTTAGCTGTCGCTCCTGATTATAGAAACTGTCAGATTGGCAGTAAACTACTGTCAGTCCTCGAAGAACAATGTCGTCTTCAAAACAGAAAAGGAATCACCTTAACTTGTTTAGAATCATTGATTCCATATTACAAAAAGCATGGCTATCAACTAGAAGGACTGTCAGATTCCCAACATGCAAATGTTGCTTGGTATAATATGGTGCTGGAATTGGACGATACGCCTAGTGAATTCTAATAAAAACTGCATACTAGATGAAACGCCATTCAAAAGTAAGATATTTAGTCTAACTTTTGAATGGCGTTTCATCTCAATTTAATATTATTTAGGAATTTTTCTAAAACTTACTCTGATTTTTCTTGCTAACTTTTCATCCGTCAGCGCTTTTTTAGTATTTGAAAGCAACATAACTCTTGATTCAGTGGGATCCATAATATATTTTCTCTCCCACTGATCTTGATCTGGACCATCGCCAATGATGCGAATGTAAGACAACAGACTTTTGATCATCTCTTTTGTCAATGTTAGGTTGGTATAGCCATCATTTTCATAAAAATCATACCATGTATCACTAGGATTTTCCTTCAGTATTTGAATTAGTTGATGGATTTCTTCTAATGCATCGAAAACTTTTACAAATACAAAGACTATTTCTTCCCGATCAATCATCTGATAAGCGTCTAACAAATGGAGCAGTGCTTTTAATGTTTTGCATTGAACGGCTACTGAGAGGTAAATATCATTAAAAAAGTGAGCATTTTGTGCATGTTTATCCTGAAGGGTTAATGTAATCTGCTGGCATCTCAGCAATAGATTCTCCCAGGCTGCTATCTTTTCTCCTACCATAGAGAAAATTTCTGTGACTTGCTCCTTGTTTTTCCGATCACCCGTCAACCATTCTATCCTCGGAATTTTTGTTTCTTGCTTGAGCCAGGATTGAATAATTTTTCGAATCAAATAACAGGCAAACTCGTCCCCAGCGGTTTGATCCTCATGTGTTCCATAGCGAATAATCGCTTCAAAGTAAGCTTCATAGACAGCTTGGATCTCTTCTTGCTGATTTTGATAATATTGTGTTACATGCTCTGAAATTATCTCTTGATTGGTTCGTAACTGATAATCTGCTCGCCAGAAATTCGCTATTTCTTGTAAGAACAAAATATGCGGTTTTATGTTGCCTGTATTGACTAAGACAAACTTATCCATCTTGACTTCTCTAACCGCCATTAACTCTCTAGAAACAAATTCTGGGCTATTAGGCAAGATCGTCAAGAAATTAGATGCTTGTAAATCATGAAAGGCAACGTGATAATAGATTCCTCTTGATTGATTTGGTTTTGATGTGTTTGTTAACACTTCATCTCGTGGATCGTGATTTTCTTGTCTACGAGAAACCATTTTGCCATAACCATTATCCGCCCAAATCTCAATCACATCATCTGGAAGCTCAAGTAAGCCAAGATTAAATAATTCCGTCATCTCCCCATAAACGTTCATTGAGCATACTGCATGAGGATCGACTTCTTTAACCATATGATATTGCAGATGAACGATTTCGTTGATCACTGCTGCTTTTTCCGCTGCTGACCACTGTCGATCAAGATCTTCTACCCAAAAAGGACAATCCCCTTGTCCGCGAAAACCAAGTGTGTAGATAACCTTGGTACCTTTTTGCTCGTGTAGGGCTTTTTTCCATAATTCCTGAAACAACGCAAAATGTTCCTCGTATGAAGCCTTCAAACCAGGATACCTTCTAGCAAACATCTCAGCGCCTAGTGGCTCGGCATGATGATGTGTATAGATCAACCCCATCGCTTGCGCACTTTCTCGATGTCTATGACTGTTCTTATCTGTTCCAGGGATGATGACATTTCCGCCTAAACGTAACAATGTTTCATAAATACGTTCCCATACATATTCATTTGAACCATTATCTTCCCATTGATCCAGCAGCAACTCATCATTGACGAACCAGCCCCGATAGTCCGTTGCAAAATCAGGCAATGTTAAGTCAAAACCTGTCCATTCAATAAATGGCTTTTTTATTGGGGGAATCTCCATGAAATACCAAAAGGGTTGAACACCTAAAATTTTATGAGAGATTTCAAGAACCCCATACATTAATCCTAACGGTGTTTCAGCACACACTTTTACTTTATCTGGCGATACGAAAAGTATATGAAAAGCATCCGTTTCATTTTTTCCATCAAGTAAAACCAATTCAATTTCATTTGCCTTCCTCGTGTCTGTCACAACGGTTAAAATGTCACGCTGCAAGATCTTGCAAGCATGTCCAATCACTTCATTTTTCAACTGTTTTGACGTGACAGAAGTATTTTTCGAAATGAAAAATGTTGTTTCCATGTAATCCCCCGTTTCATCTTTTTCTTTCATTATTTTAACTCTAATGAGAATCCAACTACTGTACTGTAACTAATATTCTATCTATAACTTGATAGTCAATTCGCTCTTAGAAAAAATAGGACCACATTCTAAAAATCATTCTAATAATCCCCATCTAAACACTTTGAGATCGTTTACAAGTATAGAATAAACGAAACCTTTCCCAAAAAAAATAGAGAAAATCGATGAAAAAATTAAAAAAACAGACTTTTTTCGTATTGTGGTTTTAATCGTCTTCTTTTAAGTAAACACGTCTCTCATAGATAGATTACTTTAATTCAATCAATAATTTCGTCCTTCCCATTACTAGATTGGCGATACAAGTTAGCTAAAATTTCCCTCGCTTAGCACCTTCATCCTGATATAATGAAGTAAATCAACGACAAGGAGCCATAGCATGTCAAAAATAATTATTTCTGGAAGTATCGCTTTTCAAAAGGATTTTGAAGAACTGACGAATACACTTACTGAAAATGGTCATCAGGTGATCAATTATCCAAAAGCCACGGACGATCTTTCTACTCAGTTTCCAACCTTATTCGTAGACTTTTATAAAGACATAGAAAAAGCCGAGATTTTTTATTTGTATAACAAAGAAAAAAATGGTATCTGTGGTTATATCGGTGCAGCTGGCTTTGCGGAAGCAACCTTTGCTTTGACTCGAAAACTACTGAACGGACAGAAAATCCAATTGTTTTTGCATGAGGAACCGAGTGAAAAAGTAGCTTGCTCTGAAGAGATTGGGCTGTGGAAAGAGAATGGTTGGATCACAGTTAAAAATCTAAACACGTTTTTGGATTGAGAAAAAAATACTTTTTATATGAAAGCTGGCGGTAGTCTGATGAAAAAGCTTATATTGATCAGTGGTACGATGGGAATTGGTAAATCAACTATAACTGAAGAACAATCCAAACAAACAAAGCAGTCTGTTTACCTTGACGGGGATTGGTGCTGGATGATGAATCCGTTTATCGTCAATGAAGAGAATAAGGATATGGTGATCAACAATATCCATTTTCTGTTAAACTCTTTTATCAATAACTCTATGATCAACGTCATTTATTTTTGCTGGGTTATGGATGAGCAAAAAATTGTGGATCGAGTCTTGAACGGCATCGCATTGGAAGATATTGACGTGCAACACTTCTCATTAATTGCCTCGCCAGAAAAATTGCAGAAAAACTTTGAAGGAGATATAACCACCGGGAAACGAACACTATCTGATTTACAGCGTTCACTGGATAGGTTACCAAAATATACTGAATTGCGTTCAAGAAAAATTGATATTTCCCATTACTCTGTTGCGGAGACCGTTTCAAAAATAAGAAAAATAATTTTGGCATCTTCTTAAATATTCCTTCAATTAGTAAATTTTGGCCCATGTTTTTTAACGCAACTATTCTCAGAGAGCTACTTCTTGTGACTGACACAAATAAGCCCACACTCATAAGAGCATGGGCTTATTGAGATCATTGTCAATTCTATATCTTCAATTGAAATCTGGCTTTTATCAGTTCAGATTTCAATTGCTGAATAATGGTGACAATTTCTTATTATTCTTCAATTACATATACTTCTCAACTTCATCAATTTCTTTTTGTAGTGCTTTTTCATCGTACTTTTCATACTTACCGGCTTCGTGTGCGATCTTTTTGATTTCATGAATCGCTTTTTTCTCAACGATCCATTTCTTCATACTATGTTTTTTTGCATCTGCATCTAGTGTGTCTAATTCAGCTAAATTTTCATCTAACTTATCAAGAACCTCTGCAATCTTTACCAATGCTTTTGCTTCCTTTTCTTCATAGTTTGTCATAGATATCACTCCTTAAGTATTTGATATATTTATCTTACTGCTGTAATTAAATATTTTCAAATTAAATGTACTGTGTATCACAAAGTTTTATCTTATTCTCACTGAATAGATAAAAACTATAATTTCTTTGCAATATTCTTTTCATTTTACATTTATTTTTATCCTTAAAGATGTATCATAAGAGAAATATCGATTATATAAAAAATGCCTTAGTGAAACATCAAACATTCGGTGTATCGTTTGCAATAAAAACATCTAGTTTTTTACCTTCTTATGGTTGCAGCAGAATTTTACCGATACTTTTTCCAGATTCTAAATAATCATGGGCAGCTTTTCCGTCAGCTAATGAAAAAATGGTTGGTTGACTGATTTTCATTTGATCCTTGCTAAAGTAGTCAAACAATCGAGAGCTTCTTCTCTCCCGCTCTTGAAAACTTGTCAAGTAATCCCAGAGATCTCCTGTCAAAATACTTTTTGATTTAGATAGCAAGGGAATAAAGTCGATCGCTGGCGGATTTCCGCCGGCCATTCCAAAAAAGACAACCTTCCCTCTATTTTTGAGCAAGTCGACACTTTCGGCTAATGTATGCCCAATGCCATCATAAACGGTATCAAAGAAAGAAGTGTAGGTATCTTGCCATTCTGTATTTCTTAAAAAGACTTGTTTTGCGCCTTGGTCTAAAGCCAGTTGCCGCTTTTCTTCCGTAGACGTGACGCCATACACTTCTAAACCATCTGCGGTTAATAATTGCGATAAAATTTGTCCGACGCCACCACTTATCCCATGGACGAAGACCTTACTATGATTCACATTATTGCCAAGATCATGAGCAAAAAATCAGCTGTCAACCCTTGCAGACCAATACTGGCTGCTAATTTAGGTGGTATACCTGATGGGATACGGATGGCATTTTCCTCAGAAACAGCCACCAATTCTGCATTAGCAAAAGGAACATCCACAAAAAGAATCGTTTCCCCTAGCTGAAACTTGGAGACAGATGTTCCTTTTTGAATAATCCTCCCTACCCCTTCATAGCCATTAATAAGAGGCTCTCGGGATTCAATATGATAGGTGCCCTTTCTCCGATAAATATCAGCATAATTCAACCCAATATACACCATTTCTACCAATAGCTCATTTTCATGAATGATGGGATCCGGCAAATCCCCATATGTTAAAACAGTTGAATCACCGAATTCATTAAAATACAACGCCTTCATGCGCAAATCATCTCCGATCTTCAATCTATCAAAAGCCACGCATCAATCGATTGAAACTATCTACTAAACAACCGACGAATGTCCCTTCGGTCATTTTATATTTTTCCTTTTATTAAAAAAAGCACCTTCTTTCGAAGGTACTTTCATTTTATTCCTCTTACTGACATCCGTCAAAACAGATTATTTCTTCGGTTCGTCCTCATCCATTTTCAGAACGGCCATGAAGGCTTCTTGCGGTACTTCGACGGAGCCGATTTGTTTCATCCGCTTCTTCCCTTCTTTTTGTTTCTCTAGGAGTTTGCGTTTTCGAGAAACGTCACCGCCGTAACATTTCGCCAATACGTTTTTACGCAAGGCTTTGATGTCGGAACGCGCAACGATTTTTTGTCCGATGGCTGCTTGGATCGGTACTTCAAATTGTTGTCGTGGGATCAGTTTTTTCAGTTTTTCAACGATGGCTTTACCGCGTTCATAAGCAAAGTCACGGTGAACGATAAAGCTTAACGCATCGACTTTTTCAGTATTCAGCAAGATGTCCATCTTCACTAGCTTGCTAGTTCGGTAACCAGACATTTCGTAATCGAGTGATGCGTACCCTTTGGTGCTGGATTTCAATTTATCAAAAAAATCAAAGACGATTTCCGATAGTGGGATCTCATAAACGACGTTCACTCGATAATCATCCAAGTAATCCATCGTGACAAAGTCTCCCCGTTTGCGCTGGGACAATTCCATTACAGCACCGACGTAATCATTAGGCACCATGATTTGTGCTTTGACGTAAGGCTCTTGCACGTTGTCGATCGTGACTGGTTCAGGAAATTCTGCTGGGTTATCAACGACGACCATTGAGCCATCTGTCTTGTTGACGTGATAGATTACGGATGGTGCAGTCGTAATCAACTCAAGGTTAAATTCACGTTCTAGCCGTTCTTGCACGACATCCATGTGTAATAGGCCTAAGAAGCCGCAACGGAACCCAAATCCTAATGCTTGAGAGGTTTCTGGTTCAAATTGCAATGCTGCATCATTCAATTGTAATTTTTCCAATGCTTCTCGAAGGTCGTTGTAGCGTGAAGTATCGATTGGGTACAATCCGCAATAAACCATCGGATTCATTTGACGATAACCAGCTAAGGCTTCTTCTGCTGGATTGTTGGCTAATGTCACCGTATCCCCGACTTGGGTATCTTTAACGGTCTTGATGGCAGCAGTGATATACCCAACATCGCCCACCATCAACGCATCTCGTTGAATGGCTTTTGGTGAAAAGACACCAACTTCCGTAACATCAAAGGTCTTGCCATTGCTCATCATTTTGATTTTATCTCCAGGTTTGACCATCCCGTCCATGATACGGACGTTTAAGACCACCCCACGATAGGAATCGTACACGGAGTCAAAGATCAACGCTTTTAGCGGTGCTTCAATATCACCTGCGGGAGCTGGGACATACTCAACGATTTGTTCCAAAATGTCTTCGATCCCAATACCTGCTTTGGCACTTGCTAAAACAGCTTCACTGGCATCGATACCGATCACATCTTCGATCTCTGTTCGTACTCGCTCAGGATCGGCAGCTGGCAAGTCTATTTTATTAATGACTGGTAGGATCTCTAAATCATTGTCTAACGCCAAGTAGACGTTTGCCAATGTCTGTGCTTCGATCCCTTGAGCTGCATCAACGACGAGCACGGCGCCTTCACAAGCAGCCAAACTGCGGGAAACTTCATAGGTGAAATCGACGTGCCCTGGGGTGTCGATCAAATGGAAGATGTAGGTTTCGCCGTCTTTGGCGGTATAGTTAAGTTCCACGGCATTTAATTTGATTGTGATTCCTCGTTCACGTTCAAGATCCATGGAGTCTAATAGTTGGTTTTGCATTTCTCGTGACGTCACCGTATGGGTTTGTTCCAAAATACGGTCCGCCAGTGTTGATTTCCCATGGTCGATATGGGCGATAATGGAGAAATTACGAATCTTCTCCTGTCGTTTTTTCATTTCTTCTATGTTCATGGATACGTTCCTCATTTCTTTTAGTCAGCTTTTCTATTATACCAACGAAACGCCAATAGATAAAGTATTTTTCTTAACCGTTATTTAGACATATTCATTCAGGTTTTGCTATACTAGAGCTAGCAAATAAATTGGAGTTGAAAGAATGGACAATAATTTTCATCAAAATCTACATATTCGAGCGGTGGAAGAAAAAGACGTTGATCAGTTCAACGAACTGTTAAGCTATGTTTTTCAGATCACTGAATCGGATATTGAAGAAAGCGGCTATGAGAGCAAACGGGAAATGATCAAATCTAAGCGCCCGATCTTAGAGCTTTCCAAGGTCTTTGGCTGGTTCAATGAAGACAAGTTGATCTCGCAAATCGCCGTTTATCCTTGTGAAGTCAATATACACGGCAAATTGATCAAAATGGGCGGAGTGACCGGTGTTGGGACCTACCCTGAGTATGCCGGGCATGGCCTGATGAAAGACTTGATCAAGCTTGCCTTAGAAACGATGCGGGAAGACCAGCAATGGATCTCCTACCTTTACCCTTATAATGTGCCCTACTATCGTCGCAAGGGCTGGGAGATCATGTCCGACAAGCTGACCTTTAAAATTCGTGATACCCAGCTTCCGAAAACCAAAGAAGTCCCTGGGATCGTAGAGCGCAAAGAAGTGGATGACCCTGATGTCTTTACTGTCTACAACCAATTCTCCCGCGACAACCATGGTGCCTTGCAGCGGACCTCTTTTCACTGGGAAGAGTATTGGCGCTATGAAAATGAAGAAGAGCGCACCGCGGCTGTCTATTACAATGCCAGTGGTCATCCGACTGGTGTACTTTTTTATTGGGTAGCCGAAGAAGTCTTCCATGTAAAGGAAATGTTCTACTTGAATCAAGAAGCCCGCAATGGTCTTTGGAATTTTATCTCTGCCCATTTCTCAATGGTTTATTGGGTCAAAGGAGACATTTATTCAAATGAACCCCTGTCCTTCTATTTGGACGATAGCCAAATCAAAGAAACCATCGAGCCTTATTACATGGCGCGGATCGTCGATGTTGAACAGTTTTTGAAAAACTTCCCATTTGAAGCCTTCCAAACACCCTTTCACTTTGTTGTTTCCGACCCAGTTGCCGATTGGAACAACGGGATCTTCGGTGTCCAATACAATCACGGGGAGATCGTGGTTTCAAGAGAAGCCATCGGAAAAGCGGTCCAGCTGGATATTCAGACATTGTCTTGTCTTTTGATGAATTACCGCCGCCCAGCTTACTTAGAGCGTGTGGAACGGCTAAATACCGATTCAGAAACACTGGCATTACTGGAATCGATCATCCCTGATATGGAAGCCTATTTCAGCGATTATTTCTAAACAATGAATCAACAAAATGTACAACTATGAATGATTAAGGAGTGTTTTTGAATGAAACTATATTTTGCTGCTCCCCTGTTTGCTGCTAGTGACCTGCGCTACAACGCCGAACTTGTTGCGTCGATTCGTCAGCAGTATCCGCAGCTGGAGATTTATTTACCTCAAGAAAATGCCGCGATCAATGATAAATCCGCCTATGCGGATAGCAAAATGATCGCTTTGGCAGATACCGAAAAAGTGCTGGAAAGTGATTTGATGATCGCATTGCTGGATGGTTTGACCATCGATGCTGGGGTTGCCTCTGAGATCGGTGTCGCTTATGCTAAAGGCATTCCTGTTTTAGGGCTTTATACGGATAGTCGCCAACAAGGTGCCGACAATCAGCAAAAGCTGGCAGCATTACAAACCGTTGCGGAAAATCAGTTCCACTATGTCAATCTTTATACGGTGGGTTTGATCAAGCTAAACGGGGAAATTTACTCCTCTGAAGCAGCCCTTTTAGCTGGCTTAGCCGACTATCTTTCGGAGGACAACTAAATGGGGCAAAATTATCAGCGACTGCAAAAGGTATTCACTATTTTTGGTATTCTCGTGTTTTGTTTTTCTTTGTGGGAATTTTTCCGTGGTGTCTATCCGCAAACACAAGGATTGATTTTCCTCGTCCAAGCCTTGCTTGGGATTTTATTGATCTTCGTCCCAGAAATGAGTAAAAAGTTCTTGAAGATCCAGCTACCAAACGCCACCGTCTACTTTTATTGGTTTTTCTTGCTGATCTCTGTATTTATGGGGACGATCTTACATTTGATCGAAACCATTGCTTTCTGGGATAAAATTCTGCATGCGGTAAGTCCAATGGTCTTGACGGCTGTCGGCTATGGATTGATCTGTCTGCTACTGAAAGAAGTCAAAGTTTCAAATGTCTCTCCCTGGTTATTCTTACTGATGGGCTTTGCTTTTGCTGGCTTGTGTGGTATCTTCTGGGAGTTTTGGGAGTTTATCTGCGATTCTGTTGGTGGAATGAACCTCCAACGTTATGCAACCTTAGATGGTACTCCGTTTATCGGTCGTGAAGCATTGATGGATACGATGGGTGATTTACTGACCAACACGATTGGTGCTGCCTTAATGGGCGTGATCGCGTATGTGCAAGGTCGAGGCAAACCTGATTACTTTGAAAGTTATCGGATTAAAAAATTATCATAAACGACCTTTAAAAGCTTGTTGAAACCATCGTTTTTCAACAAGCTTTTTTCTTTTGTTCTTTTATTCATAAAGAAAAATTTATAAAAATACTTAAATAACACATCTTGTTTTTATAGATTCGCTGTCTATCAAGGTTTGACCTTTCTTACACTTCCCTATAAAACGATTACATCCACAAAAAAATTCCCTCGTTTAATCATTTTTATTTCCCCAAAAAACCATGGTCTGTTATAATTACATTATTCATTTGACGTTGCGTCAGTAAAGGAGAGGCTTATGGTTCTAACAGTGTTTTTTATTTTATGCTGCTTGATTTTTTCATCGATCACCTATGCGTTCTCTAAAGATGCTCGAAAATTTGTCCAACCTTTATCAATCAAAATTATTTTTATTGCATCAGCTATTATTGCGGTTTGGACAATGTTCTTTTCAATGGTTGCATTTGTCGCTTGGGTCATCTAAAAAACATTCTTGTCAGTTGCGATCGTTTTCGCTGCACTGGCAAGAATGTTTTTTCTTTTGATTAAAATAGTTTGATTTGATTCAATGGCCAAAAGCGCAGCAGCACTTTCCCTTCCATTTGATCTTCCGTTACAACCCCGAAACTGCGACTGTCTCTAGAGATCAAACGATTGTCTCCCATCACAAAATAGCTGCCTTCAGGCACCGTTACTGAGAAATCTTCCGTAAACTGTTCCGCACCAGCGGCGATTTGCTGAAACATTTCGCGATAAGAATATTCGTCTTGTAATTGATCGTCTGCAAATTTCTCTTTAAACTCATCTAAATAGGGTTCTTCGTATACTTCTCCATTGATCGTTAGGACATCATCTTTCATCTCGATGGTATCACCGGGTAAACCAATCAACCGCTTGACAGCGATTTTACTTGGATCATCTGGTTCAACACATATCACGATGTCTTGTCGGTCATAGGAGGAGATTTTTGATGCAATCAAACGCTGTTTATCTGCCAACGTTGGGTCCATAGAATGGCCACTGACTTGAACTGGGGTCAGGACAAACAGACGGATGAGAACCACGGCGACGATAAAGAAAAGCAGTAACCAATTTTCTTTGAGGATTTTTACCATAGCTGCTCTTTCGCTCCTTTACTGCATCTTTTGTCATCGGCGAAAGCTTGTTCTGCCATTTTGACAAAAGATATCTTCCTCAATCTTACGTGGAATTTTTGCTTTGAGCAAGAGAAATCATCGATTTTAAAAAATTTATGATATTTCTCGTTGCGAAAAGAATCGTTTACGTTCGATCACGACTCAAGAAAGCAAACACATCTTTTCGACGTAGACTCCCTATCAGTTGGTGATTTTCTTCGATCACCAACGTCTCATGACTCGCAAATAAAGTATACAACTCATTTAATGGCGTAGATGCTGCAATTTTCGGGTCAGCTTGATTGATGTCATTGCTGAAAAAGTTCATCCGTATCAAATCTCCTGCTGTGACCAGTTTCGCTTCATCTTCCCCGGTTTCTTCAAAGAAGCTTTTCACAAAAGCGGTTTTTGGTTGTGAAACAATGACTTCTGGTGTATCGCATTGAACGATCTTCCCTTGATTCATCACAGCGATGCGCGTCCCTAATTTTACCGCTTCTTTCATGTTATGCGTGACAAAAATAATCGTTGTCCCAAGCTCTTGGTGCAGATCGAGGACTAGCTCCTGTAAGGAATTACGAGAAATTGGATCAAGGGCACTAAAGGGTTCGTCCATCAGAATGATTTCGGGATTGGCAGCTAATGCGCGCAAGATCCCGATCCGTTGCTGTTCTCCACCAGACAATTCTTTCGGCATTCGATGACGGTACTGCTCTGGGTCGAGTTTGACCTGTGTCAGCAAACGATCCACGGCTTCTGAGCGATCTTTTTTTGACCACCCTAACATCTCTGGGATCACTTCGATATTTTGTTTGACATCCATCGTCGGAAACAGAGCGATTTGTTGGAGAACGTACCCCATTTGCCAACGCATCTTTTGAATATTGTATTCTTTGATGCGTTTTTCTTTGAAGTAAATATCACCATCTGTCGGTTCTGACAACGCGTTGATCATCTTCAAAGTCGTCGTTTTCCCACTCCCAGAAGGACCGACCAAAACAAAGATTTCTCCTTTATTGATACTCAGATCTAATTGATCGATCACTAGTTTTTGATCAAACTTTTTACTGACGTTTTTAAATTCAATAATTGGTGTCATTCTTGTCCCTCCTTAATTAATCCTTCATCTATCAGGAAGGTACGTGCAACTTCTGCTGGATTTTTTCCTTCGACATTGACCTGATAATTCATTTCACTCATTTGTTCTTCGGTGATTTTCCCTGCCAACTTTTCCAATGCACGGACGACTTCTGGATGTTCCTCGGCAAAGGCTTCTTTCATCAAAGGGGCTCCTTGATAAGGTGGAAATAGTTCCTGATCGTCTTCTAGAATAACTAAGCCATATTGACGCAATTCACTGTCCGTGGAATAGGCATCCAATAGATTGATATCACCATTATTGATGGCTTGGTAACGCAATGCCGGTTCCATACTTTGGACACTTGGAAAATCTAGCCCATAAAGTTCTTGGATCCCCGCATATCCGTCCGTCCGATCAATGAATTCGAGAGTGAAGCCAGCTTTGATTTGATTTTCGATTTTCTTCAAATCAGAGATCGTGGTTAGTCCATTTTCCTCAGCAAATTCTTTTTTGACAGCCAACGCATAGGTATTTTGATACGCCATCGGCTGAAGCAAGGTCATCTCAAACTGATCCATCAATAGATTGACTGCTTCGGTATAGGTTTCGTCGGAGTCAAGGTTTTGACTCGCAAGCTCTTCTGGTACCTCAACTAAGCTCTCCAACACAGTACCAGTAAACTCTGGATATATATCAACTTGACCATTGTCCAATGCGCTGAATAAGAAAGAGGTTTTTCCAAAATTTGGCTCTAGTTCAACTTGGGCATCTGGGTCTTCTTGTTCAATCAATTCTTTGTACATGTTGATCAAGATATCAGGTTCAGACCCTAGTTTCCCTGCGATCGTAATGGTTTTGGGAGCAAAAAATCCGCTTTGTGAGAAGGAAACCCCACCAATCAGCAAGATGATTGCAGCCAACGTGATCAAGGTATAGCGGGGTTTTAAATGTTGCAGGTAACGAATCAGGGTACTGAAAACAATCGCCAACAAGGCAGACCCGATCGCACCAATCAACGTTAACTCAGGCGCATTTCGATCGATCCCTAACAAAATAAAGGAACCTAACCCACCAGCGCCAATCAAAGCGGCTAAGGTCGCTGTTCCGATGATCAAGACCAGCGCCGTGCGAATCCCAGAAATTATGACAGGCAAAGCAATCGGCAATTCGACTTTGATCAATCGGCGCATCCGAGACATACCAAATGCCGCAGCAGCTTCTTCGATTGATGGATCGATCTCCGAAAGGCCAATATAGGTATTTTGAAAGATCGGCAACAACGCATAAATAACTAGTGCGATCAATGCAGGTGGCGTTCCGATCCCCACGAATGGAATCAATAAACCTAACAGTGCCAGTGATGGAATCGTCTGTAACACACTCGTTATTTGTAGGCCGACTTCCGCTGCCCGTTTATGATTAACCAGCCAAATAGCTAAAGGAACAGCAATAACGATCGCCACGAGCAGCGCAATGATCGACAATGACAAATGTTCAAAGACAGCTGTCAGCAATTCCCCTTTTCGCTCATTCAACGTTTCAAAAAAAGTATTCATCTTTTCATTCCTCTCCTACTCCATAAGAACAGTATAATCGAAGTGCGAATTTCCTCCAAACAACAAGCAAGGGGAACTTTTTTGTCTTATGTTGAGCGACAAAAAAACGATGGCTGCCAATGAAATGGCAACCATCGTTTTGCATTTATCCATTTGTTCTCTTTTTATTATTCGGTCATTGGCGTATTTTCAAAAACCAGCTGATCGTTCAATAGTTCGATCGTGACTTGGGTCTTTGGTAAGACTCTGCCAGCAACGATTTCTTTTGCCAATGGGGTTTCGACTTCTCTTGTGATAAACCGACGGAGAGGTCGCGCACCATACGCTGGCTCATAAGCATTTTCAGCGATCCAGCGTTTGGCTTCTTCAGTGATCGTCAACAGTATATCTTGGACTTCCAGTCGTTGTGAAAGCTGTGCGATGATCTTGTCGACGATGCCTGTCACATCGTTTAGACTAAGCGGTGTGAATAAAATCGTATCGTCGATCCGATTTAAGAATTCTGGTTTGAAATGTCCTCTCAAGAGATTACGGACAGTTTCTGCGACAGTTTCTGGGATCGTCCCTTCTGCAGTCACGCCATCTAGCAAGACTTGAGAGCCGATGTTGCTGGTCATGATCAAGACGGTATTTTTGAAATCAACGACGCGTCCTTTTGAGTCTGTCAAACGGCCATCATCAAGCACTTGCAATAAGATATTGAAGACATCTGGATGGGCTTTTTCGATCTCATCCAATAAGACGATCGTGTATGGATTGCGTCGAACGGCTTCGGTCAATTGTCCGCCTTCTTCAAATCCAACATAGCCTGGAGGGGCACCGACCAAACGAGACACCGAATGTTTTTCCATGTATTCGCTCATATCGATCCGAACCATATGCTCTTCAGAGTCAAAGAGGTTGACCGCTAACGCTTTCGCTAATTCGGTCTTACCGACGCCGGTCGGTCCTAAGAACAAGAAGGAACCTAATGGTCGATTTGGATCTTGCAGACCAGCTCGGGAACGAATGACTGCGTCACTGACGGCATCGACTGCCTCGTCTTGTCCAATCACTCGTTGATGCAAGGTCTCATTTAATTTCAACAGTTTTTCTCGTTCGCCCTCCACTAATTTCGCAACAGGGATTCCTGTCAAGCGGCCCACGACTAAGGCGATCTCATTTTCTGTCACTGACTCTTGAACCATCCGAATGCCTTCGTCTTGGTTTTTTTCTTCCAATTCAGCGAGTTCTTTTTCCAGTTGGGGAATCGTCCCATGACGAAGAACAGCTGCCCGTTCCAAATCATAGTTATTTTCAGCATCTTCCAACTCATGCTTGGCTTTATCGATCTCTGCCCGTTTATTGGAAACTGCATTGACTTCTTCTTTTTCCGTTTCCCACTGCATTTTCATGGTATTGACTTCTTCACGCAATTCCGCCAATTCTTCTTGTAAAATGCCTAAACGTTTTTTCGATGCATCATCAGATTCTTTTTTCAGTGCGGCTTCTTCGATCTCCAATTGCATCAAACGTCGAGTGACCTGATCGAGCTCGGTAGGCATCGAATTCATTTCTACCCGAATCGTGGCACTTGCTTCGTCGATCAAATCGATGGCTTTGTCTGGTAAAAAGCGGTCCGTGATATACCGATCAGATAAGGTCGCAGCAGCAACAAGCGCATTGTCATGGATATTGACGCCATGATGGATCTCGAACCGTTCTTTCAAGCCACGTAAAATCGAAATCGTATCTTGAACGGTTGGTTCCTGTACCAGCACTTTTTGGAAACGACGTTCCAAGGCTTTGTCCTTTTCCATGTATTGACGGTATTCATCAAGGGTGGTTGCGCCAATCGTATGCAATTCTCCCCGTGCCAGCATTGGTTTTAGTAAGTTTCCAGCATCCATGCTGCCTTCCGTCTTACCAGCACCTACAATATTGTGGATCTCATCAATAAAGAGAATGATCCGTCCATCGGCTTTTTTCACTTCTTGTAAGACGGCTTTCAAACGCTCTTCAAATTCACCTCGGAACTTGGCACCTGCGATCAAGGCACCCATATCCAGAGAAAAGATCGTTTTGTCTTTTAGGTTTTCTGGGACGTCTTTTCGCACGATCCGTTGAGCCAATCCTTCAACAATGGCTGTTTTACCAACCCCCGGTTCACCAATCAAAACGGGATTGTTTTTTGTTTTCCGAGAAAGGATGCGAATCACGTCGCGAATTTCTTCGTCTCGTCCGATAATGGGGTCCATTTTTCCGCTGCGGACTTGTTGGACCAAGTCAACGCCGTATTTTTCTAATGCTTTGTATTGTTCTTCTTGATTTTGTGAGGTCACACGATCCCCTCCTCTTAATGTTTCGATCGTTTGCTTGATTTCTTTCGCGGTGATTCCTTGTTTCTTTAAATACACCGTCAATGGATGATTATTCAATTTCATCAACGCATAAAGGACGATTTCTGTGGAAAGATACTCGTCTTGAAATTCATTTTTTAATTGATCTGCCTCAGACAAAAGATGAAACAGATTTTGACTCATGGATTGACCATAACGAACATTTCCTCCTTCAACCGAAGGCAGTTCATCTAGTAGCTGGTCGACTTCCTTTTCAAATGCATCGACATCAAGGCCTGTATCCGTATAAAAATTGCGGCCGAATTGATTGGCTTGCAATAAAATCTTCCATAAATGCGGAATATCGATTTCTTGGTGGTGACGCGTCATGGCAATCTGCTGTGCTTCCGCGATGGCACTCTGTAATGTAGTCGTCATTTTTTCTGGGTTCACACTTTTCCCTCCCAAAATGGTAGTCAGAAAAATTAGTACACTGCAAGCAGCATCCTTTTTTCTACTCTTCTATTATACAATATTGGTCAGTAATGGTCAAAAGATTTCCCTCGAAGATCAAGATTTTTTTCAGTATTCTTTCATGAAAATTGACAGATAGGAAGCCGCAATGGTATGCTAGGTCCTGATTGGTCAGGAACAATCGATTTTCCTGATCCTTTTGATCGCTCTTTGGCGATAGTTATTCAGTAAGATTATCTACTTAGCTGTAACGTCTACTGTTTACAGCTTTTTTATATGGAGGAAACGATGTTAACATTAACGAATATTAGCCAACAATTTGGCGACAAATTGCTTTACGAAGATGTTTCCGTTCAAATCAACCGTGGGGAAAAAGTCGGGTTGATTGGACGGAACGGCGCCGGCAAAAGTACTTTAATCAAAATCATCACAGGAGAAATTCTCCCAGACGATGGCTTTGTTCAATTTCCGAAAAATTTGAAAATGGGCTATTTGGATCAATATGTCAATGTTGATGAAACGCAATCGATCCGTGATTTTTTGCGCTCTGCCTTTGCAGAAGACTTCGAAAAAGAACAACAGATCGCAGATCTTTATACTGCTTATGGCGAAAGTCTTGACGATAAGCTTTTAGAAAAAGCCGGCGAATTGCAAAATCAATTGGATCAAGGAAATTTCTACCAAATGGATACATTGATCGATGATTTAGCAGAAGGATTAGGTATTTCGGTTCTCGGCATGGATACCCCCCTTGCTTCCTTAAGTGGTGGTCAACGCTCAAAATTGATCTTAGCAAAAATGCTGCTAGAAAAACCCGACATGCTGATTTTAGATGAACCGACCAACCACTTAGATGATGAGCATATCAAATGGCTGGTTGAGTTTTTACAGGACTTTACTGGTACCTACTTAGTCGTTTCTCATGATCGTCAATTCTTGAATGAAATCACGACCCATATCATTGATATCGAATTTGGCAAGCTTTCTAAGTATACGGGGAATTTAGACAAAGCATTAAAGCTAAAAACGCTGAAAAATGAAAGTTATATGAAGCAATACGAAGCACAACAAGAGCATATCAAGAAAACCGAAAGCTATATCCGTAAATACAAAGCTGGTTCTCGTTCAACAATGGCAAAGAGTCGTGAAAAACAATTGGCAAAAATCGAACGTTTGACCCCACCCCAAGATGTCCCTAAACCGCATCTAGGATTTGATTTGGCACCGATCGTTACGACCTTGGCATTAGAGACGACCAATCTAGTGATCGGTTATGACCAAAAGCCTTTACTATCGCCAATCAACCTAACGATCCGCTATGGCGAAAAAATTGCGATTCGGGGATTTAATGGGATCGGTAAATCGACGTTGATCAAAACAATACTTGGTGTGATCCCTGCAATTGAAGGAACCGTTTCTTACCCACAGCATACAAAGTTTAATTACTTTTCTCAAGATCTTGACTGGGAGTATCCATTACAGACGCCTCTGCAATACCTCGAGGATCTTTTCCCAAAGGCAACCAACAAAGAATTGCGACGACAACTTTCTCGTGCGGGATTACCTAGCCAGCTTGCTCAAGAGGAATTGAAATTATTAAGTGGTGGCGAGCAGACAAAAGTGAAGTTAGCTGAAATGATGTTGATCAAAAGCAACTTTTTGATTCTTGATGAACCGACCAACCATATCGATCAAGACACGAAAAACAATTTGGAAGAAACCCTGGCAGCTTTTCCCGGAACCGTTCTGATCGTTTCCCATGAAGCTGAATTCTATGAATCCTTTGTTGATCGGATCATTGATTTGAAAGACTAAAAAAAACGCTTATCCTCTACTCGAAGATAAGCGTTTTTTTAACTTTCCACTTTTTCTTTTCTAAGCTCTGTCAGCTCTTGGCTAATGTCTTTGCGCTTTTCTTTCATTACATATGCAAAGCCAATAATGAATGGCCAAATGAATGTCGCTAAGCGATACAGCAGCATAGAAGATGCTGCATCGACTGTGCCGACTAATGGACCAAAAAGCAGCATATAAATAAATTCAAAGGAACCGATCCCTGCCGGTGTTGGAATCACTCCGGACAAGACGACGGCAAAGCTGATGAAGGATAACGTCAACAAGAAATCGATCTCTGGGTGCTGCACGACAAGAATCACATAAGGGATCGCGTACCAAGGCAGCATCTTCAAAAGATTCCAAAGATAGATGCGTAAAAAAGCGGTCCGGTCGGTAATGATTGCATTGACCGTTTCTCGCAAAGAATAGATCTGGGTGTTGCATTTGTCAACGATTCCTCTTAATGTCGCACTTTTGAACAGCTTATTACTGACGATCACAAAAAAGACTTGAATGTTGATACTGACAGAAAGTGCCAATAAAGCGGCAATGATCAAAAAGACGAGTACGATCCCCGCCAATATCACCCAAATCATATTCGGCGCATTGTCATAGAATAACGAGAATTGAATGATCAACCCAGCGATCGCATAAGTCAATATGGCAAACTTATACATCACCATGTGTAAGGTGGTGACCCCAACCCCTTGTGACAACTGCAAACCATTTTTACGATAAAAATTCACCTCTGAGATCAAGGTGCCCGCGCCAAACGTCACGATCCGATAAAACCCACTGTAACAGACGGTTAGAAACCCCGCCTTGGTGGTGAATTCCGGTTGAAAAGTCACTGCGATCTCTTTAACTGTTCGTCCTTCAATCACTAGGTACAATGTGCCAAGCCCCATAACCAGTAAGACGACGAGAAAGCTGGTCTCTCTTAGCCCCGCTAAAATTTCCATCATCGAGTTACGGACAAAAAAATACATCACACCCAGAATGCCTACTAGTAAAAGTAAATTAAGGGCGAACTTCACTTTAGTTTTCATATTAACTCCTTGCTTGTTAAACCGAATTTATGCAAAAAAGACCATCAGCAGGATAGCAAAAACGGTGCCGAAAGCAAAAAAGAAATAAAACTTCTTCTTTCTTGTTTTGTGGCGAAACACGCGTTGCGCGATCAAACCGCCTAATCCGCCGCCAATCGCCCCCATAAAAAGGAGATTTGCTTCGGGAACCCGCCAACCTTGTTTTACTGCCTGATATTTATCATAACCCATCAGACAGAAAAGATAAAGATTGACTGCAATTAAATAAAACCACAATGGATTGTAAATCAGTGCATCCATCCATTTCCTCCATATGATTGATCGTAGGGACCATTATTTTGATTCTTGTGCTTCCTCAGGTACCAACATCGTCAACCCGTGCTTGATGACTTTCATCTCGATTGGCAGATCATCCGTTGGATCGCCGTCGGTCCGAGTATGAACCGTTTTTTCTTTCGCTTTGATCGAGACCTTTGCGGCAGTGAAGTATTCAACACTTGGTACTTTGGCAATTCTACCCCGAATAATTCTTGGCAAATACAAAATAAACCGTAAAATATTCAATTTTGGCAAAAGAATAACATGGAACAAGCCATCGTCAGGTTTTGCTTCTTCATCAAAGTTCTTAAACCCACCTGCTGAATTCGACATAACGATCGTCAGTAATTGACTTTTCCCCTGCCATTTCCGTTCGTCAGCAATGATTTCCAATTTGTATTGTTTCTTTTTGATCAACAGATGAATGAACCGTTTCATAAACGCCAACGGACCGTACTGTTGTTTTTCTTCTTGGGAAGTTGCGGCGGCGGTATCTGCCAAAAGACCAATGGTCATCGTCGAGATCATTACTTGATCATTGACCATCCCATAATCGATCGGACGTTCAACCCCTGTTAAAATATTCTCAAACGCTTCTTCTGGCTTGACTGGAATACCCAACATTCGAGCGAAGTTATTTACCGTTCCTCCAGGAATGATCCCGATCTTCAGCTCATCCAGCTTTTCTTTGAATGTTTGCAGCCCATGATGGATCGTGCCATCTCCGCCGATGATCACAATCGTATCGACTGCGTGTTTTTTGGCAGCCTCTCGAACGTCTTTTGGATCCACGTCTGGATTTGAGGCCTGCAAGAACGCTTGATGCTCATCGCCTTGTTCGTTCACATAGGCTTGGAATTTTTCTGCTGTTTCTTTTGCTTCACTTTTCCCCGCTGTATCGTTGTATAATACGAGAATTTTCATCCTACTCACATCCTAATAAAAGGCCGGGCCTTACGCAAGACCTGCGTGAAGAGTTCCCAGCCCTAAAGTTATTCTTTTCTTTCAATGAAGAAGCTGCTGCTATGCTTGCGCATTCAGTTCGGCGATTTTCACGATCACATCGGTCGCTTTCATCATTGATTGTAGTGAGACGAACTCATAACGTCCATGCATATTTTCTCCACCAGCAAAGATATTCGGGGTTGGAATCCCTAGATAGGAGATTTTCGAGCCATCCGTACCACCACGGACAGGTTCTGTCATCGGTGTGATTCCAACTGCTTTCATCGCATCTTTCGCTAAATCAATGATGCTCATATCTTTTTCGATGATTTCTTTCATGTTGTAGTATTGATCATATAGATGTACGTGCACTCGTGGTTCATCAAAGCGGGCATTCAAACTTTCTTGAACCGCTAATAATTGTGCTTTTCTTTCTTCAAAACGACTCCGATCATGATCTCGAATAATGTATGCCATTTTCGCTTCTTCTACTGAACCACTAAGGCTCATCAAATGGAAGAACCCTTCTGTCCCTTCGGTTTTCTCAGGAACTTCATCAGCAGGTAGCGCATTTTGAAAATCGACTGCTAGTTGCAAGGCGTTGATCATGGTGTCTTTAGCTGTTCCAGGGTGGACATTCTTTCCTTGGATCGTAATTTCAGCTTGCGCCGCATTGAAGGTTTCGTATTGCAATTCTCCTACTGGACCGCCATCCATTGTATAGGCAAAATCAACATTGAAATCTTCCACATCGAATTTATCGGCACCAACACCAATTTCTTCATCAGGTCCAAATGCGACTTTGATTTCCCCATGCTTGATCGTTGGGTTTTTCAGTAAAATTTCCATGGCTGTCATGATTTCTGCAATACCTGACTTATCATCAGAACCTAATAAAGTGGTACCATCAGTAGTGATCAAGGTTTCGCCAGCATAATTTTTTAAATTCGGAAAATCTTTTGTGTTTAATGTGTATTTTCCTTCTTTATCTAATTTAATGGTCGATTCGCCATCGTAATTTTCGATGATCTGCGGATCAACATTTTCTGCATTAAAATCGGCGGTATCCATATGGGCGATAAAACCGATGGAGCGCACGTCATGATCGACGTTACTTGGTAATGTTGCGATCACGAAACCATTTGATTCATTGTAATGAACATCGCTTAACCCTAGTTCTTCAAGTTCTTTTTGCAGTTCTTTAGCAAACGCGACTTGTGTTTGGGTGGAAGGTGTTGTGGTGCTTGTCGCATCTGAGCGAGTTACTGTTTTGACATATTTTAAAAAGCGAGGCAATAAATTTTCGTACATAAAAGATTCTCCTATCTATAGTCAAATGGATTTGTTGAAGTGGTGGAAGGAACAAAGGTCACAGCCCAGTTCTCTTCTGCTTTCCACTGATTGAATTTCTCAATAAACCGAGGAATACATTCCTTTTCGATGTTGTGCCCTGGATCGATCCCGATCAACCCATTGGCTTGCATGTCATGGGCGAAATGGTAACTGATATCGCCAGTGATGTACACATCCGCTTGATGGCGTAAGGCATCGGAATAAAACGATTGACCACTGCCGCCACAAATGGCGATTCGCTGAATTTTTTCAGGTGCATTAGGAAAACTGACAACCCGTAAAGCAGTCAAACCAAACCGCTCTTTGACACGTGCGACAAACTGATCAATGGAAAGAGGCTCAGCGAGGTTGCCAACCCGTCCGATTCCATAGGTCTTCGGCAAATTGTCTAAGGCATACAGATCATAAGCTGGCTCTTCGTAAGGATGAGCAGCGATCATTGCCGAAAGGACCTTTTTCTCGATCGTTTCTGGAAAAATGACTTCGATTTTCGCTTCTTGCACCTGTTCTTCTTTTCCGATCTCACCGATGGCTGGATGCGCCGCTTGCTGTGGTGTAAAGCGACCGGTGCCAATCAATGAATAGCTGGTGTTTTGGTAATTGCCTTGCTGACCAGCACCAGCTTTTCCTAATGCCTTTCGCAATGCTGGTGCCGATTCAACAGGTGTAAATACAGCTAGTTTCTTCATTTTTACTTGATGGGTTTGCTTCAAGTACGTATCTGGTTCAACTTCTAGCAGTTCACAAAACCAATCGTTCAAACCGTCTTCAATAATATCCATATTGGTGTGGGCGGCGTAAACGGCGATATCATGCTTGACGAGATCCATCAACATCTTTTGTTGCGGATCATCGGTCAGCAAGCGGTTCAAAGGGCGAAAGATCGGTGGATGTTTCGCGATGATCAAGTCGATCTTTTTCTCGATGGCTTCGGTTACCACTTCTGGACGGACATCAAGGGTCATCATGACTCGCTCGAGGGGTTTGTTTAATGTACCAACATGCAGACCAACAGGATCGCCTTCTTCTGCCAACCATAACGGGCAGTATGCTTCAAAGCGTTTGATAAATTCTTGACCAGAAATCATGCCAGTACCTCCTTGATCCATTCGATTTGTTCTTTCAATTCATTCATTTTCTCAGCAGGTGGTTCTTTGGCTTTCTCTAACTCTTTGACCACTCGTTGACGCTGCTTCAATTCATGCTGCCATTTTTTATAAAAAACTTGATTTTTTTCTTTTAATAAAAAGGGACCAAAAAATAATTGCTGGGGCGTGTACGTCGCTTTTCCAGTTTCCGCAACGATGATTTCGTAATTTTTGTCATTTTCTTCTAACAGCACTTCATGAATGATCGTAAAATTGTGATCAACGAGCCATTCCCGCAAGGTTCTTTCGCCAACATTCGGTTGTAAGATCAAACGTTTGACCCCCGCTAAGCGATTTTTTCTGCTGCCTTCTTCTAAAATAGAGCGAATCAAAGTCCCCCCCATTCCAGCAACAACAACCGTGTCGATCTTATCTTCCGGCTGAACAGCGTCCAATCCGTCTGCTAAGCGCACCACGATCTTCTCTGTTAGCCCGTTTTTACGTACTTGTTTACTGGCAGAATCATAAGGTCCTTGAACGACTTCTCCAGCTACAGCATAAGTGATTTTGTTCTGCAGCATCAATGCCACAGGTAAATAAGCATGGTCGGAGCCGATGTCGGCGATACGTGCTTGGTCGGGAATTTGTTCGCCCACGCAAGCCAAACGATCCGATAATGCATGTTCGTTCATATTGTCACTCCTTCTTTCGTAGTATAACACGCTTTCCATAAATAGAAAAAAATGTGCGTCTTGACTGTGGTGCCATTGCCAAGGCGCACATTGCATTAATCGTTCACTAATTCAACCTTTTGAATCGAATTACCAGGAATTTGCTGTGGGATCGACATCGTCATGATCGGGACGCCTCGCAGCGACACTTGGACTTTGTCTCCTTCAACTAACTCCTCGATCTCTCCTGAATAAGCCTCGATAGGGACATGGAGAATGACCCCATCATTTTGAAAACTTTGGACGACTTGATCCTCATCTTCAACTGCCGCTACGTCTTTCAAGAATAATTGAAAGGTATCATCCGAACCTGCTCGGGCATCTTCTTGGATAATACCAGTAAAAACCGTCGTTGTTTCGCTCTCTGAAGAACTATTGGTAACGGAACTAGCATTCTCACTTGATTCAGAAGGCGTGTTATCGCCACTTGATGCATTGTTGTTTTCGGGACTGCCACAAGCCGTTAACAGCAACACTGCTGCTAAGGACAAGCCTAGAATCACTTGTTTTTTCATCATCTTCTTCCTCCAGTAATGGTCATTTTTTAGGCATCATTTCGTCGATTTTTGCCCGTCATTTGGATCTCTTGTGTCAAGTAACGAATACGCTCCATAATACGTTTGGCTTTCAATGGTTCGGATTCGCCGCGTTGCGTTACTGAAAGATGCTGCTCCAACTCATGCATGGTAAAATTCGAGGTAAAGAACGTCGGGAGTTGCTCTTGCATTCGGTATTGTAGAATCACACCGAAGACTTCATCACGAATCCAACTGCTCATCGCATCCGCACCGATATCGTCCATCATTAAGATTGGGGCTTTTTTCACTGCATTCAGCTTATCCCCCACCTGGTCTTTGCCAATTGCTTGTTTCATCTCTACTGCAAATGTCGGGAAGTGAACCAATGTCGTCGTGTAGCCTGCCTCCGCTAAATCTCTGGCGATCGCGCCAAGCAGATAGGTTTTTCCGATCCCAAAACTCCCCACAAAGTAAAGTCCTTTATGAAACTCCTGTGGATTGGCTGTCAACTCACTAATAAAATCAACGGCAGCTGCGATGGCCTCCATTCGGCCAGGCGTTTGCTGATAATCTGCAAAACTTGCTTCTTGTATATCTTTAGGCATATCCATCGCTTTGATGCGGCTGCGAATTTCTTCTTGTTTCTGATATGCCAGTAGTTCTTTCGTTGGTACATAGGTGACGTCAATAAAATGAAAATTTAACGCTAAGCGCGGCTCATAGCCCGGTGCGATCATGGATGGATCATTGATGCGGAATTTCCGCTTTTCTTGGACGAACTCATACAGTTTCGCATAGCTTTTTTGAATATCTGCTTCGGTCAATACCTCTTCATTTTCGGCAATAAACGCTTTGACATCAGGATCTTGTAAAACCTCTGCCATCATTGCTGAAAACTGATCACGGTAATTGCGTTTATCCAATAGTTTTCCTAAGTTTTTCCCTACATCTTCCATTACTTGTCACCAGCTTTCTTATGCAAGTAGTTTTGCAGTTTTTTATCTAATTCTGCTTGTCGCTCTGGCGTTAAGGCTGTCTCTTCCACTGGTTTTTCAGCCCAAGAAGGCAGCTTTTCTTCGCGAATGATTTTTTTGCCGCTGGTTTGTGGTCGGCTGCGTTTTTCCTTGGCACTTCGAACAAGGCTCCGAACATGTTTGATGGCATCTTCTGCCGTGCCAATTTTTAATTCTGACCACTGGGCGGCGATATTGTTCACATAATTTCCTGACAAGGCGGCATTGTTTTGGACCACCAAGACATAATGAACCAGAACATTGATCACACTATTTGGCAATGGTGACCGTTCGACAAGGCTCTTGATCAGCCATTGTTCTGAATCCGTCATGAAACTGTTTTTTTCCGCTTTGATCGCCTTGAGAAAAGCGATCGGTGCATTGTTCTCACTTTCTTGAATCAATAAGACATCATTTTCTGAAAAACCATGCTGTTTTAAGGTATTGAAGCGGCGCAACTGACTTTCCGCTTGGGGATCTTCTCTTTTTGATGTTTTCGTAAATGTTTGTCGTGATTTCTTCATGATGGCTTGTTCCAGCTTTTTCTGGTCGACCTCGCCTGTTGTCAAAGAAACATTGTCCGCCATCAAATCCAACAATTCCAACACATCATAGCCATATAAAGAATGGTATAGAACTAACTTTTGTCGAAAACTTGGTGTGAAATTAGCGGCACGGATATACCGACGCTGCGCTTCATATAAAAGAAAGTCCCAATCCAACTGCTTTTCATCAAGCACCAAGTTCGCATTGGTTTCTTGAAAGGAATCACTGACTGCCTGTAACGTTTCTTCATGTGAAGCAAAACGTGCGGTATTTAACCCATAGGCGGCTGAGAAGGATTGGGTCACTTCCTGATAATCGGTCAAGGAACACTGCTTTGGTTGATACAGCTTGACCAGCTGATCAAATTTACGCTCCCCGACTCTTTCCAACAACAGATAGGCATACAATTCATCTTGAAAAAACGCTGCTGGATGGACCGGTTCTTGCAACCAATACAGATACGAGCTCCCGTTTTGAGCATCTGCTTTCTCATAAGACTTTAGCAAGCCGATGCCCTCTAAGTTTTGCTTGGCTTTTATGAAGCGAGGCATTCCCGCATTCATGGCATTCAAGATATCTAGATGCACGGTCGTCATCGACTCCTCGCCAGAAAAGCTTTGGGCTTGGACATCACTTGCGAGTGTCAAATACAACGCTAAAGCATCACTTTCAATAATTGGTTGATACAAATAAATGAGGGCGTCTTTCCCTTCCGTTGTAAGTGGACGGCTTTTGAACACTTTGTACGATTGATTCGGTAAACTATTGCCCACTTGTTGTCCCCCTCTATTCTTGTGGTTCTTTCGCTTTTTCGACGATGTCTTGTAGTTCTTTCAAGAAAACTGACATGTCTTTAAACTGGCGATAGACACTGGCAAAACGGATATAAGCGATCTCGTCTAAATCAACTAAATCTTCCATCACATACTCACCAATCTGTGTTGTAGAAATTTCATTTTCACCAAGAGCACGAACACGACTTTCCACATGATCGACGATCGTTTCCATCTGATCCATTGTCACTGGTCGTTTTTCAGCAGAACGAATCAACCCCCGTAGGATTTTTTCTCGATTGAATTCTTCACGGGCACCATTCTTCTTAATGACAAGTAGGGGTGCCTCTTCGATACGTTCAAATGTTGTAAAGCGATAGCCGCAATTTTCGCATTCACGACGGCGGCGAATCACACGTCCATCATCGGCTTGTCGACTATCAACTACCCTAGAATTGTTATGATGACATTTTGGACATTGCATAGTTCCACCTCATTTTCTCTCTTATGCGCTTACGTATTTACGTAAAGTCATCGGTTTCTATGATTAATTATAACATGAAATCCGTTGGTACAATAGCCAAAGTGGTTTATTCTGTTCATTTATTACAAAATTTAAATAATGTTATAACTACTGTTTTTTTGAATTTGAAAAAACGGCAGAAATCTTTCTGCCGTTTCATTTCGTTATTTATCTTTCATTTGCAGCAAAGAAACAAAGTCATGCAAATTTTCTGGCTGTTCCATCTGCTGATTGCACCGTTGGCTATCACGACAAATATAGTTCCCCCGTTTGGTATACGTTCCATCACCATTGCTTTTCGTCAGAGAAAGAAACATCGAGACATTCCCTTCATGCTGGCACAAGGGACAGATTCCTTTCTTGACCTCGGTTGAGACATGACCGTGAAGTCCTGTAAACCCTTGTTCAGTGGCAATGATCATAAACTTGCTTTGACTACCGTTATCATCCCAAGAAAGATAGGTGGTCTCTTTTAAATCAACGGAAGCAAAATCAGGTATTTTCAGTTTTTTTACTTTCCGAAACATTTTTTCAATTTGTTTTGTTGTCGGTACCTGAAAGGGTCGGACGTACTCTTTGAGCTCTGTTAATAGCTCATTGCTGCGACTGATCGTCATCCCCGGTTGAAAGAAAGCAGCTAAAATTTCTTGTGGTGCTGTTTCTTCTTCAGGAAAAAATTGTTCTATGGCGTCTTTTGTCATCGTTTCAACCGTTTTGATCGTTCGAGGATCATTGACCGATTGATATGTTCGTACTAATTGGTATACTTGATGTTTAATTGAATGAAATTGGTAAGGTTCGATCATAAAAAAGCCTTCTTTCTAATTTTCCGTTTCCTATTGCGGCTGTTCTACTTTCTTGACAGTCGTACACAATGCATAAATAAGCATTTGATGACCACCTCCCAATTTCTTTGCTTCTTTCCATGCGATCTTAATGGATTATAATGAGAGGTTGAGAAATTGTCAACTGTGCAGGTGTTTGTCTTTCAACCTCTCTTTGGTCTCATTAACAAAAAATGCCTCGTCTAGAAGACGAAGGCATCCATGTTTGTTTATAATTTATCTTCAATTCCTGTGTAATGCTTTAGCTGGTCTGCATCCCGTCGATCATTCGAAGAAATTTTATTTGCATCGGGATTTTCAGCTCGCAGTAGTTCTTCGCTGCTGACATTTTCAGGGGTGGTTCGATCATTGCGGGCATCACGCTCATCATTTTGATCATCTAGTTCATTGACTCGTTTTTGATCGTCCTCTTTCTTGATTTGACCTTCTTGTGCTTGTTCTTTCCCAGAGTGGGCAAGTTCTTCATTGTTGGTCCACTCACCAATTTTTTCTTTGGCTTTGCCAACGATCACATCTTTTTCATCTTTAAAAGTACCCATAGTTATCATCCCTCCTGTATAGTTTCATCATAACAAGCATTCTGATTTCTGACAAAAGATATGAATGCGATACCAAACAGTCAGCAAAATGTTTTTCTTTATGCTATAATATGAGCGATTATTTTCTGAATATTCATACAACTGGAGGTGAAGAACCTGTCTAAGGTTCGACAATAGATGACAATCCTCGATTTCCAACAGGTTTCTTTCGTTCGCGACAAGAACTATTTATTAAAAGCAATCAATTGGCAAGTGAAAAAAAATGAGCATTGGGCGATTTTAGGTCTGAATGGTGCTGGCAAAAGTTTATTACTCCAAATGATCACGGGAAGTTTATGGCCTTCTTCTGGTCAACGAACGGTCTTAGGTGAGCGTTACGGAAAAACGTCTGTGCCCGATCTTCAACGGCGCATTGGTTGGGTCAGTTCAGCGCTGCAAAGCAAGTTTTATGGTCGCGATCTTGCCGAAGAGATCGTTCTTTCGGGGCTTTATTCCAGTATTGGTCTTTATGCGTCCTACGAAGAAGAGCAGCTGATCCAAGCAAAAAATCTTTTGGCTGACTTAGGTTTGTCGCATCTGATCCATCGTTCCTATCACGTCCTTTCTCAAGGGGAAAAACAATTTGTCATGATCGCACGTGCCATGATGGCACAACCAGAGATCCTCATTTTGGACGAACCTTGTACGGGCCTTGATTTATTTGCGCGAGAAGAACTGCTAACCCGTCTGGAGGCTTTTTCACATCTGCCGAATACGCCGACTCTTCTTTACGTTACCCATCATACGGAAGAGCTACTACCGATTTTCACTCATTTGCTGATGTTAAAAAACGGCAAAGTCCACGCCGCTGGTCAACGAGAGACGATTTTTACTGAGGAGGTTCTCACCTCTTTTTATGATCAGCCGATCATTCTTCACCCCTTTTCCAGCAATCGCGTGATCGTGACCCCAAAATAAATCAGGGCTGGTACTTTGATATTTAACCATTCATACACGATCGTCTTACTTTCCAAACCAAACAGTTTCCGACATGTTTCAGCGCCAGTTGTTTTTGGAAATGATAGGGCTAGGTTTGCTTTTGAAAGATAAAATAGCAGGTTCCCTTTTACTGAAGGGAACCTGCTGTCTTATCTATTTGTTTAAGGATGCTAACCAATCATCGATCTGCTGATTGAGTTGGGCGATCGTTCCTTGATTATCAAAGACAATATCTGCCCGTTGTTTCTTTTTCTCAATGGAAAGCTGACTGTCGATTCGTTGTTGCGCTTCTTGCTCACTCAGTTGATTACGTGCCATCAACCGCTCTTTTTGAAGCGCTTCTGGCACATAAACGACTGCGGTTTGATCCATGTATTGGTCGTAGTCGGCTTCATAAAGCAAAGGAATGTCAACGATCAACAAGGGCACTTGCTGCCTTTTTTCTTCGATCTGAGACAAAATCTCTTGTCGAATAAATGGCGACAGCGTCTGATTCAACAAGCGACGTTTTTCTGGATCATTAAATATCAGGGCACCGAGGGTTTGCCGATCCAGGTGTCCGTCATCGGTCAAAATTTGCGGACCAAAGGCTTGCGTCACCGCCTGCAAGCCCTCCGTATTCGGTTCAACGACTTCTCTGGCGATGATATCGGCATCAATAATCGGTAAGCCCAGTGAGCGAAAATGCGCGACTGCGGTACTTTTCCCAGTGGCGATCCCGCCAGTGACCCCTAAGACAAAGCTCATTTGCTGGACCTCACATGCAATTTTTGGCACTGAGGACAAAAGTGCGTCCCCCGTTGGGCAACTTTGGTCTTGACGATTGGTGTCCCGCATCGCCCGCAAGGATTGCCCGTCTGGCCATAGACATTTAATGACATTTGGAATTTTCCTGCTTCGCCCAATGCATTGAGATAGGTCCGAATGGTGGTCCCCCCTGCTTCAACGGCGCGTTCCAAGACATCGATGATCGCTTGATGCAACACGTTGGCTTCTGCTGGGGTGAGCGAATCTGCTGGTTGTTCAGGATGGATCTTCGCTTGCCATAGCGCCTCATCTACATAAATATTACCCAAACCAGTCACAAGTTTTTGATCTAACAAAAGGGGTTTGATGGCTTTTTTAGACCGCTTCAATCCTTGCTCAAATGCTTCTAATAAAAACAATTCAGGCTTAGGCTCAGGACCTAATTGCATGATGCCTTTATAGGCTGCGCTTTGGTCTTTATCCACTAAAGTCATACGACCAAATTTTCTTACATCATGGTAATTTAACTGACTGCCATCCGTAAAATGGAAAATGACATGTGTATGTTTATCGACAACCGGGTCTGACTCAAAATACTCGTACTTGCCTTCCATTCGTAGATGAGAGATCAGATCATAATCTGTCAATTTAAAAATCAAAAATTTTCCACGTCGTTCAAATTTTTCAAAACGTTGCCCTTTCAACAGTGCCGAAAAGATCGGCACTTCAGGACTTTCGATGATTCGCGGCCAAAGGATCTCGACCGATTCGATCGTTTTATTTAAAACAAGTTTTTCAAGTCCTTTGCGGACCGTTTCAACTTCTGGTAATTCAGGCACCTCTGTTCACCTCATTTATTTTGCATCGTACCATGTTTTGCCCCAATTGCTGTCTGTCAGTAAAGGGACATGCAATGCAACGGCTTGCTCCATCACTTCTTTCACTAAAGCGTCAAGACGAGGCAATTCAGATTCAGGTACTTCAAAGACTAGTTCATCGTGTACTTGCAGCAGCATCGTTGCTGCTAATTTTTCTTCTTTCAAACGTTTCGCCAAATCGATCATGGCAATCTTTAAGATATCCGCCGCACTGCCTTGGATCGGTGTATTGATGGCGGTTCTTTCCGCAAAAGTCCGAATATTGAAATTGCGCGAATTGATATCAGGTAGGTAACGACGGCGATGATACAAGGTTTCAACGTACCCTTTGTCCTTCGCCTCACGAACCACTTCCTCCATATACGTTTTCACACCAGGATATTTTTCAAAATACGTATCAATGTATTGTTGGGCGGCTTTTCTGGTGATTCCTAGATTCTGGGATAAGCCATAATCGGAAATACCATAAACGATACCGAAGTTGACCGCTTTGGCTTGACGACGCATATTTGGTGTCACATCTTCTGCTTTTTCGATACCAAAGACTCGCATCGCTGTGCTTGAGTGGATATCTTGACCTTCGATAAAGGCTTCTTTCAAATGGGTATCATCTGAAATATGTGCCAACACTCGTAATTCGATTTGAGAGTAGTCAGAAGAATAGATCACCCAATCAGCTTCTCGTGGCACAAAGGCTTCACGGATTTTTCGACCTTCTTCTAAACGAATCGGAATGTTTTGTAGGTTCGGATCGACAGAACTTAATCGACCAGTTTGGGTCAAGGTTTGTACATATCGTGTATGGACTTTGCCATCCCCTTGGATCACTTTTAATAAGCCTTCTACATAGGTTGATTGGATCTTAGCGATTTGACGATAAGTCAAAATGTCTTCAACGATCGGTGCTTGCTCTTTTAGTTGTTCTAACACATCGACGGCTGTCGAATAGCCAGTCTTGGTTTTTTTGATGACTGGTAAGCCCATTTTTTCAAATAAGATCACACCCAGTTGTTTCGGTGAGTTTAAGTTGAAGGTTTCACCAGCTTCGGCGTAGATTTTTTCTTCAATTTCATGCAACCGTTGCGCAAATTCGCCCTTCATCTGATGCAAGCGAGACGCATCAACTTTGATTCCAGTAATCTCCATATCAGCTAAAATCATTGATAAAGGCAATTCCATTTCTTCAAATAGCGCTGTTTGATTCTTCGCTGCCAATTCTTCCGTAAGCTTTGGTGTTAGGTTCGTAATCGCTGCTACTTTACGGGCTAAATGAGCAAAGAAGTCTTCCTCATCCGCTGGCAGACCTTTTTTCGCACCTTTTCCATAAATCGCTTCATCCGATTGGATCGCATCATAGCCATAGTGAGCGGCAACACCTGCGATGTCATTATTCGCATCATTCGTGTCTAAAAGATAAGCTGCCAATAAAACATCAAAAGCGATTCCTTTTGGTGCTGTCGTGTATCGGTTTAATGCCACGTACGTGCGTTTGGCATCATAGACGAACTTTCTACGCTCCTCGTCTTTTAACCAATTGGTAAAGACTGGACTTTCAAACAATTCTTCACGATTGCTGACATAAATTTTTTCTTGATTGCCCCAAGCAACACCGACGATGTCTTCCAAATGATAGTTATCCCCCATCATCTCGACATACAATGCCGTGTCTCCTTGGAACATATCTTCTGTTACTTCTTCAACGACCGAAAATAAAATGTCTTCCATCTCAACTGGTTCAGCTGTAATCTGCAACTTCTCTAAGAAGCTATTAAAGTTCATTTCTTGGTAGAATGGCACCAATTTCTCTAAGTCTTTGCCTTCATATTTCAGTTTGTCGACATCGACCTCAATGGGCGCATCCACATCGATGGTTGCTAACTGTTTTGAAAGAAAGGCGATCTCACGGTCATTGATCAAGTTTTCTTTCATCTTGCTTTTTTTCATTTCATTGATGTGTTCATAGATCCCCTCAACGGAGCCATATTCCTTCAATAGCTTGATGGCTGTCTTCTCACCAATTTTGGTGACACCAGGAATATTATCGGAAGCATCACCAGCTAGTCCTTTCATGTCGATGATTTGTAAGGGCGTTAGGCCGTCATATTTTTCAGCCACATGAGCGGGTGTATAACTTTCAATTTCGCTAACTCCTTTGACCGTAATGTCAACTTTGACGTGCTCCGTTGCCAGCTGGGTCAAATCGCGATCGCCAGATAAAACGACAACGTCAAATAGCTCCTTGTCGACTTTATTCGCCAATGTACCAATAATATCATCGGCTTCGTAATTATCTAATTCGTAATATTGAACACCTAACGCGTTGATCAATTCGCGAATGTAAGGCATTTGTTCTTTAAATTCCCCAGGGGTTTTTGAACGTCCGCCTTTATAGTCTTCATACATCGCTGTCCTGAAGGTGGTTTTTCCAGCATCAAAAGCCACTAAAACATGTGTTGGCTGTTCTTTTGCCATCACATTTTCAAACATAGTATGAAACGCATAGATGGCATTTGTGTGCAGCCCATTGGCATTTTTAAACCGTTCTAATGAATTATGCAACGCAAAAAACGCGCGAAAAGCCACACTATTTCCATCAACGAGTAGTAATTTATTTTTTGGCATTTGATTACTCCTTTTCTCAAAAAGTTCCTCTTTATTCTATCAAAGAACGGGCACAAAAGCGATGAATTGCTTTGTTTTCTCTCTCGTTTTATACAAAAAAAAAAGGCGAGTTTCCTCGCACTTTTTTTAGTTGTTTTTTCCAAAGATTCGCAATAACGCAAGGAATAAGTTGATAAAGTCCAAATACAGTTGTAATGCCATGAAAACGGCCACTCCTGTATTTGCGCCACCATTCGTTGCGAAGTATACATTGCGGATTTGCTGATTGTCATAAGCGGTGATCCCCATAAAGACAAAGACGGTCACGATCGATAAGAAAAAGTCAACCGGTTGACTGCGTAAAATAAATACATTCAAGAGCGTCGAGATGATGATCCCGAGCAACAGACCATAGCCGATACGACCAACCACACTTAGATCACGTTTGGTCATGATCCCAAATGCTGACATGACACCAAAAGTGACAGCTGCTGAAACAAATGCTCCCACGATCGATCCAAAGTCATAGATCATCAGTGTCACAGACAAGGTCAATCCATTCAAGAGCGAATAGACTAAAAAGCCAGCAACGGTCAAGGACGGATTTTTCTGCGCCTTCACCCCTAATACAATAACTAGAATGATCTGTAAGATCCAAAGACCAGTAAATCCTAGCGGAAAGTTGCTGATAAATTGTAGGGTTTGCGCTTGAAAGACTTCCCCAAATATATAGGCTGAGATCGCACTGATCGCAAGCCCAACGCCGAAGAATAAATACACTTTTGAATAAAAGCGATTTAAGCCTTGGGCTTGGACAGTTTCATTATTTAAATTATTCATCTTGTTGTTCCTCCTCATTTTCTGCTACTGCTTTTGGTGGCTGGACCATGACCACAGCATCTAAAATACGATGATCTTCTGTGTTGATCGCTTCAACCGAAATAGTTACCACGTCTTTCATTTTATCCACTTTGATCACTTCGAATTCAAAGGTCAACGTTTCATAATGATATACAGGTTCAATAAAGTTTACCGAAAAATTGACTACATGAGAGCCAGGACCAGGCAAATGTTTCGATACGGCACTGGTGATGATCCCCATCAACATAATGGATGGTACGATGGGACGCTGGTACTCAGTTTTTTGCGTGTAGTCATGTTGTATATACAAAGGATTGGCATCATTAGTCAGCCCTAAATATAACAACAGTTGATTGTCTTCGATCGATTCTGTTAAGGATAACGAATCGCCTTCCTCGATATCTTCAATACTTTTTCCTATTTTTCGCGGTTTCCCTATATTCAAAATTTAATTCCTCCAAAAAGAATAGTTTCATCTGAGTATATTCTATCAGATGCCGACAAAAGTGCAAGTTCGCGGTGCTGCTTTTGCAAAAACTTCAGATGTAAAAAACTCTTGCAGCAAACACGCCACAAGAGTCTTTAATTACAATACGTTACGAGTTGTATTGCTTAATAGTTTTTCATAGGCTGTCTCAAATTTTTGCACATCGCCTGCTCCCATGAAAATCACGACAGCATTTTGATGATCCAATAGCGGAGATACGTTCTCTTCTTTGATCACAGTTCCGCCTTTTTGAATTTTCTTGCCTAGATCTTCAATTTTAACATCTCCTCGTGATTCACGAGCAGATCCAAAAATGTCACATAGATAGACATGGTCTGCAAGATCCAATGCTTCCGCAAATTCATCCATCAAAGCGATCGTGCGGGTAAAGGTATGTGGCTGGAAGACAGCAATAATTTCTTTCTCTGGATATTTTTGACGAGCGCCATCGATCGTTGCTTTGATTTCTGCAGGGTGGTGGGCGTAGTCGTCCACGATCGTCATATCCGCCACGATTTTTTCGCTAAAGCGGCGTTTCACTCCAGGAAATGAAATCATCTCAGCAGCAACTTCTTTCATATCCAATCCTTCTTTGTAAGCCACAGCGATCACACTTAATGCGTTGTTGATGTTGTGCTGACCAAACGCTGGCAAGACAAAATGGCCAATATTTTCACCATGGATAAAGACGTCGAACTCTGAACCTTGGGTGGTGCGTTCAATATTTTTTGCTTGGACATCGTCGTTATCGTTGACGCCGTAATAGTAGATTGGGACATCGGCTTCAAGTTTACGCAAGTATTCATCATCACCAAAAGCAAAGATGCCTTTTTTCACTTGACTTGCCATCGATTGAAAGGCTGAGAAGACATCCTCGATCGAGTGGAAGTAGTCTGGGTGATCAAAATCGATGTTGGTCATGATTGCATAATCCGGTGAATATGCTAAGAAATGACGACGGTATTCACAGGCTTCAAATGAAAAGAATTCCGCATCAGGTTCCCCATGACCAGTCCCGTCGCCAATCAAGAAACTTGTTGGACGGATGCCGCTTAAGACATGAGAAAGCAATCCTGTCGTACTGGTTTTCCCGTGAGAACCGGTCACCGCAATACTCGTATAGGGCTGAATGAATTGGCCAATAAAGTCATGATAACGAGTAACTTCTAAACCAAGTTCTTTTGCCCGTACGATTTCTTCGTGGGTGTCAGGGAAAGCATTCCCTTGGATAATGACCATTTCTGGTTGAATGTTTGCTTTATCGAAAGGCAACAATTTGATCGCTGCTTTTTCTAGATCACGTTGAGTGAAGAAATATTCTTCCACATCAGAGCCTTGTACTTGGTAGCCTTTTTCGTGCAGAATCAAAGCCAATGAACTCATACCGGAACCTTTGATTCCAACAAAATGATGTATTTTGTTTTGATTTTCCATTATTATAATCCTCTTTTCTCAAATCCGCGTCGTAAAAAAACGCGTGTATTGACAAATATCAGGTTGTCACACGACCTACATTATCATACAAAATGAAAAAAATAGCAACGAGTTTTATTTTTCGACTTGACTTTTCTCATCATTTCCTATTTCTAGCAAACGTCCACGACATTTTCCACAAACATATTTTTTGATATCCACACGTCGCTGCCGCCGAATCTCGCAGCCGCAATTTTGGCATCGATAGCGATGTTTGGCTGTCCTTTTGGCAGGAGGTGCATAACGCAAGCCTCCCGTTCTTGCCAGCAATGCTTTAAAGGCAGGATCTTGGTGACGGTGACCAAGACCTGCTAAGTGCAAATGATAATGACACAATTCATGCTTGATAATGCCGATAAAAACCTCCATCCCGTGTTCTGTGAGCATGGTTGGATTGAAATCCAAGTGGTGATCACTTAGATGGTAGCGGCCACCGGTTGTTTTTAAGCGAGAATTAAACACCGCTCGATGCGTGAATGGTTTGTTGAAAACAGACAGCGACAGCTCTTCCACCAAATGCTGCAATTCTTGTTGGGTCATTTTGCATTTCCCGGATCGACCATGGTTAAACTGATACGGCCTTTTTTGACATCTACTTGCTCGATCCAAACGGTTACGACATCACCGACGGAAACAACGTCTTTCGGATGCTTTACAAACGAACGGCTCAGCTTCGACAAATGCACCAGTCCATCTTGTTTGACACCGATATCGACGAAAGCACCAAAGTCGATCACATTTCGAACCGTTCCCTTCAGTTCCATTCCCGGTTTTAGGTCCTCCATACTCAGCACATCTTTGCGCAATAATGGCGCTGGCATTTCATCACGCATATCGCGTCCAGGCTGCATTAACGCCTTTAGGATATCCGTGATGGTTTCTTTGCCGACTGACAATTTTGCGGAAAGCTCCGCTGGGCGTAGTTGGGCAAGTTTCGCTTTATTTTCTTCCATTTGCTCTTTCCCTAGCTCCGCTAAAGAAATACCCGCGATCGCCAAAATTTCTTTGGCAGTGTCATAACTTTCTGGATGGATCCCGGTATTGTCCAAAATGACTTTTCCGCCAGGTATCCGCATAAAGCCGATCGCCTGTTCATAAGCTTTTGGTCCTAATCGAGGGACTTTTTTCAGTTGATTCCGCTGCGTAAATACACCATTTTCTTCTCGATAAGTCACGATATTTTGAGCAGTGGTTTTATTTAAACCAGCTACATGCTGCAAGAGTGCCGCACTTGCGGTATTGACGTCAACGCCAACTTGGTTGACAACAGTCTCAACAACAAAATCCAATTGTTCAGCGAGGCGTTTTTGCGAAACGTCATGCTGGTATTGTCCGACGCCCACGGATTGTGGATCAATTTTGACTAATTCTGCCAAGGGATCTTGCAGACGGCGACCAATACTGATGGCGCTGCGTTCTTCCACTTGCAGATCAGGGAATTCTTGACGAGCGATCGGACTGGCAGAATAAACAGAAGCGCCTGCCTCATTCACGATCACATAATATACTTCTTGATCGATCAATTTTAATTGTTCAGCGACGAATTGCTCTGATTCCCGACTCGCAGTCCCATTACCGATTGCGACCATCTCGACTTTATAGGTTTGTAATAAGCGACGAAACGCTGGTCCGGCAGCTTCTCGCTTATTCATAGGCGCTGGTTTATGAGGATAGATCACTTCGATCGCTAGTACTTTTCCAGTCTCATCAATGACGGCTAGTTTACAGCCTGTACGATACGCTGGATCAAAACCTAAAACGACTTTGCCCTTCAATGGCGGCTGCAGCAACAGATTGCGAAGATTTTCTCCAAAAATTGCAATTGCTTGTTCGTCAGCTTTTTCTGTCAATTCATTGCGGATCTCTCGTTCGATGGCTGGTGAAATAAACCGTTTCAGCGCATCAGCAGCTGCAGCTTCAACAAAACCGGCTGCGGGTGAATCCCTATTCGTGATCAATTTGCGACGTAGGTATTCCATGATTTTTTCTTCATCTGCCACAAGGGCGACCTTCAAGATGTCTTCTTGTTCCCCACGATTAGTGGCTAAAATTCGGTGGGATACCATCTTATTGATAGGATGCTGGAAATCGTAATACATTTCATAAACGCCTTTTTCATCTTTTTCAGCATTTTTGACCGTGCTTTGATACAATCCTTTGTTTGTGTAATAGCTGCGGATCCAACTACGAAACTCTGCAGTATCACCAACGCCTTCTGCAATGATCTCGTGCGCGCCTGCTAAGGCATCTTCTACAGTAGGAACAGCATCACTGATAAATTCGGCCGCTTTTTCTTGAACGTCACCTGCTTTTGGGAAGCTTAACAGCCACTGAGCAAATGGTTCCAAGCCGTTCTCTTTGGCGATCGTCGCTTTGGTGCGTCGTTTTTGTTTATAAGGACGATACAGGTCTTCGACGGCCTGCATTTTTGTCGCAGCTAAAATCGCCTGTGATAGTTCAGGCGTTAGCTTTTCTTGTTCTTCTATCAAACGCAAAACCTCTTGCTTGCGTTTCTCTAAGTTTTCTAAGTACTGGTATCGCTCTTCAATTTCTCGAATCTGAACTTCGTCAAGTCCATTCGTCATTTCTTTACGGTAGCGGGCAATAAAGGGGACGGTATTTCCTTCTTGCAATAACTGCAACACCGTAATGATTTGTTTTTGGGTAAAAGCGGTTAATTCTTGTTTTACTAAATCAAGTACCTCTTGATTCATTTCTGCCATTTGTTCTCACCTTTCCTTTGTTGCTTTTGCTATTTTAACATAAAAAAGACAGCCATTGAGCGAACAAGATTGCACGAAAACAATGTTGCTTTCGCGACTCTTGTTATGGCTGCTTTTGTCTTTTCTCAAAAAGACTTTTAAAAGTCTGGTTGCCAAGGACCTGCTAAATTTTGGTATTCGATGTCCTGAACGATCCCTTTGTCATCAAAAATCACGCCATGCACCGATCCACCAAATACTGCCCCGCCATCGATGCCGATTTTGTCGTCTTGTTGCCATAGATCCGTCGTCTGCATATCTCCATGCAGCAAGGGCGTGATGGTATGGCCAAAAACGATCGTTTTTCCTGTACGGTTTTTTCCTTTATGAAACGGCTCGCGAATCCAGATAAAATCATGGTCTGCGGTCTTACGCCAATCTTTTTTACTTAAATCCACGCCCGCATGAACAAAGAGATACTTTCCCCATTCGTAATAAAGCGGTCGCTCCATCAAAAACTCTATTAAGTCTCGATAGCTACTGCGGATCATTAAGGCGATTTCCGTCGGCGAATACTCCTCAGTAGCGCCTGTATGCAAAAGACTTTCAATCGTTTCTTTACCGCCATTGCGTACGTAAGCGGCAAACCAATCCTCAGGGGCATTTAGAAATTGCAGAAAATACTCCTCGTGATTGCCGCGTAAATAAATCGCTTGGTATTCTTCGACTAACTTTTTTCCCAGAAAAAAACACTCTTTTGACTTCGGCCCCCGATCATTTAAGTCTCCAATCAAAAGCAGCTGATGGAGCTTAGGGTCATAATCGGTAAGAAGTTTTTTAAACAGATCGGCCATTCCATGAATATCACTGATTGCATATAGATAGTTTTGCATAGTCATTTCCTCCTTAAAGGCAATTGATTCTCTTGTTATCAATTTTAGACCTTTGCCTGTAAAATGTCTTGCAATAAAACGAAAAAACCAACCATTTGTCCTGAACAGTACGACAACATAAAGTCGGGTTCAAAAGGACGAATGATTGGTTACGATCGACAAAAGCTATTTTCCTGATACAGCAAAATAATTGCCATCCGGATCGGCAAAATTGAAAACCAGTTGTTCTTCCATCTGAATCAATTCACCCACTTCTGCTTCCATCTCTAAAAGCTTCTTATAAAGTATCGTAATATCTTCTGCAAAAAACATGATCGATGGGGAATTCAAAACGACTTCAGGTGAATGTGTTTCGATAAACTCACGGTCATATAAGACAAAATGTGCCTCCGCCTCTTTTGATGGCGCGATTTCAACGACGGATGTTCCATCAACGGTTTGTTGTTCAATGATCACAAACCCTAGTTCTTGCCAAAACTCAACTGCTTTCGTCACATCGTCGACGTATAGCATCACTTGCATTTGATTGGAAAACAATGGGCATCCCTCCTATTTCTCGTTATTCGTCTGCTTCCTTCGCTTCTTGCGCAGCGTTCGAATTGGTATTAAAGTTCAATTGTAAACCTGGTTTGTCGGTCACGATCTCTGTCACTTCATAAGTCAAGCGTTTGACGATATCAAACAAGGGCTCAACCAAGCGATCAGTTTCGGCTTTCGTCAAATCCTCTCCAGAATTGACTTTGCGATTCAAAATATGATTGACTTGTCCGACACGTCCTGACAAAACGTAATCAGGGAACACCAATTGGAATTCTAAGCGGGCACCAATAATACTGTTTTTTTCCATATATTCTTCATCTTTGACTTTTAACGGCGCAAAGCCGACATTCAATTTTGTTTCCATTTCTTTGTCTTTCGGTTTCATATCGAAATGATATGCTTCAACGATTGGTTGTTGTCTTTTTAATTCCACTAGATTCACACTCCTTATCTAAAAGTATAGCATAACCTTTTCTTTGAGCCTACTGTATTCTTTAGACAATAAAAAAACGGCAAGTGCCGTTTTAATTTGCTTCTTTTAGTGTTGCTAGGTAGTCCAATGCATCTTGGACATTGGCGATCGGAACGATTTTCATGTCTGTGTCTAACTTCTTCGCTGCTGCCACTGCCTCTTCGTAATTCGTTTTAATGGAAGGATCTATTTCACGCTCTTCATCAGTGATTTCATCGTCCGGAGCAAAAAAGATTTCTGCTCCACTTTCGCTGGCACTCGCTACTTTTTTGTCAATCCCACCGATTCGACCAACCGTCCCATCAGCTGAGATCGTTCCGGTTCCAGCAATATTATGGCCTTTACGCAAGTTATCTCCAGTTAGCTGTTCATAGATTTCAAGGGTGAACATCAACCCAGCTGAAGGCCCACCGATATTGCCAGAATCGATCACGATCTCTTCATCAGAAGTGATCTCTGTATGATCGACGAGTGAGATACCGATACCTGCTTTTTGATTGCTTTCCAGTTCAATTAATTTGCCTGTTGCTTCTTTTTCTTCACCATCTTGCAAGTAAGTTACGGTGATCTCATCACCAATGGTTTGACTTTGTACATAGTCGATAAAGTCTTGGCTACTTTTAAATTCTTTGCCATTGACAGCGGTGACGGTATCTCCAACGGATATTTTCCCCGCAAAACTGGAATTTGGATCGATCCCCATGACATAGACCCCTTTATAGGTCATTTCATAAGGCAAGTCTGCCAGCTTTAATGCTTGCTCAATCGCACTATTTTGCGAGGATTCCATATAATAGCGCTGGATGCGATTGTACTCCTCATCTGTCGCACCGCCTAAAAGTTCTTCCTCACTGATCAAGTCTTGAAATTCATTGAATTTTGTTCCAATCGCCGTAAACACGGTAGCCTGTCGAATCCCGACACTGGTTAAAGAAAAGGAGCCGGCTGAGGTGTCTTCTTTTTGATTGACGGTAATCAATTCTTTTAAATCGATCGTTGCACCAGGTTGCTCGATATAATAAGGAATCGGCAAAAAGGCACAGGCTGCGATGATCAGTGCTAAAACAAACAAGAGAACATATTTGATCGTTGATTTAAGATTCATGGGTATCACGCTTCTTTACTATAGCATCGTAGATATTTTGTGGTAAATATTCCGCAACATCGCCGTTAAAGGTTAAGATTTCTTTCAACAAACTGGAGCTGATGAAACTATGCTTTGCATCTGCTAAAAGAAAGACGGTCTCTAGGGAAGGTTCTAAGTGATGATTCATTTCCATGATGTCCCGCTCATACTCATAATCTTTCACACTGCGAATGCCTCTAAGCAGAAACTGTGCGCCTAGTTTTTTCGCGATCGTGACCGTCAGCTCCGTTTCTTGCGCCAGAATCTTGACGTTTGGAATATGAGCGAGGGCTTCTTCAATTAGATGAACTTTTTCTTCACTTGTAAAAAAACTTTTTTTATTGGTATTTGTAAAAACACCCACGATCAGTTCATCAAAAAGCGTTGCGCCTCGCTCAATCAGATCCACATGACCTGACGTCAGCGGATCAAAACTTCCTGGAAATAAAGCAATCTTTTTCATGTTATCCCTCATTTCTATAGATCGTCACCGCAGATATGCCATAGGTTTGGGCGCGCATCAAATGCAAAGAACCAATCTTTTCTGGCAAGACGATGGACTTATCTGTTTCGCAAACTACATAAGCAAACGGACGAATCAATTCATCCTTCAGCATAGCTTCTAGCTGTTGCAGGATCTCTTGCTTTGCGTAAGGTGGATCTAAAAATAGATAGTCAAAGCTTTGTCCCTCAGCTGCAAACTGGCGTAAAGCTTGATTGGCATCCATTTTTAGTACCGTGAACTTTTCTGGTTCTTTGGTTATTGCAATATTTTCACGGATCACTTTGATAGCTGGAAAACTACGGTCGACACAAACGGCATGCTCCGCACCACGAGAGACCGCTTCGATCGCTAAGCCCCCGCTCCCACTAAACAGATCCAGTACAACTCCTCCATCTAAATATTGCCCTAACATGTTAAAGATCGCCCCTTTTACTTTGTCTGTCGTGGGGCGAGTGTTATCTCCAGCAAGACTTTTTAATCTGCGGCCACCATATTCTCCGGCTACTACACGCATGCGTTTTTCCCTCCAAGATCTTCGTAAATACAAATATAGCACTGTTTCTATAAATAGCAATAAAAAAATGGCGGTGACTCAAGGCACCCCCACTTTTCTATTACACGTTTTCTGCCAATCGAATCATCGTATTTTTTTCTTCGATATCAAACCCTTCATCTTTCACTGGATAGGCTGCTGATGTACCAATTTTTTCAGCAAAATCCATTTCGACATCTGGTCGATAGGAAGCTTCAACTTGTCGAACAAAGTGAAACTGCTCGATTTTTGTTTTTTTGCTTTCGTATTCTTCTTCGTTCAAATACATGACCACGTATTTCATTTTGCGTGACACATAATGAACGAAGCCAAAACGACGCAAATTTTTTAGTTGACGTAGGCTGTAGACCCATACGATCAATCCTCGACGCTTCTGCATCGTAAAAGGCGTTTTATCCTCGTGCATGACAATTTCCTCCACAACTTGATTTTGATTGAAAAAAAGGACTTCCAGCATCCACTTTGACAGTTGGTGAAAAACACGTAGAAATCGCTACGGTCAGTTCATCCAGCAAACGCTGCAGCTGCGTTTCACTCCAGCGGTACTCGCTCACTTGCTCATTGAGATCCAGCTGTCGCTTAGCTGTGCGCATCGCACGCTTTTTCTCTTTGAAATCAGGGGCATATGCGCCGTACGCTTCAATTCTTTCAAAATCCAGCTTTTTTTCTAAAAACGTTCGCATCAATTCCTGAGCAACAGGATCTTGATGCATGGTTTGTTTCGCTATTTGATAGTTTCTACACGTTTCACTCGCTTTGATTGCCGTTACAAGTGAATCGATTTGATCTTCAATCTCGAAAAAGGCTTCATCGTAAATCATCTGATGTACTATCCTCGGTCCCTTCTACATCTTCTTGCACTAAGACTACCATATTTGCTTCAGAAAAAGCAATTCCTATCTTTTCTGATTGTTCATGGGTCAAACGTTCAGTAAATCTTGGGTTACTGAACCAAGATAAAATAGTAAAGGTTGGATCATAGACAGGCGCTTCAAAAATCGAAGCAGAAGCCTCTAACTCCTTCGCTGCTAATAACTCCTGCCACTCATCGTTCGTCAAAACAAAATTACTCGTTTTTTCCGAAGAAAGAGCACGTTGATAGGAATGGATGCGTTGAGAGGTCAAATGATCCGATAGATTATTCGTCAAATCCGCTAAAAGTCCGACCGCATCTTGATGCGTCTGGGTATCTTGTACAAAGCTTTCCAAACCGATTTGATTACGAAGCTTATCAATAATGACAAAGGCTAACGTCTCTTTTTCAAGATCAGCTTGTGCTTGGTCAATCGTTTGCGAAACTTGAAACAGCGGTCGTTCTCCTTCTGTCAAGGGATAGGGCGCTAACTTAAGCAGGGTCGTCTGATCCAAATAAGTGATCGCCTGCAGTTGAGCCGTCTCTTGATCAAAGAATAAAACAGCAAATGTCCCATTATCAAACGCTACTAAGGGTCGGTAGTTCATATCTTCTTCCATCAACTCAAAACTGATGGTGCGATCATTTTGTGTCAAGGTAAAATTTGGATAAATCATGGTCAGCTCAGTCAAGTCAGTCAAGGTCATGCCCATTGCAAAGGGCGCTAGGGAAGATCCCCCGGCGCCGATCACTTTGATTGCCTGCACACTCTCACCATCAGTATTGATCTCAACATATTGCTGATCGTCTAATTGATTGTAGACCCGAATTTCAAACTCGTAGCCCGAGCGATACGTTTGAACTGGAAGCCCGTAGATTTCTTCAAAATCAGAAACAGGCTCCCCAATCAATTCAGCTAATCCTTGGGCTGCGATTGGTTCATAATTCATGGTCGTTGGTGCTTTGATTGGGTTCTCGATCGTCATTCTTGAATCTGAAGCGTTTCGCATGAATACTGGCTGCAAATACACGATTATCAGGGCTAGGACAAATAAGCCGCAAAATAATAATCCCCTTCGCTTCATCTGCTGATCGACTCCTTATTTTTCTTTGACTTCAATCAGAAGGTCTCCTGACTGGATTGGTTCCCCATCGGTTACGTAAACATGCTCAACTACACCAGAGAAGCGAGCTTCGACGGAAGTTTCCATCTTCATCGCTTCAGTGACCATCAACGTCTGTCCACGTGCCACTCGATCACCTTTTTTGACTAATACTTCTAAAACTGAACCACTCATGGAGGCACCGATTTGTTCTTTGTTCGTTGGCTCTGCTTTGCGTTTTGTTTGAACAGAACTGATGATCGAACTATCTTTCACAACGATTTCTCGTCGTTGACCGTTTAAGTTAAAGAAGAGGGTCCGATTGCCTTCGATATCTGGTTCACCGATTTCATCGAGACGAATGATCAAGATTTTGCCTTTTTCTAATTCGACATTGATCGTTTCGCCTAAGCGCATACCATTAAAGAAGGTTGGTGTATCAAGGACTTTTACATCGGCAAACTGCTCATACGCTTTTCGATAATCAAGGAAGACTTGCGGATACATCAAGTAGCTCAAGACTTCTTCGTGTTTTGGTTCATAGCCGATTTTTTCGGCTAGTTCTTGTTTCACTACGGCAAAATCAACTGGTTTGGCAAAGGCTCCTGGACGTTCCGTAAAGGCTGGGCGTCCTTTTAAGATAATGCGTTGCAATTCTTTCGGGAAACCACCGACTGGCTGACCTAACTCGCCTTGGAAGAAGGTGATCACTGATTCTGGGAAACTCAATGTATCGCCTTTTTCAAAAATATCTTTTTCTGACAAGCCATTTTGTACCATGAAGAGCGCCATATCGCCCACGACTTTCGAAGAAGGTGTCACTTTCACGATGTCTCCAAACATCATATTGACTTCATGATACATTTCTTTGATTTCATCCCATTTTTCGCCTAAACCAACGGCTTTGGCTTGTTGCTGGAGATTGGTATATTGTCCTCCTGGCATCTCATGCTTGTACACTTCCGTTTGAGGGGCGTTCAAGCCATTTTCAAAGGAATGATAGTACATGCGGACATCTTCCCAATAGTGATTCAATTGTTGGATATTATCCACATTGATCTCTGGGCAACGCTCGCCGTTTAAAAGAGCATAATACAAACTACTCATACTTGGCTGACTCGTTGCGCCACTGATAGCTGACATAGCGACATCCACGATATCAACGCCAGCTTTGGTAGCTGCTGAGTAAGTGATAATCCCATTCCCGCTGGTATCATGCGTGTGCAGATGGATCGGTACATCGATCGTATCTTTTAACTCACTGATCAAACGATAAGCCGCTTGCGGTTTTAATAATCCAGCCATATCCTTGATCGCAATAATATGGGCACCAAGATTTTGCAATTCTTTTGCCATATCTTTGTAATATTGTACCGAATATTTTTGGCGGGATGGATCATTGATATCCCCTGTATAACAAATCGTCGCTTCTGCAATTTTCCCCGTATCACGAACAGCTTGGATACTTTTCTCCATTTGTGGGACCCAGTTCAAACTATCAAAGATTCGGAATACATCGATTCCTTGTGCCGCAGATTCTTTGATGAATTCTTCCAAAACATTGTCTGGATAATTGGAATACCCGACAGCGTTGGAGCCTCTAAACAACATTTGTAAGAGTGTATTCGGCATTTTTTTCCTGAACATCCGCAATCTTTCCCATGGATCTTCTGTTAAGAAACGGTACGCAACGTCAAAGGTTGCCCCACCCCACATTTCACTTGAGAACAATTGTGGTAGGCCAGCTTCCGTCATCGCGGCAATTTTCTTAAAGTCATGGGTTCTTACACGAGTTGCCAACAAACTTTGATGGGCATCTCGGAAGGTTGTATCCGTCAGTAAGACATTCTTTTGTTGACCGATCCATTCAATGACACCCTCGGCACCTTTCGTATCTAAAATATTTTTGGCGCTGACAAAATCAGGCGTTGCTTGGATGTGTTGTGGCATCCGTGGTTCATTGTAGAAAGGTTTCTTTTGTTTTTCGATTCCCGGGAATCCATTGATCGTGATTTCACCGATATACTTCATGGTTTTGTTTCCACGGTCACGAATCCGAGGGAAATTGAATAGTTCTGGCGTATTGTCGATAAAGGTAGTTTTGGCTTCCCCTGAACGAAAGGCTGGATGAGAAACAACATTACGCATAAAGAGAATGTTTGTTTTCACACCACGTACTCGGAATTCTTTCAGACAGCGCATCATTTTTTGAATTGCTTGGTCGAACGAAGCAGCATGCGTACAGACTTTTACAAGTAGCGAGTCGAAATAAGGGGTTACCACTGCACCGGCATAAGCATTTCCGACATCTAAACGAACCCCAAACCCACCCGGAGAGCGGTAGGTATCGATCTTACCAGTATCTGGCATAAAATTATTCGCTGGATCTTCTGTCGTCACGCGACATTGGATCGCAACACCCTCAAAGCGAATGTCTTTTTGTTCAGGAATTCCGATTTCTTTATGCAAGTCTTTGCCTTGTGCAATCAAAATTTGTGTCGTCACGATGTCTAAATTGGTGATCATTTCAGTGATCGTATGTTCCACTTGGACCCGTGGGTTTACTTCGATAAAGTAGAATTTGTCGCCCTCTACTAAAAATTCCACGGTTCCAGCATTGATATAGCCGACATGCTTCATTAGTTGAACGGCTGCTTGGCATATTTTTTCCCGTTGTTCATCAGTCATTGACACACAAGGTGCCACCTCGACTACTTTTTGGTGGCGGCGCTGAACCGAGCAATCACGTTCAAATAAGTGAACGACGTTTCCGTGCGTATCTCCTAAAATTTGGACTTCAATATGTTTTGGATTACTAATGTATTTTTCAACGTAGACTTCATCGCTACCAAATGCCGCTTTGGCTTCACTTTTGGCACGTTCGTAGCCGTCTCTTGCTTCTTTTTCATCATGAGCGACACGCATGCCTCGCCCACCGCCCCCAAGGGCTGCTTTGATCATGATTGGATAATCATGTTCGTTTGCAAAAGCTAAAACGTCATCGATCGATGCAACTGGACCGTCAGAGCCAGGAATTGATTGAATCCCGGCCTCGATCGCTGCTGCTTTTGCTTTGATCTTGTCGCCAAAAATATCTAAATGATGGGTGGATGGTCCGATGAAAATCAAACCTTCTTCTTCACAGCGTTGAGCAAATCCCAGATTTTCTGATAAAAAGCCGTATCCAGGATGGATTCCTTCGGCACCGGCCTTTTTCGCCGTGCGAATGATATCTTCAATGTCTAAATACGCATCGATTGGACGTTTGCCTTTCCCCACTAAATACGCTTCGTCTGCTTTAAAGCGATGGACGGAGTATTCATCCTCCGCAGCATAAATTCCGACAGTTTTGATCCCAAGTTCCGCACATGCGCGGAAGACACGGATCGCGATTTCTCCACGATTGGCAACAAGAATTTTCTTCATCTAATCCACTCCATTCAATTGATCAATAATTCAAATAAACCTGTTTCCTCTTTTCTTCGGCACTGATATTTAACACAAAACCGATACAAATCGATAGCATCAGCAAGCTTGATCCACCTTGACTTAGAAATGGGAAAGTGATTCCCGTCAATGGGATCAAACCAGTGATTCCACCTAAATTGATAAAAATCTGAGACATAAATAATGTCCCTATACCTATACACATCATGGAATTAAAGGGATCTCTTGAACGAATACCGACAAGAAAGATTCGTCCCACCATATAGAATAAAACACCTAAAATGATGATCGATGGAATCAGCCCTAATTCTTCCATAACGATCGAAAATATATAATCGGTGTGCGCTTCGTTTAAGAAACCACGTTTTTGGATACTATTTCCAAGCCCGCGCCCGAACAGCCCACCGTTGAACATTGCGTAATACCCATTAACCATTTGATGACCTGTATTGTATTCATCAGCAAACGGGTTCAAAAAGGATGAAAAGCGACTATAGACATAGTCGGGTAAAAGCTTACCACCAGTTAGATTTACTAAGAAGACGATCAATGTACTACCTACAATTCCTGCCACCCCTAATATCAAGGTATACAGGTAATTCAGGCCACTAGATAATAACACGACAAAAGCCAGCAACATAACGATTACAGCATTCCCTAAGTCGGGATAAAAGGCCATGATCCCTGTGTAAACGAAAACGATTCCGATTGGACGCCAAACCGTTTTCCAAAACTCTTGTTGGATGCCTTTTTGACGATAAGATAGCGTCACCGATAAAAACCAAATCACAATAAATTTTAAATACTCTGCTGGTTGAATAGAAAAGCCCGCAATCGTTAACCAACCATGGGCCCCGTTTCTTCTTGGGAAAAAGAAGGCTGCGATCAATAAAAACAAGATGACGATCATAGCGATCTGGACAAATTTTTTATTCCGAAAAACATCCGTTTTCATTTTATACATGACAGTGATCGCTACTAGACTCAACAACCAGAAAATCGCTTGATTGATGACGTAAGAAGCAGCTGTCGTCGGTTGTGTGGCGGTCATCGCAACATAAGATGTGGAACTATAAACCATCATCAAGCCCGTGACACACATAACAATATATGGTAATAAAATACTATAATCTAATAAATGTCTTTTCTTTACTTTCTCTGGCAAGTTTATGCCTCCTTGCCGATGTCAGGTGTCCGCTGGTCCTCGTAGACCTCGCTATACAATTGGTTCAAATCTTTTTCAAGATCCGCCATCAATTGCTGCCCTGTTTGATTATCAACGATCCCCAAGCGGATCGCAAATGCCACTTGTCGTGATAGACCATACATCTGGGTATCAACCACTTCTTCAAATGCTTTGCATTGTGCGATACATAAACTATTTTCTTGGTTTCGGATCAGCTTTTTGATTCGTTCTGCGTCATCTCTCAGCAGATCAAGCGCTTTTGTAGAATCGATTTGCTCCATTCCGGTCCCCCCATTTCTTCGTTTCACCATTATAGCATATTCTTATTCGCTTTTGCATCCATAGATTGGATAGAAATACGGAAATAACGAACTTTAATGAGCATATATTCGAAAAGTTCGCTTTTTGATGATTATCATTCGTGTTTTGGAAATTTTATTCGTTTTATTTATATGATCCGCGCCCGATTTCGTGAAACAAAGGCAGATCGTGAAACACTTTATAAAAAACGTCCTTTACTAAAATTTAAGAAAAGCTATTCTATCAAGTATTCGAAAAAAAATCGGTGCCTGCTTTTCCACAATTACGTTTTAAAAAAAGAACAGGTCCAAAAGTCCCTGTTCTTTCAACTCGCATGAAAAGAAAAATCGTTTACTTTGTTTCATCGCCGATCTTGCCATCCCCATTGATGTCCTCATCGGAAAGACGTTCGACTTCTTTAATAAAACCTTCGCTCATCTCTTGATAATTTTGCTCACCAACGACCGCATCGTCAGGGATTTGATCGACATTTGCAAAAAACTCAATATGATTGTGTAGGTTTTCAAAGCGCATAGGAGCATCTCCGCCGTATTCGCCATCAAGGTTGATCATTAAACGATTGACCTGTTCTGGTGCGTCTACTTCAAGAAAAGATGTTTTCGTATAAATCAGGCGACGATCGTTGATGTGTTTTCCACCATTCATCATTAAAGCAACTAAGTGGACGATCTCAAAAATATTGGCCGTTTTGACAATGATCAACGAAAATTTCCCATCGTCAAGCTTTGCATCAGGCGCAATCTGTTCAAAGCCCCCAACTGAATTCGTCAGCCCTAAAAAGAACATCGACGCTCCGCCAATGTATTCTCCGTCTTCATACTTTAGATGCATTTTGATTGGTTTGACACGAGGGAGTAATTCCGCTCCTTTTGCTAGATAAGCTAAGTAGCCAAAAACACTTTTCAGTTCAGAGGGAACATCGTAGGTCAATTCCGTTAAGTGCCCACCAGCAGCAATGTTGATAAAATACGTGTTGGGTGTTTTTCCGACATCCATTTTCACTGTCTGCTGCTTCAAAATCACTTCCGCAGCTGCTTTGATATCCGTACGGGGAATCTTTAGCGCTCGTGCGTAGTCATTGGTCGTGCCTCCAGGAATGATCGCCATTTTTGGTCGCTTTTCTAAAGGAGCGATCCCATTGACGACTTCATTGATCGTGCCATCCCCACCGGCAGCTACCACCAAATCAAAACCAGCTTCGCCGGCTCTTCTTGCTTCATCACGAGCGGAAAATGGCGCAGCGGTCGTGGCAAATGCACTCGCCTCATAACCGCCAGTTTCCAAAACATCTAAAATATCTGCTAAGTTTTTTCGAATCAATTCTTTCCCAGATGTCGGGTTGTAGATTACTCTTGCTCTTTTCATCGCTTGCCTCTTATCGCTTTGCTAGTTCTTCTTGCAACAGCTTGTTCACAACGCCTGGATTCGCTTGTCCTTTGGTTGCTTTCATGATTTGACCAACTAAGAAACCGACTGCGCGGTCTTTTCCGTTTTTGAAGTCATCGACGGATTGTTGGTTATTATCTAATACTTCATTGATCATTGGTAGTAATTGCGCAGGATCTGATAATTGGATCAATCCTTTGGCTTTTACGACTTCTTCAGCGTCGCCGCCGTTTGTGATCAACTCTTTGAAGACTTTTTTCGCAATCTTCGAACTGATCGTGCCATCGGCGATCAAACGAATCATTCCCGCTAAATTGTCTGGGGTTAGTTTCGTTTCTGGCAGTTCCAATTTCTCGCTGTTCAGATACGCTGAAACTTCACCCATCAACCAGTTAGAAGCTTGTTTAGGATCAGCACCAGCATCGATGGTTTTTTCAAAGAAATCGGACATTTCTTTTGATAAAGTCAAGACCATTGCATCATATTCTGGTAAGCCCAATTCAGAGATGTAACGGGCACGACGTTTTTGCGGCATTTCTGGCAAGCTTTGACGTACACGTTCGATCCATTCATCATCGATCACAAACCGTGGGATATCTGGTTCTGGGAAGTAACGATAATCAGAAGAACCTTCTTTGACACGCATCAATAAGGTTTTGCTGGTTGCTTCATCAAAACGTCGAGTTTCTTGTTGGATCTCGCCTCCAGAAAGCAATACTTTGGCTTGGCGTTTTTCTTCAAATGCCAACCCTTTTTTCACGAAGGACATAGAGTTTAAGTTTTTCAGTTCTGTTTTTGTTCCGAATTGTTCTTGGCCGTAAGGTCGCAACGAAATATTCGCATCACAACGCATGGAACCTTCTTCCATCTTCACATCGGATACTTCTGTAAACAAGATGATTGAACGCAACGCTTCTAGATACGCATATGCTTCTTCTGGTGAACGCATATCCGCTTCGGAAACGATCTCGATCAAAGGGGTTCCTTGACGATTTAGATCAACATAAGAATAACCGCCTTTGCCGTGCATGTTTTTCCCAGCATCTTCTTCCAAATGAACTCGCTCGATGCGAATCTTTTTCTTTTTGCCTTCCACTTCGATCTCGATCCACCCATCATGACCGATCGGTTGATCGAATTGCGAAATTTGATACGCTTTTGGATTGTCGGGATAGAAATAGTTTTTGCGGTCGAAATGCGTTTCTTTTGAGATTTCACAATTCAGCGCAAGCGCAGCTTTCATCCCAAATTCGATAGCCGCTTTGTTCATTACTGGTAAAACACCTGGATAGCCCCAGTCGATCACATTCGTGTTGCTATTTGGTTCAGCGCCAAAGTGAGCAGGTGCTGGAGAAAAAATCTTTGATTCTGTTTTTAATTCTACGTGGACTTCAAGCCCAATGACTGTTTCGAAGTTCATGCCTTATCCCCTCCTAAAATCACTGGTTTTTTCGTGTGGAAATCAGTTGCTTGTTCAAAGGCATAAGCCGCTTTATACATGGTTGCTTCATCAAAATGTTTCCCAATGATCTGCAAGCCGACTGGCAGTCCTTCAGAAAAACCTGCTGGGATCGACATCCCTGGCAGTCCTGCTAAGTTCACAGGAATGGTTAAAATATCATTCAAGTACATGGTGATCGGATCATTGATGTTTTCTCCAATACCAAATGCTACCGTTGGGGAAGCTGGGCCAATGATCAAGTCGTATTGGCTGAAGACCTTATCGAAATCTTTTTTGATCAACGTCCGTACTTGACCGGCTTTTTTGAAGTAGGCATCGTAGTAGCCAGCACTTAGTGAAAACGTACCTAACATGATCCGGCGTTTTACTTCTTCCCCGAATCCTTCACTGCGAGAATTGACATAGACATCTTCTAGATTGCTGACATTTTCTGAACGGAAACCATAACGAATACCGTCAAAACGTTGCAAATTAGAACTTGCTTCAGAAGAAGCGATGATATAGTAAACGGCTACCCCGTATTTTGAGTGTGGCAAGCTGACTTCTTCCACAGTCGCTCCTAACGCACGGAAAGTGTCCGCTGCTTTTAAGATTGCTTCTCGAACGCCTGCTTGGATCCCTTCACCTAAGTATTCTTTTGGCAAAGCGACTTTCATACCTTTGATATCACCCGTCAAACCTGCTGTAAAATCAGGAACAGCAGCGCCTGCTGACGTACTATCTTTCGCATCAAACCCACTGATGGCATTTAATGCAAAGGCATTGTCTTTCACACCACGCGTCATCGGACCAATTTGATCTAAAGATGATGCAAACGCGATCAGACCAAAACGAGAAACCCGTCCGTAGGTTGGCTTCATCCCGACGATCCCATTGAAAGCTGCTGGTTGACGAATCGAACCACCCGTATCGCTACCTAATGATAGGGGAACTTGTCCAGCTGCAACGGCAGCTGCCGAGCCACCTGATGAACCACCAGGTACTTTTGTTTCGTCCCAAGCGTTTTTCGTTTTCTTAAAGAACGACGTTTCGGTACTTGCGCCCATGGCAAATTCATCCATATTTAACTTACCAACTGGAATCATGTCTGCTTGGTAAACTTTGTCCATAACGGTCGCATCGTAAATTGGATCAAAATTACCTAAGATTTTTGAAGCAGCTGTTGTCCGCAAATCTTTGGTAACGATGTTGTCTTTGATTCCGATTGGAATTCCCGCCAACACATTGCTTTCAGTGATGCCTTTTTGATCGATGGCTTGTGCCAATTCCTGCGCTTTTTCTTCATTCAACGCTAGAAACGCATCGACTTTCGGCTCTGTTTCTTTAATGCGAGCAAAGGTTTCGCTCGTTAAGTCTGTTGCAGTAATTTCCTTTGACACTAATAAGCTGTGTAATTCTTCTAAGCTTTTTTTATATAATTCAGTCATTAGGCACCCGCCTCCCCATTATCAATGATTGCAGGCACTTTGATAAAGCCTTCTTCGGATTCTGGAACATTTTTCATTAATTCATCACGGTCCCAGCCGCCGGTCGTTACATCTTCACGCATCACGTTAATCGTTTCTGCGACATTCGATGTGAATGGTACTCCTGTGGTGTCCACTTCTTCAAGTGTTTCAACCATATCAATAATTTTCCCTAGCTGAGAGGTAAACTCATGTAATTCATCGTCTGAGAATGAAAGTTTTGCTAGTTTGGCAACGTGTTTGACTTGTTCTTCGCTGATCGCCATAAAATCCTCCTCTTTCTCGTATCCGTAATCTACGTTTACGTTTTTCCAATGTATTGTATCATTTTTTTAACAAATCATGAAATAGAATTTGAAAATTATCAAATATAATTGTAAATAAAAGCAGAAATCATTTCTTTCCTCGTAGTGCAGGGAAGAAATGATTTCAATTAGACAAGAAAAAACAACTGCTTCTCGTCTGTGACAATGCTTAAAGGTTATTGATCTGCCGAATGACTGCCTTCGATCGCAGCCACCATTTGAGCTTCATCCCAAACGGTGACACCTAGGGATTGTGCTTTGGTCAGTTTGCTGCCTGCCTCTTCCCCAGCAACAACGATATCGGTCTTTTTCGATACACTCCCTGTTACCTTCCCACCGAGATTTTCAATTCGTTCCTTGGCTTCTTCACGAGTGAAGTGACTTAATTTTCCTGTTAAAACGACGGTTTTCTCTTTAAATGGTGATTCGACGTCTTCCAACTGTTCATTTCTAAGCCCCAAATAAGCAAAGTTGACACCCGCTCTTTCAAGTTCATCTAACAGGTCGTGAACTTCTTGATTGTCAAAATACGTGACGACACTTTCAGCAATCGTTGCGCCGATAGCTTCTAGCGAAATGATTTCTTCTTCCTTGGCTTTGCTGAGCGCCCGCAGATCACCGAAATGTTCTGCTAAAATCCGAGCCGCTTTCGCACCGACATGACGGATGCCTAGCCCAAAAATCAAACGTTCAACCGAATTTCCTTTACTTTGATGAATCGCCCGCAACAGGTTATTGGCTGATTTCTCTTTGATTTTATCAAGGGTCAACAATTGTTCTTCTGTTAAAAAGTACAAGTCGGCCACATCTTTAACTAAGGATTTATCGAACATTTGCTCTAAAACACGGGGCCCTAAACCGTCAATGTTCATAGCATTCCGTGAAACGAAATGGCTGAGTCCTTCTTTGATCTGTGCTGGACACTTTGGATTGATACAACGCAAGGCAACTTCTTCATCTAAATGGATCAGCTCACTCCCACATTCGGGACAATGTGTAGGCGATTCAAAGGGTTGACTTGCTTCTGTTCGTTTTTCTTCCAAGACTTTCGCAACCTCTGGAATAATGTCCCCCGCCTTATAGATGATGACCGAATCGCCAATGCGGATGTCTTTCATTTTAATGAAATCTACATTATGGAGACTGGCACGGCTGACCGTCGTTCCAGCAACACGAACAGGGGTCATAACAGCGGTCGGTGTCACAACACCCGTCCGTCCCACGGTCCATTCGATCGTTTCGATCACTGTTTCCGCTTCTTCCGGTGGAAACTTATATGCTGCCGCCCATCGGGGTGCTTTTACGGTAAAGCCTAGCGCATCTTGATCTTTGAAATTATTGACTTTGATGACTACGCCGTCAATCTCATAGGGAAGCTCACTGCGCTTGTCATGAAACTCTTCGATATATGCCCAAACCTCATCGATGGTGTGACACACTCTGCGTTCGTGATTTGTACGAAAGCCTAATTGATCCAGTTCATTCAATGCTGAAAATTGATCATTGGCTTCAATTGGTCCAAAGTCAGCTAGTGTGTACAAGAAGGTGCTTAAGTTTCTTTGGGCTGCGATCCGTGTGTCTAATTGTCGCAAGCTTCCAGCCGCTGCGTTTCTAGGATTGGCAAAAACTTCCGCCCCTTCTTCTTCTCGCTGTTGATTCAATTTCAAAAACGAAGCCTTTGGCATATAGCATTCGCCACGAACTTCCAACGAGATCGGTTCTTTTAATTTCAGTGGAATCGATTTGACGGTCTTTAGGTTTTCTGTAATGTTTTCACCTACCGTACCATCTCCTCGAGTTGCTCCCCGAACAAAGCGCCCTTCTTCATATTTCAAGGAAATTGACAATCCATCGATCTTTAACTCGCAGACATAATCTACCGCTTTCCCCAGTGCTTTTTGAACACGGGCATCAAAAGCCACGATTCCTTCTTTGTCAAAGACATCGTTCAGGCTATACAGCGGAATATCATGCGTGACCTTTTCAAAGCCAGGTAAAATGATACCGCCTACTCGTTGGGTGGGTGAGTCTTCGGTTACTAGCTGCGGATAATTGGTTTCAATTTCAACCAGTTCTGCATATAGCTGATCATAGAGATAATCTTCCACGGAAGGCTGATCTTTTACATAGTATTCGTAAGCATACTGATTTAATTGTGTGCGCAGCTCTTCTGCTCGTGATTGGATTTCTTTTGAAGGGACATCCATCCTAATATCCTCCTTATTTTTCAACTTTTTCAATCGGCGCAAAGGCCGCCAACAATCGTTTGACGCCTTGTTGTGGGAACGCCACATCTAATTCAACATCTTGCGCGCTGCCAGTCGTCCGAACGACGGTACCGATTCCCCATTTTTTATGTTGAACTTTCTCGCCTACTTGCCAAGTATTACCAGCTGCAGAAGTCTGTTGTTTAGAAGCGACGGTCGTTTGACGCGGTTGTGTATAGCTCGGTTTGAACACTTTTGGTTGAAACGGTGCAGCAGCTTTCGGCTGTGAACGCTCGCCTAATGATTGCAGCAGATCTTGTTCGATCTCTTCGATAAACCGAGACGGACGATTGTATTGGGTCCGACCGTATAATGTTCTGGAAAAAGCGTTGGTCATAAAGAGCTCTTCCTCGGCACGAGTGATTCCCACGTAAGCAAGGCGCCGTTCTTCTTCGAGCTCGCTTTCTTCCATTAAGGCACGAGAAAGCGGGAAGATATTTTCTTCCAACCCAATCAAAAATACCACTGGAAACTCTAGGCCTTTTGCAGCATGCAAGGTCATCAAAGTCACTTGACTACTTTCTTCTTCATAACTATCGACGTCTGACAATAAAGCTAAGTCATTTAAGAAAACACTCAACTTCTCATCTGGCGCATCTGCATCGTCTTCGTTTTGCGCCTCAAATCGTTTGTCGAATTCTTGGGTAACCGATAAAAATTCTTCCAAGTTTTCAAGTCTAGCTTGTGCTTCTAAATTATTCTGGTTGACTAACTCTTGACGATAACCCGTTTTTTCTAATATTTCTTTCGTCAGTTCGGTTACTGATAGGTAAGGAACCATCTGGGCGAAGCCATCCATCATCATCCCAAAGCTCCCTAATTCTTTGCCAGCCTTTCCAGAAATATTCGCTAACTCGACGTTCATGGCTGCTTCTAACAATGACCATTCATGAAGATTCGCAAACGCTCGTAGTTTCTCGACGGATGTCGCACCGATCCCACGTTTTGGTACATTGATGATACGCTCTAAGCTGATGGAATCTCGCGGATTGGCGATCGCCGATAAATAGGCCAAAATATCACGGATTTCTTTGCGGTCATAGAATTTTCTGCCGCCGACCATCGTATAAGGAACGTTGGCTTTTAAAAGCATTTCTTCAATGATCCGTGACTGGGCATTGGTCCGATACAATATCGCAAAATCACCGAATTTACGGTTCTTTTCTGCAATTTGTTTTTGCATTTCACTGACGATAAATCGCGCTTCATCTCGTTCACTATCCCCGCGATAATAAGTGATCTTTTCCCCATCATGATTTTCTGTCCACAGATTTTTATCTGGACGGTTGCGGTTATTTTTGATTACTTGGTTTGCCGCATTTAAAATCGTTTGCGTTGAACGATAGTTTTGCTCTAACAAAATCGTTGCGGCATCTGGATAGTCCTTTTCAAAGTCTAAAATATTTTGCATGTTGGCACCACGCCAACCGTAAATACTTTGGTCCGCATCCCCAACAACACAAAGATTTCGAAAACGAGCGGCCAATAAATTGACCAGCGTGTATTGGGCGTGGTTGGTATCTTGGTATTCGTCGACATGGATATAGTGGAATTTCCGTTGATAAAATTGCAGCGCATCTTCATTGTCTTGGAAGAGGCGGATCGTATTCATGATTAAATCATCGAAGTCCATGCATTGATTGTTTCGCAGCTCTTTTTGATATTTTTCATAGCAACGACCTACGATCTGCTCAAATAGACTACCTTCCATGGCTTGGTAAGCTTCAGGTGTCAACAGCTCGTTCTTGGCATGAGAGATCGTTCCCAAAATAGAACGAGGATCATATTTTTTGGGATCGATATTCAATTCTTTTAATACCCGTTTCATCAGTGTATTTTGCTCAGAAGAGTCAATGATGGTAAAATTCTTCGAATAGCCGATACGATCAACATCCCTGCGCAAGATTCTGACACACATCGAGTGGAAGGTTGAAACCCAAACGTCTTCTCCACCTGATCCTAATAGTTGACTGACCCGTTCCTTCATTTCACGTGCCGCTTTATTCGTAAATGTGATGGCTAAAATATTCCATGGATTTACATTTTTTTCTTCTATTAAATAGGCGATTCGGTGGGTTAGGACACGGGTCTTCCCGCTTCCTGCACCTGCCATCAGCAGCAACGGTCCTTCCGTATGCATAACGGCTTCTTTTTGCCGTGGGTTCATGCGTTCAAGTAATTCACTTTTGGATGACATGATTTTAAACATCCTTTCTTTCTCAATCTTCTCAATTATAGCATTATCCGGGAAAGGGGAAAACCGAACGCTTTGAAAACTTTTAATTAAAAGCGCTTTGATTTTTTCCCTTACGATTCATGCGATTTTTCAAGAGAAAGCAGGCTTGGTTTGTTTACATAATAAAAAGGCTGTAAACCTACCAGCCTTTTTATTCGTTTGAAGATTTTGGTTAACTAAAGTACTTCTCTACTAGTTTTTCATTTACATAAATCGAGACTTGCCCATCATTGACCGGGAAAACACCTTTTCCGGTATCATCTAAAACAACTTTCGCTTCATTGTTTCTCAATATATCCACGAATGTCTCTCCACCATGGATCGCACTGATAGTCATTTCTTTTTCCGCTCCTTGGGCATTGGTCATCACGACCGCTAATCCAGAAAGCTCATGTTCATAATCGCCAGTTAATACCCAGCCAATGCAATTAGGATCATCGAAATAATCGACTTGATTCCCGAATGCAAGCTTCTCCCGAAGTTTCAGCATATGGACCAGCGCATCCCCGACAGGGGCGATTTCTTGCGCGGGAATCCCAAATAAATCCCCCCAGAAAACTACTGGTACGCCAGCTTTACGTAAAAGGATCAATGAATAGGCATGGACTTTGAACCATCCGTCTATCCAAGATTGTAAACTTTGCCCAACCTGCGTGTCATGATTATCCACAAAAGTCACTGCATAATCTTCGCGAGCGGCGGTCAACGTACCTGCAAAAATTTGGCTCATATCGTATTCGCCATTTGAGTGAGATGCTTCATATAAATTGTAGTGCAATGGCACATCAAATAAATAAATCAAATTTCCTGAAGAATCTAAATACTCTTCTAATTTTGGCAGCTCCCCTGACCAATATTCTCCGACAACAAATAGTGGTTTGCCTTTTTCCTCGCGTCGGTTTAAGATCCAATCCGCGTAATAGTTGAACTCAATGTGTTTGACCGCATCTAGTCGATACCCGTCAACGCCGGTCAGTTCTTGGTACCATTGGCCCCATTTATTGAGTTGTTCCACTGTTTCGGGATTTTCCATGTCCAAATCACAACCCATTAAGTAGTCGTAATTGCCCATCTCATCATCCACTTGGTTTTCCCAGCCCTTGTCAGCGAAGTTAAAAATCCCGTGGTCTTTGTTGCGGTCATCATAATCGACACCAGAAAAATTATGCCACGTCCAAACGTAATCATTGTACGTCCCCTGACGTCCTGGGAATGTGAACTTGGTCCAAGCTTCGATTTCTTCCTCATCACTGATCGGTTCATTACGGTTTTCGGTATTGTATTTAACCGCTGGAACGACTTCTTTTTCATCGGCACCAATCAAGTGATTGAAAACGATGTCGGCATAAACCTCTATTCCTTGTTCTTGCAGTGCTTTGATGGCTTCTAGGTATTCAACCTTTGTCCCATATTTTGTTGGCACCGACCCCTTTTGATCGAATTCGCCTAGATCATAATAATCATAGACACCATACCCAACGTCTTCGGACCCAGCTGTCCCTTTATAGGCAGGCGGCAGCCAAATTGCGGTAAATCCATACTCTTTGATTTCTTTACTCATTTCTTTCAATTTGTTCCAGTGCTGGCTATCTGCCGGCAGGTCCCATTCGAACCCTTGTAAAATGACTTTGTTATTCATTTATTTATCCCCCCTTACTTCAATTAAGCCAAATAATAGTAAAAATTGTCAAATATAAGAATAGCTATTAAATCAAAATGAAGGTTATCATGACCGTTTATGACCGATTCCGTTTATTCACGCTTTCATTTTGAATGCTTTTTACTGTTTATGATTGATTTTGAACGAATCATGTGGTATCATGGCAAGTGAAGAGGTGATGAAAATGCTTACAGAGGAGCGTCATCAAGCGATTTTGGCACGATTGGAACAAGAAGAGATCGTCAAGGTCAGTGAACTGATTCAACTGTTAGATGCTTCAGAATCAACGATCCGTCGAGACCTGCAAGAGTTGGAAGACAAAGGATTTTTAGTCAGAATTCACGGTGGAGCCAAGAAAAGTCAGCAATTAGGCTTCGAACCAAACATGTCAGAAAAAACGGCGAAGTTTCAAACGGAAAAGCAAAAGATAGCAAGAGCAGCTGCCCAGACGATCAAAAATGGTGAAGTCATTTACTTAGATGCTGGCACAACGACCCTCGAAATGATTCCTTTCCTATCGGCTATCACAGGCCTTAAGGTGGTCACAAACTCCGTCAAACACGCTTCCCTATTGATCGATCATGGGATCGACACCATGATTTTAGGGGGGACCATTAAGATATCGACGAACGCTGTGTTAGGGATCAATGCTGGTGAGCAACTGCGAAAACTACGCTTTAATCGTTGCTTTATGGGCATGAACGGGGCTCATTCTGAGGCTGGATTCACAACACCTGATCCTGAAGAAGCCCTGATCAAGCAGATCGCTTTAGAGCACAGTCAACAAGCCTATGTCTTGCTAGACCATTCCAAATTTCAGCAAACGACTTTTGCTCAAGTTGCCTTTATCGAAGGTGCGACGATCATCACCGATTATTGCCCAAAAAACTATTTAGCGAAATTCAGAGCAAAAACAACCATTATGGAGGTAATACAATGATTTACACAGTAACACTCAATCCTTCGATCGACTTTATCGTCCATGTCGATCATTTGGAAATCGGCGCCCTTAATCGAATGAAACAAGACTTTAAACTACCTGGCGGCAAAGGAATCAATGTCTCACGGATTTTAAAACGCATCGGCATCGCCTCGACTGCCCTTGGTTTCGTTGGCGGATTTACTGGTTGTTTTATTGAAGAGTGGCTGACCAAAGAGGAAATCAACAGCAACTTTACCCAAGTCGCTGCGGACACACGAATCAATATCAAACTAAAATCCGGCGAAGAAACAGAAATCAACGGTCTTGGTCCAGTCATTCGCCAGCAAGAAATTGCTGAATTGAAACACCAATTAGCCACTCTTTCTGCCGAAGACATCGTCATCCTATCAGGAAGTAAACCAGCTGGTCTTCCAACCGACTTTTATAAAGAATTGATCAAAATCGTTAAAGAAGCGGGTGCGGAATTTGTCATTGATACGACCGGCGCGGAACTTTTTGACGCTTTATCCGATCAGCCTTTGCTGATCAAACCAAATAATCATGAATTAGCCGAACTTTATGAAACTTCTTTTTCAACAATCGAAGATATTTTGCCTTATGGTCAAAGAATGCTAAAGGATGGCGCTAAAAATGTCATTGTCTCTCTAGGCGGCGATGGCGCCCTGCTCTTTACTGGCAATGAGATCTATCGATCCAATGTGTTGAAACGACCTTTGAAAAATTCAGTTGGCGCTGGAGATTCCATGATTGCTGGATTCATTGGGCATTATGCAAAGACCAAAGATGTGGTTGAAGCATTCAAATGGGGAGTCGCTTGTGGCAGTGCCACTGCGTTTTCAGATGATTTAGCTGAGGCGTCATTTATCGAAGAATTACTACCGGAAGTCATAATTGAAAAAGTGAATCTATAGGAGGATGGAAAAAATGAAAATCAATGAGTTGATGCTGAAAGATGCCATGATCATGGACTTACAAGCAACAGACAAAAAAGGTGCCATTGATGAAATGGTAGCAAAATTATATGCTGTCGGACGAATTTCAGATATCGAGGTCTACAAAGAAGGAATTCTTGCCCGAGAAGCTCAAACATCAACAGGGCTAGGTGACGGCATCGCAATGCCTCATGCCAAAAACAGTGCGGTCAAAGAAGCGACGGTCTTATTCGCAAAAAGTAATGCGGGTGTTGACTATGAGGCGTTAGATGGACAACCAACGTACCTCTTCTTTATGATCGCAGCACCAGAAGGAGCAAATGATACTCATTTACAAGCATTAGCAGCGCTATCTCGCTTGTTGATCGATCCAGACTTCGTTGCTAAATTAAAAACAGCGACGACTGCTGATCAAGTACAGCAACTTTTCTCAGAAGCTGAGGCACAGCAAGAAGCCGATGCTTTAGCAGAAGAAGCGGCAAACCAAGAAGCAGCACTTGCTAGCGAACGTCCCTATATCGTCGCAGTTACAGCTTGCCCGACAGGAATCGCCCATACCTACATGGCAGAAGATGCTTTGAAAAAGAAAGCCAAAGAGCTGGGTGTTGACATCAAAGTCGAAACAAATGGTTCAGAAGGAATCAAAAATCGTCTAACAGAAGCTGATATCGCCCGAGCTACTGGTGTAATCGTAGCTGCTGATAAAAAAGTAGAAATGGATCGCTTTGACGGCAAACATTTAGTAAACCGTCCTGTCAGTGATGGTATCCGTAAAACCGAGCAATTAATCAATGAAGCAATGAGCGGTACTGCTCCTGTTTTTCATGGTAGCGGCCAAGCTTCTGATAAAGAGGACGCTTCTGCTGATGGTTCAGTCGGTCAACGAATCTATAAAGATTTGATGAATGGTGTTTCTCATATGCTGCCATTTGTTATTGCCGGTGGAATCATGATCGCTATTTCCTTCATGGTGGACCAGTTCATGGGTGTCCCTCAAGATGCCTTGAGTCAATTAGGAAACTACAACCAAGCAGCTTCTTGGTTCAATCAAATCGGTAGCGCGGCATTTGGTTTTATGCTACCTGTCTTAGCTGGATTTATCGCTTCAAGTATCAGTGACCGACCTGGATTGATCGTCGGTTTTGCAGCAGGTGCGTTAGCAAATACAGGTGGTGCTGGTTTCTTAGGTGCCTTGATCGGCGGTTTCTTAGCTGGTTACGTCATCAAGTTCTTACGTTCATTATTCAAAGGCTTACCAAAATCATTAGAAGGAATCAAAACGATCCTCTTCTACCCTGTTTTCGGCCTATTGATCACTGGCTTCTTGATGTTACTGATCAACGTGCCAATGAAAGCTATCAACGACGGCTTGAACAGCTTCTTGACTGGCTTAAGTGGTACCAACGCAGCTTTACTTGGCGCTTTGTTAGCAGCGATGATGGCAGCCGATCTAGGCGGCCCAATCAACAAAGCCGCTTATGTTTTCGGTACTGCAACATTGGCAACGACCGTTGCTGAAGGTGGTAGCGTCGTAATGGCATCTGTAATGGCGGGCGGAATGGTTCCTCCATTAGCAATCTTTGTCGCAACGTTATTGTTCAAAAATAAATTTACAAAAGACCAAAAAGAAGCAGGTTTGACAAATATCGTCATGGGGCTGTCCTTCGTCACAGAAGGTGCGATTCCATTTGCAGCAGCAGATCCACTGCGAGCGATCCCAAGCTTTATCGTCGGTTCTGCCCTGACTGGTGCACTTGTCGGTGCCTTTGATATCCAATTGATGGCGCCACATGGTGGGATCTTCGTTGTCCTATTATTATCTAAACCAATTTTGTTCTTGCTATTCATCTTGATCGGTGCGATCGTTTCTGGCGTCGTATTCGGTTTGTTGAAAAAAGCGCCTGAGCAAACAGCTTAATTGAAAAGACCCACAAGATCCTCGTGATCTTTGTAGTGACCCCAAAAAGTTAGACTTTTATGGAGTGGAGAAATCCACTCCTTTTTTGTACGATAAGATTAACTGTTAGACAGCTGTTTTTACAGCTTCTCGAAACTGAACCGGACTTCGCCAATTTAATTTCTTTTTGATGCGTTTATGGTTGTAATAATAGATATATTGGTCAATTTTTGTTTTCAATTCATCTAAACTCCGATAGACTTCTCCATGAAAAATCTCTTGCTTTAATAAACCAAAGAAGTTTTCCATAGGTGAGTTATCTAAACAATTCCCTTTACGAGACATACTCTGGAAGATTTTATGCTGCTTCAATTTATTCTTATAAGCATTCATTTGATAGGCCCATCCTTGATCTGAATGGAAGGTTCTACGAAATGGACAATCATTTGTCATCTGGATTGCTTCTTCTAATCCTTCCATTATGGCTAGTGCGTTTGGTTTTTCAGAAATCCGATAAGATAGAATTTCACTATTGTAGAAATCCATGAAAGGATCTAAATACAGCTTTTTCTGACGAACGACACCTGCGGTGTCTACTTCATAATACTTAAACTCTGTGGTATCAGTTGTAATTTTTTGGTGACAGATATTTGTATAAAACCGACGATGAATACGATTTTTGGCGACAGTACCAACCTTCCCACGATAAGAATTGTACCGTCGAGATTTTCGAGTGTAAGACTTTACTTCGATACCTAGTTTTTTTATCAGACGTTGAATCTTCTTTTTATTGACATGAATCCCTTGATTCTCTAATTCTTTTTTTAGTCGCAGACAGCCATAGTCTTTATGCTCTTTGCGAATTTCAAGCATTTTTTCTTCAATTTCTTGGTCTGGGTTTGGTCTGTCAAACCGTTTCTGCCAATACATATAGGTTGCTTTAGGAAATTTCAATGTTTCAAGAAGCTCAACTAGTTTGAATGATCCTCGGAGGCTGGCGATGATTCGTGCGATTGATTCTTGCGTCTTTGCTGGGCTTCCTGTTTTCGCAGCTTCCTCAACTCTTTTAAAAAGGCATTCTCAATTTGAAGGGATCGGACTTGCTTTTCTAATGCCTTGATACGATCGCGTTCTTCAGTTGTTGTATTTTCTTTTTTGTTTTCTTTTTTTCTAGTCAAAGTAAGTGGTCGCCCTTTCTCTTTTGAGAGCCCCTCAATACCTGCTTCTCTGAAATTACGCATCCAATTGGCAATAAGCGCAGGGTTGTTCATTTCTAAAGTGCTAGCAACTTCTCGATAGGACATCTCACTTGTTTGATATAACTCTAGCGCATTTAACTTAAATTGAACAGAATATTTCTGATTTTGATGCTTTCTCAATAGACCTTCCTCTCCGTATTCACGATAGGCATTCACCCAATTACTTACTTGAGACTTGCTTGAAATACCGTATTTGTTGGCAAGATACCGATATCCGCCCACGCCACTAAGATATTCTTTAACGATTTTTAGTTTTAATTCAAAAGGATATTTTGCCATACAAATAACGACCCCCAAAAGTTAGATTTTTTTGGTCTAACTTTTGGGGGTCGCTTCACTTGCGGGTCTTTTTCATTCTTGATTGGTAAAAAGCTGCTGCTCGACTAGCTTTTGGGTGTTCATAAAATACACTCGTAGTTTTTTCCCATCCTTCTTTAGATTGACCCATGTATATTTGCGCGTGCGGTGCAGATAGCCAAAATGAACATCAGGCATGGCCGCTTTCAAAGCATCTAGCGGTAAGTGCTTCAAAGCAGTCTCCGGCAAATAAAATTGCAGGCAAGCAGTATAGTCTTTAAAACGATCCTCTGAATATTCAATCTCAAGATGGCTACGAATATAGAATGAATAAGCCTCTACTCCATCGTCTATCGTTAGTTCTGGCTTTAATACGATATAATCCATCATGCGCAACCGCTCTTGATCCACCCAAGGAAAATACGCTTGGGCATTCAAATACCCTTTCACTCTCCGCTCTTGATACTCTTCGTTCACGAGGTCGAAGCTTCTGGTGACAAAATGTGTCGCGCTTCGTTTTGTTGTTGGCTGCAGTCGATCATTTTGGTATTGGATGGTTTGGATCAAGTGATCGCCAAAGGCATATTCAATATATGGTTCTCTCAAAATACCGACCCCGTTATCCCAAGTCAATTGATCGATTCCAGTTTGATCGCGAAACAATCGCTGGTAGGATAGATTCAATTCGTGATCCCACTGGAAAGGATCTCGATACAATTCCACCATCACAACCCCTTGGTCTCTTACCTGCACTTGCTCCACCTGCTGCGCATCAGTAATGATCACCTGAGGAATGATATGCGCGTAGAATGCCGAAAAGTACATGCGCCAGCAAGAAGTCAGTGTATAGCCATTGTAAAAGACGTCGTAACCAGAAAACTGATTGCAGTCGATGACGATTTCTTGTTCAAAGTTTTTCCGCTTCGGTAACGCGTTGATTTCAGCAATCGATTGAAAATTTTGCCTTTTCTCGATTCCCTCGACGTTATGCATCAAGTACTCATCATATGAACGCAAATAGCCGAACAAGCCATCTCTTTGCATCGTTTCATCGAAGTAACTTAAAATCACGGGTTTTTGCGTGGAAAATACGTCTTTCGTAAACAGGTGCCGTTGTAAAACAGCCTCTTGAATGATATGGATACTGGACTCATTTTGGCCGTCCGTCACAATCAATTCCGTATTGATTTTTTCAGGGGCGCTATGCAGTAGTTGACTGACCTCATCCAAATCATAAGGTTTCTTTGCTTGCTGATTGTAGTAGTATTCCGTCGGCTGATAGCTAAGACGAACCAAAGCGAACCAATTTTCAATAAACAAACGCAACTGTGCTGCTTCCATTTGGGTTGATTGTAGAAAGCCATAGATTTTTTCAGTTTTGATCATCGCTACCCCTCTTTTCTATCCCCTTTCTTTAATTATAGTAAAGGGGGAAACGATTGAACACTATTTCGCTTTTTTTTGATGAAATCTACCACCGTTCGTGGTAAACTTAAGGCGCTTGGAGGTGAACCTATGGGCTTAAAATTCCAACGAGAAGACTCGCTAGATAAAATGTTTGATGATTTTGCCTTTCTTCCCGATAACGACAAAGACAAGAAAAAGCAGGAAAACGATATTGAGCGTTTCTTGAAAAACGAATCTGATGAAAAGAAAAAAACACAACCTAAAGATAGTAAGAAAGCAGACTAATAAAAAAGGCAAAGGACGCGTCAGTCCCTTGCCTTTTTTTACTTGTCGAAATAGAAAATGAGCCACTGAAGCTACATAAGTTCAACGATCAGAATCATCATCTAGAGGTTTTCTTATAGCTCTTCATACAACATGCTTTGACGTAATCGCACCAAGCCAATGGTCAACAAGCAAAGAATAAAAAAGATGGTTGCTAAGATCGTCATCACGAAGATCACCACAAAAATCGGTGAGCTTGTAAAACGAATCATTGGTTCAAAGATAGTTGTTTTAATCAAGTCAGGGATCTCAGAGACTAAGAGTTGTTGAATCGCTTGGTTAAAATCTTCCGTTGATGAATTTGCGGGCAAAACAGCCATAAAACTCCCTACACCATAATTTGCGACCCCAATCCAAGCAATTGCGACGTTTGCTAGAGCGAGCCAGCCAACGCCAAGATTACCGACAACGATCGAACCGATCGCAAGATTGCCAATCCCAACTAATAAGCCAAAGCAGAGATTCCCTATTGCAATGACACCGATACTGACTGTCCCAATTTCCAACATTCCGAAGGACAATAAGCCAATCGATAAAAAGCCTAAACTGACAACCCCCAAAGCAATAATCCCTTTGGCTTTGACACCAAGGCTAAACCAGCCGCTGGCAGTTGGTAACTCTTTCATCAGCACAAAAAACGCTCGAACACTCGTCACTTGATTCAGTAATAAGAATAAATTGGGAATCAAAATGTGCATCAACGGAAGCCGCAGAACCGTCCGTTCACTTTTGTATTCATAATAGTAGGTTTCTTTTTTTTCTTTTAATAGCTCTTCCACTGGTGTGCCTAATAAATCGGCTAGACGGACCAATGTCTCGATGTCTGGCAACCCATTTCCTCGTTCCCATTTTGAAATGGCCTTATCAGAAACAAATAACCTCGCAGCTAATTCCTTCTGTGTTAAATTATGTCTTGATCGATACTCTTTTAATTTTTTACTTAATGATTCATGCATTCGACCACACCTCCTTGTTACAAGTTTAACAAATAACAAGGAGATTTTCGCTAAAATGGAGCATATTCAGCACTCTACGCTGCGTAGAATAGCTTAAATCAGCTGATTTCCACTGTAAAATGAGAAAAACCGAAGCAAAGGACTTTCTTGCTTCGGTTTCCTAAATGATAATTATTTTATTGCTGCTTCAATCGCTTTCCACGCTTCTTCTTTTCCTTGTTTGGTAATGGAAGAAAAGAGGATAAACGTATCTGCTGGATCAAAGGATAATGCTTTTTTGATCATGCTTTCGTGCTTGTTCCATTTCCCACGAGGGATTTTGTCTGCTTTGGTGGCGACCACGATCACTGGAATCTCGTAGTATTTCAAAAACTCATACATTTGAATATCTTCTTGTGAGGGGGCATGACGCAAATCAACAAGAGATACGACTGCACGCAGTTGCTCTCTTTGTTCAAGATATGTCTCAATCATTTTCCCCCATTTCGCTCGCTCTGTTTTCGATACTTTTGCATAGCCGTAGCCGGGGACATCGACAAAATGCAGCGTATTTTCAATCAAATAAAAGTTCAGCGTTTGCGTCTTCCCAGGTTTTGATGAGGTACGGGCTAAATTTTTACGATTGATCAATGTATTGATGAAGGATGACTTTCCGACATTTGAGCGGCCTGCTAAGGCAATCTCCGGTAAAGGTGTAGCTGGATATTGTGCTGGAGAAACGGCACTGATGACGATTTCAGCATCATGTACTTTCATCGAATCGCTCCTTTCTATTTTTTCAAAAAGAAAGCCGGATAGCAATGAAACTATCCGACTTGGTCTCGATTAGACTGCTTTTTTTGTCTCTTCATTGTAAATGATTTTTGGTTCACCAAGTCCTTTTGCCGCTTCTTCCGTGATGGTGACTTTTTGGATCGACTCATCAGAAGGGACATTGAACATGACATCCATCATGATATTCTCGATGATCGAACGCAACCCACGAGCACCGGTATTTCGCTCAATGGCTTGCGCAGCAATGGCACGCAAAGCCTCTGGCTCAAATTCCAGCTCGGTGTCATCTAATGCCATTAACTTTTGGTATTGTTTGACCAGCGCATTTTTTGGTTCAGTCAAAATATGCACTAAATCATCTACTGTTAATTTCTCTAGCGCAGCCATCACTGGCAAGCGGCCAATAAATTCAGGAATCAAACCGAATTTAAGCAAGTCTTCAGGAATGATTTGCTGCATCACGCTTTCGCCTTCTTCAAGGCGCTTATTGTTCGTGCCAAAACCAATTGTTTTTTCACCTAAACGGTTTTTAACGATGGTTTCGATTCCGTCAAACGCCCCGCCAACGATAAAGAGAATATTGGTGGTATCAATTTGGATCATCTCTTGATGTGGATGTTTCCGTCCACCTTGTGGCGGTACACTAGCAGTCGTTCCTTCTAGGATCTTCAGCAATGCTTGCTGTACGCCTTCACCGGATACGTCACGAGTAATCGATACATTTTCACTCTTACGGGCGATTTTATCGATCTCATCAATATAGATGATTCCTTTTTCTGCCATTTCTACGTTATAATCAGCAGCTTGTAACAGTTTCAAAAGAATGTTTTCCACATCTTCACCGACATAGCCGGCTTCTGTCAAACTGGTTGCATCAGCGATTGCAAAAGGCACGTTTAGTGAACGTGCTAACGTTTGTGCCAAAAATGTTTTCCCAGAACCTGTTGGTCCGATCAAGCAAATATTGCTTTTTTGTAATTCTACATCTTCTGCTGTCGTTTCTACATTGACCCGTTTGTAGTGATTGTAAACCGCTACAGCCAATGTCCGTTTCGCACGATCTTGTCCAATCACATATTCATTGAGAACATTCAGTAGTTCTTGCGGTTTCGGCACTTCGGTAAATTCACGAATTGCTTCTTCGTAAAACTCTTCATCAATGATTTCTTTACACAAATCGATGCATTCATTACAGATATAGACCCCAGGACCTGCAACGATCTTTTTCACCTCTTCTTGCGTTTTGCCACAAAAAGAACAACGAACAGCTTCATTACCGTTTGTATTATCGTACATACTGTTCACCCCTTGAAAATTTTCCAACCTATTTAAAGGAGTGGAATTTTGTTTACTAACTTTGCAGTCTTAAACAATCATATCATAACTTTTTTGAAAGAAAAAGTTCTTTTTACGTTGCCTAACGTTTTCTTATCATTTGTTAGTAATTGTTAAACTAGCCCCTCTTACTCCCAAGAAAAAACGGCAAACACCGCTAGATGTTCGCCGTTTTTAAGCATTTTGCTTACGCTTCTTTTGCAGTACCTGTGACAAGTTCAACTGCTTTCTTCATCGTGATATCATGTTTCAACATGTCTTCTGTTAAGACGCGTTTGATTTGATCCACTGGCATGTTGTAAGCTTCAGAAAGTTCTTTGATTTCGTTTTCGATATCTTCTTCTGTTGCTTCCAAACCTTCTGCTTTAGCGATTGCTTCAATAACAAGGTTTGTTTTCACGCGGGTTTCTGCTTCACCTTCAAATTGTGTGTGCAGATCTGCTTCAGTTGAACCAGTTAATTGATAATACATTTCTGGTGAGATTCCTTGACGTTGCATGTTGTTCAAGAATTCATCCATTGAACGGTGTACTTCATCATGAACCATTGAATGTGGTAATTCAACGATTTCTGCGTTTTCAACTGCTTGACGGATCGCAGCTTCATCTTTTGCATCTTCAGCTGCTTTTTCTTTTGTTTCAGTCAATTCAGCACGGTATTTTTCTTTTAATTCAGCTAATGATTCAACGCTGTCATCAACGTCTTTTGCGAATTCATCATCTAATTCAGGAAGTTCTTTTGCTTTTACTTCGTGAACAGTTACTTTGAAGACTGCTTCTTTACCAGCTAAATCTTCTGCTTGATAATCTTCTGGGAAAGTAACGGTAACGTCTTTGCTATCACCAGCTTTTGTTCCTACTAATTGTTCTTCAAAACCAGGGATGAATGAGTTTGAGCCAAGTTCAAGTGAGTAGTTTTCACCTTTGCCGCCTTCAAATGTTTCTTCCCCTAAGAAGCCTTCAAAGTCGATAACGACTGTGTCGCCATTTTCAGCTGCTTCGTCTTCTTTGATAACTAATTCAGCTTGTGCTTCTTGTTCACGTTTGATGCGTGCATCCACGTCTTCTTCTGTTACTTCACGGTCTTGTTTTTCAACTGTTAATTCTTTGTAATCACCAAGTTTTACTTCAGGTTTTACAGTAACTTCTGCTTTGATAACCCAATCTTGGCCTTTTTCCATGCTGTCAACGTCGATTTTTGGTTGCGCAACAGGATCGATCCCTGCTTCTTTTACAGCAGCTTCATAAGCTTCTGGAAGAACAGCGTTCAATGCATCTTCATACAACGCTTCTTCGCCGTACATACGGTTAAATACTTGGCGTGAAACTTTCCCTTTACGGAAGCCAGGTACGTTAAGATTGCCTTTCACTTTATTGAATGCAGTCGTCAAGCCTTTTTGGATTTCTGCTTGAGCGATCGTAAATGTCAAAACACCATCATTGGTGCCTGTTTTTTCCCATTTTGCAGTCATTTATTTCCCTCCGAATATTAATTGATTTACATATGAAATAGCTTCATGCATACCTTTAAATAGTACACTAACGTTGTTTAATTGTAAACATTTTACCATGAAAGTTGCGAATTTTTCTTTCAGCGAATGCTCAATCGTAGGATATTGCGTAGGTGTCGTTTGCGTTCTTCTATTTCATTCGCTGCTTTTGGCTGTTCTTTTTCTTCAAATAACCCACGATAATCTTCAATGTAGCTTGCCACCCATGCTTTTGCCTCCTCTTTTGCAGGTAAAAATGGGTAGCTGATGGCTAAATGATCATTGATTTCTGCTGAGATGCTTTCTGCTAAAATCGGATCTTCTTGGGCGATCGTTTCGTCAATCTCTTTCTGGATCGCTTTAACAGCGGCATCTTCTTGCAAAAGTTTTAACTCTTTCGGAACGATTTGCTGCATATTCCCAAGGTAATCAATCAGTTCAAAAGGTTCGTCCACTTCAAGACGCACGAGCTCATCCACTAATTTGGGCAGCAAATATGGATTTTTGATGGAAGCTAACGTTTCATGCATCAGCGTGACAAATTGTGGTTTGGTAATGGCTTGGGTAAAAACGTGCCATTCTGTTGCACTCACCGGTTGATTGGCTTCATCTAATGCACGTAAATGCTTGCGTTTCCCATGAAAATCTTCCAGCCCTAAAATTTGCTGCACTTCTTCTACCTTTGCTAATTCACTTGCTAACTGTTCCTGATAGCGGCTTGCAATTTTTGTTTTTTTACCTAATGTAAGCCAGCGCCGAGCTTTTAAATACTGACCATCCAAGATCAGCAGATGACCAATTTGTAAATACCCGTCGGTTTCTTTTAGATAATCATCCAAATAGTCTTCCGCCAGATCTAACGCTTTGGCAAAATCATTCAACTGCTGCAGACATTCAACAAGCCATTGATTGATCTCAAAACTGACATTTTTTTGATAGAGTTCATTGTACAGGCGAAAAGCTTGCAAAAACTCCTTTGACTGGTAGGCTTTTTCTGCCGCCAGCCGAAGCCGTTCATTTGGTCCTGGGAAATCAATCGTCTCACCCATTCTCGATCCCTCCTTTACTACTTGCTTGATCTGCTAGTTAGTTTTGTGCGCCAATCATTACGTGATTGGCATCCACCTGTTTATTGAAAGCTTTGATCAGATTAATGGTCACCACACTGGTTTCTGCAAAATAATCCGCAGCCTGCTGCTTATTTTTATTAAAGACGATTGGTAAATAACCGAGATAAAAGAAAAGATTGAATTGTAATACGTAGCGTCCGCATAGCTCGCGAATCAACACAGTTTGCCAGCTGAGTTCTTCCTCTACAAAAGAAACCACTCGAATGCCAAAAAGCATTTTTCCAATCGTTTGACCATGATTTAGCTTTGTCATTAGAACAAAATAGCCTAGATAGATTGCTAAGGCACAGATGTTGTAAAGGCCAAACCGCTGATTGGTTGCCGTTAAATTCGCTAGATTGTAGATACTACCGATCGTTATTTGGGTAATCGCTCGGATCACCAACACATCAACGAGATAAGCAAAGAAACGAATCCAAAACCCAGCAAAAAAGTAGCTAGGAAAATCATTGAAGAACCGTTTGTCTTCTGCCTGTTTTTCAGGTTCTTCATACCGTTGCCAGGCTTGTTGTTTTTCCTCGATCTCGCTTTGGGTATACTCTTCTTCCCTAAAAGACGTCAAGACTTGTTGGTAAAAATCATCGGGATGATTTACTTGTGTGTTCCTCATCGCTTTGTTGGCAGTTACTGGTTCGGTTGTTTCTGAAACCTGCGCTTCAGTTTGCACATCCGTATGATTGGTTGACGGTGTCGAGGTTTCCCGCTGTTCCCTTTGATCGATTGACGAACTTGTGTGATTGTCATCCCTTGACGATGTGCCAGCGGAATACTTGTTTTTCTCTGTCATAGTCATTCACCTCCATAGTAATAAAGAGGTTTCGGAGCATCGCTGGTTCCAAGGCTTTCCATCAATTGGATCACTCGCTCTGTGTTTGATTCTTTTAATCCTTGTAGTTCGGCTAAACTTGAACCTAACCAAGTAGAAGCAAATCCAGTAGATGAAACATCATAGCTGAAAATCTCGGCATCTTCCAAGCCTAGATCTGCTTGCATTGCTGCTAATGTATCTTCAGGAAAACCGATTTCATCCACTAAACCAACGGACACTGCTTGCTGCCCATCATAGATGCGGCCATCAGCGATCTTTCTAACGGCTTCTTCTGTCATGCCACGTCCTTCTGCTACGATTTTTACGAACCGACCATAGGCATTGTCGACATAGGTCTGCAAGACTTCCTTGTCGGCTTCTGTGGGTTCTCTCGTTGATGAACCTACATCTTTTAGTGCGCCACTTTTATACGTATTGTCTTCGATCCCTAGCTTTTCGAATAAGCCAGCATAGTTTAGCCCTGACATGATCACCCCGATTGAACCAGTAATGGTTTCATCCGTTGCAAAAATTTTATCAGCACCTGCCGAGATATAATAACCGCCACTGGCTGCCATGTTTTTCATACTGACATACATTGGAATCCCTAACTCTTTGATTTTTGCTAACTCACGAGCGATCTCCGCACTTTCATAGACGCCGCCTCCTGGGGTATTGACTTCCATCAAGATGCCCCCAATAGTTGGATCTCCTTGGATCATCCGTAGTTCTTCTAAAAATCGCTGATGATCATAAGATTCTGTTGTGAATAAGCCACCACTGGAGCGGCTGGCGATGGTTCCTTCTAAAGATAAGCGAACAATACGATTGTCTTGATCTCCGGCAACTAACGTTGTCTCTTCGATCGCATTACTTCCATAGAACAAAGCATTTAACCCTTGTAGCGTCTGAGTTTCCTCTTGCTCTGGACGATTTATGATTACTGAAAAAACCCCCGAGCAGATAAATAACCCTGCTGCGATCGCCGCTGCGATCCATCTTCTTTTATTCATTTTCCCACCTAACTTTTCACCTTTCCCATTTTTAGTATAGATTTTTGATGACGATCACTGCTTCTTCGTCTCCAACCGCATCAAATTTCTCGCTTTTTTCAGCTAAGACGTAGCCACCAAAAAATTCCTTTGTCAGTTCATCCTGGACTTCGAATGTTTGCGCGGTTTCCACGGTGACTGATCCAGGCAAAATTTCTTGCAAGCTGTCCCAGCCCGTATCCAACATGACCTTTGTTTCATCTGTGACATTAGGATCTTTTTCTATCGCAGCTACCATTTTCTTTAGCTCTGAAAAAGTCATACAATTTACAAATTCTGGCATTTCATTCCCTCACTTTCTTACTTTTTTATTGTAGCGAACTTAAAAAAAAAAGCATAGCTTTATGAGGAAATTTCTTGGGAATCTTATTCGACAAAGCTATGTCAGCTGTTTTGATTTCCTTTAAACAGGTTCAAATCAACCTTACAAATAACTATACCAATTATTTTTATATAACTTTTAGTTGACAGAAACAGGAATAAATATTATGATATTGCTTGTATTTCTATAAAATATCTCACAAGGAGGATAGATAGACCAATAAGGATAGCGCCTGATCTGGAAACAGATGACGAGGAAAGAGTTTATCGAAACATTCGGCGGATGACTCTAGGGACTGCACTCTACAGGCAAGAACAAATCTCATCGTAAGGTGATGACAAAGACTTGCTACGCAGATAGAAATACATAATGCCAAACTAAATTTTTTGAAAGTAGGATTATCATTATGTGTGGAATTGTAGGAATCGTAGGAAAATCAAATGCAGAACGAATTATTTTGAACGGATTGGAACGCTTAGAGTATCGCGGCTATGACTCAGCAGGTCTTTATGTCGCTGATCGGACTTCGGATCACTTAATTAAAGCCCAAGGAAGAATCAAAAACTTGGAAGAAAAAGTGACTTCTGAAGTAACAGGAACGATCGGTATCGGACATACCCGTTGGGCGACCCACGGCAAGCCATCAGAAATGAACGCTCATCCTCACACTTCAGCAAACCAAGCACTCGTGTTGGTTCATAACGGTGTGATCGAAAACTTTGAAGAGCTTCATCAAGAATATTTAAGCAACCACCAATTTGAAGGTCAAACAGATACGGAAATCGTTGTTCATTTGATTGAAGCATTGAAGGAGCAAGACAACAGCACGACCAAAGCAGCCTTTAAAAAAGCTTTGTCCTTGATTCGCGGCTCTTATGCCTTTGCCTTAGTAGAAAAAAATGATCCAGAAACCATTTATGTTGCCAAAAACAAAAGTCCTTTATTGATCGGTTTGGGAGATGGGTTCAATGTCATCTGCAGCGATGCCTTAGCAATGCTCGATCAAACGACTCACTTTGTTGAGATCGAAGATGGCGAAATGGTGACCGTAACAGCCGATGCGATCGAAATCGAAGATCCAAAAGGAAACCTTGTGTACCGTGAGTCTTATGAAGCACAACTAGATCTGACTGACATCGAAAAAGGAACATACCCTTACTACATGTTAAAAGAAATCGATGATCAACCAACTGTGATGCGCCGCTTGATTCAAGAATATCAAGGAGAATCTGGTGAAGTAGTGATCGATCCAGCGTTAAAAAACGAACTTTTAGCTAGCGATCGGATCTACATCATTGCTTGTGGTACCAGCAATCATGCTGGCTGGGCAGCAAAAGCCATTTTAGAAAAACTAACACAGATTCCTGTTGAGGTTCATTTATCTAGTGAGTTTGGCTACAACATGCCATTGTTGTCAGCAAACCCCTTCTTCTTGTTCTTATCACAAAGTGGTGAAACGGCAGATAGCCGTCAAGTATTAGTGACGATCAACCAGTTAGGTCTTCCTAGTCTGACGATTACCAACGTTGCTGGTTCTACTCTTTCTCGAGAAGCGAACCATACCTTATTGCTTCATGCTGGTCCAGAAATCGCTGTTGCCTCTACAAAGGCGTATACTGCACAGATCGCAGTGATGACGTTATTAGCAAAAGCCATTGGTGATGAAAAAGCTGTTCCTGAAGCATTGGACTTTGATGTTTTCCATGAACTAAGCATCGTTGCTTCTGCAATGGAGGCTTTAGTGGATGAAAAAGCTGTTATCAGTCAATTTGCTGAGGATTTCCTTTCCGAAACCCGTAATGCGTTTTACATTGGACGTGGAAATGATTACTATGTATCGATGGAAGCGGCATTGAAATTAAAAGAAATTTCTTATATCCAAGCGGAAGGCTTTGCGGCTGGTGAATTAAAACACGGCACCATCGCGTTGATCGAAGAAGGTACACCAGTGATCGGTGTGATCACGGAAAAAGTGACCGGCTCTCATACGCGAGGCAATTTGAAAGAAGTCGAATCTCGTGGGGCTCATACCCTTGTGATCGTTAGCCAAGAATTAGCAAAAGCGACTGATCAAATCATTTTACCAAACGTTCACCCATTGGTAACAAGCTTAGTGGCAGTCGTTCCAACACAGCTGCTGGCTTACTTTGCCACTTTACAGCGCGGATTCGACGTTGATAAACCAAGAAACTTAGCAAAATCCGTTACCGTTGAATAAGTTTTTTAAAAGATTGAAACCGAATTGGTTATCTTCTGTATAATAAAAAGAACTCCTCGTTCGATGACTCGATCGTTCATAGGGGTTCTTTTTTTCTTATTTTCTGCACAACAAATCCGAAAAGACTTTTAAAAGCAACTATCCTTCGCAAGGCTTGCCCACTGCGTCTCCTCTGTTAAACGTTGCCGACAAATTCGTTGACAAGTTTCTCTAATTCGCAATTGGCTTCTTGCTGGTAAGTAGACAAAAGAAGACGACCAAAGGATATCTTTGATCGTCTTACTTCTTCATTTATTCCGCACCGATTTCCTCTCGAACGACCGCTGCGATTTTTTCAACATAGTAATCGACTTTTTCAATGGTTGGCGCTTCTGCCATCACCCGAAGCAATGGTTCTGTTCCTGAAGGACGAACCAAGATACGGCCTTCGCCGTTCATTTCTGCTTCTGTCTCTTCCACGATTTTACGGATAGCTGGAACATCCATCGCGCCATTTTTATCTGTCACTCGAATGTTGACAAGTTTTTGTGGATAGATCGTTACCTCTCCTGCTAATTCCGACAGTTTCTTGCCCGTTTGTTTCATGATATTCAATAGTTGAATTCCTGATAGCAAACCGTCACCTGTCGTATTGAAATCCAAGAAAATCATGTGACCTGATTGCTCGCCACCAAAATTATAATCGTTTTTACGCATTTCTTCGACGACATAACGGTCACCGACTTGTGTGATGACATCTTTCAGTCCAATTGCTTCCACTGCTTTATGGAACCCTAAATTGCTCATGACTGTTGTCACGATCGTTCCTTGGTTCAAGCGCTTTTGCTCCGCTAAATATTTCGCACAGATATACATGATTTTATCGCCATCAACGATGTTTCCTAGTTCATCTACTGCGATGACCCGATCACCATCTCCATCAAACGCAAGACCAGCATCCGCCCCTTTTTCAACGACAAATTCAGCTAACGCTTCAGGGTGAGTCGATCCCACACCATCATTAATGTTCAACCCGTCTGGAGACGTCCCCATTGTGAAGAATTCTGTTTCTAGATCGGCAAACAAACGATTGACACTTGTTGCTGTTGCGCCATTTGCTGCATCAACACACACCGTGATTCCTTCCAAATCATCAGGAATCGTTTGACGTAGAAATTGAGAGTATTTCAACAACCCTTCTGGAAACTCATCCACTGTTCCTAAGCCATCGGCAGAAGGACGTGGAAGCGTATCTTCCGGTGCATCAAGTAATGCTTCAATTTCAGCTTCTTGTTCATCGACTAATTTAAAGCCATCATTCCCGAAAAACTTGATGCCATTGTCTTGTGCAGGATTGTGAGAGGCAGAGATCATTACACCTGCACTCGCTTTTTGCACTTTCGTCAAGTACGCAACACCCGGTGTAGAAATAACACCTAATTGGAATACCTCGATCCCGACAGATAATAGTCCAGCAATCAATGCATTTTCTAGCATCTGTCCAGAAATCCGTGTGTCCCGTCCCACCAAAACGCGGGGACGGCGGTCACCAGTTTCATGTTGACTTAATACATAGCCGCCGTAACGACCTAATTTAAATGCTAATTCAGGTGTCAACTCCTTATTTGCTTCTCCTCTAACACCATCAGTACCAAAATATTTTCCCATTTTAATAACCTCTCTTATTCATTCTCTACAGTCAAACGACTAAGAACTGCTTGTCGTCGTTCTGCTTGCGGAATTCTCTGTTTGTTCTTGCGTCGTGTCGACTGTCGAAGAATTGGCTTGAGAATTCGCACTGTTCGTTGCTTCATCGCCATCATTGTTTGATTGATTCTCAGTAGTTGTTTCTGCAACCGGAGTGATTTGGATCGTCACTACTGTTGGATTGATCGTTGTTCCCTCTGGTACTGGAATCGTTACTGTCCGTTCGGTCGTGGTTGTGATCTCACTAACATCCACTGGGACACCGATCTGCTGGGTCTCATCCAAAATACTTTGTGGTCCTGTTAGCACCGCACTGATACTACTCATCCGGTAGATGTAATGAGAGATCCCATCTGGTGTTGTCCCCTGTTGAGTGACAAACAATTCAATTTCTTTGCTTGGTGCTTCCATCATCAATGCCACATCGACCGAATCTGGCTCAGGAATGATCGCTAAAGGATTGTTTTCACTATCCCAAGCCTCGATCGTTCCATCCACCGTGATCGAATCGCCAGTAATATCATCTGGATTCACGATCGCTATCACTCGGTCGATTTCTGCCAGTGTCTTGTCGCCAGTAGTGATCTCTACTTCTTGCGGTTCAACACTCATTGAATCAACGCCGTAACCACTCGTTGATCCATCAGTCGAGATGACTGGCTCAACGGTAAACGTTTGGGTGACTTTTTTCTCGATCGTCACAGTGACGGTTTTGGGTTCGATTTCGGCTGTCACACTTGAGCTAAGATTTTTCACTTCTAAAGGGACCTCATGGGTTCCTTCATCGAGTCCAGTCAAATCAGCAACTACTCGAAAGCTCCGCGTTTCCTCGCTACGTTCAGCATTCAATTGCACCCGATTTCGACTAGACAAAGTCACGTCTACTGTTGTTTCAAATCCTTGGATAAAGTATTCATCTGTGTCATAGGTGGTCTGAATCGGTACATTATCGATCTCTTCCTCATAAGGATTTGAAGTTCCTGCAAGGTTGACTTGCAGGCTTGATCCGCTGGCGATGAAAAACAGAACCAGACTAAAGAACAGCGCTAGTATACCATAAAATACGTTTTGACGACGTTCTTTCTTGATCATTTTCTTCCTCCTTTGTTGACCCCTTCAAAGAAAGATTGCAGCAAGTTGCGTTTACCAGGCTTTTCTTCTGGCACTAATTCGCGATTCAACACGTCGAGATACTCTTGTCGCGAAAGCTCAGTAAGCATCCGATTATTCAGGGTAATACTGACGTCTCCCGTCTCCTCTGAGACGATAATGGTCAACGCATCACTAACTTCTGAAATCCCGACAGCCGCTCGATGGCGCGTCCCAAATTCTTTGGGGATCAGCGGACTTTCTGACAGTGGTAAGTAGGCACTAGCAACAGCGATCTTATCATCTCTTAAGATGACTGCACCATCGTGTAGCGGTGTATTGGGAATAAAAATATTGATCAGTAATTCGCCCGTCACATCCGCATCTAAAGGAATCCCCGTTTCAATATATTCTTCTAACCCCGTCGTCCGTTCGATCGTGATCAATGCACCGATTTTTCGTTTTGCCATATATTGAACAGCTTTGTCCAACGCTTGGACCAACACTTCATCCCGTCGTTTTTCATTCTTAGAAGTCTTGAAGAAAGAGCTACGGCCAAGATGCTCCAGCCCTCGTCGAATTTCTGGTTGGAAAATAACAATCGCGGCGATCACCCCATATGTGATGACTTGATCCATCAACCAAGATAGCGTCTTTAATCCTACGATACCTGCCAAAAACCTTAGAACAATGAATAGGCCAACGCCTTTAAACAACTGAATCGCTTTTGTTCCTCGCACAAGCTGGATCAGCTTATAAACCAAGTACCAAACAACGATCACATCTAAAACATTTACTAAAAATGACCAAGAAAATATATCAAATGAGAGCAATTCTCTCCAATAATCTAAATTAAAAAAATCCCTGAAATTTATCAACATAAACAGCCTTCCTTTATTCTTAAGACTTCAGATAATAGTATAACATAGGACCTCTTCAAAGATTTGAAAAAAAACAAATTTATGAAAAAGTTTTGAAAAAATAAACAGCTCTTTTACTTAGTTTACCATTATCCTGAAATCATTGTTTGTCAAAGGTCTTAGAAGATTTCATCTAAACGAGCTTCTTGCACTCATTTCTTAGGAAAAACAACAAATGACCCTGAAAAACGGGTCAAACCGTTTTTCAGGGTCATTCCTCAGCGAGCGATTACTCTTGCTGACGGCGCTTTGCGCGCGCTGCACGCCGTGCTGCTCTTTCAGCGAGCTGTTCTTCGCTTAACGGCTGTTTTTCTCTTCGTACACGCTCCGTTTTTACTGCCGTTGGTTGTTCTGCATCAGTACTTACCTTTTTTTCAAGCTTTGCTCGTATTTTTTCTTCTTGACCTGCTAAGCGGGCATAGTTGTAGAAACGAGTTTTCGCATCTGAAACGGTTTTTTCAAACAATGCTTGCGCCGCATTCGGATTGGCAGACTGCAAGGATGCAAATCGAACTTGTGTCTGCATAAAGGCAGGCATTTGATCAAATGCTGGCTTTTTGAAGTCGAGTGTCATTGGCTGTTTCCCTTTTTCTGTCAACAGCGGGTTATAGCGGTAGAGACTCCAATACCCCGATGCAACTGCTTCTTGTGCTTCTTTCAAGGATTGACGCATTCCGCCTGCAAGACCGTGGGTGATGCATGGCGTATAGGCAATGATGATTGACGGTCCTGGGAACCGCTCGGCTTCTTCAAAGGCTTTGATCGTTTGCATTTGATTTGCACCAGATGCGATTTGTGCGACATAGACATGTCCGTAGGTCATCGCCATCATTCCTAAATCTTTTTTGGAAACAAACTTGCCACTCGCAGCGAATTTAGCAATGGCCGAAGTCGGTGTCGCTTTAGAGACTTGCCCCCCTGTATTAGAATAGACTTCATTATCTAACACGAGAATATTGACGTCTGCACCAGAAGCGAGAACATGATCGATACCGCCAAACCCAATATCATATGCCCAGCCGTCACCGCCTATCATCCATTGGCTTGGCTTAACAAACAAATCTTTCTCCTGCAAGATTTTGTTCAGCTGAGGTGTTGTGGCAGCTTCAGCTTCTAAGGCGGCGATCAATTTTGCTGCTCGCTGTTGCGTCCCAGCACTTTCTTCTCGATGAAGGTCCCAATCATCAATCAAAGCCTGCAATTCTTCTGATACATTGGCTTTCAACGACTGCAGCTGGGCCGCTAATTTCTCCCGTCGGGTTTGGTTGGCTAAGAACATGCCATAGCCATATTCGGCATTGTCTTCAAACAACGAGTTTGACCAAGCTGGCCCTTGTCCTAAGTGATTGGTTGTATAAGGAGATACTGGTGAGGTTCCACCCCAAATCGAAGAGCAGCCGGTCGCATTGGCGATCATCATGCGATCACCAAACATTTGGGTCAATAGTTTCACATAGGGGGTTTCCCCACAGCCCGCACAAGCACCAGAGAACTCCAACAAAGGTTTATTGAATTGAGAGCCCAAAACAGTTCCTGGTTTTGCTGGATTTTCTTTTTGACGTAAAGTCATCGCAAAAGCCCAATTTAAAGCTTGTTCTTTTTGTTCTTCGTAAGGACGCATCGTCAAAGCTTCCCCTTTGGCGGGACATGCTTCCACACAAAGGCCGCAACCTGTACAATCTTCAACGGAAACTTGAATTCGATATTTTTGCCCATTCGCGCCTCGCATCTCTCTGACGATAAAGCCTTCAGGTGCTTCGGTTAATTCATCTTCATCTGCCAAAAACGGACGGATCGCCGCATGAGGACAGACAAAAGCACACTCATTGCACATGGTACAGCGATCTGATAGCCACTCGGGCACTTCAACAGCGATGCCCCGCTTCTCAACCGCTGTTGTCCCGACAGGGATCACCCCTTCAGTCATTTGATTTCGTACGAGGGTACCCACGCTTAGTTGGTTGCCTTCTTGACGGTTGATGGGCTCCACGATTTCTCGCACAAATTGTGTTGTAGCAGTGGATGTCCTCTTCGGTACTTCGATCGTTGCCCACTTGCTTGGAACAGGGATTTCTTGTAATAATTCGATGGTGCGATCGATGGCTGCTTGGTTCTTTTCAACGATCGCCATCGATTTGTGCCGATAACTTTTCAGCGCCTCTTCTTTTAAAATCGGCAAGATTTCCTCAGTCGGAATGATGTTTGCCAAGTAAAAGAAGGCTGTTTCCATCGCGGTATTGATCCGCCCACCTAAGCCGACTTCCATTGCCAACTGCATGGCATTGATGGTATAAAAGCGAATCTCGTTTTCAGCAAGATAACGTTTCATTTTCTTCGGTAGATTTTTTAAGATTTGCTCTTGTGACCAGGTCGTATTTAATAAAAAGGTTCCGCCTTTTTTGAGTCCTTTCAGCAAATCATACGTATGCAAATACGCAGGCGTATGACACGCAACGAAATCCGCGTGTTCGATCAAATAGGTAGAACGAATGGGGGTATCCCCAAATCGCAGATGAGAAACCGTTAGACCACCAGATTTTTTCGAATCATAATGGAAATAGCCTTGTACATATTTTTCGGTATGGTCACCGATGATTTTGATTGCTGACTTATTTGCCCCGACGGTCCCGTCAGAGCCGAATCCCCAGAATTTCGCTTGGAAGGTGGATGGATCAGTTAGATCTAGCGTGCCCTTTGATGGCAACGACAATTGCGTCACATCATCCGTGATCCCAATGGTGAAGCGTTTCTTTTGGCTCGCTTTTGGCTTGAGCAATTCGTCATAAACGGCAACGATTTGATCAGGCGTCACATCTTTTGACCCAAGACCATAGCGTCCACCAATGATCGTCGGCCGAATCGCTGCATCATACATGGCACTTTGCACATCCAAAAGCAAAGACTCGCCATTGGCACCAGGTTCTTTGCTGCGATCCAATACAGCGATACTTTTAACGGTAGCAGGCAGTTTTTCTAAGAAGACTTCTAGTGGGAATGGTCGATACAAATGGATCGACAAGACCCCCACCTTGCGGCCTGAAGCGCATAAATGATCCACCGTTTGCTGGATCGTTTGCGTCGAGGACCCCATCGAAACGATGACTTCTTCGGCGTCCGAAGCACCATAATAATCCACTAAATCATAGTTGGTTCCTCTTAAAGCATTGATTTTTTTCATGTAAAAACGAACGATCTCAGGCACTGTTTGATAATGCTGATTGATCGTTTCCCGCTGTTGAAAATGGATATCAGGATTTTGATTCGTTCCACTCGTCGTCGGGTGATTCGGGTTCATGGCTTTTTGTCGAAAGGCAGTCAATTTTTCATGATTGACCAACTGTGCCAATTCCTCATAATCTAAGACCTCTATTTTTTGAATCTCATGACTGGTTCGAAACCCATCAAAAAAATTTAAAAATGGGATATTGGCTTCGATAGCTGCTAAATGAGCGACTGGCGCTAAATCCATTACTTCTTGAACACTGCTTTCCGCTAACATAGCAAAGCCTGTTTGTCGGGTGGCCATTACATCGGTATGATCTCCAAAAATATTCAAAGCATTGGTGGTCACTGCTCGGCTGGCGACATGAAAGACGCCTGGCAGCATTTCCCCAGCAATCTTGTACATATTTGGTACCATTAATAAAAGTCCCTGGGATGCCGTATAGGTCGTCGTTAAGGCGCCCGTTTTTAATGAGCCGTGAACCACACCGGCCGCCCCTGCTTCAGATTGCATTTCAACCACTTTCACCGGCTGGCCAAAAAGATTATGCTTTCCTTGAGCAGACCACTGATCCACTAATTCAGCCATGGTTGAACTAGGGGTTATCGGATAGATCGCCGCAAGTTCCGTAAAGGCATAGGAAATATAGGCTGCTGCCGTATTGCCATCCATTGTTTTTCTTTTTCTCATCTATATAACTTCCTTTAATCATCATTTTGCACAATAAAACACAATTCATTATAGCTGAAAATCAAGGAATATAAAAGCACAGTCAGGGGATTTTTCTTAATTTCGTGAAACGAAATACATAGTATTTAGCTCATTCTCCTCCTCTTTTCACAGACTTAAATCAAAAGACCTGAGGCTTTTCTTTCAGTAGAAACTTCGGTAAACTAAAAGAAAAAGGAGGAATCTTAATGGATATTTCAATCATCAAAGCACAGGAAACAAATGCGGTAACAGGGATACAAATCGGAGACCCTTCCGCTAAACCGATCGTCGAATTTATGAATTTGCGCTGTCCTTATTGTCGGCAATGGTTTGAAGAATCGTTACCGATCTTAAGTGAAGCTGTCGCAGCTGGGAAACTACGCCGTGTCATCAAATTATTCGACAAAGAAAAAGAATCATTGCAACGAGGCAATGTGATGCACCGCTTTGTTTCCAGTACAGATCCTCAGGCAACGATCGCTGAGATCACAAAAATTTATCAAACACAAGACGAATGGGGGCATTTATCTTTACCTGAAGTGGCAGAATATGCGAAAAATACCTTAGGGCTATCTGAACAAAACCATCCTGTGATCGCAGGAGAAATTGTGGAAGAAGCGAAAAACGCCAACATTCAATTTGTGCCAACGATTATCTTAGATGGGCACATTTTTGATGAATCGATCTCTGCTGAGGAATTAACTGCATTGATCAATGAATAACCTCTAACAAAAAACAGGAGCTGATTTGACGCGAACTTCCACGTCAAATCAGCTCCTGTTTTTTGATTCATTTTTATTCCATTCGACTAGCTGACTTGTTCACGCAAATGATCCGCAAATTCATTGATTTTGCGAATGCGATGATTGATTCCTGATTTCGAGATCGCTCCTGATGGAATCATTTCTCCTAGCTCTTTCAAGCTGATCTCGGGATGTTCCAAACGTAATTCGGCGATTTCTTGCAGCTTTTCAGGTAAAGCTTGCAAGCCAACTCGATCTTGAATAAATTCGATATTGTCGATCTGCTTCGAAGCAGCGTCGATCGTTTTGTTCATATTGGCGGTTTCGCAATTCACCAAACGGTTGACTGAGTTACGCATATCACGCACGATCCGCACGTCCTCGAATTTCAGCATGGAATTGGTGGCACCGATCAGTGTCAAAAAATCAGCGATTTTCTCAGCGCCTTTCAAGTAAGAGATATACCCATTTCTGCGTTCTAATGGACGGGCATTCAATCCATATGCGTTTAGCATATCGCAAATATCTTGGTTATGCTCCTCGTAGATGGAATAGATCTCTAAATGATAGCGGCTGGTTTCTGGATTGTTGATGGACCCAGATGCCATGAAAGCGCCTCGTAAATAGGAACGCATTTTTTGAGTATTGCCCATGATCTCATCAGAAACATGGCTTTGAAACATCAGCCCGTCCATGATATCTAAGTCCAAAAGCACGCGCTGTGTATCTTGCTTCAAACGAACGATGTAAACGTTGTTCTTTTTTAATTTCATTTTACGACGGACCAGCAATTCGCTGCGCACGTCGTAATGATCTTTTAGTAACGAATAGATGCGTCTGGCGATCGCCGCGTTTTCTGTTTGAACGTTTAAAACAAATTGTTGGTTGTTGATACTTAATGACCCATTCATCCGAATCAAAGCGGCCAATTCTGCCTTGGCATGTTCGCGATGAACTTCTAATGCGGTCAATTCTTTTTTTACTTCTGCTGCAAAGGACATAAAAAAATCCCTCCTTGTATATTAGAGTTAGGGTTTTAACCTTCCGGTTTTGATTGGATAACCCTATGAACCATCGTTATTTTAATTTGGTATTAACTCATTCATTTTGAGATAATATATTTATTGGATTGAGAGGCTATGCCGTTGCCTCCTTGAGTTTTGAAGCTCGTAATCGAAAGACTGGCACCTCTCTCTGATAAGTGGATTACGTATGAGTTAGATGTTGAAAGTTTTTGCTTTACTCCGTATCTCGTACAAGGTAGTGACGCTTTTCAGTTGAGCGGGTTTCAATCCAAAATATTTTTTTAGAAAGGTCAAATGTATGTACTTCTTAGGAATTGATATCGGCAAGCGAACTCACGTGGCTTCTTTAATGAGTGAAGAAGGTAAAGTGATCCTAAAAGGTTTTTCTTTCCCTAACACTACTGAAGGAGCTGATTCCCTGATTGAGCGGCTTTCAAAATATTCAGAGACTCCCGCTGACTTTATTGTCGGAATGGAAGCTACGGGTCATTATTGGCTCTCCATCTTTTCATACCTCCACGAATCAGACTTTTTGATTCACGTTGTGAATCCTCTTCAAACCGATGGCTGGCGCAAAGGAACAGAAATCAGAAAACGAAAAAATGATATTATTGATTCTGTTTTGATTGCTGACTTGATGCGTTATGGTTCCTTTGTAGAAACAGTATTGTCTGATGAAAATGTTTTTTCGTTAAAACAACTTTCACGTTACCGAACCTATTTAGTAGGTACCGCAAGCGACTTCAAACGAAAAATCATAGCTGTACTAGATCAAGTGTTTCCTGAATATGCATCAATTTTTTCTAAACAAGGTATTTTCGGAAAAGCGTCTAAAGAGTTATTGCTTGAGTTTAGTTCTCCTATAGAGCTAGAAGAAATTTCGGCAGAAACGTTGGCTCAATACTTAGCTGAGTTAAGCAGGAACCGAATAAAGCCAGAGAAAGCAGATCAATTGAAGCAAGCAGCTTCTAACTCCTTTGGAGTGAAATTTGCTCAAGAAGCTTTTACATTTCAATTACGCTCCATGATTGAACAATTGAAATTCATCGAAAGCCAAGTAAAAGAAACTGAAAAAGAAATTAAGCGCATAATGAGTAATTTAGACTCTGTTATTCTCACAATCCCTGGAATCGGCCCTATAAATGGCGCGACAATTCTTGGTGAAATTGGAGACATTCGCAAATTTTCTAATCCGAAAAAACTGGTTGCTTATGCTGGCATAGACGCGTCTGTGTCCCAATCTGGGCAATACGAAGCAACACATAATGTTATGAGCAAGCGTGGATCTCCATACTTACGAAAAGCCTCGTTTTCAGCTGCTCTAGTTGCTTCTCGATGTGATCCTGTTTTTCGCGCGTTTTATCAGAAAAAAATTTCTGAGGGAAAGCATCATCTGACGGCCTTAGGTGCTGTTTCTCGTAAGCTTTGTTATGTGATTCATGCTATTTTAACTAAAAATGAACCTTATAAGATTGTTTCCGATTAGCTATTGAACAATCAAAAAAATCTAATAGTGAAAGGTCTATTTGTTGTACTCATTTTTTGGACTTAACTGTTATAAAATATTTTTTTGATTTAGCTAATTTTCACTTGACTCTATATAGTTAGTCTTTCTTAGATTTTGGCCCCGTAAACGATACGTAGAAGTTCTTCAATCACTTTATCTCCGTCATGAAAAACTCCGCCATCTCTAAGCTCCAGAAAGTCAGCTGAAATGACACGGCTGGCTTCTTCTCGCAGTCCTTGGAAATCGTGTTTCACTTGTACAAGATATTCATCATAAATCTCTGGGTCCATATACCCTTCTGGAACTTTCTCGGTGTTGACTAACACCGTATCAATAAAGGGTTTGCCTAAATGCTTATGCAGGACCCGCACATGGTCGGCATCACTAAAGTGTTCAGTTTCACCTTTTTGGGTCATGATATTACAAATATAAACCGTTTCAGCTTGTGTTTCCAACATTGCTTGGCCGATCTCGCTAATCATGAGATTGGGCAAAATACTAGTAAAAAGACTACCAGGACCCAAGACGATCATATCTGCCTCCATAATTGAAGAAACAACTTTACGAGCTGCTTTCGGCTCATCATTATTTTCTTGATTACGAACAAAGACCCGATCGATCGTTTTGCGATCAACCGCGATCTTGGACTCTCCTACCGCTTCGGTGCCGTCTTTAAAAACAGCGTGCAACACCAATGGCAGATCTGACGAAGGATAAACTCGTCCATCGATATGCATGATTTTTGACAAAATTTGAATGGCTTCATAGGTACTGCTGCGCATTTCAGCAATCGCCGCAATAATCAAGTTCCCCAGGGCATGATTGGCTAAAAATTTGTCTTCGGCTTTAAAACGGTATTGAAAAATATCATTATACAGTTGCGGTATATCAGATAGAGCCGCCAAAACATTGCGCAGATCCCCTGGTGGCGAGATAGAGGAAACCAAATTGCGAATTTCGCCGCTGCTACCGCCATCATCAGCGACCGTAACGATCGCTGTGATGTCGACACCCTGATTCCGCAAGCTCTTCAGGATGACTGGTAACCCAGTTCCGCCACCTACCACAACGATCTTCGGCTTTCTGATTCGGTACGTTTTCATTTTCATGAACGATTCACCGTCTCTTTACGCTTATCTTTGTCGCGATGAGTAATATTGACGCGATAGTCTTCTGCCAAAACCGCACCGATGCGCTCAGATAATGCAACTGAACGGTGTTGGCCCCCAGTACAGCCGATAGCCACCGTCAAGCTGCTTTTGCCTTCCTTGACATAGCCTGGCATGATCGTTTGCAACAGTGTACTAAATTGCTGATAGAATTCTTCCGTTTCTGGAAAAGACATGACGTACTCATACACGGGTTCATCTTTACCCGTTAAAGGACGCAACTCTGGAATGTAATGGGGATTCGGTAAGAAACGAACATCCATCACAATATCAGCATCGATCGGCAAGCCATACTTGAAGCCAAACGAAAGTATTTCAATACGAAACCCTGTCTCATGAGAAGCACGAAATTCTTGATTGATTTTTTCTCTCAATTGCCGTGGGGTCAGCGTCGTTGTGTCGATAACAATACTGGCACGCGTCTTCAAATCGTTTAAGATCGCTCGCTCTTTGCGAATGCCTTCCGTAACTAAGCCATCCATCGCTAATGGATGTGCTCTTCTCGTTTCTTTGTATCTTGACACCAATTCATTGTCCGATGCATCTAAAAAGAGCATCCGTGTGTCGATAAAATTCGTGTTTTCAATATCGATCAGCATACTTTGGATTTCTTCAAAAAACGATCTTGAACGCAGATCGACAACTAAGGCAATTTTTGTCACTTTTCCTGATTCTTTGATCAGTTCCCAAAATTTAGGGATCAAGCTTGGGGGCATATTATCGATACAAAAGTACCCCATATCTTCAAAACTCTGGATCGCGACCGTTTTGCCGGCTCCGCTCATCCCAGTAATAATGACCAATTCTAAATGATCCACTTCAGTCATAGGTAAAACTCCTTTCTGAAACAACTCTATTATATCATGCCGGGCGTATCATTGGAACACTGGCATAAAAAAAGACGTTAGCTCAAAAAATGCCGCTAACGTCGCTATCAGCTTTAGATTGCTTGGCGATTTGCCAATGCTTTTTCGATCGTCCGATCAACTAAAATCGATTGGGCATCGACGACTGGATACGGATTATCAGTCACAAATTCATCCATCAAGGACAACTCGGTACATCCAAGCACTACGCTTTCACAGCCGATACGTTCGGTGACTTCTTCCAGTATCTCAAAGTAAAGTTCTTGATCCAAATGATCATTTTCTTTGATTCGATCATAGATCAATGTATTGACCTTTTTTTGGATCGTCGGCTCTGGAAGATAGACGTCAAGTCCGAACTTCCGCAATTCTTTTTCATAGATGCCAGCTTTGACACTTCCTTCCGTCCCAAGAAAGGCCACTTTTCCAGTGACGCCTTTTTCAAAAACGACTTTCGCAGCCTCACGAGGCATATGCAAAATCTCGATCTCAGTGGCAGCTTGCAGCTCATCAAAAAAATAATGGGCGGTGTTACAAGTCAACACAATAAAATTTGGCTTTAACAAATTTTGTTTTTCGATGTCGTCCATTAAATATGGAACAGGGTTTTCTAACGTGTTGTCTAAAATATATGCCGTCCGATCTGGGACTGTCGCATGATTGAATAAAACATAGTTCAAGTAATCTTGGTCTTTATGGGTCTGTGTCCGTCGGTTTAATATGCGGACAAAACTTTCCGTCGCTAACGTTCCCATGCCGCCTAAAATACTAAAAAAATTCTCCATCTTCTAGCCTTCTTTCGTATGGAAATACGTTTTGAATCGTTTGTTGTACAGATGGAACATTCTCTTTAATAGAATCCAGCGCTTTAGAGATAAGTCTTCTTTGTAAAAGACAGTCGTTCCCCAGCGATTTTCTGCTAATAATTTTTTTGCTCGTTCTTTCGCAGGATTTTCTTTTGCATAAGTCAAGAAAATATTTTTTGGTACCCCTAGCCATAATTTCGCTTCAGGTGCGTCAGCTTTGCCATAAACCGTTTCTGTGTATGGTTTTTCGAAGACTAAATCCTCTGTGATGAACTTCGCCAGATTCAATCCGCTTAAGGTAATAAAGAAACTGCTTCTTCCTTGACGCAAGTTGATTTCAAATAATTTATATTGACCGTCCCGCGCATCATATTTCAAATCAAAATTGGCAAATCCAACATATTCGATCTCTTTTAAAAACTTACGGATCATTTGATAGATTTGATCATTTTCATCTGGAATGATCACGACATAATTCCCAACAGCTCCAGGCGTTGGATCCTCTAATAAAGGATGACCTAAGCCCATCACGCGAACTTCGTGATTCTCATCAACATAGGCATTTAAGACCCGCATGTTGCTGTCATCGCCAGGAATAAAATCTTGGACGATCATTTCATATTGATAACCCGCTTGATAAATGCGAGAAACGATTTCTTCAAATTCTGTTCGATTGTCAATAATGAAGGCTTTTTTGCGCCCTTCAAAATCAACTGACAGCCACGCGACACTATTTGCTGGTTTCAAAGCCACAGGAAAATCAAAAGGCAGCTCTCCTTTGAACGTTCCTTCCGTCAACAGTTCAGGTGTTAAAATGAAGGTCTTAGGATAAGGCAAGCCATATTCCTCGCAAACTTCGTAAAAACTGACTTTATTGATCAACCGTTTTAATAAGGAATAGTCATTGGCAATAAAGGTATAATAAGGCTTCAATTCTTCTTTATGCTTCGCTAACAGTTCTGTATAGCCATCGCCGCAGGGAATCAATAAATATTTCATGGCAGGATCGTTGTAAGTATTTTTACCTAACTTGATCAACGTCTCAGTGAATCCTGGATCATGGTCAAAACCTTCCACTTGATTGATTGTAACAATTTTACTAAAGCGGGTTGGCGCAAGTTCCGCACCAGCATAAGCAACTGATTGAATGCCATATGCTTCGTGGAATGCTCTGGCCATACCATAAACATTCATATCGCTTCCTAATAATATGGGAAGAAAATTTTCCTGACTCATCAAAAATCACTCTCTCTTTTGAATACGAAAAACGACCTCTCTCGTTTCGTTTAATTACAATAGAATTATAATACCACAAAGAAAAAAGCAATCAAAGTATCTATCTTTGATTGCTTTCTCCCACTTTGAACGGATAGAACTTATAGGCAGTTTATTCAATGCGAATATACGTATACCTATTGCTATTCTATCAAATAAAATTTTGATTTCAAGCCCTTATCATGAAATTTGCAGATATTTCACGCTTCCTTAAACTTTAGCGAAACCTATTGACAGACAAGTAAAAAAGTGAGTGCTCTTTTCCTTGCTTAAAGGACTTTTTTCAAATAATGACCGGTGTAGCTTTCAGAAACCGCAGCAATTTCTTCTGGTGTACCAGTTGCAATGATCGTTCCACCGCCTTCGCCACCTTCTGGACCTAGATCAATCACATGGTCCGCTGATTTGATGACATCCAAGTTGTGTTCGATCACTAAAACGGTATTGCCAGCGTCGACAAATCGTTCCAAAACTTTCAACAAACGGGCAATATCATCCGTATGCAGACCAGTCGTTGGTTCATCTAAGATATAAAAACTCTTGCCATTGGAATTTTTGTGCAGTTCACTGGCAAGCTTCATCCGTTGCGCTTCCCCACCAGACAAAGTAGTCGCTGGTTGTCCCATCGTGACATAACCTAGACCGACATCGACGATCGTTTGCAATTTTCGATGGATTTTAGGAATATGTTGGAAAAATTCCACTGCATCTTCCACGGTCATATCTAAGATTTCCGAAATATTTTTTCCTTTGTAATGAACTTCTAACGTTTCTGAGTTATAACGTTTGCCATGACAAACCTCACAAGGTACGTAGACATCAGGTAAGAAGTGCATCTCGATCTTGATGATTCCGTCCCCTTTACATGCTTCACAACGTCCACCTTTTACATTAAAACTAAAGCGGCCTTTTTTATAACCACGGACTTTCGCCTCATTGGTTTTAGCAAATAAATCGCGAATGTCATCAAAGACACTGGTATACGTTGCTGGATTGCTTCGAGGCGTCCGACCGATAGGGCTTTGATCGATATCGATCAATTTCTCAATCGCTTCATAACCAGTAATGGTTTTAAAGCGACCAGGCTTGTTCGAATTCCGATTGATTTTTTGCGCCAAGGCTTTTTTCAAAATTTCGTTGACTAATGTCGATTTACCAGAGCCAGAGACCCCAGTAACGGCGACGAACTTTCCTAATGGAAAATCGACCGAAATGTTTTTCAAGTTATTCTCAGAAGCACCGGTCACACGAATCTTTTCACCATTGCCTTTGCGGCGTTCCGTTGGTGTCGGGATTTGTCGTTTTCCTGATAAGTACTGACCTGTTAAGGAAGACGCATTGGCTGCGACTTCATCAGGAGTGCCTGCAGCGACGATCTCACCACCTGCGTGTCCTGCACCTGGACCGACATCGATCAAGTAGTCCGCTGCCCGCATCGTGTCTTCGTCATGCTCAACGACGATCAGGGTATTCCCAAGATCACGCATTTTCCGCAATGAATCTAGTAAGCGATCGTTATCCCGTTGGTGAAGACCGATCGATGGCTCATCAAGAATGTAAAGCACCCCAGACAAATTGGAGCCGATTTGTGTTGCCAAACGAATCCGTTGCGCTTCCCCACCAGAGAGTGTGCCTGATGCACGACTCAAGGTCAAATAGTCCAATCCGACATTTTTCAAGAAGCTTAAACGATCATCGACTTCTTTCACGATCGGACGTGCGATCATTTGCTCTTGTTCCGATAGTTTCAATTCTTCGACAAAGTTCAACGCATTGTTGATTGCCATCTCGCTCATTTCACCAATGTGTTTTCCGTTGACTTGCACGCACAGCGCTTGAGGGTTCAAACGATAGCCATGACAAGTTTTACAAGTCAATTCCGTCATATACAAACGCATTTGATCACGGGTGAAATCAGAGTTGGTTTCATGATAACGGCGTTTAATATTTGGTAAGATTCCTTCAAAAGCTACCTCAACATCACGCACGCCACCGAAATCATTCTCATAATGGAAATGGAAAATTTCGCCATTCGAACCATTCAAAATAATGTCTTTGTGTTCTTCTGGTAGCTCTTCAAAGGGTGTGTCCATATCGATATTGAACTCTTGACAGGCTTGTTCCAGCATTTGCGGATAGTACTGTGAACTGATTGGGTTCCAAGGTAATAGTGCGCCTTCACGCAACGTTTTGCTTTGATCGGGAATCACTAGGTCGACATCGACTTCTAGCTTCACACCAAGACCATCACAGTCTGGACAAGCACCAAAAGGCGCATTGAATGAAAAGAGCCGTGGTTCTAATTCACCAACTGTAAAGCCACAATACGGGCAAGAATAATGTTCACTGAAAAGCATCTCTTCTTGACCAATCACATCGACTACCGCATAGCCATCAGCTAAACGTAATGCCGCTTCAAAGGAATCAAACAGACGAGAACGGATGCCTTCCTTTACAACGATTCGGTCAATGATGATGGCAATATCATGCTTTTTATTTTTTTCTAATTCAGGCGCTTCGGAGACATCATAGACTTCGCCATCCACCCGCATCCGAACATAACCTTCTCTTTGGATACGTTCGAAGACTTTTTTGTGCTGCCCTTTCTTTTGATAAACGATAGGTGCCAACAATTGGATCTTGGTGCGTTCTGGTAATGCCAAAACTTCATCCACCATCTGCTCAACCGACTGACTAGTAATCTCAATATGATCATTGGGACAGATTGGGTGACCGATTCTGGCGTAAAGAAGCCGCAGATAATCATTGATTTCAGTAACCGTCCCCACTGTTGATCGCGGGTTCTTGCTGGTGGTTTTTTGATCGATAGAAATCGCTGGACTAAGTCCATCAATGCTATCTACGTCGGGTTTATCCATTTGCCCTAAAAACTGACGGGCATACGCCGATAGACTTTCGACATATCGGCGTTGTCCTTCGGCATACAACGTATCAAATGCTAAGGAGCTTTTCCCTGAACCCGAAAGACCAGTTACAACAACGAGCTGGTCTCTGGGAATCGTCACATCGATATTTTTTAAATTATGGGCCCGTGCCCCATGGATCACGATTTTATCATTTGCCATATTGTTTCTCCTTCTAATCAGCAGCTTTTAGCTCAAGAATAGTATCTCTCAAGGTAGCAGCCGTTTCAAAATCCAGTGCTTTCGCAGCATCTTTCATTTCTTTTTCTAATTTCAACAACAAGGTTGCTTTTTCTTCACGACTCAGCTCTTCATAAGAAGTCGTGGTGTATTCGCCAGTTTCTTCCGCCACTTTCGTGATTGCGATCAGATCGCGAATCTCTTTGATGATGGTTTTCGGTACGATTCCATGTTCTTCGTTATAGGCTTCTTGAATACTTCGGCGTCGCGCTGTTTCGTCGATCGCTCGCTGCATCGAATCGGTCATTTTATCGGCGTACATGATTACTTTTCCTTCTGAGTTACGAGCTGCTCGTCCGATGGTTTGGACTAATGAACGCTCGCTGCGCAAGAAGCCTTCCTTATCGGCATCAAGGATCGCAACCAGGGAAACTTCTGGGACGTCTAACCCTTCTCGCAATAAGTTGATTCCGACCAGTACATCAAATTCACCGAGACGCAGGTCGCGAATGATCTCTGTTCGTTCCAATGTTTTGATGTCACTGTGCAGGTATTTGACTTTGATCCCTAATTCTTTAAAGTAATCCGTCAAATCTTCAGACATTTTTTTCGTCAAGGTCGTGACAAAGACCCGTTCATTTCGCTCGACTCGCTCATTGATTTCTCCTACGAGGTCGTCAATTTGACCCATGATCGGTCGTACTTCGATCACCGGATCTAACAGACCAGTCGGACGAATGATTTGCTGAATGACGGTATCGGTTTGATCGTATTCATATGGTCCAGGTGTTGCTGAAACATAGACGATTTGGTTGACATGCTTCTCAAATTCTTCCAAGCGTAGCGGACGGTTATCCAGTGCAGAAGGCAAACGGAAACCATAATCCACTAACATTTGTTTTCTAGCACGGTCACCATTATACATCCCACGAACTTGCGGCATGGTCACGTGGGATTCATCAATAACGATCAGAAAGTCATCAGGAAAGAAATCTAATAACGTATAAGGCGGTTCGCCTTCTTTTCGTCCATCCATGTGGCGAGAGTAGTTTTCGATCCCTGAGGTATACCCCATTTCTCGCATCATTTCAATATCATAGTTGGTTCGCTGCTCTAAACGCTGTGCTTCCAACAGCTTATTTTCTGCTCGCAAAACTTTCAGTCGTTCATCGAGTTCACTTTGGATCGAAGCGATCGCATGTTCCATATGGTCTTCATTGGTCACAAAGTGAGTTGCTGGAAAGATCGACACATGTTCGGTGTCACTCATGATCTCGCCCGTCAAGGCATCGACTTCACGAATCCGATCGATTTCATCGCCAAAAAACTCAATGCGTAACGCTCGCTCATCACGAGAAGCTGGGAAAATCTCCACAACATCGCCACGTACGCGAAAACGTCCCCGTTGAAAATCGATGTCGTTTCGTTCAAATTGGATCTCGATCAATTCTTTTAATAGTTGATCGCGAGACTTTTCCATCCCTACTCGTAAAGAAACAACCTGTCTGGCATACTCGATCGGCGAACCTAAACCGAAAATACAAGAGACAGAAGCTACAACGATCACATCGTTTCTCTCTAATAAAGAACTTGTGGCCGAGTGACGCAGCTTATCGATTTCATCGTTGACACTGGAGTCTTTCTCGATGTATGTATCACTGGAAGGAACATACGCTTCTGGTTGATAGTAATCATAGTAACTGACAAAGTACTCGACCGCATTATTTGGGAAAAAGTCCTTGAACTCGCCATATAATTGTCCAGCCAGTGTTTTATTATGGGCAATGATCAATGTCGGTTTATTGACTTCCTTGATTAGATTAGAAATCGTATAAGTCTTACCGGTCCCAGTGGCTCCCAACAAAATCTGTGCTTTTTTTCCACCGACCACCCCGTCAACCAATTGATGGATCGCTTCTGGTTGATCCCCAGCTGGTTGATATTTTGATACTAAGTCAAATTCATGGGAAGTTGTTCTTTCGATCATCTTCATTCCCCCTCGATTATTCTAAACGACAACAAAAAAAGAAAAACTCGCTGCCGCTTTTCCATAAATAAGTATATCATAGCGAACATACTTTCGCCATCATTTGCTATGAAAGTTTCATGCGATTAAGCATAACTTAACATGTTTGATTTTCTAACATCTGATGTGAGGTTTAAGCAATTTTGTCATATTTTTAAAGAGAAAGACTTGTGTGTTGAAGAAAAAATCCATATAATCTATAAATACGTTATATCTAAAGGGGGAATTTTCTTGAAAAGAAAACACATGTCCTTCGCTTTAATCGCGCTGATTATCAGCATTTTTACGCTATCAGTAAAGTCAGCAAGTGCGGAGGAAACTACGTATAAGATAGGAACAGATTTAACATTTGCTCCTTTCGAATTCCAAAATGAAAATAATGAATACGTTGGGATCGATATAGATTTATTAAACGCGATCGCTGAAGATCAAGGTTTTGCAGTTGATTTACGTCCTTTAGGTTTTGACGCCTCCATTCAAGGCGTGCAATCAAATCAGTTAGATGGCATGATTGCTGGGATGAGCATCACTGATGAACGTAAAGAAACGTTTGATTTCTCAGATCCTTATTTTGATAGTGGGATTCAAATGGCGGTAGCTGCTGACAATGACAGCATTACTAGCTACGAAGATCTTGAGGGCGAAACGGTCGGTGCAAAGGTTGGTACCGAAAGTGCCCGCTTTTTAGAAGAAAATAAAGACCAATATGGCTACGACATCAAACTTTATGATGACGCTACTGGGTTGTATGGCGCTGTACGCAATGGTACTGTGGCAGCCGCTTTTGATGATTATCCAGTGCTTGGCTATGCCATCAACAACGGCGAACCGATGAAACTTGTCGGCGAACCTGAAAAAGGTGCTTCTTACGGATTCGCTGTCAGAAAAGGCCAAAATCAAGAACTACTTGAAAAATTCAATGCTGGTTTAGCCAACATGAAAGCTTCTGGCAAATACGACGAAATCGTCAATACTTACATCACAACGTCTGATTCAGATGCAGACACCAGTGAAATGGTGAAAGTCGAACCAAAGAAAGATGTTTACCGAATTGCCAGTGACTCCGCCTTCGCTCCCTTTGAATTCCAAAATGAAGACAATGAGTATGTAGGGATCGATGTTGATTTAATGAATCGGGCGGCAGAATTGCAAGGGTTCAACATTGAATTCAATTTCATCGGTTTTTCAGGAGCTTTGCAAGCCTTGGATGGTAACCAAGCAGATGGGATGATCGCTGGGATGACGATCACTGATGAGCGTCGCCAATCCTACGACTTCTCAGACTCTTACTTTGAAAGCGGCATTCAGATCGCTGTAAAAGAAGGCAATGATTCCATCAATTCCTATGAAGATCTAGATGGAAAAACCGTTGGTGCGAAAGTGGGGACAGAAAGTGCAGACTTCTTGATCGCCAACGAAGAAAAATATGGCTATTCGATCAAATATTATGATGCGGCCGATCAATTATATGCGGCTGTTAACGGCGGACAAATCGATGCCATGATGGATGATTATCCAGTGATCGGTTATGCCATCAGCCAAGGTCAAAAACTAGTGACACCGATTGAAAAAGAATCTGGCGGTCAGTACGGTTTTGCGGTGAAAAAAGGCCAAAATCCTGAACTGATCCAAATGTTCAATGAAGCATTGAAAGAAATGAAACGGACTGGCGAGTACGATCAAATCATCAATAAATACATTGAAGATGGCTCTGCCACAGAAAAACGAGTGGATGAATCAACGATCACTGGTTTGATCAGCAACAACTATAACGTCTTATTAAAAGGTTTATGGAATACCCTTTTACTAGCATTGATTTCTTTTGCCTTAGCATTAGTGATCGGCATCATTTTTGGACTATTTAGTGTTGCTCCAATCAAAGCATTGCGGGTTTTTGCAGGGATCTATGTTGATATCATTCGTGGTATTCCTATGATGGTATTGGCTTTCTTCATCTTCTTCGGCCTTTCCGATGCCATTGGTATCACGATTCCCGACTTTGCAGCCGGGGTCATTACATTGACTTTAAATGCCAGTGCCTATATCGCTGAGATCGTCCGTGGCGGGATCAATGCGGTGCCAAAAGGTCAGATGGAAGCCTCTCGTAGTTTGGGGATGACCTACACTCGGACAATGCAGAAAATCATTTTACCGCAAGCGATCAAAATCATGATTCCATCTTTCGTTAACCAATTCGTTATTTCGTTGAAAGATACAACGATCATCTCGGTTATCGGAGTCGTAGAATTATTGCAAACTGGGAAAATCATCGTTGCTCGGACTACGCAAAGTACCTATGTTTACTTGATCATCGCGATTATTTACTTAGTCGTGATCACAGCTTTAACGAAACTTGCAAAAGTTTTAGAAAAGAAGGTGAAATAGCATGAAAGAAAAAATCTTAGTTGAAAATCTTGTAAAAAAATACGGCGACAATACCGTATTGAACAATATCAATGTTTCAATCGCTGAAGGAGAAGTCGTTTGTGTGATCGGTCCTTCAGGATCCGGGAAATCGACGTTCTTACGCTGTTTGAACCGCTTAGAAGAACCAACCAGCGGCGATATTATCGTTGACGGCGCACATCTGATGGATAAAAACACCAATATCAATGCTGTTCGTCAACATATCGGCATGGTGTTTCAGCATTTCAATCTCTTCCCTCACTTGTCGGTTTTAGAAAATATCATTTTAGCACCGATGGATCTAAAAAATGCTTCTCGGCAAGAAGCGGAAAAGAACGCAATTCGTTTATTAGAAACGGTCGGTTTGGCAGATAAAAAAGACATGTACCCTGACAATCTGTCTGGAGGACAAAAACAACGGGTGGCGATCGCTAGAGCTTTAGCAATGAATCCCGATGTGATGTTGTTCGATGAACCAACCTCCGCACTCGATCCAGAAATGGTTGGCGATGTACTCAATGTTATGAAGGATTTGGCAAAACAAGGAATGACCATGGTGATCGTTACTCACGAGATGGGGTTTGCCAAAGAAGTAGCAAACCGTGTGATGTTTATTGACGGCGGGAACTTCTTGGAAGACGGTACACCTGAGCAAATCTTTACCAATCCTAAGCATGAGCGTACCAAAGACTTCTTAGACAAAGTATTGAATATTTAAAAAAGCCTCTGCAACAGTCCGACGAAGGAACTGTTGCAGAGGTTTTCTTTATTGTTTGTTCCGTTTCGTTTCATCTGCGATCCGCTTTTGATTTTCCCCCAAAAACACTTTTGTATCGATGGGGTTTGCTTTGTTCGCCCCGCCGATGCCAGTATCAACCATTTTCCCCCAGCCCTTCAACGGCTCTTTCCCTGCTGCACGAAGCTTGGCATTTTTTAACCGTAATGCCTGTTTTTTTGCTTCTTTTTTCGCTTGATGTTTTGCTTGCCAATCCCTTAAGATCTTCATTCCCTCTTCCTCCCTTTTCTATTAAAACAATGCCACATTCAAATGCTCGAAAACATTCCCAACGATCTGTTTGAGTCAAATGCCCTTTGCCACTGAAGCCGTATTTTTTTATCTTGTAGTTGACTATAGTATATCACGTGAATTTTATAATCATCAGGAATAGAGACTAAATTTTATTAAAACTATGAAATGCAATTTGAAATCGAGTAGTCAGATCAGGAGTGGCATGTTACACTTATTAAACAACACTCCCTCCATAACTGCATAAGCTGTATAAATACATTGATTCTTTTGTTTAAACATCGGTTAGAACCCTTCTTATAAAAAACAAACCTTAAAATAACAACAAAAGAAAAATGCAGAAAATTACTTTGGAGGCATGCATCGTATGAAAACCATCTATTTCTTTCCCTTACTGATTTTCCTTTCCTTCTCACTCACAGGCTGTACCCTGATTGACGAACTCCTGGATGAAACGCGACAAAGCAGTTCTTCATTAGAAACAGCGGTGACTTCTCAATCATTGTCAATGGATTCGGAAGCTAGCAGCTCTTTCTCTACTGAAAAGCAAACAACGCCTACTACAATTGACATAAGCAGCTCTTCTGACAGCCTTGATCAACAGTCAGTAAGTACCGAAGAATCCACCTCTCACTTCTCCTATTGCGAGCAATTGCAGATAGGATTGCCACGACGTTGGAATAGAACCGTCACCAAAGATTTGCTCCACCAATTGCAAGAAGGAATGTCCTGCGATCAAGTATTAGAGATCATGGGTGGACTGCCTTCTTGGCGACTAGCGATTCTAGGCGTGGAATCCAATGCCTGGATCAATCAAGAGGGCGAAGCGATCATCGTTACCCTTTCCAACCGAACCGTTACTGGCGTTACCTGGCATGATCAGTTTTCTGAAACAGAAATTGAGTAATCCATTAAGCGATCTCTCGTAACTAAGATTGGCAAAATGCGTGATGAAATTCAAACACCTCTATTATCATGAGTCGTCTAAAAAACTTAGGAGTTGAAGGATAAAATGAAACTGAATCGTCCTCTGAAAAAAATCCGGGAGCATCGCAGAAGAAGTCTTTTGCTTTGTTTGGGCATTAGTTGTTTTTTACTCGGAGCTGTCCTCTTCTACAGCGAAACTCAGCCAGCAGCTGCCTACGAGCAGTTTTTAGAGATCGATTACTTAACTGCTTTACTGGAAGAAAGGCCTTCCCCTGAATCCATCAGCGATCTTGGCCTCGATCTCATCAAACGTAGTGATCGGGTAAACCAAGAGCGCAGTGCCATTAACCGAAAGCGGCGCCGCGAAAATGTGATCGTCACGGAAGAGACTAGAAAAGTTTTTTCTCCCGATCAAGGAGCAATGGTTGATGAAGTAAGAAAAGTAACCACTCGTTTACCTGATTCAGCCATTGATTTGTTATCAACGATGGCTGACAGCAGCGCTCTCGAGACAAAAAGAGTTCCTTTAGGTTCAAGGGACAAACTGTCCAAAATCAGCTTTGATTTTGACTCGGATAACGCGGGAAATGAACATTTATCTAGAATCACATTGGTTGATGTCCCAGAATTTTTCGGTATTGATTTCTCACAATTCGGGAAAGAGGATGATATTGAGGAGATCAAAGAGACATTGATCGAACAGTATGGTTTAGATGCTCACATCAGAGACGTTAGCGCCATTCGGAGACTTTTCTTTATTCATGAAGGATTTGAGTTTTACATTAGTCAAACCTATAATCCAAACGGAGTCGGCATCACTGTCCAAGCAGTAGAACCATAAACAAAAACTATCGAACCCCCGTCTCTTTGCGGGTTTAACAAAAAAGGCGTCTGCGAATCCAAACGCAGGCACCTTTTTTCTACTTCTATTTTTATTTAGGCAAAAACGGTCGACCAATTGTCACGTTCATCAAGAAATTCTTGCGCTAATTTTTGGGCACCCTCTAAGGTATGGTTCGCCGCCCAACCGCATTGCACTTCATTGCTGGCAGGTACTTCAGTTGCTTGCAAAACGTCCTTCATGGTTTTTTCTAGGACGGTCAAAATCTCTTCATAATCGTCATGATTCAAGACAGTCAAATAAAAGCCGGTTTGGCAGCCCATTGGCGACCAGTCCACGATATAATCCGCATGATTACGAATCAATTCTGCCGTCAAATGTTCTAGCGAGTGCAGACTTGCCATATCCATATGCGCTTGGTTCGGCTGCTTCAAACGGACATCATATTTGATGATGGTATCATTCGTTCCTTGTTTTTTATCGGCAACCCGTACATAAGGTGCTTTGACTTTCGTATGATCCAAATTAAAGCTTTCAACATTCATTTTCATTGTACTTCTCTCCTACTCTTTTTGTGCTTCCACAAGCCAAACATACTCATTGATCTGCTTAAAACGACTGGTAAACCCATGCTGACGAAAGTATCGTTCGATATCCGCTGTGACTGGATAGTACTCTCTTTGCAGATCAGCGGCTAGTCGCTGGTGACCAGCTTGCCGTGCTTCATCGATTCGTTCCATTTTGTGGGCTAGAGAAAGAAACATCGTATCCCCGAAAAGCACTTTCCCGCCTTTGGGCAGCATCGCAGCATATTTGCCGATTGCCCGTTGTTTTTCGTCCTCCGTAAGATGATGAAAAACATAGGTAGAAACGATCGTATCAATCACATCCGTGATCTCAGGAAAAACCTCCATATCACCATCTACAAAAGTCACTTTAGAAAGACTGGGTTTTGACTTGGCGATTCGCCGCATCTCTGGCGATGGCTCGATTGCCAGCACGTTTTTTCCTTGATCAAGCAGAGCTTGTGTTAGATTTCCAGTTCCACTACCAAATTCTACCACAGACTGCCCTGCTTTTTCAGCAATTTCAGCGAGTAACTGTTCATATTTGAAAAAAACCGCTCGATATTCTTCATCCTTACCTGCAACTGTTTCATCGTACTCAGCTGCCCAGTCAGAAAAAATTGGAATAAACTCTCTCCCCATCACTAGCTACCTGCCTTTTCAAACGCTTGCTCTAAATCTGCCTGCAGATCCTCACCGTCTTCGATGCCGAGAGACAACCGAATCAAGCCATCTTTGATCCCAGATTGCTCACGAATTTCTTTAGGGATCGAGGCATGGGTCATCACGGCTGGCACTTCTACCAAGCTTTCCACGCCACCTAAGCTTTCTGCTAAAGTAAAAATCTTTAATGATTCAACAAATTCTGCTGTTTTCGATTCATCGTTTAGTTCAAAAGATATCATACCGCTATACCCAGACATCTGTGATTTGGCGATCTCATGTCCTTCATGGGCAATCAATCCTGGATAATAAACCTTTGCGACAGCTGGATGTGCTTGTAAGTAGTGGGCAATTCTCATCGCGTTGTTTTGATGTGCTTCCATCCGCAAAGCAAGTGTTTTGATGCTTCGTTGGATCAACCAGCTATCATGAGGCCCCAATACACCACCAATGGCGTTTTGTAAAAAAGCAATTCTTTTGGCGATTTGCGGCTCTTTGGCAACCGCTAACCCAGCTACTACATCACTGTGTCCACCGAGATACTTGGTAGCACTGTGAATCACAATATCTGCGCCTAATTGTAGCGGCTTTTGAAAGTAAGGGGTCGCAAAGGTATTATCCACGATCGTCAAAATGTCCTGTTTTTTAGCTAGTTGGGCAACGATTGCGATGTCCGTGATCTTCAATAATGGATTAGTCGGCGTTTCCAGAAAGATCGCTTTGGTTTCTGGAAGGATGGCTGCTTCAACGGCAGCTAGCTCATTTGTTTTGACAAGTGTATAAGACAATCCGCTTTTTTCTAATACTTGATGGAGCAAACGAAACGTCCCGCCATATACATCATCCCCTAAAATGACATGGTTTCCAGTCTGAAACAGCGAGAAGACCGCATGGGTGGCTGCTAATCCAGAGGCAAAAGCAAACCCTTGGGCGCCTTCTTCCAGATCCGCAATCAATTCTTCTAAGGCAAATCGAGTTGGATTGCCTGAACGACTGTATTCATATTGCTTTGGCTGACCAAGAGCATTTTGCCGATAGGTTGATGTTTGGTAAATTGGCACACTAACAGCACCAGTCATTTCGTCTTCGCTGATACCGCCGTGGATTACTTTTGTATTAAAATGCATGGTTTACTCCTCCTATGAATGGGGTGATTGCTGATTCACCCGCATAAATCTGTTTTGATAGATAGCGATCGCCTCCATCTGGAAAGACGGTAACGATCGAGCTTCCAGTTGGTAATTCGAGGCTTTCTTTTACTGCTGCTGCCATCGCCGCTCCACTTGAACTTCCAACAAGCAAACCATAGTTTCTTGCCAAGTAACGAGTAAAAGCAAAGCCTTCCGCATCACTGATCGTATAAATTTGATCAATAAGCAAATCGTCAAAAAATTGTGGAATGAACTCAACACCGATCCCTTCAATCTCATGTCCATGGGCAGGCCCGCCATTTAAGATCGATCCTTCTGGTTCAACGACAGCAAGTCGAGTGCTTGATTTTTGCTTCTTTAAGTATGTTGCGACACCCGCGAAGGTCCCCCCGCTGCCAGCTCCAGCAACAAAGCTGTCAATTTTCCCAGATAACTCCTGAAAGATCTCTGGGCCTAAGGTTGCTTGGTAGGCTGCAGGATTGTTTTGATTGTGAAATTGCATTGGCATATAACTATTTGGTAGCTGTTTTGCTATTTCCTTTGCTTTTTCAATCGCCCCTTGAATGCCTGCTTCAGTGGGCGTATGAACGATGGTCCCGCCCAACGCTTCAATCAGTTGCTGCTTTTCAAGGCTAAATTTTTCAGGAATGACAAAAATCATTTTTAAGCCATACTCGATTCCAGCTAAAGCTAAACCAATTCCAGTATTTCCCGCTGTCGGTTCGATAACGGTTGTCTCATGATCGATCACATGCTCGCGAAACGCTTCATCGATCAAATACTTTCCTAAGCGGTCCTTGATACTTCCACCAGGATTTAAATACTCAAGTTTCGCATAGATGGTACTTCCCTTTTTGCCGCCAAATGCTGCGGCATCAAATTCAAAGAATGGGGTGTGCCCAATCAATGCTTTTATATTATTAACGATCATCGCTCGACTCCTCGCTCAACTTTGTTTGGCACAACTCGTATGCTTCATGTACCAATTTTCATTTGCAATCATCAGCCGTCGCCAATGAAAGCGGTAAAAAACAGCAAACAAAAAGGGGTACTGACTATTACATCAGTACCCCAAAAAAATGTCGTCTTATCCGGAAAGAAGTGAATCACTAAAGAAACTTCAGCGATCTTCTGCGACAAAGGAACTAATAATAGGCATGACAAATCGGTATGCTGCTTTTTGCACCATACAACAACAACAGGTAGTTTGTGTGTTGACGTTTGTCATGTCTTGTTCCCTCCTTTAATTTGCTTGTTATCAAAATAGCACGACTCTTTTTTATTGTCAAACGTTTTTTGAAATCACCGAGCACACATTGATGATCTTTAATAAAATAACATCATAGAGGATAGTAAGCACTCACATAGGCATCCACGGCTTTGATCGCTGCTGCAACATCTTCTGCAGAAACCGGAAATGGCATATTGTGGATCGTTTCCCCTTCGATGGTTGCTTGCTCGCCAATTTTTAATAGGTCTGCATCGCTGGCTTCCGCAAGATGCATGTCGGATAATGTCGTCGGTAATTCTAATGCCTGATACAATTCTATATATTGGTCGAGCTCTTCAGGATCTGCATTTTCCAGCATCAATTGAGTGAGTGTTCCGTAAGCAACCTTCTCACCATGGGTCAGATCATGAACGTCTCCTTCAAGGGCTGTCAAGCCATTATGAATCGCATGAGCTGCTGCCAGACCTGCACTTTCAAAGCCTAATCCACTAAGCAAAGTGTTGGCTTCCACGATTTGTTCAAAAGCTTCGGTAACGACTTGTTTTTTATTCGCTTGATAGGCTTTTAAGGCATTCTCAAAAAGGATCTCTTCGCATTTTTCAGCGATCGCCATGCTGGCAATTGGTTGCACCCCGCCGACCATATTTTTACTATGGCTTCGAGCAACAGCACGTGCCTCGACATAGGTTGCGAGTGCATCCGCAATACCAGCGGCTAGCAATTTGGCAGGCGCTTTGGCAATCACAGCGGTATCCACTAAGACAAGTTCAGGATTTTTGTTATAAAAACGATACTTTTCAAAACGACCTTCATCAGTATAAATAACAGAAAGTGCCGAAGTTGGTGCATCAGTGGAGGCAATCGTTGGCAAAACAGCAATCGGTATTTTCAATTCATCCGCAACAGCTTTCCCAGTATCGATGGCTTTCCCACCACCTAATGCGGCAATCACTTCGATTGATTCACTTTTGGCTTTAGAGACGATACGATCGATTTCATTTGCAGAAGCTTCTCCACCAAAAATTTCTTTTACCGGATCTAACTCGGCTGCTTTCAGGTTCTCAAATAGTTCTTCACCGGCAATTTTCCAAACAGTTTCATCGGTCAAAAGAAGCACTTTCTTTCCTAAATCTTTGATATGGGATAACCCATGCTTTAAGACCCCTTTTCCTTGAACGTATCGTGACGGACTCGCAAATATTCTTTCCATTGTATCTCCTCCTTTAATTGGTCTACTTTTATTGTGACACACTAAGCAAGCGATTTCAAAGGAAAAGAAAAAAAGATGGCCAAGAAGATTCGATTCTTGCCCATACTGCACATTTATAGCCATACAAACACTCATTCCCTTATAAAACGGATGGTTTTATAAGGGCATGAGTTGGATTCTTTCATGGTTATTTCTTTTTCCCACCAAAAGCATCTTTCATTTTATCAAAAAATCCTTCTGGTTGTTGTTCGTTCGTTTCATGGCCACTGGCTTTTGCATAAGCCCGCAATGCCTCTTTTTGTTCCTCATTTAAGTTCTTAGGTGTGATCAGCTTCACTTTGACCTGTTGATCGCCATTGCCGCCTCCCCGTAAGCGAGGGGCTCCCTTACCGCGTAAGCGGAAGTTTGTGCCTGTTTGCGTACCAGCTGGAATTTTTAATTTCACATTCCCATGAACCGTTGGTACATTGACTTCGTCGCCTAAAGCAGCTTGGACAAAGTTTAACGGCAGTTCGTAATAAATTTCCGACCCATCACGGTCAAAAATATCACTTTCTTCCACTCGGAAAACAACGTACAGATCACCATAAGGACCACCATTGGTGCCAGCTTCTCCTTGACCAGACAAGCGCATTTGTTGTCCATCTTCGACACCTGCAGGTACGTTGACTTTCACGCTGTGTTTTTTCTTTTCATGGCCAGTACCATGACATGTTGTACATGGTTCTTTGATTTCTTTCCCAGTTCCATGACAAACATCACAGGTTTGACGGCTCATCACACGACCAAGCGGTGTTTGACGTTCAACATTGATGGTACCTGCACCATGACATTTATGACAGGTTTCTGGTGAAGTACCTGGTTTTGCCCCGTTTCCACCACAGGTATGACAGGTTTCTTCACGATTGTATTGAACAGTTTTTTCCACTCCGAAAATCGCTTCTTCAAAGGAAAGATCAACCGCATATTGCAAGTCCGCTCCTTGTCGAGGTGCATTAGGATTGGCTGCTCTGCCGCCTCCACCACCGAAAAACGATTCGAAAATGTCTTCAAATCCACCAAAACCGCCTCCGGAGAATCCGCCACTGTTAAAGCCGCCGAATCCACCGCCATAACCGCCTCCGTAGTTCGGATCGGTACCAGCATGACCATACTGGTCATAAGCAGCTCTTTTTTGGGAATCACTTAATATTTCATAGGCCTCAGAAATTTCTTTAAACTTTGCTTCTGCATCAGGTTCTTTATTGATGTCTGGATGATATTGTTTTGAAAGCTTACGATAAGCTTTTTTGATTTCGTCATCCGAAGCCCCTTTTTGTAGACCTAAGACCTCATAATAATCTCTTTTGTCTGCCATTGGCTTCCCTCCACTATATTCTTGCGTCTCTCGTATTTTAGCATATAATTCGCTCTAGAAAAATACGTTTCGCAAATTCATAAGAAAAAGCCAAAGCGGTGACTTTGGCTTTTTCACAAACAGCGATTATTTATCGTCACCGTCTACTTCTTCAAAGTCGGCGTCAACCACATCGTCTGCGCCGCCTTGTGCAGCTTCTGGATTTTCTTGTGCTTGTTGTTGTGCTGCTTGTTCGTATAACTTAACAGTTAAGTTTTGTACGATTTCATTCAAAGCATCACGTTTCGTTTTCATTTCTTCTAAGTTGTTTGCTTCAAGTGCAGCTTTCAACTCATCACGAGCTTCTTCCGCTTTTTTGACTTCGTCTGCATCCACTTTGCCTTCAAGCTCTTTCAATGTTTTATCAACAGTGAACAACAAAGCATCGACGTCATTGCGTAGATCAACTTCTTCTTTGCGTTGTTTGTCGGCTTCAGCGTTTGCTTCAGCATCTTTTACCATGCGTTCGATTTCTTCATCTGATAAACCTGAAGATGATTTGATCGTGATTTTTTGTTCTTTTTGTGTACCTAAATCTTTTGCAGAAACATTGACGATCCCATTTTTATCGATATCAAATGTTACTTCGATTTGAGGGATGCCACGAGGTGCTGGTGGAATATCCGTCAATTGGAATCTACCTAATGTTTTGTTGTCAGCTGCCATTGGGCGTTCCCCTTGCAAGACATGGATATCAACGGCTGGTTGATTGTCTGCTGCAGTTGAGAAGACTTGTGATTTACTTGTAGGGATCGTTGTGTTACGATCGATCAGTTTTGTGAAGACGGCACCCATTGTTTCGATACCTAATGATAATGGTGTAACGTCTAGTAAGACGACATCTTTCACATCACCTGTGATCACGCCACCTTGGATCGCAGCACCCATCGCTACCACTTCATCTGGGTTTACTGATTTGTTTGGTTCTTTATTGGTTTCTTTACGAACAGCATCAACTACTGCTGGAATACGTGTTGAACCACCAACTAAGATGACTTCATCGATTTCTGATTGTGATAAGCCAGCATCTTTCAAAGCTTGGCGTACTGGAATTTTTGTCCGTTCGACTAGGTCTGCGGTCAATTCATCGAATTTCGCACGAGTCAAGGTCATTTCCAAGTGCAATGGACCAGCATCACCAGCTGTGATAAATGGCAAGCTGATTTGAGTACTTGTTACACCTGACAAGTCTTTTTTTGCTTTTTCAGCAGCATCTTTCAAACGTTGCAAGGCCATTTTATCTTTTCCAAGATCAATGCCGTTTTCTTTTTTGAATTCTGCTACCATGTGATCGATGATTTTGTTATCAAAGTCATCCCCACCTAGGTTGTTGTCCCCAGCAGTTGATAATACGTCAAAGACGCCATCCCCTAATTCAAGGATCGATACGTCAAAAGTACCGCCACCTAAGTCAAAGACTAGGATTTTTTCATCTTTATCTGTTTTATCTAACCCATAAGCTAAAGCTGCGGCAGTTGGTTCGTTGACGATCCGTTCTACTTCAAGACCGGCAATTTTACCAGCATCTTTGGTTGCTTGACGTTGTGCATCGTTGAAGTATGCAGGAACAGTAATGACTGCTTTTTCAACTTTTTCACCTAAATAGTCTTCAGCAAATCCTTTGATGTATTGAAGAACCATTGCGGAAACTTCTTGTGGTGTATAGGATTTGCCTTCAACTTCTACTTTGTATCCAGCTTCACCCATATGGCGTTTAATAGAAGAAATCGTATTCGGGTTTGTTACTGCTTGGCGTTTTGCAACTTCCCCTACTTGGATCTCACCGTTTTTGAATGAGACAACAGAAGGTGTGGTACGGTTTCCTTCTGGATTCGTAATGATTTTTGCTTCGCCGCCTTCAAGGACAGCAACAGCTGAGTTTGTTGTTCCTAAGTCGATACCGATAATTTTACTCATAAGTAATACACTCCCTTTTTTAATTTAAACATCTACTTATAGATAGAAAGAACTATTGTGCAACGATGACCATGCTTGCACGCAAGACACGATCATGCAATTTATACCCTTTTTGCAAGACAGTAACGATTGTGTCTGCCGGTGTTTCATCAGAGGCAGGTACAGTCTGCACCGCTTGATGCAAGTTCGGATCGAACATTGCACCTTCAGCAGGAATCTCTTCGATTCCCTCTTCTTTTAAGGCTTGACGCAGACTTTCAAGAACCATTTCAACGCCTTTTTTCAAATTCGCAGCTTGGTCTTGATCGACATCTGCTGCCATCGCTCGTTCCAAATTGTCGATTGCTGGCAACAGTTTTTTGCCAAGATCTTGCGAGCGGTATTTTTGTAAAAGTTCCCGCTCGTTGCGGTTACGTGAAGTGATATTTGCGATCTCTGCACGAGCACGAAGGAATTGATCTTCCAATTCGTTATTCTTTTCTTGCAAAAGTTCCAATTCGCTTTTTTCCACTGCTTCTTCCTCTGGTTGAGGAGTCTGTGCTTCAGTTTCAGTTGATTCATTTGAAGATTCAGTTGTTTCTGCGGTTTCTTCAGCAGTTTTATCTAATTCTTCATCTAAACGCTCTTCTTTTTCCGTCACGTTTCAACCATCCCTTCTACGATTTGTTTCATTGCCGCTTATTCATTGGCAGCGTCTAATGCGCGATAATAATCGGCCAATTTTTTTGCTAACTCGCCTCGAAAAACTTCCATCAATCCAAACATCCGTGAATACGGCATACTTGATGGACCTAATAAAGCGATCGTTCCTTGTCCATGACCTTCGATTTCATAGCTGGCTTGGATCAAACTCATATTTTGTAACAAGTCGTTGCCAAGCTCAGAGCCGATTCTGATTTGAATCGCAGAATCTCTTGGCGCCAGTAACTGTGTCAGCTGATCTGCGTTTTTCATAAATGAATACATCGATTTGAACTGACTAACATCTTGCGTCGGTTCAAAATTCAGAAGATTCATTCGCCCGCCGACGAAGATTTTTTCTTCAAAAATATGGCTCAGCATCGTATCAAAGAGATCAACGATTCCGTCAGTCGTTTGAAAATACTTATGCAGAATCATAGGAATCTCGGTTCTTAATCGATGGTAGACCGTCATTAGAGGTTCACCGATCAATTTGTCGTTGATGATCCTTACCATTTTTTCCAAATCTTCGCTGCTCATCGATTCAGGAAGAGTAAAGACTTGATTTTCGACATTTCCTTTATCCGTCACGATGATCGCGATGATCTGTCGTGCATTCAAAGGGACGATTCGAAAGCCCGTCAATTTCCTTTCCTTCATATCTGGTCCGAGAGACAACGCTGTATAGCTAGTCAAGTTGGACAAGATCGTGGCAGACTGCTGGATGATTTCATTGATTTCATGAAAATCTTTTCCAAAAGAATGACGAATGGTTTGAATTTCGTTTTGGTCAACTTCAGATGGCTTCAATAAGTGATCAACGTAATAGCGATACCCTTTTATTGATGGCACACGCCCTGAAGATGAATGTGTTTTTAGCAGAAGTCCAGCTTCTTCCAGCGCCTTCATCTCATTACGAATGGTGGCAGAGCTAGCTTCAACCCCATCTTCCATCAATCGCTTCGAGCCCGTGGGCTGACCAGTATTCGTATAGTTTTGGATGATGAGGTGTAAAATCATTTGTTGTCTAGGTGTCAACATTTTATCCACTCCTCCGTTAGCACTCATTCCTATTAAGTGCTAACACGATTATAAATATACCATATTTGCTAGGAATGTCAAGTATTTGCATCACTTTTTTAGCACTCTTTCTAAGAGAGTGCTAAAAAAAGAAATCAAAAAAAGAAGCAGCGCGAAATGGCTACTTCTCTTCCTTGTTCTTTCTTATTTTTCTCCATCCAAGAGAAATGCTTCAAACACTTCGTTGCCAATGAACATCCCAGCTTTCGTTAAAAAGACACGATCACCTTGACTAGCCAACCAGCCTTTTTGAATCAACTGTTCGCTAGTTGAACCATAGATTTCCTGAAAAGACTTCCCGAATTTTTCTGCAAAGCGTATTTTTGAAATGCCAGCCTTTTTACGAAGGCCTAAAAACAGTTCCTCTTCCATTTGATTACTGGTTGTCAATTCTTCGGTTTCATGGATTGGCAATTGATTTTCCTGTAATGGTTTCAAATAATGCTGGATTGGACCTTTATTCTTGTAGCGGGTCTGTCCAAGATACCCGCTGGCGCCTGCCCCAAAGCCAAAATAATGTTCATTGTTCCAATACACTAGATTATGCAAGGACTCATACCCTGGTCGTGCAAAATTACTGATTTCATATTGATTCAAGCCAGCTTTTGTCATCGCGGCGATCGCCTCATCAAACATCTGCGTTTCAGCTTCTTGAGAAGGCAGCGCCATTCTCCCTTGGCGAACCCAGTTCATAAACATGGTTTTGTTTTCTAAAATCAAGGAATACATCGCATAGTGAGGCAACCCGAGATCAATCGCTCGCGTCAGTGTATCACGGAAGCTTTCTATGCTTTGTCCCGGAAGTGCATAAATCAAATCGATCGTCACATTCTGAAAATCATGTTTTTCCAGCAGCTGAATGGTTGAATAAACATCTTCAGCGGTATGCTTGCGGCCAATTTTTTTAAGCAAGCGATTATCAAAGGTTTGGACCCCCATCGACAAGCGAGTGACTTGATGGTTTTTCAAAACCAGCATTTTTTCTTCACTCAAATCACCAGGATTTGCTTCCACGGTAAACTCTTTGGTTGTGTGGGTCGGCAGCAATTCATGCACACCTGAAAGCAATCGATCCAGCTGGTTCGCCGAAAGCGACGTTGGCGTCCCGCCGCCGATATAAATTGTTTCCGCCTCATTGATAGGCTGACGCAAGAGGGTCAGCTCAATTTCTTTTAGTAACGCTTCGATGTACTCATCCACTGGCTGCCCTTCTAAAAACACTTTGTTGAAGTCACAGTAATAGCAGATATGTTCACAGAATGGTATATGTATATACGCAGAAATATTTTGCGCGCTTTTTGTAGATGGATCGTTTATTGTTTGATCTTCAGGCATTCCTAAGTGATTCTCCTCTACCTTCTTTTTTTGCTCCCAGCGCTGAGAGCATCGGCACTCATTGTAGCATAGTTCTTAGAATTCTCCTATCACTTGGACTATTTTTGGGCAAGAAAAAACACCACTTCCAAGAAGTGATGTCTTCAAATAGTCATAGCAAAAATTAAGAGCACTACTCTTATTAAGTACGGTAAAATACCGCTTTTGTTCTTATCCCACCCAGAAAAAAATCTGTTTGTTACAAGAACTAACACTTCCCCCAAACTGTTAGCGCCACAATAGATAAGCTGTTGCTGACGGCTTACTTAACAAGAGCAGTACTCTTATTCTTGAAAGACAATTGCTTGTCTTATCTGACTTAAGTATACCTTTTTTAAAAAATTAAGTCCTATCATCTTTTTCACCAGTCTATGAAAACGATGAGAATTATCCCCTTGGCGACCGTTATAGAATGTGTAGCAAAATATCGATCAGATAGCGGATCAACCGATACGCAATAAATAAGAAGAAAATATTTCCCAGCAAGAATTGAAAAACATTGCCGATCGATCCCTTAAAGGAGCGAAAGCTGAAATAACGCGACCAACGATTGAACCCGTTTTGTCGATTTCGTTTCAAACGATACGCTTCATCATACTTCATTTCCAAGAGGTCATAGTAAAAAATCATCAAGGGTTGTTGCACAAAGAAAACTTTTTTATAGCCTGCCATCAACGTGTACTGCTTATTATTGGAAGGGAAGTTGCGATTGCCGTTTTTCTTAACGCGCATCGTTGTTCCATCGTTCATTGGGAACGCATAATGATCCTCGAATTCTGTCAGTTGATGAATTTGCGGCACCTGATTTTCTTCTTCAAAAGCACGTACGACCTCACTCGCCTTCTGAGAAAGTGAAACCAGCCACGCCATCATCCCTAGCAAAATACCTAGCAAGATGATATTTAAAAGCAAACTTTCTTGTAACAAAAATAAATAACCTAAGATAATCAAAATCGCTACACCCAGGGCAATCATTCTTCTACGGAAATAACTGCGATACATCAATTCAAAAGAGCGCCGATAATAGGCAAAATCTTCTTTTACAAAATCCATTTTTTCCACATCTTTCTGCGTTTAGGTTGCTGATAATGTATCAAAGATCCTTTTGAAAGTCAATTTACCGAAAAAGTTTCAGCGTCTGATTTGTTTCAAACAAGAAAACGTTTTATAATGGAAGATGTAACAAAAAAAAGCGATGAAAGTAGGTTGAGATACGTGATATTACAAGAAACATTTACCTTGCAGAACAAACTGACGATTCCTAAGATTGGCCTTGGAACCTGGCAATCTTCTCCAGAAGATGCTTACAACGCCACAAAATTTGCCATTCAAAACGGTTATCGACATGTCGATACAGCGGCAGCTTACAAAAACGAAGAAGCGGTTGGGAAAGCTGTGCGCGATTCAGGCGTTGCCCGCGAAGAAATTTTTGTTACCACGAAAGTACCTGCTGAGTTGAAGACCTACCAAGAAGCGGTTGATAGCATTGATGCTTCTCTAAAAAAACTTGACTTAGGGTATATCGATTTGATTTTGATCCACGCCCCTCGTCCTTGGAAAATCATGGGAAACAATCCAGAAAACAAAGATTTTTATCTTGAAAACATCGATGTTTGGAAAGCATTAGAAGAAGCCTACTTAAGTGGGAAAGTAAAATCAATTGGTGTTTCCAACTTCGATCAAAAAGATTTACAGAATATTTTTGATCATTGCGATGTGAAACCGATGGTCAACCAGTTTGTTTACCATATTGGACGCACAAATGAAGAGTTATTGGCATTTTGTAAAGACCACGAAATTTTAGTGGAAGGCTATTCTCCAATCGCCACCGGTCGTTTACTCGATAACGATGCAGTGAAGACGATTGCGGAAGCTTATGGAAAATCTATTCCACAACTTTCAATTCGTTACTTGCTACAAAAAGACATTCTGCCATTGCCAAAATCCGTTCATGAAGAATACATTGCTGACAATGCCAAAGTTGACTTTGAAATTTCTGAAGAAGACATGAAGAAATTGGATGAGTTACAAGCTTAAGAATGCTTGCGTTTAATTGAAAAAAAGCAGTCCGATCAAGTCCAGTAAATGCTGGTCATGGATCGGGCTGCTTATTTTTTATCTTCTACAACTCTGTTTAGAAAAACAACCGTTTCTTAGTTTGTCAAAGCTGGAATCTTCTTATGTTAGTTGCTCAAAGGTACCCCACACTTTTACTTCTTGTTTTTCTACCATCGTTCTGCCTTTCGCTAGAACCGTTTCTACTACTAATGTTTCTTTGTTCAGCAAGCAAATATCAGCATCCATCCCTGCTGCAAGACGTCCCTTTTGATCAAGCTTCAATACTTTCGCTGGATTAGAAGTGATTGCTCGAATGGCGATCTCCAATGGAATCTGCTCTTTTTGGACTGCTTCTTTAATGCCTACCATCAGCGCTCGCGAACTACCGACACCCAGACCTATGAATTGATTGTTTTCATCAAAGTACGGGAGGCTGCCTTGCCCATCAGAGGTCATGGTAAATTGATCCAGCCCGATCCCTTCTGCTAACAAACGCTTCAATCCTTTACTGAAGCGAACCTCATCGTCTTCTTTTTCCCAGAAATCAGGATCCTCACTCGCTGTAAAATCAATCGTTCCACCCATTTTTGCAAAAGCAATACTTGCTTCGAAAAGCTCGCTGGTCCGATTGGCATGTGTCGGTAAAAATTGGCTGATTGGAATCTCTGTTTCTTCGATGGTTCGTAAAAGTAGCTCATATTTTCTCTTTCCTCCACCTAAGTGGACGTTTACGATGCCTGCTTTTCCAGAAAGCATCCCACCAACACGGGCATCCGCCACCGCGCGGGTAAATTCTTCGAAACTCGGTTGTGAAGAACGATGGTCAGAAACGGCAATTTCACCGATACCAATGATTTTGTCAATAGTCAAAAAATCTTGAATGATAGAATCGGTGACCGGAGTCAATGGCAATCGATAAGAACCGTCATACAAGTACGTCGTGATGCCTTCTGCCTCTAGTCCACGGGCCTTACTGATCAAGGCAGTCATATCTCTGCCTACTCCGTCAGTACCCAAACACCCAACCACTGTCGTTACCCCCGCAGAGGTCAGCTGAGACAATTTCACTTCTGGTGTCCGGTTCTGAAAGCCGCCTTCCCCGCCACCTCCTAAGATATGAAAGTGGCAGTCAATAAAGCCGGGAACAGCGAGTAACCCTGTGCCATCGATTTCTTCAAGAGGAACCCCTGAGAATCCTCCTTCGATCGAATCTTCAATAGCAATGATCTTGTCTTCGCTTAAAAGAATATCTTTTTTTCCTAAATAGTCAGGCGCATAAACCTCCGCTTGTCGTATCACCTTCATGAGTGCTTCCTCCTCGTGTCTGATTGCTTCTTATTGCAAGCCGATCGCGACTGCAATAAAGATGAAGATCGTTCCTAATACAAATAAGAACCCTTGCATTTTGATCTGGAATTTCGCCCATTTCACCCATTCGATTCTTGCGACACCTAGCACACCGATCAGACTTGCCGATACTGGGGTGAAGGCATCCATGAAGCCTGAGCCTAATTGATAAGCCAATACAGCGATCTGTCTTGAAACACCTAAAAGATCAGCTAATGGCGCCATGATCGGCATGGTCAATGCAGCCTGACCTGAATTGGAGGTCACGATCAAATTGAAGAAGCTTTGGAAAATGTACATGAACCATGCACCAATAAATGCTGGAACATTGCTTAACAAACCACCGATGCTGTGCAAAATCGTATTCAAGGCTGACGGCACGTTGGCATCAGAACCGCCGAGAACCAGAAGAATCCCTTTGGCCATCCCTACAACGATTGCAGTTCCCGCTAATTCTGAGGCCCCTGATTGAAAGGCACTCGCCACATCATTCAAGCCCATATTTTCTAATTTGAAAAGAACCGCTATGATTCCTGCCCCTAAGCCCATAACAAAGAATTGAGAAGCGATCTCGGGAATATAATAGCCTTTTTGTGTCACACCCCATACGATCCAGATCAAGACCGCCAGCATTTCAACCAAGATCAATTTATGACCTAATAAAAATGGTTTTTGCTCACTGGAGGTTTTTTCAAGATGATTTCGAAAATACGCATCTGATTGATACGTGAGCGATTTCTCAGGATTCTTGCGAATTCTTTCGGCATAGATCATGAGGTATCCTGCGGATAATGCGGTAACCACGACCCACATGATGATTCGGAACGTTGCGCCTGAAAGAACGGGAATACCTGCGATCCCTTGAGCCACTGCCACACTAAATGGACTCATCCACGAGGTGGCATTCCCAATCTGGGAGGCGACATAGGTGACAGTGACCGCCACGATCGAGTCATACCCTAATGCGATCACGAAAGGCACCATGACCATCGAAAACGGAATGACTTCTTCTGCCATCCCAAAAGTAGCACCACCAAATGAAAAAGCAAAGAACAACAGCGGCAATGCCAAACGTTCTAATCCACGGGTTTTGCTGATAAATGCAAAGATCCCCGCATCGATCGCTCCGGTTTGCATGATAATACCAAATGCACCACCGACCACTAAAATCAGTGCTGCAATCCCTACTGCTGAGCCGTATTTGTCGCCAGAAACCAACCCTTCAAAAACGAAATTTAAAAAGCCGAAACCGCCAAAGTCATCGGTTCCCCAAACCTTGGCTGTTTTATGCAGTTTTTCTGAAGTATCATAAATCTTTTCGCCATAAAGGCTGTAAAGGGTGTCATCCGTTAGCCCGACCTCATCTAATTGACTCTGGGACAACTCTTTAGGCCCTTCAGCTAGAACAGCTGCTAAAGCCTCAGGATCGACATCTAATTCTTCCAGCTCTTGTGGATCGTCTTCCAATTGATTCAACTGTTGATAGACGTATTCGTTATCTAACGGGTAGGCATAACGAAACGAATCTTGCATCAAGACCGTTCTGGTACTTATGTCCCCATTTGCATCGGTATACTCGATTTCTTGTGTACTAAATTTCCCAGCAGGAACTAAGAAAGTCAGCAACCATGCCAACAGCACAACCCCAAAAATGATGACATACGTATGCGGCGTTTTCATTTTGGTTAAATCTTTCTTTTCTTTCCCCTTTTTCGCTTTTTTTCCAATTGTCACTTTTTCTCTCCCTTTCCCTTTGCAGCGTACTGCATAAATTATCATTTTAGCCTATTTTTTAGTATATCGAAAAAACGTTTTTTCCTCATGGGGAAAGCATTAGAATTCAAATAAACTACGTTATAAAAAGAGAGAAAAAGAAAAAGTGAAAAGAAGCCAGAAACGCTTCTTTTCACTACGAATGACTAGTTTTCTTCAGAAAGCCCATTAAAAAAAGCTTCAGTGTCTCGTTCATCTTGCTTTAATTGCTCGATCAACGCTTGTGCGCCATTGAAAGCGACTTGATCACGTAAGAAATGATGCCAACGGATCGCCACGGTTTCACCATAGATATCTTGGTGAAAATCGAGAATATAAATCTCTACTGTTAACTGGCGACCTTGACCAAACGTATCATTGTGACCAATCGATCCCATCGATGGATACCACTTGTCACCAACTTTGATTTCCGTCACATAGACGCCTTCTTTTGGCAATCGAACGGTGCTCTTCACTTTGATATTTGCGGTTGGAAACCCAAGTTCTCGTCCTCTAGCATCACCGTGAACGACGGTTCCTTCAAATTCATAAATATACCCTAACAAGCGATTGACTTGCGCCATATCACCATTTTGTAGTGCAGAGCGAATGCGTGTGGAGCTGACCTTTTCCTCATGAAACGATTCTTGCGCGACAGTCACGACTTCAAAACGTCCTTCTGCATAGGTTGGCAAAAGCGCCATGTTGGCTATCTCTTTCTTGCCATAGGTATAGTCAAAACCTGCAACAACAACTTTTGCATGCAGTCCGATCATGTATTCATCTACAAATACTTGCGGTGCCAAATTTGCAAAAGCAGAAGTAAATTCAATGATATAAAGAATATCTACCCCAAGTTGTTCCATGTGCGCTTCTTTTTGCGGCAAACTGGTCAGGTATTGCATTTTTTCAGGATCAACCTTTTGAAAAACGATCGAGGGATGCTGATTAAAGGTCATCAACGCCAATTTTAACCCTTTCTCCTCTGCAATCTTTCGTCCTGTTTCAATGACTTTTTGATGACCTAAATGCACGCCATCGAAAAAGCCTAAAACTAAGACGATCTCCTCATCAGGAATCGCTGCGTGATCATAAGGGTGTCTTATTTCAATGATTTCCATATTCATTCTCCTATTTCTGTACGGATGACTTTTACCGGTTTCATCATATCCTGGTATTTGTCATGAGCTTTATAGATACTGATCAATTGTTCTCGATAAAAAATCGCCACTAATTCCTCTGGGCGCTTTGGTAATCCAAACGCGCTGAAGGGCAAACGCATGCCATTTTTTACTTTCTGCCAGAGGTCTGCATCGATCGTCACTTGAAGAAATTCTGATACCCCGTATTCTAAAGGTAGTAGTAGTTCCGAAACACGTTGTTCATCGACTGCCTTTTGCACCTCTGCAATCGTGTAGGATTGTTCTTTTGAAAAACCACCGCTTTTTAGGCGAGTCAAATCAGACATATGCGCGGGTACACCCAGCAATTTCCCTGTGTCGACCGCTAATGTGCGAACATAGGTCCCTTTTCCACAAGCAACTTCAAAACGCCAGCTTTGCGTATTGTTCTCATGAATAATCGGCTCTGAAATTCGTTCAAAGGAATAAATTTCTGCTTTGCGCTGTGGCCGCTCGACAGTTTCATTGTTACGAGCATATTCGTAAAGTCGTTTGCCATTGACTTTGACCGCCGAATACATCGGCGGGATCTGGGTAATCGTCCCCGTCAACTGTTTCATTGCCTGATCGATCTCTTCCTTCGTAAAAGGACGAGTTAGTGCTTGTTGTTCAACGATATCCCCCGACCGATCTTCTGTAGTGGTACTGAAGCCCAAAGTGATTTCCCCGGTGTAGACTTTTCCAGAATCAACCAAGTATTCGACGATCTTCGTTCCTTTTCCGATACAAATGGGCAAGACACCATCCACGTCAGGATCTAGTGTGCCGCTGTGTCCGATTTTTTTTGTCTTTAATATTTTTCGTAATTTAAACACGCAGTCGTGACTTGTTTGTCCACGCTCTTTCCATAATGGTAAAATCCCGTCCATCGTATTCCTCCATTTCACTTCAACTTGCTTATTATAACATATAAAAAAAATTCATTGCACGACAAAATCCTTTTCGCTCTTTCTCATTACATGATAAACTAAGCATATAAGGAGGTCCTAAAATGGTTGTTTTAACGATAGGGTCATTTATTGGATTTGCCATTTTTTTGATCATGATTCAGCTCGGCACGATGCAGCGTTGGGAAGAAGCGTTTGCTTTGCAGATCATCCAAAGCCGTACGCCCTCTTTGACGCGCATGATGCACTTTTTTACCAATTTAGGAAAAGCCTTTCCGACAGTTGCGATCGCTTTACTGTTGTTTGCCTTTCCATCATCGCGGGCGGATCTTGCACCAAAAACAGCAGTCAGTATCTTCATAGTATCAGCAGCTGCTTACTTGATCAAACGAATCGTCCGACGAGATCGTCCTATTGATCATCGTTTAGTTGAAGAAAAAGATCACAGCTTTCCTAGTGCTCATGCTGCCACATCCGCTGCCATGTATGGAACGATCGCCTTGAATCTTGGACAATTGGTTCCCTCAGCTGTCATCCCGATGACCTTACTGGCAATTTTGCTTAGCTTTATGATTGGCTTTAGCAGAGTCTACTTAGGGATCCATTTTTTAACAGATGTGATCGGTGGTTGGCTCTTAGGGGCAGGTGTTGCTGGACTGGTTACTTTACTGATGAATTCCTGATGCTTTTTCCAAATAAAAAAGAACAGCTTCGACTGGAAGCTGTTCTTTTTTTATTCTTCTGAGTGCAATGCGCGAATCATTTCATCAATTTTATTCCCGTATTGTACAGATTCATCCAACTCGAATTGGATTTCTGGAACTTTGTAGAGCGTTAGCGCTTGGCCAAGTTCACGACGAACCAACCCAGTTGCTTTTTCCAGTCCTGCTTGGGCTTTTTGCTTATCTGAAGCCAAGTCCGTCAAGGTGCTGTAAAAGATCGTTGCTTGCTGCAAATCTCCAGTTACTCGTACATCTGTGATCGTCACATCTTGCACGCGAGGATCACGAACTTTTTTACGAAGAATTTGATTGACTTCTTTTAAGATTTCTTGCGCCACTCGGCGATCTCGATAGTTAGCCATTCAAAAAGCCTCCTTGTATAGTTGTCATTTCGTTTATTTTGTTGGTACTTCTTCCATGACATAGCCTTCGATCACATCATCGACTTTTACGTCGTTGAATTTCTCGATCATCGCGCCACATTCAAATCCTAGCTTCACTTCTTTGACATCGTCTTTGAAGCGTTTCAAGCTGGCAAGTTTGCCTTCATAGATGACGATACCGTCACGAATCACCCGTACACCACTGTCACGGCGAATGCTGCCTTCCGTCACATAGCAACCAGCGATCGTACCAACTTTAGAAACTTTGTAGGTTTCACGAACGATCATTTGACCGGTGATTTTTTCTTCAAATTCAGGATCAAGCATCCCTTTCATCGCTGTTTCGATTTCTTCGATCGCTTTGTAGATAATGCGATGCAAACGAATATCGACTTCTTCTGCTTCCGCTTGCTGTTTGGCTTGCGGTGTAGGGCGGACGTTGAATCCGATGATGATGGCATTACTTGCTGCTGCTAGCGTTACGTCACTTTCATTAATGGCACCAACGGCTGAATGGACGATGTTTACTCGCACACCTTCAACATCGATTTTCTTCAATGACGCAGCTAACGCTTCGGCTGAACCTTGTACGTCTGCTTTGATGATGACGTTCACTTCTTTCAGTTCGCCTTCTTTTAGACTTTCAAACAAGTTATCCAATGTCACACGACTGCTTGATGCACGTTGTTCCATCAAGGCACGTTTTGCACGTTCTTCACCTGCTGCCCGAGCCGTTTTTTCATCTTCAAAGGTAACGAAACGGTCACCTGCTTGAGGGACATCGTTCAATCCTGTGATTTCGACTGGCGTTGCAGGTCCAGCTGCTTTATCACGACGACCTAAATCATTCGTCATCACGCGGACACGACCGAAAGTGTTCCCTACAACGATTGGATCACCAACATGAAGAGTTCCTTGTTGTACCAATAGTGTTGCTACAGGACCTTTGCCTTTATCAAGGCGCGCTTCAATAACGGTACCGATCGCTCGTTGGGTAGGATCAGCTTTCAAATCTTCGACTTCTGCTACTAAGAGGATCATTTCAAGCAATTCTTCAATGTTTTGCCCAAATTTCGCTGAGATTTCAACGAAGATCGTATCCCCACCCCAAGCTTCTGGGATCAACTCATGTTCACTTAATTCTTGCATCACATGTTGAGGGTTAGCACCTGGTTTATCGATTTTGTTAACTGCAACGATGATTGGCACTTTTGCTGCTTTCGCATGGTTGATCGCTTCCACCGTTTGCGGCATGACACCATCATCAGCTGCGACAACTAAAATCGTAATATCAGTGATACTTGCTCCCCGTGCACGCATACTGGTGAACGCCGCGTGTCCAGGAGTATCTAAGAAAGTGATTGGTTTGCCATTGATGTCGATTTGGTAAGCCCCAATATGCTGCGTGATTCCTCCAGCTTCACCACTTGTTACGCGTGAATGACGTAACGTATCAAGCAATGTTGTTTTCCCGTGGTCAACGTGACCCATGATGGTAACAACAGGTGGTCGTGATACTAAATTCTCTTCAATTTGTTCTTCTGCTTCGAAGAATTTATCGATGTCTGCGATATCCACTTGAACTTTTTCTTGTGGTTCGATTCCGTAATCGGTAGCAAGCAGTTCAATCGTATCTTTATCTAAAGGTTGGTTTTGATTGACCATAACCCCCATCATAAAGAGCTTCTTGATGATCTCTGCTGGTTCACGGTAGATTTTTTTCGCGATATCCGCTACGTTCATGCCTTCTGTATATTCCAATACTTCTGGCAGTTCACGGAATTTACGTGCTGGAACTGGCGGTTTCTTTTCCGTCTGCTGACGGCCTTTTTTCCCTTTTTTGTTAAATTTATTGCGATTGTTGTTGTTGAAATTGTTATTGCGTCCACCGTAATTTGACTTGCCGCGGTTTTGATTTCCTCCACGGGAATCATTCGAGCCTTGCGTACGGTTGTTGTTACGGTCTGCCCCTTGCGTATTTCCAGAAGATTGAGCGGCTGGACGGTTTTGTTGCCCTTGATTGTTCGGACGATTTTGTTGTCCTTGGTTGTTTGGACGGTTTTGCTGTCCTTGGTTATTCGGACGATTTTGTTGCCCTTGGTTGTTTGGACGGTTTTGTTGTCCTTGATTGTTTGGACGATTTTGTTGTCCTTGGTTGTTTGGGCGATTTTGTTGCCCTTGATTGTTCGGACGATTTTGTTGTCCTTGGTTGTTTGGGCGATTTTGTTGCCCTTGATTATTCGGACGGTTTTGTTGTCCTTGGTTTGTTGGGCGGTTTTGTTGCCCTTGATTGTTACGATTCTCTTGGTTATTCACTCGATTATGACTTCCTTGGTTATTTGGTCTGTTACTTCCTTGACTGTTCGTGCGCTCTACTTGTCCTTGACCAGCAGGACGGTTATTGCTTTGCGTAGTTCGCTGTTGACTTTGATTGTTATGACGGTTTTGGAAGTTAGGATTATTTCTTTGCGTTTTAAATTTCTTTTGTTCTTGTTTTTCCGGCTGGTTGGCTGGTTTCTGATTTGCGGGATTTGAGTTTGCAGATGTTTTACCATTTGGATTGCCGCCTAATGACTGCTGCAATTTCTGCGCCTCTCCATCTGAGATCGCGCCCATATGATTTTTGACATCAAAGCCTAAAGATTGTGCTTTTTCAACAACCTCTTTGCTCGATTTGTTCCATTCTTTTGCAAGTTCATAAATTCTTTTTTTCCCCATGCAATCACCTTCCTAACCTAATATTAATTCCTGCACCTTCCTTGCAAATCCTTGATCTAAGATGCCAATGACCATTCTTGGTTTCCCAATGGCCGCACTGATTTCATCAGCAGAAAATGCATCTAGGAGCGGAATTTCGTAATAAGAACTTTTGTCCTTAATTTTCTTTTGTGTATTTTTACCAGCATCACTGGCGACAATGACCAAAGCAGCTTTCTCATTGCGAATCTCTTTTAAGGTCATTTCTTCACCAGTCACTAATTTCCCAGCACGCATGGCTAGTCCTAACATATTTAATGCTTTGGTTTTATTCATTTGCAAATAACTCTTTTCGCGCTTTTTGGTGCGTTACATAGTCCAATAGTTCTTGGTAAAATTCATCTGTTAATTTCGTTTCCAGCACCCGATCCAAGATCCGCTTATCCCATGCTTTCTGGGCTTCAGCCGGTTCGATCGCTATATAAGCTCCTCGACCTGGCATTTTTCCTGTTGGATCGATGGAAACAACGCCTTCTTTTGAACGAGTGATACGAAGCATTTCTTTCTTAGGCAGCATTTCGCCTGAAATCACTGATTTTCGTAAAGGAATTTTTCGTTTTTTCATCACGATCTCACCTCAACTATTTTTCGTCAAACTCAACATTTTCATAATCATCCGCAGTCATATCTGATGAAAGGATCGCTTCATCAACTGTTTCTGCAGATTCTGTTGCTTCTGTGCTGCTTTCTTCAGCAGCTTCTGAAGCAGTTGCATCATACTCATCGATATAGTCGCCTTCATCCAGCTTCGCATAAAACTCTTCCATATCTGTTTCTGATTTGATATCGATTTTGAAGCCAGTCAATTTGGCTGCTAGACGAGCATTTTGTCCGCGTTTACCGATCGCCAATGATAATTGGTAATCAGGAACGACAACAGTACATGCTTTCGGATTATCAACGTCGAAAATAACGTCGCTGACTTCTGCTGGATTCAACGCATTGGCGATAAAGATCGCTGGATCTTCATTCCATTCCACGATGTCCATGTTTTCGCCTTTTAGTTCATTGACGATCGCTTGAACCCGTTGACCTTTAGGGCCGACACAAGTGCCGACTGGATCGACGTTGGCATCAAAGGAACGAACAGCGACTTTGGCACGATCCCCTGCTTCACGAGCAATACTTACGATCTCTACAGTACCATCATATACTTCTGGCACTTCTTGTTCAAATAATCGGCGTAGCAAATCTGGATGGCTACGGCTAACGAATACTTGAGGGCCTTTCGAAGTATTTTCAACACGAGAAACGAATACTTTGATCCGATCATGGGGTTGATAAAACTCATTTGGCATTTGGTCTTGTTTTGAAAGCACGGCTTCAATTTTGCCTAAGTTTACATAGATATAACGATTGTCTTGGCGTTCAACGATTCCTTGCAGAATGTCTTTTTCGTACGCACTAAATTCGTTATAGATAATGTTTCTTTCTGCTTCACGGACCCGTTGCAAAATGACTTGTTTTGCCGTTTGCGCCGCAATACGACCAAAGTCTTTAGGCGTTACTTCAAAACGGATTTTGTCGCCGATTTCATAAGCGGGATTGATTGTCATCGCTTCTTTTAATGAAACCTCTAGTTGCGAGTCCATGACTTCTTCTGTCACTTCTTTGACTGCATAGACGTGGATGTTGCCTTTTTTCTGATCAAATTCAACTTCCACATTTTGTGCTTGCCCGTAATGACGTTTGTACGCTGAAACCAATGCCGCTTCCAAGGCATCGATGACAATCTCTTTTGAAATGCCTTTCTCTGCTTCTAATGCATCCAATGCATTCAACATTTCTTTACTCATGATTCTTTCATTCCTCCGTGTTTAAAATTGAATGGCTAAACGAGCTTTGGCAATATTTTTCCGGTCGATCGTTCGTTCTTTTTCTCTGGTTTTGATTCGGGTCTTAATAGCTAGCTGATTTTCGTCGAATGACTGTAAAAAGCCTTCGAACTGTTTTTCTCCATCAATCGGTTGATATAAAGAAACATGAATGTACTCGCCGACTGCCCGTTGATAATCTGCTTCTTTCTTCAATGGACGCTCGGCGCCAGGGGAAGAAACTTCCAAGAAATAGGCCTGTGGAATAGGATCAGGTTCGCATTGGTCTAATTGTTCACTAAGTTGTTCACTGACAAAGGCACATTCCTCGATATCGATTCCGCCTTCTTTATCGATGAACACACGAAGAAACCAATTTTTCCCTTCCTTCACGAATTCTACTTCAACTAATTCAAATTTTTGCGCATCCAGAATAGGGGTCACTATATCTGTAACAGTTTCCACTACCGTACTCACAACATCGCCTCCTTTATTTCTCAACGAAACGAACTTCATTCCATTAAAAAGAGTGAGCGAAAAAACCGCTCACTCACTCTAAGTATCATTACATTGTAAATATAACACAATTTTCATAAAGATTCAACTACTGTCGCATGTTCCCTTCGCTTTCAGAAAAAAACAAAGCATTTTCTTAAAGATTTTTAATGCTTAGGTGAAGGGCTGTTAGTGAATCCCTTGACCAATCCGGCGTAGTAGTTGTGGGAAAATGCTCTCTGGATCAAAGTCCATTGGCGCGTCATGTGGGAAATGAAGCCAGAGCCGACCACCATAAACCACTAGTACCAAAAGTGTCAAGGTCAGCCACAGGTTGTGACTGTGGTAAAGTTTGCTGATTTTCGGATTTTTTTTGAACAAAACGATTCCGAATACGATCGGCACTAACCAAAACAAGGGATGAAAATGCAGCGCACCTTCAAGATCACCCTGAAATAAGTGCAAGTAGGCGCGCGTCATGCCACAACCTGGACAAGGAAACCCCGTTAACCATTTAAACGGACAAATCAATAATCGACCCAATCATCTGAATCAGACGAATCGTTTGATGTAGCAGATGACATCATGGCATTTTGATCAGCAGCTTCCCACATTTGGTTCATATCTCCTTGTAAAATCGCCATGTTGATAAAATCAAAACCAAAAAGGCTCAAGACGACAAAAAGGATTTTGTTGTCACTCAGACGAGGCATATTCGCTCGTTGCTGTGCACTCATAAAGATATCCGCAATTCGGTACCACCAATAAATTTGGTACAATCCGCAAGTAAGGATCGTGAGTAAGATCGATGTTTCTGGCGAAAGACGATTATCCCCGCTGTATTCTGCCAGCTCTTTGGTTGTTTGGTACATCCAAAAGAATGTATAAATGCCACAAGTAATAAATGTTAATAAAATGACCGATACAACCGATTTCTTTCTAACTCCGTAATTATAATTCATCACAAACTCCTTTTCTTTTTTTTCATTTTTGCCACTTATCAATTATACTACAATATAATCATCATAACAAAACCTATTTATTTATTTTTGTTAATTTAGACAAAAAAAGCACCATCTTAAAGAAGGTGCTTTTTCGCTTTATCCATCATAAAACTATTTGCGACTATAGTTTTTTACTTCTGCAGCCATTGCATCAACAAACAGATTCAATTCTTCGACTTGGGTCTCTTTGCTGCCGTAGCGACGGATATTGACTGTCGCGTCATTGACTTCTTGATCCCCAACAACGATTTGGTAAGGAATTTTTTGGGTTTGTGATGCGCGGATCTTATACCCCATTTTTTCGTTGCGGTCATCCACTTCTACCCGCAGTCCTTGTACCTGCAAGCGTTCTTTGATTTCGTAAGCATAGTCACTGTGAGCTTCGACTGAAACTGGAATGATCGATGCTTGGATCGGCGCCAACCAAGTTGGGAATGCGCCTTTATAGACTTCCGTTAGATAAGCCACAAAGCGTTCCATCGTTGAAACGATGCCGCGGTGGATCACCACTGGACGGTGGTTGTTTTCACCATCTTCACCAACATACGTTAGGTCAAACCGTTCAGGCAACAAGAAATCTAATTGGATCGTTGACAAGGTTTCCTCCATGCCTAAAGCTGTTTTCACTTGGACATCTAGTTTTGGTCCATAGAAAGCTGCTTCGCCTTCTGCTTCAAAATAATCCAATTCTAATTCATCCATAGCGGCTTTTAGCATCGTTTGCGCATTTTCCCACATTGCATCGTCATCAAAATATTTGTCTTTGTTTTGTGGATCACGATAACTTAGACGGAAACGATAATCGGTGATATTAAAGTCTTCATAAACACCGATCATTAAATCAAGTGTCCGTTTGAATTCTTCTTTGATTTGATCCGGACGGACGAATGTATGCCCATCGTTTAAAGTCATTTCCCGAACCCGTTGCAATCCAGATAATGCCCCTGATTTTTCATAGCGGTGCATCATCCCTAATTCAGCGATCCGAATCGGTAGCTCACGATACGAATGAATGTCATTTTTATAAACCATCATATGATGCGGACAGTTCATTGGTCGCAATACTAACATTTCCCCATCCCCCATATCCATTGGCGGGAACATGTCTTCATGGTAATGATCCCAGTGCCCTGAGGTTTTGTATAGATCCACGTTTGCCATGATTGGTGTATACACATGTTGGTACCCTAAGCTGATTTCTTTGTCCACGATATACCGTTCGATCGTACGACGGATCGTAGCTCCTTTTGGCAGCCAGAAAGGCAAACCAGCGCCGACTTCAGGTGATAACATGAACAATTCTAATTCTTTTCCTAATTTGCGATGATCGCGTTCTTTTGCTTCTTCCCGTAAACGGATAAATTCCTTCAAGTCTTTTTTATCGAAAAAGGCTGTTCCGTATACCCGTTGCATCATCTGGTTGTCAGAGCTTCCACGCCAGTAAGCACCTGCCACTGATAACAATTTGTACACTTGGATACGACCAGTTGATGGGACGTGAGGACCGCGGCAAAGATCGACAAATTCACCTTGCTGATAGGCAGTAATCGTTTCATCATCTGGTAATTCAGTGATCAACTCTACTTTGTATGGATCTTCGGCAAAAAGAGCTAACGCTTCTTCTTTTGTTAACACGCGGCGTTCGATTGGCAGATTTTCTTTGATGATCTTCATCATCTCTGCTTCGATTGCTGGTAGATCTTCTGCAGTTATTGGGTTTTCCCCATTGTCTGTGTCATAGTAAAAACCAGAATCAATTGCAGGTCCTACCCCAAAATGGATCGATGGATAGAGTCTGCGCATAGCTTGAGCCATTAAATGAGCTGTCGAATGACGAAGTAAGCCTAAGGCGTCTTCATGATCGGGTGTCACGATCTCAATCGTTGCATCTTCTTCGATCGGACGTGAAAGATCGATCAGTTGTCCATTGACTTTTCCAGCTAAGGCTTTCTTTGCAAGACTTTTCGAGATACTTTCAGCAATCTCTTTGGTTGTTACCCCAACAGCAAATTCTTTTTTTGCGCCATCAGGAAATGTAATAAATAATGACATATGAATGTCCTCCTTTGATGATTTCAATCAATAAAAAAAGTCCTAGTATCGGTTACGATACTAGGACGATCACTCGTGGTTCCACCTATTCTTCAAAAACAGAAAAAGTCTGTTTTCCTCTTCATGAGATAACGGTTCAACCGCCTCCGTTTCAACAGAGGTCTTAAAAAAGTGGTCATCCTTTGGTTTTCTTCTAGGAAATTTTCAGCCAAGATTTCCCTCTCTTATCGAAGACTCTCAAATTCAGGTGTCTTTTTTATTGATCGATTATGGCTCAATTAAACCACTCTCTTGATAAAAAAGCAAGAGAATTATTTCCAATCGCCATTCACAGCATAGGTTCCTTGCTTCATTTCATTGATGATAACATGGATATGCTCTTTAGGGGCGCCTGTATTTTTATGGACCGCCTCAGTGATTTCTTTCATCATATTCGTCAGTTGCTCTTGCGAACGTCCTTCAACTAGTTCGACATGGATAAATGGCATACGACTTCCTCCTTTGTTTGCTTTTGATTATACACCTTTTTCAAAAAGACAAAAACTATTACCTTGGTTTCCAAAGAAAACCATGACTTTATTCTTCCTGATAAACGACACAAAACTTTTCGCAAACACACAGCATTTGATCGTGAAAAGACAACCCCGCTGAGGCATAAGCTCGTCGAAAAAAAGCTTCATGAACACGGCGCCAATAAGCCAAAGTGCGATCTCCTTCCCCTTCTAAAAAGGCAAAGTCTGCTGTCACCTCATCAAAAGGCACGATCGACACTGACTCTAAGTAAAGAACAGCTTTTGGTACATCCGACCCATTTAAAAGGACACTATAGGTTCCTGATTGCGGCAATGCTTCTTGCTCGATTTCATAGAGCGCAGCGGCAGATGTCGTTGCCGTCTTTTTGCCAGCTAAAACCAGTGCTGCCAGTTCATCGGCCATTTGTGGTGTATCACCAAAGGACCAAGCATCTTCATAGGTCAAAGGAGATTGATTTCTTGGATTTGCTTTTAAAAACCGCTGCCAAAACGCCTGAATCTGACAGTCTTTTATTTTTGATTCTCTGGTTTCATCTGCCAATTTTTTTCACTCCAATACTTCGTATATGTTTGGACATTCTCAGCTTCTTGCCAATCATAGGCCAGCCCTAATTTCTCGCTGATGTTCTTTGCTTGGCCATCAAAACGTTTTTGCATCTTCAAGAGGGACTGACCGCAGGCAGTGATCGTGGAAAAATCAAGCAATGAGGTCAATTCCCGCCACTCCTTTTCCGTTAGAAACGACTGTAGGTATTTATGATTTTTCCCTGTACTCACCTGAAATTGCTGAGCTTGGGCAACGAACAAATCTTCAATCCATAACAATTCTTGCCAACAAATAGTGTATAAATGATCCGCAGCATAAATCAGCTGCTTTCGAAGCAGCCCTTTCACGACATACGTGCTTACCCACCAAAATTCGTTGCAGTGTTCCTGAAAAGCGGCTTGGGTCGGGCGCTTGATCCAGTAATGCGAATGATTTGCTTGATTAGCAAAACTTAGTATTTGGTCTGGATCAAGCAGCGGATGCAAGCCTGGTTCGTTAGCCAGACGATCGACCAGTGCAAGAGGACATAGCATGAGATCGATTCTTACTCCGTCTAAAAAATGCATCAAGTACGTAAAACACCCGCCCAAACTTGACGGATAGATGGTGCTAGCTTCCGGTGTTTGCCTGATCATGATCGGTCCAAAGGCTTCTAACCATGAAGGATCATCGACCAAGGGCTGAATATCATCCATTACGTAAACCACATCAAAGTCTTGCAAAAAATCTTTTGGCGCCTGTGGATCGGTCCGTGAACCAGATAAACCGATGGCACGTGCCCCAACACGTTGCCCCACAGACAGGATCAATTGGTGCAATTCTGCTTCTTCCCTCACCGTCTCCACCTCTTTTTCGTTTCGTTTTTGAACACCTAAGCTCTTTTTATAAATATTAGCATAGTTTCTTTTTTTCCACGACATTCGCAGGGAAAATATGCTATAATTTTATGTCGCAATTTTTTTAAGGAGGATCCTTCGTGAACGAACGTCAAAAAGAACAACAACATGTCAATGAAACCATTGCTCTGATCCACAGAGAACAAGCGATCCTTTCGCAGCAAAAACAAGAGTTAGCCGCTAAAATGGATGATCAATTAAAAGAAATCGCCGATAAGAAAATTCGCGGGGGCGACAGTGAAGCCTTTTATGAATCAGTTATCGAGTACCAGCAGCATGAACAAGAATTGCTGATAAAATACCAAACCGCAGAATCACAAGAAAAACGCGTCAAAACCTTAACAACGATGGCGGGCAATCCGTATTTTGCTCGAATCGATTTCAAAGAAGAACAAGAAACCGAGACCCTCTATTTGGGGATCGCTTCATTGCGAGACAAAGATGAAGAAACGATCGTCATTGACTGGCGCGCACCGATCGCCAATCTTTATTATGAAGGAGAGCTTGGTGAAACCTTCTACGAAACAGACACTGATCGGTTTACGGTAGAATTGCTTTTGAAACGCCAATTTAAAATTCAAAATGGTGAAATCTTGTCGATGGTCGATACTTCGGAGATCATCAATGACGAATTTTTGTTGGAAATATTGGATGAAGCCTCTTCTTCTCAAATGCGTAACATCGTTTCGACGATCCAAAAAGCACAGAATCAAATCATTCGTGATACCACCAATAAATTCTTACTGATCGAAGGGATTGCTGGAAGTGGGAAAACCTCTGCTTTGTTGCAACGGGTCGCCTTTTTACTTTATCGGAATCGCAAATGGTTGGACGAAAAACAAGTCTTGCTGTTTTCACCCAATCATTTGTTTTCTGACTATATTTCCATGGTCCTGCCTTCTTTAGGTGAAAGTGAAGTGCCCACAAGAACCTTCCACCACTTTATCCAATTGATTCTGACTGGCTATGAAGTGACGAAAGAAACCCAACAAGAAGAAACCTTTTTAAGCGGCGACGATGATGCCATTGAAAAAATCAAAAGTAGTCTTTTCTTGGTGGAAAAAATCAACCGTTATGTCCGTTCGATTGCACCAATCGGTCCCTTGTTCCGTGATCTAAAAATCCAAGGGCAAACCTATTTGACAAAAGAACAGATTCGCCGCTGGTATCAAGAAACCAATAACGAACTGCCGATTTACCAAAGAACCCAACTGCTTCAAACGAAATTATTAAAAAAAATCGGCGGCTTGGAAAAAGATGAAGCCAAAAAAGACTGGGTCAAAGAAGCGACCGAAGAACAATTGCAACAAGTATTTGCCAATGATCCTCATCAAGAATACAGCGAAGAAAACGAACGCCGTTTGCGGAAGAAACTTAGACAGCAGATCGTCCGCAAGAAGTTCCGTTCCTTGACGCGGGGAGTGAAAAACTTTCAGTTTATCAACCAAGCCAAGCAATACTTACACTTTTTACAATCGGTTGAGTCTGCTGCAGTCAAAGAAACTGGCATCGAGGCTGCGACTTGGCAGCAAAGTATTGCCGATATTCGACAAGTCATGCGCCAAAGACAGATCAAACAAGAAGACGCCGTTTTGTTTTTCTTACTGATCAAACAGCTTTATCCTGTTCATGTCGAAGAAAAAGCTCGGTTTATCTTTATCGATGAAATGCAGGATTTTCCACCAGCACAAGTGGCCCTACTGCGTCAGCTTTATCCAAAGGCTGGCATCACCCTATGCGGCGATTTGAATCAAAAAGTTTATGGCAATGAAACGATCGTCGGGACATTAGCAGAATTATTCCCCCGCGAAAGTGTGAAACGTTATCAATTGAAAACCAGCTATCGTTCGACTAAGGAAATCACAGATTTCGCCAATCAATTTTTAGTTGGCAGTGATCAAGTGGAATTGACGGCTCGTAAAGGGGCGGTACCAACAATTGTTAAAGGAACTGCAACTGAAAATCTGGCTTTCCTAGAAACCAGTATTCGTGACGCCGCTGAGAATCAGCGTTGGCGCACCGCGATCATTTGTAAAACCGCAAAGGATTGCCAGCAGTTATATGCCCAGCTGGCAGAAACAATGCAGGAACAAGTGCAGCTGATCACCTCTGAAGAAGACTTCATGAAACGCAATGTGATGATCTTCCCGGCCTTTTTAGCAAAAGGGCTAGAGTTTGACCAAGTATTTGTCTGGACACCAGGTGCCACTTTCGTGACTGAACAAGACCAATTGATTTTTTATACAATGGCGACACGGGCGATGCATCAGTTGACCGTCCTCACCCAAGAGGAATTGCCGCTGCTAGCAAAAGCTGATCCTACCACTTATCAGTTCCAAGAAGCATCAACGATCGGATAACAAAAAACATCACTTTCGGCGAGTTCCCAAAGGAAACAAGCCGATCGTGATGTTTTTTTAGCCTTTTAACTCGCCAATAAATAAACGGGTTTCTGGATAGCGCATCCCTACGATGGTTAAAATCATTTGCAGCTCAGAAACGTGTTCGGGATCTTCTGGAACAAATAATTTTGTATGTCGTCCAATGCTGCCGTTATCGATCAAGCGATGGGTACGATTCCACTCACTAAATTCTTCAATCGTCGTAAAGCGACTAAGAGGAAAGCCAGCGCCATCTAGAATTTCTGTCAATCGAAAAAGTACATAGGAACTGTCGATGACAAATTCTTTTCTATGAGGCAAAGCACGCGTTCGTTTATAATCAATAATTGCTTTTTCTGGTCGGTGCTCTAAAAGCCAATCCAACAGCAAGAAGAACCCTTCCATTCGATACTCATCGATAAAGAGCCGTTCAGAGTATTCCGACATGCGAAAGACTAATGGAATCAAGAATCGCTCTTTATAAATTAATAAGGGTGCGCGATCAACGACGACATTTAAATAACGATTCAAATAAGAAGAACCACGATAATCACCTAGACGATACCCTTCTACCCCATACTTTTGATATTTCCGACAAAGAGCCGAGCAGTCAGAAATCGATACAGACACTTCTGCTAGCTTTTCAAAACCACTTAAGATTCGATTAAATGGCTCTAAAACGATTTTTTCTTCCATGTCTGCCCCCTAACGATTTGTTTGCTTATGTAGTAAATCATAACACATAAAATGTATAGAAACCAACTGAAAAGATGATCAACACAGAAGAATTTTCAGTAAATGAGCAACGCTACCGCTTCATTATTTCTCTTGCATAAGCGACAAAGCCTCTACATAAAAAAACATACTAAAAAAATGGCAGCCAGATTGTCTCTAGGCTGCCAAGTGACACTTATTCTTCCGCGTCTGCCACATTGTGATAGACGTTTTGTACGTCTTCAAGATCTTCTAACACATCGATCATTTTTTCGAATTTTTCTAGATCGTCACCCGTCAAGGTTACTTCATTTTGAGGAATCATTTGCATTTCTGCAATTGAGAATTCAGTGATTCCTTTTTCTTTCAAGGCTTCTTGAATGGCATGGAAGTCACTTGGTTCACCGTGAACGATGATTTGTCCATCTTCTTCAACGACATCACGAACATCGATCTCTTTGTCCATCAAGTATTCTAAGATTTCATCCGCATCGTCACCAGCAAAGCCAAAGAGTGCCGTGTTATCAAACATATAAGCAACGGCCCCTGAAACACCCATATTCCCGCCGTTTTTACCAAAAGCGGCCCGAACATCGGCTGCGGTACGGTTGACGTTATTTGTCAACGTATCGACGATCACCATTGATCCATTTGGTCCAAATCCTTCGTATCGAAGTTCTGAGTATTGTTCATCGCCAGAACCTTTGGCTTTTTCAATCGCACGGTCAATAATGTGTTTTGGCACATTGTAGGTTTTCGCACGTTCGATAACAAAGCGTAATTTTTGGTTCGCGTGAGGATCAGGATCACCCGATTTTGCTGCTGCGTAGATTTCGATTCCAAATTTTGCATAAACTCGGCTATTGTTTGCATCTTTAGCAGTTTTTTTCGCTACGATATTTGCCCATTTACGACCCATGATTTCACTTCGCTTTCTTGTTTTTAAAAATCCTTATTCATTATACTTGTCAAATGGCGTTCTGTGAAGTAATTTTAACTTATTTATCAATAAAAAGCGGAATTTTTCGAAAATTTTGTTCTGTGATTTGAGGATTCCCTTGCTGATAGATCTGGTCGATCCGCAATGACAAGCCATAGCGCTGTGCTTCTTGCTTACCAAATTTAGCGATCAGCGGCAGGGTCAGCTCTTTTTTGACCTCTTTTAAATAGTGCTGCCCTTGCTTCGTATACCCTAAGACTCGAATAAAGGAATGTTCTTGAGCTTCCTTCATTTCAGCTTTTGTCACTTGGAACAATACATAACAAGCAAGACGCTGCAGCCGCGTTTGGGTATAACGTTTCGTCTTTAACAACTTGATAAAATCTGCAAAAGAATCCGCCGCCGTCACATATTGTTTTAGTCGATATTCTAATCCTTCTTCCATCTGGTAAATAGCAGCTAATTTTTCGATTGGGGCAGAAATGATCTGGTATTGAAGATACGGCCAAAAGGCTTCCCAGTCGACTGTTGCTTGTGAAAGAAAGTTTTGTGTGGCTTCAGGAACAAAATCCACAACAGCTGCACCTTGTTTGATTGCTTGGCGAATGGCTGTTGCACTGGCGATCGTGGGATGATCGAATTGTTCTGAATGATAAGACGCCGCAACGCGTTGGATGGGGACCAAACGCATTGGTTTTTCATAATGCAGCACTTCCCGTGCATACGCCATACCCAACAGATGATTGGGCTGGTCTTTTTCTTCATGGTACTCAGGATATAGCTCACTGAGGACCGCACTCATTTTTTGACTATAGGTAGCATTTTGCCTAGCTAAGCGTTGAAATGCGTCATCGATCATTAGTTGATTTTCTTTTTCAAAGTGAGCAAACTTGGCATAGTCGAAGGGGTGTTTCGTATCTGTGCCAAAGCATAACAACTCACATTGCAGATCCTGCAGAATCCTAATCGCTCCCGATGCAAAAAAATCAGCAGAGTGGACGGCCCAAGCGGGTGGCAATTCGACGATCAAGTCTACCCCATGTTGTAGTGCTGCTTGAGCTCGCTGCCATTTATCGATGATTGCTGGTTCGCCACGCTGTAAAAAATTTCCACTCATCACCGCAACGACGACATCAGCATTCGTTACTTGCCGTGCTTTTTCCACATGGTATTGGTGTCCATGGTGAAAAGGATTGTATTCTACGACTAGTCCGCAAGCCTTCATCGACATCCCTCCTGTTTTACATAACGGTTACTTATGGCAGACAAAAAACCAGCGACGGCTTTTTTCATTTGGTTTCGTATCGATAAAATCAGCATAGCATTCAACATTAGCAAAACCAGCATTTTCTAACATTCTTAAATAGCTTTCAAGAGGATAGGTTCTTTCTTGATGAAGCTCATCTAAGCGTTCAAACAACCCATTCTCTTGTGCAACAAAAAAGGTCAAGAAGTGTTCAATGCTATGGTCTTTTTCGCCTTGATAGCTTTCCCAAAGAAAGGCAAATTCATCGGTTTGGTAATGATAGCTATAATCAGGAAAGACTTCATCGATTTGATATAAGGAATGTACATCAAATAAAAAGACGCCATCTTCTTCTAAACAACTGTAAACACCATCAAACACTTGCTGCACACTCTGCTCGTCTTCCATGTAGCAAAGGGAGTCAGAATAGCAGGTAATTGCTTGATAGGTGCCAACATCTACGAGATCCAGCATGTCACCCGCAACAAATTGCACAGCCGCCTCTTCTTTTTCAGCCCGTTGACTAGCGATCATCAGCATCTCTTCTGAAAGATCTAACCCAGTCACATCAAAACCAGCCTTGGCAAACTCAACGGCTAACGCACCAGTTCCACAAGCCAATTCTAACAGCTGTTTTCTTTTTCCTAAATGACGACAAGAAAAATCCAGCCACTTTTTATAGAGACTGGAATCCATTACTTCGTCATAGACAAATGCGAAGGTTTCGTAAGCCATTACGCCACGACCCATTCATTAAGATCCACAAGCGGCGCATCAGACCATAATTTTTCTAGGTTGTAAAAAGCACGTTCTGAGGCACTGAATACGTGAACGATCACGTCACCTAAGTCGATCAAGACCCATTTTCCACCATCTTTTCCTTCGACACGGCGAACAGATACTTGATTTTCTTCTTCTTTATCGATGACTTCATCAATGATCGCATTGATTTGACGTTCGCTATTTCCTGAACAGATCACAAAGTAATCTGCTAGCAAAGAGATTTCCCGCACATCTAATGCCATAATATCTTCGGCATGTTTTGAATCGGCGGCTTTTACAGCAATTTCTAATATTTTCTGACTATCTATGGTAATTCCCTCCTATATTTGGCTACCCAAAAATTGTAGGTTTCGATCGTTTTTGGGTAGATAACTGCTTCTGTTTCGATCAAATGAAGCAAGGTATGTTTCGTTTCGTAAGCAACAGCGGCATCTAAGTCAATCATTGCGATCTCTCTGGCTTCAACGACTCCAGGAAACGTACGTCCGGGTTCGATATAATCTGCCACATAGATGATTTTATCTAACAGGCTCATCTTAGCAGCTCCGGTGGTGTGCAAACGGATCGCTTGTAAGATTTCTTCGTCATCGATTTCTAATTCTCGTTGAACGAAATCAGCACCGACGAGTCCATGCCAGATAGCATTGTTCCAGTTCAAGAGATCCAAGTCGAATCCGTCTCTACGAATGACTAATTGAAATTCTTCATCGCTGCGTTCCTTCGCATAATCATGCGTCAAGGCGGCGATGCTGGCTTTGACCGGTGAAGCACCATATTTTTCCGCAAGGGCAACGGCCGTTTTTTCGACACCTAACACATGCTCAAAGCGCTTTTGACTCATCTGCATTTGGACCTTTTGCATCAAAAGTTCCCGTTCTGCTTGTGTGTAGTATTCACTCTTCATCCAAGTACAACCCCTTTTCTTGAATATAGTGTAACACATTATCTGGCAATAAGTAGCGAACCGAACAACCTTGTTGCACTTTTTTACGAATTGTTGTTGAGCTGACATCCATTAGCGGGATATCGATCCAAATAATCGGGTATGGGCTATCGATCGGCACTTCTGGACGACGAACCCCCACAAAAGTCACCAATTCCATCAGCTCATCGATTTGATGCCATTTTGGTAAATAGTTCACCATATCCCCGCCAATGATAAAATAATAATTGGTATCTGGATTCTTAGCTGTCAATTCCCGCATCGTATCAACCGTATAACTCTTGCCTTTTCGTTCCAACTCAATGGTCTCTACAGCAAATCGCGGATTATCGGCGATCGCCAACTCCAACATCGCCAAGCGGTGCTCAGCTGGGATCGTCTTTTTCTCATCAACATGAGGCGGTAAATACTCAGGCATGAAATAAACTTTATCCAGCCCTAATGCTTGCCCTACTTGCTCACCCATGACCAGATGTGCGTAGTGTACTGGATTAAAATTCCCACCAAGAATGCCCACTTGCTTTTTCGGTACAAGTTCTTGTGTTTGTGTCTCTAAAACCGTTTGTACCTTTCCAAATGTTTGTCCTTGCATGCCTTCTCCCTCCTAAATTGAACGAACTTTGCTTGAAATCGTTTGGTATTTTTCTTTGCTTGACGGTTTGAATAAAACGATCACTCGTCCGATGATCTGTACCACTTCACAGCCGACTTTCTCACGGATCGTTTCAGCTGCTTCGTCAGCAACCTCATCGGTATTTTGGAGCAATGAGACTTTGATCAATTCTCGTTTTTCTAGCGCTTCTTCAATTTGCGCCATCATCGCGTCATTCAAGCCGCCTTTGCCGATTTGAAAAATCGGGTTTAAATGGTGCGCTTCACTTCGTAAAAATCTTTTTTGTTTTCCTCGTAAGTCCATATTCTTCCTTCTTCCTTATACTAATGCTTTACGTCTAAGCACATCGACACCCTTTGGCGCCCACCCAGCGATGACACACGGTTTGGTGATCGTGATCCAGCCAAGTCCAGCAAAAACGATATCGGTTTTTTCTTTGATTGAAAATTCGAAACGGACGAGTTCAGGAAAATCCGCCACTTCATCTGCTCGCGGCGGCTGCAGCAGCCCACCAACATGTTTCTCATAAAACTCATCGGCTTTCGTTAATTTGGTCCGATGGATCGCCACATCATTTGCTACATAAGCAATAAATGAACTGCGTTCTCCTTGAATGAAATCAAATCGGGCAAGTCCTCCTAAGAACAAAGTTTGTTCTGGATTCAACTGATACACCTTTGGTTTGATCTCTTTGGCTGGTGCCACGATTTTTAGATCTTTTTTACCTAAATAATGCGCCATTTGATGACGATGAATGATTCCTGGTGTGTCGATCAAGAAGTGTCCGTCATCCAAGGGAATCTCGATTTTATCCAATGTGGTTCCTGGGAAACGCGAAGTCGTGATCAATTCGTTGATCCCCGTTGTTTGTTTGATGATTTGATTGATCAATGTTGATTTTCCAACATTCGTCACACCCACCACATAGACATCGCGTCCTTCACGATACGTTTCGATCGCTTGCAGTAAAGCTTCCGTTTCACCTGGCTTCTTGGCACTCGTCAATAATACATCCACTGGTCTTAAACCAGCTTCATGAGCACGTTCCTTCATCCATTGGGTCATCTTCGATTTTTTCAAAGATTTTGGCAAAATATCCACCTTGTTGCCCACTAATAAAACAGGATTATTGCCGACGAAGCGGTGCAGTCCTGGGATCAATGAACCATTAAAATCGAAAATATCAACGACATTAACGATCAAAGCTTCTTTTTCCCCGATTTCATTCAGTAGACGCAGAAAATCATCGTCGGTAAGGGAAACATCTTGGATCTCATTGTAATGGCGCAAACGGAAACAGCGTTGACAATAGACTTCTCCTGATTCAAGTCCTTTTTCTAATGCGGATTGCGGGGTGTAGCCCAATTCATTGGGGTTCGTTGTCTGAATCACTGCCCCGCAGCCGATACAGTGAATTTCTTCGATTCCTTCTGTCATATTAAATTCCTCCACGCCATTTTAACTCTGGGTTATGCTTCAATAAATAGTTCATGATTTTTCTTTCTGTGGCTCGATTAAATTGGGTTTTCCAAGAATCCGTTGGGATCACTGGTTTCACTAAAATACTGCGAACACCGGCACGATTGGCACCTCGTACATCCGTCATGATTTGATCGCCGATCATCACGACCTCTTCTTTTTTCAAGCCTAATTGTTGATAGCCTTGTTTGATCCCTCTTGAAAAGGGTTTTAATGCGCGGTGTACGTACTTTAAACCAAAGGGCGCAACTGCCCGTGCCACTCGTTCACTATTGTTGTTGGAAACGACAACTACCGGTATCCCAGCATTTTTCATTTCCAGTAGCCAGTTTTTTAGTTCTTCGGTTCCGTCAGGATTGTTCCAAGCAATCAAGGTATTATCAAGATCGGTCAAAATCCCTTTGATCCCCTGTGCCTTTAGTTGGCTAGGGGTGATTTTATAAATCGCATCGACCATCCAAGTCGGTTTATAATTTGAAAACATAAAATCTCCTTTGCTGCATGATTTCTTCACGTATTAAAAATCGGCGACTAGTCATCGATCCAAATTGTCGATCTTAAAAAGAAACAGTCCGATCTGCCTACAATCACGCAGATGGTTTCTATCAAGATCAGACCTCTTCAACCTGTAATTATACAATAGAATCTTTTTGAATACTAGCAAGTGCGCCAGTTTCTGCAGGTTTCTTGTAAAAGAACTGAAAAAGGAACCTGCCAAGACAACCGTTTGTCCTATCACTTCTTTAAAGTAGTCTTTTTTCCGTCAAAAAAGCATCCTTTTACTGAAAGGATGCTTAGGAAAGGTCCAAATTTATCACTAACAACTGCGAACTTCTCGCAGTTTACAATACTTTACTCAAAAAATCAATGGTTCGTGGATTTTTCGGATGATCAAAGATCTGTTCTGGCGTTCCTTCCTCCATAATGATTCCCTGATCCATAAATAAAATCCGATCCGCGACTTCTTTCGCAAAGCCCATTTCATGAGTGACGATGACCATCGTCATTCCTTGCTGAGCCAAACGCTGCATGACGGACAATACTTCGCCAACCATTTCTGGGTCTAACGCTGAAGTCGGTTCATCAAAGAGCATCACGTCTGGTTCCATCGCCAAGGCACGTGCGATAGCGATTCGTTGCATTTGTCCACCAGAAAGACTTTGAGGATAGGCTTTTGCTTTGTCTGGTAAGCCAACATCATTTAGTAGTTGTTTTGCCAACTGATCAGCCGCCGATTTTGCTACCTTCTTGACTTTCGTCGGGGACAAAGTAATGTTTTCTAAAACCGTCATATTCGGAAAAAGATTAAAATTTTGAAATACCATACCCATTTTTTCACGCATCTTATACAAATCATTCTTTGGATCGGTAATATCGGTTCCTTCAAAAAAGATTTTTCCGCTTGTCGGTACTTCTAATAGGTTCAAACAGCGTAAAAACGTGCTTTTTCCTGACCCAGATGGCCCAATCACCACTACGACTTCTCCTTGATCGATCGTCGTTGTGATCCCTTTTAGCACTTGATTGCTGCCAAAGGTTTTGTGTAAATCTTGAATATCTAACATCATAGCTTGTCTTCTCCTTTTAACGACGATAGCCTTTGCCTAGTTTCTTTTCCCATAAACTCAATAGTCGCGAAGTCGTAAACGTCAAGATGAAGTAAATGACCGCCGCCACATAGAAAGGCGTTAATGGTTGGAAAGAACTGGTGACAACGATCTGCGCACTGTTCATCAGCTCGTAGATGCCGATCGTTGAAAGCAAAGAGGAATCCTTAATCAAAACGATAAATTCATTGCCTAGTGGCGGCAAAATGTTGCGTAGTGCTTGTGGCAATACGACATAACGCATCGTTTGAAAAGGCCGCAACCCTAAAGAACCAGCCGCTTCTGTTTGACCGTAATCAACGGCATTGATTCCCCCTCGGACGATCTCAGCAACATATGCCCCAGAATTAAGCGAGAGCGCAATGATCCCAGGAAATAGCCGCCCAAAATCAAGACTCAACACGCCGATCGAGACCGTCGGCAAGGCAAACATTCCTTGCAAAAGACCAAAAGCGATCAATATCTGCACCAGCATCGGTGTGCCGCGGATGACTTCAATATACGCATTAGCAAACCAGCTCAAAGGCGTCACTTTTGATAATTTCATTAGGGCGAAAATCACCCCTAGAATCGTTCCAAAGATCACGGTGATGATAGAGATCACGATGGTGATCACCACACCAGAAAGAAAATAAGGGTAATATATCGCTAAAAAGGATAAATCCATAATTGTGTCTACTCCGTTCTATCTATTGCGCCGCATTTTCGTTGGCTAGATCTGTGTTCTTTTGTACATACTCATCAATTGTACCATCTTCAATCAATTCTTTCAAAATACTGTTTAGTTCTTCTTGTAATTCGGTACTCCCTTTAGGTAAAGCAATTGCATAAGAATCGCCTTCAGATGCTTCTAATGCTACATCAGTGATCACGAGGTCATCATTTTGTGCAACATACGATTCAGCAACCGCACTTTCAAGGACCAAACCGTCGATCGAGCCTTGTTTCAATTCATTGACTAGATTCGGAACTTTGGCGATGGAAACCAATTGCGAATCAGCTAATTGATCTTGAACGATCATTTCTTGGATCGAGCCTTTTTGAGCGCCTACTTTTTTGCCAGACAAGCTTTCGATTGAATCAAATGCCGATTCATTGTTTTTATTAACAACTAATTTTTGTTCTGGTGTAAAATAGTTATCGGTGAAATCAAAAGTCTGTTTACGTTCGTCAGTTGCTGAGATGCCTGAAACAGCGATATCGGCTTTCCCTTGTTGCAAAGCAGTCAAAACAGCATTGAAATCAAGGTCCAAAATATTCACTTCGACACCAAGACGATCAGCGATCTCATTGACCATATCGATATCTGCGCCCACGATCGTATCTTTGCCATCGATCAAGGCATGAAATTCAAACGGGGCAAAGTCAGCAGAAGTTGCCACATTTAACACACCAGCTGCTTTAATGGCTTCCAATTGATTATCCGCCGAACCGCTGGCACTAGAACTTCCAGTACTCGATGAGCCGCCATTCCCACAAGCTCCTAAAACCAAAATCCCCGTCAATACAACAAGTGCTCCAAATAATTTTTTCATTAAAAACGCTCCTCTTCAAAACAAATATTTATGCAATATAATCTTCTTATATTCAGAATATATACATAATAGCACAGAATAATTAAATTTTAAACTAAAAACTTCGCCATTTGTACGATTTATTCAATAACACTTTTAATAAAAAAATACTAGGATACCCATCCTCTAATCAGAGTGGATATCCTAGTTTTTAAAATCGGCGAAAACGTTGATACCTTGCCTCAAGCAATTCATCTGTTTGCAAGGTAGAAAGTTCGGCAAGTTTCTTTGAAATTGCCGCTTTCATCTGTTCCATCAATTGCTCTTTCGGTAAAAAGGCCTCTTCATGGGTTTCAGCAATCACTTTTTCAATAACACCGAGTTCATATAGTTCTTGAGCTGTGATCTTCATCAAGCCAGCAGCTTCTTTGGCACGGCTGCCATCTTTCCATAGGATCGAAGCAAAGCCTTCGGGAGATAAAATGGCATAGATCGAATGTTCCATCATCCAAACCTCATCGCCTAATGCCAGTGCTAAGGCACCGCCGCTGCCGCCTTCACCAATGATGATTGCCAAGATCGGCACCGTTAAATCGGACATTTCCATCAAGTTACGGGCAATCGCTTCGCCTTCTCCGCGCTCTTCCGCGCCAATACCGCAAAACGCCCCTGCTGTATTGATCAATGTGACCACAGGTCGCTGAAATTTTTCTGCTTGCTTCATTAAGCGTAACGCTTTGCGATAGCCTTCAGGATGTGGCGAGCCAAAGTTTCTGCGTAAATTTTCAGGCAGATTACGGCCTTTTTGAATACCGATCACGGTCACGGGCTTGCCATCTAAACAAGCAATCCCGCCAACAACGGCTTCATCTTCGCCAAACAGACGGTCTCCATGAAACTCTTCAAACTCAGAAAAAATGCCGTCAAAGTAATCCAGTGCCGTCAAACGGTCTTTGCTGCGAGCGAGTTCAACGATTTCGTGGGCTGCTCTAGTCATTGCGATCCCATCCTTTCCGCGTATGCAAAGAAATCAAATGGTGGATTTTCTCCCGCAAGTTCGTCCGTGGAACGATTTGATCGACAAAGCCATGATCTAACAGAAACTCTGCCTTTTGAAAGTCTTCAGGTAGTTCCTGACGAATGGTTTGTTCAATCACACGTCGTCCAGCAAAACCGATCAAGGCTTGCGGTTCTGCCAGGATGATATCCCCTTCCATCGCAAAACTAGCGGTGACGCCACCGGTTGTCGGGTCCGTTAAAACCGTTAGATAAAACAAGCCAGCTTTACTGTGGCGTTTTACCGCCGCAGAGATTTTTGCCATTTGCATCAGTGACAAAATTCCTTCTTGCATCCGCGCACCACCTGAAGCGGTAAAAAGAACAACTGGTAGCTGTTTTTCGATCGCACGTTCAAACAAACGGGTGATCTTCTCCCCCACGACCGTTCCCATACTGCCCATGATGAAATTCGCATCCATGATCCCGATCGCTAACGGCAATCCTTGAACTTTTGCTTCTCCTGTGAGGACAGCCTCATGCAACCCAGTTTTTTCTTGCATTTGTGCGACTTTATCCAAATATCCAGGAAAATCAAGAGGATCTTTTGTGGTTACATCTGTGTCCCATTCTTCAAAACTTTTCTCATCAATCGTGATAGCGATCCGTTCCCAGGCACTGATTCGGAAATTATACCCGCAGTGAGGACAGACTTTCTCTGCCCCCATCTCCTTCGTATAAAGCGTTCGTTTGCAACTAGGACATTTCGCCCAAAGATTATCTGGTACGACTGGTTCGTTCGTTGGCAGCTGACCTCGATTAGGATTGATGCGAATGTAGTTTTTCTTCTTAAATAAAGCCACTCATCTTCCCTCCTATTGTTCAGGTGTCCAATTTGGCAGAAATTCCTCTTGTAAAAAGGCGGTTGTATAGTCTCCCGCAATCACTTTCGGGTGACTGATCAAGTCCATTTGGAATTCTGCATTCGTAATGACACCATCGGTCACTAATTCGGCTAACGCCCGCTGCATCTTCATCAACGCTTCGAAACGGTTCTCGCCGTGAACGATCACTTTAGCGATCATAGAATCATAATAAGGTGGAATCGTGTAGCCAGAATACATGGCACTGTCTACACGAACGCCTAGGCCGCCACTTGGTAAAAACAAATTGTTGATCTTGCCTGGTGACGGTGCAAAATTGAAGGCTGGATTTTCTGCATTGATCCGACATTCGATCGCCGCGCCCGTCATCTTGATGTCTGCTTGCGTCAAGCCTAGCGGTTCGCCACTAGCGACTTCAAGTTGTTTTTTGACTAGATCAATGTTTGTCACCATTTCGGTGATCGGGTGTTCCACTTGAATTCGAGTGTTCATTTCCATGAAATAAAACTCCCCAGTGTCCGCCATTAAAAACTCGATCGTGCCAGCATTACGATACCCTACCGCTTGTGCGGCACGTACCGCTGCTTCTCCTAGTTCTGCTCGCTTGCTTTCAGAAATCACCACAGAAGGGGATTCTTCCAACACTTTTTGGTTGTTGCGTTGTAGCGAGCAATCGCGTTCACCAAGGTGGATAATATTACCAAAAGAATCACCTAACACTTGCACTTCTATGTGTCGAGCAGGATAAATGATTTTTTCAATGTACATTTCATCGTTGCCAAATGCCGCTTTCGCTTCTTGCTGCGCCGAAGCAAAATGATGCGGCAACGCTTCTTTATCGGCGACTTTCCGTATTCCTTTACCGCCACCGCCGGCCGCAGCTTTGAGCATGACTGGGTAACCAATCTCTTCAGCGATCGTTAAAGCTTCTTCCACATCAGAAATCGCGCCTTTGCTTCCGGGAATGACCGGTACTTCTGCTTCGATCATCAAGCGTCTTGCATTGATTTTGTTTCCCATTGCATCGATAGTCTCACTCTTTGGCCCAATAAAGACGATATTGCATTCCTCGCACATCGCAGCAAAGCGGCTATTCTCTGAAAGGAAGCCAAATCCAGGATGGATCGCCTCAGCCTTTGTGACGATCGCAGCGCTTAGGATCTGCTGTACATTCAAATAAGAGTCGGCTGCTTTGGCAGGTCCGATACAAATCGCTTCATCGGCAAGCTCTGTGTGCAACGCTTCTTTATCTGCTTCTGAATAAACGGCGACCGTTTGAATACCTAATTCGCGACAAGCGCGAATGATACGTACGGCGATTTCGCCACGGTTTGCGATCAATACTTTAGAAAACATGTCTCACCTATCCAATCATGAAAGTCAATTCTGCTTCCGCCACTTTTTTCCCATCAACATAGGCAATTCCTTTGCCGATGCCAGCTGCAGATTTCACTTTGATTATTTCTACTTCTAAGATCAAGGTATCGCCTGGTGTTACTTTTTTTCTGAATTTCGCCTTGTCTAAACCGCCAAAGTAGGCAGTTTTCCCACGAAAATCTTCCAATGATAGCAATGCCACAGCACCTGCTTGTGCCATTGCTTCCACGATCAATACTCCGGGCATCACTGGTTCATGGGGAAAATGACCTTGGAAAAACGGCTCATTGATAGTAACGTTTTTCTTCGCAACGACCCGTTTGCCTTCTTCTAACTCCTCTACCCGATCCACTAAAAGCATCGGATAACGATGAGGGATGATTTCTTTGATTTCTTGAATCGTTAATGCGCTCATTGCTTTACCCTTCTTTCACACGGAATAATGGTTGATTGTATTCAACGATTTGTTCGCTTTCAACCAAGACTTCAACTAATTCGCCATCGACGTCGCTGACGATTTCATTCATGACTTTCATCGCTTCAACGATACAGAGAATATCACCTTTTTTCACGTGATCGCCGATTTGTTTGAAGTTGTCTTTATCAGGACTTGGTTTCAAATAAACGACACCCACTAATGGAGAGACAACTTCTTTGCCCTCTAAAACAGGTTTTGCCGTTTCTACTGTGTCCGGTGTTGCTGAGACAGCAGGCGTTGGTGCAACAGGAGTTGGCGCAGCATTCGCTGCAGGAGCAGATGCAGGTGCAGAGGATGCACTTTGTAGCCCACTTGTCGTATTTTTATTAAAATAAAGTTCAAATGTCTCTTTTTTTAATTGAAGCTCAGTTAACGTCGATTGATCGAATTGGCTGAGCAGCTCTTTTACCTCATGTGTTTCCAATTACGCTTCCTCCCAACGTTTCAGCAAGATCACTGCATTATGACCGCCAAACCCAAGTGAATTACTCATGGCATAGGTCAATTCTGCTGGTTGGCTTTGATTGATAACAACGTTCAAGTCGATCTCAGGATCTTGTTCTGTCACGTTGATGGTTGGTGGAATAAATTGATGTTGTAATGCTAATAGTGAAGCAATGGCTTCGATTCCACCAGCCGCTCCAAGCAAATGACCAGTCATTGACTTTGTACTGCTGACATATGGTTTTTTATAGTCTTCGCCCAATCCGTATTGGATCGATGTCGCTTCTGCACTGTCATTGGCAGGCGTGCTTGTACCGTGGGCATTGATGTAGCCAACTTCAGCCGGGGTGATCGCTGCTTCTTGCATCGCCAATTTCATTGCTTTTCCAGCACCTGATCCATCTGGATTTGGCGCAGTCATATGGTAGGCATCACAGTTCGCACCATACCCTACGACTTCACCTAAAATCGTTGCCCCACGTTTTTGCGCATGCGCCAATGATTCTAAAATGAAGACACCGGCGCCTTCACCCATGACAAACCCACTACGATTTTTATCAAACGGAACGGAAGCTTTGTCAGGGTCTGATTCAGTGGTTAACGCCGTCAGAGACGCAAAACCAGCGATACCGATTTCACAGATCGTTGCTTCTGAACCACCAGCGATCATGACATCTGCGTAGCCATGCTTGATGTTCCGAAAAGCTTCACCGATTGAATGGGTACCAGAAGCACAGGCGGAAACAGTCGTCGTACAAATGCCTTTCGCACCTACCCGTAATGCAATGTTGCCGGCAACCATATTTACGATCGACATCGGTACGAACATTGGTGATACCCGATTTGCTCCTTTGTCATGCATCCGAATCACTTGGTCTTGAATCGTTGGCAAGCCGCCGATCCCTGAACCAACCATCACGCCAAAACGATCCACATCAATGGTTTCTGTATCTAACTTCGCCATTTCCATCGCTTCTAACGCCGCATAAATTCCATAAATGGAAAAAAGATCCATCCGCTTCGTATCTTTTTTAACGAAGTACTTTTCTAACGGAAAATCTTTGACTTCAGCGGCAACTGAGATCCCTGTTGCTTCTGCGTCAAATTTTGTAATCGGGCCGATGCCGTTGGTCCCGTTTTGTAAACTTGCTAAAAATGTTTCTGGGTCATTTCCGATTGGAGAAGTGACGCCGTATCCTGTAACTACTACTCGATTCATCTATTCTTCCTCCTACCCTTGCATTGCCATCCCGCCGTCTACACTGATCACCTGACCAGTGATGTAGGGGCTTTTTGCTAAAAAGACTGCTGTTTGCGCAACATCCTGTGTGGAACCAAAACGCTGTAATGGAATATTTGCCAATGATTGTTCTTTGACTTTATCCGACAGCACTTCAGTCATCTCTGTTTCGATAAATCCTGGGGCGATCGCATTGCAGGTGATCCCCCGAGCGGCACCTTCACGAGCGGCAGATTTCGTAAAACCGATCACGCCAGCTTTACTTGCCGCATAGTTGGCTTGCCCGATATTTCCCGTCAAGCCGACCACACTCGTCAAATTGATGATGCGGCCTTCTCGCAGCTTCATCATTTTTTTCAACGCGTGCTGCGTCATATTGAAGGTACCAGTCAAATTGATTTTGATCACTGAATCAAAATCTTCGGGTTTCATTCTCAACAATAATTTGTCATTCGTGATCCCGGCATTGTTGACTAAAATGTGGATCGGTCCGACTGCCGCTTCTGCTTCTAAAAGCATGGCTGCCGCTTGATCAAAATCAGAAATGTCCCCATTGATCGCTACACATTTCACGCCGTAGCTGGTGATGCGATCGATCAGTGACTGGGGAATTTCTTTTCGTCCATTTAAAACGATATTCGCTCCTTCTTTGGCAAAGGCTTCCGCGATGGTAAAACCGATCCCTCGCGAGCTACCAGTTACAAAGACGTTTCTATTTTGCAGATCCATAAATTCCTCCTAGTTGAATCGGGCTAGTGTATCTGCCAACGTTTGGCTATCTTCTACACGCGCAGTCTGTATTTCTTTGTCTATTTTCTTCATAAAACCGCTCAATACTTTTCCTGGTCCGATCTCGATGACTTGTTGGATGCCAAGCTGCTTCAGTGTCGCAATGCTTTCGTAAAAACGCACTGGCGATTTCACTTGCAGCGTCAACAGTTCCTTGATTTGGTCTTGCTGCATTGGCTGCGCGGTCGTATTGCTGATGACAGGTACTTGTAACTCATCAAAGGTGATTTGAGCTAATTCCTGTGCTAATTGCTGCGATGCGGGTTCCAACAAAGCAGTATGGAAAGGACCGCTGACATTTAAAGGAATCACCCGTTTGGTTCCAGCAGCTTGTAACAATTCCACCGCTTTATCCACTGCCGGCGCTTCACCGCCAATGACGATCTGCTGCGGCGTATTGTAATTCGCTGGTGTCACGATCCCCACTTGACTTGCTTCTTTACAGATTTCTTCAATCGTTTCAGCGGGTGTGTTCATCACAGCGACCATTTTCCCAATACCTGCTGGCGCCGCACTTGCCATATACCGACCGCGCTTTTGCACCAATGCGACTGCTGTCTGGAAATCAAGCGCACCACTAGCGACTAAGGCTGTATATTCGCCTAAACTCAAGCCAGCAACAGCATCTGCTTTGATTCCTTGCGCATCCAAAAGTCGCCAAAAAGCCATACTTACCGTTAAGATGGCAGGCTGCGTATATTCCGTCTGGTTTAAACGTTCGTTTTCAGTAAAGCATAGCTCGGCCATATCATATCCTAGAATGGTGCTGGCTTGTTCAAACGTCTCACGAACGATGGCTTCTTGGTGATAGAGCTCTTCTCCCATTTTGGGGTACTGTGCGCCTTGACCGCTAAATAAAAAGGCTGTCTTCATCTTGCACTCCTTCATTACTTTGATCGTTGTCGTTGGAGAACATGGCTTCTTGCAGTTCGTCTATGAATCAGCAAAAACACGTTCTTAAAAAGGAAAGGCTAGGCTGTCTGCCTAGCCTTTGTTTTATGCTTGTTGTTTTTCTACATATTTAACTAGATCTTCAACGGTTGTGATACCATCTTCTGTTTCGATCTTCACATCGAATTCATCTTCGATCTCGTTAATGATTTGGAAAAGATCCAAGCTGTCTGCTTCTAAATCTTCTTGGATGTTTGTGTTCAATTTGATTTCTTCTTTTTCTTTTCCTAATTCTTCTGCTACGATTTCTTGAATTTTTTCGAATACCATGTGTATATTCCTCCAATGTGTTTTTCAATAGTAATTTTGTTTCGTGAACAAGTTATAAGGTGGCTAACATAGTTCCCCATGTCAATCCGCCGCCAAAACCTGAGAACACCACTTTTTGACCACTGCCAAGTGACAGTGTACCTCGTTTGATTTCTTCATCTAGCAATAACGGAATCGAGGCTGCCGAAGTATTGCCATAATCTTGCATATTTTGCAAAAATTTCTCACGGGGCTGCTTCAGCTTGCGAGCAACTTTGTCTAAAATACGTGAATTTGCTTGGTGAAGCAAAAAATAATCGATTGCTTCATTTTGTGTCAGATCATTGATCGAGGCGACCACATCACGCGTCGCAAAATCAAAGATTTCTCGTCCAATCATTTGCATACAAGCACTATACGCCGGAGCGTTTTGTGAAAAAGGATTCTCATTCGTGCGAAAACCAGATGTTAAGGACATGCCTCGCGTCCCATCTGCTTTTAAAGACTCTTTGAGCAAATGCTGCTCTGAAGATGCTTCCAGCAATAGACCGCCGGCACCATCTCCGAATAAAACAGCCGTCGAACGGTCGTTCCAATCCAAGACTTTTGAAAGTACTTCTCCACCGATGACCAATCCTTTTTTAGCGCCCGTTCGAATCAGTTTTTCAGCCATAGACAATGCATACACGAAACCAGCACATGCTGCACTGATATCAAAAGCAAAGGCATTGACTGCCCCAATCGCCCCTTGGACTTGGCAAGCAACCGCCGGTGTATTGAAATCCGGTGTGATCGTCGCTACCAAGATAAAATCTAGACTTTCTGCTGAAAGCTGAGCATCTTGCAAGAGCGTTTGAGCGACGCGAATACAAAGGTCTGAAGTGTTTTCGCCAACAGCGACTCTTCTTCGTTTGATTCCCGTGCGAGAATGGATCCATTCATCTGAAGTATCCATCAAATTTGATAGATCATCATTTGTTACGATTTTTTCTGGAACATAACTTGCAGTCGCGGTAATTTTTCCAAACATATTCATCCATTATTCTCACTTATAATCTTGTAAAAAGTCATGCAGATTTTTCAGTGCTTTCAACAGTGCCTGTTCCTCTTCAGGAGACATCTGACTCAAGACACCTTTCACCATCTCACGATGAAAATGCTGATGAACACGATAAAGGAGTTTTCCTTTTTTCGTCAAACCTAGTTTGACGACTCGCCGATCATCTTCACTGCGAATCCGTTCTACATATTCTTTTTTCACCAAACGATTGATCGCGATGGTCAAAGTCCCAACAGTGATCGAAAGCTCTTTGGCAACTTCAGTCGTGGTCTTTTTTTTGTACATCCCGATGGCTTCGATGGTATGCATTTCGGTAATTGAAAGATCTTTGAATTGAGATTTTTTCAATTCAGATTCTTCAATCACTAAGATGTCATTAAAGACGCTGACTAAGTAGTCATTAACTGTTTCTAAATTGGGTTCCATAACCTTCACCATCCGAATACTTTGATAATCAAATCATTTGATAGTCAAACTATATCGGAAGTTATTGAGAAATGCAAGAATTTTTTCGAACTTTTTTTATTTTTAAGCGCATTTTTATTTAAGAATTGATTTTCTAAGATTTTAAAAGCTGCGAGTTGACAAAATAATCCGTTTCCGTTATAGAGAAATTTCCTTTGAATGTCAAAGTTTATCATTTTGTTGCCTCCACTCTATTTCTAATTTTTTCTTGTCGATAGCCAACAAACGTTGCTCTCTTACGCTTCATCTGCTACTCTTTGAAGGAAGGAGAGGAACGATCGATGAATCCGAACAAAGAGTTTCAAAAAAACAAAGCAAATGCACTGCCTGAAAAGCCTGGTGTTTATTTAATGAAAGATCAGCACAACGAAGTCTTGTATGTAGGAAAAGCCAAATCATTGAAACAGCGTGTCGTTTCTTACTTCCGAAAAAATCAGCAGCATGCCAATAAGGTGCTTCGACTTGTTTATAATGTCGTTGATTTTGAAACGATCGAAACAGATACAGAATTGGATGCACTATTACTTGAATGTCGTTTGATCCAAGCTTTTCATCCTATCTACAACCGACAAATGAACCATTCAGCCAACTATTGCTTTGTTGACTTGACGAATCATACCTTCACGATCACTCAAACACCACAAATTGGCAGTTATGGTCCCTTTCGGCAAACAAAAAAATTGCCAGCATTGTTTCAAGTATTGTCAGAAACCTTTCAATTGCCGACTGTCAACGAACTGACGCTATTGACCTTGCGTAAGCAACTCCCTCAAATGGATGCGTATCCCTTGGAACAGAAGTGGCGAGAAATCGGCTGTTTTTTTGCAGGAAAGAAGACCGACTGTTTTTCACTCCTTAAAAAACGCTTAGCATATCTGATTGATCACCTATTGTTTGAACAAGCTAGTGTACTGCAGCGCCAGATCCATTTAGCACAAAGCTTTTACCAAGAAATCGTGAGGGTCAATCAGTTTATTCAAGAACCAGAAGTGATTTTTTCTATTCTCCTTGACTTAGAGGAGCCAGGATCACAGACGACTCAAATCAAATACTATCAAGTTAGCTTTGGCAAGTTGATCCAAACAAAAGTTCTTTCTCCCGAGGAAACATTCCAGCCACTCCCGCCAGCAAGCGCTGCGCTTCCTTTAGCCCCGGAAGATCTCGATCCATTAGGGATCATCCTTAATCACTTGTATCGCCAAGAAAAAGCAGCAGATAAATAAAAAACAGCAAGCCCAAGTAGGCTTGCTGTTTAGAAATGAGAAAGCGACGACGAACGTCCCACTCATTCTTATTGGATCAAATCATAGATTTCCATGGCTACAATATCAACATTATCAAATTGATAAGATTGACTTGATTCTGCTTCCGTTAATTCAAACGTTTCTGTCGAATTGTCATAAGTAACGGTACATTTTTCGACGCCTTCTTTTTCAAAACGACGTACTTGAACTTCATTGTCTTGCGCTTCGACCATCGCTTCTAAACGTTTGATGATAGCGACTAATTGCGAACTTTTCATTCGTAAGCCTCCTTTTTCTGTCCGTTATATTGTATCAAAACATCCTCTATCTTGCATTGATTTTTCGTATTTTTTTTGTCATTTTAAGATTTTTTTCCATCTTGCCACCAAAGTTTAATCAGCGCCTGCGTTCCGTCATTTTCGAAGCCTTTTTCAGCTAACTGATCATACAATTTTTTAGCTAAAGCGGTGCTTGGCAAATCCAATCCCATCTTCTTGGCCTCATCCAAAGCGATCCCCAAATCTTTGATGAAATGTTTGACAAAAAAGCCTGGAGAATAATCCTCTTTTAGGATACGATGACTGTAATTCGTCATGGACCAATTGGCTGCCCCACCGCCAGAAAGCGTGTCAATCACTCGTGGTAAATCAAGACCGGCTTGATTCGCATAGACCAGCATTTCTGTCATCCCCGTCATGGTTCCGGCAATCATGATCTGATTGGCCATTTTCGTATGCTGACCCTTCCCTGCCCCTCCTTGAAGTTGAAACGTCTTTCCTAATACTTCAAAAAGTGGTTTTACTTGTTGGTAAGCTTCTTCATCGCCACCAACCATAATCGTTAGTGTGGCGTTTCTCGCACCAAGATCACCACCAGAAACTGGCGCATCGATACTCGCTGCTCCTTTTTCCTTCGCTGTCTGGTAGATTCGTTCTGCCAAATCAGGTGTACTGGTGGTAAAATCCACCAATGTTTTGCCCGTCACAGCCGTTTGAAAAATCCCTTGAGGCCCATAGTAAACTTCTTCAACGTCGGATGGATAACCAACCATTGTAAAGATAATTTCACTTTCTGATGCAACTTCTGTTGGGGTGTCACACCAAATTGCTCCATTCGCAACGAGTTCATCAGTTTTTTCTTTCGTCCGATTGTAAACATTCACTGTATGTCCTGCAGCTAAGAGATGACCAACCATCGCTTGACCCATGACACCAGTACCGATAAATCCTAATTTCATGCAGATCCCTCCAAAATAAAAAAGTTCATGTCTTTAGTATACGCTAAAAACATGAACTTGCGAAAATTTTCTGTTTAATCGATCGTTCGGCGAAAGGCCTTTAATTTTACTTTGAATTTTTCTAGCGTCTGCTCGGTTTCTTTTTCGATGCGTTCTGTTTCATAATAAGCGACCATGTCATGGTAGAAAGATAGCATCGACTCACCGAAGCGCAATGCCGAGATCTCGTACATTTTTCTAGCAAGAACTTCGGGATCAGCAGGAATCTTTCGTTCATAATAATCAATAAATGCTTTTGCGAAATCCCGATCACTCTCATAGGTGACGCCTAAAGACGGATCGTCGATCAAGGTATTTAAGTAGTCATTTCCTTCAACGACTAACGGTGTTCCAGCAGCCATTGCTTCCGTGTAAGTCAGTCCTTGTGTTTCTGATGTGGAGGCACTGACGAAGTAATCCGCAGCATGGTAATAGATCGCCACTTTATCATTTGCCACTTCACCGACAAATTGAACATGGTCAGATAAAGCCATATCCACCACTTTTTCTTCTAATTTTTCTTTATGCGGACCTTTCCCAACGATCACTAATTGCGCATCAGGAATCTTCGTTAAAATTTCTGGCATGCCGTCGATGATTGCTTGGATATTCTTTTCATAAGAAATACGACTGAGGGAAAGCAGCATGGGTTGATTCTCAGTGATGTCCAATTTCTCCCGCAATTCTTTTTTCATGTCAGTTGTAATATCCGGTCGGCGAAACTTCTCAACTTCGATCCCTGTGGGGATGATCCGCATTGGTGAAACCACACCATACCCTCTCAGCGTATCGATGACCCGTTCACTTGGACAAACAACACCTGTCGAGTGGTTGGCAAATAGCCGTGAAAGATATTTCACGTGAGATGGCCGCAAGACCTTTCCGTTTGCGATGTAGTGCAAGTAATCTTCATACATTGTATGGTAGGTATGGATCACAGGAATCTGCAATTTACGCCCCACCATTTTCCCCAACATCCCAGAACCAAACTCTGTATGGGTATGGATCAATTCCAATTCTAATTCTTTGGCGATCAAATAGGCATATAACATGCCGCGAACCACGATTCGCCGATCTTTGAAGGACACAAACGGGACACTTGGCATGCGAATGATATCTTCTTCGTCCAGATCAGCATTTGGATCGGTCGTTGTAAAGATATACACTTTATGGCCTTTTTTCTCAAGCTCTTCTTTCAATGTCTTGATCGATGTCGCCACACCACTTACCTGGGGGAAGTAGGTGTCAGTAAAAAATCCGATTTTCAAAACGGTACCTCCAAACTTTACATTAGTTTCTTCATTCCGTATTCATCACTTTTGTATAAACCTCTTGTAATTTAAACCCAATTTCATCAATACTCTTTTGCTTTGCTGTTTCATAACCCGCTTCACTCAATGGTGGTAACGTGCCTTCCACGATTCCTTTGATTTTCTCAATAAATCCTTCATTGGTTTTTTCCATGTATGCATTGCGCCCATTACTTAGCCACCCTTTATAAACAGGAATATCCCGAACAAGCACATTTTGGCGGCTGGCTAACGCCTCAAGGACTACGATCCCTTCTGTTTCTTCATAAGAAGGAAAGAAGAATAAATCGGCAGCGGAATATGCGCCTTCGATGATATCCCCTTTGATATAACCTGGAAACAACACATTTTCTGGATGGTCTTCATTGACGAGGTCGCGGATCTGTTTAGGAATCGTCATCATTGGTGTATGACCAAACCAGATAAACGTATACTCAGGCAATTGTCTAGCTATCTCTACAAAATCAAGAATGCCTTTTCGTTCAAAAAATAAACCGACGGATATAATGACTTTTTGATCTGATAAGAGATTGAAATACTCACGAAAGGCTTTTTCTTTCTCTTGATCCGGCTGATATTTGTCAAGATCGATGCCGTTTGAGATTGCCTCGATCGGTACTTGGATACCATACCCTTCCAAAAGTTCTTTCGAATAAGGAGTCGGTGTGATCAACTGATCGGCTCTAGAATAGAGATTGATCAAATATTTTTTATATAATGGCGAAAGCTGGTTTGAGCCGATAAATGAATTCCGAAAATCCTCTTCTGTAGAATGGGCATGGTAAATCACTTTTTTCCCTTGTCTTTTGGCTTTGTTGACCATGTGCATACTATTGATCCCATACGTGTTGATATGAAGGATATCATAGTCCTCATCATTTTTATCAAGAGTAAAAGGAATCCCGACAGATGTCAGTGCTCGTTGCTGATGGGCCAACGCTCGACCGATACCTGATTTAGCTAATAATTTTTCTCCTTCAAAATAAAGAAGTACTTTCAAAGATGATTCCTCCTTGGAAATGCTTATATCTGATATTAGTATACCATAGGCAATCGGAGACATACTCCTACCATGGTCCTAGATTTTGTTCCCCATTTAATCATGATACGTGAAAAACTTACGGAATCATAGCTTTATACAAAGATATGACAAAATTGTTCGTTTTCTGAAAAACGAGCAGGCTATTGCAAGTCAAATCGAACAAGAAGGCTTCTTATAACAAAAAAAAGGCAACAAGCAAAATTGCTTGTTGCCTAGAAATGATTAGTTTACATACTGTTCGATTAGCTCAACAACTTCTTCCATTGTATCGCAATCTTCTAAAGCACGTTTTGCTAATTCTTGCATGTCAGTCGTTGACAAGCGTTTCATTAAGCTACGTGTTTTCAGAACAGATGTTGCACTCATTGAGAACTCATCTAAGCCCATACCTACAAGAAGCGGCACAGCAGTTTGATCGCCCGCCATTTCTCCACACATACCAGCCCATTTGCCTTCAGCATGCGCTGAGTCGATCACGTTTTTGATCAAACGTAAAATTGATGGGTTGTATGGTTGGTACAAGTAAGACACGCGCTCGTTCATGCGGTCTGCAGCCATTGTGTATTGGATCAAGTCATTGGTACCAATACTGAAGAAGTCAACTTCCTTCGCAAACTTGTCTGCTAAGACAGCAGCTGCTGGAATTTCGATCATGATTCCGACTTGGATCTCGTTAGAAACCTCAACGCCTTCGTCAATCAATTTTTGACGCTCTTCTTCATACATTTTCTTCGCAGTACGGAACTCTTTCAATGTTGCCACCATTGGGAACATGATACGTAAGTTGCCGTGAGCAGAAGCACGTAACAACGCACGAAGTTGAGTACGGAACATGTCATCCCCAAGTTCAGATAAGCTGATACGCAATGCACGATAGCCTAAGAAAGGATTCATTTCATGAGGCAATTTTAGGTAAGGAAGTTCTTTATCGCCACCGATATCCATTGTACGGACAACCACTGGTTTGCCAGCCATTCCTTCTAAAACTGCTTTGTATGCTTTGTATTGGTCTTCTTCTGTTGGGAAATCAGGAGAATCCATGTACAAGAATTCAGTACGGTATAAACCGACTGCTTCTGCACCATTGTTGTGGACACCTTCTAAATCTTTTGGCGTTCCAATGTTCGCAGCTAATTCAAAGTGCTTGCCATCAGCGGTAACTGTTTCAGCATCTTTCAATTTTTCCCATTCTGCTTTTTGTTCTGCGTAGGCTTTCCCAGCTTCAACAAATTCAGCTGCTTGGTCATCTGTCGGGTTGACGATAACGTCACCGATAATACCGTTAACAGCTAAGATGTCGCCCGCTTTCACTTTTGCAGTGATCTCCATTGTTCCAACGATTGCTGGGATTTCAAGAGAACGTGCCATGATAGCGGAATGAGAAGTACGTCCACCGATATCTGTTACAAAAGCTTTTACAAAGTTGCGGTCTAATTGTGCAGTATCACTTGGTGTCAAGTCATGCGCAACAACGACTACTTCTTCGTTGATCATTGAAGGATTAGGCAAAGTCACATTCAGCAAATGCGCCAAGATACGTTTTGCGACATCTTTAATGTCAGCTGCCCGTTCTTGCATGTAAGCATTGTCATCCATTGCTTCAAACATACCAATATACATGTCAGTAACTTCTTTCAACGCAGCTTCTGCATTGACTTTGTTATCTGTTACGTTTTGTTTGATTTGACCAATCATCTCAGGATCTGAAAGAACCATTAAATGAGCATCAAATACTTGTGCTTCTGCTTCACCTAAAGTTTGCGCTGCTTTGTCACGGATTTGTTGTAATTCCGCTGTTGACTTCGCTAACGCATCATCTAAGCGTGCTTCCTCTGCTGCAGTATCTTCAACTGATACTTTTGAAAAAGATAAATCAGGTTGTACTAACAGGTAGGCTTTCGCAACGGCTACACCATCACTAGCAGCAATTCCTTTTAGCATCTCAACCATTATTCAGACAAACCTTCTTTTTTCATTGTTTCTACGATTGCAGCGATTGCATCTGCTTCGTCAGCACCTTCAGCAGTGATAGTTACATCAGAACCTTGGCCAACGCCTAATGACATTACGCCCATGATTGATTTAAGGTTTACTGATTTACCTTTGTACTCTAAGTTGATATCAGAGTTGAATTTGCTTGCTGTTTGAACCAATAATGTAGCTGGACGTGCGTGAATCCCTGTCTCAGCAACTACGTGAAAATCTTTCTTTTCCATATTGATCAATCTCCTTTATGATACGTTTTTTTGTGTGAAGGCAAAATTTCCATGCATGCAATGACACCCGAAAAAAATCGCCCTTTCAACTGTTAAGATTACCATTTTTTTCCTCGATAGACAACCGTTTTCTCTTAAATAAACGATTGAAATAAATGTCCTATTTATTTTCTTGCACATAACGGTAGATGATCTTCCCATTTAAGCCCGCTTCTCCGACAAAAGAAGACCGATCTTCCAACTGGAGCCAGACATCTCTAAACGCCAGGAATTCTGGCTGTTGGACAATCAATTCTTGGATCTCTCCATTGCGCAAACGCGTTATTTCTGAAGCAAAATCTCTGTTCTCCATCCTCAATTCTCACCTCTTTCTTTCTATTATAATGGAATTACTTTTTATTTAAAAGACGCTTCTGCTAATGAAAGAGCGGCAAAAATTTTTACGAGTAAAATTCTTGCAGTCTGACAAAAAGTTAGTATAATAGAATTATGGTCAGTAAAGGTCAATAACACATTACCTCGAAGATGACCGTTTCTATGCACACAGCCCCTTTTCTTTTACAAGTGTAAAAAAGCGCCGTAAAATAAGGGTGTTGGAACAAATATGAAAGGTCGTGAATCTATGCTTTGTCAAAATTGCGGCAAAAATGAAGCGTCTATTCATTTATATGCCAGTGTCAATGGTCAAAGAAAACAACTCGATTATTGTCAAAGTTGTTACCAAAAATTAAAAGCTCAATCTGGGAATGCTGCAGCTGCAATGGCGCAAGATCCTTTTGGATTCGGCAATATTGATGATCTATTTCGTCAAATGTCTCGCCAGATGCAGCAAGGAAATACCCCTTATGAACAAACCCCTCCGACGCAAACCGGCGGTAACGGTTTTGTCGGCGGTCAGCCTCCACGCAATAACCAAGCACCTGCAGGTTTGTTAGGAGAATACGGTATCAATATTACCCAAATGGCTCGTGATGGCGAAGTCGATCCAGTCGTTGGTCGTGATTCAGAGATCAAACGAGTGATTGAGATCCTTAATCGTCGAACAAAAAACAACCCTGTGCTTATTGGTGAACCTGGGGTTGGGAAAACTGCCGTCGTTGAAGGGTTAGCCCAAAAAATCGTCGATGGCGATGTGCCACAAAAACTAATGGACAAAGAAGTCATTCGTTTGGACGTTGCGTCTCTTGTTCAAGGCACAGGTATTCGTGGACAATTTGAAGAACGTATCCAAAAATTGATTGAAGAAATCAAGCAAGCAGAAAACGTGATTTTGTTTATTGATGAAGTCCATGAAATCGTTGGCGCTGGTGCAGCTGGCGACGGAAATATGGATGCTGGAAACATCTTAAAACCAGCTCTTGCTCGTGGAGAACTACAAATGGTCGGAGCAACGACGTTAAATGAATACCGCATCATCGAAAAAGATGCTGCTTTAGAACGCCGTTTACAACCAGTACGTGTAGATGAACCTTCTGTGGAAGAAACGATCCGCATCTTAAAAGGTTTGCAACCACGTTATGAAGATTATCATCATGTGAAATATACTGATGAAGCGATCGCAGCTGCCGCTACCCTTTCTAACCGATACATCCAAGACCGATTCTTGCCTGATAAAGCAATCGATCTACTAGATGAAACAGGTTCTAAGAAAAACTTAACGATCCAAATCGTTGATCCAAAAACGATCGAAAAGAAATTACAAGAAGCAGAAGAACAAAAACAAGCTGCCTCTCGAGAAGAAGATTTCGAAAAAGCTGCTTACTATCGCGATCAAATCAATAAACTGCAAAAAATGAAGGAACGCCAAATCAGCGAAGAAGAAACGCCAGTCATTACCGAAAAAGACATGGAACAAATCGTTGAAGAACGGACGAATATTCCAGTTGGTGAATTGAAAGAAAAAGAACAAACCCAATTGAAAAATCTTGCGGATGACTTGAAAGCTAAAGTTATCGGACAAGATGAAGCGATCGATAAAGTAGCCAAAGCGATCCGCAGAAATCGGGTCGGTTTAGGCAAACAAAACCGTCCAATTGGCTCTTTCCTATTCGTCGGCCCAACCGGTGTCGGGAAAACCGAATTAGCAAAACAATTAGCCTATGAGATGTTTGGTTCTGAAGAATCGATGATTCGTTTCGATATGTCAGAATACATGGAAAAACACAGTGTATCCAAACTGATTGGCTCTCCTCCTGGTTACGTTGGCTATGAAGAAGCGGGTCAATTGACTGAAAAAGTTCGTCGGAATCCATATAGCCTGATTTTATTAGACGAAGTGGAAAAAGCCCATCCTGATGTATTGCATATGTTCTTGCAAATTCTCGATGATGGTCGTTTGACGGATGCCCAAGGACGTACGGTCAGCTTTAAAGATACGCTGATCATCATGACTAGTAATGCGGGAACTGGCAAAGTTGAAGCCAACGTCGGCTTTGGCGCAGCGCGTGAAGGCATCACTCGTTCCGTGTTAAATCAATTGAACAATTACTTTACGCCAGAATTTCTCAATCGCTTTGACGGGATCATCGAATTCAAGGCACTAAGCAAGGAAAACTTGTTATCGATCGTGTCCCTTATGCTGCATGATGTCAATCAAACACTTAGTCATCAAAAATTGCATATCGATGTTCCACAAGACGTGCAAGAAAAACTGGTCGATCTAGGTTACAGTGCAACGATGGGTGCTCGCCCATTGCGCAGGACCATCCAAGATCAAATCGAAGACGGGATTGCTGAATATTATCTTGAGCATCCTCAAGTTCGTCAATTAAAAGCACAATTGGAGGATTCCGATAAAATCGTTGTAACTTCAGCCGAATCCTCTGCACTTCCTGAAGAAACACCTTCTGCTGAAGAGGAAAAACCATCGGAAACAGATGAGTAATAACGTGTCAAAACGGTGACCAAACCGTTCGTTTTGCCAGACAACCATGTTTTGCCAAAAAATTGGGTAATTCCGAGTTGTCTGGCTTTTCTTTTGAAAAAAAACGACCTATAATGTTATTAATAAATACATAGAATGTGAGGTGAGTCTGGTGAAATTAATCAACGTTACAAACAGCCATTCTCGACTAGTATTGAATCAACTTGAAAATACCGACGCAGAACTTGTAAATGTTTACACAGCCGGAGACACGACCGTGATCTTTACCTCAGCGCCGAACCACAATGAAATTTTGCTGATCAATAAAAAACGGAATATTCGCCCGACGGAAGTAGAAGAAATCAAAAATTACTTCTTGAAAAAATTACCTGATGGCTCCTATGATCCTGCTACGATCTCTGTGATCCAAATGCCCGAAGTGGTAGAAATCTCCATCAAAAAAACGTTGTCTTCCTCACGTTAGCTTTTCCTAATCATGTGATTAAAAAATATCTATAAAAGGTGACTGTCGCAGCCCTCTTTTATAGATATCTTTTTTTGTCTTCTCTCCTCCTTCTTTCGTCTAGTACTTCGACCAACGATACCTGATAGTCAAGCAAAAAAAGAGAGCCTTACGCTCTCTTTTCAAGTATATTTATTAGAAATCATCGACTGGATCATCACATGTAGATTGTGCCAATCCTTGGTACTATGAACATTGCCAAAAAATGTAAATTTCTGTGACTCATTATGGATCAGCACGCCATCAGAAACCAGTATGTCTGAGTCTCCTAAGTTCGAACTAAAGTGAATCACATTTTCATTGTAAATTTTCAATAGTTTGTTCTTAATGACCGGAATATATTCAGGGTGGTTCAAAAGAGAAATACCAATGCGAATCGGTTCCTCTTTTTGGATAGGTAAATAAGATGCTGTAATCTGAGCGATTTTCCTTAAGAAAAGGGCTTCTTTTTCTATTACAAACGAATGGCGCTGCAAGACGGTCGCAATCAGTTCCTCCACCTCTAATACGCGTTTGTTCGTAGAGGACAAATCTTCAGTAGACACAAAACTATCCAAAAAGAGATGAAGACAGCCCCATGTATTCATCACTAATTCATAGATAAGAAACGCTTCGATCGCTTTGGAAAGATCATACTTTTGCGACAAGACAGCCACAACATCGGCAGAAAATTCGACCAATGGATTCCCCGAGAGGTTTCGCAGCTGTTTCCCCAAAAGAAGTTTCTCTTGATCCGAGATCGTTTCAGGTATGAAGAGAAAAACCCAGAAATGATAAAAAATCTGTTCTTTCTCGATATCTTGCTGACTTCTGATCGGCAGCAGCTTGATCACTTGCTTTTCCCCATTGAGTTGCTTGATTTGCTCATAAATAGCGATGGAAGCTTCGTCTAATTCATTGACGATATAACCCCTCAACACCGCATTCTCAATGATTGAAAACATAATGTCGTGCTTCACTTTTGTAGTTTTCAACGGCTCATATTCTTTCGCAGCTAATTCAACGCTTGCACGGGTGCGCTGATTGATGTAAACATTGCAAGCCATGATCTCAACTAAATAATGGTACATCCGCACACAAGGCTCTGCCCCTGTCAGATCAATGGAATCTGTGTTGTTATTGATAGTAATCGGGACATTTTGGATAACCAGCATTTTTTTCAGATAGCTGATCAATTTATAACAATAAGAAATACTAAAAATCAATTCTTCTGAGATGTCCACCATACGGGTCTTTCTTTTTCTTAACAAATAGGATAATAGACGATAATAAGGAGATTCTAAGAAATACTTCTTCTTTAGATTCACAAAAATATGCAGGCTTTGTTCTTCGTTTAATTCTCGTGACAAATAAACGGTTCTCTTTTTCAGCAAAAAAATAGACTCGTCAAAGGTCGTAAACTCTCTCATATCTTCGGCGATTTCATTGATCAATATTTTCACCTGATACAAAGATTTGTTTATCGTTTCACATATTTTATCAAGAGACAGCTGCTTCTCCAAAATGATATTTCTAATAATAGTTAATTTATCTACCTGTTTTTTGGTTAAATAAAACCTATACAACTTTTCTATATACTCCAAAATTTTTTACCCGCCTTATTTAAAAAGTATCCTAGTTTCCAATTATAGTAAAATAAACTTAAATTTGAGCCTCTTTTTTCATTAAACGGACAATTTTAATAAAAACTTCAGAAAAATCCCCGCTTCTTTAAAACAGAACGGGTGAGAAAAACTTGTGAAACGATTCTTACCTTTTATAACAAAAAAGTGTTGGAAACCATTAAAAAGATCCTGTGAATTAGCTGTTTCCATAGACTTAGAAAAAATTCGTATTCTTTCATTGATTGGTAAGTGACTTGGAGAGTAAAATCATTTTCTAGCTGGACAAACTTCTTTGAGGAATCAAGTTCATTTCAAAGATCTTGTAATAAAATATCTTCTCTTTTTAGCCAGCAATCTTTGTATTCATAAATGTTGATGATCGACAATTCATTACTCATCTCATTAATTGCCCGCATAATTTCTTCATCATCCGAATCAACATTGCCAATGACATGCAAATCATAATGAATACCAGATTTATCCACGCACTCAACGATATAACTGATGACATCTCCCCAAAAATGTTCCAATCGATGCGTGCCTCCTGCTTTTTCTAGCCTTGAACGTTCAGCGATACACAAAACGTTTTTCGAAGAGTATTGCAAGATGTTGATTTCCCCTAGTGATTCTGCTAAGTAGTCAAGAACCGATTGACGATCATCCTCTTGATCCACAATTAAATTTCTCTCTAAAATCGTGTTCGTCTTGTTGCTGAAAAAGCGCACAGTCAACATGGTAGCATTCTTTTGTCCACTGAAATTTATTCTGGTTTGCAGCATTTTGATTCACTCCTTAAAAGAACTTTGATCCTCTGCTATTAAGGATATAGTAAGAACCAGCTGATTTTTATCGTCTTTTTTTCAAAAAAACTACAAATAAAATAATCATTGTCACTCTTTTTCTTTCTACTGACTAAAAGACCTGTCGATTAGAAACGAGTAGCAACTTCATAAAATTAAGAAAGACAAAAAAACTCTTTCAAAGCTTTCTTCAAAGAGTCTGATTGTATATTCCTAAAAAAATATGCTTCCTATTAAAATCTAGGGTTCATGAGATAGCCATCCCACACAGTTAGTTTTTTGAGATATCTTTATAATGAAACAAACATGAACGTTTATTAAGGGAGCGTCAATAATTTTGTGTAAATGATTCTTCCCTACTGCAGATTGTTTCTAATTCTCAATCAGTTGGCTTAGCATTTGTTCAAGTTCGCCTTCGGCCTGTTGAAAGCCTTTATGACTGCGACCTAGGAATTTTTGGTTGTAAGTATCAAAAGACGAGACTAAGAAACGTTCCATCGACTCTTCGTTTTGGAACTGTTCCTTGCGGTGGCTGTATTTCTTGATTTGCTTATTAAAGGATTCAATCAAGTTCGTAGAATAAATACTCTTGCGTATGGCCAAGGGGAAATCATAGAAAGTGAGCAAGTGATCGTTCGAAAGAATCGATTCAACCACTTTTGGATAGCTGGTTTTCCATTTTTCCGCAAAAGCACCACGTGCTTCCAACGCCACCTCTTTAGATGAGGCTTGATACACCATTTTAAAATCATCACAGACTTCCTTACGATCATCGACACGCACTTTGTGACTGATATTACGGGAAACGTGTACACAACAATGTTGAAAACGAGCTTTGGGATAGAACCGACTAATCGCTCCTACCATCCCCTTTAAGCCATCCGTGATGAACAGGAGGACATTTTTCAAACCGCGCTCTTGAAGGTCCAATAAAATTTCCTCCCAAATCGTGATGGATTCAGTCGGTGCAATCGCATAGCTCAATACTTCCTTTGATCCGTCCGGGCGAATGCCAACTGCGATATGAATAGCTTCCTTGGCGACGGTTTTCCGCTTTAACGGAATATACGTTGCGTCCATATAAATAGCAGCATAACGGTCATGAAGCTCCCGCCCTTTAAACGCCGTTACCTCTTCTGTAAATGATTTTGTTATATTAGACATGGTTTGGGGCGTGTAGTGATGCCCATACATTTTCTCAATCAAGTCTGCGATTTCCGACATGGTAATACCTTTTCGGAAGAGGTGAATGACGGTCTCCTCTAACGTGTCATTCGTCCGTCTATAAGCAGGAACAGTCTGTTGCTTGAACTCACCATTGCGGTCGCGCGGAATCTGGAGATGAAGTTCCCCATACTCGGTCTTGACCGTACGGTCATAGGAGCCGTTACGAGAATTACCCGTGTTAAAACCAATGCGATCATACTTTTCGTAATCTATGAAAGCCGTTAACTCCGTTTTGAGAAGCGTATTGACTGCTTTCTCCAAATGGACACGGAATAATTCATTCAAATCGCCTTTGTTCGCTAGAGTCTTTAGAATTTCTGTAGTAAAATCGTTCATAGGGAAGTCCTCTCTTCTGTGAATGTGTTGTGGTAACTCTATTCTACAGAAGGGACTTCCTTTTTTCTATTTACACAAAATATTTTACACTCTCTTTATTAACACAGGAGTAACCTTGATGTCTCTGTCGCGTGAAGCTAGAAGAATTGTAGGTGCAGATTACTAATTGAATGAAAACGTTAATTGATATTTTTTCATAAGTAACTTTGATATACCTATCCAATAGGAACGCATAAATAGAATCATACTTTTCAATCCCCACCCTACGCAACTGTTCATACGCGTAAAGCTACTGCCAAAATAGTTTCTTAAAAATGATAGAAAGTTGATTTCTATTGAATTGCAGGGGTTCACTAAAGAAATATTAAACATGAATTTTCAGAATTGGTTTCTCTGACAGCGACTGATTCAGAGCAAATTCTCAGAGACAACGAATAACATTTTTTTCGTTTTTTAGGTCCCATCCTAGTTGGAACGACAATTCTTTCAATTCTGAGAAGACTTTGACTTAAAATAAAAGCCAAAATATAACCCTGCAACAAATTTACTTTCATAGTCATTATTACCGAATTGATAATTCATAGACAGAAAGATAGGTCGACTTGATAATCAACATGATTTGACCACTTGAATATTTTATTAAATTATTTTATAAAAAAATCAGATTAATAAAATACTTTATTTAAGCAGTAAATCATCTGCAAAAATTAAAGTGAGGTTTTATTATGAAAAAAGTTATTTTGGGTACTACATTCATTGCATCTTTGTTGTTAGCCGGAGGAGTCAACGCATTTGCCAATACTATAGCAACAATTACCGAACCTATTGAAATTGAAGTTATTGATGGTGATGCAACATTCACTTTTAATAAAATGGAGCTATCAAATCCCATACAAATTACAGAAGCATTATTGGAGGGAAATACTGGAATTGTGGAAGGATCTGTATCTAATGTGGGAGGAACATTACAAAACTTAACTCGTTCTCCTAAAACAGTTAATATTTCCGTAACGGCACCTAATGACAGTGGCATAAGCATTATCGGAAGTAACCCTTCTTCTTTAGAAGCAAGAGCGATTGAAGTTGTTTCAACACCTGAAACAGAAACAGAAATAGCATTTACCATTAATAGAACATTTGCTTTGTTACAAGAAACTGATGATAAACCTGTAATTACAATAACAGCACAAGACGGTACTCCTGATACTGGTGAAACTCCACCACTATAATTTTCAGAAGGAAAAAAATCATGAATCATACATTCAAACACAGAAATTCTTTTCTAAGGATTTCTGTGTTGCTTCTCTTACTAACACTGATCAGCAATACAAACATCCGTAATGCAAATGCCGATGAGACGACGAACTCACTGAAACTTACTCTGAGAGAAACGGAGTACAAAATTTCAGATAATACCTTGAGTATTTCTCCGGAAAAGGAGACGGCGTATACTGTTGAAATTTTACTAGAAAATGTTGGATCTGGTGACTCATCCATTGTTGTCACGCCTTACACCTCTACTGCTCTCTCACGAGAATCGGCTATCATCTATAGCGAGGACTTGACTTTACTGCTAGATGATAAGTATAACTTTTCAAATTATGCATTGATCGAATCAGAAGCATTAGATGACGATGATCAAATCGAGATTCTCCCAAATGAATCCGTTCTTGTGACCGTTACAATCACTCTTCCAGATGATCCTGCACGTGAAGGAACCGTGATGGGGGCAATCAATTTTAGTCAGATCATGGGTCTTGAAACAGCAGAAGATTCAGTCGGTATCAAATCTGTGTATGAGTCACTTATTTTTATCAACTTACTTTTTAGTGATGTAGAAGAGATCAAAGATGTCGTTTATGAAGACTTCTCCTTTGTTGCTCTTCAGGACACGGCAAACCTACAATTTTATGCACTCAACTATAATCCTATTTTAGGCAACTTAAACAATGCACTCTATGAATTAATAAACCCCAATGGAGAAACAATTGCCTCTGGGGAATTAGCAAATTCCGTTCTTTTAACGCCGTTAACCAAATCAAGAATGCAGATTCCTCTAATAGACGATAGTGAACTTATTGCAGGAGAATACCGTTTAACAATAGAAACAACTAGAAAAGCGATCACGACTACTTTTTCTTATGAGAAAGAAGACTTGGATAACTTCAAAAATAGAACCGTCCAACGAACACTGCCGATGTTCAGACAAATAATCAAATCCTTATCTGGATCATTTTTGTTCTCGTTGCAGCGTTGGCAGTTGCAGTCATTTACATTTTAAAATCAAAAAGAAAAAGAGAGGGCTAGTGTTGTGACCCCTAAAGTTAGCTTTTAGGACTAACTTTTGGAGGTCGCTTCAAAGCTCCTTTTTTAGTACCACCAATTAGTCACAAACTTGTTCCAGCAAAAGCACTTTTCACCTAGTATTAGAAAAAGATGTGCAAAAAACCGCTCCTATTCAGCTAAGCGGTTTTTTCTACACTTGTTTTAAACATATCTTTTATCAAAAATCACTTCTTTTATAAAAATTGTCGCTATCTCGTACTGGCACTCTTCCTCTAAACGATCCTCATGGACAGTATCATCATTGATATCCTCAAGTGATTCTTCTTGGCTGAATGAATCATTCTCTAATGAGTCTTCTTCCTCTGGGCGTTCAGATTCATCTTCAATGCCATTGTCTTCTTGCTTTTCATCGTCTTGGTCTTCATCTGTCAAGTTTTCATCTGGAATCTCTTCTTTTTCCTCATCCGTCTGATTCATTTTTATATCTTTCGTAAAGGTCTCTGAATCATCAATTGCTGTAAACGTGACTGATAGGTAGTACTCAGAGTTAGAATCAAGATATTCCTTTATGTTCAATGTTGCAGCTACGTTAAGAATCATTGATGCTTCATCAGTATCCTCAATCTGAAAGATCATCTCTTCCGAACCGTTCACGCTGTTTAGTTCTGCTGAAAATCCTTCTCCGACAGCCGTGATCGTTACGTCAAAAGCACCTTCACTGCCATTGCTATTGACGGTCAGCTGAAGATCTTGTGTGGTTTTCAACAAATAATAGTGTTCGTCCTTAAAGTCAATCGTGTTCAAATCAAAAATCAACGTTTCGGAAACCTCATCAGCTGCAGTCTCTATTGTTGGAAAGAAAAATATCGCCGAAAATATGAATAACAAACTTTTTAGCACTATCTGGTCCCCTTTCTGGTTTCAGAAATCACTTTTATTTAATAAATAATCATTTGCTTTAGCAAAATCGATAGATAGATAACTAGTAGACTAGCAATAAGACTAATTCATTTTTTGAGTCGCGAAGCCATGGTTCACCAACTGAAAACTTAAACCATCTGTAGAAGAGCTTCAAATGAAGTTTCAAGGGCTATCACCGATTCATGTTCAGATAAAGAAAGTTTAGTCTTCACTAGTAGCATCTGACAAAAAAACATTTCCCTCAATCAAATGATTAAATGACCTTTATCACTGGCAATCTATTCTCTGCTTTTCCTCTACTTTCAAACAAGTGAAAATTTCCTGAATCATCAAATGTGCCTATGATATTTTTCTATTCATTTCAAATGCATTTCCTTGTGGTCACCTTTAATACTACGCTCTTTTTCCGACTCATTTTATCTTCTTTTAAAAGAATGGTTATAAATTAGGATAATTGTCTGATCATTGGACGATTGCCCCCAATCATGCAACCTTCCTTCTGTATCAAAAGCACGTTTTCAGCAAAAAAAGCCCCTTCTTATCCATTTGGATAAGAAAAGACTTTCTACGATCGTTCAATTAAAAAAGATCAGCCTTACGTACAAAGTTGTGCATACCTAGACAGTCTCGCGGGAATCGACTCTTACATCAAACTCTTCAATTCGACGTCTGGGTACTTATCTGCGAACCAGCGCATCGCAAATTGGTTCTCAAACAAGAACAATGGCTGGTCGAAACGGTCTTTCGCTAAAATGTTACGACTGGAGCTCATACGCTCATCCAAGTCTTTCGGATCGATCCAACGGGCAATCTTGTGGCCCATTGGGGTCATAATGACTTCGGCATTGTACTCATTCATCATGCGGTATTGGAAAACTTCAAATTGCAGCTGCCCGACAGCACCAATGATATACTCATCACTAAGATACGTCTTGTACAACTGGATGGCTCCTTCTTGGACCAACTGATAGATTCCTTTGTGGAAAGATTTTTGTTTCATCACATTTTTTGCAGTGACTTTCATAAAGAGTTCCGGAGTAAATGATGGTAGCTCTTCGTAAGCAACTTTTAGTTTTCCTTCATAGATCGTATCGCCAATTTGGTAATTTCCCGTATCATAAACCCCGATGATATCTCCAGCGACTGCTTCTTCAATATTTTCTCGGGTATCTGCCATAAATTGTGTCACATTGCTGAGTTTCATTTTTTTGCCAGTACGCTCAAGTGTCACGTCCATGCCTCGTTCAAAGGTTCCTGAACAAATACGGACAAAGGCGATCCGGTCACGATGGGCAGGGTTCATATTTGCTTGGATCTTGAACACAAACCCAGACATTTCTGGTTCATAAGGGCTGACTTCATCACCAGCCAAAGTTTTGTGACCGTAAGGCGTTGGTGCAAAGGACAAGAAGGTTTCCAAAAAGGTCTGCACGCCGAAATTCGTAAGGGCGGAACCAAAGAACACGGGTGTTTGATCGCCTCGTGCGATTTTTTCTGTATCAAAGGCATCGCCAGCTTCTTGCAACAATTCCACTTCTTCTAAAACTTGTTGGAACAGCCCATCTTCGGCAAATGGATGATCTGCAGGAAATTGTCCATTTTCATCTAGGGCAACTAAACGTTCCCCACCGTGATTGTCTGGACGATAAAATTCGACCCGTTGGTTATGGATATCATACAGTCCTTCCAAGCCTTTCCCCATGCCGATCGGCCAATTCATTGGAAATGATTCGATCTCTAAAAGATCTTCTAGTTCTTCTAATAATTCTAATGGTTCGCGGCCATCACGGTCGAGTTTATTGATAAAGGTAAAGATCGGAATACCACGTTTTTTAACGACCTGGAAGAGTTTTTTCGTTTGCGCTTCAATCCCTTTTGCGCTATCGATCACCATGACCGCACTATCCACCGCCATCAAGGTACGGTAGGTATCTTCAGAAAAGTCCTCATGCCCAGGGGTATCTAAAATATTGACCCGTTTGCCTTGGTAATCAAACTGCATAACAGAACTGGTAACGGAGATCCCCCGTTGTTTTTCAATTTCCATCCAGTCGGACTTTGCGAAATTCCCAGTCTTTTTCCCTTTGACCGTACCAGCTTGGCGAATCGCGCCACCGAATAATAATAATTGTTCTGTGATGGTTGTTTTCCCCGCATCCGGGTGGGAAATAATCGCAAAGGTACGGCGACTATCTACTTGTTGTTTTAATTTTGGATTATCCATTGATTTTATTGCTCCATTTCTTGTATTTACAATGCGAACAGTGTCTATTTTAACCTGTCGCTAGTTTTCTGACCAAATCAGTATATCATGGATAAGGGTGATAAAAAAGCAAAAAAAGACAAGAAACCCCTTTGACTACTCTCTTTTAAAGAGTTAGGCAAAGGGCGTTCCTTCCATTTGATGGAAATAAATTAAAATGCTGGCAGTAAGGTATCGCTATGGTCGTTTTCTAAAAATTCGCGAACTTTATCGCTAGTCATGGCACGGCGCAAAACGGCGATTTTTTCAGAATCTTGATTGTCTTCTCGAGCAACCAATGAGATAGCAAAGCGATCATCGATCGTTTTTTCTAAGAAAAGTGCATCAGCTGGTTTCAAACCGATTTTCGCAATATAGGTTGGGTAGTTGTATACCAAGGATACATTCGGCTCATCATAGGCTTCCGCAAGATTCAGTAAATCAACAGATAACCATTCAAAATTTTTCGGATTTTTGGTAATGTCTTTTAAGGTCCCATTGACACCAACGCCTTCTTTAAGGGTGATCAATCCTTCTTCTGCTAAAATCGCTAACGCTCGACCTTCGTTAGACACATCATTCGGCAATGCGACTTTTGTTCCTTCTGGAATATCATTGATATCCGTATACTCTTTGGAATAAAAACCGACTTTTGCATTGTAGATTTCATCTAATGCCACTAGGTTTGCATCTTTTTCTTCATTATACATTTGCATATATGGTTCATGTTGCGCAAAGTTGGCATCGACCTCGTCATTATTCAGCAGCTCATTGTACTGGATATTGTCATTGACTTGGACCAACTGGATTTCCCAGCCATCTTCCACTGCTTCCGCTGCAACTTTTACGACATCGGTCATTGGCGTCGTTTGCGAAGCGACCTTGATGATTTTCTCTTCGCTCGCCTCATCCGAACCCGTACCGCAAGCCCCCAATACACCTAATGCCAATACACTCAATCCTAAAACAAATCCTTTTTTCACTTTCATTCCTCCTATTTTCGTTTATCAAGTTTTCTTGCTGCTTGATTGCCAATCCCTTGCAGGATAAAGACCAAAAGAATCATGATGATAATTGCAAAATACATGACGCCATATTCATAGCGTTGATAGCCATAGCGGATCGCAAAATCGCCGATACCACCACCGCCGACGATCCCCATCACCGTCGAATAAGAAACCATACTGACTGCTGTCGTCGTTAAAGATAAAATCAATCCGCTTCTAGCTTCCACTAGTAAAAACGACCAAACGTATTGCCATTGACTGACGCCAAGGGATTTCGCCAAATAAGAAACTTCTTCTGGGACATCCAGCAGTACTTGCTCCGTCAAACGAGCAAAAATACTCATAGCAACGATGCTCAAAGGGAAACTGGCGGGAATTGGTCCAAATGAGCTACCCAAAAGCATTCGCGTCAGTGGAATCAAGGCTACGACAAATAATAGAAACGGAAATGAGCGGATAATCGTCACAACGAGATTCAAACCCTCATAAAGAAATGAGATTTTTTTCCCACGACTGCGGCTAAGAAAGAGCCAGACACCTAGCGGTAGTCCTAAGACAATGGCTGCGAGCATCGAAATCCCCATCATGATCGCTGTTTCTTTCAAAGACTGAAGTAATTCAGGTAAATAATACAAAATACTCTCACTGATCGTCATGCAGCAAACTCCTCTCCACTTTGTCCACATAAGAGCTTTCTTTGCGGACAATTGGCTGCGGATGATTGACAAATTCCGCCGCAAAGACGGCATCTTCCAATACAAACACGCGTTGACAAATTTGTCTAACTGCGGTTAGCTCATGACTAACGAAAATGACTGCTGGCTGAAACGTCTGTTGAACTTTTTGCAGTAAAGCAAGTACATCGGCTTTCGTATCTTCATCCAGCGCACTAGTGGGTTCGTCACACAGCAAGATTTTCGGCTCACGGATCAACGCCCGTGCGATAGCTACTCGTTGTTTCTCCCCACCGCTCAACTTGGCTGGATAAATGTCGACTTTGTCTTCCATCCCAACAAATGAAAGCATCTTCAACACCTTCTCCGATGATTTCCCCATTAACTTCAAGGGCAAATAGACATTTTCAAAAACGGTTCGATTGTGTAACAGATTGTAATTTTGAAAAATCATGCCGATTTCCTGCTGCGCATGTAGCAGTTGCTTTTTGTTTAAGGGATCGATTCGTTTCCCGTCAAAGAGCAGCTCCCCACTGTCAGGTGTCTCAATTAAGTTCAAAAGCCGAAGCAACGTTGATTTCCCCGAGCCGCTTTTGCCGACGACCCCAACAATTTCCCCCGGCTGAACAGCAAAAGAGAGACCATCTAGGACGCTTCGATCGTAACGCTTTGTGATGTTGATGGCTTCTAGCATCTTTTTTCCTCCTAATCAAACAGCAACGCAAGAAATTCAGCGTTAGTCATCTGATGGATAAATTGCTCGATGGCAATATCCTTTAGCAAGCGGCTAATGGTGTTTTGTTCAAAATCAATACCTCGTAGCATCGCTTCAAGTTCACTGATCTCTTTTTGTCCAAAAAAATCACCGGTAATTTGAATCGCTGCAATCTTGCCTTTGTTGACAGTAAAATCGACTTCAACGATCCCAACCTGCGCAAACCGCTTTCTTTTTTGCCATTCAAAAGCAGGCGCTTCATTAAAAATCCACTCATTGTTCGCGTAACGTTCTTCAAACAACGTTTGGATTGCTTGGCGATCCGCATCCGTCAAGACGATCTCTTGCTCACTGATTTCATCAATCGATTCTACTTCATAGATTCGGCAAAGGAGTGTATCTCGAAATGCCTTGGTATCCATTGATTGGTATTGTTCTGCCAAATACGGTTTAATATTCGTCACACTTTTCCGTACGGATTTCGTTGCTTTAGAGGCAATTTTTTCTTGGGCAACGTGTAGGACTTTTGTTAATTCTTCTAGATCCACATCATACATCAATGTGCCATGAGAATACGTTCGACCTTTTTTTGTATACATCGCATTGCCAGAAAACTTTTTCCCATCAATGAACAGATCATTGCGGCCATGTACTTCTACCTCCTTGGCTCCCATTGCCGCTAAGCCTTTCATGATCGGTTGTGTTGCACTTTGGTAGTCACCAAAACTCGTGGCATCTTTTTTGGTGACAAAACTAAAGCTCATGTTGCCTAGATCGTCATAAACTGCTCCACCGCCAGATGTCCTGCGAGTCAACACGATATTGCGACTCCTTAAATAGTCAAAATCAATCTCTTGATACGCATTTTGATTTCTGCCGATTATAACACATGGTTTTTGTATGTATAACAGAAGACAAGGTTCTGAAACATCTACGTTATTCATTAAATACTCTTCAGTTGCCAAATTGTAACGGATATCATCACTAAGCATACGGTAAAATTTCATTTCAAGCCCCTCGTTCTTATTAGATTTCTATGGATATTCTCGCTTTTCTTACGGAAAATTGCAATCAAAGTGCTTAACGATAAGATACACGTGTTTTTTTATCTGTTTTTAAACTGTATTATTGATTAGATTTATCGTAACCGTTTCTTACAAACAAATCAAGGGGAATAAGTAAAAAAAGGAACAAAAAAGACCAAAGCAGTTGCCTTGGTCTTTCTCATTTCATTCATGCGGAACTTTAACGGCGAGGCTCATCTTCCTCAAAATCTTTGCGGAAATAGCGGCGTTCTTCTTCTGGTTCCACTTCGCCTTCTTCTGGATCATGGAAGATTACACGGATCTTCAAGACACGTGATCCTTCCATTTCTTCAGAAATCAATTTCACGTTATCCACTTCAAAGGAAAGTTTTTCTCCTTCATCTGGAATCATTCCTAAAGCAGTGATCAGGTAGCCTGCCATCGTATCGACGTCGCTCATATGCAAGCTCATATTGAAAGCTTCATTGAAATCATCGATCAGCATCCGACCTTGGATCACGTATTCTTTATCAGAGATTTTTTCATAAAGCTCTTCGACCTCATCGGATTCATCATCGATCTCACCGACGATTTCTTCAAGCAAGTCTTCTAACGTAACTAACCCAACGACTCCGCCGTATTCATCAAGCAAGATCGCCATTTGGTTTTGGGTTTTCTTTAATTCATAAAGCAAATCATCGATAAAGACTGTTTCTGGAACAAACAATGGTTCTTGCAAGATCTGCTTGATGTCCATTGTTTCAAAGCCGTATTTGTAGGCACATTTCAAAAGGTTTTTGGTATGCAAAATCCCAACGACTTTGTCTTTATCTTCATTATATACAGGAATACGAGAATAATTTTCTGCTAAAATTTCAGTCAAAATTTCTTCTACTGAGTCATTGATATCCACCATAAAGGCAGAGGTTCGGGGAACCATGACTTCACGGGCGACTTTCGTATCTAATGAAAAGATCCCTTGCAGCATCTCTAATTCATCTTCTTCGAAGACTCCTTCTGTTTCCAACATATACCGCATTTCATCACGGGTCATCTTTGTGTCTTCATCGTCAAATTCCATTGGAGTGATCCGCGCCAATAAGCTTGTTGAAGCAGATAAGAACCAGACGAAGGGTTTTGCAATAATCCCGATCGTTCGAATCACACCAGAAGTGAACTGGGCAACTTCTTCTGATTTGTTCATGGCGATACGTTTTGGATACAACTCACCGAAAACGATCGACACATAGGTCAAGATCGCTAAAACGATAATGTTCGCTAAGCTTTTAGCCGCCGTTCCCCCACCTAATAAAGGTGCCAGACGGGTCGACAAGGTATCTGCCAGAGATGCCCCAGATAAGATATTCACCAAGGTAATCCCAACTTGGATCGTTGACAAGAAATTTGTTGGATTATCAATGATTTTCAATAATTTTTGTGATTTGACATTTCCTTCTTCCGCTTTTTGCTCCACACGGTTTTTGTTGACTGAGACGACTGCGATCTCAGAGGCCGCTAGAAAAGCGTTGATCAATGTCAAAACGATCAATAATAAAATTTGCGCTAGAAGCGACTGACTCTCGGGGTCAGCATTCATAATAGCATTCTCTCCTTATTTTTTCATATTCTAAAAAAAATCGTGGGCTTAGCCCACGATAAAATCCTATCACAAAGTTTTTTTCTTTGCAATAAAAAACACCAGTCATTGATTACTCGATCAACCGTTCTTGATTTTTCTTGATTTTGTCATCTTTGATCAGACGAACAATAAAGACCACGATCGTCCGACAAATTGCGTAAAACGGTACTCCTAAGAAAATTCCCAGCAAACCTGCCAGATTTCCAGCGACCAATAAAACCAAGATGATCGTTAATGGATGGATCGCTAATGATTTTCCGATCACATTCGGGTAGATAACATTTCCATCTAATTGTTGGACGACTAGTACCACGACACAGCACAGCAATGCGCGGAACGGTTCATCAAAGACCGTCACTAAGACTGCTGGAATCAAGCCAAGATACGGACCTAAATAAGGAATCAAGTTTGTGACCCCTGCGATCACCCCAAAAAGAAAGGCATAGTTGACGCCGATCATCCAGTACCCAATAAACGTGAAGGTAGCGACAAAAATACATTCGATCGCTTGCCCACTGATGTAATTGGATAATGTCTTGTTTAAGTCACCTAGCAACCCAACAATCTGCTCTCGTCTTCTTTCTGGAAAGACAGTTTTCAGATTAGGAACTAGCTTTTCTCCATCCTTCAACATGTAGAAAAGGATGAATGGGACTGTAACGATGATCATCGTCGCGGAAGCAATCGTACTGACGATCGATCCTAAGCTAGTGGATAACCCACTAAGAAACTGCTGCAGCAAAGAACCATAAGAAAGATTTAGGTTTTCTAACTGCTGCGCGATATCGATTTGTTTGAAAAATGGATCATCTGCGATTCTTGAGATCCAGCTTTCCATATTTTTGGCAAATGTTGGAATATTTTCCGCCAATGAAGTAATCTGACTCACCAGATTAGGAATAACGCTGACAAAAATCAAGATGATTGCTGCTACTAATAACAATAGAACCAATATGACAGCAAACAGTCGTTTTATTTTTGTCGTTTTCATCAAAAATAGGACGATTGGATTTAGCAGATAATACAGAAAGCCAGCAATCAATACTGGTGCAAATAAAGTAGAAAAAAACGTGCCGATCGGTGCAAATAGAAAATTGACTTTACTTAACACAAACACGAGTGTCACTAAAACCAATGCTTCCAATGACCAAAAGAACAGTTTTGATTGTTTGAATTTGTCGAACAAAAGATTCCCTCCCTTTTTTATAACATTATAGTTGATTTTGTAAAAAAAAGCTTGCGACTTTAGCCGCAAAAAAAAGAAATTTGTAAAAAAAGTGGTATACTAATAAAAATAACGGAGAAATCATAGCTGAGGTGAGTTTTTTTTATGCATATCGCACAAACAAAAGATACGCTAAGTGAGATCTATTTGGCGTCATTGAAAATACGAAATCAAGTGTTCGTAAAAGAGCAAGGGGTTCCATTAGCATTAGAAGTAGATGAAAATGAGGCATTGGCTGTTCATTTCGTCTTATATGACAATGACAATGAAGCAGTCGCAACCTTACGTTTTTTACCGATCTCTGATCATGAGGTGAAATTACAGCGAATGGCGGTGCCAGCTGCTCATCGAGGTTCAGGCTACGGCAGGCAGTTGATCGAGGGAGCGGAAGCTTTCATTCAAAAACAAGGAATCAAAAAAGTCACGTTAGGGGCACAGTTAACTGCCAAAGAATTTTACTTGAAGTTAGGTTATCAGCCTGAAGGCGATGTCTTTTTAGACGCGGATATGCCCCATATCAAAATGAGCAAAACCTTTTAACGAGCAGTGATTACTTAAAACAGCGACCACAAAACAGATCCTTCCTCTGTTTTGTGGTCGCTGTTTTTTATTCCTCTGCTTCAACGATCTCTTCAATCGCTGTCAGCAACGCTTGCGCCACCCTTTGATCATAGCCTTCACTTGTAATCACCGCTAAATCAGTGTCACTGTTCAAATAGCCTAACTCCAACAAAACTGCTGGAATATATTGCTCTCGTAAAACATAATAGTTACCAAAACGAGTGCCGTTGGAACTCAATGCCACTGAACTACTCAAACTGGAAGTGATCGTTTCTGCCATCTCTTTTGCCCCAGTATAGTAATAGTAAGTTGTCAGTCCTTGAATGCTATTTGGTAGCTCTGAATTATCGTAATGAATGCTGATAAATAGATCTGGTTCCTCCGAGAGTGAAGCTGCAGTAATTTCAGACAGCGCTAAATAGCGATCTTCGGTGCGTGTATAACTAACTTGAATTCCCGCTTGGGTCAGTACTTCGCCAATCGTTTGGACGGTGGCTAACGTCAAATCTTTTTCCATGATCGTTTGATCCGTTGACAGTGCCCCAGAATCTTCGCCGCCGTGCCCCGCATCAAGAACGACTTTAAAGTCTGACAATTTTTTTGGAGTCTCCGAAAGTGGAACTTCTTGGATGGATGCAGAATGCTTTTCAATGTAACCCGTTATTCCATCGTCTGTTTGGATTTCAACCATCTCTTCTGTTTGACTAAGTACGGTTGCCCAACTTCCACGGTGGATCTTCCCGATGACGGTCTCTTGACTTGTTGTCTGATAGATCGATACATAATCGTTCTCACTTTCAATCGCTGCATCGTATTCTGAGGGATCCACGTAAATTTGGACCATGCTTGCCGTTTGTGCGACCTCTTCTGCTTGAGCGTCCGACTCGGTTCGAGCCGTGCTTTCTTGGGTCTCTTCTTGAACAAAATGATCATTTCTCAACACAGCAAAACCTGCCGCAAAAAGTAGAATCATGGTAGTACCGATAACAAGCTTCCCTTTTTTCTTCATTTGCTTCCCCCACTTTTTCTTGGTCTTTCTATCATGGGACTAGCAGCTTAAACAGAACTTAAAGGCAACTGCTAGAAGCAACCCTCTCACAGCACAAAAAAACTTCAACCGAAATGGTTGAAGTTTCTCGGGAAAAATGAGCGATCCGACCCATTTCACTTATTTTTGAGACAACTGCTTGTAGCGATCATACCAAATGTCCACATACCCTTGCGAAAAGGGTCCTTTGCCATTATTGATCCAATCTACTAAAATTTTGACATTTTCTTTCAAGATAAAATCAATGTCTTGCGGATATTGCATAATCTTACTGTGCAATTCATACTCATCCACATCTAGTAAACGTTTCTCGCCATCAGGAAATACTTTGATATCAAGGTCATAATCGATATATTTCAATGCCTCTTCATCAAGTAAATACGGTGAAGCAAGATTACAATAATAGGAAACCCCCTTTTCTCGAATCATTGCAATAACATTAAACCAGTATTTTTTATGAAAATATACAATTGCTGGTTCACGGGTAACCCAGCGTCTTCCATCTGATTCGGTCACTAATGTATGATCGTTGACCCCTATCACTGAGAATTCACTGGTCTTTAAGACCATCGTATCCCGCCACGTTCGATGCAAATTGCCGTCATGTTTGTAGCTTTGAATGCTGACAAACTCTCCTTCTTTTGGAACTCGCATAGCAACCCTTCCCTCAGCAAGAAAACTTGCGTTTTGTTTGGGTGTTCATTACACCGACATCGTTAATATTATAGCAATAAAAGAAAGCTTTGCCTAGAAATCTTTATCGAGTTTCTGATATTTCTTTAATTGATCCACCAATTTCTGCTGGGGTTTTGGGAAAACATAGTTTTGAAAGGATTCTTTTGCTGCCCATTCGCTGTCTTGTAACGTGAGCTCTCCACGTTTTCTGCCGTAAAATAAAAGGACGTGCCATTTCAAATGACTAAAGATATGAGTGATTTCGCCAAAATGTCGTTTTTGCCAAACGACAGGTAGATCAGGAAAAATCTCGAGCGCATCATCTTCGGCAATCAAATCCAACTGCAGCTGCTCCTCTTTTGCCCATGTTCGCTGCAGAGCCTCGTACTGTTCTTTCGTCACTTCTACCAAAGGAAAATGCCACATAGAAGCCAATAAGCCTGTTTCAGGTCGCTGCACGAGTAAAAACGAGCCTTGATCTTCGATGGCGCCTGCGATGTAATAGACATCTTTTGGCTTTGCTTTTTTCGATTTCACTGGAAAGTCTGTTTGTCGATTCTCCGCATAAGCAAGACAATACTGACTGATGGGACACTCTTCACATTTCGGTGTAGTGGGTGTACAGATTCGTGAGCCAAGATCCATCAAGGCTTGATTAAACTCACCAGGTTCATCGGGGGAAATGATTGTTCTCATCGCCTCGTCAAATGGTCTTCGGCTGCTGGCTTTCGCAATATCTGCTTCGATACAAAATAACCGACTGACGACCCGCATCACATTTCCATCGATTGCCGGTTCTGGCAAGCCAAAAGCAATACTGCCAATCGCTCCAGCTGTGTAGGGACCAATTCCTTTTAATGAGCGAATCTCTTCAATTGATTGGGGCATTTCTCCGTCGAATTCGGCAACGATTTGCTGGGCGGCAGCCTTAAGGTTACGGGCACGAGAGTAATAACCTAAACCTTCCCAAACCTTTAAAAGCTTTTGTTCTTCGGCTGCCGCCAAGTCTTGGATCGTCGGGAATTGTTCCATAAAACGATAGAAATAGCCAATCACTGTCTCCACTCGTGTTTGTTGAAGCATGATCTCTGAGATCCAGATTGCATACGGATCGTTGGTCGCCCGCCAAGGGAGATTGCGTTTTTCTTTATGATACCAAGTTAAAAATGTTTCTTGGAACGTCTTGATTTTTTCTTCATCCCAAGTTTGCCATTGCTTACTCATCCATTACTTCCTCATCTAAGAATCGTTGTATATCATCGATGGCAAACCCTTTTTGATAAAGGCCTTGCTTGATTTTCATTTTTCGTTTCATCAACGGTAACCGCTGATGCCGCCGCATAAGTCGGGCACCTTCTCTTTGGAGCGCTTCATTTTCTTGGTCCTCATCTTTTTCCATCGGTAATTCATCCAAAATCATCTGAATGACTCCTTGATGAAAACCTTTTTGCATCAAATGCATTTTTATCTTTTGGATCATTTCTTTATGGCTTTTGTTGTGAAAACGACGCATCGCTTTTTCAGCCGTATGATAACCGACTTCAAACTGCATTTCCTCGGTATACAAAGGCAATACTTCCTGAATCACGGAATCTTTTAATCCTTTTTTTCTCAGTTGCTGACTGATGACCACGGGTCCTTTATCACTCATGCGGACTTGGGTGCGAATGTAGCTTTCTCCGTAGTTTTTGTCATCGATCAAATTCAACTCTTTCAGACGTTCAACGACTAAGTCTCGGTCTTGTTTTTCGATTTCTTTGTCTTTCAAATAGGTACGGACTTCCATTTCAGAACGCAGCTGATAGCTGATATAGTTCATGGCTTGCTGCAATCCTAAATCAAACCCCGCACTTTTTTTGATTTCTTTTAATTCTTCTTCACTCAGTTCCTTGCCTTTTAATAGCCGAAAACGGACCAAAAGATCTTCTGAGACCCGCAGCGTTTCACCTTCTGATGTCGCCACTTCATAAAATGGTCCTTTTCCTTTATCGATACGAATAATTGTATTCATCTTCTTCACCTCGCGAACGTACATTCTATTTTACCACAACTACGATGAAATTCCTTCTAATCAAGCTGAAAAAATGTGGTAAAATGAACTGACTATTTTATTTAAGGAGTTCACATGGCAAATACACAAGTCCAGCTTGGACAAAAACTACAACTAACGATCAAACGCTTGGGGATCAACGGAGAAGGCATCGGGTATTACAAAAAGCTGATCATCTTTGTTCCCCGTGTTCTACCGGGGGAACAGGTCATTGCCGAAGTCACCAAAGCATCTCCCCGCTTTGCTGAAGCTAAGATGACCAAAATCATCAAGCCAAGCAGCGATCGCATCCAACCACCCTGCAAGTTTTACGACCGGTGCGGCGGCTGCCAATTGCAGCACTTAGTCTACGACAAACAATTAGACTTCAAAAAAGACCTATTGAAACAAGCACTTGAAAAATTTAAGCCAAAAGGCTACCAACAGTTTGAACTAAGGGATACTTTAGGCATGGATGTTCCTTGGCATTACCGCAACAAAGCACAATTTCAATTGCGTTACAACAGTCAAACCAAACGAATCGAAGCGGGTTTATACGAAATGGAGTCTCATCGCTTAGTCGCCATTGATGATTGCCTCGTACAAGAACAAGATACGCAAAAAGTGATCAACGGCATCGTCCAATTGTTGAATAAATACCAGATCCCGATTTACGATGAACGCAAGAACAGCGGGATTCTACGGACATTGATGGTTCGTATCGGGATCGCGACTGGCGAAGTTCAAGTCGTGTTCATTACCAACTCTGTCAAACTGCCGCAAAAAAATGCGCTGATTCGCGAGATCAATCAGCGCTTGCCGCAAGTCGTTTCCATCATGCAAAATGTGCAAAACAAAAAAACGTCCGTCGTCATGGGAGAGGAAACGATTCATCTTTGGGGCAAAGAAGCGATCGAAGAACGGTTGAATGAACTGACCTTCGACTTGTCCGCCCGCGCATTCTTCCAGCTGAATCCACAGCAAACCAGCATCTTGTATCAAGAAGGGTTAAAAGCCCTTGACTTGAGCAAAAATGAAACAGTCGTTGATGCCTATTGCGGTGTGGGAACGATTGGGTTGAGCGTGGCTCCATATGCCAAAGAAGTCCGCGGCATGGACATTATTCCTCAAGCAATTGAAAATGCCCAAGAAAATGCACGCCGCATTGGTGCCCAAAATACCCATTATGAAACGGGGACTGCTGAGGAGCTCTTACCAAAATGGTTCAATGAAGGCTTCAAACCTGATAGCATCATTGTTGATCCACCAAGGACAGGCTTGGATGAACGATTATTGCAAGCTTTGCTGAAACAACCACCGAAAAAGATGGTCTATATATCTTGTAATGTTTCTACTTTAGCAAGAGACTTGGTCCAATTAGCCAAAGTATTTCACGTAGAATATCTGCAATCAGTAGATATGTTTCCACAAACCGCCCGCTGCGAAGTAGTGGTAAAATTGACCCGAAAATAAACACTCGCCTGACAAATCATCTTGTGATCTGTCAGGCGAATATTGTTTTCGTTGTCTTTTAAGCATAACGATTAATTGATTTGTAAGACGAGGACTTTCGTGGCAATAAAGGTGTCACCTACTCGCTGCCCATAAAGACTTACCGATCGTTCAAGCTGCAGATCCGCACGTGAGCCCTCCACGATTCGAGAATTATGCGATTGTGCATCATATAGAATTACTTTTATCTCAGTCTCGCTAGTAATCGTAAAGGATAATCTTTCCTCAGATGCGATCGCCATATCAAAGACTTCGCCGTCTTCCCCTGTTCCTTGAGAAATGTTCGTCAATTCCATCTCAAAACGATCACCATCAATAAGAATGAGTGTGCCCGTTTCATCTGCTTGTGCCAATTCCTCATTCGCTCGCTCTGCATCAGTCTGAGTCACTTGTTGCGCTTTTGTCTGATCGGTTTGATCGTGATTATTTTGCGTCTCGTCTCCACTTTGACTCGATTGTGTTTGCGTTTGCGCCGTATTGATTTGATTGTTGATGGGTACGTTGTCGTTGTTTGTCTGTGGGTCATTCGCAGCAACACCACAACCACTAAGTAATGCCACAAACAAGATAATCGCTGTTTGACTTTTTTTCATAAAAAACACCTCCCTTTTATTCATAGCGTAATGCTTCGATCGGTTTTAATTTCGACGCTTTATAAGCGGGTAAGTAACCAAAAATAGTACCGATCAGCATTGAAAATGACACACTGATCAAAATGGATAACAATGAGATCGTCATCGGATACTCTAACAGACGCAAAGCGATCAGACTGATCAACAGACCGACGATGATGCCAATCAGCCCCCCGATCACCGATAAAACGATTGCTTCTGTCAAAAATTGCTGCAAAATCACTTTACGTTTGGCACCCAATGCTTTCTTCAAACCGATCTCTCTGGTACGCTCTGTCACACTGACCAGCATCGTATTCATTACACCGATCCCACCGACGAGTAAGGAAATGCTAGCAATTCCCCCCAGTAAAATCATATTCGATCGATTGATATCATCGGTCATTTTCTGCACTTCATCATAGTTGCGGATGGAAAAAACAAAATCTGAAGGCGGAATACTCTTGGTCAATTCATGGCTGGCTTGAACGACTGCTGATTCTAAGACGTCCGCATTCGTTGCCTGAAACAGCACTGTTGGCCTTTGGTTGAGCTTTCCTTCGACGAAACTTTGGCTGCCTCGAGGGATGAAGACATATTTCCCTGACAGTTGCTCCGTGTCAGAAACAGCTACGCCAACGATGCGAAAGGGCGTCCCATTGATTTCGATCAGTTGATTGATAGGATCACGATACGAGAAAAAAATTTCCGCCAAATCTTTCGTAATCACCGCAACTTGCTTTTGTGTCTGCAATTCGGTTTCAGTCATTGCTCTGCCAGCAAGGATCGTATGGGGCAAAATTTCAAAGAACCCGCCATCCATGCCTAGCACTGTCGTATCGGTTTGCTGGTCTCTTTGGAAAACTGTCAGATTGGCTTCATAGAACAAGCTAACGTTCTTGGCGTGATCAATGGTCAGCAACTTTTGCAGCTCTCCTTCTGATAGTTGCGGGGCATAATCAGGCAAACGATCATTTCTGCCGCTTTCGCCCGCTAAAAAAGCACTTCTGGCGTCATATTCAATCCGCATCGAGTTAGTATCACCACCAATCAGCTGCTTTTTCATGTTCTCAGTATTTCCGTTGATGATACTCACAATGGAAATGATCGAGGCAATCCCGACAATGATTCCTAGCATCGTCAACAAGGAACGCAAACGATGCTGGTAGATTGCGTGAATGGCTAAGCGAATATTTTCGGTCATCTTGTGCCCTCCTCAACAACTTCACCATCTTTAATGACGATTTGCCGCTTTGCATAGTCCGCGACTTCTTGTTCGTGGGTAATCAAAACCACTGTTTTTCCATGATGGTTCAGCTTAGTAAATAACGCCATGATCTCATGACTATTAGCGGTATCTAAAGAACCTGTCGGCTCATCTGCTAAAATCACATTTGCTTCTCCTGCTAATGCCCGAGCGATCGCTACTCGTTGTTTTTGCCCCCCTGACAACTGATTGATCCTAAAATCGATCCGATCCCTCAATCCGACACTTTCTAAGGCGTGAATTGCTCGAGTCGTTCGTTCTTCCTGATTGACACCAGCATACAAGAGCGGTAAGGCAGCATTTTGTAAAACGGATAGTTTGGGCAACAGTTCAAAATTTTGAAACACGAAGCCGATTTTTTGATTGCGGATCTCGGACAGTTCATCTTCACTCATTTGACTGGTATTTTTACCATCAAGTAGATAGCTGCCCGTTGTTGGCGTGTCTAAACAGCCAATAATATTCATCAAGGTCGACTTGCCTGATCCTGATCGGCCCATGATGGAAACAAACTCGCCAGCATTGATTGTTAAGTTGATTTTTTTCAAAACGTGAATTTCGCTAGTGCCCTGTGGGAACGTTTTGCAGACATCAATCAGTTGGATCATTTGGTTTCACATCCATTCCTTCTTGGATCCGAACTGTTGGGAAGACGAGCACCACTTGCATATCCAGTTCACTTTCTAACAGATACATGGCTTCATCCGTTTCATCTTCCATGATTTCCACGGATAGTTTACTGATTTTATGGTCCTCAACGACGTAGATGAAGGGCCTATCTTCTTCATAAAACACGAAAGATTTGGGCAGCTTGATCGCGGTTTGCTCTTCCTCAATGCGTTCTACAAAACAATGGATGCCAATACTAGGTGGCTCTTCACTTTCATCCAAAACGACCTCAAAACTAAATTGCGACAAATTGGGGTTTGAGCCTTGTTCTTCAACCACTACCGAAGGCTCTTTCATATCCCCAACTCGGGTGATCTTTCCAGTCCATCGCTGACTGCCGCCATTACGGTCTCTAAGTTCAACCTTTTGACCAGGCTCAAGTTGATTGCGGCGAAATTCATCCACAGTCCCTTTTAAAAAGAGCCGACTGGTATCAACGATCGTCATAAAAGGATTCTCTGGGGCCGCTTCACTTGCGCTTCGATTCATTTGTCGCTCGTCCACGTCTTTAACGATTCCATCAATTTCGGCTTCCACGACGTCTGAGCCATGTTGCTCTTTGACTGAACGTAGTTCTAATTCTGCCCGTTCCAGCTCTAATTCGGCATCGCCAATGCTGCTTTCCAAGTTTTGCGCTTCTAGCAGTAATTGACTTTGCTGCATTTCCAAATCGGTTTTACGATCTTCCAGCCCTTCTTTGTCCTCTTCTTCCGCACTGGCAATTTTTTGTTTCGTCTCCTCCAGCTGATTCGTTACCTTATTGTATTGTTCCCATTTTTGATTCGTTTGCCGTCTTGCTTGTTCCACAGCTCTCGAGCGATTTGCCGTCGCCTGTTCTGCTTCTTTAATGGCCAAAGCTACCTCAGGGTTAGAGTAAACAAAAAGAGCTTGCCCTACTTTGACTTGATCCCCTGCCTCTACTTTTTTCTCAACAACTGATCCTCTTGAGCTATCCACCTTGACTTCAACCGTTCTTGCTGGTTCAACGACTCCTACTAAGTAAAAATCTGCTCTCGGTTGCAGATCTTGCAAAGTTATTTGAGTGATGGAAGGTTCTTCACGACGAGCAACCCCCCAGGCACTCGTCCAGCCTAAACTGCCGATGATCAGTAAACTACTGATGATCATGAAACTCTTTTTTGATTTGTTCATATGCTTTCTCAAACATCTCACCTTCCTGATTGGTTAATCGAATGACCACCTTTATTTAACCATTGAATCAATTTCCGTTTTGAACGTTTCTCTTAATATCTGCTGAAGATTTCTTAAGAAAATAAAATTTTTCCGTTCTTTTTTTATTAATATGAAGAATTCTTAAGAAGAATTAGCTATTCGCTCCTACTCCTCTTTGCTATAATCAAGAAAGAATCAAGAACGAGTTAGAAAGGACTGTTTCATGCGTAGTAAATATTCTTCATTTGTCTTTTTTCTGGTTGGCTTCTTCTTATTGGTAGGAGCCTTATGGCTATTAAAGGAAACGAGACTCATTCAAATGGTGCTGGATAATTTTTTTTCAAACCTCGTTTTACAGGAAGTTGTGGAATCAAGTGATGGCCAAGGCGGGATGATCCTTGGTACATTTGTCGACTGGCGCCCTGTTAAACAATTGTTCTTGGCATTCTCCCTCTTTCTCGTTTTTGCCGTTACCTTGATTTGCTATTTTATCTATCGTTATGTTTCAAGGAAAAAAATTGCAAGGATCGCCGAAGGAATTCAGCTCTTTTTCTCTCAATCGGAAGCAAGTTCGACGGGCAGCCTAGCGATCGATCATGAATTATTAAAAATAAAAGATTCGATGAACCGCAATGAGGCTCTTTTAAAGGAAGAAACACAGCGCACCAAGGACTTGATCACCTATTTGGCGCATGACTTGAAGACTCCCTTGGCTTCAGTGATCGGCTATCTCAATCTATTGTTGGATACGAAAAACTTGACCAATGAACAAATGACGCAATCCTTGACGATTGCTTTAGAAAAGTCTGAGCGTTTGGAAACGCTGATGAATGAATTTTTCGACATCACCCGTTTTAATCTGCAAGACATCCAATTGTATCAACGGGAACTTGATTTCGTCTTCTTACTGAAGCAAATCCAAGAAGAATTCTATCCGCTTCTGAAAGAAAAAGAACAAACCATCTGCTACTCTGGACCAGAGAGCTTGAAATTAAAAGCCGATAGTGAACAGTTGGCGCGAGTGTTAAACAATCTGTTAAAAAATGCCATTGCCTATGCGCCTGATCAAACCACGATCACAATGCAGCTAACCGTAGACGAACAAGCAGCAATTTTTATCCTAGCGAATCAAAGTGAGCCGATCGAACAAGAACAATTGGAGGCATTATTTGAAAAATTTTATCGTCTGGATCAAGCTCGTTCAACCAAGACAGGTGGAGCAGGTCTCGGATTGGCGATCGCCAAAGAAATTATTTTAGCGCATCAAGGAACGATCCGAGCTGCTAGCAAGAACAATGAGATTCAAATGATCGTCACATTGCCTTTAGCGACAAATCAACATGAAAAAACTAGAAAGTCAGTTAACTGAAAAGGAAGGTCAATACGAGTGGAAAAGATACTTTTAGTTGAAGATGAAAAAGAAATTTCAGATTTGATTGCCTTTTATTTACGAAACGAAAATTTTTCTGTCATCACTTGTGCAGATGGGAATGAAGCTCAGGTACAGATCGAGCAAAACAGCTTTTCTTTGGCGATTCTTGATGTCATGCTGCCAGATATCACTGGCTTTGACCTGTGTAAAATCATCCGCAAAAAGCATCATTACCCAATTATTATGTTGACAGCTAAATCCGAGGAGATCGATAAGATCACTGGTTTGACAATTGGTGCCGATGATTACATCACCAAGCCCTTTCGTCCGTTGGAAGTGATCGCTCGGGTGAAAGCTCAGATACGCCGCTCGACTCAATACAACGGCTCAGATCAAAACAAATTGATCGTGAGGGAGTTGGAATTAGATGTCAATAAGCGAAAATGTTTCTTGCAAGAAGAAGAACTTTCCCTGACGCCGATCGAATTTTCCATTTTAAAATTATTGATGGAGCGAAAAGGCCAAGTGGTAAGCTCTGAGGAAATGTTTCAAGAGGTTTGGGGCGAAAAATATTACACGTCTTCCAATAATACCATCATGGTCCACGTTCGAAACCTTCGGGAAAAAATGCACGATACCCACAAGAAGTCCTCTTATATCAAAACCGTTTGGGGGATCGGCTATAAAATTTAACACCAAAAACCGTCCTTTCATTGTACGAAAAGGACGGTTTTCTTGGGACTGAACACAAGTAAATCGAGAAACATAGAAAAAAGCCAGAACTGATTCTTTCAGTTCCAGCTTTTTTTATTTAGAAACGTGCAACTGCAAGCTTCTTTTATTTCGTAATCAAAGCATCTAAACTAGCCACTGCCAGACTCATCTTCGCGATTTTATCCAACAAGGCAAAACGGTTGCGGCGAATCTGTTCATCTTCCACCATGACCATTGTTTGATCAAAATAAGCTTCGATCAATGGGCGCAGTGCCACTAAGCTTTGGTAGTTTTCTTCCATCGTTTGATGTGGGAACTTGTCCTCTACTGTTAAGACCGCTTCATACAAGGCAGTTTCAGAGTCGTTTTCAAACAAGGCAGGATCAATTGCTGCTTGATCCAATTCGGCTTTTTTCGCTAAATTGATCACCCGTGTCAAAGCTTCCATCGATGGTTTGAAGTCGGTGTCTTGCAGATGTTCTCTTAACATTTGAGCCGTTTCAAACAACGTACTGATGTCTGCTTGACGTGCGCCTAAGACAGCTTCGATGACATCATGACGCGTATTTTTGCTGAGTAAGAATTGACGCAGACGACCTTTCACAAAATCGGTCACTTGTTCTTGACCAGCGGCAAGTTGAATCCCAAAAACTTCTGGTTGAGCATTAATGGCTTCACGAATTTCTTCTTGCAACTGAGCAAATGGGAAGTACCAGCGCTTTTCAGCTAAGATGCGGATAATCCCGTAGGTTTGACGGCGTAAAGCATAAGGATCGTTTGAACCGCTTGGAACCATATCAACAGCGAAGAAAGCAAGTAAGCTGTCTAATTTATCCGCAATCGCTAAAACAGCCCCGATTTTTGATTGTGGCAGCTCGCCTTCTGCTGAGATCGGCATGTAGTGTTCACGAATCGCTTGGGCAACTGCTGGTTTCTCTCCTTGGATCAGGGCATATTTTTCCCCCATGATCCCTTGCAACTCAGGGAATTCCCCTACCATATTGGTCACTAAATCAAATTTATAGATTTGAGCTGCCCGTTGAAGGTCGGTCAGTTCTTCTTGTGTTAAACCAACGGTCTTCCCGATGATTTGCGCTGCTAGTCCGACACGTTGCATTTTTTCATATAAGCTGCCGATTTTTTCGTGGAAGGTGACTTGCTTAAGTTTTTCTACGCAATGGTCAATGGTCAGCTTTTTGTCTTCATTGTAGAAAAACTCAGCATCTTCTAGACGAGCGGTCAGGACTTTTTGGTTTCCTTTGATAACATTATCGATTTTCACAGCATCCCCGTTGCGGGCAGAGATGAAGTGCGGCAGCAATTCTCCGTCAAGGGTGCGGACATCGAAGTAACGTTGATGTTCTTTCATAGAAGTAACTAATACTTCTTCAGGGACAGAAAGATATTTTTCTTCAAAGTCCCCTACAAAGGCTGTTGGGTATTCAACTAGATTTGTCACTTCTTCTAGTAAGTCTTCATCTAAATCGATCCGCCAGTTGTTTTCTTGAGCGATCGCATTGATTTGTGCGGTGATCATTTGTTGACGTTCGCTTGGATCAGCGATGACAAATTGATGCTTCATTTTTTCCAAATAGTCGTCCGCATGATCAAACGTGACCGCCTCACCTAAGAAACGATGACCTTTTGACTCGCGACCGGTAACAATATCAAGGATTTGGAAAGGAATGACTTGCTCACCAAAGAGTGCTACGATCCAATGAATTGGTCGGATATATTCAAAATCGTAGTCTGCCCAGTGCATCGTTACTGGGAACGTCAAACTCGTGATTACTTCCTGCAATCCTTTCAATACCTCAACGGTTGGTTGACCTTGGGTATGTTTTGTTACATAGACATACTCAACACCTTTTAATTCACGGAAGGTGATGTCATCGGTTGTCAATCCTTGTCCACGAACAAACCCTTGAGCTGCTTTCGACCAATTGCCTGCATCATCTAACGCGATTTTTTTCGCTGGTCCTTTGACCTCTTCTTGCGTATCCGCTTGTTTTTCAGGAATACCGGTGACATAGACAGCCAAGCGGCGAGGTGTGGAATAGGCTTCGATCGTTGTATAAGGCAACGCATGAGCATCTAAGAAAGCTGCCGTTTTTTCTTGTAATTGTTTCATACTTGGGGTTACGACATGCGCAGGTAATTCCTCTAAGCCGATTTCTAATAATAGGTTTTGTGCCATCTTATTTTCCCTCCTCAATCAGTTTTTGCGCCACTTCTGGATCAAGCAATGGATAACCGAGGTTTTCCCGTTCTGCTACAAATAGTTTTGCTACTTGACGTGCCATGTTACGGATACGTGCGAGGTACCCAGCACGTTCAGTGACGGAGACTGCACCACGTGCATCCAACAAATTGAAGGTATGGCTGCATTTTAAGATATAGTCGTAAGCTGGATGAACTAAGCGTTCATCGATACAGCGTTTTGCTTCTTTTTCAAAACGATCGAAGTTCCCTAAAAGCAAGTCTTGGTCACTGACTTCAAAGGAATATTTTGAATGTTCATACTCAGGTTGGCGGAAAATCTCACCATATTTGACACCTGCAGACCATTCAAGATCGTAGACACTTTCAACTTCTTGAATATAAGATGCCAGACGTTCTAAGCCGTAAGTGATCTCTGATGTCACTGGCTTACATGCTAAGCCGCCGACTTGTTGGAAGTACGTAAACTGAGTGATCTCCATCCCGTCTAACCAAACTTCCCAACCAAGACCTGCACAACCCATTGAAGGATTTTCCCAGTTATCTTCGACAAAACGAATATCATGTTCTAATGGATCGATCCCTAAAAGACGCAGGCTTTCTAAATAAAGCTCTTGGATATTTTCAGGAGAAGGCTTCATCACGACTTGGAACTGGTGGTGCTGATACAAACGATTTGGGTTTTCCCCGTAGCGGCCATCAGCTGGACGGCGAGAAGGTTCTACGTAAGCGGCGTTCCATGGTTCTGGACCGATTGCACGTAAAAATGTGTATGGGCTCATGGTTCCAGCCCCTTTTTCTGTATCATAGGCCTGCATCAGCATACAGCCGTTTTCGGACCAGAATTTTTGCAGGGTCAAAATCATCTCTTGCACAGTTAGTTTACTCATCTTTTTCTTCCTTTCTTATAACGCATTGACGACAGGATAAAATTCGACAACTGATCCAGGGATCAATTTCACTTCGACCACGACATCTGCTTCTAAAACATCCGATAAGTCGTAAAGCATTTGGTCTGGACTCGTTGTAAATTCATGTAAAAGCTGTTCATCCTTTAAAAGGCGAACTTGCAGTGGAATACTTGCTAATACTTTGAGCTTTTTTTCGGTAAACGCACTTGCTGGAATCGTCATATCAAATAACATAAAAACCCTCCTTTGTTCTTGGCTATTCTTGGTGTGAAACATAAAAAAGTCCCTATATCTATACACTTTGTATAGATATAGGGACGATAAATTCGCGGTTCCACCCTACTTCCGACAAGTCGGCAGCTTCATTGATCATGCTCACGGACGCCTGCGAAATAAGGTTCCAACTTGGCTTTCACTCTCCCAAGTTCGCTTCATGGAATGGTCTTCTTTCTTTCTTCCGATCATAGCACGGATTCGATTACCCTTATGATAGTAGTTGAAGCTAGGGTTTGTCAATGATTAATTTGAACTTTTATGCTTCTGGACCTAAATCCGCCTGATCATGAAAGACGATCTCATCAGCGATTTTCCCATCACTTTCAAAAACGATGATCTCATTCATTCCGATTTTTAAAAACGGTGCTGGGACGTACAAGCGCTGCTGCGGTCCTTTTTCCCAAAAACGGCCGATCGTATGACCATTGACTTGGACAAACCCTTTACCCCAGCCTGGCAATTCGATAAAAGTATCTGCACATTCATCAAAAGCACATTCAAAGCGTGAGAAACTTGGTTGTCCTTTTTGCCATTTTCCTTGGAAATCAATGGCATGCAAATTATCCATCGGTAAGGGATAGATTTCCCAGTTGCTTTGGAAGGCACCGTTGATGATCACACCGTCTTTGATGCCTTTGTGCTGATGGTTCATTTTTACGGAATAATTGACCCGCCCCATATTCTCCACTAAGATCCCCAACTCGTTTTCTGATTCTGATAAATCGAAACTGTAGGTTTGACCGATTTCTTGATCGTAATCGATGCGCAAAAGTTCCTGGTTGATAAACGTATGGGCACGATCCATCGTATTGATCAGACGGTAGTCGGCAATCTTCCGAGCAGGCCCAATCAGTGAGCGATAATAGATATAACCTGTCGCTTGATTGCAGGCTTCCATCGATAACGGGTAATTACTTATAATCGGTTGACTGATCGTGTCGATCGTCGAAAACAAGGAGACTCGTTCTTTCACTGAGAATGTTCCATAAGCTTTTCGCTCAATTTCCATACTCAAGGGAAACTCAGGAATTTCCGCATAGTCAGCGATCACCTTTTTGAAGGCTTGGTATTTGGCAGTAGGTTCTCCCCATTCTGTCAACAAGGCATCGTAATCATAGCTAGTGACATCCGGCGCTAAGCGTTCATAATAATTTGACCCGTTCATAAAGCCAAAGTTGGTCCCGCCATGAAACATATAGATATTGACAGAACCTAATGTTAAACAATCCTGCAATTCCTTTACTGCATCTTGTGTTGAGGTCGTATGATGCTGGTCGTCACCCCAGGCATCAAACCAGCCGATCCAAAATTCCATGACCATCAGTGGCCGTTTTTCTCCGTGAAATTTTCGAAGTTTTTCAAAATTTTCCTTGATGTTGGAGCCGCAGTTGATCGTAGGCAATGCCAAGTCTTTGATACTGCCGTTTTCTAGCATATCGTGCCAAGGTCCGTCAGAGGTCACTAACGGCGTTTCTACACCATGCTGCTGCATCGCAGCCACCATTTTCCGCAAATACTCTTTATCATTGGCATAGCTGCCGTATTCATTTTCTACTTGCATCATTATAATCGGACCGCCTTGGGTGATCTGCAGATCCCGCACTTGTGTAAACAAATGGGCGAAATAACGAGTGATTTTTTCCATAAATGGGGGATAATCAAACCGAAGCTTCATCATAGGGTCTTGCAATAGCCAATAAGGCAGTCCCCCAAATTCCCACTCCGCACAAATATAAGGTGCTGGTCGCAAAATGACATAAAGCCCTACTTCTTGTGCCGTTTGGATAAATCGCCGCAAATCAAGGATCCCATCAAATTGATAGACACCTTCCTGTGCTTCATGAAGATTCCAAGGAACATAGGTTTCGACGGTATTACAGCCCATCAAGCGTAGTTTCTCTAAGCGATCTTGCCAATATTCAGGAACGACACGAAAATAATGGATCGCTCCAGAGATCACTTTAAAAGGCTTGTTGTCTAAATAAAAGTCATCTTCAATAGCAAAAGTTCGCATCAGTTACGCCCCTCTTTGACGATATAGGTGGTGTATTGCGTCAGCATCATTTCTGAAGAAAGAACCTTACCCGTCAGAAGATCCGTTTTTCCAACAAACATTTCTGGCAGCGGTTGTGCTTCTTCGTGGAAATTGATGATGACGAAAAATTTCGCCTCTTCATTTTCACGACAGGCAATTTCTAGTTTTGTTGCCTCCTCGATCACTGGGGTAATATCGGACTCTTCGACGATCGTTTTGAAAAGCTGATCTTGCAGCTGATCTTCCAACTGTCCACCAAAGTAATAGACGGTTCCATCGCCAAATGTATTTTTGGTCACTGCCGGCATTCCTGCATAGAAATTGCTCGTGTAATGCGCTAGCGCTTCGGCGTTTTCTAAATGGATCAAATCGCTGACTAAATTACTTGTTCCTGTAAGTTCTTCATTAACTAACGAAACCCCGTTTGATTGTTCTGGCGCTAATGCATCGATTTCTTCCACCCAGATGCCAGCTAACTCCCGCAAGGGGCCAGGGTAACCGCCTAAGTGAACATTGTCTGATTGATCAACGATGCCGCTCATATACGTTGTAAGTAAAGCACCGCCTTGCATAACGAAATCAGTTAGCCGCTCTTGCATCCCTTCTTTGATCATGTACAGAACCGGAGCTGCGACTAGCTTGTATTTTGATAAGTCAGCATCCACGGGAACCAAATCGACCGCAATATTTTGTTCGTAAAAATAGCGATAGTAGCGATGGATCTGTTCCACATATTTCAGGTCAACGGTTGGACCACTCGTATATTCTAAAGCCCAATAATTGTCCCAATCGAAAATCACAGCAACCTGTGCTTGGGTTTGCGTGCCAATGATGTCTGAAAGCTGCGCTAATTCAGCCCCAAGAGCTGCTGTTTCTCGGAAAACCCGCGTGTCTTCATGACCGACATGTTCGATGACCGCACCATGAAATTTCTCACAAGCACCAATGGAACGTCGCAATTGGAAGTATTGGATCGTATCTGCCCCATGAGCAATCGTTTGATAGCTTTGCGCCCGCATCTGTCCTGGTTTTTTTAATGAATTATAAGGCTGCCAGTTTTGTTGGGAAGGTGTTTGTTCCATCAGCATAAAGGGTTGCTGTTTTAACCCGCGCATCAAATCATGGGTCATGGCTACTAAGCTCCATGGCGTATTGTACGATGGATAATTATCCCACGAAACAAGGTCCATTTCCTTTGCCCACTTGAAATAATCCAGTCCTTTAAAGGTTCCCATCAAATTCGTTGTAATCGGTGTTGTGGGATCGATTTTCCGAATAGCGTCCCGCTCCATCATGTAGTTTTTTAAAAGGCTATCCGAGTTGAACCGTCGGTAGTCAATAGAAATTCCTGCAAATGCCGTCTTGTCATAGCCGATTCCTTCTGACAGCGCATTTGGCAGCACGATTTCATCCCATTCATACACGGTATGACCCCAAAATTCCATATTCCAGGCTTTATTCAGTGCTTCGATCGTATGATATTTATCCTTTAACCAGACACGAAACGCTTTTTCACAGTTGTCGCAATAACATTCGCCGCCGTATTCATTATTGATGTGCCAACAAGTCACTTGTGGATTTTCGCCGTAACGTTCGGCTAATTTCGTTGCCAAGCGTTCTGCGTATTTTTGATAAACCAAACTGTTGGGACAGGCATTGTGCCGTTGCCCAAACTTATGATGGCGTCCATCATAATCGGTGCGAGCGACTTCTGGATACTTCTTAAACATCCAAGCTGGCAAAGCAGCTGTGGAAGTGGCTAAGACGATGTCGAAACCTTCCGTACTTAATTTTTCGATGATTTGATCCAATTCCTCAAAATCATAACAATTTTCAGAGGGTTGGATCTTTGCCCATGAAAAAACATTGACGGTCGCGCTATTGATACTTGCTTTTTTAAAGATCCGAATGTCTTCTTCCCAAATCTCTTTCGGCCACTGATTTGGATTATAATCGCCGCCAAATAGAATTCTATCAAAAAATTTTGTCATGTAAGTGAACGCTCCTTTAAAATAAAATGATTTCTACTCTCTTATTGTAAGGCTTTTCATTCTGTTGTAGTATAATACATGAAACACTATTTTATAACTTTTCGAAACACGGAGGTACACTATGCCTATCTACTTTTATCAAACCAATCAGCAGCTGCCTTTATCTCTGGAAAGCATCGGCAACGATTGGGCGCAAGATGACGTCGCTCGTCCTGATGGCTATCCCTACTTCCATTGGCTGCAAACCGAGCAAGGGGAAGGCCGAATCACATTTGGTCAGGAATCGTTTATCTTACGTCCGAGTGAAGGCATTTTGATTTTTCCTTTTACGCCCCATCGCTATTATCCATTGACTAATTGGAAAACATCCTTCGCCACATTCCAAGGCCCTTTGGCAGCTGAGGTGTTAAAGCAGTACACGAATCAGCCCTATATATTAGCTGAAGAGTCAGAAACCTTTTCTTATGTCACCTGGATCAATCAACGGATCAAAGAAGACCAACAAATCAGTTGGGACCCGCTACGGGCTTCTAGCGAATGTTACCGCTTTTTATTGGCGATCATGCAAGAACGCTCAGGGAATCCGACAGAAAAACACCCGCTGTTCCAACAATATCTGGTTCCCGTTATACAAGAAATCGAAACGAATTACGATCAGGCGATCACGATCAAAGAACTAGCAGGGCTCGTCTATGTGTCACCACAGTATCTCTCACGTTTGTTCCAACGTTTTTTGGGGCAATCTACTGCACAATATTTATTGAACTACCGCATGACCCGAGCCAAAGAGCTTTTGGTGGCACAGCCAGATCTGCCCATTCAACAAGCTGCCTTCGCAGTGGGGTTTCAAGATGCAAGTCACTTTACAGCATTATTCAAAAAAAGAGTCGGCTTAACTCCATTAAATTTTCGCCAACTCTATCATTGATTTTTCGGTTTTAAGACGTCTTGCCATTGCCCCATCTGATCGATAAACTTCTTACTTTTTAGATAAATGCCCACATATTCATCATATAATAAATCAATCACTCGTCGGATCGCGGCTTTCGTTTCTGGCTTTAATTTGATTGAAGCAATCTGCTCGTAGGATATTTGCGAAAATAAGCGAATAAAATGGATCGCCCGAGAATCAGCATGATAACGACGTTCGTCCATCCCCCAGTGCTGTTCACATAAAATACCGCTATATTTTGAGGAATAGTCAAACCGACCGTCGGTTTTTCCGCAGATCGCACAATGGGTCCAATTCGGGGTGATCCCGAAACGGTGCAAAATCTGGATCTCAAAGATATTGGTGATGATCTCTGCGTCGTTTTCTTGGTCCATTAATTGCAAGGCCTCATGTAAAAATTGGTATAGATGTGGGTCATAGACCCGATCATCAATAGCAGAATCAGCCAAATTCAATAAGTAGGTTGCATAACCAGCAATAAAAATATCACTTTGGATCGTACGAAAAGGATGGATGTCTTTGGCATTGTTTAAAAAGGACAAGCCTTCCGTTTTGATGGTTCCCATGTAGGTGGCTTCAGTATAGGAGAGCAGCGCTGGTGCCAAGGGGTTGTTTTTCCGATGGGCACCCTTGACATAAAACATTTGCTTCCCAGCAGATTCCGTAAAGATTTTGACTAGCTTGTCTTTTTCTTTATGGTCTTTTGAAAAAAGTAAGATTCCTTTTGTTTCAACAAGATTCATCGTCGCACCCCATTTCTTTAAAAAAACTGATCCAGTTCGCTAACTGCATCAGTTTCTCTTCATTAAAACAGATCATGTTTGATCTGCATGTCATCAATACTCATCTTTGCGATAGCCATAATCTGTTAAGAATGTTTGCTTGTCGCGCCAATCTTTTTGAACTTTTACCCATAATTCCAAGAAGACTTTGTCATCTAACAAGTGTTCAATGTCTAAACGAGCTTTCGTACCGATCTGTTTCAGCATTTTTCCGCCTTTGCCGATGATAATGCCTTTTTGACTGTCACGTTCGACAATGATCGTCGCTTGAATATGCACCTTGTCATTGTGGTCTCGTTTCATGGAGTCAACCACGACCGCTACTGAGTGAGGTACTTCATCTCTGGTCAGTAGCAAGACTTTTTCCCGCACCAATTCGGAAACGATAAAGTATTCTGGATGATCCGTGATTTGATCCTCTGGGAAGTACTGAGGCCCTTCTGGCATTTCATCGATCAGTAGCTTCATTAACGTTTCGAAATTATTGCCTTCTGTTGCGGAAATCGGTACGATCTCAGCAAAGTCCATTTGTGAGGAGTAGTCTTCAATAATTGCCAATAAGGCATCTGGATGGACTTTATCAATTTTATTGATCACGAGGAAAACCGGTGTCTGACTTTGGCGCAATCGTTCGATAATAAAATCATCGCCCTTGCCACGCTTTTGGTCCGCACTGATCATAAATAGCGTCACGTCAACTTCTCGCAGTGCACTATAGGCGGTTTCAACCATAAAATCGCCTAAACGGTGTTTGGGTTTGTGGATCCCTGGTGTATCGATAAAGATCAGCTGTGCGTCATCCGTCGTGTAGACCCCTTGGATTTTGTTACGGGTCGTTTGCGCTTTGTCACTCATGATCGCGATTTTTTGTCCTACGACTCGATTTAGTAGTGTTGATTTCCCAACATTTGGCCGCCCGACGATCGCAACGAAGCCTGATTTGTGTGTTGTCATTGTTGTTCCCCTTTATCTTGTGTTTTGGTGCGCATCAGAAGAGCTGCAGCAATTTTGGCAAGAAGATGATCGCTGCGACGACTAACGCAAAAACTGCGGTCATCAGCACGGCACCAGCTGCCATATCTTTGATTTTTTTTCCGATAGGATGGAAATGGAAATCTGTAAACATATCTACGACGTTTTCAAAGACGGTGTTGATGATCTCAACGATCCAGACTAAGAAAACAGCTAGCAGCAACCAGAGCCATTCCATTTGACTCAAACGGAAAATAAAGCCTGCAATGATCGCAACGATTCCTAGTGCAACATGTTTACGCATATTGCGTTCCTCTTTAAAGACGGTTTTTATACCAGTGAAAGCAAATTCGATCGACGAAATAAATTGTTTGTTTTTCCCAATATTCTTATCTTTTGAGTCCATAGGCATCCAGTATTTCCTTTTGCAATCCAAACATTTCCTTTTCATCTTCAGGTGTCATATGATCATAGCCATTGATATGCAAGAAACCATGTAACGCCAAGAAACCCAGCTCCCGATCATAGGTGTGCCCGTATTCAGCAGCTTGTTCTTTCGCTCGTTCAATGGAGATCATAATATCTCCAAGATCACGCGGCAGCTCTTCAAGGGCTTTGTCAAAAATGATCGACAGCTCTTCATCTGTTTCTTCTTCAAAGGCAAAACTAATGACATCTGTTGGCATATCTTTGCCGCGGTACTCCCGATTGATTTCTTGGATCGCCGCATTGTCCATAAATGTGACGGACATTTCTGTATCCTCTGGAAGTTCTAAATGTCCTGCAGCAAATTGCAACAGTCCTTCGATCTCTTTGATCTTGGTTTCCCCCACTGAATTTGTCTCATCTAAAAAGGTAATCTCCATTAGCGCTCTCTTCTTTCTTGTTCTTCTTTCATTTTCTCTGCTTCCGACTTCATTTTTGGATATTTGATCCGTGAATGGAAGGTACTGCAAAGTCCGTTGACCAGTGATTTTTCAATCATTCGGATTTCTTTCAAAGTAAGGCCTGTTTCATCCAGTTGACCGTCTAAGATCCGATCATTGATGAGATTTGCAACAAATTCTTGAATCTTTTGATTTGTTGGATTTTCCATCGCTCGAACAGCTGCTTCACAACTATCCGCGATACTCACAACGCCAGCTTCTCGTGTTTGCGGTTTTGGACCAGGATAACGGAAATCTTCTTCCGTTACCTCGGGATTACGCTCTTTGGCTTTCACGTAGAAATACCGCATCAAGGTCGTGCCATGGTGTTGACGACAAATGTCGATCACCATGCGGGGCATTTTGGCTTCTTCGAGAATTTCCGCCCCATCGATCACGTGACCGAAGATAATTTGTTTGCTGTCTTCAGGCAACAAGAAATTATGCGGGTTTTCGGCACCAGCAGGTAAATTTTCTACGAAGAAATTGGCATGTTTGACCTTGCCGATATCATGGTAATAACAAGCCACACGAGTCAGTAAGCTTTGCCCGCCGATTTCGGCAACGGCATTGGCACTAAGATTGGCAACCATCATACTGTGATGATATGTTCCTGGCGCTTCTTCCAGCAACTGTTTTAATAATGGATGATTCGGGTTGCTCAATTCATTTAACACGATCATACTCTCATCCGTCACCAACAATTCGATGTAAGGATGTAGTCCCATCGTTAGCAAATAGCTTAAGAGAGAGCCTGCTAAACCACAAATGATCGTGGTCCAAGTGTTCCCGCGAGCAAAATCCATTCCTTGGAAAATCACCAGCACAAAACTCAGTAAGAGCGGAAAGACGATCACCCACGCTACTGCCGTTTTCCCTTGACTAGCGATGCGGGCGCGCTTGATCATCGTTCCCATCAAGCCAGAGAACAAATAGGTGACTAAGACGGTCGTCAACAAGTTGGTTCCGCTAGAATCAAAGTAAATAAAGAGTGCACTGATTACTTGGAAAATCGCAGACAAAATCCCCAAACGACGGCTGGAGAAAATACTCAGGATCAACGGTGTAAACGCAGCTGGGAAAAACAGCGGGATAAAGGTCACTAATTCAGATTGGAAAAGTTGGAAAAACTTCATGATCAAAATACTGAATGCCATTGCCAAAATATAAAACGTGACCGCATTCATCCGTTTTTCCACGTCTTTCGTCTGTTTCGTATAATAAAACACCATCAGCATCTGTAAGACTGTTGCTAACACTAAAGCGATCAATGGAAAAACAGAAAAGGTCTGATTAGTCATTCCTAAAAGCTGCAGCTTCTCTAGGGCATTGGCATCGATCTGCGAGCCCTCACGGACAATGATCTCTCCTTGATAAATCATCACTGGAGGAACAGCATCCATGGCGGTTTGCCGTGCTTCTTCTGTCCGTTTTTCATTTGGGATATCGTTCACGACGATTCCTTGATTGACTAAGAAACGTAAGACAGAAGCCATATCTGAGCTAACATCTAAGAACTGGATCTTATCTTCCGCCTCAGAACGAAACGTACTTAATTCCGTTTGGCGGATCTGTTTCGCCATTTGTTCATCTATTAATTGTAGCGCATAGGTACGCACTGTATTTAATTCATCATCACTTAATGAGAACATCGTCGTCAAAAAATTATTGGTAAATGACTGATAAAAATCTAGTTCATCATCACTCATTTTTTCAAATTCTTGTTTTAAGGCTGCGATATATTCATCTGTACTAGGTTTAGGGATATTTTCATCCTCATCGGCTTCAGCCACTTTTTTTTCATGAGCTTCATCCACTGATTTTTTGACTGAAGCAACTAAGTCAAATAAATGATCGATACGATCATGCTGCGTTTGCGCCAGTGTATCCTGATACGTATACTCTGGTGGTACAGCTTCGGCAGCCAGTTTACGTTTTTGTTCCGTCGCAGCGGTATTTTCGATCGTTTTATTGGCACGGATATTTTCTTCCGCCACTTGACCTTCGCTATAATCGACATTGTTTTGTTTGACGCTGGTGTACATGATACCAATCGAAAAAAGAAAGAAAAGGAACATCAAAACTGGTAGATAGAATTTCCCAAGTCTTTCTCTAAATTTCCGTAGTGGTTGAATGATCATAGTTCTCCTCCTAAAAGACGATCAGCGCTTGTCTTTAAGATCTGCTTCTTCATATGCGCGAATGATCTCGGCAACAACTGGATGCCGCACGACATCTCCTGCTTCAAAATTAGCAAAAGCAATTTTAGGGATCTCTTGTAACGTCCGTTCGGCGTGGATCAGGCCGCTTAAAGTCCCTTTTGGCAAATCGATCTGGCTGGTATCGCCATTGACGATCATTTTAGAGTTGAATCCTAAACGGGTCAAAAACATTTTCATTTGAGCGATCGTCGTATTTTGCGCTTCATCTAAAATGACAAAGGCATCTTCTAGCGTACGTCCACGCATATATGCCAAGGGTGCGATCTCAATGACGCCTCGTTCCATGAGACGGTTCGTATGATCCATCCCAAAAATTTGATACAACGCATCATAAACGGGGCGTAAGTAAGGATCGACTTTTTCTTTCAAGTCTCCTGGTAGGAAACCAAGATTTTCTCCTGCTTCAACGGCGGGACGTGTCAAAATGATTTTTTGCACTTGGCCTTTCTTTAGAGCTGCAATTGCCATTACGACTGCTAAGAAGGTCTTTCCGGTTCCAGCGGGGCCGACACCAAACACTACATCATGTTTACGGACGGCTTCGATATATTTTTTTTGCCCAGCATTTTTCGCTCGGATCGGTTTGCCGTTACGGTCTTTGATGATCTCTTCTTCATACATATCTTTGAAATAATCAAGACTGCCCTTATTCACCATATTCAACGCAGTGATCACATCAGGGGTACTGATATTGATGCCTCGTTTGATCAACTCTTGCAAAGCCCGAATCACGGATTGTGCCTTTTCAGCGGCTTCAGTTTCTCCTACGATTTGGATCAGCTCACCACGAGTGTGAATGACCGTTCCTGTGGAGTCTTCAATAATTTTGATGTTCTTATCGTGGGCACCTAATAATAAACGAACGTCATCGTTTTCACTAAGTGTTATCTCGATCGTTATTGTTTTGTCTGTCAAATATGTTACAGCTCCTTTTTTGGCGTTCTTATTAATAATAACATAAGATGGAAAAAAGAAAAATTACTTATCAAGCACAACAGTCGTTTCCCCTTGTCCTTATGCTTTTTTTAAGTTTTCGAAATCAGAAAAAAAAGCCGCAAGCATGTCATCCATACTTGCGGCGTGAGCTTACATTTGATCCAATAATTCTTTAACGATCGCATTGACTTGATTGCCGTCTGCTTTGCCTTTAACTTGTGGCATTACAGCACCCATCACTTTTCCAAATTCTTTGGAAGAAGAAGCACCAGTCTTTTCAATCGCTCCAGCGACGATTTGGCGGATTTCCGCTTCATCGAGTTGTGCTGGCAAATATTTTTCAACAACTGCAATTTCAACTTTGACTTTCTCTGCTAGATCATTTCGGTCAGCTTTCTCAAACTCATTTAAAGAATCACGACGCTGTTTCATCTCACGAGACAAAACGGTCAACTCTTCTTCTTCATTCAAGTCAGAACCTTTTTTGATCTGCTCATTTTGAATTGATGCTTTCAACATGCGGATCACCTGCAAGGTTTCCTTGTCTTTGGCTTTCATCGCTGTCTTCATGTCATCATTCAGTGTACTTAGTAGTGTCACACTACCAGCTCCAATTCTCAAAACAGTAGAAAATTAGAATTTTTTGCGTTTTCTAGCTGCTTCAGATTTTTTCTTACGCTTTACGCTAGGTTTTTCGTAAAATTCACGTTTACGAGATTCCTGTAAAGTACCCGCTTTTGACACGGAACGTTTGAAGCGACGAAGAGCATCGTCAAGTGATTCGTTTTTGCGAACGACTGTTTTTGACATGTAAATTCCCTCCCTCCGAGCTTAAAAAGTAACCGTAGTTGTTATTGAAATAAAATCCCAAAAAACACGACTGTCCTTTAAAAATTATAGCTAACCCCTGAAAAAGTGTCAAGGCATTCTGTTAAAAAAGTCTTCGATCCCATCAAGTTTGTTTGGGTTTTCATTGACATTCTTCACAACGGCCCAAAATCTCGAAGCGATGTCCCTCGATCAAGCAGCCAGGAAGCTGTTCTTGGAAGAAGTCCATCGGGCAAATATGCAGTTCTTTTGTTTTGCCACAAACCGTGCAAATAAAGTGATGGTGATGATGGTCCTCTAATTCTGCACAGCAGTTATAGCGAAACTTCATCTCCCCGTTCAGCTCTGTTTCTTCTAAAATACCGATCTCAGAAAAATCATGCAGATTACGGTAGATCGTATCATAGCTCAAGCCAGGATACTTTTCTGACATGTATTCATGAATTTCCTTGGCTGGCAAATAGCGATTGCGTTTCACTAAATAGGTGATGATCGCTTCTCTTTTTTTGGTGTATTTAAAGCCATTTTCTTTCAATGTAGTCATGGCATGCTCAATAAGTGTTTGATTTTTCATCGTAGGCCCTCCTGATAAATCAAAATCATTCCGATTCTATCGATCTTAAGTATGGTATAATGAAATCAATAAAAAAGCAAGAGAGGATTTTTCTTATGAAGCCAACTGAACCTGAACAACCAGACTTGCAAGAAAAATTGCAAACCAGTGCCGCAGTGACGATGTTCGTGTTGTCGGACTCTGCCGGCGAAACGGCATCGAAGCTTGCACAAGCGACAATGGCCCAATACCCCAGCGTCGAATTTAACCTTTTTAGACGCACGTTTATCCACACAAAAGAGCATTTGATCAAAGCTTTGTCTGATGCAAAAAAACACAACGCCATTATTCTTCATACCTTGATCAAAGAAGAACTTGTGGATTTGACGAATCATTTTTGTGAAGAAGCTGACCTTTACCATTTCGACGTATTGACCCCTCCAGTAAGTGAAGTAGAACGACGAACTGGCGTAGCACCTTCACGAGAGCCAGGGGCTTTGCACCACTTGAACGAAAATTATTTCAAACGCATCAAAGCCATGGAATTTGCGGTTATGTACGATGATGGGAAAGACCCTCGTGGCTTCTTGGAAGCAGATGTCGTGTTACTAGGGGTTTCTCGGACGTCAAAAACGCCTTTGAGTCTATTTCTAGCAAACAAAAATTTAAAAGTTGCTAACCTGCCTTTAGTACCGCAAGCCCACATCCCAAAACAGCTCTGGGAAATCGATCCGAAAAAAATCGTCGGGCTAACAAACGATCCGAATGTGTTAAACAGTATTCGCAAAGAACGGATGCGCTCCTACGGCTTGAACCCAGATTCTGCGTATTCCGATATAGAAAAAATCAAAGCGGAGCTGACGTTTGCCAATGATCTGTATGAAAAACTAGGCTGTGTCGTGATCAATGTCGCTTCTCTTTCCATCGAAGAAACCGCCTCTATGATTTTAAATGCATTAAACTTAGAAGATCATAGCTATTACACGTCAGAAACGAAAGACTAACATCGATGAAGCAATGAAAAATGGTGAGCAGAAAATCTTCTGCTCACCGTTTTTGGTCTGTGGCTCATTTATTATTATTCTCTTTTAGAACACTTGCAGCCCTTCACGATCGATTTGTAATTGTTCGATATACGCATTGCTCTCCAAGGCATGCAAAAGTTTTGAGATTCGTTCTGCCCGTTCCTCTGGGACGATCGCTAAGACCGTAGGACCTGCGCCGCTTAAGAAACAGCCATAGCCGCCTTCTTCTTCGCAGATTTGGCGAATGGTCGACAAGTGCGGCACAAGCTTTTCCCTATAGGCTTCATGAAAACGATCCTGTTGCATCAATTTTCCTGCAAGAGGCAGATTGCCATTGATGACCGCTGCGATCATCACGTTGGCGATCGCACTGGCTTCGACAGCTTGCTCGTGCGAAAGGGTCTGCGGCAAGACTTGACGACTTGCTTCAGTCAACAGTTCTTCATGAGGAATATAGGCAATGATCTCGCACTCTGGAAAATGATGCTTGACTAAATACGTATGCTTGTGCTGATGGTCGTAAGCAGCAACCGCAAAATCTCCATAAATCGCTGGTCCAACGTTGTCAGGATGCCCTTCGATGGCAGTTGCGATCTCAAGCTTTTGTGCTGCACTCAGATTCATGTGGGCCATGCGGTTGGCTAGTTCAATCCCGGCGACGATCACCGAGGAACTGCTGCCTAAGCCTCTTGCCAAAGGAATGTCCGAACTCATTCGGATTTTCAAAGGCTTCATGTTTGGTGCTAATTTCAATGCCACACGCAAAAGCAAGTTGGTTTCATCCGTTGGGATCTCTGAACCTAGCTCATGGATGATTTCCCACGTATCGTTTTCTTTTAAAACTTCAATGAACAAATACTTTGACAGGGCAATCCCGCAGGAATCAAAACCAGGCCCTAAGTTCGCACTGGTTGCAGGAACGCGGATCTTCATAGATTGGCAACTCCTTCACGAAGATGCTGACGCATTTCTTCTAAATCACTCATCTTATTGATGGTTACTTCTGTCGCTTTGATAGCTGTATCAGGATCCTTCAGACCATTTCCAGTAAAGACGGCAACGACAGTCTCACCTGGTTTGATTTTACCTGCTTTCACGTGCTGGATGACACCAGCCAGCGAGGCAGCTGAGCCTGGTTCAATAAACACACCATCTTGCGCAGCAATTTTACGGTAAGCATTCAAAATTTCCTCATCGGTTACTGCATCGATGTGTCCATTTGATTCATCACGAGCGGCTTCTGCCAACTGCCAGCTGGCTGGATTGCCGATCCGAATCGCTGTAGCAATCGTTTCTGGTTGTTCGATGACTTCACCACGGACGATCGCAGCAGCACCTTCAGCTTCAAACCCATGCATTCTTGGCAACGCGGTGCCTTTTTTCTCATGCCATTCTTTGAACCCTTTCCAATATGCCGAGATATTCCCTGCATTACCGACAGGAATCGCAAGAACATCCGGTGCTTGTCCTAATTGTTCGCATACTTCAAAGGCCGCTGTTTTTTGTCCTTCTAAACGATAAGGATTGACTGAGTTTACTAGCGCCACGGCTTCGGTTTCTGCAATATCTCGTACTGCTTTTAACGCTTCATCAAAGTTTCCTGGGATCGAAATGATGTCGGCTCCATAAACGATTGCTTGCGCCAATTTTCCCATAGCGATCTTGCCATCTGGAATAACAACATAGGCTTTGATCCCCGCTCTGGTCGCATAAGCTGCTGCTGCCGCACTGGTATTTCCTGTCGATGCACAGACGATTGCTTTGGCACCTTCTTCCACCGCTTTTGCCACCGCCATGACCATCCCTCGGTCTTTAAAAGAGCCTGTCGGATTCAGCCCTTCGTATTTTCCATACAATTGAATCCCTAATTCCTTGGAAAGGCTTGGTAAGGGAATCAACGGCGTGTTGCCTTCAGCCAGCGACAATGCTGGTGTATTTTCGTTGACTGGCAGATATTCCTTGTATTGATGCAATAATCCTTGATACATGTTTATTCCTCCATCACTTTCATTATTTGTATGTCTTGTGCATCGGTATAAGTTGCGAGTTTTTCTGTTAACTCTTTTTCGCTCATTGGATTGGTGATTCCAGCTATTCGTTGGTCTGCTTCGTTGAACACCGTTTGCTCAAACGCAAACCATTCTGGAAGAGCGTTCCCTTTGATCTCTTGACTTGAAAAAGACACATAATGCTGGCTAGGGACTTCTTCTACAGATGCTAATGCTGTTTCTTTTTCAAAAGTTAGAAAAGGTTCAACGATCCCAAAGCTTTTATTTTTTGCTAAAACGGTCAAATCCGCTACCACGCTGGTGGCCGTTGGTCGTGATCCTGCTCCTGGTCCATAAACCATTGATTGATCGATGCCTTCACTCTCGATAAAAATGCCATTAAACTCGTTTTGGATCGTCGCTAACGCATGGTTTTTCGGCACTAATACAGGTCCAACTGACACAGTAAGGGACCCGTCAACTGTCTTTTGTGCTGCACCGATCAACTTCACTTCATAACCAAAGGCTTGTGCCTGCTTAATATCTGCCACAGCTAAGCCGCGGATGCCTTTTGTTGCCACATCAGCAACATGGATCGTTTTCCCAAAAGCAAATTTGGTCAGGATCACCATTTTATAGGCCGCATCAATACCGTCAACATCATTGGTAGGATCTGATTCGGCAAAACCTTTTGCTTGGGCTTGTGACAAAGCATCTTCATAGGTCATGCCATCTTCCGTCATTTTTGTCAGCATATAATTGGTCGTCCCATTGACGATACCAAAAACCCCTGTGATGGTATCAGGCAGATAGTGGGTGCTCAATGTACGCAAGATCGGAATGCCACCACCCACGCTGGCTTCATAATAAAGAGACACCCCGGCTTTTTCAGCGATTGCCAGCAGTTCAGGTCCATGGGTGGCAATCAAGTCTTTATTTGCCGTCACAACGTGCTTCTTATTTTCTAAAGCAGCTGAAATAAACGCTTTTGCCGGATCGATCTTCCCGATCAATTCCACAATTACGTCGATGGTCTCATCTTCAAACAACTCATTTGCCTCATTCGTCAACGCAAACCCGTACTTAGCCGCTAACGCAGACTTATCCTCGTAAGGCGAAGCTAATGCTTTCGTGATTTGCACACTGACTCCTGTGCGTGCCAGAATGGCTTCTTTTTGCTCTGCCAACACTTGGCATACCCCGCTGCCGACAACACCCATTCCTAATAATCCAATGTTCAATTGCTTACCCATAATGCCCCCTAACTGAAAACGTTATTAAAAACCGTTCATCTAATTTTAATATTTCCACTAGCATACCAAAAACAATAAGAAAAAACTAGGACTTTTGAGAAATTCTCGCCCTAGTTTTAACGGTGATGGATATGTTCGAATGTTTTTTGCAAAATATCCACAACATGTTTGTCATCAAGACTATAAAGGATGGTTTTTCCTTGTCTTTCCGACTTTACGATCCGATTATCTTTCAAAAGTTTCAGCTGATGAGAAACTGCTGATTGTTCCATATGTACTTGTTCTGCAATCGAAGTGACATTGCGCTCTCCTTCTTGAAGAGACAACAAAATTTTTAGTCTAGTGGGATCACTAAGCATTTTAAAAATCTGTGTTACTTGCTGAATTTCTTCTAGTTTCGGCGTAGTCATCGCGCCACATCCTCTCTTATTTCCTTTTGCATTTTAGCCCTTGATAGACAGCTTGTCAATCAATGCTCGACGATCAAGGAGAAGAAACGAGCTAAAAGACAAGAATAGATCCAAGCGTCAGAAAATTCCCTTTAGAAGCTTCGGTCCCTCAACACCTGTTTGCTGAGGGAAGCGAACGCTTCTTTTTCTACCACTCGGATCATTCAGTCAATTGCAATTTTTTTGATTATGAAGACATCAGATGACTTTATTCACCTGTGATTTCTTCGATCGCTGCTTGCAGATCAGCAATTTTTTGTTCTGCTTCTTCTGCCGTATCGCCTTTTACACCAATATAAAACTTGATTTTAGGTTCGGTCCCAGAAGGACGAACAGCAATCCAGCTTTCATCTTCCAAGGTGTATTTCAAAACATCAGAAGGCGGTGTGGTCATTTTTTGTTGGTGACCATCTAAGCCCACACGAGTCAACAATTTAAAGTCTTCTGTTTGCACGACAGGGGTTCCTGCGAAGACGGAAGGTGCTTTTTCACGGAAAGTCTTCATCAAGGCAGCAATCTTAGTTGCTCCTTCCATGCCGCTCATCGTTACAGAAATCGTTTTTTCTGCATAGTAGCCGTACTCTTCAAAAATATCTTGCAGACCATCATACAATGTTTTGTCTGATTGTTTGTAAAAAGCAGCCACTTCTGCTAATAAAACGAGCGCTTGGATCGCGTCCTTGTCCCGTACGAATGGTTTAACTAAGTAGCCATAGCTTTCTTCAAAGCCAAACATGAAAGTTTGAGAATGGTCTGTTTCAAATTGTTGGATTTTTTCGGCAATAAATTTAAAGCCAGTTAAAACATTGATCATATCAACATCGTAGGATTTAGCGATCGCTGTTGGCAATTCACTAGAAACGATCGATTTTAAGACTGCTGCATTTTCTGGCAATGTTCCAGCTGTTTTATGGGCTTCTAGAATGTAACGGATCATCAATGCACCTAACTGGTTACCTGTCAAGACTTGGTAGTTGCCATCTGGCATTCTTACTGCAGCCCCTAAGCGATCGGCATCTGGATCTGTTGCGATCAATAGATCAGCACCTTCTTTTTCTCCTAAAGCAATCGCATATTCAAAGGCAGAGTGCTCTTCTGGATTCGGTGATTTTACTGTACTGAAGTTTGGATCAGCAACCGCTTGTGAGGGTTCAATAATGAATTGTTGGAAACCAGCTTGTTTCAACGCTTTCTCGCCAAGCATCCGCCCTGTTCCGTGAAGTGGTGTATAGACAAGTTTCAAATCTTTGCCCACCGTATCGATCAATTCTTGATCGATCGTGACTTCTTTGATTTCTTTCAGATAGGCAGTATCGATTTCTTCGCCAATAATAGAGATCAAGCCGCTGTTTTTGGCTTCTTCTTCACTTAATACAGGGATCTCCAACGGATTTTCAATTTCCCGAACAAATTTTGTCAATGCATCCGCATCTGCTGGTGGCATTTGCCCACCATCTTCCCCATATACTTTGTAGCCATTGTATTCGGCTGGATTGTGAGAAGCAGTGATCATGATTCCAGTAAAGGTTTTTAAGTAACGCACAGCAAAAGATAATTCTGGCGTCGGACGTAAGCTTTCAAAGACAAAGGCTGGAATATCATGTTTTGCCAATGTTTTTGCTGCTTCCATCGCGAACTCAGGTGAAAAATGACGGGAATCATAGGCAATCGCTACGCCACGACGTCTTGTTTCGGGATCTTGTGTATCCATAAAGCGAGCCAAGCCTTCCGTTGCTTGACGAATCGTATAAATGTTCATCCGATTGATACCAGGTCCTAAAATCCCTCGCATGCCAGCAGTCCCAAATTCCAAAGGCATATAAAAAGCGTCTTCTAACATCGCAGGATCTGCTTCTAATGCGGTCAATTGTTCTTTTAATTGTGGATCTAAGTGTTCACTGTTTTTCCATTGATTAAATGTTTGTTCCCATGCCATAAAATAACCTCTCCTTTTTCCGTTAAAATGCTCTAAAATTAGTATAACACTACTTACAGATTTCTCAAAGAATAACCAAACGAAAAATAAAAAAAGCTGCTATCAAAAGTGATTGACACTTTAAATATAACAGCTAATTCCATTAGATTATTTTGTTAATTGCGCATCCTTTTGTGTTTCAATAAAATCAAACACTTGTTGACCAGCAATACTGCCATCGCCGACTGCCGTTGTGATTTGACGCAAGCCTTTTTCACGAACATCGCCAATCGCGTAAACACCAGGAATTGAAGTTTCCATCTGATCATTTGTTAAGATCCAGCCAGCATCATTCGTGATACCGCTAGCTTTGAATGGTTCTGTCAACGGATCTAAACCAACATAGATAAAGACACCGCCAGCAGCTTCTTCTGTCACTTCATCCGTTTTTACGTTTCTGATTTGCACGCCAGTTACGACCATCTCATTGCCTTTGATTTCTTCCACAACAGAATCCCAAATAAAAGAGATTTTCTCGTTGGCAAATGCGCGGTCTTGGATGATTTTTTGTGCTCGTAATTCATCACGACGGTGAACGATCGTTACTTCAGAAGCAAATTGCGTTAAGTAGATAGCTTCTTCGACTGCTGAGTCGCCTCCACCAACAACGATCAAGCGTTTGTTACGGAAAAAGGCACCGTCACAAACCGCACAGTATGAAACTCCGCGTCCTGCGAATTCTTCTTCGCCTTTGACGCCTAACTTTCTATGTACACATCCTGTGGCAATGATGACTGTTTTCCCTTGATAGGTTTTGTCTTCGGTGGCAACTTCTTTGAACTCCCCTTGATCCGTGATGCTTTGAACGATCCCATAGGCATTTTCAACACCAAATTTAATGGCACCTTCATACATTTTAAATGCTAATTCAGGGCCTAAGATTGATTCGAAGCCAGGATAGTTTTCAACCTCAGCCGTATTGTTCATTTGTCCGCCAGGTGCTCCTCGTTCAATCATTAGTACTGATAAATTCGATCTTGACGCATAAAGCGCTGCTGTCATCCCCGCAGGGCCTGCGCCGATGATAATTACATCATACATATATTTCCCTCCAATTTGGACTACCCATACTTTACTTTCAAAAGCAAATTCTTTCAACTCATCTGCTTACAAAAAATAATAAGATATTCCTGCTTTTACTTTTGAAAATTACATTGACTTTCTTTTCAATTTTTGTAAAATTTTCACGATACGTCTATTATATAGAAAATAAGGAGTCCTTACAATTGAATAAGAAAAAACTTTTAGGAAAATCAGACCGTGAACTGATTTTTCTCAGCTGGCCGATTTTTGTTGAGCTATTTTTGCGGGTCGTTATTGGGAATGTCAACGTTTGGATGATTTCTCATTATTCCGAGCCAGCAGTAGCGGCCGTCAGTGCTGCCAATCAACTATTGAATTTAACGGTCTTTATTTACGGTTTCATCACCGTGGGTACTCAGATCATTATCGCACAATTGATTGGTGCGAAAAAACGCGACCAGATACCGAAAGTCATCAATACCGCTCTTTTTGGGTCATTGTTCATCGGGATTTTGATCAGCTTGATGTTCCTTTTCGGCTCAACCTACCTTTTGCGATTCATGGGCTTAGATGCTGAATTAGTTGCTTTAGGTCATGGATACTTACAAGTGTATGGCGGAAGTCTGTTCCTTTCATCGATCACGGCGGTCATAATTGCTGTCATGCGTAGCCACAGTTTCACAAAACCTGCGTTATTGGTACCGATGTTTGCTAGTATCCTAGCCGTCATTGGCAATTACTTTGTCTTATACAGCCCCTTTGGTTTACCGAATTTCGGTGTGACTGGATTGGCATTTTCTAGCGTCTTTGGTAATTCGATCGGTTTACTAATTGCCGCCATGTTGCTGAAGAAACATGTGAATTTTTCTGTTTTATCTGCCCGTTTCTCGAATGTCTCTTGGGGCGTGATGAAAAACATTTTGACTTACGGATTGCCTTCTTCTGGCGAGTCTCTTTCCTATCAAGGAGCGCAAGTCGTGGTGACGATGATCGTGGCTCAACTTGGCGCAAGTGTCTTGATTGCAAAATCTTACGTAACAGCTATCACCCAATTTGTTTATTTGATCGCCTCCGCATTAAGTCAAGGAAACCAAATCATGATTGGCCGCAATGTCGGTGCGGGTGAATTCGATCGTGCGCATCAGCGAGGCATGCGCACGATGGTGATCGGGATCATCGCCTCGGTAACGATCTGCTTATTGACCTATCTATTTATTGAACCGATCATGGGGATCTTTACTTCCAATACCGAAGTAATCGAGATTGCTAAAGGTGTCTTTTTAGTAGAGATCGTCTTAGAAACAGCGCGTGCAGTCAATATGATCCTAGTTGGTTCATTAAATGCAAGTGGTGACGTGAAGTTCCCATTGATCTGCAGCCTAATTGTTCTATGGGTCATCAGCTTACCGTTTTCCTACTCACTTGCCATCGTCTTGAAATTTGGCTTGATCGGCGTTTGGATCGCTTATGCCATTGACGAAGCATTGCGCAGTGTCTTAATGATCTATCGCTGGCATTCTGGGGTATGGAAAACTAAATCTGTCGTTCATCCACAAGAAACAGAACCCGAAGTATTGCCAGAAGCATAATTAAAGTCCAGCGGTCTCGGTGACTGTAGTGACCCCAAAAAGTTAGACTTTTATGGAGTGGAGAAATCCACTCCTTTTTTGTACGATAAGATTAACTGTTAGACAGCTGTTTTTACAGCTTCTCGAAACTGAACCGGACTTCGCCAATTTAATTTCTTTTTGATGCGTTTATGGTTGTAATAATAGATATATTGGTCAATTTTTGTTTTCAATTCATCTAAACTCCGATAGACTTCTCCATGAAAAATCTCTTGCTTTAATAAACCAAAGAAGTTTTCCATAGGTGAGTTATCTAAACAATTCCCTTTACGAGACATACTCTGGAAGATTTTATGCTGCTTCAATTTATTCTTATAAGCATTCATTTGATAGGCCCATCCTTGATCTGAATGGAAGGTTCTACGAAATGGACAATCATTTGTCATCTGGATTGCTTCTTCTAATCCTTCCATTATGGCTAGTGCGTTTGGTTTTTCAGAAATCCGATAAGATAGAATTTCACTATTGTAGAAATCCATGAAAGGATCTAAATACAGCTTTTTCTGACGAACGACACCTGCGGTGTCTACTTCATAATACTTAAACTCTGTGGTATCAGTTGTAATTTTTTGGTGACAGATATTTGTATAAAACCGACGATGAATACGATTTTTGGCGACAGTACCAACCTTCCCACGATAAGAATTGTACCGTCGAGATTTTCGAGTGTAAGACTTTACTTCGATACCTAGTTTTTTTATCAGACGTTGAATCTTCTTTTTATTGACATGAATCCCTTGATTCTCTAATTCTTTTTTTAGTCGCAGACAGCCATAGTCTTTATGCTCTTTGCGAATTTCAAGCATTTTTTCTTCAATTTCTTGGTCTGGGTTTGGTCTGTCAAACCGTTTCTGCCAATACATATAGGTTGCTTTAGGAAATTTCAATGTTTCAAGAAGCTCAACTAGTTTGAATGATCCTCGGAGGCTGGCGATGATTCGTGCGATTGATTCTTGCGTCTTTGCTGGGCTTCCTGTTTTCGCAGCTTCCTCAACTCTTTTAAAAAGGCATTCTCAATTTGAAGGGATCGGACTTGCTTTTCTAATGCCTTGATACGATCGCGTTCTTCAGTTGTTGTATTTTCTTTTTTGTTTTCTTTTTTTCTAGTCAAAGTAAGTGGTCGCCCTTTCTCTTTTGAGAGCCCCTCAATACCTGCTTCTCTGAAATTACGCATCCAATTGGCAATAAGCGCAGGGTTGTTCATTTCTAAAGTGCTAGCAACTTCTCGATAGGACATCTCACTTGTTTGATATAACTCTAGCGCATTTAACTTAAATTGAACAGAATATTTCTGATTTTGATGCTTTCTCAATAGACCTTCCTCTCCGTATTCACGATAGGCATTCACCCAATTACTTACTTGAGACTTGCTTGAAATACCGTATTTGTTGGCAAGATACCGATATCCGCCCACGCCACTAAGATATTCTTTAACGATTTTTAGTTTTAATTCAAAAGGATATTTTGCCATACAAATAACGACCCCCAAAAGTTAGATTTTTTTGGTCTAACTTTTGGGGGTCGCTTCAGACTGCTGGACTTTTTTGTTTTCCATAAAAAATAAAATGCGCCAAGAAGTTTGCTTGGTTTTTTTGAAGACTTTGCTCTATACTTGTCTCAGAAGCTATCGACTACGATTTACATTAAAAGGAGCGTTTGCTATGTCAATCTATGACTACCAAGCAACATTGGAAAATGGCGAAACTTATTCGCTAGCAAAATACGAAGGTCAACCGCTAGTGATCGTCAATACAGCTACGAAGTGTGGTTTGAGCCCGCAGTTCAAAGAATTACAAGGTCTTTATGAAACTTATAAAGACCAAGGGTTGGTCGTTTTAGGGTTTCCTTCTGATCAGTTCAAACAAGAAGTCGGGTCAGCCGAAGAAGCCGCAGCCGCTTGCCGAACCACCTATGGTGTCGACTTTCCGATGCACAAGTTAACGGTGATCAATGGCAAAGACGCAGATCCCTTGTTTCGCTATTTGGAAGAAGAAGCACCGGGTACACTAGGCAAAGCCATTAAGTGGAATTTTACGAAATTCTTGGTGGACCGCCAAGGTAAAGTCGTTGAGCGTTTTGCTCCACAAACTAATCCTCAAAAAATGATTCCAGAAATCGAAAAAGTTCTTTAAAAAAACTGATAAAGGCGACCTCAAGGACAAAACATGTCATCCTTAAGGTCGCCTTTTTTGCACTTGCTTCAACGCAAACATTTTACAGTACTCTAATTGTCGGTTATCAAAAATCTCTGAGCAGCCATTTCTACTTATAGAAATCATTTGTTAAAAAGTTTTTTAAAAAGACTTTAAAAAAACTGCAGTTGATCTACTTAGATTTCTCTAAGGGATCAACTGCAGCTTCTTATGATTAGTTATTCGATAAATCTTCACCGTTTGAAGCAATCACTTGTTTGTACCAATCAAATGATTTTTTCTTTGTTCGTTTCAAGGTGCCGTTTCCTTCATTGTCACGGTCCACATAAATGAAACCATAGCGTTTTTTCATTTCACCTGTTCCAGCTGAAACTAAATCGATACAACCCCAAGTCGTGTAACCCAATAAGTCGACACCATCTTGTTCAACCGCATCTTTCATTGCTTGAATATGTTCTGCCAAATATTGAATGCGGTAATCATCTTCCACATAGCCATCTGCATCTGGTGTATCCACAGCTCCTAAGCCATTTTCAACGATGAACAATGGTTTTTGGTAGCGATCATAAATGTCATTCATCGTGATCCGCAAACCAAGTGGATCAATCTGCCACCCCCACTCACTTGCTTCCAAGTATGGGTTTTTCACAGAGGCAAAAATATTGCCAGCCGTTTGTTCTAATAACTCAGCGTCCGTGGTCGATACGCGTGAAGAATAGTAAGAGAAGGAAATAAAGTCTACGGTGTGAGCTTTCAACAGCTCAAGGTCGCCTTCTTCCATTTTGATTTCGATCCCATTGCGTTCCATTTCTTTCAGCGCATATTGTGGATATTCCCCACGTGATTGAACATCAATAAAGAAATAGTTTTCGCGATCTGCTTTGCGTGATTCCCAGACATCTTCTGGTTTGCTTGTATATGGATAGTATGCGCCAGCAGCTAACATACAGCCTACTTTGTTCTCAGGATCGACTTCATGAGCGATTTTCGTTGCGATCGCAGAGGCCAATAGCTCATGGTGAGCCGCTTGGTATTTCACTTGCTCAACGTTATCGCCTTCTTCAAAGTAAAGACCTGCTCCCATAAATGGCGCATGGAGAATCATGTTGATTTCGTTGAAGGTCAACCAGTATTTTACTAATCCTTTGTAACGGTTGAAAATCACGTTACACAAGTTTTCATAGAATCCGACCAATTCACGAGAACGCCATGCCCCGTATTTTTCAACTAAATGCATTGGGCAATCAAAGTGAGTGATCGTTACTAATGGTTCGATCCCATATTTGTGGCATTCTTTGAAAAGATCTTCATAGAACTTCAAGCCGTCTTCATTTGGTTCTGTTTCATCCCCTTTAGGGAAAATCCGACTCCAAGCGATCGACAAACGGTAGGTTTTAAAGCCCATTTCGCCAAATAGCGCGATGTCTTCTTTGTAGCGATGATACATATCGATCGCTTCTTTTGCTGGGTAGAAATGTTCATCATCAAAATCGAACATTTTCATTTGACCAGTAATGACTGGAAAACGATCTTTGCCGATCGGTACCACGTCAACGTTTGCCAAGCCGCGTCCGCCTTCTTGGTAGCCTCCTTCACATTGATTGGCAGCTGTTGCGCCGCCCCATAAAAAGTCTTTTCTAAATGCCATGTTTCTTTCCTACTTTCTCTTTATTTAACTAGTTCGCGATCAAGTTCGCGGGCTACTTCATCTTGTACTTCTACGCCTTCTTTTTCAAGACGTGCGATCGTTTCCTTAAATTTAGGCAAGTGATCTTTGTGGGCAATAAACAGTTCGTCCATGACACGTTTTGCCGTATCACCTGATGGAACCAATGGGTTGATGGTGAAGGCCTGTAATGCGATATTGTAATCCCCCGTCACAGCTGCTTCGATCGTTAATAATTCCATTGCTTTCATTACCTGTAACCAACCTTTTTCAGCTGTCGGTAACTCACCAAAGGCAACATTTCTAGCCCCTTGTCCGCCAACGTAAGCTGTTACTTCGACTACGCAATCGGCAGGAAGATCTGGAACGGCGCCTTCATTTTTGGTTGAAACGACGATTTGGGTATTTTTATTAGCATAAATGGAAGCAATCGTTTCACACGCTGCATCTGAGTAGTAAGCACCACCACGTTTTTGCAGCTGTTCTGGTTTATGATCCAATTCAGGATCTTTGTACAACTCAAACAATTCGGCTTCGGTTTGTTTCACTTGCTGTGCGCGTGTACCGACAGTCTTGTACTCTTCGATCGCATGATTCAACATTTCTTCTTGACGATAGTAATAACGGTGATACCCGCAAGGAATCATCTTCATTTGTTCCAGCTGTTCTTTGTAAAATGGTACATCAAAGATATTCTTCGGTAAGCCATTGTCTTCTTCATACATTTTATCAATAATGTCCATCGTAACGTCATTGCCGTGTGAGTCGGTAACTTTGTGCCAGTGAAAGTGGTTCAATCCTGCAAATTTGTAAATCAATTCGTCAGGTTCTTTGCCAAGCAACGCAGGTTCAACCATCGTTGCCATGACAGGCACGTTACACAACCCGATGACTTTGTCCCATTTTCCGTAACGCACGATTGCTTCAGTCACCATACCGCTTGGATTCGCAAAGTTGATCAACCAGGCATCGGGACACAAGCGTTTCATGTCTTCAACGATTTCAAGAATGATTGGAACCGTACGAAACGCTTTGAACATACCACCAGGGCCGTTGGTTTCTTGACCAATCATGCCGTAATAGGCAGGAATTCGTTCATCTTTGATACGGGCATTCAGCAATCCTACTCGGAATTGAGTCGTAACGAAATCAGCATCTTTTAACGCTTCTTCTCGATCCAATGTCATGTGGATTTTTACATCGTAGGGTGACGCATCCCACATCCGTTGTGCCATCGCACCAACGATTGCTAATTTTTCTTTTCCTGCTTCGATATCTACTAGCCAAATCTCACGAATCGGCAATTCTTCATAGCGTTTGATAAAGCCTTCCATTAACTCCGGGGTATAGCTGCTGCCGCCACCAATGGTTGCAATTTTAATTCCTTTTGTCATTGTATTGCTCCTTTGCTATTTTATTTACATTCTTATTATCATTCATAAAAACATTTGATTCAATGTAAATAGCATATTTAGAAAAAGCGTTTGCAAATCTCGCTTCTTCTTGCAGGTGTTTTGTAAAAAAGATTTACAAAGAGCATCAAATAAGGAATAATTAGGATGTAAACGATTCGCTAGGTACTGAGTAAAAACGAATTTCTGTAAAAACCATTTACAAATAATCAAAAAAAATGTAAAAAGGAGCATGTATTCCATGTTGTTACAAGAAAAAATGCGCCAAATCAAACTAGCACCCGCCGAACGATCGTTGATTGATTATTTATTAGCCAATCCGACCGCGATGGCGGATCAAACCATCAAGGAATTATCTGAAAAAACCTATGTTCATCCTTCTACTTTTATTCGGATCGCCAAAAAATTAGGCTTCAATGGTTGGCTCGACTTAAAAACGGCCTTTGTGGAAGAGCAAACTTATATGAGCAGCCATTTTACCGATGTGGATGCGAACTTTCCCTTCTCTTCCCATGACGGTATTATGACCATCGCCAAAAAGTTGGCAAAGCTTGAACAAACAACGATCGAAGATACGCTTTCCTTGATCCATCATGATGAATTACAAAAAGCGAAACAATCGTTGCTCAATGCCAACCATATCAGGATTTTCGCCAGCAATGCCAACACCTTGATTTCTCAAGACTTTGTTTTGAAGATGCGGCGTTTAGGAAAAAGTATCCACGTCTGCGATACCTTCGGCGAAAGTGCCTATGAGGCATCCAACTGTACCTCCGATACGACCGCGATTTTGATTTCTTACACAGGTGAAAACAAAATGGTTAAAGAAATCGGTAAGATCCTCGCCGAACGGCAGGTCTCCATCATTGGGATGACTAGTATTGGCGAGAATGCGTTAGCGAAATTAAGCGATTGTGTCTTAAATATCACAACAAGAGAAAGGCTTTATTCAAAGATCGCGAATTTTACGATCAATACCTCAGTTTGCTACTTGCTAGATTTGTTGTATGCAGTCGTCTTTTCGGAGCACTATGAGAAAAATCTGCAGCATTTGATCGATATTGGGATGGCGTATGATAAGCGCCCCACTTCATCAACTATAATCGCTGAACCAACCTATGATAAAAACCTTCATTATAAGGACTCACTGTTTCCCAATTAAATGACTGTCAAAAAGCGATCGCGCCTTCACGACCGATCGCTTTTATCCTTATATAGCTGTTTTGCAGGAAAATGTTTCCTAAACTAAAGCCGTGATCAAATCATCGGAACAACCAACTTCTCGTTTGTCAGACTCGATGATATCCAAATAATCCGCTGAGTTGGTCACTAGCACTGGGGTCTCAATATTGAATCCTGCTTTGATCAATGCATCTTTATCAAAGCTGATCAATTTTTGCCCACGAGTGACTTTATCGCCTTGCTTCACATGCGCTTCAAAGAACTCACCATTCAATTGAACAGTATCCAAACCAATATGGATCAAAAGTTCTAAACCATTCTCAGAAATCAACCCGATGGCATGTTTGGTTGGGAACAATGTCATCACTGTACCATCAAAAGGAGCCACGACTTCGCCTTTTGATGGATGGATCAGGATGCCTTTTCCTAGCACTCCTTGAGCAAAAGCTTCATCTTTGGCACTGCTTAGTGGCGCGATCGTTCCTTCCACTGGAGAAGTGATCACTTCTTTTCGAACAGTCATCGCTGGTTGTCCTTCTGCGATTTCTTCTTCCACTGCATCATCTTTCCAGAAAGCCATGGTCAAACCAAAGCCAATCGCTGCAGCGATCAAGATTCCGAAGACAGAGAACCACATGCCACTAGCGTCGCCTTCTGGAGTGATGTAGTTGAAAATGCCAAAGACCCCTAACCCACCAGAGGTGTAGCTCGTTGTTCCATTGATCATCAAGAAGGCACCTGCGACCGCACCACCGATCATTGAGTAGAAGAACGGCATTTTTTTCGGTAACGTGATCCCATAAATCGCTGGCTCCGTTACACCGAAAAGCCCTGAGATAATAGCTGGTGGACATAGTGCTTTCAGTTTTTTATCTTTCAGTTTAAAGTACATCGCCATCACTACGGCTGTTTGAGCAAAGCTGGCACCAAACGTAGCTACCAAAATCTGACTGTAGCCTAGTTGTGTCACTTGCATAATGTGTAGCGGAACAACTGACCAGTGAAGACCGAAAATAACCAATACTTGCCAGAAGAAACCTAGCAACAAGCCATAGGCAGCTGGTGAGAAGTCCATCAGCGCTTCAAATCCTGAGCTCAAAAGATCCGTCAACATACTGATCACAGGTCCAATCACCAAAAACCCAATTGGCAATGCAATCAAGAGAACTAAGAACGGCACTAAGAACGTTTGGACAACAGAAGGAATGATTTTTTTTGCAAATTTTTGAACTTGTGCAGCAAAGGCAATGATAAAGATGACCGGCACCACACTGCTAGTATACGTTGCGCCAACCCACGGAATCCCTAAGAACGTTTCGTACGCTGGCAAGCCTAACAAGCTATACGGTGCAGCAGCTCCCTCGCCAGCGCCTGCAAGAAATGCGGCTTGCAAAGCAGATCCTTGAATCGTTGGGTAACAAAGCGCTGATCCGATCACGATTCCCACCATTGGATTTAAGCGAAACTTTTTCGCTGACGTATACCCTAAAATCACTGGCATAAACATGAAGATCGAATCGCCGATCGCATTGAACATAACGTAGGTACCTGTCGTCGTTGTAAAATCGATCAAGCCTGTTGTACCAATAAAAAGCAACAGTGCGTTTAGTCCTTTGATCATCCCCGCCGCACACAAAGCACCTAAGAAGGGTTGGAAGCAGCCGCTCAAAATATCGATCAAACGATCAAACAAGTTGCCACCTGAAGCTGTTTCTTCAGCATCACCACTGATTCCTGCAACATCGATCACTTCTGCATAGACATCTGGCACATGGTTTCCGATAACCACCTGGTATTGACCGCCACTCTTCATGACCGTCACGACCCCATCCATGTTCTTTAAGACTTCATCATTTGCGACGCCTTCATCCTTTAATTTAAAACGCAGGCGTGTGATACAATGCGTCAAGCTATTGATGTTCTCTTTCCCACCGACATTTGCTACGATTTTTTCTGCTAATTCACGATATTTTCCCATTTTTGATTCCTCCAATTTTTTTGTATTGAAGGTTTAGCCAACTGAATGTCACTATCCAAAATGTTTTCTTTTTTTGATTTCTTGCTGCATGGTCAGATGTCTTGAAGCTGACGTTTGATAAGAATCATTGCGAAGAAACTTTTCTTTTTTGACACCTTCTCATGAATCAAAAAATCCTTCTCCTTTCTTGTTTTTTTTCAATCAACGATTCTTTTGCACAAGTCTGGCAATATGAATCGTTAAATACAAACTTTCGTCACTGGACATTTGATACTGATACTGATTTTCTAATAGTTCAGCGATTTTTTGTACGCATTGATACGCATTTCGGTACTTCACTTTGACCATAGCCAAAAGATCTTCATCGGTTTCATCCGCATGAGGGGTATGGTTTTGCATTCTTGAGACAAAAAATTTCAAATGCGTAGTGAAGCGATAAAAATAAACGGACTCTTCATCAAAGGTTGTTTTGAAAAAATATTTAACAATGTTTATGATGTCTTGCATCGTTTGGGTTAGTTCAGCAATATTGCCTTGGTCACCCCATTCTCAGTTTGCGCATTGACGAGATGCAGAGCAATAAAGCCAGCTTCGTCATCTGGCAGCTGAATCCCGTAATGTTCTTTGATTTTTTCTACTGTTTTGCAGCCTATTTGGTACTCATCGGGGAAAAAACGCTTGATATCCCACAATAAGACATTTTTGACCGTCATTCCTTTTTTCGATCGTTCAATGGCACAGTGCATGTGATCCGTCAACGAGATGTAAATGGAATCATTGATTGGGGATGACAATTCTCGCCGAGCATACTCAATGATCTCATTGGATAATTCAAGATATTCCAGTGGTAAGTCAGCAAGCAGCTCTTGAAATTGAGATAAGATCGTCTGATTTTCTAAGCGATACACTTTATCGACCGTTTCTGAAGAAATTTCATCTCCCACTTTTTTCTTAAATGCAATCCCCCGCCCCATAACAATAATCTCGTTTTGACTTTGATCGGTAGTGATCACAACATTATTGTTTAACACTTTACTGATTTTCATCTCCTACCCCCACTTACTTTATCATTGCGGATATGGTTCATTGCTTGTCTTTATTGCTGAGCCAACAGTCAACACAGAAAAAACCTCATGAAAGCAGCGCAAATACCGCAGCTTCATCAGGTTTAGCTTGTTAAAAATCAACAATCACTATCCATTAGAACCAGTTTTATTATCTTTATCATAGCAAAGGTAGAAAGCGCTGTCAATCGTTGTTCGTTATTTTTACTGACACCTAGTACGAATCTATTGATCGTTTCTTAAATACACGAGCGATCAATTTTTATTCGTTCTTATCTTAGATAAAGACAAAACCCTTAGCGAACGAAAAAACGCTCCCCAAAGACTTGACTGATCAGTCTAATCTTTAGGGAGCCGGCTATGGTGTCATTTGTTTCTTGTTTTTCAAAAAAACCTAATCATCTTGTTTACGATAATTTTTTTTGATGTAAGGCTGGTTTTCTTGGTTCATACGGATAACGATCTTATCAAAACTATTGTCACTCACTTGTGTCGAACCATTCATTTTGATTTTTGGCTGTACTTCGATTACCTTTGGTTTATACTGCATTTTCCCTTTTGAGATCCGCTTGACTAAAAGTTCAGCAGCTTGCGAACCAATCTCATACGACGGTTTTTCAATCACAGACATTTCATGATGATAAAGTTTGTTCCAGCCTAAATCATCATAGCCCCCGATCGCAACATCTTCTGGAATCCGTAAGCCCAAGCTATAGATCACATGGATCAACGCAAACATCAACTCACTGTTTTCAGCTAGTATTGCTAAACGATAGCCTTGATTTTTTTTCAACAATTCGTTTAGTGATTCCTTACACGCGTCAAATGCCGCTTGTGTTTCTTCGATCTCAAATGCTAGTTGTTCAGGATTTCTAACTGCGATTTTAGAACTTTCCAGAAAAAGAGCGAGCTTTTTCTTCCGACTAGGCGTTGTGAGCGGTGGTGTAAAGTAAGCGACTCGATCAAAGCCTTCTGAATAAATACGTTGAATCATCTCGCCCGTCGCTTTTTCATTATCAACGATGACTGTATCAATCATCACTTCTTCGATCGTGCAATCAGCCAGCACGATCTTGACCTTTTGCTCAGTCAAGCTTTTCACGAATGCTTCGTCCTGATTCGACGACAGAATCAGCCCTTCCACTTGACGGTCGATCAACGCTTGAATTTGATCCTGCTGAGAAATATTTTTGTGATCGGTTTCAACAAGAATCACCTGAAAAGATTTTCGTATACAATAATCATTGACGCCTCGAACTAAAGCTGCTACTTCCGGGATCATGATATTGCTGACAACGATGCCGATCAATCCCGTTTTATTGTTTTTCAACCCCTGTGCTAGCGCATTTGGACGGTATTCAAGCTCCTCGATCACTTCTTCGATGCGCTTTTTTGTCTCTGCTGACATAAATTCATATTTGCCATTCAAATATCTAGAAACGGTGGTTTTTGAAACATTTGCTTTTTCTGACACCATCTTAATGGTGATTTTCTCATTTGCCATTCAATCCACGCCTTGCTTTTTGCTGTTGGTCAATTATATCATGGAACCCTTGAAAAATGAACAAGGACCGATTTCGTTCGACATGGACTGTCCTATCTCAATAGTGACGGATCGTAAAGAAGCCGCTAAGTGAGCGATTTTCAAAGAACTAGCTCATTGCTTCAATGTGGCGCATTTCTTGCTGCACGACTTCATATATACTTTTTGAAAAGTCGACTTCCAACGGATAAGAAAGCAAAATATCTAACATTTGAGGCACAAAGTCTGTCTCACACAGTTCTTTTGCAAAGGCCATCGCCGCAATTTCCGAAGCACAACCAACCGTCGACCGATGCTCGTAGGAAAAAAAGCGCCACAGGGGAATCGTTTTGGTGATATGGTACATCGTTGCCCCATGTTGCTCTTCTAAATAGTGAAAAATTTCATGAGCGATCAAGACTCCTCGGATAACTTCTGGTTTAGGCAATATTTCCGAAGATTGAGTCAGCTCGGTGTAAGCAGCAATGGGTTCAGTGATCAATTCAATGGAGCGCTCCATGATAAACTGCGCAAAGACCATACGAAACTTCGTCGGTTTTCCAGATCTTTCCGTAATCGTTAAACCAAGCTTATTCGCCAAGTACCAGGCACGATCTGCCTTTTCCTGTTTTTTTAAATCAAACTGGTCGAGTATTTTTTGCGCCCATGTTCTACCACATAAAATGGCTTCTTCAATGATTTCGTTTTTTTCCTCTTCACTCACTTTATTACGCAGCATCTCGCGGGTAAACTCAAATACTCCCCAACTAAATTCGTTGATGGGCATGAGCTGTTCATACCACGTTTCTAATAATGTCAGATCAACCGTATGTTGCTGTTTTAAGAAAAACCTCTGCTTGATCATAGGGAATTCGCCGCCAGAACCATCACTTCTTCATTTGGATCTAAAGTCGACATTTCGATATCGATCAACAACATCAATGCCTCCAAATCGTTTACTGAAAAATCCATCACCCGTGGTCCGGCACAAATATAGAAATCTGGACGCAAAATCACTTCTGTCTGATAGATCGCCAAGTCATCCCACAGTTGCTCGACTGCTTGCACATAATTCTCCGCGGTGGTTTTGATGACCTTCCCTGAAGCTCGTTGTACTTTAATAAAGCCTTTTTTATCAAGGATTCGAATTGCCGGATTGTCTCCTGAAGAAACACGGGTTCCAAACACATAAAAATGCGAACTTTTCTCTAAAAGATCAATTTCGTTGGTAGGTAGCCCCAAATCGCCTGCTGCTAATTCTTGGGCTTCCTCGACGGTTGCCTCTGCTAAAAGATCCGTCGTCTTGACTTCGGTGGAACCAGTCGCAATGGCTGTGACTTTAGACGTTTGAGGATCGATTTCGATAAAGACTTCCACACTTTCTGGGGTAGCCCCACTCTCAATGGCTTTATTGATAGCCTCTGTTTTGATTGATCGCAAGTCTTCTTTCGAAGGGGAAGGAATGATCCGTTCAACGACATCTCGCACCATCGCTAGGGCGACGCCAATTGAGGAAATCACCTCAGCGTTCTCCGGAATCGAATATTTTACGCCCATTTTTTCTGACAAGTAGATAATTAATGACGAAGCGCCGCCACCAACTCCTACTAATGAAATTTGGCTTTTTTCTAATTTGTATTTTTCTGCTAAAGACAAAATCACTGGCTCTAATTTTGCATAAGAACGCTCCATGATTTGTGTCGCAATATCTTCGATCGTCGTGCCACAATAATCCGCTAATACGCCCATCGCTTTTCGAGCCGCTTCGATATTCCCATAAGAAAAATGTTCCGGTTTGATCAAGCCCAACACATTCGCTGCACACGAATTGGTGATAGTTACCCGCTCACCATTATCAAATTTGATTGCAACATAATCCGCAGGATCTCCTTCTTTCGGACTAAAGAATTCCACCTCTCCTCCTGTCCAATTGGTTGGATCAGAGTAGACTGCGTAGTCCAGACCGGCAATATGAGCAGAACGAGGTCCTACATCTACCACTCCATTAGCAGTTGCTCGAATCATGGAACCCCCTGCACAACCCGTGATCCGAACATCCAAACTGGAAATGTATGTTTCATGTCCGCCAACGACAGAATAGTCGATCGCTGGCCGTCCGTTTTTAATGACACCGATATTGGTGGTTGTGCCGCCTACTTCAAAATACACACCATTTGATGCTCGTAAATACATCAGTGAACCCATTACTGAAGCTGCTGGACCCGAGAGCATAGTCAGAACTGGTCGCTTTTTCATCTCAGCAATTTCCATAACCCCACCATCGCCGCGCATGATCATTAAAGGTACATCTACTCCCGACTCCTTCACAGAGACTTCCGTTGAATTTGCGACAGATAACATTTTAGGTAAAATGCTTGCATTGATAGTGGCCGTTCGTGTTCTTCTGGTCAATCCGTAAAGTTTCGTGATATCCGAAGCAACGGTACAGGGAATTCCTTTTTCTGTACAAACTTCCATCACTAGATTCTCAGCATCATTATTATCTACTCCAAAAGCCATACTAGCGACGATCACTTCTGATCCTTGCCTCACTAGATCATCGATCATCTCTTCCACACTCGCTTTATTCATTCCTTTGAGTTTTGAGAAGGCATTGATGATCTTAATGGATCGCTGATTTCCTAGGACGATATCGGCAATTTTTAATTGACGCTTTGCCAGAAACCCTTCGAAACCACCACGAGCCATACCGAAAACACCAATGTCAGCCACATCCCCTTCAATCAAAGCGTTCGTGGCTTGGGTGGTTGAATGAGCAACAAAAATCACACTTTTTGGGTCAATATCATTTTCTTTCATACAATTTTGAAAACTCTCGACAACGCCAGCAGCTACCCCCGTTCATGATCATGGGTGGTCTTCACGCTGGATTTTCCTATGATCTCGTGAGTCAGATTATCGATAGCGACAGCTTTTGTATGGGTACCGCCTACATCGATTCCCATTCTAACTTTTCTTAATTCACTCATTTCCACTTTCCTCCTACATCCATAGTTGCATGATTTATTGATTAGCTACGTTTCTTCATCGACTAGTTATTCAATCCGAACAAAATGAGCGCAATGATACACAGGATCGCACTAGAAAGCCACCCAGCTGGTATCGAAAACTTCATGAAATCTTTAGAACCAACTTTATGATGTCCTAGCCCCCATGCTACCCATGACTGAGTAATATCCAAATGCTGAGGAGCGATCGTGACCACAGCGAAAAGTGGAAAAATGAATGCCAGATCCCAATTTGTGGCAGCTAAGATCACTGCCGCTACTGCGCCTCCTGATCCGACTAAGTTCAAAGGACCACGGAAAAAACCAAGGGGTGCTAAGATAGCAAATAAGATCGCAAGAGCCACGGTACTATGAGGAACTAGACCGCCAACGATTGGTTCAAAGAAAGGAACCGCGAGACTTGCAGCTGAATTAAACATAGCCAGTACTAATAAGAAACCTACCAGGGGCGCAACATCGACAGCACCATCTGCAAATTGTTTAGCTAACATGCGGCAAATATTTACGAAACCACCTTTTAATTTTCCGCAAGTCAGTAAGGCGTACAAAGCTGCCAGAATAAATGCAGGAATAATAGGAAACTCAGCAAACACAACGAGTAAGACTGGTGCGATCACAGCCACCCAAGAATACCAAGGAGCATCGCCTGAAGTTGCACCAGGTGTGGAAGCCCACGCTTTGACTTTTGATGATTTCGCACGACTTAAAGCAATATTGGCAAAAACCAATGTCACAAGTAAGGAAACGACTAGTGCGATCATGCCGAATGTGAAATAGTCGGAAAACCCATATTCCATCATGGATTGACTTCCTTCAGGTTGTAATGCTGCTAAAATACCTTGGTATTGCACAAAATTTGTTACATTGGCAAAAATTCCCGCCATGATGGAACCCATAAAAGCGAATAAAGCAATCGCTGTTGGAATACCCAACGCTTGCAAAATCGGCATAACGATCACTGCGATAGAGATTACAGGACCAATGCCCGTCATGGAAGTGAAACATAAGGCAGTAACAGTACATAAAAGGGTCATTGTGATCCGTGGTTTATCTCCACCAAGCTCAACAACCTTCCGAATCAGCGTTGCTGCGATCCCTGTATCCATCAAAATCCGACCAAAGAAGGAACCGAAGAAAATATTAACCAGAATCGAACTAGCAAAACCGGCGGGTCCTGTTTGATAAATGTTCGTGATCGTATCGACAAAATTCAAAGCTGTTAAATCCGGACTCAACGCATTGCCAATAAAAGCTAAAACGGTCCAAAGTGTTGCCATAACGAAGAAACCTACCATCAGGTTGAACCCTTTGACGCAGTACCAAACCATTCCTAAGAAAGAAACGATCATTAAAATACCAATTATAATTTCTACCATAAATTTTCCCTCATCTTTCCATTTGAACTATTTTTTGTTCATAGATCGTGTTGCAAGTTTCTACGTTTGCTACTTTCCCTATTCTCGCTGAATGCGACCTTTGTCATGAAAAAAACGGCTAAACTTGTGACCATTCCCCATGCTTGCTTTCCTCCTCTTTTTTGTTAACCGTTTTAGTTAACCGGTTAACAAAGAATTAAAAAAATAAAACAACGAATGATTTCTCGTGTTTATCCACTCGACTATCTTTGAGCTCTCAATACATTCCTTTTCGCCCCCTTCTCGATGGGACTGCCTTTATTACAATCCCCCTCCACAATCCTCTCTCGTTGGTTGGGTTCTTCGTAAAAAATAGGCTCAGGATACTTGCCTTTTGCTTAGAGCAGCTTCCCTCATATATCTAGTCTATAATTTGACCCTCCTATTTGCGCAACATTTCACATAGAGCTCCTCTGCCACTCGCTTGACTGCGCGTGATTCCTAATCTTAACCGAAATGTCTCGCGACCGTTTGATCCGTTTGGATGTCTAGGAGCTAGTTGCTTTAATGTCTACATGATAGCAAAGGGTGAAAACGCTGTCAATCACAAATAGAAATTTTTTCCTCCATTTGTTCAATTTATACAAAATAGACCTTAAAATACCTAGGCGGTATTTTAAGGTCTATTGGTCGTTTAAACTTCACTTGCCTGCAAACGGTACATATCGGCATACAACCCTTTTTGAGCCAAAAGTTCATCATGGGTGCCTCGTTCGACGATCGAGCCTTTATCAAGCACCAAAATCAACTCGGCATCGCGGATGGTAGACAATCGATGGGCGATCGCGATCGTGGTTCGCCCTTGACGCATATTTGCCAACCCTTCTTGGATCAGTCCTTCTGTTTCAGTATCGATATTGGCAGTCGCCTCATCCAAGACCAGCACTTTCGGATCGGTCACCATGGTGCGGGCAAAGGAAATCAATTGTCGCTGCCCACTTGAATAGCTGGCGCCCCGTTCAATCACTTTGGCGTGGTATTTACCAGGTAATTTTTGAATAAAGGCATCTGCTTGAACAAATTTTGCTGCTGCTTCGATCTGTTCCTCACGAATGTCCTGATTCAATAAGCGGATATTGTCAGCGATGTCCCCATAAAACATGAAGGCGTCTTGCAATACGAGTCCGACTTTTTTCCGAAGCTCTTCCATCGTGAAGTCGCGGATATCTTGATCATCGATCAAAATTTGCCCTTCCCCGAATTCGTAAAAACGCATCAACACATTGATGATCGAGCTCTTGCCACTTCCTGTGTGACCGACTAAAGCCACGGTCTCACCTGGATAGGCGATGAAAGAAATATGATTCAATACGTTGTTTTTACCATCATAGGAAAAACTGACATCGCGAAATTCGATTTTTCCTTTGGTGATGGTTTGACTAGCATCGGGGTTTTGCTGCGGCGTGTATTCTTCGTTATCCATAATCTTTAGAATACGGCTGCCGGCGACCATCCCATCAGTAAAGACGCTGAGAAAATCCATCATCTGTGTCATGGGATTAAAAAATCCTTGAATATAGGTCGTAAAGGCGAAAATCAACCCGACTTCAATGGGCGATTCTAAGGCATCAAACCCAAAGACCGTCAACGACAAGGCGATCGCTAAGGCATACAACAAACTAATGATTGGTGATAATAGCAGCGCATTCGTGCGGATCATAGCGTATCTAGTTTTCAAATAATCATCGTTGGTCGCTTCGAATTCTTCATTCAGCCGCGCCTCTTGACGGAATTGCTGAATGATTTGCATACCAGAAATCGATTCATTCAATTTCGTATTCAGCTGACTCAGTTTTTCCCGCATTTGACGATAGATACGAGAGCTGAATTTTTGATAATACCAGATGACTACCATTAGGATCGGCAGAAAAATCAAGTTCAGTAAGGCAATTTTGACGTTGATGCGGAACATGGCGGCAAAAGAAGAAACCACCGCAAAAATTCCTGTCAATACCATCAAGAAGACATACCAAAATTCATACAACGTTTCTGTGTCGTTGCTGACCCGTGAAACGATCGAACCCGCTGGTGTCTGATCGAAATAGCGCATCCCAAGACTATGCAATTTTTCAAATAATTTTGCTCGAATATACTGATAGGTTTTTAAAGAACCCATCGAATAAAGGAACCATTGGAAAAACCAAATCACAGCTTTTACCAACACCCCAAAGAAATACAATGCAGCAAAGAAATAAATGACTTGCTGGGTCGCCGTTTGATTGGTCAAATAATTATCCATAAAGGTTTGAATGATCAAAGGCAACAGGATATTGACGATCGATAGCACAAAAGCAAAAAAGATCGCTGCATAGAAGGTTTTTCGAAATGGCTTGGCAAAAAGAAACATTCGTTTGATGATGTTTTTTTGCTCTTTAAAGGGAATCGATTTGCTCCATTCTGATTCTTGCATTAGGCTTCACTCCCTTCGATTTTGGCTTCTAGTTGCTGTTTGTCCCACATTTTTTTATACCAGCCATTTGCAGCCAATAATTGTTCATGGGTCCCGCGTTCACTGATTTTCCCATTGTCGATCACGAGAATTTCTTCTGCGTGCTTGACACTGCTTAGGCGGTGGGCAGCAATGATCGTTGTTTTATTCTGACGGAACGTCCGCAACTGTTGTAAAATAGCTTCTTCTGTTTTGGCATCTACTGCTGAAAGGGCGTCATCTAAAATCAATAATTCTGGATCAGTGATCAAAGCACGGGCAATGGATAAACGCTGTTTTTGTCCACCAGAAAGAGAAACACCACGTTCCCCCACCATCGTTTCGTACCCTTCAGGAAACTGACTGATATCCTCGTGGATCACTGCCAATCCAGCAGCTGCTTCCACTTCTGCTTGAGAAGCCCGTGGTTGCGCAAAGCGGATATTGTCTCGAATCGTCATGGAAAATAAGAAATGATCTTGCGGAACATAACCGATCGACCCCAAAAGAGCATTCAAGGAGTATTGCTTGCTATCGATGCCCCCGAAGGTGATCGCCCCGTCAAATGAATCATACTCTCGCAACAAGAGCTTCATCAAAGAGGTTTTTCCAGCACCGGTTTTCCCGACGACACCTAGTGTCTGACCCGCTGGCAAAGTAAAGTGGATGTCTTGCAGGGCAAAATCATCTCCTTGATAGTGAAAATCATTGATTTGAACGTTCACCGTTCCTTGGGCTGGGGCATCGACCGCATCTTTGGCTTCAATAATATGGGTCTTTGCCGCCAACAATTCGGCAACCCGATCATAACTTGCATTGCCTCGTTCCAGCACATTAAACAGACGTCCGATGGCAAACATCGGCCAAACTAACATACCGATATAACTGATGAAGGATACCAATTGACCGATCGAGATGGTACCGTTCATGACATAATTGCCGCCAACGATGATCGTCAGCACATAGGAGATTCCGATGATGATCGTAATAAACGGATCAAACAAGGCATCCAGAAAATTGACTTTGCGGTTTTTGATGATGGCATGGTCGATTTTGGTTTGAAAATCAGCGATGTCCTCTTTTTCCTGTCCAAAAGTTTTGATGACTTTCATCCCAGTAATACTTTCTTGGGCTTTGTCGTTGATGGAAGAAAATGCTTCTTGCGAGTCACGAAACGCATCATGCAATTTGCTGCCAAGAACCCGTGCAATGACTGCTAAGAAAGGCAGCGGCAATAGAGCAATGATCGTTAACCGCCAGTCGATAAAGAGAACCATCGCAATGATGGTTGCCCCTCCCGAGATGAAGGAATCGGCAAAGGTCAAGATCCCTGCCCCTGCCACATTTTGGATGGCATTCAAGTCATTGGTGGCATGGGCCATCAAATCACCTGTCCGATGCTTTTGATAAAACAACTGATCCATCCTTGTAAAATGTGCAAATAGCTGTCTGCGTAACGTTTTTTCTAGCCGAGCGGCACTGCCCCAGATATGCGTTCGCCAGACAAAACGAAACACGTATTGAGCGATGGCTGAAGCAATCAAGATCATGACCCAAAAAAAGATCGTCTGCATCGAGATCTCTTTTTCCGCAATCTCATCGATGATGATCCCGATAACTTTGGGAGGTGCCAACTGTACCAAGGCGACTAAGACTAAAGAGCCTACGCCTAACAAATAATGTTTCTTTTCTTGTTTAAAAAACCAACCTAACTTCCTAAATATTGACATAACACTCTCCATTTCTTTATGACCTGTTGCCTAAATTTTGCGATTTTTCCGAATATTCATTGGATTCAGATTCGATTGCTTCCCCGCTATTTACAGAACGTAAACAGAAAAAGCAGCTTGGGGACATTTTTTATTCGTTGCTGCGTTTTGCCGCAATAAAAAGCGAGCTGATAAAATCAGCCCGCTTTTTAGAAAAAAACCTACTTTTGGTTTTTCATTTGCTGCATCATCTGACGAATTTTTTTCTCAGAAGGTTTTTGACCCATTGACATCATCATCGAGCGAAGCATATCCTCATTAACGGGAGGATTTTTCTTTAGATAATCTTGCATATATTTACGCGCCAAAAAGAAGCCGCCGACAGCGCCTAGCAATGCTGCAACAACAGCGATTACGATTACGATTCCTACACTAACCATTCGAAAACTCTCCTTTCTCTTGTACTCTCAATGAATCATTTTACTAGAAAAAAACACAAAAAGAAAGAGTGAAAGCTGGATTTATCCAAAAACTTTCACTCGTTTCCTCAACTTAATGCGACATCTCTTTTGTTGAATAACCAATTTGTTAAAAGGTAGATTAAAACACTGTAAACAAGGATCCCGATCGCCATTTCCCAATAGCCCAATCCCGGATCAAAGGCAGTCATCTGCATGTCAGGACTATTTAATAAACTCGGTATTTGCTCTTTAATATTCATAAAATTAAATGGATTCCACTTCAGCCATGGGTATTTTTCTTGCGCAAAAAGCATGATCGAGTTGATGATGCTGCTTCCAAACAACATACCCAAGCCTAAGCCTACCGCCAAACTTTGAGAGCGAATGACGGCTGAGATAAAGATGGTCAATGCAATATAAAAGACAATCAATAGCAAGTTGGTTCCCGCAAAAACAAGGGCAACGAGAATCGCCGCTAGCCCGTTGTAGCCAGTAGCAGCAAAAGGTGATTCAGCTGCTAAAAATAAATTGGCGGCTGCTAAACTACTGATCAGTAAAACAGCAGTCCCTAAAAGCGCAAATAAAAACGTGTTGATGGCTTTTGCTGCTAAGATTTGGCTTCTGGAAAAAGGCCGAATCAATAAGAACTTGATCGTTCCACGACTGAACTCTTCTGCTACTGAAGAAGCCGCCACAATCACTACAAATAAGTTTAAGAACGACGTCATATCGCTTAAAGAAGCAAATAAATCATTGGTACCAATTTCTGGACTACCTAAGCGTACAACATAGGTCAAGCCAAACGTCATTAAAACCAATAAAAGCAGCATGCTTACAAACCTCCTTCTTCGGTCCAAGCCAAGAATGTATCTTCTAAAGAAGATTGCATTGTCCGTAGTTCTTTTAAGCCGATACCCGACGTCACGATCGCTGCAGCGATTTCAGAACGCTGATCTGTTTGCAACGTGACTTGCAATTCGTCTGCAACCTGCAAGACCTCGACGTCAAAGGAAGCTTTTAACAGTGCTTCTGTTTGCGAGTTATCATCGGTTTTGATGATCAACACATTTTTCTCTGCTTTCAACTCTGCCATTGCTACTTGATGGGTGACTTTTCCTTTTTGTACCACGATCAAATGATCCGCAATTTGCTCGATGTCGCTTAACTGATGACTGGAAACTAAAACAGAGACCCCTTTTGCTCGCAAAGAAAGAATCATTTCCCGAAACTCCCGCATGCCTTTAGGATCCAGACCATTCATCGGCTCATCTAAAACTAATAGATCTGGTTGATGAACCAGCGCCTGAGCAACACCTAAACGCTGACGCATCCCTAAAGAATAGGTTTTGACTTTTTGATGGATATGTCCTTCTAAATGCACCTGACGGATCAGGGCTTCTAGCTCAGAGGCTGTGCCTTTTTTCATCGCCATACGCTGATACTGCATCAAATTCTCATAACCGGTCATATAATTATAAAACTCAGGATTCTCAACGATCGCTCCGACTGAGGCAATCGCTGTTTTAAAAGAAGAATCCAATAAATTTCCCATAATGGCAATCGATCCTGTGTTGTGCTTCATCAAGCCAACGATCATTCGGATGATCGTCGTCTTCCCAGCCCCATTGGGCCCTAATAAACCAACGACTTGTCCTTGGTCCACCACAAAGGAAATATCATCAATGATTCGTTTGGTTCCAATCAATTTGGAAACATTTTGCAGTGCTAATACTTCTGTCAAAGTTACCCCTTCTTCCTAACACCATTTCTGCAACGATTTTAAATAAAAAACGTTATGATAATATGTATACCATGCCATCTCTGTAAAAAAAAGTCAAGAAGCGAAAAAGGAACATCGATGCTCCTGTTTTTGCTTCTTGACAACTTCGTTTATCACTGATGCTTTTCACGTTTGCCCTATTGCTGCTGGTCAAAAGCTTGGCAAAATTATAAGTTCTATTTGCTCGATCTTATAGCTGGCTCACTCCGTTTGGGTGAATGCCAGTTGGGCGAACGCTGCCTTGTTCTTGGCACTTCTGATCTGTTTGATCACTTGCTTGAGCTGTTTCCATTCCTTTGCGCTTGGGTGACCATTCCAATAAAAGAGGTAAGGCTGTTCTTCCTCGGAAAATTCCTGATGGATCGGATAATCGCTGATCACCAAATCTGGTTTTTGAGACAGCGAATAATGGGCCATCGCTCGATGCGTGGCATTCATCAAGCGGTTCTTGATCCAAAGCTCTTGCGTTTTTCCGTATTTCGAATGGATCGAGAACGTGACCGGCTGTTCATATTTGATAAAAATAACTCTCAGTAACATACAGTATTGGAAAATCAAACGATCATTCATTTGCAGTAATCTACGCAACGCTGGTAAAGAAACAGTCGCTTCCAAAAAAAACCGTTTCATGGTTGGATAAAGCACTGGAAAAGCGGCTTGCAGCTCTTGCTCGTCGGTTGTTTTGCCAAAACTATCGCTTTTTTGTCGCGTACCAAAACAGCCAGAGGCGGAATGGATCATGACCAGATTAACCAGTAAATAGTTTTTTTCGGCTTCTGTAAACGTCAACCGAAAATACACGGCTAGTTTTTCAACGAGCTGCGCTTCTTGCTGGTACTTTGGCTGAGTCAGCCACGAGATGTTAGCAGCATCGAGATCCTCCTCAAGATAGGTGTTCATTACCCCAAACATATAATACAAGAAGCTGCGTTCAACCTCCGAAATTTCAGAAAACGGCAGATGATTCCTGTTAAACAATGGGTTCAAAAAGACCTGATCAAACTGTTTTTTTTCAATTAATGGGTGCTCAAAGGTAAGTACTTCGTTTGGTAAAAACGAAAGCGGATGCTTTTGATGGATTCTTTGCACGGAGATAGCGAATAGATGAAGAAATTTATCGATATCGATTTTTCTCATATAAGAAGCATGGGTTTCAAACAACGCTTCAGCCTGCTCTTTCTCCTTGATCGATGCCAAGACTTGTGAGTCCTTCTCATCAAAAATTTGCCAATAGGTAAGATGATAAAAATAGCGGATCGCATATTCATCACCTGCCAAAGGATCACCTTTTTTTAAACTATAGGACAAATGATAGTTCGCCAAAACATGATTTAACTCCTGCAATTTTCGTTGAATCGTGCGGGGACTGCTAAAGGTTTTGTGACTGAGTTGTTCAAGGGAATGATAATCCCCCTGAAAGAGTGCATCCAGCAAGATAAACCCAACGGTTCCCTGCAACAATACACTATAGGCTTGGCTCAATAGAAATCGTGGAGAAAAAGTAATCGACACTTCTTTTTCCAACCGATCATAGGTCAAAGTAAACTGAGGATAGCGTGCACGAAACACCTCTACTTGCTGAACGATCGACTGCATTTTGTTGGTTTTCCTATCGAAAACACCTGAGAGCTCTTTAATTGTATAGTCTTTCTTGTTCGTTTCGTAACAATAACTTAGAAACGCATATATTTGTTTTTCTGTCGTATCCAAAAGTGCCTGTAACATGAAATTTCCCTCGCTTGTATAATCAGCAAACGCTGTTTTTGTCCTAAATTTGTCATCTTACAAAATTGTAAGCTGGCAGTGTTTGGTGATCGTACCACCGTGCGCTCTTTTCTGTCAAATCACTTTTAACAAATTTTCCTTTCGTTATCTGTATATTTTCATAAAAAAAGTCTGACGCCTCAAAACGATCGTCAGACTTTTTGTTAAAAACGGTAAAACAAAACGTGATTGTGCTTTCTGGGGAAGAAAATTCCAATCGTGGGTTATCAATTCTCTCATTATCCTCGGCTTTTTTCTTTACTGTCTCTCATCAGAAAATAACTTTCGATTCAGCCAGTAAAGGAAGACAGTAAGGATAACCACGCCTAGACCAAAGAGTAAATAGCGAATACTCGTATTTTTGCTGCCGGTTTTCGGTAGTACGGCTCCATTGACCTCCTTAGCACTGCTTGTCTCCGTAGGTTGTTCCTGTTCCATTTTCACTGAAGACGATGCTTTAGCGAGTTGTTTGCCTGCGGGATCATCGGAGGAAACACTTCGCTTGCTTGACTGACTTTGGTTAGGCGGTAATTTGTTTGGTTTCGTTTCTGAATCTGAAAGATTCTCAGATGCCGCTTCACTAACGGTCGTTGTTCCTGTTGTTGCGGTGGTTTCTCGACTCCTAGTTATCTGAGTCGATTCACTCTCACTAACTGGTTGGGTGTTGAAGTTTTCTGACTCACTTGCATTGTGACTACTTTCGATACTTTGAGAATCCTGACTTGTGTTTTCCGTAGTAGAAGTCCTTGGATCCGTCGATTGAGAGTCGCTAAATTTCGGTTCGATACTACTAAAGGAAGAGCTTGTTTCTTCAGACACCTTAGAGCTTGCGCTTATCTCAGAGTTCGTGGTCTCACTAGAGCTCGGGGGTGTTATTACCTGCCATTGACTAGGCTTCAAGTTTTCAGTAATCGTTGTTTCACCGTCATAAATCACAACTAAATCTACTTTATCCACACTTTTGATCTCATCGATGGCCATCTCAGCATAGATCCTTAAGTAGTTTTCAACACCTGAAAACCAATCGACATTTGTTAGATACGTTTCACCAATCACCTTTTCACTGTGTCCATTGCCATCCCAACCATAAGTTAAACGGATACAAACGTTTTGTGAAGTCAGCGTTTTGTTCGGCCGTACCGGGATCGTAATGACTTTCAAGGCTTCATCATAGATCACTCGATTCGTTTGAACAGAAAACGATAAATTCCCTCCGGCTCGTTCTTTTGCTGAAGTATGATCGAAACCAAACACCAGCAGCAATAATCCCGCTAACAGCAAAATCAAAACAATTCCAACCAGTTTTCTCATTTCCTCACTTCCTAAATGAATATTTCAAGATAACTTGATAAGGAAATTATAATAAATTCTCAGAGAAAACATGCGCCGAAAAAAAAAGGAAAGACCCAATAAAATGGCATCTTCCTTTAAATAAGTCTTTATTAATTATTCTTCCAAGTAAAAAAACTGCCTCCAAAATTTCAGTTTCTATCTACCTGATAAATTTACTCCAACTTAACTTCAATGCGCATCCTGCTAAAACCATTCCTATTGCAATCCATAAATGATTAGACGATTCATTCGTTTGAGGAAACTGCTGTTTTTCTGATTGATTATGCAAATTATTTGATTGGGATACCTGCATGTTCCCAGGGGTTGAACTTTGATGTGTCATCGCTCCATTATTACTAGAACTACTCCCGTTATTTGATTCTGAACTACTAATCATACTGCTTTCGCTACTTGATCCTGAGCTACTACTTGTACTGCTTTCACTACTTGGTTCCGTACTGCTACTTGGTTCCGTACTACTGCTGGTGATACTTTCAGTACTTGGTTCCGTGCTGCTACTAGTGCTGCTTTCACTACTTGGTTCCGTAGTACTACTAGTGCTGCTTTCGCTACTTGGTTCCGTACTACTACTTGTACTGCTTTCGCTACTTGGTTCCGTGCTACTACTTGTACTGCTTTCGCTACTTGGTTCCGTGCTGCTGGACTCCCCTGGTTCACCGGTTCCGCCACCACCGCCACCATAGCGTGGCGTATAGCCAGTAATACTGCTTGTTCTTGGCACGTCATTGACCAAAGCATCAAGGATGCCCCGATTGGTATATTGTTCCAATGAACCATCCGTTTCTGTTTTGTAGGTAATGTAGATCCGTTCCTCTGTATCCCGCAAAGGAATTTCAAAGGAGCCGTCACTATTTAAAACGATCGGTACTTGCTCGACATACGTTGGGTTGGAAACGCTGGGTCCATAGACCACTCGAGCACTCGTACTGACTAGTGTCTGATGAGGACCTAAAAAGTCAATAAACGTTCCATCTTTGATCGTCACTTGGTCCGTGTCAAACGAGTTGATATACACTCGCCAATCAATGATCCGTTTGGGTTGTTGCGTACCTAAATACAGTCCTTGTTTGGTGAGTAAGGCACCCTCCCCTGAATCATCCACTGCTTGAATAAAAATAGGCACCGATTGCGTCCCATTTGCCGTTTCAAAGTTGATGTTGTTGATCTGATTTTCTATCACGTCATCACTGAACTTTGTCCAAAAATAAAAGTCCCCATGTACATTGGTATTTTGTTCGACAAATTCCGTGAAAACAAAGGTCAGCTGATTGCCAACTTGGGTAACATTGACCACTAAGTTGTTATTTTCATCGTATAAAGCATACGTATTATTAACGCCTTCAATCTCAGCTGGCAAGGTGACGGTCGCTTTGTCACCTGCTTTTAAATCACCTAAGTCCTCCAAACTCCAGGTCATATCTATTTTAAAGGAATCATCCTTTTCAATACTTGTGATGACCTCGTTGTGGCTATTTACGATCGATACATTTGTGATCAGCTTGGCACCCACATCGGTTTCCCCATAAACAACCCGCATACCAGCAAAAACAGGAATCAACAGCAGCAAGACAGCAAATGCTTTTCCTAAACGTTTGATCATTGGTTTCCTCCCTTAAGTGATCGCTTAGCTAACCCCATCGGTCACAGCAATTACTGTACTCGACATGAATATTTTCATTAACAGTTGTCTTTTCGTTTCACGGTGAGAAAAATAGACTTCCAGTTGCCCCATTCTTGCAGCGTATCAGCGACTGCCTAATAGAATCAGTGTTAACTAATTTTATCTGCTTTTCGGTGATTTACACAATTAAAACGCTTCATTGGTGAAAGAAAATAACAATACAGCAAGCAAAAAACCAAATCCCAATCTGTATTGACTGAAAGGGATTTGGCTAAAAAATAAATCACTCTGTCGGATCGGCGATCCTATCAATTTGCTGGAAATACCGGTACTGACAAACAAAGTAAAAAACGATTTGGAAAATCAAAAAGAGACTAACGATCACACCATAGTATTGCCAAACAGGCAATTCAACTAAAATACGCAAAGCGGTCATTGCCACCGCAAAATGGATCATTGCCACGACTGTTGGCAAGAAGTACATCACTTGCAGCTGGCGTCTCAGAACGTTGTGACGCTCCTTGGGCGACACACCTAAAATATGCAAGGAACGATGATACGCTCCATCTTTATCTAAATCTGCAAATAAACGGAAATAGATAATCGAAGCGGAGAAAATAAAGAAAACCGAACCTAGTAATACCGTGATCATTAAGATGATGCCATTTCCTTGACGATTTTCTTGGAAAACTTGGTATTTCGAGGTATAAGACGTACGCATCGGAATGTCTTTTGCCGCTTCTGACCACTCTTCATCCGTATAGTCACCTTTGGCTTCGAACTCCTGACTGAGTTCTTCGTATTGCTGATCGATCAAGGCATTTTCTTTATCTAACTTTCCATTGAAATCAGATACCAATTCAGGTGTTTCAGCCCATTCTGGATAATCTAACCAAATAAAACCAGATTCCATATCATCGTTAGATTCTTGTAAAAGAGCTTGCCATTCCTCAAAGGTCTTATCTGTCACAACTGACAAACCAAAGTGATTCAGAGAAAGCATTGAGGGGCTGTGGACAATCGTAATATCCTTTTTTATACCGGTTTCTGAACCCAATTCAAGTGGATAGATACTTGTGCGTTCGTTCTCAGGGACTTCTAGAAGCTGTTTTCGACGTGAATAATTAGCACTAAGTGTCATTATTTGATTATCTGCAACGGAATCAGCTTCCTCACCGATTTGTTTCATCATTTTCTGATAGTCGCTTTCTCGCATAATTGAAAAGCCATTCGTCGTATAAAATGAATCATTCATAACTGCAGATTCATCAAGATTCGCATAGACCCATAGTAAGGAAACACTATCCGTTACAGGTGAGTACCCTTTTTCTTCTATGGCAGTTTTAATTTCATTCATTTTCCCCTCAGAATGATCGAGGTCTTCTGGCCCAGACCACGGAAACACATAGGCTACACTGATTCCTTGGATCGAAGAAAAAGAAGAACTGCCGATCGCCAGCATCACGGAAATCCCAACGAATGCCACGGAGGTACTAATAGCGATCAGACTATACATCGCCGCATTGTCTCGCATGCGAAAGATCCATTCGCTGATAGTCAGCATCCGAGTCCCTCGTAAGAAGGTCGGGCGTTTTTTTAATCGTTTCAACAGAAATACGCTGAACTGATGGAATGACAAAATCGTGCCTGCAACAGTCAACAAGACTCCTAGCATAAGTGGCAGCATTGAGTACGTTTGGTAGCTAAAATAAAAGACCGATCCATAGCCAACTAGTAACAGCACAATTCCTGAAAATGCCAATGCCCAATGACTTTTTGGCTCAGGACGTGGTTTTTCATTTTCCTTGATCAATGAGATGATCTGTTCTCCTTGCAAGGCCCGCGTACTGAAAAAGGAAATCAAGAGGAAAATAAAGACATAGATCCCAAAGGTCAATCCTAAACCTTCCATAGGAACCATAAATTTCAGTCCTTCTGTTAGATACATGACATTTTGCGCAATCAGCAGCAACAATTTCGTCACTAAAATCCCCAACCCAATACCGGTCACTGTGGCGCCGGTTCCTAAAAGGGCATTTTCGACAAACAAAATCTTTCGCAGATCTCTTTCTTCGATCCCCAAAATCAAGTAGATCGCCAGATCACGTTTGCGTCGTTTCAAAAAGACCACAAATGTATACCATAAAAACAACAGCGACAGTAAGGCGATCACCACGAGTGCGACGGATAGACCAACCTTAGCTAAGCTTGAAAGTGTATCGCTATTAGATAAGTTTTCTTCCAATTGCGGATGAAAGAGCAAAAGACTAAAGATATAAAACACCATCGCCGCAAAGGCGCTGCTGACGAAGTAGGCCGCATAAGTTCGAAAATTCCCCCGCAGATTACGAATGATCAACTGTCTGAAATTCATGACGGCGACCTCCTAAATGTGCTAGGACTTCAAGAATTTTTTGATAAAATTGCTGTTGATCAGCACCTCGATAGACTTCGTTATACAGCTTTCCGTCTTTGATGAAAACGACCCGATCAGAAAAGCTGGCGGAATACGGATCATGGGTGACCATCATGGTGGTGACTTTGCGCTGTTTGTTCATCTGACTTAGTATTTCCATGACATCTCGTGCTGCCTTGGAATCAAGATTCCCCGTCGGTTCGTCTGCTAAAAGCAATTCTGGTTGATGGATCAAAGCTCTAGCAATCGCTACTCGCTGCTGCTCTCCACCGGAAAGCTGATAGATGCGTTTGTCTTTTTTCTCATAGATCCCAAGTTCACGTAATAGCTGCTCCGAACGTTCTTTCATCTCAGGAACTGCCACCCGATCCAATGTCAATGGTAAAATCACATTCTCAAGCACGCTCAATGGCGAAAGCAAATTGTAGTTTTGAAAAACAAAGCCTAGTTGCCGACGACGAAACTCCGCGAGTTTTTGCTTAGATAATTCTAGTGGCTGCTCTCCCTTGAGGATCACCGAACCTGAAGTCGGTTTATCCAATGTTGCCACCAAATTCAGCATGGTGGTCTTGCCACTGCCAGATGGACCCATAATGCTGATAAATTCTCCTTCTGGCACTTTGAGATCGATTTGTTGTAAAACCTCAACAGACACTTCCCCTGTATAGGTTTTCGATACATTTTTCAATTCTAGTAAAGCCATCATCTTCACTCCTTTGCTACCAGTTTAGCAGGCGGCACCGCAATCAGTTATCGATTTCATGATAGAAAGCTTACAAAATTGTAAGAAAGCCTTCACCTCCGAAATGTTAAGGTAACTGTCGTGCCTTGATTCTCCTTAGAGGCAAGCGACACATCGATATCTAATTGCGTACTGATCGTTTCAACTAAATAAAGACCGATCCCAGTTGCCTCTCCTGTTTGCCGCCCATTCTGACCTGTATAAAAGGGGCGAAAAACCCGCGGGAGATCCGCTGTTGCAATCCCGCAGCCTTCATCTGCGATCGTTAAGCTTCTAGAAAAAGGATCGATCTCAAAATAGACTTTACTGTCTGGCTTTGAGTACTTGATGGCGTTGCTGATGAGTTGAAAGAGCAGAATACTTAGCCATTTTTTGTCTGTTGTCACCGTGATATCTGCTTCACTTATCAGCTTCGGATAGACTTCACTGCGAATAAAATTTCGCTTCTGGTCACCGATACTGTGTTTTAACAATTCCAACAATGAGGCTGATTCGATAACGAAGTCCTCCGTGAAATCTTCCAAGCGCACAAAATTCAGCGCAGTCGCCAAGCCACTTTTTAAGCGATCTGTTTCAGCCAAAAGATCATAGCTATCGACTTCTTCACTTTCAGCCATTAGCGCCAAAACTGAGACAGGTGTTTTCATTTGATGAACCCAGATATTCATGAAACGAATATGATTTTGATGGTGCTGATCTAATTCTGTCAGCCGCTCTTGCTCTTGCTGTTCATGGGCATCGAACTGCTTGCGCCATTGCTTGGAAAGGTAGCCATTGCTTCGGTGTGTCGCTCTTCCATGCTTGATATACTGATAAAACGCAGTATTGGTAAGGTAATCTACCAAATAAACAAGAACAATGAACAGCCCGAATAGAAGCAGACCATAACCAATTACGAGGTAATTTCGATAGCCATCCAACCAAATCACTAAAACGAACAATGAAATGGCTAGGACGGTAACGAGTAGTTTAGGTAAATGAACACTTGCATATGCTTTCATTCTTCCGTACCAACCACTGATAAAGCGTAGCCCTTTCCGCGAATCGTTTGGATCGGATCATTGATGCCCATTGCCGCCAATTTTTTTCGCAAACGGCCGACATTGACAGAAAGCGTATTGTCATCAACGAAGCGCTCATCATCCCATAATAGATTTAAGATCCGTTCCCGTTTGACCATCTCTGGGTGTGCCGACATTAACAGGGTCAATAATTCTCCTTCTCGAACAGTCAGCCATTCACTGGCTTCACGATAGACCATCTTCAATGCTTCGGGATAGTAGATCAATTCGCCGGCTTTCAAACTTCTCGCCCGATCAGACTGTGAATAATCCCCGTAGACTCTGCGAATGTGGCTTTTTACTTTTGCCAGCAGCAAATCATAAGAAAAAGGTTTGACTAGATAATCATCAGCACCATATTCTAGAGCCATCACTTGGTCCATATTGCCGTCACGGGCGGAGATGAAGAGAATTGGAACCAACGAACGTTCCCTGATTTTTTGGCACCAATAAAACCCATCATAATAAGGTAGATTGACATCCAACAAAACCAAATCAGGTTGGATCATCAAGAATTCATCTAAAACCGCAGCGAAATTTTCTGGAACAAAGGTTTGATACGCATAGCGGGATAATTGATTTTCCATCATTTTGACTAACGATTTGTCATCTTCGACCACGAATATTTTCATAGAAATCCTCCTGTTTTCTCTAAAGTTTACCAAAACTGCGTGAAAAAAACTGCAAAATTCCAGCTTTTTTAAAAAAACTGTACTTATTTATTGTAAGCAAAATTATTTTATAGTATACTACGTTTTGTGATTAAAACTTACTTAAAGTAAAGGTGGAAAAAAATGAAAAATATTTTAGTTGTTAAAGCCAATAACCGTCCCGATGGAGTATCTGCAAAAATGTTTGATACGTTCGTTGAAAATCTTGATACCAACAATGTGGACGTTGTAACCTTTGATGTGTACGCACAACCAATGCCTTATATCGGTCAAACGTTATTTGAAGCATTTGGCAAACTTTCACAAGAACAAGAATTAAACCAAGAAGAACAAGAATTGATGACTGTCCGTCAAGACGTGATGAACAAATTCGCAGCAGCGGATACCATCGTTTTCGCTTTCCCAATGTGGAACTTAACGATTCCTGCTGCCTTGCACACATTCATCGACTATATCTTCCAAGCTGGCTTTACTTTCTCTTATAACGAAGATGGTTCAATGAACCAATTATTGAAAGACAAAGAAATCGTTCTATTGAATGCCCGTGGTGGTGTTTACTCAGGCGAAATGAGCGCAATGGAAAACGCTGTAACCTTTATGGAAAAAGTTTTCGGTGGTATGTTCGGCATGAACATCACAGAAGAAGTAATCATTGAAGGCCACAATGCAGATCCTTCTAAAACAGCAGAAATCATTGCTGAAGGTTTAGAACGCGTAGCAGCAGCTGCGAAAAAATTCTAATCATTGCTATCGATCAACTCCTCAACAAAGCGCTATTGCTTGTTGAGGAGTTTTTTTATCCAAAAACGTAGCTCGTCTATGGGATCGATAAAACAAAGAGGCCCCATAGAACACAGCGGTCTAAGGGGCTAAATCTCTTTTATTTTGATGCTTTCCAATCAACAGGCAACAGCTCTTCTAGCGTCATGATTTTTCCTGCTGCGATCATGACCTGCGTGTTATGGTTGGCAGGGTCCAGCTGGCTGATGAATTCACGGCAACGACCACAAGGTGGGATCGGCTCACCTGCCGAATTGATTGCAACCATCTGTAACACCCGCTGCTGTCCATCGGTGATCATTTGCGCAGCCGCAGCCTGTTCGGCGCAAAAACCCATAGAACAGCTGGTATCGATACAGATCCCTGTATAAATCTGTCCATCTGCAGTAGCCAGAGCTGCCGCGACACTCCCTGCTTCTGCAAATTGAGAGAGCTGTCTGAATCCCAGTTTTTGTTTCGCGGCATCGATCAGCAACTGAAAGTCCATTTTTCTTCCTCCAATAATAAGCTGACTCATGGTTAAATGAACCGTTTAAGCACCCGCCATGATTTTCGTCAATAGCTCAGGATCAAAGGTCTTTTCCCGCAGCATCGCGATTTCATAGCCATAAGGGGCTTTTTTATTCTTTTTGTCTTCGCCGACATAGGGTGTTTCCAAAATTTTCGGTAACGCTGATAATTGCTTATGATGAACGATCTTATTCAAGGCTTCAAAGCCGATCGTGCCAAAACCAATATTCGCATGTCGGTCTTTGTGGCTGCCCTGTGGATTTTTTGAATCATTGACATGGATGACCTTCAAGCGATCCAACCCGATGATTTTGTCAAACTCGTTTAACACGCCGTCAAAGTCTTCTTTGACATTGTAGCCAGCATCGTTCGTGTGACAAGTATCTAGGGTAACGGATAATTTTTCATTTAAGGTGACACCATCGATAATTGCTGCCAATTCTTCAAAACTGCGACCAATCTCGGTGCCTTTACCTGCCATTGTTTCTAATGCGATCTGGGCAGTTTGATTTTTTTCAAGAACCTCGTTCAAGCCTTTAATGATCTGCTTGATCCCAGCTTCTGGTCCTGCACCAACATGGGCACCGGGGTGCAATGTGATTTGAGTTGCACCTAAAGCTTGGGCTCGTTGGATTTCTTCTTGTAAGAACGAAACAGCAAAGCCAAAGTTTTCTGGTTTGATGGTATTGCCTAAATTAATGATGTACGGGGCATGGACGACGATATTCGAAATTCCTTTTTCCGTCATAAAATCTTGTCCAGCTGCGATCTGCATCTCTTCGATCGGTTTGCGCCGCGTGTTTTGCGGAGCTCCGGTATAGATCATAAACGTAGTAGCTTGATAGCCAGCTGCCTCTTCTGCTGCTCCTAAAAGCATTTTTTTGCCGCTCATTGAAACGTGTGAACCAATCAACATTTTTCTTTTCCTCCTAAATCTAGTCTTCTCTATTATCGATAAAAGCGCCTTGTAAAGCGATTATTTTGCTCATTGCCGTATTTTTTTATCAAGCGAGTCCAAATAACATCAGAACACCCGTCATTAGCGGCATACTTATCAAAAAGCTAATGGAAGAAACGAACCCCACCGCTTCTTCCTCCATTCCTGCAATCACGGAATTAATGACACCGAATAAAGGAATTGGAGCAAACACTAACAAACAAAGAACTGGCTTTAATAAAACTGGGATGGGTAAAACATAGAAAGCTGCGAACAGCACGAATGCCAGTCCGTACCGCAAGCTTAAAATTTTGATCACGGTTTGGGTGGTGTGCTTCGGTAAGCGGAAATCCAAAAATAAGCCAATCATAAACATGGACAAAAACGTATTTGCGATCCCGATTGGTTGGACAAGCGCCAATGCCGCTTCGGGAATCCTCCAATCCGCACTGCGGATAATCAGCATCACTAGATAAATGGTAAACGTTGGCGAACGCAGGAGATTCAAAAAGATTTTCCCTGGTTCAAACGTCGTCCGCTTTCCAATCAAGAATTCGATGAAAATCGTCGTTCCCCCTGCCAACATGATACTGTTCCCCATATCAAACAGCGAAATCAGCGGAATCCCTAAAGGATAAAAGCTTTGGGCAAAAGGAATCGCAAAATTGCCGATATTAAAGCCTGACCCGCAGTACATCGCAAACTGCTGCAGCGTGTTCGATTCTTTTTTGGTCAAGAAAAATGCGAAGAGGATCTGGACGAACGTAATGATCAACGCGATCACAATCAAACTAAGCGCACTGACTTGTACTTGCATTGAAGCTAAATTCAAAATGATTGCTGCCGGTAACGTCACATTCAAAATAATTTTGGATAAGATCGAGCCATCCGCTTTTGAAAGGACATTTAGCCGCTTAAGAAAATACCCTAAGAAGATCATGGCAAATAAACCGGCGGCATTCAACACTATATTTCCCATTCCAACAAAAACCCTTCCTCTACAAAAATTTGAAAAAAGCGAACCAACAAGGCGGTTCGCTTTTTGCGATTAAAATGTTAATAAGAAATATTTTTTCTTGCCACGACGAATCACGACGTATTTTCCACCGATCCGATCACTTGCTTGGAGCTCGTACGTTAGGTCTTGGACGCGTTCCCCATTGATGTAGATGGCACCATTTTGAACGTCTTCTCTTGCTTGACGTTTTGATGGTTCGATTTTAGCAGTCGTCAACACTTCAACGATGTTCAAAGAATCATCTGCTGTTACCTGATGGCTTGGCACCCCTTTGAAGCCTTGTTCGATCTCTTCAGCGTTCAATTCTTTGATATTGCCACTGAATAAACTTGCTGAGATGCGTAAGGCTTGTTCATAAGCCTCTGCCCCATGAACCAAAGTAGTGACTTCTTTTGCCAAAGCTTTTTGTGCTGCTCGAGATTCTGGTGCAGCGTTAAACTCTGCTTCGATCGCAGCGATTTCTTCTAATGATAAGAAGGTGAAATATTTCAAGAATTTGACTGCATCACGATCATCCGTATTGATCCAGAATTGGTAGAACTCGTAAGGCGTCGTTTTCTTGGCATCTAGCCAAACCGCATTGCCTTCTGTTTTCCCAAATTTCGTTCCATCTGCTTTTGTGATCAATGGCATAGTCAAACCGAACCCTTGGACTTCACGCTCACGACGTAATAATTCGATCCCAGAGGTGATATTCCCCCATTGATCGCTACCGCCTAATTGCAACAAGCAACCGTGGTTGTCGTAAAGATTCAAAAAGTCATAGGCTTGTAATAGCTGGTATGCAAATTCCGTGTAGGAGATCCCAGTTTCGATCCGACGTTTGACACTTTCTTTGCTCATCATGTAATTGATGGTAAAGTTTTTCCCAGTGTCGCGCAAGAAATCAATCAGTTTCAATTCCCCTAGCCACTCATAGTTATTGGCAATGATGGCAGGATTTTCTTGGTCATCAAAATCAATGAAGCGAGATAATTGGCTCTTGATACTTTGTGACCATTCTAAAACGGTATCTAGTGTGTTTAATTGACGTTCTTGATCTTTAAAGGATGGGTCACCGATCATTCCTGTACCACCGCCTACTAATGCGATCGGCACATGTCCGTTTTGTTGGAAACGACGCAACATCAAAATAGGCAATAAATGACCAATATGCAGGCTATCTGCGGTAGGATCAAAGCCGATATATAGTTTCACAGACTCTTCATTTAATTGTTTGGTCAAGGCTGCTTCGTCTGTGGTCTGATGAACTAATCCGCGTTGCTTTAGCTCTTCAAAAAAGTCTGTACTCATTCTTTCTCCTCCTAATAATTGCTTCATTGTTCATCTTAACTGAAAAAGAGGTCAATGAAAAGTCTTTCTCTCAAAGTCCTTTACCAAAAAAGAAACTTTTAGGCAAATCCGTTCATTTTCCCTTATTATCGCTGGTTCAATACAAACACCAACTGGCCTTTTCTAGCACACTTCTTTCGATAACAGATAGGGTGCTACCCAAGCGCCTTGTTTTTTGCTATAATTACACGGAATCTATTCTAATTTATTGAGGTGACTCTTTTTGTCCCAGAAAACGAAAAATCAAAAGAATACAGAAAACAAAAATAGAGGCTGGTTCTATTTCAATATCAGTCTTAGGGTTTTACATGCCTTGTTCTTAGTGGCTATTTCTTTACTGGTGCTAGGCGGTTCTTTAGCTTTAGGGATCGGTGCCGGCTACTTTGCTTTTCTTGTGGAAGATACCGCAGCTCCTTCTAAAGATGAGTTACAAAAAGAATTGACCGACATCACAGAGACTTCTCAACTCGCATACGCTGATGGCAGTAAAATCGCAACGATTCGCTCAGATCTGATGCGAACGTCGGTTAATTCCGATCAAATTTCAGACTACTTGAAAAAAGCGATCATCGCAACAGAGGATGAATATTTTAATATTCATAATGGCGTCGTACCAAAAGCAGTCGTGCGGGCATTATTATCCGAAGCGACAGGCTTTGGCGGCAGCGGGGGTTCCACTTTGACCCAGCAGCTGGTGAAACAACAAATCCTTTCCAGTGAAACGACCTTTAAACGCAAAGCCAATGAGATTTTATTAGCCATGGAAGTGGAGAAATTTTTCGATAAAGATGAGATCGTCACCATGTATCTAAACATCTCCCCTTTCGGCCGGAACAATAAAGGGCAAAATATCGCAGGTGTGCAAGAAGCGGCGCAAGGAATTTTTGGCGTTAACGCAGCTGACCTGTCTTTACCGCAAGCAGCCTTTATTGCGGGTCTGCCACAAAGCCCGATCGTCTACAGCCCTTATACAAATACGGGTGAGATCAAGGAAAACTTGACCGCTGGCTTAGAACGGAAAGACTTCGTGCTCTTCAGTATGTATCGTAACCACGATATCACGAAAGAAGAATACGAAGAGGCGCTTAATTATGACTTGAAGCAAGACTTCAAAAAACAAGAAGCCATTGAACAAACGGATCAAAGCTTCCTTTATTACACTGTGTTAAATGAAGCAAAAGACATTATTGCCAAACAGCTGGCAGATGAAGATGATGTCAGTGACGAAGAATATGCCAAAGACGAAACCTACCAAAAATACTTCGAATTGGCGCAGCAAAAACTAGTTAATGGTGGCTATACCGTCACATCAACGATCGATAAAGATATTTATAATGCGATGCAAGATGCCGTCGATAAATACGGCTATATGTTAGACAACTGGGGCGACTCCACCATCGAAGTCGGCAATGTCATGATGGACAATGCCACCGGGAAAGTATTAGGCTTTATTGGCGGTCGTAACTATGCTGACAATCAATTCAACCATGCCTTTGATGCCAAACGCCAAGCAGGTTCAAGTATCAAACCAATGCTGGTTTACGGACCGGCGATCGAAAGTGGCTTGATGGGCTCTGAATCAATGGTTTCTGATTATGCCGCAAAATGGCGGACAGGAGAAAACGCCGGTGAGCCGATCGTCAATGCAACAAACCGTGGAACCAATACTTTTATGTCGATTCGCGAATCATTGGAAGTTTCCAGTAATATCGCAGCGACAAATATTTTCCAAGATCTGTGGGAAAAAGAAGGCGATCATTTTTATGCCTATTCAAATTATTTGAGCAAAATGGGCTATCCTGAAGATAACAGCTGGGCATATGAATCAGCGCCATTAGGGGTTACCGATGTCACAGTGTTGAATCAAACAAATGGCTTCCAAACATTTGCCAATAACGGTGTCTATCAGCAAGGCTACATCATCGAATCAATCAAGGATAATGAAGGCGAAGTGCTTTATCAGCATGAAGCCAAACCGGTCCAAGTCTTTTCTGAAGCGACAGCTTCCATCATGACCGACATGATGCGTAGTGTTATCGATGAGCAAAAAACCAGTTCCTTTAAATCGGTTATCAGCGGATTAGATTGGAACCTCGGGAATGCCGATTGGGTCGGTAAAACTGGGTCTACCAATAATTGGTCTGACTCTTGGCTAGTCGTCTCCACCCCATCGATCACCATCAGCAGCTGGTCAGGTCGAGATGACAATAAAGGGACCGATAGCGCTGCAGGAACTCGGACAGCCAATTACATGGCTTACTTGATCAATCGTATCTATCAAACAAACCAAGAAGTCTTTGGTGTAAATCAGAAGTTTGAACTTTCTAGTGATGTCAAAAAAGCTCAAGTTTCCAAGTTTACTGGTACCCAACCAGGAGGAACCGTGCGAGTCGATAATCGAACCTATACGAATCCAAGTAGTACCGTTACTTCTTATTGGGCAACTGGCGGACCAGATACGGTCGATTTCAAATTTGGACTCGGTGGTTCAGATGCAAACTATGCTGACTATTGGAAAAAAGCATCTTCTAGCCGTTCAACAAATCGTTCGTCGAATACATCATCGAATAACGCATCCAACAATGTTACACCTACTGCAAATGATGACGACGAGGACGAGCAAGAAAATAACCAACCTAATACAAATGATGATGATGACTGATCAGCCTTGTGCTGATCAGTTTTTTCATACAAAAAAAGTGTGGGTAGAAAATCCATAGATTTTCTACCCACACGAACGATCGTTGAAGCAAAAAGTGGAACAACAAAGCGTTGCTCCACTAGTCTTTTTATTAAATCGCTGCTTATTTCGTAGAGCTTTTTTCTGAAATACCGTAAGGCAAAACGATCGTTTTTTGTTCTACATCTTCTTTGTTCATCATTTTAGTTAATAGACGCATCGCAACGGCACCCATATCATACAATGGTTGCGTCACGCTTGATAAGCGTGGACGAGCTGCTTCAGCCAATAATGAATTGTTGCTGGTGATGATCTCGAAATCTTCAGGAACTTTAACACCTTTGTCTAACAAACCATCTAAGACGCCGATGGCTAACTCATCGTCTGTGACATAAGCTGCTGTTGCACCACTGTTGATGATGCGATCAACTAAGGCTAAGCCTTCTTTAAAGCTGTATGGTGATTCAAAGATCAACCCTTCAGAATATTCAAGGTTGTTTTCTTTCAAGGCTTCTTTATAGCCTTTCAAGCGGTTTTGGCCATTGATTGGATCGATCAAAGCACCGCTGACAAAAGCGATTTTTTGATTGTTTTTCGCCAATAATGAAACAGCATCTTTGGCAGCTGCTGTGTAATCGATATTGACACTTCCTACTTGTTCATCAGGATCGATCGAACCAGCTAAAACGACTGGTGTTTTTGAGCGAGAGAATTCCCCGCGAATTTCATCCGTGATGCGATGACCCATGAAGATAACGCCGTCCACTTGTTTTGCTAACAAGTTGTTCAAAACGTTGACTTCTTTCATCGTATCGCCATCAGAGTTGGCTAAGATGATATTGTATTTATACATGGTCGCTACATCATCGATCCCACGAGCAAGTGATGAGAAGAACATATTGCTGACATCAGGAATGATGACACCAACAGTCGTGGTTTTTTTACTTGCCAACCCTCGAGCAACTGCGTTTGGACGATAATCCAAGCGGTCGATCACTTCCAGCACTTTCTTACGAGTTGCTGGTTTTACATTTGGATTTCCGTTGACTACCCGTGAAACAGTTGCCATCGATACATTCGCTTCCCGTGCAACATCATAAATCGTAATTGTTTGTTTTTCCATGATATATCTCCCTTATTCTATTTTCAGAAAATCTTATTTACATTTCTTTGTTAGAATAGCAAATTTTTTCCGTATTTGCAACCGTTTTAATTTTGTTTTCATGAAAACTTAGCAATTTCCTACTTTCCCCGCCCCTATTCTCTTCTAAAGCATGATAAAATAGAAAAAGAATACTTGAAAGAAGGTTTTTTCAAATGAATGATAAAAAAATCAATGAGTTAAATGGCTGGTTGAAAACCAATGGTGCAGATGTTGCCTATATTTCTAATCCAGCAACAATCGCTTATTTTTCAGGTTTTAAAAGTGAACCTCATGAACGGGTCCTTGCTTTGTTTGTCGCACCTGGAAAAGATCCCTTTCTTTTCACACCAGCTCTGGAAGTAGAAGAAGCAAAAAATAGCGGCTGGCCTTTTGACATTATCGGTTATCTCGATAGCGAAGACCCTTGGGCGAAAATCTGTCAGGAATTGACCTCTCGTTACCGAGTTTCTTCCTTGGCACTAGAAAAAAATGACCTTTCCGTCGAGCGCTATGAAGCATTGAAACGGTTTTTGCCACAGACCGATTTTTCTTTAGATGTGACTCCGGTCATTCAAAAAATGCAGTTAACCAAAACGGCTGCTGAAATTGACACCTTGCTAGAAGCTGGCAACTGGGCAGACGTTGCTTTTGAGATTGGGTTTGCTGCCATCAAAGAAGGCGTCAGCGAAATGGCAATCGTGGCGGAAATTGAGTACGAGTTGAAAAAACGTGGGGTTTCCCATATGTCCTTCGATACGACGGTGTTAGCTGGTGCTAATGCAGCCAGTCCTCATGGCGTACCTGGTGACCGCAAAGTGACTGCCAATGAACTTGTCTTGTTTGACCTAGGGGTCGTTTGGAAAGGATATTGCAGTGATGCAACCAGAACGGTTGCCTATAAAGAACCAACTGCATTACAAAGAAAAATTTATGACATCGTTCTTGAAGCAGAACTAGCAGCGCAAGCAGCGGTCAAACCTGGGATTACCGCTGGAGAATTAGACAAGATTGCTCGTGATGTGATTACTGGCTATGGCTACGGCGACTACTTCAACCATCGTCTAGGTCACGGCATCGGGACCACGGTTCATGAGTTCCCCTCTTTGATCACTGGCAATGATTTAGTGATCGAAGAAGGCATGTGCTTCTCTATCGAACCGGGCATTTATTTACCAGATCAGGTCGGTGTCCGCATTGAAGACTGTGTGTATGTCACTGCAGATGGCTGTATACCTTTTACCAAGACAGCAAAAGAATTATTGATCTTATCTTGATTTTCCTAATGAAACGGCGCAACATGTTGGCATTACATGAAAAGGAGTGTTCTTATGAGTAAAAAAGTGTTGGTTTTAGGCGGCACGCGTTTTTTCGGTAAATATTTGGTCCAATCACTAATTGATCAAGGATTGGACGTGACGATCGCTACCCGAGGGAACACGAAAGATTCCTTTGGCGATCAAGTCAACAGAATCATCTTCGATCGCACGGAGGAAGAAAGTATCAAAACGGCATTAACAAAAGAAACCTATGAGGTCATTTACGACAATATTGCTTATACTTCCAACGACATTGAGATTCTACTGCGTCATGTCACACCGAAGCGCTACATCGTTACTAGCTCAATGTCTGCATACCATGAATTACACTTCGATTTGATTGAAGCGGATTTTGACCCTGCTAAAGAACCCTTCAGACTGGTTGGCTCTGAGGAGGTCGATTATGCACAAGGCAAGCGAACCGTGGAAGAGATCCTGACCCAAAAATACAGTCAAATCCCGTCCGTTTTTGTCCGCTTTCCTTATGTGATCGGTGCAGATGATTACACAAAACGTTTTACCTTTTACATTGACCATCTGATAAAGCAAAAGCCAATGGCTGTCGATAATCTAACGCATCAAATGGGCTTTGTGGATGCCCAAGAGGCTGGTAAATTTTTAGCGTTTCTAGGTACTAGCTCGTTCACAGGACCCATCAATGGTGCGTCAAAAGGTACAGTTTCCTTAGAAGAAGTGCTGCAATACGTGACGAAAAAAACTGGTCTTTCCCCGCTCTTTTCAGAAACAGGCGATCAAGGCCCTTATAATGGTACACCTGCTTATTCGATCAATGTTGGTCTCGCTGAGGAAATTGGCTTTCCATTCAGTCAACTGCAGGATTGGCTCTATCAACTTTGCGATTGGGAAATCACCCAAGCATCAAACGAATAACTACCAAATCACAAAAAAACGTTCGCCGATTTAACTGGCGAACGTTTTTATCTTTTGAAGTAATCAAATTTTTGTATCCTTACTTATGCTTCAGGATTGTTTTTTTCTAATGTATCTTTTAATTCTTCTTTCGCATCTTCTAAGTCAGCTTTGGCATCTTTTGTTTCTGCTTTCGCTGTTTTTTTGGCATCATCTGCTGCTTTTCCAGCTTCTTTTTTCAAATCAGCTGCGGCTGCTTGACCGTCTTTTTTGGCTTCTTCAACGACAGGTTTTGCTTCTTGTGCTCCTTCTTTGACGGTTTGTTTCATATCCGCTGCAGAAGATTTTGCATCAATGATGATATCTTGCACCGTGTCATCAGCGTCTACTTTGGCATCTTTCGCTGATTCTTTGACCTCGTTCGCTGATTTTTTGAAGCGTTCTGATAGATCACCTGCTTGTTTCTTTAACTCTTCAACGGTTTCTTCTGATGAACCAGCTGCTGTTTCTTTTAAGTCATCGACTTTCGCTGTTAAAGAACCGGTGAAGTCAGATGCTTGCTCGCTTAGTTTTGCCGCTTTGTCTTTAGCGATATCGACAAGATCCGTACTTCTTTCTTTGGCTAAATCACCATAATCAGATGCTTTATCTAATAAATCGTCTGCTTGTTTTGCTAATTTATTTCTTAATGTTTTACCAGATTCTGGCGCCAACAAAAGTGCTGCTGCTGCTGCCGCTGTTCCTCCGATGATTGCTCCTAATAAAAATCCGCCTTTTTTACTCATTGAAAGTCCTCCTTTTATTTTTGGTTATTTTTGTCTTTGAAAAATTTCATGGCTGTTTGACCGACTTTTCCAGCTACCGTTGCTTTGGCAGTGGTCCGGCCAAGACTACCCACGCGCGTAATTAAATTTTTTCCAGAAACATTTAGTTCTGAAACACTGGTACTTAGATCTGCAACTGCTGTGAACAAAGGATCGATGGTTGCGACTTTTCCGTTCACATCTTGTAAAAGCTCATTCGTTTTTACCAAAAGACCTTCAACCTCTTTTGAAAGAATATCAACGTCTTTGGTAATGACACGGATGGTTGTGTTTGCCTCTTCGACCGTTTTGTCTACTTTGGTCATTGTCTTGCTGACTTGCATCAACAAACGAACGACGAAAATGACCAATACGACAAATGCGATCGCAGCAATCAATGCAGCTAGTTCTCCTCCTGACATAGAATGGCTCCTTTCCCCATTTACTTATATTAAGAATAGCATTTCACTGCACTTTCTACAAATAAAAGACTGCATTTTTAAGAAAATTATCCGCTTTCAACAGGAAATAATATAAAACAAAGCAATTTCATCAGAAATCGCCTTGTTTAGGAGTTTTTGTTATTTTTTTGACGCTTTCGGTGCTTCTTTGACTTCTTTTTGAGCCGGAGCTAGTTCTTTTCCTAACTCGATCAAATACTCTTTCAAGTTGTCTTTAACTTCAGGGTGCACTAGACCATACTCGATACTTGTTTTTAAGAAACCGAATTTATCTCCTACATCGTAACGCTTGCCGGTAAATTGATGAGCAAAGACTCGTTGAGTTTTGTTTAATGTGTCGATGGCATCCGTCAATTGGATCTCACCACCAGCACCTGGTTCTTGATTGGCTAAAATATCAAAAATTTCAGGGGTCAGCAAGTAGCGGCCAATAATTGCTAAATCACTTGGCGCATTTTCTGGCGCTGGTTTTTCAACAAAGTTTTTGACATTGAACAAGCCTTTTTCAACTTCCATACCAGGATCAATGATCCCGTATTTTGATGTATCTTCATGAGGAACATCCATGACAGCGATCGTTGATGCATGCGTTTTTTCATAATTATCGATCAACTGTTTGGTCAACGGTACTTGATCTTCCATCAAGTCATCACCTAGCATAACTACGAACGGTTCATTTCCGACAAATGCTCGAGCCTGTAATACGGCATGACCTAATCCTTTCGGATGAGATTGGCGAATGAAGTGAAGATTTACGTCAGTTGTTTCTTCCACTAATTTCAGAAGCTCCGTTTTGCCTTTTTCTTTTAGATTCATCTCTAATTCTAAATTGGCATCGAAATGGTCTTCGATCGGACGCTTTGCTTTCCCTGTGACGATCAAAATATCTTCGATCCCTGATTGTAAAGCTTCTTCCACGATAAACTGAATCGTTGGTTTGTCAACGATCGGCAACATTTCCTTTGCCATTGCTTTTGTAGCTGGTAAAAATCGGGTACCTAGACCAGCTGCTGGGATAACTGCTTTTTTGACATTCATGTGACTCGCTCCTTTAATCATAATGATTGATCTACCGTAAATTCGTTTTCTTCTTTGCCGTCTCGCAGCATAATATCTTTCGCTGCTTGCTTGATGTCTTTGCCTTCATACAAGACCGAATAAATCGTTTCTGTGATTGGCATTTCCACCGACAAAGCTTCTGCTAATTCGCGGGCAGCTTTGGTGGTTGAAACTCCTTCAACGATCATCCCCATATTGTCTAACACTTCATCTAAGCTATGGCCTTTTCCTAATAGGTTTCCTGCACGCCAATTCCGTGAATGGACACTGGTACAAGTGACGATCAAATCGCCAACCCCACTCAATCCGATAAAGGTCAAAGGATTGGCTCCCATTGCCACACCAAGACGACTGATTTCTGCTAACCCACGGGTCATGATCGCTGCCTTCGCATCATCCCCAAAGCCAAGTCCTGCGATAGCACCGGCACCAATGGCGATGATGTTTTTCAAAGCGGCGCCAGTTTCGACACCGATCACATCGTTATTCGTGTAGATTCTAAAGTAATCATTCATAAATAGCTCTTGTACATATTTCGCAGCCGATTCATTTTCTGAAGCTGCCGTGATCGTCGTGATATCATGGACAGCGACTTCTTCGGCATGTGATGGTCCTGACAAGACAACGATTTCTTGTCGTTTATCAGCTGGGATCTCTTCGGCAAGTACTTCTGAGATTCGTTTATGACTGCCTTGTTCTAATCCTTTTGAGGCATGGATGATGACTGGCTTGCCGGTTGTCTTTTCAGCGAACTCTTGTGCCACGGCACGAATCGCTTTGGTTGGTACGACAAACAAAACGGCATCGGCATCTTGGATCGCCTCTTCTAAATCTTTACAGCCTAAGATATTTTCAGGCAATTTCAGATCTGGCAAATAATGCCGATTCGTATGATACGTATTGATTTCATCGATTTGGGCGGGATTGTTCCCCCAAATAGTCACTTCATGTCCATTTTCAGACAAGACTTGTGCCAAAGCAGTCCCCCATGATCCGGGACCTAAGACGGCGATTTTCTGTTTCACTATGGAAACCTCCTCTATCCTTTTCGCAAATTCATGCACTTCATCATTTTACCATAATTTCGATAAAATAACTGTTTAGATAATCGTTTGGTTCTTACCAAAGCTGCGGTTGTAATCCTTTAACGCTTGTTTTTTCCTGCGCCAGATCATTAAAGCGATCGCTCCGAAGAATAATAAAGCGGAAAGTGCCTGTGACACACGGATTCCACCAAATAAGTATAAACTATCGGTACGCATTCCTTCAATAAAGAAGCGCCCGAATCCATACCAAATCAAGTAGCTCAAGAAGACTTCGCCTTCTTTTAATAACCCAGTTTTCTTACGCAAGAAGATCAAAACGATAAATCCAATCACGTTCCAAACCGATTCATAAAGAAAGGTCGGCTGCCGATACGCTTCATCAATATACATATTATCGATAATAAATTTCGGTATATACAAACTTTCTAAGAAGGAGCGGCTGACTTCAGCGCCAAAAGCTTCATGGTTCATAAAGTTGCCCCAACGCCCGATGCCTTGTGCCAATAAGACACTTGGTGCGGCGATGTCTAAGAAGGTCCAGGGAGAAATAAAATTTCGTTGGCAGAAAAAGTATAGCCAGATCCCCCCGGCGATCAGTGCGCCGTAGATGGCGATCCCACCAGATCGAATATTGAAAATTTGACTTGGGTCATCAATGTAGTATTGCAAGTCAAACAGAATATAATAAAGCCGCGCACCAATGATCGCTACTGGCAATCCAATCAACATAAAGTCAGTCACATCATCTGGCTTGAGCCCGACACGAACCGCCTCTCTCGTGCTTAACCACATAGCAATGATCACGCCTGATACGATAATGATCGCATACCAATAAATCGGCAAACCAAATAGTTCAAATGCGACTCGATTTACTAAACCTAACATCTATCTTATCCTCTCTAGTTTCCAGAATTTTCTTCGATCAATTGCGTCAATCGATTTTCAAAGGTCTTCGTTGCATCGTAGCCCATCGTTTTCGCTCGGAAATTCATGGCAGCGACTTCGATAATGATCGCAACATTTCGACCAGTTTTTACGGGGATCTTGATTTGTGGTACATCGACGCCACCAATTTCAACCGTCGTATCATCGGTTCCTAGTCGATCATACTTTTTGTCTTTCGCCCAAGCTTCTAAATACACCGCTACTTGAACCTGCATATACCCTCGTACGGCACTGGCACCAAAAAGATTCATGACATCGATGATCCCGATTCCGCGGATCTCGATCAAGTGCTGCAAGATTTTCGGCGGTTCCCCTACCAAAGTCAATTCATCTTGCTTATACACATCCACCCGATCGTCAGCGATCAACCGATGCCCACGTTTGATCAACTCTAAGGCTGTTTCGCTTTTCCCAATTCCGCTATCGCCTTGAATCAAAACGCCTAGTCCATAGACATCCACTAATACCCCATGGACACTGGTTCTTGTGGCTAAGCGCCCATCGAGGAAACTAGAAAGCTCTCCTTGCAGACGTGAGGTTGAGATGGGCGAACGCAAAATTGTGATCTCATGTTCTTTGCAGGCTTGAATCATTTCTGCTGGTACTTCCAAGCCGCGAGAAACGATAAACCCTGGGGTATCCTCGGCACACATTTTGCGCATCACCATCAAGCGTTCTTCTGGCATCATTCGTTCCGCAAAGGTGATCTCTTTGCTGCCGAATAATTGCAGACGATCATGGGAATAGTAATTAAAATAACCCGTCAATTCCAAACCAGGTCGGGAAATATCGCCGGTAATGATTTCTCTTTCTAAACTGTTTTCAGTTCCTTCAACTATCTCTAAATTTAAAGCCTCCGCCAGCTCGCTGACTTTGACGGTTTCTGCCATAGGTTTTCCCTCTTTTCTCAATGATTCTTGCCGCTGTTTCTTGTAAACGACACTCTGGTTCTATTTTATCATTCTATCAGTAAAGTTACTACCTTCGCCAATAGAAGTCCTCATTCTTTTTCGTTTGTGTTATTATTTTACTAAGGAGGGATTTTTAATGAAATTTTCAGCATACAAGTATCAACGCCCTGATTTTCCAGTTTATCAAGAAACATTCAAAAAAGCATTAGCAAACCTTCAGTCAGCCGATACCTTCTCGGAGGCGAAGCAAGCCCTTGATGCTTTGAACGAACTAAGAGGAACGATCGATACCGCAATGAACTTGGCTTCGATCCGCTATTCGATCGATACCAACGATGCCTTTTATGAAGCAGAAGACACCTTTTGGAATGAATACCAGCCTCATTTTGAAGCTCTGGATTTTCAATTCTATCAAGCACTCCTGGCTTCACCTGTCTTAGATGAATTAAAAGCCGAATATCCAGAAACACTTTTTTTATTTGCCGAAAGCCGTGTGAAGCTTTTTGATGAGGCCTTGATCGAATTATTTCAAAAAGAAAACCAATTGGCTTCTGATTACAGCAAATTGGTCGCTTCTGCCCAAATCGACTTCCAAGGAGAAACCTATACCCTCGCACAACTGCGACCATTTACCGAAAACAAAGATCGCGGTGTTCGAAAAGAAGCGTTTGAAAAACAAACAGCTTTCTTCACGGAAAATGAAGACCGTTTTGATCAAATTTATGACGAGATGGTCAAGGTTCGTACCGAGATCGCCCACAAGCTCGGCTTTGAAAATTACGTCGCCTTTGCGGATACCCAAATGAATCGTTGGGACTATGATCGTTCAATGATCGAGACCTATCGTCGAGAAATTTTAGAAAAAGTCGTCCCGATTACCCAAAAACTGTACCAAAGACAGGCGCAGCGTAATCAATTGACTCAGGCAACCTTTACCGACCTGCCGCTTGTTTATCCTAGTGGTAACGCAGAGCCTAAAGGAACTCCTGAAGAACTAGTAGAAAAAGCCCGTGTGATGTATCAGGAACTATCCCCTGAAACTGGCGAATTTTTTGATTTTATGGTCGAGCATGACCTACTTGATCTACTAAGCAAAAAAGGCAAACAATCTGGCGGCTATTGTACGTTTATCCAAGACTATCAATCGCCATTTATCTTTGCCAACTTTAACGGCACTTCTGGCGATGTCGATGTTTTGACCCACGAAGCTGGCCACGCGTTTCAAGCCTTTCGCTCTCGTTGGATCAAAGAACCGGAAATTCTCTTTCCCAATTACGAGTCTTGCGAGATCCATTCAATGTCGATGGAGTTTATCGCCTGGCCATGGATGGATGCCTTTTTTGAAGAAGAAACAGAAAAATACAAATTTGCGCATCTTGCTAGCAGCCTGCAATTTTTGCCTTATGGCGTTTTAGTGGATCACTTCCAACAAGATGTTTATGAGCATCCTGAGTGGTCACCAGCACAGCGCAAAGCCCGTTGGCGGGAATTAGAGCGCCAGTATTGCCCAGAACGGGATTATTCAGAATATCCAGACCTTGATCGTGGCTTGTATTGGTTTAGACAAGGGCATATTTTTGAATCACCTTTCTATTATATCGATTATACATTGGCGCAAGTGTGTGCGTTCCAATTTTGGTATCGATTCATCGTGGCTAAAGACGAAACCGCTTGGCAAGATTATTTGGCCATCTGCGAAGTCGGCGGCACGAAAACATTCCTTGAGATCCTGTCTCTTGCTCATTTGCGTTCACCTTTTGAAAAAGGGGCGCTTGATGAGACGTTACAGGCAGTAGATACGTACCTTGCTGCTATCAAAGAAGAAGAGTTAAACTAAAAAAAGACGTTTCCGTTTCTCCACTAGCTTCATAGCTAGTGGGAGAAAACGTGAAACGTCTTTTTAACGTGAATATTTTTCGATATGGTGTTCGGTCACGATCATATTGATCACTGACATGATCAGTGCCACTAATAGCGCTGCCCCAAACGAGGAGAAGCCGAAGTTGGCTGACCCAACAAAATATGAAGTCAAATTCAGCATGAGCGCATTGATCACAAAAGTGAAGAAACCAAGCGTCAGTAAAGTCAATGGAAATGAAATGACGATCAGAATTGGTTTAATCAAAGCATTCAGGATCGACAGTACGAAACTGGCGATCACTGCAGTCAGAATGCTTTGAACATGGATCATATTTGGTAATAAAACCGCCAATGTGACAAACGTCAGTGTATTCATGATAAGCCGTTGAAAATAAGACACTAGAAGTCACTCCAGTCCTCATCCTCCACCTTTTCCGCTTCTTTACGGGGACGATTTGCTTCATTGTATTTGTTTTGCTTGTAGTAGTGATTGTCGTGGCCATATCCTGAGGTACTCTTGCGACCAGAAGGAATCAAGACCGCCATGATGATATATAAAGTGATTCCAGGAAACGCAGCAGTCACTAAAGATAGAAAGACATAGATCACGCGAACGATGGTTGGATCAATTCGCAAGTATTCTGCCAGCCCCCCTAGAGTACCTGTAATGACAACGTTATTGGCTGATTTTGTTAATTTTTTGTTCATTTATCTACACCTTCCTTCTTTTCTTTAATGAGTGTAAACCCAGCGATTCTTATTTGTCTGTATCTTTGATAAAGACATTTCCTGTTGTTGTGGATAGATCGATTTGAGCGACTTTATCGGCAACCCGACGGAATTGCAATAGTTGGTTTAGGCGTTCTTTTTTCTCACGCACAACTTCCATCTCGCTTAAACGATTGTTGATGCTACCTAAACTTGTTTTTGCGATCCCTTCAAAACCGATTCCTGTCGGTAATGCTACTTTGACATTCCCATTTACAGAGCTGGCGTTTAATTTTTGGACCGTTTCTTCTTTGTAGGTCACACGGATGTTGCCGTTAACTAAAGAAATACCGGTATTTTGTGGCGTTGCTGTCAACGTAACGTCGCCGTTCACCGTTTCAATAATGGCATCTAAAATCTCACCCTCTTGAACAGTGATCGTTCCATTCACGCCCTCAATCTCTAACATCGATGCGTTTACTTTGCGGAAATCGATATTGCCGTTTGTTGATTTTGTATAGACATCTTTCGCATCCAATTCATTGAATGTAACATTGCCGTTCAACAATTTCACTGCCACATGATCATAGGTACGTTTTGGCAAGTAGAAAACGAGATCGGCACGAATGCGTTTGTTGGGAATTTGGAAAGAGATGCGTTCATCATCGACATTGATTTGGCTTCTTGCTTCAAAAGCATCGAAAGGCTCCGCCGCATCCATTTTACCATATAGTTTGATTTTGGCATCTACTTTGACGCCTGGTTCATCCCATAACTGGAAGGAAACATTGCCGTTTGCCAATTTCACATCGATCAATGTCGCTGCCGTTTCGTCATAGCTGAATGTGTGCTCAAATTTTGTCGCTGCAACACCAGGAACTTTCAAGTTGATGTCTTTCCATTCCATGTTGTCATTGACTGACTCTGTCACTGCCCGAACCGTTTTCTTCAAGAAGTGTCCGAAGTGTGTGCTGGCATCGACCATTTTTTCACTTACTTGGTTAAAGGTGTCAGTCGCTTGCTCTTTCCAATCCTCTGGAATATCTAATTTTTGAGAAATTTTTTCTTTTGTTTGAGACCATTGGTCTTTGCGAATATTTTTTAATTTTGCTTCCAATTCTGCTTTTTCTTCAGATAAACCATCTAAGGTTTCTTCCAAGGCAGTAATGGTCGCTTCTGTTTCGTGACGCGTAGCCAGTTCATCTTCTGACAATTGATCCAACTCTTCTTTGGTGTTCAATTGCATCAGTGTTTCTTGTGCTTCTTTTAATTCTTCTTTGACGCCAAGAATTTCAGCATTGATTTCGTCCAACTCAGCAGATGCTTGGTTGGCTTCCGTTGCTAAACCATCGAGAATCTTTTCAAGATTTTCTTTGTCTTGCGCTTCGTTTTGACGAAGTTTTTCTTCGCCGTCAAACGTGAACATCTCATCGTCGTTTTCAGTATCATCAAATGGGCTTGTCGCATTCTTATCCGCGGTTACCTCAGCAGCAGCTTTGTTAATTTGTTTTTCGTCTTTGGCTTTTGCCATACCTTCTAGTAAATCCAAGGCTTCTTCTGTAGAAAGCACACCTTTTTTTACTAGATCCAATATACGTTCTCTTTCGTTCATGGAAATTGCCTCCTTCAGCAAATGTGTGATTGCAAGTTTAGCTTACGAACCTATTATGCCTTGTTTTTGCAAAAGTGTCATAGGTCTTAAGTACCAAGTTTTTCTCAATCTGCAGATTGGCAAGCAAAACCGACACTTTTTCTTCATTCCTCTAGGCTCAAAACGATCTTCCTATTATTAACAGTACCACGAAAAACCAATAGAAACAAAAGTTTCAGCTAGTAGAACTCTTAAGGAATAGGCCTGCTAGAGTAAATGAGTGATTGCTCCTTTCACTGCAGGTCGGCGACGATAAGAATAGACGGCTCAACTAGTAAATTTCAGGGACGATAGAATCGATTTCCATTGGCCATCTTTATGGAGGAGCCATTTTCTATTCTGCCTATCCTATTCACGTCATCGATTGAAGCGATTCTTTCAAATCAAAAAGACCGCCGAGAGAAGTTACTCCTTAAAGGACAACTGCTTTCGACGGTCCATCCCATCTCTTTTAAAAGAGATATGTGATCAAGAACCCAAGTTGGTTTCTTAAATCATTTCCGTACGGTTTGTATTCAATTCACTGATTTTCCCAGTAGCAAGATACACGATCCATTCACAAATATTCGTTACGTAGTCACCGATTCGTTCCAAGTATTGAGCAACGGATAAATAATCGGTCCCGCTGACAACTGTTTCTGGATTTTCTTTCATACTCTCGATCGTTTTGTAATAAATGTCTTTGTAATATTCATTGACCCGATCGTCCATTTGAGCGATCATGCGGGCATCATCTTGATCGGTTTTTACATATGCCACTAAGACATTATCAACCATTTTTTTGACGTAATCCGACATATCTGAGATTTCTTTTTCGATTTCGGCAATCCGCGTTTCGCCTTTGACCCGAATCGTTGACTTCGCGATGGATACCGCATGGTCCCCCATCCGCTCCAAGTCAGAGCTGGCTTTCATCACGGTAATGATCATTCGTAGATCGGTCGTTACTGGTTGTTGCAAAGCAATCATCTCAAAGCTCTTTTTTTCTAAACGAACTTCCATATTGTTGATCGCCAAATCATTTTCAATTACTTCCTGCGCAATTTCTTTGTCATGTCTGACATATGCTCGCACAGATTTATGAATGGCACTGCTGACTAGCATCCCCATTTCATAAAATTGATTGTGTAAATTTAATAATTCTTCTTCAAATTGTGTACGCAACATCCCTTTTCCTCCTAACCAAATCTTCCTGAGATATAATCTTCTGTTTCTTTTTTGCTTGGACTTAGGAACACTTTTTTCGTGTCATTGAACTCGATCAAGTTGCCGTCCAAAAAGAACGCGGTTTTATCTGAGATTCTTGAAGCTTGTGACATGTTGTGGGTCACGATGATCATGGTGTAGCGTTCTTTCAGTGCTAGAAGGGTATTCTCGATTTTCCCTGATGAAATGGGGTCTAACGCACTGGTTGGTTCATCCAGCAAAATGATTTCTGGATCGACAGCCAATACCCGAGCGATACAAACCCGCTGCTGTTGTCCACCTGATAAAGAAAGCGCACTTTGGTGAAGTTTGTCTTTGACATCTTCCCAGACAGAAGCTGCTTTCAGGCTTTCTTCTACCGTCTTATCAAGAATCTCCTTGTCCGTGACTCCTTTTAATTTTAACCCATAAATCACATTTTCGTAAATTGAAAAGGGAAAAGGATTCGGTTGTTGAAAAACCATCCCGATTTCTTTGCGCAAATCAACGATGTCTTGCTTTGGACTATAAATGTCTTTCCCTTTATAGACAACACTTCCTGTAATTGTCACACCAGGGATCAAATCATTCATTCGATTAAGAGAACGCAAGTAGGTCGATTTCCCACATCCTGAAGGTCCGATCATTGCAGTGATCTCGCCTTTTTTGATGGAAAGGTCGATTCCTTTTAATGCTTCTTTTTTTCCGTAGTATAAATGCAGATCTTTCGATGTAATAATTTCTTCTGCCATTGTTTTGCCTCCGTTTACTGATCGAATCGGCTCAGCCAAAATGACCGGATACGTAATCTTCTGTTGCTTTAATTTTTGGACGAGTAAATATCTTACGGGTCTCATCGTACTCGATCGCATTTCCTAAGTAGAAAAAGGCAGTATAATCGCTGATCCGAGCAGCTTGCTGCATATTATGGGTCACGATGATGATTGAATAGTCGTTTTTCAAGTTGATAAGAGTTTCTTCCACTGTCCCTGTTGAGATTGGATCAAGGGCACTAGCTGGTTCATCTAGAAGCAAAATATCTGGTTTCATCGCAATTGCTCGAGCGATACACAGACGTTGCTGCTGTCCACCGGACAATGCCAAAGCACTTTTGTCTAAGCTGTCCTTTACTTGATCCCAAAGTGCGGCTTGTTTCAAGCTGGTTTCGACTGCTTCATCCAATTTCTTTTTGTTTCTTTCTCCATGACGTCGCAAAGCAAAGGCGATGTTGTCATAGATCGATTTACTGAAAGGGTTTGGTCGTTGGAAAACCATGCCGATACGCTTGCGCATTTCGAAGACATCGACTTCTTTTGTATTGACGTCGACTCCTTTATACATGATGTTTCCTGTGACTCTCGTGTTTGCGATCCCGTCATTCATTCGATTCAAAGAACGCAGATACGTTGATTTACCGCAACCGGAAGGTCCGATCAATGCGGTGATTTTATTTTTTTCAAATTGTAGATCAATGCCTTTGATGGCTTCATTTGATCCATACCATACATGCAAGTCAGTGGTATAAAGCGCCACATCTTCTGGTTTATCGAAGGTAATGATATTTCGATCGTCCCAATTGTAATCGTTCATACTGTCATTCTCCTTATGCTGACGTCATTTTCTTGTACAACCGTTTGCCAGCTGCACGGGCGCCAAAGTTAAATAGCAAGACGGCAATGATCAATACCGCCGAAGCACCGGCTGAAACTTGAGCGCCATCAGGCATCGTACCTTCTGTATTGATTTTCCAAATATGGACTGCCAGCGTCTCCGCTTGTCGGAAAAGACCGATCGGGCTGGAAACACTCAATGGATTCCAGTTTGTAAAATCAAGGGCCGGTGCACTTTGTCCTGCAGTGTAGATCAGCGCTGCCGCTTCACCAAAAATCCGACCAGAACTTAGAATGACCCCAGTCAAAATCCCTGGTGTTGCTTCTGGAACAATAATGCGTGTGACAGTTTCCCAACGGGATAAGCCTAAAGACAAGCCCGCTTCACGCTGCGTATAATGAATCGCTTGTAGAGATTCTTCCACATTTCTAGTCAATAGTGGCAAATTGAAGAAAGTCAATGCCAAGGCACCTGAAATGATCGAAAAGCCATAACCAAACTGGATAACAAAGACCAAGAAACCAAAAAGACCGACAACCACAGAAGGCAGTGAACTCAAGATTTCGATCGATGTCCGAATGATATCCGTCAACCAGTTTTTCTTCGCATATTCTGATAAGTAAATCCCCGCTCCTAAAGAAATCGGAAAACTAATGATCATTGTCACTAAAAGCAAGTATAGGGAATTGAACAATTGGATGCCGATCCCGCCACCTTCTTGATACGCTTTTGAAGAAGAAGTCAGAAACTCCCAATTGATATGGGGAATACCACGTACCAAAATGTACAATAGTAAGGAAGCCAAAATCAAAACAATGACTCCAGCAACAGCATACAAGACGCCGGTAGCAATTTTATCTGAACGTTTTGCATTCATTATTTCAATGCTCCTTTCTTCCCAATAAAGCGAATGACAATGTTAAATAGTAAGGACATCAATAAGAGAATCAAGGCTAATGACCATAGAACGTTGTTTTGGACTGTTCCCATGATCGTATTCCCAATACCCATGGTTAAGATCGATGTCAATGTTGATGCAGGTGTCACTAAGCTCGTCGGCATCAGAGCCGCATTACCGATAACCATTTGGATCGCCAATGCTTCCCCAAATGCGCGAGCCATTCCGAAAACAACTGCCGTTAAAATCCCAGGGACAGCTGCTCGTAAAACAACTTTATAGATCGTTTGCCAGCGTGTTGCACCTAAAGCTAAGGATGCCTCACGGTAGTGCCGAGGGACTGCCCGTAACGCATCGACAGTCATCGTAGTCACTGTCGGCAAAATCATGATAAATAGGACAAAGGTCCCCGCCAAGATCCCAAACCCTGTACCGCCAAAAACAGAACGGACTGCTGGTACAATGACAGACAAACCGATAAAACCATAAACTACAGAAGGAATACCGACTAATAGTTCGATGACAGGCTGCAAAATCTTCTCTCCGTTACGAGGAGAGATCTCCACCATAAAGACTGCTGCACCGATCGCAAATGGTGTTGCGACGATTGCTGATAGGAAGGTTACGAAGAACGAACCAAGGATCATCGGTAAAGCACCTACTAATGGTTGGCCATCAGGACCAACAGAACTTGGATTCCATTGCGTACCAAACAAAAAGTCGAAAACATTGACTTTGTCTACAAAGAATGTCGCTAATCCACGGCTAGCAACGAAATAAAAAATGGAGATCACAACCAATACAATCAACGCAATACATAGAAAGCTAACCAGCTTTCCTCTTTGTTCCATTCTTGCGCGCTTGGATTTTTTTGTTAACACTTCTTTTACATTTTCCACGAGGGTTCCTCCTCAAAAATCAAACTAAACTCATAACCATTAGTTTATCGGTTCAACATCAATTTCTGTTAAAGCTTGTGTAAATTTTGTGTAAAGATTACTCGACGATGTTGCCTTCCCAATCTCTTTCCACCTTCATGATGGAAATTGGAATATAACCCAGATCCCCGACGATATGCTCTTGTACTTCATCAGAAAGCATATATTCGAGAAATTCAGCGGTCAATCCCGTTGGTTCTCCTTTTGTATACATATGCTCGTAAGCCCAAACTTTCCAATCATTGGTCGTTACATTTTCAATCGTTGGTTGAACCCCATCGATCGAAAGGACGTTGACTTCATCTGTCACATAAGAAAATGCAACATAACTGATGGCCCCTGGTGTATCTGAAACGATCGAACGGACCATCCCACTAGAATCTTGCTCTTGGGAAGGAATCGCTGTTTCACCATCCATGATCCATTTTTCAAACGTACTTCTCGTGCCGCTTCCAGTCGCCCGATTCAACAAAACGATGGGCAGATCATTTCCGCCAACGTCACGCCAATTTGTAATATTTCCTAAGAAGATATTTTTTAAGTCCTCTGTTGAAATATCCGTGATCCCAACGCCTTTGTTGACGATCGGTGTGATACCCACCGTTGCCACTCGGTGGTCAACGAGTGCATCCGCATCGATCCCTGGCTTTTCTTCTGCAAACAAATCAGAATTCCCAATATCGACTGCGCCTGCTTGGACTTGACTTAACCCAGTGCCGCTCCCGCCTCCTTGGACATTGATAAATCGCCCAGGATTTGAGTTTTGAAATTCTTCCGCAACGGTTTCTACGAGTGGCTGCAAGGCAGAAGACCCGACTGCTGTGATCGATTCTCCTCGATCTGCCCAGCTCGCACATCCTGAGAGTAAAATAACCAATCCGATGATAGGACTTAGAAGTTTTAATTTTTTCATCATAACGCTCCTTGTACTTTCGAAAGTCATTGATTGTAAAAATCAATTATTTTCATTTTACCATTAGTTGAAATCAATGAAAATTATTATTTGCTTTTTTTTCTTGAGCTGAGTCTGTCCCTTTATTTAAAACGCTTTTTTCCTTTTACAAAATAACTATTTTGTAAATAAAATGACAAGATTTCTTAATTAAATTACGTGCATCCAGAAGGTATGCTGTGCTATACTGTGAGAGGAAACGTATTTTAAAAAGAACATAATTATTAATCTTGCTTCCCCAATCAAGTACAATATGTTGTTATGTTCAGCGTTTTCACGATTTCATCAACATTTCCCCAAAATGTCTGTTGAATCGAAACGGCAGAAAGAAGCATTCCTATGCATCTTCTGCCGTCTTTTTTTATTCTAATTCACTTAACCATGCCGCCATCTGCTCAATGATGGCTTCTTGCTGTGCTTCATTTGGTAGATCCGCTGCTGCTTCTCCTTTTTGTAACCCATAGGTACCAAAGCCAGCATGATTGCCGCCTTCGATCGTTTCAAACGTCGTAGTTTCTGGAAGGAGGCTGCGGGCAGCTTGCCAATTTTCTTGATTCACTACTTGGTCTTGACTGCCTGAGAGTGACAACACAGCAATCGATTGATCAGCTAAGGATCCTTTTTCATCTGGGTAACTAGCAAAGAAAAAGACGCCTTTTAACTCGTTGTCGTTTTCAGCCAACTGATTCGCTGCAAAACGGCTTGCCATGACGCCACCTAATGAATGACCGCCAATGACATAGGAGCTATGGGGGATTTCTTCCAAGACCTCTTCTGCACGATTGCCTGCTAAAACAGCCATGTTAAAGGGCATTTTAACGATCGCGACAGGATAGCCTTTTTCCGCTAAACCTGCTGCCCATACACTATAGCTTTCGGCATCGACAAGCGCACCAGGATAGAAAATAACCAAAGGCTTTTCTTCATCTCCAGCAAAATAGAGGACATTTCCCTCATCATCTGCCTCTTTCGCAGCTGTAACTGCAGCATCCACTGCTGAGTAATGCAGTTGTTGCCAACCGACCCAACCGGCAATAATTAAAATAACAACGGTGATCAATACACCGATCAAGACTTTTGTTCTTTTTCTCATCATGTCCTCCTGCAAAAAAGAAGATCAGGAAAGGATGGCAGACGAAAGTTGCGGGTCCATCATCTCCTGAATCTTTCTATAAGTGTTTCCAATTTTTATCGGTGAGCCAGCGCCAATAGTTCTCGTGCATGTTCGATCGTTAAATCGGTGATTTCTGCACCTGAGAGCATACGGGCGATCTCAGCCACTCGTTCTTCTTCTGATAATTTACGGACATGGGTTTCTGTCCGACCTTCTTGAATTGCTTTTTCGATAAAATATTGATTGTCCGCCACAGCCGCTACTTGCGGCAAGTGGGTGATACACAAGACTTGCGAATTCGCAGCGATCTTGGCGATTTTTTCGGCGATCGCCTGAGCTACTCGGCCACTGACCCCAGTATCCACCTCATCAAAGACAATACTAGTGATTCCTTGCTTGCGGGAGAAAATCGATTTAAGCGCTAATAAGATCCGGGAAAGCTCTCCTCCAGAAGCAACTCGTACTAACGGTTTCATGCCTTCACCGGGGTTGGTTGTCAAATAAAACTCCACGGTATCAAATCCGCTGCTGCTTAATTGTTTTGAGCCAGATGCAAACCGTACTTCAAATTGCGCGTGCTCCATATACAGCTCTTTTAACTCTTGAACGATTTCTTTTTCTAAACGATGAGCCAATTCACGTCGTTTGACGTGCAAGGCTTCCGCCAGCTGCCAAACTGCTTCAGCTTTTTGGGCAAGCTCTTCTTCTAATTGCTCCAACTGACCTTCTGTATAGGCAGACTCGCTGATTTCTTTACTGATCTCATCATAATAAGCAAGAATCACAGGAATTGACTCCCCGTATTTGCGCTTCAATTGACGAATCGTTTCCAGCCGTGAAATGACTTCTTCCAGTCGGCCTTCATCTAATTCAAGGTTGTCGACTTGCCGCGAAATATCAGTGGCTGCATCTTGTAGCAGGTAGTACGCACTTTGGATCGCTTCACTGATTTTTTCATACGCAGGATCAAGATGGGCGATCGACTGGATCTCTGATAATGCCACACTGACTCCATCTAGGCTATTAACTTCTTCGGCGGATAGAGCGCCATAGCTTTGCCCTAGAGCATCCACGATTTTTTGATAATTGGTCAGTTTTTCTCGTTCATCGATCAGCTGCTCTTCTTCATTTTCCATCAATTCCGCTTGGGCGATCTCTTCTTGTTGAAAACGCAGCATGTCCATTCGCTGCACATAGAGCTGTTCATTTTCTTGAATGGTCCGCACATGTTTTTCTAAGGAGCGATAGGCTTGATAGGCTTGACGGTAACTTGCAAGTTCCGCTTTAAAGGCATCATCTCCAAAACCATCCATCAACGCCAAATGTTTTTCTGGCTGCAGCAGCTCTTGATGCTCATTTTGTCCTTGGATATCAACTAAAAACAAGCCGATTTGGCGCAAAACCGACAAGGTAACAGTTCGACCATTAACACGACAAATAGTTTTACCCGATTGAGAGATATCCCGTTGTACGATCAGAACTTCCTCTTCATCAATACCCAAATCTGCGGTCAGCTCTTTGAACTCCAGCTGATTCGGCCATTCAAAAATCCCTTCCAAACGGCATTTTTCTGCGCCTTGACGCAAATAGTCACTGGATCCTCTGCCACCTGCTAGTAAGCCCATCGCATCGATAATGATTGATTTCCCAGCACCTGTTTCACCTGTTAGAGCCGTCATCCCCTCATGAAAAGACAGGTGCAGGTTGGAGATAATCGCAAAATTTTGGATCGACAATTCTAAAAGCATCCCTTGCCTCCTCTTTTATACGTAACGTTGGAAATCCTTGAATAGGTTCTCGGTATCTGCTTCTGTTCTAGTGATCATCAAGACGTTGTCATCATCGTTTAGCGTGCCAAATAATTCTTTGGCATAACGCTTATCGATCAAATTCGCCAAAGCCGAAGCATTGCCAGGCAGTGTGCGCAGGATCACAAATTTGTCCATTCGATCGACAGAAACAAACGCCGTTTTTAGGATTTTATCTAGTTTACCACTCACGTCTTCTGTTGTCTCTTGTGGAATACTATAGCGATAGCCGCCTTTTTGGGAAGGAACTTTCACTAACTTCAATTCCTTGATATCCCTTGATATGGTTGCTTGTGTGACTGAGACGCCGCGATCTTTTAACAACTCGACAAAATCTTCTTGTTTCTGAATATCTTGTTCACTTAACAATCGTGTAATCAAGCGATGCCGTTCTTTTTTTCTCATCTCTTGTTCCTCCTGAATGAATTCCTACTAATTTTATCCTATTTTGCGCAAGAAAGAAAGAGAGCCGACAAGTAAAATGGGCTCTATAATTTATGGGACTGATGAATCAGAATTGATTCTTCAACCCCATTTTCATTATTGATTTTAGTCAGTTTCGTTCGCGTAGCGTACGAAACAAAAAAACGGCTCTATAATTTATGGGACTGATGAATCAGAATTGATTCTTCAGCCCCATTTTCATTTTAGGTATTAAAAAACATATCGTTCTCTAGTATGATTAAATCACCACAAAATAAACAACTGAGAGGACGATATGCTATATGAATGATTCTATCAAAAAAATGCTGAGAATAATAGAGAAAGATTTGATGATTACAGAGGTCTCTTACGAGACCCTTCAGAAGAAAAAGACGTTGGTCGTCGATGCTGTTCTCTCGCCTACTCCTCGTGCTTGTAGAAGTTGTGGTTCTACTGTGGTAGATGGAAACGGGAAAGCAATTATAGTGAAAAATGGGAAGAAGGAAATGATTGTCCGTTTTGAACAATACAATCATATGCCTTTGGTTATGCGCCTAAAAAAGCAGCGCTATACCTGTAAAAACTGCCGAACCCATTGGACGGCTCAAAGTTATTTTGTCCAACCCAGACATTCAATCGCAAATCATGTGAGATATAAAATTGCTTCTTTACTGACTGAAAAAGTATCTTTATCTTTTATTGCGAAAAGCTGTCAGGTATCTTTGACCACCGTTATTCGTACATTGAAAGAGTTTAAAAGCTATTTGCCAAAACAATCTAAGAAGATTCTCCCAAGAGTATTGATGGTTGATGAATTTCGTTCTCATGCTTCCATAGAAGATAAAATGAGCTTTATTTGCGCAGATGGCGAAACAGGAAAATTAATAGATGTTTTGCCTACGCGTAAATTACCCCGATTAACAAGCTATTTCTCAGGTTGTACCAATCCGGAAGAAGTAGAATTCTTGGTGACAGACATGAACGCCGCCTACTTCCAGCTCACCAAACGTGTTCTGCCAAATGCGAAAGTAGTGATTGATCGGTTTCATATTGTCAAACACATGAATCAAGCGTTCAATGAGTTGCGTATCCGTGAAATGAATGAACTTCGTAAAGCAGGACAGAAAAGCCAAGCAGAAAAACTGAAAAAGAACTGGCGCTTTTTGCTAAAAAATCGTGCAAACATCAACCATTATGAATACAAAACATGGAAAAGTTTCCGAGCGCCAAAATACCCATTTCTTACTGAAGCAATGATGATTGATCGATTGCTTGAGTTTTCTGCGCCCCTAAAGGAGGCGTATCGCTTTTTTCATGAATTAGTTGAAGCCTTTCGAGACAAAGACCCTGACTTATTTTTCTCCTTATTGGCAGAACTTCCCGAAACGTTAGATGACGGCTTTCGAGAAAAGCTTCAAAACCTTCTGACCTATGAAGAAGGCATCACCAACGCAATGATCTATCCTTATTCCAATGGAAAAATAGAAGCGAAGAATACCCACATAAAGACAATGAAACGAGTATCCTACGGATTTAAATCATTCGAGAACATGAGAATTAGAATCTTTTTGATCAATCAATTAATCAATGTAAGATAACAAAAAAATCTGAGCCAGAATGTGGTTCATTCTGACCCAGATTTGATTTTACACAACTCATCAGTCCTTATTGACAAAGAGCCAAAAAAACCGCGCGTTTCTACGCGTGGACGAAATAGCTTTAGCGATAAAAAACTCCTTTCGATATACTAATAGTGGCTACCAACCGTATATCAGATCGAAAGGAGTTTTTTTATGTCTAACGACGATAAAAGTTTAGCACATACCAGATGGAATTGTAAGTATCACATAGTCTTCACCCCGAAGTATCGACGAAAAGTGATTTATGGAAAGTTAAGAGTAAGTATTAATCAGATATTAAGAAAATTGTATGAGATGAAAGATGTTGAAATCATTGAAGCTCATGCCATGCCTGACCATATTCATATGTTAGTAAGAATACCACCAAAGATTAGTATTTCTAGTTTTATGGGCTACTTAAAAGGACGAAGTGCAACCTTAATCCATGAAAAACATGCGAATTTGAAATATAAGTATGGGAATAAAAGCTTTTGGTCCAAAGGATACTACGTGAGTACGGTTGGGTTAAATCAAAAAACAATTGAAAAATATATTCGAGAACAAGAAGCAGATGATCGAATAAGAGATAGTATAAGTAAACAAGAGTATGTAGATCCATTTAAATAGTTAAAGAGAGATAGGGCTGTGAGCGGTTGGTGGTCATTTAAAAAGCCCCTTTTAAGGGGCTAGCGAGTGGTGAGCCCTTCTAGGGCTGTTAAAAAGCCACCCGTTTCACGGGTGGATATTTACTTTAGGTATTAAAAAACATATCGTTCTCTAGTATGATTAAATCACCACAAAATAAACAACTGAGAGGACGATATGCTATATGAATGATTCTATCAAAAAAATGCTGAGAATAATAGAGAAAGATTTGATGATTACAGAGGTCTCTTACGAGACCCTTCAGAAGAAAAAGACGTTGGTCGTCGATGCTGTTCTCTCGCCTACTCCTCGTGCTTGTAGAAGTTGTGGTTCTACTGTGGTAGATGGAAACGGGAAAGCAATTATAGTGAAAAATGGGAAGAAGGAAACGATTGTCCGTTTTGAACAATACAATCATATGCCTTTGGTTATGCGCCTAAAAAAGCAGCGCTATACCTGTAAAAACTGTCGCACCCATTGGACTGCTCAAAGTTATTTTGTCCAACCCAGACATTCAATCGCAAATCATGTTAGATATAAAATTGCTTCTTTACTGACTGAAAAAGTATCTTTATCTTTTATTGCGAAAAGCTGTCAGGTATCTTTGACCACCGTTATTCGTACATTGAAAGAGTTTAAAAGCTATTTACCAAAGCAATCTAAGAAGATTCTCCCCAGAGTATTGATGGTTGATGAATTTCGTTCGCATGCTTCTATAGAAGATAAAATGAGCTTTATTTGTGCAGATGGCGAAACAGGAAAATTAATAGATGTTTTGCCTACGCGTAAATTACCTCGATTAACAAGCTATTTCTTAGGTTGTACCAATCCAGAAGAAGTAGAATTCTTGGTGACAGACATGAACGCCGCCTACTTCCAGCTCACCAAACGTGTTCTGCCAAATGCGAAAGTCGTGATTGATCGGTTTCATATTGTCAAACACATGAATCAAGCGTTCAATGAGTTGCGTATCCGTGAAATGAATGAACTTCGTAAAGCCGGACAGAAAAGCCAGGCAGAAAAACTGAAAAAGAACTGGCGCTTTTTGCTAAAAAATCGTGCAAACATCAACCATTATGAATACAAAACATGGAAAAGTTTCCGAGCACCAAAATACCCATTTCTTACTGAAGCAATGATGATTGATCGATTTCTTGAGTTTTCTCCGCCCCTAAAGGAGGCGTATCGCTTTTTTCATGAATTAGTTGAAGCCTTTCGAGACAAAGACCCTGACTTATTTTTCTCCTTATTGGCAGAACTTCCCGAAACGTTAGATGACGGCTTTCGGGAAAAGCTTCAAAACCTTCTGACCTATGAAGAAGGCATCACCAACGCAATGATCTATCCTTATTCCAATGGAAAAATAGAAGCGAAGAATACCCACATAAAGACAATGAAACGAGTATCCTACGGATTTAAATCATTCGAGAACATGAGAATTAGAATCTTTTTGATCAATCAATTAATCAATGTAAGATAACAAAAAATCTGAGCCAGAATGTGGTTCATTCTGACCCAGATTTGATTTTGCACAACTCATCAGTCCTTATTGACAAAGAGCCGTAAAATGTCCACTCTCTTCCATTCTTTATTTTGGTTGATGAAAGGTCTCATGTGCTGATGCAACAACTTTCGGGATGTCGATCCCTGCTGCGGTGCCTTCTTGCAGGCTTTTCTTTAAATGTACGATAAACTCGATATTCCCTTCGCCACCAGTGATTGGTGAAAAACTTAGGTTTAATACATCGAATTTTGTTTTCTTAGCGAATGCCAGTACTTCCTCCAACACTCGTTCATGGGTTTTGGGGTCACGAACGATCCCATTTTTTCCGACCGCTTCTTTGCCCGCTTCAAATTGTGGTTTGATCAGCGCCATCACTTCGCCATCCGCTACCAAAATATCGTAAAGGGGAGGTAAGATCAGTTTAAGTGAAATAAAAGAAACATCGATCGTAGCGGCTTCAGGAAGACCATCCAGGAAGTCTGTTGGTTTTGCATAACGGAAGTTGACCCGTTCCATTACGATCACTCGCTCATCTTGCCGCAGCTTCCATGCTAACTGATTGTAACCGACATCCAGTGCATAGCTTTTTTTGGCGCCATTTTGCAACGCCGCATCAGTAAAGCCACCGGTGGAAGCGCCGATATCTAACATGATTTTATCGGTTACGTCAAAATCAAAAACTTTGAGTGCTTTTTCTAACTTGAGACCACCACGAGAAACATAAGGCAGCTTCTTCCCTTTGATCTGCAACAGTGTATCTGCGGCAATTTTTTCTCCAGGCTTATCTAGGCGCTCATTGTTTTTTTCTTTGTACACCAATCCAGCCATCACTCCTCGTTTGGCTTGCTCGCGGGTCTCAAAGAGGCCTTGCTGGACTGCTAAAACATCTACTCGTTCTTTCTTCATGCGTTCCCTCGAATCTCAAATCGTTCCACAAATGCTAATAAAACATCCTGCGTAAATTGACCGTATTGGCTTAACTGTGCCAGAATTTCTTTGGCTTTGCTCAATTCTTCAGTCAAGGCTTGCTGCGCGCCTGCTAAGCCAAGTAAAGCAGGATAGGTACTTTTCGCCAACTCGTCATCTCGGCGAACAACTTTGCCTAGCTCTTCGGTCGTACTAGTGGCATCTAACAGATCGTCGCGAATTTGAAAGGCTAACCCAATATGCTGGGCAAAGCGATCCAATTCATGCAGAACCTCTTCCGTCTGGTCGGCTAAGACACCACCAGCAATCACCGCAAAGCGGATCAATTCTCCAGTCTTTCGTTCATGGATCGACACGAGCTCCTCAAGACGAAGGGCTTGGTTCTCCCCTTGAATATCAGCTGCTTGGCCGGCGACCATCCCTTGTGTGCCCGCTGCTTTACTCAACTGCTGCAGCAGCAAGACTTTTTGATTGGCTTCGATTTCCGCCATAGCGACTAATTGAAACGCAGCCGTCAAAAGACCATCTCCAGCTAAAATCGCTAAAGCTTCACCAAAAACCTTATGGTTGGTGGGTTTGCCTCGACGCAGATCATCGTTGTCCATTGCTGGCAGATCATCATGGATCAGCGAATACGTATGCACCATTTCTAGGGCTGCTGCACACTGGTACACCGCGGTATTGATGGGTTTGTGAAAAGCGGCGACTGTTGCTGCCAATAAAAGCGGGCGAATGCGTTTGCCGCCAGCTTGGATCGAATACTGCATGCTTTCAAATAGTCGTCGATCAGAGGTTTGTTCTTTGACAAAACGTTCCATAACTTCTTCGATCAATGGGGCGTGTTCTTTCGTAAATTCCTTCAAAGCACTCATTGGCTTTCCTCTTCAAAGGGGACTTCTTCATTGGATTCAGTCATCATTTTTGTTAAGGATTTTTCCGCTTTACTCAAGGTGTCCTTGCATTGCTTGCTCAAAACCATGCCTTTTTGAAAAGCATCTAACGCTTCTTCCAATGGAACATCGCCTTGTTCCAAACGGGTTACGATTTGTTCTAATTCTTGTAATGATTCTTCAAATGTTGGATTTGCCATGATTAACTCCTTCTGTACTAATAACTTCGACCAGTGCTTGGCCATCTTGGTAATGGATCGTCAGCTGATCTTCTGGCTCGATCGCATCAATCGATTTGATCACCTGCTCATTTTTCGTGGTATAGCTGTAGCCGCGTCCCATGATTTTTAGTGGGCTTAACAAATCAAGGGATTGGACTGCATTTGCAAATTGATTTTCTTTTGCCGCATAGATATCTTTCATGGCTTTCGTTAAGCGTTGAGAAAGATAGCTGACCTCTTGATTGCTGGCTTGTAATCGCGCTTTTGGTTGTTGTTGGGCCAACCGTGAAATCAATTGCTGTGCCTGGCGATCCTTGTCATAAAGCAAGGTTTGCAAGCCTTGCTGCATCCGCTGCTGCAACTGATCGAGTTTGATGGACTGTGCCTCATACAAGCGCTCTGGTTGTCGAAAAACATACGATCCAATCACTCGCTGATAGCGTTCTTGTTTGTACTGGATCTGGTGCATAAATGCTTGCTCTAATCGGGCTTGTCTTTCTTCGATCCGCAAAATCTCCTCCGACAGCACTGGCACCGCTAATTCGGCAGCGGCGGTCGGAGTTGCCGCCCGTACATCCGCCACTAAATCGGCAATCGTCGTATCGGTTTCATGCCCCACTGAAGAAATAATGGGGGTTTTTGCATCAAAAATAGCTCTTGCCACTCGTTCTTCATTGAAAGGCCAGAGGTCCTCGATCGATCCACCCCCACGTCCGATGATCATAGTATCAAAGGTCCCATCGGCTTCGACTCGTTGGATATTTTTCACCACATCATCCGCAGCTTTATTGCCTTGTACCACGGTTGGATACAAAACGATCTGAGCAATGGGATAACGCCGCTGTGTCGTCGTGATGATATCTCTGATCACCGCCCCACTAGGACTGGTCAAAACTGCGATGCGTTTCGGGTATTTCGGCAAGGACTGCTTCGGTGCAGAAAATAAACCTTCTGCTGCCAATTTCTGCTTTAATTGTTCATAGGCTTGATAAAGAGCGCCGATACCGTCTGGTTCCATATGATCGATCACCATCTGGTAATTTCCGCTTGCCTCATACAGAGTGATACGCCCAACCGCCATGACTTTCATGCCCTCTTCTGGTTGAAAGCGCAGCTTGTCAAAAGCGCCTTTGAACATGACGGTCGAAATCTTTGCACCATCATCCTTCAAACTAAAGTATTGGTGATTGGGGCGACGACGAAAATTGGAGATCTCCCCCGTCAAATAAACCCGTTCTAGATACGGATCGACGTCAAACTTACGCTTGATATATTTTGTTAATGCGGTTACCGTTAAATATTTTTGCGCCATTTAGTTTTTCATTGTCTCCTTTGCTGCCTCGATCGTTTGGGCCATCAACATCGTGATCGTCATTGGACCTACACCTCTAGGTACCGGTGTGATATAGCTAGCGATCGGTTCGACTTCATCAAATTTCACATCGCCGATCAACTTGCCGTTGGCATCACGATTCATCCCAACATCAATCACCACAGCCCCTTCTTTTACGAAGTCTTTTGTGACAAAATGACCGCGGCCGATCGCCACGACTAAAATGTCCGCTTGTTTTGCCAACTCGGGCAGATTTTTGGTTTTTGAATGAGCAATAGTCACGGTGGCATTTGCCCCCAAGAGCAAGTGTGCCATTGGTTTTCCGACAATGTTGCTGCGACCGATCACTAAGGCATTTTTCCCTTCCAATTCGATCCCATACGCAGCAAACATTTTCATGATGCCATAAGGGGTACAAGGAATTCGGTCAGGTACACCTGCGAATAATTTTCCTAAATTGATTGGATGAAAGCCGTCGACATCTTTTTCTGGTTTGATGGCTAACAGGACTTTTTCTTCATTGATATGTTTTGGCAAAGGAAGTTGAACCAAAATTCCATGAAAGGCATCATCGTTATTGAACTGTTCGATTTCTGCTAATAATTCTGCTTCAGTAATGGATTCAGGGTAGCGGGCAACACGGGAATTGATGCCGATTTTCGCCGCAGCTAGTTCTTTATTTTTCACATAAGTCTGACTCGCTTTGTCTTCTCCAACAAGCAAAACAACTAATCCCGGTGTCACACCCTGCTCTTTTAGTGCTGCTGTCTCTGAAAGAAACGCTGCTTGCATTTTTTCAGCCAATTCTTTTCCATTGATTAATGTACCCATTCTGACAACTCCTCCAACCTGATTATACGGACTTATTTTGTAAAAAGAAACGCACCAATCGTTTGTCGATATGCTTCTTCATGTTTTCTATCATAGCATTTTCTGAAAAGAAAAACACCGTCTAAGGCTCCCTTTTTTCGGAAAAAACGAGGGTAAACCGACAAAGTGCGTGCAAAAAAACCGAACGATCAAGCAGGACCGTCAAAACAAGGCGGTTGCTCATAAATCGTTCGGTTTCTGACTCGATCGAAAAAAAGCTGATCTCTTTTGATCGATCGTGTTAGGGCTGAAAATTACTCACTTACTTGGTTGGTTTTTGTTTCTAGCTCTTGATTGACTGTTGATAAAATACCGTTGACAAACTTTCTGGACTGATCGTCACTAAAGGTTTTCGCTAATTCGATCGCTTCATTCAAAGCCACACGATTCGGCACATTATCCACATAGATCATTTCATACAAAGCAATTCGTAAAATCGTCACGTCCATTTTTGATAAACGCTGGATTTTCCAACCAGCTTTTAAATGACTTTGAATGACTTCATCCAAGGCTTCTTTGTAATGACAGACACCTGCCACTAATTGATCTAAATAAACAGGCACAAAATGCTCTTGTTCTTCATCGATCAATTCATGGTGTTCCAACTCGATGGCATGCATGATGGCATCTTGTTTCGTTAAATCTTTATTAAAGTCTAGTGGAAATAAAGCTTGTAACGCCATTTTCCGTATTTCATGCCGTGATAATTCTTTACTCATTTTCTTCCTCGTCGTTTCCAAATAATTCTTCGATGTCTGGTAAATCTACTTTTTCTGGCACGACTGCCACAACATGAACATTTACTTCAGCCAGTTGCACATCTGTCATAAATAAGACTTGCTGTTTGACCCGTTCTTGGATTTCCATTGCCACTTTAGGCACTGACATCCCATAAGTGATATAGCAGTAAATGTCCACTTTGATCCCTGTTTCATCGATCGTTAAGTAGACCCCTTTGCCATGAGCTGCGCGACCCAATAATTCAGTGACACTGTTTGCCAGTGTTCCTCGCATCCCATAGACACCTTCCACTTTAGAAGCAGCGATCCCAATAATGATCTCGATCACTTCTGGCGCGATGACGATCTCGCCTAATTCAGGACTTGCATTTAATACAAGGTTTTTATCTTCATTCATACGTTTTTGCCTCCATTCTAAACAGCTGTACCGTATTGTTTGTAAAAAAATCGCTCGTTTTTTCCGTTTGAAGCAAACCAACGCTTGATTCAATCAATAACATCCATGGCACAGTGTTTCTTCTCGCTCTAAGTTTATCATTTTCTGCACTGAGAATCTATAATAACCCACTATTCTCAATGAATTTTCTGAAAAACAAGGTCGATGAATCAGAGAATGATCAATTCTTTCGGTGAATGTGTCAACACTTTATTACCAGTTTCGGTGATCAAAAGATCATCTTCGATACGAACGCCGCCAATTCCTGGAAGATAGATCCCTGGTTCATCTGTAATGACGTTTCCGACAACAAATGCTTTATCAGCGCGGAAGGATACATTTGGTCCTTCGTGGATCTCTAAACCAATCCCATGGCCTGTTGAATGACCAAAGGCATCTCCGTATCCAAAGGAAGCAATGTGATCCCGAGCGATCGCATCTAGTTCAATTCCGGTCATTCCAGGTTTTGCTGCGGCCAAGACTTTTTCTTGCGCTTCAAGTACGATTTGATAGATTTCCTTCAATTTATCGCCAGGATCTCCTACTGCAAAGGTTCTAGTCATATCAGACACATAGCCTTGATAGTAACAGCCAAAGTCTAACGTGATCAGATCGCCTTGTTCGATCACTTTTTCACTGGCAACCCCATGGGGCATTGCTGAACGCAGACCACTAGCAACGATCGTTTCAAAAGATACGCTTGTGGCACCTAATGAACGCATAAAGAAATCTAACTGATTCGCCACTTCGATTTCTGTCATTCCTGGGCGGACCATTTTCAAAATATGTTCAAATCCTTGATCGGCGATATGGCAGGCTTGTTGGATCAATGCGATCTCTTCCTCATCTTTGACTTCCCGCAAAGCCTCGATCATACCCGATACAGGGGCAAGGGATGATTCCTCGATCAAGTCTTCTAAGACGGAGTATTCGGCAAAGCTGACGAAACTTTCTTCAAAAGCTAAGACATTGATTTCTTCCTTTTGGCAGATGGTTGCAACTTCTTCAAAAATTGGTCCGCTATTTTTTACGATCTCAAAACCTTGAGCTTGGGCAGCTGCTTGCTCTGTATATCGGAAATCTGTTACAAAAAAAGCTTTGTCCAACGTAATGACTGCTAAACCAGTTGTCCCAGTAAAGTTTGTCAAGTAACGCAAATTGTATGGGCTGGTGATCAAGAACCCATCAATCGAATCTTTTCTCATTGCTTCACGTAATTTTTCAACTCTTAACATGTATCGTTCCCTACTTTCTTGTTCTATACGATAGTATTATAACAAACTTCCAGAAAAAGCGGAAAGCAAGCGAAAAGTTTTCTAAAAAATCAAGCAATATGAATAAACGATAGAGTACTTTAAAAAGACTGCCGTGTGATCTTTCGTTGTTCTCTTCTAAATGATGGCGTCCGTGCACAAAAAAAGCAATTCAATCAATGAATTGCTTTTTTGATAATTATCTTTTACGTCCCAAAAAGAACGATACGACTGCCACGAAAATGACTGCGCCGATAATCGCAGGCACGATAGCCATTCCTGCTACTTGCGGTCCCCAAGTGCCAAAAAGGCCTTGACCAATCGATGCGCCTACAAGTCCTGCAACGATATCAAAAATACAACCGCGTTTTTCGCCTGCAATGGCACCACCGATTGAACCGATGACCGCTCCTACGATCAATGTCCATAAAAAGTGCATACTAACCCCTCCTAAACTTTCTTATAAAAAGGGTACCATATTGAGAATCAATTGGAAAAATATATGCTCTCTTGTTATTTTCTGCGAGTGAAGGCTCGTTTCAATACATCAAAAAAGCCTAATGAATGCACCATATGGTCTGGATCGACGTATTCACGAATCGCTCGCAAGACTTTTTTTGGTTCTTTTGAGGAGAAGGTATACGTGCCATTCTTTTTGGTGCGGATCGCATAGCGTGGTATCCAACGACCTTTGAACATGACCGAAGCGATCACATAGTCGACATCTTCCCATGGGATCTGAATAAACTTGCGTTTGTCACGGTCATTGTAAAACTCAAAGGCTTTATCGCCGATCATGATTTTGCCGTACTCATTGATCCCTAAAAAAGACGTAGCATCGATCGTCAAATCCACTTTTGTATTAAGAGATTGTACCATTTGCGCTTACTCCATTCTATATCGTCTTATTATCTTATTATACGTGTTTGCAGCAGGTTTGGCGAATAAATAAAAAGGTACTTGGGTTGCCCCAAGCACCTTTCATTGAAAAGATTATAACAATCCGATCAAGTGTCCACCGATACCGACTAAGAATAGACCGATAATAATGATGATTGGAGAAACTTTTTTCTTCAATAACCACATACATAATAAAGTAAGCAATAGTGCAGCTAGACCAGGAATCAATTGATCCAAGTTGTTTTGCAATGTTGTTACTTTTGTATCAGTCAACGCACGGCCTTCAGCAACTTGTTGGAAGGCTTGTTGCAAACCAGCAGAGCCTGAAGGCAAGTTCGCCCAATCGACATAAGCACCTTCATCAAGCGGTACGCTTGAGACAACTGGCGCAAATGAGATCGATACCCAACGCTGAACGAGTGACCCTAATACGAACATCCCTAAAATTGAAGCACCTTTTGTCACATCTTGCAACAATCCGCCTGAAAGGTCATCAGTGATTTTTGAACCAGCACGATAGCCGAATTCTTGTGTGTACCACATAAATGCCCAACGGATGATGTTCCATGCAACGAAGAAGATGATTGGACCTAAGATGTTTCCAGCTAAAGCAAGAGAAGCACCTAGAGCACCTAACATCGGACGTACAGTAAACCAGAACACAGGGTCACCGACACCGGCTAAAGGACCCATCATCCCAACTTTTACCCCTTGGATCGCTACGTCATCAACAGGCGCGCCATTGGCACGTTCTTCTTCTAAGGCTAATGTTACCCCTAAGATTGGCGATGCGATATATGGGTGAGTGTTAAAGAATTCTAAGTGACGCTTCAATGCAGCGGCACGGTCTTCTTTTGTTTTGTATAATTTTTTGATTGCTGGAATCATTGAGAATGCCCAACCACCATTTTGCATACGTTCATAGTTCCATGAACCTTGAATGAAGGTAGAGCGCCATGCTACGGCTAAACGATCTTTTTTATTTAATTGAATTTTTTCTGCCATTTTTTTCTCCTCCTTCGATTCTAATAGTCATTCAAGATATCGCCTAGAGGGTCGCCAGTGTTGCTGCCGCCGCCTCCATTTGATGATCCGCCCATTTTAGTTAGGTTCAAGTAGATCAATGCGATTGCTACTGCCAAAGCACCGATAGCGATCAATGTCAATTGAGAAATAGCTGCGATAACGAAACCGATAATGAAGAATGGCCATACTTCACGAGTTGCCATCATGTTGATAACCATTGCATAACCAACGGCAACGACCATACCACCACCGATAGCCATACCATCAGTTAACCATGCAGGCATTGATTCTAAGAAGTTTTGAACAGTTGCAGCAGGAATTGCCAACAATGCAGCTGCAGGAATCGCAATACGAACCCCTTGCATACATACAGCGATCACATGCCACATTTCGATTTTACGAATGTTGCCTTCTTCAGCAGCAGCATCCATAAAGTGAACGATTGGCACAGCCAATGTACGAACGATCATTGTCAAGAACAAACCAGCAACAGCTAGAGGGATCGCAACGGCAATCGCTGTATCAACACCAGCAGTTCCTTGTCCACCTAAAACTAAAATAATTGCAGATGCAACAGACGCCAATGCAGCATCAGGTGCAACAGCGGCACCGATATTTGCCCATCCAAGTGCGATCATTTGTAATGATCCGCCCAAAATGATACATGCTTCCAAATTACCGGTCACTAAACCGATCAAAGTACACGCGACTAGCGGTTGATGGAATTGGAATTCATCCAAGATTCCTTCCATACCAGCTAAAAAGGCAACGAGTACTACTAATACCATAGATATAATAGTCATGATAGACCTCCTATTTAGTTGAATACGTTTCTATTTATTCGCCAATTCATTTTTGGCTTTGCGTAAGATTTCGTCCATGTTGTCTCGAGAGTCATTTGGCACTTTACGTACATCAAATTTGATGCCGCGTCCTTTTAGATCTTCAAATGTCTTCACATCGTCCGTACCCATCGACAATACTTTACTTACAACAACTTTCCCAACAGAGTGAGCCATTGAACCAACGTTCACCTCAGTGATGTCAACGCCACCTTCAACTGCACGCAACACATCTTGTGGGTTTTCAAATAATAGTAAAGCTTTCGTATTCCCGAAACGAGGGTCTTTAGAAACTTCGATCATTTTGTCCACTGGAATGACGTTCGCTTTTACTCCTGGAGGAGCTGCTTGTTCGATCAGTTTTTTACGCAAATCATCTTTTGCAACTGCATCAGAAACAACGATGATCCGAGATGGATTAACTGATTTTGTCCAAGCTGTAGCGACTTGACCATGTAGCAAACGAGAATCCACACGCGCAAGCACGATTTTGATTTTGCCATCGCCTAGAACAGTTCCCGGAGGAAGTGATCCTTTAGGTTGATCGTCTTGCACAGCTTTTGGTGCTGTCGCTTCTTCTGGTTCAAGCTCTTCTGGTTTGACCTTAACCCCTTCTTTAGCTGTTTCAACGATGTGCGCAGCGATTTCATGCGCAGTGTTCATTGAAAAACGTGAAGCATAGGCTTCGATCACCATTGGTAAATTCATACCAGCAACGATTGCCCATTTGTCTTTGTGATCTTCAAACAAGCTGTTTGCTTGGTTGAAAGGAGTACCACCCCAAAGATCAACTAAGAATAATACTTCTTCTTGATCGTCAAATGTAGCAATTGCTTCTTGCATTTTTGCCTTGATGTCATCTGGACCTTCACTTGGCATCAATGTAACAGCTTTAACATTTTCTTGTTCGCCGAAGATCATTGAACCAGATTGCAAAATGCCGTTAGCAAATTCTCCATGACTTGCTAGGATAATTCCTACCATCTTTTTACCTCCTATATCAAAATTGAAAAATGTGACACGAATACGAAAGAAAAAACAACATCGAAAAAATTAAGGGTGACTACCTTCTTTTTCCAAAATATCCTTCAAAAAGATTTTACGATCAGCTGGAACTTTGCGTATCTCTACTTCTATGCCTTGATTTTGCAAATAAAGCAGCGAAGCAAGATCTTGATCATTGACTGACACGAAATTAGTGATCATCCGTTTTCCCATTGAAAAGCTCATGCCGCCGATATTGACGGAACGAATGTCAATGCCTCCTTTGACCAGAGTCACGACATCTTGAGGGTTGGTAAATAATAACATGACTTTTTGCGAATTAAATAATGTGTTATGCGCCACCTCAAGCATTTTTGCTACTGTCACCACATTGGATTTGATTCCTGGTGGAGCAGCTTCTTTCAAGAGAAACTTCCGTAATTGATCATTTGCGACCTCATCACTGACCACGATGATTCGATTGATACCAGTCATTTTCGACCAAGCTGTGGCGACCTGACCATGAATCAACCGATCGTCGATTCGGGCAAGACGTATATCCATTCCCATTGTGCAAGCCTCCTACATCCATCGATCCGCTTTTCATATTGAGGATCTGTTCTTTTTTCAATCACCTCCTGTATCCACTTATATAGAAGCAAGAAGCGTGCCAAGTTTTTCCGATACACTATTCTTGAAAAAACCTTAAGAATCAGCATTCGGATAATACACTAAAAAAGATACACTAAAAAATACTGTATCTTTTTTAGTGTATCTGTATTATTTGCAGGATTTAAAAATACATTTCTTTTTCGTGATGGTTTTTGATCAGCTCCAGCAGGTAATACTCTTCTGTCTTCGGCACTTCGATATTCATCAAGCGCGAAAATGATTGGACATGCACATGCAATTGGCCGTAAAGAGGATTCTCCTCCATCGCTGCTAAATCAATTTCGGAAACAGTCAATGGTTGACGCAATAAGATCCGCTCCAGCATACCTGCGCCATGCATCACAAAATTGATCTGAAAGCCTTGCTGCGCCCCTACCAAATCCAAATCGTGAATGATCTCTTCGCCAAATTTCCACAACGGCTCTACCACTTTTTTCGCATTGATATAGGTAAAGTTTTCCTCTAAATACCGAACACAGATTTCCTTTGCCTGCCGATCATCTAGCTGCACTTCATCTTCAAAACTCAAATCGTTTTCCAATAAGATATCATCCAACAAAAGATCAACATCTTGGTCGATAAAACGTTCTAATGAAATAAACGGTGCATCGATATGCGGATCAATGATCCCCGTTGCGGCAATCAGCCGGTAGCGCTGTTGAATCTGATCCAAGTCCGTTCTCAGATCCGCCACCGATAAGGTCACTACGTCAACATTTTGATTTTGGCGTTTCGACAATGAGCTTTGGATCAATTCTTTGATGCGCTGCGCTGTCCCTTTTCCCGAAGCGCAGACCGCTAGAATCGCTTTAGGGTGGTGGTTTTGTGTCACTGGTTCTTCCACAGTGACCGCTCCGTATCCGCGGAACTTCCGTAATGAATCATAGAGCTGATCGAGGTCCGTGCCGATCACTGATGCTTTACGGACCGTCTCAAGGACGATGGAGGTAGTCACCATATCGACTGTTCGAACAGCCACACCCGTTTCTCGCTGGATTTCATTATTAAAGGTCGCTAAGGACCCCATATCAACTAAGAGGATCACCCCACTGCCGTCATTGACTGCTCGTACACTATCCACGATTTTTTTCAACGCCACAGCCGGTGGCATATCTAATGGCATGTCCACCGCTGTCACTTGATCGACTTCCAACAGCTGCTTGACTACTTGTACCATACTACTAGCCGTACTGTTGCCGTGAGCTGCCACAACGACACCAATTTTCCCAGAGGAATGTGTCGTACGCAGTGAAACCAATAGAACTGCCAAGTAATAGGATTCACTTTCAGGAATCGCCACGTGAAAGCTGTCGCCGATGAAGTCGCGGACTTCTTTGGCAACTTCGAACTCTTGGGGGTAATCCGCCACCATTTGACGAATGTTGTCGTTGGTTTGCCGTTCTTCTCCCAGATGGATCTTTTTCAAAAAAGAACTGATATGCAAACTCATCGCGTAAATAAAGTTTTGCTGGAAATCGTAATTTAACCGTTTCCGAACCATCTCATAAATTTGATTTGTTACACTGATCACTTTCTGATCGACAAATTCACTTAGTTTATTAACAGAATTAAAAGAGAAGCCGTGATCTTTATAAAAAGATTTCAAATGAACATTGATATCGGTTGAAATAAAATGATTGATTGCTTCTTGATCCAAACCATCTGCTTTTAATAAGGCTGCTTTATCCCCGATGATGTCGTAGAGATTGTAAGGCAATTCATAGGAATCTGATTGAATATTGTTTAAGTTTTGATTCGGTTGAATGCTGATCTTCGGTTCAAGGATTTTAGAAAGCTCCGCCAGCTCATTGCGGCGATTCCCCAAAACGATCAATCCAGAACGAATCCCTTCTGGCAAATCGATCAAATCGATCTCAATCTCATCTTGTTGCATATGATTCAAAAAGCCCCGTGCACAGACGAGCTGGACATTGGATTTCAATTGACCGATATTCCCAAAACTGACACTGCCGATCAACGCTTTGACTACATCTTCTGTCAAGGTGATCGTCCGCTGAATACGGGACGCCTCTTGCCCGACTAACACCCGAACGAGATCGACTTTTTCTGATGCGGGTCGTTTCTCAAAGAAGGGCAGTTGAATATTGATAGGAATGCGTCGGGTAAAGGTATCTAATAGCGTTGAGTTGGGGTCTTCGGTAGTCGCTCCAACGATTCGGACATTCGCTTGATGATTTTTGCCCGTCTCTCCCAGACGGCTAAAGGTTCCATGGTCCATAAAGTAAAAAATCATTTCTTGCCCTTCTGGCGGTAATCGATGGATCTCATCGAGAAACAACATACTCTCATCCGCTTGATCAATAATACCGATCTTCTCTTGATCGGCACCCGTAAATGCCCCCCGTACATAACCAAACAAATGGCTCATCAAAAGCTCTGGGTTATTTGCATAGTCGGCACAGTTAAAGACGATCAATTCTTTGTCATCGGCAATTACTTGATTGCTTTTGGCAAACTGGAACATTGCATGGGCAAAGTAGGTTTTCCCAGAACCAGTAGGCCCTGTGATCAAGCAGTTTAGCCCTTTTGGCGGATACAAGATCGCTGCTTTCGCCTGCTCAACGGCATTTTTCATACTTCCGTTGGCACCGATGATCGTCGCAAAAATATCTCGGTCAGAGGGTTTTCCTTGTACCCGTTGAGGGAAGGCTTTTTCTCTTTGCGGGCGACTTTCTTTGTAGCTTGGCACATACTTTTCCCTACTGCTGGGATCGACCCCTGCCGCCCAGTAGCGAACAGGCCGCGAGTCGCTTTTTTCGACGCGCCCTTCTTTGACAAGCTTATTTAAATCTTTACTGGCATTACTGCGCTGAATGGCTAAATGATCGGCAACTTCTGAAGTAGACAACCCTTTCTTTTCCCCTAAGCCGCTCATCGTATTTTCGACGATATATTGATAAATCCGTTCGATTCGCTTGCCCAACAGCTTCGCCTCCTTGTTTTTTCCACTTGAATACTTTACTCATTTTTCTATAAAAAAGCAACTTTTTTTCCGCACAGAAAAAGCAAAATACTTTGTTCGAAAGAGCAATAGAACGTCCTATCACATGCTACTCTCAGCATAAAGCATTTTGCCAAAAAAAGATATTCAAAAGTCAGGATGCGTTAGGCTTTTTCATTGGGAATGAACGCTGGTACCTTCTCAGGAAACCATTGCAGTTCTTTTTGCATCCAAATCACATCGTGCCATTGATTGAACTTATAGCCGACCTGCGCAAAATCAGCAACTTTCCGATACCCAAGCTTCTCATGAAAAGCCTCGCTTTGTTGATTGCCTCCTGTAATGCATGCAGTCAGATTGACTACGTTTTGCGCTTTTAATTTTTCTTCAAGCGCTTGATAAAGAGCGGTGCCGAGCCCTTTTGCTTTGGCATCCGGTGCTAAATAAACGGTTACTTCAACGGTCCAATCGTACGCAGCCCGTTCTTTATAAGCTGACGCATAGGCATAACCGACGATTTCACCAGCCTCTTCTGCAACGAGATACGGGTAGCGTTTCAAGGTCTTGGCGATGCGTTCCGCGAATTCTTGAACCGATGGCACCTCCGTTTCAAAGGTAATCGGTGTATTTTCTACATAATAAGCATAGATTGCTGTCAAGGCTTGGGCATCTGCAATCGTGGCAGAACGTATCGTCATAGAATCCCTTCTTTCAGTAAATTTTTTCCCAGTATACTCTTTCTGAACAAAAAAAACAATCCGCTTTTGACGGATCGTTTCCTAGTTATAAATGATTTAGCGGGCTTTTTCAGCTCCGCAATACACGGTAAGCTGTTGTGGCAGTACCGCTACTGTGATTGGCAATTCAGGTCCTGGATCACCATCGACATTCGTTTCGATCGTTGCCCCATCCGTCAAACGAATCGCAGCTTTATCAAGGGTTTGATAGCCAAGAACATCATTTGATTCTGTCACCCCTTTGAGAAGCTCTGGGACACTTTTGACGGTCTCCCAAAGATTCGTATCCTTCAAGTAGATCAGATGCAATTTGCCGTCATCGGTACTCGCTTTAGGCAAAAGAGATTCGAAACCGCCGATCGTATTGGATGACCCAACGATCATCGTACTGCTTTCCACAGCGATCGTCGTTTTTTCGCCATTATTTTCGGCGGTCACTTCAAACGGATGACTTTCATTTTTCCGCACTTCCCGTAGACCAGAAACAAAATAGGCCATTTTTCCTAGCTTCGTTTTTTCTTCGACCTCTACGTTGTTGATCGCTGCTGGAATCATACCGATCGCCACCACATTGGTAAAATAGGCTTGATTGACCTGACCAATATCGATTTTGCGGGTGTGATCCACTGCAAATGATTCGATGGCTTCCTTAGGATCTAGTGGAATCGCTAATGCTCTGGCTAAATCATTTACTGTTCCCAGCGGGAAGAAACCGAAATTTGGTCGTTTGTCATGAGGAGCTAAGCCATTGACCGCTTCATTGACGGTACCATCACCGCCCATTGCGAAGACACTATCAAATTCTGCTACCGCTTCAGAGGCAAAACGTGTGGCATCTCCTTCTGTTTCGGTATGTTTGACCACGACTTCTGAAAAAGCTTCCCGCAACTTTTCTTCTGCCAGCTGCTCATATTCTTGGGCCTGTTCCCCACCAGAGCTTGGATTGACGATCAATAATGCTTTCATAAAACAGCCTCCTTGTTTGGGTTCATTTTCTATGAATCCAGTATAACAAGTTTCACGAAACCTGTCTTAAACGACCTCCGCCTATCCCCCTACAAAAAAAACACAGCCTAATCAGACTGTGTTTTTTCGAGTACTCATTTCATTTTATTAAACCAATCGTTTACGCAAACGCCCAGAAATAAAATCAATGATCGTGACCGTCACCACGATCCCTAATAAAATGATCCCTACACGGCTCCATGAACGCGCATTGATGGCAAAGATCATCGGTGTACCGATCCCACCTGCCCCTACGATCCCTAAGATCGAAGCTGAACGGACAGCCAGTTCAAATCGATACAAGGTAAAAGAAAGAAATTCTGGGATCAGTTGCGGCAATGTCGCAAAGCCTAATACATCCCAGCGGCTTCCTCCCGCACTAATGACGGATTCCGAGGGACCATGGTCCATGTTTTCGATCGCTTCGCTGTAAAGCTTTGCCAGCATCCCAATGGAATGGACACTGACCGCCAAGACACCAGCAAAGGAGCCAGGACCTACCGTTTTGATAAACATGATGGCTAAGACGATTTCTGGAAACGTTCGAATCGCCGTCAGCACGATTTTCCCAAACCCCGATAACCAGCGAGGGCTGTTTTTGCTGCGCGCCGCCCAAAAAGCAAAAGGAATACTTAAAATCGATGACAAAAAGGTCCCAACAAAGGCAATCGCGACGGTTTCGATCATCAGACTGATCAAATCTTCGCCATCACCGGTATAAACATAGCCCCAATCAGGATGGATCAGGCCATAAAAGATCGAGCCGACAATTTGACCGACATTTTCTTTAACACCAGCAAAAGGCACGCCAGCAAAAGCCCAGATATAAAGGAGGATAACGACTACAGCGATCAGCCAATTCCGTATTTTTTTCTTTTTCGGTTCTGCTGGCAACATCATAATAATCGCTCCCTTAATCTATTACTAATGGTATCAATCACCAAAACAACTGCAAAAATCACTAAGACGATGATCGACGTCTGGTCATAGCGAAATTGGCTTAAAGATCGTTGTAAGAAAACACCGATTCCGCCTGCGCCGATATACCCAAGAATCGTCGATGCCCGCACATTGATCTCAAAGGCATAAAGCAAGTAACTAAGAAAATGACTCATGACTTGCGGTACGACTGCATAGCGGATGATATCAAACTTCGATCCTCCAGAAGCCGTGATCGCTTCGATCGGCCCTTCATCAATCGTTTCAATCGATTCATAAAACAATTTGGTGATCATCCCAAAAGAAAACACAGAGATGGAGATCACCCCTGCAACGGGACCAATTCCGACAATGGCAACAAATAAAGCCGCCAGCATCAAATCAGGTACCGTGCGAATGATATTCAAAACAAAACGGAAACAACCACTGATCCAATGATTGGTCATGATATTTCGTGCTGCTAAAAGTGAAAACGGAAAGGCCGCCAGTGCACCAAAGGTTGTGCCGATGATCGCCATTTGGATCGTTTGCAAAATCGGCTCAACAATGATTTTGGCATATGCCCAATCAGGATGAGCCATCTTTTGTAAGATGACATTCATTTGACTGCTATTGCTAAAGAACCGTGCCAAATCAACACCTGAAATAGAGCCGCTAACGAACAATACCACTAAAAAAATGACGAGCCAAAGAACATTTTTCCATAGTCCGCTGCGTTTCGGCAACGTATTTGTCGTCATTGTCCCGCCCCTTCCTGCTCTTCCATGATCTCGCTGCCATAAATCTGTTTCAATCGTTGATCGGTCGCTTCACTGACAGGGCCATCAAAAACCAAGCCTCCGTCTCGCAAGCCGATGATCCGCGTGCCATATTCTCTTGCCAATTGGACAGAATGTAAATTGACAACGATGGTGATCCCCAGATCTTGATTGATCCGTTTTAAGTCATTCATGACTTTTTCAGTGGTTAACGGATCCAATGAAGCAACTGGTTCATCCGCTAAAATAATCTTCGGCTCTTGCGTCAACGCCCGGGCAATCGAAACCCGCTGCTGCTGACCGCCAGACAATTCATCGGCTCGGGTATAGACTTTTTCTGCTAAATTGACCCGCTGCAGTGATTGATACGCCAACTCTTTGTCCGCTTGCGGAAACAGACCCAGCAGCATTTTGATCGTGGGATGATAAGCCACCCGCCCCGTTAAGACGTTTCGCAAGACACTCGAACGTTTCACCAAATTGAAGCTTTGGAAAATCATGCCAATGTCTCGACGAATCAAGCGCAGCTCTCTTCCTTTTGCTTTTGTGATCGACTTGTTATCGATTAAAATCTCGCCGCTTGTGATCTCGTGCAGTCGATTGATGGAGCGCAGCATCGTCGATTTACCTGCACCGGATAAGCCCACTACGATGACAAATTCCCCTTTTTTGATATCGATGTTCAAGTCCTTCAACCCCAACACCCCATTTGGGTATTGCTTGGTCACATTCTGAAATGAAATAATCGTTTCGTTCTCTAGAGCCATGATTCTCCTACTTTCTTTCCATTAGGTAAAAATTGCTGTCCATTCGAAAAGGGTACCTCAACTACCGGTACCCTCCCGATCTATTCATCTATTAATTATTGTCCGACTTGTTCCGCATACTCTCTTACGATGTCGAAATTGCTGTCTTGTGAAACAACGTATCCTTCATGAGAGTAAATATCAGAGATGATTTGTTTTCCTTCTTCATCTTTTCCGATCGCGATAAAGGCATCTTGGATTTTTTTGTCCCATTCTTCACTCATATCGCTGCGAACACTGATCGTATCGTTCGGAATCGGTTCGGTAAAGTACATTGGTTCTACCTCATCCATGATTTCTGGGTAATCATTTTTGACCGTGTTACGGGCATCTTCAAAAACGAACGCCGCATCAACGTCGCCATTCAAGACTGATAAGACCGCTTGGTCATGGCCTTTGACTTGAACAGTCGTCACATCCGTATTGATATCGATGCCTGCTTTTTTCATTTCTGCTACTGGCCAAACATAACCGGCAGAAGAAGTAACATCTTGTGTGGCAATCGTTTTGCCTTTTAAATCTTCCAACTCTTTGATGTCGCTGCCGCTTTTTACGACGATCATTGAACGATAGCTATCAACCAATTCATCCGTTGATTCGCCACCAGGCTGCTTGATGCCATAACGCTGTGCTTGCAATAACACCTTTACATTGCTTTGCTCATTTGCTAAAACATAGGCATTCGGCGGTAAAAAGCCGACATCTACTTGTTTCGAAGCCATTGCTTCGACGATTGTATTGTAGTCAGTGGAAACACTCACTGTAACTGGAATCCCCAATTCATCACTTAACAATTGCTCAAGTGGTTTTGCTTTTGCTTCTAATGTTTCTGCTGCTTGTGATGGGACAAATTGAACGGTCAACTTTTCTGGTACATATCCTGCTTCCTCAGCCGCCGAGTCAGTACTTGCTCCACCTGAGCCACATGCCGCCAGCGTAACTGCTGCCACCAAACCTAAACCAAACATTGCCGTTTTCTTCCAAACTTTCATCACTTTTTCTCCTTTTCATATAAAAAATCGAACTCATGGAATTCCGAACTTTCCTTTTTGATTATAAAAAACGACCGAATTAAAAACAATCTTTTTCGAATTACGAACGTTTTCTTTTTTGATAATGTTCGTGTTTTGACCGAAATCATTCGTGAGCACATTCTCAATAATCAACGTTTTTCGAAAGTTTCTTTCCATTTGTTCTACTTCCTCAGAGTATCAAATGAATATAAGGTTTGTGTTGTCAACGTGTAAAGATTCTGTTAACAGCAAAAGGAACTTTGTGAACAACAAAGCATGGACATACTCGTCATTCTTACCCCGAGTGCACAAATTTTCTTGAAACGTCTAACCAGAAGATGACCGCACACTTTTTTTTACGAAACAATACAAAAAAAGCAGAGGATTCCCTTAAGAACCTCTGCTTTTGACCTCATTCTCTTACTGTAAAAAGAGTCATTTACCCTTGATCCGTTGGCAGCTGCAACAAGAGTACATGCTCGTTCTCAATCATTTCACCCGTCAAAACAAAGCCATTGCGTTCGTAAAGCTTCGTTGCGATCTCGTTGCCATCCACAGCGGAGATCCTTAATTCTCGCGCTTGGATATGGGTTTTGAACCAATCTAACCCAGCAAGAAACGCCTGAGTGCCTAACCCTTGATTTTGGAATTTTTCTGCGATCATAAACCGCTCGATCCACCACGAAGCTTTTGGATAATCCTCATCCGCCTCGTAAAAACTAAATAGGATAAAGCCGACCATTTCCTCACCATTGTATAGGGCAAATGCCTGACGAGGTTCCTCATAGATCGCCTCTAACATTGAGTACCAATTGGGCGCAACAAAGCCTTCTTGCTCCTTCGTTGTCTTCAAATTCATGCACGCACGATAGTTTTCCTTCGTGATTTCTTTTAATTGAATCATTGCTTCTCTCCTTATCTAAGCCATTACAAATAACTATTTCGTTAAAACGTTTTCATTGGTGTATAAAAAAACACCCAGGTTACTTTTACGTAATCTGGATGTCATTTTCTTATGCTTCTTGCGCTACTGGATAAACAGATACTTGTTTTTTGTCGCGGCCTTTACGTTCGAAACGAACAACGCCGTCAACTTTTGCAAACAATGTATCATCTCCACCGATACCTACGTTTACCCCTGGGTAAATTTTAGTACCGCGTTGGCGATAAAGGATTGATCCGCCTGAAACGGTTTGACCGTCAGCACGTTTCGCACCTAAACGTTTTGATTGAGAGTCACGTCCGTTAGAAGTAGAACCCCCACCTTTTTTGTGAGCGAAGAATTGCAAATTCATTTTCATCAACATGAGATGCACCTCCTAGTTTTCTTTAGTAGTTTTGATTTGGATATAATCGTTGTACTCTTCTTGAACTGATTGCAAGCCGATCAACAAATTTTCTAAAAGAATTTGTGCGATATTCGACTGCTCTTGGGTCAAACGAGAAGGCAGTGTGACTAATAAGTACCCACCATTTTCGTTATCTGCTTCAACTTTTGGCGCAACGCCAGCCAAAGCATCGATCCCATTGACTGCACTGATCGCTAAAGCGGATGCTGCAGCACAGACGATGTCTTTGCCGTATTCTCCTGCTTGTGCGTGTCCAGCTAGTTCAAAAGAAACAATCCGACCAGAGTCATTTCGTTTGAATGTCCCTTTGATCATATTCGTTACCCTGCTTTTCGTAAGAATTAAGCGTTGATCGCGTCAATAACAACTTTTGTGTAAGGTTGACGGTGACCTTGTTTACGGTGTGAATGTTTTTTAGGTTTGTATTTGAAAGTTACGACTTTCTTTTGTTTGCCGTGTTTTTCAACAGTCCCTTCAACAGTTGCTCCTGCAACGATTGGGGCACCAACTTTTGTTGATTCGCCACCTACTAAGATAACTTCATCAAAAGTAACCTTTTGTCCAGCTTCAGCGTCTAATTTTTCAACGTAGATTGCTTGACCCACTTCAACTTTTACTTGTTTCCCACCAGTTTTGATAATTGCGTACATGCTCTACAGCACCTCCTTATAATATACTTAGACTCGCCATCCCAAGTGACTTTCGTACTTACTACTTGTTCTGTGCGGTTGTAGCTGTGGAGTCCACAATTACAACAGATTAACTTTATCAAAATGTTTTCCTAAAGTCAATCACTAATTAAGGAAAAGACAGAATTCTTTTGCTACTAGTCATTTCCTTTTGTGCATTTTTTATTTTCTATTACTATAGAAGAAAGAGCACAAGTGAAACAGAATTGGAGGAGTTTTCATGCAATACCCCAAAGAATTAGCCACTGCCGTTCAACAGGCGTCCCGCAGTTATCCGTTGGAAGGATTTGTTCCCGGTCAAGGACCGCTGCAGCCCAAATTGATGATCGTCGGGGAAGCCCCTGGACGAACCGAAATCGAGAATTTTATTCCTTTTAGCGGACAAGCAGGAAAAGAATTGATGAAATCGTTGGCTTTAGCCGGTTTGACCCGTGAGGATGTCTACATCACCAGCGCTGTTCGCAGCCGCCCATACTCCGTCAAAGAACGGATCAACAAGCGCAGCGGTGCCCATGAGATCGTCCATCCCAATCGGACACCTACCAAAAAAGAAGTCTTGCTACACGCACCGCTGCTTGACTACGAGTTGTCCGTTGTAGATCCGCCTGTCATTGCAACTGTTGGCAATATCGGACTGCAGCGATTATTAGGCAACGCCTATTATATCAAAGATCACCATGGCGAAGTGATCCGTTCCAAAATACAAGAAAGCAATCCAACAAAAGATGGCTATAACTGGTCGGAAAAAGAATATTTGATCGTGCCGATGTATCATCCCGCTGCGATCTTTTACAATCGAACGTTGACTCCGCAAATCGAAGCCGATTGGCGAGGGTTAAGAAACATCCTCTCACAAATACCAGCCGACGAATAACGACCAGTCCGCTAGCCCTACTGCCAATACGCTGGAATCGTCTGCTCATAGGCGGTGATTTTCGCCTCTTCCTGCAACGTGATACTGATCTCATCGAGACCGTGGATCAATTTGTGTTTCCAGGTAGCATCGATTGCAAAGAAATGCTCCTCCCCAGCAACGATCACACATTGCCTCGGCAAGTCGATGCTGATTTTTTCAGAAGCAGGCAGCGAGGCGATCCTTTGGCGAACATCCAATGGCAGCTCGATGGGCAGCAGCCCGTTTTTGGTGGCATTCATATAGAAAATATCACCGAAGCTGCCAGCAATCACGGCTTTAAAGCCGTAATCCAACAGCGCCCATGCCGCGTGCTCTCGTGAAGAGCCAGAACCAAAATTATCACCAGTGACGAGGACTTGAGCGGTCTGATATGCTGGATCATTCAAGATAAATGCTGGATTAGGCTTGCGTTGCGGCAAATAGCGCCAATCGTCAAATAAAAATTCGCCAAAGCCCGTTTTTTCAACGCGTTTCAAATAATTTTTCGGTAGGATTTGATCGGTATCGATATTGTCATTCATCAAAGGCAGCGTCGTACCTTCAAATTGCGTAAAAGCTTCCATTAACCAACACCTCCAACCACTTCTCGTACATCGACAAAGCGCCCATGAATCGCAGCTGCTGCCGCCATCGCTGGACTACAGAGGTGCGTCCGCGCGTTTTTCCCTTGCCGTCCAACAAAATTGCGGTTTGATGTGGAGGCACAGTGGACGCCTTCTGGTACTTTATCAGGATTCATTCCTAAGCACATGGAACAGCCAGGCTCCCGCCATTCAAAACCAGCGTCAATAAAGACTTTGTCTAAACCGATCGCTTCCGCTGCTTTACGAACAGGGCGTGAACCAGGAACGATAATACCAGTGACCCCTTCTTTGATGGTCTGACCTTTCAAAATCGCCGCTGCCTCTTGCAGATCAGACAAACGACCATTGGTACACGATCCAATAAAAATGTATTCAATGGGGATATCAGCAGCTGTCTGTCCAGGTTGCAGCGCCATATATTCATAGGCTTGCTGATCATTGTGATCCCGCACTTCAGGAAACGCTTCGCTGACTGGTACCCCCATTTCTGGATTGGTTCCCCAAGTGATATAGGGTTCTAAGGTTGTTGCGTCTAGGGTGATCAGGGCATCATAGTTAGCATCTTCATCGGTATAAAGGGTTTGCCAATCAGACACCGCACTGGCAAACGCTTGCGGCGCAAAGCGTCGATCCTTCACATAAGCAAAGGTCGTTTCATCAGGTGCGATCAAGCCCATTTTCGCCCCACCTTCGATCGACATATTGCAAATGGTCATGCGTTCTTCCATCGTCAGGCTACGGATCGTTTCGCCAAAGAATTCTACGGCATAGCCACCACCAAAATCAGTGCCATGGGTCGCGATCAATGCCAAAATAATATCTTTGGCGTACACTCCCGGCTGCAGGTGACCGGTAATCTCAACTCCCATGCGTTTCGGTTTTGTCTGCCAAATCGTCTGTGTCGCAAAGACATGCTCTACTTCACTCGTACCGATCCCAAACGCGATCGCACCGAAAGCACCATGGGTGGCAGTGTGGGAATCCCCGCAAACGATCGTTTTCCCTGGTTGGGTCAAGCCAACTTCTGGGCCAACCATGTGGACGATTCCTTGGTTGGCAGAGCCATTGTCACACAATTCGATCCCAAAATCTTGACAGTTTTTACGTAACGTGTCCATTTGCTTTTTTGCAACCAGATCAGTAATGGTAAAAATATCTTTGGTAGGCACGTTGTGATCCATCGTTGCGAAGGTTTTTTCGGGACAACGGACGGTCCGTCCCGCTTGCCGTAATCCTTCGAAGGCTTGCGGTGTCGTCACTTCATGGATCATATGCAGATCGACATAAAGCAGCTGCGCTTGCCCTTCTTCTCCTGTGATGACATGCCGATCCCATAGTTTATCAAACAGCGTTTTCCCCATAATTGCTCACTCCTAACTGTGCAATAACCGCTTCTGTAAAGGCAGTTGTTGTTGCTGTACCACCTAGATCACGGGTCAAGATCCCCGCATTCATTACCTCGTAACAAGCACTTTCGATGGTATCCGCCAGCTCTTCCTCTTGAAAGGACTCTCTTAGCATCATGACGACAGATAAAATCATGGAAACCGGATTGGCGCAATTTTGCCCAGCGATATCAGGTGCAGAGCCATGAATCGGTTCATATAAAGAAACCCCTTCTGCGCCATGACTTGCGCTGGGCAGCACCCCTAATGACCCTGGCAAAACCGAGGCTTCATCACTTAAAATGTCGCCAAAGAGATTTTCTGTCACGATTACATCAAAGTCTTTGGGATTTTGGATGATTTTCATAGCGGCGGAATCAACATATTGATGAGTCAACTGACAATCTGGGAATTCCTGTGCCGTTTCTTCCGCTAATCGTCGCCAAAGTCGGCTAGTCGCCAACACATTTGCTTTATCGACAGAGAGAACCCGCTTCTTCCGCGTGCGGGCGATCTCAAAGGCTTTACGCAAAATCCGTCGAATCTCTGCTTGATGATAATGATTGATGTCGTAGGCTTCTTCAGGTTTTTCTGCTTTTTCGCCAAAATAAATACCGCCAGTCAACTCACGAACGATGACAAAATCTGTCCCCCGAAGGATCGCTTCTTTAATGGGAGACAAAGCAATCACCGCATCAACTACTTTGATAGGTCGAATATTGGCGTATAGCCCTAACGCTTGACGCAAATTCAAAAGTCCTTTCTCGGGTGTTATCGGTGCGTTTCCCCAAACTGGATCACCAATGGCTCCTAAAAGGATCGCATCCGCCTGCTGGCAAGCTTGTAGTGTTTCTTGCGGCAATGGCTCTCCAGTAAGTGCCAGCGCCGCACCACCAAATGGCCGCTGGTCAAAATGAAAGCGTTGGAGATGGTCTGGACAAGCCGCTTTCAATACCGCAAGCGCACTGGCCATAATTTCTGGTCCGATGCCATCTCCTGCTAAAACCACGATCTTTTTCAAACAAGGACACCTCGATTCTTTAGAGCTGCGCTAGCCTGTACATAGGCTTTGGCTGACGCCTGCAAGACATCAAAGTCTAAGCCGATCCCGCTGATTTTTTCATTGGTTTCCTGGCATTCAATAACCACGTGCACTTCCGCTTGCGCATCTTCCCCACTGGTCAAGGCAGTGATCTCATAGTTCAACAACTTCGGCTGCTGCTGGAAAATCTGATCGATCGAGTTGTAGATAGCTTGGATACTGCCGGCACCGATAGCTGATGCCACTTGTTTTTCCTCGTCTTTGATGATAGAAACCACCGCTCCTTGATGGCCATTGGACACGTATTGCAGCTGAACTGACTCCAACTCGCAGCCATCTTCTTGGCTGCGGCCCTGGTCAGCCACCAACGCTAACAAATCTTGTTCGGTCACTTGCTTTTTCTTATCTGCCAACTCTTTGAAGCGTTTAAACAATTCATTGGTTTCTTCTTGGTCAAACTGGTACCCCAGCTGCTGCATTTTATCGACAAACGCATGGCGGCCAGAAAGTTTGCCAAGAGGCAGTGAGTTGGTTTGTACGCCTACCAATTGCGGGGTAATGATTTCGTAAGTTTCAGGATTTTTCAAGACGCCATCTTGATGAATCCCAGATTCATGAGCATAGGCATTGCCGCCGACGATCGCTTTGTTTTTCGGTACCGTGATCCCAGACAAACGTGCCACCAGATCGCTGGTGCGTTTTGTTTCGTTTAACTTGATGTTGGAGGTAGCCTGATAGAAATCATTGCGTATATGCAACGCCAGCGCCACTTCTTCTAGTGCGGTATTGCCCGCTCGTTCGCCGATCCCGTTGATCGTTCCTTCCACCCGATCAGCACCATTTTCGATAGCTGCCAGCGCATTGGCTGTCGCCATTCCCAAGTCATCATGACAATGGGAAGAAAAAATGATCGGCTGCTCACTCTTGATATTGGCGATCAAATAGGCAAAAAGCGCACCATATTCCGTAGGATTGGTAAACCCTACTGTATCGGGCACATTGATGATCGTCGCGCCGGCATCAATCGCTGTTTGAACCGCCTCAAGCAAGAAGGCCTTATCGGTGCGGGTGGCATCTTCTGGCGAAAATTGAACTTTTTCAAAGCGTTCACGGGCATAAGCCACATGTTCTTTGATGGAAGCGAGTACTTCTGCTTTCGTCATATTCAGCTTGTACTGGCGATGCACCTCACTCGTTGCTAAAAAGACATGGATCTGGGGATCGATGGCTTGATGAAGAGCTTCATAGGCACGATCAATGTCTTTTTTCTGACAACGGGCAAGTCCTGCAACGGTCATTTTCGTCACCGCCCCAGCAATCGCTTGGACTGCTTGAAAGTCTCCTTCTGATGCAATCGGAAAGCCTGCTTCGATCGTATCGATCCCCCATTTTTCTAATTGCAGCGCCAGTTGAACCTTCTCTTTTGTATTGAAGTTGACTCCCGGCGTCTGTTCACCGTCTCTCAATGTGGTGTCAAAAAACTGGATTTTTCTCATCACTATTTCCTCCTTGGCAGTAGTAGGGGCACGCTTGGCGCGACCTCATTCAAACAAATTGAAAAAATGGTATAAAAAAAGCACTCCATAAAGGGTTTCCTTCATGCAATGCGAATAGGACTCTTCAAATGATGCCTTAAAAAGGCGGGTCATAGAAAAAGAGTCCTTACGATAATAATAAAAATGCAGCTGTTTGTTTCAATCGTTTATCCATCGTCGTCACCTATCACTTTTTTTATCTTGTTATGAAGATACCAAACAGCAGGTTCCTCTGTCAACACTTTTCCCTGAATTTTCTGAATATTTCGATAAAAAGTTCGTTTTCGCCCTGATGATGGGTTGCTTTTCTTCCTTGATGAAAATTTAAGCAGAACCTGACGAGATCTTCACAGGATTTTAACCAAACCTCCACATAACACCGTTATGATAGAAATATCCCAAAAATATTTTTCACCCCTTTATCCTGCCAGTCGTATGACTGGTTTTTTTGTTGTTCCAAAGACTCGAAAAGATTGAACTTAAGGTGAGTTATTCGTATAATAAGGGGCAGCGATAAATGAGGAGGATGAAGATGCGCAACGAAATGATGCATCGTCCAGTAGTCAAACCAGAACTAGTGGCGTTTATGCGTGAAAAACAAAAACAATTACCCGGCGAACTTGGTGAAATCGAGCAAGCCGCTCATGAAAAAGAAGTGCCAATCATCCCACATGAAACTGTGGTCTTTTTGCAGTTTTTATTGGGACAGCTTCAGCCAAAAGAAATCCTTGAGATCGGCACAGCGATCGGTTTTTCTTCAAGCTTAATGGCACAATGTGTGAAAGAAGGTCATGTCACAACGATCGATCGCTTTGACGTCATGATCCGCAAAGCCAAAGAAACCTATGCTCGCTTAGGAAATGAAGACAAAATCACGCTATTAGAAGGACAAGCCGCAGATGTCCTGCCTACATTGAGTGGGCCTTATGATTTTATCTTCATGGACAGTGCCAAATCGAAATACATTGAATTTTTACCAGAATGTCTGCGTCTGTTACGCAAAGGCGGCGTGTTGATGGTGGATGACGTGTTTCAAGCTGGAACGATTCTACAACCCATCGAAGACATCCCTCGCAACCAGCGAGCGATCCATCGCAAATTGAATCTTTTCTTGGATACCGTGATGAACCATCCTCAGCTGACCTCCACCCTCGTCCCTTTAGGAGATGGCGTGATTCTCATTACGAAAGAAGCAGATAGCGTAATCCTTGAGGAACCTGAGAAAGGTTGAGGGCAGCTGCGCTTCCTTTTTTCAAAGAAAAAATAAGAAAAGGGCGAAAAGAGATTGACATTGCTGCGCCCTTTTTCTATAATGTTATTTGTTGCTGATTGATTTCAACAGCTTAGGCGAAGTGAGCATTCGCTGAAATTTATTTGTTCCAGTAGCTCAGCCGGATAGAGCATTCGCCTTCTAAGCGAACGGTCGGGGGTTCGAATCCCTCCTGGAACGTTATTTAACCGTCGAGAACCCTTGTTCTTGGCGGTTTTTGTTTGTTCTTGTGCCAAATTGATTTAGATTTTTGCCATAGCAATTTGGTGAATAATCAGCAGCCTGTTCCCTTCCTCATCAAAAGCAATCAAACGAACGCTTCCCATCCGCTTCAATCTTCAGCAAATTTCTTTCATTGGCATCATCGTTTCCGTATTTATTCTTATTGTCAGCTGTTTGACATCAATGAAGAATCTGCCACAGGTACTTCCAATGCCGCTTTGGCTTGCTTCTTGTATCAAAAGTGTTCCCTCGAAAAAGAAGAGTATCGCTTTGAACAAGGCAGCAATTTAGGTGAACCTTCTGAAATCTTTGTCAAACTAATTACGACTTCGCGAAAGGAAATCCAACGTGTTTACGTTGGGGGCAGAGGGCATTTTTGCGAGACAGTCACCATCGACACCGATACACTGGCATAATCACAACAATTTAGGTTGATCTTCCATCAGCCTTTTTTCCTCTTCACACATCGTGTTCTTTTTTCCATAGCAGCCCATCAGTATCTCGAATACTAGTTTTCTCATAAAAAAAAGAACCCAACTCGGGTTCTTTCCTTCACATTGATTTTCTATGAAATACCAACAAGTTCTGCTAACAGCTCACTGACTTTAGGCAGTGGCTCGTTCTGTAAGGCTGCTACGATTTTTGAACCGATCACTACCCCATCGCACACTCGGGCAAAGCGCTGCACGTCTGCGTGGGTCGAGACCCCGAAACCAGCTAGTACAGGAATCGGACTTTTTTCCGAAATGGCTTGCAAATGCTGATCCAGCTGTTCGTTGTATTGACGATCTTCTCCAGTGACACCGTTCACTGTCACAGCATAAACGAATCCTTCCGCTTCTTCGATCAGCGTCTGAATTCTGTCTGGAGGACTGGTCAAAGAGACCAGTGTGAGCAGCGCGAGATCCGCCGCATCAAACGTAGGCGTTACTAGCGATCGATGTTCAAAAGGCAAATCTGGAATAATCAACCCTTTCACATTTGTCGTTTTTAACTCATTTGCTAACTGTTCAATCCCATAATGAAAGAATGAATTGGCATACCCCATCAATACCAGTGGAACCTCAGAATGGATCGTTTGCAGCGCAGCAATGATCTTTTTTAAAGTGGTGCCATTGGCTAATGCCTGCATTCCAGCTGCTTGGATGACCGCTCCATCTGCGACTGGGTCTGAAAAGGGCACGCCGATTTCAATGGCGGCTGCGCCATGTGTCGTCAACAGTTCGATTTCTGCTGGCAGGCGTTCCAGTCCGTTGGCTCCCGCCATAATATAAGGTACAAACAATGGCTTGCCTCGTTTTTGGCGCTCTTTTAGTTTCATCGTCAATGTTTTGCTGGTCATTTCGCTACTCCTTTCCGATCTTTGATTTGTTGAACATCTTTGTCCCCTCGCCCAGACAAACAGATCACTAAGCGTTCTTCTGCTGTCATCGTTGGCGCTAACTTTAAAGCATAGGCAACGGCATGAGCACTTTCCAAAGCGGGAATAATGCCTTCGATTTGAGACAAGAGATAAAAGGCGTCAACAGCTTCTTCATCAGTGACCGCGAAATACTCCGCACGTGCAATTTCCTTCAAATAAGAATGCTCGGGACCGACCCCTGGATAATCCAAACCAGCTGAAATCGAATAGGGTTCAATCACTTGCCCATCATCGTCTTGCAGCAAATGCATTTTGGTACCATGTAAAATACCGATACTGCCTTTCGTTAAAGTCGCCGCATGCTCGGTAGTATCCACGCCTTTTCCAGCTGCTTCAACGCCAATCAAACGAACGGTTTGATCGTTGATGAAAGGGTAAAACATTCCCATCGCATTGCTGCCGCCGCCAACACACGCAACGACTATCGTTGGCAGTTGTCCTTCTTTTTCTAATAGTTGCCGCCGTGTCTCACTGCCAATCACACTTTGAAAATCTCGAACGATCTCTGGAAAAGGATGCGGACCGAGTACCGAACCCATCACGTAATGAGTGTCCTCGACGGTTGCGACCCAGTAGCGCAGCGCTTCATTGACAGCATCTTTCAATGTCTGATTGCCTGATGTGACTGAAACCACTTTTGCTCCCAACAATTCCATTCGAAAGACGTTTAGTGCTTGCCGCTGAACATCTACCGCGCCCATAAAAATCGTGCATTCCATACCGAATAACGCTGCCGCAGTCGCTGTGGCGACGCCATGCTGTCCAGCACCGGTCTCTGCTACCACTTTCTTTTTCCCCATCCGTTTTGCTAATAAGACTTGGCCAAGTGCATTATTGATTTTATGGGCACCCGTATGATTCAAATCTTCTCGCTTCAGATAAATTTTGGCACCGCCTAAGTGTTGTGACAAGCGCTGGGCATGATAAAGGGGGGTCTCTCTTCCTACATACTCTTGCAAATATTCCTGTAATTCAGTTTGAAAACTTGCGTCCGTTTGTGCTTCACGATAGACAGTTTCCAATTGCTTGACTGCATACATCAATGTCTCTGGCACAAACTGTCCGCCAAAAGAACCATAAAACCCTGCTTTTGTGGGATACTGAGTCATCTTTTTTTCTCCTTTACTAAATGAATAAATTGTTCGATTTTCCGACTGTCTTTCTTGCCCTGGGTTTCCACGCCTGAAGAAACATCGACAGCATAAGGCTTAAAAAGTTGGATCGCCTCTTCTACATTTTCCGCGTGCAACCCGCCAGCAATAAAAAATCGCTCAGACAACGGCAACGGTTCTCTCGCCGCTTTTTGCCAATCAAAGGACTGGCCGTTGCCGCCAGCATAAGGGTGATCTCTTACTGGAGCGTCCAATAAACCAAAATCTGCATCGCAGCTCAGGAAATCTTGCTTTAAAGTTTCTGCTTCTCCATCAAAGGCTTGGATCACTGCGATCTTTTGATGAGCAAAAACGCCCTTCTGAATGGCTGTTTGCAAAGATGGCAGAACCTTTCCATGGAGCTGAATCGCTGTCAGTTGGGCGGCTTGAATTGCCGCTTGCACTTCTTCAACACTTGGAGAAACGAAAACCCCGACTTTCCCTACATTTTCGGGTACTTGCTCCGTTATCTTGCGGACTTGGGTCGGATCGATTCTCCGACGGCTTTCGGCAAAAACAAAGCCAAGGTAATCTGCTCCTGCATTGATGGCAGTTTCGACATGCAGGCGTTCGGTGAGTCCGCAAATTTTCACTTTGGTCATCGGCGGCTCACCTGCAAATCTGCCGCTGTTTCAGCAATTCGATTGCTTCTCATCAACGTTTCTCCAACGAGGACTCCATGATAAAACGGTGCAAGCTGCAGCACATCTGCGGCAGTTCGAATACCAGATTCACTGATATAAACCGCCTCTGATGGCTGAGGTGCTAAAGCAACACTGACATCCAAGGAAACGTCAAAAGTTTTTAGGTCACGATTGTTGACGCCGATGATTTTGGCACCTAATGCTTGGGCTTGTTGAAATTCAGCCGCATTATGAGTCTCAACGAGTACTTCCAACCCTAGTGCTTCGGCTTCTTGATACAGCGCGACAAAACGGGCTGGCTCTAACGCAGCCACGATCAATAAAACGATACTGGCACCTGCATTCTTGGCGCGAATCAATTGTTTTTTGTCGATAATGAAGTCTTTGCATAGTATAGGCACCGAAACAGCCTTACTGACTGCTTCAAGATCTGCCAGCGAGCCTTTGAAAAACTGCTGGTCGGTCAAAACGGAAATCCCGCTGACACCCGCGGCTTCATAAGCTTGCGCTTGCGTGACTGGGTCGATCGCTTGATTAATGTCTCCTTTTGAAGGTGAAGCTCGCTTGATTTCAGCAATGAGGTGCATCTTTTGTGGTCGTTCCTTGACTTGCTGATAAAATGATGGGCGTTTCGCTACGACCTTTTCGGTTTCTTGTGGCATCGCGGCAACTTCTTTAACTTTTTTCTGGATGATCGTTTCTAAAAAATCCATGATTCTCCTCCTTACAGCTTTCGTAGTTATTGGCTATTTGACTGGCGGATCAACTCCTGCAGTTTGTCATAGGCGGCACCCGAAGCGATACACGCCCGTGCCATCGCAAACCCTTCTGCTAGGGTGGCGGCTTTGCCGTTAGCGTAAAAGCCTAACCCTGCATTTAAGACCACCGTTTCTAGATAAACGGAGGGTTGATTTTTCAACACCGCAGTTAAGATCGCCGCATTTTGAGCGGCATCCCCGCCGACTATCGCCTTAATCGGCGCTGGCGTAAAGCCGTACGCTTGTGGATCCAAAGAAAAATTGGCTACCTCTCCTCCTTGATAAAAGCTGATCGCAGTTTCACCTGCCAAATTGGCTTCATCCATCCCGTTGCATCCATGGATCACCATTGCTCGTTGCCGACCAAGACTGCCTAACGCCTGAGCGGTGTCGGCCAAGCTCTCGCCTGCGTATGTCCCAATCAGTTGCGTAGTCAATGGAACAGGATTGATCAAGGGACCTAATAGATTAAAAATCGTTGGCGTCGCTAATTCTTGCCGTATCTTCATCACTGCTTTCATGCCTGGATGCAACGAGGGAGCGAAGAGAAACGCGATGCCGACAGTCGCTAATAGTTCAGCGATTTTTTCTGGTGATGCTTGGATCGATACCCCCAAGCAGGCTAAGACATCGGCACTACCTGAACGACTAGAGATACTGCGATTGCCGTGTTTTGCCATCGTGATTCCCCCAGCTGCTAACACGAAAGCAGCCGTAGTGGAGACATTAAAACTATTGGAGTGGTCGCCGCCAGTACCGCAATTATCCATGGCGTCTCCTCCTTCATAAGGGATCGCAACGGCATGCTCTAACATGATTTCCGCTAAAGCGGTCAATTCGGCGGCTGTGATGCCGTTGATCTTCATCGCAACTAACGCTGCCCCCAATTGACTTTCTGAAAACATCCCGCTTAAAATTCCTTGAGCAAAGTGGCGCATCTCCTGATAACTTAAATGACTGCCATTAAAAAGCTGCTGGGTGATTTGCTGCGGCTGCTGTATTTTGACTGCTTCCATAAATGTTCCTCCATTTTCATTTGCTGCTTTTTGCTGAGTTTTCTGGAATGAGTTCAAGAAACCGTTGGATAAAAAATGCCCCTTCGTTTGTCCCCATTGATTCAGGGTGGAATTGAAGGCCTACGATCGGCTTTTGTCGATGCTGGATCGCCATGATGATCCCTTTTGTTTCAGCCAACACCTCAAATTGTGTAGGAAGGGTCGCTGGCTCAATGACCAGCGAGTGATAGCGCATGACAGTCATGTCTCCTAGGTAGGTTTTGAATACGCCTTTTTTCTGATACGTAAGGCTCGATTGCTTGCCGTGCATAATGGCTGGTGCTTGGACCACTTTGGCACCAAACGCTTCTCCAATGGCTTGATGACCTAAGCAGATCCCTAGAAGCGGCTTGCTATCATGGTGTGCTTTGATCAAAGGAATCATGAATCCTGCCTCTGCGGGACGTCCTGGTCCTGGAGAAAAAATGATAGCATCTGCTTCTTCAGCAACAAGGAAAAGGTCTGGATCATCATTTCGCAAGACGACTGTTTCTTCTGGACAGAGCTGGAGAAGATTGTAAGTAAACGAATCATAGTTATCGACGAGTAAGATCATTGGCTGACACCTCCAATAGTGCTTTGGCTTTGTGTAAGGTTTCGTGGTATTCAGATGAGGGATCAGAATCATAAACGACACCCGCCCCTGCCTGGACATAAGCGATCGCGTCTTTCAATACCATTGTCCGAATCCCGATGGCAAAATCCGCTTGATCATTTCGAGAAAAATACCCAACGGCTCCCGCATAGACCCCTCTTCGAACAGCTTCCCATTGATAGATGCGAGTCATGGCACGAATCTTTGGTGCCCCGCTGACCGTGCCTGCTGGCAGGGTTGCTTTCAAGGCATCCATTGCCGTCACACCTGCTCTGCGCTTGGCAGCCACCACCGAAACGATATGCATGACATAGCGGTATTTCTCGATCACCATGTATAAAGGAACATGAACCGTGCCATGTTCAGCGATTCGGCCCAAATCATTGCGCCCCAGATCGATCAGCATTTGGTGCTCTGCACGTTCTTTTTCATCTGCTAATAGTTCCGCCGCCAAAGCTTCGTCTTCTGCTTTGGTTGCCCCTCGTTTGCGGGTACCAGCGATTGGATTTGTGGTGATCGTTGTTCCTTGAACCCGAATCAAGCTTTCAGGTGAACTGCCGATTACTTTGAATCCGTGATCGAAATCAAGATAATAGAGGTAGGCAGACGGATTCGTCACTCGCAGTTTTCGGTAATAGTCAAAAGGATCTTGCGTAAATGCTGCTTGTAGACGTTGGGAAGGAACCACTTGAAACATATCCCCTGCCGTAATTCTGGCTTTTGCCTCACGAACGATCGTTTCATAGGCATGTTGAGTAACATTACTTGTAAAATGCAGCTTTTCATTCGATAACCCACGGGTCTCAGCTGCGACTGGTGTCCTTAATTGCTGCTGCACCGCTTGGAGTACCTGCTCCATCTCGGCGGTCCCCCTTTGGCTGTAGCAATTTTCAAGGATGATGGTCAAGGTTTCCCTTTGATGATCCAGAACGAGAAAGGTTTCAAAAAGCCAAAAGGCCATATCAGGCACCTGCAATTCATCTGCGGGCAGTTGTCCAATATCTTCATAGCAAGCTGCGATATCATAGCCCGCATACCCGATCGCCCCACTTTGCAACGGCAGATTCGGTAAAGCGGTGGTTTCTTTTTTGACTACATACCGTTCCATTTCTTTTAAAGGGTCCTGACAGGGATACTTGTTGACCGTTTTTTCCAAAAGATCCTCTACTTGAAAAACACCATCCTTAAAGGTCAGTTTCTGAACAGGATCAAAAGTGAGGATCGAATAGCGTCCCGTATCTTCTTCTCTGGGAATACTTTCCAGTAAACATTTATGCGCCCCTTGAATCCGTAAAAACACTGAGACAGGTGTCAAACAATCGCTGTTGATTCGTTCCATTCGATACATAAGCTGCTCCTTTCTTTGTAAACAAAAAGCCCTCAAGCAAACATCATAAAAACGTCTGCTTGAGGGCGAATGACCGCGGTACCACCTCAATTGAAAGTTGCCTAAAAAAACAACTTCTTCTCTATCAACCGTCTAACAACGGTCTTCCTCTATAACGGGAGTTCCCGCATTTTCCTACTGACAAAAAAGGGTTCAAAAAATGATCGGCTAAGGCCATTTCCTTGATTTCTTGGTATCGGATTCTCATCACCGCCGACTTTCTGTAACCAAAAAAGACTCAAGTACTTCTCTTAGTTTGATTTTACGTTTATTTTTTTTATTGGTTGAAGGGCAAGAAAAACAAAAAAGCCCTCATGCAAACAAACTCGTCTGCATGAGGGCGATTACTCACGGTGCCACCTCAATTGGTTCTCTAGATCGTCTATCAACGATCGTTCTCTGTAACGGGAGATCCCGAAAAAAGCCTACTGATTTCAGCCTTTCGACACAAAAGTCCATTTCTGAAGCGTCAATCTGCTGATTTACACCACCATCAGCTCTCTGCAAGACGAACGTCCTCATACTTCTCTTTTGTTTGGTCTTTACTAGTTATTGGTAGCTATATTACGTGGCTTTTGCTGATCTGTCAACAGAAAAAAGCGAATTTTATTTTTTTGACTCCTTTTGACAATACAAGAAAACAACCTACAATGGGTTGCCTTAACCAAAATAAAAAGACATTCTTTAGGATAAAAATCTCCTTCACTTCTTTCAGCGTACTTAATTATAGCTGCTACTCCATTTAAATAATATTTGTTTTTTTATAACCCTTACGTGAAGATCAAAGAGTGAAAGCTTTGCTATAATTTTGCCAAAAAATCGACATTTATCCAAAATTTTCATAACATCATGAAAAAACAGAATTGTTATTTGAAATATTCTTCTATATGATTGAACCGAATGTAAGAAAGGGTGATTAAATGCACATAGACAAATTATATTTTTCCACCTTTATTTATAAAATGAGCTGCTTAGAATTTACTTACTCTCTCATTCAATCCAATGAGAAAAAAGTCGAATTATCCGAGGAAGAACAAGCAGAAATTGAATGGATCATCAATTCTGCGCTCCATCGAAAACTCTACGCCTCTCGCAAAAAGAGTCTTTTTTCCTCAAAAATAAAATTGTCGAAAGAAAGTTATTCTATGTATTTGCGAATGAAGAAATACGAACACATGATAGACCTCTAACCGTTAAAGCACATAAAACAAACGCATTCCTTTAGACAGTTACTCAGAAGGTTGCCGATCCCATCTTTTTTAATAAAAAAAACATCATCCAGTGAATTGGAAATAGCAAAACTTGCCTTTTTCGTATAAAATCAAAAAGAACACGAAAGAGTTGTCTTTCATCAAAACAGTCAATGTGACTCTTTTGACCTTCAAGACTCGGAAAGGAAGTTTTTGTCATGGATTGGATGATGAAAAAAATCATTACGGAGAAGGATTTATTACGTCAGATCCTTCTCTTGGAACAACTGGCGAATCACAAAATGATCACTGCCAAGCAACTAGCAAAATTGATCGATACGACGGAGCGAACCGTTTTTTCCGATCTAACCTATATTCGCCAACAATTGCCTGATGGTTGGCAGATCGAAGCTGCCAGTAGTGGCTTTGCTCTGACCCATGATGGGCCATTGTTGATGAGTCAGCTCTGGGAAACGTTTTTCCCTCAATCGATCGGTGTTTCTTTGATGAAAGCATTGCTTTTTTCCAGCGAACTCCGTACGCAAGATATTCTTAGCCAAACAGGGACATCCTATGAGACCTTGCGACGACATGTGACAAAATTAAACAAAAGTCTCACTGATTTTTCGTTGCGGATTCGGATCACCAATCGCATGATCCGCTTTGAAGGAAGTGAGATCAACATCCGTGTTTTTTTTCATCGCCTGTTACTGCCATACACCCATAACAATTACTTTTTTGAAGAATATACGATTCATGAGTCCCACTATTATCATTTCTTGGATCGCTTAGCAAAAGCCAAGCTGCAGATCGAAGTGGAACAAATCTACGGTACCTGCTGGTTTTTTATCAATACGATTCGCATCAAAGCCAATTGCCGTATCGATTCCTTTGAATTTCAGGGGAACGATCCCCTTTATAGCCTTTTCCAACAGCCATTAAGCCAGCTGTATCAAAAAGAAGGCGTTTATTTAGAACGCAGCGAACACTTCTTTAGCTTCTACTACTTCTTAGAAAGTTGGAACTACAATAACGACTGGTCCGCAACGATCCAAGCAACCCTTGAATCCTACCAAACCATTTATCAGAAAACGACACATTTTGTTGGAAAACTAGACCGCTTGTTGCAGTTGTCTTTAGCTAGTGATACACAACTGATTGAGAACCTGCTGTTGCTTTTGATCAAATCGCAAGAGTCAGCCAAGCTCTCAGAATTGTTCGGGCTAGAATTTCACGAGATCCAACGGTTAAATCAACCCTATTCGCTATCGATCGAAGCGACGATCCATGACTTTTTAGAAGAGCAAACAGCCAGTCAATCGGAAATGAGTTTTCCATTATTGTCAACCACCACCTTACTGATCCAACAAGCGATTTTACAAATCAATCCCATTCGCGCAAAAGGGTATTTTGTTTTCCAAGGTGAGCCCGCCTGGAAAGCTTACCTCCTGCAAGAATTGAATGACTTCCTCGGTGCCCGCATCCTTTTATCGGCGATCGAGCCTGGTCAACTAGAAGCGTTGGCGGAAATCGAGGTTGATTTTATTCTCTCAAATTTCCCTTTAGAGGAAGTATCTGTTCCAGTTTTTTACTTATCGATGGTACCGACGAAAAATGAGCTCAATCAAGTGACTGAGCTCATCCAAACCTATTATTTAAGCTATCGTTAGAATCATCAAGCTGCCGCTACTGCTTCACTGGAGCGGCTTTTTGCCGTCCTTGCAGCTTATTCGTAATAAATTTCTCACCCTCAACGACTGCGAAAAGGAGTGCGCCGTTAGCAGCGATACTCAACTGCTGCATCAAGGTCAAAGAACCGATCCCTAAAAGCTGGTGTCCAAGAGGGGTTAGGAAAATCGCTGCCTGTAATACGATCAGCAGTGAAAGAGAAACGAATAGCGCTCGGTTGGCAAACAGTTGGCGATTCAAGGCTGGTTTGACCAGCTCTCGACAGTTCAACAAGTAGACCGCTTGGGCAAAGACGATACTTTGCAGCAGCATGCTTTGCTGAAGGACCGTTCCCTCAAATTGAACCGCTAAGACGTAAGAAGGAATCATGATCAACAGCGAGACGTAGAAGATGCGGAACAAGCTGTACCAAGATAAGATGCCTTCTTTGATTGGCCGTGGTGGTCGATTCATGACATCCGCACTTGCCTTTTCAAAACCGAGTGCGTAAGAAAGCGTGATCGTTGTCACCATATTTACCCATAAAATTTGGACAGGTGTCAGTGGCAGTGGTCGGTTCAACAAGAGTGCCGCAATAACGATCAATCCTTGGGCAACCGCAGTTGGTAAGAAGAAGTTGATGGTTTTCTTCAAATTATCGTAGATTCGACGACCCACTCGGACGGCATTGGCGATCGTATGAAAATTATCGTCTGCCAAAACCATATCGGCTGCTTGCTTGGTTACTTCACTGCCTTTGATCCCCATAGCGATCCCAATATCGGCTTTTTTCAGCGCTGGTGCATCGTTTACGCCATCACCGGTCATTCCGACGATCTCTTCATTCGCCTGCAAAGCACTAACGATCCGTAATTTATGCTCAGGGGTCGTTCGAGCAAAGATGTCTGTCTTTTGGACTGCTTGCTGCAATTCTTCCTCCGACAACAGATCGATTTCTAGCCCTTCCAACACGTGATTCGTGTGCTTCAAGCCAATTTGCTTGCCGATGGCTTGAGCGGTCTTGCCATGGTCTCCTGTGATCATTTTGACTTGGATGCCCGCTTGCAAGCACTCTTTTACTGCTTTGATGGCACTGTCTTTCGGAGGATCAATGATACCAGCGATCCCGACAAAGGTTAAATTGGTTAGCCCTTCGTGGGACAAGGACTCCTGTGCCGACAGCGTCAGATGCGCAAAGCCGATCAGCCGCTGCCCTTTCGCTGCTAATTTTGCACTTTCATCTAACCACCATTGCTTTTGATCTGAAGTCAGTTGGCTTTTCTCAAGCAACACTTCGGGCGCACCTTTGACAAAAACTACCGAGGCATTCGGCTCTTCTTGATTTTGATGGCGTGTTGCCATGTACTTGTAAGAGGAACTAAAAGGAATCTTATCGACTGTTTTACGCAATGGTTGCTGCGCTGATTCTGCGTATTGTAACAAGGCTTTTTCGGTTGGGTTCCCAACGAGATCCGCAGCCTTTTGTCCTTCGTCTTGCTTCAAGTCTTGACAATTTGCCATGATATCAAGCACCGTTGCTTTATCCACGTTTGACTCAACTAAAACATCGACGACCGTCATTTCATTTTTGGTCAAGGTTCCTGTTTTGTCTGAACAAATCACCGTCATGGCACCTAGTGTCTCCACTGATGGCATCGTTTTGATGATTGCTTGCTCCTCAGACATTTCCTTGACACCCATCGATAAAATCATGGTTAGCACGGCTGGCAAGCCCTCAGGAATCATCGCTACCACTAAGGCGATACCTGATGAGAACAAGAGATCAAGATCAAAGCCGTAGCGGAAGGTAGTAAAGAAGATCAAGAAAACCACTAATCCGATAATGCCTTTAAAGATTTGGTGATTTAATTGCTTCATTTTTTTGATCAACGGAGTTTCTTGCGCTTTCACAGACTGAATTGCTTGATTGATCTGGCCGATTTGCGTATCGTCGCCTGTCTCAACGACGATCCCGCTGGCAGTTCCGCTTTCTACATGGGTACCAGAAAACGCCATGTTCCGCTGGTCGCCAATCGTACTTTCTTGAGTAATAGGCTCGGTCATTTTTTGAACAGGCTCAGATTCGCCAGTTAAAATCGACTCTTCAATCACAAGATCATGGGTTTCGATCAAGCGCATATCTGCTGGTACAACATCTCCTGGTCCTAAAACGACTAAATCTCCATTTACTAAAGAAGAAACAGCAATTTTCTTTTTGCGGCCGTGAACATAAATCGTTGCTTCTTGCCCCATGAACTGCTTCAATCCATCCAGTGATTCTTGGGCTTTGCGCTCTTGCCAGTAGCCGACGAATCCATTGATGACGACGACCGCCATAATAATGCCGCTTTCGATATAATCACCAGAAATCCCTTTTAAGACGGCTGCGACGATCAAGACCAACATCAGTAAGTCGGTAAAGTGCTTGCCGACTTTCTTCCATGTGGGGATCTGCGCTGCCTCAGTAATTTTATTTTCACCTTGCTTTGCTAAACGCTGGTTGCGTTCTTCGGAGGAAAGGCCCTGCCGTGTTGTTTGCAACGTGTGTAATAGTTCTTCTGTTGTGTTTTTGTACCAATTCATATTTTTTTCCTCCTTGTTTATTTATTTGATCTGAACATAGTATAAGACATTGAAACCATAAAATTCTGGCGATAATTTCAGCGGAGCCTGAAAAAAATGAGTGCTTTTCTTAAAGGGGAAGAGCGGCTTGGTCGCGTGGCTTCACACAACCAACTGAAAACGTCCGTTGATTGTTTTTGCAGGTGGAATCAAGTAAACTAGGACACACCCAATCAATTTCTATCTGTCCCATCATCCAAAGCCAAGATAGACGAAAGGAGCCAAAGAAATGGCAATCTATACCGATACAAAAATCGCTCAAGGACCTTTTCTTTTCATTTCTGGTCAAACGCCGTCGCAAGACGGAGCCACACCTGAGGACCCGCAGGAGCAAACAACCATCGTTTTGAAAAAGATCGAACAGCTTCTATCAGCCAATCAACTGTCCTGGTCATCAGTGGTCAAAATGACCGTCTTTTTAACAGATGCTGCCTACTTAGCTGCTGTCCGTACGGCGTTTACAACTATTTTGGCAGAAAACAAACCAGCCATGAGTCTCGTCATCGTTGCCGCCTTGGTTGCCCCTGAATTTAAAGTAGAGATGGATGCACAAGCTACCTTGGCTTAAGCACAGAGAAAAACACCAAAAAAACTTCGTACAAAAGGCAGTAGCCAATACGAAGTTTTTTTGGTGTTATCTTCTTATTCAGTCCTATTTGAAGCGTCTGATTCAGTCTTTTTTTGCCACTGTTCCACAAAACCAGCGATGGCTTGAGCAGTCTGTTGAGCATTCACTAAGGTTCGCTTTTTCTCCATCGCTTCTGTCAACGAAATCGGACCTTGCTGGATACAAAAGACGGCAGATAGTAGTTGCGGCAGTTTTCCTAGATCGTCACTTCGGGAGCCGCAGATGGCAACAACCGGGACCTGATGTTTGTGGGCGAGCAACGCGACGCCATAGGGTACTTTTCCCCCAGCGGTTTGCCCATCGATGCGTCCTTCACCCGTGATCAACAAATCTGCTTCTTTGATTTTTTCCTCAAATCCAACCAATGAAGCGATCGTCGCAAATCCAGGAACCAATTGACCACCTGCCAAACGAACAGCACCACCAAGCCCACCTGCCGCACCAGCACCAGGGACTTCCAGATCGATCCCCGTGGTCCGCTTGATGTGCTCAGCCAAGCGCTTTGCCTGCTGATCCAACTGCTGGATCGTTTCTTGGGATGCCCCTTTTTGCGGACCAAAAACCTGCGCAAATCCCTGATTGCCAAAATAGGGATTCGTTACATCGGCCAATGCAAATAGGTCAATTTGTGCAAGCAGAGGGTTCAACTGGCTGAGCGCCAGAGATTCTGCTTGCAGCAAAGGATTGTTTTCCATTCGCTCGTTTCTTTGAATGGTTGCTCCAAGCGCAAGTAAAAAGCCTACACCCCCATCAGAAGTGCCGCTACCGCCAAGGGTCAGGTAAATTTTTTTCACACCTTGCCTGCAAGCCGCTAAGACCATTTGGCCTAAACCAAAAGAAGAGCTATTGCGGGTGGTCTCGTCACTAGGTTCCACGAGTTGCAACCCAATCACTTCTGCAGATTCAATCAGGGCAATTTTTTCTTCCTTGATTTTGGTGACCAACATACGGGCTTGCAACTTACCGCCTAATGGAGCGGTCACTGAAACCGTTTCGTAATTGCCTCCTAGCGCAGCAATGACTGCTGCCATTGACCCTTCTCCCCCATCAGCGATTGGGATACTGCGTGTTTCCCAATGGTCTGAAAACCCGCTTAAGACCGCTTGATTTAGTTCTGCGGAAGTGGCACTTCCTTTGAAGGAATCGATCGCTGCTACAACTTTCATTTTTCTACCTCTCATTTACGATCATCTCTTTCCCAAAAGTTGGAATACTTCGCCTTATAATCAACTTGTAGTTAATTAAATCAACCAAAAATTAACTAGTAATCCATTGTAAGTCATCTCTTCTCCTCTTATGATAGAAGTATACCAAACAAACCTATCGGAGGTGCACTATGGACTTACCAATTGGCGAGGAAATCGCTCGGAGAAGAAAACAACGAGGTATTACCCAGCAAGAATTAGCAGTGTTTATGAATGTGTCCAAAGCATCCGTTTCGAAATGGGAAACGGGACAGTCTTATCCAGATATCACCTCGCTGCCCTTATTAGCAGCGTATTTTGATTGCAGTGTCGATGAATTATTGATTTTGGACTCGCAGCTATCTCCTAAAGAGATCCAGCGAATCTATCAATTACTAAAAGACGCCTTTCAAACAAAAAACCCAAGCGAAGTCCTCGCGCTGGCACAAAGTTTTACCAAACGGTATTACTCTTGTTACCCGTTCTTGTTACAGATGGGCTCCTTTTACTTAAATCATTGGGATCTTTTGCCAGATGTCCCTGTAGCAGATAGCACAGAAGGGCACCCCTCTGAAGAAGCCTTGATGGAAGCGAAGAAAACTACCTATTTGAAAGAAGCAGAAATCCTTTATCAACGGATCATTGCGCATGGTGACAATGCGTTGGCACAACAAGCGCAACAAATCGAAGCCTATTGTCTGTTGATGAGAAACAAGCCCGATGAGGTCTTGGCGATCCTTGGCACGAAAACTCTCTCTTTTTTACCTAGCGAACCGTTGATTGCCGCCGCATTTCAGCAAAAAAATCAGTTGCAGCAAGCTGAGATTGTGACGCAAAGTGCGATTTACCAATACTTGATTCTTTTTATGAGCTTACTGACAAATTATTTGGCAATGCTCACACAAGACGAGGAGCAGCTGGAAAAAACCTTTGCACGTGGGCTGGCACTCAGCGAGAGCTTCCAACTGGCCCAGCTGCATCCCCTCTCTTTACTGAATTTTCTAGCCGCTGGGATGGTTTCGTTTGCGGCTTTAGGAAAAGAAAGCTTATTGCTGCAAGCATTAACACTGTATGTCAAAACATTAGCAGACACGCCTGAAGAAATCGTTTTGAAAGGAGACGATTATTTCAACAGCATCGATGAGTGGATCAGCGAATTAGAATTAGGCAGTCAGATCCCGCGGAACTCAGACAATGTCAAAAAGCAATTTCTCGAAATCGCGCAGTTCACACCATTATTTGAACCTTATCTGAAGCAACCACTATTTGAAGAATTATTTCAGCAGCTGCAAAAACTGTCCGAACAAGAAAATGAGCCACAAAGGAGAGCTTCACATGAATAGTGTTTCACTAAATATACCAAAAAATATGTCTGATTATTTGCCCGTACTGATCCCCTTGATTGTTTTGCAAATGGTCTTAATCGTCTTGGCGGTTCGCGATATTTTAAAACAAGAACAGTTTAAATTCGGCTCCCGCATTCTTTGGCTTTTCATCGCCTGTTTTGTTAGCCTGATCGGTCCTATCCTTTATTTTGCTTTCGGAAAAGAGGACCAACAATGAAGATGATCGAGATCAACCATTTATCCAAGCGTTTTGGGCGCAAGCAAGTGCTGCAAGACCTAACCTTTTCGGTTCCAAAGGGCAGCGTCGTAGGGTTTGTCGGGGAAAACGGCGCTGGCAAAACAACAACCATGAAGGCGATTTTAGGATTGCTCCCCATTGATGAAGGAGAAATCACCGTTTGCGGCGAAGTGGTACTATTCGGCTCAGCCAAGACCAATCGCTGGATCGGCTATTTACCAGATGTACCGCAGTTTTACTCGTTTATGATAGCTGTAGAATATTTGACTTTTTGCGGAAAGATCCAGCCCAATCAAGAACCTTTTCAGCCTCAGCGGGTGATGGAAGTTTTAGCGTTGGTAGGCCTGAAAGCTTCGAAACAAAAAATCGCTGGCTTTTCTCGAGGCATGAAGCAGCGTCTTGGATTAGCTCAAGCATTGATCAACCGACCAGCTATCTTGATTTGTGATGAGCCGACCTCTGCACTCGATCCTTTAGGTCGCAAGGCCTTTCTTGATGTATTGGCTAAAATCAAAGAAGAAACGACAGTTCTTTTTTCATCCCATATTCTCGCAGATGTCGAGCAGCTGTCAGATTACATTGCGATTTTGCACAAAGGCCAGATCCAGGCGTTTGAACCGATGGATTCCTTAAAAAAACGTTATCGAAAAACCGCCTTTGGGATTGTCTTTACCAACGAAGGTGACCATTCGAAATTTGCCAATCTGTTAGCATCCCACGGCATTGCGGCGGAAAGAAAGAACAATCAATTACTGATCGACGAAACTGCCGACACGAATGTTGGAAAGCAGTTGCTGCGATTGCTCAATGAACAACAGATAGTACCTGAATCCTTTCAACGGATCGAACCGACTTTAGAGGCGATTTATTTGGAGGTGATCAAATGAAGGTGTTTCTTGTTTTCTTAAAGAAAGAATTTCTCGGTGGTCTTCGCAGCAAAAAACTGCTGATTTGTTTGATTCTGTTTGCGCTGATTGGTATGCTCTCTCCCTTTACCGCGAAAATCATGCCCGATTTGATGGCCAGCATGATGCCAGAATCGATTGAGGTCACGATTGCTGATCCGACTGCGATCGATGCATGGCTGCAATTTTACAACAATATTGGAACGATTGGTCTGTTGGTATTTGTAGTTCTTTTTACCGATACGCTCTCTGCCGAAATAGCCCAAGGGACCTTTATTCAGCTGATTACGAAAGGATTACCGAAAACGACGATCGTCTGTGCCAAAGCTGGCTATTTAACGATTCTGTGGTCTTTGAGTTACCTCCTAAGTGCCAGTGTCAGTGCTTTTTATACGATGATTTATTTCGATGATTCCAGCGCTGCTCAAGTCCCTAGCGCATTGTTCAGCTATTGGCTGTTTGGTTTACTAGCAATCAGCATCCTGCTGCTAGGTTCCAGCTTTGCTAAAAGCATCTATCAAGGACTGTTGTTTATTGGCGCCTGTTATCTGATCGGACTGTTAGGTAGTTTGTGGAGCCAATTAACAAATTGGAACCCTTATTCCCTTTCCAGCCAATTTCCTAACTACTTAACCAACCAAATCAAACTAGGAGAACTGCTGCCAGCGCTGCTGCTGAGTTGCTTATTGATCATCAGCTGCCTAGCGGGGGCTATTGCTGTTTTGAGAAAAAGAAACTATTAAAAAACCATCGGTGCAAATGTTGTACTGACCTCCTATAGGTAAACGTTTCGTCTAACTCTTGGGGGTCACTACCTGTTGCACCGATGGTTTGCTTCTGCTAGTTTATTCTAGTTCTGCTGTTTCTTGAACGTTCACTGCTTTTTTTGCCTGTGTTTTTTGCTCGATCCGCATAAAGAAGCGCATGAAAAAGGCAATCAAATAGATAGAGAAAGCGGAAATGAGGGCTTCTTGCCAAGAAAAAATCAGGAGATTCAACAAGATGATGATCAGATTGGTTAAGAAGACACCACTAGACTTTCGAATGCCATAGTATTTTTCCAAAATCAGCGGCGGAATCGTGACCCCACCATTGGAAGCACCGATTTTATAAAGTGAAAAAATACCGAAGCTAAAGAAGAAACTACCTAAAATCAAGGAAACAGAATAAAAACGCAAGAGCATGATCTCTGGTAAAAGCGCCAGAAGAACGGGAAATGCCAGACTGCCGATAACCGTATTGACAAAGACCTCTCGCTTTAAAAGCAAAAATGCCAACGCCAGCATCAATAAATTAATCCCCCAGACAACGATATGACGATTGATCGACCAGCCGGTTTCGATCAGGTAGCCGATCGACCCAACACCAGCAGAAGCAATACTGTGAGGCAAAAGGAAAAAGTTTAATGCGATGCAGATCCACAGCACCCCAAGCAATAAAGCAAGATTTTTTTTGATAAGTGATTCCATCAACGTTCTCCTTTCAATCTGGCAACTAATTTTATGGATAAAAGCTTCTGTCTATTCTATCAAAAAAAGCTCAAAAGAAAGAACCATTTTTTTCATGAAAACATGAAAAAAATGATTCTGAACTTCAAGAAAGCATGTTGGTTTTCATCACAAATGCACAGGCTTTAGGCTGTATAGCAGTGATACATCGCAAGCATTTCTTCTGCGACTGCTTCTTGCCATCCCCCTGGCTGTAACATGCATTCTTCCATTGATGGCAAATGAACAAAGCGAACAGCCAACTCTGAGCCTACAATCAATTGGTAGGACATTAAGCGATTTTTTTGCTGCAAGAGCAGCTGATGCTTTTCAGGGGCAAGAAAAGGCGCTGTTAAGTCTGCCAATTGCTTCAATGCCGCCGATGTACAAATTCTTTTTTCGGGTGCGACACTGATCAATTGGTTGACCTGTGCTAATTTCATTGCCTCGATCACCCGCAGCGTTGCCCGAGGATCATGGATATCCGTCAAAAAAACCGACTGGCAGCCTTGCAATGCCCGAACGAGCCGTCCTAAATCGAGAAAGTCACCATCAATGATCGTCTCACGCGCAGCATCGATCTCATGCAAACGCTCCGTTGCACGGCGGGCATAGAGTACGAGTGGTCGATTGGTTCTTTCCAAAAGTTTTTGCCGTGATCGCTGACCGATCGTGCCAGCAGCACCTAAAATCGCAAGTCGTTTCATAAGCTCCCTTTCATTTTTGAAAAATTCAAGCCTCGTTCTTTGAGTAGAAAAAATGGCTTGTCATAAAGTCTGGTTGACGAGATTGGCTTTGCGTTGACGCAGTCGTTCTTCAGTCGGCAGAACATGCTCGTCGTAATGTTCCAATTTGTATTCTAAACGTTCAACAGCTTCCGTCATATCTGAGATTTTCTCCCGCAAAACTGCAATTTGTTCGGCTAACAGCTGCTTGCGCTCAGGAACCGTCCCTCGCCCTTCTTCAAATAAAGCCAGGTAATGACTCAGGCCATCAATCGATAGTCCAGCGTTGCGCATTTGCCTGGTAAAGGTGATCCATTTTAAGTCGTCATCATCAAATTCACGAACACCGTTTTTATTGCGTTTGACCGCCGGAATCAGCCCAATCTTTTCATAGTAACGGATGGTATCAGCTGAGACGCCGCTCACTTCACTGACTTTTTTGATATTCATGGCTTCACTTCCTTGTTTTGCATTTTTTCCTAGATCGTTTTGTATGCTACGAGCCGGAAGCCCTTTTGTTACTCGTTATTCCGCTCCTACCACTGCATGAGGCAAGTATGGCTCTTCCAAATACGCAATCTCTTCGGCAGTCAGCTTTAGATCAAGGGCAGGTAAAGCATCCAATAAATGGCTTTCTTTTGTTGCGCCGATAATTGGTGCGACCACTTGTTCTTTTTGTAATAACCAAGCCAAGGCGATTTGCGCCCGTTTGCTTTGGTGTTTGTCAGCGATCTGTGCGACCCGCGCCACGATCTCTCGGTCTTGTTCCATCGTTTTGTCGTACTTTTGATTGGCGGTTTTATCCGTTAAGTACCGTTTGGTCTCTGCACCCCAATCTCTTGTTAACCGTCCGGCAGCCAATGGGCTATATGGCGTCACGGCAATTTTTTGATCGGCACACAAGGGCATCATTTCTCGCTCTTCTTCTCGATAAAGCAAGTTCAAGTGATTTTGCATCGAAACAAATTTGGTCCAGCCATTTTTTTCAGCGACTGCTTGTGCTTTGGCAAATTGCCAAGCGTACATCGCAGATGCGCCGATATAGCGTACTTTTCCTGAAACTACCAAATCATGTAATGCCTTCATGGTTTCTTCAATTGGCGTGTGGTAATCCCAACGATGGATGATATACAAATCAATGTAGTCCATTTGCAGGCGTTTTAAGCTTTGTTCAACTTGATAAAAAATCGCTTTTCGGGATAAGCCTCCACTGTTAGGTCGCTGTTTCATTTTTGAATACAGTTTTGTGGCAACCACGATCTCATCTCGTGGTGCAAAATCATTCAATGCTCGACCGACGATTTCTTCGCTCGCTCCATAAGAATAGACATTTGCCGTATCAAAAAAGTTGATGCCCAGATCCAAGGCTTTTTTGATGACTTCACGACTGTCGTCTTCTTCTAACACCCACTCATGAAACCCGCTGTTGGGATCGCCAAATCCCATTGTCCCTAAACACAAAGGTGACACATCAAGTCCTGTATTGCCAAATTTTACATAGTCCATTTGTACGTCCTCCTGTTTTTTTAAGTTACACTAAGCATACAGGTTGAAGTGCACTCTAAGTCAAGCGAATCTATAAACTTTTTTTTATTTTACTGTCAATTGACTCAAAAGGACATGCTTTTTGTCGTGCGTTTCATTTCAAATCAGCTTTTGGTACACTAAAGATAAGTATTGATACGCTATCAAGCCAAGAAAAAGGAGCGAAAGATTTTGACTTGTATTTTTTGTACTGCCTCAAAACATGCGATCATTGAAAACGAACGCTTTTATGCGATCGCTGATAAGTACCCCGTCACCCCTGGACACTTGCTATTGATCCCCAAAGCGCATCGCAGGGATTATTTTGCTCTCACCCAAGAGGAATTACAAGACTTGCAGGCTTTGTTGCAGGAAGGCAAAGCTTATTTATTGGAAACCTATCGACCAGACGGCTTCAACATCGGCTTCAATTGCGGGGAGGCTGCTGGACAGACGGTCTTTCATTGCCATTGTCATTTGATCCCACGCTACCAAGGCGACGTGGAGCAGCCAAAAGGCGGCGTTCGAGGCGTGATTCCTAACAAGCAAGCCTACTAAACACAAACAAGCCGTTTCTCCAGCAAAGGGAAACGGCTTGTTTATGTTTGTTAAAATGAGGACGCTTAGGAATTGATCGCTGAATGATTCATCAATCGATTGATATGAACGCCTAGATAGACGATTTCATTGACAGGGATCTTCGTTTGGTATTCTTTATCGATATAGGCTTTGACTTTTGTCGCAATCTCCATAGCATTCGGATAAAGAGCCCACATTTGACGGTATAGTCCTTCATCTTCTTCTTGCAGCAGCCCATCCAAAAAGAATCGGTCAACGAAGAAACGCACGTGGGTGATAAAGCGATTGTAATGGATCGAATTGGTGTTGACGTCTTGCTGGATCGAGTAGCGCACCATATTGACGATCAACCCGATCAATTTGGCCTTTTTCAACCCATCTTGATTTTCCTCGGTGTTCGACTGGGCATTGATCAAATGAAACGCGATATTGGAGGCTTCTTCTTCTGGCAGCTCAATATGATACTTCTCTTTCAACAAACGTAGTGCCCGTTCGGCGGCTCGAAATTCATCTGTATAGTAATTCTTGATTTCCCAATAGAGCCGATTCGTCACACTCAAGCCTTTTTGCTGACGTTCTACAGCAAAGTGCAAGTGATCCGATAAGGTGAGGTAAATCGTTGAATTTAGCGGATATGGCAGCATTTTTTGCGCCAGCTGGACGATTTCTTTGGTCATTTCAAAATAGTACAACGGAATCTCATCCACTAAATCGGCAAACTGACCTGATTTTTTTTCATCGATTGGCAGAAAAACTTGATCGATCTGGGTATCGGCTATGCTGTCGCCGACTTTCTTTCCATAGCCGATGCCTTTCCCAAGTGCAATCATTTCTTGGCCTTCCTTATCAACAAGTACGACACTTGAATTTAAGACTTTCTTGATGTAAATCATGCACTCTCGCTCCTCACTGTTTATTCTGCCAAACTTGCGCCATTGGTGGCGATCACTTCTTTGTACCAGTCGAAGGAATCTTTTTTCAAACGGTCATAACTGCCGTTTCCTTCATCATCGGCATCCACATAAATGAAGCCATAGCGTTTCGTCACTTGTGACGTACCAGCACTGACCAGATCGATCGGTGCCCAAGAAGTATAACCAATCAAATCGACCCCTTCATCGATGGCTTCCTTCATTTGTTTGAAGTGTGCCTTGAAATAATCGACCCGATACGGATCATGCACTTGGCCGTCTTCAAGGACATCAACGGCGCCCATACCATTTTCAACGATCATTAATGGCACTTGATACCGATCATACAATGAAAGCAAGGAGATTTTCAAGCCTTTAGGATCGATCTGCCAGCCCCATTCAGTTGATGGCAGCTTGGGATTTTTTACCCCTAAAACCGTATTGCCCGGTGTCCGTTCGGCATTTGGATCACCTGATTCGGCCATAGACATATAATAACTAAAGGAAAGAAAATCAACGGTGTGATCTTTCAAGATTTGGCGGTCTTCTGGTGCCATTTCAATCTTGATCCCGCGTTTTTCCAGATCTTTTTCAATCATTCGCGGATAAGCCCCTTTGACTTGAACGTCCGCATAAAAATCATTTTCCAAGTTTTTCTTTAAGGTCAATTCAACATCCAATGGGTCACAAGTCAATGGATACGTCATTAGTTTCGTTAACATACAGCCAACTTTATTGTTTGGGTTTTTCTCATGAGCGATTTTGGTCACTAATGAGCTGGCAACAAATTGGTGATGGAGCGCTTGATACACCTCTTGCTCTTCTTTGCCTGCTTCTGATTGTTCTGGAATGATGCCTGCTGTTGTAAAGGGATGACGATGGATACTGTCGATTTCGTTAAAGGTCAGCCAATATTCCACATACTCCCCAAATTCTTCGAAACAGACGGTTGCAAAGCGGACAAAGTCATCGATTACTTTACGTTCCACCCAGCCATTGTACTTCAAGCTAAGGGCTAGCGGCATTTCATAGTGAGACAACGTTACGATCGGTTTGATCCCCAAGCGCTGCATTTCTTGAAAGACATTGCGGTAAAAAGCGATCCCTTCTTGATTGGGTGTCGTTTCTTCTCCGGTTGGGAACAAACGGGTCCACGCAATCGACAATCGCAACACTTTAAAGCCCATCTCCGCAAACAAAGCCAAATCTTCTGGATAGCGGTGATAGAAATCGATTCCTCGCCGTTTTGGATAGATGGTATCTGTTGGATCTGCCATCGCTTCTTTGACGGCTTCTACGGTCACGCTCATGTGCGCCGCATAATCTTTGTTATCGACATGAGGTTTGTAGGTCGCCACATCCGCCACCGACAAGCCTTTGCCGCCAAGATTCCAACCTCCTTCTACTTGATTTGCGGCGATAGCGCCACCCCATAAGAAGTCCTTTGGAAAAGTTGTTTCAGTCATTTTTTCAATCCCCTTTTTACATTGTTTTTATTGCATTGCTCATTTGTTTAGACGAGTGGTGCGATCGATAGGACACCTTGGTCGCTTTGCTCATCGGTTGATTCGATCGTTTTGACTGTAAAGTTTTCTTGATTGGTGACCACACAGATCACGATTGGATCAAAACCAGCTGCTTTGATGGCATCTAGATCAAATTGGATCAGCGGTTGCCCTTGTTTCACTCGATCCCCCGCTTTTACGTAAGGGGTAAAGTGTTTGCTTTCTAGTTGAACGGTATCCAAGCCGATATGAAAGAGCAATTCTGCGCCATTGCGGGTTTTTAACCCGATCGCATGGTTGGTTTCAAACAACATCGTGATCTCGCCATCTTCAGGTGCGATCAATTCGCCAGACGTCGGGATGATGCCGAACCCTTCTCCGATCATACCGCTTGAAAAGACTTCATCGTTGACTTCAGATAAAGCTACCACTTGCCCATCTACTGGTTTGCTCAATACTTCGGCTTTGGGATCGGCAACCGTCGTCTTATTTTCTACCACTTTGTCTTTGAATAAGAAAAGGACAAGGACAAAGGAAACAGCAAAGGATACCCCTAACGTGACCAATGCCCACACAAGATTCATCGGGTTGGCTTCATCCACGAACATAGTGATACTTGCTAGACCAGGGCCAACTAATGCGAATGCCTTGATGGCAAACAAACCAGCCACCGCTCCACCAACTAGGCTGGAAGCCATCACGCCGTAAAGCACTCGTTTATGCAGGATCGTCACCCCATACAAAGCAGGCTCGGTGATGCCAAAAAGGGCGGAGATGCCTGCAGAAACAGCGGTTGAACGAAGTTTTTGGTCTTTGGTCCGAACACTCACCGCAAAACAAGCACCAGCTTCTGCAATGTTATGTGCCAATGAGGCAGGCAAGTATAACAGCTCTGCCCCCATCTCACTCATAGACGAAACAGCATAGGGAATCATGGCTTTGTGCATGCCTGTAACCACCATCAATGGTAAAACAGCGGCTAAGATCCCTGTTGCCACCCAACCTAAATGGGCATACAGCCAAATGATCGCTGCTGAAAAAATCGTTCCGACTTCAAAGCCTAATGGGCCTAAAATCAATAAAGCAACTGGAACCGTAATAACTAAGCTCATCATTGGAACAAAGAAGATACGGATCGGTTTTGGTGAGATTCGGGTAAACAGCTTTTCAATTTGAGCGTAAAATAAAACCGTTAAAATGGCTGGAAATACTTGTGACGCATAGGCGATATTTTGTAAACCGAAGCCCATGAAGGCTGCGCCATCTGTCAATAGTGTCGTTAGTTCAGGCAAAATCAAGGCACCGACAGCGGAAACCGCCACCAATTGGTTGACCTTTAATTTATTTGCCGTGGTGATCGCCACTAAAATCGGTAAGAAATACAATGGTGCGCCACCGATCAGATTCAAAATTTGATACGTCTGGCTCGTATTGTCCATCAATCCAGTGACAGAAGCAAGTAACAGTAAGGATTTCAAGACGCCCCCTCCAGCGACTGCTGGAATCAACGGTTGAAAAATCGAGATAATAAAATCAAGCAGGACCGCACCCCACGATTGTTTTTGTTTGCCTTCACTTCCTCCATCCGCTGTTAGCTCATGACCTAACACGTTCATAACCTCATCATACACTTCGACGACATCATTGCCGATGATGACTTGGCATTGGACATTTTGTCGCACCCCAATCACGCCATCGACTTTTTCCAAGGCATCTTTTTGTACGAGGCTATTGTCTTTTAAGGTAAAGCGCAAGCGTGTGGAGCAATGTTCCAAATGTGCGATATTTTCTTTTCCGCCAATCAACTCAACGATGGCAGTTGCCGTTTCTTTTACATTCATAATTTTCTTCTCCTTTAATTAGTTTTCCTTTGTTGGCCAAACAAAGAAAAAAGCAGGCAGCACCTACAAAAACATTGAACGGAATCCAACGATCCCTTCCATGTTTTTTATAGGTCCTGCCTGCATTACCAGTCACATGCCTGTTTTATTACTTGCATAATACCATGCTTTATTTGAAAACGCAACCACCGTTTTAAAAATATTTTGCTAAGCCTTTTGCTGAAACGAGAAGTTTGCTACACTTAGTGGATAATCAGTTGTTTCGTCTTCCTTGGCTTGCACCAGAAGCAAGAAGAACATCGCTGGCTAAACGTATCACAAGAAAGGATGAATCGGATGACTTCATTGAATCACTCATTGCATATTGCCGTCCCAACAGCATTTGATCATGCAGAAAGACTTGACACAAAAAAGACGATCGCCCATATCTTGCAACTGCAAAAACAAGGGATCAAATCGGTTTTGGTGTGCGGCTCCACCGGTGAACAGCACTCATTGACCTTAACAGAAAAAAAACAGCTTCTACATGCCTTAGCGCAAGAAACCAGCTGGGCAGCCGATTTCGAAGTCCTCTTCGGTTTAGCTGGCATCGTATTTCATGAAACGCTCGCGTTGGCAGAAACAATCAGCAAAAATCCCCGAATCGATGGTGTGGTTTTAGGCTTTCCCCCTTATCTTTGCCTGACCCAAAAGGAAGCCGTGCTCTATGCTCAAGGATTGATCCATACTTGCGAAAAACCAGTTATTTTATACAACAATCCCCGCCGCACGGGCTTTGATTTATCTGCAGAAAGTCTCTTGACCTTGATCGCTGACCCTCGGGTGATCAGCTTAAAAGAAGCTGGCAGGAAGGAGCGAGTGCCTCAACTAAAAACAAAGACGGCTGCCGATTTTCGCTTTTATGCTGGTGGTGAAGCGGACTTGGCGGAAAAGGTCGTACTAGGGTTTAACGGGCTGTCATCAATGGCAGGAAACCTTTGTCCCAAGGAGATCCAGGTGATTTGGCAAAGGTTACTCCAAGGTAATGCAACGATTTCGAAGTCGAATGAATGGCAGAATATGGAACAAGCAGCTGCTGGCGATCCAACCAATACCATCAGTTACCTTCCGTGGCTCAAGCAGCAAATCACCATTGATGGACAGCCCTTTGGCTTTTGTCGTCAGCCGCTAGGTCTAGAAACAATTGATCGGTTTGGCACTGGCTCAATTCCCCCTCATTTAGCACATGAAAGGCAGGAGAACCAGACAAATGAAGATTGATGCACCGATTGATCCACAGCTAAAGCACTATATTGAAAGCTCCATCATCCCGCAATACAACCAATTGGATAGCAGTCACTCCCCAGCGCACGTCCACCAAGTGATCCAAAATAGTTTTGAAATTGCTGAAACATTGCCCGTTGACCTGAATATCGTCTATACGGTAGCTGCCTACCATGATATCGGCTTGCTCTATGGCCGCAAAAACCACGAAAGCAATTCCCGCAAGATCGTTGAACAAGATGCTGTGTTGCCACGCTTTTTCTCTCCTCCAGTCATTTCAATGATCGGCGAAGCTGTAGAAGATCATCGCGCCTCGCTGCCCTATGAGCCTCGCTCGCTTTATGGCAAAATTATTTCCGAAGCCGATCGCGACTTAGATTTTGAGCGAATCCTCAAGCGAACCTTGCTTTTTGCTTATGAGAAAAAGCAGCTGACAGATTTAGAACAATTGCATCATGAAGCGTATCAGTACATTTCAAAGAAATACGGTCCTCAAAGTGAGCTGAAGGTTTGGTTGGATTATCGCAAAAACCAAGACGGTTTGGCGATCATCTATCAAAAATTAGCACAACCTGAAAGCTTCCGTCACTCCTTTGAAAAAATCGTGCCGTTAGTTATCGCTACAAGCAAAGAAACTGACGATTGACACTTTGATCCAGCACCAGACTTCAAATAGGAACCCTCTGATTCAGCGCCGCAGTTGTGTCTGCACTGAATCAGAGGGCTTTTACTGTTATTCTAAACGTTCTTTCTCCACTAAAATCCCCCGCCCCTTCGCTGCTCCTACGCGTCTATTCAAATCAAAGGGCAGCAAGTGGTTTTCTTCAATCAACAGACGCCCCTTCTAAATAACCTTCCTTTTTTCACCGAATTTACTCTTTGTAAGCAAGATAGTTTGCTGAAAATAAAAAAAATGGTATTTTTATTTTATCAAGTGATAAAATATTAGGAGGAATCGTTATGTTTTTGGCAATCAATGAAATACGCCATTCCAAATTGCGTTACGCCCTAGTCACAGGGGTCATGTTTTTAATCGCCTATTTGGTCTTTTTTTTAACTGGGTTAGCTTATGGGTTGGCTCAAGATAATCGGATGGCGGTCGACAAATGGGAGGCAGATCAAATTTTGTTGACCGAAGAAGCAAATGATAATTTAAACATGTCGATGCTTCCTCGCAGTCTTTATGATGAAGTCGATGCACCAGAAAAAGCAGTTTTGGCGCAAACCGCTGGAGTTGTGACCAAAGAAGGCAACGGTGAAAAAGTCGATGTCACCTTTTTCGGCATTGATCCAGATCAATTTTTAGCACCCAATATTACCGATGGCGAGATGTTTGCTTCAGATGATGAAGCGGTCGCCGACAGCAGTATTGAGGAAGAATACGGGATTTCCATTGGTGACACCATCAAATTAGCAGGCAGTGACAAAAAATTAAAAATCGTCGGTTTTACAGATAACGCCCGCTTCAGTGTCGCTCCGGTCCTCTACACCTCGATCGGTGCCTATCAAGAAATTCGTTTTGAAAAAGAAGATGATTCTGAAAATGCCCGTATCAACGCGATCGTGACTCGTGGCAAAATCAAAGAAGTGCCAGATGATCTGGTCGCCACGGATATCAGCAAATTTATTAATGAATTGCCTGGTTACAACGCACAAGTGCTGACCTTTGGCTTTATGATCGGGTTCTTGATCGTGATCGCTGCCATCGTTATCGGTATTTTTATCTATGTGTTAACGATGCAAAAATCAGAAATTTTTGGTGTCATGAAAGCTCAAGGGATCTCTAGCCGCTACATTGCTTTTTCGGTGATCGCCCAAACGTTCTTATTGGCAACCTCGGGTGTTTTGATCGGTGGTTTGGCAACGATCGGTACCGCCCTCGTGTTACCTGCGGCAGTGCCATTCCAAATCAATCTATTATTCTTTGCTAGTATCAGTGTCATGATGATTCTGATCGCGATGCTAGGTGCTTTCTTCTCGGTGCGAACGATTGTAAAAATCGACCCATTGAAAGCAATCGGATAGGAGGAAAAAACATGAGTGCCATTGAATTCAAACAAGTCAAAAAATCATTTAAAGATGGGGATGCGACAATTGAAGCCTTGAAAGAAACCAACTTTTCGGTAGAAAAAGGCGAATTTGTCGCCATCATCGGTCCTTCTGGCTCTGGGAAAAGTACCTTTCTAACGATCGCCGGTGGTCTGCAAGCCCCCTCTGAAGGCGAAGTGTTTATCAATGACGAACCCTTCAGTAAACAAAAAGAAAAGCAACGGGCAAAAACTCGTTTCAAAAAGATCGGCTTTATTTTACAAGCTTCCAACCTTGTCCCTTTTTTGACGGTCAAAAAGCAACTCCAATTAGTGGATAAGGTCAGCAAAGAAACCCAAGAGCAATCAGCAACTGAATTGTTTGAACAACTTGGGATCGAAAAGCTGCAGAACAAATACCCCGATGAACTTTCTGGTGGTGAAAGACAGCGTGTGGCTATTGCCCGAGCGCTCTATCATGATCCCACCATCATATTGGCAGATGAACCAACGGCGAGTCTTGATTCAAAAAAAGCCGTCGAAGTCGTCAAAATCTTAGCAAAAGAAACCAAAGAAAAACAAAAAGCCACCATTATGGTGACCCATGATACCCGTTTAACAGATTATTGTGATCGGGTTCTCGTCATGAAAGATGGCGTTTTAGAAGAAAAAGAACACACGAAAAAAGAAGCCGAATCAGATGATTCGCAGAAGGAGCAAGCATGAAAAAAATTATTGTTGTCGGTGCGGGCGTGTCAGGATTAGCTGCTGCTGTCCGTTTGCAAAAACTTGGCTATGACGTCACCCTCTACGAAAAAGAAGGTCAACCTGGGGGCAAAATGAATCAGATCAAGGAAAACGGCTTTACCTTTGATGTGGGCCCCACCATCGTGATGATGCCTGAAATTTATCGTGAAGTGTTTGAATTTGCTGGCGTTGATCCGAATGACTATATTCCTATGGAGAAAGTCGATCCGATGCTGCAGCTGTATTTTGCCCAAGACGAACCGCTGACCTTCTCAAATGACTTAGTAGAATTGACCAAAACGCTAGAAGCGATCTCAGAAGAAGATGCTCAAGGCTATTTTGCCTTTTTAGCAGATATTTACAAACGCTATGTGATCGCCAAAGAGTCCTTCATCACCAAGTCGTTTCGGACATGGCGAGATTTTTACAATCCCAAATCATTATGGGCAGGGTTAAAGCTGCGAACGTTTAGTGACGCCTACTCTTCCATTTCTAAATTTGTCAAAGATGATCGCCTGCGTAAATCATTGGCGTTTCAAACCTTGTATATCGGTGTCTCCCCTTACCAAGGGCCGTCCCTTTATACGATCATCCCTATGATCGAGTTGATGTATGGGGTCTATTTCATCAAAGGCGGCATGTATACGTTAGCCACTGGTATGGCACGTTTGTTCCAAGAATTAGGCGGTACGATCCATTACAATACGCCGATCGATGAATTATTGATCGAAAACAAGCAAACCAAAGGCGTTCGTGTCAATGGAGAAACGATCACCGCAGATGCCGTGATTTGTGCGGCTGATTTTCCTTATGCTATGGAAAGATTGATTCCTGATGAATCAAAACGCGGCAAATACACCAATCAAAAAATCGCTTCGATGGATTATTCTTGTTCTTGTTTCTTGCTTTATTTAGGTCTGGACAAAAAATATGAAGATAGCGCACTCCACAGCATTTATTTTGCCAATGATTTCAAACGCAATGTAGATGATCTTTTCGAGGCTGGTAAGCTGCCAGAAGATCCTTCCTTCTACTTGTATCGCCCAACCCTGAAAGATGCTTCCTTAGCACCTGATGGTCAAGAAGGTCTTTATGTTTTAGTCCCAGTACCTGAATTATCTAAATTTGATCAATGGACGGATGAAACGATCCAAAGCTACCGCCAGCAGATCATTGGATTATTAAAAGAAAAAACGATCTTTACGGATATCGATGAACACATCGTGTATGAAAAAATGTATACGCCAGATACGTTCAATGATCGGTTCAATGCCTACAACGGTGCGACATTTGGCTTGAAACCGACCTTAGCCCAAAGCAATTACTATCGTCCCCATAATAAATTTGATTATGCAGAAGGCCTATACTTCTGCGGCAGCAGTACGCATCCAGGAGCGGGTGTGCCAATCGTGATGCAAAGTGCCAAGTTAGCTGTGGAGGAGTTGTTAAAAGATGACCGTTAAATCATTAAGCGTCTTTGATGAATACGACAACGATTTTTTATACTGTGAGGCCATCATAAAAAAGCATTCGAAAAATTTTCATACCGCCTTTTCTCAATTGCCAAAAGACAAAGCCCGCGCCGTCTATGCCGTCTACGCCTTTTGCCGACGTGCCGATGATGCCGTCGATGAAAAGCAAGACCCCTTGTTGATCGAAGCCATGAAAAAACGCTTGGAAGAAATGCAAAAACAAGTATCAGACGATACGATCGACTTGCCGCAAGCCGTCAAGGAAGAAGATCCTGATGAAGCCATTTGGCGGGCATTGACCCTTTCTTTCCAACAGTTTGATCTGCAATTCCAACCCTTTTTCGACCTATTGGTGGGGCAAAAACAAGACCTTGACTTCCAGCAACCCACCTCTGAAAAAGAGCTTTCTGACTATAGTTACTACGTAGCTGGCAGTGTAGGTCTGATGCTCTTGCCGATTCTCTCGCAAGCAGCCGCTGCGATTCAAGAGCCTGCCATCAAATTGGGTGAAGCGATGCAGCGCACCAATATTTTACGTGATATTGGCGAGGATCTGCGGATGGGCCGCATCTATTTGCCGCAAACGGTCTTGGCGCAATACAACCTTTCGCGAGAGGCTTTAGCAGCTGGCAATCAAAACCCGCAGTTTATCGAGATGTGGGAACACGAGGCGCAACTGGCAGAGACGCTTTATCAAGAATCTTTTGTCATGATGCCGCAAATCGATGAAGATTGCCGTGAAGCTCTATTAGCAGCTGCTTTGATCTATCGGGAAATCTTGACTGTGATTCGCAAAAACAACTATCAAGTATTTGCTGAAAAAACAGCGGTACCGAAACAACGGAAAATCCAACTTTTGTTTACCGCGAAAAAAATGCTTCGTCAGGAACGTTGGGAGGGCTGACTTTGAACTTGCGAGAAAAAATTTTACGAGTCGCAGAGAACCTGTTTATGCAGCAGGGGTATCAAGCAACTTCTACTAGACAGATCGCAGAAGCCGTCGGCATCACCCAACCCAATCTTTATTATCACTTCAAAGGCAAAGAAGCCATCTATTATGAAGTGATGGTTTCTTTGGCACAAGAGGTTTCTGGAAAGCTAAATCAGACCGTTGAAGATACTTCCTTGACGATCTCTGAAAAAATCTTGAACATGTTTCTTTTTTTAAGAAGTCGGCATCGGATCAATTTTTATATGATGATGCACGACATTCAGCATACCGTTTCTGAGGACACTTCTAAAAAACTGTACTTGCTTTGGCGGAAAAATTATAAAGAACCGTTTCTTGACTTGTTTCGTCGCAGTGATTCCAATCTCCGTTCGGATGTCGACCCAGAATTTGTCACCAGTCAATTGTTAGTACTGATGGCGGCTCATTTGGACTCACCAGAAAAAGAAGACAAGATGCCAGAAGCGATCGATTTGTTTTTATTCGGTGCACTAGGCAATGGGCCAATTGCGAAATAGCTGGAACGTTGGCTTTTGTCCCGAGAATAATCATTCGACGAATTTCTGACAATCGCGTACACTGATCCAGTAAACAGAAACTTAAAAGGATGGATGTACATGTCAAAAAATCGAATCGAAGCCTTTACCGATGCGGTCATTGCGATCGTAATGACCTTATTAGTATTGGAATTGCACCAGCCCGAAGGCGATACCTTTGCTTCTTTTTTAGGAGTGGAACAGCAATTTATTATTTATTTGATCAGCTTTGTGATGTTAGCGATCTACTGGAACAATCACCATCATCTATTTCAAGTAGTGTCTAAAATCGACGGTTGGACCTTGTGGGCGAATCATTTGTTGATTCTGGCACTGACCCTCTTTCCTTTTGTAACGTCATGGGTCAGTCGTTATCCAGTCGCTCTTGCCCCACAGCTACTATACGGGGCTGTCATTTTATTGACGGATTTCAGCTATTTCCTAGTTGGAAAATCCTTGGTTCGTGCCAATCCTGACAATCAAGCCATCGTGGAACTGTTTCGCGGATACAAGAAACTCTACTTTACGTTGTTTATCAACATGCTGGCATTGCTCCTCGGCTGGGTGATCCACCCCCTATTTATCATCACACTGGATAGTCTCGTGCTATTGTTGTGGGTGATCCCTGAGAAAAAAGTAGAAACCTTTTTAAAACAATAAAAACATTTGCGTCCTTCTCCTAAAAGCGGTGAATGATTGCGCACAAGCAGCCGATTGGTCTACTTTTGCACAGTCATCCATCAAGAGAAGGACGCAAGTGTTTTTTCTAGCGAATCAAGTCTTTCCCAGGTGCCCGTAAGACTTGTTCAACTTGTTCTTTGGTGGTTAAGGGGACATCTCCCAGCATCGTATGAGCCAAAACTGCATTGGTGATAGCAAAATCAGCGGTGCGTTGGAGCGACCATTTTTCGGCATAGCCTAATAATACGCCAGCAGCATAGGCATCCCCTGCCCCGATCCGATCCAACACTTGCAGCAGCTGCGGTGCCGTTTCATAGGTATCTTGTGCCGTAATGATCCTTCCGCTGATAAACTGCTTGTCTTCCACGGCTAGACGCCGTGTCCCGCAGAACCATTCTAATTGATACTGGTCAATAAAGGATTGGATCAATGCAAGCTCGGCGCCTTCTGTTTCCTCTAAGGGATAAGCCAATAGCTCCTCCAAGTCACGGACAGACCCGAAAACTAGGTCACAATAGGGTAGGATCGTTTCATACCGTTGTTTCAGTACCTCCCGATTTAATTCTTCATTCAAGCTTGGACGGAAGTTGAAATCAAAGCAGACGCGAATCTGCTTGGCATGGGCCTGTTTCGCCAAAGCCAAAGCTGTTTGCCAGGTTTTCTCAGTCAAACTAAGAGAGATCCCGCAAATATGAATGAGATCGATCGTTTCTAAAAATCCATCGATAGCATATTCTTCTGGACCTGAAACGCCAAAGGAACTATGATGGCGATTTTGATACGTCACATAGGTTGGACGAGCGCCGTAGCCGATCTCGGCGAAATAACTGCCGATATGACTATATTTTTTGCCAACAAATGCCGTTTGAATCCCATAGGAACGCAAGCTGGCTTTTGCCGTATCTCCTAATCGGTTGGCTGGCACCTGCGTCAGCATCGACGTCGTCAAGCCGAAATGCGCCAAATTGCCTAACAGATTGACCCCTGTTCCCGTAAAATCCATTCGCAAAGAGTGGGTCTGTTCCAACGTTCGATATTCTGGTGGCGTCAACCGCATCATTACCTCACCGTAAGCACCGATCCGCATCATTGATCCCCCCTATTTGGCTGCTGCCAACACCTTTTTCGTCATTTCTGCTAATGTCTGTACATCTCCAGGGCGTGTGTCCCCTGTTTCTCCATCGATGATCGAGCTGTAAATATGTGGAATGATTTTTTTCACGCTTGCATCAACAGCGATCTGCAAGATTTCTTCAAAGTTTTCTAAATCGATACCGCCGGTCGGTTCCAAATAAAAATCATTCGCGGCACAAGCCTCGGCTACCGCTTGATATTCTGCTTTATGAGCCAACCCTTTCATTGGAAAATACTTGATAGAACTAGCGCCCATGTCTTTTAATAAAGCGATCGCTGTTTCAACTGGGACTTCTGCAGCTGGAGTTTGTGAACTCAATGGACCAGTCGCAATATTGACATAGCCGACTTTTCCCGTTGGTGAAACAAGGGCATTGACGATCGTTTCAGATTGTCCTAGCAAAGCTCGTGAGGTCCCCGCTCCCGTGAACACTTGGTTAACATGCTGTGGTTGAAGAACAGCGGAAATTCGGGAGACCATTTCACTTTGATTGGGGTCGCCAGCACCAAGCCCTACAGAAAGGGCATTATTTGTTGCCACTTGATAGTTCTTCATGTCAGCGATAGCCGCCTCGTCACTATCATAGTTTTTTGATAAAACACCTAGGACGATGTTGCCCTCTGCTGCTTCGTAACAAGCTTTCGCATTGTCGATGGAGTTTGCTAACACATTTAGACAGACACGGTCAGCGAAATAATTGGGTGAAGTTTTCATTTTTGGGTTGCTCCTAACATAATTTCTTGTAAGCGATCGGTGATCACTGCCATTTCTTGTTCATTGACTGCTCGGATATCAAATTCAATGATGCCGTTATTGGCTTGGTACTCACGGGTATAAATCGCTGGTTCTCCTGCTTTTAGTGCGTCGATCACTGCTTTGGCACTTGGTTCTTTCACTTTGACACTCGCCCGATAAATGTCTCTGCCAGCGCTGTCTTGAACGATTTTTGCTTCGAAACCAGTGATTTCATTGATTGCCGCAATAAATGGTTGCAGACGCTCTTGCATCGAAGCCCCAGATTCTGTTCCCTCCGCTAGATAATCCGTCATGGCTTGGGTAAATCCGAGAATATTGTCTTTACCGATTTTCATTGCTCGACCTATCCCTTTGGATTGCAGGCGTACCCAAGAGACATAGGGCTGCTTGCCGATCACTAAGCCAGCACTCGGTCCTGACAGTGCTTTCGCACCTGAATAGATCACTAAATCAGCACCGGCTTGGGTATAGGCAAACAAATCTTCCTCAGCAGCCGCATCAACGATCAATGGAAGATCGTGTGCCTTGGCAACTTGGGCCGTTTCTGCTACTGTCAACATACTTTTTTGAACGGTGTGATGACTCTTTATGTAGAGGATCGCCGCCGTTTCGGGCGTGATCATCTGTTCAATGTGCTCGGGAGTACACATATTGGCATAACCTGCTTCCACGACCTTCCCACCACCTTGTGTCACCATCACTTCCACTGGTGTGCCATAATCTACGTTGTGGCCTTTGGGCAAAATGATCTCCCGTTTACTGATTTTCTCACTGTAAGGGTGGTACAAATGATAGCTGTCGCCTTGACCGATGAGCGCCGCCACTGATTGGGCGATCCCCGCTGAAGCAGAAGAAACAATCTGTGCATCTTCCGTTTTCAACAATTTTGCCAAATAGGCACCGGTTTTTTCTGCTAGATCTGCCATTTCAAAGAAATGTTCCCCGCCATAGCGCTGGGCTGCAAGTACGCTTTCGCTGACTTTCGAGACACCTAGAATCGTCATTTTGCCAGAAGCATTGATGACTTCTTTCAAGTCTAATTCTTCAATATTCAGTGTCAAAAAGTTCCCCTCCTATCACCGCTTTTTGCGGCACGATCTGTTGTGTCGTGATTCGGCGATTGCCGTTAGAATCCGTCAATTCCTTTTCGCCCGCTTCAAAGCGGAAAATCGTAAAATCAGCATCATATCCCAATGCGATCTCGCCTTTGTTTTGTAAATGAAATTGCTTCGCAGGGGCACTGGTCACCTTCTCGATGATCTCACGCCAATCATACCCTACGACCGCTAATTTTTCCATAGTCGTCGCTAAATCAAAGACTGGTCCATTGGTACGATTGCGAATGTAGATATCTGTACTAATGGAAGAAGCCTTCAGCTGATTGGCAAAGGCTGTCTCCGCCACGTCAAAATTGAAACTGTCTGTCCCATGACCAATATCGAAGACCAAGCCTTTTTCATAGGCGTCAAAGACGAAAGGCTTGATGGTTTGGTTCGTCTGATCCAAAAATCCATTGGCTTTGCCGTTAAAGCAATGGGTCACCACATCGCCTGTTTCCAATTCAGCGAGAATCTCTGCTAAATTCGGTGGTGCTGAACCAATATGGACCATCAAAGGCAGCGGTTGATTTTCAGCTTGGATCGTTTTCGCTAATTTCAACGGCGTGATGCCATTTTCGCCGATCACCGTTTTGCTCATTCGGGCTTTGATCCCGACGATAAAGTCAGGAAACTTCTGCAGTGCTTCTTTGACCAATTCTTTTTTGACTTTTGACAGATCCGCAAGTTCATCCTGCTCTACGATCCCCCATTTGGAAATGTTGACTAAAGCAAAGACATTGGTTTTGGCTTCTTTGGCTAAATCATAAAACCGATGGATATTTTCAGCGCCCGTCGTCCCCGCATCGATAACGGTCGTGACGCCTTGTTTGACACCGATCTCGTCTGGATAATCATAATAGAGCGTCATTTCCTCGAAACAATGGACATGGTCATCGATCCAACCAGCTGACAAGAACTCCCCTTCTGCTAAGGTCAGCTCTTGTTTCGCCTGCTCCTGCAATGTGGGTGCCAGAGCAGTGATTTTGCCGTCTTGAATCCCAATATCAAATACTTCTTCATCGATCGTGCGGGCTTGACGAATAATCAAATCAAACATTTCGTTACACCTTCCTCTCTGTGAAAGTGAATTTCGACCAAGGATGGATAAAGGGCAGCAGAACTAACTCTTGTTCGACGATCGAACCGATTTTATTTTTTCGTGGATCTGAGTGAGGCTCTAGCACGACTTGCAGCTCGTTTTTGTACTTGCCAAAACGATCGTTGCCGATCACAACGTCCCCTCGTTGAAAGACGCCTTCGTGGTCATGGACAGGATTGTCATGGTTCTTATACTTTTTACGAACTTCTGTGGAACGGATCATCCGATCGGTGATGTCGCCTCGACGGTAATGCTGCTCGTTCAGGGCGATTTGGCGTTCAACTTCATTGATTTCAGGCACAAATTCAATAGCAAATGCGGTCTGATAGCGATCAATCGCTCCTAGCGCTGCCAATTCTGCTTCAGAAGCATAAGCATTTCCGATAATGACATCGTCGATCAAGCCTGTGGCAAACAAATGTTTTGCGGCAGTTTCTACAGGCATTTTCCGGTGCATTTCTAAGGTCGGTAAGCCATCATTGATATCCCAAGGTCCGATCGTTCCCGTTTGAGAAGAGATAAATGCGGCAGTTCGAATGCCTTTTTCCTTGAAACGACGACTGCATTTTTCAAAGAAATCATAGGGCAAGGCAGTCCCTTCTTGCGGATAGAAATTGTGGCAGCCATATAAGTAAGGAATGTTGGCTTGATAGGTCAAAATATTGTCTAAATACGCCACATCATTGCTCATATTCAATTCAACAGCTAAGCCAAAGGGATTGTAGGTCAACATCGCTTCTTTATTGCCGTCAAAGCCTAAATCTAAACGAATCCCATCGGCACCTAGTTCATGGAAAAAGGTCAAGTCATCATAGGAGATGCCTAGTTCCGAAAAGATGGCTGGTGCCACGTCTAAAATCGTTTCATAGCCTAATCCTTTGGCAAAATCAATCAACGCTTTAAACTTTTTCTGCACGTTTTCTTTGCCGTCACTCACTTCCAGCATACTCATAAAAATGCGGCTAAAGCCATAATCATGGGCTAATTGCAGATAGGCTTTGTCTGTTTCAAAATCACTGTGATCGGGATACACCGATACTCCTAGTTGTCTTTTCAACTTATCTCATCCTCATTTCTTCATAAAAAGCAGTAAAACGTGTCAGTAAAAGCGAACTGCAAACAATCGTCGCCGTCATCGTCAAAAATGGTCCCCACGGAAACTGACGGCTCAGTAGGATCGCTGCAGCAACGCCAAGAATCCCGAACAAAAGCATCCGCCAAAACGGCACTTCTTGAATTTTTTTCCCTTGTGCTGATTTTGTTAACCAAATTTGACAACCAAAAAATAAACAAATGGCATAAATCCCCATGTATGCACCTCACTCTTTTTTGTCTTGCTTAAGCGGCTGTTTCTTCTTCTTGTTCGCGGGCAATCTGCTGTTTCTCAAAGACTTTAAAGAATGGGTAGTAGATTGCGAGTGTGATAAAGAAGTTGACGATCACTAAAATCGCTGCTGCGATACTCCAGTCCGTACTCATCCAGGCGGCGATTGGTGCTGGAATGGCAAACCCAAGTCTGGCAGCCATCATCGGTACGACACCCGTAATGGTCGCGAAGTAAGAAATCGTTGTCGTAATCAACGGTGCCACCAAGAACGGAATGCCTAAGATTGGGTTCATTACGATCGGTGCACCGAAAATCACTGGTTCATTGATATTGAATAAGCCTGGCAAGATGGACAAACGGCCCAATTGTTTCAAGTATTTTGATTTGGAGAAGAAGAACAAAACGACCAACGCTAAGGTCGTACCGGCTCCACCGATCCAGACGAACCATTGTAAAAATTGTTCCGTAAAAATATTAGGCAATTCATGCGCATTGCCAGATGCTTGGAACGCTTCCATATTTTCAGCAATGGAAATATCCCAGAATGGACGAATGACAGGACCCATGATGGCTGGTCCATGAATCCCCAGTACCCAGAAGAAACAGATCAAGAAGACAGTCAATAAACCACCAAACAAGCTGTTACCAGCTAGCACGTCTTTTAACGGCATCAACAAGTTACTTAAAAAGCCATTGATATCAAAGCCTAACATATGACGGATCACCCAGAACAATATCAGGATCGCTCCTCCAGGAATCAACGCCATGAATGAATTCGTCACTTCTGGTGGCACGCCATCTGGCATTTTGATGGTAATGTTTTTTACGATAAAGAAACGATAGATTTCAACGGATAAGATTGCCGTGACGATCGCGCCAAACAAAGAGCCTGATCCTAAGTTTGCCACATTGATATAGCGTCCCGCATCAATGATGCCTTCCACAGAATCGAAGACTCGCAACGGTGGTGCAGCGGTTACAAGAAAGGACATCGTTGCTAAGATACCCGCAGTCAATGAATCCAGCTTGTAGCTTTTTGCTAGCGATGAAGCAATCCCATACGTTGCATACAATGCCAATAATCCGACTGTATAACGAAAGGGAATATCCAAAACTTCCCGATACGGTTCGATCACCGCAGCGACTGATTCGATGGGAAAATTCAGTAAGATCGTGAAGAAAGACCCAACGATCGTTAACGGTAACGTAGCGATGATCCCCTTACGAATCGCTACCATGTGCCGTTGCATCCCCACTTTATTTGCAATCGGCATCAACTTCTGTTCAATAAATTCTACAAACCCTTTCATAATTGCCTCCTTAGTTTATAACATTATAATGTTTATACAAGGATAATAGCACAGTGCTTCCTAGGAGTAAATATGTTTTTTACGAATAGACGAAACTATTTTTAACAGTTTAAAAGAACATTTATTCATCGTAATTTTACACTGTAGCACAACTTAAAAATTTATGTGTTGATGAGGAATTTTAAAATTAGCTAGATACAAAAAAACCTATTGGCAATGTTTCCCAATAGGCACGATATTAAATTCAAAAATAAGATTCTTGCTTCATTTAATTTTTTTTGGTTTATCAAATGAATTTCCTGCTTAATTATACTTTCTTCTCATAAATAAAATCATCCATCACAAACCCCGAACCAATCGCAACGGTGCGTTTAGAAACACGCTTAAAGCCGCGATGCTCATAAACAGCGATCGCTTGCTGGTTTTGTTTGTTGACGTTTAAATGCAGTGTTTTGCCTGAGGCGATCTCCTCATACCAATCAAAGACTTGGCTGGCATAGCCTTTGCCACTAGTGGATTGATGGAGATACAATTTACTCAAATAAATCTGCTGCTGCGTTTCTTCATACGCTGTATATCCTACTGCTCGGTCTCCTTCTAATAACAAAAGATAGACTGCTCCTTGCTGGACTTCGTTTTGAATCGCTGCTGGTGATTGGTAATGAGCCAGCATATACGCGACTTGATCGGACCCAATGATAGGTGTAAACACTTCTGGCCAGATTTCTTTGATCAAACGATCCAACGTTTGGAAATCTTCAGGTGATTGAACGATTTTTTTTGCGATTGCCATAAGAACCCCTTCTTTCTGCTGCACGAAACAAAAACTCGTTTATAAATATCTGTATTATAAGGGATACGGAAAAAAAAGAAAGGGCACGTGGAACAAAGACCCCAAAATGTCTCAAAAGATGGTAAACTAGAAGTGAAAAAATGGTGACGAAAAGGAGGTAGCAACACCATGCAGCTCTTGCAACTACTTTTACTGGCAATCATTTTTGTTTCGTTCTTCATGGCGTTGATTGGCTGGGTTTTATCGATGACCAATGGCTTGATCTTCTCTCGTTCTCCTCAGCAATTTAAAGCGCATGCCCATGATCCTAACTATGAAAAAGAACGACAAGCAGGCAAGCGCTTGAAAGAGATTATATTTCGACGCATTGTTCCTCTAGGAATAGCCTCTTTGTTCGTCTATGGGTTAATCGCACTATTAAACGTCCTTTAAAAGTTTTTAAAAAGACTCAAACAAATCAAAAAACAACCGGCATCTTTTCCTGTTGATCAATGCGCCTTTCGCTTTCGCTGAGGGGAACATCAATGCATAAGATGCCGGTTTGTTTTTTATTTGCTTACTGCTGCTTTAGAGGCTTGAACTTTTTTCAGTAAAGCGAAGAGGACTTGGCTATCATCAATAGCCGCAATATATTGTTGGCAAAGTGCCATCATTTCTGTTTCATCCATTTTATCTAAAGAAATAACTAACTCATTTTCTACTACCTGCTTATTATTCATAGGGCTCCCTACTTTCTTCCTTTGTTACCTCTAGTTTGCCATGAATGAGCAGGTTCCGTAAGAACTTTTCAGTTTACAAACAGGAAACGGGTGGTTTACATCCTTGTCCTATCAAGGTTTTTCCAGAAAATTTATTCGGTAGCAGGCTCGATGTGGATGTCAGTATCAAACACCTGAAAACGATCAGCTAAGAGATCTTCAATAGCATCTGCTACGTTATGACTCTTTTCAACCGTCAAAGATTTGTCCATCGTCACGACGACATCGAGAAAAACATTGGCGCCATACATTCTTCCTCGAATCGATTTGACAGATTTCACTTCAGAAAAACCAGCGATTGCCGCTTCATACTCCACGACTAGCGATTCATCAAACCCATCAGAAAGTGAAAAGGCACTCTCACGAAAAATATCGACGGCGGTTTTGATAATCAAAAGAGCTACCACGATCGCAGTCAAACTGTCCAGCCAACCGATACCAAATGAGGCGGCAAAAATAGCGATCGCCGTTCCAATACTCGTCCACGCATCGCTGCGGTTGTCTTTAGCAGCTGCTAGCAGAGCGGAGCTTTTTACGCGAGCGGATAATCGCTTATTATAGTAATACATGCCATACATCAAAATAGCTGAAATGATACCGACGACTGCCGCGATCATATCGGGACTTTGCGTTTCTCCGAGTAGAATCGTTTGAATGGAAGACCATAAGACTTGCAGACCGACTGCCAGCATAATCAAGGATGTTACGAGACTCGCCACGTTTTCTGCTTTCCAATGACCATATTTATGGTCTTCATCTGCTGGCTTTTGAGCCAAACGCAAACCAATCAAGACAGCGATCGACGCTACGATATCCGTCGCATTGTTCAACCCATCTGCCCATAGTCCTTCAGAGTTTGCCAAACGACCGATGGCAAGTTTGGCGATGGAAACCAAAATGTAAGCAACGATACTTAAGATGGCGCCTCTTTCTGCTTGTTTTAATTCTGCGTATCTTGTTTGATTCATGTCATCCCCTCCAAATAGTCAACTTGAAAATAATAGCTGAAATTTTCACAGTTTGCATCATTTATTTGAGAGATTTTATTTTTTAGGAGCGGCAAACATTCACTTCTAGTGAAACGAATTTCTGTTCTGAGGACACCAAAAAAGCAGGACCCATAAGGGACTCCTGCTTTTTCTACTTTTTCTTTCACAAAGAAGCGTTGCTACTCATTGACCAACAACTGGCGATTTCTTTCACTGAATTTCTCATTGTGGGATGAAACCATCGCCTGTGGGACACTGGTCGGCTCTAAATAGTGCTTGATTTGGTTGACTGCTTGCGCAGCATCTTGAAAGGCTCCCGCCAAAAGATTCACTTTGCCTTTGAAATAATGAATGTCGCCCGCCGCAAAAACACCAGGATGGCTAGTTTTTGTAGGAATCTCGCAATTGAGGTAAAAGTCTTCATGGCGTGCAAGATCAAAGGAGACTTTATCTAACAAGCCACTGTCACGGTCATACCCGTGTTGGATCAGTAGATGATCGCATAAAAAATCGATCGTTTCATGGTTGGCACTGTTTTTTAGTCGTAGAACCATATTGAATGTTTCTGCTTGATTCACCCCATCGATGGTGTGATTCATCAGCACTTGAATCCCTTCTGCTTTCATCTTCTTTACTTGTGCTTCATGAGCTTTCAATTTTTCTCCTCGGTAACACAGGGTGACTTTGGCACCATAAGACACTGCTTCGATCGCATAATCCACTGCCGCATCACCGCCGCCAGAGATCACTAGATGCTTGCCTTGGATCGCTTGCTGGTCAGGAAACTGATAGTGGATATAGTTGTCGACATTATTATGGATGAAACATGGCAATTTTTGGGGAGAAACGACACCGCCGCCGATACAGACTAAAACGGTGCGTCCAACATGGGTCCTCCCTTGGTCATCCACTGCATAAAAAAGGTCGTCTTCCTTGGTCAATGAAATGATTTTCGTTTTCAGATAGATCGTTGGATCAAACAAATTGGCCTGTTCAATCAAGTGTTCTTTGACTTTCTTTCCCTTGGTGGGCGGCAATGCACCCACATCCCAGACCATTTTTTCAGGATAGAAATTGATCTTCCCGCCTAATTCGGCTTGTGCTTCAAACAATACGACCGATAGATCACGTAATCCAGCATAAAAACTCGCATAGAGTCCAGTGGGTCCTCCGCCGATAATCAGAACATCTGCTATAGTGGTCATTGGCTAGCCTCTCTTTCGTAAATGAAAATCATTCTCAATTAGTTAGTTCGATTATAGACAACGATCGTCCATTTGTAAAGAATTTTCTGAAAACAAATTAATTATGTTTACCAATTATTTTTCTTTACATTGTAAAGAAAAAAGCCTTTTCCTGAACTTCTGGTAAAAAAAAGATGAGCAGATTGTTATTTTTTCTCATTTTATCTAGTGATATATTTGTGATCGTCCCTGACTTCAAGGTATACTCTTAGAAAGTAGGTGAAAAAATGGAAGTTGAAAAATGTTACGCGCCCTTACCGGACGGGTCTGTCCTCTATTACGAGAAAACCGGTTCAGGACGCCCTCTTTTTTTATTGCACGGAAATGGCGGCAGCAGTGCCTATTTCTCAAAGCAGGTCGACGCTTTGCGTCAAAAACATCAACTGTATTTAATCGATAGTCGAGGACATGGCAAATCCACCAATACGCAGAAGAAAATCGATTTTTTTAAAATGGCAACAGATCTCTTAGCAATTATTCAGCAAGAAAAGCTAACGAAAATCGCCTTACTAGGATTTAGCGATGGTGCCAATCTGGCGATGGTCTTTTGCCATCTCTACCCAGAGCATGTCAGCTGCATGATTTTAAACTCTGGCAACACGGAACCGCGAGGTGTGAGGCTCTTTTCTCGAATCGGCAGTGTCTTGCAATATCTGATCGTTTGGCTTTGTTCCCCATTCTCCAAAGGCATGCGGGGCTTTCTGCCTATTTTGGGATTGTTGTTTCGTCCAATCGGTTTATCTACAGCCGATTTGAATCACCTCAGTGTGCCGACATTGATTTTGGTCGGCAAACGTGATTCGATCAAGCTTTCCCATTCTTTTTATATTGCAAACAGTATCCCTCAGTCCAATTTTATCGTTGTCAAAGGACAAGGACATAGTTTTGCACGAAAGAATCCTGAAGTTTTTAACACGAAAGTATTATCTTTTTTAGAAAAGGTCGGTGAATAACTATGAGAATCTTTACTTGGCTCCGTGACCACCGCTCACTGTTTAAAACCCTCTTCTTAATTGCAGTCGCCGTGATCGTGTTCGGCGAGCTGCTTTCGTTAAGCAAGACGATTTCGATTGATCAACTAAAACAATTGTTTGCGCAGCTATCCCTTTGGCGAGTGGCTTTAATGGCTGTCATTGGCTTACTGTGTGTTTTTCCCATGGTCTTATATGATATCGTCTTGAATCGCTTACTAGGGGACAAACCTGAACGCCGCTATTTACTAGAAACCAGCTGGATCATCAATACCATGAACAATTTGATCGGCTTTGGCGGATTCATCAGTATCGGGTTAAGGTCGGAATTCTATGGCAAAGGAAAAAAAGGCAAAGACGTTGCCCAAGCAATATCGAAGATTTTTATCTACTTGATGTCTGGTCTTTCGATTTTATCGCTTGCAGCGCTGGCATTCGTCCTCTTCGGTCCCACGACCGATTATCTCCAACAGTATTGGATCTGGCTTTTAGGCGGCAGTCTTTATTTTCCAATCGTCTATGCGCTTAGTTTTTCCAAAAAAAATGCCTACTTAGGTGGGCTGCAACGACGTGATCGTCTGCAGCTGATCGCCGCTTCCTTATTGGAATGGCTAGGTGTTTTTGCCGCCTTCTTTACGACGGGTCTGTTGATGGGTCTCTCGGTCGATGTGTTTCAACTTTTGCCGCTTTTCATCGCTGCTTCCGTGATTGGGATCGTCTCGATGATTCCTGGCGAACTGGGAACCTTTGATGTCATGATGATTATGGGAATGGGTTCACTACAGATTCCCCGTGAAAGTGTCATTGCCTGGCTCTTGCTGTTCCGTCTGTTTTATTACATCATTCCCTTTTTGATCGGTTTGCTTTTTTTCTCAAAAAATGTCGGTGTCTCCCTCAACCAGCGCTTTTCTGGTATTCCAAAAAGCTTGTTGTTGGAAGTGTTCCACAAGATCGAAGTGTTGCTGCTTTATCTGACTGGAACGATGTTGGTGCTTTCCGCCACGATCCCAGAAGCCTTTGATCAAATCAAATGGTTAGCCCACCTCAATCCGATTCGCTTGAATTTTGTGATGCAGTACCCGAGTATCTTTCTCGGCTATCTCTTTTTGATCGCCGGTCGCGGCATCTCTGCCCGTGTCAGTCGCGCGTATATGCCGACGCTTTTGTTGATTGCAGCAACAATCGCCTATGCTATTTTTGCGGGTTTCCGCTTTTCGACCATGCTGTTTCTTCTATTATTACTGGCGATCATGATTTTTTCAAAAAGCGAGTTATTCCGAAAGCAACTGGTTTTCGCTTGGGAATGGCTAACGATCGATGGTTTGCTGATTGGTTCATTGACGATCCTCTATGTCATTATCGGGGTCTACAATATGCCCCATATCAATCGGCATCCGACGCATCACCATTCGATGGATTTTTTGCTTTTCCCTTCTGAAAAATTATGGCTCCAAGGCTTCGTTGCGATTTTATTCGTCGCCGTTGCGATGCTGCTGTTTGCACGCTACTTGATGGGACCAAAGCACCAACTCGGTGTCAGTGCCGCCACCGATAAAGTGAAGCATATTTTGAACACTTATGGCGGCAATAGCGATAGCCATCTTGTCTATTTAAAAGACAAGCAAGTGTACGTTTATCCAGAAATCGGCGAGCCGACGGTCTTTTTTCAATTTACGACCTTTAATAATAAATGCTTAGTCATGGGGGATCCTTCTGGGAAGCAAGCAGACTTTCCCCAGGCACTGGAAACCTTTTTAACAGAGATGGATCAGTGGAATTACTTGCCAGTCTTTTATGAAAGTAGTGAAGAAATGGTGATGCTACTGCATGAATTCGGGTATGACTTTATCAAATTCGGTGAGAAAGCCTATGTGGATCTGCCTAGCTTCACCCTCTCAGGAAAGAAAATGAAGGGACAGCGGGCATTGAACAACAAGATCACCAAAGAAGGCTTTACCTTTGATGTGCTCACTCCACCCTTTTCAGCCGAAACCTTTGCCACCCTTAAGGAAATTTCTGACAACTGGCTAGATGGACGGAAAGAAAAAGGGTTCTCCCTTGGATTCTTTTCAGAATCCTATCTGAGTACCGCACCAATTGCAGTCGTCCGTAATCAGCAACAAGAGATCGTCGCGTTTGCTTCCTTTATGCCAACCTATCAGACAGGCTTAGCTTCCATTGATCTGATGCGTCACGATCCTGAAAAAGCCCCGAACGGAACGATGGATTTCTTGTTTATTCAGCTGTTTGACTATTTTAAAGAACAAGGCTACCAACAATTCGATTTAGGTATGGCACCATTAGCCAATGTTGGTACTTTCCGCAGTAGTTTCTTACAAGAGCGGATCGCCTATCTCGTTTACACTTTCGGGTCTCGCTTCTATTCTTTTGAAGGATTGCGGGAGTACAAACAGAAATATGCCGCTTCTTGGTCCCCTCGCTACATCTTATATTCTCGGGACAGTTGGATCGGTTATGTCATGATTGCTCTGTTGATCGTCGATAATCAAGCGGCAGACAAAACGAAATAAAAAAGCTCAAATGCGCCGGTTTATTCTCGGAGCATTTGAGCTTTTTTCATTTGTTGCGCTTCAAAGTTATTCTACTGATTTAGATGGTGCGTTTTCCCAAAGTTGTTTGACGACTGGAATATTTCCTAGTTCCGTCATATTGGATGGCAGAATGACCGTGTTGGTATTGCTGTTGACCACGTCTTTAAAGGCTTCGATCCCTAGATAAGATAAGGAGCGCTCGTCTAGCTGGCTTTCTTTGATTGCTTCATTGATAGCTAAAATCCGTTTGCGTTCAGCTTCAGTGATTTTCGCGATTCGTTCCGCTTCTGCCTCAGCATCGATCCGTACACGTTTTGCCCGCGCCTCTGCATCGATTTGGGTTTGTTCTGCCCGAGCTTGCGCGTCGATCGTCATTTGCGAAGCTTTGGCTTCGGCACTTAAGACTGAAGAAGATTTCTCCCCTTGGGCTCTTGTGATCATGGATTCTTTGTCTCTTGAAGCTGTGATCAATTTATTCATTGATTCAATGATTTCTTGGGAAACTTTGATTTCCCCGATATTGATCCGGTCGATCGCTAACCCATAGCCAGCAGTGATGTCTTTGATTGAAGTAAATAGAGCCACGTTGATTTCTTCAGTTCCATTTAGAACCTCGTTCAGATCCATTTTCCCGATGATCCCCCGTAAGTTTGATTGGGCATCTTGAATCATTGAGATAACGGAGTTTTCATTTTCGTAAACAAAAGCACGAACATCAGTGACGTGGTATTTGATTGCTTCATCGATCTGCACGATTACGTTGTCTTTCGTAATTGCACTTTGCGGTTCGATCTCCAAAGGAATCTGTTTCAAGGACACTCTTTCTCTAACTGTATACAAAATCGGAACAAGAAAATGAAGACCTGGCTCCAACGTTCGAACATATTTCCCAAAACTTTCCACAACTTTGACTTCCCCTTGACGAACGATCACAGCAGTGCTTGCGATCAGCCAAATCAGAACCACTAATACGAAGATAACTAAAATAATTTGGATAATGATCATTGTAAAAACCCTCTTCCATTTTCAAATAATGTATTGTTAACACGGGTCAATAAGACACCGTTTTCAACCCCGATAATCTCTAACATGACATTTTCAGCAGGAATCCCTGCAATCACTCGATATTCTGTGTAGGTGCCATAAAGACGGATATAGCCTGAATAATGATCCGTCAGCGATCGAAAATAACGTCCAACCGCTCGTTGTTCCATGTAGTCTACGATGATTTTCCACCCTCTTTGCCTTCGTGCAGGTTATTTTTCGTTTCAATTGATTCGTTCATTCTATGACAAGTGTTACTAACTATAATAGCACGTTTCACCCAAGAGGACAGTATACATTTCATAATTCCCTCCTTTTTAGAAAAAAAAGACGAGCTGAAAACAAATCCCTTGCATTTGCCAAATAAATTTCATACAATCTAATTGTACAAAATATAAAAATCAGGAGTGAAGAAATAATGAAAAAAATGTATTCGACAAAAATGATCAACACTGGCGGCCGCTCAGGAGAAGTTCATAGTCCCGATCATTCATTTGAACTAAATATTACTGCACCTGGCAAACGTGTTGAAAATGCCACCAATCCAGAACAACTTTTTGCGGCTGGGTTTAGTGCTTGTTTCAATAGTGCCCTTGAATTAGTAAAAAGCAACAAAGGAATCGACGGTGCTTCGACTGTCAGTGCACAAGTGACGTTATACGCAGAAAGTGAATCAAGCTTTGTTTTAGGCGTTGAGATCGAAGGTCAAATCGAAGGTTTATCAACAGAGGAAACACAAGAATTGCTTGAAATCGCTCATACCGTATGTCCTTACTCAAAAGCTACAGCTGGCAACATTGAAGTGACTGTCAAAGCCGTTAGCGAGTAGACTTTCGTTGAAAAAACAGCTATGATAAGAGGCGGATGTTAGAAAAAGGAGTGAAAACATGAATGTCTTAGCGTTAGAAAACCAATTGTGTTTTCCTCTATACGCCGCTTCAAAAGAAATTATCAAACAGTACAAAAACTTACTGGACCCGTTGAATTTGACCTATACCCAATATTTAGTGATGTTGGTGTTATGGGAAGATGAAGCGATCAGTGTCAAAGAATTGGGGAAGCAATTATGTCTAGATTCTGGCACACTGACACCGGTTTTAAAAAAGCTTGAAGCAAAAGGATACCTAGTAAGAAATCGAAATCAAGACGATGAACGTTCCTTGCGGGTCACATTGACTGATTCAGGCAAAGGACTCCATGAACAAGCGCTAGAGATCCCCTGCAAAGTAACGGAATTCTTGCCCCTTGAACCGGAAGAACTGTCAGTCCTCCACGAATTGACGACCAAAATGGTCCAAAAATTTCAAGAACAAGAAAAATGATCCGCTGTTTTCACAGTGGATCATTTTTTTATCTTTTAAACCTTCACTAACAAACAGCGAAGAAAACGGGATGACCTACGAAGCTTTGGTTTTCAATTCGCCAATAACATTTCGCAACTGAGTTAATTGTTCTGGGTCTTCAATTTTTTTGATCGCAATTTTTACCAGTTCAAAAATTTGTTCCTCCGTCAAACCACTTTGCAAAATCTCCAATTCGGTGACGGCTGGTTGGAAACGACGAGCCAAAACTGACCCACTCATCTTGATACTTGCGATCTCAAGTATCCCTTTATTGACTAACTTAGGAATCACTGACAATGACGTGTTGCGATTCAAGCCGAAGCGTTCACTAAATTCGGTACAGCATAGCGGCTCATCCACAGCCCAAAAACAAACTAAGACTTCCCACTCTTTTTTTGAAAAACTCAAGTAATTCATAACTGCTCCTTTCCATGCCAATCAGGCTGGTTCTTATTTTCTAATCAAAACAATCGCAGCTATTGACATAAGCTATCTATCCTCTTCATTTTACGATTGTTTTTTCTTTCACTAAAAGGATTATATACCAATAATAATCCATTTTATTCATAATTTCAAAATAATTTTTATTTTAATGATAAATAACACGTTTAATTCTCCTTCTTCTCCATAAAAAAAAAGCGACTAGATGCGCTAGTCGCTTTCTTTTCTATCAAGTGATCCTAAGAAGAACCGCTTATTGGATGTTGAAGATCAGGCTTTCGTGCTCTTTTTCTTTTAAGGAATAGCCACAAAACTCTTTATTCAAATTCGGATAATCGCGTTCGATCATCTGAATAACCTCGATTTCCGTCAAAAATTTGTCTTCTGACAATTGCAACGAGTTCAACAAGACAAAGCGTGAATCATAGCCTAAAATCTCTGGCATCAATTGCCAAAAATTTGAGTGATCAATTTGTTGGATCGTTTCTTCAAAGTTAGCAATCAATTGTTGTACATGATCATAGACTTTGGGATAATCAGATTTTAACAAATCCAACAGTGCTTGATCGACCACCTTATCCAAATAAGCCTTTGTGTCCGTATAGATTATTGAAGAAATCACTTATTTCATCAATCCTTTCATTCAAATGCCATATTCGACATCGTCAAGGATGGCTCCCTGTTCCTATATATAGCATACTATCGGTGATTTTCGTTCTCAGATTAAGGATAGAATCAAGAAAAAAAGGAGAAGTCGTTTTTTGATTCCTCAATCTTACTCCACAATAGCAAAATTTTGCTGAACTGATAAGCAAAGCGAATCAGCAACATCTGAAAATGAGAAATTTGTCAGATTTCCCTCCTTTTTTAGATAGATTGCCTCTCTTCTATACGAAAAATCAGCCGCCAAGGATCGCATCCTTTAGCGTGATCGATTTGAAACAAACAACCAGCAGCCCTTATTGCCCTTCACAAAAAACGGAGACAGCATAATCTCAGACAGAACCTTCAGCAACATGTATAATTAAAGTAGAGAAAGTCATCAAAAATAAACGAGACGAGGAGTGGAGCAAAGATGAAGAACCATTGTAAATGCGGCAAGAAGTTAACTGGCAATGAAAAAAGCTGTCCGGACTGTAAACACAAAAAACAGCAAACTTTAGATTCCTTGGAAAAATTCGTTAAATACGGCAGTTTTGCTTTAGCAGGCCTATCATTAGTTTTAAAAATTGCGAAAAGTCGACAAAGTTAGCAGTGATCGACTGAGAACTTTAATAAAAAAAAACGCCGTAATGGCGTTTTTTTTATTAGTCTACAATCATACTCTCCAACTGCCAATTGACCGTACCAGTATACGTCCCCGGTTGAATCAAATCAAAATCAGGAACAAATCGTAAATAGCAGTTGTATTCATTTAAAGCAAGGGTCAAATCAGCCTCGCCGTCGGGAAGCTGCTGAAAAAGGATCGTTTCTTCTTTCGTAACTGTTGCCACCAAGTGATCGTCGAGCGGATCATAGATCACGAATTGGACTTCTTCTGCCAACTGCTGCTGGTCTTGCAAGAAATCAGTCATTTGCCCACTAAGCTGCCAAGTCCCTTCACTGCTGTTGCTGATAGACAGCAGTGCCGAGGTTTGATCAAACGAAACAGGGAGATAGGCAAAGCCATCACTTCGGATCGATCGTGCGAGCTCATTTACATTGATTGTCGGTCCGTTGATCGACTCCGGCGCACTGAGAAATTGTACACTGCCTCGAAAATCAATGCCATAATAATGGGTTTCTGATTGATTTCCTTCTGCATCGATCACAAAAGCAGCAAGATAATAAGTGGTTCCCGGCTCCAGATTCGCGGTATCTCGTTCCAACGTGTATGTAAAGGGATCTGCCAATGTGGCACGCTCTATCTGAGCTGTTTCTAAGAAATCTGCCTCCGTCACCGTCTCTGCTTCCGTAAAAAAATCCGTAACATACAAGCGTGCTTGCGTTGAATTGCGGTCATCGATGGTAATCGGGGTAAAGCACAAACGGTTTTCCCGCACGATCTGCTGGGTTTCTTTCGCTTCTTCTAAGGTAGGCACACCCGTTGTCAGCGTGAGCGGAAACACACCGGTCATTGTGTAGGAATGCGTCTCAGGGCTGCCAGATACGAGACTCGATACAAAGGCATTCCCTTGGAAGGTCGTTTGCACAGGCACTGTTTGATTCAAGTTCTCATTGAGCGGCGCCCCCGTATAGGTAATCGAATAGTGGATAAGATAGTCATTCCCTTTGGCTAATGCAGGTAGGGTCGCGACCAACTCACCAGCTTCAACGCTAAAATCAATCGGCGTGCCGCCTTCTGGCATACCATTTACCATCAAATCAGGACCACCGAAATACACTGTCTCATCGACTAAAGAAAAGCCTTCTGGAAGAAACGAACGCAGCTTGATGCCTGCTTCCAACTCCGTTAAATCACTGGTGTCCTTATAAGAAAGATACGTGGCATAAGTAATTGTTTTTTGCGCATCAACGACTGGTGGTTGACTCAGAGCTGTCTCAGTATCTAGCAAAAGCTTGTTGGTGTCACGTTCAAATACGCCTGTACGCAATTCCATATCGACCAAGCCTTCGACATCAATGAATGCCACTGCTTTTTCTTGGACATTTCCACCATTAGCACCAGTAAAACCAAAATAAACTGGCGCATTGTTGGTCAAGTTCAAGTTCGTTTTGAACGTATCATCCACGGGTACCGTGACATCGACCCCAAAATCTGGGACAGAATAATGCAAGGTTTGATTGGGCTGATCGAAAGTAACGGTAAACGTATGCCACTGGCTATCGGAAATATCAGTGACCGCAACAGTATCAAGATGGTTGACGACTTTATACGACGGCAGCCAGCCTTCCGTCGTATAGGCGTCGTTTGAACCTGGAAAATTCCATGCGATATGATGACTATTGGGGGCATCACGATCTATGGCACCATGGAGACCCAGACTACCAGAATTGTAGTAAGTATCGAATTCGATGGCAAAGCTTTGCGGAATCGCTCCGGTATTCAGTGGGTCGGTTCCCCCTACATTCGACCAAACACCAATCGTTGGACCGGCTTGTTGAGCAAGTGCATTTAAGCCAATGCTTTGCATAACAAAAGCTAAGCCATCGCTATCAGCAGCTGCATTTTCAATGCAAAAAGCCATTTCTAAACGAAAAGATCGGGTAAAAGAAACCGCTTTGTTGAACCAAACGCCCCCACTAACATTTGATGTCACCCCATCATTTATCTGAACATAGTTATAGCCATCCGATCCTTGCGGAGAACGAGCTTGCCCCACCGTAGTGATCAAGGTCTCATCGATCGGCAACGTCGCAAAATCTGGCTCAACGACGGTCGCCTCAACAGATGCGTTTCCTGTATAGCATAAGGCGATACCTAACAAGAAGAAAAGTAAAAAACGTGTCGTAAGAAATTTTTTCATCGTCATCCTCCGCTTTGTTTGATCAAGTGCTTAAATGAAGTCTTCTCATTCCTGCTCTGTTGTTTCCTTTGATTTTTTTCGTCGCAAATACATCAGGAGCAATAGACTGGAAATAAGCAGGAGAATGACCACTGCAACAATATATACCCAACGGTTGCTGTGAAGAGAGCCTGATCCCACGATCGTTTTTCGATTGATCGATTCAGCTTCTGGGCGAGAAACAGTAACGCTATCCTCAAAAACCCACGTTCCACGTGGGGCACTCAGCTCGATTTGAATGTGATAGGTTCCTGGCTCTACAATTTCTTCATCAAACGCGCTATAAAGATCCAGTGTAGAGTTTGGGCCAAATTGAAAACTTTCCGCAGTAAATCCCCCCACAACCCTGTCACTGTCTTGCTCACGAATCACAGTCTTAACAGCAATCTTCCCAAAAGCAACTGGCTGATCATTTTCAATGCGGCTTTTTAGGGATGCGATGCCGTCTTTTTCTATCGCCTCACTTTCGATCAAGGAAAGTTCAGGATCAGGTAGCGGATCTAACTGCTGACGAAGGCGGACACCTTGGACGATTTTATAGGTTGACGTAAGACTTGTTTCCTCCGCCTCTTGCCCCTCCTTTTGTTCTTCTTCAAAAGAAAAGGCACCTAAGATTTCACCTGTAAAACGCTTGTCATTCATTGAAAGAGGAAATACCACTTGGCGTGTTTCCCCTGGTGCAAGCTGAATCATTTGATTTGGTTTCTTTATCAAGGTCGTGAAAGACACCCCGCCAAAATCCTCTGCTGTTTCGGCTGCCTGATAAGCGATGATCCCAGTAGCAGCTGTGTAACTATTCAGTGCGGATGCTTGTATCGTAAGGGTTTCCGAACTCGTGTTATGAAGGGCAACGGTCAAATTCTGTTCGGTCTCATGATTTACCAGTAAGTCGAAATAAGTGACGTCACTGACTTGATTTTGGGGAAGTTCAGGGGTTACAGTGAACCGTGTGGTCTGTGCATGACCGGTGACTTTCGTAACGCAACACAAACTGATAAAGAAACTAATGAGTACGAAGCACTTGATTTGTTTTTTCATTGTCGCCCTTTCTTTCCTACTCTGCTTGATACGTGTTCGCTAATGTCCAAGTGATCGTGCCGCTATAAGTGCCGCTGTTCACATTTTGCTTTGGTACGGTTAATGAAGCATTGGAAAAGTTAAAGTCATTGGTTGCTAAGCCAGTTGTGCCATTAGCAGAAGCGATCAATGTAGGTTCTGTTGCCCCTACCATCAATTCGGTGCCCGATACTAGCGCTGCATCGCCAGAAGCCGTTGTACCATTTAAAGTGACTTTGGCATTTGCCAGCTCGTTATCGCTAGCATTCGTCATTTTCGATAATTGCGCCGTCAACTGCCAGCCAGCTTGATTCGGCCCACGGTAATCTGTGATCGATGTCACTTCATTCGACGTTGTTTGAATCACTTGTTCATCGGTAGCGATCTCTTGGATACTGCTTGTACCGAAGTTAAAATTAGTCACCTGATCCAGTGACAAGATTCCTTGCTCGATCGTTAGCGTTGCTTGACTCGTCATTGAAGCCGTTGGATTCGCTTCTGCTGCAGCTGCCGCAGTCGGCGCCATTCCTAAACCCATTCCGACCAAACCTAACATTACTGCCTTTTTGTTCATTTTCATCTCTTCCTTCACTTTTTTTAATGAGAAACCGAGGTTAATCGAAAAAAACAGCCTTAAAAAATAATAATTTAATTGGTGTTTTTTCATTCTATTCTCATCTATCATAAGTATAATCCATCATGGTTATCATACGGTTCACAGATTTAGCGTAAAAAAAACGCCAAAAAGGAGAATCCCTTATGTATCGAGAATTCATTTCTCCCGCAGAAGAAAAGAAATTAGAGATTTTCAAAGTTGTCTGTAATTCCAATGGCGTGACATTGGTCCAACTGTCAGAAGTTTTGAACATCCCACAAAAAAGTCTGCAAAAATATATTTATTTTTTAAATGAAGATTTGCAGCTGCTCTCCCCTCACCTGCTTCTATCAAAAAATCATTACAATCAGTATTTTGTTGATCAAGCAGAGGACGATGAACCTTTCTATGCAAAATTGATGTATCATTATTTGCTCAACTCCACACAATATACCTTGATTCACTACTTGATTGGGCGCCCGCAAATGACCTTGACGCAATTATGTTTGGATTTGCATGTCAGCCAATCGCATATGTATCGGTTGATCAAGAAAATCAATCAACTATTGGAAAAGTTTCAAATCCAAATTCGAACAGACCTGAATAATCGCATCGTTCTTGATGGAAAAGAGCTTGATATCCGTATTTTCACCTACAGTTTCTTGACCCAAAGTGCGCCTGCTGATTTGTGGCTATTGCCGAGCGTTTCCCATAAAAATGTCGAAGAGTTTACAGCGTTCTTTGCTGTTTCTCACTTTGATCCGTTAACGAAAAATAAACTCGCTGCATTTTGGCAAGCAGTGGTCAGCCGAACGATCCAGAAAAAATATTTGCCAGCGATTCCTGAAAAATACATGGGATTGATGAATTTTTATTGTTTTTTACCAGAGGAAATCCTCGAATCGCTTTTTTTGAGTGCCGATTATGCCTCAGAAAAGACGCTTCAGTCAGAATATCTTTACTTAAATTTCTTTTTGCATGTCTTTTTGCCAGGGGTGATTCCCCAAGAGAAGAATCAAGCGATCATCCAAGAGATCAAACATTCTGATACCGATCTTGTGCGCTTTTTCACCGCAATGATCAAAGATTGGCACGATACCTTTGCTCCAAGTCAAGAAGTCGCCGAATTTGAAAAATTATTAAGCAGCTGTCTGCTGGTCTTCAATCTATCAATCATTATCGGCATCGATCTTCTGGAAGTGTGGCAACTAGAACACCAACTGTTGACCGAAAACACTCCTTCGAATGACAAAACCTATGAAGCAATCTGCAAGCTTTTACTGACCCATGTTGAAAGGTATCCATTTGCTGACTTGGACAAAAAGTATTTTGAACAGACACAGTTGCCTTATCTTGCGCATCTCTTGTTTTTAGAAACACAGATGAATACGCCCCCGACCGTGTCGATCTATATTCAAACGACGATCCAATACCGCACGAAGCAAATGATCGAGACAAGGATCCGTTCGATTTATTCCAAAGCTTCAGTGACTTTTATTAACCAGATGGAAGCAGCCGATCTATTGATCACCGATAGTTATGAAGAAGTGATTTTTTCCGAAAAATTAGTCTTACTGTCTAACCTACAAGCCGAACAAGAGTGGGCAGCCGTTTTTGCAAAGATCAATCAACTGATGATGACCAAGATGTTTGCCAAACAAGGAAAGTAAGCTGCCGATTCCATTTCCATCCACAAAAAAAGCCCGAGCATCTTTGCTCGAGCTTTTTTCCTACAAGTTTATCCAGGGTTGTTAAGCGAAGAAGCTACCACCCGTTACACTGTACACTTGACCAGTTACATAGCTTGCTTCATCAGAGGCTAGGAAAACGTAGACTGGTGCTAATTCGACTGGTTGTCCAGCACGTTTCATCAATTCTTTTTGACCAAATTCTGGGATCGCAGATTGTGGTTGGCCACCAGAAATTTGAAGTGGCGTCCAGATTGGACCAGGCGCAACGGTATTGACCCGAATGCCTTTTTCACTTAATTGCGCAGCTAGCCCTTTACTAAAGGAAGTAATGGCACCTTTCGTGGCTGCATAGTCTAAAAGATGGGCGCTTGGTTCCGCACTTTGGATCGAAGTGGTCGTGATGATGCTTCCACCAGCTGGTAAGTAATCCAATGCTTCTTGGACTGTCCAATACATCGAGATGATATTCGTTGTAAAGGTGTCTTGAATTTGTTGCGTAGTCAACTCTTTGATGTCCTTCACCGCTTGTTGCATCCCAGCATTTAGAACCAACGTATCTAACCCGCCTAATTCTTTGGCTGCTTCATGAACCAATTGACGAGCGAAGGTTTCATCTTTCAAATCTCCTGGGATCAAGACGGCTTTGCGTCCAGCTTTTTCAATGACTGCTTTGACTTCTTGCGCGTCTTCTTCTTCAAAAGGAAGATAGTTGATTGCAACATCGGCGCCTTCTTTGGCAAAAGCGATCGCTGCTGCTCGACCAATACCAGAATCACCACCGGTCACTAATGCTTTGCGTCCAGCTAATTTGTCTGAACCTGAGTAGCTTTCTTCCCCGCAATCAGGTACTGGCTGCATCTTTCCTTGAATCGCCGGTGCTTCTTGCACCTGTTTTTCAAATTTGCCATCATAATACTTCGTTAACGGATTGTTGATTTTTTCTGACATGCTCGTTTCCTCCTTGATTATTTCTACATCTTATTTGTCATCGTTTGTTATGACCTTACTTAAAAGTGTAAAGGAAGATGGAGCGAATGAGAAACGAAACGCTCACCAGAAAAAAAGCATCTGTAAGAAAACAGATGCTTAGTAAAACGAAAATGATGCATGACTCAGTAGTGAAAACGCCCCCAGGTATCTCATCATTCTGCTGGGAAATCGTAATGAAATTTTTGTGTGCAGTGGTTGATTTTGCTACTTTTCTAGCAGTTCGAGGAGTGCCCGACGAAAGGCCTCCATCTCCTTTGCGGTCTGTAGAAAAACATCGGGATGACTGTGGTGGCTGTCGATCATCCAGTGTTTGGTGTCTGTAATATGTGCTGAAACTTTCTAAAGTAATAAAAAGCATACTCGTTTTCTAAAAAATAAGCTGTTTATTCGCGGTACTAAAAACATTAGCGTGCCTTCACATATCCTTCTGATTATTAACTATTTTTTTCACAACCAATGGATATGATTTTAAAAAATTGAATATTTACGTTATCCTTTTACTCAAATAAGAATGAATGAGGAGAGATAAAATGATCCAACTTGCTCGCTTGATCTTTTGGGTACCAGTCATCTTTTTTTCGTTAGGTTTGGTCTTCCTGACAAAACGACTGCCGCGTTTCACATGGGTTTCTCTAACGATCACTGTTTCTTTGATCCTCTTTGTTTGTAAAATCTTAGAATACTCCTATGTCATGCCAGATATGAAACTAACCGTTTATTTTATGGGTTTCCTGATTTCTGCTAGTCTGCTTGGGTATATTTTTTATTTGCGTAGTAGAAAACGTTGACTGCAGCTGCGCCTCACTCGCACCAAAACATCCTCTTAGTGAACACTCATTTGACTACAACAAAGACGAGCTATACCTACGAAACAGCTCCTTTCATCCCCTTCGTAAGGATTGCGGCTCATGATCCCCTTTCGAAGGGATTTTTTTATTATTCATCCTCACTCATTCTTATTCAGTCTGCTTTGATGAAAAAATCACTTTTCGCAGATCACGGCATACCAAGCCTTTCTCTCTGATTCCTTTCGTTGTGACACTTGCGATCCCCAAGAACACATTGCCTTCCTGAATAATTAAATATATAATAAAATTGTAAATTACCACATCGCAACAAAGAATCTTCAAACCTCTTGAAAGGAGCGTTTCCTATGAGCTGGCTGACCTTTGTCGTCCAACCACTGACCCTGCTATTTTTTCTCACGGTTTTTTCCCTTGTGTATTTAATGCCTGAATCCGTTGTGCCTAAGCCAAAAATGAAGAAGTGGGCGTTGACTGTTTCTTTGATTTATCTGGCATGGCAGCTGCTGATTCCCTTTTTCTTCTTTGTTCTCTAAACCCAGCAAAAAAAGCGGCGCTCACAAAAGAGAGCCGCTTTGTTTTAGTTTTTAATCCTGTAACAAACTACCGCCATTGGTGGCAATGACTTCTTTGTACCAGTAGAAACTATCTTTGCGGGAACGGTCAAAGCTGCCGTTTCCTTCATCATCCGCGTCTACATAGACAAAGCCGTAGCGTTTCGACATTTCTGACGTGGAAGCCGATACTAAGTCGGTACAACCCCAAGGCGTATAGCCCATCAATTCCACACCATCTTCGATCGCTTCATACATTTGTTCGATATGCGCCTTCAAATATTCGATGCGATAGCTGTCATGGATTGAACCATCTTCTTCCACTGTATCCAAGGCACCTAAGCCGTTTTCAACGATAAACAACGGTACTTGGTAGCGGTCGTACAAGTTATTCAAAGTCACACGCAAGCCGATTGGATCGATTTGCCACCCCCAGTCAGAAGCTTCCAAGTAAGGGTTTGATTCGCCTAAAGAAAAGTTGCCAGCAGTTGCTTCGCCGCCTTCTTCAGGATTGTGGCGGGCAATAGAACTCATGTAGTAAGAAAAGGACATGAAGTCGACAGGGTATTGCGCAAGAATGTCTAAATCGCCGTCTTCGAAGGTCACTTCGATGCCGTTTTCTTTAAAGAAGCGCTTCGTATATGCGGGATACTTCCCACGAACTTGAACATCAGAGAAGAAGAGATTCTCGTGGTCACGCTTGATTTCTTCCATCACATCTGCTGGATTTGGTGTAGCTGGGTAAGCTTGCATTCGTGCCAACATCATCCCTACTTTGATGTCAGGATTGATTTCGTGGGCAAATTTTGTTGCTAAACTAGAAGCCACAAATTGATGATGCACGGCTTGATACATGTCAGAAAGGTTTTGTGTGCCGTCTTCGGATAATAAGGCACCGCCAACATAGCCAGAGATCCCCATAATATTGATTTCATTGAAGGTCAACCAGTATTTGACTTTGTCTTTGTAGCGGGTCAACACGGTTTCTGCGTATTTGACGAACAAATCGATCACTTGGCGATTTTTCCAGCCGCCATAGTTCAACGCGATCCCGATAGGTGTTTCGTAGTGAGAGAGGGTCACTAAGGGTTCGATCCCGTATTTCGCACACTCATCAAACACATTGTCATAAAATTGCAAGCCCTCTTCATTTGGCTGAGCATCGTCACCATTTGGAAAAATTCTTGACCAAGCGATGGACAGACGGAAGGTTTTGAAGCCCATCTCTGCATACAAGGCGATATCTTCTTTGTAGCGATGGTAGAAGTCTGACCCCCAACGTTTTGGATACAAGCCTTCTTTGTCATTTAAGGCAAACAAAACTTTTTCCCGTGTCATTGGTGCAGCAAATTCTGCCATGTTTTTGCGGTCTTCTGGTTTGACAGCGATCGCTGTATCGGATGTCGCTGGACCACGTCCGCCTTCGTTCCATGCTCCTTCAAATTGGTTGGCTGCAGTGGCGCCGCCCCATAAAAAACCTTTTGGAAATTGTTTTTCTGTCATGATTAGCCTACTTTCTTTTTCTTTAATGATCGACACAGCAGATCAGCAAGAAAGCATTCTTACTGATCCTGCGACGTGCCGTTAAACGCATTTATTTTACGACTTCGATCAAATCATCCTGCGCTGTTACTTCTTTTGACTGTGTCGTTTGGATGTCACTGTAGTCGTTAGAGTTCGTGACGATGACTGGTGTCAGCAAGGAATAGCCTTCCGCACGAATCGCCTCTGTATCAAAAGAAATCAATTTTTGACCAGCTTTGACTTTGTCTCCTTGGTTGATGTAGGCAGTAAAGTGATTGCCTTCAAGTTCTACCGTATTCATGCCGATGTGGATCAATAGTTCTGTTCCATCTTCTGTCACTAAACCGATGGCATGTTTTGTTGGAAACAAGATTTTGACTTCTGCATCTGCTGGCGCAGTGATTTCACCGATCGCTGGTTCAACTGCGATCCCTTTTCCCATAGCACCTGAAGAAAAGACTTTGTCTTCCACATCTGCTAAAGCAACCACTTGACCAGTTACTGGGCTTTTGACTGTTTCATCTTTGACGCTGGCAGAAACAGTTTTTGCTTCTGGCGCTGGCGCTGCTGGTGTTGCTTGACCGTCGACTGGTGAATCAACAGTTGTATACAATGTTGGTACTTTCAACAACATCATGATGATAAATGACGCTACGATCGCAATCACTGTACCGATCGCCAAGTGGATCACACTATGGAAGCTGCCTGTTGCTGGATCGATATATGCAGGATACAAGAAGATCCCCATACCACCCATTGCATAACCAGTGACGTTAAAGATTGACAAGTAGATACCGACGAAACCTGAAACTAAACAAGAAACGATAAATGGTGTTTTCATTGGCAACGTGTACCCGTAGATCGCAGGTTCAGTCACACCGAAGATTGATGAGATCAAAGCTGGCATTGCGCCTTGTTTGACTTTTGGTTCTTTCGTTTTCAACCAAATCGCTGCTAACACACCCGTTTGCGTGAAACATGGTAGCACTGCTGCGGTCAAAATAATCGAAGAGCCGTTTTGCGCCATATCCATGATCGCCAATGGCACAAGACCCCAGTGAAGACCAAACATAACTAATACTTGCCATAATGCCCCTAAAGCAAAGCCGTAAATAATTGGGCTGAAATCGTACACCGCTTGGAAAGCAACACCGATCCAGCTAGAGGCTGTATTTGCGACTGGACCGACCACAAAGAAGGTCAACGGCACAGTGATCAAAATCGTTACAAACGGAACCACAAACATTTTGACTACGTCAGGTGTGACTTTGCGCATAAACTGTTCAATTTTTGAAGCGACAAAAATCGCTAAAATAATTGGCAATACGCTGTTGAAGTAGCCGCCTGCTGGCAAGGTCAAGGTTAGACCGAAGACTTTGCTCGCTTCAGCCACGCTTTCTGCTAAGCCAGGATAGACCATCGCCCCTGCGATCGCTAATGCTGTATAGGTATTCATCTTGAATTTCTTCGCTGCAGTGACGGCTAAGATCATTGGTAAGTATTGGAACAAACCATCGCCTAGAGTATTCATTACTACATAGATACCATTGGTCGCTTCCATCCCAGTTGCTGCCAGCAACGCCGTGATCCCTTTTAAGATACCAGCTGCCGCTAATGGGCCTAAGAACGGTTGGAACAGGCTTGAGATAACATCGATAAAGCGGTCAAACAAGCTGCCTTTTTGCCCGTCGCCTTCATCGATATCAAGACTGCCGCCATCGGCTAATCCGCCGACTTTCAACACTTCATCATAAACATCTGGCACATGATTGCCGATAACGACTTGGTATTGTCCGCCTGCTTTGACGACGGTCACGACACCGTCACGTTTTTGCAAATAATCAGTGTCCGCTTTGCTTTCGTCTTTTAAGTGGAACCGTAAGCGAGTCACACAGTGTTTTACAGATGAGACATTTTCTTTGCCACCAACGTGGGCCAAAATGTCTTGCGCTAATTCAGTATATTTTGCCATTTTGATTGCTCCTTTTTTATTGGTCATTTAATAAAAATAAAAAGACCAGCCATTTCTACAATAAACAAGCATGAGAGATCCCCTAAAAAAAGAGTGACGGGTTTCCTCATCTAGTATTGTAAGAAAGTGCAGGTCTTGCCAGCCGAACTGTAACGAATCCATTTCCATTCTTAGGTTAATTTTGAGTGAGCGGCTAAGTTACCGATATGCAGAATCAAATACATCAATTCCATATCGTTGACATGCCAGCCCTTTTGTTCAAATAAGTATTCTTTGATCGAATCTGCGGTTTCTTTTTCTTTTGGATAGCTGCTGAAGGCCAAGGCAATCATTGGATTTGCCAATACTGGCTCTTCTTTTTCTTGACTTTGTCGAATTAAATAATAGCGAATGTGGGTCACGAACCGTTGGAAGTAAGAAGAATTCTCATCAAACTCGATGTTCATGCTGTACTTAACGATCCGTAAAATATTGTTCGTCAACTCGGTGTGCTCATAAGCACTTTGATTGGCGCTTTTTTCAATTTGCGCATTGACGAAATGCAAAGTGATAAACGCAGCTTCTTCTTGTGAAAAATCGGGATACAGCTCTTTGCGGATCAACTCGACCGCTTGGACACTGACCGCATATTCCTTGGCATAGATTTTCTTGATTTCCCAATGCATGGGATTGGTCAAAACAATTTCTTGCTTTTGGCGACTGATGGCAAACAAGATATGATCCATCAGTGTGAAATAAACATTTGGATTGAAATCGGTTCCAACACTATCCCGAAAAAGACGCACGATTTCATAAATGACGGCCATTTGTTTTTCGTCAGCCTTCGTCATGACTTTCGACATATGTTCCACTGTCAAATCATCTTCTGGATAGTATTTTTTTTCGATTCGCTCAGCTGGAATCGGGTCACCCGGTTTCGTTTGAAAGCCGATCCCTTTTCCCATTAGGATCACTTCAACTTCATCTTCTTTTGAAAGTACAACATTGTTGTTGATCCTCTTGATAATCTTCACGAACGATCCTCCTTGATCAGCATAGCCCGTAAAAACGTTGCATCCTTTGACGTCTATGCAGAAGGTCTTGTATTTTTTTCTTTCTCTGATGTGCCGTTAAGTGACGAGGTGATTGACTGCTCCAGACAGTGCTGCAGGCTATCGTCAAACCTAGCTGGCAGTTCATTGCGTTTTACTTCTCCCCTCCTTTGCTGATCAATGACTGGACCTTACCTTGGAACCGGTTCTTTTTTTAGCTATTAGAAATAATGGAGCAAAAAAAGAAGACCAAAGCAAAAAAGTGTACAACCCAAGAAACTTTGGGTAATCAACGCACTTTTTTCCTCTGGTCTTGCCTGCCGAACAGTAACGAATCCAGTAATGAGAACACTCTCATGTTCCGTTGAGATAATAGTACTCATTCTGAGAAAAAATGTCAACACTTTTTTTGCAAACGTTTTTCTTTTTTCGTTTTCGGCTTCGTTTCACTCTTATTTGCTCGTAGTTTTCTTACTGATAGTGAGGGGTTTTTCTGTATAAACCCTCTGTGACAACTCTTGCAGATTTTATCCAATAGCACACAACAAAAAAAACCGTAATCTTCGTACATTACGGTCATAGCTAGAAGGATGATGCTTTACAAAAAACGATCAATCACAAAGAATTGGGGAAGGTCTGGTGCATGACAGACATTCAATGTGACTGACCGCTTTTAGCGATTCATGTGCTTCATGACTTCCACAAACGAAAAGGTGTCTTTGAGAGGGGGAAGCAATCAAATAACCTTTCGATTCTTCAAGATGTTGCTCGATCCTGCGATAAAAACCGCAGAGAGCGAGGAATATGCTGTTCCTATCATAAAGGAAACAGTCACAAGACTTATCATTGAAAGGTCAACGATAAGGTTTCGCAGAAAAGGCAGTACTAGTTTTTAAATGGGTTGATTTCCCAAGGGCCGAATGGTTCAAATTCCATGAAAAACTACCTCCTTTATTATTTGCTATACCTTATTATATTTGATAACATGTTATTAAAATCACATTGTTCAGAAATGCGTCACAATTAAGGAGGTCCCCCATGAAACAGCAAGGCTCTTTAATCAAAAAACTGCGCACAGATCGCAAAATCTCGCAAGCCAAGCTTGCCGAAGGTATTTCCTCACGCACCACCCTTTCTTCATTCGAAAATCGTAAAACAAACCTCTCATCACAAACCCTATTTGACTACTTAGACAAAATGAATATCACGGTTCATGAGTTCAGTCTGTTGATCGACAGCGAAGTCACGGATCAGAAACGTCAGCTGGTGCAAGATTTCTATACCCGTTACTATGAGCGAACACTGACTCTCGACTACTTGACTAGCCTGGAAAAACGCTACTTTGAGACACAAAATTTTTTCTATTATTCTTTGTATGTCCAAGGATTGCTGCTGCTCAACCGTGAATCATTTCTGATGAATCAAGGAGCTTACACCCAAGAAGTCGAACTGGTAAAGCAATACTTGTTTGATATCGAAACCTGGGGGCGCTTTGAGTTAAATTTATTCTCAAATTTGTTATTTATTTTTGACCAAGAAACGATCAGTTATTACTTAGATCATGGGATCAAAAAAATTCTTCACTACGCCAATGATCCATTTTATGCAAATCTGTTAAGTGTCGTGATCTTAAACGGCTGTGCCTTTGCCAGCGAAAATAAAGATGCCTATCTACTAAACAAGTTTCTGCTCTTGTCTGAACCGCTCCCCAATACACCCCTCTATTTTTATTTGAAAATCCATCAAGTGCTGTATCAGGAAATTTACTCGTATTTGCAATCCGCTCAGTTGAACAAAGAGATTCTAAAAAACACCTTAGTCGTTATTGAACAAGCCGGTTACCAGAACCATAAAAACGATCTCCAACAGTTGCTTGCTGCTGTTACCAATCGTGCGATTTAGCCGCTTATTAAATGGACATTTATGTAATGTTATCTAACAAAAAAAGCTGATCTTCCAACGGAGCTCAGCTTTTTCGTCAATGTCACTCCAACCCGCCCACGAAACAGCCGCTCAAAATGAAGGGTTCAACATGCGACTTGCTTCTTCCGTCTACATGGACCAAGAAAAAACCAGTTAGGTTTTAATCCTAACTGATTTTGCTTGGCAAAAGCAACGAACACGCTGCTGCCGATTCATTTGTGTAATTTACTAACCGATTAACGAGATTCTGAAGTCACACCGATGGTTGCCCATGGGTTATGATCGGCGTCAAATGCCCAGGTAAAGTTTGCGACACGATCAGAGATCGGTAAGATTTGATTCCGATACAACGTTGGGATCGCAAAAGCTTCTTCAATCGCATATTCTTGCCATGCATCAAAAGCAGCCTTCCGTGTTGCTTCATCAAAGGAATCGATTGAATCGATCGCAGCTAACAATTCAGTATTTTCATCTGACTCAAAACGAGTGTAGTTAAATGCTGAATTTGGTCCCCATAAGCTGGTTGGTGATGGATCTGAACCAGTAGACCAAGCAGCTTGGAAGACATCGATATCTGGATCATCGTTTTTCAGCTTGTCGTAGAAGGCTTGGAAATCGATCAAACGACCTGTTGAATATTGAACATCTAAACCGATTTCTTGCCATTGTTGAACATAGTAATCCGCCAATGGTTGGGCAACTTCCCCACCAGACATTGACGCAAAGTTGATGGTCAATTTGTTGCCATCTGGATCTTCTCGGAAGCCATCGCCATCCACATCGATAAAGCCAGCGTCATTTAGAAGTTGGTTTGCTTTCTCCATATCTAAATGGTATCCTTTTGCATCGCTGTTGTGCAACGTACCATAAACAGGTGGGATCAATGTTGAAGCATTTGAACGCAAGCCGTGATAGAAACGCTCACCGATCGCATCATTGTCGATGGCATAGCCCATTGCTTGACGCAATGCTTTGTTCGCCATTTTTGCATTTGGATCAAAATCAACACTGTTTGTTTCATCATTCCATGAACCTAAATTAAAGCTAAGATACGTATAAGATTGTTCTGGACGACCTAACATTTGGTAGCCATCCATGTTTTGATACGTATCAAAGGTATCTGTTGGCATTTTTAAGACTAAATCGTATTGCTTCGCGTTTAACGCTTCATTGATTGAAGCCGAAGGGACGTTATGCATCACGATTTTTTCTAAGGTTGGTGTATCGCCATAGTAATGTTCATTCGGTACATATTCCACCGTCTCACCTGGTACGATATTACTCATTTTGTATGGACCAAAACCGATTGGATTGGTTCGAACGGGATCACTTGAAGGCATATCTGCCACTTCAATGCCTTCAAAGGCATGTTTCGCTAGTGCAGAGTTCCAGATCGCTCCACCGGATTGCTGCATACCTGGATGCATTTCTTTAAACTCGATTTCAACGACTTTGTCACTGACTGCTGTGATCCCCGAGATCGTATCAGCTTCGCCGCTGTGGTATTCTTCCATACCAACGATATTTGTAAAATCATTGTTGTAACGAACGCCATCATAGTCTTGATGTCCGATGACTTCATAAGAGAAGATCACGTCTTCAGCCGTTACATCGACCCCATCAGACCACTTCAAGTCCTCACGCAAAGTGATCGTTGCCTTGTTATTATCGACATCTAATTCTAAATCAGCTGGTCCACCATTCACAATTCGGAAATCTTCATCTTGTAGGAACAAATATTCATGGCTTGGTAACATGAAGTCACGGTCATAAGCATCTTGATAAAACTCCCATTGAAACAACCCTTGGAATTGCGTATCTGTTACTACCGCAACATCTAAGACGCCCCCATCGATCACTTCATCGTTATTTTCAACTGCAAGCTGCAAATCATTGATATCAAATCCAGCTGCCTCAGTTGATGATTCTTGTGTATCTGTCGAACCTGTTCCACCTTCGTTACTTTGTCCGCAAGCCCCTAAAACAAGCGCTGCCAATAAAGTAATCATGCCAAACTTCGTTTTCTTCATACTCTTCCTCCTTATTTAAATCCCTTCCTCGTGATTCAGTGATCACTCGATCTTCGAATAAAAAAACCAAGCAAACAGTTTTTTTTATCTTAAAATGGCTTTTTTATTAGAAAATCTGAACGAGATTAACTAAATTATAACAATTTTCGTAAAATTCTTTCTGTCAATAATTTCACCGATTGATGAAATTATTGAAAAAAGGGCGATTCTCCTTGATACATCGCCGTTATTTTTATTCGCATTTTCTTAAATTTTTCTTTTTCTCCCTTTTTTGGTTCTCATTTCTCTCGTCGTCCTGCTACTTAAAACTGTCAAAAAATACTTTTTTGTCGCTAAAAAGTGTGATACTATGAAAAAAAGGAGCGTTCAATGAAACTATGGCAGATAAACGAGTTTTCTTACAAACAAAATCGAAACCCTTTGCACCTATCTCACAGCTCTTAACCCAGCGCTTGCTTTTGGCGTATAGCATCGTCTTGATCCTCATTGGCTTGGTTGCTTCCCCTCCTCAAGCTTTGTGGCAAGGCTCGCTGGCAATCTTAAATGCCCCCAGCAATTTGATTTCTGATTATTTTGCGATCGGCAATCTTGGAAGCGCCTTTTTAAACAGTGGCTTATTGACATTGATCAGTATCCTCCTTGCGAAAAAGCAAGGAACGATTATTAGTGGACCAATGATCGCTGCTTTTTTTACCATATCTGGCTTTTCTTTTTTTGGAAAAAACATCTTTAACTCGATTCCCATTCCACTTGGTGTCTATTTATATTCTTACATACAGCAACGCCCCGCTACACAATATTCACTAGTTGCCTTATTTGGCAGTGCCGCCTCGCCGGTCATCAGTTACTTAGCATTCGGTTTAGGGTTGCCTTTACCAGTCGGGATCGCTTTTGGTTATGGGATCGGTCTATTGATCGGTTTGGCGCTCCCTCCTCTAGCAGCTCAATTTTTACAATTCCACCAAGGTTTTTCTTTGTATAATATCGGGTTTGCTGCTGGCATCATCACTATGTTTTTCACGAGTTTTTTACGGCTGTTCGACTTGGAAGTCTATTCAAACAAACAGTTGACGACGGAGTATCACTATTATCTGACTGGGTTCTTGCTCATTCTTTGTCTTGCCATGTTTCTTATCGGTTATCTTCTAAATCAGCGATCCCTCAAAGGCTTGCCTGAGCTTTTTCAAACGTCAGGGAAATTAATGACGGACTATGTCACGATTTTTTCCCTTGGGGTCACGATGATGAACATGGCGATGATGGGGATGTTGATGCTGTTCTTTGTCTTCTTCTTACAAGGCGAACTATCTGGTCCCCTTTTAGGCGCAATACTGACCGTGATTGGTTTCAGTGCTTTCGGGAATCACTGGAGAAATAGTTTGCCTGTCATGATTGGGGTGGTTTTAGCAACCAAGGTCGGTTTGACCTCTGATGTCTCGACCTTCAGTTTATTGCTGACAGCGATCTTCGGCACCAGTCTAGCCCCCATCAGTGGGTATTATGGTCCAGTTGCTGGCGTAATCGCTGGGGTGGTCCATGCAGCCTTGGTCACAAATATCACCTATTTACATGGAGGATTGAACTTATACAATAATGGCTTTTCCAGTGGATTTGTCGCGGCAGCAATGGTACCATTGTTAGATGAATACCAGCAAATCAGAAGGCGGAGAAGAAAATGATTGAAAAAGAACGGGCACGGCGAATCGTCGATGAAGTGGTCACCTACTTTTTGTCCCATGACTGTCAAAAGATAATAAGTGAGATGGCCTTTGAAGCAGAGGGGTTTAAAGCAGTTGTGCAAGGTCAATTTCCAGAGCAGCCCACTGATTTAGAACACTTTATCGACATGCTCAACACACCAAGAGATAGCACGTTAGAAAATTATTATGTGGAGCTGTTAGGCGGTCATCAAACGATCCATGAAGAAAAAGATTACTATCTATTAGGATTAATGATCGACGAAGCCGCCATTATGTATGACGAGGGCCAACTAATCGTTGAACTATTTCGCAAAAAATACAATTGAAAAGCCCTACGCAAAAAACGTTTCTAAGCGGTGACCTTCACCCTTTAGAAACGTTTTTTGTTCGTTTGTCGTGACAAAATTGAAAGTTTATTGATAGATTTTTCACACTACTTTTCAGAAAACCAGCGTTATACTTTCATCATAATAAAAAATGAGGTGACCGATAGATGAAAAAACTTCTGATTGGACTTGCAGCGCTCCTCCTCATAGGGTTCGGCGCATTGCAAGTCGCACAAACCGTCATCATGGGCGGCGACAGCTACTATGTCCAAATCACCACAGATGGTGAAAAGACGAACTCTAAGGATGACAATGGGAATGTCTATACTCAATACCATTACGAATTGCCAGGGTATGATGAGAACGGCAAAAGCAAAACCCTTGATTTCAACGGTTTCCAAGAACGACCATTGCGCAAAGAAGCCTATTTGAAGCTTACTTGGAACGAAAAAAAAGGGGTAACTGGCTATGAAGAGGTCAAAGAAAAAGACATCCCAGCCAAAGCATTAACCCAATTAAAAGGAGCGTAACGCAACGATGGAAAAAATTATTCAAGCAAATGAACTGACCAAAGTATACGGAAAAGCCAACGAAAAACAAACCGAAGCCTTAAAAGGCATCAGCTTTGATATTGAAAAAGGCGAATTCATTGGAATCATGGGGGCTTCTGGTTCAGGGAAATCCACCCTACTCAACATTCTTTCAACGTTGGATCATCCGACAAAAGGTGCCATTCGTATCAACAATAGCGATATCACCAAACTAAAAGGCGATGCCTTGGCAGATTTCCGCAGCCGTGAAATCGGCTTTATTTTCCAAGACTTCAATCTATTAGAAAACTTAACGGCTTCAGAAAACATCGCTGTCCCGTTGTCTTTACAAGGAGTCAAACCAAAGATCATCCAACAACGGATCAAACAAGTCGCAGAACGCTTGTCCATCACACATATTCTCGACAAATATCCAGCAGCGATCTCTGGTGGTCAAAAGCAACGGGTGGCAGCCGCGCGAGCCTTGATCACGGAACCAACGATCCTTTTTGCGGATGAACCGACAGGTGCCTTGGATTCAAAAAGTGCGAAAGACTTATTGAATATGATGGACGACTTGAATACCAATGACCAAGTATCGATTTTATTGGTCACTCATGATCCCCTTTCTGCCAGCTATTGCCAACGTATTTTATTTATCAAGGACGGAAAGATCCATCAAGAAGTCAAACGTGAGGATCAAAGCCGCGAAGCGTTTTACCGCCAGATCCTTGTCATTCTAGGAAACTTGGAACAATAAGGAGGAAGAACACATGCTTTGGAAACTATCACTTACCGGGATCAAAGCTCGGTTGAAGGATTATATCGTCCTCTTTTCTGGTCTAGTCATGGCTTCAGCCATCTTTTATATGTTCGAATCAATGGCGAGCAATGAAGCCTTTTTAAAAAGCAACTCGATCATCAGTATGGTGGTCTTCGTCTTTCGTTTTGGCTCGGTCCTCTTAGGGATCATTACCTTTGCCTACATCTTATACGCCAATTCTTTCTTGATGGCGATGCGCCAAAAGGACTATGCCATGTTTATGATGTTAGGAGCCAAAGGACGAAAGATCGCCCAAATGATTTTTATCGAAACCTTTATGGTAGGTATCGTTGCCACCGCAGTCGGCTCGATCTTAGGGATCGGCTTAGCAAGTGGTGTCAATACTTTGCTAGTCAATCAATTAAACTTGCAGATCTCCCATTATGCAGCATTTAGTCCCGAAGCATTGATCGTAACCGTCGTCTTCTTCTCGGTTCTCTTTTTGATTGCTGCCATCTTCAATGCACGGGCAATTGCCAAAAAATCGATTTTAGCATTATTACGAGAAACAAGCACGCCGGCACAAGTCAAACAACGGCCATTCTTGCTCTTCTTGCAAACCATTTTAGGTCTTTGTTCCTTAGCCATCGGCTATTATATGATGAGCGATTTGATGACCTTCCAATTGATCGGGATCGGCATCGCCCTTGTCACGATCGTTCTTGGCACATACCTCGTCTTTCGTTCGGTGATCATCGCTCTTTTATCCCTATTAAAGAAGAACGATACGATCACGTTGAAAAAGTTAAACAATTTCACCTTGTCGCAATTAAGCTTTCGGATTCGTGAGTATACCCAGATGCTTTCGATGGTGGCGATGCTTTTTGCTCTAGCATTAGGTGCCTTGACGGTTGGTCTTGGCTTTAAAAACGAGATCCCTATCCTAGCAAAAACTGTTGCCCCTTATGACTTGTATTTGAACAATGCCCAAAACGCCTCTGACGAAAAAGTCAATGCGTTAAACCCGACCCTTGATGTGACCTACAGCATGAAAGAAACAGATGACACCATTTATTACGTGAAGGAACAATTCAACGAAAACAACTTGCTCAGCTCCAGTATGGATCAGATGAGTGTCGATGTCACTTACAACAAGCTGACTGGCGATCAATTAGCTTCTGATCTGACCGCCCAAGACCAATTGCGTAGCTACCTCTTACCAGAACAACGAGGTAAGGAGATCCAAGTCGTGGATCAAACCGCTTTTGGTGCAGTCAATGCGCCGGAAACTAGCTTGCGAATGGTACAAGTCAAAGACTTCCAAGCAAGCTACGATGCGTTGCGTGATTTGGCGCAAGCAAATCAAGACGCAAATTCTTCAGAAACCGCCGATATGAATTTCTCACAACGGGTCTTCGCCTACGACAGCTATAACGGGATTTTCTCTGGTTTTGAATTTATGGGCTTCTTCCTGGGTATCGCCTTCTTGACGATGTTAGCAAGCTGCCTGATGTTCAAAATTCTTTCAGGGGCAAACAGCGACATTCAACGTTACACGATGCTGAAAAAAATCGGTACCCGCACGCGTTTACTGAAAAGCTCGATCCGCAAAGAGATCGGCGTGCTCTTCCTAGTTCCTGGTATCTTAGGAATGATCCATGTCTTGTTCGGTCTAAAAATGTTCACCACCTTGATGATCGATCCGTACCATGACCTATGGCTACCTTTTGGCATCTTTATCGCCCTCTACGCCATTTATTACGTGGTGACCATTGGGTTATACACCAACATTGTTTTAAACCCAAAAAAAAAATAACAATCACACTCTGAATTGCTCAACGCAAAGAGACCACCAAGCCATAAAGGGCATGATGGTCTCTTTCATTTTTCTCGTTTTTTTCGGACAAAGGGAAGACAATTTTAGGGTTTGACCCCTAGATGCATCGCCGCCGCACCTCCTGCATAGCTTTTGACTTGCAGCACATCAAAGCCAGCTGCCTGAAATTCTCGTTTCAATGCCTCCCTGTCAGGAAAATCCCGTGCAGACTCCTGCAGCCAGGAATATTCTTGATAGCTTTTGGCGAACAGTTTGCCAAATAACGGCATGACATGGTGAAAATAAAAAGTAAACAGTTGCCGCCAGCCGATCAGTGTGGGCTGTGATGTTTCGAGACAAACGATTTTCCCACCTGGGCGCAACACCCGATGGATCTCTGCCAAGACTTGTTGGCGATCCGCGACATTTCTCAACCCGAACCCGATCGTCACATAATCAAAGTGCTCGTGTGGAAAGCTTAATGCCATCGCATTGCCGGTCTGCCACTGGATCTGCGTTTGTTGCTTTTTCTGTGCCTTTTCTTTGGCAACCGTTAACATTTCTTCGCTAAAATCAACGCCGGTCACTTGCCCCGTCGGACCGACCGCTTCATTCAACGCAAACGCCCAATCCCCGGTACCGCAGCATAAATCTAATATCTCAGCACCCATTGGTACTGCCATTCGTTTCATGGTATCCTTGCGCCACCGTTTGTGCAGCTGAAAGGAGATAATACCGTTCATTCGATCATAACGGGAAGCGATCGATTCAAATACATCATGTACTTTGGTTTTTTTGGCTGTTGTTGCCATTGCGGCACGTCCTTTCTTTTCCTCGTTTTAGACCCTAAATTCTTAACGTTTAGCTGCCAGTTGCTAAAAGCTGCTGATAATTTTAGTCTAGCACGAAAAAACGAGGGGAACAAAGACCATGCTTGCCATCGTTTTTAGTCGATTTGCATTGTTAATAACTTAAAGTATTATCTTTTTGTGCATATACAAGGTTGCCATCCGATAATCATAATGAATCATCGAAAATGCCAATAGTTCGCCATTTTTTAAGTAACTATCATCCCTTACAATCAGTGCGGGCATGCCTTCTTCTAGATGAAAAAACGCTGCTTGTTCCTGTGATAGCGGTTTGCTTTGGATGAACTTGTCGATGAAGGCGACTGTCAGTTGTTTTTCTTCTGCCAAAGCTTGGAACATCGACCCCTCCATCATTGTTTCGGAGATCTCCCCCACGATTTCAGGTATATAATAGGAACGTTCAATCAAATAGGGTTTGTCATCTAATGTGCGAAAACGTTGGACTTCGATAAAGTGTTGATCTTTCGCAAATTGTTTTTGACTTGGAAGAAACAGCGCCTCTGATACTTTGACCAGCCGCTTTGAGGCTTTGACCGTTCGAATGTTTTTCTCGCCCCGTGTCAAGTCTTCATTGAAGCCAAGATCACCTTGTTCAATGGCCGGTTTTTGGTTGTTTTGAAAGCGAATATACGAGCCGCGGCCTTGCATCTGGTAGATCCAGCCCATCTTGCTCAATTTATTGAGGGCTTGACGTAACGTATAACGAGAAACGGGATAAATCGCCAAAAGCTCTCGTTCACTAGGCATCTTCCCCTGCTCATTTCCTATGTCACCCGCTTCGATCTTTCTGATCAATTCCGCTGCTAAGTCTTCAATACTGAGTTTCGTCATTTGCCTACTCCTTTCCTTCGGATTCTCTACTACTATTATCATCTTTGGCGTAAAAAAAGCCAGCTATTTTTCATAGCCGGCTTATCAAAAAAACAGATTGATTATGCCTTCGTTGCGTTTGCTTGTTCGTCCTTGTATAATTTGCCATCATACATTTTGATGAATGGGAACCAAATCAAGAAAGCAACGACTGCACAGATGATTGCTAAGACAAAGGCACGCCAGTCACCACCTGAACCAATAAAGCCAGATAATCCAATTGGGGTCGGCCACGCTACTTGAGCAATCGGTGGGTTAACAAAGCCTAAGTTGATGCCAAAATAAGCAACGGACATTGAAGCCATTGGTGCTAAGAAGAATGGGATCGCTGTGTACGGGTTGTATACCACTGGCATCCCGAATAAAATCGGTTCATTGATATTAAAGAAGGATGGCACGATCGCTGCTTTTCCTAAAGCACTTAACTGCGCTGATTTTGCAAAGAAGGCGATGAAAATCACCATTCCTAACGTCGCTCCTGAACCACCGATCGTAACAAAACTGTTGTTAAATTCACCCGCAAAGGCAATGTTGGCACCATTTTGGTTTTCCACCATATTTGACAACACGATTGGCGTCAAGAATGAGGTCACGATCGTTGCCCCATGAATACCGACGATCCATAGTGCATGCATGAAGAAGTAGATAACAAGCAGTCCGATCCAGGTACTGGTCAATTGCGTCACGAAACTAAACGGAATCGCAATGACTTTGAAAATATCTGTGCCCATTGCGACTAATGCACCATTGATAACGATCACAGCTAATGAAGTCAGTGCCGTTGGAATCAATGCCGTAAAAGAGGAAGATACTCCTGTTGGCACTGTGTCAGGCATTTTAATGACAATATTGCGTTTCACACAGAACGCATAAATTTTTACGGCAATGATCGCCATGATAATCGCTGTAAAGATCCCAGTTGTTCCTAAACGAGTAACGCCGCCAGCCATTTCCCAGCCATCGATGATTTTTTGGTCATCAGAAATCACATTGACTAGTGTTGCCATACCGCCTTCAAAAACTAATTGTGGCAAGCACATAAAGAACGCCATCATAGAAAGTAATGCTCCATTGACTGGGCTAAGAACGATTTTCTCTTCTTGCGCTTGGATTTTCGTGTACTCGTAACCAAACACGACACAGAAGTAAAGTGCTAAAATCCCCATTGTTGCGGTATTACCTAACATGTAAAGATTTTGGATTTTATCGAATGACGCACTCCAAATACCCTCTAATACAGGAAAACTTTGTGGCAAAACGCTGATGATCAAGAACATTGATCCTACGATAGTGAAAGGAATCGACGCCATCCCGGCTGCCATGACCCCACGAACGATCCGTAATTGTGAGATTTTCCCCATTGGACCCATTAAGTAGCGGTCCAAGAAGGCAAACATTTTGTTATTTTCTGAATCCATTGACTGTTCCTCCTTGAGTTTCAAATGTAGTCAAATACGTGAAATATTTGTCGCGGTCATGCTCGATCAACCACGCTTTACGCTGAATGAACAAACACGCCATCATGCCGACAGAAAACAAGGCAAGTAAGATCCCTCTACCCGATTGATTCATAAAAGGAATCAACGTTGCTTGCTGCCCGATCAAAATACCAAAAATTGCAATGAGATTGACGCCGAATTGGAGCCAATAACCGATCTTTGTCACCAGTAAACGATTCGATTGCTGCCAATATTTTTGAGTTTGTTCAATAAGTATAAGTCCATCAACGATCAATAAGGCAATGGGAATCAAACCAGCCCATGTCCATTGAGACAGACTCAATAGGGTCCAATAAAGATTGACAAAGAAAAAGATCGCAGTCATATAACGAAAAAGTAAAAAACGATTAAACCGCATACTTTTGTTTGCATATTCTTTCTTGGCTGCTTGGGTTACCGGTTTCCTTTTGGTCACAAGTCCTCCTCCTTTCGTTTTGCTTTCGCTCAACAACTTGTTCGAACAAGTTATATTCTAGCAGAATTCTTGTTGAATGCAACCGATTTCTTTTTGAAAGTGTTCTCTGAAAATAATCTGCTTTTTCATTCGTTATTTCTGAAAAGTTAAGCGAATCTCAAGGAACCTTGCAGGATAGCGAGGGAATGTTCCTGACTCTTGGCTTTTGTTCGAGTAGAAAAAAGTTATTTTTAGCATTCGTTTTTGCAAACAGTGTTTGTTCCTGAAGGCTTTATCCCCCAAACAAGGCAACAGGTTTGTAAACTTGCTAACTTTACAGTACACTCTAAGTAACAAAATGTTTGATTTCGAACACGCGTTATTTTTAGTGATCGACATTCCCTGTACTCGTTCCTTAAAACGAAAGGAGATCCTCCCAATGGATGTATTAGAAACTTACTTAACCAGCATTGAAGATCCAGTAAAGCAAGAAAAACTGCGTGCCTTATTTGCCGCTATTACCAAGAAATTTCCTGACCTCGTTCCAGTCATCAAGTGGAATCAGCCGATGTTTACCGCCCATGAGACCTTTATTATCGGTTTCAGCGTTTCAAAACCGCATTTTTCTGTCTCCCCTGAAACCAAGTGTCTTGAACAGTTTGCCGATGCTATCGAAAAAGCTGGCTACAGCCATACGGATAACATTTTTCGCATCAGGTGGACTGAGCCGATCGATCAAGCATTGATTGAGGACATGATCGCTTTCAACCTGAAAGACAAAGCGGAGATGACCCGCTTTTGGCGCTGAGCCAATCGAGACTTCGTAAAAAATGAGCAACTTAAAAACCGCAGAAGCTGGTTCGCTTCTGCGGTTTTTCTGGCTCTATAATTTATGGGACTGATGAATCAGAATTGATTCTTCAGCCCCATTTTCATTTTAGGTATTAAAAAACATATCGTTCTCTAGTATGATTAAATCACCACAAAATAAACAACTGAGAGGACGATATGCTATATGAATGATTCTATCAAAAAAATGCTGAGAATAATAGAGAAAGATTTGATGATTACAGAGGTCTCTTACGAGACCCTTCAGAAGAAAAAGACGTTGGTCGTCGATGCTGTTCTCTCGCCTACTCCTCGTGCTTGTAGAAGTTGTGGTTCTACTGTGGTAGATGGAAACGGGAAAGCAATTATAGTGAAAAATGGGAAGAAGGAAACGATTGTCCGTTTTGAACAATACAATCATATGCCTTTGGTTATGCGCCTAAAAAAGCAGCGCTATACCTGTAAAAACTGTCGCACCCATTGGACTGCTCAAAGTTATTTTGTCCAACCCAGACATTCAATCGCAAATCATGTTAGATATAAAATTGCTTCTTTACTGACTGAAAAAGTATCTTTATCTTTTATTGCGAAAAGCTGTCAGGTATCTTTGACCACCGTTATTCGTACATTGAAAGAGTTTAAAAGCTATTTACCAAAGCAATCTAAGAAGATTCTCCCCAGAGTATTGATGGTTGATGAATTTCGTTCGCATGCTTCTATAGAAGATAAAATGAGCTTTATTTGTGCAGATGGCGAAACAGGAAAATTAATAGATGTTTTGCCTACGCGTAAATTACCTCGATTAACAAGCTATTTCTTAGGTTGTACCAATCCAGAAGAAGTAGAATTCTTGGTGACAGACATGAACGCCGCCTACTTCCAGCTCACCAAACGTGTTCTGCCAAATGCGAAAGTCGTGATTGATCGGTTTCATATTGTCAAACACATGAATCAAGCGTTCAATGAGTTGCGTATCCGTGAAATGAATGAACTTCGTAAAGCCGGACAGAAAAGCCAGGCAGAAAAACTGAAAAAGAACTGGCGCTTTTTGCTAAAAAATCGTGCAAACATCAACCATTATGAATACAAAACATGGAAAAGTTTCCGAGCACCAAAATACCCATTTCTTACTGAAGCAATGATGATTGATCGATTGCTTGAGTTTTCTCCGCCCCTAAAGGAGGCGTATCGCTTTTTTCATGAATTAGTTGAAGCCTTTCGAGACAAAGACCCTGACTTATTTTTCTCCTTATTGGCAGAACTTCCCGAAACGTTAGATGACGGCTTTCGGGAAAAGCTTCAAAACCTTCTGACCTATGAAGAAGGCATCACCAACGCAATGATCTATCCTTATTCCAATGGAAAAATAGAAGCGAAGAATACCCACATAAAGACAATGAAACGAGTATCCTACGGATTTAAATCATTCGAGAACATGAGAATTAGAATCTTTTTGATCAATCAATTAATCAATGTAAGATAACAAAAAATCTGAGCCAGAATGTGGTTCATTCTGACCCAGATTTGATTTTGCACAACTCATCAGTCCTTATTGACAAAGAGCCGTTTTTCTGACTATTATAAGCCTATTTCTGGCGCCGGATCAAAGAATCCTGACCATAAGCTTGTTGACATCCCTAAATGTAGATGGACGCCAGTTGAATTTCCAGTCGTTCCCATACCGCCAACATATTGTCTAGCTGAGACGCTTTGTCCGACCGAAACAGCTGGCAGCGTACTAAAGTGCATGTAGTAGCTGTAAACGCCATTGGCATGTTTGATGATCACATAGTTACCAGTTGACGGACCATAGCCCGCTTCAACGACTTCGCCTGCTTGGATCGCATAGATCGGCGTTCCTGTCCCCCCAGTAAAGTCGATGCCATTATGTTGATTTCCTGATGCACCTGTTGGATCTGTTCGATACCCAAAACGACTCGAAATATGAACCGAATCGACTGGCATTTGCCATCCACCTGTGCTTGCTTGTTCCTTTGGCTCAGCTGCTTGCTGCACAGGTGCAGGCGTAGCTGCAGTTTTTTCTGACGACACCGATGTTTCTGGCGCCACTGCGGCTTCCGTCTTCGGCTGGGCTGCTGCCACTGCTGCTTGTTGAACGGCAGGACTTTCGGCGGTTTCAGCTGACTTGGCTTCTGCTGCTTGCTGACGTTTTGCTGCTTCTTCTGCTTCTTTGCGCGCTTTTGCTTCTTGTGCTTCTTGCTCAGCCAGTTGCTTCAACGCTGCTTCTTTTTGCCGTTGTGCTTCTGCTTTGTCTGCTTCCAATTGGTCTTTTTTCTCTTCCTCGGTGTTCAACGCCAAGGCAAGGTCGGCTAGTGCAACTTCTTGATTCAATTTGACATCAGCTAATTCCGCTTGTTTTCCTTGCAATGCGTTTGACTGCTCTTCGATCGCAACCAATTGTTCCTGCAACTCTTTTTCCAATTTCTGGCTCGTTGCGATATCTTCTTGCTGTTGTTCGACGATACTGTTGCTGGCATTCATGATCGTTACAGAAGCGATCGCCCGTTGAATGGCTTCTCCGATGGATTCCGCATCAACGATTTTTTGGAACAAACGATTGGAAGGTTCCGACGTTTGAATGTCACGCGCTTGATTCGCCAGTACTTCTGTGCGCTTGATGATTTTCTCTTCAAGGACTTGGATCTCTTGTGCCAAGGCATTGACTTCTTCTTCCGTCGCCGTTTTCTTTTGTAGGATTGCTTGGATTTCTCCTTCAATCGATTGAATCTCTGCCTCTGTAGATCGTTTCAGTGATTCTAATGAGGTGGATTCATTTTTTATGTCATTGATTTTTTCATTTTGCTGCTGGATCTTCTGATCAAAGCTGTCTGCGGATACCGTCACGACAGGCAGCGTCAGCAAAACAAGTGAACTTGCAACCAAAAGTGTCTTTTTCATTTTTTCTCCTTAACTAGATGTGTCTTATCGCTTTCTCTAGCATACCGAAAGATGTCACTCTTGGGGCTGTTTTCACACAAATAACATCTGGCTGCAAGAAATTGACATCTAGCTGAAACAAAGTTGTTAGAATATTTCAACGAAAAAGATTGCTTTTCTTCGCCATTTAACCTTCGTTACTTATCAATCGGTTCATCTCCTATCCGATTGCCTACGAAAATGCCGCGATTTGCAGTAATCAGCAGTGGACTATGCTATACTGAATAAAAAAAGGAGGTTCTCATGATACAACAAGTGACCAAATTTACCGATTCTGAATTAGAAACTATCGCCCAGATTTGGCTGCAAAGCAATTTGGAAGCCCATGACTTTATTTCAGCTGCCCATTGGCAAGATAACTATGACTTTGTGAAAAAAGCCTTTGCCGATGCCCTTATCTACACCTATTCGGTGGATGATCAGCCTGTCGGCTTCATCGGGATGTTGGATGAGTATATCGCTGGTATTTTCGTTTTGAAAGACTATCGTGCCCACGGCATTGGAAAGCAGCTTTTACAAAAAGTACAAGCAGAACACGAGAAGCTGACTCTGAACGTCTACCAAAAAAATACAGCTGCTATTGCGTTTTATCTCAAACATGACTTTACCATCGTTTCTGAACAACTGGACTCTGATACCAATGAAATCGAAAACACCATGGAGTGGCATCGTTGATGCTGCTTTTTTTCACCTTCTTTTTCCCCTTTTGATCAATCGTACGACCATAACCGCTGATCGGCTGACCCGTCGAATCAATGGATACATTAAACGTCAAAAAGCATTGCCTTCCATTTGCTGGATCGGCAATGCTTTCTTTATTTACTAGCGGTATTTCAACCAATGGTTCCCCCATTGGTGACAATCACTTCGCGATACCAATCAAAGGATTTTTTTCGATACCGTTTGAGTGAACCAGTTTCCTTTTTTATCAGTGATAATCTGGTAAATAATCCCCATGGGCTTCGATCAAATCGTCGACTAATTGGGTAATGTCTGCCAATGATAGTTCTGATGATAAATGAGGATCGAGGTATGCTGCTTGATAAATCTTGTCTTTCTCAAGGGTCAACGCTGCTTCGACAGTCAATTCTTGCACATTGATGTTGGTTCGGTTCAATGCAGCAAGCTGCGTTGGTAAAGCGCCGACGTAGGTTGGTTGGATGCCGTTCTTATCCACCAAACATGGAACTTCCACACAGACATCTTCTGGTAAATTGGTGATCAAGCCTTTATTCAAAACATTTCCAGCAATAACGGTTGGATTGCCGGTCTTGATGGCATCCATGATATAAGAGGCGTATTCCCGACTTCTCTTATGGGTCAAATCGCCATTATCGACGATATCCTCCCGCATTGTTTCCCAATCGCGAATCTGATTTTCGCAACGGGTTAAATATTCATCCAACGGAATCCCCAAATCGTCGATCAATTCTGGGTATTTTGATTTAATGAAATAAGGGTGATACTCGGCATTGTGCTCACTAGATTCTGTAATATAATAGCCAAAACGTTTCATCAATTCAAAGCGGACTGAATCACGGTGGGGATTTTCTTTCTCTTCAGCCAACTGACGGATCGTTGGATAGAAATCTTCCCCATCTTTGGTAATTTCCAATAAAAATGCCATATGATTGATCCCAGCAATTTTCCACTGGAAGTCAGCCAGATCATATTGTTCTTTGATCCCTAAATACTCGAATAATTCTGGAACACATACTTGCACACTATGACAAAGCCCAACCGTTTTGATGGATGTTGCTTTCAATACCCCCATCGTCAGCATCGCCATCGGGTTCGTATAATTCAGCAACCATGCATTTGGACAAACTTCCTCCATTTCTCGAGCAAATTCCAACATGACTGGTAACGTACGCAACGTCCGAAATATTCCGCCAATGCCCATCGTGTCACCTATTGTTTGACGTAAGCCATATTTCTTCGGTATCTCAAAGTCAATGACGGTGGAAGGTTTGTAGCCACCAACTTGAATGGCGTTTACTACAAAGTCGGCATCTCTTAGTGCTTCTTTGCGGTCATGATAGACCTGTATTTCTGCTCGGTTTTGATTGGCATTTTTATTGGTCGTCTTTAACATTGCCTCGGATTCACGAAGTCGTTTCTCATCGATGTCGTAAAGGACGATGTGGGAATCTGCTAAGCTCGGGGTCAACATTGCATCTCCTAGAACATTTTTAGCAAAAATAGTGCTTCCTGCTCCAATAAAGGTGATTTTTGTCATTCTCTATTGCTCCATTCTTTTATAATTTACCGCCAGTAGTGGCAATTCCTTCAATAAATTTACGTTGAAAAATGATAAAGACAGCAACCATGGGCCAAATCGCTAGTAGCGAGCCTGCCATTTAGAGCCACTTTCTTGAAATGATTCATGCTCTTTTTATGTATCCGTTTTCTTTTTACAAAACAAATATACTGTTTACTAATCAGATTGTCAATGCCTTTTAACTAAAATAAAAATAGTAAACACTTTACAGTGTTTACTCTTAGCATTAATCTCTTTCTTTTTCACTTTCTCTGACGATCATCTTACTGGCCACCATGATTTTAACAGGTACTTGACGAATGCCTTTGATCCGCTCTTCTACCATCCGTAAAGCAATTTTTCCCAGTTCTTCCATATCGATGGCAACGGTACTTAAAGATGGGGTCAAAAATTCTGCAACTTCGATATTGTTGAAACTGACTACTGAAATATCTTCTGGTATCCGATACCCACGTTTTTGCAAGGAGCGATATGTACCAACTGCAATCGAATCATTGGCGACCATAATAGCTGAAGGAAGGCTCTCTTTGCATTGTTCAAGCAATTGCTCAGTGGCTTTGATACCGTCTAATGTGTTCCATCCTTCTAGGTAGACATTGATGTATTCTTCCAATCCTTTTTCTTTCATCCAATACACATAAGTGATCATCCGCATATCATCTGGCGATTGATGTATCTCACTGGATGCATCCAGACGTACCCGATATCCCCCAATAAAAGCGATATTTCGATGCCCTTTTTTATACAAACGCTCTAAGTGCTCGGTTGCTGCTATAGAGAAATCCGTATATACCGCATCCCATTCTGAAGACAAAGAAGGATCATCGATCACGACTATATGAGGATTGACTGCTGCGATCTTTGCTAAAAAAGTTGGCAAGACTTGACCAATGACAAGGATTCCCTGATACTCCCTTAGCTCCTCAATGGCAACGGGGTGTTCAGACATATAATACGTTTTTTTTATGCGAAACTTATTTTGTTCTGCTTGTGCTTGAATGCCACGACGAATCGCCCGAAAATAGGGATCTTCTAATTCAGCTTCTTCCGAAACAGTGGATACCACTGCAATATTCATTGCCTTTTTCACAGGTACTTTCTTCTTACTATAGTGAAAATATTCCACGGCTTCGTTGATCTTATTTTTTGTTTCTTGCGTGACAGATAACGTAGGATCTTCATTGAGCACCCTCGATACAGTTGCGATCGATACACCCGCTCGTTTTGCGACGTCTCTAATTCCTGCCATAATACTCTCCTTTTTTACTTTATACTATGATATAAACACAAAATGATCAGAATGAAAAGAAATTTTAGTTAACAACCAACCTACTTGTTTACCCACAGTTTCAAATCATCTATGGAGAAGCAATCAGTTCAACGTCTCTTCGCAATTAACAAAAAATAGAAACGAGCAGCGACCAAAGAACCGCTGCTCGTTTTTCCTCCTTATTTCCTATGACGACCGCTACTCTGCTGGATACTCCCGCAAGCGATACCCGACGCCGATTTCAGTGATCAAATATTCTGGCTGCAGCGTATTGGTTTCGATTTTTTTGCGAATGTTTGAGATATTGACTCGCAAAGTTTGTGCATCCGCTGCAAAAGGTCCCCAGACTTCGCTAGTCAGGGTATCGTAAGTGACAACTTTGCCTAAATTCTTGAACATAACTGCCATGATGCGGTATTCGTTTTTGGTCAAATGGATCTCATTTTGATTCTTGTACAGGATTTTTTTTTCAAAATCGATCGTTAACTCCTTGTTTACAAGAATTGGGCTGCTGCTAAAGGCAGTTGTCTCCTTGTGCCGTAGTGCCGTGCGAATGCGGGCAAATAACTCATTGGTACTGAAGGGCTTCGTTACATAATCATCGGCACCGAGGTCTAATGCTTGCACTTTGTCTTGTTCATCTTTGCGAGCAGAGATCACGATGATCGGTGTGTTCATGCGCTTACGGATGATTTTCATCAGCTCCATACCATCAATGTCCGGTAAGCCCAGATCCAGCAAGATGAAGTCGATGGTTTCTTCCTGCAAGAGCATCAATGCCTCCATGCCAGTGCCGACTGATGTAAAGTTGTAATGCTCTCTTTGCAAGACGACTTCCATAAAATCAACGATATTCGAATCATCTTCAATCAATAAAAAATGTCGCTGCATGTTCTCCCTCCTTACTGCTTTAAATAAATACGAAAGATCGTACTCCCTGCTTTCGTTTCGATCGCCAATTTGCCTTCATGGGCATGGATGATGGTTTTAACGATACTCAGTCCGATACCTAATCCATTTTTTGAATCCACCGGCACTTCGGTGTCATTGGTCAAATTCGCTTGGATTTTTTGGTATTGCCCTAAGGGGATCTCCCCTTGGTTTTCGATTTCAATGACCACTTCTTGCTCTTGAGAAACTCGCAAGAAAATCGGTGTATCGGCGGTTCCATGGCGAACCCCATTTTCAATCAAATTAAACAAGGCTTGTTCGATCAAGATGGGATCGACTTGGACAAAAATCAGCTGATCAGGCATCTTCACGATGATTTTTTGTTGCGGATAGACTTTCTTTAGGTGTGTCAAAACCGCTTCGATAATTTCTTCGATTGGTTCTTCACTGCGCTTGACCGCCATATTGGTCAAGTTGATACGGGTCACCGACAATAAGTTTTCAACCATGCGGATCAACCACTGGGATTCACTTTGGATGTCTCCTAGCAGCTTTTGTTTCGTTTCCTTTTTGATCACGCCTTCGGTTTCACTCAATGTTTCGGCAATGCCAGAAATTGTCGTCAAGGGGGTCCGCAAGTCATGGGAGACCGCACGCAGCAGATTGCTGCGGACTTTTTCCCGTTCGTTTTCTAATTGGATCTGTTCTTTCTCACTCGCTAATGAGACTTGTTCCAACACGGTCGCGATTTGGGTGATCACAAGGCGCAAGTAATTCAATTGACTATTGGCCAACTGATGCTCCTCGTTGCGTTCTACCCCAAGGGCGCCTAGTGGTTTGCCGTTTAAAACGATCGGCAAGTAAAACCCATTGGCACCAATCAGAGTATCTGTGCCGCGACCAGCTTCTTTTTGATTTTTCACGACCCAAAAAGCGACGGCTTTCTCATCCTTGCCAGTCAGTTGAGACAGTGTTTCTCTTGAAGAATGCAGACTTCTTAAATGGCCTTCTCTGTCATATAACGCCACTTCTCGCTGGAGTAAGCGTGCCAAATAGGTGGTCGTACTTTCATAGATTTCTTGCTCATTCCGCGTTTCCATGTATTGTTTGTTCAGTTCATACAATATCTCCATTTGATGCTCTTTTTCCTTGGCATTTTCTGCTTGGGTCTTCAATCGAACCATCAAGTTACTGATCATCAAGGCAACGATCAGCATGATCACTAATGTGATTGGATAACCTGCTTTATAGACCGTCAAGGAATACAAGGGTTCGACAAAGAACCAGTTGTAAGAAAGGACACTAATGATCGATGCCATGGCACTCCATAGATAGCCACTCGTGTAACGGGCCACTAAGAGAACAAAAAAGATGTAGACCAGCATCAAGTTCTGCTCGCCGAAATGCAGATACTGCATGCCTTCTGTCACTAAGGTGGCGAGCATGATCAGCCCAAAGGTCAAGGTGAAATCTCGACCGCCGCCTTCAAATAATTGCGAAAACGTCAGCCGTGGTCGCTGCATTTTTTCTTTAAAAGGAATCAAATGGATCTCAATGTCATCAAGGCGGCGAATCAAGCGGTCTTCTAAATCCTCGACAAACAATTTTTGAAACCACTTTTGAGAAACCTGTTTCCCCATGATAATGTCACTGGCACCCGTCATTTTGGCATACTCTACGATGGTTTCAAAACTGTCATCCGCTTCAATGTTGATGACTTCTGCACCCAAACGCTCTGCCAACGGCACTTCGGTAGGTGTATCATCTAACGATCGAACTTGGATGACCGTCCATTCGGCACCGACTCCTTGGGCTAAGCGAGCGGTCCAACGAATGTATTTTTCTGCCATTTTCGGCAAGCGATCATCAATGATGGTCAAAAGCTTGCTTTGAACTCGTTTTCGACCGCCGTTCATTTGATTGATATGATTGGAAGCTTTTTGGATCGCTAATCCCCGCAGATGATCAAGTTTTTCTGGCGTAAAAAAATTTTTTAGCGCTCGTTTGGCATTTTCATCAGCATAGATTTTTCCTTGTTCCAATCGATCGATCAGTTCGTCTGGTTCAACATCCACTACCCGCAAACTGGCGTGTTGGAAAAAGGTGTCAGGCACCGTTTCTCTGACTTCCACTTCTGTGACCTTTTCCACGATATCATTCAGACTTTCGATATGCTGGACATTGATGGTCGTATAGACGGTGATTCCTGCATTCAATAGTTCATCGACATCTTGGTAACGTTTTTTGTTTCGCGCACCAATGGGATTGGTATGTGCCAACTCATCGATCAAGACGATATCTGGTTTTAGTTGGATCAGTCGATCGATATCTGGCTCATAAAGCGTCAATTGCTTGTGCTGGTATTGCTTTAATGGTACTTGTGGTAACCCTTCAAGCAATCGATTGGTATCGGGACGTTTGTGGGGTTCGATATAGCCGATCACCACATTTTTGCCCATGAGCAAACACTCATGGGCTTCGGTTAACATCGTATAGGTTTTTCCGACACCTGCAGCAAAACCGAAAAACACCCGTAGTTTGCCACGTTTAGGTCCAAAGCCTGCTTGCAGCAGCATCTCTTCTGGGATCGTCTGCTGGTTGTTTTCACTCATAGATGCTTCCCCCTATTCCTCGGGTAATTGATCGAGCTGCTGATTCAAGGTCATGATATTGACGTATTCTCTCGTGGAGAACAGATCAGCTACTTTATTCCTGTTTATTATATCATGAATTATTTGTTCATCGATGCCTCTTGTGTCAGCGATCCGTGGCAGTTGAAAAAGTGCCGCTTCGACACTGATATCAGGATCAACGCCACTACCCGAAGCGGTCACGAGATCGATCGGCACACTGGTTTGGGTTGGGTTTTCTGCCAGCAACGTCGCTGTCCGCTCAGCTACAGTCTTTTTTTGGGTCGTATCATAGGGCGACAATTGTGAAACGGTTTGATCACGCCCTTGGAAGTAACCTGCTTGGTCAAAGGGTTGCGCAAGCAGCTCAGATCCTTTGACCGCTCCGTCTTCCACGATTTGACTGCCGTTGGCTTGATGGGCAAAAAAGACTTGTCCGACACCAGTGACCAACAATGTATAGAGACCGCCAAATAGCACGGTACTAACTAGTAAAAATTTGATACTGGCAAAGAGGGTGTTCTTCATCATGTTTTCCTCCTAAATGACTCCTTGACTCTGATGGATTTTTCTTATAGCAGAACAGCTGACAAAAGCAAATCTACTAGCTTGATGCAAATGAATGGTGCGATGATGCCGCCTAGGCCGTAGACGACCAGATTGTGCCGCAGCATTTGGCTGGCTGGTTTTTCTTGGTATTTGACCCCTTTTAACGCCAAAGGGATCAAGGCGATGATCACGACTGCATTGTAGATGACTGCGGACAAAATCGCAGTTAAGGGACTACCAAGATTCATGATATTCAGCGCTGCGAGTTCTGGATAAATCGCATAAAACAGAACAGGGATCACTGCGAAATATTTGGCGATATCATTCGCGATACTAAAGGTCGTCAATGCCCCACGGGTCATCAGCAGCTGTTTACCAATTTGGACTACTTGCAGTAATTTGGTAGGGCTGGAATCAAGGTCGATCATATTGCCCGCTTCTTTGGCTGCTTGCGTACCAGTGTTCATCGCCATTGCCACATCGGCTTGGGCGAGTGCGGGTGCATCGTTGGTTCCATCCCCTGTCATCGCCACCAAATGCCCTTTTTCCTGATATTCGCGAATCAGGTTCATTTTGTTTTCTGGTGTTGCTTCGGCTAAGAAATCATCGACGCCCGCTTCGGCGGCAATAGCAGCTGCCGTCAAAGGGTTGTCCCCAGTGATCATGATCGTCTTGATACCCATCTTGCGCATGTCGGCAAATTTTTCTTTAACCCCGTTTTTCACGATGTCTTTTAAATAAACGACTCCGAGTACTTGGCCATTTTTCACTACGACCAATGGAGTTCCACCAGCCTTAGCGACCTTTTCTACGATCTCGTCACATGCCGTGGGATAGGTCTGCCCTTTTGCCGTCACATATTGCTTGATCGTATCCGCAGCTCCTTTACGGATCTCATCACCACGATAGTCGATCCCAGACATCCGTGTTTTGGCACTAAAATCGATCCAATGAACATCGGCTTGCTGAAATTCCCGTTCACGAATATTGAAGGCTTCTTTGGCTAAAATCACGATACTGCGGCCTTCCGCCGTTTCATCGGCAAAAGATGCCAACTGCGCTGCATCTGCCAACTCTTTGGCGGTGACCCCCGGTACCGGCAAGAACTCACTGGCACGGCGGTTCCCCAGAGTAATGGTTCCTGTTTTATCCAGCAGCAAAACATCCACATCTCCTGCTGCTTCAATCGCGCGGCCACTCATGGCGATGACGTTTTCTTTGGTCAAACGACTCATTCCAGCGATCCCAATCGAGGAAATCAAGGCGCCGATCGTGGTCGGTGCGAGACAAATCAATAAAGCGATCACGATCACACTGGAAATCGCCGTTCCCCGACCAGATAACTGACTGCTAAAATCGGTAAAAGGAATCAATGTGATGGAAACAGCCAAGAAGATGATGGTCAGTGTCACTAAGAACAGCTGCAAGCCAATCTCATTGGGTGTTTTTTTCCGTTGCGTCCCTTCCACCATCGCAATCATCTTATCCAAAAAGGAGTGGCCATTTTCAGCGGTCACTTTGATGACCAAGTAATCGGAAACGACTAACGTTCCTCCCGTGACTGCACTGCGGTCGCCGCCAGACTCACGAATGACAGGGGCTGATTCTCCTGTGATGGCACTTTCGTCCACCGAAGCAGCACCTTCCACGACATCCCCATCGGCAGGAATTTGTTCGCCAGATGGAACATACACCAAGTCGCCTTTTTTCAAATCGGAGGATCGGACTTCGATAAAAGCCTCCTTGGCGACATCTTCCAAGGACATGACTTTGTAGGTCATGATTTCTTTTTTGGCTTGCTTCAAACTATCCGCTTGTGCTTTGCCGCGCCCTTCTGCCACTGCTTCGGCAAAATTGGCAAACAACAAGGTCAACCATAAGAAGATGGTCACACTGATGCTAAACCACAACGGGACCGTTTGTTCTTGAAAACATAAAATCGTTGTCAAGATCGCCCCTAAGTAAACCACAAACATTACGGGGTTTTTGATTTGTTGGCGAGGATCCAATTTCTTAAAGGATTCGCCGATCGCCCATTGATAGATTTTTTTCATTTTTTCTCTCTCCTATTTCGTTGTAAAGAAGTCTGCGATTGGACCTAAAGCCATCGCTGGTAAAAAGCTTAGTGCACCGATCACGATGATCACAATGATCAGCATCGTGACAAATACTGGACTCGTGGTTGACAAGGTTCCTTCATTACGAACGGTTTTCTTTTTGGCACCCATGTTTTCTGCCAGATATAAAATGGCTGCGATGGGAACGAAACGTGAAACGAACATCAAGATACTACCCAAACTATTCAGGAAAACAGTATCTGCGGTCAAGCCGCCAAAGGCACTCCCGTTGTTGTTGCTAAACGAAGTTGCTGCATACAACAGTTCGCTAAAGCCATGGGCGCCTTGGTTGGTTAGCCAGCTCATGATGTCAGGATGCAAGGTCATCAACATAGCCCCGAAAAGCGTCAGTAGCAATGGCGTCAAAATAACGATACTCGTCATTTTAATGTCAAAGGCTTCGATTTTTTTGCCGATATATTCGGGTGTTCGTCCGACTAATAAACCAGCGATAAAGACCGTCAATAATAGAAAAGCGATCATGCCATAAAGCCCGCTGCCGACACCGCCAAAGATGATTTCCCCCAGCTGCATCAAGAACATCGGGATCGCACCCCCGAGTGGTGTAAAACTATCCAGCATGGCATTGACTGATCCACTGGAAGCAGCGGTGGTACTCACTGCCCAGAGACTCGACCAACCGACACCGAAACGTACTTCTTTGCCTTCTAGATTGGCATTCCCAAGCACTTGACTGAATTGCGGTCCATAAGCTTCACTGATCACTACGCCAATAAAAGCTAGGATCAAAAAGACGGTTGCGGTGATCAAGATCGTACGTCCTTGTTTCCATTCTTTGATCCAAAAGCCAAAGGCAAAAATCAAAGTAGCTGGCAGCAGCAAGATCGCTAAGTTTTCTAAAAAATTACTGAACATCGTTGGGTTTTCAAATGGGTGGGCAGCGTTGGCGCCAAAGAACCCGCCGCCGTTGGTCCCTAATTGCTTGATGGCGATTTGACTCGCTACTGGTCCGAGCACCATCCAAAAGGATTCCCCCTCAAATCCATTGACTTCCACGCCGCTGCTCAACGTTTGGACAACGCCTTGAGACAGGAGCAAGATCGCTAACATCAATGAAAGTGGCAAAAGGATATAGAGCAAGGAACGGGTGATGTCTTGCCAAAAATTCCCTACCGTACGTTTTTGCTTTTGCTGCAGCCCACGAATCAAGGCACACAGTACGGCTAGTCCTACTGCTGCTGATAAGAAATTTTGCACCGTTAATCCTAATGCTTGGGAAAGATTGGTCAGTGCTTCTTCCCCAGCGTAAGCTTGCCAGTTCGTGTTCGTCACAAAACTGACGGCTGTGTTCAAGGCTAAGTCAAAGGACATGTTCTCAACGACTGCCCCTTGCGGTAACCAGTGCTGAACCATCAATAATCCGGTCAAGCCGATGATGGAAAAGACACTAACGGCCAAGACGGAAAATAGATAGGTTTTGGCGGTCATTTCTTTTTTGCTGACCGAACCAATCACTCGATAGGTCAACCGTTCAATGGGTTGAATAAACCGGACAAACCGCGGTGTTTTTCCTTGCATGATTTCTTTGATATACCAGCCCAAAGGAACCGCTGCTGCTAGTAAGATCAGTAAAAATAAAAAGCCTTGCACAAAATAGCTACTCATCGTTCTCCCCCCTCAAACAAGTACCAAAAGAGATAGATCATTACGATCACTCCGATTATTCCTAAAACAAGATTCATATTCTTCACTCCTTCATGACGTAAGCATACGCAAAAAGAAATAAAAATAGTGTAAATCTTCTGCTAGCATCTTTATATCTTCTTTATACGGCTGCTTATCGGACAAGAAAACCGCAATACAGCAGGTATTTTAAAAAACAAAAACAGCGGATATCGTGAAGGATATCCGCTGCTAGAGTCATTGAGACTTATTTTGTTTTTCTGCTTTTGTTCGTGTGTTTCTTGCGAAAGAAGACGATCCCCGCTAGTGCAACAAGGCTCACTCCTGCAATTGAATAGCCTTGAGTGATGGCTGTACCAGTCTTTGGTAGCAACCGTTTGTCCTTTGCGGTCGCTTTGGTTTGTTTATCAGTCTGCCCTGCATCCGTTGGTTTTTCTTGCCCTTTGTTAGAATCATCTTTCGTAGGCTGCTGATCGTCCTCCTCTGGTTCTTCTGTTTTTTCAACGACTTTGATCGTCGCTGTGGCGGTGACTGCTTCTTGTGAGCGAGTACCAAATAAACGTGCGAAAAAGTTAGGAGTTGCTGCTTCATCAGTGACGATTGAATAAGTGACTTGATAGGTGCCCGTTTTCTTCGTATCCACCGAACCGTCCACCAGCAGTTGCTCCAATGCGAGTGACTTACCGTCACGATCTGTAGCGGAGACAAAATTGTCGGCTGCTGTCCAGTTGTCACCGACATAAATCACGCTATCTTTCACAGTCACAGACGTTTGATCTGCCAACACGGTGATCGTGGCAGTTGCTTCAGCTTTGCCATTGCGATAGATGACTTGGTATTTTCCAGGCACATCAGTATTGACTGTACCGCTAATCAATACTTGATCATAATCAACTGCTTGTCCGCTTTTATCTGTTGCTGAGACAAAATTATCGACGGCTTGCCATTTCTCTCCTTCATAGATTGTACTATCTTTTGCTACGACCGTTTCTTCGTGAGCAACCACAGTGATTGTCGCTATGTCGCTGACTGTTCCATTCGTATAAGTGACTTCGTATGTGCCTTCTTGATTGGTATCGACGGTACCAGTAACGATCACTCCTGATAATTCAACCGTTGCTCCCGTTTTGTCTGTGGCTGAGACAAAGTTGTCGGCAGCTTCCCAATCGTCGCCGACATACAGAGTACTGTCTTTGGCTTTGACACTCGTTTGATCTGCCAATACGGTGATCGTGGCTTTTGCTTCAGCTTTGCCATTGCGATAAATCACTTCATATTTCCCTGGTGTGGCGCTGTCGACTGTACCTACTGTTGTGATATCAGCCAGTTTTACTGCGTTGCCGTCTTTATCTGTTGCCGACACAAAATTGTCGGCGGCTTGCCAGTCATCGCCTTCATAAATCGTACTATCTTTAGCAACTACCGTTTCTTGGTTGGCAACGACCGTAATCGTCGCCGTTGCTTCGACATGACCATTTTGATAAACCACTGGGTACTCGCCTGCTTTGGAGGTATCGACTGAGCCACTAACGGTTACTCCTGAAAATGGTAGGTTTGCTCCTGTTTTGTCCGTTGCCGAAACAAAGTTATCAACCGCATGCCAATCGTCACCAACATACAAGGTGCTATCTTTGGCTTTAACTGATGTTTGATCAGCTAACAGGGTGATCGTCGCTTTCGCCTCAGCCTTGCCATTGCGATAAATCACTTCATATCTGCCTGCTTTAGAGGTGTCAACTGTGCCATCAACGGTTACTTCTGTCAGCGGCAATGCCTTGCCGTCTTTGTCTGTTGCGGAAAGAAAATTATCCGCGGCTTCCCATGAGTCACCTACATACAACGTACTATCTTTAGCTGCCACCGTTTCTTGGTTCGCAACAACCGTGATCGTAGCAATAGCTTCTGTTTTACCATTGCTATAAGTAACTTTGTACTGACCTTCTTTGCTCGTATCAACTGATCCACTAACGGTCACTCCTGAAAATGGTAGGTTTGCTCCTGTTTTATCCGTTGCCGAAACAAAGTTGTCGATTGCTTGCCAGTCGTCACCAACATACAAGGTGCTATCTTTGGCTTTAATTGATGTTTGATCAGCCAACACGGTGATCGTGGCTGTTGCTTCAGCTTTGCCACTGCGATAAATGACTTGGTATTCTCCTGGTACTTTCGTATCCACTTCACCACTGGTGGTGACTTCTGCCAAGCTTAACGGTTGCCCCTTCTTATTCGTTGCTGAAACAAAATTATCCGCAAGTTCCCACGCATCTCCAACATAAAGTGTACTATCCTTGGCAACGACTGTTTCTTGATTGGCAACCACGGTGATCGTCGCTGTTGCTTTTTGATTGCCGTTTTGATAAACCACTGGATATTGACCTTCTTTGGAAGTATCCACGGCTCCACTAACAACTACACTTGAAAATGGCACATTCGCTCCTGTTTTGTCCGTTGCCGAAACAAAGTTATCAACCGCATGCCAGTCGTCCCCGACGTATAAGGTGCTATCTTTTACCTTGATTGATGTTTGATCAGCTAACACGGTAATCGTTGCTGTCGCTTCGGCTTTGCCATTGCGATAAATGACTTGGTATTCTCCTGGTGTATCCGTATCAACTTCGCCGTTGATGGCCACTTCTGTGATTGTCACTGCGTTGCCGTCTTTATCCGTTGCCGATAGAAAATTATCAGCTGCTGTCCATGCATCGCCCACATATAACGTGCTGTCTTTGGCTGCTACCGTTTCTTGGTTGGCAACCACGGTGATCGTCGCTGTTTGACTAACACTGCCGTTGATGTATTTGACTTCATAGGTGCCAACGTTTGTCGTGTCGACCTCGCCATTGACGGTGATTTCCGAGAAAGTCAGCGCATTGCCGTGTTTGTCTGTCGCTGAAACAAAGTTGTCTTCAGCATGCCATTCATCTCCCACGTAGATCGTGCTATCTTTGGCGTCGATCGTCGACAAGTCTTCTTCTGGTGTGATGCCGACAGAAAGATGATTGCCCGTCCGGTTCACTTGCACCTCTTTACCAAGCTGAAGTTCCTGTGGTATGACGTAACCTTCTGGGACGTAGGAAACATAAAGCGTATAGTTCCCCGTATAAATATCAGTTAATTGGTATTCCCCATCTTCATCCGTTACGACAGAAACGATATCTCCAGTCAATTGATTCCAAAGCGTCAAAGTAACCCCCGCAATCTTCTCAGTTGGTTCTTCGGTATTATAAACATCAAGCGTCGCATTGGTTTTGTAGATGATCCCGCTGGAATCGCCTGCCGAAAATTGCAGATTGGCCACCGTCGAGGTAGCCGTCCGTTTGGCTTCCGACAAGGTATCGATCGTATCAGAAACGATCGTTGCTGAGGCTGAGATTTGGCCGGCGTTTTGTGAAAGGACGTTGTAACTGATTTCGATATTTTTCGTTAGAACATAGTTTGAAAAGACAAGCTGTACGTTTCCATCAACTTCTTTGACTTCATAGCTGTCATCTGGCACATTCGAAACAGTGATCGATCCTAAATCGATTTCGCCATTGGTATTTCCTAACGATTTTAGAAGGATCGTTGGATTTGCTACCTTTTTCGAACCATCATCGATATTTTTTGTCGTGACCTTGACCTGCGTCATGTTTTTCGTATTATTGACGGTATTTTGCGTAATGCCAATAATATCTGTCGCCGTATTGGATACTGAAACTGTGGCTGTGCCTTGTTGATTATTAGATAACGGTTCTTTTGCATAACCAGGCACATAAATCGTACTCATTTCCTGCCATCCATTGGCGTATTGATAAGCAATAATGTAGCGCCGATTGGTCGTCCCAAAATCAAAGGTATAATAGTTGGTTTCTTCATCATGGGTGATCGTTGGATAATTCGGATCGCTTTCCTTCATGGCTTGGTTATTATAAGCGCCGCGATCCCAATATTGCGGATAAATGCCGTTTACTTGATCATTGGAAACATCGATGATCGAAAAAACAACCTCCGTGTTTTTCGGAACATGGGTCTCCACAGTCAAATCACTGATGGTATCTTGACGAGCGTTGACTAAAAACTGATTCTTACTGCTTTGGAGCGTGCGTTCAGAATACAGCTTTCTTCCTGTATAGACGGAGGTATGAACCGTGTCAAGTCCCGTTGCGGAAATCGTGATTGGAATTGTATCATTAGGAATCGATTTTGTCGGTGCTAAACTGTCTGGCACGTAATTGAAGCCAATATCAAATTGAACGGAATAGGTAATGGGCGACGTAAAGGTGACCATCGTTCCGCCTGCTACTTCTTCAATCGTATAATCTTTTCCTAATGTGTAGTAAAAACTGACTTTTGGTACCTTTCTCAAAGAAAGATACTCTGGATGTTCAATAAACATTTGTAAATTTTCGATTGGTTGTGAGTTACTGCCTTCGATGTTGATGGAGGTATCACTCATGTAAGCACCATTTTGATCATAATTCCCCCAAGCCGTTTCAGCATTGTTGGGATTAAGGACACTGATTGGTTCGACATAGTTATCTTCAACGATTTTGAATTCTCTATTGGCGATCAACGGTGTCGAGACATTGAGAATGATATCTTTCTGATCAAAGGATACGGTTACGTTCGTGGAACCAAGAGTGAGATTGCTGTCTTTTGTAGCGGTCACAATCAGTTTGTCCCCGTTATTTTCGACAGAAAAATAATCCGAAAAAGTCACATTTTGATAGAAGGCATCTCTTGCTGTTAACTGTTTCGCCGTGATCGGCTGTCCGTTTTGACTCGAAAGGATGATTTGTTGACCAGCTTTCATCTCCGTCGGCATTTGATGAATTGATACATAGTAGTTTCCTTTAGAAAGACCATTCATAAAACTGGCAGAAGCAACCCCCATATAATACCTAGAATCGACTTCTTTTTCATCTTTGCTGGTTTTTGCGATAAAGGAAAACCCTCTGTTTTGGGCAGTTGTTTGTTTTAGCTGTACCGAACCAAATCCGGTCGTTGGATACCCTTTTGAAAAAGAAGCAGTATATTCCGTCAGCTCGGTCAAGCTCATGGTGAATTGATAAGAGACCCCATAAGCCTTTTGTTTGTCCATCTGTTTGATTTCAACGGCAGTATTGTAAAGACTATTTGAGGTGATCGTATAGTCTGTCCCTTCGACTAATGCTGTCTGTGTTTCTGGCTTGATCTTTCCTTTGATATCCACCTCATAGCTGAAAACTTTTAACGGTTGAGTCTCAATCTTTTTGAAGGAAGCCCCCGGCGTATCAACCAAATTCAGTGAAAGAGTTTCCGTTCCAGATAATGTCCGATCGGTATTGTAGTAGACCATTCCTTCCATCCCAAAGACATTTTTTTCTGACACATATTGAATCGGATCGACCTCTTCATACAAATCAATCGCATAGCTTGTCTGGTTTCGATCGCCGATCTCAATCGTTAGCTGAGGCTTATCTTCTGAATATAGATAACTAGTCAACTCGATCGAAAAAGAGGCATCATGAACCGATTGATTAAACGTGATCATCAGTTGATGAGCTGCACTATCTACAGCCCACGATGCATTGATCGCTTCATTGGTTCCTTGCACATCACTAAAGCCAAGGCCTTGCGGCAAGTCAAAAACAGCAGTGGTGCCAGCGAAATAATCTTTGTCATTGATTTCAAAATCCAATTTCAGTTTCACTGGACTATTGTTTAAGATTCGTGTTTCTGCCGTTCGGCTGAATTCTTCGCCAGCAATGGTCAGCAGGGTACCTTTTTCCAAAAGTTCTTGGTCATTGATGCGCGTGCTGACACGAGGTGTGTGTTGCTCTTCTTTGGTTTCTTTTGAATCGGATGTTGAAGAACTTTCTTGTCTCGCATGGCTAGAATCTTCCGTTATATTTGAGGAAGCCGATGTGGTCGTTTGACTTGGTTCCGTGTTTTCTGAACCAGCTGATGATTCCTCTTTGTTCGCTTCGGAAGAATAATCTGTTTGAGCATCCTCAGCTGCTTGTGCTTCGTTTCCGTTAGCATCATTTGTCGATTCAGTCATCGTTTCTAGTAGTTGATCGGATTTGTCTAGCGTGTTGACGGTCTGTTCTTGTTCGGTTGTTTCCGCTATCGCAATGATTGGAGTGATCACTTGAGTGATTCCTAGTGCGGTAACAACGATCCCATGACGAATTCTTTTGCTTCTCTTATTCATTTTTTCCTCCAATAAATGTATGTAGTTTTAACTGATTGCCTTACGGATTTTTTTCCCGACTTCTAACTCTTCTCCATTAAAAAAGCACAAAACATTGTTTGTTCGATCGATCATTTTGATTTGTCGCGCATTGATAATGTAGGATTTGAAGACGTTATAATACTCTGGCAGCTCTAATTGTTTGATCACCTTCAAGGAAGTTTCGAGGAATTCGATCGACTTTTTTTGGTGAAAAGCAATTCGGTTTCGCTCTCCTTTGATCGTTGTAATATAGTTGATTGCTTCTGCATCAACCACCATCAACTCTCTTTTACTGACGATTTTTAATAAGTGCTTTTTTCCGAGTAAGGATCGTTTGACTTCGATCGCTTCCGTTAATAAATTTTTTAGCTGCATTGCCACCTCCTTTTCTTTTGTATCGATGATCCCTAAAGGACAGATAAGATTCAGCTTCTTGATTTCGATTTTGGAGGCATAGGCACCATAAAAAGCGATTTGACACTTTTTGCATTGTTCCCTCAAGCTTCCTGCTAATTGAAAACTTCGATCAAATCCTTTCATTTCAATGGAAAATAAGAAGAGGTCGTTCACATCTGTTAGGTATCCGTCAAGAAAAGGGGCTAGTGCTTCAGGCGAAAGAATCTCAACTAAAGAATGCGGAACACGACTTTCCGTAATCATTTTCTTCATCAAATTCCCATTAAAAAAGTTGTCATCTACTATATAAACAGCGAAATTGCTCAAATTTGCAGACATCTTAATTCTCCTTTTTGCATCATTTCTAATTGTATTCTTAATCAAAAATGCCTGCTTGCACTTTCAAACGAATTAACGAAACATTCATGCAAAAAAGGTAGTTTAAATTAAAAACAAAGTAAGAAAAGACGCTGTAATTGGTCTAAACCTATTATAGATAAAAAGACACGCTAAAGAGTTTTCTTAAAGCTTTTATAAGGGAGTAAGCGTAGCCAGCAGAAAAATATTATGTTTTTTTAACAATATCTACGACAGACTTTCAGGGAAGCGGAAACACTTTTATGTAAAGTTTTATGATAATTTCATGTGAAAAAAACGATCAGAACCCAACATCACAAACGTTATTTATTTTCCACTGGATGCTTCTCTCCTTTCAACGATTGAAGAACAATTATTCATCAGTGATGACATGACCTCCTATTGGTGAATGTCAAAATTTCTTCTTCACTGTTCTCAACAAAATGTGCGGCACACGAAAAAACCATTTATTCTCAATGATAAATGGTTTTCTTTCCTGATTCTTTTTATGAGTGGTACTGCTTTTAGCTATTTGAAAACATTTCTTACTATAATAGTAGACTTTTCATGCAACCACCTTTGATTTCCACTACCTGCTAGTCATCACTTTTTTTCAAAGCTCGTTTCAGCTTGCGATTATGCCAAATCAAATAGGCGATGATCAGACATAAAACACCACCGATCAATAAATAGAGAAGGATCGGCGAAGAGGTTTCTTCAATACTGACATCTTGCTCGTTTCTTTCTTGCGCTTCTTGCCTTGCAACTTGGAAGGTAGGCTCTCCTTGCCATTGTTGATCAGCTGCTCTGAGGGTCGTTTTTATTTCATACTCTCCTGATTGCAATTCGTTTCCATCTAATGGCAGTGCGTAATTCATTAACGCATTGGGCGCTAATTGAATCTCTTTTTCCCCTTTGATCGCTGTTGCTTGCCCATCATGAAATACTTCATAAGCAAGCGTGGCCTTACTAAGATAATTTGCCGCTGTATTTTCCACCGCTACGATGATGACATTGCGGCGATTGATTTCTTCCAGATGGGCTTCCTCAATCCGAACCGCTGGTGGGATGTCGGTCTCTTTGTTACGGAGCAACACCGCCACTTCTCTGGCTAGTAGATTTTGGACATTTCCTTGAAATTCTTCACTGCCGGTTTGCTGGACGTATAGTCCCCCTGCCAAAATCCCATCAAAGGATTCAGATGGCATCTGGACTGTCAAGGTGATTTCTTTTTGCTCATTAGGGGCTAACGAAAGGGTTTCATCACTTAAAGTGACGAGTTCTTCGATCGCGTATGGAGCAGAAGGCGTTGCTTCTTCATTTGCCCCAGAGTACTCAACGACACCCGTCATGTTCGTGACCGCTCGATTAAAGGATAGCTGTAGATTGATTGGTTGCTCGCTTTTATTGGAAACCATGACCGCTAGTTTTTCTTCTGCCTTGGGCTCCAGCAACAAATCATAGTACATCAGCTCTTTGTCTTGCTGTGACTCTGGCAATTTGATTTGAACATCGAAGGTATCAAGCGAATCTGCTGCCCCCGTACTGCTCGTACCAATGAAAAATAAGACCGTTAGAATACTTACTACCCAATACTGAAATCCTTTGCCTCGAACTTTCTTCTGATGCATCCTGTCAGATCCTTTCTACACAAAATAGGAAAGAAAAATCAGCTAGCATAAAAAGCAGCCGCTCAGGCAAGCTGCTTTTTTTCTGCTAACTGTTACGCAATGACTACTGCCCTATGGGGTCGTCGGCGCACTGCTGATCGTCCAAACGAGGGTCGTTTGGTAGGTTGCTGATTGTTTTTCCGTATTGGCTGGGATCGAAAGGGTAAATTGTTCTAAAGGCATCGACGTTTCACCGATCCCTTCGCCAGCATTGGCGGTCAAGAACGCATACTCATTGTTGATCGCCGCAAAATCAAGCTCGCCATTGGCAATATCACTGGTTCCGGTTGGCGGCGAACTTAAGTTGTTGGTCAATGTCCCCGTATCTACCGTTAATACCGCACCGTCCAACGTGCTGTCTCCTGCCGTAAATTGGGTTGCTTGCCGTACTTTGATCGCCCAAGAAGAGTTCGCCTGTCCTCGGTTATCGCTGACCGCAACTGCCCCTCTTTGCAGCGTTGATCCATCCCCAGGTAGTCCAGTCCCATCCGTAGTAGCCACCCACGTTTCGGCATTTTCTGTTTGGATTTCATGGGCACCAAAATCTAAATTCGTTGGTAGCTGCGTATTGGGATCACTCCCGCCTTTGTCAGGGTCAAACACGATGCCCCCAGAGGTATATTCTACGACACCAGTCGTGTCATCTGCTTGCACTGTCGCACCGATGCTAAGTGCAGTCAATACCCCCAATGCGCCTATTATCGATTTCTTTGAAATCATTTTGCCATCCTCCTTTTTTTGATGCAAATGATCAATGTCAGACTAATGAAGAATCCGCCTATTACGGGCAGCCAAAAGTGATTGGTTTCTGCAAGCTGTGGCAACGGTTCTTCTGCGTTAGTGACCGTTTCTTGACTGGTCGGTGGTTCAATTTCTTCATCAATGGAATCACTGCTAGATGTTTCTGTTGGTCCTTCATAAAACTCAATGTTGCCGGTCGTCGTATTGGCTACTGCTGATGGAACGATACTGTAGAAACTGCCGATCATCAAAATCAGAAGTAGCACAAGGGAATTTTTTTTCATTCTGCTCTTCCTTTTCAAGGTGTATCGGAAACGGTCCAAACGACTGTGGCGCGATACTGACCTTGAAATTTAGGTGTTTTCTCAGGTACAAATAAATTGAACTGGGAAAAATTAACAGTCAGTCCACCAGTCGATGTCGCATTTTCCAACGTCACCACATTTTTTTCGACATTTTGCTGCAGGGCAATCGTTGCATTATCAGGTAAAACCACTCGACCGTCTGTAAATGTCGAATTAACAGTTCCAAGCTGAACCCTTAATTCGGCAGCTGGCAATGTTCGCGTGCCATTGACCCAATTGGTGGATTGTCTGACCTTCACTTGCCATTTTTTCTGACGATTGCGGGTATCATTGATCCGTAAAATCCCAGTTGTAGCTGCTGCGCTTTGGTCGCCGTTGGCGGTTGCCCGCCATGTCTCACTCTTTTTCGTTTGAATGGCATGCCGGCCAAAATTCAGCTGAGTCGGCAGATTCGTCCGATCCATCGTCAGTGCTTCGACCATGAAATAAATCATGGTTTGGCGACTGCTGATATTTAGCGCACTAAAGTTCAAGAGATTGATGTCCGTCGGCTTTGCCTTCAACACAGAAGCCGAAAAATTAGCGGTCCAATTTGCGGACAACTGTCCTGGACCCGAAAGTAGCGTAGGAATTTGAACATCCGTTGCTCCTAAAACGGCTGCATCCGCCATTTGTTCTTGGACGGTTGCCAAATTGTTTAACGCTGACGTCACGGTGCTAAGCAGGGTATTCAGCAACCCTTGCAGCAATGCACGAACGACGCCGCCAATATCGATACCGATCACTCGGATCTGGGTATTTTGAATCGCCGTGCTTAAATTCCGTAAAATTTGCGGGACATTGGTTCCTAAAACGACACCGAGGTTCGAACTCATATTGGCATACAACGCTTCTCTTTGGGTGGTGAACTGCAACGGACTGCTTATTTCTACATTGCCTAAATTACCAACGGTTTTTAGCAAGGAAATTTGCTGATTGACAGCCGTTAAATCGATTTGCACAATTCCGAGATTGAGATTTAATGAGCTGGTCAAGGAATCAAGCGCTGTTAAGATCGCATTCAAAAGCGGGACATTGGCAATATTGACTGTGGTCGACGTTTTGATAGCTTCTGATCCATTGGCACTGATGCGATTTCTCAACTCTGTTGGGATCGCCAACAAAGCAAATTTATCCTCACCGTTGACATTGACAGAAGCATTCAAGCCCCCGTTCCCTTTGAGTGAAAAAGTCACTGGTCGATTTGTCACACTGCCTGGCCAAGGTGCACTTGCTGAAGTACCACTTGTATTGGCACTAGTTAAATTGCTTAAAATCTCCACATCTAAAACATTCACTGCTGCTTCGGCTTTTATTGTCGTTGTTAAAAGATACAAATTGATGAAACTGATGCTGGTCAAAAAGAGAATCAACTGAGCGATCGTCCATTTGTAAAAACGTTTTTCCCTCCTCCTGTTTTCCATACCATTTCTAACCCTTTCTTTACGAAACGATGATCAATGCTTCAACATTTTGATTCACTAGAGATACCAGCGGAGGCTGTCCACTCCGCTGGTAAAATCATGCTATTTTTGCTGGTCTTTTTTCTTTCTTGCTTTGAAGAACAAGCCAATTCCTCCGACAACAAAGACTGCTGCTCCGATTACTGAAGCATACCAAGTTCCTTCTGATCCCGTTTTCGGTAAGAATTTACTTCCCCACCAGCTTTGGTTTTGATTGTTGCTGTTCCAGTTATTGTTTCCCCAATTGCCCCAGTTGCCCCAAGCGCCGTTGCTTCCGTCGGTACCATTCGTACCATCTGAACCATTGGTGCCATCCGTTCCATCGCTGCCGTCCGTGCCGTCAGTACCATCTGAACCATCCGTGCCATTGTCACCCGTTGGTACCACGATTGGTGTTGCGGCACTGCGGTATTCTCTGCCACCTGCTGTAACGATCGCAACAACGTTAAGGGTTTCTTCAGGTGAAACATCCTCTGGATCTAATGTGATGCTAAACGCACCATCTCCATTGGTCGTTCCAGTTCCGACAACGTCACCCGCTTCATTCAAGATTTCGATCGTCGCATTGGCTGGTCCATTCCCGAAGACTGGATAGCCATCGGTAGGATTGCCAGTGATCGTAGCAACCGGTGCATCAACCGTCAAAGCATCGACTACGGTCGTCGTCGGATCACTTAGGGTTTCGCCATCTGCTAAAGCAAGAACCGTAACGGTTTCACCTTCCGTTGCTTCCGCGGATAGCTCAACACGCCAGTCACCATTTTGATCGGCGATCGTTGTGATTGGTCCTTCAGCCGCGAAGATGGTCAGGAATCTGCTTGTTAACGGATCGCTGATGGTAACGGTGATCGTAGCACCTGGCTCACTCGTTCCGCTGATCGTTGTATCACCAGCCGTGACTGGGTCAATGGTTGGTGTATCTGTCTTGATGATTTCATCATCGACAGGTACGACGATTGGCGTCGCATTACTGCGATAGTCATCCCCACCAGCAGTGACGATCGCCACAACCGATAGGTTTTCTTCTGGTGCGACATCCTCGCTAGTCAATGTGATCGTATAGTCACCATTTTCATCGGTAGTGCCTGTTCCTACGACATCCCCCGCTTCATTCAAAATTTCAATCGCTGCATTGGCAGGACCGTTCCCGGTTACTGGATAGCCTTCTTGGGAATTCCCAGTAATGGATGCTGAAGGTGCGTTGACCGTGATGCCATTAACAACGGTCGTTGCTGGTTCACTGGCGGTTTCTCCTTCGCTTTGCGCCACTGCTGTTACGATTTCATCTCGAGAAACTTCGGCAACGTCCACTGACCAATTTCCTGCTTCATCTGCTTCGGTTTCAACCGCTTCTTCGCCCGTTACCGTCACGGTGACCATCGCTCCCGGTACAGCAGTACCAGTGATAGTCGTGTCACCAGCTGTGACTGGTTCGATGATTGGTGTAGCGGTTTGATCGATCGTATTCTCAACGGGCACGACGATTGGTGTCGCATTACTCCGATAGTCTTTGCCACCGGCTGTGATGATCGCAACGACGTTCAGTGATTCTTCAGGAGACACTGCTTCACCAGAGAGCGTGATCGTGTAGTTACCATTTTCATCGGTATTGCCTGATCCAACGACGTCTCCTGCTTCATTCAAGATTTCAATCGCCGCATTTGGTGCTGCCATCCCCGTCACTGGGTAACCATCCTCTGGATTGCCAGTGATGGACGCGGTCGGTGCTGAAACCGTGATGCCATCCACACTCACTGTAATTGGTGCACTAGGATCTTTTTCAGGTGATTGTGCCACAACAGTGACGGTATCACCCTCCGCAACTTCAGGTACTTCGACTGTCCAATTGCCCTCTTCGTCCGTTTCGGTCGTGATCGGTTCATTTTCACCAATTGTTACCGTCACCGTTGAACCTGGTTCGGCAGTCCCGCTGATCGTCGTATCGCCAGCTTTGACTGGATCGATCGTTGGTGTTGCAGTTTGTTGCTCTTCTTGATCCAAAGGTACCACGATCGGTGTCGCATTACTGCGGTATCCTTTGCCGCCAGCTGTCAGAACTGCAACGACGGTTAAGCTTTCCGCTGGTGCAACAGTTGTTGGTTCAAGAGTGATACTGTAGTTCCCTTCCGCGTCAGCGGTTCCTGAACCGACGATTTGTCCATCGCTATTCAAGATTTGTACGGTGGCATTGGCTGGTGCCGTTCCAGTTACTGGATAGCCGTCCGTGCTATTGCCTGTGATAGTTGCACTAGGAGCAGTTACCGTCAACGCACCCACACCAACTGTGACTGGAGCGCTTGGCTCTTTGTCAGGTGATTGTGCCACAACAGTGACTGCATCGCCTTCAGAAACTTCTGGTACTTCTGCCGTCCAATTGCCTTCGTCATCCGTTTCAGCCATGATTGGTTCCGCATCTGGTATGGTGATCGTCACGGTTGAACCTGGTTCAGCCGTTCCGCTGATGCTGGTATCCCCCGCCGTGATTGGATCAATCGTTGGTGCTGCTGTCTGATCCACTACCGTATCTGCTGGTACGATGACCGCTGTTGGATTACTGCGATACTCTTTCCCACCAGCTGTAACGATGGCAACGACGTTCAAGGTTTCTTCTGGATCGACAGCTTCAGCAGTTAAGGCCACTGTATAGTTGCCATCTCCATCAGCAGTGCCTGTTCCTACGACTTCATTGGCTGCGTTCAAAATCTCGATCGCTGCATTGGCTGGTGCTGTACCAGTTACAGGATAACCATCTTCACTATTGCCAGAAATCGTTGCCGTTGGTGCTGCCACGATCAACCCTTGCACCGTCACCGTTACTGGTAAACTTTCTGTTTTGCCGTCTGCCAAGGCAGTAACTGTCAAAACATCATTTAGAGAAACCGTCGGCACAGTTGCCGTCCACTCACCTTCGTCATTCGCTGTTGCAGTAACAGTATCACCGCTTGGCAGTTCAACGGTTACCTCTGCTCCTGGTTCAGCCGTTCCGCTAACAGTTGTCGCCCCAGCAACCACGGGTGCGACAGTTGGTGCTGCTGTTTGGTCTTCTGCGTTATCTTCTGGCACCACGATAGTAGTTGCTGGACTGCGGTATTCTTGTCCGCCAGCTGTTACCACTGCCACCACTCGCAAGGTTTCTGCTGGAGACACACCATCTGTCAAGGTGATCGTATACTCACCGTCTACATTGGCAGTGCCACTGCCCACCACTTCACCCGCATCATTTAAGATCTCAATCGCTGCGTTGGCTGGTGCTGTCCCTGTAACTGGATAGCCGTCAGTACTGTTGCCAGTGATCGTTGCCGTTGGTGCTGCCACGTTCAAGGCACCGACACCGACACTGATTGGTTCACTTGGGTCTTTGCCTTCAGCTTCCGCAACCACTGTGACCATGTCGCCTTCTGAAAGCTCTGGTACGGTGACTGTCCAATTGCCTTCCTCATCCGTTTCGGCAATCACTGGATCTTCTCCAGGGATCTCCACCGTCACCGTTGAACCAGGTTCGGCCGTTCCTCCGACGGATGTATCACCGGCTTGCACTGGATTGATCGTTGGTGCAGTCGTTTGGTCTGCTGGTACCACGATGGAAAGCGGCGCACTGCGGTATTCATCGCCGCCAGCGGTTACCACTGCCACCACCTGAAGTGGTTCTGAAGGATCAACATCGTCGCTACTCAAGGTGATGCTGTAGGTCCCTTCCTCATTTGCTTCGCCACTGCCGACAACCTCATCGGCTGCATTTAAGATCTCAATCGCTGCATTCGGCGTTGCCGTTCCTGTAACTGGATACCCATCGGTACTATTGCCGCTGATCGCTGCTGTCGGTGTCGCGACACTAAGTGGATTTACGACGACCGTTGCTGCGTCACTTGGCGTTTCCCCATCGAGGGTCGCTACCACGGAAACTATTTCTCCTTGAGAAACCTCGGGCACCGTTGCCGTCCAATTGCCTTCATCATTTGCTTCGGCAGTGACTGGCTCTGCGTCATCAATCGTTACCGAGACTGTCGCACCAGGTTCAGCCGTTCCGCTGATCGTGGTGTCGCCGGCTGTCACTGTTTCAATGGTTGGGACTGCGGTTTGATCCAATGGTACTGTGATTGGGGCAGCCGCACTGCGGTAATCTTGACCACCGGCTGTGACTACCGCCACCACCCGTAAGGTTTCAGCTGGAGACGCATCATCACTCGTTAACGTGATCGTGTATTGGCCTTCGTCATTGGCGGTGCCAGTACCTACGACCTCGTCATCGGCATTCAAGATTTCGATGGCTGCATTGGCTGGTGCCGTTCCCGTTACTGGGTACCCATCGGTACTATTGCCACTGATCGTCGCGGTTGGTGTAGCAATCGTCAACCCATTGACCCCAACACTGATTGGTGCACTTGGGTCTTTGTCTGGTGCTTGTGCGACCACTGTGACGGTTTCTCCTTCAGAAACTTCAGGAACTTCAACCGTCCAGTTGCCCTCGTCATCGGCTTCACCAGTCACCGGTTCTTCATCTGGGATCGTTACCGTCACCGTAGCGCCTGGTTCGGCAGTCCCACTGATCGTCGTGTCCCCTGCATTGATTGGGTCGATGGTTGGTAATTCTGTTTGTTCAAGCTCATCTGCTGGGACCGTCACTGGTGTGGCAGGACTGCGGTACTCATCCCCGCCAGCTGTTACGATCGCAACGACAGACAAGGTTTCTTCTGGTGCTGCATCGGCTGGTGCGATGGTTACCGTATAGTTTCCATCCCCATCGGCTGTGCCAGTACCAATCACATCGCCTGCTTCATTCAGCACTTCGATCGCTGCATTCGCTGGAGCAGTCCCCGTGATTGGATAGCCATCGGTACTATTGCCGCTGATGATCGCTGTTGGTGCTGCTACGGTCACTCCTGCGACTCCAACGCTGATTGGCGCGCTTGGCTCTTTGCCTTCGGCTTCGGCAACGACCGTAACTGTATCGCCACCAGAGACTGCCGGCACTTCTGCAAGCCAGTTTCCTTCGTCATCCGTTTCAGCCGTTACTGGTTCTTGATCGGTGATCGTCACAGTAACCGTCGAACCAGGTTCCGCCGTTCCGCTAATCGTGGTATCACCTGCTGTGACCGGATCGATCGTTGGTGTCCCTGTTTGTTCAATATCTGCTGGTACGGTGATTGGTGTGGCATTACTGCGGTAGTCTTGACCGCCTGCTGTCACAACTGCCACCACCTGCAAGGCTTCTTCTGGCGCCACATCGGCTGGATCTAAGGTCACGGTATAAGCACCCGTGTCATCCGCCGTCGTGCTACCAACAACATCGCCTGCTTCATTCAAAATCTCAATTGCCGCATTCGGTGTCGTTGTTCCGCTGACTGGATAGCCATCCGTGCTATTGCCTGTGATGGAAGCGCTCGGTGCACTGACAGCCACACCATCAACGGTCACGGTAATCGGTGCACTTGGATCTTTGCCTTCGGCTTCGGCAACGACTGTTACCGTATCGCCTTCTGATAATTCAGGAACCGTCGCTTCCCAGTTGCCTTCGTCATCGGCTTCTGCCGTGATCGGATCGCCTTCAGGCAGCGTGATCGTCACTGTTGCCCCTGGTTCAGCCGTTCCGCTAACGGTCGTATCCCTAGCTGTTACTGGGTTGATCGTTGGTGTTTCAGTCAAGTTTTCTACATCATCTGCAGGAACTACAAGCGGTGTGCCTGTACTGCGATAGTCTTCACCACCAGCCGTCACGATCGCTTCCACCCGCAAGTTGTCGCCAGCTGCCACCTCTTGAGGATCAAGGGTGATCGTGAAGTTGCCATCGTCATCGGCTGTTCCACTACCAACGACATCGCCTGCTTCATTCAAAATTTCAATCGCTGCATTGGCAGTCGCTGTTCCCGTTACTGGATACCCATCTGTGCTATTTCCAGTGATCGTAGCTGTTGGCGCCGCCACAGTCAAACCGCTTACACTCACGGTGATTGGGGCACTTGGAACTTTGCCTTCAGACTCAGCTACGACCGTCACGGAATCGCCTTCTGACAATTCAGGAACCGTTGCTTCCCAGTTGCCTTCATCATCGGCTTCAGCCGTGATTGGGTCGCCTTCAGGAAGCGTGATCGTTACCGTTGCCCCCGGTTCGACTGTCCCACTAACAGTTGTATCTCCAGCACTGACTGGATCGATCGTTGGTGTTTCCGTCTGCAGGATATCTGCAGGCACCACAACAGGTGTCGGGTTGCTTCGATAGGTTTCGCCGCCAGCGGTCACAACCGCCGTCACATTCAAGGTTTCTTCCGCGGCAACATCTGCTGGATCTAACGTCACCGTATAAACGCCATTCTCATTGGCAGTACCTGTTCCGACAATTTCGCCATCCGCATTGGTGATCTCAATGGCCGCATTTGGTGCAGCTGTTCCAGTCACTGGATAGCCCTCTTGACTATTTCCTGTGATCGAAGCCGTTGGGGCATTGACCGTCAAGGCGGACACGGTGGTACTTGCTGGCTGACTTGGTGTTTGTCCTTCTAGTTCGGCGACAGCTGAAACCGTATCGCCCTCTGACACTTCGTCCACATCAACACGCCAATTGCCTTCTTCATCGGCTTCCGTCACGATCGGATCTGCACCGTTGACGGTCACAGTAATCGAGGCACCAGGCTCAGCCGTTCCGCTGACGCTTGTATCCCCGGCAGTCACTGGTTGGATCGTTGGTGTTCCCGTTTGTTGCTCGGCATCGTCTGCTGGAACGACGATTGGCGTATTGCCACTGCGATAAGTTTGACCGCCAGCAGTAACGATTGCAGCAACATTCAAGTTTTCATTTTCTGCTACATCTGCTGGGTTCAACGTGATAATGTAGTTGCCGTTCTCATTTGCCGTCCCAGTGCCAACGACTTCACCCTCGGCATTGGTGATTTCAACGGCTGCATTTGCTGCGGCTGTCCCCGTCACAGGATACCCATCGGTGCTGTTTCCTGTAATCGAAGCCGTTGGGGCATTGACCACTGGTGCTGCTACCGTTGCCGTTGCAGGTTCACTCGCTGATTCCCCATCCGCTTCCGCTACTGCTGTGACTGTATCACCTTCTACCAATTCAGGGACATCGGTCGTCCAATTGCCGTCACCATCTGCGGTTGTGGTAATAGGTGCACCGCCGTTGATCGCCAATGTGATGGCTGCACCTGGCTCAGCTGTTCCGCTGATCGTCGTTTCCCCTGCTGTCAATGGATTGATCGTTGGTGTATCGGTTTGATCTTCTGGTGTATCTGGTGCAAACCAAATCGAGTTATTGCCGTCAGCATCCGTAAATAAATCAATGGTGATGAGGTCAAGCTGAGACATCGTTGCTTCGAAGCGAGCTTCGTAAGGAGTGGAAGGATTCGCCACACCATTTTCAACCAATTGCGCATAGGTCGGACTGGTAACATTCGTTGGAATCACCACGTTTGTTTGACCTAAAACAGAAGCAGAAGCGACCTGATCTGCTAGATCGGTCGTAGCATTTAAGACATTTTGAGCAGTTTCAACCGTGCCATTTAAAGTCGCTTTGGCGGTATTGACCGTCGTTTGAACCAGTGTATTGATCCCGCTGATCAAGGTACCAATTCCTGGGATGCCGCTGGCACCATCTAGAATACTGACTTGAATCTGTGCTGCTTGTAAATTATCAAGAATTTGATTGATGCGCTGATTGACAACGATAAATAAACCCTCATCCACATTGGCGATCAGGGCACGTTCGTTTTCGGTTAGTCCAGCTGGAACTTCAAAATTCGCTTGGCCAAATTGTCCAAGTTGATTTAATAAGTCTAACTGGGTCGTAATTTCAGCTAAGTTGACGGAGATTATTTCACTAACTCCAACTCCTGAGGCTATAGTGTAAATTGGGTTAGGTAACCCTCCTACTCCAGTCGGAGGAATATCCAATGCGTCAGCTAAATTTTGATTGACGATTCCGTCCACCGTGCTGATCAAGGTATTGACTGCTGGTGTGACTGTCCCGATCAATGTTTGCAAGGCTGGGAAATTCCCCAGTTGTAGTGTCACATTGGTCGAAATTGATGCATTTCCTGCCGGTTGAACCAAACCAGTAAGCCCTTGAGGAACCCCAACAACTGCGACTTTATCCCCATTCAAGACATCAACCGTTACTGCATTTGATCCAGAAATCGAGAAATTGACTTGGTTCGTTGCCCCAGGCGTTGTATAAGGTGCAGACGCACTCGTGCCTGAGTTATTAGACGCTGTGATATCTGAGAAAAGTTCAGCTGAAACCAAAGCAGCTTCAACCGTCGTTGGTGCCCATAACAAACTTGCTGGCACGACCACCGTACTCGTCAACAACATCCCACTGACAGTTAAATTCGTAATAATGTTTTTCTTTGTTCGAAGCGTGTGTTTTTCTTTGAATCCATGAGCTTTTTGTAATTAATGCCTTTCATTCATTCTCCTCCTGTTCGAAAAAATTTAACCGACAAAAGATAAAACTGATGATCTCTGGAATGATTCCTGCCCCCTTTTAAACCAGATGAAAATCTATTTCAACCCAACACCCAAAGGCATAGAGAGAAAACAAAAGTTACCGATCGCAAAGCGAAGATTTTTTCGCATGCTTTCTGAAAAACCCAGTGATTTTTGTTCAAATCGTTTCACAGCATTTTAGAACGTACTTGTGAAACTTAGAAATTAAATAACTAAACAAACGCACTGTGTACCAAAATTCTAGCAAATTTATTTCTTTCCAACAAATTATATACACGATAAATAATTAAAAAAACACTGAAATTAACGTTACAAAACATAAAACATTTATTTTATAAACAAGCGCAGATTATTTATATTTATCTTATAAACAGATGCATAACGATAAAATGCTAACATTTTTTATCAAAAAAGCACCTTACAATTCATAATTAATCAACATAATGAATACGATTACATTTGTCTCTTTATACGCAACAGGAGAGAAAAACGATGATGTTTTTTTCTTGTTTTCAACCCCGTTTTTTACCTACGAAAATAAAAAAAACAAAAATAATTCAGACGTTTTTCACGATATTATCTAAAATAACTCTTACCGACGAAAAAAAGGGCTCGAAAAGCTCCCAGAACGTTCTGTGAAAAAAGGAATGAAAATCCCCTATTAAAATCGAGCGTGCGCAATCATGAAATGAAATTTCTTCAATCGCCATTTACTTTTTTCTTTCAACGAAATTCTTCAGCAGCTATTTGGTCTTATATTTTGGACGTAAACATTCATTCGCTTCTTTTTGTTTATACTTGCTGGTAAGAAGGAAACGCTGCTGCCCAATCGTCTTCTTCTAATACCACATAAGGAGCATGAGAAGATGGATTGGTTAGTAATGATTCTTGTATTGATTTGTCTTAGTTTTGTCTGAGAAAGAAATGTAAAGGAGAAGATTATGAAAAAAGAAATCGTAACAAGTTTAATGACCACCGCAATTTTAGGAACCTTCACTGTTGAAACCTGCTTCGCACAGGAAAAAAGCGCATCATTTTTGACCGATCCAATCACTCATCACGTCTTATTAAAAGATGGTGATTATTGGTATGACGAAGGCAAAGTCGTTCCCAAGGAATATGCGGAGCAACTGATTGCAAACGAGCAATTAAGTAAACCTACACAGGAGCCCGATCCTCATCCGACTATGCAAGTTCCTTCACAAAAACAACCAGTATGTCAACCACAGCAGATACCAGCGCTGAAAAAACAAAATGAGCAAACAGTTCCCCTTTCAAAAGAACCATTCGCCGTTCCAGAAATGAAACCTGACAAACCAGAGCAACAAGGATCGACTGAAGAACCCAGAAGAACACCACAAGCCGTACCTCCTGCTGTTCCAAAACCCTCAGGAAAAGTAGAGCAAGAGGTAGTACCTACGAGCGCTCCCTATGCTGTACCTGATGAACCAGCGGTATCTTCAATAAAAAAGAAAGACGATTCTGTCCCGACAAAAGCTCCGATAGCCGTACCTGAGAAAATTCCTGCTCCTTTAGTAACCTTTGATTCCTTAGTGCCGAATAAAATACCTTATGCTGTACCTGGCGCTACGCCAAATTTGATTAACCAGAAGCAGGAATTTCTGGTTCCGACGAAAACTCCAATTGCTGTACCTGAGAAAATTCCCGTTCCTTTAGTAATCACTGATTCTTTGGTGCCGAATAAAGTGCCTTATGCTGTACCTGGTGCTACGCCAACTTTGATTAACCAGAAGCAGGAATTTCTTGTACCGACAAAAACTCCGATAGCCGTACCTGAGAAAAGTCCGACTCCTTTAGTAACCTTTGATTCCTTGGTGCCGAATCAAATACCTTATGCAGTACCTGGCGCTACACCAACTGCGATCAACCAGAATCAGGAATTTCTGGTTCCGACGAAAACTCCGATAGCTGTACCTGAGAAAAGTCCGACTCCTTTAGTAACCTTTGATTCCTTGGTGCCGAATCAAATACCTTATGCAGTACCTGGCGCTACACCAACTGCGATCAACCAGAATCAGGAATTTCTGGTTCCGACGAAAACTCCGATGGCTGTACCTAGAAAGATACCGACATCTTTAAACCAAACGGAATTCCCGCAACCTGGAATTCCTGTCAATGCTGAACCTAAAGCATTGACGATTGTTCACCCTAACGGAAAAGAACAGATTGCAGCCCTTCCGTCATCTAAAGCAATGAAAACGAAAAATTTGGATAACGGCATTCATAGACAACAGAAAAGCAACACTCTTTCTAGAGTCAAATCGATTAGAAAAAAACTTGTTCAACAAAAACCTAAAGAACCATCTAAGAAAAACTTTGACAATACTGAAGAGCGCGAAAATAACCGACTAAATCATAAGCAACAGATCAATTCATACACTGCAGCTGACAATAGCTATTTACCAAAAACAGGCGAAAATAGACTTTTATCCTTTTTGATGCAAGCTGTTGGGATAATGGTCATTGGAATTGCTGGACTACTTTTCTTTCGAAAGAAAGGTCGCCATGAGAAATAAAAAAAACGTGAGAACCCAGCGTTCTCACGTTTTTAAATTGGCTTAGTTTATTTTTGTATCTGTCTAACCAACAATCATCACAAAAATTGCCAACTGTTTTCTCATGAAATCAGAAGAGGTCTGAAATATAAGACCTTTTTAATTCCTACACCGGGCTTGTTTTACTATAATGGGGATACATGATTTCATTAATTCAATGAGAGCGGAGGCTTTCTTATGTATGGCGAAACGATCAGACAAATCCGATTGAAAAAAGGCTTCACCCAAAAAGAAGTCTATGGCACGATTATTTCAAAATCCTATGCCATCGAATTTGAAAAAGGCAAGCATCAGATTGCTGCCAACCTACTGTTGCAAATCTTAGAAAATCTATCAATGGATATCGATGAATTTCTCTATATCGCAAATGGCTATCGGCTGGATGAGCAAAACAGCTACAACCATCGGTACACACAATATTCAAACAAGCACGATATCAACCAGTTACAAATTCTATTACAGGAGCTGCAGCAAACCTCTAGCCGATTGAACAAGGCCCGCATCGCAGAGGTTCGCTCACGGATTCGCATGCTGCAATGCTTGGCAGAGCATGGCGTCTATCGGAAACGTGCGGTTTTGGAATGTGATCGTCAAACGATTATCTCCTATCTCATTGATGTTGAGAGCTGGACGTTACAAGAAATCCAACTCTTTGGCAACACCATCGATCTTTTGGACAACGACCATAATTTCCTCTTTTTCAAAAAAGTATCCAAGATGCTCGAATACTACATCGATATGGAAAAAGGTCGGGAAATCTATTGCGCACTACTGATCAATTTGATCGAATATACGCTAAAACACCAGCAATACGATGCGACGGAAGTTCTCGTCGTCCAATTAAAACTTTTGGCGACAGACTACAAAGAATTTTTCCACCAAGCCGTCTGCAAGTTTTTCCAAGGCGTGTTGCTCTTAAGAACCGGTGACAAAAAAGCAGGCAAAAGGATTACCACAAAGATGCTAGCTATCATGCGAGAATTGGATCAAGGTGCCCTTGCCGATGATTTTGCTTTACTGCTGGATGATGACTACCTCCGAGCATTTGCCTCCTCCGAGTGATAAAGCGGCAACTGCAGCGTTCGTTTAATAAAAAAAGGAAGTGATAATTGCTATCACTTCCTTTTTCAGCTATTAGCTAACACTGCGTTCATCTGTTGCACCAAAGTATTGATACATTGGTTTTTGGCTGCCATTGAGCAATTGATCGACCGTCACAAATTCATAGCCTTGCGCTTTGAGTGCTTTGATGATGCCCGGCACGGCTTGAACAGATTTCGGATGAATATCATGTAGCAAAATAATCGATCCATCGTAAACATTGTTTTGGACGACCTTCAAAATCTTGTTTGGATCTTTCAGCTTCCAATCCTCGGTATCAACACTCCATTGAATGATCGATTTTCCTGCCGCTTGGGCGCTTTGTTGATCGATCGCTCCATATGGCGGGCGCAAATTTTTAGGCAAGACCCCTGTCGCCTGATAGATGGCTTCGTCCGTTTTGGTTATTTCCGCTTTGACCTCCTCTGGCGACAACGTATTTAATTGGGGATGTGAATAGGAGTGACTGGCAATTTCATGCCCTTCCTCATGGACTTTTTTCGCGACTTCAGGATATCGATCCACCATTTGGCCTAATTCAAAGAACGTTGCCTTCACATCATTGTCTTTGAAGATTTTTAAGAGATCCAATGTCGAAGTATCATTTGGTCCATCATCAAAAGTCAACGCAACATATTTTTTGTTTTCGTCTAACATCGCTTGTTGCTCTTTCAATTGATCCGCATTGACCAGCTCTGGATCAATAAAGGGCGCAATCTCTTTGTAAGCCAAAGTGATCTCGGATACGCCTGTTTGATTTTGCGGCAACTGGAGCGTTATTTTTTCAGGATCATAAGTAAACTTTGAATCATAGGTGATTCGGTCCATCCCCAAGACGGCATCAATGATTTTAGTCGGTTCTTTGGCTTGATCCAAAAGCTTTTGTTGAATCACTTGCTGGACCCCTAACAAGCTGCCTTCATCTGGAACCAAGTCTTTCAAGGATAATTCATTGCCGGTTTTCTCGGAAATAAAAATTGGATCGGCAACCACGCTATCCGCATCTTCAAACCGCCCAGTCTCCCGATTCCAAACATAGCTGTCCGCTTTTAAGGAATAGGTTGAAACTTTTGATGCAACTGCTTGTGCTTGAATCCGGGCGATCGTAACGGTCTCTTTGTCGGCGTGTTTTTTGCATAGCTTGTTCGCCATGGTCGATAATTTCTTACTTGCATCCTTTACCGGGATGGCACTTTCTTCTTTTGGTCGGAAAATCAATTCTTTTTTGTCCCCATCAGACAATGTTTCAAGTTTTGCGGGAATTCCCTCTTTGGCCTGCTCTTCTTGGATCAATGCTAATAGCTTTTGTGCGGCAGCTTCATATTTTTCTCGTGCCAATGCTTCTTGCTGCTTCAAAGTAAAAGCGATATAGCCCCCAGTGGCGATAATGATGATTGTCAGCAGCGTCATCAATGAAAAGAGAGATTTGCGATGGGTTGGCTTCTTTTTAGAAACTTGACGATTGGCGGTTGGCGTGCGTCTTGTCGTTCCCGTTGTTTGCTTTTGATGTGATTCGACCCTTGAAGTAGGTGCTTGTTTTTCAGAAGTCGCTTCTCTATGTTGTGAATTATTTGAATCATTGCTTGATTTCTTCATAAACATTCTCCCTCAAACATAATAATGTAAACAAAATGTAACATAAGCGTAATAATATTTCAACACTGTTACAGAGATTCTTATAAACTTTTCTTTTTTTCACAAATTTTGAGAATTGTTCTTAGAAATTCTTTATTCTGCTTTTAAGAAAACCAATTCTGCCAAGTATGATATCGTGTTCACTGCTTTTTCTTTTTGTTTAAAAATAATGAGAGATATCTTTTTGTACTTAAATGTTTTTTCTGTTTATAATTCAGCATGTGCCAATTATTATGAAGGATGTGTTCAAAATGAAACACAAATCAGCAGTTTATTTATTCGTTCTTACCTTAATCATAGGGTTAACCTATCAATTATTTCCTTATCCCCCACTAAACGATTCCGTGTTATCGATCGTCGGTACCATCTGGAATCTGGTCTTCGCATTTAGTGCAGGGTATTTTCTCTTACGAACGACCTTTTTGGAGCAGTTCAAACATTTTCGTTTCACCGTTTTATTGTGGGGTGTCCCTTTCGTCATTTTGACTGGCGTGTTCTTTTCCTTTATTTATGCCGCTATTTTTGGACAACCAACAACCAACTCGATCAGCGAAACCATCACTGTCCAAATGGTCTTTTTGCAAGTCCCCTTTATGCTGATGGGAGAAGAATTGCTTAGCACCAACCTCTTGTTGGCGTTGCAGAAAAGAGGCCTTTCATTTGCCTGGTCATCCATCATTTGCAGTGTGCTATTCGCTTTATGGCACATCCCAGCGTACGGCTTTCATCCAGCCCAATTATTGATCACCTTGATGCCTGCCAGATTGGCACTCAACTACGTTTGGAAAAAATCCAATAGCGTATGGATCAGCTGGATCTGCCATTTTCTTTATGATTCCCTGGGATTCATTTCATTTTTAGGTAAATAAGCAACAAAAAGGACAGCTGAAGCCTAGCTGTCCTTTTTGATAGTTAGTAACGCCTTTCCCCAAGGGCTTACTTAATCACTATTTTCGCTTTCTGAAATAAAGCCAGCTTGCCGTGGCGATAAAGAACAAACCAACTACAAACGGGAACAACGTCCCCTGCTCATCGGTTTGCGGCAATCTTTGTGCAGAAGCGTTTTTTTTCGAAGTAACAGTCGCCGTTGGTTCTTTTTTATCAGAAATAATGACGGTTGCTGCGTTTTCTTTTGTATAAACATACGTCACAGTTGCCTCTTCCTTACCGAATGTACCTTTGGCATTTTGCGGCAGCCGACTTTCGTCTACTATGTAGCCTTCGATTGTTAGCTGATATTTTTTTGTGCTGGCATCGTAAGACTCGCCCACGTTTCCACTGATCGTTTGTGAAGGGTGAATTTCTTTGCCTTCTGTATCTACGTATTCGACCGTTATTTCCACTGCTGTTATCGGATTTTCTTTGTAGATGTAGGTGATTGTTTGTGCTGTTTCGCTAAATACACCTTTACTATTTTCTGGTAATTGGCTTTTATCTATGGTGTAACCGTCGATTTTTAGTTGGTATTGTTCTGTGCTAGCATCGTAAGATTCGCCTACTTTTCCACTGATCGTTTGAGAGGAGTGTATTTCTTTTCCTTCTGTATCAACGTATTTTACTGTTATATCAGCTACTGGTATCGGATTTTTTGTATAGATGTAAGTGATGGTTTGTGCTGTTTCACTAAATACACCTTTACTATTTTCTGGTAATTGGCTTTTATCTATGGTGTAACCGTCGATTTTTAGTTGGTATTGTTCTGTGCTAGCATCGTAAGATTCGCCTACATTCCCGCTAATCGTTTGAGAAGCGTGAATTTCGTTACCTTCTGTATCTACGTACTCCACTTTTACATCAGCTGCTGGTATCGGATTTTTCGTGTAGATGTAGGTGACTGTTTGTGCTATTTCGCTAAATACACCTTTACTATTTTCTGGTAATTGGCTTTCGTCTAGTGTATAGCCATGGATTTTTAGTTGGTATTGATCTGTGCTTGCATCATAAGACTCGCCTACGTTTCCACTGATCGTTTGTGAAGCGTGAATTTCGTTGCCTTCTGTATCCACGTACTCCACTGTGACATCCGCTGCTGGTATCGGATTCTTTGTATACACATAGGTGACGGTTTGTGCTGTTTCACTAAACACACCTTTACTGTTTTTTGGCAATTGACTTTCGTCTAGTGTATAGCTATCGATCGATAGTTTATATTGATCTGTGCTTGCATCGAAAGAGTCACCCACATTCCCGCTAATCGTTTGGCTAGCGTGGATTTCGTTGTCTTCTAAATCTACATACTCAATCGTGACATCCGCTGCTGGTACGGGATTTTTCGTATAAATGTAGGTGACTATTTGCGCTGTTTTGCTAAACACACCTTTACTATTTTCTGGTAATTGGCTTTTATCTAAAGTATAGTCATCGATTGTTAGTTGATATTTTTCTGTACTAGCATCGTAAGACTCGCCTAGGTTTCCACTGATCGTTTGTGAAGGGTGAATTTCGTTGCTTTCTGTATCCACGTACTCCACTGTGACATCCGCTGCTGCTATCTGATTTTTTGTGTAGATATAGGTGACGGTTTGTGCCATTTCGCCAAATACACCTTTACTATTTTCTGGCAATTGGCTTTCGTCTAAAGTGTAGCCTTCGATTTTTAGTTGGTATTGTTCTGTGCTAGCATCGTAAGAGTCGCCCACATTACCGCTTATCGTTTGGCTAGCGTGGATTTCGTTGCCTTCTAAATCTACATACTCAATCGTGACATCAGCTGCTGGTACAGGATTTTTTGTGTAGATATAAGTGACGGTTTGCGCTGATTCGCTAAACACACCTTTAAGATTTTCTGGTAATTGGCTTTCGTCTAAAGTGTAGCCTTCGATTTTTAGTTGGTATTGTTCTGTGCTAGCATCGTAAGAGTCGCCCACATTACCGCTTATCGTTTGTGAAGCGTGAATTTCGTTGCCTTCTGTATCTACGTAATCAACCGTTATATCCGCTGCGGTTATCGGATTTTTTGTATAGCTGTAAGTGATGGTTTGCGCGGTTTCTCCAAACACACCCTTGCTGTTTTCTGGTAATTGGCTTTCGTCTAGTGTATAGCCATCGATCGATAGTTTATATTGATCTGTGCTTACATCGAAAGAGTCGCCTACATTACCGCTAATCGTTTGAGAGGAGTGTATTTCTTTTCCTTCTAAATCTACATACTCAATCGTGACATCCGCTGCTGGTATCGGATTTTCTGTGTAGATATAGGTGACGGTTTGCGCCGTTTCGCCAAATACACCTTTACTATTTTCTGGCAATTGGCTTTCGTCTAGTGTATAGCCATCGATCGATAGTTTATATTGATCTGTGCTAACGTCGAAAGAGTCATCCACATTCCCGCTAATCGTTTGAGAGGAGTGTATTTCTTTTCCTTCTAAATCTACATACTCAATCGTGACATCCGCTGCTGGTACAGGATTTTTTGTGTAAATGTAGGTGATGGTTTGTGCTGTTTCACTAAATACGCCTTTACTGTTTTCTGGTAATTGGCTTTCGTCTAGGGTGTAACCGTCAATTGATAACTTATACTCATCCGTACTAGCATCATATGAAGCACCAATGGTACCAGATAAAGTCTTCGTTTCATGGATTTCTTGCCCTTGAGTATCAAGATATCTGACAGTTACCTCTCCCACATGCTCCGGATCAACAATGACATTGACTATATGTGTCGTATATACACTATAAGAGGCTTGTCTAGCCATAAAAATTGCTACGTAAGTCCCCGGTTTGCTCGGATCAACATTTGTGTAGTACGGAAAGAACTGTGAGTCAGAAATACTTTTTTCTATGTTGCCGCTAAAATTTAACTTAAACGCCTCGATCCCTAATGCCTGTGTTGAGAAATCGAAGTTACTGTTTACAGGAATATGAATCGTATCGGGGCTATCTCCAAAAGCATACTCGCCTACAATTTGACGCTCATAAAGTGCCAATGTTTTGGTTTCTCCTGCTTGCAAATTGATAGAATTTCCAATCGATGTAAATGCGTAGTTTAATCTTTGATTCGTTGTACCCACTTGCTTAATAAAATAGCCTCCTGAAGGAACCTGAATCGTTACCTTTCCTGAACTGTCCGTGACTAACAACGTCACTTCACCAGATGTCGAGGAGGTCAATGTGAAATAGGCGCCTTGGATTGGCTGGTTTGAATTACTATCTAAAACTTGAACCGTCAGTTGCGCATTGGCAGCTCTTGCAGAAGACGGATCAACAGAAGAAGGGACATTATTTACAGGGCTTGCAGCAGGTTCTTCTTTATTTTCTGATCCGCTGGTGGCTTCTTTACTGTCACTACTTGCTTGTGTTTGCTCGTTCTTAACATCCACACTCGATGAGGTCGTTGTTGTCATCGTAGTATTTTCTACTTGAGAGGTAGCTTGTCCAGCATCCGCAAAAGCATTCGTATCATCAGATTGCACAGTATTCACTTCTTCCTGATCCCCCTGCTGAGATTCTGAAAACACTTGGCTTTCCGCCACTACCTGAAATGCTGGCGTTACCACCGCAGCACTTAATAAGATTACTAAAGATAGAATAGATTTAAACTTCTTTTTCACAAACTTTCACCTTAACCTTCTTTTTCAAAATTAAAACTTTTTTACCCAACCTATTTTTACGCCTGAAAATCATTATAATTTATTAATTTTTAATTTAAAAACACTTTTTATTTAGCGTATCATATACTCCTATCAATTTTTTTTATGCGGACACATGAAATACCATTGAGCGTATGTATACTTAATTCACTTGTCATCGCATTGCATCACCTCTTCAGAATTTTATAATTCAAGCACCCTTACCTTCAAGAAAATCCAGTGCAAATCAGCGCAAATCTTCTTTTCATCCTTGTTTTATCAATGATTTCATTTTCAAAAAAAGCAAATTATTTTTTACTTAATCGTGGCATTCTTTTTTTGAATGATTCGAGCAAGTCTATCTTCTACTCTCAATATGTGCTATCTTTGAACATTTATCAGTTCATATATGACAATTGTTACCTATTACAGGTGAAGGATTCACTGAAAAAAATCGAGCATTTTCAGGAAATTTTTTAGGAATACCCAACATAATCTCATTTAAATTTAATCTTTTAAGAATAAAGAAAAGAACTTGTGCATTTTTTCGTTAAATCGAGCTTTACAATTGTTTCTTTGAACCGCTTTATGATAGGATATGTCAGAAGGAGCATTGAAATGACTATAGCTGAAAAAATAAAAGAGAGTCGCTTGAAATTAGGACTCACCCAACAAGAAGTTTCCGAAAAATTATTTGTTACTAGACAAACGATCTCAAATTGGGAAAACAATCGAAGTACCCCAGACATCGACACATTGATCAAATTAAGTGATCTCTATCAAATCGATTTAGAGTCACTGCTAAAACCAGAACAATTAGCAGAAGAACCAGAAATAGAGATCGAGGAGAAGAAAAAAACCTTCCGCCTTCCTCTATACTTGCTAAATTTGACTGCAGTCGTCGCTTGCGTTTTCACCGACTTCTTCACACCTACAGGAACAATGACCCTATGGACAGTGTCAAGGGCAACTTAGAAATGTAGGTTTTGGGCAGAATAAAAATGTAGGTTTTCGGCAATAGGAATTGTCGGCAATCGCCAGTTTAGATTTTATTTCTCATACGATAAGACTTGCCGGTAATCTTGAACACTTTGACATGATGAACCAGTCGGTCAAGGATCGCTGCCGCGATTTCTGGGCTTTGAAACAATTCACCCCATCGAGATAAGACGATATTTGTCGTAATAATCGTAGAGCGGTGTTCATAACGCATGGCTAGAAGCTGGAAGAACAAATCGGCTTCTTGTTTTTGTATCGGTAGATAGCCAATCTCATCAATAATCAACACATCATATCGTGCATATCGGTTTAGTACTCGCTCAAGCGTGCCTTTCTCATAGGCAGCTCGTAAGCGTAAAAGAAGCTCATGACAAGGGATGAATAAAGTCCGGTACCCTTGATGACAGGCTTCAATTCCTAAGGCAATCGTTAGATGCGTTTTCCCAACTCCTGGGCTCCCAATAAAGACCAGGTTCTCATGCTTTTCTACGAAACCCATGTGCTTTAAATCCAGCAGTTCACGTTTATTAATACTTGGCTGGAAGGTAAAATCAAATTCCTCTAGACTGGTCCGTTTAGGAAAGCGCGCTCGCTCTATCACGCGATTCATTTTCTGGTTATGTTGATGATTGACTTCCTTTCGCGTTAATTCCAGAAGAGCTTCCGTCAAGGAAAGCTCCTCTCGATTGGCAACCTCGATATAATTGGGAACATACTCCCGCATGTGATTTAAACCGAGCGTTTCTAGGTTGGTCATCAGTTCTTGATAATGGCTATTCTTCATCAGCAATCTCCACCAAATCATATTGTTTTAGACTTTCGCGAGTATAAGCTCTGATGTCATCGTCCTCTTTATGGCTCATGACATCTGACTTTAGGATTTGGAAATAGTCCTCCTCATGATAGTTCAATTGTTTTTTCGTTAAGGGATGCGACCGGATCAGTTCTCCGTTATAATGAATTTGTACTTGGTCTTCCTTGTCGGAGAGCTCGATTTCAACCTCTTTACCGATATAGCGAGGATCTACAGAGTACCTGCATTTACGGAAAACGACCATGGCTTCCTTCGTGACTTTACGGCTAATAAAGTCCTCAAAATAAGGATTCAAAAGGTTTTTCGGTAATTCATGTAGGTGCTCTTTTTCGTTTGTCCACCAACGCTCATCTGGCGTCTGGTCCGTTGCCTGGGAGACTTCACTATTTAACTCAGAACATAGGTCATTCACTAGATGACATAGCTCTACGGTATCATAAAATTCATGGTTATAGACCTTCAGTCGATCAACAGTTCTGGCTAACGCTTCTACACATCCTTTTGTTTGTGGTCGAAAGGGACGACAGGCAATTGGCGTGAAGCTGGCGTCTTTACTGAAGGCATAAAAGCGTTCGTTGAAATGCGCTTTTGAAAACTGACTGCGAGAATGATCAACCACCGTCTTCATATTGTCGAACCAGATTTCTTTTGGCACACCACCGGTGTGATAGAAGGCATCATCCAGACATTCAAACAGGGTATCTTGCTTACGGTCAAAGGTTAAAGTAATGAATTTTTTCTTCGAGTAAGGAAGGACGTATAAGAAGATATTAAATTCAAAAACTTCTCCTTGATTACTGATTAAGCGCATATCTTCCTTCCAATCAACCTGGGCGGAAAGTCCCGGGTTATGCTCAACACGAATGGTGGCCTTTTGCACTTTTTCTTGTTTGAACTCGCGACAGTAAGCTTTTACTAGGCTGTAGCTCCCGTCAAATCCTTTGCGTTCGATAAATTTGAAGATACTGTAGGTACTACAATGCCCCTTGACTTTGTCTTGGATAATTTCTTTATATGGATCCAACTTGCTTGGACGTTTCTTGCGCGGGGTAGGTGTGGACGTTTCACCCTTAGCTTCTTCGTATGCATTTTTGACTGTTCGATAATCACAGTCATATTGTTTGGCTAATGCGGCATAGTTCGGTTTGATTTCGTTGATCACGTAGATCATCACTCCTTCACGTATATCTTTTCTCATCCCTGAACCTCCGTTTCATTTGGGATAAGAAGAGCATACAAAAATGTAGGAAAACCAACAATTTTAAATTGCCATTTTCCTACATTTTATCGTTGCCGTTAACATCCATATTGTCCAGCATATAGGAAGAACTTTTTTAAACCACCGAGTGAAGGAAACCAATGCACGACTTAAAAGTACTTCTCAATACCAACGTGGGCTTGGTAAAAAAATGAAACGTTATTGGAAACTCCTACAAAAAGAAGAAGCAAAGTTGAACGATGAAAAACGGGTTTGGCGTGCCAGTTTCAAAGATTACTTAACTGAAAGTGAGATTGTCGACCGATTGTTAGCTACTTGTCCCAATCTACGACAAGGCTATCAGTTATATCAAGATGTTCTTTATGCAGTAAAGAAAAGAGATCATTCACTATTTGAGGACTGTTTATCCAGAGAAGTCAGCCAGTTACCTGAAACTTATGCGACAACTTTGCGAACATTTAAAAAGTTTCTGCCACAGATCCAAAATGCCCTCCGCTACAGTTATTCAAACGGACCACTAGAATGTTTAAACAACCATATTAAAGTATTAAAACGCAATGCTTATGGGTTTCGAAATTTTTATAATTTCAAACGACGGATCATGATTCGACACGGTAAAACTATTTTAACCAAATAAAAAGAACAGAAAGAAGTTTTTCTTCTTTCTGCCCAAATTATTCTAAGATTTCTCTTTACCAACATCATTTGACAAAGAGCCTATTTTTTAACTAACTTTTGGTGAAAGAAGGAAAGAATATGGATCACAAATTAAGTGAAACAGAACAGTACCTCTGGAACTTTATCGAACACCATATCCTAGAGATCCCTAACTACTCCATTGTGAAACTAAGTGAACAAGCAAATGTCTCAACAGCCACCATTGTGCGGACAATGAAAAAGAAAGGCTATGAAGGGTTTACTTCGTTTAAGTATCATCTAAAAGAAGGAGAAAACAAGAACATCAATTTTTCTTTCTTAGATAAAGTAGACAAAGGCATCCGCCGAGCCATTCTAAAAAATGAACAAGAAGTGGTACGTACGATCAATATGTTGGAAATCGGAAATATTGAGGATGCGATACAAATAATCAAATTTGCTGACCGGGTTTTTGTCTTTGCCCGAGGATTTTCAGAAATGATTGGTCAAGAAATGCTGGTAAAACTTCAATTAACAGGAAAAAATTGTCAAATGCATACTGATCCAGAGCTTATCAAAAGCATCAGTCGGAAACTAACTAAGAAAGACAGCGTTATTTTTGTTTCTTTGAACGGCGAGACAAAAGAACTCGTCACTGCTGCAAAGAATTGCTATGATGCAGAGATTGGTTCAATTCTAGTTACAGCCAATCATTCCTCTACACTGAAAGACTATTGCGAGATCAATCTCGTAGGTTTCAAATCAGAAGGTTCTTATTTCCCTGATTATGAAGTACAGTCACGTTTGCCTCTCCAGATCATCGCGAGAATTCTGCTTGATGCCTATGTATTGCGTATGGGGGAGAATTGAGGGGATTTGATTTGCGGTTGATAACAATTGCTAGAAAAATTCCAATAGAATAGAGATGACGAAAAGATTAATCTAAAAGGAAACTTTTGTATAATCATTTCTCGTTCAATCAAATAGTTCTTTTTTTATAAAGATAACAAGGAACTTCAGTTTTCCATCATATCAATAAGTTTTTTTTTAATACGAGAAAGTTATCCGTTTAGTATTTTTGAAAAAGTATTTTAATACAAAACTAGAGAAACCTTACATGTACATCTAATTATGAAACAAATTGCTTATAAATTTTACGTTTCATTGGCGTATTTTCTAATCAACATCTTAATCTTCTACGGTTAAAAGCACAACAACGTTAGCAATACTTACTAACATTGTTGTGCTTTATAGCTACCTTATCGCTCTAATTTTAACAAAGAGTTTAAAATTAGTAAGCGTGTCATAGAATGGTACCTAAACACAAATAGCCCGATTTGATACACTCAAATCAGGTTATTTGTGGCTTATATTATTTACAGATTTCTTGTATCTGCTGATTCCATGGCAAATAAGCGCGTAGCGCTTCAGGTGTCATCGAAGACAGATTGGGAATCTCTGTAAAAAGATGATTTAAATATTTGCGGATGTTTAACCCATTCGCAACAGCTGTCTGGATAATACTCAATATAATTCCATTTGATCTAGCGCCTTTTAAGCTTTTAGAAAATAGCCAGTTTTTTCGACCGATCACTAACTCTTTGATGGCACGCTCTGCTCGGTTATTTGAAAGTTCCAACCGTCCATCAAGCAACACAATCTGAAGTCCGTCTTTATGATTGACTGCGTATTGAACCGCCTTTCCAAGCTGCGATTTTGGCAAATAAGCAAAACTCTCACACCAATGAAAAAATTCAGTCATCACAGGCTGCAACGTTTCCTTCCTCGCTACAAACCTTTCTTCTGCGCTAAGCTTATTAAAGGTCCGTTCGATTCGAAACATCTTGTCACAGAAGTCTAACCCTATTTTGGCATGACTTTTTGGGGACGGTTGTTTACCCAATGCTTCAAAAAACTTTCTGCGAACATGCGCCCAACAATAAACATTGTTTACCGGCAGCTTTCCATAGGCCGCGTAACCATCAGTATGCAAGAAACCGCTAAATGATTCTAAAAAACTTTTGGGCTCATCAACGGAACGCGAATTTGCGTGCTCGTAGAGCACAACTTGTTTTTCTTCGCTTTTACCTGAAGCATATAACCAGTAAAAGGTCTTTTCTTTATGAGTATTCAATACCCGATAGCTTGTCTCATCCGCGTGTAAGACCTCCTGATTGCTTAATTCTTGATGAAAGCAATTGTAGATTGTCTCTAAAACCATTTCACTTACCTTGATATGCCAATTAGTGATTTTTTTACGATCAAGAGGGAAACCAAGTGCATGCCATTCTTTTTCTTGTCGATATGCCGGCACCTTTTTAACAAATTTTTCCCAAATACTCTGTGTCACAATTGAAGAGGAACCTAGACTATTATTGATCAACGGTTTAGGAACAGACGCTTTTTTGATTTTTGTTTCTCCTAATGCTTCACATTCTCTGCAATGATAGGCATGTTGGTAGATGACTTGTTTTTCTATATGGGCAGGAACATACAATGGCTCTTCTCTAAGCCTTGTCGCACCGATATCATGTAAAGTATGACCACAGTCTTCACACAAACAATCGGCACCTTTTAATTCATAATGAATAGGAACTTCAGGCAGACCTTCTAATGAAAGTGCTTTGAGTCCCTTGCGTTTTCTGCGTTTAAAAGAAGATACCGTAATGGTTTCCTGGCTTTCTTGTCCAGTGTGCTCTGGTTCATTAAAAGTTGAGTCGTCTAATAAATCGATTTGCCCATCTACGGGTGGTGTTTCTTTTTTTCGTCCAAACAAGCGTCGATTCATTTCAGCAATTTGTTCTCTAAGAAGAGTATTTTCCTGTTGCTGGATTTCAAGCAACTGTGTTAATTGCTTGATTTGTACAAGAAGTTCAGATTCCAATTTTGTCATTTTTACACCACCATTCTAGCGATTTTCTTACATCTATTATACCATTTTATGACAACGAAAAACAGACAAAATCCTTGATTTAACAAGGTTTTCGTCTAATATATCGCACCTTTTTTCGTTTCTTTTAGCGTACATTTTTCTTCGATTGAAAGGCCAGTCAACAATCGCTCCAAAAGGAGCGGATTTAATTGTAAGACTTCTTTTCTGGAACGCGGCCATTGAAGGTACCCACTTTCAAATCTTTTGTACATTAATACAAATCCATTTTGATCCCAGTAAAGAGCCTTGAAGCGATCTTTCTTCGTACCGCAAAATAAGAAAAGCGCTTGATCGTAAACATCAAGGTCATATTATTCTATAACGAAAGCTGCTAGTCCATCAATTCCTTTTCGAAGATCTGTTTTTCCACAAACGATAAAAATATGTTTCAATGCAGTTGCATCAATGAGCATTGGCATTCAACTCTTTTAACAAGGTATACAAAAGATATTTATCCATTCCATTATAAATAAATATTTCCTTATCTTCCGATTTGATTCTGCAAGCTAGTTTTGGCTTGGTGTCAATTTGCGATTTTTGAGCCGCACTTGAAAATTGAACTGGTACAATATCTTTTTTATTCATTCGTTTTTCTCCTTCTATATTTGATAGTTTAATTATAGAAGAAAGATAACCGGCGTACGAGATACTATCCTATGACACGCTTACTAAAATTATTCTTATTTTTCAAATTGAGATTTTTCTGGATATCTCTCCATAAATGTTTGCAAAAGTTCATTTTTTATTTTCTCGAAGTCAGAAACTTTATTTGTATCATTTAAACAAATTATTTTATGTTGGGGAGATTTCATTTCACTAAAAAGTAAATCATTATTGTCATTAAGGTAGTACATTTTAGAAAAATTTTTTCTTGTGGGTAAAAATTTCCAGTACAAAGTTGCCAGTATCTAATTAACCAAAAATTGAGATCTTCTTTACTTCTAAACTTAGAATGAACAGTTTTATTCATTTCTACTTGCTCTTTTTCCCATACTTTGTCAAAAATTGATTTATTAAGTGATACTGCTGTATGAGGTTCATAAAAACCTGTAAAGTCTTTCCATAAAACAAGTAAAATATTTCTAATATTATTTACTCCATATCTTCTATTAAAAAATTTAAAGAAATAATTTTTTAAAACTTTTCTTTTGTTAAAATATTCGTTAATGATTTCTAAGTTATTAACAATAGCGTGTTCAATTCCACCTCGTTTTGGAGTAATAACATTTAATAACCCTATATCTCGAGGTAAATCATTAAGGAAAAAATCATCTACTTTAACTCTATCATTAAAAAACACGTCATCATTAAAATAAACAAAATTGGTACTCAATCCCTCAATCCTGTTTAAACATAATTCTATTGCTTGCGAATTAAATGTTGGCAAGGATGTACTCGGCATTATCTCTTCATGTTTAACTAAATTTATCTTCTTATTATTTGTTTCTAACCATGAAGGGATGTGTCCTTAAGTTACTACATGTATTTTATTTACACATGGAGCATGAATATCTACCGCCCTAAACCAAAATTTAAAAAAATCCCAATCTCTATATTTTGATTCATCATTAAGTAGCTGACTATTAAAGTGTTTCAAAAAACTTAATTTACTCTCTCCCACATCCTATATATGATTTTTGTATTATACTGTCCTACGTAGGGAGAAATATCAGAGGATGAGGATATTTCGGCTATACCATGACTTTAATTGGACAAATAAGACTTATTATACAACTTTTTGGTAATGTTAGACGCTATTGTAGAAACCATTTAATATCTAATAATACTATTATGAGACCGTAGATTGAGATGAGTACTTTATCAATGCTGGTATAATACCTTTAAAAAATTAACCACTTGTTTCCAACTTCCTAATACTAAGTTTATATATCAATAATTCTAATTTTCGTTCTCTTATTGCTAACTTCTATCTATAGGTTCATGAATAAACTGAAAAAATAAATACAAAAACCTGAAACCTCTCAAAAAACAAAAACATTAACAATCAATTTTGAATAAAATGAACATTGCCACTATTATTTTTTTGTTTATTTAATATAAAGATTCTAAAAGTCCCTTGTTAAATTCTTAATTTTTTTTGCTGGAACTCCTGCATATAGACTGTTCGCGCAGGTATCTTTGGTCACAACGGCTCCTGCCGCTATTATACAGCCTTTTCTTATCCTTATCCCAGGTAAAATTGTTACTCGAGCACCTATCCAACAACCATCTTCAATTATAATTGATTTATACTCGTTTTTACCAGCTCTTTTATGTGAAATTTCATTATTTATTTCATGAGTTATACAAGTAATTAAACAATCCATTCCAATAAATACATTCTTCCCAATAATAATTTTTCCAGAATCAATATGAGCAGAAAATAATTTACAGTATCGGTTTATAAATGAACCACTTCCAATTTTAATTTTTGGACTATTAAAAAAAACATTTGGTCTTATTTCTACGTTTATATCAATTTCAGCACCTATTCTATTAAGAAGCTTTCTTCTGAGAAGACTTGGACACCACAGTTTAGGTATAATATACGTAGTTATAATTTTATTTAGTATTTTCATTTTCTTCCTTTCATCTATTTAATTTATTAACTAATGAATTAAATAATTTTTATGATACTCATGAGTCACTTTTTACTTAAAGAGTTTTATAATTCTTTTTAATTCATTTCTAGAAAACAATAAAATTAAAGTTAGATAAACTACTAACCCTATAACAATTTGAAATGTACTTAAAATAAAACCTTTAAAATATGTTAGACTTGTAACTAATTGAATAGCTCCATACATTATTGTCGAATATAAAATGAAATGAATATATTCCTTCCTCAAAAGTTTCAACTTGAACCTTTGAACATAAATAATAACAAAAAAAAGACATAAAAAATCACCCATAACGATTCCCCAACAAAATCCCTTGACTCCCCAAAAAACAGATAAAAGTCCTCCACCTAAAATCGAAAAAATAGATTCAAAACTAATAAGGAATGTAAATTCCTTAGTAAGTCCTTTAGGGATGAGAACTAAGTTTCCAAAAAATTCTATGAGAGCTGATGGAAGAATTCTAAGAGAAAGTATGATTATAACTGAAGTTACTTTCAAGAAGTCATTGCCAAAAAACCATGGAACCAAATTAGGTGCAAGTGATATCAACCCTACAGTAAGTGGAAAAATCAATAAAAGTATAAAACTAATTGAATAGGATAGTGTATTTGAAACATTACTATTAGGTTTCTTTCCTTCAAAAACAACTCTTGGATATAGCACAGTTATAAGTGATGTAATAATATACATTGGAATAAGAATAATTTTTAATCCATTACTGTAAAAACTAACATCAGCTTGGCTGAGATATATCCCAATTAATATTGGAATTATCTGTATTGATATTTGATTAATAGCAGATGGAATAAAAAACATAAATGATTCATAAAATCTTTTTCGCATCCATATAAATTTTAATCTAAAACTTTTAAATTCTGTTTTAAACAAATAGAAAGTCATTATTAAATTTGAAAGAAAAATTGAGCTACACAAAATTGCTGCATATATAATGTAATCTTCCGCTTTTTTTACAAAGACAAAAATCAGCAAAACTCCTAATACCTTTGAAAAAACACTCCGTTTCACTATAGTACCAAACATTTCTTTTCCCTGATAATACCAAGAAGTATCAAGTGCAGCTGCAAATATATAAAATCCTTGAACTAAATATAGAACTTTATCTTGTCCGTTAGTTAATAAATAAATAACCCCAATATAAAATAGATATGATATGACAGAAAAAAAGAATTGAGTCGTATACAACTCATAAAAATCTTTTCTATTTTTGTTGGAATCATCTCTATCTCTTGAAATTATTAAACTACCATACTTTTGAATACCTAGCATAGAAAAGATGACAAATAGCTGAGATAAAGAAAATGAAGCATTAAACTTTCCTAGACCTGTAGGTCCAAGAATCCTTGAAACATAGGGCATCGTTATTAAAGGCAATATAATTGAGAAAATTTGATAACCAATCGTAAAAAAATAATTTTTCAATGTTTTCATAATACTTACTCTTTCATAAAAATAGATTGTCCATATTCCAAAAAGGAATGATAATTAGACAACACCCCTCCGTCAAATTGAACAGCAAACTTATACATGCCCAAAAAGCTAATCACACATGCTATTATAATTACCAATACTCGTATTTTTTCCGAAAAACTTTTAATAGAATACAGAATGATTACTGGGTATACCAATATGAAATAATACTTCAATCTTATTAATATTTCTTGATTTGCAAAAATTGAAAAAATAGGCAACAATAATAAGAACATTTTTATTATTGTATCTTCTTTACTTTCAAGATCATCTAAATTATTTTTATTAACTATTAAAAGAATGTCTATTACAAGAAATTCAGCAAGATGCAAAAAACTAGTACTAGTATTAGCATAGAGATTATTCAATCCCATGACAGAATCAACTTTGGAACTTGCTACTCCTTGAAAAATAGAATGTAAGAATGTCAAATAACTAAATACATTAATATCTAGCAAAACAAAAATATAAGTGAAAGACAAACAAATACTATAAATAATTATAAATTTTCGTGTTAATTTAAATAATTTAATCGGTATCAAAGCAAGTAAAAAAATGCTGAAAAGTGAACCGTTGCAGCGATTAAACATATTATTCCATACCGAATTAATTTTTTTTCGTTTAAAAATTTTAAACTTAAAAAGAATATAGCTACAGCAATAGACTGGCGCATATATACGAAAGTCAAATCTAGAAGTCCTTTATAAAAAAACATACATAAAAAGAAATAAAAATTAGAAGAATACTGTTTAAATGCAGAATACATTGCACTGTAGAAAAATATGGCAACTAATAGCGTAAAACCATAAAACGATAATCCAATTGTCTTAGAAAAAGCATTTATTAATGTGTAACCAATATCTCCACCGATTAAACCTTGATTTTGTATAAGTTGAAATATATTTAAGTTATAAATTTTGGGAGTATCTCTATAAAAACTTTCATAATTTATGATATCTGTGCCACCCATATGATATCTAGTTCCTGTTATAAGTATGCAAATAACTAAAAGCGTTATTACGAGTACAGTATTTACCGTATTATTTTTGAATCGTTCTCTTAAAATAGAAAAGAAAAACAAGCATCCAAAAATTAATATATATATAGTCATAGTTTAATTTAGCTTTTCCTCCATTTATTATAAAAAAATATTGCTGGGATAAATGTAATAACACGAATAAATAAATATTTTGTTAAAAAATAACTTTTGAAATTCATTTTAGAGCTGAGAAAATAAACATTAAACAATATAGCATGCTTAACTCTATGTCTTATATTAATTTCTTTTCCCATTTGCACTAAACTGTTTACCATACCACCATTAGGCGACATTAGTCTTAGCTTTTTTCCCTGGTTAGTTAATCCATTCTCCAAATATTCAGCAATATAAATTATTTTATTAACGTATACAGTGTTATAATTGTATGCAATAGTTACCCAAAGCCATCCTTCTGACATAAAATTTTCATTAGGGAATTCAGGGAATTTTTGCTTTAAAAACACTTCTCTTTTTACAGTCTCACACATATCTCCTTTTAATTTATTGTTAATTCTATATTGTATATGATTTGATTCTACTTCCTCAGAACTAACAGATCCTATTATTGGGGTCTTGTCATTGTATCCCTTTAAAAAGGAAATAACTCCTATATTTGGATTACTCTGATACTTTTTCCAGTATGTGATGATTAATGATATAGCGTCCCTTGTTAAATAATCATCACTATCTAGAAAACAAATAATTTCTCCCTCTACATATTGTTGTGCTAAATTTAAGGCAGTGTGTTTTCCACCATTATTTTTTTTAATATATTTTATATTAAATTGACATTTTTTTTGAAATTCTTTTACAGTCTCTGCCGTATCATCCATACTGCCATCATCTACAATGATCCACTCAAAATTTTGTATAGTTTGACGTACTAGTGACTCAAAGCATCGTTCTAATATCTTTGATCTATTATAGGTTGCCGTTATTACACTAATCACTGCCTGTTATCATCCTCTCTTTGAAGCCTTTGAGAATAAATTTTTTTATAAATTATTTCTAATTTTTTCGTTGTTTGTGAGATATCATAGCCGAAGTCATTAAAAGATGTGGCACGTTGATTTTGACTAATATTTTTAAATCCATTTTCTATATTTTTAGCCCAGCAAATTTTATTTGTTTCCAAACTCTGAACACTAACTAATTGTCGATTAATTATTGCGGAAGTAGGGATCTTATCTGAAATAACGCAGGTAATACCCGTTAATTGGGCTTCAATTAAAGCAATACCTAAACCTTCGTTTAAAGAAGGAAAGAAAAAAATATCTGATGCCATTAATAACTCTGGAATATCCTGTCTATTTTTTAGAATAATCACGTTTTTCGTAAGATTAAGATCTTCTATTCTTTGATATATATCTTGTTCTAATTTCCCTTCCCCTACTAAAATTAATTTTGTATCATCGTGATTCTTCCTGTAATTATCAAAAACATCTAATATAAATTTGTGATTTTTCTGCTTTACAAATCTGCCTATGTTTATTATCACCTTAGTATGATCACTTAAACTCAATTCTTTCCGTTTTAAAAATCGTGAATTTGAAGAAAATCTATATTTATTAGTCAATACACCATTTCTTACTAGATAGAATTTTTTGGAATTAACAATTTTTTTACCATATCTATCCTTTCCAGCTTCAAGCGAGGGCGCAAAAAAATAATTTGCAATATATCTGTTAGAAAAAGTATATGCTCTATGAATTACATCTTTAACAGAATTTGAATATATATTATGTGAGTGCGCTATTGTTGTAATACCGTATTTATTTGCATAATGTAAATAAATACTGGCACTGCTACTAATATGTCCATGAACTATATCAAATCTATTTTTTTTAAAAAAACTGTCACAAGCTTTTGAATAACTTATTACGTTTGCACCATTAAATTTTGGCAAAACATAGATCTTTCCACCCAATGATTCTACTTCTTTAGTATAGAATCCTAACTCGTTTGTATGTAGGAGAAACGAAAATTCAAATTTTGTTTTATCAACGTTGCGAAATACGTTCATTAACATTGTTTCAGTTCCTCCCATAGACAAACCATGCAGAACATGTAGTACTCTAATTTTCAATTGTACCTTCTCCTTAAATAAGTCTCAATATCGAAACTGATAATCAAACATCACATTAATTTATTTATAAATTATATATTACTACATTTTTTACTTATTTCTCTATACTTTTTTGAATACATAATATGTATTCTTTATTTATTAATCGTTGAATACAATAAATCCACAAGCTTCTGAGTTGCTTGACCAGTCTCTGTAATATAATTATATCTAAAGTTAATTGTTTTAATTTTTGCATCTTGCCAATTATTTTCAATATGAAAAAGTAAGCTACTTGAAGAGTCAGCATAAACTAATTCTTTTCTGGGATCAAAGTATAAACCTCGTTTTCTTTCATAAGTATCATAGTCATAACAATAAAGAATGATTGGCTTTTCTGTAATAGAATAGTCAAACATAATACTTGAGTAATCCGTTATTAACAAATCTGAAACTTTTATTAAATCATTAATATAATCATAAGTACTTACGTCAATTATATTTGTGTTTTTATTATTTTCAAATATATCCATAGTTTCATAATGGGCTCTCATCAGTACCACATAACCATCATCTAACTGCGTTATCCAATTCAAATGATTACTTGTCTTTGCTCCAAATTTAATATTAAACTCTCTAAAAGTTGGAGCATATAAAATCACTTTTTTAGTAGGTTTTATTTTAAAATATTCCTTAATATCGATAGAATCTTTGCTCGCGTTATTAATAAGTTCATCATTTCGTGGAAGACCAATTTGATGGATTTTAGATTTATCGATCCGATAAACACGTGAGAATATCTCAGTTTCATATTTCCCTTGTGATAAAAAAATATCACAATTGAATTTTTTTACAGGATTAAACGATTCATTACTCTTGATTATATCTGTTCCCATTTTTTTTATAGGGGTTCCATGCCAAGTATTAACATAAATATTTTTCTTCTTCTTTATAAATGTAAAAGAACGTTCTATTGCTGAATTAGTGATCCATATCCTCGAACTCATGACCATATAAAAATAAATAAACGTGTCAATTTTTACTATTCTAATATTTTTTAAGTTATTATATATTAAAGTATTTTTTTCAATTGAGTCATATTCTTTTATTGCTATTACAAATTCATAATTCTTAAATCTAGAATCATTAATTAAATTATCAAGTATTGCCTTGGGACTATCATCAAATCTTCTACCTCCATAAGAAACAAGTAATACTCTTTTATTATTGATAGGAACTAAATATTTAATTACTCCAAAAAATAGATTGCCAAAAAAATTAAGTAATTTAAACAATATTTTTGAATATTTAATTTTTTTTATAAACTTTTCTTTCAAAAAAAATCCTCCAATACTAATTTACATGTTAGTTACTATAATAATTAATTAGAAAACATCTTGTCTTTATAAATTGTATACATTTTCTGATTAATTTTCTGTGTATCATAGTTATTAATTCTTTTCATATTATTTTTTTTAATATTCTCTCGTAAATTATTATTTTCAAACAATTTTTTTATTGCATCCACATATAGTTCTACTTTGTTTTTATTAACTAAAAATCCATTTTCCTCATTTATAATTAAATCTTTATTCCCACGGATATTACTACATATAATAGGCAATGGGATTGCCATAGCTTCCATCAGAGCTACTGGTAACCCTTCTTGTAAAGAAGGAAAAGCAAAGCAGTCTGATATGGATAATATTTTGCTAACATCTTGTCTATAGCCGGTAAATACTACTTGTTCACTTACTCCTAGATTTTCAGCTAGTTTTTTTAACTCCGTTTCTAATTCTCCAAGTCCGCAGATGATATATTTGATTTTTTTATTCTCTAGAAGAGGTAAACTTTTGATAATAATTTGATGGTTTTTTCTAACGGAAAGTTGACCAACACTTGTAATTATAAAATCATTTTCATTTAATCCCAATTCATGAAGCATGTCACTCTTATCAAAATTTTGTTTACTTATACTATTAACGTCAATCCCAATACCAGGCACATATTTATTATACTTAGAATGAAGCTTCTTGTTGGCTAGCTTATAATCCTCTTTGTTAATTGTAATCAATAAATCAGTATATTTAGAATAATACTTTTCAATAGGGAAAAACAATATCCAATTTTTAATAGGAGACCCTTTAAAAAAATGAAAGCCATGAGCTGTATATATAACTCTTAATCCACCTTTTCTAAATTTTTTTGCAGCGCTTCTAGCAACTACTCCCCCAATAGGCGAATGACAGTGAATTAAATTGTAGTTATTTTGTGTTATCAATTTTTTTAATAAAAATCTAGAAGTGAGTATTTTGGGGAATTTAAAAATATTTCTTGGAATAGGTATATGAAAATATTTTATTTTTTTTGTTTTAAGTTCTTTTTTAAACTCTATAACTCTCTCTTTCGAAGTAATACTGCCTTCTTCAAAATTACACGCCACATGCACTTCATAACCTAGCTTTTGTAATATTTCAATATTATTCATATTAAATAAATCTATCATGGAAGCTACTGAAGCTACCATTAAAGCTTTTTTCATCGATTTTCTCCTCTACCTATCTTTTTCTCATAAACTAGGCTTCCAAACGCCTTATTCGTCAATCGTCCGATTTTTCCTGGTACATATCCCAGTAAGCGTATTGCCCAATTCATATAAGAGAAAAGGTAAATCTTTTTCCCATTTGCTTGAGCAATGTCTCTCACCATATGACTTGTACGAACATATTGATCATTTTGTGGAAAAAATACGCCACTATCTTGAGCATCAATACGTTCTTTGACAAACTCAGATAACTTATCAATATGCAGCATTGATCTTTCATTTTTTACATCAGGAAAAACTGGCAATTTATTTGCCAACTTGACCAATTGTTGGTAGTTCCCCTTACTCCCCGGTCCATAGATCATTGGTGGACGTAAAATAGCAACATGGAAAGTATCATCATTTAATGGTTGTAAGCCAATTTCCGCTTGCAGTTTGCTGTCGCCATAGAAATTGGAAGGATTTGGTTTGGTATCTGGAGTGATTACACGTTTTTTGTTGATATTTGTTTCTTCACCATAAATAATGATGGAACTCATATAAATGAATTGTCCGTTCTTTCCTGATAGATCTTGTTTATATTTTTTTGCTGTCTCAATTGCAAGGTCTCGATTGACTGCATAATAGAGCTGTTTGGTTTCTTCGCTTACTTTCGATACATCTGCGTGCGCGATACCTGCTACATGAAAAACCGTATCATACTCCGAAAAGTCATGTTCTCGCCACGCGTCACCTCGTACACTTAGTGTGTCGATTTGATACTCGTCTTGAAATTGTGTCATCCATTGTTTGAAGGATATACCAATATAGCTGTTTGCACCAGTAATCAGGATCTTTTTCATTTTACATCCTCCTTTTTCGCCGAACCAGTTCCGCCTTCGACAACGCCTTCGCTTTTAAAGACGGAGATTATAGTTCCAAAAAAGCATTTTAGATCCATCATTGGCGTGATATTTGCTGTGTACTGTCCGTCTAAACGTGCTTTGTAGTCAATCTCTAATTCATCCCGTCCACTGATCTGTGCGAGGCCTGTTAGTCCTGGACGGATATCATTTGCGTGGTACTTGTCTCGTTCTTCAATCAAATCATATTGGTTCCATAGCGCTGGGCGTGGTCCGATGACTGCCATGTCCCCTTTTAATATATTAAATAATTGCGGTAGTTCATCCAGACTTGTTTTTCTAAGGAATTTTCCTACTCGTGTAATAAAAAAGTCAGGATTTGATAACAAATGAGTTGGTGTCTCTTGAGGCGTATCTACTTTCATTGTCCGAAATTTATAGATATAAAAATGGGTCTTGTTTTTTCCTACCCGTTTTTGTTTAAAGATGACTGGACCTTTTGAATCGATTTTGATAGCTATACATAGAATCAAAAGAATTGGTGACAATACGATGATGCCAGCTAAAGATAATAAAAAATCTATCCCTCTTTTTAAACCGTCTTTATACACTTTACTCCCCCTACTTATTCGAAGCATTTGCAAAAGTGACAATATCTTTAGCCAATTGTTCATCGTCTTGCGGCAGGCTCTTGACAAAATCCATCACTGTTTGCATGGAGTAACCTTTGATGTTTCCTACAAAGATTTTCTCATAAACTGCTTCATCATTTCTTTCCTTATCCAACAATAGTTCTTCATATAGTTTTTCCCCTGGACGGATACCTGTTTCAATGATTTCGATTTCGTCTTCGCTATACCCGCTCAATCGGATCATGTTTTTGGCTAGGTCTACAATCTTCACTGGTTCACTCATATCTAGAATAAAAATTTCGCCACCTTTTGCTAATGCGCCAGATTGAATAACTAAACGACTCGCTTCAGGAATCGTCATGAAATATCGGGTCATACGAAAGTCTGTTACAGTGATTGGACCACCTTGAGCAATTTGTTCTCTGAATACTGGAATCACACTACCTCGAGAACCAAGGACATTCCCAAATCTGACAGCTGAGAATTTCGTACAGCCTTCTTCATTCAATCCAGTCACGATCATTTCAGCGATTCGTTTTGTTGAACCCATGACATTTGGAGGATTGTTAGCTTTATCTGTCGATACCATGACGAAGTTTTTCACTTTTGCTGCTTTAGCTGCTTCTGCTACATTTTTTGTACCGAAAATATTGTTTTTGACTGCTTCTTTTGGATTATATTCCATCAGTGGTACATGTTTATGAGCAGCTGCATGGTAGACGATATCTGGATGATATTGTTCCATGATCTCATTGATTTTCTCGCGATCTTGGATATCTGCGATGATCGGTACGATTTCTGTAGGACAATTTTGATGATGCGTGCGTAACTCAAGGTCAATCAAGTAGATCGAGTTCTCCCCATGTCCTAAAAGCAATAGCTTTGCAGGATTGAATTGAATGATTTGCCGACAGATTTCTGAACCGATCGATCCTCCTGCGCCGGTGACAAGAATGACTTTGTCTGTGATCTGATCTTTGATGGATTCAATATCCAGCTTTACCTCATCTCTTCCCAGTAAATCCACTACGTCAATTGTTTTTAATTTTGATACGCTAATTTTTCCTGAAGCAAGTTCTTCTATAGAAGGCATCGTGTTGACTTTCACACGAGCGGATTCGACTAACTCGAAGATTCTTCGTAATTTTTTTCTTGATAAGGAAGGGATAGCGATCGTTACCATTTGAATGTCATATTTTTCAATCAATTCCGGAATATCTTTTAATGCACCTAATACTTTTTTTCCTGAAAGATACGTATTTCTTTTATTTGGATCATCATCTACAAACCCGACAACGTGGATATCTTGAGCCGTTTTGGATCCAAGAAAGCTGTTGTATAAAATACGCCCGCCTTCGCCAGCACCAACGATCAAGGTATTTTTAGCAGAATCTGTGGATACATATCTCATATTTTTTGTTTCGATGTAGATACGCCAGATCAATCGGCTACCGATGATCAATAAGAGCGAAAGCAGATAAGCAAAGATAACTAACCGTAAACTGTATCGCCGATTAATGAACATCAGTATGAGGATACTTGAGGCAGCACTTGCAGATAGTGAACTAAAAATTGCAATGATCTCTCTTAAATTTGTATAGCGATTGATCCGAGTGAAAACTTTGAATAAACTACCATAAAATAAATAAATACCAATCGACAAACCGATAGAGATTAAAATAAGGTCCATTGGTATAGATACAAACGGCTTCATGAATTTAGCTGCTGCAATATTTGCAGCAATTAATAACAAGCTGTCCACAACAACCAATGTGGCAATTTTTCTTCTTCTTGTTAATACAAACACCTTACATTCCCCCTAAAATAAACCAAACTTCTTCTTTTTTGCCTCTTCATAGACTGGATAGCTGATCTCATCCCCGTTGATCAGGTCCTTTGCGACTTGTTTCATTTGTGCTACTTTTTCCTTACCAAAGTCCTTGGCGATTTGCTCATAACATTCTTTTAAGTAAAAGGTACGTTTAGAGACCCCATGGGCATCGGAAGCGACCATCTGAACAAGATTATGTTCAACCATTGTTTTTGCGGTTTTTTGAATCTCTTTTCCAAATACGCCGACATAACTTGGCGCAGTTAACTGAGCTAAACAGCCCATATCTAAAAATGGGATTAGATTGTTAGGGTCTTTCCTAAAATGAGCATTCCGCTCGGGATGGACAATGACTGGAATTTTTCCCAGCTGTAGTAAATCGAAGAAAATTTGTTCTGTATACGTAGGTACTTCAATCGTAGGAAATTCTATCAAGATATACGTATCATCAAGATCTGTAAAAAGGATGTTATTTTTCTGTATATCTTCAATTAAATCTCCTGTTATTCTCACCTCTTGTCCCTCAAGTACTGTCAAGGACAAGCTCCGTGCGTCCAATTCTTCTTGTAAAGAAGTAACGAGAGAAATGACCTCTGACTTCGGATTGCGGTATTTTCCATTGTTATGATGTGGGGTACAAAGGATATGCGTAATTCCTTGGCTAATCGCTTTTTCAGCCATAGCGATGCTCGCATTGATGTCTTCTGCTCCATCATCAATTCCTGGTAAAATGTGGCAATGTAAATCAATCATTTCTCTCGTCTCCTTCAAACTAATTAATTTCCATAATAATAGTAGTATCCTGAATCTTTCGAGTGTTCGGCACCGTTATAAACGACACCAACAATTCTTGCTTGAACCATATTTAAAAGATCTCTCGCTTTTGTTAAGGATTCTTTCCGAGCAACATTCTCTCGAACCACTAAAATCGTTCCGTCTGCTTTAGATGCCATGATTTGCGCATCAGTTACTGCTACAACTGGTGGCATATCAAAAATAACCACATCATAAAGATTTTTCGCTTCTTCCATCACTTGATTCATTCGTGCTGACCCAAGTAGCTCAGATGGATTTGGTGGTTTTGGTCCACTTGTTAAAACAGATAAATTATCGATAACCGTTTTTTGGGCTGCTTCAAGGACGCTCGTTGAGGTGCTTAACACGGTACTCAATCCACTCGCATTATTTAAGCTGAATGTCTTGTATACTGTAGGCTTCCGCATATCGGCATCGACTAACAAGACCCGTTGTCCTGATTTAGCAAAAACAACCGCTAAATTAGCTGAGGTTGTCGATTTTCCTTCGCTAGGCTCAGAGGATGTAATGACAATGGTCTTGATTTGTTTATCTGCTGAAGACGCAAATTGAATATTTGTACGGATCGTACGATATTGCTCTGAGATTGGTGAAGAAGGATCAATTAGCGTGATCAAACTTACTGCATGTGTCTGCGTCCCAGTACGTTCTTGTTTTTTTGCCATCATTGTTCCCTCCTAGACTCGACTACGACTGCGGCGTGATTCTGCCGCTTTGTCGCCTTGCGGTTTCTTAATAAATGGTGCACTTGGTTTTTTCTGAATGGTCGCAGCCAATTCTTTTGGTGACATTCGGGGTACAGTACCTAATACGGTAAAGCCTAATGTTTCAGTTACAAATTTATCATCTTTGACAGTTCGATCTAGCAACTCCAATAAGAAGGCTAAGCCAACACCGACCATGATGCCTAGTACTAGACCAATGGCTAAGTTTAGTTTGTTATTAGGTGAAACTGGAGTGGTACTAGCTACCGCACTTGAAATGATTGAGATTTTATCAACATTCATAACATCTTGGGCATTTTCTTGAAAGACCAATGCGGTCGTGTTGGCAATATTTTGCGCTGACACTGCATTGGTACTAGTTGCCTGAATGGAAAACATTTGTGAGTTTTGCGATTGATTGATTGAAATGGATTCCTTCAATTGTCCGACAGTCAAGTCAAGGTTATTTTCAGACTCCAAACGATCCTTGACTTGTGTCATAACTAAATCGCTGACGATCATATCTTTATACGTATTGATCATTTGCAAGTTTGTATTTACATCGTTTGCATTGGTAGTTTCTGATTGAGGCAATGTCACAATCAACTGGGCTTGTGAACTGTATTTAGGTGTAATGACAAAGAAGGTGAATATCCCTGCTAAAGCTAAACCAGCAAACATTGAAATAAAAATAGCAGCTAAGTGTTTCCGTAGAATTGCGAATATTTCTTTTAAGCTAATTGTTTCTTCCATCTTTTCTCCACTTCCTATTCATTCTCTAGATTTAGTTGAGCTTTCAACTCTTTTTGAACTCTTGCTAGTTCTTCGTCACTCACTCGCTGATATGAGATGCCGTCTTGCATGAATCCTTCCCCTTGCAACTGATCTTGTTTGATTGTTTGAAAGGCACTGCGATAATTAAATGCTAAAGTTCGCATGTCATCGAAACTCATATCTGTTTTCATGTTTTGCTCAACAGCATTTAAGATCGTTTGATATTGGGTGATGCCATCAAGACTCAAGACTTTCTTAACGATCCCTTCAACGATTTTACGTTGACGTTCTTGACGTCCATAATCGCCGTTTGGATCTTCATAACGCATTCTTGAATAGGCAAGGGCTTGTTCGCCATTTAGTGACGTACGTCCGATAGCAAAATCAAAGCCATCTTGCGAAAAGGTGATTTCATTGTCAACTTCAATGCCGCCGACTGCATCGACTAATTCTTTTAAACCAGCCATATTGATTGATACATAATGATCGATCGGAATATCCAAGAATTTTTCTACGGTATTCATTGCCATCGCTGGTCCACCAAAAGCATAGGCATGGTTAATTTTATCTGTCGTCCCGTGTCCAACGATATCGACATAGGAATCTCGTCCAATACTCACCACAGTCGTCTGGTTGTCCTGTGGGCTGATGGTCGCAACCATCATGGTATCAGAACGGCCTTGTTCGACTCTGCCTAAATCACCGGTATCGATCCCCATCAGTAAAACCGAGAAGGACTCTTGTTGGGATAGATCGACATCATTTTCACGTAGGCGATCTTCTCGATCACGCTCAACTGATTGATAAGTTTCGTTAATTGAGTTTGACACATCAAAATATAGTTTAGCAGCAACACCGATCAATCCGATGACTAACACTGCAACGATTGAAAAAATAATTAGAAAGATTTTTTTTCCTTTTGACATTTGCTTTCCTCCAGTTATCTCTTTTTTCTTTGATACATGTTTTCAATTAGTAGACAACGTCTGAACTTTGATCTGTCCAGGTGCCGTCTCCTGCTGATGTATCCTCTGAATAACTTTCCGTTGAAGCGGGGGGTGTATACGTGCTGTACCCTGTGTACCCCATTTGGGTAGCGACTTTGTCTGCTAATTCGGTGTATTTCTCTTTCAATTCTTCATTGCGAACTTTGCTGATACTGTCGACTGCACTCAGGTATTTTTCTAAGGTGACTTCACTGGTCACCTCATCCCCGTCAAGCATTTCATCAAAAGTTTCTTGTAATTTTGCAATGCGGTCCAATTGGGTATCCGCATACTCTAAATAGGAAACAACTAACTCTTTCCATTTACTATCTTCAAAAAAGCTCAGATTTTCACGGACATTCCCAACATCCGTTTCTTTTAGATCGGCTCTAATGATGACATCATTCTCAGCACTTTGCCAATTTGAAACGCCTTCAGTAAATAAGGCTTCCGTATCCGCTTGTACTTTTAATTTTGCCTCGATGTCTTTTAGTTGATCATCAAGGGCGGCTTTTTCTTGTTGGATCTCGACTGACTCAGTTGGTAATGCATCATCATCGATCCCATAATCGTCTGCAGATACTTTCACTGCAGAAAGTTTTGCGACTGTTTTAAGAACGTCTTCCTCTTTAAGATCTTTTCTTAAAAATATTTGATCCTCGTCGCTGTATAATTCAGCAATTTCATTAGACAACTCATTGATGCGATCTTTTTCGCTGGCAATCGCTGTCTGTGCGTATTCGACTCGCTGCTGATATTGTCTTTGGTTATTTTGTCGGTAACCAATGAAACATATTGCAACTGCGCCAATACCCACGGCTAAAACAGTCAAAGTCTTTACTAACGGCTTTCCCATGAACACACTCCCTACTTCAATTGTGCTTGTTTAAGCATGCTGCCTTCGTCTGACATAATAAAGGCAATTCTAGTTTATTATAAGAGAAATGTATCATTAAATAAAGGAAATTCCTGTTTTTTCTTTTTAAAGGTATATTTTTCATCAACAAAAGACTTATATAATGGCAAACATCAGTTATTTTAAATATACATAAATAACGTGTAGCATACTTGACAGTTTTTTTAAACCCTCATTTTAAATAATGAATAATTCAGTGATAATCGTTGTTCTCATCGTCTTTGAGAGTTGTCACATCATAGAAAAATAACCTCTAGTGATTATATTCAATCATTTTCTCAACATCTTTTCATTATAAATAGAAAACATAAGAATTTCAGAAAGAAAAGTTAAATGTTGTTGTTATTATAAATCGGTTGAATAAAACGGAATATTTTTCTTGGGGCACATAGGGTTTCCTTCGCGGTTACTATTTAATTACACCAATCGTTCCTATTAAAATTATAAGTTATCTTCGGAAAAGTGACTTTCTCCCTCAAATTCACCTCACCAACTTCTATCGGTTTATTTTAAATATAGTTAATCACTCAATTTTTATTTTATCGTAATAAAATTGTCACCTCTCTCTTACTATTCAATGCCAATCAATTTCCTTCTTTGCACTGAAAAAACGTGTTTCTACCTATATATATGCCGATCATCAGTTGATTTATAGAAAATGCAAAAAATCTTGCACAGGCACAGGTATAGATTTCACCAACCGATGAAATACGTGATTTGTTTTTTCTTCCCTATCTTCTTTAAGATGAATAAGTAAGATTTGCGATTTTATTCATGAAAGGAGCCACGTCTTGAGAAATTTTCAAATTAATTTTATTACCAACACAGCAACGATTCGATAGCTGAAAATTTTGATGGCATTCGAGAAAAATTATCAATGTTCGACTCAAGGTTTGGCAAAGATTTCAGGAAGTACCACGCGAACAATCGTAACTGACGTGACGGATCTCAAAGAGTATTTTGGCGACTGTTTATCGATCGATTCTTCTCACAAGGGGTATATTTTTTCAATCAAACATTCCGCTGTGTATTTAATGAAAAAACGTGCGCTGATTGCCGATGAGATTTTGTTCCATATCATCGAAAGTATTTTCCACAATGATCTTTATAGCTCATCGGAATGGGCAGAGAAGTACCATATATCAGAAAGCACCGTTCTTCGCTATTTGCGGAAAGTGCAACCTATTTTTTCTTTCTATCGTTTGGAGATCCAAACAAATCCCATTTGATTTATTGGTGAAGAGATCAATATTCGCAAATTTTTCCATGATTTCTATTATGAATCGGAAATTACTGCCCATACGATCTTTCCACCCATCGCCATCCAAAATATCACGGCTAGTGCTTTTTCAAGATGTTATCAACTGGACCAACATGCTTGTTCATTTGGTGAATTCAATTATTACTTGTATATCACCTTTGAGCGCCATTTTGCAGGTCAACGTATCGAGTTGCCTAAGCAAATAAAAAAACTATTTGAATAGTATAATGATTTTCGGCTATTTTCTGAAATCAATGAGGCTGTAAGTGAGCAATATCAAAAAGAACTTCCCCACGAGGAAGTCCTTTATTTGTTCTTATTGGTAAAAGCCCGTCGCTCGATCAGCAACTTAGCAATCGAGCAAACCTTTTGTAGAGAGTATAATCATTGGCCTGAAATCAAGCAGCTTGCGGCAGCCTTTGTCAAGGATTGCTTGCCAGATACACAAGATAGCGCTCGCGATCGACTCTTAGTGGAGTCCTTTTTTACGGTAGCAAAAATCAAGCAATTATTATCCCCCTTATTAAATCATATGATTTCTGATACCGTTCAATTTGTCGAAGAGGCGTATACGGACGATTACCATCTATTTAAAAACTATCTGTTGACGCAACCATTAGCTAGAGAAATTTGGGACAGTAACACATTGGAGCACTTAGGGACGAGTCTTACGATGTACGTTACTTCTATTAAATCTTTGTACTGGCAAGCCAAGAAGAATATCGCTTTTTTGTTCGAAGGCCCCTTTTATTTATGCCAATTATTAAAATGCAAATCTGTTCGTTATTTGCGCAGTTCTCGGACCTTTTATTTTCCGGACTCCAATGAATTGTCGGCAGGCTATTTGGAAAAAAATCAGATTGATTTGATCGTTACCAACTATACGGAATACATTACGGAATATGCCCAAGACATTGATTATTTGCTATTCAAAACCTTCCCCGATGAGCACGACTGGGAAGCTTTAGAGGAAACGCTAAATGCTAATTTCAATCCTTGATCAGCGAACACCCGCCGTTCCCCTCGATCTGACCAAGCTATTCAAAATATGCACCTGAGAATGAGTGTAAGAACTTGTGAGAAGTTTAACAATAAATCCAGAGCCTATCGCTTATGTCGTCACTGACGCAGCGATAGGCTCTCTTCTTATGCCTTCCTACATTATAAGTAAAAAAAGAAGCAGCCACTTCATTCAGTGAGCTGCTTCTTGCTAGTTGATTGATTAATCGAGGATCGTTACTTTTACTTGACGACGGCCCCATTGGATACATTGTGCGACGTTATCAAAGTGAACATCAATGATGTTTCCTTTGATCGCGCCACCAGTATCAAGCGCTAATGCTACGCCATAACCTTCAACATTGACTAAGGTGCCTAACGGAATCACGCTTGGATCAACGGCAACTGCCATTGGATTTTTACGTAAGTCTGTCCCACTTGCTGTAAAGAAACTAGAGCCAGCTTCTTTATACGAGTAAGCAGTTGATTCCATCATCAATGTTCGACCACTACTTGTATTGCTGTTGTTGCTATTGTTATTACTGTTGTTAGTTGTATTGCTTGAGCTGCTGTTCGAGCTATTGTTGTTGCTTGAAGAGCTGCTCGATGATGAGCTGCTGCTTTCAGTCGTATTGCTGCTCGATGAAGCAGACGCTTGTGATTCAGAAGCGCTTGAACGTTCAGCAGCTTGGGCTGCTTCTTTTTCAGCTTTTTCTTGCGCTGCTTGTTCCGCCGCTTCTTTGGCTGCTCGTTCTTCTGCTGCTTTTTCAGCAGCTAAGCGAGCTGTTTCAGCTTCTTTGCTGGAAGCGATTTGTGCCAAGGTTGCTTCGTTTTCTTTCAATTGGGCTTGTAGATTCGCAATTTTTGAATCCAGTGTTTTGGCTTCTGATTCTAATGCGGTTTGATTTTCTTTCAATGATTGCTGTGTTGACTGTGCTTTTTCTTCTAAAGCTTCCAGCTTTTCTTTTTCTGCTGTCAATGAATCGATCTTTTCTTTTTCCAAGTTTTGTAACATCGTCATCGCATAGGCACGATTGATAAAATCTTGGATGTTGGATGATTCTAATAGTACCGTCCAGTCTCTGGTAGCCCCACCATTAACTTGGATGTCTTTCATACGTTCCGCAACGACAGCTTCACGCTTTTCAATTGTTTCTTGTGCAGTTTTGATTTCTGCTTTGGTTGTTGCTAATGATTCTTCATTTTCAGCGATTTGAGCTTTTAGCTCTTCTACCTCACTGTATTTCGCATTCACATCAGTCAATGCAATCTGTACTTCCGTACTGATTTCCTGACTTTGCTGCATGACGGCACTTTCTTGCTCTTGCAATGATTCAAGTGACTCAGCCTGCGCAAAGATTGGAGAAACGATTCCTGCCGCAAAGACAGCGACAACGATTGTTCGTAGTTTCTTTGCCTTCAAAAAATTCCCTCACTTCTCACTATGGTTTCCAACATATCCTATTATACAAATTCTTAAGAAGAATTTTATTGCAGGACCTTTACAATTTGTTACAAATTATCGTAAAAGTGGGTGTTTTCATCGTCTTTTCCGACTGAAATTAGTCAAAAGTGGGAAGAATCAGCATTGATAAGGGTTTATTTTTTGTAATCTAACCGTAACAAACCTATTTTTTCTTACGAATGGCTTCAATAAATCGATACAATTCCTGACTGCTTTTTATCTGATTGATTTCTAACTTTTGAAAGTTTTTTAAGAGCCTTCTTTGATGGAAATTCAATCTCGGTAGATTTTGTTTTAATACGCGCCATTCTTCTGGAAACGCTGCGAAGCGCCCTTGCCAATCGTTTTTATATTGCTCAATATTTTCAGCCAATTCTTTTTTGTGCTGCTCAAAAGCTTGATTGACCTGTTGCACCGCTTTCTGAAAGGCAACCAAGTTAGCTAGGGTATAGCCCATATCAAAAGAGAGAACCATTAATAAGAAAACTGGCAATAAGAATCCTACGCGAGCACTCAATGTTTGAACAATCTCCAGCATTTGCGGATGAACAAATCGAACAATGAGCACACAGCACACGCCCCAAAAAAGAGAAATCGGCAAAGCCACCCGTCCATTGATATTCAGTGGTACTTCTTTGTAATCCCACCATGAGGCATGAAAAAACCGCTCGAGTAAATAACTTGTCACATATTCAAGCACGGTGACCAACAACGCTGCCGCAAAGAACAGTGGAATCACTTGCTCATGCAATGGCCGTAACAAATAGACAACGCCCAGAATTCCAAAGCCGTAGATGGGTGTGATTGGACCAATAAGGAACCCCCGATACACAAAGTGCTTGGCTTTTAGTGAGCAATAAATGGTTTCCCAAAGCCATCCGATAAATGAGTACAAGAAAAACACTAAAATGATCCGTTCAAATTGAACCATACCTCTCCGCTCCTTTTCAAACTATCACAATGATTTGTGCAATCGTACTTATCATCACAATCATACCACAAATCAATCGGTCTTATTTTGAATCAGTGCAGTAGCTTATTCCTCGTTTGAACGTTCTTTTTTGTTGCTTATTGATCACCAAAAATAATTGATGGGTGCACTTGTTCTTTCAAACTATAGCCACATAGTTCTTTGTTGAAGGTAAAATGATCTTGTTCCACATTTGCAATGATCTCATCTTCGGAAAATCCGTGAAAATCGTAGTCATTGATGTAACTGCGAAGTAATACTAATTTTGCATCGATCAAGAGAACTCTTTGGATATCCATCCAAAAAGCCATGTCTTTGTTTTTCAATATTTTTTTCAATTCTGCTTCCTGTGCTAACCAGTACGCATAGACTGATGGCATTTCACCTTTAATGGTTTCAGCAGATAATCCTTCTCTCATTTTTACTAGATACTCATTTACTGATTGATAAAACAATTTCCTTCCCCCTAGTTCCATTATTTTTAAACGTAGATCTTATGTTTCTTCTATTCCTCGCCGCTTTGAGCTATCTTTCTCTATCCGGCTGTCGCTGATGTCGCCCTACTTTTTGTATCGAAAGAAGCCATAGTATTTCGCAACAAAATTCTGACAATTATTCAAAACAAATAGATAAATAAAAAACACACTATTATTTTATAGATATAACCGACACAATTTTTAACTTCACTATTCTTTTAATGCTTCCTTTCTTTTCTAAAGCATAGCAAAAGTCGCCCCGTATTTATAATCAACTTTTGCATCAATCTAAGAAAAAAGTGAAAATAAGCGGTAACAGTCAGTTATTTCGGCTTCATTTTTTTAAATTTATTATTTAACAACCCTTTATTTTTTTCTTTTCATGCAGTAGCTGAGAATATTTTATTGCGTTATTTCCTTTCCTATTATACGATTAACTAAATAATGTTGGTTATTTGAAAATAGAAAACAAAGGGGAACGTGAGAATAATGAGAAAAAGTGTTGTTTTTAGTTTATTGGGGTTCACACTTCTTTTTGCTGGCTGTACGCCAAAAGAGGAGAAAACAGCTTCAGAAAGCACGGAAAATGCAAGCACTACAAGCTTATCTATGACTTCGTCAACAGAAGTCGCGCAAGAATCGACGGGCTCTTCCAGCGAAGCGGCTTTACCAAGTTCGGAACAAACCATCACAGGCGTGAGTGGAACAAACTATACCATCGATTTACCTAGCAATTGGCAAGAGGTACCTGATTTCACTTCATTGAATCCTGACAATGATTTCATGTTGTCCGATGCGTTAGAAACAAAATACTTAGCTGCAGTCGTTGAATCGAAACAAGATTTTGCCGATTTAGAAACTTATCTCGGATTGGTTCAAGAAAATTTGGCAACGAGCTTCGATACGACTGCCACCTTTTTACCAATTCCTGACACGAAGGCCTATTTCGTTGATTTCCCAGCGACAGTTGAAGGGCTAAATATCCACTATATTTATTATGTACTTGAAACCGAAAATAATTACGTTCAGTTGTATGGTTGGACGTTAGAAAGCTTATACGACTCTTCAAAAGAGGAACTAACAGCGATCATGAACAGCTTCAAAAGAAGAATAAACAAAACATCTGTAACCATTTTGGCAAATAGCCGCAAAAATGGTTGCAGATGTTTTTTCTTTTTATCTACGGACTACAAGACGTTGCCGTACCAGAATCAATGAGCCAGAAAGGTTATTCCATTGCATCAACTGATTCACAGTCACACCGTAGCGTTGCGAAATCCCCCATAGAGTGTCTCCCGAACGTACAGTATAGGTGGTGCTGTTTGATGAGGAAGTGTTCGTTTCTTGAACATACGCTGCACTTACCCAACCACGTCCTTCAATTCGATACCAGACATTGTTGCCATTGACACTGGTTCCGGTCTTTTGCGCAACTGCGCGAAAAGAGGAATTGTTCACCAATAAACCGACAATTCTTGCACTGGTAGACGCATCGGAGCGAATGTTCAGAGCTGCCGTTGTACGGAACTCTTTGTTGATACTTTGTTCAGAGCTATTACTTCCAGCGTTGACTTCTGTCACGTACGCAGCACTCACCCAGCCGCGTCCTTGGATTCGATACCACACATTGTTGCCGTTGACACTCGTTCCCGTTTTTTGAGCGACTGCTCGAAATGTTGCATTGCTTGCCAAGGAGCCAACAACAGAAGCGCTAGTCGATGCGTCGGAACGGATGTTCAAGGCGGCGGTGGTGCGAAACTCTTTGTTGATGCTTTGTTCAGCACTTTTGTTACTGTTATTATTATCGTTGTTATTACCATTATTATTATTGTTATCATTCCCACCCGTATTCGATGAGATCTCCGTCACGTGAGCGGCACTTACCCAACCACGTCCTTGAATTCGGTACCACGTCGTATTGCCGTTCACACTGGTGCCGCTTTTTTGCGCTACTGCTTCAAATGTTGCATTGGCAGCCAATGAACCCACGATCGAGGCGCTGGTGGAAGCATCCGAACGGATATTGAGTGCTGCATTTGTTCTGAATTGCTTATTGATCGCCTGTTCAGAATTGTTATTGCTGTTATTGTTATTATCGCTTGAACCGCCACCACTTGATGTATCGTACTGGGTCAAATTGTACGTTTCAATCAAGTTGTTTAGCTTACTTGCATAAGACGTGTCGGTGGCATAGCGTCCTTGCAGCCATTGTGTCGCGTCACGATAAGAATTCGTATTAGACTTCCATGCCCCATGGTAGAAGAAAACCCCCGGCGAAAATGAGGTGGTTCTCAAAACGTGCGCATTGTCTTGAAAAGATTCTTTTAATGAAGGGTATTTACGAAACTTCGCAATAATCGGATAGAGATTGCCATTCCCGTCATCTTCCAAGGTTTGCATCTCTACAAATTGACCATTGTAAGATCCCTTGATACCAAACATATTATTGGCAAGAGTAGTCAGCGTGGATTGCCCCCAACCTGATTCTAAGATCGCTTGCGCAATCATGACTGAAGCGTAGAGGTCATTTGCCCCCGCCACTTCTTGTGCCATTGGTCCTACTTGCTGAATAAATGCTTGCTGATTATTAGAACGTGCCATTGGATTGTTGTAGTTGGGCATGACCTTCGTTTCAATGGCGATCCGCTCTTCTTCGGACAGAACAGGAATGTCACGATCGATTTCTGCTTCATTCTGTTCAGAAGCATCATCTGCTGGTTCATTTTCGGGTACGTCTTGAATTTCTACTACATCCGAACTTTCAGCTTCTGATGGTTCGGTACTATCTTGCGTTGCTGGTGATCCCTCGTTCACTTCTTGATCTTCTACAATGCTCACGGAATCTTGCGTCGATGTGTCTTGGGTTGACTCTGCTGTTTCAACTACTTGAACACCATTTTGGGTTTCTGCTGACTCAAGTGTATCTGCTAAGACATTCATCGGCAAAATATTCACCGTACTAACAAGTGCAGCGGTTGCCGCCGCACTTTTACGGTAAAGAAGTCCTCTTCTTTGTTTCTTCGCACGATAACGAAGCTGTTTTCTTTCTTCCATTTGTCTCTCCTTAAAACTACAGCTAGCTACTTCTTACATTCTTACTGCAAAGCTAGGTGTAAAATGAGCGGTACTGCCAACAGAAACATTTTGTTCTGGGCGTGGTGCATGAATGTATTGTCCGCCACCTAAAGCAATGGCTACATGATAGGTGCTGCCTGATGAACCCCAGAATAACAGATCTCCTGGTTGTGCTTGGCTAACAGAAATCACTGTACCCGCTGTTTCTTGTGGTACCGTCCATCCACCAATATCTCTCCCTGTTACTTGTAAAAAGACATAGCGAGTAAACCCAGAACAGTCAAAGCTGTCCGGTCCTTTGGCACCCCAAACATAGGGTTTTCCGATATGCTTATAGGCTTCTGCCACGATTGCAGCCCCATTTGTTGATGCTGGTGCAGAAGGTGCTGGCGGTGTCACGATCGGTGCTGGTGACGGAGCAGGCGTTGGCGCTGGTGTTGGTGTAACGGGCGTCGGTGCTGGCGTTGGTGCAGGAACCGCAGGTGCACTGTCCGCTGTCGTCTCTGGTGCTGCAGGTGTCACTGGTGTTTCTGGCTCTTGAATTTCAGGTGTATCTACTGGTGCTTCTTCTGGAGCCTCTGGTGTTTCAACTGGTTCAGATTCTTGCGTTTCCTCTGGCTGTGTTTCTGCTGGTGCTGCTGGCTCTTCCACTGGCGCTTGGCTCTCTGTTTCTGCGTCAGATTCGGTGCCCTCTGCTTGAACAGCCGCTTCATTCAAGGCTGCTGCTTCCGCTGCAGCTTGTTCCGCTTGGGCTTGTAAAGCCGCAACACGGGCAGCTTCTTCACGAATTCTTGCTTGCTCCGCTTCATAGGCTTCTTTTTCCGCACGCAGCTGCTCTTTTTCTTCTTCTTTCGTTGCTTCTTCGTAGGCTAACTGACTAACCAAGACATTCAATTCTGCTTGGCTTGCTTCCAAGACACCTTTTTGTGCTTCCAGATGGCTCTGTGCTGCTTGCAATTCTGCCACTTTTTCTTGTGATTCCGCACGCTTTTGTTCAACTGCTTGTTGGTCGGCTTTTTGCTGTTCGATTACTTCATTATTCGCTCGAATGATCGTCGTCATGGCATGGACCCGACCCACTAGATCACTGACAGAATCAGCTTCTAGTACGGCTGTTAGAAAATTGTCGCCTTTTCCATTGACTTGTGTTTCTCTGGCTTGCTTTTCGATGTTTTCTGAGCGTTTGGCAATCCGCTCTTCTAACTGACTGATTTCCTGATCCAATCCTTCGATCGCTTGCAACAAATCACTTTGCTGCGCTAAAATGATTGCTGCTTCTTGATTTAATGAATCAATTTCTGCAGACAATCCATCAATTTCCCCTTGTACGCTTTGACGTTGCTGTCTCAACTGATCAATCTCGTTATTTTTTTGTTCGATCAATTGATCATGATTCGTAGCAAAAACGGTCACAGGTCCGCCGAATGATGACAATACAATGCCACACATACACACTGTTGCAAAGATTTTCTTCTTCATCTGATCCTCCAAATTCAATTTTAAAACTTTTTTTTCATTTATTTGACCATTTTCATTTTACCATAGTTCAGCAACAAACCCAATCCGTAAGCGATTTACATTTTAGTTACACAAATAAACTCTGTTTTTTTATTGCATGTTCCCCACTCCTATGCGATCGACACGCCACGTGAATGCCTATATATCACCTATTCAAGAAAACTTCATAGAAAAAGTCTTTTTTCTTAAGAAAAAATAAATAATGTTGTAGATTTCACTTTGATTACATTAATTTTCTGCAAAATATGCTTGATTCACAAAAATTTTACAGATGAAAAAAGCTCCTTCCTAGTGTTTACTAGAAAAGAGCGAGTTTTTTTGTCTTAGTTATTCGCGATAAGGGAGTAGTTGTCTCATTACAGCGATTTGGTCATCAATGGTCTGTTCTGTGATGTGACCGGTCAGAGCCAAAATCCCCAATCCTTCAATCACGAACATATAGTTTTCTGCAATCACTGCCAAGTTTTCATCTTTTAACACGCCTTGCTGAACGCCGACTTGAAAGATCTCATGGATCGTCCGTTTCGTCTCAGAAAGTTGTGCTTGCTGCAGGGAACTGGAGGCTTCGGTTTTATGCGTATAGTAATACTCGTAGACGGCTCGCAGCATACCGTCAGAAATGCTGTGGAGTAGACGCTTGCGATGGTCGGAAAAATATTTGTTTAAAATCGTTTCAAAGGGCACTTGCTCCATGATCATCTCTCGTACATCATCAAATTTTCGTTTGGAGCGCTGCTCTAACACTGCCAAAAAAATCTCATCCACCGAACGAAAGTATAAATAAATGCCGCCACGACTAATGCCGCACTCTTCGATAATGTCCTTCATTGTCGCATCAATCAAGCCTTTCTTACTAAAGACGACTTTGGCACTTTCAAGAATCAAATCACGCTTTTGTTGTTTTTTCTTTTCCGCTGTAGTCAATTCGCTCTGTTGCTTATTTGCCATTTTTTTGGCTCCTTTCATCACATTATTAATGACACTCGTGTCATTTTGTTGTATAATCAACCTAACTTAAAAATGACACGAGTGTCATTATAAAAAAGGAGTTTTTACAATGAATACAAAAAGTAAAACCTATCACCTTGTCATTCGTGCCATTTTGACTGCTATTATTATTTTACAGACGATGGTGCCTTTCCTTGGATTTATTCCGATCGGTATCACTAGTTTAACGATCATCCATATCACGGTGATCGTCGCTGCCATCGTTTTAGGGACAAAAGACGGGATGTTCATCGGCTTAGTCTGGGGTATTTTTACCATGATTCGTGCGTTTACCTCTCCGACAACGCCCTTAGACATTGCCGTTTTCACCAACCCAATCATCTCGGTGGTTCCCCGTGTATTGGTTGGCTTAGTGGCTGGTCTCTTGTTTACGATCATTTACAAAAAGACCAAAAAAGTCGTCGCTGCTTCGATTGTTGCAGCAATCTTTGGGACCATCACCAATACAGTTTTGGTCTTAACGTTAATGGGAACCTTATATACTGGCTTAGTTGCCACTACCTATGGTGTCGATGCTTCGGCTTTATTCGTGACCCTCGGTGGAATCGCTGTAACGAATGGAATTTCTGAGGTGATCACAGCTGCGATCTTAACACCCATTCTAGTAAAAGCCTTATTTGCAGCAACCAGTTTACGTCCCGAAAATCGTTAGTCCCTTCTCTTATCCTATCATTTTTTTCACGTTCTGAGTACTCTTTGCCCAAACATTAAAAGCCCCCGATCGAAGAAAGCTTCTATTGTATAGAAATGCTTTCTTCGATCGGGGGACTTCTTCTTTTATTGGTTAAAAAAAGGTGGATAGCAAGGCAAGGATCGCTAGACCGCCTTGGGTCAAAATAATTTTCTTGTCGCTAGTCACACTGCCATATGCAGCCACTAAGATAATGTAGATCAACAGCAAGCGACTGATTTCCAATGGTGCTGAAGCAAAGGTAATACTGTAAAGTAACCCCAAACCAATCAGCCCATTGTAAACTCCTTGGTTTTTGAACAAGGTCACAACGATCGGTCGTTCAAGCTCTGTTTTCGTCACGTTGAAGACCCGCGCCGTTGCTTTGGACGTAGTGGCAAATGTTTCTAAATAGAGAATATAGAAAAACTCTAAGGCAACCAGTACAATCAAAATCGTCGATAAAATCGTCATCTTTATTCTCCTTGCTGAGCGACAACGATCTCGCTCGGTTTGGCTGCAAATTCAGGCATTTGTTGAAATAATTGTTGCAGCAGCGGGTTTTGATTGTGGGCGGTAATTGCTTCTTGATTCGCCCATTTTTCGACCATGACAAACCGATTGTTCTCTTCCAATGATTCATAGAGATGATAGCCGTGGCAGCCTTCCTCAGCTCTCGCCGATGCTAATAATGGCGTAACAGCGGCTAAAAAATCTGCCCGCTTTTCTTCTTTGATGTAAAACGTTGCATTGATGATTTCCATCGTTTTCCCTCCTCTTATAGAAATGTCGTAATTTGTTCTGCGTCTAACCGAACGGATTCATAGCCTAATTCTTTGGCTTTTCCGACTGAAAGGATCATGACAGGAACATAACGTTCTTTGTCTAAGCCAAAAGCTTCGGCTAATTGATCTGCTTCAAAGCCGCCGATTGGGTTGGTTTCATAGCCATGCGCCCGCGCAACTAACATAAATTGCATCGCTGCTAAACTAGCGTCGATCTTCACCACATCATTCATTTGTTCTTTTGTAAGATTTTCGTAATGCGGAATGATCGCTGCTAATTGTTGGTCACGTACTTCTGCTGGCATTTTGCCTTCTGCTACTGCTTTGTTATAGATTTCTTCTCCTAGTTCATGACAAAGCATATCACCAAAAATCAAGACCATTGCAGAAGAGGTATCATTTTGACGGACGTTGAAACGAATCAACGGTTTCAATTTTGCTTTTTGCTCATCGCTTTCCACAACGACAAAGCGCCAAGGCTGCATATTGACTGAGGAAGGTGCTGTCGTTGACTCTTGGATCATGGTCAACATTTCTTCATGGGGGATTTTGTAGGTTTCATCATAGACACGAACCGATTTTCGGCCAAAGGTGATCTCTGAAAAATTGTTATTGCTGTATTCTGTCATGGGTTTGCCTTCTTTCATGGAACTAATTTCATAAGTAATGTTAGAAGCTGTGCTTCTTCTTCTTCGGTCAAATTGATGCCTAACGACTCCTCAGAGCTGGCATGCTTTGAAGCACAACTAGCCAAATCGGCTTGTGCTTTCGGTGTCAAAGAAACAAAAATCTCGCGGTTATTGTCTTTGTTTCGTTCCCGTGTCACAAATTGTTTTTCTTCGAGAATCTTCAAATGCCGCGTGACCGCTGCACTATCGATCTTCAATTCATTCTGTACTTGATTTTGGGTACAGCGTCCTTGCTCATTCAAAAACTGCAGCAACTGATAACGGGTCAGACTAAAGCCAGTCTCTTTTTCAAAGATCGCCGTTAATTCTTGATTCACGATTTTCATCCGATACAGCAATCCGCTTAGCTCACGTAAATTCATTGCATAAACCGCTCCTTTCATCATTGACTTGTCAACTGTTGACTAGTCAAGTATAAATCATTTTCTTTTGCTTGTAAAGAGTAAGCAAAAAAGACCCGCAGCTAGGCGAACCTCATCAAGAATCGAAACAGAAATTCTTTGATAAAGGTACACCATCAGGCTGCGGGTCTTCGTGACTCCAGTTTTGAGAAAATACGGTAGAATATATTTTATTTTAATTGGAAGAGTTTCTTCAAGCCCATCACGATCAGTGTAGAGATCGCTGCTGCTGCGAAGATAATGCCCCACGTGCCAGCTTGAATCGGCATCGTATCCAATAGCTCATTCATAAACGGTACATAGACCGCTGAAAGCTGTAAGCCCACGGAAAGGAGCAATGCCCCCATCAATGGTTTGTTTTTCAAGAGGGTTTTGTCTAAACCAAAGCCGCTGCTCTTACGAACGTTGAAAATATGCATCAATTGCGCCACTGCCATAAAGGTAAAGGTTGCTGTTTGTGCATAAAGCAACTCGTGATCCGTCAGCATCAGGAAATTGAAGAAGCCAAACGCCACCAAACCAATCACGACCCCACTTAAAATGATGCGTCCTAAGAAACGCTTGTTAACGAGGCCATCCGCTTTTGTGCGGGGCTGGCGCTTCATAATGTCGTCTTCAGCTGGTTCAAAGGCTAATGCCATGGCTGGAGCAATATCGATGACTAGATTCAAGAAAAGGATATGCAGCGGTTGGATCGGCATGGGCATCAAGAAAATGACACTTAGAAAGATCGTCACGATCTCAACCATATTACAAGAGAACAGGAAGGAAACATATTTTTTGATGTTGTCAAAAATGATGCGTCCTTCTTTGATAGCATCGACGATCGTTCCAAAACGGTCATCCGTCAAAATCATATCGGAAGATTCTTTGGCTACTTCTGTCCCCCGAATCCCCATGGCGATCCCGATATCGGCGCCGTTAAGTGCTGGCGCATCGTTGACCCCATCGCCAGTCATTGAAACGATATCGCCTTCTTCACGCAACGCTTCCACAAGCTGTAATTTATTTTTTGGTGAAACTCGAGCAAAGACAGCGACTTCTTCGATTTTTTCGTTAAAGCCTTCTTGCCCTGCCAATTCATCGATCTCACGGCCCGTCATGGTTTTTTCATGGTCTTTTAAGCCAATTTCTTTGGCGATCATGGATGCCGTCTTCGGATGGTCCCCCGTGATCATTTTCACTCGGATCCCCGCTTCTTGTGCGACCTTCACTGCTTCTTTGACATCTGTTCGCGGCGGGTCGACGATGCCCGCAAAGCCTTGGATCTTGATTTCCTGTAGTGCTGCTTTCAGCTCTGCTTCGTCCGTTCCACCTTGATAATCCTTGATGCAACCGACAGCGATCACCCGCTGCCCATGACTGGCTAACGTGTCATTGTATTCATGAAGCTGTTCTTTTTCTTTGGCATCAGCATCGGCTAAATCAATCAAGACATCTGGTGCCCCTTTGATGATCAATGTCCGTTGCTTTCCTTCATACACGGTCACCATGTATTTGTTGTCGGAATCAAAGGGCATTTCTGCGATTTTCTTCAGCCCGCTGTCCTGCTCTTTTTGGCGATTGATGCCGATTTTTTGACCTAAAACGACGAACGCCCCATCTGTTGGATCACCGAGGATCTCGTATTGCCCTTCGTTTTCACGTAAAGTGGCGGTGGTACATAAAGCACCATTTTCGATCATCCCTTGCAGCGCATCATGATTGGCTGCATCGATCTCGGTTTCATCCTCCGAGTCTGCCTTGTAAAATTTCCCGTTGGGTTCATACCCATTTCCTGTTACTTTGAACATTTCTCCTGAACCTAAAATGATCTCAGCAACCGTCATTTGGTTTTCTGTCAGCGTCCCCGTTTTGTCACTGGCAATGATACTGGTGGCGCCCAAGGTCTCAACAGCTGATAACGATTTGACCAGTGCTTTGTGCTCGGCCATCGTCCGCATGCCTCGGGACAATGTGATCGTCGAAACGGCTGGCATTGCCTCAGGTATCGCTGCGACCGCCAAAATAATCGAGATATGGATCATTTCGACAAATGGTTGATTCGTCAAGACCCCAGCGATCAAAACTGCCACCGCAGCAAAAAGCGCGGCAATAATGATTGCTTTTCCTAGCTTGTCCAATTCGATATCTAACGGCGTTTGACGCTTTTTGTCACCCGTCAGCATGTCACTGATTTTTCCGACCTCAGTCTTCATACCGGTTTCTGTCACTACAGCATAGGCATTTCCCCGAGTTGCCGCAGTTCCTGCAAAAACGACATTGCGGCGATCGCCTAGTGGAACATCTTCTTCATAGGTTTCTCGTGCATCTTTTTCAACAGCTTCTGACTCACCGGTCAGCGCTGATTCGATGCAGGCAAAGTTGCTCGTTTCAAGTAAGCGGGCATCTGCCGCAATGGCATCCCCTTCTTCCAGAACGAGAATATCGCCTGGAACGATTTTTGCCGACTCGATCTCCATTACTTCTCCATCACGAATCACTTTTGCGGTAGTGTAAATCATGCTTTGAAGAGAATCAATTGATTTTTGTGCTCGTAATTCTGTGATAAAACCTGTCATTACAGCAATCACCACGGCAATCAATACTGCAATTCCTTCAATCGTTTCCCCCATCGCAAAAGAGAGTAACGCAGCTGCTAGCAATAAATAAACAATCAAGTTGTTCAAGTTATGCCACAGCAATTCCCATACAGAAAGGGATTCTTGTTGCTGGATCGTGTTTTCTCCGTATTTTTCTAAGCGTTTGTCAGCTTCTTTCCCGCTTAGGCCTTGCTTGCGGTCACTTTCAAAATGTTTCAAGGTCTCTTCAGTCTTTTGCTGGTAAAATTTTTCCATCAAATTCCTCCTTTTAATTGTAAACTTCTTGCCGAGGGTTTCCACGTTTCTGAAGGGATAAATCGGTACAGATACCTTGCACAGTCATTTTTTGATTTGAATCGGTTCAGGCGATCGCTGAATGAAGGGAATATAACCAATAAGAAAAGCAAGCGCAGGTTGACTGGCTGAGGGAAAAGGTATGTGTGTGAGCATCGATCATTTTGCGAGCAATGAAGTCGCTTCTTTTAATCGTCGCAAGTGATCTTTCTATGTACGTACTTTGTGAAAAAACCATCCGACCTACTTCTAACCTATCATGGATGAAGATGTTCGCAAAGGATTTTGCTTCACAAGTGGTGTAAAAAAACAGTCGTAACAAAATTAGCACCACCGCTTTTGGTGACGATTGGGCAGCATGTCAGTAATGCCAAACAGGTACTCGTTTCGGTGTTTTCTTAATAATCTAAGCTTTTGCTATGTTGTGATTTACAATGTTACAACTCTAGCAAAAAAATAACTTTAAAAAGAGAACGCTTGCTGTCCTTACTTTATTTTAACAAAAAACAACAAACTTTTGAACAAAAAAAGTGTTTATTGCTAAAAAAACAATTAAATTGCGACCTCTCGCTGACATTCTCCTTCCTGATCGCCAGAAAAGGTTGAAGCAAAACAAGCCATTGATCCATTGTGTTCATATAAAACAAGCACGCCAATACCCCAAAAAAGCATTCCTCGTTTGAATGATAAATCACCAACCGAAGAATGCTTCGTATTTATTCTACTTTATGAGGGAACTTCCTCACTCTCGATGTAGCAATAGACTCGCAGATCAGGCAAAGCCTGTTTGATCCGCTGTTCGATGGTATCGATAAATATGCTTGGTTCTTCGGGTCCTAGCTTCAAGGCAAGGTCGGCGACGATCAAAAGTTCTTCTGGACTTAGATGGAGGGTTCGCAAATCTTTGATTTGAATGATGGCAGGATCGGCTAAAATTTGTTTGATCGCCATTAAATCAGAAGCAGAAGCGCCTTCTCCAATCAAGAGGCTATAAAATTCTTTGGCTAAAAAGACAGCAGCAGCAATCAGCAACAATCCACCCAAAATGCCGCCGAGGGAATCAAATATCGGATTATCCGTCAATGCGGTCAATAAGATTCCTGCGATGGCGATCGTCACACTACCTAAGGCAAACAAATTTTCCGTGAAGCCTAAAAGCAGATCGGAATCGCGGCTTTCTTTTAAGAAACGGACGAGGGGCTGTTTTTGCTTGTTTTGTTCTTTGACTTCTTGCCACCCCTCTTGAACAGCTGTCACTTCAATGAACAAACTGACAAATAAGATCGCTGCCACCAGCTGGAGCTGTTCCACTTCGTGGGTGGGGTCTAGCAGATCACGGCTGGCTTCAACAACCGCTAAAATTCCACCACCTAAAAAAACTGTCATGGCAACTACAGTACTAAAAAAATAGGTCGCTCGTCCTTCACCAATGGCTAGAAGTCCTTGATCGATGCAATCGATTAGACTATGGATACTTTCATTCATCAAGACTGCACTGCCGCTAAAGAAGTAGCCGATGGCTTTCATGATCAACCCTAAGACATGGGTCAGCAAAACGATTCTACGGGCTTTTTGCTCTTGCTGTTTTTCCATCATACTTCCTCCTTCGGTGTCGGACTCGCTGTAACAAGCTGTCTCTTTTCTTAAGCATAGCACTGCACTTCCTAGATGAAAACGAAAGTGGCTTGCGGGTCTGACCTTGTCTTCACTGGGGTTTAAAAAGGACTGAGGGCACAAAAAAAGTCAGGATCGCTCCTGACTTTTTTCTCTTGATTAGTAGCCGGTTCCGTCATCAACGACTTCCGAGCCGTATCCGTCGCCAGTTCCTGCACCGGTTTCGGTTCCTGTATCGGTACCTACGCCGGTTTGGGCTTCTGTATTCGCATCTGCTTGTGTATCTGCGGGTGCTTGACCTAATGCTTTCAACATATCGTTACGAATTTCATTGTAAGAATAGTCTTGAATATATACGATCGATTGTCCATCATAAGATTCCCCATCGTACCATTCAAAGGTATGTTTTTGAATATCGAATCCAGACAACATATTGCCTGCTAAAGATACTAAGTCTTCAAACTTGAAGTTTGTATTCACGTCTTCGCTGACTGAGTCTAAGATTTCTTGGTACTTGGTGACATTATTGATTTTCAAAGCTTGGTGGATCGCTGCTTCAATAACTTCTTGCTGACGATTTCCTCGATCCACATCGGTATCCATTTTACGGATGCGGGCAAAAATCAAGGCTTGTTCACCGTTCAACAATTGACGACCTTCTGGGATCAACGTTTCTCCCGTGTTGTCTGAAGTATATTTCTTGTTGATGTCGTAAGGCACATCAACAGTGATCCCTCCGATGGCATCGATGATTTTCTCAAAACTGGTAAAATTGATGTTTACGTAATAGTCAATTGGCAATTGCAGGTAGTTTTGGACTGTTTCAATCGTTGCGTCTTCCTCACCAATCGTGAATGCACTATTGATCTTGGCGGTAGCAGCAATCGTCCCGGTTCCTGTTCCATCATAAATGTTGGTCCAAATGTCTCGAGGGAGACTGACCATATCGATTTTCTTGTTTTCGCCATCGTACACCATGTAAATCAAACTGTCGGTACGGGCACTGTCCAAATGTTCTGTCTTTTCACGTTCCGCATCATTATCAACACCCATTAACAAGATCCCAAACTTTGAATTCACGTCAGAAGCTTTTAATGAGTTGTCCTGTTTACTTTTATTAGAGCTGATCACAGCGGATTCTTTAAACATTTTATCCACTGAATTTTTTGCTGCATAATACGTATAGCCGGCAAATAAAACGATGCCTGCAATGGCGAAAAGAAAGATTCCTCCAATAATCACGCGTTTGTTGCGCGCTTTGTGGGCTCTTTGCTGTTTATATCTCGTCTTTCTATCCATAGTGCCTCCTTCATTTCTCCTGAATTGCTCTCCCCGATTGTACCAGAATTTTTACGATCCGCCTATTTTTTTAAGAAGTTTTATTCTTTTTCTGTGAAGTCCTTTAAACATTCCTTAAAAATAATTCTGGGATTGAAAGAAACTTGGATAATTAGTCAACTTCTATGGATATTTTATTAAAAAACGAGTTTTTTCATTCACCCTTTTTGGAGGGATCAACTTCTTTTTCGACAGTCAGCTGAATAATTACACCAAAGGGATCGCGAACACTTGCATAAAAAAACGCAAAAGCATTCTCACTTGGTGCTTGGATCGTCTGACTGCCTTTTTGCCTCAATCGTTGATAAAGCTTCTGAGCTATTTGGCTCTCCGCTAGCGTCAAACTCAGTGACAAGTGATTGCCTCGCTGAATGGTCTCTCCTTCAACTAATGGATTGTCTGCCAGCTGTAACTGAAAATCTCCGATCTGTAGGATGGAGTGAGAAAGATACTGTTCTTGTCCCGCAAGAATCTCCAGCGTTGGATCAAGTCTCTCACGATACTCCTGGTTGGTGATGGCAAATAAGAGGGTTGCGTCTAGTGTTTCTTGATAAAATTGAATGGCTTCTTGTGCTTTGCCGTCTAAGGTTAAAAACAAAGCGATTTGGGGTTCGATCATTTGTTGGTTCCTCCTTTTCTTGTTACCATAAGTGTAACTGTGAATATTGCCAAAACTTGGCACCATTGGAGAAAGAAATGAAAAAATCAGAACGCTTAACACAGGAACTATTGTATTTACAAGGAAAAACCACTTTTCATCTAGCCGATTTGATGGAAACCTTCGCAATCTCAAAACGTACAGCCGTCCGTGATGTCCAATCATTGGAAGAGCTGGGCTTGCCTCTCGTAGTAGAAACCGGTCGTTATGGCGGCTATCAGATTTTGAAAAATCAACTGACCCCCTTGTACTTTGACAAAAATGAACGGTATACCCTTTTCTTTGCTTTGCAGCTCTTACAAAAATTAACCGATTCTCCTTTTGATCGGAGCTATCAAGGGCTACGGCGAAAACTGTTGCAGTCTTTTTATCAAGGAGACACCGAGTGGTTAGAAAAAATGGAGACGGCGGTTTCGTTTCAAGGGGTGCCTCAATTGACGAGTACACCGATCCTCTCAGCGCTTTTTTCAGCGATCGTACAAGAACAGGTCATCCAATTTAGCTATCAGCGTTATCAAAAAACGAACAAGACCGTACAACCCTATCAGCTGGATTTTCGCGCTGGTTACTGGTATTGTTTGGCCTATGACTGTCAAAAGCAGGCTTTTCGCCGCTATCGCTGTGATGCAATGCAGGGACTTGCTCCGACTGAAAAAACAGGCTATACCTTGCAGCAGTTAGCTGAAAAACAGCTGCAGCAACAAGTGTTGACACAATCACTGGGCTATCACATCCGCTTTGATCTATCGGCAAAGGAACGCTTGTGGCAAGAAAAATATCCTGACATGGCAGTGGTGGAACGTTCTAGCGAGCTTTGCTTAGAGGGGCACATTGCCGACAATGAGCTGGGTTTTCTGGCTGATTTTCTCTTGCAATTTGGTCCAACCATCAAAGAAATCCACCCGTTAGTCCTCAAACAAGCGTATACTGAAAAAGTTCGGCAAATGCTGCAGCCATTTGCAACGGACTGACCGCTTTCCTGCATTGATTACTGATTGCTTGCTTGCGGCGAAACTGATTCTAATTGATAAGGAGTTTTCTACCCATGTTTCTTTTAAATAAAAAAATCTTCCAAGCGTTGGCTGCCCCCTATAGGACAGAAGGGGCTGCCATCGGCTATGCAAAATGGCAGTCCTTCAACGCCATCACCAGCCGTAGCCTGCTCGTCTTGGATAATCAGCAATTGACGATTTTGGCGTTGAATCTTTTCTCGACAAAAGTCGTGCAGCACAAAAGCATACCGCTTGCTGAGCTGAAAAAACAGCACAAAGATCCTGTTGTAGGGATGCTCGTCCCGATTCGCTTTACTTATAAAGGGGAAACCTACCGTTTTCAAATGCAGCGAGTGATCTTGCCCTTGGGAGATTGGCAAAAAACCTTTCTTGCCCGCTGGCAGTCGTGGTAAATGAGCAGCAACTGGCAAGGTTCGTTTTCCTAGAAAAAGACTTTTCAAGTGATTTACACTTTTTTTGCAAGAAAATAAACAGATTTTTCAAGGGATGTTTTCGGCTATTTCGTTCTATGGTAAGATGTCCCTAAAGAAATGGAGGCTGTTATGGGTTTTATTGAAAGTGAACGTTTACTGCTCCGTCCGTTTCAAGAAAGTGATTTTGCCGATACCTTTGCTATTTATCGGCAAGCGGAAGTCTGCCGTTTCTTACTTCATGAGCCTTGGCAGACAGAAACGGTAGCTGCGGCTTTTGCCAAAAAATGCCAACAGCACGCCTTGACGGACCAAGCAGGTCTTTCTTTGGCAGTACTACACGATCAAACGGTCATCGGCGATTTATCGGTGTGGTCTACTGGTCAGCCATCTTCCGTTGAAATCGGCTATGCCTTCCATCCGTCATTTGGCGGACAAGGGTTTGCTCAAGAAGCATTGAAAGAATTGTTGGGCTGGTTGTTTGCCAGTCAGAAGATCCATCGGGTCCAAGCGACGCTAGACGCCCGCAATCAGGCCTCAGCTAAGCTTTGCCAACGCATAGGATTACGCCAAGAAGCACATTTTATCCAAGACTGGTGGAACAAGGGGGAATGGACCGATAGTTTGGTTTTTGCCTGTTTGGCCAGTGAACATCCTGCTCATCCGAAATAATTTAGGAGGTTTTTTATGATTAGCTTGTTACGCTATGCCAAGGATTATCGCAAACAGATTATTCTTGGTCCGTTTTTCAAATTTTTAGAAGCGGTGTTTGAATTGGTCCTGCCTTTGCAGATGGCCGCTCTAGTCGATGAGGGGCTACGGCAAAACAATTGGTCGAAAGTCGTTGAAATAACGATCTGGATGATCGTGATGTCTGTGGTAGGCATGATCTGTGCCGTCATCTGTCAGTATTATGCTTCCGTCGCTTCTCAAGGCTTCGGGACGGAACTACGCAATCGCTTGATGAAAAAAATCAACACCCTTTCCCATAGCGAACTAAACTTATTCGGGACGGATACCTTGATCACCCGAATGACCAACGACATCAATCAGATGCAGATTGCTTTGGCGATGCTGATTCGGCTGGTGGTCCGTGCGCCCTTCTTAAGTATCGGTTCGGTGATTATGGCCTTTGTCATTGATTGGCAAGCTGGCTTGATTTTCCTACTCGTCTTACCGCTCTTTTGTATCGTCTTATTCTGGATCATCGCCAAAACCGTGCCATTATATAAGAAAGTTCAAATTCATCTCGACGAATTGAACGAACTAGTGAGTCAAAATTTAAGCGGGATTCGGGTGATTCGTGCTTTTGCCCGCACAAAAACGGAAACGAAACGCTTTGATAAGGCAACTGATGATTTAAGTGATGTCTATTTACGGGTGACAAACCTGTCTGCTTTATTGACGCCTGCCACCACCTTGATCATGAATGTCGGCATTATCGCGTTGTTTTATATCGGTGGATTCAAAGTCAATATAGGCAATTTGCAGCAAGGACAAGTGCTGGCACTGGTCAATTACATGAATCAAATGCTCTTAGCATTGATCGTGGTTTCCAACTTAGTGATCATCTTTACTCGTGCCGCAGCATCTGGTTCACGGATCAACGAAGTGTTAGCCACTGAGCCGTCGATCGGCGACGAACTTTCAGAAGTCTTTATGGATCAGCCGAAAAACAACGTCGGAGCGATTCGCTTTGAGCACGTTGATTTCCGCTTTTCAAAAGAATACGGATTAGCCTTGAAAAACATTGATTTCCAAGTCGCACCGGGGTCTATTTTAGGTATCACTGGACCAACCGGGAGTGGGAAATCTGCCTTGACCCAATTGATCCCCCGCTTCTACGATGTGGCAGAAGGCAAAGTGATCGTTGACGGGCACGATGTGCGGAAATGGCCTTTACAGCAATTACGCCAAAAAATCGCCATGGTGCCTCAAACTGCCGTGCTGTTTACGGGAACGATTCGAGAAAACTTGCAATGGGGTAAAAAAGATGCCACCGATGAAGAGTGTTGGCGAGCACTCGAAATCGCTCAAAGCCGCGACTTCGTTGAAGCCTTGCCGCAGCAATTGGATACCCCGATTTTTGAAGGCGGCAAGAACTTTTCTGGGGGACAAAAACAACGGTTAACAATTGCCAGAGCATTGATCGCTAAACCAGATATCTTGATTTTGGATGATTCTCTAAGTGCCCTTGACTATCAAACCGATCTTGATTTGCGGATGGCTTTAAAAGAAAGCATTCGTGGTACGGTCATCATCATCTCCCAACGGGTTCGCTCCATTCAAGATGCGCAGCAGATCTTAGTCTTAGACCAAGGGAATTTGGTAGGCAAAGGGACCCATGAAGAGCTACTGGCAACGTCAAAAGAATACCAAGAAATCGTGGCATCACAGGCAGAGGAGGAAGAAGCATGAAAAAGAAATCATTCGATTGGTCGGCCTTTCGTCGCTACCTCCCTTATTTGACTGCCTACGCGAAGGAAACTTGGGCGGCAGTTGTCCTCGGGATCGCTGCTGGTGTTTCCTCGGTTTATATGACGTATCAGATCGGTCAAGCCGTCGATCAGCTGATAGGTGCCGATCAAGTGCAGTTCAGCGCCCTCTATCGCATTTTGCTTTTGTTTGCCGGAGTGGTTTTAGTGACTGTGGTCAGTCAATGGTTGATCCAGCGACTAGGCAACCGCGTGGCGTATTTATCCGTCGCCGACTTACGTAAAAAAGGCTTTGCCCATCTCAATACATTGCCGTTGCGCTATTATGACCAAAACTCCCACGGCAACATCGTCAGTCGCTTTACCAACGACATGGACAATATTTCCATTGCCGTCGCTGCAGTCTTTAACCAGTTGTTCTCTGGTATTTCGGTCGTCTTGATCGCCTTAGTCGTCATGCTGCAAATGAGTGTGCCCTTAACGTTGGTCGTATTGGTTTCGACCCCGATCATCTTTTTGGTCAACTGGATCGTGGCACGAACGTCTCAATCGCATTTTGCTCGCCAACAAGAAATCGTCGGCGAAATTTCTGGCTTTGTTACGGAAATGATCGGCAATCAAAAAATCGTCAAAGCCTTTGATCGAGAAACCATCAACCAAAACCGTTTTGAAACGATCAACCAAGAATTGAATGTCCGGGGGCAAAAAGCACAGTTTTCTTCTTCTTTGACCAATCCCCTTTCACGATTCGTCGATCACTTGGCGTATCTGTCAGTCGGCTTTGTCGGCGGTCTGCTTTACTTTTCTGGTTCAGGTGCTGTCACGGTTGGGGTGATCTCCAGCTTTACGATCTACTCCAGTCAGTTTTCGAAGCCATTCATTGAATTGTCGGGAATTACCACCCAGATCCAAACGGCATTAGCTGGACTTTCAAGAACCTTTGAGCTATTGGATCAAGAGCCAGAAACAGCCGATGACCAAGAATCTCAATCACTGGGTGAGATCAAAGGCGAGATTGCCTTTGAGGAGGTTTCTTTTGCTTATGATCCTGGTCAAAAATTGATTGAAGATTTCACTTTTACCGCAAAACCTGGAGAAACCGTCGCGATCGTCGGAAAAACTGGTGCTGGTAAATCGACGTTGGTCAATTTATTGATGCGTTTCTATGATGTTGATAAAGGGGCAATCAAGATCGATGGCACCGATATTCGTCAGTTGAAACGAGAAGAATTACGGCAAAGCTTCGGAATGGTCTTGCAGGATACGTGGCTCTTTGATGCCTCTTTACGAGAAAACCTGCAATACGGCAATGACACTGCCACAGATGAAGAAATCTATGATGCCTTAAAGCATGCCTATATGTATGAGTATGTGATGCGCTTACCAGAAACACTAGATACACCGATCGGTCATCAAGGAATCAAGATCTCTGACGGGCAACGGCAGCTATTGACGATCGCCCGCACGATGATCAGCAACCCACCCATGCTGATTTTGGATGAAGCAACCAGTTCGGTTGATACTCTGACTGAGAAAAAAATCCAAGATGCTTTCTTGAAAATGATGGAAGGCAAAACCAGCTTTGTGATCGCCCATCGCTTATCAACGATTCGAGCAGCAGACAAGATCCTGGTGATGGATGCCGGTCAAATCGTGGAGCAAGGAACCCATGAAGAACTACTAGCAGAACAAGGCTATTACTACCGCCTGTACCATGCTCAATTCCAACATTGATCAGCCATACCACAAACCCCCATCAGCTCAAAGGTACCTGCTTGAGCTGACGGGGGTCTTTTTTTATTTATTGGTTCCAAACATCGGCATATTCTGGTTTGCGTTCAAATTCTTTTTTGGCAAAGGTACACAAAGGAATGATTTTCTTTTGTTCTTTGCGGGCTTTTTCCACCCCTTTTGCCACTAATTTTTCGGCCAGACCTTGGCCCCGATAAGCGGGATCGACAAAGGTATGGTCAATGATCAAGCGTGTTTCGCCCGCTTCCGACCAGGTCATTTCACCGATTTCTTTGTCGCCGTCTTTTAACACAAATCGAGTGTTTTCTTCTAAGATTTCCATGGTTCTTCCTCCTTGTATATTAGAGTTAGGGTTTTAACCTTCCGGTTTTGATTGGATAACCCTATGAACCATCGTTATTTTAATTTGGTATTAACTCATTCATTTTGAGATAATATATTTATTGGATTGAGAGGCTATGCCGTTGCCTCCTTGAGTTTTGAAGCTCGTAATCGAAAGACTGGCACCTCTCTCTGATAAGTGGATTACGTATGAGTTAGATGTTGAAAGTTTTTGCTTTACTCCGTATCTCGTACAAGGTAGTGACGCTTTTCAGTTGAGCGGGTTTCAATCCAAAATATTTTTTTAGAAAGGTCAAATGTATGTACTTCTTAGGAATTGATATCGGCAAGCGAACTCACGTGGCTTCTTTAATGAGTGAAGAAGGTAAAGTGATCCTAAAAGGTTTTTCTTTCCCTAACACTACTGAAGGAGCTGATTCCCTGATTGAGCGGCTTTCAAAATATTCAGAGACTCCCGCTGACTTTATTGTCGGAATGGAAGCTACGGGTCATTATTGGCTCTCCATCTTTTCATACCTCCACGAATCAGACTTTTTGATTCACGTTGTGAATCCTCTTCAAACCGATGGCTGGCGCAAAGGAACAGAAATCAGACAACGAAAAAATGATATTATTGATTCTGTTTTGATTGCTGACTTGATGCGTTATGGTTCCTTTGTAGAAACAGTATTGTCTGATGAAAATGTTTTTTCGTTAAAACAACTTTCACGTTACCGAACCTATTTAGTAGGTACCGCAAGCGACTTCAAACGAAAAATCATAGCTGTACTAGATCAAGTGTTTCCTGAATATGCATCAATTTTTTCTAAACAAGGTATTTTCGGAAAAGCGTCTAAAGAGTTATTGCTTGAGTTTAGTTCTCCTATAGAGCTAGAAGAAATTTCGGCAGAAACGTTGGCTCAATACTTAGCTGAGTTAAGCAGGAACCGAATAAAGCCAGAGAAAGCAGATCAATTGAAGCAAGCAGCTTCTAACTCCTTTGGAGTGAAATTTGCTCAAGAAGCTTTTACATTTCAATTACGCTCCATGATTGAACAATTGAAATTCATCGAAAGCCAAGTAAAAGAAACTGAAAAAGAAATTAAGCGCATAATGAGTAATTTAGACTCTGTTATTCTCACAATCCCTGGAATCGGCCCTATAAATGGCGCGACAATTCTTGGTGAAATTGGAGACATTCGCAAATTTTCTAATCCGAAAAAACTGGTTGCTTATGCTGGCATAGACGCGTCTGTGTCCCAATCTGGGCAATACGAAGCAACACATAATGTTATGAGCAAGCGTGGATCTCCATACTTACGAAAAGCCTTGTTTTCAGCTGCTCTAGTTGCTTCTCGATGTGATCCTGTTTTTCGCGCGTTTTATCAGAAAAAAATTTCTGAGGGAAAGCATCATCTGACGGCCTTAGGTGCTGTTTCTCGTAAGCTTTGTTATGTGATTCATGCTATTTTAACTAAAAATGAACCTTATAAGATTGTTTCCGATTAGCTATTGAACAATCAAAAAAATCTAATAGTGAAAGGTCTATTTGTTGTACTCATTTTTTGGACTTAACTGTTATAAAATATTTTTTTGATTTAGCTAATTTTCACTTGACTCTATATAGTTAGTCTTTAATATGTACTTTAATGCACCGCTGGGGCAAGTGTGGATCACTTGTGCCGCTTGCGCTGCTTCCCCGTTATCAGGAATCACCCATGGGCGCCGTCCAACTTCAAAAATAGCGGGATTGCCCCGCACACAGTTGCCGCTGTGAGTGCAAATTTCTTTATTGTAATAAATATCGATCGCTTCGCCACGATACTTCCGATATCCTGCAGCGATCAACCCTGCTTCTGTTTCCTTGCCTAGTGGCTGTTCGTCCATGTTGAACACCCTCCTCTTATTGATTGTCAGAAGCAATCTGCCTGCCTCCTCCTTCATCATACGACTTCTCGAGAAAAAAATAAATCATTTGTTCAAAAATAACCTCTCAGTTGCCGATCATTAGCCAAAAGCTTGCGGCAGCACAATAAAGCGTCCCGTCAAAACATGTTGCTTTGACAGGACGCTGATTTTCATTCGTGAGGCGCTTTTGCAACAAAATGAAACCGCTGCGTGGCGTAATCCCCTGCTAAATGAGGATCGATATACAACCCGAGCTGCATCAATTCATCGCCACCGAAGGTCTCTCCCCCACTTTGATAGGTAAGGTCAGGATCTAAGCCAGCCAGTTTTAAAGTAACCAATGGTGCAGAGGCTTCGGCTAAGACTCGGAAGTAAAAGACGATCGCTTCTTTTTTATCTGGGGAAACATACAGCCAGGCGGTGTCATTGCCTTCATAAGGGCTGAGCAGTCGAACAAAGCGACCCAACTGCAGCAGGCGCCGATGTTTTTTATAAAAAGCGATTTGTTCTTTGATCTGCGCTTTTTCTTCTTGTGTCAGCTGTGTCAAGTCAAGCTCATAGCCCAACAAGCCAGACATTGCAGCATTGCCACGAATCGCTAGATCCGTTGCCCGTTGGGTCTGATGGTTCGGGATCGCTGAGACATGGGCACCCATGGTGGATGGCGGATAGACCAGACTGGTTCCGTATTGGATCTTCAGGCGGGCGATGGCATCGGTGTTGTCGCTGGTCCAAATCTGCGGCATATAATACAAGAAGCCAGCATCAAAGCGCCCACCGCCACCAGAACAGCCTTCAAACAGGATCGTTGGATAGGCAGTGGTCAGTTTTTCCAGAAATTCATACAAGCCCAGCAGATAGCGATGTGCGACTTCCCCTTGCTGGGCAGGATCGAGGAGCAAGGAATAGACATCCGACAGACTGCGGTTCATGTCCCATTTGATATAGTCGATGGCAACCGTATCAAACAGTTGGGTTAACTGGTGATAGAGATGGTCTCTGACATCTTGCCGAGAAAAGTCCAACACATACTGACTGCGGCTAAGCGCTGGCTTGCGATTGGGTACTTGTAACAGCCAATCAGGGTGCTGTCGGTTTAGTTCACTGTCACCAGAAATCATTTCTGGTTCCAGCCAAAGCCCGAATTGCAGCCCTTTGTCATGGACTTTTTGGGCAAATCCTGCCAAGCCAGAAGCCAGCTTGCCTTCGTTTTCAAACCAATCGCCTAATGAGGTTTGGTCATCTTCTCGCTGACCAAACCAGCCGTCATCCAAAACAAACAGTTCGATTCCCAGCTCCTTGGCTTCATCAACGAGGGCATCTAGCTTTTCTTCATTGAAATCAAAGTACGTTGCTTCCCAGTTATTGATCAGGATCGGCCGTTCTTGCTTTTTGTATTTGCCTCGAATCAAATGCTCGTCATAAAAATCATGATAGGTGGCTGACAGCTGATTCAAGCCAGCCTCACTATAAGCGATCACGGCTTCTGGGGCTTGAAAGCTTTCAGTTGGCGCCAATTGCCAGGCAAATTGATGGCTGTTGATCCCCATGATCACACGGGTTTGTTGGTAAGGATCTTTTTCGATAATGGTTTCATGATTGCCGCTATATAGCAAGCTAAAACCAAAACACTCCCCAGCAAACTCCGTAGCATTAGGTTCCAGCAAGACGGCAAAGGGATTTTGCTGATGGCTGCTGGAACCCCGCTTGCTGTCTAAACGCTTGATGCCGCGATGGATGGGTTCTTGGGTAATTTGGCGTTCCTTCGCCCACGCCCCCGGCAAGTGGATCAAATCAAAGGGCCGGTTAGGAAAATCCAGCGCTTGACTCGCCAGCTGCTCGATCGTAACAGGCTGGTTACCGTGGTTGATCACTTTGCTTGAGCGGACGATCACTGCCGCATCCTCAAAAATCGTGTAAAACAGCTGCAGTTCGAGTCCCGCCACATCATCTTTTAAGGACAGAATCAGTGTTTCGATGCCGTCGTCGGCCCCATGGGTCTGAGGCAATCCTGCTAGGGCGGGTTTGCCTTGTTGAATCTGGTAATCACTAAAGACAAAATGGCTGACTCGGCTGCCGTCAGACTGGCGAATCGTGTAGGCAGCTTCTCGAAAGTCCCCGAAGCCATTACCAGGAAACTCCAGCATCAAGGTGTCTAATGAGAAAAGCCGATCGCTACTGTCTGGGGGATTGGGTGAAAAGGAGCGATCAAGGCGTGGGTAGCGATAGCCACCAGAATAATGGGCTATTTTTTTTCCAAAATAAAGGTGCGCCACATTGCCCCCTTCCTCTATCTGTAAGAGATAGCTGATTTGATCGTTGCTTAAATGAAAGACGTTTAATTGTTTGTCAAAAAGAATCATATCGTACCCTCTACTTTGTATTTGTTTGCTGATGTCCCGCTTATTTCACGGAGCCCAGCATCCCTTGGACAAATTGTTTTTGTAAAACGAAGAAAATGATGGCCGTCGGCAGTGTGGCGATCACGATGCCGCACATCATCATGCCATAGTCAGGTGTATAAGAAGCACCCATTGCTGAAAGAACCAGTGGAACGGTCCGTTTGTCTGGTGATTGCAGGGCAACTAATGGCCATAAATAATTGTTCCAGCTGCCCATAAACGTAATGATCGCGGCAGCTGCGTAGGTATTTTTAGCCGTAGGCATGTAGACTCTAAAGAAAATACTCAGTTCATTCAAGCCATCGATCCGAGCAGCTTCGACTAATTCTCTAGGGAATGCCTTGATGTTTTGGCGGAAAAAGAAAATCAAAAAGGCGGTACAGACTGAGGGCAAAATCACAACAGCGAAGGTATTGATCCCGATCGGTGTGCCGCTAAGCTTGCTGAACATCCGATAGAGCGGGATCATTAGCGCGGCAAAAGGCACCATCATCGACAGCAGGAGAATATTAAAGATGCGGTCTTTGGTTTTCGTCCGATAGATCTCAAAGCCATACCCTGCCATGGAGGAGAACAACAGCGCAAAGACGGTCGTAATCACGGCAATCACTGCGGAATTGCCTAATGCCCGAGTAAAATTCAAGTCGGAAGAAAAGAGATTTTGGAAGTTGATCACCAATTGATCGCCAATCATGATTTTTCCAGCAACGATATCAAAGGTTTGATTGGTCATCCCTAGAATCATCCAAACAAATGGAAAAATAGAGATGAAAGCCAAAATCGCCAGAAAGACGTATTTTAAAGTGAGTGAGATTGTTTTCAATTTTCTTTTCCTCCTATTTTCGTTTGGATGATCGATAAAATCACGATCGCAATCACGATAACAAAGGAGACCGCAGCGGCGTACCCAAAGTTTGGCGTGAATTTGTAACTCAAATTGTAGATATATTGCGACAAGGTCGTCGTGGCATTGGCTGGTCCACCGCCAGTGATATTTTGAACTTCATCGAATAATTGCAGCGTACCGATCGTTGAGGTGATCGTGGTAAATAAGATGATTGGACGCAAGTTGGGAATCGTGATTTTGAAGAATTGATCCCATTTCGTGGCACCATCGATCTCTGCCGCTTCGTAAATACTTGGATCGATATTTTGCATACCTGAGATGAAAAAGATCATATTGTAGCCAGTCCAACGCCACGTGATGGCAAAAATGATCAGTACTTTTGCCCAGAAGGGGTCCGTCAACCATTGGATCGGTGCATCGATCAGGTGTAGCTGCGTCAAAAAGTTATTGACTAACCCATTTGCCGAAAAGAGACTTTTCATGATCAAGGAATAAGAAACCAAGGATGTGATACAGGGTAAAAACAAAGCGGTGCGGAACAGCCCTTTAAATTTCAATTTTTTGTCATTCAATATGTTCGATACGATCAGCGCCAAAAAGAGCATGATCGGAACTTGGACTAATAAGTATAAAAACGTATTGCCAAAGGCTTTTTTAAAGGTTGAGTCGCTCAACATCCGCTGATAGTTGCCAAGACCGTTAAAGGTCATCGCTGTCGGTGGTCCTGATTGGAATGACGTGAACAATGCCGAGACCATCGGAATAAAGACCAGCATCGTGATCAAAATGACGGGTAAGGTAATAAAGGCATTGCCGTTTGCAAACCAATTTTTTGTTTTGTTTTTCATTGTAATTCCCCCTTAACACAGAAACTCGCGATCGCTCACGAGTTTCTGCAAAGTTGTTCGATTAGTTTGCAATTTGTGCTTCCACTTGTGATTGTGCTTCTTCTAATACTTTATCAATGTCTTCGCCGTTGATCACTCGTTGCAAGCTTTCAGTCAAGACAGATTCAATGGCATAGGTGTGATTGCCGTAGTTCACGGCTGGAATTTCTTGTGACCATTGAGAGAAATCTTGGAAGACTTTTTGACCGCCATAGAAATCAAGACCCGACGTATATTCTTCCGTTTCTTCTGCAGCATTCATGGTTGAAACCAAACCGATCTCGGTAGCTAGTGTACCCATCAATTTTTTATTTGAAGCAAAGGTATTGGCTAAAAAGTCTTTGGCATTTTCTTCGCCGTCAACCCCTTTGATCACGTACCAGCCTGCTCCGCCGATGCTAGAAGCATTGACTGAATTGCTGTTGCCAGCGATAGATGGGATTGGAGCGATCGCCCATTTGCCGCTTTGGTCTTCCGCGCCTTGAATCGTGCTGGAATACCACGCACCAGTTGGCGCAGAAGCGACATTCCCCGATTGAACGGCATTTACCCCGCTATCCCAATCAGAAACTTGTTCAACTAAGCCTTCATTCAACAATGTTGCTAAGACAGTTAGACCAGCTTTGAAGGATTCATTGTCTTTGATGGTTACGGTGGAGCCATCTTCACCGGTATACCATTCGCCTGCCGATTGCATAATGATTCGTGCCAAGCCAAGATCGCTTGGGTCTAACGACATCATAGCGTGACCCGTTTTTTCTTTGACGTCTTTGGCGATGCTGATAAAATCATCCCAAGTAATATCTTGAAGATCCGCTTGCTCATAGCCTGCATCGGTCAAATAGTCTGTGCGGTAAAATAGTCCTGCGACGCCACTGTCAAACGGCACCCCATAAATGACATCGTCGACTTTATTGACCGCAAATTTATAGCTGGAGAAATCCTCCTCATTCACGATATCCGTTAGATCACTAAACGCATCTGGATAAGAAGAAAGGTATCCTTGGATGCGGTAGTCTTCGATCAAAACGATATTTGGTAGTCCGTCCGTATTTCCAGATGCCAGACTCGTATTTAATTTTTGAACGATATCATCTTGTGACATCGTCACGACTTCCACATCGACATCTTGATTTTCATACACTTTTTTGGCTTCATTGACTGCCTTGATGTTGAAGGTCTCATCCCATGCCCAGACCGTGACTTTGTTTGAGGACTCGCCAGAATCCCCAGAGCTTGTGTTGCTGTTTCCGCAAGCAGCCAAAGTCAGCACTGCAGCCGCCGTTACCATCGATGCAAGTAGTTTTTTCATTTTTATCCCTCTTTCCTTTTATTTACATGGCTAACTATACACCGATTTTGTAACCGTATTCAACGATTATGAAAGAGCTTACTAAATTTGTCCAAAAATAGAAAAAAGTTACAATACCTTTCTTTTTTGAAAGCGTTTATAATAAAGAAGAGATATAGGGGGGATACCATGACTATTTTACGCACGGTCTTAGTCGTTGATGATGAGGCAACGATCCGAGATGGATTGAAACATATGATACGTTGGGAGCAAGAAGGGTTTCGTCTCTTAGGCGATGCAGCGAACGGGCAAGAAGCTTTGGCGCTGATCCATGAACTGAATCCCGACATCGTGATCACGGATTTGAAAATGCCACAAATGGACGGTCTTCAACTCACAACGATCATTCAACAACAATATCCAGAAGTCCATTTTTTGGTCTTGAGCAGCTACGATGATTTCCAATACGTCAGTCAGTCTTTTAGAAATGGTGCCGTAGATTATCTTTTAAAACCGACACTGACACCGACACTCTTGTTGAAGACGCCGCACAACATCTCACAAAAGCTGTCACATACAAAAGGCTCCGTGACTGAGGAGACGCAGCTGCAAGAATCGTTGAATCGCTATTTAGCAGGGTATGAAGAACCGTTGGCTCCTTTGGCGGACTACCTTACATTAGATCAGTCGCAACAGCAAGCCCAAATTTTGACCACCAATTTTAGCGGCTTTCGTGCCAATGATCAGCTGCTGCATGCATTAACGGAATTTACTCAATCACAACCGCAGGTAAAGACGCTCTTTTTTCAAACCAGTAACAAAGATGCCGGCTTAGTGATCAGTTATCCAGAAGGAACGGATGTTTATTCCTCTTTGAAAGAAACGTTGGAACAATTGCGTTTTACCGAGCCAGACGCCTTCTTTACTCTCAGTGTGCCCTTTCAAAAGATTGAACAGTTGCGGGACCATTTTGTGACCCTTAAAGCCAAAAGCCAAGGACAATCGTTTTTTTATAAACGACAACGGTTGGTGCCAGAACAAGAACTCTTTTTGTACATTGAAAGTGATCGCTTTGATACGAAGAAGTTCTTACGGGCTTTGTTAGACAACAACTTTTTATTAGGAATCACCAGAATTGAGGAATATTTTAATGACATGATCTTATCCAATGTCGATCCGACATTCTTAAAACAACAGGCCAGCAGTATTTTTTACACGTTACTGTCCCGCTTGGAAGAAGAATTTCCCACTGCTCCACGCTTTAGCCGCTTAAAAGCCGAATTTTTGCATGCCATCGGTCACGTACAGTATTTGGAAGATTTTTCTGATTTGTTGTTGGCGACCATTGATGATATTCGTCAACAGCTGACGACCTTATCACCGCTGGATGAAGATGATCTACTCGTTGCGATCCAGCGCTTCATTCAAGACAACTACACCAAAAGTCTGTCTTTGTCTGAACTGGCTGAAACCTTTCATTTTAGTTACACCTATCTTTCGGCTTTTCTTTCTGCGAAACTGAAAATGAGCTTTTCTGAGTATGTAAAGAAAACCCGCTTGGATAAAGCCAAAGAACTGCTGACACAATCTGATCTGAATCTATCTGAAATCAGTGAAGCGGTCGGTTATTCGGATATTAGCTATTTTTCTCGCATCTTTAAGAAAGAATGCCAAGTCACCCCATCGAAGTATCGGCGGTTGAATCAATTATGAAAATCAACCAATGGATTCAGAAAAATGAATTATTCAGTCGGATCTTCCTCTTTGTTGTCGTCGGGGTCATTAGTGTTTGTCTGCTAACTGTCGTCGTGATCTATGGTCGCTCGAAAGATGCCTATGTTGCCTCGTACCAGAGTTCCAATCAGCTACTACTGGAAAAAATCCAAGAAGATTATGAGCGTCTGAACGAGAATATCCATCGAATTTTTGACATCGTCGATGAAAGCAAAGCCGTTGAAACATACTTAGAAGGCGACATGAATCAAGGCCGTACGATTTTAGAATTAGACGAGCAATTAAAAGACACCCGCTCTTTGTTTCAAGACATCCCCTCGAATTTAGTGTTGATTGGGGTCAACGGGGGCACTTTCTTTCAAAACGATGCGGTTCGCAATCAATCAGTAGATGATTTTCTCGCCAGTGCCTTTATCCAGCAGATCAATGACAATGACGCCATCAGTCAGTATTATTTCTTAGATCAAGGCTTGAGCACCTCCACCAGCGACTCCCCTGGCTTGATGTACGTGCGCAAATTGATGAAAGAAGAAACGATTTTCGGCTATGCCCTGATTTTCTTAAAAGAATCCGATTTTTCTTCGATCTATCGTCAACTCTTAGATACCAGTCTTCACTCGATCTATATCGTCAATGAGCAAAATCAAATACTCTCCACTTCTGATCCGAGCCTTTTAGGCAAGCCGTTTGAAGATCGTCTTGTCACGGTCAAAAGAGATACTAGCATCAATCAGCTGCCCCTTTATTCGTATCATTTTACTTTTTACGATGTTTTGGATGAATCGCATCTAGTACGCAATATGAATCTGATCAAGCCAGCTCTTTTGATTTCTGTCGTCAGTATTTTACTCTTTAGTCTGCTGGCATTTTGGATCATCCGCAACATCACCCAACCGATTTATCAGCTGATTGCCAAGCTGCCTGCGGTCACACAAGGCGATTTTAGCGACAAGGTTACCATCAACGGGACGTACGAAACGCGAGAATTGGGGCGTGCGTATAACTTGATGCTAGAGGACTTAGAATCTTATGTCGATCATTTAATGGTTACAGAAGCCGAAAAACGTAAGTTCGAGATCCGCTCGTTGCAAATGCAGATCCAACCGCATTTTGTCTACAACACATTGACTGCCATCAAGTTTTTGATCTGGCAAAACGAACAAGAAGCCGCCACCCAAGCGATTGAAAGCTTTGTCCAATTGTTGCGGCACACCTTTAACCGCAAAGAGATCGTCCCCTTAAAGGATGAGCTAGCGATCGTGGAAGAATACCTCGTGTTAATGAACGTACGTTACGGCAATCGCATCCAATCAACGATTTTTTCAGAAGATGGCTGCGAAGATATTCTTGTACCGAAGATGATTTTGCAACCGATTATCGAAAATGCCTACCTGCATGCCTTTCCCGAAGAGGATTCAGGTTTGATCCAGATTTTTTCTCGCGTCAGTAAGGAAGGCCTGAAAATTGAGATCATCGATACGGGCATCGGGTTCAATGAAGAGCACCCAACCAGCACCGCCAACCACTTTGAACATTATTCGGGTATTGGCTTGGACAATATTGATCAGCGTATCAAGCTGCTCTATGGGGAGAAATATGGATTGACTGTAGAATCACGCATCAACGAAGGAACCACCGTTCGCTTGCTGCTGCCGATCCAGCGGGAGGAACAAAACTGAGCCAAAGAACTAGGTCTGCACTTTGCCATTAGTTCTTCAATGCTTCGTTCACTACAAAAAACCTACCGTCCTTGATAGATACCCATCAAGAACGGTAGGTTTTGTTTCCCTATTCAAAGACAGTCATTTCTTGTCCGTCCATAGTGATCAAGCTGCCAAAAGGATGTCGTTGGGCATTTGCAAAGCTTCGATTGCGAAACAGCACCTGAACCTTTCCCAACCCTTCCATACAAATTCGATAACCGCTTCCTTCTGGTTCAATAGAAATTGTTCCAGCTGGCACGCCCTGCTGATCACAGACTTCAGCAGAAACTGCTTCCGTTATTTCAAAGGCATGAACGATCAGGTTTTTGGTGTAGTCATAGACGGCGGTCTGTTCAACGCTTCCTTCAACGATCAGTGAATTCGGTCGTACCATCAACGGTAGATGGAAATAGTCATAGCGTTCTTCCCACCATTTTTGGCCTTCATAGCGTTTGTTGTCTAAATAATTTGTCCAAGTTCCAGCTGGCAGATAGAACGGAACCTTTCCTTGCTCATTAAAAATCGGCGCAACTAGTAAGCGATCCCCCAGCATATACTGCTTATCAATGGCATAAACCGTCTGATCCTCTGGGAACTCTAGCATCAACGGACGCATCAGGGGAATGCCCGTTTTTGCAGTGTCTGCTGCTTGACGATAAATATAAGGCATTAGGCGGTTTTTCAATTTTGAAAAAGATTGACTGACTTTTGCTGCTTCTTCTCCAAAATTCCATGGTACCCGATATTCAACATTGCCATGGTAACGACTGTGGGTCGACAATAAACCAAATTGCGTCCAACGTTTATACAGGTCGGGGGTCGCTTGTTCTTCAAACCCGCCGATATCATGGCTCCAAAATCCAAAACCAGATAAGACAAAGGATAAGCCACCACGCAGAGACTCTGCCATCGAAGAATATTCAGATAAATTGTCGCCTCCCCAATGGACAGGAAATTTTTGGGAACCGACAGAAGCAGAACGGGCAAAAAGAACGGCTTGATTTTCCCGCATTTCCGCCAGCAGTTCAAAGACGGTTTCATTGTATAGATAGGCATAATAATTGTGCATTTTTTTCGGATCTGATCCGTCATAATAGACGGCATCTTCAGGGATCCGCTCACCGAAATCCGTCTTAAAGGAATCAACACCTAATTCAATCAATTCCTTTAAGCGATCTTTATACCATTGACGAGCCTCTGGATTGGTAAAATCAATGATCCCTTGTCCAGCTTGCCAAAGATCCCACTGCCAGACTTCACCTGCATGGTTCTTAATAAAGTACCCTTTCTCTTTGCATTCTTGATATACAGAGGCTTTTTGCCCAATGTAAGGGTTGATCCATAAACTGACTTTTAATCCTTTCTCATGGATTTTCTTTAGTAATCCTTTCGGATCAGGAAACAATTCGTCATTCCATTCAAACCCACACCATTCAAATTCCTTCATCCAGAAACAATCAAAATGAAAGACATCAAAAGGAATATCACGAGCTTGCATTTCATCGATAAAGTGCATCACTGTTTCTTCACTATAATCAGTCGTAAATGAAGTGGATAACCATAAGCCAAAAGACCATGCTGGCGGTAAGGCGGGTTTTCCTGTCATGTCGGTGTATTTTTCTAGAATGGCTTTCATATCTGGTCCATAGATGATGTAATAGTCCAGACGCTGCCCCTCGACACTGAATTGCGTGCGGGAAACGTTCTCAGAAGCCACTTCAAAGGAAACCTCTTCGGGATGATCAACAAAAATACCGTAGCCTTTATTCGTTAAATAAAACGGAATATTTTTGTATGCCTGCTCGCTACCCGTACCACCGTCTTGATTCCAAATATCAACGGTTTGACCGTTCTTGATAAAAGGAGTGAACCGTTCCCCTAATCCGTAAACAAGTTCATAAGGATCTAGCGAAAGCTGTTCTCGCATATACTGCTTGCCGTCATTACCCGAAATTTTAGCCTGTGCTTTAGGCATGGAAGAAGTCAACAAGCTACCTTCTCCGAAAAAGTCGATTTTAAAAGCCGCTTGTTTAGGGACTTTCGCTTCCAATGATCCAGATTTGAAGATATACATGTCTTCGTTATCGGTATCGATCATCACGTCTGCCGGTTGAGTATCTAGTGCAAACGACGGGGCGTGCATCGTCTTGTCATGATGCACCAAGCTGACTTTGATTACATCGTTTTGCGGAGTCGAAAACGTGAGTGTGGTTAAACCAAGGTTTAAGGTGTCGCCACGCCGCTGAATCTCTTGATAGGGCAGATAAAGGGTCAATTGCTCCTTTTCTACCTTATGATCATAAGCAATTCGGGGATGCTCAAGTTGGACGCCTTCTTTTGCCAGCCAATAGCCATTTGTAAATTTCATCTTCTTTTCCTCCTACTTTACTGCACCATCTGAGATGCCTTTCACTACATGTTTTTGCAAGGCAATAAACAAGAGAATGATTGGCAGAACAACGATCACCAGAGCGGCTAGCGCTAAATGCCATTGCTTGTTAAATTCGCCGAAGAAATAAAACATCCGCAAGGGAATCGTATACATTCCGGCTTTATTAATACTTAATGAAGGCAATAAATAGTCATTCCAAAACCACAATGTATTCAAAACAATCACCGTTACCGTCGTTGGTTTCAACAAAGGCAATATTACTTTCCAATAAATCTGAAAGGTATTCGCCCCGTCAATGATCGCTGCTTCATCCAGCGATCGTGGAATGCCTCTTAACGCACCATAATACAAAAAAGTCGACATACTGACAGCCAATCCCAAGTACATTATCATTAGACCCGGCTGATTTAACAAATTCATTCGTCCAAAAAGAGAAATCAGTGGAATCATGATCCCTTGAAAAGGGATCAGCAAGCCGATGGCAACAACAAAATAGAGGACTGAACTTAAGCGGCTGGTATTTCTCGATAAAGCGTATGCTGCCATTGAAGAAACAAAAACCACCAAGATCAAAGAACCGACAGTAATCAACAATGAATTCATTAAACTTCTGATGAAATCCAGTTTTTCTAACGCCTCTTGATAATTCTCAAAAGACAATCCGCCAGGCAGCGACAACGTACTCTGAAAGATCTCTGCTTTTGTTTTAAATGAATTGATCACGATCAAGAAAAACGGATAAAACCATAAACACGCAAGTAAAAGACCACTTACGATCAGCAGACTGTGCTGCAGCTTTTTTTTCTTCTGCCGTCTACTTTTTGTTTTTACTTTTTTAGTAGAGGAGTGACGAGTCTCGATCATGCGCTGATCTCCTTTCTGCGGGTAATTGAGATTTGAATAATGGAAATAATGACAATGATCACCAGAAATATCATCGCTTTTGACTGAGCAAAGCCCATTTTTCTCATTGAAAAAGCTTCATTGTAAATATTCATGGCTGCCATCTGAGTCGAATTAAACGGTCCCCCCTGTGTCAACGCCAAGTTTTGATCATAGATTTTAAAGGCATTTGACAGCGTCAAAAACAATGTTACGGTAAACGCGGGCATCAGCATGGGTAGTTTGATTCGGAAAAAGACTTGTAGCGGATTGGCGCCGTCCATATCTGCTGCTTCTAAAATTTCTTCTGGAATATTATTTAGAAACGAAATATAGATCAACATCATATACCCGCTCATCTGCCAGACGAACAAGATAACCAAACCCCAAAAACCTGTTTCTGGTGTATTCAACCAGCCATTAAAAAAATTGATCCCAGTCAAATCGGCGATACTCTCGAATGCTTTGTTAAAAATAAATTGCCATATAAATCCTAGTATGATCCCACCAATTAAGTTCGGCATGAAAAAGACGGTCCGAAATAGAGTAGTCCAGCGTCCCAGTTTTTGCGTGACTAAAGTTGCTAACAACAGCGCGATGACATTGATCAAGATCACACTGTAAACAGAAAATTTCGCCGTGAACAACAAGCTGTTAATGAACGCCTGATCTTTAAAAGCCCGCAAGTAGTTTTCCAATCCGATAAAGTCGCTGATCGTATTGCCGTTCCAGTTGGTCAGTGAGTAATATCCCCCTGTAAATAAAGGAATAAACAGAACGACCAATAATGCGACGAATGCCGGTGCTAGCAGCAGCCAAAATGATTTTGAACGATTTGTTAACATACAGCTCCTCCTATGATTTCCTTGATTTTGCCTATCCTGCGCGCATCACTGCAGGATAGGCATCACTTTGGTTATTGACGTTCTTGCGCCCAGCTGTTTTTCAGCTGATCAGTAAACTCAGTCCATGAGATTTGATCGGCTGCATAAGCCTGGAACTGAACCCCAAAAATATTTTGTCCGTATCCATCTGGATAAGAGTTATGGACCCAAGGAACCGTTTGGCCATTCGTTAAATACGTATAAATATCATTGGACAACGGATCAGAAATATCGTCACTGGAGAAGTTCGTATAAGCTGGAATAAACTCAAAATCATCGATGATCGCGGTCATCGCCTCTTCATCGGTATACATCCATGTCAAAAATTGTATGGAGGCATCGATCACTTCTTGTTCCTTATCTTTGTTGACACCCCAATACCAAGCTGGTCCGGCTACGATTTCGCTGCCGTCTCCCACTTGCATTGGGACGATCGCTAATTTTTCTTTTGCAAATGTATCATCCAAACTGTTTAATGTAGGAACGATCCAATTGCCTTGATGAATGATGGCAACCTTCTCACTGGCAAATAATTCTTCGACTGACGTGCTGTAATCCATTGATTCCAACGGTTGAGCATTGTATTGGATTGCCAGATCAGCGTAGTCTTTCAGTTGTGTCTCATAAGTTAAGTGAAGCTCTTTGGCTTCCAGTGTTTCTTTCAAGCTATCATTAAATTCAGGTGCAAAAAAGTTCGAACTGAATTGACTGGAAACCCATGTTTCACCGCCACTGAAGCCGAATACACCGTCTAATCCTAACTCTTCTTTCTTACTATCTAACGTTTCTACTGCCTCCTTAAAATCGGCAAATGTTTCAATCGCTTCACTATCGATTCCCGCTTGCTGAAACAGCTCTTTATTGATCAGCCAACCGTAGCCTTCGATATTCATCGGCAAGCCATAGACTGTCTCCTTCAGTGTTGCCCCTTCCAACGTTCCCTCAATTGCTTTTTGAGCTAATTCTGTATCCCCAAGGTCATATAACTTGTGTTCCCATGTTTGCGTATCTGCTAGTCCCCCCAGCATAAAAATGTCCGGTTCATCACCAGATGAAAATTTTGATTGGAGAGCCGCTGTGGCGTCTGTTCCTCCACCTACAGTAGTCATATTGATTTTTATGTCCTCATGGCTTTCTTCAAAAGCCGCAACCAATCGATCCATCTGTTCTGCAGTCTCTGTCTTGATGTTAAAAACTTCTAGTGTTACACTACCATCATCTGAGGTACCGCTTCCAGAATTTCCGCAACCAGCAATTCCGATCACACTTAACATAGTAGCAGCCGTCAACAAAATTCTCTTTTTCATGATTGTTCCCTCCTCAATCAATTCGATCACAAATTGATTATATTGATATTTCGGCCCTTCTGTAATCGTTATCTTAGCCGAAATACCTTGTAATATTGATGAAAACGGAGGAGACAGATGGTGACCCAACCCTATATTTTTACGCCCAACCCTAGTGAATATGATATTGATACTTCTTTAAAAGAGATCACGGAACATGGTGACAGCTTGTTTCCAGTCAGTGTTTATTTGACAAATCATCCTGCTGATCAAGCAAATATGATCCACACCCATTGGCATCGCGAGCTCGAAATCCTGTATATTTTTCGAGGAAAGATGGAAATAAAGGTAGAAGGTGTTTCTTACATCGCTAAAGAAGGCGAGCTTGTATTTATCCCTGCCAATCAGCTACATGAGGCATTAAATTATCAGCAAACAGCTTGTACCTTCTTTGCTATCGTCTTTGACGCGACCTTTATTGAGAGCCGCGTCTCTGATTTGATCCAGCAGTCCTATCTGGACCCGTTGCTTCATTCCGCGGATCAGCAAGCGATTCACATCACAAGTGATTTCGTTTCTCATATGAACATTCAACAGGCATTGACTCATATTATAGATTTATTTGCATTAAAGGAACCATTGTATGAGCTAGCGATCAAAGCGGAACTCTTTTTATTTATTAAATATCTTTGTCAAAATACCCAATACATTAACCGCAATAAGAAACCAATCGACAGTAAAAGCAAACTCAATACGTACAAATGCAAGAAAATCCTACTTTTTATTGAAGAAAATTATCAACGCCCAGTGACACTTGAGGAAATCAGTCAATATATTGGCTATAGCAAAGAACATTTCTGCCGCTTTTTTAAAAGAAATTTCCAGATGAGCTTTTTTACCTATCTAAATAAGTTCCGTATCAAAAAAGCGGAGTATCTCTTACTCCATACGGATTTAAAAATCATCGAAATCGCATTGGAAACTGGGTTTGATGATCCGAATTACTTTACGACACTTTTCAAAAGGGAGACCGCTTTGACCCCTTCCAACTATCGCAAACGACCGAGCAACACCACGAGTTTATAATTCTGAAAATCAATAAAACAAGGGTATCCCGCTAGTTGAAAAAGCGGAACACCCTTGTTTACTTTTTATAAATGAACTGGCTTAAGCCAAATCTTCCCCATTTGAGGCAATCACTTTTTTGTACCAATAAAAGGATTGTTTTTTGCTGCGGGCTAATGTGCCATTGCCTTCATTGTCGCGATCGACATAGATATAGCCATAGCGTTTCTTCATTTCTCCGGTTCCTGCAGAAACCAAATCGATACAGCCCCATGAAGTATAGCCCAACAGTTCCACACCGTCTTGGTCAATGGCTTCTTTCATCGCTGCGATATGCGCACGTAAATACTCGATGCGATACACATCATTGATTTTTCCATCTTCGTTTGGTGTATCCACCGCTCCTAGACCATTTTCGACGATGAAAAGCGGTTTTTGGTAACGATCATAAAGATCATTCATCGTGATCCGCAAACCAAGCGGATCAATCTGCCAGCCCCATTCCGACGCTTCTAAATACGGGTTTTTAATGGTCGGGAACAAGTTGCCTTCCGTTTTCTCAACACCAGAATCTTCTGAAGCTGCGACCCGAGAGGCATAGTAAGAAAAGGAGATAAAATCGACGGTATGGGCTTTTAATAAAGCCGTATCTTCGGCGGTTCGTTCCAAAGTGATTCCTTTTTCCGCTAGCATCTTTAAACCATAATTTGGATATTCTCCTCGCGATTGCACATCGATAAAGAAATAGTTGCCGCGATCGCTTTTTTTGCTTTCCCAGACATCTTTCGGATTGCAGCTGTAAGGATAATAACTAGCCGCTGCCAGCATACAGCCTACTTTGTTTTCTGGATCGATCTCGTGGGCGATTTTTGTTGCCAACGCACTAGCGACTAACTCATGATGAGCAGCTTGATATTTGATTTGTTCTTCATTTTCGCCCTCAGCAAAGGTCAGCCCTGCACCGAGAAACGGGGCATGCAAGATCATATTGATTTCATTAAAGGTCAGCCAGTACTTCACCAATCCTTTGTAGCGAGTGAAGATCGCCCGACAAAGGTTTTCGTAAAAGGCAATCATCTTACGGTTGCGCCAACCGCCATATTCTTTGATCAGATGGATCGGACAGTCAAAATGCGTGATCGTCACCAAAGGTTCGATTTGGTATTTGCGGCATTCTAAAAACAGTTCTTCATAAAAGCGCAAGCCTTCTTCATTAGGGGTTTCTTCGTCGCCCTTCGGAAAAATTCTTGACCAAGCAATCGATAAACGATAGGTTTTAAAGCCCATCTCCGCAAACAAGGCGATATCTTCTTTGAAATGATGGTACATATCGATCGCTTCTTTTGCTGGATAGAAATACCCTTCTTCAAAGGCAAGCATCTCACGCTTGCCGGTAATGACTGCTCGTCGGTCCTTGCCAGTCGGAATCACATCGACATTAGCAAGTCCACGCCCCCCTTGATCAAACCCGCCTTCACATTGATTGGCGGCTGTTGCGCCACCCCATAAAAAATTTTCTGGAAATCCCATGTCTTATTCTCCTTTTTTAGCCGATCACTTTGATGATTTGATCGCCAAACTTAATCGGACCACTGTTTGCCGTCAAAATGTCGCCCACTTCTGCACTGTTGGTGATAACGATCGGCGTGATCACTGGATAACCTTTTTCTTTGATAAACTCGATATCAAATGTAATCAAAGGATCGCCAACTGTCACTTTTTGTCCTTTTTCTACTTGATAGGCATAGCCTTCGCCATTCAATTGCACTGTATCGATCCCGACGTGAATCAGCAGCTCAATGCCTTCCTCACTGGTCAAGCCAATAGCATGTTTGGAATCAAAGACTGCTGTGACAGTCCCGTTGACTGGTGCTAGCACTTCTCCAACGGTTGGCTCGATCGCTACCCCTTGTCCAAGAATTTCTTCTGAAAACATGCCGTCATTGACTGCTTGCAGACTTTTTAGTTCCCCTTTTAAAGGTGCTTTGATCTCCGCGCCGCTGATTTGATGGGTTGGTTCTTGCTCTTTGTCTGCTGGTGTTGCTTCAGGTGCTTCTTCTGTAACAGGGTCTTTGTATAAGAATAATGTCGCAATAAATGTGACCACGATACTGATTGCCGCACCAATGCAGGCATTGGTCAAATGACGTAAGGTGTCATCGCCGATATAGCTTGGCAAAGTCAATAGGCCCGGTGAACCGCCTGAGAAATTGCGGACACGCATGATTCCCATAAACAGACCCCCAAATCCGCCACCGATCATTGCTGCATACAAAGGTGTTTTAAACCGTAAGTTGACCCCATACAACGCTGGTTCAGTGATGCCGAATAGACCTGTCAGACCTGCAGAAAATGCCAATTGTTTGATCGTAGAATCTTTGGATTTGAAACCAACGCCGATTGCTGCAGCCCCTTGACTGACGTTTGAAGCCAGCATGCCAGGATAGATCACTGTATCATAACCTGTGGTCATTCGGTTGTTGATACCGATAGGAACCAATCCATAGTGGGTACCCGTTGCCACGAACAATGGAGTGAAGGCACCGATCAATAACGGAACGATCCATGGGCTGACCGTTTCTAAGGCTTGGATCCCTGCGGAAATCGCTTCACTGATCATATAGCCTAGAGGACCTAAAGCAACTAATGCTACCGTCCCTACGACGAAGATCGTCAGCAACGGTTTGCTAAAGAATTTGATTGCTTTTGGTGAGACCTTATCAGCAATCGGTTCAACGTAAGACATGAACCAGACACTTAAGATGATGGGGATCACCGATGATGAATAGGTCACTGGTGAAATCGGCAAACCGAACAAATGGATGCCGCCACCTGACTCATTGACTGCTGTCACCATACCTATGAAGTTGGGATGCAGTAAAATTCCACCCACCATCATCGCCAGATACATGTTGGCTTTGAACTTTTGCGCAGAAGAAGCAGCCAGTAGAATCGGTAAGAAGTAGAACGCAGCATCTGCCATAAAGTTTAGGATTTGGTAACTTTGACTTTCTGCCGTCAAGACATTGAAGACCACCAGCAACGAAAGGACCGCTTTTAACATCCCAGCTGCCGTGATGGCTGGCAAGATCGGGGTGAAGATCCCAGTGATCGTATCGATAATTTTCGCTACACGTCCCCGATCGTCTTCTTCTGTTTCTTGATCACTAGTCAAATTGGTTTGGGCAGTGATTTCGTTGTAGACATTGCCAACATCACTGCCGATGATCACTTGGTACTGTCCGCCTTTGTTGACCACACCCATAATGCCTGGTGTATGTTTTAAGGTACTTTCTTGTGGTTTGCTGTCATCTTTCAAGTTGAAGCGCAAGCGGGTCGCACAATGGGTCAAGCTTTGGATATTTTCTTCCCCACCAACATTGGTGATGATCGTTTTTGCTAACTCTTTGTAATTCATGTCGTTCCTCCTATTTTGGTCCTTCGTTTGCTTTTCGTGTGTCAAAACATAAAAAAATACCTAAACGAACCCCTTGGGAGTTCATTTAGGTATAGCCTGCCAATCCAGTAACAATCCTAAGCACTTGTTATTCGTTTGATGTGTATAGTTAAATAGATCAATTCGTCTTCTTCTAACGGTCTACCGAATTCTTTGTTGATGTAGTCGCTGATTTTCAGTGCACACGCATATTCCTTCATATAGCGGTCTTTCAACATAAAAATAAAACTGCCGGTTCCTGCATCATCGAGCTTTGTTCCGCTGAATAAGCGCTGGACAAAAAATTTCAAATGGGTCACAAAGCGTTCGTAGTTCAATGAATACTCATCAAGCTCCATTGAAAAATGATATTTAACGATGTTTAGGATATGCTGAATGATCTTCGCCATTTCCGATACTTGACTGACCTGCGCCATATCCAACTCCGCATTGACGATGTGCAATGCAATGAAGCCGGCTTCATCTTCTGGCAGCTCGATCGCCAAGCGATTTTTGATGATCGATAACGCTTCTTTGCCAATGAGGTATTCATGGTTATAAAACCGCTTGATTTCCCATAGCAAGGCATTTTTGATTTCCATGCCATTTTGATAGCGCTCGATAGCATAATTGATATGATCGGTCAGCGTCAGAAATAATTTTTCGCTCAATTTTTTCCCAAGGGAAACTTTTGCAAAACTGATGATTTCATTCGCTGCTTGAATATGTTCGATAGGGATAGAAGAAAGTAATTGGGTTAGTTTTGTGACATTCCACTCTTGTGTACTGAGATAGACTTTCTCAATCTTGGTATCGTCGATCACATCGCCTGGCTTTTTCTTAAAGCCTAAGCCTTTGCCCATGACGACCAATTCTTGTTTTTCCTCATTCTCAGAAATCACAATGTTGTTATTGATCACTTTTGTTACGTTCATTTTAACGACCCTATTCTTCATTAGATTTCTTCACACAAAAAAATAGGTATAGCCCGCCTAAAGCGGTAACAATCCTCAGAGCCAGTGTAGCATGAGAAAAATCACTCGTCAATGGGGATTTTTAACCGCTTGTTTAAAAGCAGAAAACAGCGCTGCTGCCATTTGATTCTTTGGCAGAACGCTGTTCACTGGTTTATGGCTCACTAACTCTCTTTGTGAGAGGTGAATTAGATACGATTTTCGTGGTCAGCAGTTTTGACTAAGTTTGCTCCCACCAACCCACCGATTGACGTAAGAACGAGTCCTAAGACCATTGCCACAAAGCCCCAAATGGATGCTTTAGCTGTTGCATCACTTGCTTCTTCCGCTTTTTGACGAGCGTCTTCCACTGCTTGGTCAATGTCTTGTTTGGCTTGTTCAAGATTTTGTTGCGCATTTTCGATTTGTTTTTGCGCTTCATCAGAAGCATCTTGCAAACCAGTGACAATGTTATTGGTTGCTTCTTCTGCTTCTTGTTGGCTTAAATCAGTATTTTGAGCGACCGCATTTGAAATTGCTTCTTCATCCACTGAATCACCGATCGTTGTAGCACGATCTTGTAATTTGCTTGCTAAATCATCAATGATTTTATCAGCATCATTTGGATTGGTTGCAATGTCTTTACCGGCATCTTTGATGTCGTTCGTCGCATCAGACAATTGGTTTTGCAAGTAGTCTGGTTGCAATTCAGGAACATCGGTATCTTGTAAAACATCATTGACGTTCGCTTGTAATTCATCTGTATTGACGTCTTCCATGTTTCCTGTTATTTCATCGAAGGCTTTTGAAGCTACATCGCCTGCACCAGATGCCACTGTTTCAACACCACTGCCGACAGCAGAAGCAACGTTTCCTAAAAGTGAACCGACTACAGAAAAAGCACCGATCGTTAAGTAAGAGAGCATAACCATCATCACGATCATACTTGTTGCCCATGTTAAGAAACCATGCACCAATCCGACACGTCGAGCAGCAACACCAGAAACAAAACCAGCACCGAATAATGCCAAGACGAAGGTAATCACTGTCCAAATCAATAATCCTGTCCCAACACCATCTAATGGGTTATTAGAGGTTGGTTCCACCATACCAAAACCGATTGCTGAGCCAATCATTGACAGTGTTATGAACAATGCGATAAATGTTACGACCCCTGCAAAGATAGACCCCCAAGACAAATTATAGCCTGCCTCCCGCTCATCTGAACCTAAATAATTTCTAAATCCTCTTTTCATCATTACATCCCCTTTTTGTTTTTTTAACCTGAATTAAGTCTAACAACTGATTGTTTTTTTATCAATCAACTCGACTTGCGCTATCTTTTTGTAAGAAAAATGAATGATTCTGAATTGTTTGACTATTTATTAAAATAAACTAAAAACTCATTCGTGTATTTTAACTAAAAAAATCTTTTCGTGCTCTTTCTTTCGATCACAGGCTTGTTTCTCCCAGTCTTCTCCTGATTCGTCATTTTGAAACTAATAGGGTCTCATTAGAGAAAAACAGCTCTTCTCAATGTGCCAAAAATGAGTAGCGATCATAAAAAACCACCTTCGCCCAAGGCAAAGGTGGTTGACTGCTTATTTTTCTTCATTTAGGCGATCTGGCATCATGTTTTCCATAAAACTCCAAACGCCGTTTTGTAATACGAGTTCCTCACGTTCGTAAGTAGAAACCGTGGTGCGGATCAACGCATCTTGACCGTCTAAGACTTTTTGTCCCCAATGAGGATCGATCAACAATGCCCGGCCCACTGCTACAAAGTCTGCATGTTCTAGCAATCCCGCGGCATCTTTCGATGTTCGGACATCCCCTACACCAATCAAAGGAACCCGCTGAGCGATTTTTTCATAGACATACGCCAACATCGATTTTTCTTGGTACGCTTTTGAAATCGATTTTCGGGTATAATCCGCAAGGGAGATGTGCAGATAGTCTAATCCTTTTTCTGCCAGTTGGTCCACTAAGAACAACGTATCTTCAAAGCGAATCCCTGGTTCTTCGAATTCTTCCGGTGAAAAACGATAACCGACGATAAACTCCTTCACACCTGATTGGTCCACTGTTTCCAATACTTCATCGACGAGCTTCTCAATAAAACGATAACGGTTCTCTAGTGAGCCACCCCATTCATCGGACCGACGATTTGAGTGCGGAGAAAAGAATTGTTGGATCAAATACGTATTGGCTCCGTGGAGTTCTACGCCATCAAACCCCGCCTTGATCGCCCGTTCGGTAGCTTTTTTAAAGTTTTCAATAATCGTTAAAATCTCATCTACTGTGACTTCTCGGGGAACTTGGGCATTTGGACGTTCGGCAGCAACTGCGCTAGCAGAAATCGGTTGTGTTCCTCGTAGGACCGAGTCATCCGTCATCCGACCGGCATGAAAAATCTGTAAAATAGCTTTGGTCCCATTGGTTTTGATGGTGCTGGCTAATTTACTTAATCCAGGTAAAAAGGCATCGTCGTAAGCGCCTAATTCCCCTTCCCAGCCCTTGCCATCTTCTTGGACATTGGCTGCCGCTGTGATGACTGCTCCGACTTCCCCAGAGCGTAAGCCATAGTAAGCCAACTCATCTTTCGTAATCACCCCATCAAAGAAGGACATCTTGGTCGTCATTGGTGCCATAATGATTCGATTTTTCAACTGCAATCCGCGTTTAAATGTTGCTTTGTCTGTTACATTTCGCATGGGTTTCCCACCTTTTCCATTGGATTCATTTCGCTTTGTGGATCTGACTGGCTTAGTTTTTCAAGGAGATCCTTAAAGCAAATCGGTGCATCTTTTTTCCCTTCATTAAAATATACATGCACATGCATCTATATTACAAAAGAATCAAGGAGAAAACAAGTGAAAAACATCATTAGTCCAGCATTTCCTCCAAGACTTTTTCAAAAACGACTTTTGAACGTTGCAGTTTCTTTTCCCCTGATTGGGTCAAATCAATATAGATCCCCCGCTTATCATCTTGACAAGAATGCCGTTCAATCACACCGCACAGCTTGTCTTCCATGCGCATGATCATACGTGACATCGCACTTTGACTCAGATCAAAATGGGCGATCAAATCATTGAGGCGCATGCTATGATTGGGGGTCTTTTCTAAGTAATAAAGCACGTAATACTCATTCAAAGACAGATTGCTTTCTGCTTTGAGGGCTTGCTCCAAACGAGCTTCGATCGCTTGATGCTGATTCGTAAAGGCTAACCATTGCCCCATCCGTTCTTTTTCCATCCTCTTCACCACCCATTCTTCTATACCAAGGTATTTTAATCTAGATCCCTGTGTTACGCAAGCCGCCAGAAATGGCTAACACTTTATTATACAAAACTAGCCAGCTGCTGCGGGCATTCATGAATATTTTATGATAGAATTGACAAAAAATTCAGCAAAATCTCCCTATTCTTTTTCAGTGTTATGGACTACAATATCTTTAACACCAAAGAATATTTAAACACTATATCAACATAATTGTACATTTTCACACAATAATTTGTTTTTTTTAGATGTTTTAGTATTCGTAGGAAAGGATGAAACAAACGATGAAAAAAACAATTTCTTTGATTGGGACACTGACGCTGGTCAGTGTGGGGCTTTTGACAGGCTGTAACAACGAAAAAGATACCGCGCAATCAACCAGCGAGCTAAGCCAAAGTCATGTGTCTACTGTAAGCAAGCAAAGTACGACGATGCAAACGACTGAAAGCAGCTCCTTAGCGTCAACCTCTACTTCAGAAACTTCAACCACAAGCCAGCAATCGACGGACCACTCTGACGCAACGCAAACGACAGCAAGCTCAGTATCCAATGAGTTTCCATATGCGGTTGATCTTTCCCAATATGGCCCTTCACTGACGTTTTATTTCCATGGCGTCAATGTACCAGATGCTGTCACGATTCAAAATACGAGCCCATTGATCATTTCGATCGACGACAGCGCAAGCTATGAAGCACAAGTCGATACGATCGCAACAAAAGAGATTCGCGTGTTTTCTGCGAAAAACAATGAGATTCGCACCGTAAAAGTGAACACTCAGTTGACCTTTGCAAAAGGGATCACTTCCAATGGAAATCCTGATTTTAGCCACAACCTGTACCTATTTACAAATAAGGAGGGTGGTCTATCTTTGATCACACCGAACTATGCGGGAAATGTCAGCGATGACCAACGAGATGTGATGTTAGAAGTACTTCAATAAACGAAAAAAAAGGGAAACGAAGCGTGCTTCGTTTCCCTTTTTCGTTACCCGATCATCACGGTTTCATCAGGATATTTGTAGCCAGCTTCTTGTTTGTTGGCTTTTTTCATCAATGAAAAAGCAACGGTCATGATGCCGACTCGACCAATGAACATCAAAAAAATAATCAAAAGTTTGCCAAAAACCGACAAGTAAGGCGTCAACCCCATGGTCAATCCCACCGTTCCAAAAGCGGAAAAAACTTCAAAGGCAATGGTTGGCAACCCAAAGTTTGGGGTTTGCGGCATACGCTCAGTGATCGACAATAAGAAAATCGCTACGAAGCATAACGTCAAGGTAAGGAAGAACAACGTAAAGGCACGCGATACAGCAGATTCTTTGATCGTGCGACCAAAAACTTCCGCTCGACTGCGCCCTTTCAATAAGCTGCGGATCTTGATGATCAAGACCGCAAATGTCGTTGTCTTCAATCCCCCAGCAGTTGATCCAGAGGTCCCACCGATATACATTAAAATCATCGTCAGCATCAAGCCTGCTTGACTCATTTGTCCGTAATCAATACTGAAAAATCCCGCGGTTCTTGGGGTGACCGCTAAGAAGAGGTATTGGAAAAAACGTTCGATGACCGAATCACCCGTGATCAACTGTGAATTGGCTTCGGTCAAAAAGAACCCTGCCGTTCCAAAAACCACCAAAACGATCATAGCGATCCATGCCAAGCGGCTATGCAAGGACCGTTTTTTGGACGCCGTATGCAGGAGATCGAACCAAACGAGAAATCCCAGACCACCTGCGATGATCAAGAAACTGATGACCCCCAGCACAAATGGGTCGTTTTGAAACCCTACCATGCTGTTGCCGAACAAATCAAACCCAGCATTACAAAAGGCCGAGATCGCATGAAAAACACTGTACCAAAGGCCTTGCTCCCAACCAAAACGGGGCACGAATGCAAAAGCCAGCAAGATGATCCCACTGACTTGGATCAAAAAGGCGATCCGAATCAGGTACCATGCCAAATGGATCTCTCCAGACATTCGGTCCAGATTCAATGATTCCCGCAAAATCATCCGAGTACTAAGATGGACTCTTTTTCTCGCCAAGATGTAAAAGAAGACGGGAATCGACATGAAGCCGATCCCACCGATCTCAATCAGCATCAGCAAGATCCCTTGGCCCCACAGGTTGTAATGATCGGCTACGGTCAAGGTCGAAAGACCCGTCACGCAAACAGCCGATGTGGCAGTAAACAGCGCATCTAAAAAGTTGGTGCCTTCACCACTTTGGGTGACAGCCGGCAGCATTAGCAAGCCAGTTCCTGCCAATATCAGCAAAACGAAGACCAGAGTGACGATCTGCGGAATCAAAAAGCGTTGCGATGCCAGCTTTTTTTTCAAACGATTTCTTTTTTTCATTTTCATTTCCTTTGACCTTTTGCAAAAACCAATGTCTTAGTAATCCAAGTTTATTGCATTTATTTTTTTTCTTATCATACCATTTTATTTTGATTTATTCTTCACTTTGATCATTCTTGTTACGTTTGCTCGTTCATTTTCTTCCAGCCGCATTTTGATTCCATAAATGGCTTCTTCCAGCTCGGGAATCGTCAAATATTCTAGGGCATTGACGCGTCGGCGCGTCCGTTCGATTTCCCCTGCCATCAATTGACAGGTCTTTTCGATTTCCGTTAGCTCCAACAGCTTCGGCATAACGTCGGTAAAACGGGCGACCGCATTATCTAACGGAACATTGGAATTCAAAAAGCCGTACTCGATCGGCGCTTGCATCACCGTATCGTCGTAATCAAAATGCATCACTGGCACTTCCACACTCATGATATTTTTCGTGGATAACTCAAGGGAGACTTCAGTTACTGGTAAAATAAACATTTCTTCAATATATTTTTCATTGATCGTGGCATTGGCTAAGCGAAATGCCTTCATGGCACGCTGCAATTGTTCTTCGACTTCTTTACGCAAGCGGTAATTCTTTTTGATCAACTCAATAAATTGACGCATGAGTTCGTCTTGTTTGTCTTTTAATAATTTGTGTCCGCGTTTGGCTGTCGCCAATTGTTTGCTGAGGCGCGACAGCTCCATGCGGGTTGGATTAACGGTTTTTTGCGCCATTGTTCTCCTCTCCCGGTAAGTATTCCGCCAGTAGGGCATCGCTGATCCGCTTCAGCTCGACTTTTGGCAGCATCGCCAATAATTCCCACCCTAATTCCAAGGTTTCGATAATCGAGCGGTTGGTGCGATACCCTTGGTTCAAGTATTCATTTTCGAAGCGTTCCGCAAATTTGGCATAGGTTTTATCTACTTCCGACAATGCCGATTCTCCTAAAACGACTGCCAATTCCTTGGCTTGCTTTCCTTGAGCATAGGCAGAAAACAACTGGTTCATCGTTGCGGCATGGTCTTTACGGGTTTTTCCTTCACCGGTCCCTTTATCTTTTAACCGTGACAATGACGGCAAGACATCGATGGGTGGCTGGATGCCGTTTTTATACAAATCACGAGACAAGATGATTTGTCCTTCGGTGATATAGCCGGTCAAATCGGGAATCGGATGGGTTTTGTCATCTTCTGGCATGGTCAAAATCGGCAGCTGGGTCACTGAACCTTTCAAGCCGCGAATCCGTCCCGCACGTTCATATAACGTGGATAGATTGGTATAAAGATACCCAGGATAACCCCGACGTCCTGGCACTTCACGACGAGCAGAGGAGATCTCCCGCAAAGCTTCACAGTAGTTGGTCATATCCGTCATGATCACCAAGACATGCATGCCCTTTTCGTAAGCCAAGTATTCGGCTGCCGTCAGTGCCATTTGGGGAGTAGCGATCCGCTCGATCGCTGGGTCATTGGCTAGATTCATAAAGACGACAGAATGGTCGATGGCGCCAGTTTGACGAAAATCTTCCATGAAATATTCTGCTTCTTCAAAGGTGATCCCGATGCCAGCAAACACAACAGCGAAATCGTCTTCCGAGTTCAACACTTGTGCTTGACGCGCAATTTGCGAAGCCAATTCTTTATGAGGCAGACCAGAACCAGAAAAAATCGGCAGCTTTTGTCCCCGAACGAGCGTATTCAAGTGGTCGATCGATGAGATCCCCGTTTGAATAAACTCATCAGGATAATCCCGCGCTGCTGGATTGATCACTTCGCCGTTGATGTCCATAAATTTTTCTGGGACGATCTCTACTCCGCCATCTTTGACCCGACCTAAGCCGTCAAAGACTCGCCCGATCATTTGCTCGGAAACGCCTAATTCCAAAGGATGTCCTAAGAAACGCACCGCAGATTCCCTCAAATTGATCCCGCCGGTTCCTTCAAAAATTTGGACCAACGCTTTGTCTTCTTGGATCTCCAGTACTTGTCCTTGCCGCGTTTCGCCGTTTTGCATGCGGACTTCGATCAACTCTTCGTATTTGACACCGGAGACGCGATCGACGGCCATCAATGGTCCGACGACTTCTCCAATCGTTTTATATTCCTTGATCATCGGTGCGGTCTCCTTTCTGTAAAATTTCTTTCATCGTTGCTTTGATCTCTTGATGCAAAGCAGGAATTTTTGCTAATTCCGTTTCAGGCAAGTACTTCATACGTGCCACTTTGTCTCGCAATTCTTCGGTTCCTGCATAGATTTCTGAAAGATACGCACCTAGTGTCAACGCATCTTCCGCTTCTTTGTGGAGCAGCAAAATCGTTTCCAGCATTTTGAACTGCTTTTCACGAGAGGTAAACGTATCGACGTCGTCAAAAGCGTTTTGCTGCAAGAAATCTTCTCGCAATGATTTGGTGGTTTCCAGCAATAACTGATCTTTTTCGGACAAAGCGTCGATGCCGACAAGTCGAACGATCTCTGACAACTCAGATTCTTTTTGCAGCATCCGCATGGCTTCTGTTACTTGTTTGGACCAATCCACTTGCATTTGTTGGTCCAAAAAGGCACCCAATTCATTTTCGTATAAAGAATAGCTCTTCAACCAATCGATCGATGGAAAATGACGCTTTTGCGCTAAGGTGGCATCTAAGCCCCAAAAGACTTTAACGACCCGCAACGTATTTTGGGTAACTGGTTCTGAAATATCGCCGCCTGATGGTGAAACGGCGCTGATGGCAGTGATACTGCCTTCTTGATCAGAACCTAAGCAAATCGCTTTTCCAGAACGCTCATAATACTCTGCCAAGCGGCTGCCTAAGTAAGCTGGATACCCTTCATCCCCAGGCATTTCTTCCAGACGACCAGACATTTCTCGCAGTGCTTCTGCCCAACGTGAGGTGGAATCCGCCATGATCGCCACTGAATACCCCATGTCTCGGAAGTATTCCGCAATCGTGATCCCAGTATAAATCGACGCTTCTCGAGCGGCTACCGGCATATTGGAGGTGTTAGCGATCAACACGGTTCTCGCCATTAAAGATTCACCACTACGAGGGTCGATCAACTCTGGAAACTCGTTCATTACATCGGTCATTTCATTGCCGCGTTCGCCGCAGCCGACATAGACGACCAGATCGACATCCGCCCATTTGGCGATTTGGTGTTGAACGACAGTTTTCCCTGCACCAAATGGTCCTGGAACGGCTGACGCCCCGCCTTTAGCGATTGGAAAGAAGGTGTCGATCACTCGCTGGCCAGTAATCATTGGTTCGACTGGATTCATTTTTTGCTTTACTGGACGGCTATGACGAACGGGCCATTTTTGCAGCATCGTGAAAGACCGTTCTCCTTTGGGTGTATCTAAAACATAAATCGTTTCATCGATGGTAAATTCCCCCGCATAAACAGCCTTGACTGTTCCTGAAACGCCATGAGGAACCATGATCTTGTGATTGATCAACGGTGTTTCTTGCACGGTGCCGATGACCATCCCGGTACTGACTACTTCGCCGACTTCGACTGTCGGTACAAAGGGCCACTTTTTCTCATGATCCAACGCAGGCAATTGCACCCCACGCGTCAAGAAGTTGCTTTGGGTGACAGACATGAAGGTTTCTAAGGGACGTTGGATGCCATCAAACATTTGTGACATGATCCCAGGCGCCAATTCGACGGATAGCGGTTCACCGGTGGTTTCGACTGGTTCACCAGGTCCGATCCCAGACGTTTCTTCATAGACTTGGATCGAAGCGACGTCGCCGCGCATTTCGATGATCTCACCGACCACGCCTAAATCTCCTACATAACAGATATCTTCTAAACTTGCATGGCCCATATTTTTGGCTAGCACCAATGGACCAGATACTTTAATAATTGTTCCTTTTTCCACAACATCGGCTCCTCTCTATAGTATGTTTTGTCCAACTGCTTTTTCGACATTTTCTTGAATCATTCGCTTGCCGATTCCTCGGGAACCATCATAATCAGGAATCAAGATGACTGCAGGTGTCATTTTTTGTTGGACTTTTGCTAATTCATCGGGAATCAGCTCGGCACATTTTTCAGTCAGGTAGATGATCGTACTGTTCTTCATTAATTTTGCCAGCGCCTGCTTCACTTCTTTTTCTTCCGAGGCATAGCAGACCTGAAAGCCAAATAGTTGAAAAGGAATGACGGATTCTTTCTCGCCGATTACGCCGATTTTATGAGTCATAGTGCCGCATCCTTTCTCTGAATTGTTCTTCCGTAAAGCCACTGCGTTTGCCTACTAGCAAGATACGCAGATTTTGCAGTTCCAAAACCTTAGCATTCAAAAATGCGAGTAAAGGCAGTGGTCCTAAAGCATCCGTTTGGGCTTGGCCATAGCTTTCTGTGATCAAATTGTCTTGTAAAAGTGCCAAGCCAGCAAAGTCGATCACCTGTTCATGAATCAAAGGCCGCAATACTTCCTGATAATCACTTTCTAATAAGAAGGCTAAAAAGTCACTATAGGACGCATCCGCAAACGCTAAAAATTCTTCTTTCGGGATACTGCCGACACTCACTAAGACTGCCTCCATAAAACTGCGCGATCGTTTTTGAAGTACACAACGAGCGGCAATCGTTATATTGGTCAGATCGATCATCTTGATGACAGCTTCTTGTAGCTCAGGGATCTTGATTTCATCTGCTAGTCGCCGTTGTTCATGTAAATACCGGCGATCGTAAATGATATCGATGCCTTGTAGCACGGCGCCGCCTTCTAGGTACTCCCGCACTTCTTGGATCGTAGTCACGATTTTCTCAGGCAATACCTCTGAGGTTCCCGTTTTGATGGCGGTCCGACACTCATCGATCGTGTAAAAACCATCTTCGATCAGTAGATGATCATAATCTTTTCCAGTGACTGACTCTTTGGTCAAGACTTTTAGATTATGGAAAGTAAAAGGCATCATATACAGTCGGAGGATCTCTTGATCAGGAACCAGCTCGGCCAATTCTTTGATCGTCTTTAACAATTCTTCATCGAGATAGGTTTCGAATCGTTCATGAAAATCTGGCTTCAAATAGCGTTGATAATGGGTCTGCTGCAAGACAGCTTCGACTTCAGCAAACCCTTTTGCCGCAATCATTTGTTCCATTTCTTGCGGCTTTAGCAACGTCATCTCTTTCAGCCGAATGATTGGATTCAATTGATGATAGTTCCTCATGGATCAACCTCCTTGTTGTATGATCTGCAACCACCGTTCCCGGGTTTCTTTCTTGTATTCATCAAGCAATACCTGATAGGTAAAATTGTATTGAATGCCGTTGTCATCCACCAAAAAGCCTGCTTCTGTCAATGGTGCGCCTGCTTTGATTTGATACGGTAGTTTTGATTGACAAGACGTAAGCCAAGCGGCATCTAGATGGGCTGCTTGCTCAGGACCAGCGTGGAAGGTCACCGTCCCGCTGATCGGCAGCTGTTGCAGCACATTTTCAGCAAATGACTGCAGCTCTTCTGGCGTCCAGGCAACCATTTGTTGATACGCTTGCTCAAAAAGTTGTGTCAGGTATTCGTTTTGTTTCACCATTTGCTGCTGCTTAGCGGCACTTGCTTGGCGATTTTGCGCTTGATGATAATTTTTTTCGGCTTGCTTTTTTGCTTGCTGGGCACGAAGCTGCAAGTCCGACTCTTTTTTCGCCCAGTCACGTGCCATCGTTTCACTGATCCTAGCACGTTCAGCGGCAGCCAAACGTTCCCGTTTTGTCTGCGCTTCTTGGTCTAGTTCAGCAATCATTTTGTCGATTGCATCCATACCTTCGCCCCCTTTAAATCGTTCCTAAAAGTAAGAAAGAAATAACAAAGCCTAAGATGGCATACATCTCAACCATTACTGAGAACATGACCCCTTTAAAGAAATGCTCTGGTTTCTTCGCTAAAATTTGAATCCCAGCTGCAGCGACCTTCCCTTGGGCCATTCCTGAGAATAAGCCAGTAAAGGCAACTGGCAGTGAGGCCATCAAGTACGCCATACCAGTCACTGTCGACATTTCACCACTTAAGCTACCATAGATCATAAACGCAATAACGAATCCGTAAAGTCCTTGCGTTCCGGGAAGCAATTGTAAAATCAAGGCTTGTCCAAACTTCTCCGGCTGATTCGTCGTTAAGGCTGCCGCTGCTTCACCAGTTTGGCCCACCCCTTTGGCTGAACCGATCCCAGAAAAGATCGTAGCGATCCCCATTCCGATAATTGCAAACACCATACCACCATTGTTATTAATTAAGTAATCAATCATTTATTGTCTCCTCCATTTTCTTTATCAAAATCAACGTATTTCTCACTTGGCTTAAAGGTTTCAAATTGGCGCCCCCCACCAGTGAAAAATTTTCCGAAAAACTCTACATATTGTAAACGAGCGGCATGCACATACGCACTCAGTAACGATAAAAAGATGTTTAAAGCTTGTAGGACAATCAATAAGAGAATGCCCACAGAAAAACGAGCGGCTGGCGGCAAATAGCCCACCAATAAGTTGAAGGCTGCTGCGATACTCCCACCAGAGATCCCTAATGCCATCAAGCGGCTATAGCTGACAAAGTCGCCGATGTAACTGGTCACACCGTATAAGTCATACAAGCCTAAAAAGAAGCCGCCCACTTTGGTTTTCCCTTTAAGAATTGGTACCACGATGATCAATAAGGCACTAAAGCCTGCTAAAATCAAGCCGACGGTTGTTAGTGCTGGGACATCGATCAAAAGATTGCCTGCGGCTGCCACTAAAAGACCACTCAAAAGGCCTAGCCACGCAAAGCCTTCGTTGACTGCACCTAAAAGATCCTTTTTGCGGATATTTTCTTTGGCTGCTAAATAAAGGCCTGTAAACAGTTGGATGCCACCAAAAATCATGGATAGACCAAAGATCGCCATAAAATCTTCGGAGGGCGATAAAAGTTGGAAGGGCAATGTAGCACCAAAGAAGGAGCCGTAGATTACGCCCCAAATCATAGTTGGCACAGACAAAATCTGGAACAATTTCAGAAACCGTTTGGTCCCTTTGGGCAAACGCAAGGCGTGTAGCCCAATCGTGGTCGCGACAGCCATTAATGCACCATAACCTAAGTCAGCCACCATCATACCAAAGAAAACATAGTAAAAAGGTGTCATCCATGGGGTTGGATCGATCTCATCGTATTTTGGCAAGCTGTACATTTCCGTCAACATTTCAAAGGGTTGAATAAACGAGGCGTTTTTTAGCTTCGTTGGCACTTGATTGGCAGCGATCTCCTCTGCAGTGGGTTCTTCAAATGAATAGTAAATCTCGTTGGCAAAGGATTCTTGGACCATTTCCGCCACTAACGGCTGATCCTTTTCTGCAATCCAGCCGCGCAAGAGGGCAAAGGTCTGACCAGCTGCTAAACGCTGTTGCATCATTGCCCGATTCTCACGAGTCAAAAACAGTTCTTCCGCTTGCTGCAGCAGGATCAGCCGTTGTTTGTGCTGACTGATTTCTGTAATCAGTTCTTTGCGCTGCTGCGTCAAGGAGGTCAAGGCTTGTTTCGCATTTTGCAAAACCACTTTTGGTGATTCGGATGTCAAGCCAGTTTCTTTCTTCACCCCATATCGGTGAAACAATTGGAACACTTGCTCTTCGATCGCTGTTAAAAACAGGCAGCTGAAATTGACTTTTTTGGGTTCAGAATAGATCACTTCGATATGAACCTCTTCCAATTGACGCAAGGCTTCAGCTAGATCTTCCCAGCGTGGGCCTTCGACACTCCCAGCAAAAAAAGTTGTATGTGCAGGCGCTTCGATCTCCAAGGGTACGTCAAGATTTTGCCATTGTGTCGCCCATTCTTCCGACTGCGTCGCTGCTTCGATCGCTTCGATCGTCTCTACCCAGCGCTCCTGCAAATTCTCGACTTCAACCAGCTCCGTTAATGCTGCGGCTTCATCGAAGCTTGTTTCAAAGTCCGACAGCCGCAAGGCATCTCGTTGCCATTCCGTGCCTTTTTTCGCATCACCATTTTGACGAATAAAGCGGATCGCTTCTTGCAGTCGACGAATCATTGGTTGATGAGAAGCACCTTCTGGGGTGGCTCCTGCAAAAAATTCCCGCAGCCAAGTTTCGTTGGCTTCCTGCTCAAATACGTTCTCGATTTCAACAAACTGCATCGTTTGCAGCTTCGTCAATAACCTTTCTTGGTAGTGCTTCGGGGTGATCAACGTTAGTTTATTTAGTTTGGTTACTGCCATAAGTCCCGATCACTCCTTCAACGATCTGTTGAACCGCATGCTCTTGGAAGCTTTGCATATTTTTTTGGTAACGATCTAACACTTGCTGGTTCTCTTTTGCCAGCTGCTGCTTTTGTGCTGCTAGTGACTGTTGCAACTGCTCTTCGATTGTTGCTTGTTCTTGAGCAAGCGCCTCTTCCAAAGCGGCTGATCGCTCTTGCAATACTTGTTGCTGCTGCGCTTCTTCCGACTGCAATTCTTTTTTCAAAGCGCGCAATTGCTGTTCATTGGCTTCTTCTGCTTCTCGTAAACGAGTCAAAGCTTCTCTCATCGATTCCCCTCCTATAATGATTTGTATTCTCAACTGAAAAATAAACAAAAAAAGCATACCTCACGAAGAAGTATGCTGATATGAAAAAAGGCCAGCATTCCTCCAAGAATGTTTGCCTCACCCCTTGGCAAACCTGATCCTTGAAGCATAAAAAATGCTCAACCTTTGTCTATTTTATTTTTCAATTCCTGAACTATTATAGCAAAAAACGGCGTTCTATTCAAGTGAAATCATCTTTTGTGAGAAAAAACCGTTTTTCACCTATTACTGATTCACTTGCTACCTGCCCAACTTTCCACCTAACATTTGCCAGGGATCGGATTGTTCTTACTAAATTGAAATCGGTCAAAATCAATTTAAGACTTAGAATGGTATGAATGAAGAACGTTGAGATTTTTTGAAAATGCTAGACATCATTTGATTGGTACCCAAAAGGAGATAACAGTTCCAACAACCCATTCGATCCCTGACAAATCTTAAGTGAGAAGTTCGCTTATTTCGCTTCTCTTTTTATCGGTGGCAGCGGTTGTCCCTTTTCTTCACAAATGAAATAACCGCCACGATAAAGGCATGTGTAAATTTTACCCGGTTCCATTGTTAAAGGAAGCCCATTTTTTAAATACATCGGTTTTCTTTCCATTGCGCTCACCTTGTCTTTCGTGGGAAAATCAGTCAAAATAAAAAACAACAGCTATTTCTAATCTTATTTTCAAGATTACCAAAAATCAAATCAATTTTCTAGTTTTTTAATCAAAATATCGCAAATATATCGATCATTTTATAAAAAGATGGATATTTAACAAAGTGTGTGTAAAGAATGAACAGGAGGAAAAAAGGATGTCAGATGAACGTTGGTTTCAAATTAGAAGAAAGCGAAACATCGAATTGGTTCTTTGTTTGCTCGTCGTCCTGCCGATGGTCTATGGCTTATGGTTTCAGCTCGCTTTTTTGATCCACTACATGTCGTTTTTGTTTCTGGTGGCAGTCTTCACTGCAATCTACGAAGGAATTCGTTGGATCTGGGCTTTTATTAGAAAAAAACGAGCGTGAAAAAGCTTGGCTCTGCTATAATAAATGAAACGAGCAGAGAGGAGTGCTTCTATGAAACGAATCATTATGGCTTGTGACTTACAACATGCCCCCAAAGCTTTACAAGAATCCGCCCTTTCTTTTGAGCCGTTTCTCCCGAATTCTCGAAGTGTCGCAGAACTTTTTTATTCCGCCTATCATGAAACGACAGATGACGAAGGGGAATCGCTTGCTGACTGGCAAAGAGAGCTGAGAGAGACCGCTGACGGAAAATACGGTCCCTTGATTCCAGAGCTTTCTTTTCAGTTACAAAAGGATGATCATCCTATCGGTGCCGTAGTAACCAGCACGTTTCAAGAGCTTCCCCTGCTATTATTTGTCGTTATGGGCGCAGCCTTTAAAGGCAACGGCTTATCCAAGTTGCTGATGAAGGAAGTGATTCAACGAGCAAAAGCCATGGGGCTCACTCGCCTTTATCTGGTAGTGACGGTTGAAAACCAGCCAGCCTACAAGCTGTATGAAGCATGCGGTTTTTCTTTTGCGGGTGAAAGCTGGGCAGATCTTTCCCCTTAGCTATGCTTACAAGTTATCTAAGTCATTTTCTACTATTTGAAAAGGAGCTTCGAACCAATGAATGAACGACTAGCTGCTGCGATCCAACTGCGGGCTGAAAAAAGGCTGCAACAATCAAATGAACAATTGATACAATTAGCTGCCAAAAATCCCCAAGATGCCTTTATCCACTACCAAACGGCTTGGAGCTATGATCTTTTAGGGGAAGAACAACAGGCAATTCCTTATTATGAACAAGCAATCGCGTTAGGGTTATCAGAAAACGACTTGCCAGATGCCTACCTAGGTCTAGGTAGCACCTATCGTGCCCTCGGCAATTATCAAAAAGCCGAAGAAGTGTTTTTACACGCGATGAAGCAGTTTCCAAAAAATCATGCTTTGCAAACCTTCTATGCCATGACACTGTTTAATCTCGCCGAGTATGAGCAAGCCACTAAACGATTATTGACCCTGCTTGCCGAAACCTCTAGCGATCCAGACATCCAGTCTTACCGACAGGCACTTTTGTTTTATGCGGATAAACTCAATGAGACATGGGCATAAATTTCCCCTATGAAGCAGCTCCTCCGCTCCCTTTTCTCGTAAAAGGAAGTCTTTTTTTTTTCATATTCCCACGATCATCCTTTGCTACCAATGACTGTCCGCTGAACCTTTCCCTCCAAGCAATGCTACCTATCATTATCGAAATTTTCGATAAAAAACCAGTTGACGGCTCTCAACAAATCTGTTAGTTTATCTATGTTTTTTTAATAACTTATTGGAGGAATGACTATGCCCTTTATTGTCTATTTTTTCCTATCCTTATTGATCATTTATATTCCGACACCAACCCTTTTGCTGTTTTTTCAAAAACTCGCCTCGCAGCATGACAATCTGACGGCTTTCAGCAAACTTTTTCTATTATTGATGATCTTGCTGGATTATTACTTAAGCTATTATTGGTTAAAAAACTGCAAAGTCAAAAAAGCGCACTACCTTTATTTAGTCTTTGTCAATGTCTTCGAATGGCTGATCCACTTCTATCTTTATTCACGATTTGAAACGATCAATCTACTAGTCATTTTGTTGTTCCAGACTGTGCTTTTGTGCTGCATGGTTTTCTTCCCTCTGTCGGAGAAGTTCCGCTCATTCCTTTTTACCTAAAAAAGAGCATCTTTGGTTTCCACATATGAAAAATTCCAGCTTCTCAATCATTTCTTTCTAAGAACCAATTTACACGATAGCTCACCTTTGTTACGATTGATAAAAAGGATGTGTTGTGATGTCATTGATCGTCTTGATTGACGCACAAGCCGCAGGGAAAATGACTGTGGGCAAAGAACTGGAAAAACGATTGGATGCAAAGCTTTTATTCAATCACCAGACCATTGATCTTTTTGCGAACTTTCTTGGCTATAGTCCCGCAGCATTCGCTTTGTCTAATCAAACACGGATCGAACTCTTCAAAGCCTTTGTTCAAAATGAAGCCAATAATACGACAAAATCAATCATTTTTACGGTCTTGATTGATTTCGATCAAGCGGGAGATTTAGCTTTTTTACAAGAGATCGCCCAACTATTTACCGATGCCCAGCAAAAGGTCTATTTTATCGAACTAGTGGCTGATATTGAGGAACGCTTAAAGCGCAATTGCCATGAGGACCGTTTAGCCGCTAAGCCGTCAAAAAGAGCGCTGGATTTTTCTAGAAACGAGCTTTTGTCTTCGTTTGAAAACTATCGTTTAGAAAGCCTGCCACAGGAATTAACTACCCTTTTTCCAACGATTCCTTCGCTGAAAATCAACAATACCCACTTATCACCTGATGAAGTAAGTCAAACAATTATTGCCCATTTTTCCTTGACTTAAGTCTAAAAGAAACGCCATTTTCAAGCTTTGCTTCAATACGAAATTGTCTATTGACTTTGACGCTGCGTCAAGCGGTATCCTCTAATTAAGAGGAGGTGTCAAAATGAACGTTTATGTTATGCCAATGTTTTATCAATTGAAGACAAAAGATATTGAACAATCATCAAAATGGTTTGCAGAAATCTTGGGGTTCCAGTCATTGTATCAGTTTCGCAATCAAGAAAATCAAGTGACGATGGACCATCTGCGTCTTGCTGACTACCAAGATTTGATGCTGATTGCCGCAGACTCGTTCACTGTTGGCGATGGGGCAATTTTGAATGTAGCGATGATTGATCTTCGGAATATCGCTCAAAAAATTCCCGAAAAGTGGATCGTGGAACCTTTGATGGAAAAGCCGTGGAATGCCCTTGAAATGACCATCAAAGACCCCAACGGTTATTTGTTTACCCTAACAGAGGCGATAAGAAAAAACGAATCAGACTTTCAAACCTTGATGGACCAAACCAAGGATTACTTACAATAAAATGGAACCGAGTAAGAAGGATGGCTTTCTTACTCGGTTCCTTTTTTATAAAACTTGATTCTGGCAACAATGACGAAAACGAACGCTCCCTAAATTTTACTAGGAAGCCTTTTCCCCATCAGATATACCAATATACCTTTTTAGTATATTTTTAAATATTGAAGGTAATTATTAACACAATCAACTCAGAACATGCTACACTATTTAAAAAGGAGGATTTCCTATGGAAAAGAAATCGCAGCTTCCGTGGTACAAGCGCAAAAAGTTCTACCTTCCAGTTGCCGTCGTCCTCGGCGTGATTGGGGTTCTTCCCAGTCTCGTTTCTCTTTTCGGGGTCTCGATCGATGATGAATTCAATCCTGATTACTATTCTGATCCAAATGAACCAATGTTCAAGAAAAAACAAAACTGACTGTTGCGATGCCGTATGTGAGGTTTTTTGACCAACAAAAAAAGAGCAATCACTCGCTGTTGTGTTTGCTCCTTTTTTAAAAGGGATTCGGCAGACCTACGCGCCTTGACAGGGTAAGCTGTTTGGGGAGAGGGCGTTTGAATGCGCGAATGAACAGTAACTTATTACGTGAAACCACTTATACTTTTTCCTGTTAAAAAAATCAATTGCTAACCAATCACAAAGGATCGATTATTTGAAGAAAGAAAAAACGTTAGCCATTAGTTCTACAACTTCCCAGGGAAAACTAAAAAAATCAAACATCCATTTCTCCTCCTTTAATTGACTTTCTTCAAGTTTACCCGCAAAATAAAGCTGTAACATATTTGGACTATTTTTCCGTCCACTTTTTTTAGGAGGGATTTTTTGAAGGCCAATGACTTGTTAAAAGAGTTACGAACGGAACGAAATATCTCACAGCGAAAATTGGTTGAGAACATTTCAGAACGCAGTACACTGGCAACCTTTGAACAAAAAGGGCACCGCATCGCCTTTGATATTTTGCACCAATACTTGGACCGCTTAAATGTCACTTTGGAGGAATTTGAGTATCGCTTGGATGACAATCAAGTCAGCGAGAAAAAGCAGCTATCCAAACAGTTGACCACCGCTTACTATGAAAGCAAGTATTCTGAAGTCCTTTCTTTGATCAACAAAGCCCAAGCGCTGTATAAAACCACGAAGGATTTCTTCTATTATGTCCTGTATAGTCAATTCTTTTTGATTTTAGAGAAAAAAGGCGTGGTTACCGACGAGGAAGAACGTTGCATCATCGAAGCGACCATCAAGAAATACTTGGAACGCATCGACACGTGGGGAAAGTTTGAAATCTCCTTATTTACCAATCTGCTTTTCCTTTTTTCTGACGAGTACATCTTGTATCAAATGAAACACCTGAATAAAAAAATTTTTTACAGCAATACGCTAAGTATCAATTATCAAATCTACACAAAATTGCTGACGAATGCGGCTTTCTTGTTTATCGATCGCAAAAAACCTGCCGAGTTGGCGCATGTGCTGACGTATCTAGCCGATCACCTGCCGCCGGACAATGATCGTATCCGCTTGATGATTCGTTATTTCGAAGGCATCTACGCCTTGTTTCAAGGAGATCGTACGCTGGGAATGGCCACGATTGAAAAAGCACTGGATTATCTGCGTTTTATTGGACAAGAAGCCTTTGCCAAAGAATTAGAGGCACTGGCTCAGAGTATCTAAAAAAAACCTGCTGCTTCCTCTCAGTAAGAGAACGACTCTCTTACACGGAGGAAACAGCAGGTTTATTTTTTTCTTAAAGTAAATGCAATGCTTCTTTCCAGAGCAAGACCCGTTTGACGGAAGCATTCAAATCAGCTTCTAAATAGCGGCCATCTTCAACCGCTTGTACCACAAAAGGAATCTGTTCTTGATAGGTAGAGGAGATCACTAGATCATTTCCCGCCTGCAACGCCTGTAATGCGGCTTCTTTTTGCGGAATGAACTCAGAAAGTCCTGCCATATCCAAGTCATCCGTCATGATGACCCCTTTAAAATGCAATTCATTTCGCAGCAGCTCATGCACGGGTTTTGAAATAGAGGCGGGTACGGTCTTATCGATACTATTGACGATCGTATGGGCGACCAAAATACTATCGGCACCAGCTTTGATCCCTGCGGCAAAAGGCAGAAAATCCGTTTCCCGCAGTGCAGATAGCGGGCGGTCATCGGTGACGATTTCGACATGCGAGTCACGATTGTTGCCATAGCCAGGAAAATGCTTCAAGGTAGACCCAACGTGGTGTTTCTGTAAAACATGAACCACACGTTCTACAAACGCACTCGTGCCCTGCGCATCCATGCCAATGGTTCGGTCGTAGATAAAGGACTGCGGATCAGTGGAAACATCGGCAACGGGAAACAGCCCAGCATTGATGCCATAAGCTTTTAAAATTTCCGCTTTCTTTGCTGTATCTTCTTCGATCGCTGACCATCCACCTTGGGCATACAGCTGTTGTGGTGAGAGAAAACGCTGATCCGTAAGGTTCGGATTGCGGCTGATGCGAGTCACTGTGCCCCCTTCTTCATCCATACCGATCAACAGCGGAATGGCGCTGGCTGCTTGGTAATCTGAAATTTTCTGTTTCAAGCTCTCCGCCGTCTCATTTTCGGTATCACGGCCGAATAACAGATAGCCACCAAAGTGATACTTTTGAAGCTCTTCGATTTGATTGCTTTCTGGCACACGCACAAAAAACAATTGCCCGACCTTTTCCTCCAAACTCATCGTGGCGATTTTTTCTGCTATTGCCTCTTCTGGCTGTTCTTGCGTGGAAGTTGAAACAGAAGTTGACGTGGAAACTGAGGTGGTTTCCTGACTTTCCCTGCTTTCTTCCTATGTTTCGTCCCTCAAGCTGCTTTGCTGGATCATGGCTGGCTCTTCAGTTTGCTGTTTTTGCTGTTCTATCATCCACTTCATCCCTCCCATTGCTGCTAAGACCAAGAAAAGAAACAGTCCCATAGCGAGTCCTTTTTTATTCATAGGTTCCCCTTCCCCTCTAAACAAGTTATTGAGAATGATTAAGCCAATCCTTAGAAAGAAAAAAGTGAACCACTGACGAAATATTCGCAGATGATTCACTTCAATGGATGTTATCGTTCTTTTTTACTCGTTAAACGAACCGTCGGATCAGCCGTTTGTATGGTACCGCACGCCCTACGATGTAAATCAACGCAGTTTGTATCGGGAACATGATGACTGCTTTTAGCAAGCGGACCGACCAGATCGCCCAGCTTGTCAGAGGAATATTCAACATCATAGCTAACCAGATCGGTGTTAAGATCAAGGTTATTAAAAGTGTATTTAACAAGACGACCATCGCCGCTCGTTTTAATGTGACTTCTTTCCGATAAAAGAAGTAGCCATAAATCAGTCCACCAACGAAGGCATTGATGGTAAAGCCGAAAAAGTAGGCTGATTTTGGAAAAATCACCATTCCTGCGATATCGGCTAATGAGGAGCCAACTGCTGTCCAAAACGGACCAAACAGCATACCCATGATCAGCTGTGGTACAAAGGAAAATGTGATTTTGATATAGGAGGTTTCAAACCCCAAGATTTGCGACAAGACGACCATTAAGGCAATCAAAAGTCCCATGACCGCAATCATGTGTGCATCGACTTTTCTTTTCATAGCGAGCATCTCCTTTTAGAGTTGCTACAAATTCATGCAGCGAATGCGAAAATAAAACCGCGAACGAATGATCGTTCTTCGTCCGAAAGGCAACATCCCATCCTTTCAGCACTTGACGCTTTATTTCCTACTCTGATTTTTTTTAGGTATTGCTACCCAGACACACTATAGCATACAAGCGCGGACTGCTACAATTTTTCTTGCTTATTTTCTTGTACAAAATCTGCCAATGTTCGCTTTTCTTTTTTTGTGCATCAAAAAAACGCTTTTCTCATGTGAATCTTTCTACCACCAGTAAGTGAGCAGGAAACATTCTCAAAAAAAAGCGTTCATTCCTGTTTCTTGTTTCCTTTCAAGCCTTATGACAATTTACCCAATCAGATTGTCATTGATCAATACCGATTTGATGTCGCGTAATTGATGATCGATAGCAAGCTGTTCATGGGTCATTGTTGCGGTAACCTCTTTCATGGCATGCATTTCTTCATTCAATTCGTTGATGTTCGTTACTAATTTGTTCAATGCTTCAATAATCAATTGATTGTTATCCATGGTGAAACACTCCTTTTTGTAATGGTTGAGGTTAGTCTTCTTCGTTGATTGGCTGCTTCATCGTACCAACGGCGGCAACTGCGCGTTTCGTTTTATAAAACAATTTGTATAAAACAAGGACGACGACTGGGATCAGTCCGCATAAGATGTAGATTTGCGAATAATCAAACAGACCGTGTAAGCTTCCTAGTGCATAGGGACCTACGCCTAAGCCGAGATCCAGCCCGATGAAATAAGTGGAGAGTGCTACGCCGACTCGGTGAGGATCGACTTCTTTCAGACAGACGGCTTGGCCATTGGACATGAAGGTGCCATAGCCCAAGCCGACAAAGCAACCCGCAAGCAACAACATCCAGCTGTTGCCAGTAATACTCAATAAGAAAAGACCAAGGGTCAAGAATAGAAAGCTAGGATACATGACCGCATCTGCGCCATGACGGTCAAACAGTTTGCCCGTCATTGGCCGTGTGAAGGTCACAGAAAGTGCATAGACGATGAAGAAAAAGGCACCGGCCGTTTCCAACCCAAGGTCACTGGCGTAGATCGATAAGAAGCCGAGAACGCTGGAATAAGCCAACCCGATCAAAAAGGCAATCCCAGAAATGAAAAAAACTTTTGGTTCGACAAAACTTTTGACGGACCATTTTTGCAGCTGTGCTTTGTGTTCTTCCGTCAATGGGATGTTTTTGACCGGGAACCAGAAACAAGCGATGGCTGTTGCGATCGATAAAATAGTTGCTAACCAAATAATGAAATCAAAGCCGACCGTCGGTAGTAAAAGCATACCAATAAAAGGTCCGACCGCCGCTGCTAAACTAGTACTTAATCCATAGTAATTGATCCCTTCGCCATGTTTGGAAGCTGGGATATAAGCGGTGACGATCGCATTAGCCGCAGTCGAGACGGCACCATAAGCAAAGCCATTGAAAAAGCGCACTGCATCTAAAATATAAATGTTGACTGAGACCAAATAAGCAGCGGTGGTAATGACATAAAACAATATCCCCCAGCGCAAAACGGCTTTACGACCAACTAATTCTAAAATTTTCCCAACATACAAGCGAGCGATCAAGGTCCCGATAATGTAGATCCCCGCTGCCAAGCCAGCTTGTGCAGTGGATGCCCCTAACTCCTGCGTGGCAAATTTCGCGGTGATGACGACAAAACAATAATACACGAGAAAGACGATAAAATTGATCAAGGTAATCGTGATAAACCCTTTGTTCCATAGTTTTTCATTTTTAGTTGACGGCAACGAGCTGACGACTCCTTCTTGATTGGTTTCCCTATCTGACATGTTTCTTCCATTCCTCCTGTTTGTGCTGTGATGCGTTTTACTATACCGAAACTTCCTCTACTTGAAATGCGCTTTTGCTGTTAAAAAAGAGCATTAACAAGAAACATTAACATTTGTTATTGCTTTTTCACCAGAAATGTCTTTTAATGAAGCATGAATAGAGGAAATTTCAGATTTTTTTCAGAAAATGTTGGGTTAGCATGAAGTGAAGGAGTAACGTGGGTGGAGAAACAGATATTACGTGATTATTTAGAAAAACAAGAAATACCGGTCGTTATCCGTAAGAAAAAGAGTTACTTGACATATGAAGGCATCCCGGATCGCTACGTCTATATTTTAAAAAAAGGCATCATCAAAACTAGCGTAGTGACCCATGAAGGGCGCGAATTCAACTTGCGCTATTTGACGGATTTTGAGATCGTCTCTTTGTTTAAAGACGAATCCTCTCAAGAAGTCGAAGCCCCTTTTAATGTGCGGGTTGAATCAGAAGAAGCCGAATTATACAAAATCGTGCGGGATCAATTTTGGGCAGATGTCAATCGTGATCGCCTGCTGCAGGATTATGTCAAAGAGTATTATCGAAGAAACTTGATGGATACGATGAAAAAGATGCAGCAAATGCTGATGAACGGCAAATTTGGTGCTGTCTGTACCCAAATCAATGAGCTGTATGAAACGTTCGGAATCCAGACAACAGATGGTGTCTTGATTGACTTTGAAGTCACCAATGAGGAGATCGCTCGCTTTTGCGGCATTACCTCTGCCAGCAGTGTCAATCGAATGATGCAAAAATTACGAGAATCTGGCGCCCTAAAAAGTGTCGATCGCAAACTATTAGTGACAGATATCGACTTTATTCGGGAGAATATTATTTATTGATCAAAAAAAAGACTTTGTACGCCTATTGGTTTCAGGCACACAAAGTCTTTTTCGATTAAATAAACGTCACTGTTTCCGTCACTTCGATAGCTGGATCTAATGATTGGATCACGGGGCAATTTGGTGAAACGAGTTTTAGGCAACGGGTCGCTTTGTCATGGTCGGCTTCAGCGATTTTCGCATAAAACTGAATGTGGATGGCACTGACTGGTTGGGCTTTTTTGTTGTCGTCCCGGTCATAGCTGACTTCGATCTTTTCGATTTCTGCTGTGATTTTTGAATTCTCTAGGACGGATGCGTATACATAGCCGCCGCAAGCAGCGACCGCACTCACCAGCATTTGGACTGGCGAATAGCCTTTTTCCCGTGCTAACACCCAATTGCCAGTTGGGGTCGTCATTTCAAATTTGTCGCTTCCTTGATGGATCGTCAATGTTTCTACTGTCATCGTTTTTCTCTCCTCACAAAATGATCCGGTTCAACTTCGACCCATTCATACAATGGTGTCAAAGTAATCGTGCTTTGAATCTCCGTTTGTTCCATCGCACCTCTTGCTAACACAGGATCAGCGATCGGCGCTGCTGCTAATAATTTCTTCGTGTAAGGATGCAGCGGATTGTCAAACAAACGGTCGGTGGGTGCCAATTCAACTAGTTTCCCTTGATACATGACGGCTGTTCGGTCACTGATATGACGAATCACGGACAAGTCATGGGAAATGAACAAATAAGACAATGAAAACTCTTTTTGCAGACGCAGCAGCAATTGGATGATCTGAGCCTGAATGGAGACATCTAATGCCGAAGTCGGTTCATCACACAAGACGAACGCCGGGCGATTAACCACCGCACGAGCGATGCCGATCCGTTGCCGTTGTCCGCCGCTGAAACTGCGGGGCAGTTTATGGACATCATCACCCGTGATCCCGACGATCGCTAAGATTTCTTTGGCTTTCGCTCGGGCAGCATCTTTCGTTTCATGATACAACGGCTCCATCACCAGTTCAAGTGCCGTCATGCGGGGATTCAATGATGAATACGGATCTTGGAAAATGATCTGCATTTGCTGATACGCTGCTTTGCGATCTTCTGCCGTCAATGCTGTTAGCTCTTTGCCTTCGAAGAAAATCTCCCCGCTTGTTAAGGTCTCTAAATTTAAAATACTGCGTCCTAAAGTGGTTTTCCCACTCCCAGATTCCCCTACTAGCCCCAATGTCTCGCCCCGATGGATCGTTAGGCTGACATCTTCGACCGCTCGGACTTCACTGACAGTGCCGCGCCAGTTTTTGCTGCGAAAGGTTTTCGTCGCATGTTCTACGCGAATCAGTTCTTCCATTATTCTGTCACCTCCTGATTGCGCCAAACGCGATGGGTCTTAGATAACTGCGTTTCTTGCAACTCATCTGCCAATGTCTCATGATAGTCAAAGACTTTTAATTCGGCATGCTTGTCGCCTAAATGGGCCGCCTGCAATAATTGTTTCGTATAAGGATGCGCAGGTTGATAAAAGATTTCTTCTGTGGTGCCTTCTTCCACGACTCGACCTTGATACATCACTTTAATAAAGTCGCACATTCCTGCAACGACCCCAAAGTCATGGGTCACAAGGACGACGGAAAGCTGGTTCTCTCTTTGCAGATTTTTGATCAAGGCCAAAATCTGTGCTTGGATCGTCACATCTAAAGCCGTCGTCGGTTCATCTGCGATCAGCAATTTCGGTTGCGCCAATAAAGCCATGGCGATCATCACCCGCTGACGCATCCCCCCTGATAGCTCGTGGGGATATTGTTTCATGCGTTGCGCTGGAAAAGGTATGCCGACCTTCTCTAACTCTTTGACAGCGATTTCTTGAGCTGCTTTTTTCGATACGTTTTGTGAGCGGCGAATCACTTCGATCAAATGATAGCCAATCGTACGCAAAGGATTCAACGAAGTCATCGGGTCTTGAAAAATCATGGCGATCGGTAATGTTCGACGATCGGTCACTGCTGCTCCTTCAAATGTATAACTGCCATAGTGATCGGTCACCTTATCAGGCAAAAGATCCATGACACTTTTCATGGTCATACTTTTGCCACTACCAGATTCGCCGACGATCCCAACCACTTTGCCTTTTGGAATCACTAGATCCAGCTTTTTGACTAACGGTTTCGGACCGGTTTTGCTGTGAAACGTCACATTCAACGCTTCGATCGCTAATAATTCTGTCTTCATCGGTCACACCTCCCTTTGCAAGACATGTTTGATCATGTCGCCGATGTTGTTGAAGGAATAGATGGTGAAAATAACAAAGAGCCCTGGAAGGATCGCCATGTATGGTGCCCGCTGCAAGCTGTTTTGCGCATTTTGCAACAGACTGCCCCACGAAGCCATCGGCTGCTGAATGCCTAATCCGAGGAAGCTCAACGCTGATTCGGTCATGATCGCTCCAGAAATACTTGCGGATGCCGCAACGATCAAGGTTGGCAGTACTGCTGGGAAAACATGCTTCACGATAATACTGAATGAAGAACGACCGATAAATTTCCCGTAAGCAACATACTCCCGTTCTTTCGCTGCTAACGTTTCACCACGAATCAAACGAGCGATGTTCATCCATGAAAACCCGCCGATCACAATAATGATCGTGGTTAGTCCAGGACGTAAAAAGACGCTCAAAACGATCACTAACACCAGCCAAGGAATTGATGACAACACATCGACGAGCCGCATCAGCAAGTTATCGATCCATCCGCCAAAGTAGCCAGAAACAAGACCGACAAGGGTCCCGATAAACGTCGCAGTGATCATTGCCAACACACCTACAAACAAGGACACCCGACCGCCGTAGACGACCCGAATAAAGTAATCCCGCCCCACTTCATCAGTCCCAAACAAATGAGCCCAGCTCGGTGGCTGTGACATGTTGCTGACATCCGTTGCATTGGGATCGATCGGGATCAAAGGCGCAACGAGCGATAACACGATCAATAACGTCAAGAAAACGACAGAAAAAGTATAGATGGGCGAAGCAAGCATGACTTCACTGATTTTTTTGAAACGTTTCATTACTTGCTCCCTCCTTTACGGATACGTGGATCAACCACGGAATATAATACATCCGCTAACAAATTCCCTAAGATGACCAGTGTTGCTGACAGCAGCATGATCGCCATGATCACAGGATAATCGAGGCTTTTCGTTGCACTCATCAAGTAAGGTCCGACGCCCGGCCAACCGTAGATCGTTTCTGTAATGATCGCACCGGTAACTAACATCGGTAACGCCAAGCCGATTTGTGTGACAACGGGAATCAAAATATTGCGACTAATGTGACGACTGAAGATCTGCCATTTGCTGGCGTGGAATGCCCGTTGCACCATCACGTAGTCTTCTGATACTTGCTGAGTCGCTGATGCCCGAATATACCTTGTCAAATCTGGGAAGAAGGCGACAGTCAATGTGATATAAGGCAAAATAAAGTGCTGCAGAAAATCGCCAAAATCCCCTTCTTTGCCGACTGTATACATGCCAATGATCGGGAACATATTCAATAAGTAACCAAATACATAAATCAAGATCATCGCAAACCAGAAGGTCGGCACGGCGATCCCTAGAGATGCTACAGCGTCAATGATCCGATCCCAAATCTTTCCTTTGTTGGCAGCGGCTAACAGACCTAAAATGATCGCCAGCAATAAAGCCGTCAAATATGCAGGGATCACTAGCCGCATCGTATTCGGGATCCGAGTCGCAAGTTCTTGTGAAATGCTGCTTTGAGAAACCAACGAAAAGCCAAGATTACCAGTAAGAACATTTCTGATCCAAAGAAAATATTGAACCAAAAAGGGTTGATCCAAGCCATAGCGCTGCCGCAACAGATCGATTTGCTCTTGTGACATATTCGGTGTCGTGATGGAATCGATCACATCATACGGGGCGATATGTATTAGTGAAAATACGATAAAAGAGATCACAAATAGCAAAGGGATTGCTTGCAATACTCGTTTTGCAATATATCGAAACATAATTGACCTTCTTTCTTTTTCATAGAAAAAAGCTGTGATAAAAAAGATTCCTCTTTATCACAGCCAATGGATTTACTTGATTGTCAATTTAGACATATCTTCGAATGTATAGATTGGGATCAAGCCTGCATCTTCTACATTACCAATTCGGTTATTGACCGCTAAGATTTTCTTGTTGTCAACGATTGGGTAAATGATCGCTTCGTCAGCAATGGCTTTTTGCAGATCATCGTACAATGCTTCACGCTTGTCTGTGTCCAATTCAACTGCTGCTTGCGCAAACAAATTGTCAATGGTTTCGCTATTGCTTTGGAAGTAGTTGGCACTGCCGCCAGTTTCGAATAAACTGCCGTATAAGTCAGGGTCATTCCCCATGATATACCCGCCAAGGAACAGGTTGTATTTCGTTGAATCAGGTTTTTTCAACTCAGTGAAGATCGCAGTACCATCGCCCCCTTCAAGGGTAACTGTGATGCCTGCTTGTTGCAATTGTTGTTGGATCAACGTAGCTTGGATCGTTTGAGCTGGATCAGTTGAGTTGAACGCCAAGTTCAATGACAAATCAGTGACACCTGCTTCTTGTAAAAGCTCTTTTGCTTTTTCAGCATTTGTTTCATATTTCTCGACATCTTCGGTAACGTATGGATTGTTCGGTGGTAAGAATGAATACGGTGTTGCATAATAGTCTTCATCTAAATACGCTGCTTGATTTAATTCATCTTTGTTCAAAGCATATAAGACTGCTTGACGGACCTTCACATCTTGTAATGCATCTGAATGAGTATTTAAGCCTAAGTATCCAATGCGGTTTTCTGTATAGGGATAAACAGAAATTTGCGTATCATCTAAGTCTTCGATATCTGAAGGCAAAACAACGGCTGCGTCAACTTCCCCTTTTTGCAAAGCAACTTTGGCCGTATCAGTACTTTCAATGATCCGCAAGGTCACGTTTTGAATCGAAGGCTTGCCGCCATAATAATTTTCGTTGGCTTCAAAAGTAAAGTACTCACCACGTTTGTATTCTTTCAATTGATATGGACCCGTACCAACTGGTTTTTCAGGCAGTTCACTGACCGAAAAGTCGCTAACATCTTTAAAGATGTGCTCTGGAATGATGTATGTTTCGGTTGCGATATTGCTGATTGCTGCTGCACTCGGTGTTGGCAACACAAATTTCACGGTGTATTCATCCACTTTTTCGATCGCGATCGGCTGGTCGTCGACCCAAAGCGAATCGGCATTGCCGTTTTCTTTTTTGACTTTTTGTTCATACGTGAAAACAACGTCATCGGCGGTAAAATCTTCGCCATCTGACCATTTGACATCTTGTTTCAAATGCACGGTCAATGAAAGGCCGTCTTCCGCCGGTTCCACTGATTCCGCTAACGCATTTTTCGTCGTTCCATCTGCTTCCACTGTAACGAGTGGAGAATAGATCATGTTTGTCACTGTCAAGCCCCAGCGATCACTGGTGTTGATCGGGTTGGTGGACGATGGGTCCCCGCTGATGGCATAAGTGAATGTTGCATCATCGCCAGCACCAGCTGCACTGCTGGTTGCCGTTTCCTCTGTATTTGATCCACCGCAAGCTGCTAGAACGAATCCTAGTCCGACGACGGCAACACTTGCTAAACCTTTTTTCCAATTGATCATTTTCCCATCCTACTTCCTGTTCCTATATAATTATAGTAGATTTTTTGCTTTTTATTCCCAAACAGGGATACTTGATTTCTTGGTAACTTCGTCAATAATTGCTTTTACTTCATCGGTCTGATAATACGCTACGACCGTTTGGTACACATCATTTTCTGCTTCGTCTGCTCGCGCAGCAATGACATTATAATAGGGCGTGGAGGAGTCAGCCACAGGTTCTAAGAAAATCGCATCTTCTGTAGGAACCAAGCCAGCATCGACTGCCATGCCGTTGTTGATCAAAGAGATGTCGACATCGGTCATTGCCCGAGCCGTTTGATTGGAATCAAGCAGCTCAAATTTCAAGGCTTTGGGATTCTCAGTGACATCACTGGTTGTTGGCAGTAACCCTTTTGATTCATCCAAAGTGATCAAACCGGCCGTTTGTAAGAGTAATAGTGCGCGGCTTTCATTTGACACATCATTGGGTAAAGCCACCGTAGCACCATCTGCCAATTCGCTGACATCAGTGATTTTATCGGAATAAATACCAAGTGGGTTTAATGTCGTATACGCAATCGTCGTGTTGGAATAACCACTTTCTTCGTTGACATTATCCATAAAAATTTCCGTCAATGCTGCGTGAAGATCGATTGACCCATCCTCTAATGCGACGATTGGTTGGCGATAATCGATGAACTTCACCAGTTGCAAGTCGATATTTTCGTTTTCCTTCAATTCTTCCTGCACATGTTCCCAGGCTTCATTTTGTTCGCCAACGACACCTAATCTGACGACGGTCGTTTCTTCATCCGCTTGGTTGGTGCCACAAGCAGCCAAGCTAAACAAGGCAAACAGCCCAATCACTCCTGTCGTCAACACATTTACTACATTTCTTTTCATCCCTTTTTTCCCCTTTTGTTCCCTCCTCAGATCAATCGTCCTATTTCCTTGTCGAATGGCCCAACTAGACCAATTTCCCCTCTGTTTCTCAAAACAACCTACTTTTTCAAAGGAGAAATGGTTAATCCCTGTTGCCGTCAACCGAAAACATCGGACTCACTATTCATATGTAGTGTAACTTTATCCTATACAACTAAAACTGTCAATAAAATTACTCTACAAAAGTAAGTTTTTCACTAGCTGATCTGTGGTTGGGTTATTTGAATATCTTCAGTGCATTTTCTAAGTCATCAATCAAATCTTTACTACTTTCGATCCCAATGGAGATCCGTAAAAGATCCGGCGTCAATCCATAAGATTCTCGTACCTCTTGAGGAATATCTGCGTGGGTCTGTGTCGTTGGATACGTGATGAGACTTTCCACACCACCCAGGCTTTCCGCAAAGGTAAAGACCTTTAATGCCGCTAAGAAGCCGCTGATTTTGGTTTCATCAAGCACCCGAATACTGATCATCGCCCCTGCATTTGGGTACAGCACCTCTTTGACCGCCGGATGGGCTCGTAAAAAGCGGCCAACTTCCTTGGCGTTGGCTTCCTGTCGTTCAAAGCGCAACGGCAGCGTCTTTAAACTTCGGATAAATAACCACGTATCAAAGCTGCTCAAGGTCGGGCCTGAAGTATTGGCTAAATAATTCAAACGCTCCCCTACTTGCGCATCTTTGGCGATCACGACGCCAGCCAAAATATCATTGTGACCTGATAAGAACTTGGTGCCTGAATGGATCACTAGATCCGCGCCTTCTTCTAAGGGCAGCTGTCGTAATGGCGTCAAAAAGGTATTATCTACGATCAGCAGCGCCCCATGGTCGTGAGCAAGCTTGGCGGTTTCAGCAATATCCGTCACGGTCATCAAAGGATTCGTTGGGGTCTCTAAAAAGACAGCCGTTACCTCGTCAGTTAATTTTTCACTTAATTCTGTTACAGTGCTGAAGGTATCGAAGAATGCCCGTTGGCTTTTTTCCAATTCTGCAAAATAGCGAAAGCTGCCGCCATACAAATCACGAGAAACCAAAAAGCGACTCCCGCTGGTAAATAAGTCAAAAATCAAAGCGATCGCACTCATGCCAGAGCTGGTCACTACTGCCCGAGCTCCTTTTTCTAATTCAGCAAGACCTGCTTCTAAGATATCACGGGTCGGGTTTTTGGTACGGGTATAATCATAGCCAGTACTTTGCCCTAACTCGGGATGAGCAAAGGTCGTGGAAAGATAGATCGGTGGGCTGATCGCCCCAGTTTGCTGATCCGAATGATTGCCTAATTGTGCCAGAAAAGTTGCTGTATCAATCGTCATGTCGTTCCTCCTTTTTGATTGCCTCGATCATGCGATCAAGGGCTTCTTGAATGATCGTCGGTGTTGTCGCAAGATTCAGACGAATCAAGCCCTGACCGTCTTGTGAAAACCATTCCCCATAGTCGACTGCCAGACCGGCAGTATCTTGGATCACGTGCTTGGTTCGTTCTTTGGCAATGACTTGCCGCAGATCCACCCAGAGAAGATAGGTTCCTTCTAATGGCAGGACCTCAATTTTGGGAAATGCTTCTTGCAGTTGCTGGCGGACCATTTGTTCGTTGGCAGCAATCACCAAAAGCAGGTCCGCTAGCCATTGATCCCCCGATTCATACGCGGCTTTCGCAGCCACCAATCCCAAACGATTGACTTCCGTCTGCTTGTATTGTCGGCACCACTCCTCATAGGCTCTACGCATCTCTAAATCAGGAATCCAAACATGAGAGAGCAATAATCCTGCTAAGTTGAAAGTTTTTGAGGGCGAATCCAGAACGATCAGCTTCTCAAAGCCGAACCCCTGTGCCACTGTCACGGCTGAAACAAATTGCTGCTCACCGAGTATCAGCTCACGATGGATCTCATCGGCGATCACGACAACCTCATGTTTTTGGCAAATGGCCAATAACTGATGCAATTCTTTCTCTTGCCAGACCCGCCCTACTGGATTGTGGGGGGAGCAGAGAATAAATAGTTTCACTTTTTCTTCAATGATTTTGGCTTCAAAAGCAACAAAATCGATTTGATAAGAATTCCCCACCTTTTGCAAGGGTGCTTCTATCAAGCGCCTTTTCGTCTCTTTGATGCTGTCAAAAAAGGGATAATAGACGGGTGGCTGGATCAAGATGCCATCGTCTGGTTCTGTGAAACAATGAAGCAAATCAACCAAAGATTGGACGACCCCTGTGGAAAACGAGAGCCATTTTTCTTCGAATTTCGTCCCCCAGTGGCGATCTTGCCAAGCTTGATAGGCTAAAAAATAGCCTGAGGGGGGAATCGCATAGCCAAAGGTTCCTTGAGCAACCAGTTGCTGCAAGGCTTCTTCCACTGCCTTTGGCGCAGCAAAATCCATATCAGCTACCCATAAAGGCAAAAGCTTTTCTCCTTGGAACCGTTGATCCACAAGATCCCATTTTAAAGAATCAGTGCCTTTTCGCTGTCTAGCATAGTGGGAGAGAAAATGCTCAATCGTCATTGATACTCACCCGACCTTCTGGCTCACTGCCAATTCGGTATCCTTCTTTCGTCGGCGTGACGGACAGGTCATACGGCGTTCGCAAATAGGTTTCATTGATCCAATTGCTGAAAAACAAAGAGGCATGTCCCCGCCAACGGTTGGTAATCTTTCCGCCTAAACGGTCATAGGCAAAGTAATTTTTGGGCAATGCGGTAGCTAAGCCCCGTTCCATGTCTCGCAAGTACTCTTCATTCAAGGTCGTTGTGTGGTATTCAAAATGCCCTAGCAAGAAGGCATTTTTATGATCTTCTGATACGAAGATGGAAGGCCCTGTTTCAACACCCGCTGCCAATATTTCTAAAGGCGCTTGGGCGAGCTGGCCTTCATCGATGCCAGTATAGCGCGAATGGGGCGTATAAAAGACGTCGTCAAAACCGCGAACGAGCGGATGAAAATGCGTGACTGCTTGTTCGAAGACGCCGAACAACTTGCTTGGGTACAACACTTTGTCGATACCATAATGGTAATAAAGACCAGCTTGTGCCCCCCAACAAATATGCAGGACTGAAGTGCAATTCGTCTGGCTCCAATCCATGATCTCTTGCAGTTCTTGCCAATAATCAATGGCTTCAAAGGCCATTTTTTCAACAGGGGCACCAGTGATGATCAAGCCGTCGAATCGTTGGGACTGGATCACTGAGAATTCTTGATAGAACTTTTCCATGTGATCGACAGACGTGTTTTTACTTTCGTGGTACTTCATTTTCAGTAAAGTTACTTCAATTTGCAGCGGACTTTGGGAAAGCAGGCGCAGCAATTGATTTTCTGTGGCGATCTTTTTCGGCATTAGATTGACGATTGCGATCTTCAAGGGACGAATCTCTTGTTTCGCCGCTTTATGCTGCAGTAAGGCAAAGACATTTTCTTTTTGCAGGACCGCTGCAGCGGGTAGTTCTTTGGGAATAATGATCGGCATTGCTTCAACTCCTTACAGATAAATTTCTTGTTGAAAAGAAGGCGAATAGTTTCGGCTGTGAGAAACAAAAAAAGCCGCCCTTTTATCCTTACGGATAAAAGGGACGACTTGATGCGCGTTACCACCCTAATTCGTGCTATTCTCACAAATAACACCTCAACAGTACACTATGATACTTGGCGCTGTAACGGGCGCATGCCGTTTTGCTGGCGTGAACCAACAAAAAAACTCAGAGCTCATCTTCACTGATCACCGCATGTCTCCTTTTTCACCAACCGGAGTCTCTGTACCTTTGTTGATCTGCTACTCTTCTCTTCAACGTTATCGATTTCTTTGTTTAATTTTAAAAAATTATAATTGTTTTTTCATTTACTGTCAACGGCAAGTTAGGGGTTTTTCTTAGATTTCTTCTAAATATAAGTATTGCTGACCCATTTTTTCATAGATCGCTGCTAAGTCTTCTTTGCTGACTTCACGATCCTTATGTCCATAAGGGTCGTTGACATACATCGTCTCCCCATCGATGCCTGTGATCACCACCGAATGGATCAATGCCGTCACAAGGATTTCGCCATTTTGGGTATTCCATTGAAAGAAATCCGCATCGGTAGGTACTTGTAATTCTAACGTCGCAATCATCCAAACTGGTTTCCCAGATTGCAATACTTTGACGATCTCATCAAAGCTTTTGTCTCGTCCACTAATGACTTCGTATTGCTCTTTTACAATCCTTTCGGCGACATCGGTGATCGGTTCTACGTCAACCCCCATCGCGCTATCACCGCCATAGATGTTTCCAACAAAGCCTTCTCGCGGATCTCCATGGTGATAATAATCCTCATAAAGCGGGACATACGCTAATTCTTCCGCCAATTGATTTTTATTGGTATCAAATCCGTAAAAATTCAAGAGCATCGATAAAGCCGTTACCTCACAGCCATTCCCTAACGCCACTTCATCGAATTGATTTTCTAACGGAACATCCAATTGAATAACCTCACTGTATTAAGGCTCTGGTGTTTGTTCTTCATCCGAAAGTGCTAGTGTCAATTCATCCTCTATCTTTTCAAAGGGGGACTGCCCGTTCTTACTGTCATAAAAAATCAGCAGAAAGAAGAGCATCAAGACGAACATACCTAAAAGTAACCGTTTTAACTTTTTCTTCTTCATCTACTTCCTCCTCTTGTATATTATAACTTATTTCTGTTTATTATTTCACTATAATAAACTTTTTAGGAAGGAGTATTTTCTTAATCTAAACACAAAAAAATAGACCCGTTTAGGCAGCGGGTCTATTCAAACTGGCGCTTATGCCGCTTTCTTCTGTTTCTGAATAAAGCGTCCTTTTGCTTTTGAAAACGAACGAATATCAAATTGTTTGCTTAAGGCACCTGCAACAAAATAAGCCAAATTGAAATCGATCAAGCTATGGATCAAACCGCCGATCCCCATCAAAACGAACAAGAAATAGTAGAAATTACCATCGAATGCGGTCCCTGGTACATTTCCTGTGAAGTAAAAGGCGGCAACGACTGCCATTTCTACGGCAGAATGGATCAATCCGATAATCAAGTTAAAGCTCTGAAATTTGATATTCAATAAAGAGGGTTTGCCATTTTTCAGTAAAATATCTGGGTGCTTCTGTAAATAAAAGGCACCGATGACGGCAAAAACAACATGGGACAATGCCCGTAAAGCAATGATTGGTGGCAGTGTTAAGAAAAAGCCAAAGGTCGTTCCTAAAGCTACCGCGATCGCCATCGCAGGTGAAAAGAACATCGCCACAAAGACGGGCACGTGGCTAGCTAAGGTAAAAGATGCTGGTCCGATGACGATTTTGGGCATTACCATGGGAATGACGATCCCCATGCCGATCAACAATGCAGCGATCGTTAAATGGCGGATGGAATGATTTTTCATTTATACTCTCTCCTTCAATGTGTCATGACAGTTCTGTCTTGCTTATTCTACTGGTATTTCCACGAGGTGTCAAGACACAAAAAAACGAATGTTTATTCAACATCCGTTTTTATTGAAGTTATCCTTTACGCGCTTGCATTTCATTGCTTAATTTGGCAAATTCCGCTAACGACAGCGTTTCTCCACGTCGTTTCGGATCGATCCCACTTGCTTCTAAGCTGTCTGCCAACCACTGTTTGGTTGTTTCATCTTTTCCATAGCTATTTTGCAAATTGTTCCAAAGGGTTTTACGACGCAGCTGAAAGGCTGCTTTCGTTAATTTGAAAAACTCTTTTTCATCGGTGACTGCGACTGCTGGTTGTGATCGACGCGTCAATTTCAAAATAGCCGAATCAACATTCGGTTGGGGCACAAAAACGGTTTTCGGGACGATGAATGCCAGTTTTGCTTCCATGTAGTATTGCACAGCGATCGACAACGAGCCATAGGCTTTAGTCCCGGGAACTGCTGAGATTCGATCTGCCACTTCTTTTTGCATCATCACGACCATTTCATCTACTTTTACCTGAGACTCTAAAAAGTGCATCATAATTGGCGTAGTGATGTAGTAGGGCAAATTTGCGACAACTTTTAATGAAGCAGCCGTATCGCTGAATGCTGACTGAATGGTCGTTGCCAGATCTGCTTGCAAGACATCTTGATGAATGATTTTCACATTTTGATATGGCTGCATTGTGTCGGCTAACACTGGGATCAACCGATCATCAATTTCAAACGCCAACACTTGCTTGGCATGTTTTGCCAACTGTTCGGTCAGCGCACCGATTCCAGGACCAACCTCAATGACGTTTGTCGTCTCGTCGATGCCTGCAGTTTCTACGATTTTCCGTAAAATATTCGGTTCTGTTAAGAAGTTTTGCCCTAAACTTTTTTTAAAGGTAAAGCCATGTTTCGCTAAAATCTCTTTGGTTCTTGAGGGGGTTGCTATATCCCGTTCTTCCTTCACAATTCTTCCTCCACTATTTTCATTGCTTCTGCCAACTCTGCATCGGTGATACGAAACATTGTCAGCCGCTTCTCTAATTGTTTGCCGTTCGTATAGCCGATGCGTAAAAGATCCCCCAACTGCTCTCGTTTCTCTTTCGCTCCAGCCCCTGCGATCAAGCCATACGCTAACAACTGTTGCCGATCAATGGTCCCCTCACTGACTTCATTTGAAGCAATCGGGGTTACGACTTTTCGCAAGGCTTCTTTCAACGCTTCATGGCTGGCGTGTTCCACGCCTAAACTGCCCTTGCTTTTCGGTGCTGCCTGACTGCGCGGTAAAAAGGCATGCTTGGCATCAGGAACGACTTCCATAATGATTTTGCGGATCTTTTCTCCCGAAAAATCGGGATCGGTAAACACGATGACCCCTCGTGTCTCTTGGGCGTGCTCGATTTGATCAAGGATCGTGTCATCGATCGCCGAACCGATCGTCTCGATGGTATCTACATCGAACACTTCTTGCAATCGGCGGGTGTCGTCTTTGCCTTCGACGACAATGATTTCTTCGATTTTCGGTTTACTAGTCATTGATCCTAAACAAGCGATGGGCATTTTTTGTCGTGTAGGCCGCAACATCAGCCACCGCTTCTTGCCGCAGCTCCGCGATTTTATCCACTACATAATGAGTATAGCCCGGTTCATTGCGCTTGCCACGATAAGGAACAGGGGCTAAATACGGCGCGTCAGTCTCAACGAGCAGCCGATCTTGTGGCACGACTTGCGCAGCTTCTTGTACCTCCGTCGCCTTTTTGAAGGTCACGACACCACTAAAGGAAATATACATTCCTAGGTCCAAGAACTTTTTCGCCCATTCGCCGTCCCCACTAAAGCTGTGCATGATGCCGCCGATCGTTTGGACTTTTTCATCCTTTAAAATCGCATAGGTATCTTCTAAGGCTTCACGGGTATGAATACTGATGGGCAGCTGATGTTCACGGGCGATCGCCATTTGCCGACGAAAGACCTTTTCTTGAACTTCCTTCGGATCCTCCATCCAGTGATAGTCTAAACCGATTTCACCTAGGGCAACGACTTTTGGTTGTTCCAAGCGCTCTTGCAAATAGGTTTCCACTTGTGGGGTATAAGAACCAGCTTCGGTTGGGTGCCAACCGATAATACTGTAAATGCCAGGATATTCTTTGCTTAATGCTAACGATTTTTCAATCGTTGGCTGATCGAAACCGACGACCGCCATCTCCGTTACTCCTAGTTCTTGCGCACGGGCGACCGTTTCGGGAATGTCTTCGTTAAACTGTTCTGCATTCAAATGTGTATGAGAATCAAAAATCATGAAATCTCCTCCTTAGTCCTTCTATACTCTAGCATATTTTGACGGTTTAAGAAACGAATCCTCTTCGCTTTTTTCAGCAGTTTAAGAAAACTTTCAGCAAGCAAAAAAAATCCGCCCAAAGTTGGAGGACGCCGAAGCTGATTTTCTCTATACTGAAGGTAACGAAATCGTATGGAGGTGGAAATATGGAACGATCAAAAATTGATCCCGGCCGCTTTTTTTCTGACCAAAAAGCAGCCACGAAAGGCACGTTAAAACATCAATATCATTACTATCGGCAGCAAAATGCCCATCAAGCATTCAACAGCGATTTTCAGCGAAATTTCCAGCATGATTTCCCGAATTTTGCTACCTGGCTAAAATTGCAGCAGCAGACACCACAAAAGAATCAAACAGCGACTTTTTCTCACTGGTTATTGGTTGGTTTCTTCGGACTTTTGACAGCAGCAAGTTTTTCGCAACAGCTCTTATTCCTACTTTTTGTCTTTGTCTTAGCCGCTCTCGTCAAAGGACCTGGCATGATCGTATGGGGCATCGTGTATTCCTTCTTAGTTAGTCTGTTCCCGCCATTGGGTATCGTTCTTTCTGGCTTATTTTTCTTACTGACCCTGCGTCAATTAACCAAAAACGTCACTTTCGTTTTGACTGCATTGTACTTTTACGGCTATCCCTTTATCATCACAGCCCTCCAACACTTTACGAATTGGGACCCGCAATGGCTGTGGGTCGGCAGTATCGGTTTTGCCTTGATCAGTGGCCATTTTGTCTTAAAGCAAAACTATCCCTTTGCTTCAAGTAAAAGTCTCGCATGGGCGATCATCTCCGTCCCTTATGATTGTGTCATGGCTTTGATCCCCGTCAAACACAAAGCACGCTTTAAACGTTTGGTGAAAATCAAATAATTACGATCTAGGATACAAAAGTCGGCTATTACAGCCTCTTTTGTATCTTTTTTCCATGGAAGAAACAAACGAAATACGATGGATATTTTTTGTTATTTTTGCTTTCGCATGATTGCTTTTTTTGTAAGAATCTACTATGCTAGAAACTAGCAAATCAAAAAAGGAGCCACGCCATGTACACCCTCATTCTTATTGCATTCCTCCTTACGGGCTTGCTAGTTTACTCCTTTATTATTGAACCGCATCTTCTCAAACAACGGCACTACCTCATAAAAAAAGACAAGCGCACCGTCTTAGATATTTCAAAGGCTTACGATCTTTATCAAGCAGAAAGCAATCTCGTGATCGCCCATATCAGCGACCTTCATTTTTCTCGTTGGTACAAACCACGGCGAATGAATCGCATCATTCGATCAACGATCCAAAACAAGCCGGATCTGATCATCATCACGGGGGATCTGATCGATAATTATAAAAAATGGCCGCATCGTTCAACCAAGCGACTGATCGAAAAGCTGAAAAAATTGCAAGCGCCTCTGGGTAAGATCGCAGTTATGGGGAACCATGACCATTTGAATGACGGGCATTACTTTGTTAAGGAAATATACCAGCATGCAGGGTTTACCTTACTTGATAATGAGTCAGTTTTTGGTTCTGATGACAAGACGTCGATGAATATTGTCGGTATCGATATAGAAAGTCCGAAAGTCAGTTTTACCTATGAAGCAACCTTAGCAGAATGGCAGCTGCTTTTGCTCCATGAACCCGATTATGTTTCTCGGATCACCAATCTGCCAAACTTCGACTTGATTCTTTCTGGCCATAGCCATGGCGGGCAGATTCGCTTGCCTTTTTATTATGCGAAAACCAAGGGCGCGTTGAAATATACCGATGGGCTCTACCTTTTAGGCAATGAGACCTTATTAAGTGTTTCCAGCGGGGTTGGTATGACCAAGATTCCCGCCCGACTCGGTGTCCCACCTGAGATCCTTTATTACCATTTAGAACCGCAACAGCAATTGAACGTTTCTTAACTGTTCATCGGTGCAATTGGGAAAAAATCAGCGACTCGTTTCAGCAAACGTTCGATTCGCTGATTTTCTTTTTTCGCCTACCGTGTTAAAATATACTAAATAAACACTTTTCAACAATTAGGAGGAACCAAAAAATGCTCATCTCGGGAACGCTTTGGTTTTTGATCGCCTTCTTCGCTTATACAGCCTATGTATACGGTCAGGGGTTGTACTTTCCTGTCATCGCTTTTCTTGCTGCTTTGATGGGCTGCGGATTTTATCTCTTTGCCTTTCTCCAGCACAAAAATACGACGAAAAAACATCCTTAGCCAGAACGAGCTAAGGATGTTTTTTGCATTATTGATTCAAGCCTTGATAAATCGTATCGAGATTCCACTTCATCATGTTATAGTAGCTGTCGCCTTCTTCTCCCGGCTCTGCAATCGAATCGGTAAAGACGGTTCCGAATATCGGAATACCTGCATCACGAGAAACACTTTGCATCGGACGAGTATTGACGCTGCTTTCGACAAACAAGGAAGCGACGGCTGAATTTTGCAGCTGATCCACTAAGTTCTTGATTTGCGCAGGGGTTCCTTCTTCTTCGGTATTGATTTCCCAGATATAGGCAGACGGTACACCGTAGGCTTTGGAGAAGTATTTGAAGGCTCCCTCACTGGTGACGATCAATTTCTTCTCTTCGGGAATCGATTGGAAGTTTTCCTTCGCTTGCTGATCCAGTTCTTCTAATGAAGCCAAGTAGCGTTCAAGGTTTTCTTCATAGAAAGAGCGATTGTCAGGGTCCTTTTCGCTCAAGCGTTGAGCAATGTTGCGGGCATAGATCATACCGTTTTCTAGATTTAACCAGGCATGAGGATCGGCTTTGCTGTGGTCTTCATCGTCAGAAAGATAAAGCACATCCACGCCATCACTGACGGCAAAGTAATCTTCATTTTCTACCTTATTGGCATTGTTCATCAATTTGATAAACCAGCCATTGCCGCCAGTTTCTAGATTCAAGCCGTTGTAAAGGATAAGATCGGCATCGGTCGCTTTTCGAACATCTTCCACTAAAGGTTCATATTCATGGGGATCACGCCCCACTGGTACGATACTGTGAAGATCGATTCGATCACCGGCAATGTTTTCCGTAATATCAGCAATGATCGAATTGGTCGCTACTACTGAAAGTTTCCCTTCTGTTTGGGCCATCTGTCCGTTTTGCTGTGCCAAAAAGAAGCCACCAGCTACAGCTGCCGTTGCTAAAACCGCTGTCGCTGACCAGCGTTTGACTGGACTGGTCTTTTGTTTTGGTGAGAACAAAAAACCGATCACGAAAAAGGCTCCTGCGGTCAAAACGATACTTGATCCTGCGGCAATATTAAAGCTGTACCCGATAAACAAGCCAATAAATGAGGCGAAACCACCTAAAACCCCTGCGATGACCATCATATGCTTCAATTGTTTTGTATAAAGATAAGCTGTTGCTGCTGGAGTGACTAACAGAGCCACGATCAAGATCGTTCCGACGCTTTGCATCGCTGTCACTGAAACCAAAGTCAACAAGAACATCAATAAATAGTGATAGGCTTGCACTTTCATCCCAAAGGCCTTTGCCATCATCGGATCAAAAGACGTGATCAACAGTGGACGGAAGAAGAGGATGATCACTGCCAGCACAAGGATAGCGATAGCGATCGTCAGCCATTTGTCGCTGTCTTGCACCGCTAGCACATTCCCAAACAAAATGTGAAACAAATCAGTCGAACTATTTGCTACTCCAATCAAGATAACCCCTAAAGCTAGAAACGAACTAAAGGTGATACCGATCGCCGTATCGCTTTTGATCAAGCTGTTATTGGCGATATAGGTAATGATCATGGAAGCCAAGATCCCAAAGAAGATCGCCCCGACAAAAAAATGAACGCCGAAGATATAAGACAAGGCTACCCCTGGTAAGACCGCATGAGAGATTGCATCCCCCATCAAGGACATCCCTCGTAAGATAATAAAACAACCGATCACCCCTGCGACGATCCCGATCGCGACTGCCGTGATCAAGGCATTTTGCAAGAAATGATAGTTACTTAAACTCGTAAAAAAGCTTGTCAACATGTTAAACGCCTCCTTTCACGATGATCGCATCGCCAAATGTTTGCTTCAAATTGCTCTCGGTAAAGACTTCACTGACTGGTCCCGCAGCGATCAGGGTTTGATTGAGCAGAACCAAGTAATCAAAGTATTCGGTGATTTTCCCCAGATCATGGTGAACGATAAAAATCGTCTTGCCAGCATCTCGCAAGTTACGCAACAGGCCGACGATGATCGCTTCACTGGTGGCATCGATCCCTACAAAGGGCTCATCGAGGAAAATATAGTTGGCATCTTGCACCAACGTTCGAGCAATCAAGACCCGCTGAAACTGCCCGCCGGACAATTCCCCAATCTGACGTTCCGCAAAGGATTCCATTTCTACCGCTGCCAGAGCGGCTGTCACTTTCTGCCAATCGTTTGCTGACATCCTTTGGAACATGCCCATCTTAGGATACAACCCTAAAGATACGACTTCTTTGACTGTGATCGGAAACGTGTAATCAACCGCGGTCTTTTGTTCGACATAGGCAATTTCCTTTTGAAAGTCTTTTAACGCTTTTTTGTCGACACTCATGTTCCCACTGGAAGGGATCAATTTCAACGCCGCTTTAATCAGCGTCGACTTCCCTGCCCCATTTGGACCAATGATCCCTACGATCGACGGTTTTTCTACTTGAAACGACAAATCCGAGATCACTTGATGATCGCCATCATAGGCTGCGGATATTTCTGAAAAAGTAATCATTATTTTCACTCCATTTCCATAGTTAAGGATAGTTTATTTATTTTTTAGGTAGACCTAACTTATTTTTATTATACAAGAAAGGATTTGTTTTGCAAGACAGTTCTCTTGATTTTTTTAAGAAACACCGCAGTTTCTTGGCAATGACTCTTGAAAACTAAGATTCTATCTTTATTTATTGAGTAAAAGTTGGTGCCCACAAACACGGATGCCATCAATTTCTCTCTATCTTTTGAGCGCAAAGCATTCGATTTATTCTTAATAAAAGAGATCATTCCTCGGCACCTCAGTGACGTACGTTTTTTCAATAACAGAAGAGAGGCGAATCAAAGCCTCTTCGCTTTCTCCCTTCATGATGAATACCAAACAAATCAAAGAATCAATAATTCTTCTATTTCCATAAATTCACGAATTCACTCTTTTTTATGATGACCAAGAAACCCTTTCATCTCGACTAAAACGCTTTATAAATTAAACTTTTCTAATTATTATGTGATTTTTCGAACAAAAGCTAAAAATAACATGACAACTATGTTAGTCTTTGATTTGGAAAAAGTTTTAGGAGGAATAAAAACAATGAAGAAAATTTTCCAAACACTATTAGTCCTAACCTCGTTAGCAACTTTGAGTGCTTGTGGCGCTGATTCACAAACAAGCAGCAGCTCAAATACTGGTTCATCTGCTAATGAAGAAACAGATGCAACTTCTGCTGCATCTGGTCAAGAATACACAGACCCTAGCGAACTTGCAGACAGCTACGATGTCGTGATCGTCGGTGCAGGTGGCGCTGGAATGGCCGCTGCGATCCAAGCAAAAGAAGCTGGCGCAAACCCAGTTATTTTAGAAAAAATGCCAATTTCTGGTGGGAATACATTGAAATCTTCTGCAGGAATGAACGCTTCAGAAACCAAATTCCAAGAAGCAGAAGGCATCGAAGATTCAAACGATTTATTTTATGAAGAAACATTAGCTGGTGGTCACAACACCAATGATGAAGAATTGTTGCGCTACTTTGTGGATCATTCAGCAGAAGCAATCGATTGGTTAGATTCCATGGGTATCACTTTAGACAACTTAACAACGACTGGCGGGATGAGTGAAAAAAGGACGCACCGTCCATCGGATGGTTCTGCTGTTGGGGAATACTTAGTTGATGGCTTGATGCGCAACATCCATGAATTGGAAATCCCAATTTTTGTGAATGCCGATGTCAAAGAAATCAATGAAGAAGATGGTCAAGTCAACGGGGTGACCGTTGAAGTAGAAGGAACCGAACAAACCATTGATGCCAAAGCAGTTGTCGTTACAACAGGCGGTTTCGGTGCCAATTTCGACATGATCACCGAATACAAACCAGAATTGGCAGACTACGTGACAACGAACCAAGAGGGTTCGACTGGTGATGGGATCAAAATGATCGAAGCATTAGGTGGACAAACGGTTGATTTAGAGCAAATCCAAATCCACCCAACAGTGGATCAGTCTAAATCACTGTTGATCACTGAAGCTGTCCGTGGAGAAGGCGCGATCTTGGTCAATCAAGAAGGCGAACGGTTCTTCAATGAAATGGAAACACGAGACAAAGTCTCTGAAGCGATCATTGCCCCACCTGAAAAATCAGCAACGTTAGTTTTTGATGCAGGTGTCAAAGAACGCGTGACAGCCATTGATTTTTACGAGCAACAAGGGTTAGTCAAATCCGCTGACACGATCGAAGAATTAGCAAAAGAATTGGACATGCCAGAAGCAGCGCTTGCTGAAACGATCGCTACGTGGAACAGCAGTGTAGCTGCTGGTGAAGACGAAGCCTTTGGACGCAGCACAGCAATGGACAACGATTTGTCAACAGGACCTTACTATGCCATTGCCATCGCTCCTGGTATCCACCACACGATGGGCGGTGTGAAGATCAACACCAACACAGAAGTGATCGCTACGGATAACGAGATCATTCCAGGTCTTTTTGCAGCCGGTGAAGTAACTGGTGGGTTGCATGGTGAAAACCGAATTGGCGGTAATGCCGTTGCCGATATCATCATCTTCGGACGCCAAGCAGGAACAAAAGCTGCCGAATTTGCACAAGAAAATTAAAACACTCTCTATAAAAAAGAAGTACTTACGTTTTTTTTCATCAACGTAAGTACTTCTTTTTTCATATAATTGACACAATAGTCTTTATTGATCTGGTGCTGTCACTTTGATAATCTGCACCTCATAAGGCGCCAACTGAAGCTTTTGGTTTGTCGTTTTTCCAGTAAGCAAATCGATTCCTGAAGTTGCTACCTCTACTTCTTGATTTTCTTCGGAAAAATTCATCACAAAATAATAGGTGGTCGGAGCGAGCTGCTCTTGCTGACTTTCTCTACTTTGGATCGACACGTTCGTTGAACCTTGACGGACCCACTCATTTTGTATGCGAAGCTGTTGTGTTACTTCTTGATAGAAGTCTTCCAAAAAGGCTTGATCCGTCCGTCCCCCAAGATAGTAGGCACTTCCTTCACCATAATCATTTGCGGTCACTGCAGCTTGACCTTGATAAAAATCAGCACCGTAGACCCCTAACGTTTGGGCAGTGTTTGTTTGAACAACACTACAATAATCATGAATTTGGTACTGCTGCTCCTTCATTAAAAGCAGATTTTTTTGTTTCGGATATAACGTATCGATTTCTTTCACAGACACACCAAACAGTTCTTCTAACTCTTGGGGCCAGCCCCCTAAATAGGTCAAGTCCGTTTCATTCACGATCCCCGTCAAATAAGTGGAAACCAGCGTCCCGCCATTTTTCGTATACTGTTGAAACTTTTTCATAGTTTCTTTTGGTAAAAGGTAAAGCATCGGAGCGATGATCAATTGGTAAGAATCAAAGTCATGGTCTTTCGTGATGACATCAACCGCGATGTCATGATTCCAAAAATAGCGATAATGCTCTTGCAACGTTTGTGGGTAGCGTTTGCTCTCCAAACCAAAACCTTGCGCATCATTGAGCGCCCAATTGTTATCCCAATCATAGATGATCGCCACTTTGGCTTTTTTGTGCAATCCTTTGATTTCTTTGATTTCTTCTAAGGCTTTTCCCACTTCTACTACATCTTGAAAAACACGATTCTGTTCGTCGTTGTCATGGTCCACGACGGCCCCATGGAACTTCTCAGATGAGCCTCGAGATTTTCGCCATTGGAAATAAAGATTACTATCTGAACCGTGAGCAATAAATTGCATAGAAGACAACAGATGCATCCCGGGGCGTTTCGTGCGATTGACTGGATGCCAATTCACACCACTAGGGGTTGATTCCATGATCAAAAAGGGTTGCTTTTTCAAGCTACGGTACTGATCATTGATAAACCCAACCTTACTTGCCAAATCAGCGGTCGTTCCCCAATCATTATGCCAAGCAGGATAACAATCCCAACTAATGACATCTACATGCTGGGCAAATTTTCCATAATCAAGGCTATAAAAGGGAATCAAATCTCGGGTATCTGCCATGAAATTCGTTGTGATCGGTACATCTGGAGACAAACGACGAATGTCTTTGATCTCATGTTCATAGAAATCAATGGTCTGATCGGTCACAAAACGATGCCAGTCTAGATTTAGTCCATGAACTTGCATTTCGCCGATCGGTGAAGGAGATTCGATTTGCGACCAATCGGTGATCGTATGGCTCCAGAAAGGTCCCCACCAGGCCTCATTCAAGGCTGCTAATGTTTGGTACTTCTGCTTGACCCACTGACGAAAGTTTTCTTGGCAAATGGGACAATGACAATCTCCAGAATACTCATTGGAAATATGCCACATCAATAGTGCTGGGTGATCGTGGTAGCGTTCAGCTAATTTCCGATTGATGATCGCCACTTTCTCACGATAGATTGGTGAAGAAAAGCAGTGATTGTGACGCCCGCCGTGTAACATTTTTTCCCGTTTTTCATTGGTTCGTAGAACTTCAGGGTATGCTTTAGACAACCAGGCAGGACGCGCGCCGCTTGGCGTCGCTAAAATGACGTTGCTGTTTCGTTCGGCGAGCTCATCCATGATTTTGTCTAACCATTCAAATTGAAACACCCCTTCTGCTGGCTCTAAGGCACTCCAAGCAAAAATACCAAGGGAAAATGTATTAGCATGAGCTTTTTCCATTAGTTCTAAATCTTTAGCTAAGATCTCGGGATAATTTAGCCACTGGTCAGGATTATAATCCCCACCATGTAAAAAGCGTTCTTCTAAGTTATATCTTGTCATCTTCTCTTCCTATCCTTTTGTGCCACCAGCGGTCAAACCGGAGACAAAATGTTTTTGTAATGCAATAAAGACGAGCGCGATCGGAATACTGATCAAAATAGCCCCTGCCGCAAAAGTTGTATAGCTGGCTCCCATTTTATCCGTGACTAATTTGTATAACCCGATGGGTAATGTATAGTACTCAGGATTACGTAAAATCACAGAAGACAGGGCAAAGTCTCCAAGTGGTCCAGTAAAGCCATTCATGGCAACGACTGCCAGCATGGGTCGTGATAAAGGAATCAAAATTTGCCAGAATATTCGCGTATTGCTTGCGCCATCTATCTTGGCACTCTCGTCTAAATCTAACGGGATCGAGTCAAAATACCCTTTCAATAAGTACGTGTTCATGGGAATCTGGCCCCCAACGTAAATCAAGATCAGCAACCAATGGCTATTGATCAAGCCGAGCATTTGCGCCAATACAAAAATTGCGATCAAGGCAGAGAACTGCGGGATCATTTGTAGTAGTAAGAACAGCATCAACCCATTTTTACGGCCTGTAAAACGAAATCGTGAAAAGGAATACGCCGTCATGGAGACAAAAATCAGTGACAAGAACATGGTGCATACACTGATTTTTAATGAATTCAAATACCATTGACTATAATAAAGCGAGTTGTCACCAGCAAATAATTTCGTGTAGTGACTTAATGTCGGACTCGTCGGAATCAAACTCGTACTTACTAAACTGTTCCCAGGATTAAAACTAGCACCGATCGTCCAAAGTAAAGGGTAGACGATCACTACTACCGTAAAAATCAGTACGAGATACGTCAAGGATAGGCGGACAAATTTTTGTTTCTTCATACTTGCTGCCTTCATATCTTATCCAACCTCCTTGAATGAATTTGTTCGGCGGAATTGCCATAAAGCAATCGCGATCACGACGATCGATAAGAGAATCGTCAACGCTGCTGCCAGTGCATATTGACTATTTTGCATCGTTAGCTTATAGATCCACGAAACCAAAATATCGGTACCACCAGCGGTCGAACCAGGAACTGCTGGTCCACCAGAATTAAACAGATAAATGATATTGAAATTGTTGAAGTTAAACGTATATTGCGTAATCAAAATCGGTGCCATTGCATAAAGCAATAATGGCAATGTGATTCGGCGGAATTTTTGTAAAGCTGAAGCACCATCGATGGTCGCCGCCTCATACAAATCATCAGGAATGGATTGCAGCGTTCCTGTAGTCACGATAAAAATATACGGAAAGCCTAGCCAGCCTTGAATCAGTAGCAAAGCTAAGCGGGTCCAATTCGCACTCGTTAGCCAAGGAATCGGTGAAATCTGGAAGAAATTCAAAATCGAATGATTGATCGCACCAAAGGAATCATTGAACATTCCTGAAAACACCAAAATCGTAACAAATCCCGGAACTGCCCATGGGAGGATCAAAATCGTTCGAAAGAACTTTTTGAGTCGTAATTCTTTTTGATGCACCAGCACCGCTAAAAATATTCCGATAGAAACTTGTAACGTTGAGGCGATCAAGGTCCAGATAACTGTCCAGCCCAGAACATTGAAGAAGGTACTACGCCAAATATCGACAGTAAAAATCTTCTTAAAGGTCTCTAATCCCACCCAATCTGCTAAATTGGCAGGTGCAGAATGATACAGATCATAGTTCGTAAAAGCTAACGCGATACTAAAGAGAATCGGAAAAATAACAGAAAACACGAGTAAGAAAAATGCTGGGCTACTCATTAAATAAGGATAGCCTTCTCTTAATAGTGCCTGGTAGCTTTCACGGATAGAGTTGACTGGTAGCTCATTGTCTCTTAATTCACCGTTTTTATAGGCATCACGGATGTTTAAATAATAGAACAACAGACCAAAACCGATGACGATCAAGGCAACTAATCCTTCTGCTAATAAAAAGATGGAATTGTCTCTCGGCACTTCCACGCCTAATGTCACGATGCCCCAAAGTCCCATATTAAATAAATCTTTAAAGACGACAAGATACATAGCAAAAAAGAAGAAAAATAAAGCGCCTTTGATTTTTTGCCGATTATAAAATTGACCGAATCCTGGTATGATCGAGAATAGCATTGCTCGTTTTGCATACGACTGCGTGTTTTTCACATTTTCGCCCCCTGTAAGAAAAAGCCGCTGACAAACGTTTCGTTCGGCCTTACTTGATTCCTAGTGATGAATGACCTCCGAAACGTTTGTCCTTGAGACGACTTTCTAGTTTTGAATTGCCGCAATGGCTGATTTGATCTGTTCGACTGCTTGTGGTAAAGCTGTTTTCGGTTCAGCCTTTCCAGTAGCAATGGTTTGCAATGCGGCATCCATTGGTTCCCATACTGAATTCATTTCAGTGATCCCAGGCGTTAGTTCTGCGTGTTGGGACTGAGCGGCAATGGCTGCAGCACTTTCACTTTCTTGAACTGCTGGATCATCTGCCAATGAAGCAACCGCTGGTACTTCCTGTGTTTTTTCATAACGAACTTTTGAATTTTCCTCATTGCTGATAAATTTGACGAACGCTTCAGCTAATTCAGGGTTTTGGGAATAGCTACTTACGTTGTAGCTTTTGACACCGATAAAGGAACCCATATGTTCACCATTGCCTAATAATGGCAATTCTTTCACACCATAGTCGATGCCCGCTTCTTTATAAGGAGACAAGTTCCATGGTCCCGAGATGACAGCGGCAGCTTTTCCTTCCGTAAATAAAGAGTCCAACACATTGATTCCTTGTTCACCGACCAATCCCGATGGAAAAACACCTGCATCATAAAACTGTTGGATATAGTCTGCCCCTTCGATCGCGCCTTCATTAGCTAATCCAATATCTTCAGGGTCATAGGATCCATCGGCATTCTCGCCAAAAACATAACCGCCATAACCGCTCAATACACCTTGTGCGTAATAAATTTGATCCCATAATGCCAGTAACCCATAACTGTCAGCACCTAAAACAGACTTGGAATACTCCAGCCACTCATCCGTTGTCTGTGGCAAGTCATCTTCGGAAATTAGTTCTTTGTTATAATACAAAATTTGTGTTTCAACCGCTTTTGGTAAGCCGTAGACTTTGCCGTCAACGATTTGCGATTGCATTGCTGATTCTGTATACAGCTCTTGTAGCGTTTGATCGACTGTTAATTCTTTCAACAAACCTTCGGTAACGGCTGTACCGATTTGATCGCCAGGAATCGTGATGACATCCGCACCTGTACCAGCGGGTCCATCCAATCGTAAATCTTCGATCTGTCCACCATAGGCTTTTTCGACCACTTTGATCGTCACATCGTGTTCTTCTTCAAATTGTTTGACTGCCTCTTCAATCCCAACTGATTTTGCTTGGTCTTCCCAGACCAATAGATCATAGTCCTTATTGCTGCCACTATTTGCTGCAGTACTATCTGTCCCTTCACTTTGTGGACCGCAAGCACCTAATCCTAAAGCTGCTACACTTAAAAAAAGAACTCGAGACATTTTTTTCATCATCATTTCTCCACCTTTTCTTTATTTTGCAAACGCTATCTTCTTGTTTATAATAAATTATTTTACTTAATATGTAAATAGTTTTACTAAATTAATTTCTTCAACGGGGTAAATAAACGGATAAAATCAAGGTTTATCTCAAAAATAATTTTTCAAAATACCACCACGCTCTAAACTTTCACTATTGAGTAAATATATTTAGTAAATTCATTTACTTGGTAAAGTTGTTAGCGTATACTAGAAGAAAGAGGTGAAGAAGATTGGTTACAATAAAAAAAATTGCCGAGCAATCAGGCTTTTCACAAGCGACTGTTTCCCGATTATTGAAAGGCGACGAATCGTTGTCGATCGCTGCCGATACGCGTCAAAAAATTATTCATACCGCTTTATCACTAGGTTATGATCGCTCAAAAATAAAAACAACACTAGAAAAAATCGCCGTCCTTTTCTGGCTGACAGAACAAGAAGAGCTGCAAGATGTCTATTTTCGACAATTGCGTATCTCTTTAGAAAAATATGCGAAAATCAACAATTTGGAAATTCAACTGATCACCCATGAAGATGATGTTTTAGAAACACTGCAAGAAGTCGCCGGATTTATTGGGATTGGCTCTTTCACTGAGAAAGAAACGCAGCAGTTCAAATCCGTTTGCCCCTATGGCGTCCTTTTGGAAATCAACCCCTGTCCAGAGTTGTTCGATACGGTCAAACCTGATACTGATCGAATGACGCAACTGGCGATCGATCTATTTTTAACAAAAGGATACCGAAAGATCGGCTTTATTGGTGGTGCTTATCTAAATCCTGATACCCAACGTGCAGAAATGGATAGTCGCGAGGTCATCTTCCGTCAAACGCTGGCTCGTCGAGATGCGCTCGATGAGGCGTTCTTATTTAGTGGTGGCAATTTTTCCGTTGAAACCGGCTATCGTTTGGCGAAAAAAATGGTGGAATCCCTTGGTGACAATTTGCCAGAGGCGCTCTTTGTGGCTTCTGACACCATCGCAGTTGGTGTGCTCCAAGCGTTAAACGAACGATCCATCATCATTCCTGATCGCTTGGAATTAATCAGTATCAACGACAATGAGATCGCAAAATTTGTGGCTCCCCCTCTAACAACCTTTAAAATTGATGTGGAGGAAATCGCCAAAACCGCGATCGATTTATTGGTGGATCAGATCGTTCATCCTCGAGCGATCACCAAAACAGTCCTTTTAGGGGCTGAACTCATCGAACGAAAAAGCTTTACGCAAGCATAAAAAACGCCCCTAGAAAGTTAGAAAAAGCTAACTTTCTAAGGGCGTTTTATTGTCTAAATCGAAAAAAGCACTCTTTCGTTTTTCACATCTCTTTCGCCACAGCATACACAAGATGCGGCATGTCCACTTGCCGATAGTGTTTGACAAAGCGATCCACCAGCTTCATTCCATTGCGCAATGCCACATTTATGGAGGCTTGATTGGTCTCACGAATGATCGAATAAACACTGGCGGCATTCAGCGTTGCAAACGCATAGTCTTTACAAGCCTGGGCGGCTTCTGTGGCAAACCCATGATGCCAGGAGTTCTTTTGAAACAAGTACCCAATTTCTAAAACGGCTTCTCCCTTGACGTCTTGCCATGTCAACCCGCATTGACCGATCGCTTGCCCGGATGCTTTCTCAATCACTAGCCACAAGCCAATGTGATCGTTTTGATAGCGTTGCAGCTGTTTGTCGATCCAACCAGTGACTTCTTGCTCACTGAAGGGTCCTTCATAGGCAATCATAACTTCTGGATCTTGCAAAATCTTTTCAATTGCTGTTCGATCGTCATGACTCATTTCTCGCAGGACTAATCGCTTAGTTTCAATTAGTGGTTCCATGGTGGTTGCGCTCCTTCCTATTCCATTCGGTTTCTTTTCAAAAAATACCAACTTGCTGCCCATGCGGTGATGGGTAAAATAATCACCGCTGCCAGACCCGTGATCAAACAAACGACCAATTCTGAGACGAACGCCTTCGAATTGATCATTTCACCAAAGGAGATCGACAAATCTTGAAACCACGCAATCAACGCCAGATTACTTCCCATAAAGGCAAACAATAAGGTATTGATCGTTGAAGACAATACGTCTGATACCACGGTCATACTACTTTTACTTAATGCCTTGATCGAGACTGGCGGGTTTGCTTGAAAAAGTTCATAGGTCGCAGTGCTGATCGCCATACTCCCATCTGCCACCGCCCCCGAAAAACTCATCAAAATGATCGCAGTCATCAATGTCTTAAAATCGATGGCTACATCAAAGGAATACATCGCCAACTCATCCAGTTCCTCTGCCGAAAACCCATGCAGATTCATTGCAGAGAGCACAAGCGGAAATAGTAGTAGAAAAATCCCTAGAAAGACCAACACACAGACAAAGGCAATTTTGGTTTTCTGATTGACGCCGTTCACGAAAAACAAGGTGATCGCCGCCACGGTTAAAAAGGCAACACAAGCCGCTGGTAAAATCGGTGTCCCTCGGTCAATCAGGACCAGCAGCGCTAGAAAGACAGCCACATTCATAAACAGACCAGTGACTTGAAACAGCCCTTCGATCCGAAAAACAGCGAAGGTCAGCAAGAGAAAAAGCAAGCTCAACACAAACAAAACATTCATTTTGCTTTCCTCCTTTGTAGTTCAAAGCAAAGGAGCGTCAACGGTACCGATAAAACCAGCGCAAAGCCGCCGCATAATGTACGCACTATTTCTAAAGAAAGATGCATCGGCAATGCTTGCGACAGCAGCCAGCCATTTGCTAGGTAAAACAATAGCGCTGGCATACTCCCACTTAAATAAGCAAACAACAAGACATTGATCATCGAAGAAGTCGTATCTTGCGCGATGGACCGACCGATCGCTAATCGTTCCTTGCGGCTAGTCTGGGGATTGATGCGCTGGATCTCATCTAGACTGGCAATCAGCATGACAATATTGTCCATGCTGGCACCAATCGCGCCAATCAGCAGACTCCCTAGATAGACACTGCGATACGGACGGGTCAGAAACGACATTTCTTCATAGCGCAACCCATGATCTTGCAAAAGATCCATGGCGAACCGACAGAGAAAAAACGCCAAGAGGACGCTGGCTAACGAGGCAATGATTTTACGGCTGTCGATCGTACGAAAGCCATAGGAAATCCCCATCGTCAAAACCAACGAGCCGATCGTAAAAACGATCATCAAAAAGACCAATGAAAAGGAGCTGTTGCCTTTGTGAAACCAAAGAAAAAGGAGCAGCAAGCCAGTATTCACAAAGATACTAAGTAAAGCCCGCAAGCCCTTTTTGCCACCAATTGCGACTACTGCCATCAAAAATAAGGCAAGGAAGAAAAAGAGATACCCATCCCGTTTTTGTGCTTGTACCTGCCAGCCATCCCCTTCTTTTTGCAAAAGCAGCTGTTGTCCGGTCTGATACAATGGATGAATCGCACCGTTGGGGGTGTATTGCGTAGTGACTGTCCGTAGTACCCCAGCTTCTTCTCCGTTACGAACGATCCCTTGGATCTGCTGCTGGTCGGAGGTGACTTGAACCGTTTGTACTTCTATGATCGGCTGTGCATAAAAGCGGCTGCTTTGGGTTTGGATCAGCCAGCTCAAGACCAGCACGCTAACAAAGGCCGCTAGATAATAATACTTTTTCAAGATCGTCTCCTTTCATTTTCAGCAAAAAAAGACTTAGACAAATCCCCAGTCCTACGACCGATCACCTTGTGAGGCTGGATGACTGGTCGAAATGGTTACTGTGTCGGCGAGACTAACTGCTTTGCTAGTCGCCTGTTTTGTCAAAGTCCTTTTACTTGCTCGTTTTGCTTACACGACATTTTGCGGTGTACCTGCTTTAAAGCCGCTTAAGTTCGCCACAGCAATCCCCATCAAACGACGCCGCGTTTCGACGGGTGCCCAAGCGATATGCGGTGTCAAATAGCAATTTGGCGCCTGTAATAAGGGATTGTCAGCTGCGATCGGTTCTTTTGAAACGACATCTGCCGCCAAGGCTGCGATCTGCCCTGTTTGCAGCGCTTCAGCAACTGCCGCTTCATCGATCAAGCCGCCACGGGCGGTATTGATCAGGATCGCAGAAGATTTCATTTGTGCCAATGCTGTGCGATCGATCATTTTTTCTGTCTCAGGAAACTGCGGAACATGAAGGCTGATGATATCTGCTTCTTGATACAATTCCGCCAGCGAAACTTGTTTTGCCCAATCCGCTTGTGCTGGTTTTGGTCGATGATTAAAGTAGATCACCTTCAACTGAAACGCATGAGCGATCGTGGCAACTGCTTGAGCAATTGCACCATATCCAATCAGCCCAATCGTTTTGCCTGCCAATTCCATCAATGGTGTCTGCCAATAAGAAAAATCTTTGCTGGTTTGCCAGTCGCCCTGATGTACGGAACGATTATGGTGTCCCACTTGATTCGTCACTTCCAGCAGCAAAGCAAAGGTCGCTTGTGCCACTGCATTGGTACTGTAGCTAGGAATATTGGTCACGGTGATTCCCTGTTCCTTCGCTGCTGCCAGATCAACGACATTGTATCCAGTTGCCAAGACCCCAATGTAGGTCAATTGCGGACATGCTTTGAGCACATCTGCGGTGATCGGCGTTTTATTTGTCAAAATTGCTTCGGCATCGCCGATTCGCTCAATAATTTCTTGTTTATCTGTATACGAGGTACGATCATACACCGTCACCTCTCCTAATTCTTCAAACCCTTGCCAAGACAAATCTCCTGGATTCAACGCATAGCCATCAAGTACAACGATCTTCATTCTTTCGCTCCTCTCGCTTTTCCTTTTGCTTTTCCATAAAAAACGGGAATTCCTAGTAACGTCACGCCGATTCCCACGACTGCTAACCACGTGTCAGTGATCAAGGTCATGATCAAGATAAAACAGCCGCCTAAGATCGCAATCAAGGGAATGATTGGATAGAAGGGAACTTTATACGGACGCTTCATCTGCGGTTCTGTTTTTCGCAAACGAAAAACTCCTACAAATAATAATACACTAAAGAACCACATAACAAAAACCAGCATATCGGTCAAGAGATCAAAGGTGCCTAAAAGCATCATGATACACGCGATCCCTAATTGTAAAAAGGCCGCCGCATAAGGTGCATTGGTGGTTTTACTTAAGGTGGCAAAGGTCTTGCTGAAAGGAATCTCATCTTCCAATGCCATGGCATAAGGAACTCGTAAACCAGTCATTGTATAGCCGTTCAATGCGCCATACACAGAGATCAGGATACCGATCGTGACCAGTTTTCCGCCAAAGCTGCCAAACAAGGCCATCGCAGTTTCTGAGGCACTGTTCAAATTACCAGCGATTTGATCGATCGGCAATGTTTTTAAAAAGGCAACATTGATCAACACGTACACCAAGGTAACAAAACTCAACCCAAAGATGATGGCTTTTGGTAAATCTTTTTCAGGTCGCTTCATTTCCCCAGCGACATTACCGACTCCCATCCAACCGTCATAAGCAAAAAGGGTTGCTAAGAGGGCACTACTGATACCAGCTGCAAGCGATCCTTGAGTATTGGAAGAAAAATCCACCAATGAGACCGATACTTGCCCTGGTGTCAACAGACCTGCCACGATGATCACCGCAATCGGGATCAGCTTGACTGCTAACGTGACGGACTGGACTTGAGCAGCGGCTTTTGTTCCCAAAAGATTGATCAAGGTCACACTCGTTCCGGTCAAAATCGATAAAGGAAGCAAATAATTGCTGGGTAGATGAAATAAGTTCAAACACTGGGTCGCAAAAATAATACTTAAAGCCGCCACGTTCGCTGGAAAGTAAATGATACTTTGTGCCCAGCCTAATAAAAAGGAGGGTAATTTTCCATAGATTCTTTCAATATATCGAATGGGTCCGCCAGTCTCAGGAATCGCCGTCGCTAACTCCGCCACCGTCAAACCGCCGCAAATCGTTAGAAAGCCGGCAAGCAGCCAAACCAACAAGGTCAAACCGGTGGATTGGGTCTGCTGGACCACAGCCGCTGCTTTGAAAAACACGCCGGCGCCGATCACCGTTCCCATTACTGTCGATAATGCCCCAAAAAAACTGATTTCTTTTTTCAATTGACTTTTCACAACATCACTTCCTTTTTAAATGAATAAGTCAAAGTATAGCGGATAGAAACTATCTTGACTAGAGGAATTTCAGAAAACAAAAAGCAAATACCATGAAAAGACGGCATTTGCTCCAAAATTTTTTTATTCTTTTGTGGATTCTTGAAAAACCAGCAACGGAAGCTGTCGTTTTTTGTGCATTTGTTGAACCAAATAAATTCCTGCCAGCAAGATGATCGGGAAAACGATCGCCCCTAGAATCCCAACCTGCAGCTGTTGTCCCGTCCATTCGACGATACTGCCGACCACAGCGGGTCCGATTGAACACCCTAAATCTCCTGCTAATGCCAAATAAGCAAATAGCGCCGTTCCGCCGTTGCGAATGTACTGCGCAGAAAGACTAAAGACCCCTGGCCACATGATCCCTACGGCAAAACCGCTTAAGCCGCAGCCAAGGAACCCGATCAATGGCAATGAAGCAAAGCCGATCATCATATACGCCAATAGGCAAAGCAAAACACTCAAAAACATAAAGCGTTTCAAATCGATGCGTTCCCCGAACTTGCCGTAAAGCAAGCGGGAGATCCCCATCATCAAGGCAAATACCATTGGCCCTGCTAAATCGCCTAGCGTCTTGCTAACGCCTAAGCCCTGTTCGGCAAAGGTCGATGCCCATTGGCTGACTGCTTGTTCGCTGGCTCCAGCACAGACCATCATCACCAGAAACAGCCAAAAGCTTTTCAAGGAAAAGAGCTGCCGAGTGGTCAACCCTCGTTCTCCTTCGGCAACGATTGGCGCCAGCGGGACTTTGGTAAAGAAAAACAAATTGACCAACGGGATCAGCGCCCAGATGATCGCCAAAATCGGCCACTGTTGAATACCGAACACCATGAAGAACGCCGTTGAGAACAAAACGACCCCCACGTACCCCCAGCAATAAAACGAGTGCAGCATGCTCATCGTTTTTTCCTTATGTTCCGTTGGACAGGCTTCAACGATGGGACTGACTAAGACTTCCAGCAAGCCACCGCCAATGGCATACAACAAAACCGCTGCTAACAATCCGCTAAACGGGGTCGGAAGCCATAAGGGAAAAACGGCTAGACCAATCAAGCCGATCGCTGCAAAAAAATGCGCGGCTACGATCGACACTCGATAGCCGATGCGGTCTACAAAAAAGATTGCTGCAAAATCGACGGCTAACTGGGTCAAAAAGTTAAAACTAACCAGCAAAGTAATCTGGCTGATCGGTAGCTGGTATTGGCTTTGAAAGGTCAAAAATAATAAGGGGGCAAAATTATTGATGACGGCTTGAACGATGTACCCTACAAAGCAAGCCGCAATCGTCGAACGATAACTTTTCATTTTCACTTCTCCTTTACTCGTCTTATCAGTATACCAAGTCCAATAAGACACTAACCATGGAGAAAACACTTTTTTTACCCAGAGAATCTTAAGGAAATCAGGATTTTTCTTCCTTCAGATAATTCCCTTAAATGGAAGCAGCAAAAAAGCTGTCTGTAAGGACAGCTTTTTCCGACTTATTTTCAAGGCTAGGCGTTTTTCTTCCGAGCAGCGATGGTTTTCATGGTGGCTTCAAAGATTGGGCCAATAAAGACGATACACAAGAGAGTACCTAACCCAACACTGGCGCCTAACGCAAAACCGATCAAGACCATGGCTGCATCCAAGCCGATACGGATCGTTTTTTGCGTCAATTTGCTTCGTTTGTAGATCAAGGCAGTCAAGGCTTCTAACGCCGCTGATCCTTTGTTGGAAGAAACGTAGATACCAGCGCCGATCCCAAATAAGATCGGTGCTGCGAAAATAGCGATCCAAGGATAAAAAGGCAAATGAATCGATACTTTGTCCATCACTGGTTCAAAGATCCCGATCAACAGGCCTAAGCCGATCCCGTTGATAAAACTGCCAATGCCTAATTCGGCACGATCAAAGACTGCAACGATCAACAAAACAATAATATTAAAACACAAACTGGCAATCCAAAAAGGGACATCAACAAAATTCAAAATTCCTAGTAAAAACGTACTGATCGTATCATAACCTTGATGGGCGGTGATCAATAAGGAAATGGCCAACGCAATCAGCCCGGTACCTATCAAAACTTGTGCAAATTTTTTGGTTTCTTTCACAACATCACGCTCTCTTCTTTATTTTTCCTCTCTTAGTTTACCGTGAAAGCGTCACAATTACTATCATTTAATCACAAAAACGAGAATTTTTTTGAAGAAATCTAAATTCAATCAAGGGATTCATAATGCTGTTCATAGGTATCGCGAAACTCTTTGGGGGTCAGACCATTCAATTTCTTAAACATTTTGGAAAAATAGTTGGTATTGTTGTAACCAATACGATCGCCGATCTCACTGATCGTGGCTTTCGAATGAAGCAACAGCTGCTGGGCTTGCTTGATCCGCACCAGATTGACGTACTGATTAAAGCTCATTTCCGTTTCTTTCTTAAAGAGCTGCCCCAAATAAACGACGCTGACATGCAGTTCTTCTGCCGCTGATTTGACCGTCAAATCATGGGTATAGCCTTCTTCGATCAGTTGGATCGTCTTTTGAACGATCTCCGAATAGCGTTTTTGCGGCGGCTGCGATTTCGCCAGCTCCAGCACATCATCAAAGAGCTGCCGCAAATCTGCCAGTGTATTAGACTCACGAATCCGTGCCAAAATTTGTTCATGGTTTTCATGAGAAAGTACTGGTAGCTGCCGATAAATATCATTGAACAACAAGAACGAAACATAGCGAACATGCTCAGGGTCTGCTTGGGTTTGTTCCAAAATAGCGAACATTTTATCCAGCTCATGTTGGATCGTTTTGACATCCCCGATGGTCAGTGCTTTGTTAAAAGACAGAAACGGGAGTTCTTCGTTTCGCTCTAAAATATCCACGTGGATCGTCTGTTCTTGTAAGAACAGATCTGGGTAGAAGGCTTGCAGTGACTGAACCTGTTTGATTTTTTCATAGGCTTTATACAAATTCTCCCACTCGTTGATGGTTTCGCTCATGATCAACTGCCAGTCTGTACTACTGAGCTGCTGTGCCAGTGCTTTTAGGTCAGCGTTGATTTGCTGCCTTGGTCCAGCAGCAGTAATGATCACTTGGTTTTCATCTAATCGCCCTGGTAAGATCAACGGCTGATCGTGTTGCTGAAAAAACGTCGTGATTTTTTGTAAGATCTCAGCAGTCCCATTGAACTGCAAAACGGTAAAGGGTGCTGCTAGTGGCACCCGCTGTTGCGCCAGCAAATGGAGGTACTCGCTTTCGTTCAATTCATCATTCAACCAAAGCAGCAGGCTTGATTCTTGGTACAGTTCTTTTTCTGCCAACAGTTTTTGCTGCTCCTCTAACTCAGCTGCAATCGCTTGTACACTGCTGCGTAGTTCTTCTTTGTTAACAGGTTTGACGAGATAATTACGCACACCTAACGCCATGCCTTGTTTGACAAAGGCAAACTCCTGATAGCCTGATAGAATGATCGAGAAAAATCGATTCCCATACGCTTGTGCTTGGCGGATCATATCGATGCCGTTCATTTCTGGCATCCGAATATCCGTGATCAGCAAATCAACAGAATGCTCTTGCAAGTACTCGAGGGCTTCACTAGCACTTTTCGCTGTATGCACCACTTCAAAGCCCAGTTCTTGCCAAGGCAAGATCATTTGCAGCCCCTGCAAGATCATGTATTCATCATCAACGAACATTGCTTTATACATCTGTCTCATGCCCCCTTTGCAAACGTTTCTCATCTAAGCGGATCTTGACCGTAAACCCAGCACCTGCCTGAGACGTAACGTCCATTTGATAGGCGCCGTTGAACATGCCCCGCAACCGTTCGTGAACATTTTTGATCCCGATCGAGGTTTGGGCTCCGATCTCCTGATTTTGCAGTTCTTCTTGGATCATCGCCAACTGCTGTGCATCTGCGCCTTTGCCGTTGTCTTTGACCTCAATCACGATCTGATCGGCTTCTTTATAAGCCTTGATACTGATGGCGTTATCGTTGCGCTGATAATCGATGCCGTGAACAAAATAGTTTTCGACAAGCGGCTGCAGCGTGAACTTCGGCAATTCCAACTGTTCTAATGCTGAATCGATGGTTACATGATAGGCGATCTTATCTGGGTAGCGCATCTGAAACAAGTAGACATATTTTTCACAAAAATCGATTTCTTCTTTTAAGGTCTTCGTCTTTTCTTGCGTCGTATTGTTCCGTAGCAGTGCCGAAAAGGCATAGACGACATCCGCCAGCTCTTCTTGGTTGCGACTCAAGGCATACATTCGAATGTATTCTAACGTGTTATACAGAAAATGCGGATTGATCTGTGCTTGCAGCGCCCGCATATCGGCGTCTCGCTGCTTGATCTCTAACGTGTAGATGTCTTTGATATACTCGTTGATACTGTAAGTCATTTGATTGATGGCTTCTGCGATTTCTTTCAGCTCTTGTTGGACATTGGCGGTATCGATCCGCTTATCAAAATTCCCTTGACTGACTTCTTTCGTCGCATAAACGATCTGTTGTACTTGCGAGGTATAGCGCTTGAAGGTCCGATGGAGCACCCATAGAACCAATAAGAGAATCCCAATCCCAAAGCTAAAGATCCAAATGGCGCTAGAAAAAATATCCCGCCAGATCACACCTTTTGACAACAAGACCAGTGACAACTCTCCGCTGACGGTTGTTTGTTTTTTGATATAAAAGTCTTTCGACAGAGTGTCGTGAATAGTTCCATGAGCCACCGCCTGATCAATTTTCGCTAAGGTCTGCTTGCTAAGGTTCGCGGCATCCTTGTATAGCCGCTGCCCATTGGAGGTATACAAAAAACTGTTAATACCATGCGCTTGGTTGTCTTCTTGTCGATTGGCTAAGACATCGTCTGAGTGAAAAATCACGTAGACTTGCCCTAACGGTTGCGCATAATTACTTGGTTGGGCGATCGAACGAACAAAAAACAGACGATTTTTCAAATCGATCTGCTTGCCGTTGCGTTTTTCTCCATAAGGGGTATCTAGGGTTGCCACTAGTGTCTCATTGCTTTCATCCAGTTGAATAATGATCTCTTCGATACTAGGATGATTACGGATCAAGCGATAGAGGATATTTGGCAAATACACACTTTGTCCCGTCTGGCGAAAAATATCATTACTATAGGAAAAATAGTCTGGCAATGAAAGCTGTAAATAATTGCGCAGCGATTCAAAAGCAGTATCCGAACTGGTAAATTCGCCTAATACCGTTGAGACGACCGCGTTTTGATCCTGCACGTATGCATCCAACTGCATACTGGTAGCTTCCACGAGGCGTTCGCTGCTATTGAAGCGGTCTGCCCCAGTATATGCCGTCAGAACCAGCATGATAATAATCGAGATGATCACCAAAAGGACGCTATACAACTGCATCAACTGATTGATCAAAAAGTCATGTTTAAACAAACGAAAGCGCTGCTTAGTCATGTGCCAAGTCCCGATCAATGACGGTTTTTTCCTGACTAATCGCCACGTGGCACCACAAAATCAATAGACTGAAGGTTCCAAAGAGCAAGAGCCCTTTCATCATCCAAGTAAAAGCGAAAATACTGGCAATCCCCACTAACAATTTTAGAAAGGTCGCCATATGAAGAAACAGACACACGAAGGACAATTTCAGGTTATTCCACAAGGAAATCTCATAGGATGTGTCAAAAACCACACTTAGTAAGTACAATAAGATACTCAATCCGCTGACGACAACTAAAACAAAAGAGATCATCAGCCAAATCAAGCCTTGGATCTGGGTAGCTAAATACAAGTTATACACTAAGAAACCTGTCAGTAGGAAGAAAAGATAAAACTGTTTATTGGCTTTGACAAAGACGCTGCGCCAAATGCGCCATGCGCTGCGAAAGCTTTGATGCTCATAATTTAAACCGTCTTCGTGGATCAAGGTACTAATGGTATGAAACGCTGGACCGATCCCTAAGATTCCGCCACCTGCCAATGTCAATACAACGAAAAACAAATTCAACTTCACGATCGCCCAAATCAAGCGAAAGCCCTTGACCAACCCACTATTTGCTGTTTCTTCCATTTAAAATTCCTCCCTTATTTGTTCCCTATCGAAAATGTAGCATGATTTTAGCTTCCTACTCAAGCTACCTGAGAATCTTTTAATGCTATGTACGTTTTAGATGCTCCATGCTTGCTGCTTGAAGGTTAAAAAACAAAAGTAACGTTATTTTTCCATCAAAAAATTTCGCTATTTACTTTAAAGAAAAAGCAGCCAGAAGCTAGACGTGGGAACCATTGGTCCTGATGCGTTTAGCCTCCGGCTTACTTGATCTATTGATTGGTGAGCGGCGCCTGTTGCTTATTCTTGGCTTGCACGATACTCATCAAATTGTTTTTGCATTTCATCGCGGACCTTCTCCCAGCCAGCGGTTTTTAATTCTTCGTTTAGTTTCGGAACATTTTCTTCTGGATCGATCGTTCCCGTTGCTAAACTTGCTTTGTAACGGTTCATGACATTGGCGATATTCGTGATTTCTGTTTTCACATTATCAGTCTTGAAGTTGAACCCTAAGATTGGTGATGCTTCAGCGTTAGCAATATTTTCATCACGCTCTTTGATCATATCGTCTGTGATGGATTCTTGTGTATAAAGGATCATGTTGTTCCCAGTGTTCCAAGCAGCCATCCGAGTATTTGGCAAGTAGCCATCAAGGAGACGGATTTTGTTGTCTTCGCCCTCGATTTTTTCCCATGCTTCGCCTTCGACACCCCAAACCAATCCATTCAACAATTCAGGGTCGCTGTTCAACAAGCCCAACACTTCCACTGCTTTTTCTTTATTTTTCGAAACATTCGCTACGACAAAGTTTGCCATTTGCGCTTGACCTGTTGATTTTAATTGTTTCGTGATTGGACGTGAAACCAATTCATGACCTGCGGCATTGCTTAAGATCGTATCGCCGTAATCCATTGGTCCTTGGGTTTCTTCACGCATGAACCATGTGTTGCCTTCTAATGGGTAACCAGTCGTATTAGTGGCTGCATCAGTTGGGATCAAGCCTTCGTTGTACCATTTGTGCATCAATTTCAAGTTTTCCATTTGTTCATCATCTTCGTATTGATTGATGATCTTCGTTGTATCGCCGTCCAATTTAACAGCAAATGGGTAATCTTTCCCGATCACATAATCATAGTTTCCAGAAACATTAAAGGTTTGTCCGATCGCAAACGGTGCGATGTTTGGTTCTTCTTCTTTAAACTTCTTCAACACGTCTTCGGCATCTGCATAAGATTCGATCCCGCTAATATCCAAATCATATTTATCTAAATACTCTTTATTGAAGGTCAAGACTTGTTGGGCATAAATATTGCCATTGACTGGAAAGGCATATAATTTTCCGTCGATCGTATTGCCTTTGATATAAGATTCGTCTAATTGATCATACGCTTCTTTGGCATATTTTGGTGCTAACTCCGTCAAATCTGCATACGCGCCTTTTTGCGCATTCGCAACATAGTTTGAGGCAAAGGAAATATCGTAGTTTTCACCCGATGAAATGATGGTACTCATTTTTTGATCCCAATCACCCCAGCCGATATACTGCAGATCGATGCGAGCGTTGGTTTTTTCTTCAATGCGTTTATTGGCGATCTCCATTAATTGATCAAAGTTTTCTGGCTTGTCCCCGACTTGATACATCAATAAAGTCGTTACGCCGTCTGCATTGTTTTCTGAATCGGATGTTGCGCCGTTCGACCCACAGGCAGCCATTCCCAAAGTTGCCGCTGCGGCCATCCCAGCAAAAGCTGTTTTTTTCCACAAATTCATTTTTGTTTCCTCCCTATACTTATTTGATTATTCTTTGACGCCACCAATTGTCAGACCACCGACAAAATACCGTTGGAAGAATGGATAGGTGATCGCAATCGGTAAGGTTGCAACAACAACGATTGCCATGCGAGCAGTTTCGCTTGGCAAAGCGGCCAAACCACCTTGGATCTGGGCAGCCATACCAGAGCTTTTGGCTAGATAGTCCAAGTTGCTTTGAATCCGCATCAAAAGTGCTTGTAACGGCACTAAAGAGTCTTTTTGAATATACAACAATGCATTGAACCAGTCATTCCAATAGCCAAGAGCGGCAAATAGACTGATCGTTGCGATCCCTGGAACGGCTAACGGCAACACGATGGACAGAAAAATCTTCATTTCGCTGGCCCCGTCGATGCGCGCAGATTCTATAATACTATCTGGTACCGTCTTTTTAAAGAAGGTCCGCATAACAAGGATATTAAAAGGCCCTAAGGCAAGGGGTAAAATCAACGCCCAAATCGTGTCTTTCAATTGGATCAAGTTGACCATCACTAAGTAATTGGCAACCATCCCTGGCGCAAACAACATGGTGATCAAAGCGAAGATCGTAAAGAAACGACGGAATGGAAAATTTGAGCGAGAGATGACATAGGCATATAGCGAAGTCATCGTTGCATTGACGAAGGTACCAAAAACAGTGATAAAAATAGATACGCCAAATGCTTGGAAAATTTTGCTGCTCATTTGTCCGCTAAACAGGTAGGTATACGCTGCGAACGAAAATTCTTGTGGCCAAAAGCGATAGCCGTTTTCTGCCAAAGAGGTTTCACTGGTCAATGAGATCGCGATCACAAAGAGAAACGGCAAGACACAGGAAATCGCGAACAGACCGATCACGATATTAAAAATCAGGTTGACCGTTGGGTTAAAGGAGCGGATCTCGACTTTCGTTACTTTTTTCTTCATTTATCCATCCTCCTTAGAATAATGCTGAATCTGGTTCTAGTTTACGAACAACCAAATTCGCTGTTAGTAATAGTAATGCCCCAACCACTGATTGATAAAGGCCGGCAGCTGCGGTCATCCCGAAGTCGCCTGTGGCAGTCAGTCCATTATAAATGTACGTATCTAAAACGGAGGTGACTTGGTACAACGCCCCAGAGTTTCGTGGGACTTGATAGAAAAGTCCGAAGTCGGCACGGAAGATCCCACCGATGTTCAAAATCAACAAAACAGAAATCATTGGAATCAGCTGTGGCAACGTCACATTTTTGATCTGCTGCCATTTGCTGGCGCCATCGACCATCGCGGCTTCGTAATACGTCTGATCGATCCCGACCACTGACGCATAATAGATGATGCTGTTGTAGCCTAAGCTCTTCCAGACATTCATAAAGACGAAAATAAACGGCCACCATTTCGGATCAGCATACCAGTTGATTCCTTCACCGCCCATACCCGTGATCCATTGGTTAATGATCCCTTTGTCTGGACTCAAAAAGGCATAGACAAAGTACGAAATAACCACCCAAGAAAGGAAGTACGGCAACAGGGACATCGTGTGATACACTTTTACCAAGCGCTTATTGCGCAGCTCACTCATAATAATGGCAAAGGCAATCGCAAAGAATAGGTTGAATGCTAAAAATACGATATTGTAGAGTAGGGTATTTCTAGTGATCAGCCAAGCATCATTGGATGCAAATAAAAATTTAAAGTTATCAAAGCCGACCCATGGGCTTTGTTTCAAACTGGCAAAAAAGCCGTCTGGTGAAATGTGGAAATCTTTGAACGCCACCACATTTGCGAATACAGGTATATAGAAAAAAAAGATAAACCAGACAACACCTGGCAAAGCCATCAATATCAATGCTTTGTATTGCCAGACATTCCTCCAAAACCCCTTTTTCTTCACATCTCATCATCTCCTTCATGCTACTAGAATAACGCTTTCATCCCTAAAAAATAAGGAACAAACTAAAGATAAAATGAAACAAATTAAAGGTCTTTGTTTATATTTTGTTTTTATTCTCTAAAAACCTGAAAAACGTCCTACCTTTTGCAAGATAGGACGCTTCATTGATTTGTTTTTTATGAATGATCAGTCGACAAAGCCGTTTTGTAGAATCACTTCGTGGAACCACTCACCAGACTTTTTGATGGTCCGTTTTTGGGTAGCCAAATCGACAGCAATAAACCCGTAACGATTTTTGAATTCATTCAGCCAAGACCAATTGTCCATGCAGGTCCACATGTGATACCCGCGGCACTGGCTGCCTTCTTGGATCGCTTGGTGAACATACCGCAAATGATCTTTGATAAAGGTGATACGGTACTCATCTTGGATCTGACCGCTGGCATCGATAAAGCGTGTTTCATCTTCGACCCCCATGCCGTTTTCTGAAATATAACAGGGGATATTGCCGTAGTTGTCTCGTAGGTTGATCAAGGTATCATAGATGCCTCGTTCATAGATCTCCCAGCCTCGATGGGGATTGATTTTCTTTTCTGGCCAATCATACACATCGAAGTAATCTTCTGGCATTGGTGTGTCCGCTGTTTTGGCAGAACGCTTTTGCTGCACCCGCCGTGGCTGATAATAGTTGACCCCCAAGAGATCGACCGTGTTTTCTTTAATGATCTGCAAATCTTCTGCTCTGGTTTCTGGCATGATCGCCAACTCGTTTAAGACAGCGATCAATTCTACAGGAAAGGTGCCTTTGACCGCTGGATCTAAGAAGGATCGGTTAAAAAAGGCATCTGCCAGTTGCGCCGCTTGGACATCTTTTTCATCGTTCGGATCTTTCGGATAAGTCGGTGTCAAATTCAAGATGATGCCGATTTCGCCTGATTGCTGAGATTGACGGAAGCGTTGGATCGCTAAGGCGCTGGCGAGTGCTTCATGGTAGCCGACTTGCACCGCATGTGCCAAGTTGATTTCTGCTGGGTAATGCTGTTGATACAAATACCCCATCTCCACTGGCACGATCGGTTCATTTTGCGTGAACCAATGACGGACTTGATCACCGAACAACTCAAAACACAAAGCAGCATAATCTGCAAATGCTGTGACAGTCTCGCGATTGAGCCAGCCGCCTTCTTTTTGCAGTGCCATCGGCATATCAAAATGATACAAATTGATGAAGGGTTCGATGCCATTTTCGATCAAAGTGGCGAAGTACTCGCGATAAAACGCCACCGCTTGTTGATTGACCGCCCCTCTTCCTTCTGGCAGCAAGCGACTCCACTGGATCGAGGTTCGAAAAGAATTAAAGCCGATCTCTTTCATCAACGCCACATCTTCTGGGTAACGCTGCAGCAGCTGGACGGTATCTTTTGGTCCCCGTTTTTGATAAAAACGTTCTGGCTCCGTTGCGTACCAATAGTCCCAAATCGAATCACCTTTGCCATCATCGGCCGTTCGTCCTTCAGTTTGCGGACCGCTGGCAGCAGCTCCCCACCAAAAATCTTTAGGAAAATACAGGTTAGTCATGGGCAGTCACCTGCTCTTTGCCTAACAAGAGACAGCCGATAATCCCGCTTTTGTTCGGCAAGCCCCAAGTGACGATGTAGTCTTCCACTGGTGGTGTCTCCATATAGCCTGCCATTTGTTTTTGGAAGGCTTGTTGGATTTGAGCGAGTAGATGCGGCTGATTCATGACCCCACCGCCTAAAATGATTTTCTCAGGTGCTAAGGTCAACGTGATATTGACCAGCGCTTGCCCTAGATAAAAGGCCTGCAACCCCCAAATCTCGTGCGCTTGCGGCAAGTCTTGTCCTTTGATCCCCGTACGTCCTTCTAAAGAAGGCCCTGCGGCTAATCCTTCCAGACAGTCGCCGTGATACGGGCATGTACCAGCATACGTATCTTCACTGTGACGTTTGACATAGGTATGACCGATTTCTGAATGACCGATCCCCTCGAAAATCTTTCCTTCACGAACGACTCCTGCGCCAATGCCGGTTCCTACTGTCAAATAGACACAGCTGTCTTTGCCTTGCGCCGCTCCTTGGCGTAATTCCCCATAAGCGGCAGCATTGACATCTGTTGTCCAAGCAAATGCTGTCTCTGGGTAGCGCTTCTTCAATGCACCGAGAAAATCGAACTGCTGCCAGCCCTGTTTCGGCGTCGCTAGTATGTGGCCATAGGTCGCTTGGGTTGGATCGATCCCGATCGGACCAAAGGAACCGACCCCTAATGACACGAGATCGTAGGGATCGAAAAAGGCAAAGATCGCCGCTAACGTTTCCTCCGGTGTTGTCGTTGGGATCGACTCTTGGGCGATGATCGTCAACTGTTCATCGGCAACGGCACAAATCATTTTTGTGCCGCCGGCTTCAATTCCTCCATAAACCATCATTTCTCACTCCTTTACTCCAATGGTACGAATTTCATATGGGTGTAATTGCTGATTGACGGTCGATGCTTGTTCTTCCTCTAAAAGGTTCAACAGACAGAGCGTCGCCTGCTCTTTTTGCACGTGAAAGGCAGTGGCTCGATCCGCCAAATTATAGCCCCGCAAAACGATCTGCTGGTCTTGGCGATTGCGTTTTAAAGCGGTGATAGCTACCGTCGTTCCATGAGCTTCCATGTATTGGTTGCTGCTGGCTAGCTTGCCTTGATGCTTGTCGGTCTGACTTGCCGTCCAAGGAACTTGGGCAGCTTGTGCTTGGCGATACGTTTCATAACGTTCTTCAGGAGCCCCATGACAGGCTACACCGTATTCAAAGGTGTGGCTGCCTAAGCATTGCGCTTCTGGTGTTGGGAAGTAGCCCCAATCGCCTAGCTCTCCCGTACAGCGCAACAAGGTCAAGCAGATCTGATCCTTCACGATTTCATATTCGTTCAAACCAAAATTAGAAACCGTCATGCCGCCAGTTTCATCATGCAAGTTGACAAAGGCGTGCTGATGCTGCGGATTTGTTGGGTTTTCCCAATGACTGGAAACCTGATTCGGCCGTTTTACGACTTCATAAATGCTGTCAGCTTCATGGAAATCCGTGATGATCCCTGTTGGGAATAACACCCGCAGTCGGTGATCTTTGCTTTGGTTGTTGACGGTGGTTTTAAATGCCAGGCGGTTGCTGGTTCGTTCTAAGCGAATCTCCGTCTCGATCTTGAATGCAACCAATTCTTGACTCCGCTGTGCCTTACGGAAACGGAAATCGACAACAGCTTTTTGTTCTTCTAACAAACGGTCATCTGCTGAAACGGGAATCTGCAATTCTTGCGTCAGTCGCACGATCCCCACCAGTGGATCGTTTTGTTCGATCGTCACGTGATGCGGAAATTGTGTCGATAAGATTGCTTGATCCCCTTCTGGTTGTTTGAAGATGTACTCATTGGCGATATCCCCCACATCCTCGAAAACCAGTAAATTGCGATACGTTTTTTGGGTTGCTTTGTCTGTAATCGTCAAGCTGCCGTTTTCAGTAATGACGGCTTCCAAATGTGCGTTGGCAAGTTTGCGCCCTCCTTCTGAAACGATCGGGGCGCTCTCTACTGGCGTAGCGGCTTTTTCTACTAGGGCAAAGGTCTGCCATGAAAATTCTGGCAACTGGTTTGCTTCAACTTGGACCTTGACAAAGCGTTTCATGAAAGGAATCCGAAAAGCATCTTTAGGCAATTCATAGTCAAAAAGGACCTCTTCTTCACTGATAATCGCAGCAACAGGGTTCCCCTGTTCATCGATCACCGAATAAGAACCTTTTGGCTTCGCCAACAATTCGTGGTAAAGCTTGCTTGGCAATCCTTCACGGAATGTTTTACGCTCAAGTTCGATCACGACTTCCACTAAACCAGAACGGGTGCTGCCAGTGGTGTTGAAGACCACGAAAGGGCGACTCTCCTCAGGAAACTGGCTCGTGTCGATGGCGGCTACTAAATTGCGTAACGCTTCATCTGCCACGAACTTGCCGATTTCATTGGCTTTTTCAAAGCGCGGCATCATTTCTCGGTGTACTTCGTCCACTGAACAGCCGCAGATACTGTCGTGAGGATGATTTTGCATCAGGGTTTTCCACGCATGATCCAACATATCGTGAGGATAGCTGCCGTTTGCTTCATAAGCCATAGTTGCTAATGGCTCCGCAACATTTTCTAATTGGCGGGAAACCTTTGTATTCCATTGTTTTAGATAAACTCGGGAAGAGGCGGTATTGGCTAAAGTATACCAACCATCGGTTTCTTGACTGGTCAATTCACCTGTGACAGTTCCTAGGTCATCTGGCAGATCTGCTTGCACCGCTTCAAGGTATTCGGTAAAGCTGGCGTGTTTGAATTCATACTCTGGGAATAGCTCGTTGGCTGTACGAATCGCTGCCGAAATGTCTTTTTGGACGGGTTGATGATCGACCCCATTCATCATTAAGTAATGATTGGTGGCACCAAATTTTTCTACATCTTGCAGTTTTTGTGTCCAAAAAGCTTTGGCTTCTGCTTTATCCACTGGAATCTCATTGCCATTGGAGTACCAGTTGGCAAAAAGTAGACCAAAGATTTGACTGCCATCTGGACCTTCCCAATGCATTTCAGAATATTGGGAAGTAAATTGATCATCGGGTAAAACTTCGTTGTCAAAGCCGATCGGTTTGACGCCACGCCCAAATGCAGCACTTTCAAGATTGGCTTGCAGCATCATTTGCGGAGTTTGTCCCATATTGCCGAAAGTATCTGGGAAATACCCCAACATAACGGGGGTGCCCCACTTTTTGCTTTCTGCCATTCCAATCAGCATATTACGGGTGTTTGATTCGGCACTGATCAAAAAGTCATCTTGCAAAATATAAAACGGACCGATCTGTAATTTCCCTTGTTTGATGGCCGCTTTGACCGCCTCGCGTTTTTCAGGCCGCACTTCTAAATAGTCATCCAAGATGATCGTCTGTCCATCTAGATGGAAGCTGTGGAACTCAGGGTCATTTTCAATTAATTCTAAAAGATCATCCATCAATTCCACTAGCCGCATGTGATGCTGTTCGTAAGGCATGTACCATTCCCGATCCCAGTGGCTGTGTGAGATGATATAAACTTGTTTCTTCATTGATTTTTACTCCTCGCTGTTTGCGTCGTTGGACTGCTTTTTGTGTCACTCGAATGGTGATGGGTCGTGCTGCTTATTTTTCCACTCGGATATCGAAATAATCCATAACCAATTCACAAAACATCATGTTCGCCCACGAGAACCATTCTCTCGTGTATTGCGAAGGATCATCGACATCGAACCCTTCATGCATCAAATTTGTACCCGCATCTGTCGCCACTAACTGATCCAAAATTCGTTTCTTTTCTTCTTTGTCAGTGGTGGTCATCCCTTCCATTGCCATGGCGATCGGCCACACATAATTTTCTGGCGTATGAGAGCTACCAATGCCTTTGGCGTATTTCCCTTCATAGAAATACGGATTTTCACTGCTCAACAACGTTTTACGGGTTTGAAGATAAAGGGGATCTTCCATGCTGCCATACCCCAAGTAAGGGGCGGCGATCAAATTCGGCACATTGCTGTCATCCATCAGGGTGCCATTGCCGAATCCATCCACTTCATAGGCGTAGACTTCTTCGCCAGCTTGGTTCGTGGTCAACCCATATGCTTTAATCCCTGCTTCGATATCTGCTTGCAATTTTTTCGCTTGTGCCACGATCGCTGCATCTTCTAAAACCGTCGTAAAGATTTCTCGGATATAGCCTAAGACCACCACCGCAAACATATTGGAGGGAATCAAATAGCCGTATTTGCAGGCATCATCACTTGGTCGAAAGCCTGACCAAGTCAAGCCGACGGGTTTCACTGGTGCGCCTTTGCCGTCATGAGTCAAGGTATCTTCTTTTCGCCAGGTATCCCGTTCAAAGCGATATGGAGACTCCTCATGGTTTTGTTCTGTCACAAACACCTCCAAGGCTTTTTTGATGCCTGTTACAAAATCATCATTGAACTGATCGGTTCTGCCTGTGTTTTTATATAGCAGATAGGCCAGTTGGATCGGATAACACAAAGAGTCGATCTCATATTTGCGTTCCCAGATCCAATCGTTCATTTCTGTATCGTCTGTTTGGTGGCCAGCGCCATTGGCTGATTCGTTAAAGGCATTTGCGTAAGGATCGATCGTAATATAGTAGAATTGCTTTTTAACTAACCCGCTGATCATGCTTGCTAAGTCTTCATCTTCTTTGGCGATCACCAAATACGGACGAACTTGTGCAGTGGAATCTCGCAGCCACATGGCTGGAATGTCCCCCGTCAGTAAAAAGGTCGTGCCATCCTCATGACGCTTGACCGTCGTTAATAGTGTATTGGCAAAGGCTGCGTTAAAATTTTTCGCCCAATCGGCATGCGTTTCTCCGCATAGATCCGTAATCGTTTCCATAAATTTTGCTACTGAAGTTGGTATTTCTTTATAAACCATTCCATCACCTTCCCTGATTTGATATATCAATTTACGAACCTAGTATATCATGAATTAATTGAATGTCTAGCGCTTTTTCAAAATAATTAAAGGGTTTTCATTTTTATTGGTTTATGGTATGCTAACAAATATGATATATCAAAAGGGGTTTTCTTATGAAACAACCATTATATAAAAAAATTTACGCGGAGCTTCACGAAGCCATCGTTGAAGGGCGATTAGCGCCTGGCAGTCGTGTCCCTACTGAAAAAGAACTATCTGAACAATACCAAGTCAGTCGGATCACCTCTAAAAGAGCCTTGACGGAACTGGAACAAAATCAGCTGATCTATCGCGTGCAAGGCAGCGGCAGCTTTGTCCGAGAATTGAAGGAAAAAAAAGCGACTGGACGAATTTTGTTTGTCTTGCCCTTTGCCAATGATCTCTCTTTAGGAAACTTTACCGAAGGCATTTACCCCGTGATGCAAGAACACGGCTTTGAACTTTTGATGACACCAGTGGATTATTTGGAAAAAACGACGGCAGCTGAGCTGATGCAAGAATTCGACGGCCTGATCTATTACGCCAGCAATACGTTTTCTTACTATGACTTGCTGTTCGAATGTGCTGAAAAGCACTTTCCTATCGTGACCTTAGATAAAAAGCTGCATGAGTTTGATTTTCCAGCGGTGATGCCAGATAACTTTCAAGGCGGACAGCTAGCCACGGAGCATTTACTTGCGTTGGGGCATCAACGGATCGCTTATATTTTTGGTGATACCCATCATCCGCAATCCGTCCGTCAGCGTTATCTAGGTTACATCGATGCGCTGAAAAAAGCCCAAAGAACCTTTCGCACCAAGCTCGACGACACGGCTGCCAGCATCGCGAATGCGCTTGCCTACTTGGAAGAACATCAGGTCACGGCAGCCGTCTGTGAAAATGACTTGATCGCCATTGAATTGATGCGTGCTTTGCGCCAAGCAGATTTGCACGTCCCTGCCAACATTTCCCTAGTTGGTTTCGATAATATCCAAGCCGCAGCCCTCGTTGATCCAGCACTAACGACTATCGGGCAGAATTTTGCCGAGATGGGGCGCTTGGCAGGAAACCAAGTGATTGAGAAAATCAACGCTGCGAAGGCAGCAACCCCAGTACCAACGGAGACGACCACCCATCTAGTGGCGGTTTCTTTGATCAAAAGAGAATCAACCCAATTAAAGGAGTGAACCAAGTGAACGTATCAATGATCGACACACGACACGGAACAGACAACCAATATAGTTTTTCCCACGGCAACTGCCTGCCTTATACAGGGGTTCCTTTTGGCATGAACTACTTTGCCCCGCAAACCAGCGATCAACGCGGCAGTTGGTGGTTTCATCCAGAAGATCGAACCTTTCAGGGCTTTCGCCTCACCCATCAGCCTAGCCCATGGATGGGGGATTTCAGCCATCTGACGATGCTGCCGATAAACGGCACGCTTTCTGAAAATACCCTTTTCCATGCGCAAAGCTCGTATCGTCCCGAAGAAAGCACCTTTAATCCAGCCTTTCTTAAAATCAAGACGCAGCGGTATTTAACAACAACGACTTTGATCCCCAGTATGTATGGCGGTGTGCTGACTATTGAAAACTGCGGGGATCAGCCAGGTCTTGGCTTGTCACTGCCGGGTGACTATGTCTTAGAACAGGTGGATGAACAAACAGTGGCTGGTCAACTGATCGTATTTTCAGGGTGCGAAGATGAACGCTTCACCTTCCATTTCGTCTATCGTTTTGAAACACCCACCACGGCGATCGAAGGTGCCTTGACAGGCAAAGAAGCCTTCGTCGTTCTCCGCTTTGATGATTGCCAAACACAGACGATCCGTTTTGCGACCTCGTTTCTCAGTCGCGAACAAGCTTGTTTGAACTTGCAACGGGAACAGCAATGGGCTCCTGACGATTATCTGGCTTCTGTCCAACAGCAATGGAATCATTTTTTGCAAAAAATCGAGATTGAGCATCACGATCAAACACAAGTTTCTACTTTTTATCATAATTTTTATCGCTTATTCTTGTTTCCTCAAACCTTCTTCGAAATCGACCAAGAGGGCTGCAAAATGCATTGGGATACCTTGGCAAAAGCAATCAAACCAGGACCACTGTATACAAACAACGGCTTTTGGGATACGTATAAAACTGTCTACCCGCTCTTTTCACTCTTGGCTGTCGAACAATTGGAAGACATGCTGGAAGGCTTTTTGAACAGTTATCGCGAAAGCGGCTTTTTACCAAAATGGCTATCGCCAGATGAGCGTGGATTGATGCCAGGGACGCTGATCGATGCCGTGATCGCTGATGCCGCAGTAAAAGGCATTCGTCCTGATTTGATGCCCGAATTTTTAGCAGCGATGAAAAAAGGCGCCACCGTCCAAAGTGAAAATCCCAATTATGGTCGGCGCGGCACGACGGACTATTTGACTTATGGGTATGTGCCATTGACGCATCATGAATCGGTCAATCACACCCTTGATTATTGTTACAGTGATTTTTGTATTTCACAAGTCGCGCAACAGCTGGGTGACGAGCAAGCAGACTATTATCAGCAGCAATCGCAAAACTACCGCAACATTTTCGATCAGGAAACTGGCTTTATGCGGGCAAAAGATCCCGATGGTGCCTTTCGTCCAGAATTCAGTGACATACGCTGGGGCTTAGACTATGCAGAAGGCAGTGCGTGGCAAAGCAGTTTTGCTGTTTACCATGATTTCGCTGGCTTGATCGCCGAACACGGCGGCAAAGCGGCCTTTGAAGCAAAACTGATCGACTTGTGCAATCAAGAACCTCGCTATACGACAGAAGGCTACGGCTTTGAGATCCATGAAATGAGCGAGATGGCTGCACTCGATTTTGGTCAGCTGGCGATCTCCAATCAACCAAGCTTCCACTATCCGTATCTATTCAGCTATTTGGGCAAACCAGAAATGGCACAGCCCTTGATCAAGCAGCTATTGACACAATGCTTCAATTACTCGCCCAAAGGCTTTCCTGGCGATGAAGACAACGGTAGCATGGCTGGTTGGTACATTTTCAACTCCTTGGGCTTTTATCCAGTCACACCAGGGACGGGGGAATATGTCATCGGCATGCCATTATTTGATCAAGCAACACTACATCTTGCTTCAGGCAAAGACTTAGTGATCAAGAGCACGCCCAATGCGCCGCAACAGCTCTTCGTGGATAAAATCACATTGAACGAAGAACCCTTCGAGCGATTGTTTTTCACCCACCAAGAATTGACTGCCGGTGGTACATTGAACTTCCAGCTAGGTATCGTCCCTCGCAGCAAAGAGTGGTCAGCCGATGCCTATCCTTATAGCGTCAGTCAACCACATGCATAACGAAAAAACCGCGCCTTAGCAACAGGCAGCACTCTACTTTCAGTCAAATGAAAGTACGTGCTATCCCTGCTAGGGAGCGGTTTTTTTATTGGTTCATTTGTAGCGGTAACAGACATTCGATGGTTTTCAGCACGCCATTTTCATCGTTTGACTTGGTCACAAACGCTGCCGCTGCCTTGACTTCCTCAAAGGCATTGCTCATGGCGAAACTAAACGTGCCAGCTGCCATCAACTCCAAATCGTTCAAGCCATCGCCGAAGACCATAGTCTCTTCTGGTGTGACGTGCAGCAATTCTTGCAAGTGTGCCACAGTCGTTCCTTTGTGGACGCCTTGATTGGTGATATCGATCCAAGCGGCTTCCGAAGCCACGATGTAGGCGTCGTTTGTAAACTCACCTAACTGTTGGACATGCTTAAAGCAACGTAGTTTGGGATCAAAAATAGTGAGCTTCACAAAATCTTCGGTGATGGTTTGATAATCCGTCACCGTTTTGACCACCCGATAAGAGCCTCGAACTTTCTGGGCATCTGCTTCATTGGTCGTTTCCGCAATGTATGCCGCAGTCGGTGTACAGGCGATGATCACATGATCTTGCGCAATCGCAGCGAGCTTCGCAATGATCCGCCGCCCTAATTCGTTTGGCAGCAGTGATTCAAAGATGTATTCGCCTTGATGTTTGATGCGGGTCGCGCTATCCCCAAGAATCCAAACATCCGCTGCTGCTTCACCAAACAGTTCTTCCACTCGTTCACACTGTTTGCCGGTACACGCAGCAAAAGCAACACCCGCTTCTTTCATTTGTTGGCTGACTTGTTCATAATAAGGCCGATCAAAACTGCCTTGGCTGTTCAAAAATGTACCGTCTAAATCTGTGATGACTAATTTGATCATACGTTTCTCTTCCCCTCTACCTCGTGTCCTCTTTATGGCGAACCACTTAATTAACATTGTTAATTAAGTATACTTATTTTCAAGTTTTCCGTCAAGTCAGTCTTTTAAAAACTTTACATCGTTCCATCCCGTCGGTATACTTAATTAAATCACTTCATTAAGGAGAACACCTATGGCTTCTACCACCCATTCCATTCGCCAGCAAAACAAACAGCTGGTTTTAAAAACCTTATTTCAAAACGGGGCATTATTCGCCTCCGATTTAGTAAAGAAAACCGGCATCAGCATGGTCACCACTAACTCATTATTAAAAGAATTGTTGGCAGAGGGGGAAATCACTAAAGGTCCGCTGGAGCAAAAAGAGCTAGGGCGCCCTGCTGTGACCTATCAGCTCAACCAAGACCGAGGTCATTCTCTTTTGCTTAGCTTTATTGATCACGATGGTTCCTTGGCTCTTTGGTCCATGCTGATCGACCGCAAGGGGAAGGTTTTGGCAAAACACGACCAGCCGTTTCCTGATGTTGCCCCTCATCGCTTTCAAGAATGTGTAACGAACGAGCTAGCATTATTTCCCTCTGTGGAACAGATCGCCCTCTTTTTACCAGGAAAAATCAGTGGAGGAACCGTGACTTCCAGCTGGTATGAAAAATTCAATGGCTGGCACCTGGCAGCCCTCGTGGCAGAGGTCACTGCACTGCCCTTCTACTGTCAAAACGATGCCCATATTTTAACGATCGGCTATTGCATCGCCCAACAGATCTCTTTGCAGCAAACCATCGTCGGCATGTACAATCCCGAAAAAAGCATGCCTGGTATCACGCTCCTGGTCAATGGTGCACTTTTAGAAGGAAAAGACGCCCTAGCGGGAGAGGCAAAGTTTTTGCCCGGCTACTTGGATCAAGGGGCACCGCAAGACCGCACGGCTTTGGTTCAGCGCCTGACAAGCTTACTGCCATTTTACAATGCAGCTTTTGCCCCCCACTGTATTATTTTAGCCAGCAGTGATGCAGTAAAAACCGATCTCTTAGACGCGATCCAAAAAAATCCATTGCTGCAGCAACAACCCAATCAGCCTGCTTTCCATTATATCGATGCCATCGAGGAAGCCATGGTGCTAGGCATGCACTGGCTGATTTTCCGCAAGACACCTTTTGACTTAGCCCGTTGATGACACAAAGACCATAGAATAATTGAGGCGGTGTGATATGAAAATAGCTATCATTGGTGCTGGTCCTCGTGGACTTTCACTTTCAGAACGACTGATCGCTCATAGCAAACAAAACAAACAAGCCATCGACTTGCTGCTGTTTGATCCCTTTCTTCCTGGGGCAGTTTGGCGCACGGACCAATCGGCGGATCTGCTATTGAATTCTGTAACCAGTCAAGTCACCCTTTTCACGGATGACACATTAAGCACCGGCGGTCCCGTGGTCAAAGGACCTACCTTATACGAATGGGCAGTGACAGAAGGGAAACATTTCGCAGCCACGCATGCTCCTGAGCTCGTTACGGAATGCACAGCACTTGATTCACTTGATCCTAACGGGCATTGCTCGCGGGCGTTATATGGCCTCTATCAGCAGTGGTTTTATCAGCAGCTATTAAAAGAGCTGCCTGAATCCATTACCGTCAACCATCTGTCAGACAGTGTCAGCTCCTTGACCCCTCTTTCCAAAAATCGCTACCAGTTGACGACGGCTCACCAAACATTTCTTGTTGATGCCGTCGTCTTAGCTACAGGCCATTCACAAGCCCAACTGTCAGCAGCAGAACAACGATTGGCGGCGGCCGCAGAAAATAATGGCTGGTTTTATGCACCGCCAGCCAATGCGGCAGATACGGATCTAACGGCGGTGAAAGCTGGCGAACCTGTGATTTTACGGGGACTAGGACTTGCCTTTTACGATTACGTCACCCGCTTGACCAGCGGTCGGGGCGGCACCTTCGTCAAAGTCAATGGATCCCTCGTCTATCAACCTTCTGGTGAAGAACCACAAATCATCGCAGGTTCTCGTCGGGGTGTCCCGTATCATCCTCGTGGCCGCAATCAAAAAACACCGACGCAGCAGCAAAAGCCCGTTTTTTTGACCCCTGAACGCCTCGCTGCTTGGCAAGCAGCCAAAACGGTTGCTGGCAAGACCCTACTCTTCTATTTAAAAAAAGAGGCAGAACTCGTCTATTATCAGACGCTGCTTTTAGAAAAACAGCTGCTGGATAAAGATCAGCTTGCCGCTTTTACCGCCGCCTTTGTTGCCTCTGAAGGAGCTGAAGACTTGCTGAAAAAATGGCAGCTTCCTACGACGGAGTGGTGGTCATGGCAACAACTAGCCGACCCCTTTGCTCAGAAAAAGCAACAGTCGTTGCAAGACTTTTTCATTGCACTATTACGTACCCAAATCCAAGATGCCGAAAAAGGCAATCTAACAGGACCTATCAGCAGTGCCTTGGAAGTCTTTAAAGATCTGCGGGACCCGATTCGGTTTGTTCTCGATCATCAGCTAATGCCAGTACAAGACTTTAAAACACTCTTTTGGCAGTCTTTCGTTCCCTTGAACAGCTTTTTATCGATCGGACCGCCAGTTCAGCGACTGCAGGAACTGGTGGCATTGATGGAAGCGGGAGTGGTGACCTTACTAGGTCCTGACATGACTGTTGAGATCGAGGAGGCTTACTGTACGTATTCAAAGCGATTTGACGACACACGCTATCACGCGACGCAACTAATTGAGGCTCGCATTCCATCGACAGCGATTCGTCGAACCAACAATTCCTTGTTGCGGCAACTGCTAAACGATCGGATTATTCACCCGCACCAGTTGGCGATCCCCAATGAGGTGCCTTTTGAGACGGGTGCGATCGCCATCGATCCTGAGACCAATCAGATCCTCGGACCAGATGACCGCCCTTACCCTACCCTCTATTGTTTTGGGATTCCCACAGAAGGCATCCACTGGCTGACGGCTGCCACTGCTCAGCCAGGAACCGATGCTTGGAATTTACGGCAGGCGGACCAGATCGCCGCTGACCTCTTGCACCACACCTTCTAGTCGCTTCTGTTCTATCAAACGCAAACTTCCGAGGAAACGCTTCGGAAGTTTTTTGTTTTTCTTTCGCAAATCCGCAGAAAGGATTTCTCTTTTTTGAATATTCTTGAAATTTTCTTTAATTGTTACACGAAAATTGCGACAGTCCTAGAAAACCGTTACAATGGAAGAAACGAACGTAGGGAGGTTATCAGATGACCGCTGAATTACAAAAAATAGATGCCTTGATCGCAGAAGTGGAAAAAGTGATTTTAGGCAAACGAGATGTGATCCAATTTACCGTGACTGCGCTGCTTGCTGGCGGACACGTTTTATTCGAAGATATCCCTGGTGTTGGGAAAACGATGTTGGTCAAATCGTTAGCCAAAGCCATTCAAAGTGACTACAAACGGGTACAGTTTACCCCAGACCTTTTACCTAACGATGTGTTAGGTGTGTCGATTTTTAATTCCCAAAGCCACCAGTTCGAGTTTCGTCCTGGCCCGATCTTCACCTCCGTCCTCTTGGCAGATGAGATCAACCGAACCACACCAAGGACGCAAGCCTCACTCTTAGAAGCCATGTCAGAAAATCATGTCACCATCGACAATCAAACGTACCCATTGAGTCCCCACTTTTTTGTTTTAGCCACGCAAAATCCAATCGAGTATGAAGGAACGTATCCTTTGCCTGAAGCCCAATTGGATCGTTTTTTGTTCCGCCTGCATATCGGTTACCCAGATTTTCAAGATGAGCTCGCCCTCTTGACTGGAAAACGACAGCAAAGCTTGGATCAGATCCAAACCATTTTACATGCTGATGAAGTGACTGCTTTAAAAGCGATGGTCGATGACGTGTATGTCGATGAGCGGGTCGCCCGTTACGCATTGCAGCTGGTTCAAGCGAGCCGTCAGCATAATGCCATTGACCTTGGTATCAGCCCTCGTGGTGGGATCGCCTTCTTAAAAGGGGCAAAAGCGTTAGCGTTGACGGAAGGTCGGACCTTTGTCACGCCGCAAGACTTGCAGCGAATTTTACCAGCAGTCTTCGGTCATCGTTTATTACTGAAAGGTGGCGTTCATGCCAGCACGGAGACCCTTTCAGACTTGATGAAACAGATGATCCAACGAGTGCCTGTCCCAACGAGGAGATAGCGATGAAGAAAAAGAAGCTTGAACGCCTGCTGCGCCTCCTGTTGTTTAGCGCTGCCTATTTTCTGCTGCTGGCTTATTGTGTGATCTTCAATAATAATGCTGGCTGGAGCCTTTGGTTTTTACTGACTTTGTTATTGTTGCTTGATGCAGTATTCTTGCTCCCCTCCCTCAAGAAGGTCCAAATCATTTTAGAAGAATCGATCCAAGCTGAAACACACACAGCGATCACCTTACCGCTGCAAGTCTTCAAGTATCGCCCGACGCTGCTGCCGCTGGTCGATTTCACCTTAAAATTTGACGATCGTTTCAAGGAAAGTCATCACAGCGCCTTTTATCGAGGCAATCTGATTCGGCTGCAGCTGCCTTGGACCCCAAAGGAGCGAGGCATCTATGAAGAATTGCCCGTTCAATTGTACAGCCATGATCTCTTTGGCTTTTTTGAAAAAAGCTACGCTGCAGTTGCGAAACAATCGATTTTGATCCTGCCTAAATTGGCGCCAGAAGCCGTTACCCTGCTGCCATTTTTTAAACAGCAAGTCCGCAGCCAAACCCACGGGGAACCCAATTTTTCTATTCGACAGTTCCGTCAATACCAGTTAGGGGATTCCTTAAAAAATATCGATTGGAAATTATCCAGCAAACAACAGGAATTGATCTATCGCGAACGAGAACATGAAGAAGAACAAGACATCGTTCTGCTCTTTTGGGGAGAAGATCATCCTGCTTTTGAAGAGACTTTATCACTGTTTTATTCGATCCACCATTTCTCGCAAAATCAACGACTTTTTCAGCCGCTCTTGATTGGTGACGGATTGACTTCTCCTTACCAAACGGATGCCGCTGCCTATGCCCAGATCCTTCCCTTCGAGAAAGTTCCTGAAGGGGTACCGCTTTTGACTGGCAGCCATCTTGTCTTCATTACCCCGGTTTTTACCCCACAACTGGAAGACTACCTCAGTCAGTTGGAAGCAAAAAACAGCTGCCAAGTGTTTACCTACGCTGATTTAATGAGGCAGTTGAATAAACTTGAGGAGGCGGTAGGATGAGATTTATTAAGAAAGCGCTGATTGGTCTTCTGACCTTTCTCAGTCTATCACTGGTGATCTTGCCGTTTATCGCAGTTTATGACCTTGGCAATCAGTTCACCCTTTTAACTTATGCCTTTAGTGTCTGTTTGATTTTGACCGTGGTGCCGAAAGTCCGTTACAGTTTGCCTTTGCTGGCAGCCGCTTGGCTGATCGTCTTGTATCGGATCTTTCCTTATGGGACTGCCTTTTCTTTTGATTGGCTGCTGCGTTTTTGGCTAGACCTGCACCGTGCCTTTCAAGAGATCCTCAGCGGTGAAGTCGGCTATATCACCGAACTGGCGGCGGTGACATTGATTGTTAGTTGGGTTTTGTTTTTAGCGATCTTACCGATCGCTTATCAACGCTTTTTCTTGATTTACGCTACCATGATCGGCTACTTGCTAACAGTCGTGATTTTTAATCAATTTGATCTGACGTGGCATTTGATGGGTATTTTTCTTTGTGCCTTGGCTTCTTCACTGATCCAGCGCAGCGTCTTTCAATCCAGTCAAACGATCGCTCCCTGGTTCGCTGTGATGCTATTGATTGGTGGACTAGCCGTCACTGCTGTCTACTTGCCGCAAACGAGCCTGCGGGAACAGTTGGCAGCCCGTTCCACGCCTATACGGACAAATCTGAATCAGCTGGGTTTTTATCAATTTATTGAAGAACATGGCACGCCCAGCGGCTCTCGCACTGGATTCAGTGAAAACGACCGTCAATTAGGCGGACCACTACTGGATGATGCGACGATTTTATTTGAAGCGCAACAAGAAACCCCGCATTACTGGCGGGTGGAAAGCAAAGATTTTTATTCTGGTAAGGGCTGGATCAGTACGAGCCGCGAAGAGGCTCGCTTAGAAGCAGAGGGCGTCACGATCGCGGATCAAAGCTATCAGCAAGCCTATCTTGAGAACGAATCCGTTCGGGTCCAATTTCAAAACCATGGAGACTATGTCCCATTGCCCTATGGACGCAGCACGTTGTCCCTTGAAAACGGTGCTCGCGGATTTCAGATCAGCGACGCCATCCAGCGGGTCGATCTCATTGATCCACTCCCAGACACCACCTTGACCCTCGATTGGGACCATCCAGACTTTGCCGCAGAAAATCTCCAAAATCTGCCTTTGATCTATCCGGATTCTCTGATCGATTATATCCAGTTACCCGATTCTTTGCCGCAGCGGGTACGAGATCTCGCAGCTGAGATCACCGCTGAAAGCAACAGTCTGTTTGATCAAGTCACGGCGGTTGAAAGCTATTTGAAAGATCCGCTCGTATTCCGCTATTCCAAAACCGATGCCGTCGTGCCTGCAGAAGAGCAAGATTATGTTGATCAATTTTTATTTGAATCACAAGTCGGCTACTGCGACAATTTTTCCACGGCAATGGTCGTGCTACTACGGAGTTTAGAGATCCCTGCTCGCTGGGCAAAAGGCTTTTCTCCTGGATCTCCTGCAACAGAAAACGGCATTACTACCTATACCGTTCGCAACTTGAATGCCCACTCATGGGTGGAAGTCTACTTTGACGGCTACGGTTGGGTACCTTTTGAACCGACCCCTAGTTTCCAAAATCCAGATCGTCCCGTGTTGACTCAAGAATCTACTAAATCCGAAGAAACACCGACCGCTAGCAGCGAAACAACACCATCGAGCAGCAGGGAAACAGAAAGCAGCGAAACCACGACCAGCAGTTCTGCAACAGCCGCGGTTTCCGATGACGTTTGGTTGACTGAGGAGTTGAAACAAACGCTGCGCAATGGCTTCTTTGGAGGCTTAGCTATCCTAGGACTTGGCCTACTTTTCTATTTCCGCCATTCGTTTTTCCGTATTCATTTATGGTTGATCTGCCGCTTTACCAAACAGCCGCTAGTTGCTGCCTATCCTTTGTTTTTACGGCAAACGACGAAAGTTCTGTACCGTAACGAGGCGGAGCCGTTGATCGATTATGCCCAACGACTCGAAGCATTCTATCCACTGTTCCATGGTGATTTTATCCGCTTGACGCAGCAATACGAAGCCTACCTTTACAGCCAAGAACAGCCGGCTGGTCAAGAAGCCTTCTTGAAGCAAGTCGCTGCCCAAATCAGTCAGCTGAAAAAAATCAACTAAGCAGTGAGGATAAACGACAAAAAAACGTATCGATCAAACGATCGATACGTTTTTTGCTTTAGGCGTTTCCTTGACGTTTTTGAACGGCAATAATAATCAGTTTCGTGATTTCCATCAAAACAACTGCCACAGCAGCCATTGCGATACATAGACCGACATGTCCTAAAGTGAAGGTTGCTGGAATCGCAAAGACTTCACGGATGCCAGGAATCAAGGTAATGCTGTATAGTCCACCACAAACGACGATCGCCAACCACACCATTTTATTGGCAAAAAGGCCAGCTTGCCAAGCAGTCTCAGTGTTTGAGCGTGCTGGTAATGTTTGCAATGTTCGGCTCCAGATAAGTGTTGAGAAGGCCATCGCTACACCTAATTCAGGTGATTGGTTCATTCCTAACCATTGTGCCAAAATCACGACAGCGGCAATCAAAATACCACGATACGTTACTGAGATCAATGTTTTTCCAGTGAAGATACCAGCATTTGGATCTCTTGGCTGGCGCTGCATGATCGTTGGTTCGGCTTTTTCCATTCCTAGAGCAATCGCTGGTAATGAGTCGTTGACTAGGTTGATAAAGAGCAGCTGCAAGGCAGTAAATGGATTGTCCCAACCCATCACTAAGGCAAAGACGATCGCAATGATCGCACCTAAGTTTCCAGCAAACAAATACGAAATAGCTTTTTTGATGTTGTCAAAGACGTTTCGGCCAACTTCTACGGCACGAATGATCGAGGCAAAGTTGTCATCCGTCAAGACCATCGCCGCTGCGTCTTTGGCAACGTCCGTTCCGGTTCCCATTGCGATCCCGATATCCGCTTGTTTCAAGGCGGGTGCATCATTGACCCCATCCCCGGTCATGGCAGAGATCTTGCCTTTGTCTTGCCAAGCCCGCACGATACGGATTTTGTTTTCTGGCGAAACACGAGCATAGACTGTGATTTTGTCTAATTGATCCGCTAGTTCGGTTTCAGAAAGAGCATCCAATTCCGTACCGGTCAAGGCTAAGTCGCCCTCGGCTGAAATACCGATCTCTTGTGCAATCGCCACGGCTGTCGTTTTGTGGTCCCCTGTGATCATTACTGTTTTGATACCAGCAGATTTAGCATCCGCTACGGCTTGTTTGACTTCTTTACGAGGAGGATCGATCATCGCCATCAAACCAACCAAAATCAGCTCGTTTTCATCTTCAAGTGTCAATTCTCGTGATTGGGCATCGGTCAATGGACGGTAAGCAAACGCCAAGACCCGTAATGCCCGTTTTGAGAATTCTTCGTTTTGATGTTGTAATTTCTGCTTGATTTCATCTGTTAAAGGCACGACTTGATCATCGATCAAGACTTTGGTACTGCGCCCAAAGACGATGTCTGGCCCACCTTTGGTCAACAATAAATGTTCGCCATCGATCTCATGTAAGGTAGACATCAATTTACGATCAGAATCGAAAGGCAATTCTTGCAAACGAGGAAACTGTTGACGAATTGCCCGATAAGGCTGATTTAGTTTCTCACTGTAATCCAGAAAAGCAATTTCAGTAGGGTCTCCTAGCTTCGCCCCATCTTCACTGATGGCAGCATCATTGGCCAAGACACTGATCTCTACTAAGCGTTTTTCAGGCAATGTCCAGGTGGTTGGCTCATCGGAGAACGTGCCCGTTTGCCCATTTGGTAAATAGTAGTCAACAACGGTCATTTTGTTTTGGGTCAAAGTCCCGGTCTTATCGGTACAAACGATACTCGTTGAACCCAATGTTTCAACCGCTGGTAGTTTTCGAATGATGGCATGACGCTTCGCCATTTGTTTTGTTCCGATCGAAAGAACGATCGTCACGATCGATTGCAAGGCTTCTGGAATCGCTGCAACGGCTACGGCTACCGCAAACATAAAGGCGTTGACTAAGTCTTGTGTCATATCACCTGTTCCGTCACCTAAGAACAACCGTGCGACTTGAACCCCTAAAATAATCAATGAAAGGACTAAGATCGCCAAGCTCAGTTTTTTACTGAAGCTGTCTAATCCTCTTTGCAATGGTGTTTTGTGTTCAACTGTACTTTCCAATAAGCCAGCCACTTGACCGATTTCCGTCACATTACCAGTCGCAGTTACGATAAACCGACCACGTCCATAAGTGACGATCGTTCCACTGAAGACCATGTTGTCACGGTCGCCGATCGGTGCGGTACGATCGATCACCCCTAATTCTTTTTCCGCTGGCGTTGATTCCCCAGTCAGCATTCCTTCATCGACCTTCAAAGAACCCTCTTCGATCAATCGACCATCTGCTGGTACATAGTCCCCAGCTTCTAAAATAACGATATCGCCGACAACCAATTCTTTCGCCAGCACACTTTGTTCTTTGCCATCCCGAATGACGTTAGCATCTGGTGCCGACAGGCTTTTCAAAGCGTCTAACGACCCTTCGGCTTTTTTCGTTTGAATCACACTGACGACGGAATTCAACAAGAGTACTGCGAAGATAACGATCGACTCAACGTGGGCACCCATAACCATTTGGATGATTGCCACGATCAGCAAGACGATCACCATCGCATCTTTGAAGGTATCTAAGAATAAGGCAAAGCTAGATTTCTTAGGTGCTTCCTTCAGCTGGTTCAAGCCATTTTCTAACCGCTTGGCTGCCTCTTGCTGCGTCAACCCCTCTGGACTGCTCTGGACCTCTGCCATAATTTCCGAGATTTCTTTTTGATACATTTCTTTCGCCAATTTTTTTGCCCCTTTTAATTTTATTTTCCTTAGGCACTCTGCTAGAAAAAAAGAGACCTAAGACAAGTATACGCTTGTCTTAGGTCTCACCATTTCAAATAATACCAGAAAGCTGTCGCCAGCTTACTTACTGTTGATATTATCGCAGCTTGCGCCACCGGTTACTCCCCTAAGGAATAATAATAAGAATGTATCATTATCATAACGGAAACTTTTGTGCTTGGCAACTATAAAACATCAATTTGAAAATTTTTTGAAAACATTCTTTTTGTTCCCATTCCTTTTTTTCTGTTACACTAAGGAAGAAAGAAATTTGTACGTTACAGGAGGAAAAACGATGGATCTTTTTGATACTTTTACCCGCCACAGCTCTGTCCGAGATTTTCAACCCCGCCCACTATCAAAGGAACTCAAGCAAAAATTAGTAACGGTTGCCCAGAGCGGTTCCAGTTCGAACTTTGTTCAAGCCTATTCGATCATTGAGGTCAGTGATCCTGAAAAACTGGCTGCCATCGAAGAAATTGCCGGTGCCCCAAATTACATCACTCGAACGGGCGTCTTCTATCTTTTTGTCGCCGACTTACATAAACACCAGCAGCTGCTGACCCAAGCAGGGGTGCCTGATACCCACTTAACCACGATGGAACCATTTATTGTGTCTGTCGTTGATACGACCATCGCTGCCCAAAACATGGTAGCTTCCGCTGAAGCGCAAGACTTAGGAATTTGTTACATCGGCGGCATCCGCAATGATTTGCCTCGTATCGCAGAACTTGTCGGCTTACCAAAATTGACGTTTCCGTTATTCGGTTTAACGATCGGCTATCCGCAACACAGAAATGAGCCGAAAGTCCGCTTGCCCCAAGAAGCGATCGTAAGTGTCGATCAGTATCAACCGCTGACGCAGGAGCAAACAGCCCAGTACAATCAAACGACAGAAGCCTATTATGCACAGCGCAGCAGCAATCAACAGCAAACCAATTGGCAAACGAAAATGACGGAATTTTTCCGTGAACCGCGACGTCCAGATGTCGCGGCCTTTATGAAACAACAAGGCTTCTCAGACCACTTCGGCGAATGAGGACACTAATTACCACGGGAAAATAAAAAACGATCTTTGGCAAGGAATCTTGTCAGGATCGTTTTTTGCTTAGTGTAAAAAATCAGGTTCAGGCGGCTCTTGTATCTTTGTCATGCTAATCAACGTGCGGCTTCTTGTGCGGCTTCGTTGACGGCAACTGCCTGCTCACATTTTTCCATTAATGCTACTAACGCTTTATCTAACACTGCTTCATTTTCGGAGGTTCGCTGACTGATTTGCGTCATAGGCTGCGCCGCAAGATCCAGCAAATAGGTAGGGATTGCTTCTTTTTCAGCAAAAGTGCCCTTGATCAGCGGCTGGTAGACAGACTCGCCACAGGGTCCGGTTTTGATAAAGGCTAGTTCGAACTGCGCCTTCCCTGACAAACGCAACCGATAGACCCCTTCTTTGGTCAGCAGTTTTTCATCGGCAAAGCGTGCCTGTAATCGTGCGAAACGTTCGTAATCCATGGTATCTGCTCCTTTTTGATTCCTTCTTTTCTCTAGTGTAGCAAATTTCTTGTTAGCATAACATCTTTTTCATAGAGAACGCCTCCTTTTTCCTCGCTTGGTAATTTTTCACTTTACAAACAGAACAAACGTTCGTATAATTCGAGTGAGGTGAATGTGTATGCCAGCTGCAAAAATTGCTTATGCAAAACAAGAAACCTATGCATTTGAAAAACACTATTATGAATTGGTAAACTTTCCCACACCAGTGGCGCTTTTGTTTGATGAATTCGCACTGACGATGGAGCGCAATCAAAAATCGTATATTGCGATCCCCGCGCGCTATTCCGTCTTAAAGGTTCCGCTCGTCTTTGTTTTTCGACTAGAGACTAAGGATGCGCCTGTTTATTATTATGAGCACGTACTCGCTGAAAATAAGATCATTCGCCGCTACAACCCCGAGCGTAACTATTTGCCCGGCGGAAGATAGACCAATGGTTCAACCCGTTTGCCATACTTAGCGGTTGCACTCTCCTGATGCATATCACTGAGCAGCAGTTCGAATATTTGTCATCCAAACGAAACCCCTCTATACTAAAAAGAAAGGGGTTTTTCACAATGACGAAAAAACCGCCGCAAACGTCTGAAGAAAAGGAAGCCGCTTCTAACAATATGGGACTGGGGATCGGTGTCGGAATGGCATTAGGTGCTGCGTTTGGGATGCTGTTTTTTGACAATCTAGCATTAGGCATGGGTTTAGGCATCGCACTAGGTGTAGCGATCGGTGCGGGCATGGATCAAAAAAGCAGCAAAGACAAGAAATAGCTGCAGCAAGGAGCTGTGTTTATCTGTCACAGCTTGCTGCCCAGTAAATACCAAAAAAGCCTAGGTTCTGCACTTGTTGTGCAGAACCTAGGCTTTTTTGCTACTTCGAGCAATATTCTCGAAAGCAGCTGCTTCACAGTTGGTTACAACAGATTTCTTTTCGCCATTTCTGCGCGATACAGTTCATAGACCGCATCACTTTGCTTTGCATGGCTGCGGTAAAAGAGCCCATAAGAGAAAATCGCTTGGAAATTGCTTCCTTGATTTGCTCGTGCTACAGCGTGGTACAAATTCGCCAACTGCTGATCAGACATCTTCCCGCTTTTGATTCGTTTGGCAACTGCTTTTTGGGAAAGGGTAAATAAAATCGTCGTAAATACTTGATAAACCACCCAAATCGCCAGAATAACCAAAATAAATTTCACTAAATCAGGCATCACTTTTCAACTCCTTACAAAAAGTAAATCATTCGGATGATTTGATGTCAATAACAAAATATAACATTTTCATTAATAATAGACACAAAGATTTTTAAATTACCACAAAAGATGATGTTCTTTCAATCATCAGAATTTCTGAATTGATACTCTCCTCTTAAAAAAATATTGCCTATTGTTCAGTATTTATGACACTGGTACAATAAAAAAGCAACAACTCTTGCTTAAGACTACTAGGTACTAGTGAAAAATAAGAGCGCTACCATTGCAATCAGATCTGTAGAGAATCGCGAAAAAGGAGTTGTACACTATGTTAGCAAGTTACCCTGCATTGTTTTATTACACCGATACAGACGAAAGCGAAGTGAAGTATTTTATTTCTTTTCCTGATTTTCCTGAGCAAGTCGGCACTCAAGGCTTAGACATCGCCGATGCTTTATTCATGGCATCCGATTGGCTCGGAATCGTTTTGGCAGATTGTATTGAAAATAATCGGGAGATTCCGCTCTCTACCCCCATTAATTGTTTATCACTGGAAGCGAATAATCCGTTTATAACGATTTAGATTTTGAATTCGATTACGACAAAGAAAAATCATTTCTATCGATGGTCCTTGTTGATGTTTCAGAATATTTAGAGAATCAAACCTTCGTCGAGAAAAAACTGGCGATTCCTCAATGGGCGGATAAACTAGGACGAACTATGCATTTAGATTTTTCAGAAATCCTCACTGACGCAATCCTAAAGAAAAAATGTAAAGACTAATTGCTTCTACACCTCATCACTATGAGGTGTTTTTTACTACTCATCCCCCTGTTCCATACTAAAAAAGTGCGGCATTCTCTCACATGAAAAAGATACGAGAATGCCGCACGAAACGTTCAATTGTATTTATTTAGCGAGTGAACAGACCCAATCAATCTCTCTTTATTTCGCCAAACGGTAGATAGCATCTGCATAGATCACCGCTGCGTTGAATAGGTCATCCAAGCTCATGAATTCATTGGCTTGGTGCATGGTGTCAACATAGCCAGGGAACATTGCGCCATAAGCAACGCCGCGTTTCAATAGACGGCCGTATGTGCCGCCGCCGATGATTTGTTCGAAGCCTTTTTCGCCAGTATGTTCTTCATAAACCGCCAATAAAGTTTCTACCAATGGATCATCTGCTGGCACGTAGTGAGGTTCCATGTTGCGGTCATTGCGGGTAACGGTTGCCCCTTCCATACCGACGGTGCGTTCCACACCGATTTCAAGTCCTTCCGCAGTTACGCCTTTAGGATAACGGAAGTTCAATGCGATAAAGTTGTCTGCTTGCGTTCCTGCTTGGTTCGCTTTAAAAGCAAATAAACCAGCATTCATAGTCAATTTACCCATTTTTTCATCTTCGTACGCCACACCTAATTTTTCACCGTAGAAATCTTCATGGACATAGGCTGCTGCTGCATGGATGAATTGTTTTGCGCCGCCGCCAAAGGCATAGTTATCTAAGAAGACTGCTAAGAAAGTCCCCGCATTGATTCCTGATTGTGGGCTGGCACCATGAGCACCTTTACCGACTAATTCGATCGTCACTTGTTCATTTTCTGTTTCAATCGTCCCCGTCACTGGATTGGCTTCAACGTAATCGAAAAAGGCTTTTTCGATCGCTAATGCTTCTTCTGTTGATGGAGCAATGAAGCTTGCTGTTGCCGTTCCTGGTACCATATTTTCTCGCAAGCCAGCAGTAAAGCTTTGCAGCGTGAAGTCTCCTTCATTGTTGCCTTGGAAATGGATCCCTAATGTCACATTTCCTTTTTCTCCATTAATGATTGGGAAATTGGCATCTGGTGAGAAGCCAAAATCAGGCTTTTCTTCATGCTCAAAGTAGTAATCCATATCTGCCCAGCCGCTTTCTTCATCAGAACCAACGACAAAACGGATTTTTTTCGATAATGGCAAGCCCAATTCTTTGATGATCTTCATCCCATAATAGGCAGCCATTGAAGGACCTTTATCATCAGAAGAACCACGAGCATAGATTTTGTTGTCATTGATGACTGGATCATAAGGATCGGTTGACCAGCCGTCACCTGCAGGAACAACATCCATGTGGCCGAAGATCCCTAATGTTTCGTCTCCTTCACCAAATTCGATGTGACCAGCGTAGTTATCGACGTTTTTGACTGTGAAGCCATCACGTTCGCCATAAGCTAGCATGTGTAGCAACGCATCACGAGGTCCAGGACCAAATGGCGCATCCGCAGTCGCTTTATCATCTTCTCTTTCACTTTTCACTTTCAATAGATCAATCAAGTCGTTCAGCAAATCGTCTTTGCGGGCTTCGACCTCTTTTTTCCAATCGATTGTCATAGTGTTCCCTCCATTTCTGTTCTCGCTATTTATGATAACACTCTTAAACCAAAAAAGGAAAAAAAATTGCGCCTTTTTCCATGGGTCTTTTCTATGAAATTTCTAGGAAACAGGTATAATAAATATAACTCGATTTTGATTAACGAAAGGAGTCATTGCATGGAGCAACTTGATTCTGCAATTTTATCCAAAGTGATCCAACAGCGCCCGACAAAAAGCCACAAAGGCACTTTTGGCCGAGCCGTTTTAGTAGGGGGGAACCGCCAATTCGGTGGGGCGATCTTAATGGCTGCGCAAGCCTGTGTGTATGGGGGAACTGGTTTGACCACCGTGATCTCCGATGGCGTCAACCGAACCGCCCTGCACGCCCGCTTGCCTGAAGCGATGTTTGTCGATTGGCAGCAAACAGAACTGATCGATACGGTCACCGAATCGGCGGACGTCCTACTGATTGGTCCTGGATTAGGCGAAGGAAAAAGCAATTTTGATCTGCTGCAGCGGATCGTTTCTGCCCAAAAAGAACACCAATGGTTGGTGATCGATGGTTCGGCGATCAATTTGGCTGCCAAATATCCGCTGATCATCCCCTTTCCTGAACAAGTCGTCTTCACGCCGCATCAGATGGAATGGCAACGGCTCAGCGGACTGGCAATTGCCGACCAGACAGAAGAAAACAACCAGCAAGCCCAACAAAAACTCGGAAGTCTGGTAGTCTTAAAAAGCCATCGCACACAAATTTACGGCAGCAACATCGCCCAAAATCCCCTCGGAACACCCGCAATGGCGACTGGTGGGATGGGTGATACGCTGGCAGGCATGATCACCAGCTTTTTGGCACAGTTTGAAAAAACAGAGGAAACGATCCAAGCGGCTGTCTATCTCCATAGCCTGATTGGCGAAGCATTGGCAAAAGAGCACTATGTCGTTTTGCCGACACAAATCAGTGCCGCATTGCCTCAATGGATGAAAAAGCACCAAGCATCCGATCCAGAATGATTTCTGATAAACCATTCATCAAAAAAACGTCCCTTTCTGCATTTGTCGAAAGGGACGTTTTTTCCAATGGTCAGCTAATTGTTAAAATAAACCACTCGCACTTCATACGGCGCCAAGGTTGCTGTTTGAGGGACTGCTTGATTGGTCTCTAAATCAACGACTTCTTTGATCAAGTGTAGTGTCTGCTCTTTCTCAGAAAAATTCATGATGAAAAAGTACGTTCGTTCTGGACTGATCCTGCCTTGGATCGAGACTGCAGGATTGGCATGCGCGATCCTTTCCTCTGCCAAGGACAGCTCACGGACCAAAGAGGCATAAAACTGTTCGAAAAAGTCATAGTTGGTGCGAGCCGCCAGATAGTAGGCGGTGCCGGCACCAAAGGTATGTTTGGTGATCGCAGGTGTTCCTTGGTAAAAATCCGCTTGATACTCCCCTAGTACCTCCGCTGTTTCGGCTTCGATGATTGCAGAATAGTCCCGTGTTTCAAAGGGCTGTCCTTGAAAAACCAACTGATTGTGTTCAGTGTCAAAAAGAGTTTCCAGCTCCAACACGTTGATGCCTAATAATGCTCGCAACGGCTGTGGCAAGCCCCCCAGATACAACAAGTCGGTTTCATTGACCATGCCGCTAAAGTAACTGGAAATCAAGGTACCACCGGCTTGTGTATACTGGCAAAGTTTTGCCATCGTCTCTGATGTCATCAAGTAAAGCATTGGAGCGATCACCAACTGATAGTCAGAAAAATCTTGCTCTGGCGTCAAAATATCGACAGCGATGTCTTGTTCCCAGAAATAACGATAATGCTCCTGCAACGTTTGCGGATACCGTCTGGTTGGTCGACCAAACCCGCCGCCTCGCTTCAATGCCCAGTTGCTTTCCCAGTCAAAAAGGATCGCCACTGCTTTTTTTCTTGTGGTTCCTTGAATCTCTTTGATTTTTTCCAAGCGCTTGCCGTAAGCCGCAACTTCTTTGAAGACCCGATTCTCCGTGGAATCATCATGTCCCACGACTGCTCCATGGAATTTTTCTGAATTGCCGCGGGATTGGCGCCATTGAAAATACAAGGTACTATCTGAGCCGTGAGCGATCTGCTGCATGGCACTCAACTGATGGACACCAGGCTTTTTCGCTTTATTAAAGGAATGCCAGTTAACAAAACTCGGCGTGCATTCCATCACTAAAAAGGGCTGTTTCTTCAATGACCAGTATTGATCATGTACATAGGCGGATTTCATCGCTGTCGCTGCCAAGGATTCAAAGTTGTTGTTCCAATCAGGGTAACTATCCCAGCTAACGATGTCCACATGACGAGCGAACTTGCTGTAGTCAATGCCTTCTAAAGGAATAAAATCTTGGGTAGCATGTCCTTCCGCCATAAAATTCGTCGTCACAGGAATGTCCGGTGTCAGCTGACGGATCGGCGCACATTCATGCAAATAAAAATCGATCGTCCTATCTGTGACAAATCGTTTCCAATCAAGATCCATGCCATGCACTTTGTGTTCCCCTAAAGGTGAAGGCGGTAAAACCTGCGACCAATCAGAGTACGTACCGCCCCAAAAAGAAGTCCACCAGGCATGATTCAACGTGGCTAAATCACCATATTTTTTTTGCAGCCAGCTGCGCCAGTTTTCCTGACAATAGGAGCAAAAGCATTCCCCAGAGTACTCATTGGAAATATGCCACATGGCTAATGCCGGATGCTTGCCGTACCGTTTTGCCAACTGCTGATTGATTTGCGTCACCTTTTCCCGATAGATCGGTGAAGAGTAACAGTGATTGTGGCGAAACCCATGGGTATGTTTTTGCCCTTGGGCGTTGGTCCGATTGACTTCGGGATACTTTTGGCTCAGCCATTGAGGACGCCCACCGCTAGGAGTGGCCAAAATGACTTTGCCGCCGATGCCATGGATCTGATCAAACACACGATCCAACCAGTCAAACTGATAAACGCCTTCTTGCGGCTCTAAGGCACTCCAAGCAAACACCCCTAATGTGACAGTGTTGACATGGGCTTGCTGCATATAAGCAAGGTCCTTTTGCAAGATTTCTGGATAAGCCAGCCATTGATCGGGGTTGTAATCCCCGCCATGCATAAACTGCTGATCAAACAATTGATTGCTCATCATTCTACTCCTTTTTAGCTTGTAACTGGTAGACAAATGATTGAAAATCGCCAGTGACTTGCGCTGTTCCATGGTTGACGGCATTAAACTGATAGGGTTTACGCAACCCTAATTGCCTTAACAGCTGACCAGAGACAGTTTCGCCATTGACCTGATACACCTGTTGGGCATTAAGAAAGGCTGCGGGCAAAAAGTCTTCCGCCGTCGGATTGGCTTGTGCCAACACGCGAAAGAAAGCAATCAATGCTTCTTCGTTTTGCGGATCATACACTGCCCAAGTCGTTTCATTGGCATGGTCCAACTGCTGCAGCTGGTAAAAAGTGCCAAAGGTCAGCAATTGCCGCTGTTTTTTATAAAAGACGATTTGGGATTTGATTGCCTGCTTTTCAGCGTCAGACAAATGAAAGAGATCGAGTTCATACCCCAAAGGCCCAAACATTGCGACGGTTTGCCGAAAGTCTAAAGACGTTGCCCGGCCGACTTGGTGGTTTGGTGCCGCCGACACGTGATTGCTGAAGGAGGACAAAGGATACCCTAACAACGTTCCGCTTTGGATGGCTAAACGTTCCACTGCATCACTATCATCACTAGGCCAAATCTGCGGACTGTAAAATAAGATCCCTAAATCGTATCTGCCCCCGCCGCCAGCACAGCCTTCAATCAAAAGGGTCGGAAACGCCGCTAAGATTTTTTCATATAAGCGATAAAGACCTAAAATGTAGCGATGATAAAACTCCGTCTGAGAAATTCCCTGTTCCGCTAAATAGGGAGAGTAAGCTTCCGTGATATTGCGGTTCATATCCCATTTGATGTAATCCAGCTTGGTTTCAAGGATCACTTTTTGCATCACTTCGAAAATCGCCTCGACCACTGCTGGATTGGCAAAATCCAACACGTATTGCCCGCGCCCCACAGAGATCCGCTCATAAGGATGCTTGACTACCCACTCAGGGTGCTCTTGGTACAACTGACTATCTGGCGAAACCATTTCTGGTTCAAACCAAATCCCCAGTTGCAGCTGCATGGCATGAATTTTCTCAGCAAAAGACCCGATTCCTTTTGGAAATTTGGCAGGGTCCGCCACCCAATCGCCTAATGAACTGCGGTCGTCGTTGCGTTTTCCAAACCAACCATCGTCCAGCACAAAGCACTCCATCCCTAATGCCTTGCTTTCTTGGGCTAAGGTCAACAGCTTTTCTTCATTAAAATCAAAATAAGTCGCTTCCCAATTATTAAAGACGATCGGTCGCTGCCGCTTTTGCCAATAAGGGGCAATCACATGCTTTTCGATAAATTGGGCGGATTCTTGACTCAAGCCATTCAGACCAGCAGCGGTGAAGGTGAAGAGACATTCTGGGGCTTCAAAAGTTTCTCCTTGTGAAAGCTGCCAGCTGAAATGCTCAGGATGTATCCCCAACATCAATCGAACGTTGTCCCACTCATCCATTTCCGCTTGCGCCAAAAAGTTGCCGGAATAAATCAGGTTGGCACCATAGACGTGACCAGTGTCATTGGTGGCTTGCTGTTCTTTTAAGGCGACAAAAGGATTGTGCTGATGACCAGACGCTCCTTTTAACGAGCCGACACTGATCGTCCCTTGGGTCAAAGGGACCGTCTTGATGTGCCGTTCTTTCAGCCATGCGCCTGAAAGATGCAGCAGTTCAAAATCGCGATTTTTCAGTTCCAAGACACCACTCAAAAAGCGCTGGATGGTTCTCGGCTTGCTCCCCGTATTGGTCAGTGTTTGCTGCCGCGTGATCGTTCCTGATCCTTTGAAGATCGTATAGGTGATCGCCAGTTCCAGCTGCCGCTCTTGATCTACTAATTCAAAGACGATGCTTTGGCTTTCATCAGCAGAAGCAAAGCTGGCTGGTTGCGCCAGCTTTCGTTCTTTGCCCTCAAAACAGTGAAAAGCCACAAGTTTAAAATCAACATAAAGTGGGGTTTCTTCCTCAAAGACCGACACTGCCCCTTCTCGAAAATCAGAAGTCCCATACGTTGGCAATTCTTGAAAACGGTCCGCCAAAGTAAAAAGATTGTCTGCTTCAAAAAATTTGACGGTTCCTGCCGATTTATTCTCTTTTTTCTCAAGGTACGCTTGATCAAACGGCGCCAGTGTGCCTAGAGATGGCCCAAAATAGACATGACCCAGTTGCTGATTTGGTAACACATTTATGATATAACTGATTTTTTCATTGTATAAGTGAAAGAGTTGTTCATTCCTAATTTCTATCATTGCTATCCTCAATTTTCCCCATTTTTTTCATTTGTCCCTGCTCGTTGACAAGCTGCTTCAAGATAACGCAAGCGTTTTTTGACACCGCGATTGAAAAAGAATTTGTAAAACAGCGCCGCCAGCATAAAACTGTAGGTTGTTTTCTGCTGCTCAAAACGGCTTTGTTCCGAATACGTGACTTGCAACTTCCCTTTTCGTCCTGGTGCAAAACTGTACCGTTGATCGATCACTCCTTCTTCATGGGTCGTACGAAGCCACAGCTCATCCGCGGCAATTTTTTTGACCGTCATGACGGCAGGTACCAACCGCGGGGCGGTTTTGGTTTGGATCATCGTTTCAATACGGCAGCCTTCCCCGAACGGTTCTTGGGCTTGTTTGGCTAGAAAGAATTTCTCTTGTTCCGCCAATAACACACGGGAAAAGTCCGTAGGTGTGGTATTCATTTGATAACTGCAAGACAATGTATCGGTTCTCATCACAAATTCCTTTCTAAAGGGTGCGCTATTGCATTCCTTTCCGTTTCTGGGCTTATCTTTCTTCTACCCTTTGATTGATCGTTTCAGATGCCGCTTGTTCATTTAATGCCGCTTCCGCTTTTTCTTCTTTCAAGTACCCGCGATCCATTACGATCAAGAATGGCACCCAAATCAAGGTCATTACGGCAACCGTCACTAACTGTAAGATTGTGCCGGCAACAGAACCCGTGCCTAACCAACCAGATAAGAAGACCGGGGTCGTCCAAACAACCGTTGCTCCGATTGGCCGCGGCACCAAGCCTGCGGCAATCGCAAAGTAAGAGATCGTTGTACTGGCTAATGGGGCTAAGATCCATGGGACAAAAGCGATCGGGTTCAAGACGATCGGCAAACCAAAGGTCATCGGTTCAGATACGTTGAAAACAGATGGAGCGATCACCGTCTTCATTAATTTTTTCATCCGAATCGAACGAGCGATAAAGAAGGCCATCGTAATCGAGATCCCCAGCTGCATTCCTTGATTGACGAACACGCCCATAAACGTAGTGTTAATGATATGGGGCAGTTGTTCCGCCCCTGCTTTGTAGGCTTCATAGTTTTCGATCGCTAACGCATTCATGATTGGATCGATCACCGCATTGACCACTAGTGTTCCGTGAATCCCAAACCACCAGAAGAATTGGGTGAACAAGACGGCGATCAGTACTGCTGGCAACGTACCGCCTAAGCCCATTAATGGTTTTTGCAAAATCTCATAAACGAAATCAACGGCATTGCCCCATGAAGTAAAGGTGAACAAGTAGCGAATCAAATTGAAAAGGAACAACGGTGCCGCACCAGGAATGATGGCGACAAAGGATTCTGCGATCATTGGCGGAACCGAACCTGGCATTTTGATCGTCAGCCCAGCCGCACTGATTTTGCAATAGATCTGCGTAGCGATAATGGCCGTGATGATTCCGACAAACATTCCCTCAGCCCCTAATTTCGACAAGGGGATCACTGTACCTAACTCTTCGGATGAGCCAAAAGGCAGCAGCATCAAAAACGAAGACAGTGAGATGGCACCCGCAAATAATTTGGCTTGTCCATACTTGCCAGCCAACTGATAGCCGATCCCAAAAACAACGAAAATAGCGGTGATACTCATGGTCGCATTTCCGATAGGACCAAAAAAGTCGTTTAGAAACGTGATGAATCCCTCTGGAAGTTTTTCCGAGAGTCCGAAAGTAGCAGGCAGATTCTGAATAATAATCATAATTGACGCAAACATTGTTGCAGGAAAAGCGACCATAAACCCATCACGCAGACTTAACAAGTATTTGTTGTTGGCAATGATCTGAGCAAAAGGCACCATCTTTTCGGCTAATTTATCAATAAACTTCATTTCGTTTTCTCCTTTATTTTTAACTGTAAACGTTTACTACAATCAGTATAGTTGTTTAGTTAATGTTTACACAACCCCTAAAATAAAAAAAGATCAGACGTCACTGATCTTTTTCGGCAATCGATTCTCTAATGATCAATTCACTGCCACAAACGACGCGAACAGGCATCGTTCGCACCCCAAGGATTTTATTTTTCGCTAATTCGACACTCATCTGCCCCATCTCTTCAGCTTTCATCTTGACGGAAGACAGTGCGGGCGTCATAAATTGCGCCATTTCGATATCATCAAAACTAACGACTGACACATCTTTAGGAATCGATAGCCCCGCTTCAGCGAGTGCCTTGTAAACCCCGACAGCCATAGGATCGCTGGCAACGACGATCGCTGTGGGGCGAGGATTCATTTGCGCGATCTGCTGACCAAAATGCAAACCAGTCTCTGGTGACCATTTCCCCTGCAGCACGGTTGTGAACTTTTCCAATTTATTGAGCAGCATCCATTGGCGGTAGTTTTCTGCTCGAATCTCTTGTTCATCGTAAACGACTTCGCCAGAAATCGTCACTCGGCTGGCAACACCGCCCACAAAGGCAATATTCTCATGGCCCTTCTCTTTTAACAACGTGAGGATCTGGTGAGTCTTTTGGGCAAAATCGGTTTGGATGCAATCGTAGCTGGGTGCTTCACTATAATTATCCACCAGGATAATATTGGCATTTTGCTGACTGATCTCTGCCAAAGCATCGCTGGTCATCTCTCCAATAATAATGACTGCGCCATACTTCGCCAATTGTACCAAATCTTTTTGAGGCTCCCGCATGGAAAAGGCCCGAATCGTTTTTAAGCGCCACTTCGCCGCTTCCTTTTCGATCCCATTGCGGATCATCATAAAATACGGATCGTTTCTTTCCGACTCTCGATCGTGGCGGGTAATGATGGCAATCGTGTTTTGGTCGCCGACTTCACGGGAATGGGGTTGATTTTTTTCTTTTGAATAATTCATTTGGTTGGCGATCTCAATGACTCGCTGACGCGTGTGTTCATTGATACTGAAGGTTTCATCATTGTTAAGGATTCTAGAAACACTTGCTACCGACACCCCGGCTAATTTCGCGATATCTCTCATACTTGCCATAGCTGCACCTCATCTGTTTACTGTTTACTAAATTTACATTCAGCATAGGCATAATTTTTGACCCTGTCAACCTTCTTTTCACAAAAAAACCGAAACTCCTTAGCTTTTCACTAAGGAAGTTTCGGGATACCCATTTGTTTTCTATTTGAGCGCTTGGTCACAGAGCACGACATTGACCAAATACAAGGTGCTGATCCCTAAGACCAATAAGTAGACAGGACCAAACAGCAAAAAGGTCAAGACAAGCGTCACTGTTGCTAAAAGATGCGCCAGTACTCGTTTGGGTGAACGAGCAAACTGATAAAAACTATAAAACAATGAGCTGGGCTGCTGCGGATAGGTGTGAAGCAGCCTCGTTTGATAAAGTAAGACCAAGCAAAACAAGCCAAAGGTGAACGCTAACGCGTAACTAGCGATCTGAAACAGCGGGTGCTGCAAACGGCTAAAGATAAAGCTGTCCGCCAAAAGCAGCAGGAAGAATAGACTGAGCAAACGGTCTTGCCCTTTTCTTGTTGTCCACTGTTGATGAAATGCCTGCTGAAAACGAGCTTTGCTGCTTGCCTCCAAGCCATCGTTACGCAGTTCCGTCAACGTCTCGATCAATGCTCGACTAGCGGTGGTACTCGTGATCAAAGGCAAGGAATACAACAGCCACATGCCTTGTAAAACCAGTAAATGCGGAAGCCAGTTGATGCCAGTCAACAGCGCTTGGTTTAAGCGTTGCGGGGTAACTTTTGTTCTCATCCTTTGGAACCTCCCGTCAGATCCATTCCCTCAATAAAGTAACGTTGAGCGAGGAAGAACAGCAAGATCGTCGGCAATAGCACAAGCGTTGCTCCTGCCATCAAGTAGTTCCACTGGGTCGTTGATTGGTTTTGGAAAACTTGCAGGCCAATCTGCAGCGTGTACTTTTCTTGGTTTTGAATATACAGTAATGGTCCTAAGAAATCATTCCACGCCCCATTGAAGGAGTTGATGGCAATCGTGATCAGCGCGGGTTTCGTCAATGGGATCATTAGATGGCTCCAAATATAAAGATGATTGGCGCCATCGATCTTAGCGGCTTCGATCAATTCATTGTTGACGGACAAGTAAAACTGCCGCATCAAGAAAATGTTAAAGGCGTTGCCGAAAAACGCTGGAACGATCAGCGGCAGATAGGTGCCGACCCAGCCGATTTTGGAAAACAAGACATATTGCGGGATCATCGTCACAAAGCCAGGAATCATCATGGTAGACAAGACGAGGGCAAAGATCAGATTTTTTCCTGGAAAGGCCAATTTTGCAAACCCATAAGCAATGAAGGAATTTGATAAGACATTCCCGAAGACTACTAAGACAGTAATGAATAAGGTGTTTTTTGCATACTGCCAAAAAGGAAAGGCGTTGATGGTCTCCAAATAATTGCCAAGATTGATTTCTTCTGGGAAAAAGGTCGGCGGGTAACGCACGATCTCCTCCATCGGTTTCAATGACGTAAAGACCATCCACAGCAAAGGAATCAGCAGCACGATCCCGATGATCGACATCACCACATAGCTGATGATTTTCTTGACTCGCTGTTGGCTTGATTTGCTTCGCGTTTTTGTCGTCATTTCCATTAGCTGCCACCTCCGGTATAGTGAACCCAGCGTGGTGCCAGCTTGAGATTGATAAAGGTCAAGACTAAGACGATCAAGAACAAGATCATCGACATTGCCATCGCATAACCCATATCAAAGGCAACAAATGCTTTGTTCCACATATGCAAATTATAGAATAGCAGCGAATTCGCCGGACCGCCGGTACCATTTTTGGTCATCACGTATGCTTCTTGGAAAATTTGAAAAGAACCGATCGTTGAAGTAATCACATCATAGAAGATGATTGGCGTGATCAAAGGGATCGTAATATTTTTGAATTTCGCCCAGACTCCCGCCCCATCGATCTCAGCCGATTCATACAGCGTCGGTGAAATATTTTGCAAGGTAGCTAGATACAAGAGCATCGCGCCCCCCGAACTCCAAATCTTCATCAAAATCAACGCTGGTTTCGTCCATTCAGGATCAAACAGCCATGCTGGACCTTTGATATTGAACCAGCTCAAGAAGGTATTGATCAATCCTGCGGAAGGAGATAATAATTGCATCCATAAGACGTAGACGGCAACCCCTGAAAGGATCGCTGGCAAGTAAAAGGTGGTTCGGAAAAAACTGATTCCGCGGATTTTTTGATTCAATAACGTGGCTAGAAAGACACTGAACAACGTGGTTAAGGGAACATTGAAGAGTACAAAATACGCCGTGTTATAGAGAGATTTCCAAAACAGGGTATCTTGCGTAAACATGCGGGTAAAGTTCTTAAAGCCGATAAAATTCATTTTCGAAGTCAGATTGTAATCGGTAAAGCTTCCTACGAAGGAAAACAGCATGGGCCCTAACATAAACACCACGAACCCAAGCAAAAATGGTGCTACGAAGAAGTAGCCCCAAAGAGCTTCTTGCCGTTTACTTTTTGAACGCTTTTTTGGCATTCCTTCCACTCCATTCTATTTTTACTCATTGTTTGTTCAAGAAAACATGTCCGCTTCGCAAAGCAGAAAGCAAAGCCCAGTCCGCTAACCGACTGGACTTTCCTTCTTTTTTAAAAACGCTCGTTTTGAGGTTTATTTGTTTTGCTCAACAAGATCTTCCACCGCTTTTTGCGCATCTGCCAACCCTTCAGCCGGTGTTTTGCTGCCTAGCATGATTTGGTCGATCTGTTCATTGACAAGACTGCTGAAGTCAGGCGCTGTCAATGGCACAGGCGTGATCACCGTATTGGTAAAGTTTTCATCCGCCATTTGGTAGATCATTTGGCCGTTTTCATCTAGATTGTCGTTGTTGACCAAGTTTTCGTTGGCTGTCCGATTCGCCATGATATCAAAGCTCTTCTCACCAAATTTCTCTTGAACTTCTGGTGTCGACAAGTATTTGATAAACTCATAGGACGCTTCAGGATCTTTGGCACCGTATGGCACTTCTAGGACGAACCCGCCGCCCCATGACCAGTGACCAGAGCCGCTTTCTTTTTCAGGAATTTGAATGACCCCAAATTCAAAGTCATCTGGTGCATTTTCCGCCAAACTTGAGTAGTAGTTGATGTTTTGCGCACGCATCGCCACTAATCCAGAAATGAATGGATCGGCAACCCCTGAACCAAATTCAGCTTCTAAGCGATTGATGGTATCTTGACCATAATACTCTTGCCAGTCTAAGATCCATTCCAACGCTTCCACTTTGTTGTCTGTATCGATTTTGACGTTCTCGTCCTTGTCAAACCAGCTGACGCCATCGTCGGCATTCAACGCCCACACGTCAGCGCCTAAATTCCACAATGGGTAAAAGCCGATCCGCTCAAAGTCATCACCGTTTTTGACATCTAATTTACGAGCAACTGTTTCTAACTCCTCCCACGTTTGTGGCAGTTGCTCTTCACTGATACCAGCCTCTTTAAAGAGTGTCTTATTGTAGAAAATCACTTGCGTATCTGTATTGAATGGAACGGCATAGGCATCCCCTTCGTACTCCACCGTATCCCATAATTGCGGATAAAATTCATCAGAAAAGCCCTCTTCGATATGCTCGCTTAAATTCGTTGCTTGCTGCGCTTCTGCCCGCTGAGCAACAGAATTGATATCTTGTACAATAACATCAGGCGGATTGCCAGCAGTGATCGACGACAGTGATTTTGTCCAAATATCGCCCCAAGGCTGGTAGCTGTATTTGACCTCGATTTTATCTTGTGACGCATTAAAATCATCAATAATTTCTTCAATTACTTCTTGTCTTGCACCAGACCCCCAGAAGGACCAAAAGTCCAACGTCGTTTTGCCATCTGCTGACTCATTCCCCGAGGAATCAGCGGTTTCACTGTTGCCGCATCCTGCCGCCAGTACACCAACTGAAAAAAGCAAAGTCCCCATATAAAATAACTTTCTCATTTAACCTAACCTACTTTCATTTATTTTTAATGTACTATTTAAAAGCTATCACTACTTCTTCTTTTCAGCAAACAAAAAGCATCGTGATTCGAATAAAAAAATAACGTTTTTACCGTTTCTCGACAAGAAGAGCGTTTTCTTTGAAAATATAAAAAAAGTGGGGCATCATAGAAATAGCACCTATTTTTCAACCTCACGTCAGACCATTTGAAAAACGATGTTTATAGAAAGGGAGTAACCACATGCTAGTCATTGTCGATATGCAAAACCAAATTCTCGATGAAGAGAACGAAGCGTATGTGCCAGATGGCGCCGCTCTCGTCAAACGAATCGCCAAGCGCCTAGAACAAGCACGGGCGGATGGAGAGTACATCTTACACACCCGCGACATTCCAATCGAAGTCAAAGGAACGCCTGATGAAGAAGCCGATGCCCTGCAGCTGATCCCAGAACTTAAGCCTCTCGAAAATGAAAAAGTCGTCAAGAAATACTATTACAGTATTCCACCTGAAGTCTTGATCGACATTAAGAAAAATCTATTTGAACCTGAAGAAGAAAAGAAAATCGAAATCACTGGTGTTGAAACCAACATCTGTGTCCTTTCCAATACCATCGAGATCCAAAGCGCCTTTCCTGACGCTGATTTCACTATCAATAAAACATTAGTCGCTGGTAAAAACCACGAGTCGCAAGGACTCGACATCTTACGAGACTTCAATGTCCAAATCATTGATGGCACAAAACAAACCAATGACCAATAGGTAACGAAAGCTCCCTGTTCAAGGAACAGAGAGCTTTTTCAATTTGATTATTCATTTAATTCATTGAGCCATCTAATAGCTCGGTCGGAATTTCAATCCGAACCTCATTTTCAGTCTGACAGTTTGGACATACGAAGGTTCCTTCGATGGCTTCCTTCACTTCCCCGTAAGCATAATGAATAGCGATTTCATCTTCTGCCAATTCATTCGTTTCCAACGGTGGTACCATGGTTAATTGCCCCTCGCTGTCTTCTTGTAAATGAACGACCAGCTTCCCATCAAAGTTTTCATTGCAATTCGTGCAGGAAGCTTTTCCTCGAATCGTTAGATCCATGATCATCCCTCCTCATTTCTTGTCACTGGTTGATGCAGGTTCCGTTAGATACTCGTAACGCATGCATGCTTCACTTTAATAGTGTCACGCTTTCACTTTTTTAGCAAATCATCTGTTTTTCTTTTTTTAAACCATTGATGAAGAAAAAACAAATCAACCGTTTTGAGCGTTTTCGTTGTCAAATCGTTAAAATCCTTGCAGAATTAAATTATCTGTTACTAAAAAGTAAAAACGTGTTGTTGAAAAAATTAGTGATTGTCCGAACTTATCTGAACAAACAAGGAGGAAAAATGATGCAAGCAGTAACCTGGCAAGGAAATCAAAAAATGGACGTTCGTCGTGTAGAAGATCCAACGATTTTAGAACCGACGGATGCGATCATCCGAATCACCGCAACTGCGATCTGCGGCTCTGATCTCCACCTTTACCACCATGGCGGCTCGGTTTTGGAAGAAGGCTATGTCGTTGGTCACGAACCAATGGGTATTGTCGAAGAAGTTGGCAGTCAAGTACAGAAACTAAAAAAAGGCGACCGCGTCGTCATCCCTTTCAATATCGGTTGCGGCCATTGCCACTTTTGTCAAAATGAAATGGAAAGTCAATGCGACAATTCTTCAGAAGATACATTGTATGGCGGCTTATTCGGTTTCGGAAAAATGAACGGCAACCACTGGGGCGGTCAAGCCGAATTCTTGCGGGTTCCTTTCGCAGATTTCACTTCGTTTATCGTACCTGAATCAACGATCCCTGATGAAAAAGTATTGTTTTTATCTGACATCTTACCTACAGCGTATTGGAGTGTCCAAAATGCTGGCGTCAAAAAGGATGATACCGTGATCGTCTTAGGCTCAGGCCCAGTTGGGTTGTTTGCCCAAAAATTTGCCGTGATGGCAGGCGCTAAGCGGGTGATTGCCGTGGACCCTGTTGCTCATCGCTTAGAAAAAGCCAGCAGCTACAATCAAGTCGAAACATTCCAATTGGATGATTTGGCTACTAGTGCTGATGAACTGTATGAGCTGACCAAAGGTGGCGCTGATGTGATCATCGACTGTGTTGGGATGGATGGTTTAGAACCCGTCAAAGAAAAAGCCAAAAACCTAGTCAGCTTGCAAAGTGGAACGATCTCACCGATCCAGATGGCCGCCAAAGCAGTCAAAAAATTTGGTACCGTCCAAATCACTGGCGTTTACATGACACCAGCTTCTTCTTATCCATTACAAGAATTCTTTATGCGTAACATCGATGTCAAACACGGGCAAGCACCTGTGATCCATTTGATGCCAAAAATTTATGACATGATTGCGGACGGTTTGTTTGACCCGTCACAGATCATCACCCACACGATGCCTTTAGCAGATGCTGCCAAAGCGTATGAGATTTTTGACAAAAAAGAAGACAAGAACATCAAAGTTGTCTTGAAACCTTAGCACAAATAAAGGAGCAGTGATGGCACCTATGCCAAAAATCAAACGGAGTGAACATCAATTCGATCCGGGAAAAGAAGAAGATGTGATCATCAAGGCAAGTCGCTTTCGCATCTATTTTCAAAATCGCTACATGTTGATCTCACTTACGAATGATATTTTGACGGGCTTGTTTTATATTTTCGGAAGTATCGTTTCATTAACTAGTTTGCCTGCGATATACGGAACGATCGCCTATTTGATCGGCGGTGTCTTTTTGACCATTCGCCCGCTGATTAAAATCGTTCGCCATGTCTATATCTATAATGAGCGCAATCAAGAAGGCGAGAAAGAAAAAGATGTCACCATCACCGACGATGAACGTTGATGGGGCGACAACTAGAGAGGAGTTTCCTATGTTAAAAACATTTGATGGGATCGCACTGACCTTATTGATCATCGGCGGTATCAATTGGCTGCTGGTCGGCGCCTTCGAGTTTGACCTTGTCGCAGCGATCACCGGCGGCAGCACGTCGATCATTGCCCGCGTCATTTATATTCTAGTTGGGATCAGCGCATTGTATAGCCTGAAATTCTTTCCAGCTATCGCCCGCCAACAAACACTCGACTAAATGAAAATAAAACCTGCATCTGCGGTATCCTGACCCTAAAAAGTTAGATTTTTGGTCTAACGTTTTGAGGTCGCATCTGTGGATGCAGTTTTTTTGTCTACAATCATTGAAAAAAAACACTAGTTGTACTACTCTTGTATTTAACCTACTATTTTCGAAAAAATAAAAAGGACGTGACTCATGACCCCACCTACTAGACCCTCACTGATACGTCGGATACTCGGCCGGATACTTTTGCTATTGATTTTCTTATTTATTCTAAGTATTATTGGCGGAATCATTGTTTTAAATAACCTCACCATCGCAGAAAATTGGTTTGGTCTGAATGAATACCAAGTCGTTGAAACCAGGCATCAGATCATTCGTTTGTTCCCCTATTTTTGGGTAGCAGGGATCCTGCTGGTCTTTTTGATCGGTCTGATCATCGGCATCAAGAAACGCAAAAAATCGCCATTCTATTGGTTATTCTCATTGCTCTTGCTGCCAGTGATTCTCTTTTGTATTGGCGTAGTTTCCACCTTTTTACCTGTAGACCGCCAACTCTTTCGAGAAGAAGCCAGTGCCAAAGAAATTATGGCTGCGCTGCCGAATCAATCCTCATTCAAAGACAAAGAGCTGCAACTGGTCAGCTATAGTTTTCACATCCGCAATGTCCCGCTAAAAAGCGGCATTTATGCAGTTGCGCGAGTGATCAATCCAAACACAGGCCTGCAAGACGAGTATTGGTATTACCCAGAAAATCTGTTGACCAAATGGAAAAAAGACGACGATACGATCGAGCTTTCGATGGAAGATACGATTGCCTTTGATACCATCGATTGGGGCGTCATTCCCAAGATCATCAAGGATTCTGAGGCACGAGCAGCTCAGCTGGATCACTATGTCCCTGGCGTCAGCATCGTCATTTTAAACGGCTTCCAAGGTGAATGGACTTGGACCGTTGGTTTAAATGGGATTCGTAATCGCACCGAGATCAATTATGTTTATGATCTCAAAGGAAATTATCAATCCGAATGGCAATAAAATAAGCGGTACCTATCCACGTGAATAGGTGCCGCTTTTGCTTTTATCGGTTTACTGATCCAAGTCTTTGACACACCGAAACCCTAAATTATTGGCTGCCGACATCCCAGAATTACCATTTCTAGCGGCAATTCGGTATCGTTTGCAATAGGATTCGTGGCACAAAAACGAACCGCCGCGAGTCGCATACACTTGATCATCTTGTGTTTGATTCCTTGCCCAAAAGGTTTGTCCCGTCTGTTGTTGAAACTGTGTCAGCGGGATGCGGGCAGGATTGACGCACCATTCCCAGACGTTACCGATCACTTGATACAGACCAAAGCCATTGGGCTCATACCATTTCGCAGGCGCTGTATTGGCAAAGCCATCTGCTTGCGTGTTGCTTTTTGGAAACTCTCCTTGCCAAATATTGCAATGATAGGTATTTTCTGCCAAAAATTCCCTTCCCCAAGGATATTTTTCAAAACTTGTCCCGCCTTTTGCAGCGATCTCCCACTCTGCTTCTGTCGGGAGGCGTTTTTTTGCCCAGTGGCAATAGGCGATCGCATCGTTGCGAGACACCTGAACCACTGGGTGATCCATCCGCTGGGCAATCGTTGAATCAGGTCCTTCAGGATGACGCCAATCTGCGCCGCTAACCGCGTACCACCAAGCCATATTCGGTACCTTTTGACTGCGGTGTTTCGTTTGCTCACTTAAAAAATAGTGAAAAACGAACGACCAGCCAAAGCGCTCAGCTTCTGTGACATATCCTGTTGCTTCCACAAAAACTTGGAAAGCTTGGTTCGTCACCGTCGTGGCATCAATGGCAAATGCTGGGCTGTCGAGGCTGATTTGCGGTCCCTCAAGATCCTCGGCAAAGCCGTCCATCGTATTCGTGCCGATTCGATAAGTTCCTGCTGGAATCGTTGGCATCTGCTTGCCTCCTTTTTACAATAATTGATAGCCATTGTACAGATTGATCAGTAACACCAGCACGATCACAGTTTGAAATACCAGTGTCACTCGCTGCGGTGACAGGACGTTGCTGGCCTTGGCGCCTAACAGTCCTCCCACGATCGCGGCTGGAATAACAAACCACAAAATTTGCAGATCATACGCACCAAAACCTGTCGTAAAAGCGATCGTCAAAATTTTCGCCAGCTGTGAGAAAAAAATCGTACAAATTGAATAAATCGTCGCCTCTTTGATCGGCATGGCAAACAGCAGCATCAATAAAGAAACATTGATGGGTCCGCCGCCGATCCCCAGCAAACTGGCTAGAAAGCCGAGAATCAAGCCACAAGCTGCATACCAGCCAACTTTTTCCAACGCAAACCCGCGCCAGTTATATTTTGTATACAAAAAAGCAAACAATAGTGTCAGCACGGTCACAAGGATTTGGATCAGCTGAACCATCTTGTCGTCTCGAAAGACCAGCAATAACCGTTCAAAGGCAACATTGCCTAAAACACCGCCTAACACAGCGCCGCCAGAAACCCACAAGGCAATCGACCACTTGATTTTCCGTCCACTGGCTAATTGTCTAGCTGTCGAAACGATGGACATTGTGAAGACCGCTGTCGCCGAGTAAAAAGAGATCGCAGCAACAGAATGGGCGCCGATAAAATCGAAAATCGGTTTGATCAGCACGCCGCCTCCCATGCCCGAAACTGCCCCTACGGCATTTGCTAAGACGATCACGAGAAAATAAATCAGTCCGATCATTGTCTCACCCCTTGCAAAAGCCCCAGTATCTCATTGATTCTAGGTGTAAAGTCTTTTAACAGCTCCTGATAGCCGCAAAAACCCTCACTATCCACGTACATTGCATCTTTCATTCGTTTACAGCCTCCTCGGCACATTTTTTGGAAAGGACATTGCGTACACTTCGAAGGCATGTCTTTTTTCTGGCACAAAAACTGCTGCGAACAGTCTTGAGAAAACAATTCCCGCAACGTTTGCTCTTGGATATAGCCCATGCGAAACTCATCTAATACATAAAAGTCACAAGGATAGACACTGCCGTCGGCTTCGATCACATACTGCACTTGGCAATTGCCTAGAATCCCGCAGGCAGTTACTTGCTGCCGCACCAATAGATTCAATAAGTCATCGAACAGCTTGATACTTAGGTAGTGCCCTTGCGTCAATTCCTGCAGCCAAAACGCCAACAGCTGCTGATAAAAGCCAGCAAAGTTTCTTGGTGTCAAGGCATAGTCGTTGGTTGATGTGGCATCCAAATCAGCCAAACAAGGAATGAATTGCACAAATGCAATCTGCTCTTCCTTGAGAAAGTCAAACACACGCTGGGCTTCCTTTGCTAACGGATTTGTCAACACGCACAAGACATTGTACTCGATCTGATAGGCATCCAATAACCGCTTGGTCTGTAAAACCCGCGCAAAGGTTCCCCGCCCTTTGGCGTCTAATCGATGCCGATCGTGCGCAAGCGGATGCCCATCGATCGACAGCCCGACTAAAAAGCGATGCTCTTTCAAAAAACGACACCACTTGTCATTGATCACCATGCCGTTGGTCTGGATCGCATAGTGCACTGTCACTTGCTTTTTTTGCGCCGCAACATAAGCCGTTAGTTTTCTAAAATAACTCAGCCCCGCCATCGTCGGCTCTCCGCCTTGAAATGCCAACGTCAAATGATCGCCAGCTTCTAAGTCTGCATAAATGTTTGCAATCATCTTTTCCATTACATCCTCTTTCATTTTGCCAAAGGAACGCACTTCACGCAAGGAACTGACGTTGGCATAAAAGCAATAGGTGCAGCGCAGATTGCAAAGAGAGGATGCTGGCTTGATCAATACGGAGATGTGTTTCATTTTTTGTTCCTCGCTTTTTTATTTCTTTTGTGCAATTGTATGCCTCTGACTATTGCTTAAACCTAAGCGCTGATACTCGCTTTCAGGGGCTTCAATCTGATCCATTACTTTAATCAATTTCTGAATCATTTCTTGTTCAATCAGTGGGTCATGAAGCGGTGTTAACTGCTTTGGATCATTCTTTAGATCAAACAGCAAGTGGCCTACCGAATAAGAATCGATATAGGTGGAAACTTCAACTTCTGTGTAAGGAAAATGATTTGTAAATCGATTGCCCTCTTTCAAGACCATGCTGTCTAAGACCTCTTTATTCAAAAAACCACGCAATGAAGCATAACTAAGCGTCTGCATGGTGATTGGTCCATTCGAAGGGTGAATCGATGCACGCATATACACATAACGACCATCGTAGATATTGACATGACCGCCGTTTGTACCAAAAATAATTTCTTGATGAAGCGGTTGCGAATGCTGTTTTTTCAACACAGGCAACAAAGATTTGCCATCCATATCTAAGGTGTTCTCAATTTCAAAATAATCCAATAAAGTTGCTGGAATGTCGATGGTTTGACTCAATACTTGAGTATGGGTTCCCGATTCAGCCTGTGGGTAACTGATGAAAAAGGGCAGATGGATGATTTCTTCATACATCGGTGCGACATTTTTTCCTAACCAGTCATGTTCCCCTAACAAAAAGCCATGGTCGGTATTCACAATGATCAAGGTATCCTCCCACATATTATTTTTTTCTATAAAGTCCAGCACTCGTCCTAAGTGATGGTCACACATACTGATCAACGCTGCGTATTCTTTTTGCAGCTCAATCAAATCCTGCTCACCAACGTCTTCTGTTACACGACCATATTTTGGCCAAAAGTAAGGTGATTCATTTGGTGTCTCCTGGTACAATTTGCGATAGGTTTCTGGCACATAAAATGGTTCATGGGGGTCAAAACATTCGACTTGCAAAAACCATTGATCTTCATTTTTGTACTGTTCCAAAAAATCCAAGCCGGCTTGGATCGTTTGAACCGTGGACAGGTCTTCTTCTACTGCTTGCCGTGTTCGATTCGCAAAATGCTGTTCCACAGAAAGACCACTTTTATTTAACGGATTCAGCGGTGGATGATTCTCTGCCTGTTTTCTTGGAACCCATCGGTCACCTTCTTGTCCTCTAAATCCTTCCCATGTGGAATAACGGTTATGATAAGTGGCACCGCCATCTTCAAAGTAATGGGAATGGTCGGTTACCAAATGACAATAGACACCATTTTGCTGCAGCGTATCAAAAATTGACAAATCAAACGGTTCTAATTGACCCCACGAACGATGCATAAAATTGTAACGACCTGTATGAAGTTCTCTTCTTGCTGGCATACAAGGCATGCTGCCACCATAAAAATTGTCAAATGTAACCGTTCTTTCTCTTAGCCGTTCAAAGTTTGGCGTGTTGATCCAATCGTTTCCGTAGTTTGATAAAAAATCTCTAGCCAGAGTATCAAACATCAGCATAATTGCTCGCATAGCATTCTTTCCTTCTTTCTTTTCTTTCCTTTTCTTGGTCATTGCAACTACTTGACGATCGTTATCGCCCCTCGATTATCATCAGCGATCACATCTAAGTATGCGGAAGTATTCGTAACGACGATCGGCGTCACTAACGAGTATCCTGCCTCTTCAATTTCTTCTTTATCAAATGTAAGCAGCACCTCTCCTTGCTTGACCTGATCCCCTTGCTTGACTTTTGTTTCGAAAAAACGACCATCTAAGTTCACTGTATCCATGCCGATGTGAATCAACACTTCCACGCCATCGTCCGACTTCAAGCCAATCGCATGCTTCGTTGGAAACAGTGTTTCAACAACTCCGTCAAAAGGTGCTCGAACCAGTCCTTCATCTGGTGAAACTGCTAAGCCTTTTCCTAATAATCCATTTGCAAATGCTTGATCTTCTACTGCCGACAAAGGCAAAACGATGCCTGTTAATGGTAACGAAAAAGTGATTTCTTTCGCTGCTCTTTCTGATGGAATCAAAGGTGAGGCTTCATTATCACTAGCTTTTGCTTCTTGTCGATCTTCTTGCGGATCATACAAGAAAGTAATCGTTAAAATAAATGATAAGACGAATGCTACAGCGATTGCTAATACATACCCATAAAAGCCGCTTCCGATGCCTTTTGCTGGATCAATGTAGTTGGGTAAACTGAAGATACCCATCCCACCTATAATAAAGGATTTTGTTCCCATTGCACCCATGATTAACCCGCCGATCGATGCTGAAATCAAGGTTGCAATAAATGGTTTTTTTCTAGGCAACGTGATACCGTACAAGGATGGCTCCGATACCCCAAACAGACTGGAAATAAATGCGGGAATCCCGATTGCCCGAATAGAATTATTTCTAGACTTAATAATAACTGCCAGCACCGCTCCTGCGGTCGCAAAAGGAGTCGCTTGTCCTAAGACCATCACTGGGTCGTAACCAAGAACACCGATATTGTTGATTGCGATCGGAATGATTCCCCAGTGAAGACCAAACATGACCAACACTTGCCAAACAGCACCAACTGCAATCCCTGCAATAATTGGGCTGAAGTTATAGATCGCCAACACAGCCGCACCCAACAAATTGCCGATCCACGTCGCGATCGGACCAATGACAATGAAAGTCAGCGGAACCATAATCAAGACGGTTAGAAAAGGAACTAAGAAACTCCGTACAATACTAGGAATGATTTTTGTAATGCCTTTTTCTAATTTGGCACCAAAATAGGTAGCAATGACGATTGGAATAACGCTGGAACTATAACTCATTAGAATGACTGGTATTCCTAAAAAAGTGACATAAACAGGCGATTCAAAAACAGTTCCTGCAAACAAGGTATACAACGGTTCGGCATTTGCCGTCAAGCCAGACAAGGCTGGATAAACAAGGGCAGCACCGATCGCCATACCGACAAATTGCTTTAAACCAAATTTTTTCGCTGCGGTATATCCTAAAAAGATTGGAAAGAAGTAGAAGAAACAATCGCCTGCTGCTTGCAAAATCGCATAGGTTCCTGACGTATTCTCAATCCATCCCAAAGAAACAAATAGCGCATTTAATCCTTTGATCATTCCTGTGGCAGCTAGAAGACCCAATACAGGTGTAAAGATACTGGAGATCACATCGATAAAAGCATCCAGCGGTCCTTTCTTTTCTCCCGAAGGTGCCGCATCATTTCCTGCCAATCCTGCATGTTGAACAAATTCTTGGTACACCTCTGGCACATGATTGCCGATCACGACTTGGTATTGACCGCCGCTTTGAACGACTGTCACGATCCCTTTCGTCTTTTTCAGTGTTTCGGTGTCTGCTTGCTCCTCATGTTTTAAATCAAAACGCAGTCTTGTGATGCAGTGGGTCACCCCATTGATATTTTCTTTTCCGCCGACGCCTTTTAAAATTTCATCGACCAATTCTTGATATGCCATCGTTCTCATCCTTTCAATGTAAAAATAAAAAGCAAGACAAATAACTATTCCTTGATGGAATAATTATCAGTCTTGCCTGCATTATCAGTAACAACCTTTATTCGTTCTCTATTAACTTTTGAATGTGTAATGTTAAGTACAGCTTTTCATCATCGTTCAAGGGAACATCTAAATACTTTTCAATCAAAAGCATCGTCTTATAAGCGTCTGCATACTGTCCACTCACGTGTCCCAATAGTGGATTTGCTTTTACCACATCTGGTCGAGCCTTCAATCGTTGGAAAAAAAAGCGCAAATGGGTGATAAATCGATCGAATGCCAAAGAGTTTTCATCAATTTGTATCTTGTTTGAAAATCGTATAAGTGAAATAATATCGCGAATCTTTTTTGCAATCGATTGGACATCTTTTGGCTGATCAACCTCATCTGTTACTTGTGCATTGATCAAATGCATTGCTATATTTCCTGCTTCTTCTTCCTCAAAGACGACCCCTGTTTCTTGTCCGATCATTTCCAATGCTTTTTTACCAACTTCAAATTCCTGCGGATAAAACTTTTTTATTTCCCATGATAATCGGTTCGTAACTGTGATTCCTTGTTCATGCAGTTTGAACAGGTTATACAGATGATCGGTAAGTGATACATACAGCGTCTCGCTTAACTCCTGTTTTATTTCCGCTTTTGCAAGTGAGATAATATCATCCGCTAAAGACACATAGTTTGTCGGTATGGATGACAATAAACTTAAAAACCGCTCGGAAACTTTGTTCTTATGAAGCACAAACACTTTTTCAATTTTTGATTCATCGGCGGTTTGTCCTGGTTTCATTTTGAAGCCAAGGCCGGTACCGATCCAGATAAAATCTTTGCCATCTTGTCCGACCAAAACTGCATTGTTGTTTAAGATTTTTTTGATCTTCAAGACGCTTCTCACCTCCTTAAAATGAAAAAAGGCGATACCTTAATACATGTGTAGGATCCATACACACGTAAAAAGGTATAGCCTGCATTATCAGTAACTACCCATTTGATTGCCTTTACTATACTATTTTTCTAGAAACGTTGCAAGCGTTTTATTGATTTTTCTTTTTTTTTGCTTCGTTTCAAATAGACACGGATCAGCCTTTCTCCAAACTGCTCACTGATCCAGCAACCGGCTTTGCCCTTCGATTGTTTGGATCTTTGTAATGTCTTGCGTGACTTCTAGACAACCTAAATAGATGCCTGCTTCATTTTTTAATGCAAAGTAGCGAATATAGATTTTACGGCCCCGCATATCGATCCAAAATTCAGCAGTCTCCCTTGTACCCGCTCGAAAATCATCCAAAATCTGTTGCACTAGATGCATGCTTTTCGGTGGATGGCAGTTGACGACTTCACGACCTAAAACCGAATTCGTTCGTGGAAAGACGCGACTCTTGCCTTCTGAATAAAAGCGCACCCGCTCTTCACTATCTACAAAGGTCAAGTCCACTGGCAACGTTTGAAAAATGGCCACCAATTGCTCAAATTGCAGATTACCAGTAGGCAATGAAACGGTCGGCTGTTCAGCAATTTGCGGCGAATCTTCCGTTTCTGTGACTTGAAAGTCATTGAATCCTAAACCGGCTGCGATGCCAGCGGTTGTTTCTTGGGCTTGTTTGATCGCCGCTTGCCGTGCGGGTTCTGCCGCCTGTTCCTTTTCAAGGGCTTCTTGGCTCGGTTTCCAAGGAAGCGGTTCTGGGATAAAGGCAAAGCCGATGTCAAAACTGTCAGCCGCGATTTGTTCCCAATCTTTAAGACTGAAGACATCCAGCGTCATGGGCACCATGATTTCTTCTTCTTTAAAAATCATCTCTTCGATCTCGTTTTTGACTGCTTCCCATTGGACAGCGATTGGATTATAGGCAGCTTTTTCGGATGCCAAAAGCTCATTGAGCGCTTTGATCATAACCCGAATATCATCATCAACACCCCACATCACTTTTGGCGGCGCAGTAATGCCGTACTTCTCCATGTAAGAAAAAATCAACGTTTCTTTTCGCGCATAGTGTTTGTCGATCTGCATTAAATCATTGCAGGCAGCTTGTAGACGCTTTTTAGGCGTCCAATCACCGGTTTTGATTTTGGCTAAGAGGCTGTCGATCTCATCGGTCAACAGGGATTGCAGGACTTGGTTCTCCAATTTCAGGGTATGCACAGGATGGCCTGGTTGCCCATATTCTTCATTGGAGTGATGGATCTCATTGATCGATCCTTTAAAAACAGCAGCATGAATATTGCACAAACGCTGAATCTCAGAAGGGTCCAACCCCGTTTGGATCAAAGCTTTTTCAGCAGCAGTGATCTCCGTCACATCCACACCATCAAATTCTTCGTTAAATAAGCGTTTAGCCTCTTCAAAGGAACCGCCTTGGTGAAGCAAACTCAGTATTTCGACGATCCGTTCTTGTCTTTGACTATTGGTTTTCATTTCGTCGCTCCTTTCACAAGAAACCCTTGTTTTTCGAAAGCGAGACAAACCATTTCCAAGGGGATCTTCTTCATCTGAGCACCTTTGGGTATCGTCATATAACGTCCAGCAGTTTGCAGCATCCCTGGTTGATTGATCGCCGTAAACCCTAGTTGACTCATGATTTCTTGTATTTCAGGGTATTGTGCCACAAGTTCATAGAGCGTTTTTGACAGATCGATTTCTTTCATAGTATGGTCTTCCTTTCAGTGAGAATGATTCTCAATAAGATATCCTTAGTATAAATCATTTTGTTCAAAAATACACGAACTGCCGCAAACATTTATCAATCGATCATTTTTTTCTAAGATTGTCGGTAACGGCACACCACTTTTTCCAACCAATCGATACTAGCAAAAAGCAGATAGCCCATCAAAGCAATCAGGAGGATACCCGAAAGCATTTGTGGGTAGTCCATTTTTGACCACGCACTTAAGATCAGATAGCCGACACCATACGTCGTGTTATAGTTTTCGGCAAAAAAGAGGGAAGCCAACGCGATCCCGATACTGACCCGCACACTGGCAAAAAGCGCTGGCATGAGCGCGGGCAAAATAACGAAGCGCAAGACATGGCGCCATTGGTTGGTATAATTTTTCATGACCTGAAAATACGCTGGTGGGATCTTCGTGACTGCATCACGAATCGAGACGATCACTTGAATGACGATCACCGCAAAAATCAAGAGAATTTTTGAGAGATTGCCTAAGCCAAAGAAAATCATAAAGACGGGTAAAAACGCAACTTTCGGAATCGGATATAAAAAGTAAAGCAGTGGACCAAGCAGCCGATCCGCTCTTTGGGATCGCCCAATCAAGATTCCTAACGGCACCCCGACTAGCAACGCCCCACTCAACGCCGCAAATACCCGCAACAAACTGGCACCTGTGTGGATCAGTAAGACTTCTCGCAGTGCCCAAAAACGTTCGGCCGTTTCTAAAGGATTAGGCAGTGAGCGATTGTTGGTCACCCAGCTTACGCCCCACCAAACCAGGACAAACGAACAGAAGCCCCAAGCAAAAGATTTGATGGTTTTCATTGCCTCGCCTCCCTCATTTGTTCTTTTAACTGCAAGACGACTTCATAAAAAGCCAACGAGTCTCGTTCCTGCTGGCTGCCGTAAAAAGGATTACTGATCGGCGTAACGCCCTGATCTTTTAGCAGCAAAATCGTCTGCCCCAAAAACACTGCCTCTTCTGGATCGTGGGTCACCACGATCAAGCTGTTTTGTCTGCGCTGCTGTTGGGCAGCGATCATGGCTTGGGCGTTTGCTTTGGTTTCTTGGTCCAGCGAAGCAGTCGGCTCATCCAATAATAAAACATCGGGCTGTGTGATCAGTCCCCGCCCCATGGCGGTCCGCTGTTTTTGACCGCCGCTAAGCTGATGCGGATAGCGGTCCTGCACCTGCGTCAATCCCAACTCAGCCAAACAGCTGGCGACCCGTTTTTTACGGCGCTCACTGGGCGTTTGATTGATAATCAGCGGCATTTCCAGTGCTTGGTAGACTGTTTGCCAAGGAAACAAATGCAGTTCTTGGAAAACGACCTCGATGTTGTCAGGGGAACAGCCTTGGTAAGTGATCGTGCCCGATTGCGGTCGCTGCAACCCTTTGATCAAGGATAAAAGCGTGCTTTTGCCAATCCCCGATTCTCCCAGCAGCACATAAGTCGCGCCTTGTTCAAAACAAAACGAAAGGTTTTTAAAAATGGCGGTATCTCCATAGGTAAAGGAAACGGAATCGAATAAAATACTCATCAGAGAATAAACTTCTTTCTTCAAATTATTTGTGTTGGTTTTCACATTTTGTGCTATACTATTTTTTGCGTGATTGACAAGAAAGGATGGTTTATGATGTTTCAGACCCTCGTATTTCATGAAATACGTCCCGAAGCAGAACTTTATGATCAGGTTCGCCCGATCAAAGTCGCAGACGGGTATCAAGATGCCTTGCCTCTGCCCTTATTCAATAGCACTTCTCATTTTAAACAACAAATTGACTTTTTGAAAGCAGAAAATTACCATACGTTGACCCTTGCAGAAGTCAAAGATTTTTATTTCCAGCAGCAGCCGCTACCAGAAAAATCCGTGTTGCTGACCTTTGACGACTGCTATCAATCGATGAAAGAATATGCCTACCCACTGTTGAAAGAAGCTGGTTTCAAGGCAACAGCCTTTGTCGTGACTGGCTGGCTTTTTGATGCCCCTCAGCCTTACGAGCCAGAAGTTTCGCGGACATTGAGCAGCGCCGAATTAGCCGAAATGAGCGATGTCTTCGAATATGCCAACCATACCGATCATTTTCACGAACGCAAGGACCAGCAAGGGCGTTCAATGTGGGAAACACCAGCAGCCTTTGCGCAAGACTTACGAAGCTGCAATCAGCACATGGCCATCAAGGATGTTTTTGCCTATCCCTTTGGTTTTTATGATCAGCAGACGATCGCTACCTTGGAAAAGGAAGGCTTTGTTCTAGCATTTACCACCAAACCAGGTATCAACACGGCACAAACCAAGCCAATGGAACTCCATCGGGCCGTCATCCCGTTCTCACTACCAATGGCTGCTTTTGAACAACGATTTAGAAACGAGGAAATGAACCAATGAAAAAAACGATTTTAGCAAGTATCCTAGCACTATTCGCTGTTGGCGCTGCCGCCTGCGGCAACACTGGCGAAACAGCAAGTACCAGCAATTCCAGCACTAGCAGTACAGAAGCTGCGGTCACAGATCAACCATTGACGATCGGGGTGTTACCAGCAGAATCAGCGATTCCGATCATTCTAGCAAAAGAAGAAGGCTTTTTCGAAAAGCAAGGATTGACTGTGGAACTCAAATCCTTCACTTCCCCGAATGACCGCAATGTGGCGGTGCAGGCAGGCGAGCTGGATGGTACGATCAGCGATGTCATGACAGAAGCGACCTTCAAGCAAAACGGCATCGATATGACGATCACTTCTGATATTTTGGAAAACTTCAAGATTCTCGCTTCACCGAATTCAGGGATCACTGAGATGAAAGGGTTAGCGGATAAAAAAATCACCCTTGTACCGAATTTCATTTTAGAATACATCATGGACCAATTTGCACAGGAAAATGATTTTACCTATGACATCGTGGATATCGCTTCTTTTTCTGCCCGTTCCGAAGCGTTGCTCAATGACCAAGTCGATGGCGCTGTTTATACGGAACCGCAAGCCAGCATGTTGGCTGCCCAAGGGGCGATTGTTTTAGGCAGCTCTAAAGATGCTGGCATCAAAGGCGGCACACTGCAATTTATGGACGAAGTTATCCAAAATCGCCCGCAAGACCTAAAAGCATTCTACACTGCTTACAACGAAGCCATCGATTACATGAATGCTCATTCAGCAAAAGACTATGCCGACATCTTGGCAGACTATCAATTTCCCGATGCTATGAGTACCTACTTAGACAGCCAGGAAGACTATCCGTATGCCCAGGCAGTGCCGCAAGAGCAATTCGACGCAATCATTGCATGGACGAAAGACAAGGGTCAAATCGACCAAGCGTATTCTTACAACGAGTTGACCAATTTCGATTTTTTACCCGCTGACGAATAAGAGACAACAAAAAAGACGCATTTGCGTCTTTTTTTGTTGTTTCACTTCTTTTTGATACTCTTTTTTGCTCGTGGCAAGAAATTCAGGTATACTTTTGACAAATCAGCTGTCATGAAAGGATTTGATGCAATGCCAACGATCGCGGTTTATGCCGACCAGAAAGAAGATACTTGGGAAGCACACTTGATTCACCAGTTAAAAATAAATGAAGAAAGGACCCAGGCTCATCAAACATTTCATAACGAACCTTTACCGATCGACGAATACTTCTTTACAGAAGATTCTGCCCCTTTTCATACGAATCAAGCCGTCAGGCAGCAATTAGCAAGCAATGGCCGCAGCTGTCTGCCACTCGTTTATGTCGACGATCAGCTATTTTGCCAAGGTCGCTTGCCAACGATCCGTGAATGGGAACAATTGACGAAATCTGGGATCACTGTGCAATTTGATGCGTAGCAGCCACTGTTTTCTTTGCCAGACAAAACAACGCACCACGTGCCAATCATAAGCGTTTAGTTCTCCCCCTTCGCGGCAACTGCGTCGGTAACGCCTTTTTCTTCTTCCGTTAAACTTCGTTCGCTGATTTTAAAGAATGGATAGTAGATCGCCACACTAATCAGTAAGGAAGCGATACTCCAAAGAACAGCAGGGATATTGCCGCCGGTTGCAAGGTAAGTATTGATAAAGGGCGGTGTGGTCCACGGTGGATTGAACATGATTCGCCCAATGACATTGGTGACCGACAAGAAATACGTTCCGACACATAATACAAGGGGTGTCAGGATGAAAGGAATCATCATAATAGGGTTCATCACGATCGGAAACCCAAAAATGATTGGCTCATTGATACAAAAAATAGCAGAGGGCAAAGCCATCTTCCCTAGAGAACGATAGGCTTTTTTCTTTGAAACTAACATGTTGATGATCAGCCCCAGTGTTGAACCAGTACCTCCATAGCACAAAAACATGATATAAAACCCGCCTGCAAAAATGTTCGGTAACGGTTCGCCTGCAGTGTAGGCTTCGGTATTGGCTGCTAATAAAGCTAGAAAAATCGGATCGCCGATACTCCCCATCACATTGCTGCCATGAATCCCTAAACACCAAAGCAACAAAATCAAAAAGGTATACAACAGCATCCCAGGCAATGTGTTTAGACCAACTGCCAGCGGTGAAAAGATGGCTTGCACGAATTGATTGACATTAAATTCCAACAAGACCCGAATCACCCAGGCACCAGTGATGATGGCAGCTCCAGGAAGCAAGACCGAAAAACTCTTGGCAACTGCGGGCGGCACTCCTGCTGGCATCCGAATCACTAAGCGGTGCTTGAGAAAAAAGCGATGGATCACTACTGTCGCAATCGCTGTGACGATTCCTGTAAACAGACCAGACGCCCCCAAAGAAGCTGGATCGATCGTCCATTCTTCCCCTGCCTGCAGCAGCAAAAACGCGCAGACTGCCAACACGACAGAACCGATCCGATCGATCTCATACGAAGCCGCCAAATAGTAGGCGATCCCGATACAAGCGGCCAGTCCCAAAATTCCAAATGTAAAATTGCTGGCGGCGCCTAGTTTGACGCCAAATTCCCCGACAAACTCGGTCCAGCCAGGAAAAGGCAGATTGGCTAAAATCAAAAAGAGACTGCCGATTATCGTCAGCGGCATCGTAACGGCGACTCCGTTGCGCACGGCAACTAAAAACCGATTTTCACTGATCCTAACCAATTTTGGTGCAAAATTTTCCTGAAACCCTTCAATCAACCGATTCATCCTGTCTCCTCCTACTAAATATCTCGCTTTTTTAATAAGAGTAGCATAAAAAACGCTTTCTGCATTTTTAGAACACTCGACGCCTTCCCAATTCCAAGAATACTACTGGCTAACTGTTTCTTTGCCAAATGGGTAAAACCGCTGCCAAATCACGTTCCTTCGACCAAGCGATGGCACCTGACAGCAAAAAGAAACTAATGACCGTCCCTTCCCTCACCGCTAGCGGCAAGCCCAAACTGATCGCTAGCAAGAGTGCCCCCGAAATACAGACTGCATCAACGCCATAACGGTACTGCTTAAATGTCCAACGACTGCGTTGCGCCAGCAAATGACACCAGTGCTCGATTGGAAATTTCAAGACCTGCAACCGTAGGACTTGGCCCGTCGCCGTTCCAGAAATCAAGATCCCACCGATCAAAGCAGCTAGTTGGCTCCAATAATTCGTCAAGTGCAGCGATGCCAAGAAGTAGTAAACAAAGCCATTGATCAAATAGCCGAATGCCAGCGAAGCAAAAAACATAGTCAAGTACTCACTGCCTTTTTGTTTGAGGGACGTCTGCCGCCGATCCAATAGCCAACAGGCAGCTAAAAAGCCCAAGTTGATGGCTGTTGTGATGGTGCCGACTTTGATTCCTGACATCGTTGCCAGCGTAACATTCAAGGCATTAAAACTACTGACCCCAACGCTTGCTTTAATGGTCAAGCTGATCCCGAATGCACTCAGCCCATAAAAAATCCCTGATCCTATCCATTGCTTTTTATTCATTTTTTCTCCCACACTTTCTTTTTTGCTTTTCTAAGTATGTGCTATACTGACAAAAAACAAATAGGAGATTTCTCCTAGTTCGGAGGAAAAAAGTGAAAAAAACCGCTTATGCCTTGGCAATAAAGCAGGTACCAATCAAAGAAAGCTGCCCTTTGCCGATTCCTGAGGAGATTTTACAACAAAGTGCCCTCTGGACCTTTGATCATCGAGAAGCGATCCAAAAAGAAACGGTGCCGATGTCGGTCTTTTTCGTCCTATTGACTGGCAAAGCCAAGATCATTCAAACGCAAGAAAACGGCAAACGTGCCTTGCTGCAGTTTCTCCATCCTGGTGATTGCATTGGCGATCTCACGTTGATTGGCGCCGAAACAGTACCGAAAACCGTGGTTGCGATCGGTGAAACAACATGTCTGGGCATTCCGATGCAAGCAGCAGCTCACGGGCTCATGCAAGACCTGGCTTTCGTACAAACACTAGGCAAAACTATCGGTGAAAAATTGCTGCTGCGTATGGATCATTTTTCCGTCAATCAAACCTATCCCTTAGCTTGGCGCCTTGCTCATCTACTGTTGGAAGCTTCGATCGATGATCTTTTTCAAGAAAAATTGACGGAGACCGCAGAATACTTAGGCGTGAGCTATCGCCATTTAACGTATACCTTAAAAGATTTCAAAACGCAAAAACTAGTCACAAAAACTGCAGACGGCTATCGGATCGATGCGCCTGCGCTGCAGACCTTTATCCAAAACCAACAAAAGCAGTAACAAGCGAATAACGACAGCAAAATAGTTGGTATGATGCCCACCTAAAAGCCAGAGAAAAAGCTGACTCTTGGGGGTGCAACAAGAAAAACCAACTGTTTGCTGTCGTTTTCGGATCGTTGCTTTATTTTTTCGCCAATGCCCAAGCATTGACACAAACCGTGCCGGTTCCGCTGAGAGCGATCGCCTCGGTCCGTTTGGGATACACGCGAGAGGTCAAACAATATTGCCCGCCATTTAGGAAGATCTCAATCGAAGACGTATCGACGAAAATCTGCAGCTGCGTCAGTTCATCGACCTTGACACTGCGCTGTTTACGGCCGTAGCCAGAAATGCCATGATGGATCGTGAAGACACCAGCTTCATAAGCCAAAGTCGTATCTTGCAAAAGTCCAAGCTGGAACTGCTGCAATGGGGCTTCCGCCATAACTTGCAACTCATATGCCAATTCATCGAAAGACAAGTGCTGAGGTTTCTCTGAAAGCACAATTTTTTGGCTGACTTGCTTGTCCCGCAATTTTTGGAATTCTGGCAAAGTTTGTTGATACAACTGGTCATTTTTGACCGAAAGCTGTCTTGGCAGCGTTGCGGCATGCTGCCATCCGCGAGGGATCGTAGGATTGCTGTATTCAGGACTGGTATCCCCTAGCCCCATCCAGCCCCACAAGATCCGACGTTTCTGCTCATCTTCAAAGGTTTGCGGGGCATAGAAGTCAAACCCATAATCAAGTTCACGAAACGCAGAAGTTTCTTTAAACGTCAGGGTTTCCCAATCCACCTCACCAATCAGATACCCTGATTGATGAATATTTTGGTAGGCATGTTCTTTGGCTGCCAAGCCTTGCGGTGAGAAGACCAACACATCTTTGCCATCTAAATGGAAGTAGTCTGGACATTCCCACATGTAGCCTAGAGCATAGTCCTCACCGAAAAAGATTCCTCGATAGGTCCATTCATTTAAATCCGTCGATTCATAAATCAAAATTTTGCCTTCGTTTTCCAACGTACGCGCGCCTAGCAGCATATAGTAGGTGTCTTCGTGGGCAAAAACCTTTGGGTCACGAATATGATCGGTAAATCCTTCAGGGTAGTCCTCATGAGGAATCACGACTTCTTGCTTTTCGACGGTATAGCCGTCTTTGCTGATTACATGGACCGTGTTTTGTTCTCGTCCACTAAAGGTATAGTCATGATCACCAGGATGTTTGACATTCCCAGTATAGAAGAAATGGATCGCGTCATTCTCGATAAAGGCAGAGCCCGAGTAGACCCCGTCTTTGTCATAGTCGTGTTCGGGAGAAAGAAACAGCGCTTCTTCTTGAAACGTGACATAATCCGTCGACGTTTTGTGTCCCCAGTGGGGTGGTTCCCCGCCATGGGGCGTTTGCGGTACATATTGATGGTAAAAATGAACCACGCCTTTGAATTGGCAAAGACCGTTCGGGTCGTTCATCCATCCTGTTTCTGGCATCAAATGATAGTTCAAGCGCCACGCATCAGCACTGATTTTTTCTGCTAATTCGCTTTGGGTTTGGGCAAGCTGTGCCCAGTATTCCTTCGTTAACAATGTGGTACCTCTTTTCTCTTGCCGATGAGCAGCAAGGGATTATTTATTGGTTCAACTCTTTGGCTAGCGGTTTGCGCTGCAATTGGACACCAGCAAAACCGACACCAAAGGCAATCAAAATCACGACAACGTATTTCAGCATGGCACCGAAATCTCCAGTATACAACAACAGTCCTGGTATAAAAGTGATACCCATCCCAGTGGCAGCTAATTGGAAGACATACGTCGCAAACCCACCGACTGCGCCTCCCAGCATGCCTGCGCCAAAAATCCGCATCGAGCGTAAGTTGACCCCAAATAGTAAAGGTTCAGTGATCCCAAATAAGGTTGGAACCGCCGCACTGATGGCATTTGAGCGTTTGACTTTGTTTTTATAAATAAATGCCGCAGCGATCGCTGCCCCAAATTGTCCCGCCATACTTGCTGTACCTAAGACTTGTAGGACGTTTTCGCCTGTCGTGTTCAATAAACCTAACTCAATAATACTTAACGAATGGTGCAATCCAGTGATCACGATCACTTGCTGAACCCCTCCGTAAATGATATAACCGATGCCCAATGGTGCTTGCACCAAGTAGACGATACTGTTGATGACTGCTCTTTCAGCTACTTGCAAGATTGGTCCTAACGCAAACAAAATCAAACCTAAAGTAATGACAATCGTTAAGAATGGTGTCACGATCAAGTCCATCATTTGCGGAACAAATTTACGGAACCATTTTTCTAGCTTAGAAACTAAGAGCCCGACAATAATTGCTGGAAAAATCGACCCTTGATACCCAGAGATCGATAAACCGAATAAGTGCAGTGGCTCTGCATCCCCGCTGGCAACTGCCCAAGCGTTCGGCAATTGCGGTGCCACCATCATCAATCCTACCACGATCCCGATGATCGGATTACCGCCGAATTTTTTCGTCGCACTATAGGCGATCAAAACAGGTAAAAAGGCAAACGCTGTATCCGTTAACATTTCAAACATAGCTAACCAGTCAGCACTATAAGTGACCCCCAACTCGGTCAATAATCCCCGAATCCCCATCAAAAGCCCCGTCGTTACCAAAGCTGGAATCAATGGCACCAAGACATCTGACAACGTGCGGACGACTTTTTGGACGGGTGACAGATTCGAATAGACATCGTCTTTGAAGCCAGCTTTATCAGCGGAGGCGTCATTGCCCATTTCTGCTGCGAAGGCTTGATAAACTTCATTGACTTTTCCTGTTCCAAAAATGAACTGATGCTGTCCCGTGTTGAAAAAATAGCCCTTGCTGCCCTCAACTGCTTCCGCTTTGTCTTTATCTACTAACTGATCGTCTTTCAAAATCAAGCGCAAACGTGTGGCACAGTGTTCAAAGTTTTTGACATTTTCTTTGCCGCCAACAGCTTCTAACACTTGGTCGATCGTTTTTTGTTCCTTCATTTTTCCCACTCCTTTGATCGTCGGTCCATTTGTGGAACCGGTTCTACATTTGTAGATTAACAGAAACCGTTTGCAATTGCAAGCAAAGAAAATAAAAAAACAGAACGCCGCAACTGGACGTCCTGTTTTCTCTAAAAATATTTGCTTTATTTCTCCTGCTTGTCAAGCTTGGCAGTCGACTGTTTGACCACTAATCGATTCGGTAATTCGATCACCTCAGGAACCTCTTCCCCTTGCGTCAGTTTTTGGATCGTTAAGACGGCATCGATGCCTAATTGGACATAGGGATATTGGGTCGTTGTGATGGTCGGATAGACATAATCCGTCGAATCATAGCCGCCAAAGCCGTTCAAGGAAAAGTCTTGCGGCACTTGATACCCTAGTTCATGGGCGGCTTTCAATACAGCAACAGCAATATTGTCGGTAGCACAGGCGATGTACGTTGCCGATTGATCTTTCAAGAACACAAGGGCTTTTTGGTACGTTTCTCTTCTTGAAAAGGACGTTTCGATAAAGTCGACTTTGACGTTGGGCGTTTGTGCCAAGACATCAAGAAATCCTTTTTTCCGCAAGACACCTACCGCATAATCATTTTCGCTGACACCAACAAATAAATAACGTCGGTGGCCAGCGCTGACTGCATATTCTGCCATGGTTTTGCCAGCTTGATAATCTTCATGGACGATGGAATGAATGCCAGCTAACTGTTGACCTAATAATAAAACAGGCATAGGAACCTCTGCCAGCACCGCTTGCAGCTGCGGCGTGATTTTGCGCGCAAACAGGATCATCCCTGCTACTTTTTGTTTGACCAGCATTTCGATATTTTCTAATTCCCGTTCATCGCTTTGATCAGAGTTGGTGATCAGCATTTGATAGCCGTTTTCCCGTGCCGTCGTATCAATCCCTTTCAACACATCATTTGTCGATGGTGAATTCAGTCGAGGAATGATCACGCCCAGCAATTTCGTGTCTTGGGCTTTCAGCGAACGAGCAAATGTATTGGGGCGATAGCCAGTTTCAGCAATGATCTGATCAATTTTTTTGCGCTTTTCTTCACTGATATAGCCATTGTTCAGATAGCGGGAAACCGTACTTTTCGCTACTCCCGCCTTTTCAGCAATGTCCTTAATCGTTGTCATGATTTCCCACCTTTGCGTTTTCTTTTATTATAACAATAACTGAAAGAAAAGCGCAGGTTTTGCGTGAAAATTGTTGGGATGGGCGGTTTTGGAATGAAGCTTCACTTTTTCGTTGCTTTAATACCCTGATCATTGGTATGCCATAAATGATCCATCTAAAAAACTTCGTAATTCTGCTTAAAATCTAACATCTATTTTTCTGAGATGTTCATCCATCTTTTCAAACAATATTTCATTGCGGTTTATTATCTATCTTATGTAAAGTGCGTTTTGAACTTTTGATGTGTTCAAAATACATTAAATTCTTCCGTTAACATCGCGTTACTCAATGTTGTATGATATACTATAAATCAAGAGGTGATATTATGCTTATTACTAAATCAAGACTGCAAGGCAGTTCTGTCGTCATTACGCTTCCTTCTAATAACGGTAAGAAACCTTCTGAAAATCAAGAATACGTTGTCGTCTACGCAGAGGATGGGACGATCATTCTTGTTCCTAAAATTGAAGATCCTTTTCATGGTGGAGAAGAATCAGAGTTTTATGAAAAAGATGAGTGGGAAGACCTTTCACCTGAAGGGAGAGAAATTTTTTAATGATGAATGATCAAACTTACATTCCCAAAAAAGGGGATATCGTGTGGATCGACTTTGACCCTTCGGCTGGAAAGGAAATTCAAAAAAGACGTCCAGGATTAGTCGTCTCTCGCTATGAGTTTAATCGTAGAACGATGTTTGCGGTAATTTGTCCTATTACACATACAATTAGGAAATTTCCTACCCACTACACATTACCAGATAGCATAGATACAGATGGACAAGTGATTATCTCTCAATTAAAATCACTAGACTTTAAAGAAAGAAAACTGAAAAAAATTGAAAACCTCCCTTTACAAGATATGGCGAAAATCGATCAGATCATTGAGTATATTTTTTAAGCAATACAACGCCCTGATTCGTCGGCATATAAACCACGGATAGTAAATCCTTATTCAATTCTGAACATTTTTATAGCAAGCGACATATAATAAAAAACCAGCTAAGCCACGCTTAACTGGTTTTTTATTACTTGAAATCCTATCCTAAGTTTACATTAAAACGTCTCTCTCACACATTCAAAATCCACATAAACCCAAGAAAGACAAAGAACAAGCCGTACATGATTGGTGAGACTTCTTTGCCGCGTTTGGCTGCTAACATGGTGATTGGGTAAAAGATGAAGCCCAAGGCGATCCCATCGGAGATGCTGTAGGTCAACGGCATGCCTAGTAGAATCAAGAAGGCTGGGATTGCGATTTCCATTTCGTGCCATTTGATTTCTCGTAGCGATTGTGCCATCAGCACACCTACGACGATCAGAGCTGGTGCCGTCACTTGGGAAGTAACAACGGATAGCAATGGTGAAAAGAACAAGCCGAACAAGAAGAAAATTCCAGTCGTCACGGCAGTCAAGCCAGAGCGACCGCCCACGGCGATCCCAGCGGAGGATTCCACATATGCGCCTACTGGTGAGGTCCCTAATAAAGAACCAGCGAGCATGGCGGTGGAGTCAGAAGCAAGTGCTTTGCCGACCCGCGGCATTTTGTTGTCTTTCATAAAGCCCGCTTGATTGGCAAGTCCCACCAAGGTGCCTGCCGTATCAAAGAAAGTGACGAGTAAGAAAGTCAGTACTACGACCCACATTTGCAGGGAGTTGATGTCTCCTACATGGTTTAGCGCCACTAAGAATGTGGAAGAAATACTCGGTGCAGCAGAAACGATACTGGATGGTGCTTGGATCAAGCCAGTCAAAAGACCTAAAACAGTTGTTGCGGCCATCCCGATAAAAATTCCACCAGGAACTCTGCGAACCATCAAGACGGCAGTGATCACTAAACCAAAAATCGTCAGCCACGTCGTACCGACACTCAATGACCCTAGTGCCACAAGGGTCGAATCATCGGAAACGATGATCCCACCTTCGCTCAATCCCAAAAAGGCGATGAACAGACCGATCCCACCAGAGATGGCATATTTTAAATCAGCAGGAATCGCATCAATGATCAGCTCCCGTAATTTGAAGATCGTGATCACGATGAAAATCAGTGATGCCACAAACACACCCGCTAATGCTGTTTGCCATGGAACCCCCATTCCAATACAGACTGAATAAGAAAAGAAGGCGTTGATCCCTAATGCGGGTGCCGTAGCGATCGGGTATTTTGCTAAAACTCCCATCAAGATACAGCCCAATGCGCTGGCTAACGCCGTTGCCGTAAAGACGGCACCTTCGTCCATCCCAGATGCCCCAAGGACCGTTGGATTGACGAATAAAATATAGGCCATCGAGATAAAGGTGGTAAAACCAGCTAAGATTTCTCGTTTAACCGTTGTTTGTAAGGCATCCAGCCCAAAAAAGGAATTGATTTGATTCTTCATTTTTACTCCTCCAGCAATCAAGCAAAGGTATCGCCATTGCTTGATTTTTTATAATGAAAACGACGAAATCAATCATAAACCAACTTTATCTGCAAGTAAATATTATCCAGTTAAAAAAACCAATAAAACGCTTTTTCCAACATCTTACCCTTAGCTGTTTTTAATCAACGTGTAACGACTTCTCATTCACCAATTGCTCCAGTTGTTCCTTGGTGGTGCGCTTGATGGAAAGCTTCGGCAGCTCCTTCAACGAAAAGTAATCGCTGTTGGAGGTTTCACTGTTTTTGATGAAGTCCCCTGCCAAAACATCACAGACAAAGACCAGCTTATAGTATTGAAACACTTGCGGAATGTCTGGTCTTAGATTCGTATCAAAAATTGCTCGCAGCTCCTTGACCTCAACGAGTAAGCCAGTTTCTTCCAGCACTTCTTTTTTGATGTTTTCCCGTGGCGTCAAGCCAATTTCTGCATAGCCTCCTGGCAGTGACCATTCTTTCGTCAGGCTGTCTTCCACCAGCAAGATTTTTTCGTCTTTTTGGATCAATGCTCGTACATCGACTTTGGGCGTAGGATAGCCCTCATTTTTTTCTGTTAAAAGAGTCAACGCAGCTGCGTCTTGATCCACGACGGTACTCATCAAATGCAATGCCAACTCTTTGATCTCTTGGTAACGTTCCTTATCGTAGACATCTTTGCCATAGTACAAACCTGCTTCAGCGATCGATAACAGGCGTTTGTATTGCGCAAAATAATCTTTCATCCATTCCCCACCTTTTCCATTTATCTGATATGCTTCTTATTCTAGAGGAAATCGGCGGTTTTGCAAAAGATTGGCAACCCAATCATTGAATTCTCGTTGCTGCCATCGCCTGATAAACGCAGATTTTTGTAAAATCAGCCGATTTAAGGGACAATGAAAAGAGCCGAACGATTTTTCTCAGAAAGGATGATGAATGTGAACTTAACGCCTGATTTAGTTTCCAAAGAACAATTGATTGGAAAAATTCAAAAAGATATGGACCAAACGATGCTCGTCTATGCACTTTTAGTTTGTGCAACGCTGATTGCTTCGATTGGTTTGAACTACAACTCTACGACAACGATTATCGGGGCGATGTTGATTTCGCCACTTTTAAATGGGATCAACGGGATCGGCTTTGGTTTAGGTCTTTCCCACTTGCGCTTAGTCAAAAAAGGGCTGCTGGTCTTTAGCATCCAAGTCATCATCGTACTTATCATCTCATTCGCCTTTTTCTTACTCACGCCTGTCAAAGACACAACACCTGAGATCATCACCCAAACGTCTGCGACGATTTGGGATATTTGCGTCGCATTGATCGGTGGTTCCGCACTGGCTTTTGCCAAAGTCAGGGGCCGCGACAACGATGTTATTATCGGCGTCTCCATCGGGACGTCCCTGATTTTGCCGCTTTGTGTAACGGGTTATGGGCTGTCGATCAAAGACTATTCGATTTCATGGGAATCTGCTCAACTCTTTTTCACCAATTCCTTTTTGATTTGTTTTTCCTTGTTCATTACCATCTGGCTGTTGCAGTATGGGGATTTCCGTCACCAAAAATGGTGGAAGTTTGCCGTGGTTGCCTTACCGATCACGGTCATTGGGAGTTTCTTCGTTTATACGACGATCCAAACGACCATCGTGGAATACCATGCCAAGCGTTTTGTAGAAGCCAAACTGGGGGAACATTATTTGCTGGAGCAAACACTTAATGAGCAGAAACAATCCCTTGAATTAAAACTCGTCGGTGAACCACTCTCGAAACAAGCGGTCGCGCAGCTTGAAGCAAGTCTTGAAAACTATGCTTTGCCCGACTACCAGCTCAAGGTCAATGTCTATTCTGCCAATAAAGAGGGGCAATTTGATGCCAAAGTATTAGCCGAAATCCTCCAAGTCCAAAACCAAGGAACTTCGAAATTTTTGGGCTTAGACTAAAAAAACAGGCGCTGCCCTTTTCAGGTGTAGCGCCTGTTTTTCTTCAATTTAAGTCATTGAGTTGTTCAGCGATTCTCTCGATCAACGGGCGATAATCCACTTGCTCGTAATCTTCCACATTGACTTCGATAAGCGCTCCTAACTGAAAGTCATCGTAACGGCGATCAGTGATGATTTGCCGAAACGCTTCTTTGGTTATATGGTTGGTTGCAGCTTGTCTATCTTCCAGTACATCCCCGTAATGGTACCGTTCCATGATGAAACTTAAATGACGGTCATCCGCTCGATCACGTAAGAAGCGTCTTTCCCATAAGGTTTCAAAAGAAGCAGTCAAGCGAATGGTCAAGCACTCATAACCATAGCTTTGGGCGAGAAAAGTTAGCAATGGCTTCTGTTTTTCACTAAAAGGGTATTCCGAGACCACCAAGCGTTTTCCTAAAGACATGTACAAGCCCAATGCCTGATAGTAAAAAGGCCAAACATACTGCTTTTCGATCTGGGCTTTTTCTGCCAATGAATCAAAGCCGAGGGATTCGGCATAGCACTCTTTGATTTCATCTGGCGTAAGAGCGAAAAGATCAGGAAAACGTGTCTTCAACAGATCCAGTAAATAACTTTTTCCAGTTCCAGGGCTGCCTGCCAATAAAACAAGCATCTTTTTGCGTACCATCTATTTGCCGATCGCAGTCGGCGCTTTCGTATTCATGAAAAGGCCGATCTTATGCTTGACGATTTCTTTGATGGCTTCATTGGATGGGATCACGTTGTGGCGCAAAGATTTGTTGACTTCCGTTGCCCCAAAATTTTCTTTCGCAATCTTCGTCCAGTTCACCAACAATTCAGTACCTACATTAAACTTACGAATGCCGTTATTGATCAATTCGGGATAATCTTCTTCTTTGACGCCAGTTCCTCCATGAATGACTAGCGGCACGTCGACGACTGCATGGATCTCCTTCAATAACTCAACATTCACTTCGGTTTTGGAACGGAATTGGCCGTGATTGGTTCCGATAGCGATGGCTAGCGCATCGACGCCAGTAGCAGCGACAAATTCTACCGCATTTTCTGGGCGTGTGAAGACTTTATCGTCTTCTTCCACATGAATGCCTTCTTCTGTGCCGCCGATCGTTCCTAGTTCTCCTTCGACGGACACCCCATGGGCATGGGCGTATTCTACGACTGCGCGCGTTTTCAAAATGTTTTCTTTGAAGGGCAAATGCGAGCCATCATACATCACCGAGCTATAGCCGCTATCAATCGCTGCTTTGATCTCATCGAAATCTCTGGCATGGTCCAAATGCAAGACAGCGTCCACTAGCTCGTGATCGGCAATCGTTTTGACGACATTGACCAAGACATCATAGCCAATGTATTTCGCTGTATCGATACTTGTTTGAATGATGATGGGTGCCCCCATCTCTTTGGCTGCCCGCAGAATACTTGGCAGCATTTCTAAATTATGGGTATTAAAAGCCCCCACTGTAAAATTCAATGCTTCTGCTGTTTTCGTTACTTCTTTTAATGTTGTATACATCCTTGATTCCACCTCGTCTAGTTTAATTGCCGCTGATCGTAAGTTGTTTGGCGATTTGCCGCATTTCTTCCATTTTGTCCATGTAATAGTCGATCTTTGCATCGTCGCCGTTTCGTGCGGCGGCGGCACGCTGAGCATTGTAAAGGGACATCAGTTTTTTGTAGCCGTCCCCGATCGATTTTTTCGCCTGCAAGCTTTTTTCCAATGCGTCGATCGCTTCTTCTGTGCGGGAAAGTTTTGCCTGCGCTAAGCCTAACGCTTCATACAATTTTGCTTGTTCGTCGATGTCGGTTTCTGCTTGCAACTGACTTTCTAGATTTGCAATAAGCGCTTCTGCCTCTTGGCTTTCTTCAGCGGTCAAAGGAACCGCTGGTGTTTCTGTGGGCTTTTTTTCTTTTTTGAAAAAAGAGAACATGCGTCTTCCTCCTAGCGATTAAAAGTTTTTCAATAAGGGACTGATGATCCAAGCATATAGCAAGGCTGCCGTGACGGTATCCACATCAGTTGCCGTAGCGTTAACAAAGCCCATTTGATTGAAGATCGTTACAAGTAGGGCTGGCAGTAACGTAATGAAGAAGCCGTGAAAGATCCCTCCGATGATCGCCCCTCGACGTCCACCGACCGCATTGCCGAAGATCCCAGCGGTACCGCCTGCAAAGAAGTTCGTCAGCATCCCCGGCAAGATCATCGCCAAGCCAAAGACTGGTAAAACGAACATGGCGATGACTGTCCCAATCGTTGTAGTAATGAAGCCTAAAATAACTGCATTGGGGCTATATGGGAAGAACACTGGGCAATCGAGTGCTGGTTTTGCATCAGGCACCAATTTCATGGCGATCCCACGAAACGCAGGGACGATCTCGCCTAAGAGCAACCGAACGCCTGCTAACAAAACATAGACCCCAACCACGAATTGAATGGCTTGTAAGAAGGCATGCATGATGTAATTTTGATCACCAGAGAGCGTAGAAGCAAAGGTTTCTCCAGCAAACAAGACCGTCACGATATACAGTGGAACCATCACGACCATGACAGAAAGATAGGTATCTTGTAAAAATTCAAAAGAACGTGGCAGTTTGATGTCTTCGATCGATTTTTTCTTCTCGCCTCTTTCTCCAAACAGATAGGCAACGCCTGCTTCAAAGAGGTAGCCGATCGTACAGAAATGTCCGAGAGCAATGTCGTCTGACCCAGTGACTTTGCGGATGATGGGCTGAGCCATCGCTGGCATCGCTACGGCAAAGATCGCCCCAATCACCCCACCGACAAGAATCAAGACAACGCCGCGTAAACCAGCGAAATAGCCAAAGACCGTCGTCATGGTCGCCATCCATAAAATGGCTTGACCCGTTAAGAAAATATATTTCCATTTTGTAAAGCGTGCCAATAAAATATTAAAAACAAAGATAGCTAAAAATGTCAGCGCTATGTCCCGACCCAAGCCCAACTCATTCATCGCTTGCCCGTTGATGGCTTCGATGGAAGGAATTATGCCTTGCATGTCGAATCCTTCTGTGAAAATCTCGCCGAAATAGGTCAAACTACCGACGATGATGCTAGAACCAGCGCTTAAAACCTGGAAGCCCAATAGCGTCTTCAAACTTCCTGAAATGACTTGACCTGCTGACTTTTTCTGAAGCAGCAGCCCTAACATCGCGATCAAAGCGATCGTGATCGATGCCTGCGTTAAAATATTATCAATGATAAAATTGATGATGCCCATTTTTTCAAACTCCCTTCGTCATGCCTCTTCCTTACAGTGCGCCTTTTTCCGTTAATACCGGGGTGATTTTTTCTTCGATTTCTGGTTTTGAAACGATGTTGCGTAAATAAATGATTGCGGTTGTCGGGTCCAAGGCAAACTTTTCAAATTGCGTTCGGAAATTCTCTGCCGTAATGATGATGTCTGGTTTCATTGATACCGCTGATGAGATATCGACATGATCCAATTTCGCCTCCACTCCTAATTTCGTTAAGACATCTTCTGTTGACATCTGAGCCGCAAAGCTGCTGCCAAGACCTGCACCGCATACGAATAAGATCGATAATTTGTTCATGATTTTTTCCCCTTTTCTTGTTTTTTATGAAAATAGCAATGATTGAAAAGCTTCAATCGTGGAACAAGCCAGCAACTGCGTGACTTTTTTTTCATCATTGATCAATTCGATCAATTCCTTCATGATGGCAAGATGAGAGTAAGAGTCCACCGCAGCCAAGCAAAAAATGATTTTGACAGGGTCCATTTCTGGGTTCCCAAATGCGACTGGCGGCGCCAAGGTGAGGACACTCACACCCAACTGCTGGGCGCCATCTTCTGGTCGGGCATGCGCCAGCGCCAAATGTTTACCAATGACGATATAAGGACCGTATTCCTTCACCGCAGCAACCATTGCCTCGATATAGTGTTTTTCGATGATCTGTTCTTTTAATAGTGGCTGCGCCGAGCGTTCAATGGCTTCTTCCCAATTTTGAACAGGAACATTTAATTGAATATGACTAGCGGATAAAACATCTTTTAACATTGGCTGAATCTCCCTTGCATTAATGGCTAATTGATTTTGTTCAAACAAGTGTGTCAATTTGCGATAGGCGGCAGCATCGACCGTCCCACCGCTTTCTTCAATGACTGTAAGCAATTGATTGAAGAACAGCGTGGCATTTTTTTGGTCAAAGGCGATCCGCTTGAATTGTTCATTGTTTTTTAAGAAACGGCGGATCACTTGGTGATTTTCTTCATTGATGATCGGTGGGATCAGTAATACCGGCTTTTCTCGATAATCGATCTCATAGGTTGAAAAAACCAGATCCACATCGAATTTCGTGATCAAATTGACTTCTTGTGAATTCAAGACTGCCGCAACTTCTACTTCTGGAAACTTCTCCTTGAGGCTGGCTGCCAGCAGATTGCCGGTTGCCATTCCATGGTTACAGACGACGACCGCCTTATAGATCGTAATAATCTCGTGGTTCAATGAACTTAGGGCTGTAGAAAAATGGATCACGAGAAATGTCAGTTCATCTTCCGATAGTGGTTGACCGACGATCTCTTCGATCGTAGGAGCGAACCCCTTGACGGCTTGGTAGATTTGTCCATAATTTTTGCGAACGGTCTCTTTGATCGGATTGGGTACTTGAATACCGCTCTTGGCTCGAACGATCAGCGCTGCCATATGTTTATACAATCCCTCTAACAACTCTTCTTCCTTTTTACTAAAAGGGATCTTGGTTTGGCATTCCACAAATTGGATCAGCTGCAGCGACAAGAGTTGCGCATGCGCCCATTCGATGGAATTGGACAAATCTTTAAAATTCAGTGATTCGATGATGAAAGAAAGATAGTTGACTTCGATTTCTGGTGGCTCAATCGAAAAGGTTTCAGCGATCGCCTGGATATAGGCTGACCCTTGGAGCTGATTGCTGGAAGTAGACCAGTTCATGCGAGTGATAAATTCCTTCATTCTGATACGCATCAGCCAAATGGCGGTAAACAATAAAATTTGGCTGCTATACAACTCATTTTGATTTGGCGGCAACACTGCTTGCATCACTAGTTGGATCTGTTTGATTTCTTTTTGCGGCAAATAGCGATAAAGCAATTTCGTAAAGACTAAATCTGGGGTCTGTTTATCAAGTGGCAACCTACCGATCCGCTGATTGATGATGTCAAAAATCATCGTCCGAATCGCTCGTTCCGATCCATTCAACCGCAGTCCTTTTTTTCCTAGGCTGATGATCTCAATGCCATATTTATTGATGTCCGCCCGCAAACGGCGCATGTCTTCATCCATGCTGCTTTTTGATATCTGGTACGCTTCTTCTTTTTTATTCAACACCAGGATCTCTTTTGAAAAGGTCAGATGCAGCAGTAGATCAAAACGACGCTCTTCACGGGTCATATATTCCGACTGTTGTGCGTGTAATGCCTGCCAAACGATGGCTTGCTGTTTCGAGGTCAGTTTCAAAAGGATGCCCTTTCCTCGAAGGGTTTGGATCGGTCCGATGTGTAAGTCAGCAAGAAACGTGTTGATCTCATTCAAATCATTGCGGATCGTCCGCCCACTGGCTGCGGTCTCTTCTGCCAGTTGCTCAATGGATAGTGGATAATCAGTCACCAACAGGCGATGCAAAACATCTACGATTCGTTTTTTCACAACTTTCTCTCCTTCTCTGATTTGAGTATATGATTTCGCTTACAACAAAAAAAGTAGATGTTTCTGCCACTTTAGTTTGCAAAAATGTAAACGCTTCTATTTCAAAATAGGAACCTTTGCTCGATTATTTCATATTTCCCTTATTTTTCCTATCCGATGGAGATAACGTTTAGATAGAGGATCAAAGGCAAAAAAAAGCAAGAGCTACAGCTCTTGCTTATCGATGATGGTGCATTCTATTGTGTTTGATCCGTCGTGTCTTCTGGCTTACTTCCCAGCGCTTGCTCCATTTGCTTTACTGCCCAATCCATTAGAAAGATCAACAGCATTGCCAGCACACTGCCGATCAATGCCCCTGAAAAACGCAATGGGATCAATTTCAGCGGCGTAAAACTAGTACCGATGGTCATTAACAGCAGGACTTGCGGATTGGTAAAAAAATTAGCAACGGTATAATTGACTGGCATAAAAAACTCCGTCAATATGTTTAGAATGATCAATACCACTGCGATCGCTTCAAGGGGCATATGCAAGGACATCAATAAGAAACCCAGCAGCAGCCCCACGATTCCTCCCAGTACCCTACCAATCGTGCGATTTTTGATTTTTTCCATATGTTCTCCTGCCAAGACGGCAGCAGCAGAAATCAAGATCCAATAGCCGTTGCTGTCCCGCAACAGATAGGCAATGTAGGTCGCAATGAACAATATCAAAGAAAAGTGCAGCGCCTTGATGACCATTTCTGGTTGCTGAGATAATGCTAGCGAATATTTCTCGTGCAAGCTCAGTTGTTGAAAGGCCGTTTTTTCTTCTTTCAACGGCAGCTGTTCAGCCAAAGAAATCACCAGTCCAGCAAGCAGCGAGCCTGCGATGCCATAAAGCAAATAGGAACTGTGGTGCAAGATCTCTCCAAGGTGCGCTGCGTGAAAATTAAAGCCGGTGGCATAAAGCATCAACACGAAGAAATAATCGGGCTTGGGGATCCGCATCACTTTTGACAACAAAAACGCAGAAAACGATAACGCACCGATGATAAAAGGTGCGCTCCAAGGAATCAGTGCTGTCCCAGCGCCTAAAATAAATGCCAGCAGCAGCGCAGCGCCGTGGGTCAAAATGGCGCGCAGATTATAAAAAAGGGTCCGATGTTGAAAAGCCAAGTAGGAAAAAGCCCCCATCGCCCCCACAGAACTTATCAAAGGGTCCTGAACGAGGATCCCTATAAACAAAGGAACCGCCATCGCAAACCCTGATCCTAACGGACGCAAGACTTTTCGTTTGTCTTTCATGCAATTCCTCCTATCAAAAAATATGTACGATGATACAGCCGTTTTATAAGCAACGTCCTAAACTAGTATACGAAGCAAAAGATGAATATGCAAATTTTTTTCAGAAACTTTGTGAAATCCTCGCAACGATGTCCTTGATCAATTCAATCGCTCATAGAAAACCGTTCATTCATGAAAAAGCAGCAAAAAGAGAAGCATTCGCTTGGCAACTGATTGCAAGCGAATGCTTCTAGCGATTCCTTTTCTCCCTTTAGACAACCCTTATTTCACTGAAGCACTGGTGACCGCATCTGCTGCAGGTGCGTCATGAGTGCTGGCACTAGTGACCGCATCGGTCGGTTCTTGGCGCACAGAAGCACTGGAAATGGCGTCTTCATTGCCGACAAGTTTTTGACCGGTTTGTTGCAAATACCATTCGATGATTGGCTTGAAATCAAGGATGTATTCGTTGATCCCCGCATATTCGCCGTTTTCATCGTGCATCGCTTGATAATTGTGGACGATGTATTTTTCTGGCACCTGTTTCGGCACATGGACCCGAACCGCGTCGGTTGCCCCACTGCGCAGCTGTTGGATCACCCACTCAACATTTTTGAAGGATTTTTCAGGATGGCATTTTGCTAATGGATTGCCGACTTGTCCTGGCACACGTGCTGCCAGCATATTTTGGGCTTCTTCCCGCAGATTGTAATACAAGAATTGGTTGTTGCTATCGGCAAATGTCAATTCCATCGGCATCGAATCTAAGAAGTAATTAATCTGATCGACTGTCAGCAAGCCGCGATTTAGTTTGACGTAGGTATTGCCAGAAACGGCACCGACTGCTTCAGCGGCTTTTTCCAGCCATTGATCATCATACATATCCACTCCTTCTACGGTGGTTGCGATTTTCCCTGTGGCGTAGAGGTCTTCGGGCGGCAATTGTTTGGGACCCGCTAAGGCAGAAACGACTTTGATAAATTGCAAGAAGCTGTTGATCGTCGCATCTAAAAAAGCAACCGTTCGGGCATCGATCAAATCACCCGCTTCATCGAAAGCTTCTTTGGCTTTGCCCAACAAAAACTCATTCCCTGGCATCACTAAAGCATTGACTCCCGGTGCGTCCAAAATTTGGCGCAGATGTAGCTGGGCCCTTGAAGTTCCTTGATCATAGTAAGAGGCACCCACGATCATTACTGGTTTGTTTTCCAGAGGATGGATCTTGAATGAAAGCCATTCTAGCAAGCTTTTCAGTCCTGCCGTCACGGTATGGTTGTGCTCTGGTGTAGCAATGATCACACCGTCTGCCATCAATAATTGCCGATTCAAACGCTGGATGGCTGGGCTTTGGGTTTGATCTTCCTCTTGATTAAAGAGAGGAAAGTCTTTGATCTCTACAAGTTCTAACGTGAATTCCTTTTTGTATTGCTTTTTGATAAAGTTCAGCAGCTGACGATTGGTGGAGACTTCAGCGGCTGATCCGACGATTCCGATCAATTTCATTGTCTTTACGCTCCTATCTTTTGCGGTTAGATGGTTTCCCATGAAAATTCAGCAGCTTCTTTTTGATTGGCGGCATGGGCGTGCTGCAACTGGCTGGTAATTTTTACAAATAAAAGAAAATCGTTGAACAGTCCTTGCAGTTTTTGGGTCTGCTCTTCATCGATCAAGTTGCCTTGCTCGTCAAACGCTTGCAGCGAATGACCTAAGAGAAATTCAGAGCTAGGCATGATCCGTGCTTTTAACTCTGGAGAATCCAGAATCTGTCTTAGATGGGCTTGGGCACGAGAAGAACCTAACGTCCCATAAGAAGCACCAGTGATCATCACTGGCTTGTCAACAAAAGGGAAAATTCCATAGGACAACCAGTTCAGGGCATTGATCAACGCTGCGGGTACGGCATGATCGTATTCTGGTGTACTGATGATCACACCGTCTGCTGCCGCGATTTTTTCGGCAAGCTGGGTTACTTGTACGGGCAACTCCTTTGATTCTGGTTTGTTGAACATTGGAAGATCTTTGATCTCGACTAGTTCGATCTCTGCCTCATTGGCAAACATTTTTTTCATAAATTGCAACAACGTGCGATTGGTGGAACGAGTGGCATTGGTTCCTACGAATCCGATAAATTTCATCCTGTCTCTTCCTTTCTGGTTGGGCTATCTTAAAAGTCTTGCCTGAATGCCTTTAGAGGCAATGACTTCATTTTCTTTGGTTACGATGATTCCTTCGATTTCTGGCTGCTGCTGAATCTCTTGCAAAACAACTGGAATGGGCTTGCCAAACAAGCGCGAAGTCCAGATTTCCCCCAGTAACGATGTCGCTGCAACGATCGTGATGCTCAAATACCCACATTCGATGGGAAAGCCACTCTGAGGATCAATCAAATGATGATACGTTCCTTCAGCGGTGGTCAAGACCCGCTCATAGATCCCCGAAGTGACGACGGTTTGATCCTTGATTGGCAGAATGCCCAAGGTGTCTGCCCGACCGCCTTTGGGATCTCGGATCCCGATCCGCCAATGCCCGTCCGAATGATTTGGTGCAGCGCCGAAACAGACAATATTTCCGCCTAAGTTGATCAATCCATACGCTGCTCCACGGGCTTGGCAATGGGTGCGTAACTTATCAGCGATGTAGCCTTTTGCTAATGCTCCGAGGTCGATCCTCATTCCAGCTTTTTTCAAAAAAACCTTGCCTGCTGCCAATTGGATCTGTTGCGGGTCTGTTAGCGCAAGCAATTCTTTGACCTGCGTCTTTGATACGATGCGGGCATCTTCAAACCCGATGCGCCATGCTTGGACCAGTGGACCGATGGCAATATTCAGCTGACTGTGGGGAGCACAGCTATGATGTTTGCCGATTTCGATCAGCTGGTACAATTCTGGATCAAGCACAAGCCCCTTTTGTCCTGCTAACTGATTCAGCTGATTCAATTCCGATCGCGGATCATTGGCACTAAAGCGATGGTCGTATACTTTCAGTTGGGTCTCCAGCTCGTCCAGTACACTTTCTGGTTTTGTATGAGCAACTTTTAACTCAATGGACGTGCCCATCCGCTGAATCGCGCGAGCGGCTTCTCTCACTGCTGTCTTCATAAAATCCCTTCTCCTAAAAACGATATACCTCAAATTATGTTAGTTTTTTCACAATTAAAGAATACTCCCGATATATTTTTTTGTCAACACGATTATATATTTTTTTATATAAAGAAAATTCAAAAAAGCAGTCCCTTCGTCGAAAGGACTGCTAGTTATCAAGCATTTGCGCAACAAAACTTTTTTGTCGAAAATATATTTTTAATCAATCGTTTCTTCGACCGCTTTTAAATGCGCCAATAATTTTACATTTTTATTGATTTTGGCATACGCTCGTGCATCGTGTAACATTTCCAAAATTGTTTCTTTCGGCTGTTGTTCACGAATGGCATTTTCGGTCAGTTGGGCTGCCGCGCGAGCCAAGTAGTAGGTCAAATGATTGTCGGAACAAATCGCCAACACATAATTCAACAAGGTATCACTAGTTTCCAAATCATCGACTTTCGCATAAAAGACGCCGCAATGAAAGACGATGTTCAACACCCGCCACGTGTCTTCGATCGTTTTGATCGGATAGGTATAAATTTTCTCAAAGACCTTCGTCACATAAAACTCAGCCTTTGCCCATTCTTCTTCTCTGGCATACACCAAACCGATCCCAGTATACGCTAAGAGATCAAACAATTCCTCCGCCGTTTCATTCATCAATAACTGATCGAATTGAAACAAGACATCGGTAATCGCAGCTTCATTAAAAATCATTTCAAAGCCTTTTAAATAATCATATTGCGCTTTTAATGCTGGTTCATCGATCAGCTTCACTTCGATTTGACTTAGCAATGCAGCCAACTGTTCATACTCGCTCGTGATCAAGTAGAATTCGGCTTTTGCCAATTCTTCTTTGATTTTGGTCGTTGCGACATTCATGGAAGAAAACAAGTCGACCAATGGCAAGCCGATCCGATTACACAATTTGATCAAAATTTTGAGGGACGGTGCCTGACCGTTGTTTTCAAATTTACTCAAAGTGGCTTGCGTACAGATTCCTTCCGAAAGTTCTTGCTGCGAGAAGCCCGCCTGTTTCCTCGCTTCAATAAATCGTTCAACATTCATCGCCTTGCTCCCTCCCATTGTCGATAAGACACTTGTTTTTTCCCTAAGCTGTCCTCAACTGCTGGGTCAGCTTGTCACAGATGCTGCGTTTTTCTTAGAAAAATCACCTTTTGCGATGGCTTTGTCCGTACAATAGTGGCCTTTGCCATGGGTCTGACGGACTTCCGCCAGTTTTTCTTGGATCATCTCGAGGATCACCATGAGGTTGTCTTCATTGGCAACAAAGTCCAATTGATCCCCATCAATTTGCATTTTCGGACAAACGTCAAAGTTTTCATACCATTCATCGTACCGCTGATTTAATTCTTTGTAATAGTCGTACAATGTCGGATCGTTGGCAATTTGTTCATAGGAACGACCACGTTTGTTGATCCGTTCAATCATTGTATCCAATGAAACCTTGATATGAACCATTAGATCTGGATGCTTCAACGGCGCTGATTCTTCCAATTCCCGCAGCATCGTGTTCAACAGGTTATCGTATTGTTCGACTTCCATCGGTGCGATGCGACCTAGATCCGCATTTAGATGAAACATCAAGCTATCCTCATAGATGGAGCGGTCAATGACATTGTCATCATTGGACAAAGCTTCCCGCATCCCTAAAAAGCTTTTGTTTAAGAAAAAAATCTGCAATAAAAAGGCGTATCGTTCTGGATTGGAATAAAACAATGGCAGAACATCGTTGTCCTCCACGTTTTCATAGAAAGGCTTTGACGCCATTTCCTTCGATAAAAAATCAGTCAAACTGCTTTTTCCTGCCCCGATCGTTCCTGCGATTAGTAACACATTCATCATCCTTTATTAAATATAGTCACCGACAAAGGCTCGGTGCGCCATCGCTTCAAAATCATACGCTGTTCGTGCCGCCAGATCAGTCAAATACGCTTGCACCGACTCCGTCAACATCAGATTGACCGCCGCGGCTTTTTCCTGAAAAGCGATTACTGGTTTATTTCGTACGTGTGCTGCGCCGATTTCAAAGGCTGTTCCCGGATCGGCGATCCCTTCATGGTCATCCAAAACGGCAACGACGACGTCGGCTCGTGTCAATTCCAGCATGTCTTTTTCAAAAACTTCTCTCGCCCATTCCGGTGTATAGGGTTCAGATGAACTTTCTTGATACAAGCGTGGCGCATAGACCGCCAAGGGCTGCGGGTCTTCAGCTAAACAGCTTTCTACTTGCTTGAGTCGTTCGATTGGTTCGTTTGAAAAAAACGGTCCCGCTAAATAGACATGCTTCATCCTGCCAAGCACTCCTTTTTTGAACCCTTCGCCGCCAATCGCTGGATCAACGTCTCAACGTCAGATAGGACAAAGAGCGTTTCCGACAGTTCAGCCCAAGCAAAGCTGGAAGCTTCAAACATAGTTAGCAGCGGCTTCAGTCCATCCTTCAAGCCTTCGTTCATTAACACACCTATGGGCTTGACTGGCAATTTCCCAAGAGTCATAAAAGAGCATACTGATGACAACTCCTCTAGTGTACCAAATCCACCAGGTAATACAAGGTAGGCATCGCTCATTTCCAGCAATTGTTGCGTTTGTTCCTCCCTCGTATCCGTATAGAACTCGGTGTATGTGCTTGATCCAGTGATGATTGGCGGCAAATCTTCTGCAAAGGAACCTGATGGATAGATCCCCGTCACTGCGCCTTCTTTTTCAAAGACCCCTTTCACGATCTCCCTCATCAAGCCAGCCAAAGGGCCGCAATAAACCAACTCGATGTGATTTTTTGCTAAGGCATTGCCGATGGCACGAGCGGTCTTTGCCAACTTTTCCGCATTTTCTAAACGGGTGCCGCAATATACAGTTACTCTCAAAAAAAACAGCTCCTTTTTCACTACACCTGCTATTTTACACAATCTCTTAAAAAAGTAAATACTACATATTGTGCTTCATTTAGATAAAAATCGATCTATTCACTATATATTGTATATAGCCTTCTGCATCTTTTCGCTTACCCTTAATCGTTACAAATCTTGAAAATAGCAGAAAAGAAAAAGTAGAATCAGCTTCCATCGATTGCCTCATCCCTCTTTCATCCCACAAAAAAAACACGACGCAGCTAGGATCGTGTTTTTTTATCCATCGCTTTTTTTTCTCTTGTCCAAGCAAAATTTAGCAAAAAACTGTATAAAAAAATTATTTGTCGTCGGTGGCTGCTTTCAGCTTTTTCAAATCCTCTTGCTCGACAAAAAAGGTCACTTCTCCTGTTTCTAAATCGACGGATGCTTTGACTTCAACCCCTCGTGGGAAAAACTTGCTGGCATCAGTCTCAATTTTCAAACGCATCGTTCCGTCTTTCAATCCAGCACCATAGGTCATCGTACGAAAATTCTTTTTCATTCCTGCTCGCTCCTTTTTTAATAGCTCATCGACACTGCACCCATAAAGGGTACTCAGTTTCAATAAATTCAAACTGTCTGGTACCGTCTTGCCGGTTTCCCAATTTGAGATCGATGTGCGGGTCACTAAAATTTTTGTTGCTACTTCTTCTTGGCTCATTTGCTGTGTGACTCGATGGTTCTTTAGTGCTTCCCCAATCGTCATCTTGGCCTCCTTCTCCTACCTTAACGCAGACCTGCTGTGGTTTCTGCTCAAATCCATTGATATCATGGCGTTGTCAAACAGTTTTGACAGGATTTTCTTAAACGAACTCTCCGTGATAGCGGTTTTCTTTCTATCATAGATGAAAAAAGAACAAATGACTAGAAAATGATTTTTTTATTTCGACTATATTACGACAAAAAAGTAGCACGAATAAATCGTACTACTTGAGAAAACATGATCTGTTGTTAACGGTGGATCGTCACTTCTTTTTTGACTTCCACGGTGATGCGGCCATTTTTGATGACCATCAAACGTTCAGGAATATCGATCAGCACATCGGCTTTTTTCTGGGTATCTAAAAGAATCAAATCTGCGCGGTTGCCAACAGCGATTCCATAGTCTTTGATATTTAACGCTTTTGCGGTATTGGTCGTAATCATTGGCAAGACTGTCGGCAAGTCATCGGCGCCGCCTAAGTGTGCCACTGGCACAGCCAGCATAGCGATTTGGATCAAATCCCCATTGCCATAGGGCGTAAAGGCGTTTCGGATATTGTTGCTGCCTAAGCAAATATTTACACCAGCATCACGTAACTTGCGAATCGGTGTCACGGCACGACGAACATTGTAAGCATCGTTTCTGGCACCTAAATGCAAGTCGGTCGCAGGCAACGGCATCACATTGATTTGGGCTTTGACCATCAAATCGATGACTTCTGCCAGCTGATCCGGTTCCATGGCGTGCAGCGCAGTCAAATGTCCTACTGATACCCGACCTTGGTAGCCTTCTGCGATGGTTTTTTCACACAGATAGACGATCGATGTATCGTCTGCTTCGTCAGCAAAATCTTGATGCAAGTCAATGTCTTTATCAAATCGTTTGGCGATCTCAAAGATCAAGTCGATGTGCTCATTGGCTGGCGCATCATTGTAAGGAATCCCGCCAACGACATCGGCGCCTTTCTCCATCGCTTCGATCATCATCTTATCCGTCCCTGGGGCCTTAAAAATCCCTTCTTGCGGAAAGGCAACGACCTGAATATCGATCAAGTCGCGGTATTCTTCTTTTAAGCGCATAATGGTATCAAAACCAGTGAAGCCTTGCGCCGGATCAAATTCGGCATGGGTGCGAACAGCAGTCGTGCCGTGCAGGATCAGCATTTCTAATGCGCGTTTCGCCCGATCATAAATGTCTTCTTCGGTAAAGGTCGGTTTGAGCTTTGCCGTAACTTGGATCGCTTCTTGCAATGTTCCTGAATTATTGGGCTCACGATCGGCGATCAAGGCTTTGTCTAAGTGGATATGGCTTTCGATCAATCCAGGGATCACCACTTTGCCTTTCGCCTCAATCGTTGTTGCTGCTGATTCTTCAATGTTGGGTGCAACTGCGGTGATTTTTCCTTCTGAAATTGCAATGTCTACTAATTCTGCATCGTCTTCAAGACGTGCTTGCTTGATCAATAAATCCATGTTTTCCTCCTATCCATCAGCCAAACACTAAGCCGATGACTAATAATAATACGGCTGCTAAACTCAACCACTTCACGTTTCCTTTGACTACATCCAGAATCGGAATTTGGAAACCAGAAGATAAAGCTTGCATCGTAATGTTGACAAAACTCATTTGACTGCCGAGGCCAACCCCCATCGTTACAAAGCCAAGAGCTAAGACTGGGAAGCCTAATGAAACGGCAACTGGTAGCACGAGTGTTAAAACGGAGCCGACATAGGCACCTGCGGGAATCCCAATCAAGACACCCGTCAAGATCGCCACGGGAACGACGATCGCTGCGGGGGCATTTTGTGCCGCACCTGCAATTACAGCAAACGTCCCAGTTTCAGCGATCACGTTGATGAAGGCTAAAAAGATCCCCACTTGGAACAAGCGGGTCAAAATATACGTGGATCCGTCCACCATCGCTTCCACCGATTGATTCATGGAAAAGTCGGTACAAACAAAAATCAACGCTAACGTGACCACCATATAAACTAGCGGTGTAAAGAGGACAAAGCCGATCAGGTCATTGATCAACGGTCCAAAGATGACCGCAAAAAGCAAGAAGATCGCAGGCAGTGTCGTTTTGAATAACTCGCCATTGCTTTTGTTTTCGTACTCTTGGTTGGCTGATTCTTTGAAGCCCAGATGACGACGCTTGGTCCCGAAGAATGCCAATAAAATCGCCAAACCAACGAATAACAACCAAAATGGGCGCATTTGATCGACATAAGAAGCGACACTAAAACCGCCTAGTTCAGACACGATACTAGATTCCAAAGAGGCAGGAGAAGTCGTAAAGGAGACCGCTGCCGCTAACGACATCGCTGCGATCAATTCGGGTACCACCCCAACTGCCGCAAATGCTAACGGTGCGATCACCATCGCACTCCCGCCGCCGATTCCAGACATATAAGTCGCTGCTGCCAATAAGATGACAATAAAACCAGCCACATATTCCACTTTTCCTTTGGTTCCTCTTTTGGCTAAGGTTAAGGCCGCCGTATAACTGCCCGCTTTGAAGACCGCCATCGCTACAGCGGAATTGATGATTGGCACCGTAATACTCAACATCGTCGGAATAGCTTCCAACAGTTGCGAATTGGCTTCAGCTAAACTGATCCCGCCAATAATCATCGCCAAGATCCCAGCAATCAAGCCAGCAATGATCATATCTACTTTTTTAAAGAGCAAAACCAGCACTAACACTAATGGAATCAGTACTAGAAATGCTTTAACTCCTGTTGGTGCGACGATCTCATTGATCGCTTCTGCCGCAAACACTGTTCTTTCTGAAAAGATAAAAAGAATGAGAGCCATAAACAGTGAGACGAACGTTCCCTTTTTTTTCATCACATTTCTCCTAACTTATATGAACCTTCATATAATAAATGTTGTGTTGCTATGGGGTGTTGCCGATTGATTTTTCCGCTGATTTTTCTCTGGTGTTTCCCACCTTCTTTCCTCGAAGAAAGGAATCAAGCAAAAGACACCTGCTTTTTCGACCTTTTTCGCCACTTTTTCTTTCTCTATTATAATTCTTGTTGTTAACGCTTTCTTTGGACATTATTCTAAAATAAATCTACGTTTTTTATCCAATTGGCTAAAAGCGCAGAAAAAAGCGCGGCTTGTGGAGAAAAGAGCCTTCATTTGATTCTTTTCCCCTTTTCTCGGAGCCCCGCTTTTTTTAGTGATCCTCTGTTTATGATCGTTTTTTTCCTCGGTTTGTCCAGCGTTTCAGCCGATAAAAAAGCATCAGTTGTTTGCGCGCTCGCTTGATCCGCTGGTAGCGCTTTGGCTGTTTCTTGTAAAATGCTTGATGGTAGTTTTCCGCTGGCCAAAACTGCGTGGCCTTGCGGATCTCGGTCACGATGGGTTGCTGATAATAACCAGATTGGGCTAGTTCCTTTTTGGCTTCTTGCGCAAGCACTTCCTGTTCAGCAGTCGTATAGAAAATGATTGGGCGATAAAAATTGCCGCGATCTTGAAATTGTCCGAAAGCATCTGTCGGGTCTGTCACTTGCCAGTACAACTGCAACAAGTCCTGATAGGTGATGATTTTGGGATCAAAAACGATCTCTACCGCTTCGACATGCCCTGTTGTTCCGCTTAGTACTTGATCATACGTCGGATTCGGGACTGTTCCCCCAGTATACCCCGACAAGACGGAAAGAATGCCCGGCTGGTCTTCAAAAGGCTCTACCATACACCAAAAGCAGCCGCCAGCAAAAATAGCCACTTCTTGTGCTTTTTCACCTGTTTCGTTCGGCTCCACGGAAACTTCTACTGGTTGGACTTTGCTTGTTTCTTCATTCCTTGCCTTTTTCGGTGCTGACTGGCTGATTGTTTGATAAAACTCTGCGACATTCGGGGTCAGATTGTTTCTCAGTGCCAAAGGACGCAACAACGCTTCTAGTTTTTCCAAAACCCGCTTGGTCTGTTGGTCTTCAAGGCTATTTGACGATTCTTTTTCGTGTTTGCCTGCTTTTTGTTTGGTCGCCAGCTGAGTTTCCAGTGTATTTTTTGCTTGCACCAGTTGTTCTCGTTCCCACTGTCTTGTGCCAGGATGCAAGATCAAATTATAGATTTCTGACAGCCACGCCATCGTTTTTTGCTTCATCACCATTGCCCCTTTGCCTCATGAAGGAGCGACTTTCGCTCCTTGTTTGGTTGCACTGTACCATAGTTTCGCCGATTCGCCCAATTTGATGCCCAAAAAACGTTCGAGAAAAATCCTCGAACGTTTTTGGCTTTTGTATGGGTTGGTGCGTAATTGGTTCGCATGCATCCTCTGAAGAATCAGCTCAGTAGAATTGGTGGGTACGCAACTGGGCATTCATTTTTTTAGAAACATTGAAGCGGAATGAGTTAGGATCACCAATTTCAAAGAGTGATCAAGAACCACTCAATGCAAATGAACGTTGCCTTTGTTGGTAAATACGCAATTTTTCTACAATCCGTTTAAATAGTCATCGGTTTTCATCACCGTAGAGAAGGTTTCCAAGGCCGATAAAAACGCTCGTTGAACAGCTTCCGCAGGAATTTCGTGTGCTTCAAATGTTAATGCTTTCGTTGCCGTGGCATCAGAAATCAGTATGGGCTGATAACCGAGTTCTTTACTAGCTCTTGTGGTTGAATCGATGCACATATGCGTCATCATCCCAGTGATGATAACTTGTTGGACACCTAAAGAGTCTAACGTTTCTTTTAAATTTGTTTCAATGAACGAGTTAGGAAAGTGCTTTTCGATAATAATAGAAGAATGCGTTGTTTTTAACTGTTCATGCAGCCGTACGCCTTTGGTCCCTCGTTCAAAAAAATCAGCCGCTTCTTGATCGTTGATGTGTTGGATATAGATGATCGGGAGTTGCTTTTCGATAAAAGACGCTTCTAGTTTATTTATGTTTGCAAGCGCCTGTTCAGGGGAATGAAGGGCCATTCTTCCTTCTTTAAAATAGTCATTTTGGACATCAATAATTACTAAAGCTTTTTTCATAGAATCACCATTTCTTTTCTTATTTGTTATAATCCAGTATAAATACATATGACCCTACAACAAAGCGTCTCTTGAAAAAGATAAAGTCAATTTACTTTCATTATGAAAGGAGGAACCCTTATGGACATCATCGATGAACAAATCCTAGCTATCCTGAAACACAACAGCAAATTATCGAATAAAGAAATCGGCGAAATGGTCCACCTGACGGGACAAGCTGTAGGCAATCGGATCCTGAAATTGCAAGATGAAGGAATCATTCAGCGATTTAGTATTGTAGTAAACTATCCAAGTACGCAATACATCCGGTTTTTTATGGATTCAAATCGCTATACAGATTTTGAAGCCTTCGTGAATCAATACAAAGAAATTGAAGTCTTTCATAAAGTTTCAGGTCAAGCTTGTTATCTCTTGGTCAGTCATTTTACAGATGTAACCTTCCCTTTGTTTATAGAGAGTCTCTCAAAATGGGGCAGGTATAGTGTAGAAACCTTTGTTGCTGATAAACTCAATCATGGGGATGATTGATGTGCTTGCTAAAGGGTTGTTGAATAAAGCTTTCACTGGAGCGGTGAGAGGGATAAGAAAAAGGGGCAAAACGATTTGAGTTTTTTGCTTTTAAATGAATTGTTCGAAATTCATTGTCCTAATTATATTAATTAAACTTGAGAAAGCAAAAAGCGAATCAAGTGTGGATTCGCTTTTTGCTTTCATCTAGGATAATAAAAAATATTGATAATTTTTGCGAGAACTTATTTAACACTTGTACCTTGAGTGTTAACATATCCAATCCATGTATTTGTATTATCATATAAGGAATAGAAGGTCTTTCCATTTCCTAATGTATATTTTACTTTAGCAGTGTAACTATTACCATACAACTGACCTGCTTCGAATTTTTTACTAGTCCAATAAAAATTGTTCCACATAGGATAGTTTTTGCTAGTAATCTGTACTCCTATGTTAATATTTTCAGTTCTTAAATCTTCAGTAGCATCAGAATTAATATAACCTATCCATGTGTCGCCTTGATATATAGAATAAAATATCTTTCCATTTGACAGAGTATATTTATATTTTGCTTTATAGACCAGACCACTCGAATAATTTTCTGTACTTCCTAATTTACTCGTCCAATATAGGTTTCCCCAAATCGGATAATTCTTCGTCGCACTGACAAATTTATCAATATTTTCAGCCTTCAAATCAATAACCGCTTCAGCATTGATATAACCAAACCATTGATCACCACGATAGAGAGAATAAAACTTTTTACCATTTGTTAAAGTATAACTAACAGATGTATAGTACACTGGATTATCGGCGAAATCAGAAGTATCGCCTAGTTTACTAGTCCAATAGAGATTTCCCCATCTTGGATAATTTTTAGTTGCCATAATATTTTTATTCTCGCTTGTAGCGGTTAATTCTTCAACTGCTACAGTATTAATAAATCCTACAAAGGAATCTCCACGATATAGTTCATAAAACGTTCTACCATCACTAAAAGAGATTTGATTTTTCGCATAATAAACTAAACCATCTTGAAAATTAGAAGTATTTCCATTTTGAGAAGTAAATTCTAAGTTGTTCCATATTGGATAATTACTGACCGCCATAACCGTTTTTCCATAAGGCACTGTTTGGTATTCTGATAGATCCATCCGGATGGCAAATGATGGATAGAAACTGTCCCAGATTGGAGATAATTCAACCGTTCTTCCAAAAGTTGGAGCATGAATATACTGATTATTTCCAATATAAATGGCAGTATGACTCGTTTTCCCTCTACTTCCCCAAAAAAGTAAGTCACCTGGTTTAGCCTCAGAGATAGGAATTTGCTTTCCAGCATACTCTTGCTCCCACGTCAATTTTCCGACATCTTTTCCTGTAACTTGATTAAAAACATAATAAACTAAGCCAGAACAATCAAATTTGTCAGGTCCCAATCTATCAGGATTTGTTTGAGTATATGGTTTACCTATATGTTTTTTTGCTTCTGCTACAATTTGCTCTCTTTGACTCAAATTACCGCCTGATAATGAACGAGATACGACCTCTCTTGTTAGTTGATTATTTTGAGAATTAATTTCATTGATGAATTCTACATATTCTTCATATGTCATAACTGAACTACGATTATCCTTTGAATAGTCTTCAAAAGTCACCTGCCCATCGTCAAACTCATCTGCTTGTACAGATTGGAATGTGAAATTATGAACAAAAAAAAAACAACCAATTCCTAATAATAAAATACCCCATACACGTTTTTTCACTTTATCTCTCCTTTATATTTTTATCTTAAAAGTATATCACGGTTTTTTCAGTAAATAAAGGCTATAAAGAGATAAATATAGATGAATAAAAACTTCTAAATTTAACGATTCTGATTTTTCCGAGAATTTTTTTCGTTCTCTCAAAACTATAACGATATTTTAAAAAGGAAATAACAAAAAAATACTTCGATACTGACTCTTCTTATATCCAGCTTTTATATCTTTTAATGTTTACTCCAAAAAGCTTCTACTGGAAGTAGTTTGATTGTTTCATAATCATTTCCTAAAAAGACCTACTTTTCTTCCTATTTGAATGTGCTATACCCTAGCTTCGCAACTTCGACAAGTAAATGCAAAAAATCGTTCGTGTAGAAACACTCGAACGATTTTCGTATTTTCTTCTATTCTATCGGCCTTGTGTTCACGTTTCTTCCTTTTGCAACGTCATGATAATAGGACCTTCTTTGGTGATGGCGATCGAATGTTCATATTGGGCACAATAACTGCCGTCAATGGTGCGTGCTGTCCAGCCGTTCGGGTCCATCTTCATGCGCCAAGTGCCTGTCGTGATCATCGGTTCGATGGTGATCGTCATACCTTCTTTCAACCGAATTCCTTTGCCAGGTAACCCGAAATGAGGAAAGAATGGTTCTTCATGAATGGTTGGGCCAATGCCGTGAGCAATAAAGTCCCGCACGACACCATACCCTTTTTCTTCAGCGAAGCTTTGGATCGCATAACCAATATCGCCAACTCGGTTGCCGACCTGTGCTTGCTCGATTCCTCTCATCAAGGCTTCTTTCGTGACTTCCATCAGTGCTTGATGTTCTGGTGAAATCTCTCCTACCGCATACGTCCAACAGCTGTCAGAGATTGCCCCTTTGTAATCGACACAAAAATCGACTTTAATGACATCGCCTGATTTTAAAACATATTCTGAAGGGAAACCATGACAAATCTCTTCATTGACACTGATACACGTCGCAAATTCATAGCCTTCAAACCCGATTTGCGCGGCTGTTGCCCCTGCAGCTTCTATCTGTTGATGGACAAAGGCGTTGATTTGGTTCGTGGTGATACCGGGAACGATTTTCTCTCGTAGCTGTTCGTGAATACTTGCCAAGATACGACCAGAAGTTTTCATTTGTTCGATCTCTCGTGGGGATTTTAATGTGATCAATAGATGATCTCCTTTCCTTAAATAGCCATTACCATGTTTCTTTTAATAATACACCTCATCTAGAAATAAGCCATGAGAAGGCACTGTTTCACCAGCTGCTTGTCGTACTTTATCGGCTAACACTTGATCGATCACTTCTGGTGGCAGTGTGCCATCGCCAATGGCAATCAGTGTGCCTGTCAAGATTCGGACCATTTTATGCAAAAAGCCGTTGCCTTTGAAGGTAAACCGCAATAGGTCGCCTTCTGGTGTGATGGTGATTTCATCGATCGTGCGCACCGTTGATTTTTTTGATTTTTTCAATGCAGAAAAGCCGATAAAATCATGGGTGCCGATCAACTTCTCAGCCGCTTGCTGCATTTTTTCCAAATCAAGGGGCTGCGGGCAATGAAAACTAGTATTGCGAGCAAAGACCGATGGGATCGCGTTGTTCCAAACATAATAGCTATATTGCTTGCCTTTGGCGTGATAGCGTGCATGGAAGCGCTCAGGCACCTCTTCAATCTTGTTGACGACGATGTCTTGCGGCAAATAGCGGTTAAAGAACTGCTGCATCTCTGGCAAACTCATTTGATGGGTCGTCTTGAAATTCGCCACTTGTCCTCGAGCATGCGTGCCCGCATCGGTTCTGCCAGAACCGACGATCTCAATTTCTTCTCCCGTCAATAATTTGATGACCCCTTCAACTTTTTCTTGGATTGTTTTTTCAGAATCTCCTAGTCGTTGCCACCCTAAGTAGCGCTTGCCGTCATATTCAATCGTTAATTTGATATTTCGCATGGTTGTTGCTCCTTTTTACCGGTAGTACCGGTGGATAATTTTTTCTATTATATTGCTTGAGATATTTACTTATGATACGGCGCCCCCGTATTGATTCGATACGCGCGATAGATTTGCTCCAATAAGATCAGTTTCATGAGTTGGTGGGGGTAGGTCATTTTGCCAAAAGAGATCTTGGCATCACTGCGGGTCATGACTTCTTGGCTTAAGCCTAGGGAGCCGCCGATGACGAAGGTCAGTTGGCTTTTTCCTTGGATGCCGAGCTGATCGATTTGTTTGGCGAAGGCTTCGCTGGTGGGGTTAGTGCCTTCGATCGCTAAGGCAAAGACATATTCGGTGTCTTTGATTTTGGCTAAAATGCGCTGCCCTTCTTTTTCTTTGATTTGCAGCATTTGGGCTTCACTCAAGGTTTCTGGTGCTTTTTCATCCGATACTTCGACAAACTCAAGCTTTGCGTATGCCCCCAATCGCTTGGCGTACTCGTTGATTCCTTGAACGAGGTACTTTTCTTTTAATTTTCCTACCGTGACGACTTTGATTTTCATAGGTTCCTCCTCGTTATCCCCTTATTTTATGAAAATGTGGACAATGCTATCCACAACCTTTTACACACTTTGACTTTCTTTGAAATTCTTCTATTCCTATCTATAAAACCGCGACACTTCAAGGGTTTCTTCATCCACCCAACCAAAGCTTTCAAGTTTGTCCACACACTGTGGATAAACAGACCTTTGCTTCTCCCCAGATTCCCCTGCTATTTTTATTCAAAAATGAACGGGTTTTGCGAAGAAAATTTCATCGTTTGAAACAGATTCTTACGCAACTTCTTCATATTTTTTTCAAAATCTCTTAGTAGACTAATCTCAGATAGAAGGAATATACTGATTATAACGAATTATTCATTAAGGGGGAAATAGTAATGGCAAGAAAATATGTCACACCAGGCAAGAAAACTTCTCCTGGTTTATTAAAACGATTAGGTATTGGGATTTTAGGCGGTATGGTCGGCGGTTTATTGACCTTCGGCGGTCTGTATCTGGCAATGGGTTCCTCTTTGACTTCAACACCAGAAACCACGACCAACAGCGGGGTCCAAGATTCTAACGGACAAACCCAAGTATCCAATGTAAAACTTGATGTGACTAGCGATGTCACTGAGGCAGTTGAAAAAGTACAAGATTCTGTCGTTTCCATCATTAATCTACAACAAAGTCAAAGCAACGACTGGAACAGCCTCTTTGGTCAGCAAGGCGGACAAAGTGAAGGCGATAGCCAAAGCGACGACGACAGTGCTTTAGAAGCTTCTTCTGAAGGGAGTGGAGTCATCTACAAAATCGATGGCGACGATGCCTATGTTGTAACCAACAACCACGTCGTAGAAGGTCAAGACGGTTTGGAAGTTGTTTTAGCAGACGGTACGAAAGTTAAAGCTGAATTGGTCGGTACTGACGCTTACACAGACTTAGCTGTATTGAAAATCTCTTCAGAGCATGTGACGACTGCCGCAACATTTGGTGATTCAAGTGCCTTGAAAGTCGGCGAACCAGCCATCGCGATCGGTTCACCTCTCGGCTCTGACTACGCAAACTCTGTGACACAAGGGATCGTTTCTTCCTTGAATCGTCAAGTAACAAGCCAAAACGAATCTGGTGGTACGATCAGCATCAATGCGATCCAAACGGATGCTGCGATCAACCCAGGGAACTCTGGTGGTCCACTGATCAACGTTGATGGTCAAGTGATTGGGATCAACTCAAGTAAAATCGCCAGCACCTCTGGCTCTGCTTCAGGTGTTAGTGTCGAAGGGATGGGCTTTGCGATCCCAAGTAACGATGTCGTTGAAATCATCAATCAACTAGAAGCAGACGGCAAAGTGGTCCGCCCTGCACTAGGTATCCAAACGATCGATTTAGGTTCCATCACATCACAACAACAAGAACAAATCTTGAAAGTTCCTTCATCCGTAACTTCAGGCGTTGTGATCTATTCAGTCAACAATGCAACACCAGCAGAACAAGCAGGATTGCAACAATATGATGTTATCACGAAGATCGATGATACAGAAGTCAGCACAACAACGGATCTACAATCTGCGTTGTACAAACACAAAGTCGGTGACACGATCACTGTAACCTTCTATCGTGGCGATGAAGAAAAAACGGCAGAAGTAAAACTTTCCGTTGATACATCGATCAACGAACAATCAACAGACAGCAGCAACTAATCACCAAAACCAATCGAAACAATCAAAAAATGAACTGCCGCAAAAACAGGAAGCGGCAGTTCATTTTTTTAGGCTTTACCGACTGGAAAAGCTTCACCTACAACGGCATCTTGAGGCAGCTCAAGGATGCCTTTTTTCATTGGTGCACCTTCTAAATGCAGTTCTTTAGCAGAGCAGATCATTCCGAAGCTTTCTACGCCACGAAGCGTACCCGGCCAAATCATCAAGCCATCTGGCATCATTGCCCCAGGTTTTGCGACAACGACTTTCAAGCCTTTACGGATATTGGCAGCACCACAGACGATTTGCAAAACTTCCCCATCCCCGACTTCTGTTTCCGTGATAGACAGATGGTCGCTGTCTGGATGTTCCACACATGATTTCACATAGCCAACGACGATTTTTGGTTCTGTATCTGCTGGCAGTTCTTCGCTGAATCCTGCTTCTTTGATCATGGTGTTCAATTGTTGGATTTGTTCTTTCGTCAACGTCACTTGGCCACGGCCTTCGATCGTCATCACTTCTGAGATCGCAAAAAAGTTCCAGCCGACGATCGTGCCTTCTTCATTTTTGATTTGGGCAACATTGCCTTTGCGTTCGACGGTTTGTTCTAATCCTTTATCATCTGCTGTGATGGCAAGCAGTGTATCACTGACATATTCTTTGTTATAAGCAAAAATCACGTTTTTTCCTCCTTAGGTACTTACACATTCCGCCCATAATCTTAACAAATTTTTCGGCATCCGTCATGGAATTTCTTTGTTTTCCTTGAAATTCTAGTTATTTTCAAAGACAAAAAACGCCTGAGAACCAACTTCTGCTGGCTGACTTAGGTTGAAAATTGGCGAAGGAGCAGAACCCGCGGCTTATTAGCTAAGACGCTGCTTTACTAACGAGCCGATAAACGCTGGTTCTAAAAACTTCTGTTTGGCACTACTACCTATGTAACAAGACAACAGCGACAGATGTCTTCCCTCAAAACGAGCAAAAAAGCCTGAGAACCAGCTGCAGTTCATCAGCGAAAGACGGTGCTTTGCTAACAAGTGAAACATCGCTGGTTCTCAGGAACTTTCTTTTAACCCTTGTCTGCTTTTGCTGCCATCTTCTTTAAGTAAAAGAACTCGGCAACGACAAGCTTATTTTTTCAAAAAATGACCTTAGGCTTTTGTTTCTTCAGGCGATACGATCAGCACGTCGCACCGGGCTTCACGGATAACGAAGCTGGCGACACTCCCCATCATGAAGCGTTCCACGGCATTCAGCCCAGATTGCCCCACCATGATCAAATCGATGTCGTATTGATCTGGTAATTGAGTGGCAAGGGCGTCTTTGATGGAGCCGTAAGCGACGATGCCTTCAACTAGATCAAAATCCACTGATTTTGCATAAGCTTTGCAGTCGTCGATCAGATTTTTCGCCGTATCTTTTTCTTGTTCCAAGATCGAACTATCCAAAGGTGCATAGCCCATCATGGTCGGCACTTGCTGGTCGATGATCGTTGCGGCATAGACCTTCCCTTGATTTCGACGAGCGACTTCCACTGCTTTTTTGAAGGCAGACATCGCTTGATCTGAACCGTCGATCCCTACTAAAATGTTTTGATATCTTTGTGCTTCCATCTTTTTCCCCTCCTATGCTGATTGTACGCTGGTTAAAAAGGCTTCGATCTCTTCTTTGGTTTTGCGATCCTTGTTGACTAACCGTCCCAGCTCCTTGCCGTCTTCGATAACGACGAGGCTAGGAATACCAAAAATGTTCCATTCAACCGCTACATCCATGTATTCATCACGGTCGACTTCGATAAATTGAAAATCTGGAAAGTCCGCTTCGATCTCAGGCAATTGCGGTTTGATGTAGCGGCAATCGCCACACCAATCGGCGGTGAAAAAGAAGACATTTTTGCCTTTCTCCACATATGTTGCTAACTCTGCTAAATCTTTTGGAATAATCAAATGCTCACCACTTTCTTTTCTTTCAGTATACACCTTTCTTTCAGGGACTACCAACTGACATGCTGATCTTGCAAACCCCTGCAGAAAAAAAGAGACAACGGGTTGCTGTCTCTTTGCTTTCGTTCGTTCTCGCTTATTGTCCTGCCAAAATCGTATCAACGGTTGAACGATCCAAACCTTTCAAGACTTGAATCACCATTTCCCGTGCCGCTTCATAATCAGCGATACTGAATAATGTTTGGTGAGTATGGATGTAACGTCCAGGAACACCGATAACTGAACTTGGGATTCCTTCATTTGCCATGTGTGCCGCACCAGCGTCGGTACCACCTTTTGAAACAAAGTATTGGTAAGGAATGTTGTTGCTTTCTGCTGTATCCAACAAGAATTCTTTCATCCGTGGCAACATGATCATGCCCGGATCATAGATTCGCATCAAAGTCCCTGCCCCTAGATGACCAAAGGTACCATTTTTGGTGACTGTGTCATCTGCTGGCGAGCAATCGACCGCAAAGAACAAGTCGGGTTTGAATTTCGTCACAGACGGACGAGAACCTCGTAAGCCGACTTCTTCTTGAACGTTGGCACCAGCAATCAGCGTATGGCCTAACGTTTCCTCTTTCAAGGCTTCAAGTGCTTCTAAGACGACTGCACAGCCGTAACGGTTGTCCCAAGCCTTCGAGATGATGTTTTTCCCATTGGCTGTTTTGATGGTTTCCACTTGTGGGACGATCGTATCGCCAGGACGTACCCCAAAGCTTTCTGCTTCTTCTTTTGATTCAAACCCAGCATCAAACAAAATATCTGTGACTTCGACATTTTTTTGACCGCTGCTTCCTCGCAACAAATGTGGCGGTACTGAAGAAGAAACACATGGATAATCGCCTTTTGCTGTTTTCAATGTAAAGCGTTGAGCAGAAACCACATAAGGGTTCCATCCGCCCAAAGGAGTGACTTTGAATAAGCCGCGATCGGTGATCGTCGTCAATAAGAAACCAACTTCATCCATGTGAGCAGCTACCATCACTCGTGGTGCATCTGCTTCTTGGTGGTGACGCAAACCGAAGATGCCGCCTAAGCCGTCTTGTTGGATCTCGTCCACCAAGGGGGTCATCGCTTCACGCATATACGCCCGCACGTCGTGTTCAAACCCACTGGTTCCTTGTAACTCCGTTAGTTCTTTGATGCGTTGAAATGTTTTTTCTTCCATGATCATTCGAGAAACACGTATCGGTTGTTTGCTGCCCTAAAGAAACAAAGCTGCTTTTTTTGAAAAAGCAACGCTTGCTGTTGCTGTGTTTTCCAGCAATTTTTGGGCGAAACAACGGATGTGCTCTCTTCCTCCTTATTCCTACTGATATTCTTTATTATAGCGCAAATTTCTATTGTTGGTTATTTTTCTTATAGAATATTTCTAAACTATGGTAAACTATTGTTAAGAGAACCTGTGCTTTCACCGAGATCAAAACATTCGGGAAAACTTACTTTAGGAGGGACATTAGATGGAGAATGAGCATCCATTGCATTATTTTAAAAATGGACTGACCATCGGTTTAGGTCTTGGCTTTGCAGGAGGGATTTTTTCAACGATCTGGTTGAAGAAAAGGCAAGCCATGAATGCCGATGATGTCTTAGACAATATAAAAGCGGCGTTTATCAAAGAAGGACCGATCGAAGGTTCTTGGATCAATTTCGAAAAACAACCTTTGCGCAAATTTGCGATCACTTCCCAAGGATATACTGGCGGCATCACCCGCACCGAAGACGGGCAGCTTGTCACCTATGAATTTTTGGCAGATGCTCATACAGGCACCGTCTTAGATATCCAACGAGCAATCGTGGACTAATCACTGCACTTACGACCAGCTTCTTAAGAGGCTGGTCTTTTTTCTTTTTAAGTAGTGCTTTTACTGGAGCAAGGTCGCAAGGTCCAATACCACGACTTCATCGATGCTGCCGCCTTTTTGCCGATACGCCCATGCCCCACTTTCAAACAAGCAGTACAGCTGTCCTTTTTCTATCACGATCTGTTCAAGGTAATGGGGAAACTTGATGCGCCGCAACGCATGTTTGCGGGTCAGCACCGTTGCATCCTTTGAAAAGACCCATAACTCCGCCGACCCTGGTCCAAAGGAACGTGCCAGCAACATGTATTCAGTGGTAAAGGCGATACTTTGGACTTTCGTGGTGGTGACCCTTCTCTTACTAGGCTTGATGCGATGAGGCGCTTTGCGACCGCTGGCTGAAAGAACAGGCAGCGGATAATTCGCCACCACGCCTCCTTGTTTCAAGGCAAAAGTCCCCGAGACAAGTTCCTCGCCATCGGCTGCCAAATAGGAGCTGTGAGTGATGCCTGCCAATTCGATGACTTGCTGATAAGCGATAGACTGATTGGTTGCCAAGGAATCGTCTTCCAGCAGTGCTTGTAGAGAAACACACGCCACGCGCCCCATTCCTTTCCCTGTAATGGTTAGCCACAGCATTTGCGTTGCTCGATCAAAGACTAGCCCACCGACATGGGGGCGTTTTGGCAGAACCACCGTTTTCAGATGCCGCCCGCTCGTTCTTTCTATTATATAAAGCTGTGAGTGATGTTCCTGCTGCGAACAATACGCTGAGATGAACAAATAGTCCTCTGAAACGGCCAACCCTTGCGGGGTCATTGCTTCACACTGATCCGCATGCTTGTGCAGCCTCGTTTCTGCTTTCGCCGTTGCCGTCGTTGCCACTGCGGCAGTGGCTTCTTTTAAACCTGGAACCAAAAGGACTGCTTCCCTGTTTGCCCCGGCTGCCAGCCACGCTTGCCGCACGCTGGGATAACGCTTCAGTTGAGCTGCCAGTGCTTGGTTGTGGCGCGCCTGTCGGTGCTTTTTTAGCCAGTACACCACAAAAAGGCCAACCACAAACACGCCCAAAAGCAGCAAGCTCTCTGTTTGTCTCATTGATTGGCCTCCTTGATGAATTCCCTCTTGTCGGCTGATTTACCAACCGCTTATTGTTTGTCTATTCGTAATACTGCTTAGACTACTTGAACTTCGACATCAATGTTGCCGCGAGTGGCACGAGAATACGGACAAAAATCGTGGGCTTCTTCTGCGATTTTCTCTGCCTCGGCTTTTTCAACGCCTGGTAACGATACCTCTAAAATCACGCCGATTTGGTAACTGCCGTCCTCATGCTGATACAAAGACACTCTTGCTTTAACTTCGGATTCGGATTCGATGTTATGCTCTTTCAGCATATGCTGTACGGCACCGTTGAAGCATGAAGCATAGCCTGCGGCAAATAATTGCTCTGGATTGGTCCCTTCACTATGAAGACCTGGCTTGTCGATTTTCAGGTGAAAACTACCGTTTGGTGCTTCGACCTCTCCGACACGTCCGCCTCGATTGATCATCGCTGTTTCATATTGCTTTTTCATTGAACCTCTTCCTTTCTTTTTTTGACCTACTTCAAGTGTAACGACAATTTTCTAATCTGACAAAGGGATTGCTTATGCATCCTTTTAAAAAACAAAAAAGGCAAACCCAGAAACTCTGGATTTGCCTGTCTATTCAAGGTAGTTCCTACCCGAAATAAATGAATGAAAACAATTGCTGAATGGACTAGCCGTTTGAACGTCCTAAGAAGAATGAAACAACAGCAACTACAATAACCGCACCAATAATTGATGGGACGATTGCCATTCCAGCAAGTGATGGACCCCAAGAACCTAAGATCGCTTGTCCAATAGCTGAACCTACTAAACCTGCAACGATGTTGGCGATCCAACCCATTGATCCACCTTTATTTGTGATAGCTCCGGCGATCAAACCGATAATAGCTCCTACGATTAATACCCATAACCAATGCATATTTTTCTCCTTCTTTCTTTTAAGTAGTTATTACACATATTATGTTACGCTTAATCCCCGTTTTAGACAAAAGATTTGCACTCAATTTGCAAAAAAAATTTTCAAACCTTGTTATATTAACGTTTATCAGCACTTCCTAATTATCGTTGTAAGAGCTTTAATTCGTTTTTTTTAGTATTGGTGCATTTTTTGAAATCGTTTTATTTTGTATTTTGCATCTTATCCGCTAAACTGAGGGAGAACAACTCTTATTTTGTCAGATAATTGGCACTTTTCACTCCTCAATCAGTCGTAGGACTGCTATCTTTTCAGTACATCAGCTATTTTTCATTGGGGGACGTTTCGATCGTTTTCGATTGGAAACGTTTTTTTGAACAAAAATCATTCAATAAAGGAGAGGAACAAAATGAACAAAAAAATAGGTTATTCAATTTTGTCTTTGGCGGCAGTGATGTTAGGGGTCGCTGGCTGCGGCAGTGGTGACAGTGCCAGCGAGAACAAGCAGATCCGTATGTTCGTTTCTGGAGATACCAGTGAAGGCGGCGCTTATTCGAAAATGGCGGAAAAATACAAGGAAGAAACTGGTGTGACTGTCGAAGTCACCGATGTGCCTTATGCGGACTTGCTGACAAAGATCACCAAAGCTGTTCAAGCGGATGATGCGCCAGAAGTCGTGCGGGTTTCTACCGTTCAACCTGACTGGAATGACTATCTGATGGATCTATCAGACATTGCCAGTGAGGCAAACACATTGGAATCGATGACGATCAAAGATGAAGCAGATGTCGTCAAAGCACTCCCTTCTGATGTCACTGCCACTGGGTTGTTTATCAATACGGATTTGTTTGACGAAGCTGGTGTGACCTACCCCACTTCGGAAGAGGATATTTGGACTTGGGATGAATTTTTAACTGCGATCAATGAAGTCGTTGAAAAAACCGATGCCAAATACGGCATGGTCATGGATGCGTCGGATCACCGTTTACGGGCTTTCACTTATCAATACGGGGGACAAGATTTCTTTTTAGATGACAGCGGTGATTCTTACACGACCGATGATGCTACGAAAGCGGCTTTGCAAAAATTTGTTGATTTGAACAATGACGAAGTGATGCCAAAATCGGTTTGGACCTCTGGAGAAGATGCTTCTGCTATGTTCAAGAGCGGCCGTGTTCCAGCTTACTTTTCTGGCAGCTGGCAGATCGTTGATTTTTCTACCAACATCAGCAACTTTAACTGGCAATCGACCTATTCTCCTTATGAAGAGACCCGCGCGGTCAATATGGGCGGCAACTTCATCACTGGCTTCAACAACAGTAAAAACAGTGAAGAAGGCGAAAAATTCATCAAATGGTTGTACGAAGAAGAAAATTACAAACAGCTTTGTACCTATGCTGGTTACTTACCTGCGGTGGAAGATTTGACGGTCGACTATGAACAAGGCCAGGATGCTTATGAAATCTACAACCAAGAGATCGCAGCCGCTGCTCAACCAATCAGCAGCAAGCAAACTACCGATCAAGTGACGATGAGTATGAAAGGCTACACTGGATTGACAGGGGCTTACCGTGATGCCATCGTGCAAGTGTTAAATGATGAAATTACATTAGATGAGGCAATCGACAAGACGATCAAGGATTACAATGATGGGTTTTTGAAGAAATAAACAGACGTTCAACCACAAAGAACCCATAGTCTGGCTTTTTGCAGACTGCGGGTTCTTTGTTGCTGATACGATCGTCGGAGGAGGAATTTTCTGTGAGTACTTTACAAAAAAACAAATGGCCGTTGCTATTCACTGGCGCAAGCATCATTTTGTTCATTATCTTCTTTTTGATTCCAGCACTCTTAGGACTTTATTACTCGTTAACCGACTATAAAGGCTTTGCGACAGCCAATTTTATCGGCTTGGCGAACTATCAAGAATTGTTTCAAGACGCCAGCTTCTATAAAGCACTATTTCGTACATTTCGTTATGTGATCATTCTGGTCCCAAGTATCTATGTCGTTTCTCTCGCCGTCGCTTTGATGTTGAACAGTCAGCTGGCGAAAGGCAAATTTTTCGCAAAGATCATTTTTTTCTTACCATGGACCATCTCTGGGATCATCGCTGGGGTTATCTGGAAATGGCTGTTTGGTGAAAACTTTGGCTTTATCAACTTTATTCTAGAGCAAGCGGGACAACAAACTGTCCCGTGGTTTACCGACTCGAATGCTGCCTTTTCTGTTATTATTTTGGCTGCCATCTGGGGCGGGACTGCCTTTAACATGCTGCAATTTACTGCAGCTTTGAAAAATATCCCCCGCTCGTTGTATGAAGCTGCCGAGATCGACGGCGCCAGCTTTGGGCATAAATTACGCTACATCACCTTGCCTATGCTGCGGCCGACTTCCTTTATGGTCATCTTATTGGCTTCGATCGGCGCCATGAAAGAGTTCGCCCTCGTGCAATCGCTGACCAATGGTGGTCCAGGAACCGACAACATGTTGATCGTGCAATATATCTATACGACTGGGTTTGACAAAATGCGGGTCGGCTATGCCAGTGCTGCCTCCATGGTACTTTTCGTGATTCTTTTACTGTTAGGCTTAGCACAAATGAAGATTGGAGGCGGCAAGAATGACATCTAAGACCATCAAAACCAAACGACCTGTCACAAGAAAGTCAGCGATGTTTTTTTTAACGCTGGCACTGATCATCACTTCCCTGCTGTACCTTTTTCCACTACTTTGGTTCTTATTGAGTGCCTTTAAACCAGGGACTGAATTATTTGCTTATCCCTTGAAAATCATTCCTGAAAATCCAACCATTCAAAACTTTATTGATGCTTGGACAACATTGGATTTCTTTCGTTACTTCAATAATACGTTGATTTCAGCGGTGGTCACCACTTTATTGACGATCCTAGTCAGCGCCGCCTGTGGCTATGCCTTTGCAAAATATGATGCGAAATGGCTGCGTTTTTTCTTCATCTGTATCATCGCCACCACCATGCTGCCGACGGAAGTTATCATGAACCCAACGTTTTCTGTCATTCGTTCACTAGGCTTATATGATAACTTATTGGGGATCATCATCCCTTCCATCAATACAGCAACAGGTATCTTTATGTTCCGAACCTTTTTCGTCTCCGTTCCTGACGATCTGATTGAATCAGCCCGCATCGATGGCGCTTCGGATGGGATGATCTTTTTGAAAATCATGCTGCCGATTGCCCGACCAATCATTATGACACTGGGGATCTTTTCCTTCCAGTGGCGGTGGAATGATTATATCTGGCCCTTGATCGTCTTGAATGATCCGAAAAAATACACCTTGCAAGTGGCGATCCGCAGCTTGGTGGGCGCGGAAAATATCAATTGGACGATTTTGATCGCTGCCTCGGTAATTTCCATTTTGCCTTTGCTGCTGGTCTTCCTCGCCTTTCAGCGCTGGATTCTCGACAGCAATTTAGACAGCGGGCTAAAATAAAAAAAAGTGCCGACTGCTTCGTCGCACCTTTCTCCTTTTATGGATGAACGGTGCCACAGAGCAGCGGCGCTTTTTATTTTGAAAAGTCTTTTCGTGACAAGTAGACGGCAGTTAAAATGCCGACTAAAATAGCCAAGCCAAAGACGACGATCGTACCGATCGCATTGTCTTTTCCTGGCAGTCCTCCGGTGTTGATCCCCCATAGCCCCGCGATCAAGGACGGCACTGCCACCACTAATGCTGCAGAGTCTAAGTATTTCATCAGATGGTTTAGATTGTTGTCCATCATATCGGAGAACAAGCCACCGATGGTTTCTAACAAGTCGCGATAGATAGTGACCATTTTCATGGCAAATTTTTGCCGCAGCTTGATGTCATAAACGAGTGCTTCATTATCCAAACGATCCAAAAATTCTTTGCGATCCATCAAACGATCGACGGTATGGTTTTGGTCCCGCAAGGTGTGATCAAGATAGACCATGTCTCGCTCGGTATCGGCTAAGTTAAACAATTCCTTGTTTTCTGTCGTTTTACGGGCTGCTTGATCCAAATCATCGATTTGCTTCTTCATCTCCTGCAGACCTTTGATGTAATGGGTGTAGATCATCAACGTCGAATAGGCAACGATATCTTCATACCGCTGGATATCTTGCTCATGCTTTTCGATCAATCGTTTGATCAGATTGGATTGATGAGAGACATACGTGATCAATAGATCTTTGGTGTAGATAAAAGTCACAGGCTCAAGACGGTCTTCGATTCGATCCTCAGTCACTTCCGACAAATCGATCAAGGTATAGAGAATCGGATGATTTAACTTGGTGTTGCGCAAGTATTCCAACCGTGACACTTCTTCCGGTTCATTGGCGCCAATAAAAATATCTTCAGGCAGTTGATACTTATCTAACAAGTGTCGTTGTTCCTCTGGATCTGTGCCAGAAACCACTAGCCAATTGTAATCCTCCTCCGAAGATTTGCTTATTTTTCGGTCTTCCATTTTGTAATACTGAAACATGGTGACTCGCTCCTTTTCTAATTCTCTCTTAATTTAACTATCTAACGCTTCAGGCTTTTTGTCAAAATAAATGGCTTTTCTTTTCGATGCTTTTTTCATTTTGTCAAAGTGCGTTTTATTAGACGAACGTTTCGATTCATGAGAAACTTTTTATGGGCCCAATAAAAAATTTTAGGAGGAATAGTATGTTTCGTCATCAGAAAGAATTACAGTTTGAAGCTAAACCAGAAAAACCAAATCCGTTAGTTGCGAAATACCTTCAAGAATTAATCGGTGGACAATATGGAGAGATGAGTGTTGCCATGCAATACTTATTCCAAGGATGGAGCTGCCGTGGGGAAGAAAAATACAAAGACATGTTAATGGATATCGCTACTGAAGAGCTTGGACACGTTGAAATGTTAGCAACGATGGTTGCACGTCTACTGGAAGGTGCACCTGTGGAAGATCAAGAAGCGGCTATGAAAAAAGACCCAACGATCGGTGCGATCATTTCTGGAATGAATCCGCAACATGCCATCGTTGCAGGCTTAGGACCACGTCCTGCTGATAGCGTCGGCAATCCATGGTCAGGTGCGTATATCATTGCTAGTGGCAACTTACTTGCTGATTTCCGTGCCAACTTAAATGCGGAATCACAAGGTCGTCTGCAAGTAGCACGCATCTATGAAATGATCGATGACCGTGGGGTCAAAGACTTACTTTCAGTTTTATTAGCACGTGATAGCTACCACCAAAATCTCTGGGCAGCTGCCGTGAAAGAATTGGAAGAAAACGAAGGCTCAATTTTAGTGCCGACTACCTTTGACCGCAAAAACGAACGCTTAGATATCGCTTATGATTTCTATAACTTCTCAGAAGGCGACCAAAGTAAAGAAGGCTCTTGGGCGAAAGGCAAAGCCCTTGATGGTGAAGGCGAATACCAATGGCTAGACGAACCAAAAGTCGAAGGAAAAGCGCCAAAACTCGATCAAGTCACACCAAAAATGTATGGCACACCGCCTGAAAAATAATTTGATCAAAAAGAGCAATTGTTTCTGAAACAGAAACCGTTGCTCTTTTTTCTTTGTCTGTTTGAGCAAGTTGGTTACGTTCCTGTCAAAAAAGCGTTAGAGTAGAATGTAGAAAAGAAAAGGAGGAATCATTTTATGAAAGCACCTTTACTGACATTAAACGACGGCAATTTACGCCCCGCATTGGGCATCGGTACCTATCAGATCCGTGGTGGCGAAGGATTGAGCCAGCTGCAAGCAGCGATCGCCGACGGGTATCGCTTGATCGATTCTTCAACCAATTATGACAATGAAGGCATTGTCGGCAAAGCGATCCGTCGCTCGGGTATCCCACGTTCAGAATTTTATATCACCTCAAAATTACCAGGAAAATACCATGGCTATGATGATGCCTTAACCAGCATTCAAGAATCCCTTGCTCGCATGGGGCTCGACTACTTCGATGCCTTTTTGATCCACTGGCCATTACCAAAACGCGGCAAATATGTCGAAGCTTGGCAAGCCTTAGTGACCGCCCAAAAATTAGGCTTGATCCGTTCCATCGGCGTTTCCAATTTTGAACCAGAACATTTGGATGCCATCATTGAAGCAACTGGTGTGACTCCTGCATTAAATCAAATTGAGATCCATCCTTACTGGGTCCAAGAACGGATGGTCGCAGAAAACAAAAAGCGCGGCATCGTAACGGAAGCTTGGAGCCCATTAGGTCGTGGCAGCGATGCCCTGAAAGAACCACTGATCACTGAATTAGCTGAGAAATACCAAAAATCAGCTGGTCAAATCATCTTGCGCTGGCATGTGGATCGTGGCATTTTGCCCCTTCCAAAATCAAGAAACCTCGCCCATCAACGAGAAAATCTTGCAATCTTCGACTTTGAACTGACTGAAGATGAAATCAATCAAATCAATCAGTTAAACAAAGCAGACGGCCGCATCGATGGTCAAGACCCAAATGAGTATGAAGAATTTGAATAAACAATGATACCTAAAAAACATCATCTGCTACTCCTTGATCGACGGAGCAACAGATGATGTTTTAATATCAATAATAAACGAATTTGCTTCCCTACTTACAGCTGATAATGGATCGCTTCTTGGTACTTTTCAAACAGGGACTGGTTCAATTCATCCCCGCCGTCTAGGTTCGCTGAGTAAAAAATCGGCGGATAGTCGACACCGGCTTCTTTTAGTTTTTGGCAAACTTCAACGATGATCGCATTTAAGATCGTTGCACCGACTACGGTGGATGTGGGGCCGACTTTTTGTTCGACGTCAGGAATCGTACACGCTGCATCGCCAATCTCCCCATGATTGTCGATGACGATATCCGCCGTTTCAAACAAACGCAAGCCTGAAGTATGGCGGCTGGTGACTGTTTTTGAATAGGTAAGATTCGTTAATGCGATGATCTTGACCCCCTTTTCTTTGGCATGAAGCGCCATATCGATGATAACTGGGTTTCGCCCAGACACCGAATGCAAGATCAGCACATCACCTGCTGTAAAGGGTTGGGTCGCCGCCAAGGCACTACCGTAGCCTTCTAAGCGCTCCATTTTACTAGTGAAGGTGATTGGGCTGCGATCAAGCATCAGTTCTCTTCCAAAGATCGCGTTGATGGTCATCATGCCGCCTGCTCGATAATACATCTCTTCGGCTAAGATCCCAGCGTGACTTGCGCCAAAAATGTAGATGGCTTTTTTGGTCAAGTTGGCTTGCGTCAGCAATTCAATGGCTTGCTCAATCGCTGGTGCTTCTTTTTCTTCTACAATAGACAATAGTTCTTTTGCTTTTTCAAAGTATTGAAACATTTAAACCCCTCCAAACAGCTTGCCGATCAATTCACCAAGGATGCCCCATAGAGATAAATCGTTCCCACCGAAAATCAAGATCCAGTTTTGAATCGTCGTTGAGAACATCGCTGCAGAGATCCCAACGAGTGCTACCATAACGACAGAAGCTGTGATCGTACCAATAATGGCACCTCGCAAGCCCCCTTGTCCTTCGCCGATCACCGCAGCACCGCCACATTCAAAGAAGCTGGTGATAACTAAAGGAACGATCAAAATGCCAAAGACGTTGGTCGTATTGGCAATGACCACTAAAATCGTTGAGGTGATCATCGCCACGATAAAGCCGATGATTACAGCATTTGGACGATAGTTGAACAAGATTGGTACATCAAAAGCTGGTTTCGCTCCAGGAACGACTTTTTCTGCGATCCCTTGAAAGGCGGGAATGATTTGGTTGATCAATAGACGTACCCCATACAACATGATCAATAATCCTGCACCGAAGTTCAAGCCAGCATCAACCGCAAACATCACCAAGTTGCCCCCTTCAGGAACTAATACGGGCGCAATCAAACCGATAACGATATTCATCAAAAACATCACTAACGCGCCAGTAATCGATATTTCACGGAAAAACGAGAGATTTTCTGGCACTTTCAAATCTTCCGTCGATTTTTCTTTGTTTCCGACCCGTTTTGCAACAAAGCCTGAAACCAATGACAAGATCCCCGTTGGATGACCGATCAAGAATGAATCATCGCCTGTGGCATCCCACACATATTTACGCATGATCCATGGCATGAAGGACCAGTAACAAGCAGATAGAACCGCCCCTAAAATCAACAATGGGATTCCGGTAAGTCCGCCTTCAACGCCCCCAGCGACGATGACGAACGGGAACCACCACAACATGTGACCGGTGAGGAAAATCGTCTTCACAGGTGTAAAGCGAGCAATCAATAAATGAATGACAAGTCCGAAAAACATCGCTAAACCTACTGTTCCGCCGTATTCTGCCGTAAAGGTGATGTCAGAGAGCCCATCTGACACAGCAACGCCTAATTGGGTTTGAACCGCTGCATTGATCGGTGCGATCGTTCCCACCAACATATTTACCCCAGCCGTCAATGCCACCATCCCGAAGGAAGCTGTTAAGGTTCCTTTAACGACTTCTGCAAAAGGTTTTCTTTGTACCAATAACCCAATCATGGCAATGATCCCCAGTAGGACTGGCGGATTTTTTAAAATATAATCCGTGACAAAATTCATGATTATCCCTCTCTTTCAGCTAAAAATTTTTCCATTTGCTGTTTGACTTCTTCTTTATCCATATACTTTTTGATTGGATAAACGGGTGCTTTCACGGATGCTTTTAACTCATTTAATAATTCATTACTCGTAAAATAAACATCTGCTGGTGTCGCTTTTGCCGTTGATAAATCAGTATTCTCGGCAGTTGCCGTCAACCCTAACTCTTTGATCACCTTGTCGATCGTCATTTTCAATACCATTGAGCTTCCTACACCAAATCCACATACTGCTAAAATTTTCATATCCTTTTCCTCCTATTGGAATAATTGACAAATTTGTTCCCGATCGCCATTTAATATCACGTTGTATTTTTCTTCATCCATAAAGATTGCCATGATCTCTTTCAAGCTTTCTAGATGGCTTTGACTATCTGCGGCGGCTAAGACAAGAAATATCCGCACCGGTTTGCCCTCAAGATCGATGGGCTGTTTCGTTACTAAAAGGCTCATACTTTGTTCCAAAACCCCTTCTCCAGGACGTGCATGCATCAGCGCAAAGTAATCCGCCAACACCATGTAAGGACCATTTTCTTCCACGCTTTGAATCATCGCTTCGATGTAAGCTGACGTGATCAGCGCTTCATCCAGCAAGGGCTGGCTGGCTAATTTTACGGCTGAGCGCCAATCTGTCACTGTCTCATCCGTTTGTATATGCTTTTCAGGCAAAGAATCCTTCACTTTCATTCTGATTTAACCTCCAACATTTTTGATAGGAACCATTCTTTGTTTTCGATTCCTTGCATGATCAATTTCATCATTGGTTCCACCTTTTGCGTCTCATCCTCTCGGATCATCAATAAAATAATGATGTCGGCTTTTTGGTTGCCCCATTCTACTGGCTGATCCAAAAGCAAAATCGAGATGGCTGTTTTTTCGACATAATTCGGATTGCCATGAGGGATGGCAAAGCCATTATCTAAATAGGTTGATTGTAGCTGCTCTCTTTCAATGACGGATTGCTGAAACTGCGCTTTTCGTTTTTCATCACTAAAAGGGGTTTGTTCGATCAAAAAATTGATGGCTTCTGTTTTGCTGGCAAATCGTTCGAAAAAGACGGTTGGCTGGATCATCGATTGGGCTTGAAGAAGTAAACCATTTTGATCGACCGCCGCCTCATTATCGATGACTAAATCGATGTAGTGATTCATGATCCGCTTCATGTCGCGATTGGTCACCATAGGCGAGATCCGCACCACAGGTTTTTGAATCCCGACGAGATCGATGGTTGAAATAATAAAATCGATCGCTGAGATGTCCATCTGCTTTAATTTTTCTACTGAAACGGTTTCGATACTGTCGATCTCTGGCAGAATGCGACGAATTTTCGCAGAGACAAACGAGCTAGTACCGACGCCATTGGGACAGACAAAAATGATTTTGTTCATGCGGCGCATTCGCTCGATCGCTGCTTGAAAATGGATTGTGACAAATCCGATCTCATCATCAGAGATCCCCACTTGATACGCTTTCAAAAAATCATGGAGCGAGAACCAGACCACGCCATACAAGGCAGGATAGTTTTGCTTGATTTCCTCTAATAAAGGGTTGATGACTGTGGTTTGCGCTTCGATCCGCAACAGCAGTTGATACAGATGGATCGTCACATCTTCTTCCAATCGATTGTCTTGTGTCAAGTCGGTGCCTAAGCCTTCGCTGATTTTTTGAATCAAGTTGCGCACTTTTCCCCGAAAGACGAAAGGAACTTTTTCACTTTTCATAAAAAATTTCAAGCCGCTACCGACGATCAGGTAGGTTAGATATTGCACTTCTTTTGGTGAAAATTGATAAATGTGCTGTTCTTCGATTTCTTTCAGTAGCTCATAGACTAACGGATATTTGTCGAACTCCAAAAACAGTTTCCCCACTTGGCGATTTTCTTCAATCACTAAGTTTTCCGCATGACTTGCCCGTTCGATCAGCAGCACGATGGAAAGGACGATACTTTGGATATAGCTGTCGGGCATTTCCACTTGTTTTTCCACTAACGCTCGACGAAACGCCTGATTTACTTCCTGGTATTTCTCAGGTTCCACCAACAAGGAAAACGCCGCTGGTTGATCCAGCATCATTAAGCAAAAGCGTTTGAGCATCCGATGGATCTGGGATTCACTTCCTTCAAAAAATGTACCTGAATTATCAAATCTCAGACGTAAGCTTTCTTTTTGAAACAGCTCTTTTAAATAAGAAATATCTTTTGCAATACTGCTGCGGGAAACGAAATAATCCTCTGCTAACTGCTGATAGCTGAGGTGCTCGCCAGCAATCAACCGTTTAAAAATCAAAATCCTTCGTTCCGATGTCCCCGAATAATTCATTTTCATACGCTCACCCTCTACCTCTATTTTATTGCTACTGTACCAAATTAGAAGGCTAATTGTTAGATTAAAGAATGATTAAAAGGAGTGTACACTTTGATTTTCAAGGCTCCTGCAGGCATTTTATAACAATTTCAAGGCGCTTTTTTTCACAATCTGCCGCCTTTCTCTTATAATTAAGCTAGGATTTATATAGGAGGAGATAACATGAAATGGCGTGGGGGTAGACAAAGCAGAAATGTCGATGATCGAACGGGGCGATCATCTGGCTCAGGCGGGATGCTGGCTGCTGGTGGCGGGATCGGTACGGTGATCATCGCTGTTTTATTTTTCCTGTTTAGCGGTGGTGATTTAAATTCGCTGCCGGATGTCTTGGGTGGCAGCGGTCAAGCAGCCAATTACCAGACAGAAAATGTGGGCACCAGTGAGTACACGGAGGAAAAAGAATTTTCCGCAGTCGTGTTCGGCTATTTAGAAGATTATTGGCAAGACGTTTTTCAAGAGCGGCAAGAAACCTATCAAGACCCGACACTCGTATTATTTACGGGAAGTGTCCAGTCGGCATGCGGCTATGCCACGTCACAGGTTGGTCCGTTTTATTGCCCAGCAGATGAGAATGTGTACCTTGATCTTAGCTTTGCCAATGAGCTTTCCGATAAATATGGCGCAAGCGGCGACTTCGCAATGGCCTATGTCATCGCCCATGAAGTCGGTCATCATGTGCAAAATGAGCTGGGAATCACCCAACAATTGGACAAAATCCGCCAGCAAGTTTCAGAAAAGGAATACAATCAGTACAGCGTTCGTTTGGAACTGCAAGCTGACTACTTAGCTGGTACTTTTGCGAAATACTTGCAAGGCGAAACCTATCAAGGACAACCGATCTTAGAAGCTGGCGACATTCAAGAAGCAATCACAGCTGCCAATGCCATCGGGGATGATACGCTGCAAAAAGAATACCAAGGCTATGTTGTTCCAGATAGTTTTACGCACGGCACATCGCAGCAACGCGTGGACTGGTTTAACCGTGGCTATCGTTATGGTGACTTAGCACATGGCGATACCTTCAATGTCAATAGCCTTGATTTGAGCAAGTAGCTTCAACTAAAAAAACACTCCGAAGCAGCATGAACCGCCTGCTGCTTCGGAGTGTTTTTAGGTTTTGGGTGTCCCTTCAAGCCTTTTGGTGAAGGGACGCTTTACGCTTTCTTAACTTTCGCAATGATTTTTTCGCAAAAACGTGCCTGCTTCGTCATACTTTTTTCACATTTCGAGACTATTATATAAGCATACCAACAAACAACCCTAACACTTTTTCATTTTTACTCCTTTGCCTGTCAGTCCCCGCTGACAGGCTCTTTTTTGTCTTTTGATTGTTGTGCTCAGACCTGCAAGTCTTTGCGCTCGTAACGGGAAAAGGTGCCAAAGAAACACAATACACCGATCAGCAGTACCCATAGGACTGATGTGGCGCCGTTATCCATGAGTTGGACGGGTAATGCCATCCGCACAGGCGAAAGTCCTGCCAGCCATTCCAATTTATCGTAGAGTTCCCCCACGATGCCAAGCAAATACAGCCCGAACACGCAGCCTAAGCCGACACTGGCGGTTTGTTTGCTGGAACGCAAGATCGTGGATAAAAAGAAACCTAGACAGAGGAAAAAGACTAAGACACCATACTCGGCAACGAAGATTTTGCTGATTTCTTCTATAAAAGAGGACAGGTCGTCTCCTGGTAGTTTGAATAGAGCAAACGAAGCCAGACTACTGCCATAGGCAATCAGCCAAAAGCCAGTCAGCAACAACAATCGAGCGAGGAACTTCCACCCAACGATTTCTCTGCGGCTAATAGGCTGAGCATATAAATACTCGATCGTTCCTTCTGATTCTTCAGTGATCAGACTGTTCAAGCCTAAAAGCATCCCATAAATACACGCAGCAATAAATAAGTATTGAAAGTAGTACCCGAAAAAACCTGTTGGAGAAACCAAACTTGAGGGTCCTGTCAGTTGGATGTTAAAAATGCCTAGTAATTCTGGGCTGAAAGAGCCCAACATCTGGTCTAACGACGTTTTCATTTCTGGCGTGATCATTTGAGGATAGATAGCCGTAAATGCAAAAATGATTGCTGCAAAAAGGATCGCCCAGACTAGCCAGCCTTTGAAGGTATTTTTAAGATCGATTTTCATTAAAGTCATTTTTGAGAACCTCCTTCATACAGGAGCATAAATTGCTGTTCAAGGGTTGGGTGCTCGATCGTGAACTCTTTAATGGCAGGATTGGTTAGAAAATGTGCCAGTTGATTCATGTCCCCTTGATAGAAAAAACGCAAGCTGTGTGATTCCTGAGCAAGAACTTGTACGTTTTCCAAGCCGACTAATGAGATACTGTCCTCATTCGTGAGCGTTACAACTTTGCCGAAATTTTCTTCCTCACTCAGTTCTTTCACGGTGATGATCTGTCCTTCACGAATAAAGGCGGTACGATGGGCATAGGTCTGAATTTCATGCAGATCATGACTGGATAGAAAAATCGTCATCCCCTGTTTGTTTCTTCTGAGAAGCTCTTCAAACAGCCGTTTTTGGATCAAGGGATCTAAGCCATTGGTCGGCTCATCTAAAATCAGCATTCTCGGTTGTGCAATCAAGGCGCTCGCAAGCCCGACTTTTTTCTTGTTCCCTAAAGAAAGTTCTGCGATCGATTTATTGGGATCAATTTGAAAAGCTCCATCAACTCCTGAATCTCTTTTTTTGGCTGCTTGACTTGATGAAAATCTGCCGTAAATGCCAGTAGTTCTGCTGTCGTCATTTTTGAATAAAACCGTACATCACTGGAAACATACCCAGTAAACGTTTTGATCTCTTTGGCTGCTTGTTGGCAATCTCGTCCAAAAATCGCCGCCTGTCCTGCATCTGGTTTGATAAAATTCAACAATACTTTGATGGTCGTTGGTTTTCCTGCACCATTTGGTCCGATAAAGCCAAAAATCTCTCCTTCTGCCACTTGCAATGATACGTTCTCGATGGCGTACTTCTTGTTGTATTGTTTGCTTAGTCCGTTGATCCTAATGGCATCCATCCTGTCCCCTCCTTGTACTGCTTTGATGCCATCAGTGTAGCCTTATTTCGCGTTTCCGTCAATCAAACATCTAAAAGGGTTACGCTGGAATGTTTTACGAAAATCATCAACAGATTGACACACTTCTATTGCTTTCTCTTCCTATTTTTTTCACATTTTCCCGTTACTATAAATACATACCAACAAACAACCCTAACAATTTTTCATTTTTACTCCTATCCCGCCAGTCCCCGCTGGCGGGCTCCTTTTTTTTGCGGCAAAAAAACGCAGACCTAGCAGCAACTGACTTTAGCAAATGTAGCACTCGCTAAAGTCAATTGACTGACTATCCTGCGTTTTTTGGCTCGATCATTTCTGGGACGGATGAATCAATTCTGAATCATCCGTCCCACTTTCATTATTGACAATGCGTCCGTTTTTTATGTTTTCATGGGTTGATTTGTTAACGAAATGGATTGTAGAAACGTCCGCCATTAAGGACCATCAAGGACAATCCAAGCGCCACGATCAAGCAAACGACAGCAATCGCCAAGAGATCTTTGCCTTGGATCGGCTTAGCTTTCAGCCAGGTACGCTGCTTATGCTTGCCAAACCTTCTTAGCTCCATGGCAGCAGAAATATGGTCGATCCGTTCCAAGCTGGAAAAAATCAAAGGAATCGCGATCGCGACATTGCCTGCCACTCGCTTGCGCAAAGGTGCTTTTTTAGAAAGCTCCACGCCCCGTGCTTGTTGCGCTTTGGCAATCGTCCGAAAATCATCTTGAATATCGGGAATGTAACGCAAAGCCAGTGCGACTGCATAGGCGATCTTGTAGGAAATCCCGATGCGGTTGATACTGGACGCCAACTCACTAGGATTGGTGGTAAACAAGAAAATCAACCCTGGAGGAATCGTGACAAAATACTTGATCAACAGATTCAGCTCATAAAACACTTGCTCTTGGGTCAATGTATACCGACCGATCCCTTCGAAAATCACGTGGCGCGTACCGTAGATCTCCACCCCGTATTCTGGTGCGAAAAGATAGACCGCCACCAAATTCAAAAGCGAAAAGAAGATGATAAATTTCAATACAAAAGCGATATCTCGGTAGCGAATTCCAGCACTGGCAAATAGAAAGACCGAAAACAATGCCAGTCCAATGAGAAAACGCGTATCATAAGAGATCATCCCGATGACGGATAGCAGCAAAAAACAAATCAGTTTTGCGGCACCGCTTAATTGGTGAATCCACGTTTTGCGGTCAAGATAGCCGATTAGATTACTTTCCATCGTGCTCCTCCTTCTCGCTGGCAATGAAGGCGGCAGTAAAAGCGGTGGGATCTGTCAGCTGGTTAAGAGTCGCCAGTGTATACAAGCTGGTTTCTTTGAGGTTCGCGGCACTCACCACTTGTTTGTCTGCTAAAACAACTTCTGGCGGTGCGTCCAGCAAAATCGTTCCTTGTGTCAAAACGATCGTCCGCTGTGTATACTCCAACATCAAATGCATATCGTGGGTGATCATAACAATCGTTAATCCCCGCTGGTTCAACTCCTGTAAAAATTGCATCATTTCGGTGTAATGGCGATAGTCTTGTCCCGCTGTCGGCTCATCCAATAAAATGAGTTCAGGATCTAAGACGAGGATCGCTGCAATGGCGGCTCGGCGTTTTTGCCCATGACTTAGTGCCGACAATGGCCATGAGCGAAACGGATAAAGACCACAAATTTTCAAGGTCTGGTGAACTTTTTCTGTGATTTCAGCCTCTGGAACGTTTCGGTTGCGCAAGCCTAAGGCAACTTCGTCAAACAGGAAGTTTTTTGACAGCATTTGATTGCTGTTTTGCAAAACATACCCGATTTTTTGCGCTCGTTCTTTGATGGAATCATTGCCCATGTCCGTTCCTTGCCAAAGTAATTTGCCAGATGTCGGAGTCAAAAAGCCGGTAATCAAATGGGACAAGGTCGATTTTCCTGCACCATTATGCCCGACCAAACTAATCATTTCTCCTTGATGGATGGTAAAATCCAGTGCCTGCAAAATGGGTTTGCCCACTTGGTAGGAAAACGATAGATTTTTTGCTTCCAACAAAGGCGGCTGGTGGCTAGGAAGCGCCGGTTTCGGAAATTTTTCTTGAAACTGAGTCAGTTTTTCGGCAATCTCAGGTGATGCAAATGCTTCTACCGCGACCAAATCAGCAGCGTCGGTCACGGGAACCCCCGCTTTTTTTAAAGCAGCTAAATACAGTGGTTCACGAATGCCGACTTGCTGTAGCATGTCCGTTTTTAATAGTTCATTCGGTGTACTGTCGGCAAGGATGCGGCCTTCTTCCATCACGATGATGCGATCGACAGCTGCGGCTAACACTTCTTCTAAGCGATGTTCAATGATGATGGTGGTAAAACGCTTCTCTTGATACAGCTGGTCGATCATTTTGATAGCTTCCACACCTGTTTGCGGATCCAAGTTGGCTAGCGGCTCATCAAACAGTAGAATCGGTGTTTCATCGATCAAAACACCTGCCATTGAAACACGTTGCTTTTGGCCACCCGATAATTCCTGCGGTTTTTTCGCCAAATGATCCATTAAGTCAGTCTTTTCTGCCCAAAAACGCAGCGCCTCTTGCATCACTGCTTGACTGCGCTGATCGTTTTCCAATGAAAATACGATATCTTCTGCTACGGTCAAGCCTACAAATTGGCTATCGGTGTCTTGCAGCACCGTGCCGACGGTCAAAGACAGCTCGTAGATGGAAGCTTGCCCAAAGGCATTGGTACCGATCGTCAATTCTCCAGTACTACTGCCTTTGTCGTTTTGCGGGATCAAACCGTTCAAACATTTTCCTAATGTACTTTTGCCAGAACCGCTGGCACCGACGATCAGGACTTTTTCTCCTTCATAGATCGTTAGATCGATGTTTTTCAAGGTCGGTTCCGCTTGTGCATCATATTGGAAAGAAAAATTCGTAAATTGAATGATTTTTTGTTTCATTTTTTAGCCTTCACACATTTCTTTGGTTAGGATTCCTTGCTCAAGCTGCCTTTTTTGGTTTTGGTTTGGGCATAGGCTTTTAGCAGGATCACTCCGATTATCCCAGTTACGACTGCATTGGTCAATCCCGCAATGACTCCTTGCGTAAAGACTTTGTTCGCTGGTTCGCCATAGATCAAAATATCCCCGATCGGGGCAATGATCACCCAGACGACCAAATTTGCGATCGTTTCACCGATCAAGAAGGTCCGAATTTCTTTAGCGCCAAAGGTTCCTTGCTGGATTGGAATCCAACGAGTCAAAAGTCCAAAGAACACCCCTAAGATCCCAGAGGCGGCGATCCAAGACCACCATGGACCATAAGTCGTTAAATCTCCTAGAGCATGACCGATAAAGCCTGCTAAACCAGCCACGATCGGACCGTAGACAACGCCTAATAGCGCCAAGAAAGGATAGGCTGTGGCGATATCTGTATTTGGGAAACCCATCGGAATCGTGACGAAACGTTTTAAGACGAAAAAGACCGCAGCACCGATACCGATTGCAACAATGTGTTTTACTGTAAATTTTGATTGATTCATTTTTCATTTCTCCTTTTTTTGAGGGTAATTTTCCAATTCGTGCCAGTGCCGATTTTATAAGTTTCAGCAAATGAAGCCAAGTTGAGCCCTAAACCGATATTCAGCAAGGAATTGACATATAAGACGGGTTCTTGTTCTGCCACTTGCGCAAAGGAGCGTCCGAAACGCACTTCTTCTTGATAACGCAGGGTATCTTGGTAGTAGATACTGACGAGCAGCGACTCATTGTATTGGACCTGCCATTGCTTAAAGAACGTGTGGGGAATATTCGTCCACAACGAACCAAAGCGGATATCGAGAATATCGATCGTCCCTGTGATCGTTTCAGCTGTTTGGCTTGGCTTTTCAATGGCAAAAACTTGAATCGCTTCTTTAGGTTCGGGTGTTCCTAGCTCTTCAAAGCTGATGGCACCGCTGGCGAGCCGAGCGGCATTATACATATAAACATCCCGACCATGAAACGTATGGCTTTCGGCTGATCCTGCCAAGCGCTCAGTTGCCTCATTGATCACCCGAAGTTCAGCGATTCCGATATAAGTCGCTAAATAGGTCAGGGTGCCGTTATCTGGTGTCAAAACCAACTGCCCGGTCGCCAGCTTAGCAACCACACTTCGTCGATCAGACCCTACGCCAGGATCGACCACTGAAACAAAGACTGTTCCTGCTGGCCAATAGGTGACGCTTTGCAGCATGCGATAGCTGGCGTCATGAATGTTGTATGGCTCGATCTCATGAGTCAAATCCGCAATGACCAGCTCTGGTGCCACTTGATAGGCTACCCCGTACATCGCATTGACCGCTCCATCTTGCAAACCAAAATCGGTTTGAACCACTAATTTTTGCATTTTCTCTCCTCCCAACAACCTTTCTCCTTTTCAACAAAACCTTCGCATGAAACAGCTGACCCTACAGACACAAAAAAAGCCCTTAGCCAAAGCTAAGGGCATCACCTGCGGTACCACCTTAATCTGTAAAGCCTTCACAGGCCTCACCTCATTCAGTACCCGAAAACACTCGGAGACTGTCGCTTGTTAACGGGGCAACCGTATTTTCCTAATTAGTCAGAAAATCCGCTCCAAAGTCATTTTCAAATCATTTGTTGTCGTTCCTTCTCACCTGCTGGAACTCTCTGCTAGACAACGCCCGTGATTCTACTTTCTTTTTCATCGCGTTTGCATTTTGTTTCATTAAAATTATCAAAGCTTGTGCCTTTTGTCAATTCTCTTTTAAGAAAAAATTCAAACAGAAGCCATAATTTGTCAAAAGATTCACGCAATTTCTAAATTTCACTCGAAAATTCTTCATATTTTCTCGGTATGATACCTGTATACCAACAAACAACCCTAACACTTTTTCATTTTTACTCCTTCCCGCCAGTCCCCGCTGGCGGGCTCCTTTTTGTCTTCTGACTGTTTTAGATGGTTTCACTTTTTCTTGGCGATTTCTTCTCAGAATTCTGTTTGATTCGTCAATTTTTTTTCACATTTTCCCGCTATTATAAATGCATACCAACAAACAACCCTAACACTTTTTCATTTTTACTCCTATCCCGCCAGTCCCCGCTGGCGGGCTCCTTTTTGTGAGATTGGACTTGCATTTCTTCCTAGAAAGGATTATCTTTATCTTATGCGGAAGTGGCGGAATGGCAGACGCGCACGCTTCAGGCGCGTGTGAGTTTATCTCGTGTGGGTTCAACTCCCATCTTCCGCATTTAGCAGTTCAGCTTTCTGAACTGCTTTTTTTGTTGCAAAACGCGCATGTTCATCGAATAAACATGCGCGTTTCATTCAACTATTTTTCCCCTTATTCACTAACATAGGCGGTGCGGAAAAAGAAATGCGCACCATAAGCTGGGAATTGGATGTCTTTAACATTTGATTTGATCAAATAATTTGAAGCACTTTGGTAAAGAGGGACTTGCGCAGCATCTTGTTCCAACAAAATTTCTTCTGCCGCTTTGTAATCTTCAAAATATTGATCGGGGTCGTTGGCATGAACGGTGCGCGCATCTTCCGTCAACGCCGTATATTCTTCATTGATATAGCCGCCGTAGTTAAAGGAAGCGCCGTTTTTGTATAAGATAAAGAACATATCCATGTCACTGCTTCCAGCGATCCAGCCAGAAACGGAAAGCTCATAATCACTATTTGCTCTTGATTGATTCAAGCTGGCACGTGGCTGTTTGTTGATGGAGATCGACAAGCCTGGCAAGTTTTCTTGCAGTTGGCTTTGCAAGTACTCCCCGATTTTTTGACCATTGTCATCATCTGTCACTAATAAACGCAGCGTCGTACTTTCGCCAATTTCCGCTTGGGCTTTTTCCCACTCTTCCTTGGCAGCCTCTAAATCATATAGATTATAATCACCGCTATATGCTCGAAAATCTTCGCCAGTATTTGGATTCGTAGCTAAGCCGGTAGGGATCAATCCATTTAAAACTTTCGCTCCATCGTTCAACACATTATCCACGAGACTTTCTTTGTCGATCGCCAACGCGATCGCTTTACGCACATGAACATTTGCTAAGGCATCGTTGGCGGTTTTATTGAAGTCTAAGAAAAAGTTCGCCACATCGTTTTGCGTAACTAGTTCTTCATTGTCCCCGTATTGTTGGACGTAGATCCCGCTGATTTTTTGCAAATCAAGGTCGCCGCTTTCAAACAATTGGATCCCCGTATTTTCTTCTTTGATGGTGGAGCCTTTGATCTCCTCCAATTGAACGACATCAGCATCGTAGTATTGGTCGTTTTTCACTAGCGTCCACTCATCTCCAGTCTGTTGCCAATCGGTTAAAGTAAAGGGACCAGAATACAACAAATCTTCACTTGTCCGGGCATAGGTCTCGCCTTTTTCTTCAACAAAGGCTTGATTTTGCGGTGCCAACCAGCCGATGGAAATCAAGGATAAAAACGAAGGCTGCGGCTGCTCCAACTGCACGATAAAGGTCGCGTCATCTGGGGTTTCCAGACCAATCGTTTCTACGTCTGCATTGCCTTCACGAATATCTTTACTATTGACTACATTATCCAACAAATAGGCATTTGGTCCCATCGTTGCTGGATCAACTAACTTTTTCCACGCATAAGCAAAGTCAGCCGAAGTGATCGCTTCGCCATTGCTCCATTTCGCATCGTCTCGCAAAGTAAAGGTATAGGTTTTGCCATCTTCACTGATTTCGACTCCTTCTGCCAAGCCTGGAACTGGTTCGCTGTTTTCATCGAAACGGTAGAGCCCTTCGAATAAATGTTGTACGATGGTAAACGTTGCTTTATCCGTCGTTTGGGTCGTATCGAGAGTCGTCAGCTCAGCTGGTAGACTCACCGCGATCGCTTGATTCGGCGCTCCGTTAGTTTCAGCCTCTGATCCCTCAGTATTTCCTGTTGTCGTGCAGCCAGAAAGGGTCAACCCAATCACTCCTGCTGCAACCAATAAACGCTTCTTCCAGATCATTTTCATTCTTCCTCCTATGTGATTGCGCAACCAACGCAAGTGTTTTTCATGACAGCAAAAAACGCATTCAACGATAAAAAGAAAAAACCTCATCCCTTTGCTTATCAACTTTGACAAACAAAGGGACGAGATTTTCGTGTTACCACCCTTTTTCGCACCATTCTCACAAATGGCACCTCAACAGTACGCTAAGATACTTGGCACGGTAACGGCTGCTTTCCGTCTGATTTGCGTGAACAAATCAGATCACTCAGAGCTCATCTTCACTTTTTTTCTGCTGCCCTTTCTCACCATCCGGGTTCTCTTCTAACAGATTCCAAAGCTACTCTTCTCTTCATCGTCTTTCTTTTTATCTAAAAAACAGGTAAATGACGTTTTTTTGTCTATTTCATGATTGTTTTAAAGTATACTATTGGTGTTTTTGGAAGTCAACAAGAATTGCGAATATTCAGTTTTTTATGATTTTTCTATCAGAGCTTGTTTTGCGTCTTGCTTGCCTTTCGTCACGTTCTTCTCTAGGATAAGAACTAGATAAGCCTTCTGATTTGTAAAAAAGGAGTGTGCCAAAATGAAATTAGCAGAAGCGTTACTTTTAAGACGAGATTTGAACAATCGTCTGTTTCAATTGCGCAACGAAATCTCTAGCAGTGTGTTAGTCCAAGAAGGCGATACCTTGGATCGCAGTATCACAGAATTGTTCAAGGAATACGATGAGATCAATCAACAGTATTCAGAATTAATCGTAGCCATCAATCGGAAAAATGCGACTGCCTCTTTAGCAGATAGTGCGTTATTGTTGATGGAAGCACTAGAACAGCGAGAACAGATGCGCCGTAAGCATGCACTGCTTACGCAAGCACTGGATGAAACCAAAGCAGCTCCCCGAATGGGTCGCAACGAAATTCGACTGGTGCGCACGATCGATACAAAAACGCTAACGGAGCAATTGAATGCGACCGCCAAACAGCTGCGAGAATTAGATGGAAAGATCCAACAAACCAACTGGCTAGTCGATCTTTAACAAACATGGGTGGGTGTCAAAGGCGAGCACAAAGCAGGTACAGGCTGATATGTACACTATGGATCGTCTGGCAGAGACGTAAACGTAACAACCACTGCTTACGAATCACAATCGTAACAATCACATTGCATTTTTTAGCGACCACGTGCTGATTTGACTGGATGGGAAAAGGGGGCGTGACATAAGTTAACTAGTTACGCTCTCCAAAATATAAGGAGCACTCGAAAATCATGTGATTTTTCGAGTGCTCCTTGTTTTTTTATTCATTTTGGGTAGTTCAAGTACCTATTTTTGTCAATTTCATCATATTGATTGCCGTAATGAGTAAACCCGTCTGTTTTCTGACTTTTTCTAAGCCCCTAACCGTGTATCGAGTGAAACCCAAACAAGCCTTCATAAATCCGAAGACTGTTTCCACGTCGATCTTTCTCCGACCATATATTTTTTGAATTTCAGGCGTTGATAAGCGCTCTTTTTGTTTTTCTTTATGGTATTCCCAAGACGGATTTACAGTGATCTTTCTGCGATTCCCCTTTGGGGTTAAGGCTTCAGGAATGAGCGCTTGGTTCGCATCCGTTTTTTCTGCTTGATATTCTTTAAAATCTCGGACAAAGCCATCCGCATCTGTTCGTTGACGGTAAGCATGAAAATTGAATCGTACCCCTTTGGGGTCGATGTAAAAGTCTTCCTTAGGCTCATAATCCCAATTCATTACTTTCCGATCATCTGTCTGCCATTTCTTGCTTTGTTCTTTAAACATCGTTCCATAAGGAATCAGTGCAGTATGTTGGGGAAGTTCATCTTCTATATAGCGGTAATTGCTTTCTGAACCATAGCCTGCATCGGCGACCAAATAATGAGGGGACTTTTGTGCAATCTTCATCTTTTCCAGTAATGGTTTTAGTGTCTTAGTGTCTGTTGGGTTTTGAAAGACATCGTAGCCGAGTACAAATTGATTACAAGTAGCGATTTGCAGGTTATACGCAGGCTTAAGTTGTCCATTTTTCATAGGGTCTTCTTTTAGGCGCATGAATGTCGCATCATGATCAGTTTTTGAATAACTGTTTCTTGTCCCATAAGTAGAAAACTGCGTTTGATGTTCCAGAACTTTTTCTCGTTTTGTATTTAATTTGCGTACTTGGCTTTTCAACGTTCGTCGTTGTTGTTTCGCTGGATTTGGCGAAAGACGTTTCGTTGCCTCAACTTCTTTTTCTAGTTCTTCCAGACGTAGTTCCATCCGTGTTAACAGTTCATCTATCATGTCTACTGTCAAGGTCGTCCCTTCGGGAATCTGTTTCAGGGCATACGCTTCTCTTAGTTCCGTCATCATAGTAAGCAGTTTTTCGCGATTCATTTGATCGAATCGGATCGTGTTTTTCTTCCAGACAAAGCTGTACTTATTCGCATCTGCCAAGATTTTTGTACCGTCAATAAACAACGCATCATCAATCAGATTCCGTGCACGCAGATACTCTGTCAACTGATCTAAGCCTTTATTGGTCAACTCCTGCACATCGTTAGATACACAAAAACGGGCGATCGTTCGATAAGTCGGAACCCGTTCTTGCGTCAACCAGCGAGCATAGAGGTTTTCTTCAGCTAAGCGTTCAATCTTGCGACTTGTAAAGGTTTCTCGCGTATACGCAAAAAGAACCAACTTCATCATGGCACCTAAATCATATTCTCTTGGTCGACCAAAAAGATAGGGGTCATTAATCTGAAGCGCTTCAACCAGTTCATGGATAAAAACGGCGACATGATTTTCTTTTGGAGAAAATGAAGTAGATAGATCCAAAGTGAGTTGATTCATGTTATAATTAGTATACATTTTGTTTAGTCCTTTCAGGATTAAATGATGGGGCATTGGCGGCAACCGGTGCTCCTTTTTATTTTACCCAAAAAACCGCAAGAAATGAACGATTTCTCGTCATTTCTTGCGGTTTTCTTCTATGGACTTATGTCACAGTCCCTGTTTTTATCGTATCCAGTCGTACTTTGAGGCGGCTCTTTTACTGGGGAGCCTGCTGCTTGTTACTCACAGCAGAAGGACGCGCCAGAAACGCTTGCCCTTTCTCACTGCTCCAAAACGCCTTCATCAATGCCGTCAATCCCTCTTTGGTTTGATTGGCACCAAAGAAAGGACTGCCGGGTTCTAACATGATGCCATTAGCTAAAGCACCGATAGGAAAGGGATCAAAGCCGAAGGCAGCAACGATTTCTGCTGTCTGATCAAGGGCGGTTTGGTCATCACCAGCAATGGCGATGGCTTTTTTGGCAGTTCCTTGAGCAGCCGTTCTCGTCAGCAAAGATTCCTCTTGGATGTCGTGGTACCCCATATGATTGAATCCTTTGACTACTTTACTTTGGGAAAAATAGCGTTGCACACGTTCCGAAGAAGTCTGCTCGATGGATGAGTATTCTGTTTCTTTGCCATCGACTTCCCACCAATAATTCATGGCATCGATCACTAGCTTGCCAGCCAAAGCTTCTGCTGGCAGCTGTTGGTACTTACTCAATGGGATTGCCAAAATGATCGTTTGGGCTTCTGTCATCATCTCAACGGCATTTTTTGCGATCGCTCCCGGAGCCAACACAGAAACGGACAAGGCGATTTTTTCTGCTGGCTTCGTACTAGCGATCAAGACCCGATAGCCCGCCTGGGCACCAAGATTTGCGAGCGCTAAGCCTAACTTGCCTGCGCCTAAAATACCGATGGTTTTAGGCATTGCCATCACCTGCTGCCAACAATTCTTTCACCCGTGGAATCACTTTGGTTCCATACAATTCAATCGTTTTGAAACGGTCTTTTTGCAGCTGTCCGCCAGTACCGTAAACCAGATCAAAGCGTTCTACACCGACTTGCGGCATCATACGGGCGATTTTTTGCGCCACGGTTTCTGGACTGCCTACATAGTAAGATCCATGTTCGACTTCAAAGTCAAAGCGCTCTTTGCTCATGGCTGGCCAGCCGCGATCAAGACCGATTTTGTCCATGCTCTTTTTGATGTAGTTCCAGCCGATTTCATAGGCTTCTTCGTCGGTGTCGGCGATCACACCATGAGAGTGCATGCCGATTGGCAGAATCGGTTGCCCCAATTGCTGCGCTGCCTTTTTATACAGATCAACATAGGGCGCAAAACGAGCAGGTTCGCCACCGATGATCGCTAACATAACGGGAAACCCATAACGGACGGCACGAATGATCGATTCAGGGGTTCCACCGACACCCACATAGGTATCTAATTGATGCCCCTCGATTTTTGGAAAAACGTCGGCATTTTTTAAGGATTGCGTGAACTTGCCTTCCCAAGTTAATGGTTTGCCTTTTCTCAGTTCACTAAACATCGCTGTTTTTTCTTCAAATAGTTCTTCATAATCTTGCAAGTCATAGCCGAATAGAGGGAATGATTCAGTAAAAGATCCTCGTCCCAGCATGATTTGTGCACGACCGTTCGACAACGCGTCAACGGTCGCAAATCGTTCGTAGACCCGCACGGGATCATCCGAACTCAAGACAGTTACACCGGTACCTAATTTGATGGTATTGGTAACCATCGCTAACGCCGCTAGTACCGTATCAGGACTTGAGATCGAATATTCTTCCCGATGGTGCTCCCCTAAGGCAATGACATCGATGCCGACTTCATCGGCTAATTTTCCTTCCGCTACGATATTGCGCAACGATTCGCTGTAACTGATCCGTTCTTTCGTTGTATCATCAAAGGCTAGATCGCCAAACGTATCTAACCCAAATTCAAGATTTCTGTGATTGATGGTCATTTTCTTTTCCTCATTTCTCATTACTGATTCTCTGTTCTCACTATAACAAGGAACAAAAAAAGTTGCGAACAATATGCTTACTTTTTGTAAGTTATCGATTTTAAAGCAAAAAAACACTTTCCCGAACAAAAATTCAGGAAAGTGTTTGGTCTTTAAAGATAGATCCCTTTACTATGGAGATTCACTAAGCATTCTTCCAAGTATGCTTCATCATGTTCTGGATAGATCGGCGTAGTCAAAGGAACAGCTTGAACGGAGGGTTCCAGCGGCAGATTTTTGCCACGATACGCTGGATCGTACCATTCAGGTGCTGGCCGATAGCCTCGATAGGTCATTTCATCCAGCACTAACTGATGGTATTGAAACAATTTATAGGGCGGATGGGTAAAAACGTAATCGACGGTTGCGTGCTTTTTACCCCAGCCTAGCCCCCGCAAGGCTGCTGCTTCACGATGCTGGCCTAACAGCTGCTGCCGAGGCAAAGCAGGTATCAGCGCTTCATGCCATAAGCGCATCGGTTCAGCCTCCTTTATTCTGCGTCTTGGCTGATGAAATTGTCTTGGTTTTCAATAACGATCTTGCCGACTGCATGGTGTGTCTCACTCAATGCGTGGGCATCGTAAATTCCTTGTGCTGTCAATGGGAAGGTTGCACCGATGACACTGTTGACTTTTTCTGCTTCGATCAGCTCTGTCAATTCTGCCAATTGTTTGCCGTTGGTTCGTAACCAAATTGCTTTGGCGAAGATGTCTTTTTCTTTTGCCAAGTCTTCGTCTTCAATACTCAAAATCGAGATCAGACGGCCCTTAGGTTTTAAGACAGTGAAACTTTTCTTCTGGGTGTCGCCCCCCATCGTATCAAAGACCAAATCGATGTCTTGCAAGACTTCTTCAAAATCTGTCGTATGGTAATCGAGGATCTCATCGGCACCAAGTTTTTGCAATAACTCATGGTTACGAGGACTAGCCGTCGTGATGACGTAAGCGCCAGCTGCTTTTGCTAGTTGGATCGCATAGGTACCAACTCCGCCTGCTCCGGCATGGATCAAGACTTTTTCCCCTTCTTTTAAACGACCGTGTTCAAGCAACGCTTGGTAAGCAGTCAAACCAGCTAATGGCACTGCAGCTGCTTCTGCGTAGTTTTGGTTTTCTGGTTTGATCGCTGCTAACTCAGCATCCACGATGGCGTAATCAGCATACGTCCCAAAACGAGTCGTTTCAGGGCGGGCATAGATCGCATCACCAACTTTGAACTCTGTCACGTCAGCACCTATTTCTACGATATCCCCTGCGACATCCCAGCCTAAAATAATTGGGAAGTCCCATGGAAACATTTGTTTTAAATAGCCTTCTCTTAATTTCCAATCGATCGGGTTGATGGACGTTGCGGCAACTTTGACTAATAATTGATTTGCTTTTAATTCTGGTAATTGGACCGTTGCTTCTTTTAATTGGTCTTTTCCACCATAGGCTTCAATAACGACAGCACGTGTTTCCATTGATGCTTCACTCCTTACATTCATTCTTCATCAAAGAGAGGTTCCTGTTTTTCCATCCCTTGATTTCTCACTTCCCTAGCTTAGGCAAAAGGAGGGAATTTGACAAATGATATGTTTGGAAACTGACCCAGCCACCTGGCCGTTCCTCCTTCTAAGCCTTGAAAGAAACGGGTTTATTTTTTCTTCATTTTTTTATTGCCTTTTCTTTAAAAATCAATTACGCTACTCAAGAAATACGAAATTGTAGAGAAAGAAGGAATTGATGAATTGAAAAGGTTGTGGGTATTTTTTGGCGGTGTGATCGGCATCACCGCGTTGCTGTTTTTAGGTGTTTCGGTGTTAACGAAAGAATCGGGGGCAGCAACGTCGTCCGACAAAAATACAGTGATTATTTACAATTGGGGCGAATATATTGACCCCGAATTGATCAAAACATTCGAAACTGAGACTGGTTACTCAGTGATTTATAATACATTTGACTCCAACGAAGCGATGGAAACGAAAATCAAACAAGGCGGCTCGCGCTATGATTTGGTTTTCCCTAGCGAATCGATCATTCCGAAAATGATCGAAGAAGGATTATTAGTGCCTTTAGACCATCAGAAATTGACGGGAACGGAAGATCTTTCGCCTTTTTTGATGGATCAAGCCTTTGATCCTGACAATACCTACTCGATCCCCTATTTTTGGGGCACGATCGGAATCATGGCAAATACTGAAGAAGTTGATGTTTCTTCGATCCATGGCTGGAGTGATTTATGGGACCCTGCATTTAAAAATGATGTATTGATGGTGGATGGTGCTCGCGAAACCTTAGGAATCGCGTTACAGACGCTCGGTCTTTCCCAAAATGAAAAAGACCCGACCAAGGTCACCAAAGCCTTGAAGAAGCTGGAAAGTATCCGCCCCAATGTCAAAGCAGTTTTGACCGACGAGATCAAAACCTTGATGATCAACAACGATGCCCCTTTAGGAATCGGATATTCGGGCGATGCCGCTTATGTGATGGCGGAAAATCCTGCCGTCACCTATATCGTTCCCAATGACGGCGGTGCGATTTGGACAGACAATTTTGCGATCCCGAAAACCGTTGGCAATCTTGAGGGAGCCTACGCCTTCATCAATTTTATGCTGCGACCAGAAAATGCCGCACAAAATGCCGAATACGTGGGCTACGCCACGCCGAGTGAAACGGCCAAAGCTATGCTGCCAGCAGAACTGACTGCTGACAAGGCTTTCTACCCTGAGCCAAGCGCGATGGAACAAATGGAACATTATGAATACTTAGGAAAAGAAGCGGTTGAGCTTTACAACGACCTTTTCCTTGAATGGAAGTTGGGATTATAATTGTCACTATTACTAAAATCTGAACACATCTTTGATACCAAAACGAAAACGACTTTTGCGGGCTTTCTCCTGATTGAAGACCAGAAAATCACGGCTGTGGGTCCTCTTTCAGCGCTGCCAACACTTGCTGAAGACACCCAGGTCATTGATCTCAAAGAACAAATGATCATTCCAGGCTTTATTGATGCTCATGTTCATTTTTATCTTTCCGCATTACTCCATCAAGGGGCACTGACCCATCTTACGGGAGTGACAGAAGAAGCCGTTGCCCAGCAAGTGCCCGCCTTGCCCATCACCCATGGATGGAAAATCGGCATCGGCTGGTTCAGCAGTGATTTCGGTCAGCAAGTCTACCCGACGAAAGATTCGATCGACAACTATTGTGCCGATACGCCTGTCATGCTGATTTCAGGTGATGCCCACAGTATTTGGTTGAATAGCCAAGGGATCGCTGCTTTAGGGATCACACCTGAGAACTTACCAGCAGGGATCAGCGGCGAGGCACTGCTTGACGAAAACAGCGGACAATTAAGCGGCTGCTTTTTAGAAGCGATCGCCATTCATTATTTAGCAAAGGTCTTACAGTCATTTCAGGCACAAAGCCCTGCTGCCTTTCTGACCTATATGAAGCAGCTCAATCAATACGGCATTACGACGATCGGTGATGTTGCCTTGACAGGAGAAAGCTGGGACGATTTGGTTTACCCCACTCTTTATCGGCAAACAGAAGCAGAAGCGACCTTGCGCACTGTCTTTTATCCAGCCATGCGAGAAGACATCACGCAAATGAAAGAAACTTACCGTACTTATCGCTCCGAAAAAGTACAAATGGGCGGCGTCAAACAATTTTTTGATGGCGTGACGAGTACGCACACGGCTTTTTTAAAAAGGGAATATGAAACACCGTATTTTGCTGGTGATGTCGGGATGCCGTTGATCGATGTTCAACGGATGCGCCGCTTTATTTTACAAGCCAACCAGCAAGACTGGCCGATGCGCATCCATACCATCGGTGATGAAGCGATTCGACAAGCACTCCTCTTTTATCAAGAAAGCGCTGCTGCTCACCCGCTTTCTAAAGGCAAAGCGAATACTTTGGAACACTTGGAAGTGATGGATGCCGCTGATCTGCCACTAGTTCGCCAAGAACAACTGGTACTTTCCGTACAGCCTAGCCATTTATTAGTCGGTTATGAGACCCTCGATGAAGAAGTAGGACCTCAGCGTGCCAGTCAAATGTTTCCTTTTCAGTCCTTTCTAGAGCAAGGCGCAACCTTGGCTTTTGGGACTGATACGCCAGTCGTGATCGACGTAACCCCTTTAGACTCGCTGTATTATGCGGTTGCTCGGCAAGAGAAAAACGGCCAGCCAGCAGGCGGATTGATGCCACAAGAAAAAATCTCCATCGCCGATGCCCTCTATGCCCACACCACAGGCGCCGCTAAAGCATTGAGTCGGCAAGATATCGGGCGATTAGAAGTTGGCTGTTTAGCCGATCTTTGTATTTTGTCCCAAAACATCTTGCCTTTGACTGCCGAAGAATTGCTTCAAACGACTGTTGAAGCGACGGTATTTGATGGGCGATTTGTTTATTGGGGTAACTGATGAAACACTAGATCTTGTGAAAGTACAAGGTCTGGTGTTTTTCTTTGATCAAAAAATACAGAAACAGGTGCTTAGTTTGGACCACTCTCCCTTTTCGTACTTGCCCCTATCCCTTACGATGGATTCCCTGCTTGGCAGCTATGCTTTATCATAGGTTTTCTTTCGGCCATTTTGATTCGCGTGGATTGGTCTATTCGATTGGTGCAGCAAAAGAATAATTTAAGCGGTTGCCAGTTTCTTTATTTGATGGAAATTCAGAAACATGCCTCTTTTTCCTTGGAGTTTTTTCCTTTTAACAGCAATCATTGGTCTATTCCACCACCCCTTACTTTCTCCTTCAATCGTTTCTTAAACCTTTGAATAAATTCTTAATAAAATAACTAACAAAAAATAAACTTTTACCATATCTCTTGAATGTAAGCGGTAAATTTGTTATTATTACCAAGGATAAGGAGGTGTTTATCTATTGTATGCGATTAAAATCTTTCATGGTTATCTAACCGCCGAAGGAAAAAGAACACGGGACAAAACAATTGCATTGACCTATACTTGCAGAGAAGATGCTGAACGTTTCGCAAATAAAATCGGCGGGAGAGTTAAAAAAATTGGCTAACCAACTAGAATAAAAAAGGCTGTCAACCTCAGTAGGTGACTGCCTTTTTTTGTTATCTGATTTCCAGAAAATCAAGCGATACTCCTGACTTTTTACATATGTTCAAGATCCTTTTCTTGTTGAATCGAGAAGTGAAGCAAGTTAGTTGGTTTTGACGCCTTGAGTCTTTATACTGAAACAAAGGCACCAGCCAATCCAAAAAAAGGAGTGACCCGTCCATGTGCGGCCGATACTTATTTGACCCAACAACTGGCGAATTGTCAGAATATTATCAAGAAGCCGCGGCGAAAGCCCGCAAGCGCCAACAGACTGTCGCTGTCAATGATGTTTTCCCTTCCAATCATGTCGTAACCATCGGTGCAAATCAACAACAACAAGTTGTAGCTGGTGTGACAAGATGGGGCTTTACCGGCTTTAAAAAAGGGCATTTGATGATCAATGCGCGTTCTGAGACCGTTGAAGAAAAACCGACTTTTCGCAAACCTTTCCAAGAGCATCGCTGTGTCTTTCCGATGTCTGGTTTCTATGAATGGAATCATGAAAAGGAAAAGTTTCTCTTTTCGCAAGATCACGTGATTTATGCCGCTGGTTTTTATCGCATCCTTCAAAAAGAGGATCAAATCGAAACCGAATCAATCATTCTAACGACTGCCGCGAACGATTCTGTTGAACCAGTCCATGATCGAATGCCTCTGTTCTTAGAAAAAGAAGCGATTGCTTCTTGGATCAATGACTTGGCTTTTGCTCGCCAACAACTCAAAGCAGAAATGCCCAAGCTGAAAACCCAATTGCTCTCTTCTTAACTGCTTGCTACTTCTTTTTCAGCAGAACAAAAACCGCCAAGTCAGCTTTGATTTGGCGGTTTTTCCTACTTCTGCTTTTTCTTAATAAACGGTGAAGGTTTTGCCAGTCATGATCCCAAAGACTGCTTTTTGATACGCTGCAAAAACGGGTGCGTCACCAACGGGAATAAAGCCTTTGAAAGAATCGGCGAAGGTTTCCCAAGAGCCCACAAGCGCATTGGGACTGACTGCATTGATTCGTATCCCATGACCGATCTCAAAAGCTGCCGATGCCACGAAGGCTTCCAAACCGCCGTTGACCAGTGCTGAAGGCGTGCCCATTGGGATAAATTCGTCTTTGATAATTCCAGAAGTCAGTGTGATACTGCCGCCTTCATTGAGAAAATGCTGGCCAATCAACGCAAGGTTGACTTGTCCTTGCAGCTTCGAAGCCACTGATTGTTGAATATCTGCTGGCGTCAATTCCTCAAAGGATTTAAACACTGTACTTCCCGCAGCGGAAACAATGGCATCCACTTTCCCAGTAGCTGCAAATAGCTGGCTGACACTGTCTGCATCCGCAATTTCGACTTGATGATCGCCGCTGCTACGGCTAGCCGTGATCAGCTCCACCTCTGGTAGCTGCTGAAAGCCTTCAACTAAAAGCTGCCCAAGTGTGCCGGTATGTCCAATCAAAAGTAATTTCATTTCCTCGCCTCTTTTTTTGTTTTGTGCTTCGATTCTAACCCAACCAAGCGATTTCGACCATTCATCTGCTTTTCCTGCCTTATTGATCTATTCTTACCCTTCCCCATTTGTTCCCCTACTACCTGCGTAGTGATTGGAATCACCTATCACGAAAGCAATTGACAACTTTCTCATCTTGTTCTAAGATACTACTAATTTCATACACATGCAGTGAGAAGAAGAGTACGATCCCCCCTTTCTTTCAAGAGAGCTCGGAACTGGTGGAAACGAGTAAGGAAGACGATCCGAAGATGACCTTTGAGCATTCGTGGACGAACAATCCCCGACGGAGAAAGCCCGATAGCGCAATGCAGTTTATTTGATGAACTGACTGAGGTTTTTTGTTTCAGCAAAAAACAAATAAAGGTGGTACCGCGAAATGATCGTCCTTCCCAAAGAATTGTCTTTGGGAAGGTTTTTTTTATAAAAAAGGAGGAAGAGGTATGAAACGAAGGATTGGATTAGGTATGGGCATTGGTCTGTTGTCCTTGGTCTTATTTACTGGCTGCGGCAACCAAGAAGAAGTGACCGGAAATGCCGAAGAGCAGCAGACAGAAATCAGAGTTGGTACGACACCAGGACCTTACAGCGAACTGTTTCTTCAGGGAATCAAACCGATTTTAGAAGAAGCAGGCTATACCGTGACTGATATTGGCTTTACTGGGGTATTGGAAGCAGACATTGCACTGAACGATGGCGAAATCGACTTAAACTTGGATCAGCATACCGCCTATTTAGAGAACGTTAATGAAAACACGGGTGCCGATTTGGTGGGTATCACACCGATCCCTACCGTTCCAGCTGGCTTGTATCCTGGCAGAAAGGACAATTTAGCAGCGATTGAAGCAAACGATACCATCGGGATTCCTAATGATCCGTCAAATAGCGCCCGTGCCCTGTTGCTGCTGCAAAAAGCTGGCTGGATCGAACTTGACCCCGAAGTGGCGCCCATTGACGCGACGTTAAGAACCATTACTGACAATCCTTATAACCTGGATATCGTCGAGATGGATTCTGCGCAAATCCCCCGCAGCTTAGCAGACTTAGACTATGCGGTGATTCCCGGCAGCATCGTTTATAGTGCTGGAATTGCTGCAGAGGAAAGCTTATTAAGTGAAGACATTTTGCAAGAGTATGAACTGGTGGCAACGGTCAAAGAAGCCAACCAAGACAGTGATTGGGCACAGGCAGTGGTGGCAGCTTATCGTTCGGAAGCCTTTAAAGAACTGCTGGCAGAAGAGAATCAAACGGGCTATTGGTTTATTCCTGAAGAATTGCAATGACCGCTTCACAAGTAGCAATAAGCAGCAACTGTCGTCTTATTTTTAAGAAGCTTCTATTATAGAAGGAAAAGAACTGACTACTATTGATTGGTAGACCCTTTTTCCGTCTGAATCTTTGTAAAGGAGGTCAAAAATTGAATATTCAACAAATGCGGATCGTGCAAGCGATCGCTGACCATGGAAGTTTTCGTGAAGCAGCCAAACGGCTGTATCTCTCACAGCCAAGTCTTTCCCAAGCCGTGAAAGAGTTGGAAGCAGAATTGGAGGTCCAGCTTTTCGAGCGTACGAATCAAGGTGCCCGCTTGACTGCCGAAGGCTCGGAATTTCTAGACCATGCCCAGCCGATCTTGAGTCAAGTGGCGCAGCTGCAAACGCGTTTTTCCAGCAAGCAAGCAGCGAATCAAACCTTCGCCATCGCAAGCCAGCACTATGATTTCACGGCTGGAATTTTCAGTGAGCTGCTGCAGGAATTTCCCGACTGTCGCCAATTTCGCCTATTAGAAACCACGACCTTAAAGGTAATCACGGACGTGCAGCAATATCGAAGTGAATTTGGGGTTCTTTATTTGAATGAGCAAAACCAAGCAGGATTGGAACGACTGTTACAAGGCGCCCAATTGTCCTTCGAGGCGTTGGGACGGTTTCGCCCCCATGTCTTTTTACGAGGGACTCATCCCTTGACAGAAAAAACGCGGCTTTCCTTAAAGGATCTGGCCCCTTATCCGCAAGTACGCTTTTTGCAAGAAGATGAACGCTATTCGTTCTTTTCCGAAGATTTGATCGACTTTGCTCAAAGCCCTCAAGTGGTGCATGTCAGCGATCGAGGCACAATGGTCCAGCTATTACAGCAGACGGATCTTTATGGAACCGGCTCGGGGATCGTTGCCCAACCAGAACGCCAAGGCTTGGCTTTTCTTCCTTTGATCGACGCGTCCGAGGGTGAGATCATCCTCATTAAAAAGAACGCTCGCCCATTATCAGTGATCGGCGAGTGTTTCTTAACAAAATTACGACAACACCTTGCCGCGTTTCCTACTGATATATAAGCGAAGGCTTCCTCTTCCTACTCCCCATAGATGATTGGCTGCACCTTCGCATTATATAAAAAATCCTTGAGCCACTTCCCATGCAGGAGGCTCAAGGATTTTCTTTTACGGTTACTGTTGTCGGCAATCACCGCTGATTACAGCTGCTCTGCTTGCATTTGATACATTTGCTGATAGATTCCTTGCCCTTGGACAAGACTCGCATGGGTTCCCCGTTCCACGATCTTCCCTTGGTCTAGGACCAAGATTTGATCGGCTTGTTTGATCGTTGACAAACGGTGAGCGATCATGAAGGTCGTCCGTCCTTTTTGCAAGACGGTCATCGCCTTTTGAATGATGGACTCTGTTTCAGTGTCCACATGGCTCGTCGCTTCATCCAGAATCAAGATTTTCGGATCAAAGACCAACGCACGGGCGAAACTGATCAGCTGGCGTTCTCCACTAGAAAACTCATTGCCTTTTTCAACGACTGGATGATGGATGCCTTTTTCGTAGCGGCTCAAAAGGTAGTCAGCGCCGACTTGTTTCAAGGCATCGATAATCATCGCTTCGGTGATCGTTGGATCGTTCATCCCGATGTTGCTGGCGATCGTTCCAGTAAATAGATAGGGATCTTGCATAACGATCGCCATTGAATCTCTTAAACTATGACGATCATAATCAGCGATCACTTGTCCATCCACAACGATTTTTCCGTGCTGCGGATCATAAAAACGGAACAACAGGTTCAAAATACTCGATTTTCCAGAACCAGTATGACCAACTAAAGCAATGGTCTCTCCTGCGGCAACGTCAAAGTTGATATCGTGCAAGATCGCTTGCTCAGGGTCGTAGCCAAAGGTCACTTGTTGGAAAGAAACATCGCCATTCGTGACAGTCAGCTGCTCACTTTGTTGTTTTTCAACCGGCTGATCAGCAAACTCAAAGACCCGCTGTCCAGCAGCTAATGATTGCTGCACATTGGTGATGGTTTGGACAAGCCCTTCGATGGGATCATACAGGCGGTTGATGTAATCAATAAAGGCATACAGCAAGCCTGCTGAGATCGCCAAACGGCCATCAAGGAAAAAGGCGGCCAAGGTCGTGATCAAAATCAAGATCGTTGAATTTCGCAACAAATTGCCTAATCCCCAAGCGATACTTGAATCGAGCAAGAGGTATTTACGTCCAGTTTTGAACCATTTCTCTACTGTTTCATTAAATTCTTTCTGCAACTGATTTTCTCGTTGGAAGGCTTGGATGATCGCCATTCCTTGGACAAATTCATTCAACTGCCCACTGATTTGTGAGATGTATTCCCGCATTGCTAAATTGTAACGAGAAGCATATTTGGTATAAAAATGCTGCCAGATGCCTAAAATCGGGATCAAAATCAGCATCGCTGCTCCTAAGGTGCGGTTCAAAAGAAACAATGCAATAAACGCACCAATGATTTGGATGATGTTGCTTAACAAATTACTGATCACGATCACATAGAAATTCGACCGCAAGACTTCGGTGTCATTCGTGATTCGTGCAACGACTTTACCTGCTGGGATTTGGTCAAAGTAAGAAACGGGTAATTTGTGCATATGGTCAAAAAGCTGATCCCGCATTTTTTTGACGATACTGTTGGACATTTTTCGCAATTGCAGCAAGCTGATATAACGAAAGAGGGAACCAATCAAATTGACCAGCAAATACCCAGCGAGCAATTGGATCAAAAGCATCGTGTCTAAATTGCTACTGTTAACCGCTGGTGTCATCACTCGGTCGATCAGCTGCTTGGCAATCAGTGGTGAAGTCAGTTCGAGCGCTGCAGCCAGCAACAGCAAGATCGCACCCACGGTAAATTGTTTTTTATAATAGCTCAAATACGTGAGCAAACGTTTAATCGTTGAGAACACTCGTATCGTCCTCCTTTAACTGTTGATGATAATACTGCTCTTGGTACCAGCCAGGCGTTTCGATCAACTCCTGATGGGTACCACGCTGTGTGATCCGTCCGTCTTCTAAGACGATGATTTGATCCGCTTCGGTGATGGCGGACAATCGATGGGTCACGATGATGGAGGTCGGTGCCTGCTTCATCGTTTTCAAATTCGTGATGATGGCTTGTTCCGTTTTGGCATCAACTGCCGAAAGGGCATCATCCAGTAAGAGGACTTCACTGTTTCGTAAAAACGCCCGTGCTAAGGACAAGCGTTGTTTTTGTCCACCAGAAAGGGAAACGCCTTTCTCACCGACGACCGTTTCGAGCCCTTCTGGCATCCGCTTGATGTCTTCGCTAAAGCAAGCAGCTTCCAGTGCTTCCCACAATACTTCTTCGGAAGCGTTGGGCTGTCCGAATAACAAGTTCTCGCGAATCGTTCGTGAAAACAAGGTATGTTCTTGCGGCACTTCTGCAAAGTGGTTGCGCACTGCTGTTGTTTGATAGGCCGTCAACGGCTGCTCGTTGATCAAGGGGACTTGATCAGAGTATGGATAGCGGTGACCGAATTGTCTTAGCAGCGTCGTTTTTCCGCTGCCGGTCTTCCCAACGATCCCTAAGACTTCTCCACGAGTGATCGTCAAATCCAGTCCTTCTAACACATAACGAGCTGCTTGCGGATATTGGAAATGGTATGCTTCAAAACGGATCGTATTGATGGCTTGCAGGTCGGCTTCGCCTGGCGTTTCTAATTCATCCCCCGTCTGCAGCACTTCATTGATCCGACGCCAGGATGCGGCACCTTGCTGCATCACATTCACAAGATCTCCTGCTGAGATCATCGGCCAAACGACCATTGTCAAGTACACTTGGAAAGAGACCATCGCACCGATGGTGATCGTTTGGTTGGCAACAAGAAACGCCCCCACACCAAAGCTCATCACGAAACTGATCGCTAAGATGATGGTAATCAGCGGCCCAAAACGGGAATCGATCTCAGAAACGATATTGTTTTTCGCTCGTGTTTCCAGTGTTTTCTTTTGAAACTGTTCCGTGGTGGCTCCTTCTAGTCCATAAGCTCGGACGACCCGAATGCCATCAATGATCTCCAGCACTTCACTGTTCATCTCAGAAACAGAATTCTGCGCTTCCGTAAACGCCTTATCGACTTGCGAGCCCCATTTGAAAATGTAATAGGCTAAAAGTGGCATGGGAATCAGGGCAATCAAGGTCAGTAGCCAAGAAACCGTCCCAGCCATCATCGCTACAATAAAACTTAGATACAAACTAGTATTTAAGAAAACCATCAGTCCATACCCAATGGTCATCCCCATCACTTGGACATCGTCACTGGAACGAGTCATTAAATCACCTGTTCGGAAACGATGGTAAAACGGCGCCCCCATTTTGAGAAAGTGGCTCATCAATTGTTCCCGTAATTGCTTTTGCAAATCGTAGGAACCAATAAATAAATTAAACGTCCAAACAAATTCCGCCAAATATCCTAACAAGATAGCTCCCGCGAAGAGGCTCACATATTGGATCAGTACGGAGTAATCAAAATTATCTTGAATCAACGCATCGATGAACAAGCGCAGAATATAGATCGGTGCGACATACATCGCACTAGCGATCACCATAAAGACGAATACAAAGGTATAGCGCACCTTATGTTCTTTAAAATACGTTGTTAATTGTTTTAATACATACTTCATGTTTTATCCCTCACATTCTAAAAAAGTACACAAAAAAGCTCTGTCCCTTCGGAAAAAGGACAGAGCATGAACGTCGTTATTATAGACATTATCTGTACACTAATGGTTACCGAATGAGGGATTCACTTTATTCAATTTGGTTGTTTTTTTATCAAATACTTTTTGCATCGTAATCCCTCCTTCTCTTTTTATTTTTGCTGACTACACCTAACACTTTACAGATAAGTTTCTGAGAATGCAACAACTTTTATTAATTTTTTTTCAAAAAGATTGACTTTTCTAAAAAGGCGTTTCTCAATTTCTCGCTTTTTAACAACTATTTTTTGAAAACGAATTCTCGATTTATCCTAAGCGCTGCAAGGAATTTGGCAAAATAAAAAAACAGATGCCCCTCTCTTCAACAAGCGTTGTTTGGTCAGCACACTTGGTTGAAAAAAAGTTCCTCTGTTTTCTTACTGCCTGTTTATTCTGTGACAGATGCTAGGCGATAGGATACTGTTCGTCCAAAAGGAAACACTTGCACCCCTTGCAAACGATCTGTTTTCAAATACGCTACCGCCCCTTGATATAACGGCAAGACGGCTGTATCTTCAACGATCAATTGCTTTTCAAGTTCTTTCAATAAGTCCCAACGGGCAGCTGGGTCGTTTGCTAAAGTCGTCCGTGCTTCTTGTAACCCTTGATCGTACTTTTCACTAGCATACCCAGAGGTATTCAAGCCACCTGTCGAATCATAAAATTCTAAGAAGTTGATTGGATCCGCATAATCTGGTGTCCAAGTCCCGAAGACGAGATCAAATTCACCTTGGGATTGCAAGTCCAAGCGGTTTTGTAAAGGAATCGACTTGGCATCAATGGTTAATCCAGGCAAATTAGTTTCTAACTGTCCTTGGACAAATTCGATGGTTTTCTTGGCTGCTGCTGTATCTGCTGACAACAGTTCCAAAGTGATCTCGTCTTGTCCCAACTCTTCTTTGGCTTGTGCCCAAAGCGCTTGTGCGGCTGTTAGATCATACGGGAGTAAATCGCCATTTTCTTCACGAAAATCTTGGTCTGTTTCTGGATCTTTGGCAAAGTTGCTTGGCACAAAGCCGTTCAATGCAGTGGACCCGTCACCTAAGATATTTTCGGCAAATGCCTCTTTGTCGATGGCTTGTAAAATCGCCTGACGTACCTTGACATTGCCTGTGATTTCTCGTTTTTGGTTGGTACTTAAATACCCCACCAGCGCCTTTGGCACATAGTTGGCTTGAGCTGAGTTTTGGTATTGCTGCGCGTACGTATCCGTTAAGGTGGTGTAGTCCAGTTCTCCTGTTTCAAAAAGGCTGACACCAGTTGCCGTTTCCTTCACTACTTGCACGTCGATCTTGGTTAATTGGACATTCTCAGCATCCCAATAATCAGGATTTTTCGTTAACGTCCATGATTCGTTGGTCCCGTTCCACCCTTCGATCAAGAATGGGCCATTGCCGACAAAATTTTCCGCCGACAACCCATAATCGGCGCCTTTTTCTTCAGCAAACGCTTGATTTTTTGGCATAAAAGGTGTCCCGACCAGAATCTGATCCAAATACGAGATTGGACTTGCCAATGTCAGCTCTAGCGTCTGCTGGTCCAATGCTTTGGCACCTAACTCACTGACCTCAGCATCTCCTTGACGTACTTGACTGCCATTTTTCAACACATCCATTTGATTGCTGCTGCTAGAACCGTTCTCTGGATTGGCAACATATTGAAAGGCGTAGACAAAATCATCTGCTGTAACAGGATCGCCATTGCTCCATGTTGCATCACGAATGGTGAAGGTATAAACCAGACCATCTTCTGATACCGTAGGCTCTTCAGCGGCCATCGCAAGCTCAGGATCCCCCTCTTGATCCAGACGGTATAACCCTTCTGCCACTTGTCCGATCATATCGGAACTGTTGACATCCGTGTATTGCCCGCTATCAAGGGTCGATAAGGCGCCCGCGGTTGACACTTGAATCTCTTGCGCAACAGCGCCTTGCTCCTCTTGCTGTCCAGAATCCGTCGTGGGACTCGTGGTACTGCAGGCACTTAAAACCAATACTGTTAAAGCAGTGATACCAATTATTTTCTTTTTCATTTTTCTTCTCCTTGCGTGACCCTCTTTCTTACAACACGTCAACGACATACTTGAAAACCGCTTGTTCTTGTAAAAGCGCATCATAGGCAAAGTCTGGATGCCATTGAACCGCCAACAAGCGCTGATCCACGTGTTCAATGCCTTCAATGATGCCATCAGGACTCCAAGCTGTCTTTTGCAATGGACGAGCCAATCGATCCACCGCTTGATGATGAAAGGAATTGACCTTTGTTTTTTGACCGTATACACGAGCCAACATGCTTTTTTCAGCCGTCGCGATGGCATGGGTCGGCACTTCTTTCGGAATCGGCGCCTGCATATGAATGATCTCACTGAAGGTACTGATGTCTTGCTGCAGCGTGCCCCCAAAGGCCACGTTGACCAGCTGCATCCCCCGACAAACCGCAAAAATTGGTTTCTTTTGCAGCAGCGCTTCATCGATTAGCGCCAGTTCAAACTCATCCCGTGCCAAAAAGCCGCTTCCAGTTGCCTGATGAGCCTCCTGCCCATAAAACTTGGGTGAAACATCTTGTCCACCAGCTAACACCAGTTTATCGATCTGTGAAACATAGTCCTTGGCTGCAGCTGGCTCACTGATTGGCAAGAGCAATGGCAGTCCGCCCGCTTGCTGGATCGCTCGCACATACCCCAATGGTGTGTAGGCGATCGGCAAATGATGCAGCACATCGCCAGCATCTTGCACTTCATTCGCAGCGATCCCTATAATTGGTTTGCCCATCGACATCCCTCCCGGATTAACGATTTTTTCAGAAAAAAGCGGCATCTAGCAGTTGAACAAGGCAAGCACCGCTTTTTCCCTCAAGATATGTTTCAACTATTCTAAACCAATCGGCACTTTTTGTGAAACACTATTTTCACTTTCGTGATCATTTATTACAATCACCATTCTATTTAACCGCCTCTTTGATTCGCAATAAAGAACACCGCTAGTCAGATATAATTGGATTTTACCAACGCTTTCTCTACATAAAAAAACATGCGAGAAGCCGTTGCTTTCCGCATGTTTCGTCATTAAAATAATCGATTGTCTTTTAAAAACTCCAGCATCTGTGTTTTTAGGGGATCTTTTTCATTACGGATCGACTTTGTTTGCGTCGGTTCATCAAGTGTCGATGGTCGCTTTTTAGGAAAAGGCGCCGCTGGTTCTTCTGCTAACTCTAAAATTTGAAAGGTATCCACCACGACTTCTGCCGCACAAAATCTTTGCCCTTCTGCTGTTTCATACGGACAGCCTTGCAAGTGTCCGTTGATTTTGATACTTGCTCCTTTTTGAGTATACCGTAAAAAGGTCTCTGCCTGTTTCCCATGAACGACACAAGCAAACCATTCATGATGCACTTCTTCACTGTTTTGCCATTGAGATACAATGACAAGATCAAAACGTACGCCCTGATCGTCCGCCGCATCAAACGCTTCTTTACTAGGCATCGCTGCGATTTTCCCAGTAAGAACCACTTTATTCATTGCCACGCTGCATCCTCGCTTTTCTCTCATTTCTTGAGTAATCTAAACTTATGCGACCTATTCTACCATATTCCAAAAAACAAGCAATCAAAGGTTAAATGGCTTAAGAAATGCTTTGAAAAAAATGAACCAACTCAAAGAATTCGTCTGCTCCTGTCAAAAAGCTGCGATTTTTTGATGGAAAAATCCTTTTTGCTCCACACAGCAAAAAAAAGTTGGTTCAATCCCCTATGAACCAACCGTCTTCTGCAGATCTTTATTTAGCAAAGGAATCTTGACTACCATAGCGATCAAAATGGAGGGTTTCGCTTTCGAGATAATCGATGATCGCTTTGGGGATCAGGACCCCTTCTTGCTGAGCTTTTTCAAAGTGTATTTGACTGATCTCTCCAGGATAGTAGACTTGTGATTGCCCTTTTACTGGCGGGATTGCATGCAGCTCAGTCACCATCTGATCGATGCTTTGCTTGAAGATTTCGGTGTCCGTAAAACGAGACGGATCGATCACCAAAAGGAATTGTCCTAAGCGACGTTTTTCCGTCAAGTCCGCATACATGGAGGTGACCTGTTTACCAAAAGCCAAGCCTAGCATCGAACCGGCTAAAATATCCACCATCATCATTAAGCCATACCCTTTGGCACCAGCGATAGGCAATAATCCTTGGACTGCATAGGGATCGGTGGTAGGCAAGCCTTGCTCGTCTACTGCCCAAGTATCGGGGATCTGCTGTTTCTTCGAGCGAGCGTCCAAAATTTTGCCCCACGCTTGAACCGTTGTCGCCATATCAAAAACCACCGGCGGATGATTGGCTCGTGGTGCTGCAAACGCGATTGGATTGGTGCCAAAATAGTTTTCGGTCCCACCAAAAGGCACCGCCATCGGATCCGATTGACACATGGCGATCGCCACTAAGTCGGCTTCAGCAGCCTGTTTGACGTAATACGCCATCGTCCCGCTATGGCTGGTCTGCTCGATTCCTACTGCAGCGATCCCTGCTTCTTTCGCCAGATGAATGGCGATCGCAATCGCTTCGTTGCACACATAATGCCCCATGCCGTTATCTCCGTGAAAAATTCCGGTAGCGGCGCCTGTTTTTTCAAAAGACATGTTTGGTTCTAGCGTGATACCGCCTTTTACTAAGCGCTCGGCATAGTAGTCCATCCGCACGGCACCATGAGAATGGATCCCGCAAGCATCCGCAAAGGTCAAATGCGCCGCTGTTTCACTGGCAGCGGCTTCTGGCAAACCAGCAGCCAAGAGTTTCTTTTTCATCAATACTTCTAATTCCAGCAGAGAACGTCTGCTCATTTCTTCCATCTTTTTCTCCTCCTTAGAAAAAGAGAAGCACGCTTGGCAACGGCTTCTCTTATTGATTAAACACGCGATGATCGAGTTCATCAGCTGACTTAGCGATCAAAAGCGCTGAATAGACGTCTGAGTTCACGTTCAAGATCGTCCGCAACATGCCAACAAACCATTCGACACCAGCAAATAGCGCAATGCTTTCGATTGGTAAACCGAGCTGGGGAACAATGATTGCCAAGGAAACTAACCCCGCTCCGGGAACAACTGCATTGGCTAAAGAAACGAAAGTCGCAGTTACAGCTACCGTCACCATTTGGATCCCGTCAAAGTTGATTTGATACATTTGGGCGATCGTCATGACTGTAATCGCCATATGCATCGCTGACCCATTGCTGTTCAAAGACATCCCTAACGGCAATACCAAATTGGTGATGCGGCTACTGAGTCCTAATTTATTCTGGGATTCTTCCATAGCGATCGGCAGCGTGATGGCAGAGGAGGTTGTCGCCAAGGCCATGACCGACATATTTTTCATATTTTTGATCAATCGTAACGGATTGATCCGACAATATACGGTCAACAAGACTAGCCACAGCCCAAGGAACGTGACGGTGGCTAGACCGTAGACAAGCAAATAGCTGACTAATGGCAAAATGATCTGCAAGCCTAGGGAGCTGATCGTTGAAGCGATCAAAGCAAAAATACCGATTGGTGCCACGATCATCACGTAACGAATGATGGCAATGACGACCTCATTCAGATCCACGATCAACCCATAAAGAGCTGACTCAGGTTTCTTTTGCATAAAGCGATTGAGGGCAACACCAAAAAATAACCCAAAAACGATGATTTGAATAATTGACCCTTTACTCAACGCATCGAAAATATTCGTGGGAATAAAGTTGATCACTGTCTCTGATATAGAAATTTCTTGTGCTTGCAGAGGTTCGCCGGCAGCTTGTGAAAAGTCGATCCCTTTGCCTGGAGCAAAGAAGAGCGCCATCAGCACGCCCCATGCAGCAGCGAATAAGGAGGAAATCCCAAAGACAGCGATCGTTTTTCCACCCAAACGAGTGAGTTCTTTCGGGGCAATCCCCCCAACTGCTTGAATGATTTGGCCAACGATCAATAATGGGATCGCCATTTGCATCAGACGCAAGAAAAGATCGCCCAAAATTTTTAGGAACGAAGCGGCTTGACCAAAGAACAAACCGCAAAGAATCCCTAGAAGAACGGCAATAACGATCTGCGTCACCATCGGTAGTTTTTTTGCTTTCACTTTGATCCCCTCTTTATTTTCGAAGTATGGTTCCTGTATGCTGATCCAGTTCAGCTAACTTTTCGATTGAGGTAATAATCGCGGTTCTGGCTGCATCTTCTTCGACAAAATCAATCGCAGCTTCTATTTTTGGCAACATACTGCCCGCTGCAAAATGGCCTTCCTCAATGTAGCCCTTGGCTTGTGCCACACTGATTTCCCCTAAGGCTTGCTGATTCGGCTGGTTGTAATTGATGTAGATATTGTCGACACCAGTCAAAATGATTAGGCGATCGGCCTGCACGTCTTTTGCTAAGACACTAGCGGTAAAGTCCTTGTCGTTGACGGCTTCCACGCCAGTAAACCCATTGTCGTTGTGAACGACAGGTACGCCACCACCACCGGCGCAAATCGTGATCACACCAGCATCGACCAATGTTTTGATGGCTTCTTTTTCAACGATTTCTTGCGGTTTCGGGGATGGAACCACTTTCCGGTAACCACGCCCAGCATCTTCTTGATATACCCCGCCATTGGCTGCCATCACGGCATTGGCTTCCTCTTCACTATAAAAAGGTCCGACTGGTTTGGAAGGTTTCTCAAAGGATGGATCTGCTGGATCGACACGAACTTGGGTGACTAATGAGATCACCGAAGGATGTGCTTGACGTGTGGCAAACTCATTGATCAAGGCATTTTGCAGCCAATAACCGATACTTCCTTGGGTCATAGCCACGCAGCTGTCTAATTTCAATTGGGGATTTTTTTCACTTTCCCCTGCTTTTTGCTGCAACAGTAAGTTGCCGACTTGTGGTCCATTGCCGTGACAAACAATGACTTTTTCCCCTTTTTCGACAAAATCGGCAATATAACGTGCTGCTTGCGCAACAACTGCTTTTTGTCCTTCATCACTAGGGTCTTTATCTAAAATAGCATTGCCGCCTAACGCGATCACATTCAAACTCATTTTATGCTCTCCTTCTGATTTTCCTTTGCTAATACGGCAAAAACACCTAATCCGATCAGCAGTAATAAACAAGACAGGTAAAACCCGACCTGCATCGATCCTAAAGAATCGGCTAAAAAGCCAGTAACATAAGGTGCTAAGATCGACCCCGACATCCCGATAAAATTATAGGCACTCAAGGTCGTTCCTAAGGCGCCTTTTGGTGCGTTTTTCGTCACAAAGGTCACGACGATTGGATCAAGCGCCAGCTTGCCAGTCAATCCATACAAAATCAAGACAGTGATCAATAAGGTACGATCCGTTACAAAGGCAATGGCAAATACGGAAAGGGTCGCCAATGGGACCAATAAATAGACTAATTTTTTCGTTGCGCCTGTTTTATCATTCAATCGAGCAAAAATCAACGCACCTGGAATTGATGCCCATGGGACTAAGGAAGCAATAAAGCCGACACTCGCCCCTTCAAAACCACGCTCGGCAATCAAGAATTGCGGCAGCCAAGTAATGATCACAAAGTTTGCATAAATGCTGGTAAAGCATAGAACAAAGGCTGCCACAAGATTGCGGTTTGAAAAAATCTGCTTCAAGGAAATCTTTTCTTTCGGCCCTTCTTCTTTTATTTCTTGTCCTTCATCTTCTGGACGGATCACTTTTTCTTTCAAAACAAAATAGAACAAGACACCAACGATCAAGGTCGGAATTGCCATTAGGAAGAAGGGTTGGCTCCAATGGCCCCCGTTATCCAAGACTAATTTACTAGAAAGCAAGTACCCGCCAGACGTTCCAAACGCCATCCCACTGTTGATAATGGCATTTCCGACGGTTCGTTTGTTGTCGGGAATCGCTTCGGTAGACAATGCGTATTGCGGACCGTAATAGGCACCTTGACCAATCCCTGCAATGGCACGAATCACTAAAAACAAAACAAAGCTTGTGGCTAGCCCACTGAAGTACGTAGTCACCGCCAATAAAACAAAGCCTAGAGCGATCACTAATTTGCGACCGATTTTGTCGCCGATGATCCCAAAAGGAATTTGCGCAACGGCATAAGTCAAAAAGAAAATACTATTGGCAAGTCCTAGTTGTGTGTTACTTAAATTGAATTCTTCACCGATCACACCCATGATTGGATTGAAGATCGTCCGTGTGGCGTACATTAAAATCCAGCCGACAAAGAAAATAGCAACGACTTTTTTCCAGTAAGAATTGCTTACTTTGACCGCATCTTTCTGGTTACTGATTACCATGATTTCTCCCCTTTTCTATTCTTTCTCCTCAAGTGACAATGACTCCAACGCTAACAACAACCCAAAGCTAAGATCTTTGCCTGACGAATGACCGATGGACATCAGCTGCTGCACATCGTTTTCCAGCACCTGCGGGTTTTTACTTTTTACGTCTTGGAATAATTGCAGCATTACCGAATTGACATACCCTTGACTGGCACTTTGAATATAAGCAAGGCTGACATCCGTCGTAGACAGCGGTTTTGCCAATGCTTGTGCTAACGCGTCGGCTTCTGGCTGTTGCAAGGCATAGAGCATCGCTTGATAGGCAACGAGAAGATCATCGCCGCTAGGTGTCAATCCTTTGCCACGACCAATCAGGTGGTCAATGATTGGTTCCCAATCTGAGACAGACTGCCGCAATGCCGCAAACACTGCTTGGATTTTTTCATCTTCTGGCAACCCAATCTTGGTTTCTAGTTTTTGTTGAAGCAGTATTTCTTTCAAAAGCTGCAATTCCGCAGAGGTGAAGGATAGCTCCTTCACCTGCAGCGAAACCAATTCTTTCTCCTCTAATGAAAGAGAAAATGTTCCTTTTGTGCTGTAAAAGGTCAGACCATGCTCTCGGACTTGCACGCGATTGCCGACTTCGATCAAAGGCAAGACTTGTTCAAACAATGCATCGGGTAAAAAGACCCCAAAGCCAGTCAAATAGTTGCGATAGTTGTTGATATTGACCAGCTGCTGCCCGATCATCACATTGAATGAACGATCAAACACGCTATGCACCCGACCGGTACGACCGAATCGTTGCAGTGGGTCTAGATAATCACTGATTTTAATTTTCTCAGTCAACATCGATCCCCAGATCCTTCGCATAAGCCGTCAAGGCATTTTCAAAACAGCCTAACGGTGCACGCACCGTGCCTGCGCCGACTTGACCGACACCTGCTTCTTTATGGGCGATCCCAGTATTAATGATTGGGGTGATGCCTGTTTCAACGACTTTGCGGATGTCGATCCCCAAACAAGTCCCTTGGAAGTCCCATGTTGGGATCGAGAAGGTCGGATTATGACCGAAACAGATTTTTGCCATTTCGTTGGAAGTTTCCAGCGCATCCTCAAAGCCCCCAGCGCCGACAAAGCGTGTTACCCCTGGTGCGGCTACCATCGCCATTGCTCCAACGCCGACGGTTTCAGTAATGGCACTGTCCCCAATATCAGGATTGCCATCTGCTTCGGTAAACCCAGTAAAGTACAAACCTTTCGGCGTATTGACTGGTGCAGTATGCCATTGGTCTTCTGTTTGGGCGACACGAACCCCAAAATTGACACCGTTTCTCGTCATGGTGGTCACGATCGTTCCTTTGGCATCGACACGGGCACCGTCAACGATGGCTTTGCCGGTTGCCATCATGATATTCAAGAAGAACTGATCGGTATCTGCTAAGAACTTGATCACTTCATATTTTTGCTTTTCATCGATCTCTGTTTGGATGATCAACGGCGCGATTTCTTTCAAAAAGTTCAATGATGCTGCAATATTTCGTTGATGGAATTCATCCCCCATTGTGATCGACCGGGCAATCAATACATTCAAGTTGATGCCTTCTTCTGTTAATTGCAATGCCTTGGCAATGGTTGGTCCTAAGACGTCTTTGATCCAATCCAAACGATCGATGACTTCTTGTGAATAGGCACCAAATCGTAAGACTTTACCGATCCCTTCGTTCAAAATACAGTAGGCTTTGTTGCCGACAAGGCGGTTTTCAACCACAAAGACAGGCATATTCCCAGAAGTGATTCCCCCCATTGGTCCAACTGCCTGGACATGGTGACATGGCATAAAGCGGACTTCCCCACTTTCGAGTAAGCGGCGGGCTTCGTCTTCATCCTTCGCCCAGCGTTCAAACAAGGCAGCGCCGATACAAGACCCTTGCATCGGTCCCGTCATTTCCGACCATTGGATCGGCGGTCCTGCATGCAGCAAGGTTTTCTGGCTTTCGTTTAATTCAGCGATCACTGATTTAGCTGGAACGACATCGATCAAGAATGGTTGGGCATTTTTGATTTTATCCGTCACTGCTTGGTTTTCAGCTGTGATTTTTTCGTCAAATTCTTCTAACGCGTCTAAAATATGGATCATTTTCTTGTTGCCGTTGGCACGAGGACGCCAGTTAAATTGTTCTGTTTTCCCGCCATATTGCAGGATCGATTCATTGAAGCTTTGTAAGCCAACATTGATGATTCGTGGTTTGGTGGTCAACAGCTCCATCACTTTCTCGCTAACTGTCGGCACCTCAACTTTGCTACCAGTATAGTCATTGACCGCTTTGTCTGCTTCAGAAAGAGTCGCCCCTTTTAAGGCGAGGGCTAATTGCACTGCTTGAGCATTGCTTGGTGCCACATAGACGCCAGCTGCTTTCAAACGGTTGACTGCTTCTTGATAGTTTTGCGGATCTTTTTCAGTTCCGCAGACGGTAGCAACAAAGTACAGCGCGCGATCAGCTGCTTGGGCTGTTTGCTGTACAGCTTCGATGGCTGGTAACAAAGCTCCTACCATATCTGCATGTGCGCCGTAACCTAACACCACATCAAATAAAATGACCCCTGTTTGCTCATCTTGCGCATAGTCTTCGATTTTTTTGATGCGCACTTCAGGATCGATCATTGGGTGCGGTTTGCCTTGGGTATAGATATCATCACCAAGGTCGATCACATCATAGCCGTGGGAATGCAAGATATAGCCTTCTTGTTTTACAAGGCCTTCTAGATTCAAGGCTTCGGAGATCAGCATTCCTGCTTCGGCAGCTAATGTACCGCCAGAATAAAGACCTTTGACCACTTTGTCTTCAGCGAGTTTGGGTACATCTGGGGTTGCCACGCGTTCAAAATAGTTCGCCTTGACGGGTTCTTCATTGGCAAGATCAACAGCAATGCGCGCTGTTTCTTCCAGAGTATGTGCCAAATAGACTTTTCCTTCATGGGCTTCTGGTTTTTCTCCTAAGAAAATCGCTACCACAGGTTTGCTGATACTTTGCAGCAATTGAACGACTTCATCCCGCACTTCTTTTGCAGGTGGTTTCGAGATCACGCAAATCACATCTGTCGGTTCATGATTTTCTAAAGCAACGATGGCATCTTTGACAGTGATCGCCCCAACTTTGTCGCTTAAGTCACGTCCGCCGGTCCCGATGGCATGAACGACACCACCGCCTAATCGGTCAATGATCGTCGTCACTTCTTGAATCCCCGTACCAGAGGCACCAACGACGCCGATGTTTCCTGGTGCCACGACATTCGTGAAGGCAATCGGAATGCTGGAAATAATACCGGTTCCACAGTCTGGCCCCATCATCAATAAGCCTTTTTCATGAGCCAGCTTTTTCAAACGCACTTCATCTTCGATAGCGACATTGTCCGTAAACGAGAAAACATGCAAGTCATTTTTCAAGGCTTTTTCCATCTCGGCTGCGCCATATTCCCCAGGAATACTAAATAATGCAACATTGGCATCCGGCATTGCGCTCAAGGCTTCTTGCCATGAAGCCGCCGCTGGCGTTTCTTTGCCTTGATCTTTTGCTGAAAGATCAGCTAAAAATGAATCGATCGCTGGCATTACTTGATCCATGATCTGTTCGTTTTGGCTATCGACCACGATCATCATATCGTTGGGTGAAGCACCTTCAGCCTCTTCAGAAAGCAATCCAGTGTTATTTAATATGTCTTTGTTTGCATCCGTCCCCATCATGATTTGACTCATTTCGACATCACCTAGATCATTGATCGTATTCGTCAGCAGCATTAAGTTAATGGAATCTTGGTAGTTATTCTTTAAGATTACTGTGTGCAGCATTTGTTCTCCTCCTTTTCTTATACTCTCATTCTAACGAGCCTTGTTTGCGTTTTCATTGGATAAAGTTCTAAAAAAATGCTATACTTTTTATCCAAAAGAGAAAAAAGGAGCGTTTTATGAAATTAAAAGAATTGGTTGAACTGCCGCTTTTTGAAAAAAGTAAAGTCCTGACTGGCTCCATTGGTTTAACAAATTCCGTTGGTTCCGTCATGGTGCTGGAAGCGATGGACATTGAGAAGTGGAGCAAAGCCCATCAATTGATTTTGACTTCTTTTTATGCCTTCAAAGACCAATCCCCTGAGGAACTGCGTGTTTTTTTTGAAAAAATGCTGCAAATCGGTGTCAGCGGTTTAGTGATCAAAGTGGATCGCTTGATCCCTATGATCCCAGATTGGGTGATTGAGCTTAGCTTTGCTTATCAGATCCCTTTGATCAAAGTGCAGCAAGAAGTCAGCTATGAAGCCATCATGCTAGCGGTTTACGAACCATTGCTGAATCACCAAACCCAGCTGCTGCGTACCTATTACGAAGTTCGCCAACGCTTCATGAAAGTCGAGCGCAACCACTCTTCTTTCGATCAGATCATGCAGGAGTTCTATCAATTGATCGAAAAGCCTTGTTCGTTGCGCATCCCCCATTTAGATGTGCATGTGTCCGTCGGTCAATCCTTTAAGAATTTCGTGGTGACCAAACAAGAACCCATGAAAACCATCGAGTTTACCAAGAACCACTACGAATATTTGGAATTATTTTCTCATGAAAACAATCAATATGTGACTGCCATAAAAGTAGAGATCATCAATCCTTACAATGATCTGTGTACCTTGATCGTTTATCAGAAAGATTCGCAGATCCCTGAGGCAAAAGTCATGATCATTGAAAATGTGATCGACGTCATTTATGAACGCCTCCAAATGGAGTATTTGTTGAAGAAAGAACGCTACAATCGCATGAACAATCTTGCCGATGCGATCTTACAAAACACTCCTAGTAATTTGGCTGAGCTGGATCTTTTGTTAGAAGAAGCGCAACTGGATCGCTACGATTTCTACCAAGGCATTGCCTTTGCTTCCAACAGCTTCAAAGATAAGGAGCGTAAGTCCGTCGTTTTGCACAAGCTGCGGGCGTTGAAAACACCCCACGTCTTTTTCGAACACCACAACTATTTGGTGATCCTCTATAATTTCCAATCGATCGCCCATCAGGTGACGAAACAGATGCTGCAGACACATTTTGATGATGCCCTGTTAGCCGGTGAACATGGCTGCTTGGTGGTCAGCGAAGCCTTGCGCAAGGAACAGATCAAAGAGATCCTGCCAGAGTGTTTGGATGCGATTCGCTTCAATCGGCAGTTTTATTTGGCGCCGATCATTGCCTATAGCGACTTAGGTATCTTTAGTTCCTTTATCAAGGAGAACCAACTGGAAAAGCTGCAGCAAAGCATTCCACCGAAGCTGTATCAACTCTCGGAAGAAAATGAAGAGCTGTTCAAAACGCTGTATACCTTTTTTATCACGAATCGCAATTACAAAAATACGGCTGAAACCTTGTTTCTTCATGCCAAAACGATTCGCTACCGACTAAGCAAAATCGAACAGCTACTAGAGATCGATCTGACAAGTCCGATCCAATTAGTCAATTACGAGATCGGCACCTATTTATTAGAGCTTCAGAAAAGGAGTCAAGCAAAATGAAAAAAGAATGGCAATTGACCACCGGTGCTTCGGTGTCCCTTTATCCTGCTTCGGAGAAATACGTGATTTACTTTCACGGCGGCGGTTTTGTTTATGGAACCCGTCAAGACATTCCCGCATCACTGATCGCACTATTTCAAGAGCAGCAATACAGCGTCCTCACAGTCGATTATTTACTGGCGCCCAATTCCTCGTTAGCGGAGATTTTGGCGCTGAACTGGCAAAATTTTCAAGAATTACAAGCAACTGTGCTTAAAGATAACCCGTTTTGTTTCTGCGGACGCTCAGCTGGCGGTTATTTGATGCTGGCGCTGACCCAGCAATTACTGAAGGAACAACAGAGATTGCCTGAAAAACTGGTCAACTTTTATGGGTATACCGATCTTTCTTTTATTGAAAACAAACGAGTCTTGCAGCAGCCGCTCTTAAGCAAAGAGCAAGTCCCTTCTTTGGATCAAACCGAGATCGTTTGGGATGATCCGCAGTTTCAGCGCTATTTGCCTTATTTTTATTGGGTTCATCAGCAAGAACTCACCACGATCTATGGTCTAACAGCTGAAGCTCTTTCTGACTATGCCATTGATCCTGAGCTGCTTTCACAATTTCCTCCAATTTTCAGCAGTGCTAGCAGTACCGATGAGGAAGTACCTTTTCATTACAGCAAAGGCTTGAAGAAAGTGCCTAAAAGTAAATTTGTCCCTGTCTATGATTTGCCCCACGACTTTTTGAAAAACGTCGAGGAGCCGCAAGTCCAAATGGTGTTTCAGCAGCTCGCCCGTTGGCTGGAGCATTAATTTGTTATAAATAAACCGAAAGTAACGTTTTTTTATTTTGGTAGCCAATGGGAATGCCTTCATCTGATCTAACTTTATCCGACTTTTCGAAAAAGGAACCGTTTCCGAATCTCCCTTTATTCAAAAAAGGCTTGATACAGGCTCAATTCAAGAGAGAATGCTATACTAAAGGGGAGTATGTTATAGGAAAGAAGGATGAGGTTTTATGCATTTTGTCGGGATTTTGTGTTTGATCCTAATCACGACGACCCTCTTCTCGCATCTGGCGAGACGGATGGGCGTTCCTGCTGTCATCGGGCAGTTGTTAGCGGGGGTTTTATTAGGAGGCGCAGGACTCAATTGGGTCCATCCAGATATTCTGGTTCATGATTTTTCAGAGATTGGTGTTATTTTGCTGATGTTTTTAGCGGGATTGGAAAGTGATATTTCTTTATTGAAACGCTATTTTCGTCCAGGGATGCTCGTTGCCCTTTTGGGGATCGTGTTCCCTATGCTCTTCGGGTATGCCACGGGGGTCGGTTTTCAAAGCAGTCCCACAGAAGCGTTCTTTTTCGGGATCGTATTAGCTGCCACCTCAGTCAGTATTTCTGTCGAAGTATTGAAAGAGTTGAATGTGGTGAATACGAAAGAAGGGTCGACGATTCTTGGTGCTTCCGTCGTGGATGATATTTTGGTCGTGTTGGTTTTGAGTCTTAGCCTTTCCTTTTTAGGCGGCGAAAGCAGCCAAGCAACACCACTGCCGGTCACCTTATTGGTAGAATTGATTTATTTTGTGTTGATTTTTCTATTGGTGAAATGGATCGCTCCGTTCTTATTGGCACTTGCAGAAAAGCTATTTGCAAATTCCGCGGTGATCATCATGTCACTGATCATCTGCTTAGGAATGGCGTATCTTGCTGACCTCGTTGGGTTAAGCTCTGTCATTGGTGCCTTCTTCGCAGGGATCGCTGTCAGTCAAACGAAGGTTCGTGAGGAAGTGGAACACAGTGTCGAAGCATTAGGTTACGCCGTCTTCATTCCGGTGTTCTTTGTCAGCGTTGGCTTAGAAGTTGATTTTTCCCGCTTAAATGAGCAATTATTCTTTATTCTTGCCTTTACCGTGGTCGCGATCTTGACCAAACTGGTCGGCGGCTATGTCGGGGCGAAAATCGCGAAATTCTCAAACAACAGTGCTTGGATGGTGGGAGCTGGAATGATTTCCCGAGGTGAAATGGCTTTGATCATTTTGCAGATTGGTCAACAAAACCAATTGATCTCATCCGCATTGTATTCCCCTTTGGTGATCGTTGTCTTGTTGAGTACCTTGATCTCTCCCCTGATCTTAAAATACTTTACGAAAAAGATTTATTAAGCGATGTAGCAACAGCTAGGCGATACCGATGATTGTGAAAAAAACAGCGCGGGTTTTGTAGTGACCGCTCAACGGCCGATTGTTGATCGAACGTTGGGCGGTCGCTTCCTTTCCCGCGCTGTTTTTCTTTATACAGTTATAAAAGCGACAATGCTGCTAGTTACTGGAAACCAATGTTAATTTTCCATGATCGATTTGATACACATCATCCGCGACGGCATCGATAAACGCTTGATCGTGAGATGTGAACAAAACCATGCCTCGATAGCTGCGAATCAATTGTTCCAAGACGGTGATTGTCGGCAGATCAATAAAGTTCGTCGGTTCATCAAGTATCAAAACATTGGCAGGTTGAGTAAAAATGCGTGCGAGCTCGACCCGTGTCGCTTCCCCGCCGCTTAGCACATTGACTGGCTTCATCACGTCAATCTGGCTAAATCCCAGATTGTGTAAAATACTGCGGACCAGTGGTTCCTGATAGTCTGTTTGAGCCATCAATTCCGTCAAAAGCGGGGTGGTGCTGTTTTTTCGATAGCCCATTTGCTCGTAGACCGCAAAGACGATTTTCGGTGATACATAGATTCCCTCTCCGCCTGCGATGATTTCTTTTAGTAAAGTCGACTTTCCCGAACCGTTCGGACCCACGATAGCGATTTTCTTCCCGGCAGCAAACTGGAAACTGCTGCTGTCTAGCAAACGTTTCGCCCCTCTTTGAATGGTTACTTGCTCCCCACGAATCGGTCGTTTATTATGCAACTCCACTGCAGGGACTACTGGAAAACGAATCGCCTGCTGCCGGGCGACACCCTTCACTTCTTCCAAGTGATCCAAGCGGCTTTCCATGGCTTTGACTTTTTTTTGCAATGACTTTTGCACCGTGTCTTTTTGTTTTGATGACGACAAACGGTCTGGTCGGATGTTCTGCTGCCGCTTTTTTTCAGAAATACGACTGCTCTTGATCGTTTGTTCTTTTTTCTTTTGGATTGCTTGGGTCAACTGCTGTTTTTGTTGCTGATACTGCGCAGCCTCCCAGGCAACACGCTGTGCCGCTTGCTCTTTTTGCTGTCGGTAACTGTCATAATTGCCAGAATACTCGGTGACTTTTCCTTGATCGACTTCCCAGATTTTCGTTGCCAGCTGATTCAATAGATACCGATCATGACTGACCACGATCAGGGTGCCATAATAATACTGCAGTTCATCAATCAAGACTTGAATTCCTTGCTGGTCCAAGTGGGTCGTTGGCTCGTCGAGCAAAAGTCCTAACTGATAGGAAGATAACGTTTGTGCCAACCGGTATTTGGTCTCCTCCCCGCCGCTTAGTGTCGCCAATTCATTTGTTGGGATCGAAAAACGACCGAACAGCGCCCAGTCAAGGGCCTCCGTCTTTTCAGTCACCTCAGCGATTTGCGGGAAATAGTGAAACGAATTTTCTTTTTGGATCGTTCCTGAATCAGGATCGACGACTCCCGCAATCAACTTCAGTAAGGTAGACTTGCCTTGCCCGTTTGCGCCCACGATCCCGATACGATCCGTTTGATAGGCGCTCAGTTCTTCAATGTTCAGTACTTCTTTGGACCCATAATTTTTGATTAGATTGTTTATTTTTACACTTAATTGTTCCATCAGTCTGTCCTTCCCGTCTAGGAAAACGCAAGAACAAAAAAAGGGCATAGCCTACCGCTATACCCTGATTTTAATAAGAAATTGGAAAAAAGAGGACACTCATCCCTTGAAATCACGATTGCCTAGACTTTTGAAATAGATTTAAATTAGCTATTCAAAAGGTCAATCCACAATTTCATCGATGCTGTCATGTTTTTTCCTCCTCTTTTTGTTGTAGTTGTCTGTTGAACGACGAGCGGAAAATCAGCCGCTACTGTTTACCGTTTACGGTATTTCAGGAAGCTTCTTTCGTCTATCAACGAATCAATCGTAACACGTTTTCAAAAAAGAGTAAAGTTTCATCACAAGAATGATTGGTCTTATACGCCATCGGTGATTTTTTCTGCTAATTTGACCGAGGCTTTTTCACCATTGAAGACTGCATGATCCAGTTCTCCTTCATCATGAGCAACGATCAACGCCACCGTGACGTCAGGGTCAACATTCAAGAGGGTCCGAAACATCCCAGAAAACCAATCGATCCCAGCCAGTAAGGCGATGCTTTCATTAGGCAGTCCTAACATAGGTAAAACCGTAGCCAGTGTGACTAATCCGCCGCCTGGAACGACGATCGTTCCCAAGCATGCCAACGAGGACAACAAGACCACTTGCAAAAGATCCCCCCAGCTCAATTGGATCTGGTACGCCTGAGCAACGGTTACGATTGCCAGGGCTAAAAATAAGGAGAGCCCATTGCTATTTAAGGTCATGCCCAGAGGCATCACGAGCTTATTGATTCGATCACTGATCCCAAATCGTTCTTTGCCATCTTCGATTTGAAACGGCAATGAAACAGCAGAAGAGGTAGTCGTAAAGGAAACCACCGAGAGGCGCCACATGTTCTTTATCAAACGAAACAAGGAAACTTTGCAATAGAGTGACGTCAAGAGAAACCAAAGAAACAAAAAGAGCAAAGATGCTGCTGCTAACGTCAATAAAAAACTGGCTAACATTCCCAACACACGAATACCGGTATCTTCTACTAAGGAAGCAACAAGGCCGAAAATCCCGATCGGCGCCAACTTCATGATCATGCTGACCATTTTTATCAAAATATTATTAAAACTGCTGATCATATCTAGAAACAGCTGATTCTTTTTTTCATGCTTGATCAAGCTCAAGGCAAGGCCAAAGAAGAGCGAAAAAATAATCACTTGGATCATATTCTGCTCCACCATGGCTTGAATAATGTTCAGTGGAACAAAGTTTAAGATGACTTCTTCCATGTTGCTGGTACTTAATGCGGTTTCTGTACTTTGCAGCAGCGACTGATCAAGGCCTGCGCCAGGCTTGAAGATCAAGGCGAACAAGAGACCGAAAATAGCGGCGACGAGGGTCGATCCAGTAAACCAGAGGAAGACTTTCCCGCCGATCCCACCTAATTCTTTTGGATCAAGTCCCCCCCACCGCTTCAATCACCGAGCCCATGACCAGCACGACCACAGACATTTGAATCAGTCGCAAGAAGAAGTCCCCGACTAGCTGCATTTGATCACCTAAACCGGGAAAGGAAACGCCCCAAAAAATCCCCAATACCGTTGCAATCATGATTTGGTTGGTCAAACTGATTTTTAAGGATCGTTTTTTCATCTGTTTTGCCTCACTTTTCTACTTGGCTGTTTTCTTAGAGTTTACAGTCAAGAATAAGAATGTACCACCGATCAACAAAACAATTGCGATATAAAATCTCATTACTTTTGACCCTGTTGCATCCGAGATCGATCCGGTCAATGTTGGTGCGATAACGGAAGACATCATGCCGAAAAAGTTGAAGACCCCTAATGTCGTACCGACCCCAACTTTGGGTGCATTTTCCCCTAGCCAAGAAATGATGATTGGTTCAACCGCTAATTTTCCAAGGAACCCGTACAAGATCAACGCGATCATTAAGAAGGTCGAATTTGTCGCTTGCACCGTTACTAATAACATCAACGCCGCCAATACTTCTAAAATAACGATAAAGGTTACTTTTTTATGCATGTATTTGTCTGCCAAGCGGCTAAAGAACAATGCCCCAGGAATGGAAGCAAATGCTACCAATGAAGAAGAAAAACCGATCGCGACTCCTTGGAAGCCTCGTTCTGTTCCTAAGAAGTTTGGTAGCCAAGTAACCGTCATATAGTAGGCATAACACGTCGCAAAATATAACACATAAGTAAAGAGCATCCGCAGTGAGAACAAGGTTGAAAGGGAAACTTTTTCTTTCGGCTGATCCGTTGTTTCTTCTTCAGCTGCTGCTTGGCTCTCCAAGAAAGCCACGTCTTCTTTGTTGCTGCGGATCACCAATGCAAAAGCGATCGTCATACAAACGATCAAGAAAGCGGATAAATACATCATTGTTTGCCAAGGCATGTTCATCTGAATAACGATAAAGCTTGATAAGATCATCCCAAACCCTGAACCAACGGCAGAACCACTATTGACGATCGCTGTTGAGAAGCTCTTCTTTTCTTTCGGAATGTTCTGTGAGGTCAAAGAATACGCTGAGCCGTAAAATGACCCACAGCCGATCCCTGCTAAAAAGCTACCGGTATAGATCATGGAGATTGAAGAGGCTTGTGAAATCAGTAAAGCTGCCAGTGCAAATACCACGAATCCTGGAAGCAGAACTGTTTTCTTCCCAATCTTATCCACCAAAAAGCCGGCAGGAATCTGCATGATTACATAGCCGAAAAAGTAAAAGCTGGCAATCGATCCTAATGCTGTATCAGAAATATTGCCGCCAAGTGACTCATTGATTTGCGGATAGACTGGCGATAATGCAGCGCGATAAATCCAGATAGTGACCCAGCCTGAACACATTAAGATAATAATTTGTTTCCAGTAGGCAAGCCCACCACGTTCTTTATTGATTTCCATTTTTTTCCCTCCATCAGTTACACAAGTAAAGTTTGTGAAGCACGCCAACGAAAGCGCTTTCAGTCGTTGTGCATTTGTGCTAAAAATTTAAGTCGTTTTTTGGTAGTAATTTAACGCAGCGATGAGCGCTTTGCCAGCAGAAATTGGTGCTTGCTGGTACAATAGTGCCCCTTCTAACGCGGCTAGGACATGTAAAATATTTTCTTTGCGGCTGCTGTAGCCCATATTTCCAATCCGCCAGATTTTTCCTTTTAGATCACCAAATGAACTAGCAATCTCTACACCAAAGGAGTGAAGCATCTCTTCTCGGACAGCTTCGCCATCAACACCTTCTGGAATAAAGATAGGGGTAACTGTCGGCATTTTGGTTGCTTTTTCGCCATAAATCGACAGCCCCATTGCTTCCAGTCCAGCGACCAACGCGCCTTCATTCGTCAAATGACGTTGATAGGCTGCATCGAGACCTTCGTTTAGCAGCATCCGTAATCCTTCATGAAGCGCATAGATCATACTCGTCGCTTCTGTGTGATGGTTGATTCGTTCAGTGTTCCAGTAGCGTTGCAGTTGACTCAAATCCAAGTAATTGCTTATAATGTGCCGCTTGTTTCGATCCGTTTTACTCAAGCCTAATTCTTTTTGGTAACGAGCATTAAGGACGGCTTCGACTCGCTCGTTGTAGGTCACTAATGAAAGACCAGACGGCACGCTTAAACACTTCTGTGTACCGGCAATCGCTAAATCGACACACCAATCATCGACTGACAGGGCCACGCCACCATAAGTCGCCACCATGTCAACGACAAAGAAAATATCTTTTGCGCGACAATACTGCCCGACTTCTGCTAACGGCTGCATTTGCCCGTTGGCGGTTTCCCCGTGGACCATCGCCACGATCTTGGGTTGAAATGCGTCGATTTCTTTGATGACCTCTGCGGGTGCAAAAGGAGCCGTCCACTCTTTTTCTACATATTTGACTTGTGCTTGAGCACGTTCACAGATTTCTCCCAGTAAGAAAGCAAAGCGCCCATAGGCTGGGATCAAGACTTTGTCCCCTGGTTCGATCAAAGCGATCAGCGCCGCTTCTAAACCAGCTCGGGAAGTTCCGTCAATGGCAAATGCCTCTTTATTTTTGGTTCCAAACGGTTGTTTGATCATTTCTTTGACCTCATCCATGATCGCCAAAAAATTCGGATCAAACTGCCCCAAAATGCGATTGGTCATTGCTTGTAGAACAGCTGGATGGGCTTCTACAGGCCCAGGTGTCATGATCGTACGTTGTGCGATCGTTAACTCTTTATACATCTTTTTCCCTCATTTCTCTTTTTGATTTCACTGTCCAACGCCTTGTCAACGTTTCCAAGTTTGTTGTACAATAAAGCTAAAAAAGGACATGTTTTTGTTTGTTTTGTTCAATTCCAAAAGGAGTTTCTCTATGAAGTTAGTTGCTGAATTACTTGCTATACCACGCTTTTCCAATTTGCGTTTATTGACAGATCCCCTGACTGCGGAAATTCCCGTCGACAGTATCGAAATCACCGAGACCCCCGATGTCGCCCACTATATTCCTGAGCATACCTTTATCTTAAGCACGGCGATGGTTTATAAAGATAATCAAGGAGCGCTTCTAGAGCTGATCGATTCTCTCGTAGCCAAAAATGCCGCCGGATTAGGCATCAAGATCGGTCGTTTTTTGGATGTCATCGATCCTGAAGTCATCGCCTACGCCGATAGCTTGGGTTTCCCCATCGTAGAAGTACCTGCCACGATGCCGCTGGGGCGTTTGATGCACCAGCTTTTGAATTTATTGTGGAACACCAAAACCGAGCAGCTGAGTTATGCCTTAGACATTCAAAAACGGTTCTCTGCTTCCTTGATGAAGGATGTCAGCATCGCTCGCTTTATCGCTGATTTTGGCCAAATGGTCAATACACCGATCATTTTGTTGAATCCTTTTAAACAAGTGATTGCCCACTCCAAGCATTTCACCCGCATGTCAAAACCCGCGGAGTATTACATCCATCAATTAGGACAAACGAAAGGGGTTTTTACTGGTGAAAAAAGCGGGGCGATCCCTATCAAAGATCTTCATGAAAAAACGTCACAAATTTCTTATTATGCCATTGAAACCTCCACTTATTTCCCCCATTATTTAGTCATTTTGAATCCTGAGGCGATTCCTTATCCTGTCTCGGATTTTGCGCTGGAACAAGCAGCCTTGGTCTTGTCGTTTATGCTTTACAAGAACCAAAAAGTGCAAGAATCTTTTGAAGATTTAAAAAGTGACTTTTTAACACGGATGATCGAATACCAGCAATCCACCAAGCAAGAACAAAAGGATTGGTTAGATCTCGGAAAGACTTACGGGTTAGTCAAAGCCCGCCATTATCGTGTCATCTATGGTGCCTGCGAACCAACCAAAGAAACCAAAGGCAAAGACAAATACTTAAAAGAAGAAAGTGACTTGGTTTATCAGTGGTTTAGTGAACAACTGCCTTATCGCATCAAAGATGTTTGTCTCTTTCGCTTAAAGGGCAGCAATCACTTTGCGATTTTCGTGCAGCACAAGTGTGATGCCTTAGAAGACCATTTGATCGAGACCGCCAATGCTTTGACCAATCGGTTGCCATTTCGAATGGCCTTTGGGGTAGGGAGTGTCTGTGAAAGTATCAATGATTTAGCCAGCTCCTACATCGAAGCAAAGACTGCTTATGAAGAACGAAGAGGCCAACATGATTCGTCCATCGTCTCTTTCTACCATCAACGTGGAATGCGGAGTCTATTTGAAAAAATGAGTCCTGAAGATATCCATTATTTCTGCCGTACGATTCTTAAAGAATTGGCGTTTCCGCAAGAAGATGCCACCATCGAATTGCGGAAAACCTTACGGGCTTACTTGGATTATCAATGTGAGATCACCCGCACCGCCAAAGCCTTGTTCGTTCATCGCAACACGATCAAATACCGCATCGAACAGTGTCAAAAGCTACTAGGAAAAAACGTGCATGATCCTAGCATCAGCCTGGATCTGCGTTTAGCCCTTGAGCTGTCCGAAGAAGGCGACTAATAGGCGAATCAAGCAGTTGGATCGCTGGTGTTACCCAGCGATCCTTGTGCCTGCTTCACCTAACAATGCTAAGTCCGCTTCTTCCAATGAGCAGATGATTGCTGTCTTTCCTTGTTTGGCAAACGCAATCGCCGCTTCCATTTTCGGCCCCATACTGCCTTCTGCAAAATGCCCCGCATCAAAATATGCTTGCGCTTCACTTACGGATAAGCCCGTTAATTTTTCTTGTTTCGGTGTTCCATAATTGATATAAACGTTGTTGACGTCGGTCAGCATCATAAATACATCGGCATCCACTTGTTCTGCCAGTTTTTTCCCAGTTCGATCTTTATCGATGACTGCTTCGATCCCTTTCAAGCCTTCCGCTTGTTTTACGACTGGAATCCCTCCGCCACCACCCGCGATCACGATGGTATTTTGATTCAATAAATGAACCATTGATTCCACGCCGTGGATCGTCACAGGTTGTGGAGATGGCACGACGCGACGGTACCCACGTCCAGCATCTTCTTCCATCACCCAATGTTTTTCCTCAGCCATCTTTTTTGCTTCTTCTTCTGAGTAGAACAAACCGATCGGCTTCGTTGGCTTTTCAAACGCGGGATCATCCGCTGCCACTTCCACTTGGGTCAATAAGGTCACGACATTGCTGGTCAATTCTTCTTGCTCAATTTTATTTTTGATGCTTTGCTCCATTAAATAACCGATAAAGCCTTGTGACTCTGCATTGCAGACATCTAGTGGAAAAGGCGGCACGACTTCTTTGGCTTCTTCATTTTGTCGTAAAATATTGCCGACTTGCGGACCATTGCCGTGCGTCACGACGATTTGATGGTCAAGCTTCTCGATTTTAGCGATCTGTTCTGCACTTAACTGGATATTTGCAAGCTGTGTCTCAACGGTCGCTGGTTGATTCGGTTTTAAAATTGCATTGCCCCCTAGAGCGATGACCACTCGTTTTGCCATATGAATTCCTCATTTCTATTGTTTTGAAATTGATCGATACTGCGAGCAAACCCTGCCAAAAAGTCAGCCCCCGAGGTATGACCGATCGCTAGTATCTCTTTGATTACTTGGGAAAAAGCCGCTGAATCGGTACACCTGGTCAAGGATAATGCCGATTGATTGAATGCGCCTGTCAACGCATGCAGAAGATAGTGTTTACTGACGTCAGTCGTTAAATCATTGACTGTCAACAGCCTTCTTTGTAGATAAGCCACCAAGCGGGTATCTTCTTGCCCCATCACTCGGCGAGCCAGTAAATGACCAACAAGCATATCATCTCCTGTGGGGGTCAATCCGACACCCCGTCCGACTAAATAAGCGACTGCTTGCCGTTGTTCCTTAAATGAAGGCGTGCATAGCTGATCGATTGCGTCATAAAACGGATGATTGCTGCGGATGGTTTCTGAAACAGCCTCTTGAATCCCCGTCTTTTCCGTGACGTTTTGAAGGATTGACCAAAACAGTTCTCGATCAAATGGGACTGTGCCAGCCGGAACGGTCGTTGTAAATTTGGCTGCCTTTTGAAAAGACAGACGATGATGCGGAAAATGGACCACCCGTTGCTGAACCAAAAGAGTGGTACCAGCAACTAAGCCTGTCGCCAACGCTGCATAATCGTCGGCAGCTAAAATCATCCCTTTGGGCACGCGAGCCGCTTGTTTGGAGACACAGATCAGCTGATCCTGACGAGGATCTTGTAGATTGAAACTATGCTGAAACACACTGTGAACGAGCCAGTTGCCATTGATAAATGCGGGTTCAAATAAAGCTTGGTCGATCCATTTTGCCTGTATCATCGCTAAATTGCTCCTTTTTCACATTTTCAGTCCCTGATTTATTCTTCAAATCCTAATTTTTTTGCATAAGCCAAGACAGCTTTTTCAAAGCAATCCATTGGTGGTGTCACTGTCCCGGCACCAATTTGTCCCCGTCCAGCTTGTTTGTTGGCGATCCCTGTATTGATCACCGGTAAGATCCCTGTTTCCACGACTTTACGAGCATCGATCCCTAAACAGATCCCTTTGAAGTCCCATGTAGGAACGGGAAAATTCGGATTGGTATCAATGGAGATCTCTAACATCTCATTGCTGGTTTTCAACGCATCGTGAAATCCACCAGAACCAACGAAGCGTGTCACAGCTGGGGCAGCAATCATTGCCATTCCCCCAACACCAAAGGTTTCCGTAATGGCACTGTCGCCCATATCTGGAGAGGCATCTTCTTCACTGAATCCTGAGAAATACAGCCCTTTTGGTGTATTGACAGGACCAGTAAACCACTCATCTCCCATGCCAGAAATACGGATACCGAATTCATGCCCGTTGCGACACATTGCGGTCACAACCGTGCCTTCTTCAATCGTCCGAGCGCCATCAAGCACCGCTTTTGAAGAAGCCATCATGATATTCAAGAAAAACTGATCCGTGTCTGCTAGAAACTGAATGACTTCTGGTTTTTCTTTTTCAAATCCTTTCAGGGTAACGATCGCTGGTGCTACTTCTTTTAAGAACGTCAACGAAGCAGCGATATTCCGTTGATGGAACTCATCCCCCATGGCGATTGCTTTTGCGACTAAGACATTGATGTTCAAGCCATCGGGTTTTGTTTGTAGTGCAGCACTTAAAACTGGTGCTAACGTATTTTTCATCCAATGCAAGCGATCAATGACTTCTTGAGAATAGGCGCCAAATCGTAAAACTGCCCCGATCCCTTCGTTCATCGTACAATACGCTCGGTTGCCATCGGTTTTGTTTTCCACCACGAGTACTGGCATATTGGCAGAGGTGATGCCCCCCATTGGGCCAACCGCTTGCACGTGGTGACAAGGAATCAGTTGAACTTCCCCAGATGCTAATAAATGACGTACCTCTTCTTCCGTTTCGCCCCAGCCTTCAAAAAGCCCCGCACCAACACAAGCACCTTGAATCGGATCGATCATCTGATCGTAGCAGATCGGTGGTCCTGCATGCAATAGGACTTTTCCTTCACCTAACTCTGGAATGACACTGACTGCTGGAACGACATCCAGCAAAAAAGGCGAACCGGCAACGATCTTGGCAATAACGGCTTGGTTTGCTTCTTCAATAGTTTCGTACACGATAACTTTCTCCTACTCTGATAGTGACACTTGTGCTAAGAACCGTAAGGCTTTTTGTAACGTTACGTTTCCACCTGCAATTGGCTGCCAGTCATATTGAACGACTTGACCGTGATGCGCCTGAATTGCTTCCGCAAAGCTACGCAACCCTACATTGATGAACGCGTCATTCGCCAACATTTCGCGGCTCTTGTCAGATGGCTCTGGCAACGCATCGGCAGTTGTCACTGCTTTTGGCAACAGCTTACGACTAATTGGGGAAAAGGGGTGACCAAGCATTGCTAAAGCTTTTTTGACTGCTTGGGCATTGCTTTGACACAAAATCACGCCAGCTGCGGTTAAAATCTCTGCTTGCTCTTTGCTATCTTGGGGGTCTAAATCAGTTCCCACGATTGTAGCGATTACCGCTAACTCCCGACCAGCTGCTTGTGCTTCTTCCTTCAATGATTTGATGGTCGGTGCCAATTCACTGGCCATATCTTGATGAGAGCCGTACCCTAAAACGATATCTAACAAAATCACTGCCGTTTCAGGATCTTCTCCCGCTTGTTTCAACAGTTCGATCCGCTTTGTTGGGTCGATCATCGGATGGGGCTTTCCTTGCGTATAAATGTCATCACCTAAATCGATGATCTCATGGCCAGCTGCTTTTAAGATGTACCCTTCCTGATGGGCATCTTCTTGTTCTAGATTTAATCCTGCTTTGACCAGCATCGCTGCTTCGTACGCCAACGTTCCGCCAGAATAGTAAGCTTTAATTTTTTGCTGTTCAGGGCCAAAAGCGGCAGCTGCCGTTTCCTCTTTTACTGGCTCTAATCCAATCTGTTCTTGACGTAGCAGCTGCACAGCTAATTGTGCCGCTTCTTCCAGCGTGTAGGCTCGGTAAAGATTTTCTTCGTGATCCGTTGGTTCTTCCCCCAGAAAAATCGTGACTGCAGGTTTGTTCCTCTTCTTAATAATGCCAACACTTCATCGCGGACACGTGGTGCAGGTGGTTTGGAGATCACCACGATCACCTCCGTATCAGGATCATGTTCCAAGGCAAGAATGCTGTCTTTCATGGTGATCCCACCGACGGCTTCTTTGAGATCTCGTCCACCGGTTCCGATGGCTTGTGTCACACCGGCACCCAATTTATGAATGATGGTGGTGACTTCTTGGATGCCCGTACCCGAAGCGCCGACAACACCGATTTTCCCTTTACGGACGGCATTCGTGAAGGCTACTGGTATCCCATTGAGAATCCCTGTGCCACAATCTGGTCCCATTAAAAGAAGTCCTTGTTCATGAGCCATTTTCTTTAGTCGAACTTCCTCTTCCAATGAAACATTATCACTAAAACAAAAAACATGTTTGCCTGCTGCTAATGCGGTTTCAATTTCTGGTGCTGCCATAGTACCAGGAATCGATAAGACAGCGACCTTCGCATCTTTTCCAAGATCTAAGGCTTTTTCCCAAGTTTTGACGCTTTGGGTTTCTTCTCCTGCGCTATTGCTTTGGTCCGATAAGAAGGCATCGATTTCTGACAGGACTGTTTCGATGATTTCTTCCTCTTCAATGTCTAAAACGAGCACCATATCGTTGGATGTCGCATTGTTCATCTCCTCGGTATAAAGACCACCCGTCTTGAAGATATCCTTATTGGCAGGTGTACCCATCATGACCGAAGCGTTGTTGATCCCTTCGATCGTCAGTAAACGATTGGTCAAAAGCATTAAAACAATGGAATCTTGGTAATTGTTTTTTTGAATAATAGTGTGTAACATGGGTCTCCTCACTTTCCTGTTCCTGTCTGTGCAAAGGCATCTGACCCAGAATACTGGTCAAAATGAACCGTGTCGCTAATGAGATAGCGATAAATGTTCTTTTCGATAGGAATGCCTTCTGCCATATATTTTTCATAGGTTAGTTGATTGATCTCGCCTGGATAATAGACTTGCTGGAACTGTTCAGCAGCCGGTATGGCGTGTAGCTCTTCGATCATCGTTTCGACTGACTCTTTAAATGTGTCTAAATCTGTAAAGCGTTGCGGATCGATCAGCAAAATAAACTGCCCTAAGTCGCGACCTTTCGTCAGATCGTTGTACATAGAGGAAACATGCTTGCCAAAAGGCAGCCCAAGGAGCATTCCAGACAAGATATCCACCATCATCATCAACCCAAAGCCTTTTGGTCCTGAGATTGGCAATAACCCATGAACATGATGCGGATTTGTCGTTGGCTTGCCATGGGCATCAACGGCCCATGTTGCTGGAATCTCTTTATCTTTGGAACGAGCATCTAAAATTTTGCCCCACGCTTGGACCGTCGTTGCCATATCAAAAACCACCGGCGCACCATGCTTTCGCGGTGCCGCAAAGGCAATCGGATTGGTACCAAAATAATTTTCTTTGCCGCCAAAAGGAACCACCATTGAATCCGATTGGCACATAGATAATGCAATCAAGTCAGCTTCTGCGGCTTTTTTGACATAATAGGATAGTGCCCCACTATGACTCGTTTTCCGCACACCAACCGCCGCGATCCCAGAACGTTTGGCCATCTCAATGGCATGCTTTGTCGCTTCTAATACGACGACCTGCCCTGCGCCATTTTGCCCGTGAACGATCCCGCTGCTCGGTCCAGTCTCTTCAAACGTGATCTGCGGGGTGCGATTCATCCCACCTTTAGCGATCCGCTCTGCGTAATAGTCTACCCGCACAGCCCCGTGAGAGTGGATCCCGCTGGCATCGGCAAAGACCAAATGCTCTGCAACGATGGCTGCGTGCTCTTCAGACAAACCAGCAGCCGCTAATTTGTTTTGGATCAATTGCTGTAACTCTTGTGACTGTACAATAACCGTTTCTTCCATCTTCTAAACTCCTTTAAATTTCCGGATCGCGGTTGCAATCTTTGGAATAAATATAGGTCAATGGTTCGTCACGACCAACACCATAGGCCGCTTGCTGTACATAGGCACTCATGAAAATGTAGTCGCCTTTTTCCACTGGGAACCACTCATTATCTAAGTTATACATCCCTTTACCTGACAGTAAGTACGCTCCATGTTCTTGGTAGTGGGTCTCAATGTAGCCATGACTTGCCCCTGGTTCAAAGGAAAGGATATGGATATTCATGTCAAAGCCCAGCTCTTTTGGCAAGAAATCCCAAAGTAGGACGTCTGCCATCCCTTCGTATTGGATCGGTGTCAACTCTGAAAGATTCCCCACTACTTTGTAGGCTTGGTGATTTTCAAGTGGTTGGTAACGTTTCTTATACAAGAACACTTCTGTCGCTTCTTCTTGGAGATTTTTCATATACAGTTTTTCTCCAGCAGGCAGATAGATATAGCCTCCGTCCGTCAATGTATGGGTTTCTTTGCCATCACTTACTTCCAGTTTGCCCGAGATGACATACAAGAAACTCTCGATCTCTGGACCGCCGAAGCCCAATTGGTTGGCGCCATCTTTTTTGAATGAAATGATGTAATCGACAAAAGACGCCCCTAATTTTGGTGTGCCGAGTATCGAACATTCACAGTTTTCGAATCCTGGAATGACATTATTCACTAGCCCGTCATGCGGCAAGATCGCAAAATTATTTTTTCTAATGACTGCTCGTGATTGCAGCAATCCATCTAAATAGCCCGTATTATTATTTTTATATCCCATGTGTGTCCCTGCTTTCTATTCTTTGTATGCTAGCTCATAAAGGGAAGCTGCTAAAACTTCTACCCCAGCTGTTAAATCTTCGATAGTCGTTGCTTCGGCTGGGTTGTGGCTAATCCCATCAATACTTGGTACAAACAGCATCGCAGTTGGAAAATGTGGTGCAATGATTTGGGAATCATGCCCCGCCCCACTATGCATGACTTTGTAGCGTTTGCCAGTTTGCTTGACCGCTTGTTCCACTGTGGCAACGATCGTCTCGTCCATCGGCACGGGGCGTTCATCCATCCATAGATCCATCTCCACTGTCAGGTCGTGCTCTTTGGCGATCGCTTGAATGATCTGTTCTGCTTCAGCAGTAAAGGCATCCAATAGCTGCCCATCGGTATGGCGACAATCCATCGTAAACAACACTTCACCAGGAACCACGTTGACCGTATTCGGTTTTGGCTCAACTTTACCGAATGTCACTACTAATGGATCCCCAAGCTCTAAGCCACGGTCAATCACTGCGGCACACATTTTGGCAAAACCATACACAGCATCTTGGCGATAGCCCATCGGTGTGGTTCCTGCATGATTGGCTTGTCCTTTTAAAACAAAGGTGTAGCGCTTTTGACCAGCGATACTATTGACGACACCGATCTGCAAATTTTCTTTTTCTAAAATACTGCCTTGTTCGATATGGATTTCCACGAATGCTTTGATGTCTGATCGAACCGGTTCTTGTGGGTCGCGAAAATCAAAGCCTTGGCGTTGCATCTCTGCCACGAAGCGATTGCCTTTAAAATCTGCGATCGCTTCAACATCGGCTTTTTTGGCCTCTCCGACAAAGTTTTTACTTCCCCAAAAAACGGTTGGAAAACGACTGCCTTCTTCTTCTGCCATTGAGATGACTTCCAAGGAGCGTAAAGGTTGCCCATAGGTCTCTTTTAAATACTTGATCGCTAAAGCAGCAGCAACGACCCCGTATTGACCGTCTAATGTGCCACCGTTAACGACGGTATCGATATGTGACCCTGAAAGAATCGTTTCTTCTGGATACTGGCTGCCTTCCATTCTGCCGAAGAGATTGCCGACTGCATCATAGGACGTCGTTAAGCCAGTTTCTTTTAATTGTTTTTCTACAAATGATTGCGCTTCTTTCCATGAATCGGTATAAAGCAGTCTAGTCATTCCTCCCGTTGGATCACTCCCAATCTGAGATAGTGCATCGATCATTGCCGCTACTTCTTTTTTCAACTCCATTGTTCTGCCTCCTTGTATATTAGAGTTAGGGTTTTAACCTTCCGGTTTTGATTGGATAACCCTATGAACCATCGTTATTTTAATTTGGTATTAACTCATTCATTTTGAGATAATATATTTATTGGATTGAGAGGCTATGCCGTTGCCTCCTTGAGTTTTGAAGCTCGTAATCGAAAGACTGGCACCTCTCTCTGATAAGTGGATTACGTATGAGTTAGATGTTGAAAGTTTTTGCTTTACTCCGTATCTCGTACAAGGTAGTGACGCTTTTCAGTTGAGCGGGTTTCAATCAAAAATATTTTTTTAGAAAGGTCAAATGTATGTACTTCTTAGGAATTGATATCGGCAAGCGAACTCACGTGGCTTCTTTAATGAGTGAAGAAGGTAAAGTGATCCTAAAAGGTTTTTCTTTCCCTAACACTACTGAAGGAGCTGATTCCCTGATTGAGCGGCTTTCAAAATATTCAGAGACTCCCGCTGACTTTATTGTCGGAATGGAAGCTACGGGTCATTATTGGCTCTCCATCTTTTCATACCTCCACGAATCAGACTTTTTGATTCACGTTGTGAATCCTCTTCAAACCGATGGCTGGCGCAAAGGAACAGAAATCAGAAAACGAAAAAATGATATTATTGATTCTGTTTTGATTGCTGACTTGATGCGTTATGGTTCCTTTGTAGAAACAGTATTGTCTGATGAAAATGTTTTTTCGTTAAAACAACTTTCACGTTACCGAACCTATTTAGTAGGTACCGCAAGCGACTTCAAACGAAAAATCATAGCTGTACTAGATCAAGTGTTTCCTGAATATGCATCAATTTTTTCTAAACAAGGTATTTTCGGAAAAGCGTCTAAAGAGTTATTGCTTGAGTTTAGTTCTCCTATAGAGCTAGAAGAAATTTCGGCAGAAACGTTGGCTCAATACTTAGCTGAGTTAAGCAGGAACCGAATAAAGCCAGAGAAAGCAGATCAATTGAAGCAAGCAGCTTCTAACTCCTTTGGAGTGAAATTTGCTCAAGAAGCTTTTACATTTCAATTACGCTCCATGATTGAACAATTGAAATTCATCGAAAGCCAAGTAAAAGAAACTGAAAAAGAAATTAAGCGCATAATGAGTAATTTAGACTCTGTTATTCTCACAATCCCTGGAATCGGCCCTATAAATGGCGCGACAATTCTTGGTGAAATTGGAGACATTCGCAAATTTTCTAATCCGAAAAAACTGGTTGCTTATGCTGGCATAGACGCGTCTGTGTCCCAATCTGGGCAATACGAAGCAACACATAATGTTATGAGCAAGCGTGGATCTCCATACTTACGAAAAGCCTTGTTTTCAGCTGCTCTAGTTGCTTCTCAATGTGATCCTGTTTTTCGCGCGTTTTATCAGAAAAAAATTTCTGAGGGAAAGCATCATCTGACGGCCTTAGGTGCTGTTTCTCGTAAGCTTTGTTATGTGATTCATGCTATTTTAACTAAAAATGAACCTTATAAGATTGTTTCCGATTAGCTATTGAACAATCAAAAAAATCTAATAGTGAAAGGTCTATTTGTTGTACTCATTTTTTGGACTTAACTGTTATAAAATATTTTTTTGATTTAGCTAATTTTCACTTGACTCTATATAGTTAGTCTTTGATTTATACGGTTATTGTAAGCGTGTTACTGAAGGACATCATTGTTCACTTTCGACAAAACCATTTCTATTTTTAGTCATAACGCTGTTTTTTAAACCGCTTCCTTCTCCTATACTCTTCCTTATACTATCGAAGAAGAGAAAGGAAGAAAACAATGGTTTATCCTAAAAATGCCTTTGCGCAAACAGAAAAAATCCAATTTGACACCTATGGCACTTTGCCGTTAGAAGTGACGATCCTAAAAGCAGCGCAGCCTCGGATTAGCCTTTTGTATTTTCATGGTGGTGGCTTCCTCTATGGTCAGCGGGAAGACCTTCCGCAGGATTATGTCCACCAATTGCTGGCTGCCGGTGTTAGCCTTTACCTGTTCGATTATCCACTGGCTCCCGAAGTAGCGCTACACGATATCTACCTTCATGCAAAAAAGGCAGTGGCGTGGTTTTTGGCCGAAGGCTGGCAGTTCAGCGGCGTTGGTACAAATGAGTACGTTTTGTTCGGTCGCTCCGCCGGCGGTTTTTTAGCGACCTTACTGACCGCACGCACAAAGCACTCGGAGCAAAAGGGCTTGATCCGATTTTACGGTTACCAAGAGTTGTTTTGTAAAGAATTTTTGCAGCCGGCACGCTTTTACACACAATTTCCGAAAGTCCCACCACTCGTCGCTGAAGCCATGATCGAAAGCCACCCCATCATCCACGGCACGTTAGAAAAACGATTTCCTTTATACCTTTCCGCCCGTCAATATGGCAACTGGCAGCGTTATTTAGGGAATCGGGAACAGCTAGCAGCCTTGGCGATTCCTGCTGCCGCTTACCAAGACTTTCCTCCTTGCTTTGTCGTTCATTGCAAAAAAGATCCAGATGTTCCCTTCAGCGCATCCGAAGCTTTCGCTGCACAAGTCCCCCATGCCAAAACACTTTGGCTCGACTTAGATCAGCATGACTTTGATCGGACACCAAATGCGAGCGCTGATGAGTGCTATCGAGAGATGATTAGGTGGCTGACTAACCAATTCTGAAACTCTCAGCTCTTGATAGGTGATAGTTTTGAACGATCGGTACGCTGCGATCTTGCGTACAGCTAAAAAAGTGACCATTAGAGAACCGACTCTAATGATCACTTTTTTTTGATTTGATTACTAGTATATGGGCACAACGATTTCTTCAAAAATCTAACGCTTTGCCTTGCAATTTTACTGAAGTCTTCAGAATAAAACAGCAACTGATCAGCAGATCGTTGTTAAGGGAAACTTGCAGAAGTATCTTTCATTTCTTCGAATTTCGTACCTTTAACAAGATTACATCAACGAACGATAAAGCTCAATAATCTCTTCTAAAGTCGTATCCCGCGGGTTGCCTGGTGTGCAGACATCGTTCAAGGCATCTTTGGAGATGGCTGGGATATCTTCTTCTTTGACGCCTAATTCAGAAATGGTCGCTGGAATGCCCACATCTTTGCTTAACTGATCGATTGCTTGGCAAGCAGCATCGCGGACGTCTTCAAGTGACATCGTATCTGCCCCTTCAATGCCTAAAACGATCGCGATCTCACGGTATTTTTCACCCGTAAAGTCTTTGTTGTATTTCATGATGGTTGGCAACAAGGACGCGCACGCTACTCCGTGAGGAATGTTGTACCAAGCGGACAATGGATGGGCCATGCCGTGGACTAAGCCCAAGCCGACGTTTGAAAAGCCCATACCGGCAATGTATTGTCCTAACGCCATCGCTTCTCGTCCTGCTTGATCGCCATTCACGGAATCTCTCAATGAGCGGCCGATGATCTCAATTGCTTTGATGTGCAGCATATCAGTCATTTCCCAAGCGCCTTTGGTAATGAAGCCTTCGATGGCGTGGGTCATGGCATCCATTCCCGTTGCGGCTGCCAAGCTCTTAGGCATCCCCATCATCATATCGCTGTCCACAAAGGCTACCAGAGGAATATCGTGAGGATCTACACAAACAAATTTCCGATGATTTTCTTCATCCGTAATCACATAGTTGATCGTTACTTCGGCTGCAGTCCCAGAAGTTGTCGGTACCGCTAAAATCGGCAAGCATGGATGTTTCGTGTCTGCCACGCCTTCCAAACTAATCACATCGGAAAATTCAGGATTCGTAGCAATGATTGCGATCGCTTTTGCCGTATCGATCGGTGAACCACCGCCAATCGCAATGATACAATCGGCTTGGGCTTCTTTAACAAACGCTAAGCCGTCTTTGACATTTTGGATCGTTGGGTTCGGCACGATCCCATCATATAACGCATAATCGACACCTGCTTCATCCAATAATTTCGTCACTTTGGTCGCAACTTCAAATTTCACCAAATCTTTGTCGGTGATCACTGCCGCTTTTTTAAACCCTCGTGCCTTGAATTCGGTCGGTACGTTCTCGATCGCTCCTTTTCCAAAATACGATGTTTCATTCAAAATCATTCTATTTGCCATTCTTCCTACCTCCATTTGTTTGTTTATTCACAATATATTTTAAATAGAAAAGACTGAAAGCCTTTTCTATTCTTCTATCATTGATTATACCTCAAGATAGCCTTCTCGGGGAGTGACTTTGAAAGCGTCAGCCAATTTTTTCAGATTTTCATCTGTAATGGTTTGTAAAATTGGGCCTTGCGCTTTGACATAGGTGTACACTTCCGCAGCTTTCTCTGCCGTTTCAATCAAGCCAAAGACTTCGTCCATATCTTTGCCAGCGCCATAGATCCCATGTTGCGGCCAAAGAACCAAACGGGTTTCTTTCATTTTAGCAGCCGTTGCTTCGCCGATCTCGTTCGTTCCTGGAACCATCCAAGGAATGATGGAAACACCTTCTGGGAAGACCACCAAGCACTCCGTACACATTTGCCACAAGGTCCGCGTGAAACTGCGTTCATCCAACTCATGGGTAAAACTCATGGCTAAAAGATGTGATGCGTGGTTATGCATGATGATTCGGTTTTCTGGATCGACCGACAAGCGAGCGATATGACTCATGAAATGACTTGGCAGTTCACTCGTTGGCACCGCACCATTTTCCAAGCCCCAAAGCAATTCCAATGTTTGCCCATCTTCTTTGACTCGGATCACACCAAGGTTTTCCGCTGGATGTGCCGCTACATTTTTAAAGTATTTTCCTGAACCTGTCACGATAAAGTACTTGCCAGCTAGTGCCGTGGCATCAAAAATCATGGGAATTTCCCGCAAGACGCTTTGCGGATCGATGAAAGGCAAGATCTCTTCTTCTGTTAATAAGTAAGAAATATTGCCGCCGTTGCGCTCATCCCACCCTAAACGGTAAAGATTTGCTGTCGTTTCCATCATTTCTTGTACAAAATTTGCTTGTAAAATATCAATCTTTTTCATCGTTCTCCTACTTTCTGGCTTTTAAGACGGTTTCTTCATAGGCTTTCACTTCTGATAGCCAATCCAGACCTGCTGGTACCCCTTGACTTTCACAGAAGTAATTCCAAACATCTGCATACGGATAGTCTTTTAATTCTTCCGTCATGGCTAAACGAGTGGTGAAATCACCTGACAATTCGATTGCTTTTAGTTCTTCGATCGGTTCTAGCATCGCTTTTAGCAACGCTTTTTGAGTATTGCGCGTCCCGATCACCCACGCAGCGACCCGATTGATCGTCGCATCAAAGAAATCTAACCCAATGTTGGTTTTTGGCAATAAGTCATTGCGAACCAATTCGCGGCCAATCTCTTGCAATTCATCATCCATGATCACGACATGATCACTATCCCAGCGTACAGGACGGCTGACATGCAGCAAAATGCCTTTGCTAAATAGTGCCAATGAAGACAATTTATTGGAGATCACTTCGGTTGGATGGAAATGTCCAGCATCCAAACAAATCAATTTATCGCGCGTCAAGCCATAGCCCATATAAAATTCATGAGAGCCGACGGTGTAGGCTTCGGCACCAAGACCAAACAACTTGCTTTCCACGGCATCTACCGTGTATTCCGCTGGCAATTCTTCAGCAAAAATCTCATCTAATGCTGTCATCAAGCGTTCCCGTGGTGTAAAACGATCGATCGGGTTGTCTTTGTAGCCATCTGGCACCCAGAAATTATTGACACAGACTTGCCCAGTTTCTTTCCCCATATAAGCAGCGATTTGACGAGAACGCTTGCCGTGTTCGATCCAGAACTGACGAACTTCTTCATCTGGTGAAGCAAGGGTAAAGCCATCTTTGAACATGGGATGTGAGAAAAAGGTTGGATTGAAGTCTAAACCTAAGCCTTGTTCTTTCGCCCAAGCAACCCATTTTTCAAAATGCTTCGGCTCCAATTCGTTTAGATCCACTGCTTCCTCGGTGTCTAAATAGATGGCGTGAAGGTTCAATTTGTGTTTTCCAGGAATCAAAGAGTAGGCTTTTTCTAAATCTTGGCGCAACTCCTCTGGGGTATGGGCAGCACCGGGATAATTCCCCGTTACAGAGATCCCACCAGATAACGCTTCATCACTCAAAAATCCTTGGACATCGTCCCCTTGCCAAACATGCATCGAGATTTTCACATCGGCTAATTTTTTCAAAACCGCATCCGTGTCGACGCCTAATTTGGCATATGCTGTCTTAGCTTCTTCATAACGCTGTTGAATCGTTGTCATTTTTTTCCTACTCCTTCTATAAAACGTTGATAGTTGCTTAAAATCTTGTGATCAAAAGGCTGTGGTTCATGAACACTGCAAGGAAATGAGTGTTTGACCGCACGGCGTGCTTCAGCCAGCGACGTGAAGATGCCAGCACTCATCATCTGCATTAAAAGATTACCGATCGCCGTTGCTTCACTTGGGCCAGCTTCGATCGTCAGCTGCGCAGCATCAGCCGTCAGTTGATTTAAAAAGCGATTGTTGGAACCGCCCCCCACGATATGCAGTTTTTGCAGCTTGCTCGTCGTACCTGTCAGCTGTTCCAGCTTTTGCAATTCACTGGCATAACAAAGCGCTAAGTTATCATACACACAGCGAGCCAGTTCCCCTGCGGTTTCTGGAACTTTCTGCTGGGTTTCTCGACAATACGCTTGCAGTTCAGTAATCATGTTTTCTGGATTCAAAAAACGAGGATCATTGACATCGACAAACTGTTGAAAAGCAGGCGTTGCTTGCGCCAATTCCGCCAATTCTGCATAGGAATATTGATAGTCTTGCTGCCGATCCACTTCTTGGATCAGCCACATGCCCATGATGTTTTTTAAAAAGCGAATCGTGTTGTGGGCACCCCATTCGTTCGTATAATTTTCATCAAAGGCGGCAAGGGAAACATTGGGTACTTTGGTTTCGATCCCCAGCAATGACCAAGTCCCGCTGCTGATGTAGCCCCAATCTGACCCCTCTCCAGGTGTACCGATGATCGCTGATGCCGTATCATGACTAGCGACAGTGACAAAGGTCGCTTGTGGCAAATCATAGGCTGGAAACTTCTGTGTTTGCAGTGCGCCTAAAACCGTTCCAGCATCAACCAATGGTGGGAATAGGCCTTCTGTTACGCCGATCTCAGCTAACAATTCTGCATCCCATGTTTGGGTGTTGGCATTTAGAAGCTGCATCGTCGAGGCATTGGTTTTTTCCGTGACCATCTTGCCAGTAAAAACGTAGCCCAAGTAGTCTGGAATCAGCAGCAGCTTGTCGGCTTTTTGCAGCAGTTGCGCTTCTTCTGCGGCTAACTGAAAAATCGTGTTGAAGGGCTGCAGCTGAATGCCTGTTTTCTCATACAGTTTTTGCAAAGAATAGCGCTGACCAAAAGCTGCGATCGCATCATTGGTGCGACTATCTCGATAAGCGACTGGGTCGCCTAAACGTTCGCCTGCTTGATCGATCAAACAGTAATCCACTGCCCAGGTGTCGATTCCGACGAAGCAGTCATGGATACCTGCTTGTTTCACTTTTTGCAGTCCTACTAAAATCTCTTGGGTCAAATAATCGATCGCCCAACGGTCAAAGCCTTCATGAGGACGAAAGCCGTTTTTAAAGCGATGGATCTCTTCTAAAGTGATCTGCTCATTTTCCCAACGGCTCAGCATCAGACGACCGCTTGATGCACCGATATCGATTGCGATAAATGTGTTCACTGGTCTCCACCTTTCATTATCTTGTTTAAAAATAAATCGATTACAATTCACTGATTCATTCTTGTTGACTCAATTTTAGCTTGACAATCAACGAGTTTCATCACACAATTTTGATAAAGACTTGCACAATCTTGGTAAAAAGGAGGATCCGATGGATTACTGGGAAAAAGCCAACCACTCATGGTCAACCGATTCACTGCGTTACATCAATACTTCAACCCAAAAGCAGCGTGAACTTTTCTATTACATTCAAGAAATCGGCTATTTCAAAGCCAGCAAACCTTACTTTACAGAACGAGAGAACCTGCCTTCTTATTTGATCAAGTATACATTGTCCGGCTGCGGTGAATTGCGCTACAAAGGAAAAAGCTATCAATTGAAAGCAGGTGATGTGTTTTTTATCGACTGTCTAGACTATCAGTACTACCGCACCGTTAGTCAAGAGCCTTGGGAAATGGACTGGATCCATCTATATGGCGCCAATGTCGCAGCGTTTTATGATGAATTCCTCAAAAATGGCAGTCCAGTTTTTCACACCAATCCTGCCAGCAGCCGCCAAAATCCGATCCATTTGGTCTTACAAGATTTATTGATGTTACAGCCAGAACCAAATGCGAAAACTGCCTTCCAAAGCTCTGTTTTGATCCATCAGCTGCTCAATGAACTGCTCCTGCAAAAATATCATCTCGACTTTTCGGATAGTGAAATCCCGCCTTATATTTTGCAGATTCGTGACCAGCTAGAAGAAGATTTCCGTCAAGGGATCACCTTGGAATCTTTGGAGGAAAGGTATCATATCAATAAGTATCAAATCGTCAAGGAGTTTTCCAAATATATGGGCTTGCCCCCCATCGAGTACCAGATCAGCAAACGCATCTCTTATTCGAAAGACCTTTTGCGCTATTCTCGGCTTTCCATCAAAGAGATCTCATTGGCGATCGGCATCGAAAACACCGCCTATTTCAGCCGTTTATTCAAGAAAAAAGTCGGCATTTCACCTAGTGATTATCGACAGACGGAGAATGGACGGTAGGACTGGTTCTTATTAAAAAAGCACTTACTACCATGTGTAGAAAGTACGACCGCAAAAGTTTAACTTTTTAGGGCCTATACGCATGTCAGCCGTTCCTTTTATTGATGTGCATTCCGTATAAATCAACCTTCAGACACCACAAAAGCCGATCCTCTCTAGAGTAGGATCGGCTTTTTTGTGTATAATCTTCATTTAACGCCCCAACACCTCCGCCACCGAATATACGCCTGGGGCAAAGGTCTTGCCTGTTAGCTTCTTCGTCATGGCATTAAAGGTATAGTGCTCTTCTAAGACGACGACTTCATCGTATTGCTTTAATAGCGTGCGAAAATCTGCATCGGGTAAGAGGAAATTCTCTCGGCCATCGACATTAGGTGAAAACAAGTAATATTTTCCGACATAGCCAACTAAGTAGCTATCTACTGCTTCTTTGTTAGTACTGACCACCAAATATTTTTTCTCGTTTAGGTCAAAGTGATCGCCAGTAACGGCTGAAACTTGTGCTGGAATCGAAGCAGCATATTCACGATTGGTATAACGCATGCCATTATTCTCTGAAAGGATCAGCAATGTCGCAAAAAATAGCAGAATCAAGGTACTGTATTGATAGATTTTTTTCGTGGTCAAGCTGGCAAAACTACGGTAGTTTCGCCGATCGATCGCTTGTTCATGATACAAATGATCAATGCCTCGGACCATGAAAAAGGTCATTAATCCAAGTGCTAAAATCACGATACTTGAGGCATAGCGATCGAACCCTGCCAAAGACAATGCTTCATCAGTGGGCATCGAGAACAAGAACATGGCATAGATTCCTAAATAATACCCCCAATGACACCATCGATCAACAGCAGTTCTTTGAAAAATGGATTGCGTTTTTTCATGATAAATCGGACAAATAGCCAACTGCCCAAAAGAATGACCTGGATCAAGAGAATCCCTTGCGTGGAGATCGTCGCAACATCCGTGATCGTTTTGACAAAAACATCCGTAATCTGCTGCAGTATCTGAGAATCCTTTTCGCCAAAAATCTGTTTATAAGCGGTCACGCTGACTTCATGCTTCGATTTAGGAAAATTCGCTTTGACATGCAGGTTCCAAAGAATCGCCGGCAGGACAGATAGCCCAATGGCAGCTAATCCTACAATCATCATGCCCAGCCGTTGCCGCCAACGAACTGATGCCTGCCACAAGCAGACTAGTAAATAGCCACCTAAAATCAGCAGAAAAAAGACGGCGCTATTTTTGACCAAATCAAGAGAGGCGCCAATCAAAAGAAAGAAACCGATCGACGGTAGTACGTTGCCTTTTAAAGCGAATAAGCCAGCGATGCCAGCTAAAGTCAACACTGGCAGGATAAAGTCTACTAACAAATTATTCATTCGTATCGCAATATTAAAATAATTGAAAACCGCCATACTGGTGAAGATCAGGGCAAAAGCCAGCTTTCTTTTCGGATCACGAATAATCGCAAAGAAACTATACAGACTACAGAAAATCAAAATCAATTGACCAATCAGCAAGACATTCTCATGATAGCCAACAATGATCGCTGTATAAGTAACAAACAGCGAGCTACCTAAAGGATAGGAAGTAAAACTGATGATGGCATCGGCTGCCGTTGGCAATTGTCCCTGCGTATAAAGGAATTTAACGATCGTCGCCCAATGGGAGAAGTTGTCATAGTGGGTCAAATGACTGTGAAGCAAGGTTAAAACGAACAAAGCAAAATAGCCGTAAAACCACAGCAGGATGGGCTCTTGCAAGCCCCAACGTACCTGATAGCGCTCCTGCCAAAAACGCCAAACGCATAATAGTAAACCAAGACCAAATAAAACCCATGCCCCCCGGATCAACCATCCTTTTGGACCATATGCGACAAAGGAAAGAACGAGGATCGGCAAACAGCAAGCAGCGATCCAGCTGATGTGTTTGGGAAAATGGCAAACTCGTACAAAAAGATAGGCATAGCCAGCTAATGATAAACCAAAAAGACTAAATCGCAGCAGGATCTCGATCATCATCTTCCTCCTTGTATATTAGAGTTAGGGTTTTAACCTTCCGGTTTTGATTGGATAACCCTATGAACCATCGTTATTTTAATTTGGTATTAACTCATTCATTTTGAGATAATATATTTATTGGATTGAGAGGCTATGCCGTTGCCTCCTTGAGTTTTGAAGCTCGTAATCGAAAGACTGGCACCTCTCTCTGATAAGTGGATTACGTATGAGTTAGATGTTGAAAGTTTTTGCTTTACTCCGTATCTCGTACAAGGTAGTGACGCTTTTCAGTTGAGCGGGTTTCAATCAAAAATATTTTTTTAGAAAGGTCAAATGTATGTACTTCTTAGGAATTGATATCGGCAAGCGAACTCACGTGGCTTCTTTAATGAGTGAAGAAGGTAAAGTGATCCTAAAAGGTTTTTCTTTCCCTAACACTACTGAAGGAGCTGATTCCCTGATTGAGCGGCTTTCAAAATATTCAGAGACTCCCGCTGACTTTATTGTCGGAATGGAAGCTACGGGTCATTATTGGCTCTCCATCTTTTCATACCTCCACGAATCAGACTTTTTGATTCACGTTGTGAATCCTCTTCAAACCGATGGCTGGCGCAAAGGAACAGAAATCAGAAAACGAAAAAATGATATTATTGATTCTGTTTTGATTGCTGACTTGATGCGTTATGGTTCCTTTGTAGAAACAGTATTGTCTGATGAAAATGTTTTTTCGTTAAAACAACTTTCACGTTACCGAACCTATTTAGTAGGTACCGCAAGCGACTTCAAACGAAAAATCATAGCTGTACTAGATCAAGTGTTTCCTGAATATGCATCAATTTTTTCTAAACAAGGTATTTTCGGAAAAGCGTCTAAAGAGTTATTGCTTGAGTTTAGTTCTCCTATAGAGCTAGAAGAAATTTCGGCAGAAACGTTGGCTCAATACTTAGCTGAGTTAAGCAGGAACCGAATAAAGCCAGAGAAAGCAGATCAATTGAAGCAAGCAGCTTCTAACTCCTTTGGAGTGAAATTTGCTCAAGAAGCTTTTACATTTCAATTACGCTCCATGATTGAACAATTGAAATTCATCGAAAGCCAAGTAAAAGAAACTGAAAAAGAAATTAAGCGCATAATGAGTAATTTAGACTCTGTTATTCTCACAATCCCTGGAATCGGCCCTATAAATGGCGCGACAATTCTTGGTGAAATTGGAGACATTCGCAAATTTTCTAATCCGAAAAAACTGGTTGCTTATGCTGGCATAGACGCGTCTGTGTCCCAATCTGGGCAATACGAAGCAACACATAATGTTATGAGCAAGCGTGGATCTCCATACTTACGAAAAGCCTTGTTTTCAGCTGCTCTAGTTGCTTCTCAATGTGATCCTGTTTTTCACGCGTTTTATCAGAAAAAAATTTCTGAGGGAAAGCATCATCTGACGGCCTTAGGTGCTGTTTCTCGTAAGCTTTGTTATGTGATTCATGCTATTTTAACTAAAAATGAACCTTATAAGATTGTTTCCGATTAGCTATTGAACAATCAAAAAAATCTAATAGTGAAAGGTCTATTTGTTGTACTCATTTTTTGGACTTAACTGTTATAAAATATTTTTTTGATTTAGCTAATTTTCACTTGACTCTATATAGTTAGTCTTTCTAAAAAAAAGAACCCTTACTTGCTGATTCGACGGGACAATTCCAGAAACATTTCATTGGAAAAGCGGACAAAGCATCAAGTAAGAATCACTATTTATTATTGACAGTTTTTATCACTCTTGATTTAGAATAATTTACCAGAAATTATACATAGTTTCAATCTTTTTGTTGATATACGAAGATTCTCAAGATAAATAAAAAAAGCAAAATGTATATTTTTTAAATAAATAACATTATTTCTTTATTATTACTAACAATTTGTGCATAAAGATTTAATTCTTTGTGAATTTGTGCAAATCATTTTTTCATTATTTTTTTACGTCTCAGGTAAGGTGCACACCCGATTTCGACCACTTTGTTTTGCGAGATAGAGTGCTTGATCGGCTCTTTCGACGGCTGCCAAGATATCGCCATGACAAACGGTGCTCGCTTCAACGCCGCAAGACAAAGACATCGTCCCTTTTTCAAAATTGGCGACAGGAAACATACTGCTGGAAATAGTTTGACACAGTGTCGTCATCGCAGCTACGGTCTTTTCTTTGACATCCCCTTCGATCACGACACAGAACTCTTCGCCGCCATAACGATAAAAGGAAAAGGTCTCAGCAAAATGCGCCTCTAAAAAAGTAGTCGTCCGTGTGGCAAAGGTTCTCAACAGCTCATTTCCAGCGATATGACCATAACGGTCGTTGACCTTTTTGAAGTGATCGAGATCGATCATGGCGATCGTCACAGTCTTTTTCTGTGAAACGGCTTGAAGCAGATCGTGGTTATAGGTCCCATAGTTGAAGCAGCCGGTCAACGCATCGATCTTACTATTCGCCAACTCTGCCAGTACTTGGTACTCTTCGCCTTCAATCAACCGATGCAGCCACATAAAGCCGCCCAACAGCACAAAAGAACCAACAAGTACTGCCAACATCGCTTCCCAGTCATAGGTCGTCGTATGATGGACCAACATCGAAAAACGCGGTGAGAGCAGACAGGTTAAAAAATACATCAAATAAAATTGCTGTTGCGGACGCAGCGGCTTGATTTTTGATAAGAGAAAATCAAGGACAAAGACGCCGACACCTAAGAGCGGTAAATAAAAGGCTTTGCCAATGTCAGAAAAACCGACAAACAGTAAATAGAAAACGACCATACACGGCGTTATCAAAATCAAGATCTTGCCACGATCACCATAGAAAAAATGACTCGCAATAAAAGCAGTTGTGTATTGATAACAGATAAACCCAACTGAATTCATTGAGAAAGAAAGAATAAAATACAAATGCGTAAACGTCAGAATACCAATAATAAAATACTTAAATGGACGAGAAACCGATATTTTTTGCACACTTCGTACAAAAACATCTGCGGTCACCAGTAAACTGGCAATCATCAGCGGCAAACCAAACGCCAAGAGCACGCCTCGTTCTAACATTCCATCACAATCGCTCTCCTTTAGACCATAAATATCCTTGTTGTAAATGAACCCCCATCTCAAGCAGCTGCACCATCTTATCGCGGGTCTCGATGCCTTCAACGATCAACTCAAGCTGATACTTTTTGGCGACCTTCAACCAACAGGTCAAGAAACTAAACCCGATCTCCTCATCGAGCTGAATAAACGGCAGTAGTGAAAATTTCAAACAATCCACATTTTCAAGATTGGCAAAGACCAATGACAGGGTATTTTGGCCACAGCCGATGTCATCGACAGCGATCACATAGCCATAGGCTTTGATTTTTGCAAGGGCAGTAGACAAATCAAAAGAATCATGCTGACCTTTTACAGGATGCTCTGTTAATTCGATCTGCAACTGCTCTTTGTGGGCAGTCATCCCCTCAAAAAAGGTCCACGTTGACTGCCACAGCAGCTGTTGTGGATGAATATTGACACTAAAGCGGGTTTTCGGCTTTTTTTGGCACAACCGTCGCAGCTCCTTGGCATACCCCCCCATCAACTGCTGGTTGCCGCTTTCAGATTGAATCATTGCGCTGAATTCTTGTTGCGGAAAGCGGTTGTTTTTCTCGATGCGCAGCAAGACCTCATAGCCGTTCACCTCTTGCTGACTTAGCGATTCTACCTGCATGATTGGTTGACATAACAGATAAAAATTGTCTGTGTTTTCCCAAATTGTTTCATTTCCCATCTTCGTTAAGCCCCCATCTAGTAAAGTTATCACTTCGGAAAATTGGTCATATTCGTATCATCGCTCGTTCATAGTCCTTAGAAAAAGAAGCTTCAAAGGAACTGACTTGCCTAAGTATACCAAATAGAGCCGCAGTTCCCCAACTATTTTAGATGATTGGGCAGAATTTTTGTGAACGATTGGACAGAGATTGTAGCTTTCACCCATAGTTCCTCTTTCTTCTGACAGTTGGAATTCTGCGCTTTTCTTGTATCAAAAACGCTGTTTCTGGCTGACTTACACGTTGGTCGATTGGCGTTTTTGACAGCTTCTTCTGCTTATCCTCATAAAAAAGCCAGCTGAACAGGAATTGTTCAGCTGGCTTCCTTTTTCTGTTAATAAATTAAATAGTCAGAGGCACCGGCTTGCTTGATCTCGATCACCAGCTTATGAGGCAGGCAAATGCTCGTCTGCCCATTGCGATAGATCCAGCTGGTTTTGACAGCAATCTGGTCGGGACTATTGTCTTCACGAACTCGGATCGCGCCATCTTTGATCTCGACGATATTGTACTGACCTTCTGCTGGATAGTAGGTTTTTTCCATCGCATCGATTTCTTCTAAGTTAAAACGGTCAACCTCTTCCCCGTTGATCCGCACGATTGCATACCGATCGCCGGTATCACTTTGAGCTTGTGCTTCAAATAGAAAAAACGGTAAAAAAGAGCCGACAACTAACAGAACAAACAGCAGATAATCATAGGGCTTTAAAAGTTTTAAAAATGGCTGGATCGTCTTTTTCATCACATGTACGCCTTTCACGGTTCATTCACTGTTCCTTTTTAGAAGGTAATCGCTCTTCAAAAAAAGCAGTTAGGTCGATGATCTCTTCCTCTGTGAAGGTTTCTTGCTCCCATTGGACAAGGATTTGTTCTTGCAAAGCCAAATCCATTTCCCCAAAATGCTCGATCTTCTTGAAATGCTTTGAGTCAAAGGAACGAAACACGGGGTAGATCATCAAAAATTCTTCAAAGGTAAGATCCCAGTCCTCAGTATAATCTTTAACGACCCCTTCTGACAAGGCTTTTTCCGTCGGATCGCCGTTTTCTTTGATCAAGCCTGCTTCGTAAAAATGGCGATAGATTGCCTCTTTGGTGATCTCTGGATGAAATTTTTTACTGTGACGATAGGCTTCTTCAATCAATGACGGATAGATGATCTCCATTTTTCCCCTGCTTTCTGGACGGCGTCATAAGACGCCGTTAATTCTTTTCGATCGGGTGCTGCGCTTTATATTCTGCTAATGATACATGGTGGCTGCGCTTGAAGGTTCCTGTTGTCCCATCAAACGAAATCGCTGGTGCTTTGACGCCATAGTGGGTCCGGCGCTTATTCTTTTTTGCTTTTGATGTTTTTCTTGCAGGTACTGCCATGTCATTTCCAACTTTCTTTCACTTTCTCATTATGCACGCAGCTGCAATGCATTTTTTCGTTTATTTCGCTTAAATTCATGAATGATCTTTAATGCGCGTTTCCTTGTTTTGATGTTCGGGCTCTTTAAACGTCGATACGCACTAGACAAGTCCGTTTTTTCCATATTGACTCCTTTCTGTTACCAGCTTGCTTTTGTAACGCCGGGAATTTCTCCGAGATGTGCATGCTTACGGAAATTGATCCGTGACATGCCAAATTTATTCATGTAGCCGCGCGGACGACCATCGATCATATCCCGTTTCTTCAAACGAGTCGGATTCGAATCCTTCGGTAGTTTGGCCAATGCTTGGGTATCTCCTTGTGCTTTTAGTTCTTGACGTACTGCTCGGTATTGTTCGATGAGTTGTACTTGTTTGTTGTATTTTGCAATTTTTGATTTTTTTGCCATTCAGTTATTTTCCTTCCTATTTCTTGATTTCACGAAAAATCGCTCTGCGCCGCAACTTTGGTGAATATTTTTTTAATTCTAAACGTTCCGGCGTATTGCGCTGGTTCTTATTGGTCAAATAAAGTCTTTCCCCTGTCTCCACACATGCCAAAATAATATTGTTTCTCATAATAACCAGCTCCTTTCTCTTGCGTCACACCAAAAGAACACTTAAAGTGTAACAATTACGTTTTGTATCATATCACACTAAAACACAGGAAGCAAGCAAAACTATTTCTTCTTTTTGTTATTTAACACGTGAAGAAAACGTCATATGAATTTGTTTTCAACCGTCGCTGTCATTGGCGGCAAGATATCAGGAACCTATAGCTTTTGATCGCGCAAAAAAATCACCTGATCTTTAAGAAATCACTGGTTGGGCTTTTCAAGCTGCCCAAGTCGTGATTCTTTGTCAGGTGATTTCATTCGGTTAATTTACTGATTTGTTCTCATGTGACGCAAGCCATTCACTAATTGCCTGCAAGCGTTCTATCCGCAGGTTCGGCAAGCCATTGCGCGACAAACCATGAGAGGATTGAGGAAACAGCATCAGCTTCGTATAGACGCCTTTACGTTGCAATGCCATGTAAAACTGCTGTCCTTGTTCTTGCGGACATCGCAAATCATTTTCCCCATGGAGGACTAGCGTAGGTGTCTTGACTTGGCTGGCATAGGCCAAAGGCGACATCTTCCAAAGTCCTTCGGTCTCATCAAGTTCCCGCAACAATTGGAATTTGACAAAGGCAGGTCCAATGTCACTCGTCCCATAAAAGCTGATCCAATTTGAGATCGAGCGTTGCGTAACGGCCGCACAAAAACGATCGGTATGGCCAACGATCCAGTTGGTCATAAAGCCACCATAACTGCCGCCAGCCACATGGATGGTGTTCGTATCGATTTCTGGATGGTTTGCCACCACGGCATCCACCCCTAACAGCAAGTCTTGATAATCTTTATTGCCATAATCACCTAAAATCGATTTGACAAATGTTTGACCGTATCCTTGCCCGCCACGAGGGTTCAACAAGATGACCCCATAGCCATTAGCGGCATGGACTTGCATCTCATGGAAAAATGTTTCCCCATAGCAGACCTGCGGACCGCCATGAATGTACAAAATCGCTGGATGATTCTCCTTTGTTTCGGTCGGGGGCAAATACCAGCCTTGAATTTGCCAGCCATCTGCTCCTTCGTACCAAAACGCTTCAGGTTTACTGATCGTTAATTGTGACATAACTGCTTGGTTAGGATCATAGAGATCGGTTACTTCGCCACTTGTTAAGTCAATCAACGCTAAGCGACTAGGGATCGTTGGCGTCGCATAAGCAACAGCAAGTTTGGCTTCTGAATAGATCGCCGCATCGAGGATATCCATTTTTTCATCAAGGAGTTTGGTCCATTCTCCTTGGGTCGTGGCACGGTACAATTGTAGCTTGCCATGTTCTGTTACGGGTACAAGGAATGTGTCATCCGTCAACCAGGTGATCGCTACGCCACGATTTTTTTGTTGAAAATCACTGATGATCGCATTGCCAAAGGCAACATCTAACTCCTTGGAAAGATTTTTGACTGCTTTCGTTTTTAAGTCGATCAAAAACAAATCATCCAAGGTCACAAATCCGTAAGAGAGATCATTGCCTAATAGTAATAGCTGATCATTGCGCGCAGCAGCAAAAGTGTAGGTTCCTTCTGGCAGGATGTTTTCTAAACTTTCTGTCTTTTTCGTCTGGCTATCAAGGAGACAAACCTTCGAGCCATAGTCCCATTCATCTTCTTCCTCTTTGTCAAAGGTGAGGAACAACGTCTTCTGATCATCCGCGATGCCAGAAAAAACAAAGGGAGAATCATGCTCAAAAATCAGTTCCGTTTCTTGTGTCGCGATCGTTTTTTTGACGATCGAATGTTTTTTTTCTTTTAAAAAGCCGACGCCATCCGCCAAATAATTGACTTTCGTAGTAGCTTTTACTTCTGGAAATTCCTTTTGCTTGTCCGTCTTTTCTGTGTCGTCTTGATTCTCTGAGACCGGCTCTTCTTGTGCCAGCTTATAATAGACCGCCGTTGCGTCTTGCTTCCAAAAATAGTCCCCCAGACCCTTCTCAGTGACAAGTGCTTGGGGCTTGCCACCGGACACTGGCATCGTCCATAACGTACTTTCACCTTTCTTTGGATCGGTCGTCACAAAACTGAGCCTTTGCTCATCTGGCGAGACCTTTAGGTTGTTGTGGGTCGTCGCTTCGGTGCCCCACTCACGACGTTCGTTGGTCTTTGGGTCAATACTATAAATCGCTGAATCATACGTATTAGTCTCTTGGTTGACTGCCGTTTCCAAGTAAAAAACCTGATTTTGCCCCACTGCAGGCTGCGCAATCGTTTTCAGTTCAAACAGTGTCTCATTCGTTATTTTTTCCATCCGTTTCCCTCCAAAGATACGTGTTTTCGCAGTAACTATCTACTAGTATATCAAAAGAAACGAATTTTTCTGCTTTTTTCCCGCCTTTTTTTAATAGTGAAATCCTCGCAGATTCGCTACTTCTTCAAAACCAGCCGACGTCCCTGTCTGCCGCAAGATCTCCTGCCCATTTTCTAAAAGGGTCAAGGCAATTTCCGTACTGGCGCTTTCGCGAATGATCCGATTCATTTGCCCAATAGAAGGTGCTAACAACGAATGGCCTTCTTTCGTCAACACTTCGATCGTCAGCAGCCACTGTTTTTGTTTGAGATGGATCACTAAACGGTCTTCCGTACGTTTGACATCATGAATCTTTGCACCATGATAAGTAGCAAAACGATATTCTTGGCTGCCGACTTGCAGAACACAAATCGTTCCCAAAAAAGCAAAACCAGCAAAGGGAATGTCGGCTGCGGAGAAAAAGAACCGAACATCTGGCGCATCAAAGCTATTGCACTGAACCCAAATATAAGCTGCTGGAAAGGAGGTACCCCAGTCTTTTTCCAAATAACCGATCCCGTTCGTAAAATCGATTGGTTCTTCGTTCCAGTACAGTGTACCTTCTAAGGTATGACTCATGCTCAAGACACCGTGGTAGCATTCCATAAATGACAGGTACGAAAAAGGCCCCATGATACTCGGCGCATAACGTGTCCGCTGAATCGGTTTGTGGTCGTTGTATTTTACTGCTCCTTGTACTTGGAGATCGTTATTTTTTAAAGAGACTTGAATGCCTGCTTCACTAAAGATATTGTCACCAATCGTTACTTTTCGCTCCTCTTCTGAAACCTGAAAATCAGTTTCTGGAAAGGAGAAGTAATGCGCGTCCTCATGATTGATCACTTGAATGAACACTTCTTTGGTACCGTCTTCTTGAATCGAAAGACCAGGAATAAAAGCATAGACTTCTTCACCAATTTGGTGCTTATGGTACCAGCCTTCAAAAAAAGCGGTCTGCTTGTCGTGGCCGTGAAAGAACCGATCTGTTGTCAACATCTTGATCTCCCTCCGTTTCTTTTTTAAGTGTAGCATGAAGCAGAAAGATTCCTCAGGATAATGCTTTTGTCCATGTAAAAAAGCCAGAAACAAGCAACACACTTGTTTCTGGCTTTGCTTATTGCTTTTTCATCACTCGACGGGTCCACCAGAGAAAAATAAGAAACCCTACAACGAGCAGTGTCAAAAGTCCGCCGGTCATCCACGATGGATCCCCAATGTGATAAAATGCCATGGCTTTTTGCAGGCAACCAAGCAACACAAATACCCCCAGTAGAAAAACGATCGGATAAAAAGCTTTTTCTTTGCGTGATACAACAAAAACGATCGCCGCTACCAGCAAACTGCCAACCAATACTACATCAAAAGGAAATGCGATCGTCAGGAGCCACCAGTTTGGGGTCAGCAGATTGATCAACAGTGAAAGACCAATCCAGCCACTCACAACGAGCCAAAGGGAGCCGAAACGAATCACCTTGCTTGTGCCCTTCTTTTGATAGATGGTTTTGCTGATGATCGCAAAAATCCCGATGACCGCTACCACAGTTACCAATCCTGTTAAAAGATAATCCAGCAGGTTAAGAACCAGTGGTCCTTGATTTGTAAAATCAGCTATAAACTTGATCCCCCAACTGATACCAACCGCTAAATATGCCAATTTGAGACGCTCTTTGAGATTGCTCTTTGGCGTGTTTGCCAACAGTTCATCTGCCACCCCTTTCGGATCATTACCAAAATAGTGTTGCGCCTCTTCTCCATGAGTTTGTGCTTCTAATAAATCCATTGCAATCGCGTATACCTGCTCTGTGACTTTATGCTCATCGTAAAAAAGGCTGGAAAGTAAGAGGTAGCTTCGAAAATCATCAAAAAATTGGCGATTTTTCTCATTGAATTGTTGCTCGATCAGATTGGTTTGCTCTCGCCAATAGGTCGTCTCTTGTTTATTTGCCATGTTTCCTCACTCCTTAAATAATCCTTCGACTTTCTTCATTAGGTTCGTCCATTGTTCTCTAAATTGTGCCAAATAGTCTATGCCTTTCGGGGTGATCGAGAAATACTTGCGATCAGGTCCTTCAGGTGATTTTTTCATCTCAGAGGTAATAAGTTCTTGTTTTTCCAACTTCTGCAGCAAAGGATAGATCGTGCCGCCAACGATCGTTTCAAAGCCTCTTTGCTTCAGTTCCTGTACCAGTTCATAACCATAAATCTCTTTTTGAGCAATCACTTGCAAAACACACCCTTCCAAAACCCCTTTTAGCAATTGCGTCTCTTTCACGATTTCCCTCCTTTGGTTCCCTTTGTCTAGTTTGTTATACAAACTAGTGTTGTACCTAATATACGTGTTTGTCACTAGTTTGTAAAGCATACTAGTAGAATAAAAAAATCTCCTAAGAAGATTTTTCTTCTAGGAGATTTTTTTATCAGATGAATCAACGCTTCACCCCGCGTTGATAGGAATCATTGTATGCTTGAAAGGACTTATCGTGGAGTTTCGCCGCTGCATCTGCCAACCAGTTGACATTTCTGATCAATGCGCGGCCTTGTAAAACCAAGTCCACTTGATTGGTTTGCAAAAGATATTCGCAAAGATCAGGATTATCCAATAAACCGACTGCTGCTACGGGAATATCGACCACTTGCTTGATAGCTGCAGCAAAGGGCACTTGGTAGCCATCATAGATCGGAATATTAGGCTTTTTATCCACCACACCGCCTGTGGAACAGTCAAGACAATCAATGCCATCTGCTTGAAGCCATTGGGCCACTTGCTGCCAATCTTCCAACGAATTTTGGCGTCCTGGTTCTTCATAGTCTGTCAGTGACAAGCGCATCCACAAGGACCCAGAAAAGACTGCCCGAACTGCTTGTACCGTTTCTTTTACAAAGCGATACCGATTCTCTAAGGAACCACCATACAGGTCGGTTCGTTGATTGACGAGAGGCGAAAGAAATTGATCCATCAAGTAGCCATGAGCCCCATGAAGTTCGATCATCGTGACACCCGCTTTGGCTGCTCGTTGGGCAGCCTGAACAAAACTATCTTGCACCCGTTTGATTTCCGACAGGGTCATTTCTGACGGTAACGGGTAGCGTTCGTTAAAGGCAACGGCACTTGGTGCCAAAGGATTGCTGGCATCAACTGCTTTTCGTCCTGCATGGCTTAGTTGGATGCCTACTTGCGCATCGAACCCATGCAGCAGTTCCACCAATTTCGTCAGCTCTGTTTGCTGTTCTTCATTCCATAGCCCTAGATCATTGTTTGTGATTAGTCCGTCTGGTTCAACGGCAGTCGCTTCAATAATGATCAAGCCGACTTTGCTTAATGCTCGTGCCCCATAGTGAACAAAATGAAAGGGTTCCGCAACACCGTCTTCTTTTTTTACTTCATACATACACATCGGCGACATAACGACGCGGTTGGCCAATGCTAAATTCGCTAGCTTCACTGGTGACAATAATTTGGACATGCTGACACTCCCTCAACGATTTTTCGCTTTGTATTTTTCTCTATATTCAGTATAAACAGCCCCTTCAAAAACACAAGCAATGACCCTTTTTCCCATTTTTAAAACAAAAAAATAGACGCATTCTGCTTGCTCCCATGACATTGGAACAATCAGCTGCCTCTTCCCACTATTATTATACCGCATCCAGAGTCAAAAAAATAGACTAGTATTTTTGGTGGATGCTCGTATAATTGAGATACTTTGGAGAATGGATGTGAGTCTGAATGAACGACCTAAAGGCTGAAAAGAAGCATCTCGCAGACACGTACCAGCAATTGCTGACACGAAAGACAATGCTGAGCAGCTTCTTGACTGAAGGCAGAAAAAAAGATCGCCTTGCGATGCAAAGCATCGGCGAAGAGATTCGCTTAAACTTTGATAATTTTGCTGACCGTTTAGATACTTTTGCTGCCATCGAAAGTAAGAACCGTGAGATCGACCAAATGAACGCCGCTCTTCAATCTGCTGAACGTGAATTAGCTGCCATCGATCGTCTACTGGATAGTCCCTACTTTGGTAAAATCTCCCTACAGTTTGAAGATGAGGAAACAATAGGAGATTTTTACATTGGGATCAATGGTTTTGTTAATGAAAATAAGGAAGGGCTGATCTATGATTGGCGCTCCCCTATTGCCGAATTGTTCTATGCCAAACGCTTGGGCCCGGTCTCTTATCAAGTGAACAATCAGACGATTTCTGCCGTTCTTGAACATCGCCGACAATTTATTATCGAAAAAGATCACTTGAAGCAAGCCTTTGATACCTCAGTCGCGATTCAAGATGAAGTGTTACTGACAGCCCTTGAAGCCAATAATAGCCAAAAAATGCAAGATATCACTGCTTCGATCCAACACGAACAAAACGTCATCATCCGTGACTTAGCGCATAAAAACCTACTGGTCAACGGTGTTGCTGGAAGCGGAAAAACGTCTGCTGTCATGCAACGGATCGCCTTTTTGCTGTACCATTTTCGTGATGAGATGACCGCAGACAATGTCTTGATCCTCTCTCCGAACTCTCGGTTTATTGATTATATTTCGCAAGTGCTGCCTTCCCTCGGTGAAAAAAATCCATTGACGCTGACCATGCGGCAGTTTTGCCAAGCATTTCCTAGCGTTGACTTAGAATCGGAAGAGGCGTATTTTGACCGCATCCAGCAAACACCCAATGAAGCAATCGACCTTTTGCGCAGTGCGGACTTCAGTCGCTTTCTTCAATCCTTGAGCAAACAGCTGCCAGAAGAACTTGTGCTTCAGTTTAAACCAATCAAAAGAAAAAACGTCGTCCTTTTTTCTGAAGAAACGATCGACACTTTCTTCCAAGAGACACCGAAACAGGCATCCTTGCGCGATCGCATCCAAGCAGTCAAAAAGAAATTGGCTTACGCTTGGGAGGAACGACTGCAAAAAAATGCCTTAGCAGCAAATGTTCACGACCAAGTTCGTTCTTTGACTGAAGCCGAACAGCGCTCCCTATTAGGGAGAGTTTTAAAGGATGATTCAGAAAAAACAATTCAGAAAGCAGCCATTCGCCTCCTGAAGAAAAAATACGCAACGGTTTCCAAACAAATAAAAAACCTTACTTGGTTTGATACAAAACGATTGTTAGCAGACAGTGCCGACTATTTTACTCACGGACAGATCACTTTGACGCAAACAACAGATAGTTTGGATTATACCGTTTGTCTATTGCTGATTCGTCATTTGCTCGCCGAAAAACAACCTGTCCCTGCGTTACGCTATCTATTTATCGATGAAGTCCAAGATTATACGCCAGCACAAATTCAGTTTCTATTATGTCTTTTTCCTATGACCGCTTTTACCCTCGTGGGGGATCAGCAACAGGCGATCTTTACAAGTGCCATCACCGTATCAGAAATCCAAACGTTGTTTCAACAACAGGCGAAATCCCTCGAAACGTATCAGCTGACTACGAGTTATCGGTCTAGCGGTGCAATCACGCGGTTATTTGCCCAAATGCTACCAAAAGAAACCAATTTAAACATCTCTGCCGTTCGACCAGAAGGAAAGTTGCCACAGTTTTATGCCAATCTGCCTGACGTTGCGTTAGTAGACATAGTAAAGGAACTTAAGCAGCCAGTAACGATCATCACCAAAGATAGTCGATCCAGTGAGGAGCTCAAACAGTTCTTCGATAAACAGGCCGTGTCATTTCATGGAACGGTTTTACCGATTCATCTTGCCAAAGGATTGGAATTTAAGCAGGTCCTCTTATATGATGTCTCAGAAGAAAATTATCATACCGATCAAGACCGGCGGATTCTCTACACGGCGATTTCTCGTGCAATGGAAGAACTGGTGGTAACTTCAAAAGGAACCTTTTCGCCATTTCTCCCTCCTTGCTAGTAGAACGAAAAACCTCCTACTTTCTATAGAATCTTGATAAGATTTGAAAGAATCCTGTCTTGTCTCTCTGAGTAGTTCTCTTATCTGACTGATTTAGAAAGCTATCGATCAAATAAAAAAGCATCAACGCGATTGCGTTGATGCTTTGCTTTTGAATTGATTAGCGATGGATGTAAGTATATCCAGATGCGCTCATTGTTGCAGTGTTTGGTCCACCAGGACTGTCAAAGCCCATTCCGCCCTGAGAGATTGTGATGGTATTGTTTGATGGGTTGTATGATTCAACATAAGCAACGTGTCCATAAACTGGATCAGCAGTCCATTCGCCACCAACTGATTGACCAGCGGCAAAGACTACAACGGCACCGGCTGCTGGTGTACCATTGACAGTGTATCCATCAGCTGTAGCTGACGCACCCCATTGTGCACCATTACCCCAGTAAGTACCTACCCAAGGAGCGCGGTTTTTCACGTACCAAGTACATTGACCCCAAGCATACATGTTACCTGAGCTTGAATGATCTTTTCCGCCGCCAGTAGAAATACTTCCGGTAGAATTATTGTTTGATGCAGAATTTGAACCTGAGTTACTTGAGCTTGAATTGCTTGAACCAGTGTTTGAAGAGCCTGCGTTCGATGAACTTGAGCTGTTAGAACTGCTGGTATTGCTTGAACTTGTGTTGCTTGAAGAACTACTTGTTGCTGTTTCAGTAGAAGCTGTTGTATTCTCTGTCGTGCTTTCAGTTGATTGAGCAGCAGCTTCTTGTTGTGCTTCTTTCAAAGCAGCAGCTTGTCTTTCTTCTTCTGCTTTTTGAGCAGCAGCAGCTTCTTGTTGTTCTTTCAAGATACGTGCTTTTTCAGCTTCTGCTTCTTGTTTTTTCTTATTCAATGCATCTTTGTCTTTTTCAGCAGTCGCTTGTTCTGCTGCTAAGTTTGCTTTCAAGACATTTAAGTCAGCTTGTTTTGCTGCAATGGCATCTCTTTGTTGGCTAAGTTCTGCTTGGTTCGCAGCAACTTCTTGGATTTTGCTTTCGTTTTCTTTGACTTTGTCTTCAACATCTTGTTTGTCTTGTTTTTGTTGTTCAACTAAATCATTGTTTGCATTGACGATCGTTGTCATCGCTTGTACGCGACCGATAACATCCGTTAAAGAATCTGCTTCTAAAACAGCATCAATGAAATTGGTGCTTTGACCGTTAACTTGTACATCACGGGCTTGCTTTTGGATTGCTTCTTCACGTTTGGCAATACGCAATTTCAATGTTGCGATTTTGTCTTGCAATTTCTCAGCTTCTTGACCTAACTCAACTTGTTTCGCTTCTAATGAAGCAACTTTTTCACTCACTGTTTCAATTTCTGCTTCTAGAGAATCGATCTGTGATTGGGCGTCAGCTTGCTGACCTTTAAGAGAATTGATTTTTTGGTCTTGCTGCTCGATTTGATCATCAATGGAATCTGCAAATGCTAATGCAGGTGCTGCAACTGCTGTTAATGTTAGTGAACACACCATTAATGCTGATAACAAACTATTCTTCACTCGTTTTTCCTCCGACTAGCTGGTTGATTTGACAGATGAACTGCCTTTATAAAAACTTAATTTTGTCTAAGAAAGTTTAATGTTCGATTTAACGACAAATGAATTCTACCATAATGATATGACACACAGATAAAGGAAATGTTACAAAAATATTTCAATCTAACACTCCCTTTATCTCAACGATAAATAACATGACAATTAAAGACCGTTAAATCAACGTTTCTGAATAAATTACCGCATTTTCTTTTCATTTTCATCATCTAAAATAAATTCAATTCATGTTATCTTTATCGAAATTAAGGCTAATTATTCAAGGTTTATAACTTGATCACACTTATTTTAATAAGAAAAACTATGAAAACAAGAAATCATTCAAAAAAAGACCATTTATGTGACAAGATCCCTATTCCTTTCTATAATAAATAAAACAAGCGAGGAGGGAATCGCGATTCGTACACACAAAAAATGGTTTTGGCCATTGGCACTACTTACACTTTTTGTCACCTGTTTCCTGTTATTCTTTCAATTTCGTAAGGTGCATGAAGCCGATACTCCATTGCAACAGGCAAGCAACAGTGAGTTTTGGCTCTTAAGTGATATTCATTTTCTTTCCTCCACGCTTCATGATAACGGCGCAGCCTTTCAGACCTTCACAAAGGGAGCTGCTGGCAAAGAGATGACGTATGAAGAACAATCGATCGAGGCCTTCACCGCTCAAGCCTTAAAAGAGAAACCCACGGGAATTATTTTGACCGGTGATATGACGCTCAATGGCGAGAAAGCAAGTGCTCAAGAGTTGGCAAGATTGCTTGAACCATTGCAAGAAGCTGACATTATGGTTTTAGCATTACCTGGCAACCACGAGATTTACAATGGTTGGGCGCGAGCATTTAAAGGTGAAAAGGAATACTACGCAGATCAAATCAGTCCTGAGGATTTTCAAACGATTTTTGCTGAAGGTTACGAAAAAGCCAACAGTATCGACAAGTCTTCCCTTAGCTACAGCATTCAGTTAAACGACAAGTATCGTCTCTTTTTGCTCGATTCATGTATCTACGATTCTGAGGTTAATTGGGATGATCCTACTACGAATGGTGAGTTGAAACCGGCTACTCTAACTTGGTTGGAGGAGCAATTAACCCTGACGAAAGAAGCGGAGCAAGTACCACTGGTCTTTTTGCACCATAACTTGTTTGGTCATAATGAACTCTTACAAGACGGTTATGTTCTCGACAACGCCTCTGAGACTGTCGCTTTGTTGGAACGCTTCAACGTGCCAGCCGTTTTCTCTGGTCATATCCACATTCAAGACATTAACGAAGGGAATGATTCGCTTTATGAAGCAGTCACTGGGTCTTATTCAACGGCAGAATTAGGCTACGGCGTCCTTTCTCTTTCTGACAAGGAAATCAACTACGAAGCACGCCAGATTGATCTCGATGCTTGGGCGGCTGAAACGAAGCAAACTGATGAACAGTTGCTGAACTATCAAAACTACCAGAAAAGTATTTTTGAAAAAGACACCGACCAACTGGTCCGTGACCAATTGTCCGCCGTGTCTGAACTGTCAGATGCCCAGATGACAAAACTTTGTACGTTTGTCACGAGGCTGAACACTGCCCTTTTTACTGGCAATGATACTTACTCAGCCGAAGAAAAAGCTGCTATCAAAGACTCCGAGGAGTATCAGTGGTTAGCGACCTATTCTTACTTTTTGAAGCAATATGTCGATTCAATGCTGGACGATCAAACCGATGATCGCAAGCTGACGATCCCCCTCACAGCAGAATAAAGCCAAAAAGTGTCTTCTTCCTTTCTTTTAGGAAAAAGACACTTTTTTCTTTTCTAATGAACGATAGCCCTCTCGTTTGGGTAAACGAGAAGGCTATCTGACGAGTCAATATTTATTCTTTGAAAGTGCAGCATACTATTACTACTATTATTTATTTCTCATTTAAACGATACAATCCCTAACCTCTATTGTATCCTTGTAACTCTGAAGTTACGCCAGGTTTGAATAAATTTCTTCAAAACAAGTAACGTGTGGTACAAAAATATTTGTCGCTTATCAATAACTATACCACGCAACAAGGCGCCGACAGAAGTAAACTGGCTTATTCTTAATCATTACTTAAACAAAAGGTATTGTTTTCAAACAGTGTTGCTCCTTTAAGAATTCTACGTGAAGCGATCAACCTTCCTGTCATGCATATCTGCTAACCATTCTTATAAGGGAATTCCTTTTATTCAATAGGCAAGTCGTGCTGTTTTAAGAAAGATAATTTATCCCAGTAGCCTCTTTGAAATAAAATTTTATCATTTACTATTTGAAAAAAACCGCAACCTCTCAAACCTAAGGGGTCACGCCACTCTAAAATTGCCCATTGTCCATCTTCGAAAATGTTCTCAACGATACAAACCATGTTTGCGTTAGAAAAATCTTGCTCAAACATCTGCTTGATCGCTTCTTTCCCAACAACTGGCTCATTGGCAACCTGATGGTTTATTGCATTCTCATCATATAATTCTGAAATAATTTCAACATCTGCCTGATTAAACGCATCAACCCATTGGCAAAGTATTTCTTTTGGCTTCATATGAATCCCCCTCGAAATGTGATCATCTTTGTTCCCATCTCCAATAAAAAAAGTAGCTAATTTGTATCAATATATTCTACTTTTACAATTCATTCAAGACAATATCGAGGAAACGAATAAGAATTATCGATCTTTCACATCGATTACTCTTGTATAAGTACATGGTACCTGAATCGTGGCATGTTCCGCTTTACCTGTTTCTTTATTCCATTCACATGAGTCATGCCATTTGAATCACTAGTAACCATTGCTTTTAATGGTAGCAACGCCACTAAACCTATTCAACCACTTTATTAATTTATTGAATACGGTATACAGCCCCTCTTTCTGTTTTCCTCTTTTTATACGCTTATTATCGAATGAGAAATCATGGGTAAGTAAACCGCGACGCTTAGGGCTAGTTGAATAGTGAAATCAAAGATGTACTATTTACCATGTTAGGTCCTCAAAGCCTGCAACTATTCTCTTATAGCAGATCATCAACACCCGATCCATTTCAATATTTATATAAAATAAAACAAAAAAAGCGAGAACCCAATGGATTCTCGCTTGTTAACGTCAATTAACCTTTAACGATGTTTGTTGCTTGTAAGCCACGTTGGCCTTCTTCAACGTCGAAAGTCACTGCTTGACCTTCTTCTAAAGTTTTGAAGCCTTCGCCTTGGATAGCTGAGAAGTGAGCAAATACATCATTGCCGTCTTCACCTGTAATAAATCCAAAACCTTTATCTGCATTAAACCATTTTACTGTACCGTTATTCATAAACGTATACCTCCATATTACACATCGACTGTGTTTATTTGTTTGTAATAGAAAATGATGTGTAATTGAAGTGTGTATCAATAGAAAAGATAAACAAGTATTAACATATCAGAACTTTACCCATTCATCATAGCATGGTTAAAATAAAATAGCAAATAAAGTTGGCTTTTTTTCTTAATAAAAAGGTAAATTGTTAAGAAACCTTATGATTCAGTTGCCGTTTTCTCTTGCCTCCAAGGCTTTACAATCCATTATTGGATTATCCTACTCGATACTTTTCACCGCCTGAACTGATTTCAGGGATCGACATACCAAAACCGCCAGCAGCATTTCGGTTGAAACCCAGTAAAACGAAAAAGCGGTAGAACAGCTTCCAGCGCTGAGGATTGCTGATTTTTACGGTACTGATCCCGCCACGGTGATTACAAAACATGATAGTAATACCAGCTTTTTGGAATTGATACAGCACATATTCTAAATCACGGCGCACTTTGTCCGTCTGAACAAGGATCTCGCGGATACCATGCTCTAAAAGTAGATTTGCGGAAGGAAAATCTTGCGGAACAACGCACCAGCGATTATCAAACTTGCCTGATTTTCGTTTGATCTTCGTTAAACGATTGCCATCCAATAAAAATACTGGATTGGCATCATCTGCTATGCGGGTTTTATCAAAAGCATATGCGCCATCGACAACTGACTGAACAAGGTTTCTCATCGGAACGATGGAGGAACTGCCGCCATTGACCCCATTAAACAGCAATACAGGGCAATAACCCGATAATGCGGCTGTCAGCCCTGCCTCGACACTTTTTTCTCCCGGCAGATCAACGATCACTGCTCGTCGTCTGCGGTACTTGGCCCAAGGCGCTTTTTTTAGTTGAGAAAAAGCGCCCGGCAGTTCATCAGTGATCCCCATAAATACCACCGGTTTTGTCCAACGTGTCCATAGCAATCGCTCAGCCGTCCATCTTTGGTAGAGATATTGGGCGGCGTCATGATTTTTTCTCACATTTCCCCCTCCTTTTTCCGATGAATCAGTACTGGAAGATCTTGCGCTTTTTCATCGATTCGAGCATAGGAACTGATACGACCATAGATCCCAGCGAACTTGCCATCAATTACAAAAACGCCTAAACACAAATGAAACGCTCGCCCGTCTTCTGTTAAAATCGGTTGACTGTCAAACCGCTTTTGAACGATCCATTCCTTTTTAAAACGCAATGCATCACGACGGATTTTTTTAAACTCATTTTCCGACGTACGTTCACGAAGTGTAATCGACTCCCCAACTCGACCAAAAACTGGCTTATACAAATAGTCGCTATCTTCATAATCAAGAGCCTCCACAGATTTTGTCTCCGGCAAAAGCTTGTTCCATAAGGTTGGCTGCCCCAAATGTTGAAAAAGCAGCGGCAAGCGTTTGGACTGGGTCAAAATCGCAAAAGGATGATTGCATGATACCGTACTCGTTTGATAAAAACCTTGCCACTGCGTACGAAATGGCAGGCACAGCATCCATTCTAAAGGAAAGAAACGGACGATTCCTTGAATGTTTGTCTGATTATCCTTTTCATAGGCAACTCCCTCACGAAAGCTTAACCGATCGGGTGCCAAGTAGACAGCTTGGTATCCGTTATGCTGGAAATGATCCCCCATAAATTGCATTACTTGCCGATCATCCGCGTAAGAAGTCGCATGCACAAAAGCGATTCTTGCCCCTAATGATATCCTTTTTTTAAACGCCAGCAACAGATGCTCTGACACTTTTTGGCTTTCCTGTACATCTGTTAAATATCTCTTAGCGAGCTCTGGCAAAATCGAACTTTCCGCAAAACCGCCGGGGACATCACTGTTTACTTCTGAAATTTGCCATCCTTCAGTTGTGGGATGAAAGTCAAACCACATCAAGCGGATGTGCCGTGATGAATCATAGTTCCGATGTTTTTTGAGCTGGTTTCTGATTCTTCTTGGCAGCTTCAGTGCGTTGATCAATGAACGGTCTGCCAACAGCTGCGCTTCGATTGCTGTTGTTTCAGCGGCCAGTTCTTCTGACAAGGACGCCAGTTCTTGCTCCGTCTCTTCATTCAAAACTACGGCATATTCACTGACCGTATTGCTGTCATAGACTTGCGGATCCCATTTATACCCTTGAAAAATCACCTGTTGCCGATAAGAGGTATACTGTTTATCTGGTATTTTTATTAGCTTGATTTGTTTTTTCGTCGATAGCATAAAATCAACTCCTAAAAAATGGATGGAAGCAGCGATATGACAGCCACACTGTACAGCAGATAGAGAGCGCCGACGAGCTTGGCGATCAAGGCAAATCTTTTCACGTTGTTTTTCGCATGTGCTTTTTGAAAACAGAAATATTCAAAACACACGGCTGTAAAAAACAATGGTAAAACTGGCCAAGCAGTTGAAAAGTCGGTCACGGTAGCGACTGCTGAGACCCAATCCCCTCCAGATGCTCGTGCAAAAATCAGTCCAGAAGCTGCCAAATAACTGCCGAGATGTATGCCGCTAGGCCAAGTACGTTCTCTGACAATTTTCGTGATGACTTGCGTACTTGTGTCAAAAAGATGAAGCAGTAACAGCCATAGCACCGTCCCAATTCCACTAGCAAGAACGATCGTCCACCATCCCGGTCCATCACCAATATTACCGTCAGCAAAAATTACGCCGATACCTACAAGAGCACCGGCAAGCACTGCAACTGCGCCTTTATTTTCGCCTAGTAATGCATCATCTCTGTAGGAGAACTCGACTGCCAGCAAAACACCGTTTAAGCCTAAAGCCAGCCAAGTAATTCCCATGAAAATATAAAAATAAATATAAATTCCTTTAACATCCCAAGATGCAGCATTCAGTAAAATCAAGAGATGCAGTAGCGTCACTAGCAAAGGCAGGCTTGACAAGTAAAGGAATCGGCCATAATGTTTAAAAAAACGAGCGTTGCGATAAATGCTCAAATACCAGCTTCGAAGAAACCGTATGCTGATAAAAATACACAAGAGAAATAGGATCAATTCTGGTACGGAGTAAGACAGGTGGTGATAGAAAAAGCCTAAGATCATCAGTACTGCAAACAAAAAGATTTGTAAGTAAAACGAAACCACCCCCTCCTTCTTGTCAAATTATTCTGCAAATGAATCATTATTCTTCATTTTACCGAAGAAAATAATCAAAGGGTAGGGAACATACCGCTCTTCTTGCATTTTCCAGCTTATTTCAGAGAATGAAACAGTGATTAGCGAACTGTTCTCATTTGAAGGTAAGAAGCCAGATAGTTTCATTCACTATTACAAGCAGATAAAAGAAAAGACATTATACCTAAGTTCAAGCAGTTGACTGATCGAAAGCGCATGTAGCACAAAAAAACTCACGCACAGCCGATAGCGGAAAGAAGCTTCCGCTTACATGACTGGACGTGTGTTTGTTTTTTATAGGAAAAATCTGCTTATTTGTTGCCCGTTTCGCTACCTCCCATACGGTTCGAAGCTAAAACAAATGGTGTATAGATCAAAAAGGCTAGCACCAAAATAACTACTTGAACCAAAATGGCCGCAAAACTTTGATAACCTACAAACGCATTGACAAATAAGGGCAATCCAAACGGCACTTCCACACTAGCTGCTGGAATAATCTGGGTCACTGTAGCAATGTAAGCAACAACGGTAGCCATCAATTGCGAAAGGATAAATGGAATCGCAAAAATTGGATTCATAACGATTGGTAATCCATAGACTAGCGGTTCATTGATACCGAAAATCCCAGGAATCAAAGCTAGTTTTGAAATGAGTTTTTGATCTTCTCTTTTTGAAAAAACCAGTAAAGAGAGAATCAAGGCAATCGTCACTCCAGCCCCACCCATTACCACATATACTCGAAAGAATGTCATGGTCAATGGATTTGTAGCAGCTTCTCCTGCTTGAACTTGCGCAATATTGTCTGCAAGACCTGCTAACGCCAATGGACTTAAGATAGGCATGATCACCATATTGCCATGCAGACCAAAGACCCAAAAAATGGCTGAAGCAAAAGCCAATAAAATGATTCCAACAGGACCGTTTTGCATCACTTTTTGCATCGGTACTTGCAATGTATTATAGATAATGTCACTTAAATAATTGCCCGTCCAATTGAAAATAACGGTACTAATAATTGAAAATACTAAAAGAACGAGTAGTACTGGTATCAAAGAATTAAAAGACCGAGCAATTCCGCTTGGTACACTTTCTGGCATTCGGATTTTCAATTTTTCTTTTTCATTAACCAAGAAAAAAGTTCTACTGAAAGAGTAGCAATCAGCATCGCTACAAACAATCCTTGTGCATTGATACTTGTTGTTGCAATACCACTGGTTAAAATGTCCTCCATTCCTTCCACCACTGTTACGATCGTTTGTGGCACGATCGTCAAAAATGAAACAACTGCTACTAACGCACTATAGTTTTCATCCACACCATTTCTTTGCCCAATAATTTTCCCAATCAAAAAGGCAATGGCAATACTCATCGTCGACATAGTTGCATAATTAATTGCTGTAAAAGCTGGACCGATAGCGCTTAAAAAAGAAAAAGCTGCAAATTGCGCCAAACCGACTTCTTCAGAACAAAGAATGGTGTTAAATAAAGTTGCGAACGAGCCAACAATAATAAATGGCATATAAACGGTAAAGGCTGTTTTAATACTGTAAAGATATTTATTCTGGTTGATCGCTTCGGCAGTGTGGCCGATTTTATTCGCAAAAGAATCAAAAAAAGACATAATTTCCCCTCCTACATATCAGCTAGATTATTATTTTGTTCGATTATTTTTTTGTAATACGCAAAGCTGTCTTTCTTGCGACGCTCAAATGTTCCGTTCCCTTCATTATCAACATCTACGTGGATAAAACCGTATCTTTTATTCATTTCTCCTGTGCCTGCACTTACAATATCTATGATCCCCCACCACGTATAAGCAAGGATTTCACAGCCATCATGGATGGCTTCAGATAAGGCAAGCAAATGATCTCTTAAATAGTTTTGGCGTTCTTTATCGATAATCTTGCCATTAGCGTCGATGTGATCTTCCATGCCGAGGCCATTTTCAGCAATCATTAAAGGAATTTGATAGCGATCATGCAATTCATTACAAACATACCGCAATCCCAAAGGATCAATTTGCCAGCCCCAAGGCGAAGTTTCTAAATAGGGATTTTTTTTCCCTTGTGGACCGCCAGTTCCCGTCTTCATCTTTAAATCATGAGAGTAGACTGTCGTTAAATAGTAACTGAATGCTAAATAATCACTCGTATAGGATTGAATCGTTTCTAAATCGCCTTTTTCTATTTCAAGATCGATAGATAACTCTTCAAATAATCGTTTAGAATATGCTGGATAGGCCCCTCGGATCATCACGTCTGAAAAAAACAAAGATTTTCTGCGAAACTCATAACTACCAAATATATCTTTCGGATTGGGCGTATCAGGGTACACCCCACTAAGTGAAAGCATACAGCCCATTTTTGCTTTAGGATTTATCTTCTTCAATGATTTGTTTGCTAAAGAATGGGCAACGAACATATGATGAGCTGCTTGATATTGTGCTTGTGCAGGATTTTCGTCTTCCTCCGTTCTTAAAGCGCCCGCAAACCACGGAATTTTTACAATATTATTGATTTCATTAAAGCTCATCCAATAAGTGACCTTTTTACCATATTCTGAAAAAATCACCTCACAATAATTGAGAAAAAAAGAAATCAGTTGCCGATTTTTCCAGCCACCGTATTCTGTCGCCAAGAATAATGGTGTTTCATAATGAGAGATGGTCACGATTGGTTCGATCTTGGCAGCTAGTAGTCCATCAATCAAGCGATGGTAAAAGTCTATTCCTTCTTGATTCGCTTCTTTCTCATCGCCACGTGGAAAAAGTCGCGCCCAGTTGATCGAAAAACGAAAGCATTGTAGACCCATTTCTTTTAACAAAGCAATGTCTTCTTCAACATGATGATAAAAATCTATTGCCTTATGGGAAGGATAATAGTGATCTTTTTTTAACTGAGGATCAATCGTCAGTAATCGTTCTTTCCCCACCGGTAAAATGTCGCAGATCCCCAATCCCTTGAGCCCCTCTTGGTAGGCTCCTTCCGCTTGGTTTGCTGCAATGGCTCCGCCAAATAAAAACTTGTCGGGAAATCCTTTGCTCATAACTATCACTCCTCTTTCTTGATAGCTAAAATTTATCATAGAAAAAGAAAAGCACAATTTTATAAAAAGGCTTACAATTTTTGATTTAAAAAGGTTTTACAAAAAATCTGGTACCTTTTAAAGATAGAAATCCATCTATAAAAAGTACCAGAAAAATCAAAAATCATAAAGTTTATCTTGTTGATGTCGAAAATCGAAGGTTTCTTTATTAAATGGCAAACGGAAAGTCCCTTTATAATCTACAGCAATTCTTGAAGTTAACTCAACGATCAGCCCCTCAGTAGTAATCGTTCGGCTGGTGACTTTCATTGCAGCACTATTTTTTTTAAGATGAAAGACTTGCGCATCTTGCTCCGAGAGATTTACTGCTTCAAAACTCGTCAAACTATGAGAGATATAATAACCAGCATCAATCAATAGTTTCTGAATCGAACCTTTCCCCATCTCTTCATCAAAATAAGGAAATACTTTTTTAGGAAAAATCGACTCTTGAATCTCCGTTACCTTTTGATCAAGAATGCGTAAACGCTTCAATTCCCAAACAGATCCAATCAATTGGGCATCAAAGATATTCGCTTCTCTTTTTGTCATTTCTCGTTCTTTTAATAAAAGGACTTTTGATTCTATTTGATTCGATTTTTTTTCAGTTACCGAGCTGTAGATCAAGCTTGGGTTTACTTTTGTCTTCTTGATTAGATAACCTTTTTTAGGGACAGCTTCCAAAACACCTATATCGATCAATTTTTTTAACGCTTTTCTAACAGTATTTCGCGATACTTCATATTTTTCCGCAAGATTTCTTTCTGAAAGAATTTTTTGGGAGGGTTTGCTCTTCTTTTGATAGATTTTGCTTAATAAATCCTCCACAATAAACTCAGCTTTACTCATTCTTTTTCCTCCTCCCCTTTTCAGACTATAGCTTCCTTCAAATTTTAGCATTAATCTTTGTCAATAAACCACCTACGATTTTTTTATCCTACAGAAATTTTCCTACCTCTCCCATCTGTGAATTTGAAATTTTTTTAATCCTAGGCTGCTATTTATTAAATTTCTCCTCATTTATGTTTTTTGTTTCACAAACTTCACCTCGGTATGGTATAATCATTTTGTTTTTAAGAAAACTATGGGAATACAAAGGAGAAGGAAACATGAAAAAAACTAAAATCACTTTAATCGCTGCATCATTGCTTATGGGAGGCACTCTTTTAGCTGCATGTAGTTCAGATAACGATACAGCTGCAAGCTCATCATCATCAACAGCAGCTTCAACTGCTGCATCAACTGAATCATCAGATGACGTTGTTTCAACTGCTTCTATCAGTGACCAAACTTCAGTGATCGAAAAAGCATTGAGCGCAGATGGTAACTGGATCGTTGCTGTAACTGGCGACATGACATTTGATAACGATCTAACCGTTGATGGCGAATTCCACGACAAAGGTGACGACTCTGCTGATATCTACCGTAAATTTGCATTGTACTCACAAGATGAAGACCGCAACGTAACAGCTGAATACACAGTAACTGTTCCTAAATTGATCGTTAACTCAGAAAACTTCAACATCGTTCACGGTGTAATCAAAGGTGACGTTGAAGTGAATGCTAACGGCTTTGTATTGAACGGTGCAAAAGTTGAAGGTAACGTAACATTCACTTCAAAAGAATTCCAAGATTCAGCAACACTTGACGAAGATGGCGCTTCTGTAACAGGTGACGTAACAGTTAGCGAATAATCTTTCACTGGATTTCTGTGAAATAGATGAACAAAAAACGAAGTTGGCAAGTCGATCGTTGATCCCTTGCCAACTTTTTTTGTTTTTTTATAAACAATTGCATCCGTTCTCATTACTAACATTGTGTAAGTAAGAACAAAGCCCAAGAAAAAAACTGGCTTGCTTACGCAAAACCAGTTTCTTCTTTAGGCGCTTATTCTTCAATAACTGCCCACTTGTAGTCATATTGCGCACCAGCACCGTGTGATACGACCCCTTTTACTTTTGATGCACGTAAATGAGCTTCAACGTTTTGGTACACAGGGATGACCCCTTGTTGATCCATAATGATTTTCTCTGCATCTAACAAATCTTGCCAGCGAGCATCTGGATTGCCAGCGTTTGTCGTGGCAGACGATTTCACTGCTGCATCGTACGCCTCACTTGTCCAACGACCGCGGTTGTAGGAATTGTCGGTAACAAACAAATCAGTAAAGCTACTAGCATCCGCATAGTCAGCTCCCCAACCACCCATGACGACATCAAAGTCACCTGAGTTTGAACGATCTAAACGAACGGAGAAAGGAACAGGACTTAGGCTAACTTTCACCCCATCCAGCGTGTCTTGAATCGCACTTTGAATATACTCAATGGCCTTTTTGGTTGAATCTGTATCAGAAGCCAAAATTTCAAAGCTCAAGGAATCGATTCCCAACGCCTCTTTGGCTTTTTCCCAATGTTCTTTGGCCTTTTCTTGATCGTATTCAATGACACTTTCCGCTTCATCGACAAAATCAGTATTATCAGTTGGGTTAAAGGTCATTCCTTTTGGTATCAATCCTGTGGAAGCCAATGAACCGTCCCCTAAAATCGATGTCACTAATGCATCACGATCGATGGCATAAGAGATTGCTTTACGCAGATCCTCATTGCGGAATGGCGAATCTTCTTCGCGCTGATTCAACTCGATATAGGAAGTACGGGCTAATGGTTCTGACACAAACGCTTCATCATTGGCCATTTGCTGTGCCAATTCTCCTGTTAAGATGACGTCGTCTGCTTGCCCATCTTGGAATAGATTCAAGGAGGTCGATGATTCTTTTACGACACTAACATTGATGGTATCAAGTTTCACCGTCTCTTTGTCCCAATATTGGTCGTTCTTTTCATATGACCATTCTGTATCGGTTCCTGGCCCATCAAAGCCAGCCAACACAAAGGGTCCATTGTAAACGGCATTGTCGCTCGTTGAAGCATATTGATCGCCGTTGTCTTCTACGACTGCTTGGCTTTGTGGGAAGAAGGATGGAAATGCCAATAAGTATTGGAAGTATGGCGTAGGTGTCGTCAGCGTGATTTCTAATTCATAGTCACTGACTGCTTTGATCCCTAATTCTGAGGCATCTTTTTCACCTGCTGTTATCGCTTCGGCATTGGTTACGGGCGCAAATAAGTACGCATACTCAGAACCTGTTTCCGCACTTACGGTGCGTTGCCAACCAAACACATAATCCGCTGCCGTTACTGGTTCTCCATTTGACCATTTGGCATCTTCTCGTAGTTTCAATTTATAGGTCAGACCATCTTCACTGACTTCCGCTAATTCGGCGGCACCTGCTGGTTCGGGCTTACTATCAGCATCTAAGCGGTACAACCCTTCATACACATTATTTAAAGCACTGAAACTGATCGTATCGGTGGCTAAGGATAGATCGGCACTCGGCATTTCTTGTTGAACCACAACATTAAAAATTTGTTCGGCAGCTGCTGTCCCACTACCACTTGAACTTTCACCTGTACTTGATGTCCCTCCTGTTGAGCAACCTGCTAATACGATTCCACAAACAGCGACGACACCATATCCCCATTTTTTCTTCATCTTACCTACCCCTTATGAAAATCCAAAATTTTCAGAATTATTACAAAACTCTGAATGTAAATAAGATTTTAATAAATATTAATTATAAAAGCAAGCTATTTTTCTCATTTTATTATTATTTATTTTTTATGTTAACACAGCATGTTATTATTTATGACACAAAAACAAAAAACACAAAGCGAAAAAGATCTCGCTTTGTGTTTTTTTATCTTTGGATAGAAACGTGGATTACTCCATTTTATAGCTTTGACGCGTCACTTTCCCCTCTCGTACCGTAGCGATAATAGTTGGCACAGCCCCAATCGCCGTAAAGAGATAGACCAGACCTAAGTTCCCGTAATATTGACTCGCTTCCAAATATCCTTCACGAATCAAATCAGGTAAAATACGGAAGGCATAGAAGACATCAACGTCCGTGTAATAATTCGCTACACTGATCGACCAGTCGATACGATTCCCGACATAGACCATGATGATCATGACGATAATACTACTAATAATACCTTTTGTGCTGAGTTTTCCACCTAATAATTCATACCCTTTGATGGCACAGATCGCCATCGCGATCCCAGACAATGCAGCAACATACCCCAGTTGTCCCAATAAAATAATTGCGCCGGCACCAATCAGTGAGCCAAGAAACGCACCCACGGTTCCAGCTAACCAATTTTCTTTTTTCTGCCCTTTTTCCCGTTCTTGCGCAAGGACTGCTTCTTGTTGTTTCTTAAAGCAAGCTTCACAGGCAATGACGGGAGCGCCGCCAATAGCATACAGCGAAACCGGCTCAGTGACCGCGCCGCAGAAGGTACAAGCATTTTGGAAGCCTTTCGTCTTCAAAAAATTCGTCAACTGGTCCAACGCAGTACGCAACTTGTCCACGGTTTTCCCTGCAGTCATCGCTCCGCGTAATGTATAGGCAACTTGATATCCTTGGATCACACAGTCGATGATCTCTTTTGACTCACTTAAAACTTCTTTGACTTCTTCTTGGTTGGGAAGTTCGCCATCTTTGCTAAGTGAAAAATGAGCCACTAGAGAATAACTATTGTTATTCTCTTGAACTAAAAAAAGTTTATAACTATGATACGTTCCATAAATCACCCCAGTGGAAGTATCAACGGAGAGCCCCAACGGCTCGGCAAATTTGGTCAATGTCTTCTCGATCTTCTTATTCATTTTTCTCCTTCTTTCCAACAAACACTTACCTTTTTAGGTATAGCTAAAAGTTTAAGGAGAGTAGAAATGAAAGTCAATCAATTTGTTCAAAAAACCTAGTTTTTTTATCTATTCTGTGACAAATCGCCGCAACGCATCAGTAACCCCATGGTCTGTATTGCTAGTCGTCACAAAATCAGCTTTTGCTTTGACCAATTCAGGCGCATTCTCCATCGCAACACCAATACCAGCTGAAGCAATCATTGGCAGGTCGTTAAAATTATCGCCGATCGCTAAGGTTTGCGCCAGCGGCACTTGAAAATAGGCCGCCAATTCATTTAGCGCCTTATCTTTTCCCACAGCTTGATGAGTGACTTCCAAATAATTCTCTTTGGATAAGTAAAAGGCGCTTTCTAAAAATCCAGCGTTCTGGCAGGCAGCATGGAGCGCTTGGATTTCTGCCGTTGTGCCGATCAAAAGAAACTTATGAACCTCAAAAGCTTCTTGTGCCAACAGTTGTTCTAATGAAGTTTCTACAGGAGTCTCTTTGGTGATCGCCACTTCTGCTCGTGCCCATTGGTCCACTCTTTCGCAATACCACTGATCACCAGAGTATACATTGATAGAAACACCAGGAAAATCAGCTTTGATGCGCGCAACCAAAGTTTTTGCTTCTGCTTTTTTGACCTCATGACTGAAAATCGGTACCAGTGTGCCCTTTTGATCGTACCCTCCAATCAGGGCACCGTTGTAACAAGCCAAGGGCCAGTCTTCTATCCCTAATTCTTGAGCTATCGGTAGCATTCCTTTCGGGGAGCGAGCGGAAGCCAAAACAAAAGGAATCGCTTGCTGCTTCAATCGTTTGATTTCTTCAATCAAATCCAGATCGATTTGATGCTTATGATCCAAGATCGTCCCATCAATATCACTTAAAATAAACCCTATCTGCTTTTTTTCCAAATAAACCATCCTTTCCCATTCCCCATCCTTTTTACGAAAGCGGATTGAGCCATCGCTTTCGACCAAAACAAGCGCCGTTTCCATAAAACGAAAACAGCTTCCTTGACCTTCTTTGCTTCCAGTTTACCATACTAGCCAATGAAAAAAGAGTGCATCGCTGCACTCTTAGGAAGTATAGATATAAAACTCGATTTCCTTCTTGATCGGTTTTTTGATCCAGCGTTTCACAGCAGCTGCCCGCTTCAAGCCCATATGCTCATAAAAACCGAAATTACAGGTGGTATCGGTATAAAGGAAAAACGGAGCCGTTTTTTCCTGCTGGACCATCGCTAAAAAGGAAGTAAAGAGCTGCTTGCCTACACCCAATCCTTGTGTTTTGGGACTAACGGCAAACAAACCAACTTCGGTCTGAAAAGGAGTTTGTAAGTCTTTCAACATCGCTTGATTTAACTCAGCCACCTCCTTGGCATAATGCAGCAGCGTGTTTCTCCCTTCTTTCGTAAGCAGTAAGCAGCCAGCATGCCAAATCGTTTTCCCCCAATAGCGCATTGGATGAAGCTTCTTTCCTCTTTTACTGTCTGCTAATAAGATGCCGACAGCTTCACCATTTAAAAGAGCCACCCGCGAATAGGTCGCACGGGCAAGTTCATAACACAAAAAGACATGAGCAAAGTGCTTGGCGGTCTTCTTGTCAAATTGCTTGTCGTAGTTCCAGCTATCAATAATCACTTGCACAAGCGCAGGCAGATCTTCTCGTTTAAATGGTCGATACGTTACTTTTTTATTCATTCTATCTTCCTCCCAGTAGTTGACTATCCTTAGTATAAAGTTTACAGTAACTGTAAAGTCAAGGAGGATCTTCATGAAAACCAAATTAAAAGTATCGGAAATGGCACGCTTAGCGCGGATCAATCCTCGGACACTCCACTATTATGACGAGATTGGGCTATTTCAACCAAACAGCAAAGACGAGAACGGGTATCGGTATTATTCCCTTGATCAACTTTTGGATCTCGGATTGATCCTGTCATTGAAAGAATTATCGATGCCCTTAAAAGAGATCCAAACAGCGCTGCAGGGGGATGCCGAGACCATGAGAAACTTATTGGAAGCCAAGCGGCAAACCATCGATGAAAAAATTCAGCAGTTGACTAACATCAAAAAAATCATCGAACGAAAAGCTGCGGATTTGCGCCTGGCTGCAGAAAAAACTTCCCCCTTTACCTTGAAGGAACAGCCAGAGGAGTATTTCTCCCTCAGTCCTAGATTAAACGGCAGCTCCATCCCAGAGATGATCACCCAAGCCTACGATCTTTTGATGGCACAGCCTTATCTATTCTCGAATAACGAGTACGGTTTTATGATTCGGACGAACAAAGACGATACGCAAGACATCGACTACGTTTACGTGCGGCAAGAAGAGCCGCACGGGACTTCCTTCGTGAAACCAGCAGGATGCTATTTAACCGCCATTTATCAGGGGGATGACGAAGGATTGAAGCAGTTCTATCAAAAACTCAAGCAGCTGATTGCGACGCACCAATGGCAAATCGATGACTACTTCTATGAACGATCGATCCACGAAACGACCCTTAGCAACGAGCAAGCTTATTTGACAGAGATCCAAGTTCGGATTTTATCTGAGGAATAATGATTCGTTCAAACTGCGCTAAAAAGCAAATAAAAAACGCAACGACAACGAGCAGCTTCTTTCGCCTCGTTGTCGTTGCGTTTTATTTAAATCAAATGGTTTTCTTTCAACAGATCGCCAATGTAGGTATGTTCGGTTTTCTTAACGAAGCCTTCCAAGAGTTTCCGTTCGATAAACGGCAGCTCCATTTCCGTAATTTTTTTCTTATCGGTCAGATAATAGACAGCTTTGGCCAAAGTACGTAGATCATAAGCGGAAGCAAACACTTCTGGTACCCCACGTTCCACAGCTAATAGCTGATAAACAGCCTCCATTGCAGTCCGAACGGAATATTCTGTTGTAAAAACAGTGTCTCGTTCAGTCTCTGCGAAATTACCGATAAAAGCTAAGTTTTTGGAGCCATTTGGAATAACCAATGGCCGATCCCCTGGTTCACGCAGCATGAAGTAAGAAGTGATAAACGGCATGTAGACAGGGACTGCCACACTTGATTCTTTTGAAATGCGTTGGATTTCTGCTTCTGGCACGCCTAAATGGTAAAGCAGTTCTTGCACGATTTCTTGTCCAGAACATTGTTCAATTGGTTTTTTGATGTAGTTCCCTGGTGTATTTGACAACAAGCCATACACCCATGTGATCGTTTGTTGGTCTTTTTGTTCTTTAAAGTGCGGTTGGCGATGGGTCGCAAAGCTCATCATCCAATTGGAATCTTTGATGGTGATGATCCCGCCAGTGACGATTCTGCCTGTTCGTAACTTGCGATGGGTCAATTTTTCTAAATAAGGTTCCACATCAAAATTCTGCCAAGTCACGGTTGCCGAAACAAACCAGCTTTCTTCAGGTAAGTTTTCATAAAAGACTTCTGGATGACCAAACTCAGGCGATTGCGCCGCCAAGTTTTTCCATAAACGCCAGCTGCCACCAGGTGCTTTTGAGATAGGCGCTGGAGTATAATGGTCCCCTTGCGTGGAACTTTCAGTGATCGATCCGTTGGTAACAAAGACCAAGTCATCTTCTGATAAAGGAATTTCTTCGATTGCCCCCGCTTTTTCTAGCACAAGTTTTTTAGCAACTTTTTCCTCGCCCACGATCCGAACATCGATATTGCTGACGGTGCATTCATATTGGAAGTCAACTCCTTGTTCTTCCAAATAAGCAAGTAGTGGTTTGACCAATGACTCATATTGGTTGTAACGGGTAAATTTTAACGCAGTAAAATCAGGCAAGCCATCGATATGGTGCACAAAACGCAACACATAGCGGCGCATTTCAATCGCCGAATGCCATTTTTCAAAGGCGAACATCGTACACCAGTATAGCCAAAAATTAGATTCAAAGAATTCTTCGCCAAAAACATCTTCGATTTTTTTCCCGATCAATTGATCTTCTGAAGTCATAAATAATTGGGTTAATTCTTTTTGTGCTGTAGCAGACAAGGTAAATTCTCCATCATCTGCTGCTCGTTGGCCGCGATTGTGGATGATCCGACAGTTAGACGAATTTGGATCATCGTGGTCCAACCAGTAAAACTCATCTAGCACCGAAGCATCTTCCACCTCCAAAGATGGAATCGAGCGAAATAGATCCCACAGACACTCAAAATGATTTTCCATTTCTCGACCGCCGCGGGTCACAAATCCATCATGGGGAATGAATTTTCCGTCTAATGAACCGCCTGATAAAGAAAGTTCTTCAAGGACGTGGATTTTCTCACCCGCCATATGGCCGTCACGGATCAAGAAGACTGCCGCAGCAAGTCCTGCTAATCCCCCACCAACAATATAGGCTTCTTTCTTTTCGACATCTTTCGGTTTTCTGCTTCTTGCAAAAGCTTCGTAATTTCCGTTCGTATATCTCATGTAGATCCCTCCTAATATTGGTACGTTTTTATGGTATCAGTAACTATTTTTTTTGACAAAAATTTGTACTAGTAAAAACAAGTGATTTTGACAAATCGGCCTTTTTGTCAAAAAAACAGGGCAAAGCCCCACCTTTTAAAAAGATCTGCGCCCAACCCAAAAAGCGCCCCTAAGAAAACTGATGGCAGCTTTCTTAGGGGCGTTTCTAACAAAGGACAAACCCTTTGCCTATTCAATGAAACATTTATTTCACTCGTAGAGCGAAGCTAGCAGTCGAAAAGCCTGATTGTGCTTCGGTGACTGTATAACCCGTGCTTGGCGCATGGATATAGCTTGTATTACTGGTAGCGATCGCTACGTGGTAGGTATTCCCTTTTTGACCCCAGAACAGCAAGTCGCCAGCTTGTGCTTGCGAGACAGGAATGATCGTCCCTGCGCTTTCTTGTGGGACTGTCCAATCACCGATGTTTTTGGCCGTCACTTTTAAGAAGACATAACGTGTAAACCCGGAACAGTCGAAGACATCTGGTCCTTTGCCTCCCCATTGATAAGGAGTGCCAATATGTTTTCTAGCTTCTGCAACGATCGCTGCTCCGTTCACGCTCATAGGAACATTGGTATTGCCTGCGTTGTTATTGTTGCCAGGAGTCGTTGCACTGACTTCCTTCACATACGCTGCAGATACCCAGCCACCCGTTGATAACTTATACCAAGTGGCATTGCCATTGACTGACGTACCTTGTTTTTGAGCGACTGCTTTGAAGGTAGCATTGCTGCCCAAACTGCTGACTACACTTGCAGAAGTCGATGCATTTGAGCGGACATTCATACCAGTGGTTGTTTGGAACGTTTTATTGATGGCTTGCTCACTCGCATTGTTTGAGCCGTTTGATGAACCAGTGTTGCTTGAACCTGTGTTTGAATTATTGTTATTACTTGTATTTCCAGAACTAGACGTGACGTCACGCACATATGCCGCTGTGATCCAGCCACCAGTCGATACTTTGTACCAAACATTGGTGCCGCCAACGGATGTGCCATTTTTCTGGGCAACGACCTTCACCGTCGTGCTGTTGCTTAGGCTGCCAACGACACTACCACTTGTTGAGGCACTCGAACGGACATTCAATGCCGCTGTTGTTTTCACGTTCTTGCTGATAGCCGTTTCTGCAGAAACACTTGTGTTGCCGCCAGAAGAACTATTTCCTGTCGAACTGCTGGAAACATCTTTGACGTAGGCTGCCGTGATCCAACCGCCTGTGGACAATTTGTACCAAGTGGTCGTGCCATTCACCGACGTTCCACTCTTTTGTGCAACAACTTTCACCGTCGCATTGCTGCTTAGTCCACGTACGACACTAGAACTAGTCGTTGCATTTGAACGGACGTTCAATGCAGTGGTCGTTTTCACTGATTTCGAAATTGCTTTTTCCGATGAAGAAGACGACGACGAATTGGACGAGCCTGTATTGGCAGAAGAAGAGCCTGAAGTGCTTTTCACATAAGCCCCTGAGATCCAGCCGCCTGTTGATAGCTTATACCATGTTGTATTGCCATTCACTGAGGTACCCTTCTTTTGAGCCACCGCAGTGATTGTTGTATTTGCTCCTACACCACTTACGATAGAGGCACTTGTTGAAGCATTTGAACGAACATTCAGTGAAGCTGTTGTTTTAAATTGTCGATTGATCGCCGTTTCAGCTGACGATCTGGCAAGAGTAGCAGTTGTGTTGGTTGATGACGAAGCGTTTGTCGTTTCGGTCGCATGAGCAAGAGACGTAAAGACACCTGAAGTCGATGCTAACGCTGCTGTGATACCCAATCCTTTTTGTACGAAAAGGGACCGTTTTTGTTTCACTAAACGCTTACGTTTGATTTTCCGAGATTCCAATAAAACACCCCCTGTACCCCATTTTAACAAAAATTAATATTTTTTGATATTGTTTTCGTTTTGTATTTTTTTAATTTACGTTTAATAAAACGTGTCATTTATTTTCCTGCGTTATTCTTTTTGATCACTTTCTCTTTGGTGTTGCTCAATGGCACTCTATTTACAAAGATTTCTATAAACGACAGAAAAATGCTATTTCATTCAACGTTATTTTAATTCGCGAATAAAAACAGGATTTTTTTTGCAAACAAACCCACTTTTTGAAAAACAAGACTGTTATTTGAATAACATTTCTTTCCTGATCCCCTTTTTCAAAAATCGATACTAAAACCACCCATTTATCATTCCTTTTTTACACGAGGGATTCTGTGAAAAAATTGTTTCAAAAAGAACGCTGCTTTCACCTTTGTGATCGACGCTTAGATGAAATCCTGTTACATCGCTTCCAACCGCATGCGAATTTTTTAATAGAGAAGTCCCTCATCTCTGCCAAAAGAAATATTTTCACAATGTGTTTTACGAGAAAGATTATAACACCAAGGAGAAAACCAAGGATTTGCATAAGTTTGTGAAATCATGCTATACTTAAAAAAAGGAAGAGGTGACCGAGTATGAAAACAAAGACGAAAGAAAAAGTGTATGCTGAACGACAACATAACTATAAAACGAAAAAAGAAGAGATTTTCAAAAAAGCCCTAGATTCCGTACCGACCACAGACAAGAAAAAAGAAGAACAGAAAAAGAAAGCGTAGACTCCTGCGTTTTCTTTTTCTGTTGATTTATAAAAAAGACGAGACTTCACCGATTTTGGCGAATCTCGTCTTTTTCACAATTTTTTTTGTAAACACATGATGCTCCCTATAACTGCCATAAATCCTACTAGCTCCACCACTGTGAAGTGATCATGAAAAACAATGATCGATAAGAAAGCAGCCAGCAGTGGCTCAACTGCTGTTAAAACTGTTGCAAGTGTTGAGGATAAATAGCGTAAACTTGTTAAAAAAATCAAATACGCTAGTGCTGTTCCAAATAAAATGACCACCAGCAAATAAAGAATCACTTGAACGTTCAGTTGACTACCTATCTGCCACATTGGATGAACCACATTCCCCAAGCCTCCACCAATCAACATCCCCCAACCGACAACTGGTAAACTCCCATATTTTTGCAAGAGTTTACGCGGCTGTATAGAATAAAAAGCTAGTGATATCGCTGATGCTAACCCCCAGCCTAGCGCAGATTGGGAAGTCGCTAATTGCTCAATCTGTCCTTTTGATGCCACAGCCGTCACGCCAAGTAAGGTTACCAATAACCAGAAACATGTCTTTAAAGAGGGGAACTGCCTTTTGGCTATCGCAGCATAGAGTAAAACAAAGAAAGGTCCAGTATATTGAATAATCGTTGCAAACGAAGCATTGCTTTGCTCAATCGTTTTAAAGTAGGTAAATTGAACGAGAAACATGCCTAAGAAAGAAAACAAGAGCAGCTGAATGAAGTCCTTTTTCTCCCGAAATGGGGAAATCAATCGGGCGCGATCCTTTAACCCAATACTTAGCAACAAACACCCTGAAAGAACCAATCGTGTTGAAACGAGCCAATTTGCTGAAATACCATATTTTGTAAATAAAATTTGTCCAGCGATGCCAGAAACTGCCCACAAAGCTGCTGCTGAACAAGCATAAACAATCCCAACTGTTTTTTTCATAAAAACTCCTTTTGTCTTTCGCTTAACTTTGTTAGTATTATACCGAATCAGATAGTGAATTTTTGTCAATATCCTGATTGTTTTTAACACTATTAAGTAAAAAGGTGGTGCGGTATGTACTTTGAACGCACAGAAGAAAACGAAGAAACGACCAAACATACAACTACAAATCGCTCCTTTGCAATTTATCAACGTTGCTTGCAACAAAAGCGTGGCGACCAATTGCCTCTACATTGGCATGACGAGCTACAAATCGTATGGGTCGAAGAAGGTAGCTTCATGTATACGATTGACGACGAGCAAATTTTGCTAAATAAGAATGAGGCGATCATTATTAATAGCCGTGTACTCCATGGTGCTGTTTTAGCTTCAGAAAACGTCCGATATTGCTGCTTTGATTTTTCTTCAGGCTTTATTGATGACCCTGTTTTTAAAGAAGCGATCGAACAATTAGTCCACGATCGCACCCGCAGCTATCGGCGCTTAACCTTAACCGCCCAACATCAAGCATTTGTTCAAACCGTGCGTCTGCCTCTGCTTATTGAACAACGATTTACTCTCTATGAATTGTTTTTAGCTGCCCTTTCACAGCTAATGGCTGCAAGGCCTGCTTCACCCAAGAAAGAAACTATCTACTTAATGCTGGCATTTGTCCATGAGCATTATCAAGAACCATTAACGGTTCCTGCGATCGCTAAAGCTGCTGCCATCAATACACGTACTTGTACCGCCCTTTTTCGGCAATACACGACATTGACCCCAATCAACTATCTGATTGATTATCGATTATCTCAAGCCAAAAACCTATTGATCGAAACGGATGAGCCTGTCTCAACCATCTGCTACCACGTTGGCTTCAATCACTTGAGCTACTTCAGCAAAAGATTTCAGCGTAAATTTGGTTTAACGCCGCTACAGTATCGCAAGACCTATCGCGAAGATGATAGAAATTAGCTGATCGGTACCAACAGAGTCTCTCATCTAGATAAATTTTGCTATATTCTATAAGCGTTTCAGTACTTTTTTCACTTTTACACTCATTGGTCCATAAGAATCTCCTTGAAATCCTTTTCTAAAAACCACACACCCGATATTTAGTAGGCGAAAACACGTTCCTACAATATATTGTGTATAAACCTGTTGAAACTGTGCATAACTAAAAAGCCTGCGATTTTTTTCGCAGACTTTTTTATTTATTGACAAGCTATTATTAATCTAGAGATAAATAATAGCTCACATTATCTGGTAGCGGTTTAAAGCCATTCTTTTTGTAAAAATCCGCTGCTGGCATACTTTCTTCGGTATCTAACAGGATCGTTGGAATCTCTTTCTTGAGCAGATCCTCTTTGATCCTTTCTAAAAAAGTGGAACCCAAGCCTTTTCCTTGGTGCGTGCCAGTAATTAAAAAAGTATCGATCACATACTCTTTTCCTTGATACCAGGGCTTGATAAAGCCTAATGAAAGACCAATCAATTCATTCGATGCTCGGTCTGTTAGTCGATAACCAATAAAAGTATTCATTGCCATCACTGATGATACATAGTCGGTGATTTGCGGCACTGTCAATTGGTCATTCCATGGTTCTGCTGAAAATACGGAAATATAGTGGTCCACGACTTCTGCTAAATCCGCCGTGGTTAATTCACGCATGCTTACATTCTTTTCCATCCTATCTCCTGCTTCCATTTCTATTTCGGTAAGGGCCTATACTCGAGGAATCCACTAGTTTTTGTGCGTGTATCAATTATCGATTCGTTTGGCATAGCCATTGCCATAACTCGTATAACGACGCTTTTGGTTGACGGCCATTTTTTTATGAATCTCTGCTTCAAGATCGATGGAAAGGATTTCCGCTAACCCAAGAAGATAAATCGCCACATCCGCCAATTCTTCTCCTACCTCTTGTTGCTTCCGATACGCGTCAAAGGCTTCCCCTACTTCACCATATAAAGCCAAAAACTCTTTTTCAATATTTGTGACATTGAATTGGTGATCGATTTTGTTTTGATAAATCGCTTTTTGCATTTCTGAAATTTTCATAGTCGCTCCTTTTGGGATAGTATACCATTTAATTAAAGTTCAAAATAGAAACTTAGTAAAAAAATCACCTCAAAAAATAGTGACCCCCAAAACGTTAGAATTTTGTTCTAACTTTTGTAGGTCACTCTAGTATAGAATTCATCCTGTTTTGTTTATTCTGCCCGCTCCAATTCAGCAGATTTGATTGCAACCCGTTGAGCGATTTTTAAAAATGGAAAATAGATTGCTACACAAACGACGATGATGATCACTTGAACCAAAACAACTTTAAAATCCCCTTTTGATGCCAATAATGCACTAAGAATTGGTGGTGTCGTCCAAGGAACCATCACAGAAAGCGGCTCAATGAATCCTACTGCGGTAGCAAAGTAACCAATCAACGTCGCAACAATTGGACTTGCAACGAAGGGAATGATCATTGGTAAATTGAAGACGATCGGTAAACCAAAGATGATTGGCTCGTTGATATTAAAAATACCCGGAGCTAGGGATAGATTGACGACATCTCGAAAAGGTTGGTAATTGCGAACGAATAAGAGCACTGCAATGATCAAGCTGATCGTAAACCCAGTCCCACCTAGTTGAGCAAAAACCGTCACGAATGCTGAATTTAAGATATTGGGCGGCGCAGCGCCTTCTTGCACGGCTTGCATGTTTTCATTCATATTGACTAACAGCAATGGATCTAACAAGGTGCCATTGATGACGGTTTGGTGAATGCCTAAAGTAAACAGAAAATTGCCCGTTGAATAGATGATCAAGAACCCAAAAATCGATGTGTTCAATAAACGCAGTGGTTCTTGGATCACTGTTGAAATGATTTGAATCAGGTCGGTATCAAAGGCTGCTAGCACGGTTGCAACTACGGCAAAGAAGGAAATCACCAAAATAGCAGGGATCAACGTGCTGAAGGATTTGCTGACGGCAGGAGGAACTTGATCCCCTAAATTGATTTTTAAGTGCTTGTTTTCTGACAGTCGAATAAATAATTCCGTGGCAACTAACCCACAAATGATTCCAGAAAACATCCCTTTGGTTCCGACATCGTCAAATAGCATCACACCACTGATGGTCACTTCTGCTTGAGCGCCTTCTGGCATCACGGCATGAGCCATCGCCAACATGACCACTAAGCAAGTCGTTGCCACAAAGGTTGCATTGATGGCGCTCGGATTGTTTTTGTTGCGGCAAAGAAAATAAGCGATCATCGGGGCGATCAGCAGACCGGCGATATTCAATGTTCCATTGGTGATGGAATTGCCAAACACTTGCATTCGCGCCAAGGTAGCCCCTTCTAAAAACCATGGAAAGAAGACATTATTAAACAACACAGCGATCCCTGCGATAATAAAGGCAGGCATTAAGGTCGCAAACGCATCACGAAGACTTTTGAGATGAACCTGATTGCCGAGACGGACCGAAAACTCTGTAAATTTATCTAAAAACGTGCGCTTTTCTGCTGCCATTTTCTGTTCCTCCTACTCTGTATATGGGTTTGTATAGATCGTACTACCATTCGTTTTGATCATTTCTTTGAACCATTCATACGATTTTTTCGGTACACGTTTCATATCTCGCAACTCATGGTTGCCACGATTGACATACACAAGCCCGTATCGTTTCTCCATATCACCTTGCGAGCTCAAAATGTCGATCAGTCCCCAGCCAAGATACCCAAGACAGACCACTCCATCTTCCACCATCGCTTCAAACATCGCTCGAATATGCTCTTGATGGTAGGCAATGCGGTAATCATCTTGAATCGGTTCTTTGCCATTCCAATGCTCTCTGACCCCAATCCCGTTTTCAATCGGAAACACTGGCAAGCGGTATCGCTGATAGACTTTATTTAAAACATCACGGAAGCCGAGCGGATCAATTTGCCAGTCCCATTCCGTCGTTTCAATATACGGATTGTCTTGTTTTCCAAAAGTCATGTGCCGATTCGGCGGCGTTCCTTCAGGAATTTTTTCAGCATTCAAGGTAGAAGAAGCATAATAGCTAAAGGCAATGTAATCATTTTTCTGCGCTGCGATCGCTTCTAATTCCCCAGGTAAAATATTCATATTGAGTTGATGATTTTTCACGTATCGGTCTTGTGCTGCCGAATACTTGCCGTGCGCATAGCAATCTAATAAAGTAAAGTTCGCAAATTCATCAAACTCTCTTGCTGCTTTGATGTCTTGTGGACGACAACTCGCTGGATACGCCTCAGAATACGCCAGCATGCCACCGATCTTCGCATTTATTGTTTCATGAAGATAATTACAGATTTCTGCATGGCAAACCATGACATTGTGGAAAATCTGATACAATTCTTCTGTCGTTTCTTCCCCTTCTAAATAACCGCTGATCTTAAAACCATGGTCTTGGTGGAAAAGATTTTGTTCGTTAAAGGTTAACCAATAATGGACTTTATCCGCAAAACGATCTACCATTTCTTTTCCAAAACGAATGAATGCGTCCTTCACTTCTTTGCTGATGAACCCGTTATAGGTTTTCGCCAGATGCAGAGGCATATCAAAATGGTACAAACAAATCATAGGCTCGATCCCTCGAGCTAACAGATCATCAATAAAACGATCGTAATAGGCGATCCTTTCTTCATTAAAGGCGCCATCTCCATCGTGAACGACCCTTGACCAAGAAATTTGGAAACGATACATGTTCATCCCCAAATCTTGCATATAATCAAAGTCTTCTGTATACGCATGATAGTTATCATTTGCTACATGCCAATCGCTAGCCTGTTCCGAAGCTTCCCTTATATCATAAACGGATAAGCTTTTACCGCCTTCATTCCAACCCCCTTCTGTCTGCATACTGCTGACACTGTTCCCCCAATAAAATTTTGTCATATTGATTCCTCCATCATTTGTATTCGCTTACAAAATCTATTATAATTAGGTGAAATAGGCATGTAAATTTTTCAAAAACTCATGTAAAGCTTTTTCTATACATGTGAATTTCAGCGGATTCTTTAGTGATAGACCTTGTTTTTATCCCCTTCAAACAAAACTCAAGTCCATGAATTTCTTTACATAAGGAGTGATGACTATGACAAAATACAAAGAGATCGTTGATCAGTTGCGGACGAATATTTATGAAGGTGTTTTTCCAGCTTTATCAAAACTACCGGAACAAACGGCGTTAACCAAACGATTTCAAACCTCGCGAATGACGATCCAAAAGCGCTAAATCAACTGAAGCAAGAAGGCCTTATTTCCACCAAAAGAGGTCATGGCACCTATGTCAATTCAGCGACCTACCAAGGACAGATCAATGAGTATATCGGTCTAGTCAACCGATATGGCGGGCGGCATAAAGTGCAAAGTAAAATCATTAGTTTCAATGTTCGTTTTCCAGAAGCCAACGAAATGGATTACTTGTCCTTGCGAGAAAACGAACCTGTTTATGATATCGTACGACTGCGCTATGTTGATAACGAACCCTTTGAATTGGAGTACACGATCATGCCCATCAAAACCATTCCCGATATTGATATGGCGATCCTTGAACACTCGATCTATCGATATATCACTGATTCCTTACATCTCAAAATAGGTCCCGCCATACGTAAAATCCGTGCCGACAAAGCGGATTCCTATGATATCAAATATTTAGAAGTCGATCCCAATGATCCGATCTTAGAATTAGAACAAGTTGCTCGTCTCTCCGACGGACGACCCTTCGAATTTTCGCAAACTCATTATCCTTACCAAAATCGTGAGATTTACTATCTTTCTGAACCTTAATGGCAAAAAAACAAGTCTGAAGAAAACTCAGACTTGTTTTTATTGTCCAGGGAAGGTGAATTCGTTAAGATTCTTCGGTTTTTTTCGCCGTTCGCTCAGGGCTGACCCAAACGCCGCTGCCGTAACCAAGGATGGTCTTGACGGCTGGAATAAAGGTAGTGACGATCGTTATGGCATTGATCATCCAGTAAAACAGCATGTAAAAAGGGGCAAAACGGAAATATTTCAGCTTGCTGCGGTTATCATCCGCCAAGAGGCTGGTAAATAGCTGCATGACCCCCGCAATCATCTCGAAACAAACGAAGAGAAAGGCCATCGTAAACATATGATAGATCCGTTCGTAATTCCCAGTTGCACCATAATAGATCAGATAGAAGACAAACAAGGCAGATGAAAGCCAGAAAAAGAATGACCAGATGATACTTAATGTTTGATCGACAAACATAGCGGTTCGACCAATGTTTTCAAAAGGATGCAAAAAGACCTTTTTAAAGTTGGTCAGCCATACTTCTGTACCGCCCTTCGCCCAGCGTTTCCGTTATCGGTAGAGCATCTTGAGTGTTTCTGGCACCTCCATGAAAAACATCACTCGTGAAGCAAATAAAGACAGCCAACCTCGGAATTGGTGGTCCCAGGCAATACTGATGTCTTCTGTGGCTCGATTTTGTCGAAACAGACCCACGTCCATCAATGCCGCGCGGCGGTACATCGTATTGGCACCGCTATAAGCATAGATGACCCCAAAAACGGCTTGCTGGGTCCGTTTGATAATTCCTACGATACTTGAAAATTCAACGGTTTGTGATTTCCCTACGATCGTTGTGCGATTTTGAACATCCATATTCGCCGTAATGGCAGAGATATTGATGGAGTCTTGGCGGATGAAATAATTGACATATTTCCATAACGCATCAGGTTCAGGAACCGTATCTGCATCGTTGCTCAAGATCAATTCCCCTTTGGCAAACCCTACTCCAATATTAAAGGCATGGGCTTTTCCTTGGTTTTTTTCGATGCGCAACACTCTTAGATTTGGGTACTGTTCCATCAATCGGTCTAATATCACAGGAGTTTGATCCGTTGAGCCATCATCAGTCACCAACACCTCATAATTGCTGTAGTTCAGATTGTTCATTAAATAATGAATCGTGTCTTCAATAACGATTTCTTCATTGTGAGCTGGTACCATAATCGTGATCATCGGCTCGATCTCTTCGGGGATCGGTATCCACTCTAATTGACGATAACGGAACAAAAAACGATTGCAGATCACCCCGATGAACCAAGCAAAGCCACCTAAAATTGGATACGTAAAGAGAATCATTAAAACGACTGTTAAAAATGTATCCAACCATGGGAACCCAGTATCAAAATTGACAACCATCAGCCTACCCCATTTCTACGGAAAAGTTCTTGGATCTCTCTTTCTCCGATGTTTTGCTCCGGTGCAACCGTGTAGTATTTTGCCCCGTGGCGTTCTTCTTTCGTCCCGAAGCGTTCTTCGTAAAATGCTTCTAGCAACTCTTTGCGTTTTTCCAAGGCAGCTTCATCATGCATCGATTGCTTTTGCAGCAATCGTTTGAAGCGGCGGTTGTTCCTCAAGGTCAACAAAGTAAACGTAAGAACTAAAATCAAAAAAGAAATGCCTAAAAATAACGCTAGAAATTCGAAAGTGACTGCTTCTTCTAAATAGGTCCGAAAGGCGATCCGATCCGCCAGATTCGGCAGCGTCAACGGAATGGCCAGCCAGACAAAGGGAACCAAGACCATCAGCCAAGCAAGAATCGTCAAAATCGTTTGGCGGGTCTTTAAAGCGGAACGACCTTTTTGAAAATACGCATCGGTGACCAACCGTTCTTTGACTTCTTCCCGTGTCACTCGTTGTTTCATTTTACTCACTCCTTAAATTTTTTTATTTGCTGTGAAGAAAAAGAAGCAACAAAAGCAAGTCGTCTGGACCTGCTTCGTTCTTCTTCTGTTTGTCTCACTTAGATTTCTTGCCAACTTTCAACGCATTGAACAGCGTGTGAAATTGGCCTTTAAAGGACATCACTTGCTCAAACACATCTTCCCCATCATTCAGCATCTTGACCGTCACCCAGCCTAATGCTTCGGTAATACCGCTAGCCACACTGGCATTGATTGCAGCTCCAGCAACGGTGCCGACTGCTGGGACAAATTTCAAGATATTGCCAACGGCACTGCGACCAAAACTCACAACGACTAGCTCTTTCGAAATGCTTTTCGCTAACCCTTCACGCCATGTTCGCCCAAAAATACGATACAAACGGGCCATCATCGTCATTTGAACTGGCACAAGTAACACTGCATCTGAAAAGGGAATCGGTGAACAGCCGATGATCACCGCCGTCAAAGAAGCCGCATGGATCGTGCGGTGGGCTTTTTTTCGCGTTTCATCATCTACGCCAACCAAAAACTCCTCAAATACCTGATCAAATTGATCCTTGCTTTTCGCTAACACTTTTTCCGCCTGGGCTTTTGATCCGTCATAGCCTTTCATCACCAGGGCAGCCGATTTTTTCGGCATTCGCTTCATGACATCCGCAAAAAAAGAAGTAAACTCCGCTTCTTCTTGCAACTCTTCTCCCATTTGACTTTGCTCGACTTGAACGGACTGTTCCGTTAATAATTCATTTTCGTTTTGTTTCTTTTTGCGTTTTATCCATGGTTTTTTCAAAGAAATGTCTCCTTCTTTCGACTCGTTGTTCATTTAAAAATCAAAGTGAGCCATGATTTTGTTCCTAATTCTATTTTAGCTCAGGTTTTTCAAGATAGCGAAAATGTAGCTTGAGAGAGCTTACACTTGCTAAAAAATGCAAATTTGCATCTTTGGATTATTTATTTATATTATCGTTTTTTTATGCTATGATACACAAAAGGAGTGGATCGAATGAAAAAGAAATTGAATTGGAAAGTCCTTTTTTATCTAGGCTTATTGACTTACTTTCTTTTAAGCGGGATCTTCGCATTCTTTGGCGTCGAAATACCGTTTCTTTATAAACGTTGATCTTCACGTTTTCTCAGAACCATATCATTCAACCCTTTGCTCTATGTTGAGAGAATCCATCATTCTATCGTCCATTCAATCTAATCAGAAAAGGTGATTTTCTTGTCCATTTTATTTGATCTATTGCAGCTGCTTGCCGTTATCTGTATCGCGTATTTATTGTTCACAAAAAACCATTTCCTCAAACAATTAACAGATGTTCAGAAAATGGTCTTTGTCGTCTTATGTATTTCGGTGATACTGCCGGCTCTCTACGAATTTATTACTGGTTTTGCGCAGGGATTTTGGGAACGGTTGTAACTGACGTTCCTTACAAAACACGCTGCCTTTACAAGACAAATAGATAGCTCATATCTACCACTCCTTTCTCCTTTTATTCAAGCAATGAACCAATTCTTTGGTGCTTAGAATACTAAGAAGAAAGGTTTTTTGTCTTTTTCTGTGTTGAAGTATTTTTTGATCGCAAAAAAAGAACCCCTCAAAAGAGGAGTTCTCAAGGCTTGCTTACATCATGCCGCCCATACCCATTGATGGGTCCATTGCAGGAGCTGCTGGCGCTGCTGGTTCTGGTTTGTCGGCAACGACTGCTTCAGTTGTTAACAATAATGCGGCAACAGAAGCTGCGTTTTGTAATGCAGAACGCGTCACTTTTGTTGGGTCAACGATCCCAGCTTCTAGCATGTTTACCCATTCGCCAGTTGCTGCATTGAAACCAACGCCTAAGTCAGCGTTTTTCAATTTGTCGATGATCACTGAACCTTCGTAGCCTGCATTTTCAGCAATTTGACGAACTGGTTCTTCTAAGGCACGTAAAACGATTTTGACACCTGTTGCTGCATCGCCATCTGTTTCGATTTCTGCAACTTTGTTGATGACATTGACTAAGGCAGTTCCCCCACCTGAGACCATGCCTTCTTCAACAGCGGCACGTGTTGCATTCAATGCATCTTCAATACGTAATTTCAATTCTTTCAATTCAGTTTCAGTTGGTGCCCCAACTTTGATCACAGCAACCCCACCAGCAAGTTTTGCTAAGCGTTCTTGTAGTTTTTCACGGTCAAAGTCAGAAGTTGTATCAGCGATTTGGTTTTTGATCAATTGAACGCGTGCGTCAATTGCTTCTTTTTCACCAGCACCTTCAACGATTGTTGTGTTGTCTTTATCCACAACCACTTTGCTTGCTTGACCTAAGTTATCGATGGTTGCATCTTTCAGCTCAAGGCCTAAGTCTTCAGTGATCACTGTACCACCAGTTAAGATCGCAATGTCTTCTAGCATTGCTTTACGACGGTCACCAAATCCTGGTGCTTTCACTGCGACAACATTGAATGTTCCACGGATTTTGTTCAATACAAGTGTTGGTAATGCTTCACCATCAACGTCATCAGCGATGATCAATAATGGTTTTGATTGTTGTAATATTTGTTCTAACAATGGCAAGATATCTTGGATGTTAGAGATTTTTTTGTCAGTGATCAAGATGTATGGATTTTCTAACGCTGCTTCCATTTTATCGTTGTCAGTTACCATGTATTGTGATAAGTAACCACGATCAAATTGCATTCCTTCCACAACATCTAATTCTGTTTCGATCCCTTTTGATTCTTCAATAGTGATAACACCGTCATTGCCGACTTTTTCCATTGCATCAGCGATGTATTGACCAACTTTTTCACTACCAGAAGAAACAGCACCAACTTGTGCGATTGCTTCTTTTGAATCAACGATTGATGAAATGTTGTGTAGCTCTTCTACAGCCACTTTTGTTGCCATTTCGATCCCACGACGAATACCTAATGGGTTCGCACCAGCGGTGACATTTTTCAATCCTTCACGAACGATTGCTTGTGTCAATAACGTAGCAGTCGTTGTTCCGTCACCAGCGATATCGTTTGTTTTTGAAGCGACTTCAGAAACAAGTTTTGCGCCCATGTTTTCAAAATGATCTTCTAATTCGATTTCTTTAGCGATCGTTACACCGTCATTTGTGATCAATGGTGAACCGTAAGATTTTTCTAAAACCACGTTACGACCTTTAGGGCCTAAGGTTACTTTTACTGTATCTGCTAATTTATCTACCCCACGAAGCATTGCTGCGCGTGCGTCTTCTGCAAATTTGATTTCTTTTGCCATGATTTCATCACCTCAAGTATTTTTTATTTTTCTTATTCTACTACTGCAATGATATCTTTTGCAGCAACGATCAAATATTCTGTTCCTTCATATTTCACTTCTGTGCCAGCGTATTTTTCGAACATTACTTGTTCGCCAACGTTGACAGCAACAGGAGCTTTTTCACCGTTTTCGAGCGTGCGTCCTTCGCCGACTGCAATAACGGTACCCGTTTGTGGTTTTTCTTTTGCTGCTGATGCAAGCACGATTCCGCCTACAGTTTTTTCTTCTTCTTTTGCGACTTCGATAATCACACGATCACCTAATGGTCTTAACACGATAAATCCCTCCAATGAATGTTATAGAATTTAGCATTAGCACTCTCTTGTATCGAGTGCTAACTTACAGTTTCAATATTACTCATTTTCCCAAATTTTTGCAAGCCTTTTGCTAAATTTTTTTTGCATTTCTAATTGATTGATAAATATAGTAGGATTTTTTGTTTCTAGAAGCAACCTAGTCTATAATGAAGCAAAGGAGTGTGAGGAAACAACTATGTCTTTATCAAAATATTCTTTGTCCACGATTCTTACTTACGGCATCGTCTTTTTTCTACCGATCGCCTTCGTCCCTAGCGGACATCAAGTAGCAGCAACAACGATCGGTTACTTAACTGGTGCAGCGATCATGTTTTTCTTGTATTTCAAACAAACAGAACCGCTATCGTTTGAACACAAAAAAACCAAAGTCTCAGCGATTCTTATTTACGGGCTAACCGGCATTGTCGCAGCGATTTTGTTACAAAATCTAGCCATCTTTATCGAATCCTTTTTCGGAGAAGTCAGCGCTTCGCAAAATACCGAAAACATCATTGCCATCGTGGTGCAAAACCCACTCTTTGCTCTCGCAGCAATGGTCGGTGGGCCAATTATGGAGGAATTTGTCTTCCGCAGAGCCTTAGTTGGCATCATTGGGAAATACAGCAATGTTTGGGTTGGTGTAGTGGTCAGCGCCGTAGCCTTTGCCTTTGCCCACAATGACAATCATCTCTTAGTCTATATTTTCTTAGGACTGTTCTTTTCTGGGCTTTATGCTTTGACCGGCAGTATTTGGACTTCCATGATCACCCATGTGGGAATGAACACTTTAGTTATTATTATTCAGTTATTGCTTCATTACGGCTATATCCAAATGCCCTAAAGAAAAAACGCTACGCAGAAATTTTGGGCTCTATAATTTATGGGACTGATGAATCAGAATTGATTCTTCAGCCCCATTTTCATTTTAGGTATTAAAAAACATATCGTTCTCTAGTATGATTAAATCACCACAAAATAAACAACTGAGAGGACGATATGCTATATGAATGATTCTATCAAAAAAATGCTGAGAATAATAGAGAAAGATTTGATGATTACAGAGGTCTCTTACGAGACCCTTCAGAAGAAAAAGACGTTGGTCGTCGATGCTGTTCTCTCGCCTACTCCTCGTGCTTGTAGAAGTTGTGGTTCTACTGTGGTAGATGGAAACGGGAAAGCAATTATAGTGAAAAATGGGAAGAAGGAAATGATTGTCCGTTTTGAACAATACAATCATATGCCTTTGGTTATGCGCCTAAAAAAGCAGCGCTATACCTGTAAAAACTGCCGAACCCATTGGACGGCTCAAAGTTATTTTGTCCAACCCAGACATTCAATCGCAAATCATGTGAGATATAAAATTGCTTCTTTACTGACTGAAAAAGTATCTTTATCTTTTATTGCGAAAAGCTGTCAGGTATCTTTGACCACCGTTATTCGTACATTGAAAGAGTTTAAAAGCTATTTGCCAAAACAATCTAAGAAGATTCTCCCAAGAGTATTGATGGTTGATGAATTTCGTTCTCATGCTTCCATAGAAGATAAAATGAGCTTTATTTGCGCAGATGGCGAAACAGGAAAATTAATAGATGTTTTGCCTACGCGTAAATTACCCCGATTAACAAGCTATTTCTCAGGTTGTACCAATCCAGAAGAAGTAGAATTCTTGGTGACAGACATGAACGCCGCCTACTTCCAGCTCACCAAACGTGTTCTGCCAAATGCGAAAGTAGTGATTGATCGGTTTCATATTGTCAAACACATGAATCAAGCGTTCAATGAGTTGCGTATCCGTGAAATGAATGAACTTCGTAAAGCAGGACAGAAAAGCCAAGCAGAAAAACTGAAAAAGAACTGGCGCTTTTTGCTAAAAAATCGTGCAAACATCAACCATTATGAATACAAAACATGGAAAAGTTTTCGAGCGCCAAAATACCCATTTCTTACTGAAGCAATGATGATTGATCGATTGCTTGAGTTTTCTGCGCCCCTAAAGGAGGCGTATCGCTTTTTTCATGAATTAGTTGAAGCCTTTCGAGACAAAGACCCTGACTTATTTTTCTCCTTATTGGCAGAACTTCCCGAAACGTTAGATGACGGCTTTCGAGAAAAGCTTCAAAACCTTCTGACCTATGAAGAAGGCATCACCAACGCAATGATCTATCCTTATTCCAATGGAAAAATAGAAGCGAAGAATACCCACATAAAGACAATGAAACGAGTATCCTACGGATTTAAATCATTCGAGAACATGAGAATTAGAATCTTTTTGATCAATCAATTAATCAATGTAAGATAACAAAAAAATCTGAGCCAGAATGTGGTTCATTCTGACCCAGATTTGATTTTACACAACTCATCAGTCCTTATTGACAAAGAGCCAAATTTTGCGTAACGTTTTTTTCTTTAGACCTTCGTGCCATTGGACGCAATCACTTGCTGATACCATGCAAATGAATCTTTCTTCTGACGAGCAAGGGTTCCATTTCCTTCATTGTCTTTGTCCACATAGATCACACCATAGCGTTTCTTCATTTCCCCTGTCCCCGCAGAAACCAAGTCAATGATGCCCCACGGTGTATAACCTAATAAGTCGACGCCATCATAAGCTACTGCTTCTTTCATCATTTCGATATGGGCTTTTAGGTAGTCAATACGGTAGTCATCGTGGATCTGTCCATCCTCTTCCACCGTATCCACCGCACCAAAGCCATTTTCTACAATGAAAAGCGGTAATTCGTAGCGTTCGTTAAACCAGTTCATGGCATAGCGCAAGCCTACGGGATCAATCTGCCAGCCCCATTCAGAAGCATCGACATAAGGATTGTCCACCAGATCTTGGCTCTCATCATAGTCATAGGTTGGATCATTCTCCTTGCCTTTGATCGCAAAAGACATATAGTAGCTAAAACCAATATAGTCAACACAACCTTTTGCCAAAGCTGCTTCATCTTCAGGGGTGATATCTAAATCAAATTGTTTTCTTTCAAAATAGCTGCGCATATAACTCGGATAGTGCCCACGGGCATGAACATCTGAAAACCAATAGCGCCGTTGCATGGCCACCGCGGCTGCCATCATGTCTTTGGGATCGCAAGAATACGGATAGATTGGGCACATCGCGATCATCGATCCGATTTGAAACGCAGGATTGATCGCATGTCCTAGCGCCACCGCTTTTGCACTGGCAACGAGCTCGTAATGAGCTGCTTGGTACATGAATTTTTCTCGGTCTTCTCCTTCCGTAAAGAACAGACCAGAATTGGTAAATGGCGCAAAATCTTCTTTATAGTTTGCTTGATTATTGATTTCATTGAAGGTCATCCAATACTTCACTTTCTTTTGATAGCGCGTAAAACAAACTTCTGCAAAGCGGACAAACAAATCGATCAACTTACGGTTACGCCAACCTCCGTATTCGGTCACTAAATGATAAGGCATTTCAAAGTGAGACAGGGTAATGACTGGCTCAATGCCATAGCGTAAACACTCATCGAATAATTGATCATAAAAGGCCAGGCCTTCCTCATTCGGCTCGCGCTCATCCCCCTTTGGAAAAATACGGGTCCAGGCAATCGATGTTCGGAAGCACTTCAACCCTAATTCGGCAAAAAGCTTGATGTCTTCAGGATACCGATGATAAAAATCGATCGCTTCATGATTGGGATAGCTTTCGCCCGGTTGGATACCTTCCGTGATTCGGCGAGGAATTCCGTTGCCTCCGACAGTCATGACATCAGCGACACTCACGCCTTTTCCATCCGCACGATAGCCGCCTTCCAATTGGTGAGCAGCGACTGCGCCACCCCATAAAAAATCGCTTCTTAGTTTATTCATTTCTATTCAACCTGCTTCCTTGGTATTAAACGATCTCTGTTTCTTGTTTATAGTTCAAACTATCGACCTTACGAATGAAAGGATAGTAAATAAAGAAGCCGATTGCTAAAACAACAAATTGTAAAATAGCGGTCCGAATGCCACCTACTAGAAAACCTGAAATGATCGGCGGGGTCGTCCATGGAACTTGCACAGCAGTAAATAGCGGTACGATACCGGTATAAAGTGCAAAATACGTGATCACGCCTGAAACCATCGGTGTCAAAATAAATGGTAATACCATGATTGGGTTCATGACGATCGGTGTCGCAAAAATAATTGGTTCATTGATATTAAAGAATGCCGGGATCAAGGAAAGACGTCCTAATTGTTTGAACTGCGCCGAACGGGCAAAAGCCACCATGTATAGCACGATCCCAATCGTCATTCCTGCGCCAGTTACCGTCATAAATTGATCCAAAAACTGCTGGGTCACGATGTGTCCGCCATTTTCTAATGTCAATGCTTTACCAGATTCAAGAATAGCCGTATTGGCTAATGAATTGGCTTGTAAAATTGGTCCCATGATCCCGCCCACGATCGTCGAACCGTGAACCCCAAAGAACCACAAGAATGGCACTAAGAAGCCTAGCATCATTGCACCACCAAGGGAATCCGTCACCCCTTGCATTGGACTTTGAATCACGGTGTAGATCCATTCGACCACGGTTGTTTGAAAAACTTTATCAAAGAAAATATAAATGCCTAATGCGATGGTCGTTAAAACAGCGGCTGGAATCAATGCTGTAAATGAGTTTGCGACATTGGTGGGTACTTGCTCTGGCAGTTTGATTCGGATGTCGCGTTTCAAGAACCACGTATAGCCCCAACCCACAAAAAGTCCCACTAAGATGGCACTGATCATTCCTTGTCCACCGGTCCACGTCTTATCAATGACATTTGCGATGGTCACATTTGCTTCAGCATCCGTCACACTTGACTCCATAGTTAATAAGAAAATAACTAAACCAATCATTCCTGCAGGGAGTCCTTCGTAACCTTCTGCTTTTACATATGAATAGGCGATGCCCATTACGGCGAAAAAGGCCATAATTGCAAAAGAGGCGCCATAGGCTTGGTTGAAGTATTCACCTAAGCCGCTATTCGTTACCCAATCCGCAATCGACTGGACGGGAAAGTTTGCTAATAGCAGGAAAATCGATCCTACGATTGAAAAGGGCATCGTATAGAGCATACCGTTTCTTAATGCAGTGATTGCTTTCGTATTGACAAATTTTAATATTGGGGGTAATAATTTCTCATTGATCCATTCGTTCATCTCACATCACTCCTAAAATAAAATTCCATCCACTGGCCAGTGAATTCGCTTACAAATAAATCTTAATAGATAATATTCCCCTTGCCTATAGCTTTTCCAAGTTATGAAACATGTTCCAACAAAAAAAACAGCCGAAGCTGTTTTTTTACGATCACTTAGATTTGCTTGTAGACTTGATGGGCTAAAAGTTCGATCAGTGTAATCACCGGGACTTGCGTCGTCAGATTCAAATCGACTTCTTTTCCCCCACTGACGACGGGCATATAGTAGGAAATATTGTAATCTGCCATTTGGGCGATCGTCGATTTTTCATCATTGGTGATGCTGAGTACTTTTGCCCCATACCGTTTGAAGTCCTCCGTTTGCTTGATCATTTGAATGGTTTCTCCCGAAACTGATAAAATGATCGCTAACGTATTTTCCATCCCACGAGGCGGTACTGGCAAAAAGGGATCGACGATGCTATAGGCATTGATGCCTAAATTAGCAAAATAGCGGCTGCCATAGGTGCCCAGAATGCCACTTGTGCCGATACCTGAAAACGCCACATGGCGTGCGGAAAGAATCAGTTCTACCGCTGGCTGGATAAACTTACGGTAATCTTCATTATTGACTTTTTTTAAGAATGTATTGACTTGGATCGTTGCATCATAGAAAAGATCAAACGCTCGTGCATCTTGTTCCTTTTTTTGACAGATCGCATACTTTAACTCTGAATACCCGCGATAGCCTAATTTCGTGATACATCGTAAAATCGTCGAGGTCGAGACATGGCATGCAGCTGACAATTCGCGGATCGTCAGTTGATCGATCTCTTCAAAATGCTGGACAATGTACTTATAAACAGCCATTTCAAGCTCGTTCAGACGCTTGATTTTTTCTTCATCAAACATACCTGCTGCCTCCACCCGACAATTTTATCCTTTGTTGATCGATTAGATTGCAAATAACTCCGTCGCTTTGTCAGGATCGGTATCATAGACTTCAAATGTTTCTCCAACACCTAGATCATGTTCTTTCATGGTGTTGACCATCGTTAAGTGCGCCAACTCTTTCAAGTTGTTTTCTTTACTTAAATGACCAAGATAGACCCGTTTGGTATTGTCGGTCAAGATATCCGTCATGACCAGAGCGCCATCTTCATTCGATAAGTGACCACGGTCTCCAAGAATTCGCTGTTTGAGGCTCCATGGGTAAGGGCCCATTCGCAGCATTTCTAGGTCATGGTTGCTTTCCACAAGGTACGCATCGGCGCCTTTGATAATGCCTCGTACATGATCGCTGCAATAACCGGTATCCGTCAACATCACGAATGATTTGCCGTCTTTATGGAAACGATAAAATTGCGGCGCTGCAGCATCGTGAGAGACGCCAAAGCTCTCAATGTCCAAGTCACCCAAGGTCAGCACTTTTCCCATTTCAAAGATATGTTTTTGTTCGACAGCGACGTTACCGATCATTGGATCCATCGCTTGCCATGTTTTTGTATTCGCATAGACATCAAGTTTGTATTTTCGCGCCAGTACTCCGACACCGTGGATATGATCTCGATGTTCGTGGGTCACAAGAATGGCGTCCAAATCTTCTGGTTTACGCCCTACTTCATCCAATAATGAAGTGATCTTCTTGCCGCTCAAACCGGCATCCACTAAGATCCGCTTTTTATTGCTTTCGATATAGAGCGAATTTCCTGAGCTTCCGCTGGCTAGAATACTTACTTGAAAGGCATTTTCCTTCATCATGGTTTACGTGACTTCCTCTCTGGTTGTTTCAACGAGTTCCATTATACCCGCTTTTTTATGGATTTTCTACCTTTTGAACGGCATTATTCGTGATGATCCGATTGCTAAAGGCATTGACCGTTTCGATTTGGATGGTGTCATCGCCATCTAATTGGAACGCAATAAACCATGCAGGAATATACACATTTTTTTCCCTAACCTTCAAAATCATCGTATAGGCTAATTCCGTCCAGAGAATTTTCGAGTGACTCGGCAGCTTGTTGTTTAGATAAAGCGTATTTACTGCTTCTTTTTCTGAATAAACCGTCATCTTTTCCCTTAGAGGCGTAATATTGGAGATATGTGTTTGCGTGTAACGGGCAATCTGCAATAGATCATCCGTTTGTTCTAAGGTGATATCGATTCGACTTGAGCTGTCATTGAAAGGAATGCCTTCATAGGATTGAACCGCCACCACGGTCGGATGATTGGCGTTCAAGACAGAGAGGTTTTCCAAATAGTCATATTCATCCCCAAACAGGACTTGATCTTTTCGTTGCAAAAAACCATTGACGGTTTCTTCCGTTTGGGAATCATCACTGATGTAAAAGCCATTGGTTGAGACATGGATCAACTGCTGCCCTTTGACCGTCGACCCTCTTTTGAACTGCGTATTGAGTTGCGGATTTCGTAACTCCACATCAAAATCCGTCTGTTCACCGCTCAAATAATAGCCACTCAAGACCTCATCTGATAATTCGCCAGAATACCGAATGTCCTCAGACTCGAGGCGTTGTTCGATAGGAATCGTTTGGTTTGATTGTGAAACCATCTGATGCTCGCTGCGAGCCTCACTGTAAACATTGAATAAAAAGACGTTCAGACCAAGAAAAGCGAGGAAAAAAATCCATTCGATTCGTTTAAAATCCAATTAATTCTCCTCCGTTTCTGCTAATTTTGTCATTAATGCATCATAACTGATCCAAGACGAGTCATAATTGACATACCAAGCAGGCGTCAAATCAACGAGTGGTGCATCTTTGATCTCCCCCCATTGATAGCCAACGATGATCTGTTGCAATAATTCCGGATCAGCCCCTGCCGCAATCAGCTCATTTTTGACTGACAAACTAGAGGGCAATTCAATCTCGGTTTCAGAAGGAATCGGCACTTGAATCGCGTTCAAACTGGCAGAAATCGTCATTTCCCGACTGCCGGTCTGACCACTTTCTGAAAAAGCCACACTGATCACCCCTTGACCACCCGTACTAAAGACTGGATAGCCTTCAACGAAGACCCGATAATCCAAGTGCTTGTCTTGTTGATCAAAATAGCGAATCGTCCCAAAATTGTTGCCTAAACGAATAATATAATCCGCACTCAACATCGCCAGGTCCGTTTCATCGGAACCGTCTGTGGTAGTTTCAAACTTGACTTGCTGCTGATCTTGCAAGACCGTCATGTTTTGCCCACCTTCATAATAGTAGGTATCGACACTTTCATCATTGATCTTGACGTTTTTAGGATTGCTGAAAAAGGCTTCTCGAAACAAGCTCTGAGATTGGGTCGAAGAATAGTAGCTGTATTTTTTCAGCTTAATCGAATCCTGCGTATAATATTGCTTGCTGGATCGTTCTTCATCTGCCACCATTGTCGTCCATTCCCGAGGGTTGTCTGCTAGTAAGTGTTTTACTTGGCTTTTGTCCCAGTCGATTTTGCCTCGCACCACTCGTTGATGGGTAAAATCAACAAATTGGATCGTGTTTTCTTCAAAGTCAAACTGGATGCGGGAAAACGGAAAATCCTCTGTTTCACTTTCGTCCTCTAAGGACAGCTCTTTTTCAAAGGTTTTCTCATAATCTTTCAAGTAAAACGTCGTATAGTAGTTTAAGGACACCCCTTGATTGACTTCTTGGGCTTTTGAAAAAGCTTGTTCCTCGCCATAGGTCCGCAGCGTCAAATCACTGATCGTTGCCTCATTGATCACCTCTTGGATCTCTCGAATCACCGCTTCAGAGTTGGTTTCTTTGATCGCGTCCTCGTCATTCCAAGTCAAATACAGGGGCAAAAACAAATCGCTTTTTTGTTTGTAGGTTTGAACCGAAGGATTGACGCCGGTATCTGTTTCCGTGCTGGCATTGTTGAACCCAGTCGGATTCAGCCAAATCATATAGGAGAAATAAAAACTCAAGGCGATCATCACGATCAAGCCTACACGAATGATTTTTTCTGAGATTCTCATACCCACCAATCCTCCTCATACGGTTCATACGGCAACATGATGTAAAATGTTGACCCGCGATTTTCTCGACTTTCCGCCCAAATCGCACCGCCATGAGCTTTGATGACTTCTCGTGAGATCGCCAATCCTAAGCCAGTACCTCCTTGCTGACGGGCACGAGCTTTGTCGACTCGGTAAAAACGATCAAAGATCTTCGTGAGATCTTTTTTCGGAATCCCTAGTCCTTGGTCATTGATGCTAAGTACGATGTTGTTATGGGTCTCCATCAATTTCACCGTAATGATCCCGCCATCTGGCGAATATTTGATGGCATTATTCATGATGTTATCGATCACTTGGATCATTTTATCGGTGTCGACTTCCACCCACAATTCTCGTTTAGTGAACTCCCGACGAATCAAGTATTTTTTGCTTTCATTCGTCACCATCATGTCAAAACGATCCAACACGAAATTGACCATCTCATTGAAGTTGATGTATTCCAGCTGCAGTTGCGAATTGCCGCTATCCATCCGCGACAGACTCAACAAGTCATTGATCATCCGAATCATTCGATCCGTTTCATCCAACGTCACTTTCAAAAAGTTCGGCGCAATTTCCGGGTCTTTCCAAGCACCCTCACTCAACGCTTCGATGTAGCTGCGCATACTCGTTAATGGTGTCCGTAACTCATGAGAAACGTTGGAAACGAACTCTCGCCGTTCCTGTTCATTTTTTTCTTGCTCTGTAACATCGTGCATCACCGCAACTAACCCAGAAATAAAGCCAGACTCCCGACGAATCATGGAGAAATCGATACGCAAAATCATATTTGTTCCCGTCAAATCATTGCTAGGACGCTCCAACAGCATGTCTTCAGGATTTTCCAAAAGCTTTCGTAACGTGTATTCTTCATCGATTTCCAATAACGTCAAAATCGACTGCCCGATCGCTTCTTCGTTGCTGACATTTAACAAGGACATCGCCATCTCATTGATGGTAATGACTTTGCCTCGTCGGTCGGTGGCAACAACGCCGTCTGTCATGTGAGACAAGACGCTGTCCAAGCGGTTTCGCTCAGATTCCATCGCCTCTTGAGTCTCTTCGATTCGTTCTCCTAGTTGATTAAAGGTCTCCGCCAGTTGCCCCAATTCATCTTTTCCATGAATCGCGACCTTGCGGCTATAATCTCCTTTGGCGATGCGAATCGCTTGTTCGCGCATCTCTCCGATCGGTTGGGTGATGGAACGAGAGACCAATAGTGCCACAATGATCGAAATCACTGCCGCAATCAGCGAGGCTGTCACAAAAATGACCGCAGTCGTACTGACTTCATTGTATTTTGACTCAAGATTGCTCCGTAAATAAAGGGTTCCTAAAACGGTATCCCCTGTCGGAGATTGGATCGACTGCACGATATTGAACACCCGCTGGCCGCTGGATTCATCATAGAGGACTTCACTGCGGTTCGTATCGTAATCACGGTAATCATTTTTTTCTCCCACCGAGCCACGATCATTGATATTGGTGGTTGCACGAATGATCCCTTGCTCATCCACCACCCGCATCTCCAAAATTTCCGATGAGTTGGTACTCGTTAAGATTCGATTCAAGGAAGCATTCATGGAATCCCAATCTAAACCGTCATCATTATCCATTCGACTCAATTCAGAGCCTAATGTTACCACTAACGTGCTGGCACGTGCCTCCATGTCGCGTTTGAAGGCATCGACCGTTGTTCTTTCCAATTCGCGAATAAAATACGCCCCGATAATCTGGATCGCAATCAATAAGATCAAGATAAAAGTCAGGGCGATTTTGAAGTTCACCGATTGAAAAAAGCGAACTTTATTTTTCATAGCTTATTCCTGTTCTGGGTTCCGCAAGTAATAGCCCACTCCGCGACGAGTAACCAAATAATTTGGATGGCTCGGGCTGTCTTCGATTTTTTCACGTAAACGACGCACCGTCACGTCAACGGTCCGGACATCACCAAAGTAGTCATAGCCCCAAACCGTTTGCAATAAATGCTCCCGGGTCATCACTTGACCAAGATGTTTTGCCAAGTAGTGCATCAATTCAAACTCCCGGTGCGTCAATTCGATGGCTGCACCATTTTTAGTGACCATGTACGCATCAGGATGAATGGTTAAATCACCAATCGTTAATTCGCTGTTGGCGTTATCGTCTGCTTCCTTCGCAGCTGCCGAGCCGCGACGCAGATTGGCTTTGACGCGGGCCACCAATTCCCGGTTTGAAAATGGTTTGGTTACATAATCGTCCGCACCAAGCTCGAGGCCTAGTACTTTATCGATTTCAGAATCTTTGGCTGTGACCATGATGATCGGCATGTCATGGGTTTTGCGCACTTCCCGTGCAACTTCCAACCCATCCATTTTTGGTAGCATCAAATCAAGCAAAATCAGATCAGGATCGACCTCGGCTACTTTTTCTAATGCCTCTTCTCCATCATAGGCGGTATATACTTCATATCCTTCTTTGGTTAAATTAAATTTGACGATATCAGAAATTGGTTTCTCATCGTCCACGACTAGGATCTTTTTCAAAAATGTCACCTCAATTTTTTTTGGTTTCTTACTTATTATACATTATTTAAACGGGCTTTTCATCTTTCCCAAAAACCGCGGCCTTATTCTTAAGGAAAGCACAAAAAAAGAAAGGCACGGGGCCTTTCTTTTTTACTCTTCTAAAAGCTGGATACCGATCCCTAACAACCCAGGACCCGTGTGGACGACTAATGCGGGAGAAATTTGTCCAAATAAGATTTCTTTGACCTTAGGAAATTCGGCTTCTAATCGTGCTTTCATCTCTTTGGCTTCTTGCAGTGCATCACCTTGCGCCACGGCTAAACGCACATGGCGATGATCACCGATGAATTGCTTGATCAAGTCAACGGTTTTGTCCAAGCTTTTCTTCCGTCCACGAGATTTTGCGACCGTATAGTAGATCCCTTCTTCATTACAAGAGATAATTGGATTCAATTTCAAGGCATTGCCTAAGATAGATGCAACCAGACCGATCCGGCCGCCTTTTTGTAAATACTCTAAGGTAGCTACGTTGAAAAAGACTTTGTTTTTTGGCACTTCATTCGTTAATTGTGCCCGCAGTTCTTCCCAAGTCACGCCTTTTTCTAACAGTTCTGCTGCACGAATCGCTTGCAGCCCTGCACCGATCCCGATATTTTTCGTATCAAGCACGAAAACCTCAAGATCCGTCCGTTGTTCACCCAACAGGCGAACGACGTTAAACGTTCCGCTCAATCCGCTGGAGATGGTTACGGCAAAGACTTTCTCATACCCATCGCCTTTGATCCGATCAAAGATTTCCCCGATCGCAGCACCGTCAGGTAACGAGGTACTAGGGATCTCTTGCGGCAAGCGCTCGTAGATTTCTTCCGCAGTAATATCAACTTTATCGGTATAGGTCCGATCCTTGTAGATTATTTGCAATGGCAGCATATACATGCCGTATTGCTCCATGATCTGTGCGGGAACATCGGTACCTGAATCAACTAATAGGGCAATTTTCTCTTTATTCATGGGCTTCTCCTTTATGTGTTTCTAAATAAATGACTTCTAATTCAATCGTTTTTTCTGCCAATAGTTTGTTGGCAAAGGAACGCGTCGCACCTTTCATGGCTACTAATTCAATTGGGATCGGTTCCGACGTCATTTGTTCGGGTTCTCCCATCGCTTCTTTGCCGACAAGGTGGATCGCTTTTTCTTGTTCTTCACAAAATACATTGTAGGCATTTCTGATGCCGACAACTTTCCCTTGAAAAAGGATCCCCGTCTTTATTTCAGGAATCGTCAGCACTTGCTTGAGCATCGTGATCGCAATCAAAAATGCGAGATGCTTTTGATTGTAACGTTTCTTCTCTGGTGCTGGAATCATCCCTTTTTTGACATAATTATTGACCATGGAAGAGGTCAATAGCGGATGCTTTTCCGTTTGGATCACCGGCGATAAATATTGATCGATCAATGTGATCACCTGATCCATATACAGTTCCAGCGTTGGCAATTCTTCCCATCTCGGCAGGTGGAATTTCAGCAATGAATTGCCCCAATTTTTCATGTCTGCTTGTAATTTTTCCATGTTATCCTCCATTTTGACGAACAGAAGGTTAGATTATCACAAACTAATCATCTAGTTTTGATAACTAGATACATTTTATCACGGTTTTCTTAGTTTTTAAAGCAATCTGATCAATCTTTTAAGAATTTCCTATCATTTGAATTTGGGAAACAAATGGTGTTTTATTAAGATAACGCCAGTTTCTCAACTGAAAAAGCGCATATTTTTTTCAAAAGAATGATTGATTTTTCAACAATGGAGTGCTAAGATAATGAAGTACTTTTGGTACGGGCCGTTAGCTCAGTTGGTAGAGCAGCTGACTCTTAATCACCTGCCCTCTTATGTAGAGGTATGTTTATAAAAGTTGATATGTAGAGGTTTTAATGAGGTTTACTTAGTTGATAATCTTCAAGCCATTTTATTGCCAACAATTTGCCAACAAAATGACAGATTTTTTTTTAATAGTAATCGTTCAAAGACTTGCCATTCAATTTTGATCAAGTCTTTTTTGTTATTTATTTTTTGAATCCAAATGTATTAGCTAAATTTTCTGCAGAAGCATATTTAAAGCTTGGATCAAGGTGTGCGTAAAGATTAGCAGTTGTCGTATAAGAGGCATGACCAAGCCACTCTTGAACCTTCTTCATGTGCTCACCATTTCCAATCATTATAGAAGCGGTTGTGTGTCTCAAATCGTGGAATCGTATCCTTTTTATATTGTTTCTCTTGATTACCTTCGCAAATCGTTTGGAAACGAAATCTGGTCTTATGATATTGCCATTTTCCATGGTAAAGAGGTAATCGTCGTCTTCGTAATTATATTCAGCTCCGAAAAGCTTTTTATTTTTTTCCTTCCACCTAGCTAATTTCACTAACTCCTCTTCAACTGTTTCTATTAAAGGAACAGAACGATAGCTGGAAGCATTTTTAGTTCTGTCTTCTTTAAGAACAGTTGTTAAGTCTTCTTTATTTTCCAAAACTACATGTTTAATGGTAATCGTCTTATTCACAAAATCAATCGCATCCCATTTAAGCCCTAAAACTTCACTTCTCCTAAATCCATAAAATACTGTTAATAGAATTATTGGATAGAGCTTCTCACCTTTGAATATTTGAAGTAGTTTTAGCACATCATCCTTTGTGTAAAAGTTTGGCACGAAGGAGTCCTTTTTTGGTCTACGTACACGGTCAGCAATATTTTTATCTATCTGTTCTGTCATAAAAGCTTCCTGTAAAGCTTTTCTAATAAAGGCGTGATAGTGTAGAGCAGTATTTCCAGTGCACCCATCGTCTAATATTTTTTGATAGAACCTTTGCAAGTGGACCGGTTTTAAATCAGATAACATAATTCCACTTGGTCCAAAATAATCCTTTATCCTGATATCGATGTAACGTTTATAACTAAAGTAAGACGTTTTAGACAGTTGTGGTTTAGCAGTTTCAAGATAACTATATAGGTAATCGACAAAAGGTGTTTCGGTTCTTTCCTGTTTTAAAACAAGATAATCCTCTTATTTCATAGCAATTTCTTGCTCAATCTCAGATATAAATTGGTCTTTTATTCTTTCAGCTCTTTTTTTATTTCCTTTCTTTTTTAGTTTGGTATCTCTCCATCGTTGAGAAGTTTTTCCAAAATCATCTTTTATTGTTACAACAACTTGGAGAGTTCCTCTTTTTTCTACAATATTCGCTCGTAATTTCAATTCAAATCCTCCTAAAACTGAAAAAAGCAAGCAGCTATGGAAAACGCAATTCTAACACCTTTATTATACCATAGCCTGCGTATGCTCATCTGCCACATTTTGGGCATCTTGTAAGTATTCGATCACACACTTTTTAGGAATCTTGTAGTTGCTGCCTATCTTGACATGTTTTATCTTGTTCGCTTTTAGTAACCCATAAGCTTTATTTCTACCTATCCCTCCTAACATTTCTCTCAATTCATTTATTCCAACCAGATCTTTATAGTTCTCAAACATGACGTCATAAATGTTTCGATCCATTTTTACCTCCTAAAAAAACCATAGATTATTGTTGCCAACATTTTAAAATAGTGATACTATATCAAAGTAATAAATTTTGGGCCATTAGCTTAGTTGGTAGAGCACTTGACTCTTAATCAAGGTGTCGAAGGTTCGAGTCCTTCATGGCCCATTGGGTGCCAAACCCACGGAACAGGTAAATGTTGGTGCGAAAGCATTTCGAAAACATTTATGCTGTTCCTTTTTTTATTTTAAACATTTTCTAAACCACCTTGGAAAAGGTACACAGGAGTCTCCTCCTCCCCCTGTTCATCAGCGGGACGCTTACGTGAGTATCATTATCTTCAACAATTATCTCTTTGCCTAAAGTTTCCATGCTTTAGTCACAACTTTTGATCTATCGCTCCTTCAAATCTAAGAGATCTTGGCGCCAAAAGTTGCCTGCTACTTAATCACTGAAAAGAATTTAGAAAATGGGCTATTCTGTTATCAATGAGCAATAAAAGAACGAAAGCGTTCCTTTCTAAAATAGTTTTACCAAATTTTTTTCAGAAGATATATAAGTACAGGCTAGAATGACACATATTGAAAAGTAGATGATCCAAAACACAAAGACTAGTGATTCTAAAAGAATAGTATGCCCCCTATCTTCAATTAATTGTTAGTGACTAAAGACACCACTAGATAAATTTATCGTTCACTTTGATTTTCTTCTATATTGATAATATCCCCTATATGCTCGCTCAACATTAATCTGAGCATCATCGTGCATCCTCTTAAGATAGTTGCTTTGCAAATTACTATAAGATATAGATACTAGCTTTTCTTTCACCAAGTATTCATAAATAGTTTTAGATCTAGTTGGAATACCTTTTTCTTTAAAAAAAGAAGCTATATATAACGAAATAATGTCATAATTATTCTTATATTTTTGGTAATCATTCTCTCTTATATATTCTTCATAAACTCTCTCCTGCGAAACTTTCTTGTCGTAGTCAAATCTATGATTCTTTAACAAAACATATTCTTTTGATAAAGTAACAATCTCATCCTTGATTTCTATTATACGAGCTTCTATTTCTCTACTTCCCATATCACTTTCACCTCTAAATAGTTAAGCTATGCTCTTTCCAAGAATTAAAATAATTTTGTCTATATTCTTTTGGAGATACCCCAGTTTCCCTTTTAAAAAAAATAGTAAATGCACTAGCGTTAAAGAAACCAGTTTTCTCGCCAATCTCAAAAATTTTTTCATCTGTCGATTCCAACAAATTTTTCGCCAACGTAATTTTGATATCATTAATTAAATCCTGAGGCACTTTATTTATTTTATTCATACAAAATCGATTTAAAGTTGGTTTAGACATATGCATAAACTCCGCCAAGTCACTAACGGTCAAATTTCCAGATAAATTCTCTTGTATAAATGCTATTAATTTAAATATTTCAAAGTATTCTTTCAGCGTTGAAAGATTCAATCTAAATGTCTTTCTTATTATCATTTCGATAGCGGGATTCACTACATACGTTCGATCTCTCGTTTCAAACCTTGTAAAAAGTAATTGAATTAAGCTAGATAACTCTTGATTGATTATCAGATCAATTTTTTTAATATAGTTTGAAGAAGGCTCGCAGAACAAATTCAACTCGACAATAATGATTTGATTCAATAGGCTCTGCGAAAGATATTGAAAAATCATATGAGATTCTATCAGAATTATTTCCACCTCAGATTTCTCCATGTACAGTCCTTTCTTCGTCAACAGGATAGCCCAACCATTTTCGCAATGATCATTTGGAGAATAGTTATTACCATTTGTATAATAGATGTTTTTGATTTCTATCATTCTTTTCACCCTCCTACATTATGCTACTAAATTTATTTGTAGAAGTTGACATATTCTGTGCCTGTTTATCAACTTCTTAATCCACTTTTATCATATAAAACAAATAACTAAAACGATTTCAAACAATGATGATTAAAAATGCAAAATTATTGATTCGAATTACAAATTATTATTTTAACTTCTAAATATTTCAATCCATCAATGTTATATTATCAGTATATATTTTTTCTTTATTACGTAATTTAATACACAATCCAAAATTCAATAAAATATATCACTTATTAAGAAATAGCACAGATTAAAAATCTGTATAAATGAATTAAAAATAACTTCTAACTTTAATTATCAGAATTTCACGTCTGCTCAAGAAGTCCTGCAAAAAATACTTTTTAACAATCAAATAATGTAGCAGAATTTTCGAACGTCTAAAGCTCACTGTTTAAAAGTTAATTGAAGCCTTTACAGATACAGACCCGAATTTATTCTTTCTTCTTGTTTGTTAAACTTCCCCAAACTTTGTATAACGGTTTTCGAGTAAATCTTCTAACATAAGTAGAAAAAGTCATCACTAATGCGATGATTTATCCTCATTCTAAAAGAAAAATAAATGATAACAATTCCCATACAAAGACAATAATACGAGTATCCCACGGATTTGAATCATCTAGGAAATTGAGAATCAAGAGCTTTTTAATAATAAGTTGTTCAATGTTGGAAAACAAAAAATCTGAGCCAGAATTAGGTTCATCTGACACAGATTTTATTTTGGACAACTAATCAATCCTTAATAACTAAGGTCTTTTGATCATGTAATAAATTCCAATCTACTTATTATGACATGACTGGGAAACTCAAAATCCAATATTTCACGTATTAAAAAGTTATTTCTGCATTACTTTTAAAATCATTGTTTATGCTTTGTGAAATCCTGGAATGTAAAAAGTTAGAATTCATGCTAAACAAAGGCCAATTTTTTAATGTTCTTTGTTTTGATTTCATATTCTTCCGCCATTGACTTTTCAGTAAATAGTTTTTTCCGTTTGTGTCAATTTTTCTTGGTAATCAAAAAAAGCTGTATCTCTACACAGAAAAGGAAACTACTATATTACATTCCACGTTCACAGTGTGACCAAATAGAGAGAATCTTAATCGTTTTTGCTTGCTTCATCAACACTGTATACTAGACGGCGTTTGATATTGAGTTATCTTGAAAAGTATGGTAAGTCTATTGTAAATGTGGAAAATTTAAATCGTATTGGCAGTCTGAATGTTCCAAAGATTAAAACAATTTTTAGGTAACTTACACATTGATTAACTTTCACTTCCTTCTATTATCAAGAGATATTAAAAATCATTGAGTTTTTCGTTTTCATGCTTAAATCATAGTACATAACTCTTTAAAATAGGTTCGATAATCGTTTTTGGTGATTCGAATGATTTCTGTACTTGAAAATTCTTGAATTTTGCTCAATTCCACTAAAAGATTCAACTTCGCAACAAGCCCTAGTATTTCTGGAAAGTCTTGCCAAAATGTTGTTTTTGAAATATTCTCAGTCAGCTCTAGCAGTCTGACTATGTGTTTATTAATATACTCTCGAGTTTCTACTGTATCTCTGCGTGACTCACCTAATTCTTGCCAAAAATAGTTTGTATAATCTTTTTCTATTGTAAATAGAAGCATATTTATTCTCCTTTCTAAATTTTTAAAATGATATATCGGTACCTTCTAGCTACCTTTTATTCTTATTCTTTTCGCTTCCTCATTTTTTCTGTTCTCTATCCGTTTAAAGTAACAGTGCTATACAAAAAATAGTTTTTTGTATGTCAAGGGCAACTTAGAAATGTAGGTTTTGGGCAGAATAAAAATGTAGGTTTTCGGCAATAGGAATTGTCGGCAATCGCCAGTTTAGATTTTATTTCTCATACGATAAGACTTGCCGGTAATCTTGAACACTTTGACATGATGAACCAGTCGGTCAAGGATCGCTGCCGCGATTTCTGGGCTTTGAAACAATTCACCCCATCGAGATAAGACGATATTTGTCGTAATAATCGTAGAGCGGTGTTCATAACGCATGGCCAGAAGCTGGAAGAACAAATCGGCTTCTTGTTTTTGTATCGGTAGATAGCCAATCTCATCAATAATCGACACATCATATCGTGCATATCGGTTTAGTACTCGCTCAAGCGTGCCTTTCTCATAGGCAGCTCGTAAGCGTAAAAGAAGCTCATGACAAGGGATGAATAAAGTCCGGTACCCTTGATGGCAGGCTTCAATTCCTAAGGCAATCGTTAGATGCGTTTTCCCAACTCCTGGGCTCCCAATAAAGACCAGGTTCTCATGCTTTTCTACGAAACCCATGTGCTTTAAATCCAGCAGTTCACGTTTATTAATACTTGGCTGGAAGGTAAAATCAAATTCCTCTAGACTGGTCCGTTTAGGAAAGCGCGCTCGCTCTATCACGCGATTCATTTTCTGGTTATGTTGATGATTGACTTCCTTTCGCGTTAATTCCAGAAGAGCTTCCGTCAAGGAAAGCTCCTCTCGATTGGCAACCTCGATATAATTGGGAACATACTCCCGCATGTGATTTAAACCGAGCGTTTCTAGGTTGGTCATCAGTTCTTGATAATGGCTATTCTTCATCAGCAATCTCCACCAAATCATATTGTTTTAGACTTTCGCGAGTATAAGCTCTGATGTCATCGTCCTCTTTATGGCTCATGACATCTGACTTTAGGATTTGGAAATAGTCCTCCTCATGATAGTTCAATTGTTTTTTCGTTAAGGGATGCGACCGGATCAGTTCTCCGTTATAATGAATTTGTACTTGGTCTTCCTTGTCGGAGAGCTCGATTTCAACCTCTTTACCGATATAGCGAGGATCTACAGAGTACCTGCATTTACGGAAAACGACCATGGCTTCCTTCGTGACTTTACGGCTAATAAAGTCCTCAAAATAAGGATTCAAAAGGTTTTTCGGTAATTCATGTAGGTGCTCTTTTTCGTTTGTCCACCAACGCTCATCTGGCGTCTGGTCCGTTGCCTGGGAGACTTCACTATTTAACTCAGAACATAGGTCATTCACTAGATGACATAGCTCTACGGTATCATAAAATTCATGGTTATAGACCTTCAGTCGATCAACAGTTCTGGCTAACGCTTCTACACATCCTTTTGTTTGTGGTCGAAAGGGACGACAGGCAATTGGCGTGAAGCTGGCGTCTTTACTGAAGGCATAAAAGCGTTCGTTGAAATACGCTTTTGAAAACTGACTGCGAGAATGATCAACCACCGTCTTCATATTGTCGAACCAGATTTCTTTTGGCACACCACCGGTGTGATAGAAGGCATCATCCAGACATTCAAACAGGGTATCTTGCTTACGGTCAAAGGTTAAAGTAATGAATTTTTTCTTCGAGTAAGGAAGGACGTATAAGAAGATATTAAATTCAAAAACTTCTCCTTGATTACTGATTAAGCGCATATCTTCCTTCCAATCAACCTGGGCGGAAAGTCCCGGGTTATGCTCGACACGAATGGTGGCCTTTTGCACTTTTTCTTGTTTGAACTCGCGACAGTAAGCTTTTACTAGGCTGTAGCTCCCGTCAAATCCTTTGCGTTCGATAAATTTGAAGATACTGTAGGCACTACAATGCCCCTTGACTTTGTCTTGGATAATTTCTTTATATGGATCCAACTTGCTTGGACGTTTCTTGCGCGGGGTAGGTGTGGACGTTTCACCCTTAGCTTCTTCGTATGCATTTTTGACTGTTCGATAATCACAGTCATATTGTTTGGCTAATGCGGCATAGTTCGGTTTGATTTCGTTGATCACGTAGATCATCACTCCTTCGCGTATATCTTTTCTCATCCCTGAACCTCCGTTTCATTTGGGATAAGAAGAGCATACAAAAATGTAGGAAAACCAACAATTTTAAATTGCCATTTTCCTACATTTTATCGTTGCCGTTAACACCTAGACGGACTTTATTTTTCCCCCTTGCTCTCTAACACAGATCAGCTTCTTTTACTCGGCATTTATGATGATGCCATCCCCAAAATGGACGATGGCCCTCTCCCAAACAGAAGAAGGCCATCTAACTACTCAATATCTTTACTCTAAAGTTAGATCAGACTATTACTTAAAATCAAGTATTTCTCATTTAAACAGTGTGTTCCCATAACCTACTAACACACCCTTGCAGCCCTGAAGCTGCGCCAGTTGGATCAAATTTCTTAAAAATATCCTTGTATTTCTCGCGTAACAATATCTTTCGTGTAAGACACAGTATAACATATTTCCACCAAAACAGCAATTGGCCTAGAGCTTTTCTAACAAATCCTGCTTCTTAAACTTGGTAATCAAAAGACTGAAACGACGCGGTGCCTCCAATGGTTTTCCTATTATAGATAAATAGCCCGAAACGACAGCCGCTAAAATGATCCATTTTAAATGCCACCGGATGTGCCTCTCCTAATTGCAAAAAAGTCCCTTCGTTTTGGTAATAAAACCGGGTCAAATCCGTCATTTCATGAAAATCAGCGGCTACCTTTAGCGTGACTTTTCCACTTTCCCACAAAATACGAGTGGATTTACCGTTAGTTGCCTCTTTAGGCATTGCTTGCAAACTGGAATCATCTAGTTCACGGGTCTCCATGACAAGATAATACTGGCCTTCCTCTTTGGATAAACCAATAAAACCATAAGCGGATTGAAAGGCAGCTAATCCGGCACAATCCCCATCTTTCATTTTTGTCCCATCGATTGTCACGGTGGCTACACATTTTGGATAGCGCATCCGCTGTGTTAAGACGTTTGGCGTCGTTGTCACAGATTGTGCAAGCCGTGTCGTCGTTAATTCCACACAGCCACGTTTTGGATCCAATAAGAAGCCAGACAAATCCGGTTCGTGATTAAATTGCCATTGCGGTTTTAGTCGGTAAGGCGTTTTGGCTAACGTTTTAAAATCATCACTCCCTACAAGAGGCGAATACACATATTCCGGTCGATTGTCGGTAATAAAAAATTGCTGTGGCGTCTTTTCTTCTTCACCAAAAACTGGAAAATCGTCTTGCCAAGTTACTGGTAAAAGTATGGGTAACCGTCCTACTGCACCATAATCTTGAAACAAGATCGCGTACCAGTCTCCCTTTGGCGTATCCACGATACCACCTTGGGCAATGCCTTGATTGCAATACCCGTTATCATCATTAAAGACATCACCGCCGACAAATTCACCTTCCAAATCCTCCGCCACAAAGCAAGCCTCAATCCGTCGCCAAACCTTTGGATCTGAGTGAATCAAGAAAATGTAATACTTGCCATTGATTTGATAAAAATGAGCTCCTTCATAGCCTAACCGAGGATTTTTTTCTGAGACAATCACACGATGGATGCCCCCAGCTTTCGGGCCACTGAGATCGGGTTTCAATTCCGTCAACCAGACATTACTGTTTCCATAGACGATAAAAACACGTTCCTTTTCAAACAACACGGAACAATCATGATAGAAACCTTCAATGATTTTCTTATCCCAAGGTCCCTCAATTTTTTCAGCAGTATAACAATAGGTCAAGCCGGTATCATTGGCGACAAAAAAGACATAAAAACGTCCTTCATGATATCGTAAACAGGCCGCCCACATTCCTTTGCCATAACTGTCTTTCCCCTCTGCTAAGCGCTGGCCTGCCGTACTATCCAAGCGCTCATAGACAAATGCCGCATGTTCCCAGTGCAATAAATCGTAAGAACGTAAAATTTCACAGCCAGGCATAAAGTGCATCGTAGTGGTGACCATATAATACGTATCTTCCACCCGAATGACGTCTGGATCTGGATAATCCAAGGGAATAATCGGATTCTGAATTGTTTCAAGGCTTTTCTTCATCTGTTTTCCTCATTCTTTTAAAATTCACCGAAACGCCGGTGTAAAAAACGTAAAGCTAAATTTTGCCACTGAGCGACATCAGCATTTTGCAACGTGGGATCACCAGATGCTTGGTAGGTTCCCAACGAGAGGCCATGCTGCCCTTCTTCAAATAAATGCAACTCTACTGGCACACCTAGTTCCATCATTTTATTAGCATAACGCAAACATTGTTGCGGGTAGACAAGATCATCTTGGGCTGTTGTCCAAAGGAATGTAGGCGGTGTTTTTCCTGATAAGAAATAATAAGGGCTCGCCTCTTTCATCCGATTTTCTGTATACTCTTTGCCTAAAAAGACTTTATTGGCATGATGCATAAAATCTCGCTTCGTGGTATCGGTATAGCTGAGACTTAGGTCAATCCGAGGATCTAGATTGGCATATTTTTCTTGGACAATGAAGTCCAATAACGGATAAGCGAGAATAACAGCATTGGGTTTCAGAAGCTGATTTTCGCCGGTTCCAACCCCTTCTGCTAGCCAACGATTGTGCCAATGGGTTGCTAATTGAGCACAAAGATTGGCTCCTGCTGAAAAGCCGATAATGGCAATTTTATCGTTATCAATCTGCCACGTTTCCCCTTGCAGGCGAATTTGTTTCATCAACATCGCCAAATCTAAAAGTGGATTCGGATATTGCGCATTACCAGTGGCTTCTGTTTGATAATCCAATACAAAGACTTGAAAACCGGCTTGCAGATAATGCAAGGCCACCGGTTCTTTTTCGCGATCAGAAATCCCTAGATATGCTCCCCCACCACAAATAATCATGGCCGGAAATTGCCGGTCTTTATCAATTTCCTCTGAGCCTTCATGAAGATAACTTGTATAGGATACATTGGGTTTGTTGTCATATAGTAACGTAGTAAAGACTTTTATTTGAACCCCTCCATTTTTCGCTTAATCAATACCAAGTAACGTAGCCAACTGCTGGAAATCAACCGCAGCCGCCAAATGATTCCCACCTACACTGGAAATATGCAACCCGTCGCCACTATCAAATAATTGGTAGAGTTTTTGAGAATCTTGAGGATCTCCGGCGACTTGATCAAAGTCCCATAGTGCCTCAATTGGCGCTTTATTACGCAGCCAATGATTCAATCCTTGACGCAAACTTTCGGCCTTTTCACTGTAAAAGGCTGATTGATTAAAAGGAAGAAGTGTCACTCCAATCACTGGTACTTGCCGCAAATGGGCTTCCTCAATCATAAACCGAAAAGCCGCGGTTAATTCGGCTAATCCCTCAGCGACAGGTCTCTCGCCAATCGTCAAACAATCATTAATACCATGAAAAAGGATCAAGCCACTAACTGGCCCATCCGCAAAAACGTCTGACAAAAACCGCTTCACCCCAGCTCGCCCATGACGGCTAAAGTCATCGGCTGTAGCATCTGTATCTAGCAATACCCGGTTTCCCCCAATGCCACGATTTACGAGTGCCACTTGTGAAAAGCCCTCTGTCACCAGGCGCTGTTTGAAATGATCCGTCCAAAATCCCTGTTGTGTCAACGAATCCCCAAAAGCTATCAGGGTCTGACTGTTTCCTTGCAATTGTAGGCCCGAAATACCATAGATAACGTACATTCGTGGATTCCACAACGCATTTTGAAAGAGCTGATAATTATCCAAGGGATGGGTCCAGAAATTCTCAACCCAACGATAATTCAGCACTTCCTGTTGCAAACGAGCATAACTCACTAGAAAACTAGTCAGTTGCACCGGTTTGGCTAGATAAGTAGTGATTTCTAACACTTCTCCTGGTGCAGCTGATAATAAAATAGGATCACTTGCCAACTGCTCACAACCAGGGGCTAGCTGTATTTCCGACTTTCCATGAAGAGTCAGGGGAACTACCGGTGTGCGTGCAATGAGCTCTGCCGATTTCACCTGTGCAGTCACCTTATCAAACACTAACGGCCCTCTACCATAAAGGTTAGAAAACAATACACGCCATTGATCCCCATAATGATTTAACCGAATTCGCACTACTTGTACTTGTTGTTCAATCTCGCAAGGAGCACTGCGGTAATCCTGTTCCTGATATTCCCAAATTCGTTGCCACACGCCATTTATTCCTCCTAAATGAAATTCCCTATGTAAAAAACTGGTCAGCCTAGTCTGAGATTTTCCTCAATACCTCTGCTGACCAGTCAAAAAATTAGTAAATACGATAGTTACCACTCAAAGCCATAAAGGCAAAAGCATACAAAAAATTATCATAATATCGGCGCACGCCTTTACGAAGGGGCGTTTGCCAGAAACGTGTCACAAATTCTCGGGCGATTTCTGTTTCAGGATTTGCAAGGGAGGCCGCGGCTAAGGTTGCTAGCAAGCCTACTGGATGTAAGATTTCTTCTCCAGTATTTTCCCCTTCCACAGTATAAATGTAATTTTCTGCCCCAGCTGGTAGTGCATGGAAAAATTGTTGCAAATGAGCCAACCGATCTTTGAGTACAACATCTTCACCATACCACTGCATATCAAGCGCCACATTCATGGCTGTCCGATAGGCATCACTAAAGAAATGCGGATGTTCACTTTCCAATTGTGGACTGCCATCGTACCAACTGTATTCTGGATTCAACCCAGTTTCTGGATGAATGGCCTTTTTCAAATACCTTCGACTAGCCCTCGCCGCCTCTTTCCAAAACGGCCGGTCGCTAGGTTCTGTATAAAGAGCAAATTGTTCATAAAAATGCGGTACATGATAAGAAGGATCGGTAAATTCTACTTCTGGGATGAACTTGATTAATTTATTTTCATTGTTCCACATAGGCATGCCAGGAAATTCAGTCCCTTTATGAATACAATAGTTCAACAATTCTCGGGCATGATGAGAGTAATTGAATATCCCTTCTCCATCCCCCCAGCGATTGGCTGCAAAAAACAGCGCCAAGGCAAAGAATTCTTCCCCATCCGGAGCGGGTCCATAAGCATTTTTCTGACCAGAAGGAGCGACCGACCAAGCGAAATAATGGGCATGTTCCCCGCTATCCATATACATATAAGTCATCACCCAGCGCCAAAGCCGGTCAAAGACTTCCTTTTTGTCGTACTGAACCGCCATCAACATGCCGTAACTCATGCCCTCTGTCCGTACATCATCGTTTCCGGTATCCACTAGATAACCTGCATCTGCTGTTTCAAAATAAACCTTATCCGGTCCGACAAAAATTTCTTCCCAGATTTGCGTTAAACGGTCTTGGATTTCATTTTCATCATAACCATATGTTTTAAAAAGATTCGTATATGTTTTCATCCGTTTCTCCTACTAAATTACTACGGTTTCCACAAGTGGGACTGTTGCCACAAGTGGTGCCGGTTGGCCTAATTCTTGAGCCCGTGAACATGGCGCGGTTGTCCCTAACGTAAAGGTAATTTGTTCGCCATCAAATAATCGTTCCCCCGCTTCATTAACCACAGTAAGATTGATTTTGGCAACAGGTACCGTCACCGTTTTTGTTTCTCCGGGTGCCAATGCTACACGTTTATAGGCCACGAGTTTACCATTTAACGTTTCATGTTTCGAATCGGTTTTAACGTAAACTTGTAGTACTTCTTCCATAGCGCAATCGCTGGTATTGGTAATGGTTCCCTTGATCAAGTAGTCTTTTTCTTGCGTCTCTACTTGCAGATCAGCCAAAGCAATTTGGCCATACGTCAAACCGTAACCAAATGGATACAAGGGACTTTCCTCCAAGTAACGATAAGTCCGATTTTTCATGCCGTAATCTTTGAAATCCGGTAGATTGTCAGTGGTCCGATAGAATGTCACTGGTAATTTACCACTTGGGCTAATTTCGCCAAACAAGACTTTCGCTAACGCTTTTCCACCCTGGCTACCAGGATACCAAGCATGAAGGATGGCATGAAGATTTGGATGCTCTTCTCGACCATACAGAGAAATTGCTGAACCAGCTGCCACTACCAAAATCACTGGTTTATCCAATGCTAAAATTTGATCTAACAAGCGAATCTGTTCTGCCGGCAAGCCCAACGTCTCTTTGTCACCAGAACCGTAGACATTACCGGAATCTCCCTGTTCTCCTTCGATTGTCGGATCCAAACCAAGGCACATCACCACGGTATCAGCATGTTTGGCAGCGATGATTGCTTCTGATGCTCGCTCATGAGGACGAGACAAGGTCGATTCTGCATATTCTTGGAACAAGTGACAACCTGGCGCATAATACACCCGTGCATCATCTTCCAGATAGTCTTGAATGCCATCTAAGAAAGTCACATTTCGCGAAGCAACACCAAAATAATTGCCTTGCAATGCTTCGATACTACGAGCATTTGGGCCAATGACTGCCACATTTTTTACGCTTTCTTTTTTAATCGGTAAGATGCCGTCATTTTTCAACAAAACTAAAGCTTTTTCGGCAGCCTTCAAAGATAGTGCCATATGCTCCTTACTATCATTGGCTTCATAAGGAATAGCATTATAAGGATTGGTCTCATCAAACATGCCCAAACGAACGCGAGTTGTGTAAAGTTCTACTACTGCTTGCGTAATTTCTGCTTCTGTCACCAAGCCTTCTGCTAACGCTTGATGCAAGCTATCAGAAACATTCCCTGCACATAGATTGCAACCAATCTTCATCGCCAAGGCCATGGTTTGCGCCGCATTTTCAGTATAGTGATGGTGCTCATGAACATCTTCCAAAGCGCCAAAGTCTGAGACAACATGCCCTTCAAACGCCCATTTACCACGTAAAATATCTTGTAACAATTCGGGGTGCACACATGCTGGAATCCCGTTTACTGCATTGTAGGCTCCCATGAAACTTTCCACATCGGCTTCTTTTACAGCAGCTTCAAAAGCAGGTAGATAAGTTTCATACAAATCTTTATCATTCACTACCGCGTCGAAAGAATGGCGATCCGCTTCTGGTCCACTATGAACCGCAAAATGCTTGGCGCAGGCCGCTAATTTCAGATAAGGGCCGTCCCCTTGCAAGCCTTTGATAAAAGCCACACCAAGTCGAGACGTCAAATAAGGATCTTCGCCATAAGTCTCTTGCCCGCGACCCCAACGTGGATCCCGAAAAATGTTGATATTAGGCGACCAATATGTCAACCCTTTGTAGATATCATTGTCTCCTTCTGCGTGGTACTGGTTGTATTTTGCACGGCCTTCTTCAGCAATCACCCCAGCAATTTCTTCCATCAACTGATCATCAAAGATTGCTGCTAAGCCAATCGCTTGCGGAAAGACGGTGGCAACCCCCGCCCGCGCCACGCCATGAAGGGCTTCATTCCAATAGTTATAATCCGTAATGCCCAAGCGTTGGATGGCTGGGGCGCGGAAATTGATTTGACCAATTTTTTCGTCTATGGTCATTTGTGCCACAATTTTTTGTGCTTCAACTTTTGCCTCTGAATGGGTAATCATGTTTTTTCCTCCAACATTCTTTCAACTTTACAATAAGAAACAATCCGACAATACTCTGCTACGATCAACTGGGATATACTACAAAATCATGCAGCTGATCAAACAAGAAGAGTAGTCGTTTCTGCAAGAAAAATATCCGAACTAAATTGGCATTGCTGCTACAGCCTGTAGGATTTACCGGACAGCTTCTGGAAACAGTGGCATTACAATGTATTTAGCTCGAATATTCCCGTGTTTCTGAATGTGATTTATCTTGATAATTAATCCTTATGATGCATTTTCAATGGTACAAAATCCAAATAAGCTTTCACAAATGGGTACTGTTTTTTTCACTACAACAGGTAATAACACCAGAGCAAAAACTGGTAATAGCCAAATCCCTACGATCACTACGGTATACAAGACGAGCATTTGGATCATTTTTCCAAGATGGGTTAGCGCTAAAAGACCGCAATTGCGTAAAATTATTCTTAAAGGATCTTCAAAACGAGCAATATAAGCCAATACCAACACCACCAAGGGCAAGAGAACCAACAAACAAATCCCTAAAACAATTTGGATAGCATCTGAAAGCAAGGAATAACTCCCAGCAAGTTGTTGACGATTTAGCAGAAAAGAACTTGCCAACACCAGATACCCCGTCCAAATCAATGAACTTTGGAAAAAGGACTGTTTAAATGCCTTGAAAAAAGTCCCTAAGACATAGCCTTCTTTTTGGAACATGCATTGATAAACCGTGCGATACATGGCACTAGTTGCTGCCCCCGTCGTAACAAGCGGTACTGAGCAAAGTAGCCAGAGCACGCCTACCAATAAGTAATCGGCTACCAAACTCAACTTGTCCATAATCGCTTGACTATTTCCAGATTTTCTCATAATAAACACCTTTTAAAACCTTTCTTTTAAGCCTTAAATTAACCCTTAACCCCACCAATAGTCAGACCACTGATAAAGTATTTTTGCAAGAATGGATACAGGCAGACGATTGGCAAGGCTGTGACGATTGTCGTAGCTGCCCGTACCGAAGTTGGGGTCACCATGCCGCCACCACCTGCTTGAGCGGCATTTTGCATATCATTGGCGTTGGCCCCTTGACTTGTTACAGAAGACAAGAGTTTCATCAATTCGTATTGCAACGTACTAAGTTTTTCATTAAAGCCGTTGTACAACATCGCATCAAACCAAGAGTTCCATTGACCAACAGCGATAAATAAAGCAACGGTTGCCAACACTGGTTTACACAATGGCAAGATAATGCTCCAGAAAATCCGGATATGACTGGCCCCATCGATTTTGGCACTTTCGACTAAACTTTCAGGGATTCCATGGATATAAGTCCGGATAACCAATAAGTTAAAAGCACTGATCATCCCCGGCAAGATATAAACCCAAAATGTATTCGTCAAACCGATTTTATTCAACCACATGTAATTAGGAATTATCCCAGCATTCAAATACATGGTGAAGATGAACAATAAAGTAACCGGTGTCCGAAAGATAAATTCTTTTCGGCTAAGGATATAAGCCAACAATGATGTTAAAAACAATTGTGATAAAGTAGCAATCACCGTTCGAGCCACCGAGATAAAAGCTGCGTTTAGTAACGATTGTTTGGCTAAAACAGCTTTGAAATTATCCAAGGTAAAAGTTCGTGGCCACAGATAAATCCCTCCACGCAAAGCATCTAGTCCGTCGTTAAAGGCGACTGCTAAGGTGTTTAAGATTGGATACAGGGTTGCCAACGTGAATAAAATTAGAAAAATCCACTTAAATATATCGAATAGTCGATCTGAAATCGCAACTCGTTTCATCTTTTTTTCCTCCTCTGATTAGAACAAACTTTCTTCGCCAGCAACTTTGGCAAGTTTATTACCTAATGTAATCAAGATGATACTGATCACACCATTGAAAATCCCGGCTGCTGTGGCAAAGGAGTAGTTGTTCAAGCTAATCCCATATTTCAACACGAAAATATCAATAGTTTGGGAAACTTGTTGAACTAAGCCATTCCCTAACAAGTATTGCACTTCAAACCCAGCATTTAGGATATTTCCGATATTGATTAATAAGAGGATAAAGATTGTTGGTTTAATTCCTGGTAAAGTGATATGCCAGATTTTCCGCAAGCGGCTGGCACCATCCATTTCGGCGGATTCATACAGTTCTTCGTTGATAGCTGACATCGCAGAAAGGTAGATGATACTTCCCCAACCAGTACTTTTCCAAACATTAGAGAAACCAACAATCCACCAGAAATATTTCGGTTCGGAAAGGAAACTAATCGGCTTGTCTACAAAGTTAAATTGCATCAGTAGTTGGTTAATAATCCCCGTTTCAGGACTCAGCACATCCAACACGATCCCTGTTACAATAATCCATGATAAAAAGTAAGGCAGATAAGAGACAGTTTGCATGATTTTCTTTAAATGTTTATTTTTGACTTCATTCAATAAGACCGCAAAGCCAATCGAGAAAACAAAACCCAAAGTCAAATTGATTAAACTCATTGCCAAAGTATTGCGGACAACCCGTAAAAAGTTTGGATCAGCAAACAACATTCGGAAATTTTCAAGTCCAATCCATTCTTGATCAAAAAGACCAGTACCAGGACGGTATTTTTGGAAAGCCATCAACCAGCCAGATAACGGTGCATAATTAAAGAAAAGAATGTAAATGACAAATGGCAGACAAAGTAAACACAGATCTTTTTGAGCCCAGACACGTTCCCAAAATGTTTTTCGTTTTGCTTTTGGAATACCCTCGTTTGAATCTAACATCGTTGAATTTCCGCTCATTTCTTATTCCCCCAAATCTTCGAGTATGTAGCAAAGCAAGATTGTGGGAGTTGTTATTTTCACAACTCCCATCACCTCGCTACAGCAGACTATTTGTCAACTTTTGCTTCTAGTTCTTTTTCGATTTCTACCCGACGTTTCACTTCTTTAGTCAATGTATCTTCAAAGGCTTTGTAATCGATTTGACTATCATAAGCAGTCATATAATCTTCCCAGTTTTGTTCGTAAGCTGCTGGTCCGCCCATGATGACTTTTGGTAACCATTGCATTTTCACTTCTTGCATGTTTTGACTAGCAATCCCAGCTGGATCAGAAGAAGTCCATTTGTTCCGTTCTGTATAGATTGGGAACCATGGTTGAATTGGATCTTGCAAGCGTACCATTTGAGTCCAGTTGTCTACTTTATAAGCATCCAACACTTCTTTATCGATATCAGACAATGTTTTGCGGAATTCAGAGATTTGTTCAGAAGGCAAAATTGTATTTTTTCCATCTGGCAAGTAACCACGGTAACCAGGCATATAACCAAACGCTACACTATTCTTTTGAACATAATCGGTATCTTTCCAATTTGCCCATTGTTCGTCAGTGCGGTAGAACATGCCGTCGTCGTCAACTTCATAGTCAACGCCTTTTTCGCCCCAGTTGCGTAGGATCATCCCTTTTTCAGAAACCATGTCATCCCACATTTGCAATACGCCATCAACATCTTTACAGCTAGTGGTAATCCCAATCCCACCTTGAGTAGACAAGACGCCACCTTCTCGGTATTGTGGTTGAACATTTTCATCCAAAGTCAAATCAAGAGGTGCCCAAGTTAATTCATCTTTCCCTTGAGAAACCAATGAATCTCTTGCAGATTGGAAGTTCCAACCTTGGTCGATCATCCCCAACACTCGACCAGAAGATAATTTTGCAATATACTGGTCATATTTAGCAGTAAAGGTTTCAGGGTCAATCGTTCCTTTTTCAAATTGTTCAGACAAAATCTTGTAGTATTCTTTGGCTTCTGGAATTTTGTCATATACTTTTGCTTTCATTGTGTCTGGATCGACAATAGCTGCGCCATCATTTGGATATCCCGCTAAGAATTGCGGTGGGTTTTCCAAACAGAAGTAACGCCAGTCATCAGATAAGATTTCAAAACCGATATTTTTTTGACCATCAGTATCAGGATTTTCAGCTAAATACTTATTGATCAAATCAAAATACTGTTCGACAGTATTAATTTCTGGATAGTTCGCCCATTTGAGGACACGTTTTTGAATCCAGAAAGCTTCGCCACCATAACTAGTTGCCGTATCCACGGTACCATCTTTTTGAGCAAATTGTGGAATCGTATAAATATGGCCATCATTATCAGCTTTAATTTTTTCCCATTGAATATCACTTAATGTGGCTTTCAAATTCGGATAGTCATCTAGCTTATCCTCTAAGGGAACATAAGCTCCAGCATCAATCATCGCTGAACGACCATCGGAAGCATCCACGATATCTGGATACTCGCCACCAGATACCATAACCCCAATCCGTTCTTTTGCAGTTTGACCCGTCAGCCAGCTAACTTTCACTCGCCAACCAAATTCTTCTGCAAAAACATTGTTTAAACGAGAATCATCGGGAACTTCAGAACCAGGTACCGCCATAAAGGCTGTATATTTTTTATTGCCATCACTATCTGTGGCTTGCGTGCCACCATCTTTGTCTCCTTTACCATTTCCACTACCGCACCCAGCCAATAAAGCTAGTGCCATTGCTGTCACTGCAACTTTTCCAAACTTTTTCATGTGTTTCCCCTCCGTTGGTATGTTTAAATAACAAACATTGATGCATAAAAAAACCTTGCGACACAACTTCCTTCTAAACCCTGATTCAAATAAATTAATAGCGCTTACTTCTCTTCCTTGATTCAACTTTACTCTGAAACGCTTGCAAAAACAAGACAATTTCAGTACACTAATAGACGTAATCAGTTGACTATGATTTCTTAAATGGGAGGGTTAAAAATGACTGAATTGGAATCCTATCACTTCGGGGAAAAAATTTCCCACGTGGAATATCATCCGGAGAATCTCAGCTATCCTGAGCATCTTCATCGGAGTTTCGAATTATGGTTTGGTGAAACTGGCGAATTTCTATTGACAATCGATTCTGAAATTCACACCTTAAAAGCTGGCGATATCGCCCTAATTCTCCCCTATCAAACCCATCAAGTAGAAGCTGAAATGGAAAACTCTGGTCATATTTGGATTTTTTCTCCCGAGTATCTAGAAGACTATCTTCCATTAATTAAAGGGAAATCCTTCTTAAATCCTGTCATTCCGGTGGGACGCACTAAATCTAATCAGCTCTACGATTCATTATTTGAGAGCAACTCATTTTTTAGACACAAAGCCGCTTTATATGAAATCTTATATCTATATGAGCAACATACCAAGCTAGTCAAAACACGAGGCAAAGAGAATATTTTAGAATTAATTCTATTGTGGGTCTCTTCTCATTTTCAAAATGAAGTTACTTTGAGTCAGCTGAGTGAAGATATCGGCTATAGTAAAGATTACGTATCCAAGGTCATTACCCAAAAACTTGAGTCCACCTTTCCAAAACTAATCAACCAGTACCGCATCAATCAAGCTTGCTATTTACTAGCAAACTCCGATTATTCTATAACAGAAGTCGCTAGCTTATCTGGTTTTCAAAACACGCGAACCTTCAATCGTAATTTTTTGCAGAAAATTGGTCACTCCCCAAAAGATTATCGGAAAAATGCCCGTAGCGGACGAAAGGAGCCGACATTGATTCGCTTTGACAATCTCTACTACCAACAATTGTTGTAGTAAATTGAATGCACCTCAGCAAAAAACCATGAAGCACTAGTCCAACTAGTCTCCATGGTTTTTTACTATTTATTCAGTTGAACCCACTGCCCACTACGATCCGACTCATAAATCCCACAAACCATCTTCAAAGAATCCAACGCATCCGCAATGGCGAGGTACTCTGCGTGAGGATCTGGCAAGCCGACTAACTGATTGACAAAGGCTCGTACAAAGCGCAGGTGTCCTGCTCCCCAGTAAGCTTTAGCTACTTCGCTTACCATGCCTTCTTCAAGAGGTGCCGCTACGTCATTGACTACCAGTTTGTCAGCGGTCAACACCACTCTGGCTTCTTCAAAATCAAAGGTGACGGATGGGGCGGGATCTGAAGAGTAGTTGTTGGAGGCATGAATGACCACCGGCACGTCATCTGGAAGCACTGCTGTCGCCATCGCCGCGTCTTCTACTTCGATGGTTTCCTCCAAAAGCGTGGTCATTATCTTGCCTTTGATTTTCTCTGGTAACTCAATCATCCAAGTCACCACATCTAAGGTATGGATGGCTTGATTGATCAAGGTACCCCCACCTTCTTTTTTCCAAGTACCTTTCCATGATGCCGCCTCATAATACCCTTTATCCCGATGCCAGGTTAGCTCGCATTTGATTCCTTTTAACTGCCCGAAAGCTTGTTGGGAAATCATCGTTTTCAGTTGGGTATAGGAAGGGTTGAAGCGATTTTGATAACACACGGCATAATGCAAGTCTGGCTGTTCCTCCCATTTGGCTAAAACCTGTTCAGCTTCTTGGACCGTTATGGCCATCGGTTTTTCACATAGGACATGTTTCCCGGCTTCAAAAGCTTGCAGGGTCATTTGGCCATGGAGATAATGCGGCGTAGCGATGATTACTGCGTCAATCTCACCATTTTTTAGCATGTCTAGGTAATTCCCATAAAAACTACAGCCATGTTTTTCCCCAAAGCGTCGCCCTTTTACTTCATCTATGTCGCAACAAGCCGTCAACTGGGCTTCTTGAATTTTCTGAAGGGCTTCTGCATGGGTACCGGAGATATTGCCACAGCCCACAATTCCGAATCGTATCATCTTTTCACACTCTTTTTAGTAAGTATTTTCAGTATCCAAGACTTTTTCTTTCACATCTTTGTATTTTGAGCCCGCAATTTTCTTGTTTAACTCTTCCAAGAACAACTCCTCGTCAATCGGCAACTCAACCCATTGGCCTAACCAAGAAGAGAGGTGAATGGCGTTAGAAATGGACAAGCCATAAATCCCATCTGTCGCTGGTGCCACCAGTTTTTCGCCAAAGAGAATATTGTTGACAAAGTTTTGCGTCACTCGCAAATGGCCGGTGCTGCCGTCAAATTCAACAGGAATCTTGATTTCCCAAACTTCCGGTTCGCCAAAGCCGCCGGTGTAAGTATCGTTCCATTCTTTTTCATCGGTAACGGTCCGCCAGAATTTCAACTGTTCATCTTCAATCACGATTTTTCCTTGAGAACCCACGATTTCAAAACGATTGGTCCCAGGCGTTTCCGTAGTGGTTGTCACAAAGACCCCAGTGGCCCCATTTGCGTATTCACAATAGGCCGTTACTTCTGTTTCCACTTCCACATCCCAACGTTTGCCATAATAGGCAAAGGAGAAAATCCGTTCCGGCATGCCACAAATCCATTGCCACAAGTCCAATTGATGGGGATCTTGGTTTAAGAGGACACCGCCACCTTCCCCTTTCCAAGTGGCCCGCCAGCCGCCAGAATTGTAATAGCTTTGGGACCGATACCAGTTGGTGATGATCCAGTTGGTCCGACGCAATTCACCGATTTGACCGGATTCTACGAGTTCTTTGGCCTTTTGATAAGTCGGGTTCATCCGTTGGTTATACACCAAAGACAAGGACAGTTCTGGATGTTTTTCTGATTCTTCAATCATTTCCCGAACTTTTTTCGTATACACCCCAGCCGGTTTTTCTACTAAGACATGTTTGCCTGCTTGCAAACCTTTAATGGCAATCACAGGATGATCATAGTGGGGCGTAGAGATAATGATTGCGTCCACTTCTGGATCTGCCAACAAGTTATCCACATCATCATATAATTTGAATTGATCCCCGTATTGTTCCTGGATACGGTCCAATTTTTCTGGATTGTTATCACACAATGCCACCAATTCAGCGTTTTTTAATTCACCACCTAAGACATTGCGCATATGAAAGGAGCCGATATTACCGACGCCGACGATACCGATTTTTACTGTTTCCATATTAGTTCCACTCCTGACCCATGTTTTCCACAAGGATTTTTTTCAATGCATTACTAGCGACAGTGAACAGTTTTTCACCATCGGATTTTGTTTCTTCAATGGAGACGCCCTCTTTTTCCAACGCCGCAAAGCCATCAAAAATTGACAAATGGGGTTCCAAGGAAGCAAAGCCTGTAAAGCCGTTTGCCACAAGTGCCCGCAAGACAGCTTCCACTTGCCCATCGCCAAGTCCAGCCGGTGTGACTTTATGATCTGCGAAATGGGCATCTTTAATGTGCATATAGCCAATTTCATCTTTTAATAATTCATAGGCATGGGGATAGACTTCCACATCACATTGGACAAAGTTGGCCGGATCAAAGGCCGCTTTGACTTGTGGATTGTTCAGTTCGGTCAAAAGTTTGGCACAACGTTCTGGAATATCTCCGTAAATGTCTTTTTCATTTTCATGAAGCAAGGTAATTTGAGGATAATCTTTGGCTACCTCTAAAAATTGGTTCCATCGCTTCACCACTTCTTCGTGAAAGTCGTCGGCAGGTTTGCCTTCTGGAATGAAGAAACTAAACATCCGGACATAGGGACTTTCAAAAGCTACTGCTACATCGAGAACATGTTTGAATAACGCTAAATGCTCTTCAAAAGGATCCTCAATACTGATTTTACCGATGGGAGAGCCGATGGAAGAAATCTTGATCCCGTTTTCATGGAGTGTTTCTTTGTAAGTAAGTACTTGATCCAGCGTCAATTCACTGACATTGACGCCATTGATGCCTCGGACTTCGATATGGGCAATGCCGTTTTCTTTCAGTCCTTTGATTTGTGTATCTAAGTCACTTGCGATTTCATCTGCGAAACCGGTGATGGTGAAGTTGTTCATTAAATGAACCTTCTTTCTTGTTTTGTTACGGCTATTATACGTACATTTATAAATAATAAAAACGCTATAATGTGACCCATTTCATGCTAGATGTGATATCATCAGAGAAACTTGCGAAAAAGGAGTGACCCCCGACGAAACCAGTAGCAACGATTCAAGATCATCTTCATTCAAAAGATTTCGATTTTTATTATAAAGATTCCTGTTTCGAAACCCCCATCACATTTTTACCAGAGTACCACTACCATGATTTTCATGAGATCTATTGTCTATTAGATGGGGAAGTGGATTACTACGTGGAAGATTGTGTCTATCATATGCAACCAGGAAATATCCTGTTAATTCATCATCATGATATCCATCACATGATGCTAACCTTACCTTCTGCCCGTTATGAGCGCGTTTTCTGTTATTTTGACGAATCTTATTTACACCGTTATTCTTCCGCTAAAACAGATTTGACGTTATGCTTTTCCCGTATCAATAACCGCCAAAGTCATTTTTTGCCTACAAGTTTAACCGAAGTTCGACCTTTTATTCAAGATTTACAAAAACATAGTGCCTCTGAAGAATATGGTAGTGACTTGCGCTATACCCAATGTTTTAACGAGTTTCTGCTTTTTCTCAATCAACGCTTTTTAGCTTTGCAAAAAGAAAATACTCCCTTGACGAATAGTAAAGAAAATCATGTTGTTCGCCACGCCATTCACTATATCCAAGACCATTTATCAGAGCCCGTCAAAGTCGAGACCCTAGCCAAAGCCCAGTTTATTAGCCGCGAACACCTTACTAGGGAATTTAAGCGTCATACCGGCTTTAGTCCCCATGCCTACATCCAAAAACGGAAACTGCTCTATGCCAAAGAGCGTTTATTAGAAGGGGCCACAATTACGATTGCCTGCAACGATGCTGGTTTTACTAATTATTCTCATTTTATTAAAGCCTTTAAAAAGGAATTTGAGCTGACTCCTCGTCAATTTCAACAACAAAACCTTTAACAATCTGATTTTGATTGATCCTTTGCAACCCGTGATTCAAAAAAACAGCCCGTGAGTATTTAGTCTCACAGGCTGTTTTTACGCTTTATTTTACCTTTACTTTTACTTGCACCAAAGATAACTCAGGATTGACATCCATTGCTTCCGTCATTCCCAAAATTGGCTGTCCATCTACATCAAAATGTACCCGCCGGATACCTGAAGAACGGGGAGCATCGATACCTGGACGTGCATGATAAGTGTTCCAGATATTGCCTTCTTCATCTTCTACATAAGCATTGTGTCCAGGTCCAAATTCTCCTGGAACATTCAGAGAAGTCAACAATGGGTAATTTGATTTTTCCCAGACCGCTGGATTGAGCAAGTCACTGCCAACTTTGGCTTTTAGATACCCCACACAATAGCTACTGTCGACAGCTGCGCCGGAAATGGTTAAATAGATGTCTTCTCCTCGATACAAGGCATAGGGACCTTCATCGACAAAGGTATGATTATTGTCCCATCCATAATCTGGTTTTGCTAAGACTACTGGTTCTGTCAATAATTGCCACGGTTGATCAGGATTGAGCTCCGCAAAATAAATCCACGCACCTAAATCCACTGGAAAAAACTGACGTTGCGACCAAGCGGCATAGATTCGGCCACTATCTTTAATCACCGTCATATCCAAAGTGATGCCTCCTGTAATCAAAGGCGATCCATCTGCTTTTACGACTTTTTGCGGTCGCTGCCAATCTGCTAGCACCAAGGGATTGCCGCCTTCTTTCAAAGCCATTACGTGGGATTGTTCCTCTTCAAAAGGACCTGGTGTTGCACCGTGGAAAATATACAAACGATCATTAATAATATGAAATTCTGGTGCCCACAAGAGATTGGCAATTTCAGGGTACATCTCGCTATCCAAAATCTTCATCTCTTGGGCAGTAACTAACTCAGCAATCGTCTTGGCTTTACGGATATAGAGACTACGGTTATCATCATAATCATTCGTGGCAATAAAGTAGTATTCCCCTTGCCATTTGCCGATACAAGGATCCGCGCGATAAGTCGAAATCGGGAAAGAAAAATGTTCCTGGTGCACTTGACCCTTTGCTACAAAAGCTTTTTCAGTAGCACTTGCTGGTAAATCAAACCAATCAATTCCGGCTTGGCGACTCGAGCCATCACTATAGCGCAAGGTTGCTTTCATCGTGGTAAGTTCTTCCATGTTTTCAACAACGACTTCATCCGGTAAGTCCACAGTGATATGATGGGGTGTTATCAATTTTTTTTGTAAATAGTCTCCTTGTTCCTCACTAATGGTCAAACTATTCCTCGGAATTGCCCCTTCAATATCCGTTGCTACTTCCAAAAGTGGTTGCCACTGAATGGCAACCTTTTTAGTCTCATCCACATGATCTAAGCTTGGGGTCGTCACTTGATAAGCCTGATCACAGCTATCTAACCACCGGATTTGATACCCTTCATCCGTATAAGCCAATTGAACATCCATCAGAGGCATTTCACTTAGGTGGAGCAAAGGTAGTTCTTGATACTGAATAAAGTTTTCCGTTTCAAAAACTAAAATGCTACCCACACTGGTTTCATCCAACGTTCCATCGGCATTTACCCGAATCCCGATGATGTAAAATTTCTCTTTTCCCTGACAAATCCAAGTTTTTTTAAGGGCTTTTGCTACTAAAAACCCATCTGGTAAAGAATGTGCTTTGGCAAACAAGACCCCAAAGTTTTGATTTAATGGCTGAAACACTCCTGATTCATCTGCCAATGCTAAATGCATCGCCAATCCCAGCCGAGTATCATAAAGCTCTGTTTCTTTAGCTTCTCGTTGATAATTCAATAATTGATAACTCATAGTAGCCTCCTAAATATAATAATTGCGAGTAGTTTGATTAGTGGTCCACACACCAATTTTCAAACCCATCAAATCCAAATAAACAAATTTTCTTATCTACCAGCCAAGACTCGTTGATAATCATAGCCTCGATCAGATGTTTGCTTTCTTGGCCGCGCCTCGAAATAATGAACTCCATGAGGCTGTACAGTAAATGAATAGCTGTTAGACGTGACCGTGGTAGTCACTTTTGGCTGAGCAATTTGCTGCAAAAGCGCTCTTTGTTCAGCACTCAAATTGGCTGGCTCTCCCAAATCATGCCAACTTTGCAATGGGTTGGTTGTTTGTTGATCCACCACTTCTGAAGTGATACACCATTTTTCAACCTCTTCTGGGAAATCTAGTTGGAAAGACATCGCTTCAGCTGTTAAATTCCAAAAAACGCCAGCAAAGCGCTCCTTGCCATCTGAAGTTACTATGCCGTGTTCCCCTTTATAAAGACAGTTCTTTTGTAGTTTTTTATAAAAAGCAAAGGTCCAAAAAGTTGGTTTAGGAATATTGCCATTGGCGACTAGCCCAAAACCTCCATGAAACGGTGTGAAGGGAACCCCCATTTCTTCAAAGATATCCCCAAACGTCCAATAAGAATACGAGGCACTGGTTTCTCCTAATCTTGAAAGCAACTGAGCGATATAGGCTGCGTTCAAATTCGTATCATGCAAAGGGCTATCCGGCCGATAAGACGTATTGAACTCCGTAATATGCATCGGCAAGCCACGATATTCTGGATAGTCATCGATAATACTACGGGAAATATCCAACTCAGTCAGGGATTCCTGTGCTTCTCGCAAAGTCACATAGCTATAATGTCCGGCGGTCTCTGGATCAGAAATGGTGTAAAAATGGCGGGTCACCGTATCAATCGCCAATTGTTCCTCGTGACAAAAGGCCATAAACTGTTGTAGCCAATTGATATCATCTACCCCACAAATCGCTGGTCCCCCAACTTTGAATTGGTCATCGACAGCTTTCACCGCCAAAAAAGTTTCTTTGAATAACTTAAAGTATTCGGTCATATCAGCATCTTGCCAAAAACCTGGCAAATTCGGCTCATTCCAAACTTCCACCGGCCAAGTCACTACCTCAGCCCGACCATAGCGTGTGATTAAGTGTTGTAAGGTCGCTTGGACTAATTGGCACCAACCTTCGTATGAGCGAGGCGGGGTCACGTTTCCCTGCCAATAAAAGACCGTCTGATCCCCAGAAGCTAGTTTTTGTGGCATGAAGCCCAACTCTAAATAGGGTTTTATACCCACTTCTTGATAAAAATCCATCACCATGTCCAAGTAGGTAAAATTATATTCCGCGACTTTTTGTCCCGTTTCGTCTTCGTATTCTTGGTAGATTGCCATGTCATCGCTAAATAAGCCATGACCGCGAATATACTTGAACCCAATTTTTTCTTGTACGAGACGTAATTGTTCTTGGTATTGCCGCTGTAGAGCCAAGCCCATCCGGCCAGTACCAATACAATCATCCGCAAAATTGTGAAATGAGCTAACTGTCATATTTTTTGTCAATTGAATAGTTTCCATTTTTTCTTCTCCTCGTAATAGTTAGTTAAAAAAACAACCATTTTGGCTAGTGGTTTTAACTATAATTGGCTAACATTTGTTACAAAACTTTATGAATCCCCCTTTTTTCAGTTGTAATCAGTTAATTTGCACAGTATACTAACTCTAAGACGTACTTTAAAAAGGGGATTGTCCATGATTATTAATAAACTTGACATTCGTGAGCAAAATGAAGCGACTGTACTAAAAGCGATTATTGAAAATAAAAATATTTCCCGAGCCAACATCTCCACTTTAACCAATCTAAATAAGGCCTCGGTTTCGCAAATTATCAAAAACCTAATTGAAAACGATATCGTAGAAGAAGTTGGTATCGGTAACGCTAGTTCGATGGGGGGGCGAAAACCGATTCAGCTGCACTTTAATGGACGCTGCGGATTGGCGCTTGCTTTTGATGTGGGCTATAACTATGTGGCAGGGATGTTGGCTTATCTCGATGGGGAAGTGATTCGCCTCGAAGAAAGAAAAAATACCCCAATCAATAGCGAAAATATCTTGCCCACTGTTCAAAGCATTATCACCAATTTTTTAAGTCAGGCCCCAGTGACGCCCCATGGTCTAGTGGGGATTTCATTGGCCATCCACGGGATTGTCAACGATAACCGCATCACCTTTACTCCTTACTACGATTTGTCTGGCTTGGATATCAAAGAACCCCTAGAGCAACTTTTCAGTGTGCCGGTCTTTGTAGAAAACGAAGCCAACCTTAATGCTGTCGGGGAATACTGCTTTATGACAACTGGCGACTACCAAAAAATTATCAGTCTGAGTATTCATAGCGGAATTGGCGCTGGCACAGTAGCCAATGGTTCTTTACAATCTGGCTCCCATGGCTTCTCTGGAGAATTAGGACACAGCACGCTTTTCCCTAATGGCAAATTCTGTCCTTGTGGTAATAAGGGCTGTCTCGAACAATATGCCTCCAACAGAGTGTTATTTGATACTTTTGCCAAATTAAAAGACTTGGATTTTGTTAATTCTGATATTTTTGCAGCCGCCTATAATGCCGGTGATGTGGATGCCATCCGTCTAGCCCTAGAAAATGTTGACTATTTAAGTATCGGCCTAAACAATATCATCGTGGCAGAAGATCCTGAGTTATTGATCGTCAATAGCTCTGTCTATCGTAAAATTCCCGATCTTCTTCCCCGGATACGTCGAAAAATGGTCTCTCGTTTTACGCAAAGTATCACCATTCAGACGAGCCTGTTAGGGGATCATGCCCCGCTATACGGTGGCATTGCCCAGGCTACTTCCCACTTTTTAAAAATCCAAAACTTAAGACTAGGAATGCTTAAAAAGTAGGCTTCTTCCAATTGCTCATGGCGAAACCCATGAGCAATTTTTACGATGTTAAGTGGCTATAAGTCTTTTTGTCCCAAGCTTACTAGCTACCATTCATCATGAAACTTCCGCTATCCAGGGCAAACGAATACGGTTCCATCGTTTTTTTAAAGAAAGCCATCGAGTAATCAGCCGACTTGCTGATTATCCGATGTCTTATTTACCTTTCAAGGCAATGAGGCATTTTTTTACTCTTCTGTCAGTAAACGATGACAGATTGGTGCAGTTTGGGGATAAACATCTTGATAAATCTCATAAATTTTCGCATATTTCGCTACTTGTTGTGGATCAGGCATGATGTGTTTGTCATAGTGCACAAAAACCTCGGCACAACTTTCAGCATCTGGGAATAATCCCGCTCCGATAGCTGCTAACATGGCAGCTCCCATGCCTGGACCTTGTTCGGTAGTCAACGTTAAGATTTCAGCATCGAAAATATCTGCTTGCATTTGCAGCCAATCAGGGTTTTTCGCCCCACCACCAACGGAGACAATCTGTTTAAAATGGCGCCCCGTCGTATCTGCCATGATTTGTTGAGAATCCTTTAAAGAAAAAGTGATGCCCTCCAAAACTGCACGGCCAAAATGGCGCAATCGATGATGAGTGTCAATGCCAATAAAACTGCCACGAATCTTGGCATCACTATAAGGTGTCCGTTCCCCTACGATATAAGGAGTGAACAACAGCCCATCTGAGCCAGCTGCCACAGTCCCCACATCCGCTAATAAGGTCGCAAAATCTTCTTCTGGCGCAAAGGTATCCCGAAACCAGCTCAATGAATTTCCGGCGGCCAAAGTCACGCCCATCCCATACAATTTGTCTTTGACGCTATGATTAAAGAGATGGAGTTTTCCTTGATAATCCACTGTTTCATCTGCTTCATAAGACAAGAAGACGCCGCTTGTTCCGATAGAGGCCATCGCTAAGCCTTCTTTAATAATCCCAGCTCCCAATGCAGCACAGGCATTATCTGCCCCACCAGCAAAAATCGCTACTTCTTGGGTAAAACCAAATTTCAATTGCAATTCTGGTACTATCTTGCCGACTAATCCAGCTGATTCATGTAGTGTTGGTAAGACCGCTTCATCGATATCAAACTGTTTCAAAATAGCCGCTGACCAAACTTTTTCTTCTACATCCAATAACAATGTACCGGCTGCATCAGAGTAGTCCATCGAATATCGGCCTGTCAGCCAAAACGCCAAATAATCCTTTGGCAACATCACATGAGCCACTTTTTCCCAGTTGGCTGGTTCATTTTTTTGAACCCAACGAATTTTAGGCAAGGTAAATCCTTCGAGAGCCACGTTTTTCGTAATGGCTAACAATTGGTCCCCAAAAGTTGCCATGATTTCTTGACATTCTTTGGTTGTTCGTACGTCATTCCACAAAATTGCTGGACGAATAACTTGGTTGGCATCGTCTAATAACACCAAACTATGCATTTGACCGGAAAAACTAATCCCCACCAACGCATCCTTCATATCTGGACGCAAATCCAACAGTTTTGTCATCACAATTTCCGCTGCTTTTTGCCAATGATTCGGATTTTGTTCACTGTAACCAGCTTGTGGTGTATCTAAAGGATAAGCACTATCTGCTGATGCTAGCAGGTTCCCGCCCTCATCAAAAAGGAGTCCTTTTAACGCGCTCGTTCCGAGATCTAAGCCTAAAATTTGTTTCATAGCGATTATTCCCTTCTCTTAATTGACCTGGTGTTCAATTTGATAAGCATCCACATATCCTGTAGCCTGTGGTGCTGTTCTGGTAGCATATAGACCCATTGTACAGCCTACAAAACCACCAGCAATTTCTGTACTTAAATAATGAATAGCCACCGCTTCTGCGACAAGATGTTCTTCTTCAGCTACAATTACCTTGGCTGTCAATTGTTGCAACGCACCGGTAAATTGCAATACGAAACGATCACCGGTAAAGGTCGTCCTCCCTAGTGTTTCTTCTACGCCAGCTAGAGTACGGATGAGCTGGGCTAGATAGCCATTTTCTGTTTCGGTAATTTCCAAACGTACATGGTAGTCATTGCTTTGAATCAACGCCAAGCCACATGCTTCCCCTTTAGCCAAGGATGGTTGGATATCGACACGAAAATGGTAATTCATCGCTTTTTGTCGTAACCCAATATAAGTGGGTGAAGCCACATCTGATAAAGTCGCTTCCCCGGGTGTCAATCGCAACCAGCCTGGACGAACAGTCCGATTGTAATCAGCAGGATGCGGATTACGCAAATAGACAAAGGCAACGTTTTCTTCAGCCAATGAAAACTGGCTTGTTTCTGGGACTGAACTGAGGGGCAGTGCATGTTCTTGGACGTCTAAAAGCTGCCCATGACCTGGATTGACTACCGGCCAGCCGTCTTCCCAGACAACTTCAGCGAGAAACGTTTCACGTCCAAGATTGCTGTAACCTTCATAGTTTCGACTAGCCAAACAAGTCATATACCACTTGCCTGTTGTCGTTTCTACTAAATCCCCATGCCCGACATTGCAAACAGGAAAATCTTTACCCAAATGTCGATGAGTCAAAATAGGGTTATTGGGATTTCCCAAATAAGGCCCTGCCACTTGTTGACTTCGAGCAATCGTCACACAATGGTTAAAGCCAGTTCCCCCTTCCGCAATCATCAGATAATAATAGCCGTCTTTTTTATAAAGATGTGGTCCCTCAGGCCAAACTACATCTCGCATAGCACCTTTCCACAAAGAAGTACTCACACCAATCAGACGCATGGTATTTAGATCAAGTTCTTGCAACCATACTTCCCAATCACCATTGTAAGTGACACCTTTTGGATTCGGGCGCGTGCCTACATAATAACAACGTCCATCTTCATCAAAGAATAGACTGGGATCAATACCTGGAGCATCTTCTAAATAATAGGGATCAGACCACGGCCCCTTGGGATCGGTTGCTGTCACCACAAAGTTGCCACCATGGGTAACATTGGTGGTAATCATATAGAAAGTTCCTTCATGGTAACGAAGACAAGGTGCAAATATCCCTTGGGAATGCCCCGCCTGGTCTAAAGGCAACTGGCTATCCCGCTCTAAGACATTGCCAATTTGTGTCCAATTTACCAAATCTTTGCTGTGATAAATGGGAACACCTGGAAAATAAGCAAACGTCGAGGTCACTAAATAGAAATCTTCTCCTACCCCGCAAACGCTTGGATCTGGAGAAAAGCCTTTCAAAACTGGATTAGTAAAAGTATTCATGGTTAGCCTCGTTTCTCATTTTTAATTGCTAAGGAAGAGGGACACCAGCTAGCATCCCTGAAATAAGGCGCTATTAAAATGAGTCAGCTAGTTCAGTTTGTATGCTTTACTAACTTTCTAAATGATAAAACACCTCTTGACACAAGTCAACCGCTTACAGAACAATTTTTTTGTTTTTTTTGCTACACCACTATCCGTCTATTAACCACTAATGAACAACTATGCACGAACCCTTTACTCCTTAAAAAAAGTCGGTCTCGCCCCCCAACAACTTCATCAGGTTATAGCGAAACCGACAGACAAAAAATTCGTTTTTCTTTTGACAGGGCTAGTTTAGCTACCGTCATACTATTTTCTAAAGACTAAAGTTCTTTTTTACCTCAAAACCTTCGTATATCCCGCGTCAGATGGCCTCGTATTTATTTTTCAAGGCTTGAAAGCGTAGAACCCTTTATAAGCGTAACTTTATGGATATACTTTACGCCCTGCTTGATCGGCAATACCCGATTTTCGCCAGAAATAAGTATTGATTTGATCTCGCCACTCCACTGCCAGTTCTCGTTGCCATTGCAGCAACTCTTTGACATTTTGATAAGAATTCTGGTCAACATGAGGACCGATTTCTTCCCAAACAGCTTGATAGTCCTCAACTCGTTTAACACCTTCAAAATGCGTATCATAGATGTCTTGAATCAGGGTTTTGCTATTGTGTAGTCGATGCGTGTAAGGTACATGGTGAAACCATAACAACAACTCATCGGGACAAGTTGTTAAGTCATTAAAGTAATCTCGGATAGCTGGCGCATATTGTGACACGTAATCCGTTCCTGAAGTTGTTCGATCATTGCCAATACCCAGATGGTCAGCAAAATGATACGTTCCCCACCGATCATATTCATAACCATCGATATTGGGCCCATCGTGGGTTCTTGGCGTCACCATAAAACCGACACCTCGAGGGGCTGTATACATGCCATAGGTTTCCCGAGAAGTCACCAAAAGATCTGCCAACTTTTTCGTTTGATCCTCAGCTAAATCGAAAGTTAAGCCAATCCAACGTTGGGCACAGTCTTGGGTGGTCAGCTGATTGTTCCAACACAGTTTGCCATAACCATAGAGATTGATTTGCATCAGCTTATGGCCAGTCCAGTTTTCTGACATGCCCACCACTCCTACGGCACAAATACCACTGTAAGCTGGTTGTGGTGAAGTGTTTTTCAATAATTCCTTCACTTGGCCTGGTACGTCTTCATTGCGACAATCAAAATCCAATGCTTCTTTCCACACGGGCAATTGATAATAAACGGCTTTTTGATGCCCCGTATATTCCTGAGTCAATTGAAACTCAATGATATGATTGGTCTTTCGCAACCCACTCAACAAAGGAGAAGTGGGCTCTCGCACTTGGAAATCCAATGGGCCAAGCTTAATTTGTAGGCTAACATTTTCAACAAATTTCCCATCCAAAGGCATAAAATGATCATACGCTGCTTTGGCACGGTCAATGCTACGGTCCCGCCAGTTTTGCTGATGATTATAAACAAAACAACGCCATACCAAATGTCCACCATGAGGTTGCAATAGCCTGCCAAACATATTGGCCCCATCATCATGCCCACGACCATAAGCAAAAGGCCCTGGTTCCCCTTCCGAATCCGCTTTCACTACAAAGCCCCCAAAATCAGGAATATAACGATATAAAGCATCAATTTTTTCTTGCCAGAAAGCGATGACTTCTTTAGCAAGAGGATCCGCTGTTTCCAAACCACCAATCGCTTTAGGGGCGGCAAAGTTCACACTAAGGTATAGCTTAATTCCGTAAGAGCCCAAAATTTCATCAATAAGTCGCAATTCGCCAAAATGCTCCTCGCAAATGAGGGCTTTGGCTGCACCACGAACATTCACGTTATTAATTGAGATAGCATTAATTCCCACAGATGCTAAAAGACGAGCGTAGGACTCAATCAGTTGGTAATCCTTACGAAATTCATTGTCTTTAAAGAAAATGGAATCTCCGGCATAGCCTCGTTCAATTGTTCCATCCATATTATCCCAGTGATTAATCATCCGTAGCGCTTGGTCTGGCACACTTGTAAAAGAAGTGAAAGCTTCTCCCAATATCAATTTTTCATACAAGGCAAATAAGCCATAGAGTAAGCCTTTTGTCGTATTACTCTGAATAGCAACATGATTTTGCTCCCCTTTTACTCGATAGCCTTCCCTTCCCAAACACTCTTCTGTTACAAGTGAAAAGGCCAAGTCCCCTTCACTTGCTACTTCTTTTGTCAAATTCAGTAATGTGCCTACTTCTCGGCGAATACTTCTTGCCACTAAATCATCCGCAGGCAATGAGAAATGTTGAAAATAATGACTGGCTACTTTTCGTAACCAACATAAATCGCGAGTCATCAGTCCACCTAACCTTCATTAATTTTTTGTACAAGAAAAGGGGCCTAAGAAGACCCCTCATCATTTAAACGGCTTATAAATAATCGTTCAAGATATTTTTCACATATTCGATATGGCTAGATTTCAGGACTGGATCTTCATGGCTAACAGCATAATCGTATAAGCTTTCCAAGTCTTCTTCATCCTTCATGATTTTTTCGCCGAGGCCTTCGTTAAAGGAAGCATAGCGTTCTTCTTTCAAATCATCGAAGAAACGATCTTCTTTTAATTTCGCTGCATTTTTCAAACCGCGAGCGAAAGTATCCATCCCAGCAATATGAGCCAAGAACAAGTCTTCTGCTTCGAAAGCGGAACGACGTACTTTGGAGTCAAAGTTGATCCCACCAGGAGCGATACCGCCATTTTCCAAGACTTCGTACATCGCCAAAGTCACGTCCATGACATTGGTAGGGAATTCATCCGTATCCCAACCTAACAAAACATCCCCTTGGTTGGCATCCAATGAACCCAATGAATCGTAGCAACGTGCCACTGCAATTTCGTGTTCAAATGTATGACCAGCTAAAGTAGCATGGTTCGCTTCCAAGTTCAACTTGAAGTCGCCTTCTAAACCGTAATGTTGGATAAAGGCCATCGTAGTCGCTGCATCAAAGTCATATTGATGTTTTGAAGGTTCTTTTGGTTTTGGTTCCAACAAGAACTGTGGTTTGTGACCAATTTTTTCACCATAAGCAATCGCCATTTTGAAAAGACGAGCTATATTGTCTTGTTCAAGTTTCATGTTGGTATTCAGTAAAGTTTCGTATCCTTCACGGCCACCCCAGAAGACATAGTTTTCACCGCCAAGTTTTTTGGAGATGTCTAAGCCTTTTTTCACTTGTGCTGCAGCAATCGCATAAACTTCAGCGTTATTTGTTGAAGCCGCGCCGTTAACAAAACGTGGATTAGAAAACATGTTGGCAGTGTTCCAAAGCAATTTAATCCCTGTTTGATCCATTTTTTCTTTGATCAAGTCAGTAATTTCATCAACATTTGCAAAGAATTCTTCTAAGCTATCGCCTTCTGGTGCGATATCTACATCATGGAAACAGAAGTATTCTGCGCCTAATTTTTCGCAAATTTCAAAGAAGGCTTCTACCCTATTTTTGGCAGTTTCCATTGGCGTTTCACCAAACCAAGGGCGTTGGTTGACTGGATTACCAAATGGATCCGAACCATCTTGAGTCATTGTATGCCAATAAGCAATGGCAAAACGAAGATGATCCTTCATTTTTTTGCCCATCACTACTTCATCTGGATTGTAGTGGCGGAATGCAAACATATTTTTTGTGTCTGTGCCTTCATATTGAATCTTGTCGATACTTGGAAAATAACTCATTGAAAATCCCTCCATCAAATAGGTTGTTTAGCTTAACTAACTAACTCTATTAAAGAATAGCGCAACCTTTTTTAAATGTCAACCGCTTTCACGTATCTTTTTTTCAGTTTTTTTAAAGAAATGCGCTACTCCCAAAGCTACCTTCATCCCCTCCTATCAATTAGAAAACAAGATTGCCTTGCTACCGGAGAATCAGCCGGATTGTAGACTTGGTATTATGGAGTTTTCACTTGTGAAAACTTTATAATACCAAGTCTAAAAAAAGGCAAGCCCTCTTTCAAGGTTGCTTGCCTTTACGCTTTTGTATTTAAGCTTGCTAGAAAAGTTGATTACTCCACCTTAGCCGGCTTTTCCTGATGCATCCAAGCTGGCAAATGAAATTCTTGTACGATACCGATGAGTTGTCCTGAAAGTATGACTGTCAGCAATGAAAAACCAATGCGATTCAAGGGAATATAGCTCAAAGACAATACCAAGACGACCAAATCACTAGCAAGGTAGGCCCACTGAATTTTCATTTTAAAAACTTTGGCAATACTCATGGCCATAGCATCATCTCCACCCGGGGCACCACCTGCTCGAACACAAAGCCCACAGCCACCCCCGACAAAGATAGCTCCTACTACTGCTGCCAAAAGGGGCGTATCACCGATATGGGGCCAAAAAGGTCCGATTGCTTCAAAAAGACTATAGCTAGCAGAAAAACCCACAGAAGCGACAATGGAATAAAATATGAACTCTCGCCCTAATATTTTCCAGCCAGCCGCATAACATAACATATTGAAGATGAACCCAGTGATTGCTGGTGACAAATGAAACCAATGATCTAGTAACAGGGTCAGCCCCAGACCACCACCTTCAGTCACACCACTGAAGGAATGGATATTAAATAAGCCAAAAGATAAGATTGTACTCCCCAAAAACACCATCGTTAGTGCGCGGGGTTTAATTGTTTTTAACACAGTATTTTCCTCCAAAACAGATAAGTTATTTTTGTTGATGAATGTAACCAGCCTTATTTCACCAATTTGTACTCTTCACAAAACTGAATCAATCGCCGAACGTTTAGAAGGTATCGAGCAAGATATAACGTGACAGTAGATCAAAGAAAAAACAAAGAAAAGAGGGATAGTTAATGAGTACGGTTATTTTAGCTGAAAAACCAAGCCAGGCATTAGCCTACGCAAGTGCTTTAAAACAAAGCACCAAAAAAGACGGTTATTTTGAGATCAAAGACCCACTATTTACAGATGAAACGTTTATCACCTTTGGTTTTGGGCAGAATAAAAATGTAGGTTTTCGGCAATAGGAATTGTCGGCAATCGCCAGTTTAGATTTTATTTCTCATACGATAAGACTTGCCGGTAATCTTGAACACTTTGACATGATGAACCAGTCGGTCAAGGATCGCTGCCGCGATTTCTGGGCTTTGAAAAAATTCACCCCATCGAGATAAGACGATATTTGTCGTAATAATCGTAGAGCGGTGTTCATAACGCATGGCCAGAAGCTGGAAGAACAAATCGGCTTCTTGTTTTTGTATCGGTAGATAGCCAATCTCATCAATAATCAACACATCATATCGTGCATATCGGTTTAGTACTCGCTCAAGCGTGCCTTTCTCATAGGCAGCTCGTAAGCGTAAAAGAAGCTCATGACAAGGGATGAATAAAGGCCGGTACCCTTGATGGCAGGCTTCAATTCCTAAGGCAATCGTTAGATGCGTTTTCCCAACTCCTGGGCTCCCAATAAAGACCAGGTTCTCATGCTTTTCTACGAAACCCATGTGCTTTAAATCCAGCAGTTCACGTTTATTAATACTTGGCTGGAAGGTAAAATCAAATTCCTCTAGACTGGTCCGTTTAGGAAAGCGCGCTCGCTCTATCACGCGATTCATTTTCTGGTTATGTTGATGATTGACTTCCTTTCGCGTTAATTCCAGAAGAGCTTCCGTCAAGGAAAGCTCCTCTCGATTGGCAACCTCGATATAATTGGGAACATACTCCCGCATGTGATTCAAACCGAGCGTTTCTAGGTTGGTCATCAGTTCTTGATAATGGCTATTCTTCATCAGCAATCTCCACCAAATCATATTGTTTTAGACTTTCGCGAGTATAAGCTCTGATGTCATCGTCCTCTTTATGGCTCATGACATCTGACTTTAGGATTTGGAAATAGTCCTCCTCATGATAGTTCAATTGTTTTTTCGTTAAGGGATGCGACCGGATCAGTTCTCCGTTATAATGAATTTGTACTTGGTCTTCCTTGTCGGAGAGCTCGATTTCAACCTCTTTACCGATATAGCGAGGATCTACAGAGTACCTGCATTTACGGAAAACGACCATGGCTTCCTTCGTGACTTTACGGCTAATAAAGTCCTCAAAATAAGGATTCAAAAGGTTTTTCGGTAATTCATGTAGGTGCTCTTTTTCGTTTGTCCACCAACGCTCATCTGGCGTCTGGTCCGTTGCCTGGGAGACTTCACTATTTAACTCAGAACATAGGTCATTCACTAGATGACATAGCTCTACGGTATCATAAAATTCATGGTTATAGACCTTCAGTCGATCAACAGTTCTGGCTAACGCTTCTACACATCCTTTTGTTTGTGGTCGAAAGGGACGACAGGCAATTGGCGTGAAGCTGGCGTCTTTACTGAAGGCATAAAAGCGTTCGTTGAAATACGCTTTTGAAAACTGACTGCGAGAATGATCAACCACCGTCTTCATATTGTCGAACCAGATTTCTTTTGGCACACCACCGGTGTGATAGAAGGCATCATCCAGACATTCAAACAGGGTATCTTGCTTACGGTCAAAGGTTAAAGTAATGAATTTTTTCTTCGAGTAAGGAAGGACGTATAAGAAGATATTAAATTCAAAAACTTCTCCTTGATTACTGATTAAGCGCATATCTTCCTTCCAATCAACCTGGGCGGAAAGTCCCGGGTTATGCTCGACACGAATGGTGGCCTTTTGCACTTTTTCTTGTTTGAACTCGCGACAGTAAGCTTTTACTAGGCTGTAGCTCCCGTCAAATCCTTTGCGTTCGATAAATTTGAAGATACTGTAGGCACTACAATGCCCCTTGACTTTGTCTTGGATAATTTCTTTATATGGATCCAACTTGCTTGGACGTTTCTTGCGCGGGGTAGGTGTGGACGTTTCACCCTTAGCTTCTTCGTATGCATTTTTGACTGTTCGATAATCACAGTCATATTGTTTGGCTAATGCGGCATAGTTCGGTTTGATTTCGTTGATCACGTAGATCATCACTCCTTCGCGTATATCTTTTCTCATCCCTGAACCTCCGTTTCATTTGGGATAAGAAGAGCATACAAAAATGTAGGAAAACCAACAATTTTAAATTGCCATTTTCCTACATTTTATCGTTGCCGTTAACATAAAAAGCACTAAAAGTAATAGTATAACAAGAAAAATAGAAACTAATACCCAGTATTTATTTTGGCTAGGAATAGTTATATCTTGTCGGTTAAATGTCTTAGATATATGATCATCTACCTCAAATGATCTCGTCCACTCCCATTTCAATTCTTGATGTTAGGATGATTTCATGGACACGATTTGGTAGAATCTAACTACTAAGAAAAGGACGTGTCCACGATGGCAAAAGCCAATAAAAAATTTGATGAAGACTTTAAGAAGACGATCTTAGATTTAAACCAGTCTGGCCAATCGGTCGAGGAACTGGCAGAGCAATATGGTATCGCTACACAAACGATTTATCGTTGGAAGAAGCTTCATACAAAGAATGAAGCAACCGGCATGACTGAGGCAGAAATCCTAGCAATGAAAAAGGAAATGGCCCGCATGCAGGAGGAAAACACCATCCTAAAAAAGGCTTTAACCATATTCGCTCAAAAGTAAAAATGAGTGATGTCTTCGAATTTATTCAATCAAATGTTCATGATCATGACGTAAAACAAATGTGTACCGTTTTGGAAGCACCGAAATCCAGCTACTATGACTGGAAGAAAAAGAAGCCTTCCAAGCGCCAATCAGAAAACAAACGCTTAAACCGCTTGATTTCAGGAATCTACTTTGAAAACAAGGGGATCTATGGTGCGCCCAAAATTCATAAGATTCTTGTTGGCCGTGGCGAGAGCTTGTCCCTAAAGAAAGTACAAATACTGATGAGAAAATTAGGCTTGCGTTCAGTCACCCTCAAGAAGTACAAGCCTGGCAAACAAGTGAAAGTTAAAAGTGAAGGACGTAAAAACTTGTTAAACCAAGATTTTACCACTACGTCGATCAATCAAAAATGGGTGACAGATATTACCTATATTCATACCCTAAAAGATGGCTGGACCTACCTCTCCACTATCCAAGACCTCCACACAAAGAAAGTCATCGGTTGGAAGTTTGGCAAGCAGATGACGAAAGAATTGGTTATCGAAACCCTTGACCATGCGCTCTTACACCAAACACCCTCCGAGAACTTAATCATCCACTCAGATTTGGGTTCTCAGTACAATAGCGAAGCCTATGAGGCAAAGCTGAATGAATTGAACATTCGGCACTCCTTCAGTCGTAAGGGCTGTCCCTACGATAATGCCGGCATCGAATCGTTTCACGCCTCACTCAAAAAAGAAGAAGTCTATCCATCAAAAGCGTATGAAAACTTTGAAGCTGCTCATTTAGCGTTATTTCAATACATTGAAGGATTTTACAATCGCAAGCGAATCCATAGTAGTATCAACTATTTAACACCAAATCAGATGGAGGAGTTGGCATTGCAAGCTTAGTTCCTAGCTACCACCTACATTTTTTTTGCGAGATTTCCACAGGGCTTCAACTTCATCGCTTCGATCAGCGGTCAAACGGTTTTGGTTTGACGGCTGGTCGAAACGATGAGATACTCACCCGCTGGAATCTCGAAAAAATTCTCACAAATCGTGTCCGAGGTATTGACTCAAATCCAATCCTGTTAATTTTTCGTAAGGTGGCGGTGTTTGAAAAGGATTTTCCTTAACTTTGATCAGTTCATCAAACTTACTAGTTAGATTGATACTCTTCAATTTAGACAAATCTTTGCGAGCATTCTTTTTGATCTTTACATTGTATCCCAATCTATTTCACCTAAATCTTCACTCTCTTCATTCTCAAAGTGTTTGATCCGATCAAGTACACCCACATTTTGTAAGTTGAGTGTTTCTTGTAAGGAGTTCCAATCGCTCTTACTAATCATAATGACGCTTTCTTGCTCTTTTGTATTCGCAATTTCTACAGGTTGACTGTCAGCCACAACATGCTTAATGATTTCATAAAGGTTTTTTCTTGCATTTGTTGGTGTAATTACTTCCATGTTTTCTCCTCCTTTTCTTTAAATATCTTAAACATATTATAACGTACGTTAACAAAGAGAGTGAATATACTTAATTTTTCTTACAATTCTTCATATCTTGTAGTAATCGTTTTTTGAGACTTAACTTGTGGTTTCGATTGCTCAAGGTGCTTACTGTTTGCCGTCCTATTTATCCAATGGGCGGTTTCATGTATTGATTCTTGGTCTTTAACAGCTGTCATAGTCATTTTGTCTTCAGCGGCTTGCTTTTTGATTCGTTTATTAATCGAAGAATGCAACAAGAAAAGAAATTGCCAATCACTATTTTGCTTCTAGCATGACTGTCCTTCGTGTCCTGCACAGGAATAAGACTAACTGTATTGAAAAAGAGTAAAAAACGTTTTGATGCTACTTCATTTATTCTTTTGCTCAATCACTACTTCATCTTCATTTATCGGTTCTTCGAATCCTGAAAAAAAACGTTGAAGGATTTCTTCTGTAATAGGAAAAGCGGAATTTGCAGTCTGGACTTTATTTCTGATCGCTAATCGTTTTCGTAAAGTATCATAATCAGATTTTAGATAGATTACTTTAATCGTCACATCATATGCTGCCAGTAGTTCTCTATAAGCGTCTCGGTGACTTTTAGCCCAAAAACTAGAATCGACAACTACGTTTTTTCCTTCTTGAACAGCCTTCACTGTAAGCTCTTTCAATTTAACTGAAGATAATGAAGAAACTTTTGCATATTTCTCCGAAGGGTAATCAACACCATAAACGCCATAATCTTCCCAAATCAATTCATCTATTGCTAGTCTTACATAGCCTTCTTGCTCTTTTTGTTTTGAGTAAGTGGTTTTGCCTGCACCACTAACGCCACACATCAAAAGTACCTCAACCATTATTCTCCTCCTACCTTTTTCGAACAATAAACAAAGAGAACGAAAAAACCTTATTTGTAATCAACGCTCGTGTTTTAGACCACTGTTCGCCACCCACATCTGATGATACAATGATAACATTGTTTTTATGAACAACAAGCAGATTGGGAAACAATCGCAAGAAAAATAGTAAGTAAAATCATATATTAGAGAATAGAAGCGTTAGCCACTTAAGCTAACGGATAAATCAAATTTTTGTCCATTTCCACTCTACTATAAAAAAATTATTTTCTACAAAAAATAGGAACGAAAGCCAAAATACGAAAGAAACATCATGGCTAAAACTTATGTATGTAATGGTATCTTTATTTCTATTATTCCAATTTTAAAATAAAATAAGCCACCACTCCAAACTCTGATAGAAAAACAAGAATAGACTCTTGAGTAGAACTTGAGTGCAAAACTGCCTCCAAAATCAACGCAAGAGTCTATCTGTATAGATAAAGATCTTTATGGGCAAGTTCTTTTGTACCAGTAAAGATCCTTAGAATCAAACAAATCAGAATGCTTTCAAATCAAATGTGATAGTGTCATTGTTTTTTAAAAACAACTCTTGTGCCCCTTTATCGGTCATTTGGTCATTGACGGTATAGACCCAAAATAGATTGGCTTTTTGATCTTGGCTGATGCCGTCAATCGAAGTGATAAAGCCATCTTTTTCTTTGATCGCAAAGTTTTCTTTCATTACTTCCAGCAGCGACTCATTTTCTCGGAACGTTACTTCTTTTGAGGTCACAGCTTCTTGATTTTGGATGACGATCGTAGCTGTTCCTTGTTCTTGCTTCAAGGAACTTTGCTGCGTGCTTTCTGACGTTACACTTACCTGTTGGCATCCTGTAGCGACGAGTAGTGTGTTCACTAGCATGAATACGACAAATACTTTTTTCATCTATTTCTTCCTCTCCAATAGTCAAAATACTAATCGTTTTTCTATCCAATATGCGGATAAGAGTTATTTTATCAATCCCGTTTTTCTTAGAGCCCGCATTTTAATTGGATTTTACAGTTTGTGCAGGTACTGCAGCCGCCGATTTCCTCAATGGTTCCTTCATGGCAGATGGGACAGATTTTACCAGAGGCGACGGGTTCATCTACTTGAACGACAGGCAGCGGTTCAACTTGTGCGGTCAGCTCATTTTCAACCGCTTCTAAGGTAAGTACTTGTGAATCTCGGCTGCCGTCTACATAGACGGTCCCTCCTTTGGCTCCTCCTTCATAAAGATCTCGATAAACCTTGGCTACTTGGCTTACTGTATATCCTTTTGGTGCATTGACCGTTTTTGAAATGGAGCTATCCACCCAGCGTTGAATGGTGCATTGCACACCGACATGCTCTTCGGGTGTCAACTCCATAGCGGAATGAACCATGCCGGCAACTCCGCTTTGGTTCGTTCAGGATGATCCATCAGGTATTCGTCAACGATTTCCGCATTGATTTCAATAAACTTACCTAGTCGACCGCTTCTAAAATAAGAAAAGGAGTAGTAAGGTTCTAAACCAGTTGAAACTCCCGTCATCGTGCCTGTCGATCCTGTTGGCGCAACAGTCAAAAGATGAGAGTTGCGAATACCGATTCGCAGCACGCCTTCGCGGATGTGCGCTGGCATTTTTTTCATGTATCCTGTATCGATAAATTTCTTCCGCAACGCTTGCGTCTCTTGGTCATTTTTTCCAATCAGGAAGGGAAAGCTGCCTTTTTCTTTCGCCAATTCAATGGATGCCTCATAGGCAGTGACTGCCATTGCCTCGAAAATTTGATCAACGAATTGATTCCCTTCTGCCGATCCGTATTTTTTCCCACAGTAGATCAATAAATCTGCCAAGCCCATGATCCCTAATCCAACACGTCTTTCCCCTTTCGCCTGCTGCTCATTTTTGTCAAAAAAGTAAGGCGTTGCGTCAATAACATTGTCTTGGAAACGAACTGCTGTTTTCACGGTTTCTTTTAGTTTGGCAAAATCAACGGTGCCTTTCTGGCGATCCGCCATGTTTGCGAGATTGATGGCTGCCAAGTTACAGACGGCATAAGGGGTTAGGGGCTGTTCACCGCACGGATTGGTTGCCACGACTTTTTGTCCGTATGCTGTAGCATTCGTCATCTTGTTGGCATTATCGATAAAGAAAATACCAGGCTCAGCAGAATACGTTGCACAAAAAGTAATCAACTCCCATAACTCACGAGCTTTGATTCTTTGATAGGTTTTGACTTTATGACCAGCAGCTGCCCATTCTCGCACATCCCCGACTTCCGCCCATTTTGCATCATATTGCGCCATCTCTGCTTCTGAATAATTGTCAATATCTGGAAAGCGCAGCTCATACCACCCATCTGTCTTCACTGCTTCCATGAATTCTCCTGTCAAGCAGACTGAAATATTCGCACCAGTTAAGAAATCACTTTCTTTTACCGTATAGCTGCCACCTATGCGCAATTTTTCTTTTGCCTTTTGGATCATGTCATTATGTTCCTTATCTGACGATTCAGGCAGTTGCGCTAGATAAGTGAACATTCTTTCTTCCATTTTTGTCAAAGGATCAAATTGCAGTTTTTCATTGATCAGTTGTTTGATTGCTGCATTCGTGACTGTTTTTTTCAGGTGAAGCAATACAGCAGGATTTTGAACTTTAGAAAGAATAAACGTAAAAATATCTGGATGCCAATCTGCCATCATAATCATCTGCGCTCCACGGCGGCTACCTCCTTGTTCGACAAGGTTCGTCAAGTTTGCCAAATCATTCAACCAAGAAACTGCCCCAGAAGACCGACCACTGACACCGTGGACCACACTTGATTTTGGTCGCAAAGTCGACCCATTGGTTCCAACCCCGCCACCTCGACTCATGATTTCCATAACTTCTTGTCGATGAACAGCAATCCCTTTTCGGGAATCATGGATGAAAGGCATCACAAAGCAATTGAAGTAGGTAACTTGAGAATTTGTTCCTGCTCCATAAAGTACTCTGCCTGCGGGAATTAGGTTTTGCGCCACGATTTGTTGGTAAAACGCCTCAAAGAAGTGCTCCTGGTCATGGGACTCGTTGGCAGAAATCCCTTTGGCTACACGATGCGCCACTTGCTCAAAAAAGAGTTCTAACGGTTTTTCAATGTCACTTTTTCTTCTTTTAACAAGTCCATTGGCTTGTTCATCAATATCTTCTAACGCTGAGCGATAGGCCTCTTCCACTTCGATAGAGACTAGTTCCCCATCGATTGCTTTCACAACACCGATTCCTCGCGCAGGATATTTAGGATCAGCTTTCGTTGTCAAAATCACCAAATCATCCTTACGCAATGTTTGATGGGTTTGATCCTTGTATGAATAACGATCCAGCATAATCAAACGAGCGATTCCCTCAAATGTTTGGGTCATTTCTGGTGTGATCGCCGAAACTTCTTGGAACAACTTGATATCCTCGTTCAATTTCTCAATCGTTTGTTTTTTGTATTCCATTTCTTTCCCTCGCCTTCTAAAACACAACATATTGTGCTCGTTTTTTATTATCATACTATATAATGTGCATTTCAATCTTGAATTTTATTATTTTCCATGTATAATGAGAATGATTATCAATTAGAAAGACGGCGATTCTCATGCTTCCTCCCCAAACCAAGATATTTTCTATCCAAAGAATTTCTCATTTAGCACTGATCACTGCGGCTTGTATCGTTGGACGGTTAGTTTTTGTCTTTATCCCTAACATTCAGCCTATGAGTGCCCTTTTATTTTTAGTGGCTTTTTCTTACCGTTTATCCGATGCGTTGGTGATTGCCTTATTAAGTTTGCTCGGAACAAATATCTATCTAGGCATGGGTCTCTGGACGATCAGTCAATTGGCTGCACTTACTGTCACCATCGTTCTTTTTCATCAGATTGGAAAAATACCGATCATCAAGAAAAACCGCTTCTTGCAAGCTTTCTTTGCCTTTCTTTGCGGACTTCTTTATGGCTTGATCGTTTCGTTGATGGAAGTTTGGCTTTATCAGTTTCCTTCGTTTCTTGCCTATTACCTTCAAGGACTACTGTTCGATTTCTTCCATGCCAGCGGAAACTTCGTCTTTTATCTGATTTTATGGCCAGTATTTGAGCGAATAACACCCACCTCCTATAAGTTGGCGAAAAAAAACGAGTGATTTCGATGGAACGAAGCATTCGGCTAACTTTGTTTTAGTGTTTCTTTGAAAGAATGTTCGCGTAAAATTTTTCTTAGAAAACCAAAAAAACTACGACTACTCTCCTACTTTCTTTGCTTAAATATCAATCCAAAAAGTACCAGCGAAAAGCCTTACGAAAGGGTTTCTTCCATCTTTGTACGTCCATTCATTTAAATGAAACACTCCCTCTTTCATCCATGCCCTTGACCAAATGTAGTTGGATTCCTTTCAGATTATTAATGAATGATGATGTTTGCTTTTTCAATCATCAGAAATTTATTATTTTTTTTAAATAACAATTTAATTTTTCTTGACCAAAAGAATTCAGAGGTTTATCCTAACTATGGAAAATCAACGACTGGATAAAAAGAAGCAAATGAAATTTTTTTTCAATTTGATCTTTGACATTTGTGAAAAAATGCATAAGAAACTTGATAGTGATCAAGCGCTTATGGAAAGAAATTTTTTTCTCACTAAATTTCAAAAAACGCTCTATTTTAACCAGTCAGAAAAATCATTTTAAGAAGGAGAAAGCGATGAATGAGAAACAATTACGCTGGTATAATATTGCGCTGATGGCGTTCGTCTCTGTTTGGGGACTGGGAAATGTTGTAAACAACTACGCTCAACAAGGATTGACTGTTGTTGTTTCGTGGCTATTAATTATGGCTCTTTATTTTGTACCCTATACATTAAGTGTTGGTCAGTTAGGATCGACCTTCAAAGAGTCAAGTGGTGGGGTTTCCTCATGGATCAAAGAAACCTCAACAAAGCGGTTGGCTTTTTTTGCTGCTTGGACTTATTGGGTCGTTCACGTGCCTTATTTGGCACAAAAACCCCAAGGAATCTTAGTGTCATTGAGTTGGTTATTTAAAGGAAATGGTACATTTGTATCAACGATGGGCTCCATGGAAGTCTCGTTGATTTGTTTAGCTATTTTTCTATTCTTTTTATGGATTGCCTCTAAAGGATTGACGACCTTAAAAATGATTGGGAACATCGCCGGAACAGCCATGTTCGTGATGTCGATTCTTTTTATTCTTTTAGCAGTGACTGCTCCAGCAATGACTGGTGCTGAGATTGCTACACCAAATATGTCATCTGTTTCAACCTATATCCCTAAATTTGACTTTACCTATTTAACCACGATCTCGATGCTGGTATTTGCGGTAGGTGGCTGTGAAAAAATCTCGCCTTACGTAAATAACACAAAAAATCCTGCCAAAGAATTTCCAAAAGGCATGATCTTTTTAGCCGGTATGGTGGCGTTATGTGCCTTGCTAGGCTCGATTGCTATGGGGATGCTTTTTGATGCCAACCATATTCCAGAAGATTTGATGGTCAACGGCGCTTATGAAGCCTTTCAACGACTAGGAAACTTCTACGGAATCGGCAATTTCTTTGTCATTCTTTATTCCATCGCCAATGCGTTGGCGCAAATTTCTGCTTTGGCTTTTTCAATTGATGCCCCATTGAAAATATTATTGTCTGATGCTGATTCAGAATTTGTACCAAATGGCTTAGCAAAACTAAACAAAAAAGGAACACCAGTAAATGGGTATATTATGACTGGTATCCTAGTCAGCATTTTGATCATTATTCCAGCACTAGGAATCGGCAATATGACCGAACTGTATCGTTGGTTGTTGAACTTGAATTCAGTTGTCATGCCATTGCGTTACTTATGGGTCTTCTTAGCCTTTATGTTAGTCAACAAACACGCCAATCGCTTTACTTCCGATTATAAATTCGTGAAAAACACCAAGGTTGGCTTTGGGATCGGCTTATGGTGCTTCTTGTTCACGGCCTTTGCCTGCATTTTAGGGATGGTTCCTAAGCTTGATTATGCGGCAGATCCGCAAGCTTGGTTCTTCCAATTGGCCTTAAATATCATTACGCCAATTGCCTTTCTTTTGATTGGCTTGATCTTGCCGATCATTGCGAAACGTGTAAATAAAAAATAATCATTCCCTCAAAAAAGAGGTGTCCGACAACTATTTCGGTTGTCGGGCACCTCTTTCCTTATATATGAACTTTTCCGCTGTGCGAGGCATTTGCTCCATCCTCTTGCCGAAGCGTTCATTCTTCGTCATTTTCCTCTTTGATTCCATACTTGATCCATTGCACCTTATAGCGAAAATCTTTGATCAGCTCTTTTGCGGTCCATTCATTCGAAATAAAATCTGTCAGACTATCCATCACGACCGCCATAATAAAATAAAGGAAACTGACAGCTTCTTGCGTATCATGGATCGTAAAGCGATTTTCTTCCAACAGCTCCAACCACTGACGAATCATGGGCGAATCGTCAGGGATCGCATCGCGCTTCGTCCAGGCATTACTTTGGGTACATAAGTGGATCATTTTCCAATGATCATCTTCAGGTGACCATTGACTGCACCAAGCCAAGTATTCTTCGATCCCTTTGAAAAAATCATTTTTGTTGCGATTGATAAACGTAAAAATCGCGGAATGGATTTGGTTTGAATAGTCGGCGATCGCATAGTCATAGGCATCTTCTAAGTTTTGAAAGTACTTGTAAAACGCCCCTCTAGAAATGTGCGACTTTTCGACGATGGCAGAGACCTTGACTTGACTGATGTGCTTGCTGAAGAATTCTTCTAAAAGCACGGCATCGATTTTTTCTTTTTTCTCTTGTTTTAAATGAAAAAATGTTGTACTTGGCAAGGGATTCTCCTCCATCATTCGCAATCTACTCCCTCTATTATAAACAAATCCCTCTACTTTTCCACTCAGACTTGTGCAGTTTCTCTTGACGGGGCGTTTTGTTCGATCAGATTGCCATCTTCCATTCGGAAAATGCGATCACTCCATTGGATCATTCGCTCGTCGTGAGTGACCATGACTGTCGCTTTCTTTTTCTCATGCGCTTCTTTCACCAATAACTTCACGACTTCATACGCATGATCGGTGTCTAAACTGGCAGTTGGTTCATCCGCCAAAATCAAGCTTGGGTCATTAAACAACGCCCTGCCGATTGCTACTCGTTGACGTTCCCCACCAGATAAATCGCGGGGAAACTTGTCTTGAAGATCGAGAATATCTAATGAAGCAAGCAATTCATCAATCCGTTCCTTTTCCTTGGCTTTTCTTGAAACTTTGTCGACCAAATAAAATTGTTCCTTTACCGTTAGAAAAGGGATCAAATTCGAGCTTTGCAAGATAAACCCAATCTCTTTAAAACGCAACTTTCCTCGTTGCTTTTCATTTAATTGGGAAAAGTTCACCTGGTTGATGATGATCTCTCCCGATGTTGGACTTTGTAAGCCGCCAGCGATGGTCAAAAAGGTACTTTTTCCTGAACCAGAAGGGCCGATGATACTGACAAACTCCCCTTCTTGAACGTGAAAATTCAGTCCTTTTAATGCCGTTACTTCGGTATGCAGCTTGCCAAATTTTTTTATAATATCCTTCATTACTAAAATGTCTTTCATCTTTGTTACCCTCCTATTGCCGTAATTGGATCGACTTTTGTGACCGTCCGAATGGAGAATAAGCCGCCTAGAACTGCCACGAGAATCAAGATGCCGCTATAAAGCAGCCATTGCTTTAATTCAAAGAAAAATGGCATGGCATCTGGTAAAAACAAACTGGTGCCGTATGCCGCCGCAAAGGCTAGGGCTACCCCGATCACACCGACCATAAATGCTTGCGCAATAATTGATTTAGCAATAAAGCTGGTCCGAATCCCTTGGGCTTTCATCACACCAAAAATCGCCGTTTTTTGTAGGGTGATCACATACATGAAAATCCCCACGATTGCCGTTGCAACAACAAATAAGAAGTAGATCATGGCATTTAAGGTCAAGTTTTGGGCAGAAAATCCGGGAAGCTTTTCAATAAAGTCTTCCGTTGCCAAGACTTTGAGCTGGGTTCCTTCTTGGTTATCGACTCTCGGATCACTTGATTTGGTCACAATGATATTGATGGGCTGCTCCTTATCAGATGGAAATGGTTGATTAGCAAACTTCATTTTCGTCCAAGTATCGAGGGAAGTATAAATCACTGGTGACACCGTATAAGACGTTTCTGGGGTGATCCCAACGACTTTGAAGGTTTCATCTGAACGTCCGATTTTCACTTGATCCCCGACCTTGATACCTTCTTCTGCTAAGTTTTCTGAAATCGTGATCTCATTTTCTTTTGAAAACAGCTTGCCCTCTAAAACTTCTGGTAACAAGAACGCATCGTCTTGTGTACCAAAAACAGTCACATTGACTTGTTCATCGTTGACCGTGATGACACTGCTATATAAACCAATCGGGGCTTTTTGGGTTCCTGCTACACGGTCTAGATCCCCTCTCGTCAATTGCGAAGCCGCAAATGTGTCATTCGCATCTTCTGATAAAACGATCGCGGATGAATCCCAGTCGACGATGGCCTTTTTAAAATCCCAGTTAAGTCCGGTAGCTAAGCCAGACAATATAAAAACAACATAGGCAATCAAAAACATGATTCCTACGATCAGCCCATATCTTAATTTTGAATAACGCATTTCTTTTATAGCCAGAAACATTGCTCTTTCCTCCTGTTTTCCAAATGTTGACAAAGTGTCACTTTTTGAAGAATACCACACAAGGTGACACTTTGTCACTTTTTACAACTCGAAATGTTTGCAAGGTTGATCGATCATTCTTTTTCTGTCATTCACTGAGGATGTTTTTTCTAAAGGAGTGAGAAAAAAGAGAGTTGAATAGTGGGCGTTTCGCGTAAAATACGCCATTTCCTTTTAACATTCTTGGCTAGATGTAAAAAAAGCATGGCCGACCGTAAATAGTCGAACCATGCTTTGGCAAAAACGAACACGAGGATTTCATTACTAGTATTCTTGAGATCAGCTGACTTTGCTTTGTCCAATTGTGGAAATTACTGCTCGTAACTGATGACACGAAGTATCAAACTGCCGTTTTTCCTCAGGGGTAAGCGTCAATTCAATAATTTCGCGGACGCCGTTTTGGTCCACGACTGCAGGAACACCTGTGAATAAATCGTTGATGCCATATTCCCCATCAAGGTAGGAAGACACCGGCAGAATCGCTTGCTCATCATTTAAGATCGCTCGAACGATTCTTGCGACACTCATCCCTATCCCGTAAAATGTTGCTTGTTTTCGATCGATGATTTCATAGGCGGCATTTTTTACTCGTTCAGAAAGAACCGCTAGATCGGCAACGGTCAAACGATCCTTTTGCTTGATCAATTCTACGATCGGTTGACCACCGATCGTTGTATGGGACCAGACAGCGACTTCCGAATCACCGTGTTCCCCAATGATATACCCATGAATATTCCGTGGATCGATGGCTAATTTTGCCGCCACTTCTTTTCGAAGTCTTGTGGTATCGAGGGTCGTTCCCGTACCAACAACACGATTGGCTGGCAGCCCTGACACACGCCATGCTTGATAAGTTAAGACATCGACTGGGTTTGAAGCGATGACAAGCACGCCATCAAAGCCTGAAGCCATCACTTGTTTTGTGACGCTTGCCATAATTTCGGCGTTCACATCGATCAATTCAAGCCGTGTTTGTCCTGGCTTTTGGTTGATCCCTGCAGTAATAACGACGATATCAGCATCTTTACATTCCGAGTACTCTCCCGCCCAAACTTTGATGTTTTCTTGCCCCCATGACATACCGTCTAACAAATCGAGGGCTTCTCCTTCTGCTTTGTCTCGATTGACATCGATCAAGACCAATTCATTGATTAGTCCTTGATTGATCATGGAATACGCAATGCTCGTTCCAACGAAACCTGTTCCGACAACGACAACTTTTCTGCTTGTACTTTTCATGTGCGATCCCTTCCCTTTCTTTTCAAATACTTGTGCTATTGTTTTGCGTAGAGTACGCATTTTCTCAAAAAATGGATGATTTTTTGTGTTTCCTTAATAACTATGACCGGCAATCAGCGCTTTGGTTTGCTGATACAAATGAACAGCATATTTTCCTAACACATAGCAGACGACAATCACGGCAAAGCTGGTTTCAATAATCGTTAAGGCTTGTAGAAACCCAAATATCAGTGGGTGATTCGCAAAAAACAGTGCTGATTTGAACATTGCAGTCGCCGAGATCACAAGAGGAAACGTAAATGCCGCATAGCTTGGGTAAAACCCGACTGCCAGCATGTTTTTCATATAAGCGACAACACAGAAATAAATCGTTTGTGACAATAACAGCATAAAGGCGACAAACCAAGCAGAGCCTTGTTCAAATACGGAAAGGTAACCTGCTAAGCAAAGAGAACCTGGTGCTGTTAAAATCGTGATCAAAGGAACTGCCGCACGTTCCGTCAGCTTTTGATGGACGACTCGCTTTAAAATAATCGGCAAAAGCGTAAAATACAATACCAATGCGATCCAGACGATCACTTCCCCTAGCTCTTTAAAAAAGACAGCAGAAGTATTGGGAATTACGCCAATCCCGACGAAGGTAATAAACCAGCTTGGATAAATGTATTCCAGCGAAAGGTCGACAGGCAAAATATGCACGACAACAAAATAGATCATTAGAGCAAAATGTAAGCCGATAGCCCCCCACCAGAGCAGATCATTCACCACTGCATTGGGAATGACCCGTTCAAAAACAGTGGAGATCACCATCAGCGCCATCGTAAAGGTCGGCGCCACCGAAGCAACGATTGGGTTTTGCAACTCTGACATCGTGTGCTTAAATGTAAAGCATACTTTCAGAAGGAAGAGCCCCATGATGAAAATACCAAGGGTGCAAAACGCATTTCCAACCGTCTCCATTCCTTCTGAATACAATAAATTCCCCAAAGACACAGTGCCTAAAATCAAGCCGCAAATCGGGATTGGCAATGAATGTAAAAAATGCTGGATCGATGTTTTCATCAACTCATCCTTTCTTAACGTATGAAAATTTCAATTAAATTTGCTTTCTTTTTTCTCTACACTTATACTATAATCACCTGATAACTATTTGTAAAATTGTACTTTTAAATACTAATTATAAATATTATTAATAATAAAGGAGTCCGCAAAATGATTGAATTGCTCAAAACCTTCATTGTTGTTTATGAAACGAGAAACTTTAGTCTTGCCGCAAAACAGCTCTATAAAACTCAGCCAACGATCTCCTTGCAAATCCAACGATTAGAGGCGGAACTTGGCTTCAAACTTTTTGAACGTAAAGGAAAACAATTGATTTTACCCACTAGCCAAGCGGAGTTTTTGTATCCTCGTGTGGTCGAGTCCCTCCGCTCATTGTCCACTATTTTTTCGCAAGCCAAAGACACCAAAAATTTTAAAACAGCGTGTGTGCTCGCTTGTTCGAATACCACCGCCGTTTACTTACTGCCTAGCATCATGGCACAGCTGATTGCAGAATTTCCAACATTTGCCTTTGAAATCAAAATCATGAATTCGCAAGAAGTGATCGATGCCGTCGAATCAAACAAAGCCCATATCGGCCTGATCGAAAAATCAATCGTTTCGCCATTGATCCAAAAAGAATTCGTTTATCGCGATGAATTGGTGTTAGCAGGCAACCTCGCTTCTGATTTTTGGGTCTTGCGAGAAAACGACTCGGGGATGTATTACATTAACGAAACCTATCTTTACGCACAGCACCTAAATCCGCAAATCATCAAAGCCAATAATAGCGAAGTGATTTTGTCCCTACTAAAACAAAACATCGGCAAATCGATCATTTCGAAACTTTCATTACCAGAAGAGTTGCCTTGGCAGGAACTTGATCCAGAGTACCGCTATCGTGATCTTTTTATCATTCAGAATCGTCAACGTGTGACGCCGGAAACCGGAGAGGTTTATGAGGAGATTAAACGGCTGTTGTTAGCATTGATTCCATAAATATTAGTCTTTTGAACCAATTAAAGTGAATACAAAAAAAGACGCTGGAGTGTCGTTTGTCACTCCTCCAGCGTCTTTGTATTTTTATAATTCCTTGATAAACCGTTTCTGTTCATGACTGCTGTGGTAGCCATGATTTTCATAAAACCTGTGAGCAGCATGGCGTTTAACATTCGAATTTAATCGAATGCCTTGCATTCCTCGCTGTCGGGCTTCTTCTTCAATTGCCGACAGTAGTTTCCCGCCAACGCCTTGCTTTTGCACTTGATCATCCACTACCAAACCTAGGACATTAAAAAATTGCCCAGCAGAATAAACTGTTGAATACGGCTGTGCTTCAATCATCCCAACTGCTTTACCCTTTATTTCGGCAACAAGCAAGAGATGATCCTCCTCAGCTAAAATTCTCTTTAGGCCTTCGATCAATACTTCTTCTTCGATTGGATAGCCTAGTACTTTCGACAAATGAGTTAGTTCTTTATGATCAGACAATGCTGCGGCTCTAATTTTCATGATATTCTCCTGTCTTGCAGCTTTTGACTCAACTATATTTTTAGAATGCTTATTTGTCAAGAAAGCCCGTTCTGCGCCGCTGATGTGAAATACCAAAAACTACATAAACTGAGATTGAAATAAGAATTAAAAGAAAACCGACAAGCTGCCTTCTGACTTTCCTCCTTTCGTGCAACTCGTACAGAGGAGAGATTTTTGCATACCTTGGAAAGGATGGCTTAGGTATACATTCGCTATTGGCATTCAACCTACAAAGATTCTCGTCTGTTTCGCATTAGTATTAAAAAAGGCTCGTAAATACTTTGATAAGACTTACGAACCTTTTTCACTTTTCTATGGCACAAGCGGACTCGCCGCTTCGCGTGACTTTTTCTCAGTAGCAATTACTCTACATACAATGTCACAAATTTTGCGTGGCCTATCTTTTCAAGAGTGACTACATTCTTTTCCACAACCAGTGCTTCTTTTGTAGCTTCTTTTAAATCGACTGTTTCTACTAACTTCACTGGATGGTTGAATGTGATCGTTGCGTGTCCACCTTCATCTAAAAGCCCATTGTATAGACGCAAAATATAACCTAGACGATCTTCGGCTTTTTTCAATACACTCAGGGTCAAATTGCCATTGATCTCAAAAAGACTAAAGTTTGCCGGTAAGGTTGGTTCAACCGGTCCTAAAGTAAATATCAAGCGGGAATTCAGGAATTCTGCGGATTGATAAAGAGTGATCGGTGTTACTGCTTGTTTGGCACTCTGTGCAACATTTGCTTGATCAAATCCTTTAGCAAAGTAAGCAACAGAGAAATCAAAATGCATCGTTTTGTGGCACTGCGCAGCTGGTGTCGCAATCACTGATTCTCCTGAAGCACGCCCTGGTCGATACAGTAGATTCTCTTTCCCCATGAAGCCATAGGTTCGGAAAATCGTTAAGCGAATCGTATCAAACGCTTTCCCCACGATCTCATATTCACGTACACCCTTGGGCATGACTGCTACGCCATGGGATGCATCGAATAAACCGACAAACGATTGACAAGTTTCTATGGCGATCGGCTGCTCATTCCATTGCTCTTTATTAGCTTCCCAAAGAGCCATTTCTTTTTCAAACACAACAGGGCGCTGCAACGTGCCAAACTGTTGGTCAGCCAGCGAAAATTTCGAGGCAATTCCGGTATCAAATAGCACACATACCCGATGACTATCCACTTGTTGGTTTTCAACCGTTAAGTTGAAATCAATTTGTTGCGATTGTTTTTTCAACACGATCGTCAATTGGATCGGTAGTGAAGCCGAGACCTTCTTTTCTGCACGTTCAGCTAAATCCTTCGGAACCCTCAGCGTGAATACCACATCAATCTTTTGGTAGATTGCTGATTGCTGAATCGAGATCGTTGGTTGCGCATCAATTGATGAAATCACAAAATCTTTCACAGGTGGTGAATAATTGAATGAATCACCATCGTCGCCATTTTCTTCAATGATCCCTTGATTTTGATAAAGCACCTGATTGGTTTTATCTAGAATATCTAACGAGCCATTGCTATTGACAGTGATCTGATAGTACTCATTTTCGATCGTATTGGTTGTAATCTCCTGCAATGGTGCGCTTGTATCACCTTTTAAATCAATTGTCAGCTGGGTATACCCCATACTCGGCACATCAGTCGTTTCTATGGCAATCTTTGCTTTATAGACTTTCTCCGGCAAATAGATCTCCTTGACTGGATCTAATATGTTCCCCTGATTCAACACATACTCCGTTTGGTCGGTAAGCTCTAAAATCGTATAAGGTAACGCCTGACCTGACTGGTCAAGGATCGCAAAATCTTTTTGCGGCAAATAAACCTCTGCTTCGATCACCCCATTACGTTTTGTGTCATAGGTATTGAAAAGCGTAAAAGTAATTTCTTTTGCTTGTGGGTTGTTGATTGCAGTAGAAATCTGTCGTAACATCAATTCGACAAGATTCATAGAAATATCTCGCGCTTGCTTATAGCGCATATAGATATCTTCGTTGGTCGTATCAGAAACACAAGAACCGATCGAATCATGCGCCGCATTTTCAAACATTAACTTCCAAATCTCTATGACTGTTTCTACGGGGTACTCAAATCCTAATTGCATAGCCATGGTTAAGATAGGCTCCATGACATTGACTAAGTAATGTTGGATCTGTGTGTTCATCGCCTTCAAATCAGGACGTGAAGAAAAAATCGTTTTGTGAATTCGCATCAATTTGCCGTTGATCAGTTCACCAGCGATTTCTTCCAACTCAGGATGGCGTACTTTGACCGCAGCAATGTATTTTTCGATCGTTGAAAATTGTAACTCATACTCATCCTGATACAGTTGATTCATTCGATCAACCAATTCTGGAAGATTTTCTCTAACTGGTGCTTGGTCGAAACCATTTGGAAAATACACTTGATCCGTTGCACTGCGCCCCCAAGTCGTTTTAAACGGTTCTTGATGTAAGAACTCTGCTAATTCTGCTTCTCGTTCAGGAATGGCACCGCCAATGTAGTACCCACTTGGGATCTGGTAAACATTGACCACAGAACCATCTTCTCCACGCCATTTGTACTCTGTGTGTTTAACATCGTCATCACTGACACCGCGCCAAAACATTGTGTCTGTGATACCAAACTCACGATAGATTTGTGGCATACTAGCTGCTTGTCCGAAAGAATCTGGCACATAGCCGACATTCATGTAGGTTCCGAATGCTTCACAAATTTTCATGCCATATAACATATTACGAACAATGCTTTCTCCCGAGATCACTAATTGATCGGTTTGTGTGTACCATGGGCCAATGATCAATTTTCCTTGTTGAACAAGTTGTTGAATCCTTTCTTTGTCCTGTGGGCGCCATTTCAAGTAATCATCTAACAGAGAAGCCTGTCCATCTAAAATGAAACTTTCATAAGGATCATCCTTTTCTAGTTGTTCAATGACGTTTTTTAGATCGTGCATCAAATAGATTTTCGAGCGACTCGTCGTAAAATACCATTCGCGATCCCAATGACTGTGGGGTACGACATGTACTGTTTTTTTCATTCAATCATTCCTCTCCCGTGATTAAAAAAGGCACGTAACGATGGGTGTCGTTCGTGCCTATTAATTTTTCTCAATTTTTTTACCATCTGGTACGCATCATTTGATCCTTACATAAATGCTTCGAATTTTGAAAATCGTTTCTCTTCAAATACTCTTGTTTTCTTCCCCAAGTCTTGTCCTTGTCAGATACCTTAAAGCGTTCTTGAAAAATCACCTGCTCGTGCCTTTTCTTTTGCTACTATTTAGCTAATCAGCCTTGTTACTTAGTTTTCAAAGCTCACTTCAATATCATCGAGGGCAATATCTTCTGTTTGTTCTTCTTGCTTATTGAAATTCACGAATAAAGGCGCGACAAAACCGATGAAGGCTGCTCCTGCAAATAGTCCAATCAAATACGCCCAACCGTTTCCAACAGTGAAGAAGCCGTAGATTCCCCCAACTGGTGGCATTTTGTCATACATTCCTAATGCGATCCCCAAACCAGAAGCAATTGCACCTCCCAACATGTTGATCGGCACAAGCCGTAATGGATTGACTAATGTAAAAGGAATTGCTCCTTCTGTGATTCCGATGAACCCCATAATAAAGTTATTACGCCCAGCATCCAGTAGCTCTTTGTTGAATCGATTTTTGTGGAACAAAGTTGCTAAGGCATATCCAAATGGTACCGCACAAATCGCAACGTTCACGATGATGGCTGGTAAATAGACTCCTTCCGCTAGTAACACATTTCCTGCCATCCAAGCAGCTTTGTTTACAGGTCCCCCTAAGTCAGAGCCAATCATTGCCCCCATGATGAATGCCAGTAAAATTTTGTTAACGTCATTTTCAATCATGGTTCGGATCCATTCAACCAAACTAGTATTGATCCACGCCAAGGGCTCAGAGAGTAAGGCGCCCATGACGATTGCTACGGACAATGTAGCAATCAAAGGTAAAATTACCAACGGCATCACCCCAGCAAACGACTCCGGTAATTTGATATGTTCTTTCGCCCACTTCACTAAGTATCCTGCTAAGAACCCAGCAATAACTGCCCCTAAAAACCCAGCATTGGTGCTAGAAGCGACTGCACCACCGATAAAGCCGGCACCTAGCGCAGCCTTATCTCCAACAGAATACGCGATAAAACCAGCCAAGACAGTATTGATCAAGCCGATTCCTGCCCACCCTACTTGTTCAATCAAATAAAGCGCATGTTTAAAGCCTTCCGTGTCAGCATAAGGATCTAAGCTTGTGATCCCCATACCAAGAGCAATCATTTTCGGAATGGCAACAACCAGTGAAGCACCAATAATCAATGGCAGTACAAAACTAATTCCACTCATCAAGTGGCCTTTTAAATCTGCTAGAACTCTTTTCATCATCCTTGCCTCTTTCCTTTAGTTTGCGTTTCTTTGTTCAACAGCAGCTACACATTTCTTCAGCACCGCTTCCGGTGCCTTGATACACGTATTGATATTTACTCGAATTTGCGGTTTTCCTTCAAACCGTTCCATCCCAACAACTTTTTGGTCAGTCGCTAAAAGCAAGAAATCCGCTTCTTTTGCTTCGGCTGCAGTGATCTCATTGACTTGCCCTAATGAGCCTTGCTGTTCGATCTTGACCTCATAGCCAAGTTTCACACCAGCTTTTTCTAAAGCTTTTGCCGCCATCGGTGTATGTGCCAATCCAGCTGGACAGGCGGAAATTCCTACTATTTTCATACAATTTTCTCTCCCATCATTTCCTTTTTGATCAATTCTGCTAAATAAGCTTTGTCTTCTGATTGTTGAATCTGCTGGATGAATGTCTCTTCAAGCAATGCGGTTGCTAGGCGACTCAACATTTGCAGATGCACCGTTCCTTCATCTTTTTTAGGAACCATCAAAGCAAACACATTTTTGACTGCTGAATCATCGAAGGTTTCCCATTCGATGGCTTGCTCTAAACGAATAAACAAAACGGTCGGTTCCAAAACGGGTTCAGCTTTTGCATGTGGAATAGCAAAGCCTTCTTGTAAGCCGGTTGAATATTGTGCTTCCCGTTCAATGAATGCCGCACATGTATCTGCTGCATTGGTAACGATCCCTGATTCATAGGCATGATGCGCAATTACGTGAAACAGTTCTTCTTTTGATGTAACAGCCACATTCAAGAGAATATTTTTTTTCTGAAAATCCATCTCATCTGCTCCTTTCCTTTATTATGAAACCATTAGCGTAATTCGTGTGGTTTATTTTCTGTACACGTTTAATTTACGGTTTCTAATTCACGATGTAAACACAACAAATTTCCAATTCAAGTGGCAATCATTAGTAAAGCGTTTTCCAAAATGATTGCCAACTCTTCTGGAAATTTTCGGTACTGGTGAAGCATTTCATTCTTATTCTTTCTATTGTATGATGAGAAAGAGCACGGAGGTGAAACAAGTGTCAAAACTTGCTTATCAACGATTAGATGATCTAATGGAAGTATTAACTAGACAAACGGCGCCGCTACCAATGAAGGAGTTAACAAAAAGCTTCTCGATTTCTGAGCGAACGGTTCGGACCGACATTGCAAATTTGAATGATTTGTTAACAAATGTGGGTGCCTCCATCAAGTTGATTCGAGGGCAAGGCTATTTGTTGTCTATTGGTTCAAAAGAACGATTTCATGACTGGTGGACTGAAAGTATGTCGACTACCGAGTCCTTTCTAACTACGAGTGAAGAACGACAAGCCTATCTACTTTTCCTTTTATTTAAGAATGAAAACCCTTTATCCTTAGATGATTTTCTTGATCGATTATTTATTAGTAAAAACACCTTTTACTCATACTTAAAAACGGCTCGAGACAATTTAGCGACCTATCAATTAAAAATAGTAAATCGTCCAAATATTGGCTTTGAAGTCTTGGGTAACGAATTCGCCAAGCGACAAGCAATCAGTGATCTTTTGATTGAAAAAGATCTCCAAGAGTATTTGGTGGGTTTTACGGAAATGGAACTTGAGTTGTTTGATACGATTGATCTGACCCGCTTGCAAGAATTGTCATTAAATCATCTGGCGCCCTTAGACTTGTTAGACTCTGACTACTATCATAAAAACATTCTTTCTCATTTTGCTTTAGCAATCAGTCGCTTTATAGCTGGCCATCAGATCAACGAATTTCCCTTGCACGTGCCCGCGCTCAAAGAAGACGCCCAGAAAGTTGTTGGTCACTTCTTAGAAGAAATCGATCATGCATTTGATATACAATTGACTGCTGGAGAAAAACAATACTTCATTTACTATCTTGCGATGAATGCACCACGTTTAGTTGAAACAGGCGATGCAAGCGATTCTTCCACGAAAACTGCGAAAGCCATTGTGGAAGAATTATTAACTGCGATCAAACAGACGTCAAACTATGCGTTAGAGACAGACAAGATGCTAATAGACGATTTGACATCTCATATTGAGGGCTTTATCAACATGAATCTAATGGATGCACGCCGTAGCAATCCATTGCTGGCAACGATCAGAAAATCTTTTCCACAGGCTTATGATTTATGTTTGACTCATTTAGAAACGGTAAGCCTGAAACACGGTTTTTATTTTTCTCCTGATGAGATCGGCTATATCGCTTTGCACATCGCAGGTGCTATGGAAAGGAGTTCCATCAGAAATCATCTTAAACATCGCGTCATCCTTGTTTGCGGAACCGGTCGAGCCATGAGTCGTATTATTGAAGCAAAAATTATCAAGCACTATCAAGAAACGATCGAAGTCGTTGATCGCTTTTCTTACGTCGAGCTACAACAATGTGATCTTTCTGCCATTGATTTTGTGATCACAACCGTTCCATTAGAACAGTTCTCGGTTCCTTCTATTTACATCAACATGGCCAAGCTAGATAAAGAAATTGGCAAAATCGAACCGTTCATTGAAACGCTCAGTGAATCAAAAGATGGTATCTATTCATTGTTTCAAAAAGCATTTTTTCTTCATGAAAATCATGCAGATAAAGAAACCTTACTAAAGAAAATGGCGCAGCAACTGTACCAAAAAGATTTTGTGCCCCAAGATTTTTATGACAGTGTGAAAAAACGAGAAGCAATCAATCAGACCAATATTAACGAGTGGCTTGCTATCCCCCATCCCATGACCTTGATGGCAAAACGCTCAGCCGTTTCAGTGGCGATCATTCCTGACGGCGTTGATTGGGGAAATGGTGATTTGGTTAAATTCGTCTTTCTCTTTGCGATTCAAAAAGACGAATATGAAGATACCGAAGAAATCTATAGTCTTTTATTAGAGTTGATGGATCGTGAAGATATTCAACAAGCAATCCTGCAAAATAGTGACTATCACCACTTTTTGAGCTGTATAAAGCAATTATAAAAGGAGCTGGGGAATCCAGCTCCTTTTGTTGATATGACTAATCTTATTTGATAGCTCTTTTTCTCATTCATAGTATGCAAGATTAAGATTGTTTCTTGACCTTTAAAATTTTAAATATCATTAACAAGATGAAACCAATAATACAAAACAATCCAACGAGAACATATCGTTGATCTGCAGTTTCTCCTGTCTTAGGCAGAGCAGCACTGTCTGATTTTTTTATCCTTTTATTTTCTTTTTCTAACACTTTTGGCTTCGATATATTAGTGGAGCGATCATTTATTGAAAATTTGATCGGTGTTTTATCAATTTGATAACCACTCGGTGCTTTGGTTTCAATCAACTGATACTCTCCTACTTCTAAATTACTTATCTCAACCTTTCCATCTTTGCTCGTAACTATGTTTTTTTGTACAATATTTCCTTTCGAATCTTGCAGCTCAAACTCTGCATTTGCCAGTAGTTTTCCTGTTTCGCTGTCTACTTTTTTCAGAGTTACTTTCCCAAGTTTTGGTGATACATAAGTATTCTTGAAAATAATCGATTCTTGGTACGCTGGACTTGCCACTAATTGTCCAGATTGGTCTTCCACATTTACGGTTACATGGTATTCTGTTTGGTCATAAGTGATCGTGCTATCTGTCCCTGCGACTTCTCGGATCGTATACTTGTATGTGCCTGCTTGGTCATAGTCGATTGCATCGAAGTAAATTTTTCCGTTGGCATCATTGCTCTTGGTTTGAATCACTTCCCCTTGTTCGTCCAACAGCTGGAATTGAAATTCATCTGCACTTAGTGCTTTGCCAGTCAATTCTTTACTTGCTTCTAGAACCGCACTCCCTTTTGCGGGATTGTAGCTATTTTTAAAAACAGCACTGCCTTCATAGCTTGGACTTGCCACTAATTGCCCCGATTGGTCTTCCACATTTACGGTTACATGGTATTCTGTTTGGTCATAGGTGATCGTGCTATCTGTCCCTGCGACTTCTCGGATCGTATACTTGTATGTGCCAGCTTGGTCATAGTCGATCGCATCGAAGTAAATTTTTCCGTTGGCATCATTGCTCTTGGTTTGGAGCACTTCCCCTTGTTCGTCCAACAGCTGGAATTGAAATTCATCCGCACTTAGTGCTTTGCCAGTCAATTCTTTACTTGCTTCTAGAACCGCACTTCCTTTTGCGGGATTGTAGCTATTTTTAAAAACAGCACTGCCTTCATAGCTTGGACTTGCCACTAATTGCCCCGATTGGTCTTCCACATTTACGGTTACATGGTATTCTGTTTGGTCATAGGTGATCGTGCTATCTGTCCCTACGACTTCTCGGATCGTATACTTGTATGTGCCAGCTTGGTCATAGTCGATTGCATCGAAGTAAATTTTTCCGTTGGCATCATTGGTCTTGGTTTGGAGCACTTCCCCTTGTTCGTCCAACAGCTGGAATCGATATTCATCTGCACTTAGTGCTTTGCCAGTTAGTTCTTTACTTGCTTCTAGAACCGCACTTCCTTTTGCGGGATTGTAGCTATTTTTAAAAACAGCACTGCCTTCATATAATGGATCGTTTGTTTGACTTCTTTGGTTTCCGTAGATTCAATCATGTTTGGCGAATAAGTGATAGTCACTTCGCGATCTTTGTCCTCTGCTGTCAAACCTGTGACTTCCTCAATGCTTGTTTTGTCTGCGTGATAGTTCTTGATTTCAGGACTTTTCACTTCATCAAACGTTGTATCATCATCTTTGGCTTGCCATTCTCCATAGGTATTTTCCCCTGTTGCTTCATTCGTTGTCACTGTGCGTGTGAACGTGACCGTGTCTACATTGTCTGACGCGGCTTCTTTGCCGTCTTCATACATATAATGGATCGTTTGTTTGACTTCTTTGGTTTCCGTAGATTCAATCATGTTTGGCGAATAAGTGACAGTCACTTCGCGATCTTTGTCCTCTGCTGTCAAACCTGTGACTTCCTCAATGCTTGTTTTGTCTGCGTGATAGTTTTTGATTTCAGGACTTTTCACTTCATCAAACGTTGTATCATCATCTTTGGCTTGCCATTCACCAAAAGTTTTGTCACCTGTTGCTTCATTCGTTGTCACTGTCCGTGTAAAAGTCACAGTGTCCGTCTTGTCTGACGCGGCTTGTTTACCGTCCTCATATAATTTTCTCAGTAAAATAGAAGATTCACTCAAATACGATCTACTCCTTATTGATGAACCTGAGTCTTCTTTTGATAATATGTTTTTAAACAACAAAATAAATACAGTTCTACAAGAAATCTCTAAACATATTCCTGTTTTTGTCTCAACACATAATAATACAATTGGCGCATCTATAAAACCTGATTTTATTTTGCATACTCAAAGAACTTTAGTACTTGACGATCCCGTATTTAACATATATTACGGCTATCCTACTGATAAAAAATTGTACGCATCTAACGGTCTTTCCGTAAACAATCTGTCTGTACAATTGAATTGCCTGGAAGCAGGCGAACAAACATACAAAACAAGGAGAGATACTTATGAAATACTTGAAAATTGATGACAATAAAGGTTACTTTTTTAGAGAAAATGCTTGGGTGCCAATTGATCAAATCATCAAAGAAGATATCTTCGAATTAATTTCTCTAGCCGTTTTACCCAAAGACGGAACTACATTTGAAATGGATGAATTTTCAGAAGAAAAGCTACAACATGGAGTTCATAAAATTATTTACAAGAGTATTCATGATAAACTATTTGAACTAATTAAAGATAAAGAAAATATCCAAGATAGTGTAAATCAACAATTTGCGTCTGCATTACAAAAGTATTCGACGAACTAATTGATTCATAAAATGATTAAATCTCTGCAGGTACCAGTAAAAAGCTTAATACTCACTAAGCACATAAATAACGAGAACCTAAAAATTAGACTAAAAATCTAGTTTAAAAGTTGGGATTAGTATGGTAACCCAGATAAAAATAAAGGTAAATTAAGTAACCGAATCTTTGAAGCAACAAGAAAAAAATCACTCAAAAATAGTTGAGTGATTTTTTTCTTGTATACAGATTTATAGTTTGTGCCAACTAAAAATTAAATTTTTTGTCATTTAAAAATAAAAATGACAATCTAAGTATATCACGTACAAACAAAAAGACCAACAGGGTATACTCTGGTGTCCTCTTAAAAAGAAACTTTCTGACCTAATTAATTGAGCTACTGAAAGATCTATCAAACGTGGAATAAAAAAAGGATCAAAAACTATTAAGTTTCTGACACCAGCCAATATTTGTTCTAATACTTATAACCCTAATTTATAAATGAACAAGAACTTATTTACACGTTTATTGATACAGATTTAAATTGATACACGCCGATTGTGGTATTTAAAAAGAGTGCTTAGAAGTCAGGAATTTTCTGAATACTCTGTATAATTCACGTCATAGTATTCTAGATTTGATTTTACATAATACATTTTGTCCCCCAACAAACCAAAATACCGACAGAATATATTATACTGCCCCTTTTATATAGAACAGAAAAAAGACTCAGTAATTTTGTCATAAAAATAGGATAAACATCTTCTATTGCATCTGTTCTTGCAGCACAGCTAAAAAAGCCCTTAAAAATAAGAGCTTCCACGTTCAGCTATCCAAAGTTTAAGATCGTTACATAGGTAGCTTCGCTAATAAATGAGACTTGATTCAAATCGCCATTAATTTTTTATAATTGATCACTGTTTTTTCAGAAGTATCTGTCACCTTGGCGATTGATAAGGTGACGACTGCTGAATTATTTAACAACTTTACAATTGTTCCAATGACTTGTTTTTTCCTAAATCTAAATGTGACTTGTTGATTTTTTTTAAAAGCCACTCCTTCGATGGATGGTTGCATTGGTTTCCATTGTCCAAAACCCATAATAATCTCCCCTTTTTGAGTATTTAAAAAACCGTCTCAAGCATTTGAGACGGTTGAAAAAATCGTTTAAGCTTTGTAGATATTAACGGCTTGCATACCACGTTGACCTTCTTCAGTATCAAAAGTGACTGCTTGCCCTTCATCGAGAGACTTGAATCCATCTGCTTGAATCGCAGAAAAATGAGCAAAGACATCTTGACCATTCTCTCCGGTTATAAAACCAAAACCTTTGTCTGCATTAAACCACTTTACTGTACCTTTATTCATACTATTTCCTCCTTGTGCATCATTACGAATGCGTTTTGTTGCAATAATTGTTTGATAAGCAAAAGGAGAGTATAAATTTCTGTATAGCACTCTTAATACGTTTCAAAGTTTATCACTACAAGTAGTATACCACACAAACTCTTTAGTTGCAACTTTACATAAAAATATTATTTTTTTATAAACTTATCACTCACTATACACTGTTTTATTTTTTATGTGCTATACTATCTATATAGAATTTCGCTATGAACGTTATCGTTACCTTTCGTCACTATTTGAGAGAGGAGAATGTATTATGACATTCACTAACAAAACAATTGATTATCGTGTTACTTTGGACACTAAATTAAACTTGTTTATTGTTTTTTCTAAAAACGATGAAACCAAAGTGGCAACCGGTACTACAATCGAAAATGCAGTACATGAATTAGAAAAACTAGCATAAGGAGTGAAACTCTCTAATGGCCAAGCTCTTTTCATATTAAAGGCAGCTACTTGTAAGAATGAGTAGCTGTCTTATTCATTTTTTGTGCGCTAATTTGCTAAAAATGATCTCCATTGTTTCAAGTGTATCGATATCCATCTGACACAACCAGAGAAATACCTTCTTTTCCTCCTCCGTCCAAGTAGTTTTTGGATAGGCGGAAAGAAGTTTCAGATATTTTACACGTTGGATACTAGATGACAATAGCCAGTGCTGTTCAAAACTCTCACTTTCTTCCATATCATCCCTCCAAAATGGTATTACCTACAGTTAGACATAGCAAATGCAAGTAACTTTTAACTAAAAAAATATCACAAACTAGCAAGCCAATCATCACAGATTAAAAATTGCTTTTTTTATGTTAATAAAGCCCTATAATTTCTGATCCGTTAAAATCAATATTGTAGAATTCATAATCATTTTTTACCAAGCAATCATTTATTTAAAAACCATTCACATAAGTAATAATTAACTTTTCGAAACCTAAGTCTTTAAGGAATACTATTTTGTTCTATAGTGGTTTTCCGATAATGCTTCCACATAATATCTTAATAACTTGTAATCTTTTTCATCAATACTTTTTATTATTATTTTATTTCCAAATAACGATCTGTGTGAATTTTTTAAAAGTCTGTGATGTATTTGATTTAAAATCAAATACTCTACTTCTTCGTCCTTCAAGTTAGGATCAGTAATCTTTTCTAAATCCCGATGAATATAATTATATTCTAAGTGAGACGCGTCATTAATAACTCGTTTAAATTCTTCTTTCTCAACTTTCAGGAAAATCACGTCCTTCCCTTAATAAAAAACTCAGCGAAAAGAGAGATTAACTAACCACTTCTGCTATTTAAAAATACATATTACATAATCAAATAAATTTCAATTCAACATCAGATATCTTTACAATAGTATGTTACCCCTTACCTAAAAAAAATTTATTGTTTTTATACATAAATACCCTAACATTCTTATGCAAAACTCTTATCAATAGATCATCTAATCTAAATCATAAAAATAGACCTAATAGAATTCCCCCTAAGATGAAGAATGCAGAGTTAATTTTGTATTTAAGAATACCTAATAGACTAATAAAAAAAATTAAAATGAAATACCATTCAACAAATATATTTTGTCCTAATTGGATGGTAATATTAGCCATCAATGCTAATGCTGCCGCATTTATACCAATTAACATTTTGGAAAATGTATTGGATTGTTTAAGCTTGGAAAATAGTGGTGCTAATATAAGAACCAGTAGAAACGATGGTAAAAAAATCCCTACTGTAGCTACCAAAGCACCTGGGATATCGAAAAGTAAATATCCAATAAAAGTTGCTGTAGTAAATACAGGCCCAGGAGTAAATTCGCCTACAGATATGGCATCTATCATTTGAACTTGGGTCAATACTTGTAACTTATCAACAAATTCTGATTGGATAAACGCAAGTAATACATAGCCACTACCATATAAAAGTAAACCTATTTTCAGGAAAGTTAAAAATAAAATTGAGAGACTAAATGGCTCTATGACATAATTTTTAAAATTCCAATCTTTTTTTATTAATAGTAAGAGTATTGCGGCAACTATTAACACAGTGAGTTCCGAAGCACCAAAAACAACCAAAAGCAGAGACAGGCAAAAAACAATAAATGTAGACATATCTTTTATAGCTGTTTTAAAAAGCTTTATTAGAGCTGCTACAATAATTGCTACAATGACAGGCTTTATATACTCCATAATTGTTTGAACTCTAGGAAGGTCTCCATATAATTTATAAAAGTGCCCTATAATCATTACAATGACCATTGCTGGTAAAATAAATGAAATACCTGCTAAAAATAATCCCCATTTTCCAGCACGCCGATGACCTAATATAATTGCCATCTCTGTAGAGTTTGGACCAGGAATCAAGTTAGTAAATCCTAATAAATCTAGAAACTCTTCCTTAGACATCCATTGCCTTTTATCCACGACTTCTTCTTCCATCATAGCGATATGAGCAGCTGGTCCACCAAAAGCAAAGAACCCAAGTTTTGAGAACACTTTAACAATCTCGATGTATTTATTTTCTTCCATAAGCCCTCCAATAGCATGAGAAATATTAAGTTATGTGCTGATTTGTTATATCAATGATTGGTTTCAGTTTAGTAGATCTTTACTTTCCAATAAATAGTTTAGAAAAGGACGCAAAGAGAAAAATAGAACTTTCTCTTTGCGTCCTTTGATGAAACTTTCTGAAAAACGATAAATATATTATCATTACAGTAGATTTACTCACCTATAAATATAAAAGCAACATATAAAAAGAAGACTTCCCCAATCTGCTTTCTCCGCTACTCTTTTAATGAGACACACTAGAAAATTTTAGAACAATTATTTATATATAGCAAGTAAAATGCCCTTGTTAAACAATACTATTTTAAATTAACCGTCCAAGAGATCTTGATCAAGCCAAAATCATGTTTAATTGCATAATAAATCAAGAATAAACAACAACTGTGTTTCTACCTCCTTTTTTTTTGCAGCATACAGCGCTTGATCAGCCTGATTGATGAGTTCATATACATCTAAAGAAGAATCATACTTAGAAATGCCAGCAGAAAAATAAAGCGTAATCTTTCTTTCCCCTCCAATATTCAACTTATTTTTTAATAAGAATGCCTGAAATCTTAATATAGTCTTTTGAACAGACTTTAATGTACTGTCTTTGAAAATAACTAAAAATTCTTCGCCTCCATATCTATAAACCTCTACTTGATCTTGGTGTGCTTCACTAAGAAAAGTTGTTATTTTTTTTGAAAAGAATATTAAAGCACGATTTCCTGTAATGTGTCCATAGTGATCATTAATTCTTTTAAAATGATCTAAATCCATCATAACAAAAATAAGCTTTTCCTTTTCAACATCTGTCATACTATCTACGTCTTCATTTAAGCTTCTAAGATTTTTAACTTTCGTCAATTCATCATAGTTTCTCTCAATAAGTTTTCTATTTATATCTTTTAAGAATTATTTTTGAGTACTTAGATAGTATTGCCAAGAAATACAAATAATTATAGACCCTATAAACAAAGATAGATATTCCCAAAAAGTAAGTTTATATTCAAAAAAGAGCATAGAATTCAATCCAGCCATCATTAGGGGAGCGTCAATAATTTTGTGTAAATGATTCTTCCCTACTGCAGATTGTTTCTAATTCTCAATCAGTTGGCTTAGCATTTGTTCAAGTTCGCCTTCGGCCTGTTGAAAGCCTTTATGACTGCGACCTAGGAATTTTTGGTTGTAAGTATCAAAAGACGAGACTAAGAAACGTTCCATCGACTCTTCGTTTTGGAACTGTTCCTTGCGGTGGCTGTATTTCTTGATTTGCTTATTAAAGGATTCAATCAAGTTCGTAGAATAAATACTCTTGCGTATGGTCAAGGGGAAATCATAGAAAGTGAGCAAGTGATCGTTCGAAAGAATCGATTCAACCACTTTTGGATAGCTGGTTTTCCATTTTTCCGCAAAAGCACCACGTGCTTCCAACGCCACCTCTTTAGATGAGGCTTGATACACCATTTTAAAATCATCACAGACTTCCTTACGATCATCGACACGCACTTTGTGACTGATATTACGGGAAACGTGTACACAACAATGTTGAAAACGAGCTTTGGGATAGAACCGACTAATCGCTCCTACCATCCCCTTTAAGCCATCCGTGATGAACAGGAGGACATTTTTCAAACCGCGCTCTTGAAGGTCCAATAAAATTTCCTCCCAAATCGTGATGGATTCAGTCGGTGCAATCGCATAGCTCAATACTTCCTTTGATCCGTCCGGGCGAATGCCAACTGCGATATGAATAGCTTCCTTGGCGACGGTTTTCCGCTTTAACGGAATATACGTTGCGTCCATATAAATAGCAGCATAACGGTCATGAAGCTCCCGCCCTTTAAACGCCGTTACCTCTTCTGTAAATGATTTTGTTATATTAGACATGGTTTGGGGCGTGTAGTGATGCCCATACATTTTCTCAATCAAGTCTGCGATTTCCGACATGGTAATACCTTTTCGGAAGAGGTGAATGACGGTCTCCTCTAACGTGTCATTCGTCCGTCTATAAGCAGGAACAGTCTGTTGCTTGAACTCACCATTGCGGTCGCGCGGAATCTGGAGATGAAGTTCCCCATACTCGGTCTTGACCGTACGGTCATAGGAGCCGTTACGAGAATTACCCGTGTTAAAACCAATGCGATCATACTTTTCGTAATCTAGGAAAGCCGTTAACTCCGTTTTGAGAAGCGTATTGACTGCTTTCTCCAAATGGACACGGAATAATTCATTCAAATCGCCTTTGTTCGCTAGAGTCTTTAGAATTTCTGTAGTAAAATCGTTCATAGGGAAGTCCTCTCTTCTGTGAATGTGTTGTGGTAACTCTATTCTACAGAAGGGACTTCCTTTTTTCTATTTACACAAAATATTTTACACTCTCCTGAGTTAAACTGAATATCATTCTGTCTATATAAATTTTAAGATGGATTACCATACTTTTGTTTGACTCATTGACAAAAATCTAAAAAACTTATCCTCAGCGAGATTGAGTGTCTTTTACCAGACACAAATCCCTACTACAGATAAGTTTTTTATTTTTTTATGCTTTTAGGCTTTTAGGTATATGGATATTTCAGTTTTTCCTTACTGATAAGTTTCTGTCCGCAAGAATTCTTCTTGCTTTAATAGCTCCTCGATGGAACAATTTTTTTCCAATGCTTCTTTGACAAAAGCAGTGGCTTTTTCATAACCAATTTGCGGTGAAAGGGCTGTAATAGTCCCTGTACTGTTATTTACAGCTTTCAAACAAGCTGTTTCATTGACGGTAATACCTGCCACACATTTATCGGCAAAAATTTGACACGCTTTGGTCAACAGTTGACATGATTCAAATAAATTATGGAACATCACCGGCTCAAAAGCATTCAATTCCAATTCTCCGGAAGCTGCCGCAAAGGTGATGGCACCGTCATTTCCAATCACTTGAAATGCAATTTGACTGATAACTTCTGGAATGACTGGATTGACTTTGCCCGGCATGATCGATGAGCCTGCTTGTCTTGCTGGCAAGTTGAGTTCATGAAAACCAGTTCGCGGACCGCTGGCTAAGAGACGCAGATCATTGGCGCTTTTGTTCAATGTGATGGCAATCGTTTTTAATCCACCTGAAATCGAGGCGAAACTGTCGGTATGCTGTGTACTATCAATCAGGTCATTCGCTGGCCGTAAGGGTCTTGGAAAACGTCGGTTCAATTCTTGATAGAGGTATTCTTGATAGCGATAGGACGCATTAAGACCTGTCCCAATGGCTGTCCCACCCATATTTAAGGTCAATAGTTCTGCCGATAAGTGGTGCAGCCGTTCACGGCAACGCGTCAAACTGTGGGCATATGCAGCGAAACTTTCCCCTACTGTCATTGGCACCGCCTCTTGCAGTTGGGTTCGCCCCATTTTTGCCACGTGCTGAACTTCTTTCGCTTTCATATGCCATCTGTCAATCAACTGTACCAGCGCTTCATCCAATTGTTCAATATATACAAGCAAAGCCAGTTTCCCAGCACTAGGATAGACATCATTGGTGGATTGGCTTTGATTGACATCGTCTAAAGGATGAAGATATTGATATTCCCCTTTCTTATGCCCCATCAATTCTAACCCGCGATTGGCGATCACTTCATTCACATTCATGTTGGTGGATGTTCCTGCTCCCCCCTGAAATGTATCAACAATAAATTCTTCATCCCACTTGCCCATGATGATTTCTTCCGCAGCAGTCACAATGATTTGTGCTTTTTCTTTGGATAGCGTGCCAGATTGTTGATTGGCTAGCGCAGCTGCGGCTTTGATACGTGCTACTTGTTTGATCATCGTCAGATCAACTTTTTGATCAGTGAAAGCAAAATTTTCTTTTGCGCGATAACTATGAATACCATAATAAGCCCCCTCGTATATAGGTAGACTGCCAATTGTATCTGATTCGATCCTCATCATGATTTAAACGCCCCTTTTTGTATTATATGTGATAAAATATCACATAAGAGAAAAAGACACGAGCCTTTTCAGCCATCTCTTTGTTAATCCTTGAAATTGATTCCTTTCACTTTGAAAAACAAAGAGAAACAGTACAAAAACAGAAAAGAGGAAAGTATTTGGATGAACTAGATAAAAAGTTGTTGAATCTGTTGCAGCAAAATGGTCGGTTATCGATCAAAAAGTTAAGTGAAGCGTTATTCATCACTGCACCTGCTGTTTCCCAACGAATAAAACATTTAGAAGAAACCGAGCAATTGTTGTATTATCAAGCGACGATTGACTATGAACAAGCCGGCTTGCCGATCAAAGCATTTATCCACCTGTCGATCGAACCACAGCAAAAAGCAAGTTTCTATCCTTTCATACAGGCGATCCCCAATGTGTTGGAATGTGATTGTGTCACCGGCCCTTATTCAATGTTAATCAAAGTCGTTTTCCCTTCTACCAAATCATTGGACAGCTTTATCAATGACTTGCAAAAATTCGGTCGAACCAACACCCAAATCGTTTTCTCGACGCCAGTTCCCTCTCGAGGATATCAATTCTGAAAACCAAAAAAGCGCGCTTATCTCACATAGACAGGCACGCTTTTTTTATATACAGGGGTCACTGGTCATCGACTGGCACTTGCAACCCTCGTGGTCCGACATTCGTTGAAAATACAATGTGGGTTTTGGTATCCCCATAAAATTGCAAATCTGTGATAAACCGATCCAAGACGACCGTATCACTAAAATAAACCTTCAAGAGCATAGAATAATCTCCAGTGATACAGTCACACTCGATCACATTTGGGATGTCTGCGATATAGGCATAGAAGGCTTCTTTATCTTTGGCATTCACTGCGCAATGGACATACGCTTTGATCAGATAACCAAGTTTTTGGTAGTCGATCAGTGCCTGATAAGAACGGATATACCCAAGGGTTTCAAGGTTTTGTACCCGCACAGAAACAGATGGCGATGAAATAAAGCATTGCTCTGCGATCTGTTTGACAGTGACTCGGGCATTTTGCTGCATGATGTTCAGTATCTTGCGGTCTAAGTTATCCATAATCATCCCCCGTTCTCATTATTTTCTCAGTTTATCGAGAAAACAACAGAAGCGCAAGTTGCAGATTACATCCTATGTTAAATTTCCTAACATCAACGCTGAGATAATTGGAAATAGCGATAAACAATCATCGCCCCACAAGCAAACAGACCACACCCAAAAAACATCATGTCAAAGCCAAAAAGACTGGCGATGATTCCCCACAAAAAAGCCCCACCTCCATAAGCTACATCTAAGGCTGCTGAAAATACCGCTGTCCCTTGCCCTCGCTGCGCCTCAGACACCGATTCTAATACAATCGTATTCATCACAGGCAATAAGCCGGCATAACCGACACCATAACAACTCGCGGCCAGAAGCAAGCTACTGAGCTGTGTCGTAAATGGCAACAGACAAAAAGAAACCAAAATCAATAATAAACTGCCATAAATCAATGTAGCCGTTTGGATTTTGGCGAGCAAACGTGGAAATACGACCCGTGTTGTGACCGTCATGATCGACATGACCGTAAAATAATAGCCTGCGCCGATAATCTCACGTTCAAGGGCATATTGTGCAATAAACGCCACCACGCCAGAATTGGCAAAGCATATCAAAAAAAGGATACCGCTAGGAAACACAACCGCTTTGATGCGAAGCAGTTCTCGTAACGATGATTTCGCTTCGCCAGAGTGCGTATTCCTCCGTGAAAAGGGCTGTTCTTTCAAAAAGAAACTCAACAAAAAAGCTGTTCCGCTCAACAAGGCAGCCATCCGAAAAAGTACAGGAAATCCATAATTTTCTACAACAGCAAGTCCTATCAACGGGCCGATGGCACTCGGCACAGCCTGGGCGATACTGAAATACCCCAATCCGACTGCTAATTTGCCTTCAGGAATCGTATCAACTGCCATCGTCGCTGCTGCTGTCGCTTGCAAACTATTGCCCACCCCTTGCAAGATGCGCAGACAAAAAAGCATCAATAGCCCCTGCAGCAGATTCAATAAACTAAAATCAATCAACAGAATGGCTAATCCCATACAAAGCAAGACTTTGCGTCCATATCGATCCAATGCCACACCGATTGGCAAACGGCAAAACAAAGCAGATAGCCCCAAGACACCTACAATGGCGCCGGATACTGCTTTAGAACCACCTAAAGAAGCAACATATAACGGCATAGTCCCCATTTGGGTCGTGATGGCTGTCATTGCTAGTACCGTGACCACCATCACTAAGTAAAAATCTTTCGACCAAAGCCGACTAGAGCTGTTCACCTTTTCCATATTGTGCCTCGCTTCTATACAGCTAATTGAAAACGTACTTGTGTCAAAAATTGCTGTGTACATTCTTCTTGCGGATCCTCAAAAATTTCTTCTGGTGTTCCCGCTTCTACCACCACACCATCCGCCATGAATATCACTTTATCCGCGACTTCTTGTGCAAATTGCATTTCATGCGTCACGATGATCATCGTTTGCCCACTATCAGCCAGTTGCTTCATGACATTTAGGACATCACCGACAAGTTCTGGATCGAGCGCTGAAGTGGGTTCATCAAACAGTAATAATTCTGGCGTCAAAGCCATCGCTCTGGCGATACCTACACGTTGTTGCTGTCCGCCAGACAGTTGACTAGGATACATCATAGCTTTATCTGCCAAACCCACTTTTTCTAAGGCAGATAACGCTGCTTTTTCTGCCAGTTTTTTTGGGAAACGCCGTGGTGTGCGTAGTCCTTCCGCCACATTTTGCAACACATTCATGTGGCTGAACAGCTCATAGGATTGAAAGACCATCGCTGTTTTGCGGGCGATCTCCAATCGTTGGGTTTTGCCAATATGTGCGAGATCATACTGGAAGTCACCGATAGAATAACTCCCCGCATCAGGCTGCTCCAACAAATTCAAGCAACGCAAAAAGGTCGTTTTTCCAGAGCCGCTAGGACCAATGATGCATACAACTTCCCCACGTTCAATTTGTAAGCCAACATTTTTTAAGATGACTTGTTTATCGAAAGACTTCTTCAATCCTTTGATTTCTGCTTGCAGCATACTCCCACCCTTTCTTTTCTATCGCTCAAAGCGCGATCGTATTGGCAGATTGTCCTTCTAGCAAAATATCTCTTGCATTGTTCAAAGCTGTTTCTGCAATTTCTTGTACAGCCAATTGGGTATAATACGCAATATGCGGGGTCAAAAGCACATTTGGCAGTTGATTCAGCTGTTGATAATAAGGATTTTGATCCCACCCAACTGAAAAATACCGTTCTTCATTGGCGATAGCGTCTAATACAGCACCAGACAAACGCCCTTGCGCGAGTGCGGCAATCAACGCATCCGTATCAACGATTCCCCCACGTGCCGTATTGACCAGACAACTGCCAGGCTTCATCTGTGCAAAAACAGAGGCCGAAAATAGCCCTTCTGATGCTTTTGTCAGCGGGATATGGATCGACAAGACGTCCGATGCAGCAATCAAGGTCTCAAAGGACACATATTCGACAATCCCCTTCAACCGAGGATTTTCACTCCTACTAGTGGCAATCACATGTCCCCCCATATGATAAATCGCTTCTGCGACTAGAGCACCGATTCGACCAGTGCCTAACAAACCGACTGTTACGTCTTGTAGCTCCCGACCAATCACAGACCGTCGATCAAGTTTTCCTTTGATCATTGCTGGAATATTGCGTAAAACCATCAAGATCGACATCACAGTGTAATGGCCCACCGATGTTGGGCTATAAGAAGGGACATTGGTGACCGTCAACTGATGCTTTTGCGCCCAGTCAAAACGAAGACCGTCGACCCCCGTTGATTTGATCGATAACTGCTTCATCCCTAAAATATGCAAGCGTTGGTACAGGGACTCATCTTGCTGCATAGCCAGACTAGGATACAAACAGATGCCGTCGTGCCCTGCTGCCAAATGGATATTCTCCCAAGACAAGCCCTCCATTACGATCGTCACTGGTGTTTTGTGGATAAATTGCCACCGTTCGATATAAGCAATTTCCTCTTCACTTACCCCGTAATAAATCAATTTCATTGGCAACACCTCCTAAATGACCCCTTCATATGCTGGCGGCATAGCGTATTCCAACGCATCACCTAATAAAGCGATCCCTTGATCGATCTGTGCCAATGTCGGCTTCGTAAAATTCAGCCGAAATGAATGCTCATAGCCTTTTCCCGCAACACTCATGATATTGCCTGGAATGACCGCAACTTTCGCCTCATCAAGGTATTCATAGAACCGCTCTGCGTCCATCTCAGTCGATAGGAAACAGGTGATAAAATAGCCGCCTGTTGGTTTGATAAAGGTAAGCTTATCCGTTGGCAGTGCCTGTAATGCTTGCAGCATGCGGGCATATTTCTCTTGATACAACAAGGTCAATTGGGCCACATGACCTTCGAAATCATGATGATCCATATATTCGGCCAATACCACTTGCCAATAAAAATTGGTGTGGGAATCGGCGGATTGCTTGGCCAAAATCAATTTTTCCATTGCAGGACCAGCAGCCATCATAAAACCAATCCGGCTGCTGGGTGCCAAAATTTTTGAAAAAGATCCCGCATAAATGATTCGTCCTTCGGTATCTAATGTTTTCATCTTAGGGATCGGTGTACCTTCATACAACAACTCACCGTAAGGATCGTCTTCAAAAATCAGCACATCATATTGACATGCCAATGCATAAATGGCTTTACGTTTTTCCAATGGCATTGATGTGCCTAAAGGGTTTTGGAAAGTGGGGATCAGATACAACATTTTCACTCTTGCGTCTGTTTTGAGGATTGTTTCTAAAGCGTCAAGATCCATTGATTCTGCTGCAAGATCCATCGGTACCGGCACTGGTATCGCCCCATATCCTTTGATAGCATTCACCGCACCGGAAAATGTTTGCTCCTCGCATAACACCACATCGCCTTCATTACAAAAGACTTTTACCGCCAAATCCATGGCTTGGGTCGAGCCCGAAACCACCAGCACCTCCTCTTCGTTATCGATATTTGACAATTGACGCAAACGTTCTTTGATCAAGGTCCGTAAGCGCGGATACCCCTCTGATGCCCCATACTGCAAGAAAGACTCTGGGTCCGCTTCGTTATATAATTTTTGCGAGATCTCTTTCAATGTAGCCATTGGAAATGCTTCTGTCGGTGGAAATCCGTAAGCAAAGGAAATAGCTGCTGCAGACTCCATATTTTTTTTTGCATTCTCTCTTAATGGAGATGCTTCTAATGTCATGATACGTTGTGCGAATTGATAGGCCATTCTATTTCCTCCCTGCATAGTTGTTAGCCGGCCAGCTGTGTGGTAAAGCGGGCTAAAAAGGCTTTGGTTCGTTCTTCTTTGGTTTCCTCGAATACTTGTTGCGGTGTGCCTTGTTCAACAATATGTCCATTCTCCATGAAAACGACTTTGTCTGCTACTTCATACGCGAATTTCATTTCATGGGTCACCAATACCATGGTCGCACCGGCTTCCGCAATTTCTCTGAGCAGCGCCAATGTCTGTCCCACTAGTTCCGGGTCCAATGCCGAGGTAGGTTCATCAAACAAGATGACCTTAGGATTCAACGCCAACGCACGGGCGATCCCGATACGCTGTTGTTGTCCACCTGACAGTTGGCTAGGATAAAAATCTTGTCGTTCAGACAAACCGACTTGATCCAACAAAGCCTCTGCTGTTCGCAGGGCAGCTTCTTTGCTTTGTTTTTTGGTCACGATCAATGGCATCATGATATTTTCTTTGGCTGTTTTATTTTGAAACAAGGCATAATTTTGGAAAACCATCGCTGTTTGCCGTTGATGGGTCAATATTTCTTTTTTACTTGCTTTGTGCAATGTGGTGGTGGTTTCTCCCAATTGAATCACACCTTGATCTGCTCGTTCCAAAAAATTGAGACAACGCAAGAAGGTCGTTTTTCCCGAACCGGAAGGCCCCAATAAGACGACTACTTCGCCTTTAGCGACATCAAGATCAATCCCTTTTAACACTTCTTGTTTGCCGAATCGCTTATGGATATCCGTTACTTTCATCATAATGCGGCCCTCCTTAGTTTGCGCAACAGCCGATTTTCCAGTAATTGTGCCCCTTTTTCGATGACCAAACTAATCAGCCAATAAATGATCGCAACAGCCACATACGCTTCTAAAAACCGATAATTTTGCTGGGCCGTGATTTTAGCTGCCGCAAAAACATCGACAACACTGACCATGGAAGCTAAGGCCGACGCTTTAACCAACGAGATCAGCAAATTACTGAACATGGGCAATGAAATCGGCCAGGCTTGCGGGAGCAGCACACGACGGATGACTTGTAAGTTCGTCATGCCGATCGATTTGGCTGCATCGAACTGCCCTTTTTTGACTGCCGCAAATGCGCCCCTGAAAATCTCGCTGCTATTGATAGCAGACATTAAACTCAAGGCGGCGATCGCTATCCAAACCATGTTGAAATCTTTAAATCGCAAAGTCCAATGCATCGACTCCGCCCAAATATCAAACTGTTTAGCAGAAATAAGATATAACGCTAAAATCACTAAAACCACTGGGACCCCTTTTAAGACCGTGACAATCACTTGCAGCACTGGTGCGAGGATCTTGATCCTATACAGACGAATCAAGGCGATGATCAACCCAACCACCGCGCCAATGACTAGTGCGGTCAACGCCATAAAAAGCGTCGTACCAATATAATGACTTGCTGTTTTCAGCGCTTCGATCATAATAGACAATTGAAAACTCATCGCCATTCCTCCCTATTCTGGGACGTAATCCCCATCTAGATATTTTTCTGATAATTCTTTGATCGTTCCATCTGCTTTCAATTCCTCTAATGCTGTATTGACCGCATCAATAAAGTCTTGGTCCGCTTCTTTGTTGAACAATAAGTAGGCATCTGAGTTGTGGACTGGTTCGCTGCCGATCTCTAGATTTTCACTAAATGAATTGTTCCAATTATCGACTTGATATTCTGGTGCTAACGTTGCATCGACCGCACCTGAAGTGACTGCTTGTACGATTTGCTCGTTGTTGTATTCCCCATAAACCAATTCAAAAGCATCGGGATTTTCTGCCAGATAAGCCTCAGCCATTGCTGCTTGGTTAGTAGCAGTCGTCACATAGACTTTTTTTCCTGCTAAATCTTCGAAGCTATCGTAGACCGTACCGGCATCTGGATCAGAGACAATATACGTATCCCAGACCACATACCCAACATCCCCATAGACGAATTTTTCTTTCCGTTCATCATTGACTTCATATTCATAGGCAGCCATCTGGACTTTATTGCTTTCTAAATTTGATAACGTCGTTGGGAAATCCGCTCCTTCAAAGGTAAAGGTATAATCAAGTAATTTTTCGTCGATTGCTTTAACGACGGCGACATCATAGCCATCATATTCACCATTTTCGTCTAAATAAGCATATGGCAATGCTTCATTCCCAGTACCCACCTTGATTTCTGTTGCATCACTTGCTCCACTGCTTGCAGTGTCGGCAGAACTGCTTCCGCAAGCCCCTAAAACAAAAAGTGTCACCAATGTAATTGCACCTAAAATCGTTTTTTTCATTTGAATTCCTCCCTTTCCCTCTACCCAAAATTTTCCTATGTTGTTTTGATTTTTTGCTGTTTTTTGGTCCATGATATCAGTGGTACTTTTGCTGTTTGTTGTTTTGTTTTCGAAAAACTCATCCGACGTTCCAGACCGGTGAAAACACGTTCTAAGAGGAAGCTTAAGGTAATAAACAAGATCGCCGCACCGACATAGCCTTCAAGTGTATGGAAGGTCACTGCGCCTATCGCTCGCGCTTTGCCGACAACATCCACTACCCCAATGGTAAAAGCCAGCGATGTGTCTTGCAGCAGTGCAATCGTAGTTGTACCAAATGCAGGTAATGCGACACGGACAACTTGCGGTAAAATCACTTGTCGATACATTTGTGTTTTCGTCAATCCGCAAGCAATACTCGCTTCCTTCTGTGTGACCGGTACACTTAGAATCGCAGCCCGGAAAGTTTCAGACTGAAAGGCAGCAGTATTTAATCCGTAGGTGATATAGATGAAAATAATTTTATTCCATGAGGAAACATCGATTTGAATCATTTGTAATAAGGCGGGTACACCATAATACACAACATACAGTTGAACCAATATCGGTGTGCCTCGAATAAATGAAACGAAGACTGCCGCCAGTTGACTCAGAAATGGCACTTTTTCGACACGAATAAATGCAAGTAAAATCCCTAAAAGCAATCCTGTAATCGACGCCACTGCTACTATCATCAACGTAACCGGCAAAGCACTTAAAACCTTTGGAAAATATTCCCAAACTAATTTCCACTGAAAAAATTCCGACATATTGCCCCTCCTTTTTCTGAATATTCTGATTATTAGACAATATTACTAATGGAAAAAAATTTTTCAATAGATTCATTACTAAAACTTCATTAATTTTATAAATTCTCCCTTTTAACTAAAAAAAGAAAGATGCAAACGGCATCTTTCTTTTTAATATAAGAATATAAAATACTACCCGTGGTGCTAGTTAATTTTTTCCTAGAGGAAAATGTCTAAACATGTTGGTAAATCAACAAAAAAACGCATACAGTAGTCTCAAAACTCCCAAGAAATGAGGACTATTTAACAAACTACGATGGTTACGTCGTGACAACTGAACATTTTGACTTAGCCAATCCTGTTACTAAAGTCGATGATATCCCCGATTATGAAATGTACAGTCAAACAATCGATAGCTTAAATAAGCGTTTTGGCAATCGTGTTTTAAAAGGCATCGAAATCGGTTACATCGCTTCTGAAAAGGATCGGATCATCGACTATTTAGCCGATAAAGATTACGATTTAAAATTACTCAGTGTGCATCATAATGGTCAATTTGATTATTTAGATGACGAAGTCAAAGATATGGATCCTGCTATTGTGATTCCTCAGTATTTTGCACAACTTTCAGAAGCACTAGTTGTTATAGAAGCAGATGTCTTTGCTCATTTTGACTATGGTTTTCGGGTATTTGGTCTATCCGTTGCTGAATTTAAACAATATGAAGCGCAGTTTTTACCGATTCTAGATCAAGTAATCAAAAATAAATTGGCATTCGAATTAAATGCTAAGAGCGCTTACTTGTATGACAATTTAGCGTTATATGAATATGTCATCGATTTATATCTTTCACGTGGTGGTACCTTGTTTAGTGTTGGATCAGATGGGCATTACCTTGAACATTTCCGTTTCCATTTCGATGATCTTTTTGCTCTGTTAAAAGCAAAAGGTGTGACGGAATTAGCGATTTATCAAAAAGGAAAGCGAATTATGGTTCCATTACCAGTCTAAAAAAACGTCCTCAGCATCAAAAGTGAGGACGTTTTTTTAGATTTCTTTTTCTAAAATCGGACAAATACGATCTTGTTTTCCTAAAGGAAAATGTTTGATCCCGATTTTTTTAAATCCATGACGTTCATAAAAACGAATACCTGCATGATTTTTTTCATAAACAGTCAAACGTAAATAACGTTTTTGTTTCGTTTTAGCATAACGATTCGCTTCATCGAGTAACCGTTGCCCTAACCCTTTGTTTTGATAATCTTTGAGCAGATAGAGCCGTTGAATCTCTATAGCATCTTTTTCATCATTGACTTTCATATAACCAATGAGTATTTGATGATCCTTAATACCAATAAATTTACTGGTTGACTGTGCCAATTCTACTGCCAATATTTCAGTTGTCAATTGTGTCTGTAAATATCCTTGCATATCAAGTGGATCTGCGCCATCGATAAACGATTCATAAAAACTGACAACACTTACAACTTGTAAAGCATCTAGATCATCATAATCTAAATACGCTAGTGTGATTTGATTGTTCATCTAACTCCTCCTTTTGACATAGTATACTATAAATCACCCGTGGTGCTAGTTAATTTTAATATCCTAAAGAATATCTCAAAGTTCCTTCAAAACGTCGTTGTGCTCGACTTAATAGAACACTGTAAGCCAGTAATATGCTTTCAAATCTACTCTCTAGCCCTTTAACAGAACGTGAGTTGAAATTTTGACAACCTAATTTTTCTAAGGAAGAAAAAACAGACTCAACTGTTTTTCTTTGTTTTCCAAGTAAGCTGTGGTCTAGTTTTTCTGATTTATCCATGTTTTTACGTGGCGGAACGGATATAGTAATGCCCTTAAGGGCAAGCTTTTCATGGATTTTATGGCTAATATATCCTTTGTCCCCTAGGATATTGGGAAGATTCGCTTCTTCCGATAAAGTCTCTAACACTTTCACGTCATGGACACCTGGATTCGTGATTGAGTATGTAATCGGAAAGCCAGTCTTAGTAACGATCATATGAATTTTAAGACCATAAAAATAAGATTTTTTTGTTGAGTTATAGCCAACTTTGGCTATTTGATTCAATAGTTTTGCTTGTCTATTTCTAACTGGTTTACATAATGGACTAGGAAAACTATCTATAATTCCGACTAGTTCACTTTTGGTGAGCTTCTTGATGAAAAAGTATCGAATAATCTTGATAGTGTAAGCTAAGTTTGAACTTAAGCGAGTGAATCGACTCCTACTAGGAAAGTCACCATTAGGAAATAAGACGGAACAAACCGCTCTATACGTGGCTCTTTGGCTAGTATAGCCATTAATTATGCCCCATATAACACAAGCAATAATCACTGTATCGCGTTGCTTCAGTTGATCAGTATTTCTTCGGTTTTTAATCTTATCTGGTACACAATTGTGGTATATGTTAGAAACAGTTCTCATAATTTCCTTGAATGTTATAAAAGTATCTGTATAATGTTCAGTATATTTTGATGAACGCATATGTAGTCCTCATTTCTTGGGAGTTTTGAGACTACTATATGCGTTTTTTTGTTGATTTACCAACATGTTTAGACATTTTCCTCTAGGAAAAAATTAACTAGCACCACGGGTAAAATACTTTAATTTTTTAGGTTCTATAATATTTAGTGTTGGTGGAAAATCTGAGAGTGTAAAATACATTTGCGATACAAATAATATTAAACCAATAATTATTTTAAAAGAATATCGTAAATGGAGTTTCTTAAAATTTTTTACAAATAAATCATAGGAAATAAGTAAGCTAATTACTATAATTGAATACAATATTACATAAAGCAAATGTAAAAGTCCCATAGACATTTCTTTTTTACTGTATACCAAGACTATAAGTATGAGATTTTACCTTTTCATTCCAACTATATAAATTTATTTTGCATATCTTTTTGCTTCTCTTATTTTATCTAGAATAAAACTTGTTTGACTATAATCAGTTAGTTCACGTATTACTTTTTTCACCGTACGATCAACAGCGCAAATACCAAACATATCAGAATAGAAGTCAGTTATTGATTTGATTGGACTAAACAATTTTTCTGATAATTCAGTTTTTTTTGAGTAATTCATTTCTAAGTACCCTTTGTCTACTAGCCGATCAATAACTAAATAAGCTGTATTCAGCTTAAATTCTGGGTATTTTTTTACAAAGTTACGTTTTGTTATCCCTCCCTCGCATTCATATAATGAAATCAAAACTCGGTATTCAATTTTAGTTAAATCTACCATCTTCAATTTCACCTCTAGTAGTCCATAATATATAAAAAAATGAAGCTTGAAAAAAATACAAATTTTACATCAAACCTCAAAATAAGTTTCTTCCTAATTATTCCAATATTTAGAATTCTATCATAATTTTTGTATCGTTTCACAAACTTCTTGATAGTTTTTATTTCCTCCGGATAAATTATAAACTTGTTTAAATCCTTTGTTCAGTAGAATATTTTGGGCTGCATTTCCAGTAACGCCTTTATTACAATAAGTTACTGTCACACATTCTTTATCCAATTCCTCATATCGATCTCTTAACTCAGCTAAAGGTATGTGAATTGCTCCCTCAACTTTCGAAGTTTCAAACTGTTTTCTTGATCTGGTATCAATAATTTGTAATTTTTCGCCGCTATCAATTCTTCTCAATAGCTCTATAGGGGTCATTAACGGGGTATCATTATTTATATCGTTGTTCAAAGCCATCCCAGTATAATGAATGGGATCTTTTGTTGTAGAAAAAGGTGGAGCATATGCTAAATCCAAGTGAAATAAATCTTCAGCAGCTGCGCCAAATGAAATAGCAGTAGCAAGCACATCGATCCGCTTATCTACCCCATCATAACCTATGATTTGAGCCCCAAGTATCTTCCCATTTTCTTTATTTGCGATTGCTTTGATCACCATTTCTTTACCATTCATATAGTCCGGCTTATTAGGTTTAATATTATATAAAGTAGTAATAGCTATATTATTTGCTAAAGCATCTTTTTCTGTGAGACCAGTTTGAGCAATTGTTAAATCAAAGAATCGTAAAATACCAGTTCCTAAGATTCCCTTGTGTCGTAGATTGCCACCTGTAATAACATCTCCTGCGATCCTTCCCATTTTATTGGCTGTTGAAGCTAAAGGTCGATAAATAGGTAGCCTAGTTATACAATCAAAACTTTCTGCAACATCACCCACAGCATAAACATTTGGAAGATTGGTTTCTAACTTATCGTTTACTTCTATAGCTCCGGTAATTCCTAATTTAATTCCCATGGATTTTGCTAATGCGATGTTCGGCTTTACTCCGGTAGCTAATACAAAAATATCTGCCGAAAAGATAGTTCCTTTAGCCGTTTCAATAGACTTCAGACTACCATCACCGTTAACTTTTCTGACGGTTTCTTCAGGGAAAAAGGCAATGTTTTTCCTTTTCATTTCATTAATGATTCTTGAAGACATGTCCCAGTCTAAATGGGACATGGGATATTTACTTCGTTGAAGTAACGAGACCTCAAGACCTAGTCTCTGCAACTGCTCGGCCATTTCTAAACCAATATATCCAGCACCAATGACAACTGCTTTTTTTGGCTCGTTTTCATCTACAAACTTCTTGATACTTTTCCCACTCAAAATGTTTTTCACCTGAAAAACATTCTCAAAATGTCTATTAACAAATATTTCTGGGGTATTATAAACCGATCCTGTGGCCAACACTAAAACATCAAAATTATTGGTAAATGATTTTTTTGTAACTAGATTGATTCCGTGCACCAATTTTTTATCATAGTCAACCTGAGTTATTTCATGAGAGGTATGAATATCTACGTCGTACCTTTTTTTAAACCATTCAGCATTACGAGGCGTCAGTTCATCAAAGTTTTCCACTTCTCCCCCCACTGCATATGGAATCCCACAAACTGCGTAAGACACATCCATATCTTTATCATACAAAACAATCTCTGCATCTTCCGTATTTCTTCTTGCTTTTGCAGCGACACTTGTTCCAGCAGCGACAGATCCAATAATGATGATTTTCATTTCTCCACACCTATCCTTTATACGTTTTTGATTTCACTCAAAGATTCCGGATTTATGAACCAGTCTTTTGTTTTATTAGAAACCTTAACTAAAAGTAACATAACTGGCACTTCCACAAGTACGCCTACGACTGTTGCTAAAGTTGCTCCCGACTGTAATCCAAAAAGTGATATTGATACCGCTACTGCCAACTCAAAAAAGTTACTTGCTCCTATCATTCCAGCAGGAGAAGCAATATTATGTGGCAACTTCCAAAATCTTGACCAACTATAAGCAATTGTAAATATTAAAATCGTTTGAATCGTTAAAGGAATTGCGATCAATAAAATATGCAATGGATTGGAAATAATTCTTTCACCTTGGAAGGAGAAAATAATGATCAGAGTTAGTAATAAACCAATAATCGTTACTGAATCAAATTTCTTCAAGAAGACATTTTCAAAATAGGTTAACCCTCTTTTTTTTATGATCAACACTCGAGTAATGAAGCCTAAAAACAGTGGAACAACTACAAATAGAACAGTTGACAGTAATAAAGTGGCTAAAGGGACACTTACATTATCAACGCCTAGCAAAAAAGCAACAATAGGTGCAAATAATACTAGGATAATTAAATCGTTGATTGCGACTTGAACCAAAGTATAGGCAGAGTCACCTTTTGTTAGGTAGCTCCACACAAAAACCATCGCTGTACATGGTGCAGCTCCTAGAATAACCGCACCAGCGACGTATTCTTTTGCTAGTTCTATTGGAATCAATTGTTGGAAAATCACATAAAAAAAGAGTGCTGAAATGCCATACATCGTAAACGGTTTAATAAGCCAATTAGTAACGCACGTGATAACTAATCCCTTAGGTTTTTTAGCAGCACGAACAATACTGGTAAAATCAATTTTTAACATCATAGGATAAATCATCAACCATATCAAAATAGCCGTTGGAATTGAGACCTGAAAATACTCAAATTGACTTAATGTATCAGGAATAGCTGGAGCAAACTGTCCAATCAATACTCCGATTATCATACACAAGATTACCCATAGAGTTAAATACTTTTCAAAAAAGCCTAACCCTTCAGCTTTACCTTTTGATTTCATTTTTACTTTCCTCCTACTTAGATCCTTCTTTTACTTTGCATACACAGTTGTCTTCATTATTTACAAGTAATTGTTGAATAGATTCCATAAATTCTACAACAAATTCTTCCCTCAATGAATAATGGTGCCATTGCCCTTTTTTACTTACACAAACGACACCCGCTTTTTCAAGTACTTTCATATGATGAGAAAGTGTAGGCTGCGTAAAATCAAAATATTCAAGTAAATCACATGCACACAAACTACCGCAAGAAAGCACATCTACTATTTTCATACGATTTGGATCCGCTAGAGATTTTAATACTAATGAAAGAGATTCATAATTCATTCTTCGACCCTCCTTATATAGATGGTTGTCTATATATGTAATATAGACAACCATCTATATAAGGTCAAGTTGTTTACTCATAATTTCTAAGTAAATAGGAATTAATAGCATAGTTAGTACTCTCACTATAGGTTAATTTAGCATAGAAGAACTGTTAAAGAATATTCTATCTTGAACTCTTTTATAGTTATAGCAATCAAAGAGAGCTCATAAACCCTTAAGTTTTTGACCACATCCAAGATTTGTCCTAATACTCATAAACCTAAATTTTAATTGAACAATGATTTAGCTACGAGTTTATGAACACAAAAATAGAGTGATACATATAAATTACAGTATCTAAAAAGAGTGTCCAGAAATTAGTCATTTTCTGAACACTCTTACTCAAAATAACTCATTATGAATTTTTTATGATTCGAGAAAGCTTTTTGCACAATCTACATGGACACTATTAATGATTTAAAAATCTGTTTAAAGGAGTGTCCAACAGAGTATACTCTGCTGGCCTTTGAATCCCCTAACTAAACGATGTGCTGAAAAAAGAAAATATCTATATAAATATAGTATGATTAATTATTTAACTGATGACTAGATTTATAAAATAATTTAAAAAAGTAATCAGCTTCAAATTCCAACAAGATATTTTTTTTTAAGAGGGAGTAGATGAAAAGGATTTTGAGTTTCGTATTTTCTGAAGAACAATATCTATAAAAATATTTACGATAGCTAAGATTGAAATAGAAATTGAAGAAAGAGGAGATATAAATGAATAGAATCATAGTTACAAGAAAACAATATTGCCATTCCATTAAATAGTGAAAGAACCTCAAGATTCAAATATAAACCATCATTGGTACAGGTAATCTTGTAGTTTGTTTGATAATAGGGCGCCATTTGATGGAAGAGTAGGGGTCGAACTATCATGTTGCTTAAGAGATCGAGATTTTTAGTTAACATAAACATTTACATGTTTTTAATTATATTGATTTATAGCTTTTTAAAAGAGACAACTTTGTATAAAATCTATGTTATGTAAACTGAAATTATTCATACATCATTTTTCAAATATAATTAGCATTTTATACTTTTTGAATTAAAATAGACTTAAGATTTAGTAGTAGTGCCAAAAATAAAAAAAGAAATACTATTATTAGGAGGAAGCATTATGGCAAACATAAAATATGTTGGTAATGACACAAAGAAATCTGAAAACGGAAAAATTCATAGAAAAGAAGGTAATTATACTGGTTGTGGAGCAAGAATTGATGACAATCCACAAGATTGGAAGTCTACGACTTCTTCTATCACTTGTGAAAAAAAAGGCTGTAAATAGAACCACCTCAAAGTATTAATTTAAAAATTAATCGGATAAGCAATATAGCACAGCTTTGGCAACACTATAAAATCTAAATATAAAACCGCTATCTTGGTTTGTATGTATTTTAGCTATCACTTACTACTTAGTGATAGCTAATAGATTGTTCCATATCAATTCTGAATAAGAACCATACATTGTTTCATTGTTAATACACAGATAAACAAAAATTTTTTAATATTTTATGCCGAAGATGCAGTATTGATACATAAAATCTGCGATATCATAAAAATGAGTCCTATCAACAGAATTATAATATTTAGACAAAGGAAATCAAGCATATATCATAATTGATTTCCTCATATAATTTGATTAAAAAGAGACATCAATATTTGAAAGCGGATGATACAGTTGATTCATTAATTCCGTGTCGCTTTTACGTCCACGATTAGAGAGCAGAATCACACTAGTTTTATTATCTTTAGAAAACAACCCAAACGATTCGAATCCTCCTTTACCACCATGAGCACGGAAATAAGTCCCTTTGTCATAAAAACCTGCTGCATAGAATCCGCCAGCGGCTGGTTGCCACATTTGCTCCAGCGAAGCTTTATCTAACAGTTTCCCATTCAATAATAAATCATAATAGCGATACAAATCGCCAACTGACATATAGAGATTTCCAGTTCCTACCTCAGCTGCCAAGTTAGCTGAGGAAATATCGTTAGGGTTCCCGTAAGGATCTGTTTCACCATCCGTTTTGTAATTGACCGTAGGATGATCCTGCTGCAAAAAAACTTTATATAAGAAAGAGTGTTTCAACCCATTCTTATTGATAAAATAATCCGTTAACAGCATATCATAACTTTTTCCTGTTACTTTTGTCAAAATGCCTGCTAGTAAATTGTAGTTGATGGGACTGTATTTGAATGTTCCTTGGGTTCCGGATAAGACAGCATGTGCAGCATCCCAGTCGAGAATCTGCTGCACGTCTTCCAGTCCTTGGGGATTTTCTGAAAGCTTGAGTCCGGAAGCCATCTGCAGCATTTGCTGAATCGTAATATTAGCAGCACCTGGAATATAGGGATAAAAGCGGGCTAACGTATCTGTCAAGGATAATTTCCCGTCCCTAACTGCTCGCATAATCAAGACAGCTGTTAGACCTTTTTGTATCGAGCCAATATTGAATAATGTTGTCGGAGTATTTTTAATATCAGCTGCCTTGTCCGCATATCCGTACCCTTTATGCAGCAGGACTTTCCCATTTTTTACAACCAATGCACTTCCGATAAAGCCACTGGAAATAATTTTCTGATCGTAGATAGCTCCTTCAGGTGTGATGACTTCTTGATTACTAATGAGATTGTCATAGTTTCCCGCATCCAACAAGTCCTGTTTCTTGTTGGATGCGGGCTGCTCATTTTTGGAAGAGTAGCTGCTGGCAGTACTGGAATGTACAACTTGCTCACTGAAATGATCAGAAGCATCCGTTGGTTCCGTTGGTAAAAACAAGTAGTATAGGCCAATGAGACCACAAATAATCACAAGGATATCAATCCCAAGCACTAGTTTATGAACGTTTCTTTTTGCATGTTTTTTCGTATGTCTACTCATTGAATAAAGCCTCCAGCATTTCTATTCTCCAACAGTCCTCCTTTTTCATTCCCCCTGAATATCTTTTGGTGCTTCTTGCTGCCAATTTTTGGATAGAAAATAATGGTTGATTTCATAAGATGGTTTCTCTTTGCCCTTAGAATCCAAGAATGGCTGAATGTATTCATCTGCTGCTAGCCAGCCACGCCAGCCTAAGTGAATCGTATCTTCCATAAAATAGGGTTGATTGCCTTTCGTTGATAAATCAGCGATATTCATAAAGCCTTGACTTCTTAACTGGTAGCGGATCTTTTTGTCAAAACCAGTCAACACCTCTTGCGGTAAGCCAGTATAATCCATCCACTTCTGATTGATAGGCGGAATCACAAATAAGACATCCACATTGTTGCGAGCAAATTCTGTCAGTACTAGTTGAAAGTCACTATATTCTGGTCCAAAACGATAATCCCATTTCTTTTGAGAGCCTTTCATTTTATCTATGCGGCTTTGCAGATTATGTTGGTAAAAAGAATTCTTGATCCCTAAAGAATTATTAGTCGTTTCTGCTTTTCCTTCATTATCGGCTACTTGTTCTATTTGAGCGAGATTATAGGTAGAAGGTAATTTCTTTGCAGCAGCAGTGATTTTGTCAGTCAAGTTATGCCCCAACCCAAGACCACTAAAAAGCTCATCTTCCCGTTTCAAAATAGATCGTTGCAGATCAATCTGTTTTTTCTGCCAATCAGTTGGTATCTTACCGGATTTCACTTCATTCAAGACTTGTTCCGTCAAGCGATTTTCTCTCACTTTCGAATAGTCTAAGAGACGTTCGGCATAGTATTGATCGGTGTCAGAGATTTTCTTTAACGAAGAGAGCCAATCGTACACATGCTGTTCGGAATAATGATGGTTGAAATAGTCTCCTTTCAACCCTTTAGGAACGAACCATTGAGGGGAAACGATGAAGACTGCTTTTTTCCCTGCTAATTCTTTCGCCATTGATTGAATGATGGCGTACTGGGTCAGCGACTGGGTGCCAGGTGCACCAATCAAAAATGGCGTATAAGAACGGTGATATTTCTGCACCAATACGGAAGGATGTGTGGCACTCACACGGTTTAGTTCGGATGAGCCAAAAAATGGGACATATTTTCCTGTTGCTATTGCCTCATTTTTGATATGATCCCCACGAAACACCGCATCATTCATTGCCGTCGCCGCTTGAGCGATGACTTTCGGATCGTGGCTATTGATCTTCCAAGGGCCAAGGAAGAGTCCCCCGACAAGAATCACCGCACAAAGAAGCGGTCCAAAAGCCGTGAATAGTCGTTTTTTCATCATCGGCTTTGCAGCGTGTCGACTTTCTCAATGATTTTTGCTGGTGTATTCCACTCTGCCCGGTCAAATTCTGATACAGGAAACTCAATTCCTAACCGCCCTTCTAGTTCAACCAGCAATTGAACAGATCCTAATGAATCTAATAATCCTTCATCAAAAAGATCGATTGTTTCGTTTTCTTTTACTTCGTCACTTCCTGTAACTGATACTAAAATGTCTAATACTGCTTCTTTGGTTGTCATATTCTTTTCTCCTTTTATTTAACGAATAATTTGTCTAAGATTCCTGAGAAAATCAGGAAACTAAAGCAAACTGCTTGGAAGGTCAATACAGTGGACACCGCTTTGGTTAGTTTGTTCGAAGGTAGATTTCCTTGTTTTTTCTTCCAACGGATCCACGCATCATTTCCGCAAATCAGTGTCGCATGATATACCCCGTATAAAATGTAATACCAGGTAAGACCGTGCCAAATGCCCATTAATAGAAACAGGGCGAAATAACCGACATTAGATGCTACTATACGACTTTTGAAAACTTTCTTTTTGATCAGGGTGAACATCAATCGCATGTATACGTAGTCTCGGAACCAAAAAGACAGACTCATGTGCCAACGATTCCAGAATTCTTTGATATTGGGCGCCAGAAATGGTTTATTGAAGTTAGCTGGTGTATCATAACCCATGAAGTTGCTGATACCAATTGCAAATAAACTATAACCAGCAAAATCAAAGAACAGATACATACTATAGACATACATATACCCTAGCATTCCCCAAGAGAACAGTCCATTTTGCAGGGCTTCTTTGGTCACGATCGGTAGTAATACTTGACCGAGATAATAACCAAGAATGAACTTATACAGGAGCCCTAGCATTATTTTGGCGACTCCTTTGTTTAAATAGTCGAGATACACTTCTTTTGTCGGTGGATTCAGCAGATCTTTCTCAAAGCGACGATAACGATCAATCGGTCCCGAAGAAATCGTTGGAAAGTATAGTAAAAACTGGATATAACGCCAAGGATGGTATTCTTTGATCAGGCCATCCCGTATCTCCATGATCATTTGCACCGATTTGAAGGTCAGATAAGAGATGCCCAAGAAATAAATCAGTGAGGCATGCCCAACAAAGAAAGGGGTGACTTTACTCAATGCCAATGGTAAGATCGCTGCTACCACTGCACCATAAAAGACGCCTGAAGTATTTGCTCGTTGACGATGCTGATAATAGCCATAGACGAGTAATGTCTGATACACGACGTACCCGATCAGCGCCAGACCCTGCTGCCAATATTCACCACCAAAACTTACGTACAATACCGCTAGTGTGAGTAACGTTTGATACCATTGCCAACGCTTTTGTTTGAACAGCAGCACAAGCATCATCGGAAGCAATCCTACCATTAGCCAAATGAAATAGGTGGGATTTGCATAAGGAATCATATGCTGCAGGTTCATGAAGGATTCACCTCATTTGTCAGCCGTTTGCGGTCGATTTTGCCATTTGCCGTATGGGGCAGATGCTCAACATAGATAAATCGCTGCGGGATCATATACTCCATCACCGTTTCACTCAGTGAAGATTTGATGGCTTTTGTCAGTTGAAACTCTTTCTCGAAGGGGTGCGTTTCGGGAACGACATAAGCAATCAACTGTTCCACTTTCTTTTCTTGATATTTAGGGACTACGACGGCTTGTTTGACCCACGAACTATTGCTTAAATGATGGTCAATCTCTTCTAGTTCCATTCGATACCCATGGAACTTCACTTGAAAATCAAGACGCCCTTCATAATGCAACAAACCATCTTCCGTCATTCTGCCGCTATCGCCGGTTCGATACGCTGGTTGCCCTTCATGGACAAAAAATGCCTCTTTTGTTTTTTCGGGATTGTTCAGATATCCTTTTGAAACGCTAGGACCACTAATGATAATCTCACCTACTTGCCCTTTAGGAACTAGTTGATCTTCTTCCATAAAGAAAACCGTCGAATCTTCTTTCACATACCCAATTGGCACCCGATCATATTGCTCCAGTAATTCTTCAGTGATTTGCACGCCGGATACGGCAACAGTCGCTTCAGTAGGTCCATAAGTATTGTAGATTTTTGCATTCGGAAAACGTTCCAGTAGCTCTTGAGCGGTTTTTTTCGGTAGTTCTTCCCCACAGAATAAGAAACGCTCCAACTGAGGAACGTGCATCCCGTCAAAGGTCTCTTCCATCAAACATAGTTTCATAAATGAAGGTGTCGAGATCCAAACATTGATAGCCAATTGCGGCAAAATCGCAAATAATGTTTTGAAGTCATTAATGACAACCTTTTTTAAAGGTACCAAGCAGCCGCCAGAAGTTAATGCTGGGTACACCCCCATGACAGAGAGATCAAAGGAATACGGTGCCTGCGCCAAATAATACATCCCGTCGCGTAAGGAAAAATCTTTCAATGTCCATTGCACGAAACTCAATAAATTCCCGTGACTAATCTGGACTCCCTTAGGGATGCCGGTCGTTCCTGATGTAAAGATGATGTAATAAATATCATCTTTTCCGAGCGTTTTTGCGTTACCTAAATTGCGCCCGCTTTGATAAATTTCTTCCAATTGATTTATTTCTAGCATTGGAATCATTGTTTCCGGACCTTGCCAGTCAGCTACACTAATGATCAAATCTGGTGTAGCCACAGAAAGGATCAATTCAACACGCTCTTTTGGTGTGGTACTTTCAATGGGGATATATGCCCGACCAGTTTTGGAAGCTGCCAAAAAAGCTGTCAGCATGTCAAATTCTAACTCGCCATAAACAACAATCGGTCCGCGAGTTTCCAACGTTTCCTCGAAATAGGCAGCTAATTGATTGGATCGAGCTGCTAATTGTCCATAAGTATATACTTGGTGATCTTCCCGGTAGGCAATCCTCTCTGAATCTTTTTTTGCCCACTCTTCAATGGCTTGCACAATATTCACCACGTTCTTCATGAACATTCCTCCTAAAATTCATTATAGATAAAGGCGCCACCTTGCACGTTTTTATAGTGATAAAGATAAATTATCATAACGATAACAAAAAAATATAAAATAGTTTTCCACACAAAAGTAAGTACATGACTCTCAGGTCTATTATTCATAAATTTTTTCACAAAATTTCACCTCATGATAATATTCTGGAACCATTTTAATATAATTCAATAATACGAGACATTGATTTGTAGACTATAATCCTTACAATTTGGTAAGATTATTCTATGTTATTTAAACTTAATAAGGTTATGGTTATCCTATTAATATATAATGTATCTGGTCTATGAAAAATTGAATATTTTGTTTCTATTACTTACATCAAACGAATCGCTTCATGTGATTAATTAATCAATATAAATTATATGAAAAATCTCAATTATATTAAAATCTTATGGATTTTCCATAATAAAATCGAATTGAAAAAACACAGTTTGCGTTTTTTTTACAAAGGTTAAAATTTTTTAATTACTTAATTCAATATTTCTCTCAATTTCCTTAAGTTTCTCTTTCAAAACTACTTTATCAGACAAACGCTTAATTTTATTAACCAATTTATTTATTTCTTCATATTTTTTTTTCGATATGTTCGGCTTTACTTTATCTCCGCTATAGCAATCATTTATAACTTCCTCTGCATGATTAATTAATTTTATTTGATATTTTGCTTCTCTTAATAAACCTTTTATCACTCGTTTCCAATTATCTTCTTCAAATATGTCTATATTTATAAAATCTATTGTTTTAATATCAACATTGTATTCTATCACAATATCTTTCCGAACAGTTGAACCATTAATAGCCGGAGGGGGGGATTGAAAGATTTCATTTACTGAATTTTGTACAATTAGTTTTTGTTGAATAATATTACATTGTTTACTTATTGCTTCAAATTGATCTGTTTTCAACTTTTCTCTGGGATACTTTTTCTTAAAGCTATGTATTTGTTCATTTAATTTTAGCAATAACTGGTTAATCGAAGATACCCTTTGATAATTTAAACTTTTTGATAAAAATCCTAAGTCATCTGAAAAGCTATCAATGACTTTTCCAATAGATCCTGAAATTTCTAAACTTAACAATTTTTGCTCAATTTCATTCCTTTCATTTTTGTATTTATTTTTTATGTAAGCTCCTAATCCACCAAGCAGAACTCCCATAAAAAAAACAATACACCCACTAAGCACTAGTATCGTAACATTATACTCTGTTACTCTCTAAATAAAACATTTCTGACCTAATTAATTGAGCTGCTTGAGAATCTATAAAATGGGCAATTAAAAAAGGATCAAAAACTTTTAAGTTTCTGACCCTTTCATAACGTTTTATATATTTATAAATGATTCTGTTTCCTGAATAATTCATAGAATTTCTGAAACTCTATTAAAAGCTTATTAACGCACGGTTCTTCTTTTCTTTTACCGCACCCTTTGGGTGTACAAAAAGAACCCCAATCTGCTATGGTTAAAGTGTCTAAACTAAACCAAGAAAGGGGTTCTCTCAATGGCTACATTACAGGAAAAACACGTAAAATTCAACTCTAAAATGGTGGTGTCAAACACCGGTGGTAATCTTTCGTCAGATGCCGGTCTCATCTTGGTGAAGGAATTCATGAATTCGCTTGGATTTTATTCGTTCGCGAAGCAATTCCTCCACTTCAATGAGGACCGTATTTATTGGACTCATGACAACATCTCCCTGCTCGAACAGCTGCTCTTCCGGTTGATTGCCGGATATTCCGCAGATTCATCCGCCAATCTCTTGAAGGAAGATCCTATTTTTCGGTTGGTTTTGGATAAGGAAGCCATCGCCTCCCAGGCCTCGCTATCCCGCTTCTGGGATCGGATCAGCGAGGAGAACATTGCACAGTTCCAGGAACTGAACCAAACCATGCTGGACAAGGTCCGCATGGAACGGAACAATACCCAAATGATCATCGATTTAGATTCCACACATTCGGATACGTTCGGGAATCAAGAAAAGACTGAGTACAATGCCCATTACGGCACACAGGGCTATCATCCGTTGGTAGCCTTCGATGGCCTTACGGGAGACTTTCTGAAAGCAGAACTTCGTTCTGGAAATGTGTATACGTCAAAAGGTGTAAAAGATTTTCTGGCAACGATGCTCACACATTACCGTCAAGTCCTTCCCTGCACTGATATTTTGGTCCGGGGAGACAGCGGCTTTGCGACGCCCGAGGTCTATGATACGTGTGAATCCAACGAAAGTTTCTATGTCATCCGCCTGAAATCAAATAAAGTCGTGGAAAAACTAGCGGAAACCTTTGTCCTGGTTGGGGACGACCATCCCTGGGAGGAAAGGGAAGTCCACTACTATTCCGCGTTCTATCAAGCCAATAGCTGGTCCCAAAAACGTCGAATCTGTATCAAATCGACTCGGGAATCGAATCAGCTGGTGTTCAGTCACGAGTACGTGGTCACTAATTTTCACGAGGAACTATCCGCGAAAACTATCTTCCAGATTTACCATAAACGCGGCACCATGGAGAACTTCATCAAGGAAGCAAAAAATGGGTTCTATTTCGACAAGACGGATAGCTCAAGCTTCTTGGAAAATCATGCACGGATAATGGTAAGCCTGTTGGCTTACAACCTGGTCAACTTCATGAAGACCATATGTCTACCTGAAAAGGAAGCGACATTCCAAGTCGACACATTGCGGCTCCGCCTGTTCAAGGTCGCGGGTAAATTAGTCCGCAGTGGCCGTAGATTGCTTTTACGGATGAGCTCCTCCCATGTCTATCAAGACTTGTTTTATCAGTTACTGGACAAAATCCAGCAACTCAGTTGGCAAGTGTAAAATAGCAATCAGCTTTTAAAAAGACATGGAATCACTAAGGGATTCGTGCGCCCAAAAACAGCTCCAGATTCCCTATCTTCGTTAAAAAAACAAAAGGAAATCTGTTTTCGCAAGTACAAACCGGTTGAAAAAAGAAAACTCAACTCAAATCGATGTATAAACGTTATTTTCCCAAAAAAATTAGATCTATGAATTATTCAGGATCATTTTTATTATTGAAAAACGTATTAATTTTGCTTCAAACACTATTTTCATGACACTTAGTATTTACCTAAAGAAACAATATCCGTTTTTATCTCACTGTGTAAATTGATTCATTCTCATGATATTGTAATCTCTTTCATTAATTTAAATTTAGCGTTATAATATAAAAAAAGGAGATTAAACTATGACGAAAATATGTTTCATGCTAACTTCCAATTCTGGTATAGGAACGACTACAATATTTGCTACCCACGCTAAACGTAATATAGATGATTTATTAGCTTATTTTTCTAATTATTATAATGTAACAGCAAATTACCCAGAAGATAAAGATACTGTCGATATACTTGTTATCCCAGATTCCTTTGGCGCATTCATTAATGAACGTAATCTACCTGTTATTAAGGTACCTACAATTTTATTTTTAGAGAGAAACTTTGAGAAAATCAAGGTTTATATTGATAATTATTTTTTGGAAATTTCAAAAAACAAAATTCAGATAGACAAAATATAATTCATTATTTAACAGTAACTCTATTTCATGTCTCAGCATTTTCCATTGTTCACTCAGTTTCTTCATGCGCATGAAAGGTATTTCAAGTACCTGATGGATTAAGAATACCGAGGAAATGGTTTGTTAAATTACGGAACAATGGTGGTACTTAGGCCTTTTTTAAGAAAGAAAAGCGATCTTTTTTGCCCTCCACGTTCCAGCCGCCTCCACCACTTAGGAGGGCAAAAAAATAGACGTGCAAGGCACATCTGTAGAGCAAAAGGTTGATATTTCACTGAAATCTTGCTATACTAATTATGTAAAGAGGAGTTGCGCTAACAACTCCCCTACAGCACCATTTAAGACGGTAGCGACATTAGTTATATATAAAAAGGTTCTATAATATTTAGTGTTGGTGGAAAATCTACGGATTTTCTACTGACACTTTTTTTGTAAAAAAAGATAGAAAAAGAGATAGCCTAACTGGTAGAATTTAGTCGTCTAAAACAAAACCAAACCAAGAAAGGATATCTCCATGGATCATTGTACTAGAAAATTGTTAGGTTTAACAGATGAAAATTTATTCTTCGAAGAAGAATGGTTAGAGACTATAGAAGAAGAAGGGTTTCGCACCAATCTTATCCATGCCAAACTTAGCTATATACCAAGCCATTGCCGTAAATGTGGCATCAAAAATGAAGGACAAATCATCAAGAATGGCTCACACAAAACAAAAGTCCAACTTTTGCCTTATCGAGCAACAAAAACAGAATTACGCTTGGTACGTACACGCTTTTACTGTAAAGAATGTCAGTCGACATTCAATGCTCAGACAAACTTGGTGGATGAAAACTGCTATCTTTCAAAAGAATTAAAGGTTCAAATCGCCTTGGAGCTGGCCAAGAATACAACAAGAAAAGAAATTGCCGATCGCTATTTTGTCTCTGACATAACCGTTCTGCGTGTCCTACACACCTGTTTAAAAACGTATCATCCCCGTTTTGATACATTACCTTCGGTCCTTTGTTTTGATGAGTTCAAATCAATGAAGTCCTGCAGCGGAAAAATGAGTTTTGTCTTTATGAATGGGCAGACCCAACAATTGATCGGTGTATTGGAGAATCGTCGCCTGGCATTTTTAAAACCATATTTCCTTAAATTCACCCGAAAAGCACGAGCGAACGTGAAATACGTCGTGATGGATATGAATGCCTCTTATTTTGAACTTGTAAAGGCGGTCTTCCCAAACGCAAAAATCGTGACCAATCGCTTTCACATAGTCCAACAAATCACTCGTGCGTTAAACCAGTTGCGAATTAAAACAATGAACAGCTTTCAAAAAACGGAACCGACAAAGTATCGACGATTGAAGCGATTCTGGAAATTGCTCCTTAAGCATGCCTATGATCTGGATAGTTCCAATTATCAATATGATCGATCCTTTCGTAGACCAATGACGCAAAAAGCGATCGTCGATGAACTTTTGAGTTATGACGAGCAATTAACAAGGGCTTACGAGACTTGTCAGCTCCTCCTCTATCACTTTAAACACAAGGACAGCCAAAGCTTTTTCGATACGATCAACAGCTTAGATCAACGCCTCCCACAATGGTTTTGTAAGAAGCTGACGTTTTTAAATAAATACAAATTAGGGATTCAATATGCTTTAAAAACTAGGTATAGTAATGGTGCATTAGAAGGAACAAATAACAAGATAAAAGTGATAAAACGAGTAGCCTACGGCTATCGAAATTTCCACAACTTTCGAGCAAGAATTTATCTCATTCAAGGCTTAATCTTCCAAGTAAAACAAAAACCAGTTAAGCGCTCTGCCTAACTGGTTATGACTAAATTTTCAGTTGTATCTTTCTCTACCAACACTAAATGTCGAAGAGCCTATAAAAAATAACCGCTGACTCGCTAAAGTAGACGGTTATTTTTTTTTGTCATTTTTCACTGCTGTTAGGATGCCAAAGATGATCGTTGCGATTAAAGAACCGAAACTAATCATTAGCCCTAATGCTTCAGCTACAGACAAAAGGCTTCTCCTTTCTAAAGAGTGAACACTTACTTTCATAAGCATCACCACCTTCCAAAAGATAGCCACCGTCACAAACTTTACTGTACTAATATTATACCATAACCCACGCTAAAAACCTAGATTTATCGGCTCTTTGTCAATAAGGACTGATGAGTTGTGCAAAATCAAATCTGGGTCAGAATGAACCTCATTCTGGCTCAGATTTTTTGTTATCTCACTTTGATTAATTGATTGATCAAAAAGATTCTAATTCTCATGTTCTCGAATGATTTAAATCCGTAGGATACTCGTTTCATTGTCTTTATGTGGGTATTCTTCGCTTCTATTTTTCCATTGGAATAAGGATAGATCATTGCGTTGGTGATGCCTTCTTCATGGGTAAGAAGGTTTTGAAGCTTTTCCCGAAAGCTGTCATCTAACGTTTCGGGAAGTTCTGCCAATAAGGAGAAAAATAAGTCAGGGTCTTTGTCTCGAAAGGCTTCAACTAATTCATGAAAAAAGGGATACGCCTCCTTTAGGGGCGGAGAAAACTCAAGCAATCGATCAATCATCATTGCTTCAGTAAGAAATGGGTATTTTGGTGCTCGGAAACTTTTCCATGTTTTGTATTCATAATGGTTGATGTTTGCACGATTTTTTAGCAAAAAGCGCCAGTTCTTTTTCAGTTTTTCTGCCTGGCTTTTCTGTCCGGCTTTACGAAGTTCATTCATTTCACGGATACGCAACTCATTGAACGCTTGATTCATGTGTTTGACAATATGAAACCGATCAATCACTACTTTCGCATTTGGCAGAACACGTTTGGTGAGCTGAAAGTAGGCGGCGTTCATGTCTGTCACCAAGAATTCTACTTCTTCCGGATTGGTACAACCTAAGAAATAGCTTGTTAATCGGGGTAATTTACGCGTAGGCAAAACATCTATTAATTTTCCTGTTTCGCCATCTGCGCAAATAAAGCTCATTTTATCTTCTATGGAAGCATGCGAACGAAATTCATCAACCATCAATACTCTTGGGAGAATCTTCTTAGATTGCTTTGGTAAATAGCTTTTAAACTCTTTCAATGTACGAATAACGGTGGTCAAAGATACCTGACAGCTTTTCGCAATAAAAGATAAAGATACTTTTTCAGTCAGTAAAGAAGCAATTTTATATCTAACATGATTTGCGATTGAATGTCTGGGTTGGACAAAATAACTTTGAGCAGTCCAATGGGTGCGACAGTTTTTACAGGTATAGCGCTGCTTTTTTAGGCGCATAATCAAAGGCATATGATTGTATTGTTCAAAACGGACAATCGTTTCCTTCTTCCCATTTTTCACTATAATTGCTTTTCCGTTTCCATCTACCACAGTAGAACCACAACTTCTACAAGCACGAGGAGTAGGCGAGAGAACAGCATCGACGACCAACGTCTTTTTCTTCTGAAGGGTCTCGTAAGAGACCTCTGTAATCATCAAATCTTTCTCTATTATTCTCAGCATTTTTTTGATAGAATCATTCATATAGCATATCGTCCTCTCAGTTGTTTATTTTGTGGTGATTTAATCATACTAGAGAACGATATGTTTTTTAATACCTAAAATGAAAATGGGGCTGAAGAATCAATTCTGATTCATCAGTCCCATAAATTATAGAGCCGATTTATCAAGGTTTTTAGCGTTTTTTTCTCGACATTATTCAAGCAAAAAGCTTGTTCCTTCAGTCGCTCCAGCCACCACCACCGCTCCTTCAGAAACCGTGTTGTTGACACAACCCGAAGTGATCGATAGAAAAAAACACCAGGATCAGGCAGAGATCTCTTGTTCTTTTAAAGCCAAAATAGACAAAGCATTCGCAAACTGTAGTAAGCCTGATTGAGAATCATCGACGATCACATTTTTCTGATAATGGATCCGATCGCTCACATGATTGATTGATAATCCGTAGACAAAACGCATCAAAAAAATCTTTCGTCTCCGATCGGTGATTTCTGGTTTATATGGATGGCTAATGGTCGTCAGACCCAAAGAAAACAAGTGGTGAAAATAAAGAAACTCTTACTATTGACTCCGTCCCCGACGTCTAAACGAAACGCATCGACGATTTCTCCATCTTTAATTTCCTGAAAGTAAAATTTATAATACACACTTTCCATTGGTCGATCTAAACGTTTTATTTCTTCGATCAAAGGTTGTGAAACGATCTCTCCTTCAAAATTACGAATGCTTTCCGACCCCTCGTTAAATTCAACTCGATAGAAATGGTTCAAGGCAGCTTCTTGATCTTTTGTAGCGTTGAGTACCTCTGTAGTGTCACCCGTTAGTTCGTTTAAAATATCAGAAATGACCGACTGTTCTGCTTCCGTTTTTGCGGCATACCGTTGAGAAGATTCGAATGTTCCCGACTCCGTTAATTCAACGGCCAGTTTTCTATATTCAGTGACCATATTTTTTCTTGTGTTTCCTTTTGCATGATTTCGATTTGCGCTTTTGATAAATTCGAATAATCAGCAAGACGTTTGTTGATCTCACCTAGCGATACTCTTTCTTCAGCTGTCAATTTTGATTGAGCGAGTAACGCATTTTTTCGATCCATATAATCCAAATAGCCTTCAAATGATTGAGTCGGATCGTCATTTGTCATGGCCGTTTCAAAATCAGAAAGATCTTTTTCTTGATACACTTTCTTATCTTCTCGATCCATATATATTACATACTCAGAATCAAACGAAAGGACAAAAAAGCTCATTAAGTTGATATAAGAGCCAGCAGATTGTGCCATGTGATCACCTCATTCATTTAAATGCCATCAGATTCAAATGCACGATACAAAAGTGCATTATTCGTGTCGATGTATTGTTGTAAAATATGTTTAAAATCATCCAAACTATCTTTAAGCATATCGAATTCTCTATTTTGAGATAAAAATTTTTTCATATCATCTTCAATAATCATGTTAATTAATTGATTCCTTGAAACTTTTTTTCCTGACCGTTCGGACAATTCTTTTGCTCTTCTAGTAAGATACGTTAATGTCTCATCATGCTCGAATCGAACAACAATTTCTTTCATAGTTTCCTCCTTCAGTAAGTTCTTAATCGGAGCTTAGATCCTTGATTATAGATTGAAAGTTCGGTGAAACAGCTCCAAATAAAGAAAGAGCATAAGGTAGATACCCCCACCTTCTAGTTAGAAGGTGGAAAATAGGCTGTGCCTATTGGGTTTTAAGAGATTTCAAAGTGATATCATTGCGGCTTTTTTAGTGGCACCCAGATACCACTACCGATGGCACCTAGGTGGTACTTTTTGTAAAAAGTGCCACCTAGGTGCCACCATCAACCCTCAATTATTTTGGTAAATATTGGGAAACAATATCATTAAAATCACGTTCTTTTTTGACATCTTCTTGAACAGATTTGACCTTTTTCTTTTCTTCTTTCTTTGATTCGTCCTTCCTGTTTTTAAAGCGATAGTTCTTATTTCGAACAACTTTCTTACTCATTGTGACTGCTTCTTGATAAACATCAGAAGAAAAAAAGTCTTGTATTTTGGTATGATCTTGCTCCAATTTTGCATTGGTCATAATCTCTAATAAAGACAAAGAATCCAATACTTTTTTTTCAAAATTTATTTCTTTTCTCACCCGATTAAGTAATTCAAGCAGCGCATATCGAATCATCGGACTGTCTTTAATATCCTCGTCAACGGGCAAATAGGTTTTTAATTCTTTCAAAGCATCTTCATGTTCCGTGTCTAAAAATACCGGAGTTCGTTTCTTTGACATGTTATCTCACACACCTTTTTTGAGTTCGTCAATTTTCGATTCAATCAACTGAATCGTCTTTTCGATATCAGAAATTTTGGTTTGATTATCTGAAATGTTCCCTTTAAATGATTCAATCGTATTCTCCAAAGTGGTGATTGAATCTTCCGTTTTTGCTAACTGCTCTCCGACTTGATATTCTTTTTCTTCAGTGAAAGAAGCAATTTTTTCTCGTGCATTTTTTATTTCTTCGACAAGAGATTTGTTCTCTTCCTCAATCATTCTCGGATATAATGAATTTTTAGAATTTGATAATTTCATGAATTTATAAAGAAACTAGACTTTTTGAACCGATCCCCAAAAGTTAGATTCTTAGTCTAACTTATAGGAATCATTTTTTTTATGATAAAATTTAGTTGTGATTTTAAGAAAATAAATGGACAAAATTATCGTAACGATAACTCTTAAATAACAATGAAATGAAAGAAAAGACGAGAATCTTCCAGTACTTCGAGAATCTTGTCTTTTCTTGTTGAATATAAAAAACCGAAAATAGATATATTTTAAAGGCTCTTGTCAATAAATCTAATGGTAATAAGTCAAGTTGAAGATTGAAAATATTTTTATTGTGTAACCTGTTTTGAAGCGCACTTAACTAGCTCCGTCTAAAATCAAATTTTTTACAGGGGATTTCAAAGGTTTGCGTCAATAACAGAATGTTATTTACCTATTACTCTCCTTGGCAACGCGTAGAGTCGATGGTTACGTAGTAGCGTATCCACAAGACGCGTAACTTAAGACGATTGCTCGTTTGTGTTTATATTTGGGACCTCTTTACATTTGCTTTGATAAAAAACTTTATATTCAGGAAGATACTTTTTTATAGAGTTGGTAGCTTTAACTAAGTAGTATCCAAAATAGCGATTCCCTTGTTTTGTCAGTGGTGTATTTTATGACTGACAGTTACCAGATTGTTTGACTTTCGAATATAAGCCTGCATATTTTGCCAATTTTGTTTGATTTTCCAATCGTTCAATTTGACCGATTTCAACGATTAATTAAGTGGAGTACACCTTTCCAATACCTGGAACACCGGGCAAATATTGATATTCTCGAATGCCGACAAATAATTGCTTGATTGCTTTTCCAAGTCTTTGATGTTCTTTTCAAGCGCACGAATTTCACGTACAAGAACACTTAGAACGGCATTGATGGATTCTTGTGCAAGTCTACCTAAACGATAACTCATGGTAATTGCACGTTGAATGATTTGGCAATTTTTTCTGGATCTTTAAAGCAACCTTTTCCTTCTTCTTGTAGTAAGTCACAGAACGCCTCTAAGGCTTCTTTAGCTATAGTCGCAGCATCCGCAATATTTCCATAGTTAATGCAATTCCTTTTACGGTATCTTCACCCATGACAACCATTCTAAAAATTTTCGCTAACTCGTCCATTCCAGCTGGAAAAGAATCCCAAAAATCAATATCATAATTACCATTTTAATGATTTGTATTCAAAAATCAGATGAATTGTTTGACGTGGCAATTAATAATAATACTTTAGCAATCAACAAGATGATTGACGGTATGTGGTTAAAGAAGAAAAATAGCTAGGAGATTTTTGAGAGATGACTGGTAAATTTAAAGATGAATTATTAACTGTTGTTGCAGATAATGATTTAAAAAATATTATTCAGTTAAGAAGATACTTTGAAAATCATAGTGATGAATTTACGTTCAAAAATATCACTCGTTTTCATCAAACCATTAATAATAATGTCGATGTTTTTGGTCTATATTTTGAGGGTAATCTTCAAAATTAAATGCACTTAAATATAAAAGCCCCCTGACGAAAGTCGAAGGGGGTTTTTATTTTGGTTTGAGGTTTGCATACCTACCGAAAAGGTAGAGTAGCAAAACGTCAAACAGGTATCAGCTAAATGCCACCATAAGGGTGCGCTGATACTCGGCTCAAAAGAGCCGACAGAGCCGTCTGCAAGACCCCTCGGAGAGCCCACACTTTACCTTGTAAAGTATAGTGGGTTATACTTTACAAGGAAGTAGTCACCGAATTCCAGTTAGAAATTACTTTGTAACTACGTTTTGAGGAGGAGTAAAATGCTTTCCTACGTTCGACATTACCCATTAGCGATAGCTAAATTAATGTGTCTGTGCTCTCCTAAAATCTGCTGATTTATTACTGACTAATACTGGAGGTTTTTTTATGGGACAGACAATCATATCTGCTATTGGTGTTTATATTTCCACCAGTATCGATTATTTAATTATTTTAATTATTTTATTTGCACAGCTATCACAGAATAAACAGAAATGGCATATTTATGCGGGGCAATATCTAGGAACTGGCTTACTTGTAGGGGCGAGTTTAGTTGCTGCTTATGTCGTCAATTTCGTGCCTGAAGCATGGATGGTTGGATTGCTTGGTTTAATCCCTATCTATTTAGGGATTCGCTTTGCAATTGTTGGAGAAGGTGAGGAAGAAGAAGAGGAAGAAATTATTGAAAGATTAGAACAAAGCAAGGCAAATCAACTGTTTTGGACAGTCACATTGCTGACAATTGCGTCTGGCGGAGATAATTTAGGTATCTATATACCTTATTTTGCTTCGTTAGATTGGTCACAGACCCTCGTGGCGTTGCTTGTGTTTGCAATCGGCATAATTATCTTTTGCGAGCTTAGTCGGGTGCTATCTTCTATTCCGTTAATATCCGAGACAATTGAAAAATACGAGCGAATCATTGTGCCCTTAGTATTCATTCCACTTGGACTATACATCATGTATGAAAGTGGCACGATTGAGACTTTTCTGAACTTTATTTTATAGATAAAAAAGCCCCTTAAATGGGGCTTTCAGACTGTAGACAAAGTACTAGTTTTTAGTGCTTTGTCTTTTTTTATCCGTTAAAATAAGAGTATCAATTGGAGGTGTATCCAGATGCTCTCAAAACAAGATATGAGTAAACGCGCACAAATCGGTTTCTTTTCTCTTGAAGACTTGGTCCCACAGGACCATTTATTGCGGCAAATAGATCAATGTATTGATTTCTCCTTTATTTATGAATTGGTTAAAGAGAAATACGATGAAATCCAAGGACGTCCTAGCTTGGATCCTATTCTTCTAATTAAATTACCAATGATTCAATATCTATTTGGTATTAAAAGTATGAGACAAACAATAAAAGAAATAGAAGTGAATATCGCTTATCGCTGGTTTTTAGGTTTGAGTTTAGAAGATCCTGTTCCTCATTTTTCAACATTTGGTAAAAATAGTGTTGCTGACCAATACTATTTGACACAGAACCATTTAACTTAACTTGATGCAAATAATAACTTATCTAAATCAAATATCTCAACATATTTTTGAGTATGCTGTTTAATTAAACCTCTCTCTTCCAATGATGAGAACTTACGACTTATTGTTTCTGGGGTTGTACCCAAGTACGAGGCTAGATCTTTTTTCGACATTGGTAAAGTCACATAAGTATGGTTTTCTTCATCTTCAACGTATTCTGATAGAAAATCAATAATACGAGACTCTACTTGCTCCATACCAACCTGCATCGTTTGCTTTTCTGATACCTGTAAACGTTTCGTAACATCTGATAGTATTCTTCTCATAATTTCTGGGTAAGCGCCTAAATAGTCATCCATATCCTTTTTATGAATTCTACATATGCTCACTTCTGATATTGCTTCAGCATAATTAGAATGGTAACTTTCAGTTTGAAAAATAGCCACTTCTCCCATAAAATCACCAGGATTTAATATGCGTACAGTTTGTTCACGACCAGATTCATTTAAGTTATAAACACGTACACGCCCATTATTTATAATATAAAGTGTGTCATCTTTATCACCATTTCCAAATAACAACGCATTCTTTGCATAATGTACTTCTTGCGCTGATTGCGCAATTAAACTCATTTGTTCTTCATTTAGGTGATTAAAAATCGGAACTAAACGTATACAATCTATATGACTATGGTGGTGATGGTGTGCCATACAGCTTTCCTCCTAATTAATCGTTATCTATATAGTCATCATCTTCTAACGCATCCTTGTTAACAAAGGCTTGAAGTTGCCAAATATTTATATCTAAGTAATCTTTATAACTAATTAGTAAATCTTCTAATGCATCACCTGCTTCTTCTTGTGCTAAACGCATTGCACGAACGGTAAATTCACGATTAGTCCTAAAATCTTCTACTAACTGTATGACCATTTCTTCAGCAGAATAATATTTTTCAGACGGATCTTCAGAAATTATTGTAAATTCCTGAAATTCAGTAGTTGTTGAAGCTGGCTTAAATCCTGAAGCTAGTAAACGTTCTGCAATCTTATCAAACCATGTCTCATTCTCATTGTATAAATTCTCAAAAACACTATGTAATGAATAGAAATTTGTGCCTTTCACATACCAATGATATTGATGTAATTTTACATGTAAGGTATGGATATTAGCAAGTATATGATCTGTGACAGCTACAGCATTAATCTTAGTATGATGAATGTGTTCTTTATATGCTTTTTCAGCAGCTAATTTTTCTTGTCTTTCATTTGCTGTTGTCATTTTATACACCTTCCTTTACTTTTGAACTAATAACTGAATATCCTAGGTTTTCAATAGCTCTTTCAATTGTACTCAAATTGACTTGTTCTTCATCAAAATCTACTTTTACCTTACTTGCATTGAACAGTACTTTTACAGAATCTTTTTCTACACCAGCTGTCTGTTTTAAACCACTTTCAATTTTTTGTAAACACGATGGACAAGTTAATGTTTCTAATTTTAATGTTGCTTTAGTCATATCTATCACTACTTTAAATAAATTATACAGGACATTTCTTTTAAGATAATTGACATAGATCAATTATCTTAATTGATATCTTCTTAATCTCATTGCATTTAAAATAACTACTAAAATACTTGCCTCATGAACTAACATACCTATCGACATAGACATCCATTCACTAAATATTAAACTAACCAATAATATTATCACCACACCAACAGCAATTAGAATATTTTGTCTCATATTCGCATATGTCCCTTTAGCTAAACCTAAAGCATGGGGGAGACGATTAAAATTGGGATTCATTAGAACAATATCTGAACTTTCAATAGCCACATCTGTCCCATTTCCCATAGCAATCCCTACTTCTGCAGTAGCTAGAGAAGGGCTATCGTTCACACCATCACCAATAAAAGCAATAATTTCACCAGTAGACTGTCTTTCTTTTAGAAACGCTTGCTTGTCCTCAGGTAACATATCGCCATGAGCCTCGGTTAATCCTAGCTCCTTTTTAACTAAATTAACTGTGCCTTGATTATCCCCTGATAATACAGTGAGATTTTTAACACCAAGTGATTTTAATTTTTGTAGGTCTTGTTTAACACCTGCTCGAACTTGGTCACGGATTCCCATTAAAATAATTAACTTACGATCAACTGCCGTTAATACAATACTCTTCTTTTTTTTTTCAAGAACTCAAAAAAGCGGAAAATCCCAGATTTAAAAATCTGAGTTTCCGCTTTTGTCATTTCAAGGATGGACTATTGTCTCAGCCTCTTCTAATTTATTCTTAAGATATTTTTACTTTCTCTGCAGGTGCTGATACTTCTTTTTGTTCTTTTCGACCTTTCAACTTATACTTCATTAATCTCATGCCATTGAAAATTACCACCAAGATACTACCTTCATGAACCAACATTCCGATAGACATATTCATCCATTCGCTGAAGAAGACGCTGGTCAACAAGACCAACACTACTCCAATTGAAATCACGATATTTTGTTTCATATTATTTGCGGTGGCTTTTACTAATCCTAATGCGTGAGGCAAGTTGCTGAAGTTCGAGTTCATTAAAACGACATCGGATGTTTCAATCGCTACGTCCGTTCCGCTTCCCATTGCGATTCCAATGTCTGCTAAAGCTAAGGACGGACTATCGTTAACGCCATCTCCAACAAAGGCTACAATTTGACCACGTTGTTGAAGTTTTCCGATATAAGCCGATTTGTCTTCCGGCAACATGTGGCCGTGAGCTTCGGTCAAACCAAGTTCGCCGGCGACCACATCAACGGTTCCTTGGTTATCTCCTGAAAGAACGACTAGATTTTTCACGCCCAAGTCTTTTAATTCCTGCAAATTAGCTTTCACACCCGGACGGACTTGATCGCGAATGCCCATCAGTACTTTTAATTCACCGTCGACCGCTGTCAAAACGAGAGAGTTCCCTTGTTGTTCAAACCGTTTGACATCTTTTTGCACTTTTTTGCTGAGAGTGACATTTTCTTTTTCCATCAAGGCCACATTCCCAACAGCCACTCTATGTCCAGCTACACTTGAAACGATTCCGCCGCCTTTCACGACTTCAGTTCCTTCAACAGGATAAAAATTTGTTTCTCCAATTTGATTTAAGACCGCTTTTGCTAATGGATGATCTGATTCCCGTTCCACACTGGCCAGATAGCCAAGCGTTTCAGCAGAATCTTTTTCATACAGTTCAGTCGCTGCAACGGTTGGGTTTCCGACAGTTAAAGTACCTGTCTTATCAAATACAATTGTATCCACATTGCTGAAGTCTTGAATGACTTCACTCCCTTTTAAAAGAACACCGTTACGAGCACCATTCCCGATACCGGCAACGTTTGAGACAGGCACTCCGATAACTAATGCGCCTGGGCAACCTAGAACCAAGATGGTGATTGCTAACTCAATATTTTGACTGAACGCCCATACAACAATTGCCAGAACCAAGACAGCTGGTGTGTAGTATTTAGAAAAGCGATCAATGAACCGTTCCGCTTCGGATTTAGAATCTTGTGCTTCTTCCACGAGTTCAATAATTTTTCCAAATGTGGTGTCCTCACCAACTCGGTCAGCTCTGATTTGAATCGTTCCGTTTTCTAAAATGGTTCCTGCAAAAACTTCTGCATCAGCTAGCTTGTTGACCGGAACAGCTTCCCCTGTAATGCTAGCTTCATTGATATGCCCTTCGCCCGTAAGGACTGTGCCATCCACTGGAACTTTCGCACCCGTTTTAACGAGCAAGATATCCCCTTCATCTACATCATCCACTTCTACTTCTTCAAATTCGCCATTATCCATTTGTTTCAAGGCGCTTTCGGGTGCCATTTCAGTCAATTCTTTGATAGCAGATCGCGTTTGGTTCAATGTTCGTTGTTCCAAGTAGTGTCCGAATAAGAATAAGAACGTGACAATAGCCGATTCTTCATAATTTTGAATAAAAAGCGCACCAATCGCTGCAATACTGACTAAGACATCAATACTGATGACTTTGACTTTCATTGCTTGAAACGCTTGAATGGCAATTGGCGTAATCCCAAAGACAGAGGCGATGATCAAAGACCACTCTGAAAGTCCTACGTTTTCTAAAACAAAGTGACTGAAGAAACCGAGTGCGATTAACAATCCACTGATGACGGTGATAACATTTTTCTTGCTTAATATATATTGTTGCATGCTTTTTCCCTCCAAATTTAATTTCTCTTTTATTGATAAACACAGTATAAGATAATTGCCTAAGTAATTAATTGACTGACATCAAGTTTTGAAAAAATACGTGTCCCTTCTCACTATTTTTTTGATCTAACAGCCTCAATGACACTTATTCCTCTTTACAGTTATAACGATACCCTCTTTTTATCGAATAAAAATTTACGGCTATCAAGTTTAGAAAGTTCTCTTTTATCGTTTCTAAGCACCTCGAATCGGATTGCAACAAAAAAGCAATCCCGGAAAAATAGCTTTTCTTCCAGAATTGCCTAGTTCATTTAATCTGTTAAGCGGCCTTGACTTTTGCTTTAAGGACCGGATAGCCTACGTTTTCGATAGCTTTTTGAATCTCTTCAATCGAAGTGACAGCTGAATCAAAATTGGTTTTGACTTTGCTGGAGTTGAATAATACTTTAATGCTGTCTTTATCAATACCGTTAACTGATTTCAAGGCACCTTCAATTTTTTGCATACAACTTGGACAAGACAACGTTTCTAATTGCAATATAGCTTTTTCCATAATTCCTATCTCCTTTATGTGTTTTTATTTTATCCGCAGCAGATTAATGAACACTGCCTTTTCCTCTTTACAACTGTAGTATAGCTCACTTTTAGCAAACGAAAATTGACGCATATCAAGTTTTGCACTTCTTTTTATCTTTTTGCTCAATTCACCATCTTAATAGTCTTTTTCTGCCCCTTATTGCCATCAGAATAATAATAAATTGGTGGATAGTCTTGTCTGCGTATAAACCATACTACAATCGCGCCAATAAACAGGGCCAGAGACAAGGCTTGCGAAACGCGGATCCACTCGCCAATCCATAAACTGTCCGTTCGCATACCTTCAATGAAGAACCGACCCACTGAGTACCACAAAACGTAACTCAAAGCGACTTCTCCTTGACGCAAAAGCTGTTTTCGGTTCCGTATAGTGACGATGAGGACAAAGCCCAACAAACTCCACAATGACTCGTATAAAAAAGTCGGATGGTAGTAGGTACCATTGATATTCATTTGTTCAATGATAAATTCAGGTAAATAAAGATTTTCCAAGAATTGACGAGTAACCGGTCCACCATGAGCTTCCTGATTCATAAAATTGCCCCAACGACCAATGGACTGGGCTAACAATACATTGGGCGCTAAAATATCAAGAACGAGTGCCAAAGAAGTACCTTTTTTCTTTGCATACCAATATAGCGTACCCCCTCCTGCAATCAATCCCCCATAAATCGCAATGCCGCCATTCCAAATCGCAAGGATTTGTCCTGGATTTTGCAGATAATAACCAAGTTCAAATAACACATAATAAAGCCGAGCGCCGAGGAGTCCAATCGGAATTGCCCATAAGGCCATATCGATAATGGTATCCTCTTCCAGTCCTTTTTTCTTTGCTTCCTTGGTGCTCAACTGGAGAGCCGCTAATATGCCCGCTGCAATAATGACTCCATACCAATGAATCACAACAGAACCAATCTCCACCGCATGGGGATTCAAAACGCCTAATACGAATTCCATTCTATTTGCTCCATTTCTTCAACTTTTCGCGTCATTCTAGTCATGGTGATGCTGAACAAGATTCCGGCTAAGCTCCATGGAAACCAAACAGTGAATACACTTTTATCTCCCTGGTCACTCGCTTCGTAATACGCCACTTTTCCGTGTCCGATTACGCCGGCTCCTTTTACAACTTCCTCTTCTTTTTCCATAGCTAACCTATCTGCCTCAACAACGTTAGACGTTTTTGCTTCGCCGCCAATCGTGTTCTTGGTGAAAGGGACGACAAAGAATGCACCCGCTGCTGACAACGTGATGGCAACTATCACCCAAAAATAATGCACATTCACCCCTACTTATTTTTACGTTTTGTTCGACAACCCTATCTTAAAGAAAAATAAAACAAAAAAACTTGAGGGTTATCATGTTTGTGCTTTTATTTTTCCAATGAATGAAGGTCGTTCTGTCTTAAAAAAGCCAAAAACGGACAGATGGAAGCAAAAGCACTGAGTTCTGTCCCGTTGTTAATGAAGAGCGACAGAACACCAATGTGTAGAAAAAAGTGTGTCCGATTATTCGCTGTAAAGCAATAAATCATCTAAATCCTGAATCTTGATCCTTTTCCCAGACAGCTGTTGAATCAATCCCTCGTCCTCCAATTCTCCAAATTTGCGACTGATGGTCTCAGGTGTCGTTCCTAAATAGGAAGCAATGTCCTTTTTTTCCATCGGCAGGGTGATGGTGGGAGAGTTGCCCATTTCAGGTTCCACATTTTCTGCCAAAAACAAAACTAAACGGGTAATGACACTCTCCAAGGCTACTTGTGTCGTTTGACGTTCTGAACTTTCTAACCGTTTAGACATTTCCGCCAATAGTTTTAAAGAAATAGCTGGGTATTGTTCCAGAAAATCTTGGACATCTTTTTGCTGAATCATACAGACAACGGTATCTCGGGTTGCTTCGGCATATTCCTCGTGTACTGCATCCGGGTTGAACAAGGTCCATTCTCCGGTGAAATCACCAGGGTTCAAGATCCGCACTAGCTGCTCTTTGCCAGAGTCTGCCAATCGATAAATACGGATTTTCCCACGATTGATAATATATAAAGTATCCTCTTTTTCTTGTGAACGAAACAGAAACTCTCCTTTTTGATACTGTTTCGTGTGGGCTTTTTCAGCAATGTAATTCATCGCGCTATCCTCTAAGTGATTGAATATTGGAACCAAGCGGATACAGGCTGCGTGGTCGCCAATTTCATGATGGGTATGTTTAGTCAATTCATTCTCCCCCTTTATTTATTTTGTTTATATTCGCTGCTTTTATTATATAAGTCTCTTACTACAAAAAAATTGATGCACATCAAGAAAATGGAAAAAGGACTGGAAAGAATTCCAATCCCTAAATCAGCTTCTACTTTTACCTTAATCTTCATCCTCATCAAGAGCGTCATCATCTTCTAATGCTTCTTTACCAATGAACGCTTGCAGCATCCAAATGTTCTTGTCTAAGTCATTTTTAAAAGCAATCAATGTATCTTCTAAAGCATCGTCACCCTCGTCTTGAGCTAAACGAATCGCGCGAATAGTTAGGTCACGAGTGCTTCTGAAGTCCTCGATAATATTTTCAACCATGTCTTCTGCTTTAGCGTATTTATTAACTGCATCTTCCGAAAGCATCGAATATTTTTCAAATTCAACAGTTGTCGAAGCAGGTTTATGCCCAGAAGTAATTAGACGCTCCGCAAGTTTGTCGAACCATTTTTCATTTTCGTTATACAACTCTTCAAATTTTTCATGCAACGTAAAGAAATTGGCTCCTTTTACATACCAGTGATATTGGTGCAGTTTCACATGTAATGTATGCATGTTGCCTAAAAGATGATCCGCAATGGCCGCTGCATTAATTTTCGTATGATGAACATGTTCCTTGTGTTCTTGTTCTTCTTGCAATCTTTCTTGGGGTGTTCTTTCTTGAGTAGCTTTATTTTCAGTCATGATTTATTCCTCCTATAATTTTGGTTTGTTTAAAATAGCTTTCTTTGATTCCTCCTTTTTCTTTACTGAATTTAGTATAGGATAGATTTCCGTTAAAAAAATTGACGCTCATCAAGAAAAGTATTTCTTAATAGACGCCAGGCTTCTCTATTAAATTCAACTGAAATAATCAAAGGAATGAAGTCGTTCCCTCCAAACAAAAATTTCATTAAAGTAGGGCCTAAAAAAAGAATAGCAACTATACTTTGTCAAGAGACCTGACTGCTATTTTTTTGCTTGTTATTCTTCAATTACCAAATGTCTTGCCTTGCAGTATATTTAATGCTCTTTCTCACTAGTGTTGCATGCAACACTAGTGAGAAAGAGTATTAATAAGATTAACCTAGAAGAATAACTTTACTTTATTTATGTCATACCATAAATAAAAATTGAAAAGAATTTTTTATTTATTTTTAGTAGATCGATTAATAGGAGTTTTAGCTTGGGAGCGTCAATAATTTTGTGTAAATGGTTCTTTCCTACTGTAGATTGTTTCTAATTCTCCATCGGTTGACTCAGCATTTGTTCGAGCTCGCCTTCGGCCTGTTGGAAACCTTTATGACTGCGACCTAGGAATTTTTGGTTGTGAGTATCAAAAGACGAGACTAAGAAACGTTCCATCGACTCTTCATTTTGGAACTGTTCCTTGCGGTGGCTGTATTTCTTGATTTGCTTATTAAAGGATTCAATCAATCCAGTTGCTGCACTATATAAAAAATTTCATCATAGTTTCGCCCTAGTCGTTCCAAAGATTCGATGACAAAAATATCCTTCTTCCTTAAAAAATGAAGTTCTTTTTGCAATTATTCTCGTGAGGTCTTCTTTTAACTACATAAAATTGTAACCACTGGTTTTAAGAGTAGTGTATCATCCCAAATCATATAATTAATTGACTGCGATTGTTATAAAACTCACGGTAAGCCATATAACTAGCAATAAACGAAGAAATCGCAGTAACTGAAATCAACATAAACATCACAACAATTTGGTAACGAATCGCTTGAACAGGATCAATTCCCGCAAAAATCAACCCTGACATCATACCTGGTAGGCTGACAAGTCCAACCGTTTTTGTTCGGTCAATAGAAGGAGCCATGCCCGTTTTGACGCTTTCTCTTACAATACTCATGGACGCTTGTTTTTTATTGGCTCCCAATGCCAATTTTTCCAATACCTGTTGGCGTTGGTCCGTAAATTTTGAATTCAAAGACCGATAGGTCACTCCAATCGCAGTCATGGCGTTGCTGGCAATCATGCCTGTAATTGGAACGATTTGGGAAGGGGACCAGTCAATGACTCCTGAAAAAACAAGAATGAGTAAGGACAAGGCTGTTCCTACTCCAATAGCCGTCGTTGAAATTTTAAAAGAGCGGTTGATCCCCTCACTACGTGTATGGGCGTTATAAGAAGCGTTGAACACAATGAACAAAACCATCGCTAAAGTGAGAAAGTTGTTATCCACTCGTAATACGTAGCTCAATACATATCCAATAAGGAATAATTGAACGACAGCGCGAATTCCCGCAATAAAAATGTCGTTTCCTAATCCCAATTTCTCTTTGTAATCAATCAACAAGGCAACTATCAAGAGGACAGAGGATAAAAGCAAAGAAAGATTACTGATTTCCAAATTGTTTGTCATTTCGATTCCTCCATTTTTCCACCTTTGATAGTAATCAGACGAGAAGCTTGGTCGATTTCTTCCTGGTTGTGAGTGACGGCCAACACCGTAGTTTGTTGGTCTTTCATCATGTCTCGGACTAAATCAAGGACAATCGCTCTGTTTTCTTGGTCCAATGAACTGGTAACTTCATCCAGGAGCAACACTTTCGGTTGATACATCAAATTTCGGACCAATGCAACCCGTTGTTTTTCCCCTCCTGATAGTTCCTTGACCTCTTTCGATAAGTAAGTTTCAGGTATTTGAACTCGTTCTAACAATTTTTTTGCACGTTCCCGATCAAATCCTTCTTCTCTTATGCGGGCAGGAAAAGACAAGTTCTCTTGAACTGTCTCATCGAATAGAGAAGCGTTTTGAAAGAAATAAGAGACTTCTTTTCTATACTCCACAGGATCGATTTTTTGCAGATCCGTACCTCGATAATAAATTTTTCCGGAAGTTGGGGAAAGCAGCGTACCAATTAATTTCAAAAGGGTACTTTTTCCACTTCCAGAAGGACCAGAAAAAACAATCACTTCCCCTTTGTTTACTGTAAAAGAGATATCTTGAAGGATTTGGTTTCCGTTTGCCTGAAAACCAACCTTCTCTAATTGAAACAATGAATCACTCATACCACTTCTCTCCTTTATAAAAAAGCCCTGCACCAGTGGACCATCCATACGGGTGCAGGGCTTTTGTTTCATCCTAGTGTACCTCAGTGTTCGTTTGGATCGTTTTTGGCGTCTTCATGAGTAGGGTGAACCGTTCCTTCAAGGTGATCTGGACCAGCATAAATGGTATACAGTCTGAGCGGCTTATCACCGGTGTTTTCGATGTTGTGCCACATGTCCGCCGGAACAAATACGGCGTCATCATCCATCACTTTTTGTTGAACATGTAAGTTATCTTTAGAAGGCCCCATTTTACACACGCCTTCTCCTTCTTCAATACGGATAAATTGGTCAATGCCTTCGTGCACTTCCAAACCGATGTCATCGCCCGGTTGAATGGACATTACGGTGACTTGCAGTTTACTGCCTGTCCAAATGGTCGTCCGGTAATTATCATTTCCTGTGGTGGCGTCTTCAATATTAATGATATACGGCTTCTTCCCATGATCCTTGTAGTCTATTTCCATCTTCCATTCCTCCTAGTCTTTTTACTAAAACAATGATACCTACTTCTTATTTATAATAATTCTAATTAATGGTACCACATCTAAAATTCTATGCAAAAAATTGGCTTTTTGGAGAGCGATTCTAAACAAAGACCATATAACGCGCAATTACAATTGGTACCCCTTAATCCTCAGCACATAAAGGAAAAAATATGGAATCAAAAAATAACCGATATGTACTCTGGTTATGACTTGAATCAGGGAGAATTTCAGAGACGACACATCATACTTTTTTAGTTTGCACTTGTAAACTAACTAGCGTATATTAAGTTTATGCTCACTATCAAGCGTTGTCAATCCTTTAGACTCTTATCAATTTCGAAAGAAAGTAGCAAGGTTATTGATTGTGACTGTAAAAGTGGGGTGTTCCTATAAGCACATTAAACTATCTTCTCTAATTTATCATGCTATTTAAATTCTGTTTTTTCATGAGAATTTTTGTCCAAAACTTGTTAAAATGATTTTAAAAAATACTTACATACACAATCCCCAAAAAACACTAATGTCATTTCAGTCAAAAAAGATACCGCAGAAAATTTCCACCTGAGATTCAATACGATATTACTCTCTTGACAGCCAGCTTAATTCCTTAGTTGAATAGATTATTAAAGTGCACAAAAAAACAATGCGGCGTTTGTTATATTTTCTGGTATAAGCGACGGTGCTATAAACTTTTTTGCAGATTAAAAATCATATGAATTTAACTCCAGTAATAAGAGTTTAAGTGCCAATGCATGTTTGATTTCTTCGTTGCGTTGGTAAATCAAGAACAAAGTCGGGGTTTGGACGCGTCCAACGCTAAACACGCCTCTCATGCCGTTTTTCTGCATATAAAGCGTGTAAAGACGGGTGAGATTGATTCCTACCAGCCAATCAGCGATTTGTCGGGTTTCTGCTTCTTTGTAAGTGGAATAAAACGCCTGTCCGTCCTTCAGATTTTGAAATCCTTTTTTGATTTCGCTAGTTTCAAGCGAGTTGATCCATAAACGTTTAATGGTTTTCCGGCTATTTCCCGAAAGGTTGATAATCAAGCGGGCGATTGCTTCACCTTCTCGGTCGCTGTCGGTCGCAATCACGATTGTTTCCGCTTCATCTAAATGCTTTTTGACGATCTTGTATATATTGATGTAAGAATAGACACTGTTACGATAAAATACTTTGTAAAAATATACCCTACTTCCCCGATACTCATAACCATTCCTTCTCTTCTAGTACATTTGGTGTTCATTTTGATGATGCTCTTCTACTTCGGCTCATGTTTAGCAGCTTATTGATTTTTGCTTTATTGCTTCAGCCAACCTTTATTTACGGCATCATCTATAAGTTTTCTAACATAGTCCCAAACTTCTGGCATAATTTCTTTGATGACCTCGTTTCGTTTTAATTCGCGTTCAACATCAATGTTATTTTCTAACCAGGTATTCCCGTCACAGTAGTATATCTGCAAGACAGGCTGTAACCTATCGATTGCCGCTGCATATTTTGCTTCTACGGTTGCCATCTCCTCAAACTCTTCCCACAAATCCATAAATTCATCATATTGTTCTCTCGGTAATGTAGAAAATAAACTTGTAGCTGCTTCCCGTTCTCGCTGTACTTTATCCAGGTACCCAGCTTCATCATAACAATAGGTATCACCTGCTTCGATTTCTACCATATCATGAATAATTAACATTTTGAGTACTCGCAACAAATCCACTTGCCCTTCGGTTGCGACATGTTCTGCAAGCAATAGTGCACATAATGTCAAATGCCAGGTGTGCTCTGCATCATTTTCCCGTTGGTTTCTATCATAGATCAGTGTCGATTGTCTAAGGATGGCTTTAAGCTTGTCAGCTTCGACAATAAACTGGATCCTCTTTTCTATTGCATTCATCTGTGACCTCCAATTATTTGTTGAATGAATTTATATCAAAGGTACAGCTTTTTTCCACAATGCCTCCAAAGTTGCATAAAAAAACTGCAGCCTTTTCTTTTGGTAAAACAATTACTCCTGCACAAACCTTAATGAAAGGCTCCTTTCAAACTTCCTATAACACTTTTTCCTCACGAATGATCTTTGTTGTTACTTCAACTACTCCACGGAAAAATGCAATGAATGGGGCGTAGGCGCGATCAATGTCAGCCCACATCTTTCTTTAAAATAGGTTTTGCTATCTTGTTTCGCCACTTGCAAAATTTCTGCCTCAGCAAAAGGGACCACATTGTCACTCCCCCGCAATTCACTGCATTCCAAAATAATCAAAATCTCTGCTTCTAATGTATTGATTCTCGCATACTGTTCAAAAAAGTTTTCGTGATTGATTTCTTGGATCGCTCGTTTGATTTCGAAGCAATTGGCAAGAATCTTTTCTTTGAGTTCTGGAAACTCTTCCTTGAAAAAAAGCCGCTCCGTTTCTTCCATGTAGAAGTTTAAATATTCTTCCATTGAATGGATCTTAAATGCTGACTCCATCTTTAGTCCTCCTGTTCTATTGATTGGTGAATCTTATGTAAAATCCTGTTTATGTGTTTATCGTTGGAACGAATACGTCGATGCGTACTCTATGGAAATATTGAAAGGAAATCGACCTTTAGGCTGAAATCACTAGCATTACGTTAAATAGAGGATTCGAACACTCTTTCTTACCTTCGCTTTTTCGTAAAACGTTTCTGTTGACCGAGATCTTTATGCCTGCATTATTACATGTTTTTTAGGAAAGGAGACGCCAATCATTTGTTTGTTAGAAGCAAATAAAGTCCTGTTAGATACCTTCGGGTTGGATCGTATCAATTTTAGTTTCATAAAAGTAAACAAGCCCAATAGCCGATTGAGCGATTGACAAACTACATAGGAAATCTGAGAAACGCTGTGCAAAACTTTTCGCTTCCTACTAAAAAAAGGGAGGATTCTCTGGTTTTGAGAATCCTCCTTTTTTTCATACTGTGAAATCCACAGTTTTACGTATGTTTTTGACTAAACTCATTCTGGAACTTTTCAACTGCTTCAATCAGTTCAAGCCAGCGATCCCCCGTTGGAAAACTATTCCATTTAAAAAATTGGACGTTGGGATTTTGGTCAATAAAAGCTTGCCGATTGACGGGATAATCTGTCACGACAAAATCGGGATTTTCGGAAACAAATGAAAGTGTGTACCCAAACCAGCGCTTCAATCGTTCCTTTTGTCTGATTTCTTGGATTTTTCCGAATTTTGATTCGTGAAAAATACGAACCGTAGAACGATCAATTTTCGCTACCAGAGAAAGAAGCATACTATATTGAAAAAGCAAGCGATTGTTCGCTTCATACATGGTTGAAAAAATTGGTGATTGTTGCGCTAACGATTCGTACATCTCCTGAACAAACGGAAAAATCTTAGAAAAGACACGGCGATAATCTTTGTCCGTGGTGCTTTTTCCAAAGGCATCGATCTTATTTTTCGATGCAAAAAGAAGCGAAACCGAATGAATATTCAAGGCATTGACCAACAGATAATCAATATTGCTTTCAGAAACGAGAAAAACTTTCTGAGCGTTTTCCGCAAATAGCCTTGCTGCAGCGATTGCTCGTGGAGAAAAATGATCCCCAATTGTTAACTGACTAGGAATCTCTTCAGGTAAGTACGTCATCATGACAGAAAACATATAATACAAGAAGAGAAATTCTGTTTCTGGAAGCCCATTTAGAATCAAATTGTTTCTTAGCAATGGCTTGATCAGCTCTTCTTTAAATTCTTCAAAGGAAATCGTCAGATGCCTCATCTCCCTCATCTCTTGAGGAATCTCTTTTACAGGAAAGCCTCTTTTAAAACGATAAATACTTAACGCCAACAATTGAACAAATTTCTCCTGATCAATCCCGCGATAAAAACTGGGATAACTTGTCAACTTTTTCTTCAATGTACTGACACTTTGTTTCGTCAATCCACTATAACGCACGTTCGTTGCATCATAGATCTGCCAATACATGATGTGGAAAAAATGCCGAATGCGGTATTCTTCGCCCACAAAAAGCGGTTTTCTTTTTAGGTTCAATCGAATGTGATAATTTTCAAGAATCGTTTCTACTTCCTTTAGTTTTCTTTGAACCGTGCGATTGCTGACATAATGTTGTTGGGCGGTTTCTTCCAGCGACACATACTTATCACTAAAGAGTCTGTCTAAAATTTGAAATGGCATGCTTTCTTCTAGCATGACCGAATAAAGCTTAGACAAAAGAAAATTCGGCGCAAAATAAAGCGTCATCTCTCTACCTTCATGCAACGCAATCTCAAAATAAGGATACGCCGTTTGCAAATCGAGTGCTCGCTCAAAAACTAAGACGATTCGTCGTTTTGATAAGTTTGTCTTTTCAGCAAGAACATTTAGTTTTTCACGCTCCACAGCCTGCTCAAAAAAATGCGCAAACAATTCATAAACATCTTGGTCTAATTTAGTTAAAAGAAATTTATACATAATAATACCTCTTAACTTTATTTTTAAGGTAATTATACTCCTTTCACGATCTATTTTCATTCAGTGTGTATTCATTGACTACTTATTTCATTTTATAAGAAGCTGTCTCTGAAACTATCACCTTCTGAATCATTTAGGATAAGCAAAATCATGGCTACAACTACTTAGAACTACGAGTTACTACGTCTGGAGAACATTGCTCTTTCTAACAGCTAGTTTAAGACGACAAAACAGTCCAAAGCGCTATTTATCAAAAAATTATTTTATAATAATAAAAGTAAAAAACCGTATATTTTGCTACGATAATAAGAGAGTCGGTTTTTAGGAGTATTTACAATCGAAGAGTTAGGTAGCCTTTGAGCATTTCAACAATTCCAAAAGCTTTTACTTTCTATCAATTACGCTTATATAAAGTTGAAAATTAGTACAGTTATTTTTAAAGTATCTTCGCCATAATCAAGCTAACTTCTTACATTAATTAAAAAGAATGGGGGGACAGGTGTTCATGCTTCGCTGAATGAACTGAAATCAATGAAAATATCAAAAAAAATAGTATGGTCAAGTGTTGCTAGTATTCTCGTTCCAATTTTAATAAGTCTCGCTGTCTTTGTCTCCCCTAGTAATAAACCTGGGATCGTTGTCTCAAATGACTTTGGAAAGATCACAGTTCCGTTGCGAATAAGTAGAATCTATTTAACTCAAACAAACACTGTCTTCTATCAGCCTGAAATACGCTCAGCCAAAACAGTTCTGGAGGAGGCGAATTTATTAGGAGAAAGCACACTTTCGATAAAAATCGGTGAGGAAGAAAAAGAAATTGTTTCTTATATTGATGCCAATGTTAAGAACTTCTCTCTAGAACTAAACGTGGAAGACTATGACAAAACAACAGGAAAATTAGTCTTGACTATTGCCTATCGTGATGGCTTGAATGATGAATTCAAGAACGTAACATTCGAAAGATAACTGATAAAAACCTATATTCTCGCTCATATTTAAATAGGGTTAAACAAAGAGTATCCAGAAAACAATCAATTCTGGATACTCTTTCCTCTCTATTGAAAAGCTTTTAATTTTCAGTTTTTCTTTTTCGTCTCAAAATTACTACGAAAGAAAACAGAACAGTGATGACTCCCAAAAAGCCCATGATTCGTTGACCTGTAAGTTGTTCTCCTGTTGCAGGCAACTTATTTTTTGATTTGGTTTGTGTGTTTGTTTGCTTGCTGTTATTTCCTGAGCTATTCCCGTTCTCTTCGTCCGGCGTCTTGTTTTCTGATTCTGGTGTATCTTTTCCTGAATCTTCTCCCGGTTCATTCTCTTTATCAGCACTGTAAACATAAATAACTTCTTGGACGGCATCACTGAAGGTACCTTTTGCATTTTTAGGCGTCTTTGAAACCCGCCAGCCAGATATTTCTTTGGCGTTGCTTTCATAAGACAAGCCAACTTTTCCATTAAGGATCGTTGGTTCAGCTAATTGATTTCCTTCCATGTCTTCATATCTTACGATAACCAGTGCTGCATCACTACGTTCATAAACATAGGTAACTTCTTGCGCATTTTCACTATAAGTCCCATTAGCGTTAGTTGGCATTTGGGAAACGTACCAGCCTGGGATGGCTTTAGCTTTACTTGTATAAGGTAAACCTATTTTGCCACTCAATACCATCGGTGCAGATAGTTGATTCCCTTCTGTATCTTCATACTTGACCGTCACTGGCGCTGCATCACTACGTTCATAGACATAAATGACTTCTTGTGCCGTTTCGCTAAATGTACCTGTAGCATTGCTTGGCGTTTGAGCTACAAACCAGCCTGGGATCGCTTTGGCTTCACTTTCATATGGCAACCCTATTTTGCCATTCATTACGGTTGGTGCTGCCAATTCATTGCCTTCTGTATCTTCATACTTCACAGTAACTGGCGCTGCATCACTACGCTCATAGACATAAACGACTTCTTGTACCGTTTCGCTGTAAGTCCCGTTAGCGTTAGTTGGTGTTTGAGAAACGTACCAGCCATTGATTGCTTTAGCTTCACTTGTATATGGCAGACATATTTTGCCACTTAATACCGTCGGTGCAGATAGTTGATTCCCTTCTGTATCTTCATACTTGACAGTAACTGGCGCTGCATCGCTACGTTCATAGACATAAACGACTTCTTGCGCGACATCACTGAAGGTCCCTATCCTATCCCCTTGGATCTCTTTCAGTGTATAGCCTGAGATATCCTTTTCTTCCGTAGTAAAGGGGTCGCCTACATACCCTGATAAAGTGACATTTGGTGCAAGCGTCTGTCCGTTTTCGTCAAGATACTTGACCGTAACATCTTCTGCAGTATTCACATACTTCACAGGTACTTGATAATTCACTAAATATTGAATGGTACCTGTACTAGCAGCTCTCTCGGTGGATAAACGATTAGGAACCAGAGAAGTGATTGACAAATAGTCAACATTGGCGGGAATATTTTTAAATTGAATCCCTTCTTCAGTCAGTTCAAACCCATCATTTTCATATAAGGGAAAGATATAGCCATTTTTATCTATCCCCCGAATCGAATAAGAATACTTTTTGTTGGACAAAGAAGAGAGCAACGCATTTCCTTGGGTATCAACCATCATACGGTCTTTATAAAGAACATCAGATTGGCCATCTTTTACTAGCATTGGCTCTAATAGTATTTTCTCCTGAGTCATAATAGATAGTTGGGAATTTTGATGGTGTTCTGGAGATAGCTCTAACTTAGAAAAATCCGTCATGCTACTTGCATAGACCGTCAGATAATCTGTTACCCATCCACTAAGATATTGACCAACCCCAATTAATTCTTGGGCTGTCAAATAGGCATCATAATTTCCTATGTGGATATTTGAAAAAGATCCTTTTGGAAGAACGTGTGCTAGTACATTAGGACGGGTAAACAATGTTGCATTTTCCGCCATAGTGATTTGGGGAACATTCGTAGCAATAATAGACGTCGTGTATAACGCTTGCAAGTTGCTAGCGTATTCTAAACCAGTAAAATCGACTACTGTGTCTTTGACTAAAGAAGAAAAATCTAACTGTTTTAGATTCACCATATCTTCTTGAGTGATCGTATCAACTGTTTTGTTTAGCCCTTTCGCTACCTCATTTTGCAAATTCTTATCCGGCATCCAAGCGTCTAATGAAACGCTTCGATTAGAGAATGCCTCTTTCATTTCCGCTGATGATTCAGTTGCCGAGCTAGCTGTGTCTTTACTTGAATCAGGGAGGTTTTTTTCTGTACTTTCCGTCGAGCCACTTTTCTCATCATCATTAACCACTTCTTGCGATTCTGAGTTACTTGTGGTGTCACCGTTGATTTCTTCTTTTATACGAGAAGAATCGACTGTTTCAGTAGTCTCCTCCACTTTTTCTAATGTTCCTAATGTCGTGATTTCTTTGTTTGATGGAATGGTTTCCTGTTCCTCAGCCATAACTTGTGCCAAAGGTGCCAACACAGGCTGACTTAACAAGATCGCCAATGACAAATAGCCCCAAAATTTCCTTTTCATAACATTCTCCTTTTATATTCGTTTAAATACGATACGCTTTCCTATCTTTCACCTATCGACAAACTTCCCCTTCTGATGATGGTGACGACTTGTTAATTACAATCTTTAGACACAGGATACCCCTGTTCATTTTGATAGTATTACATGGTTCATCATTCTGAACACGTCAACATTTGTATCAGAAATGACCAAACTTGTCAGGTTTTAACAAACAGGTTATTCAAGCAAACAGATCGCTCACTTCACCTGCTCCTTCATGCTCCAAGCTTGGCCTCAGTTAGCGTTATAATCACTGATTTAAATTGTTTTTTTTAATTTACACACAAAAAAAGAGACACATAACATGCATCTCTTTGGGCGGCCCATTGTAAGTTCAGCCTATTATTGATTTTTTACTAGTTATCCCGATACTCGATCGTCAATCCTTTTAAAAAGTTGCGGGCATATTTGTCTAAACATGGTTTGTAATTGCGATGGCCTTCTTTTCGTAAAATGGCGCCTAATTCACCTTTTGAAACTTTAACTCCCGCTTGCTCGAAAATGTCCAGCATTTCATCTGTTGTTAGGGAAAGGGCGATTTTTATTTTCTTCAGCATCAAATTATTTACATTGCCATTGTTCAACTCTAGGACAGGTTCTGCAGCATCTGGCTTTGTTCCTCGTTGCGAGCGAATCAAACCATTTAAGAAACGCTCAAAGGCTTCATTGGTACACTCAATCTCGTAGGTCTCAGGATCTTTTTTCTTCAATAATTGTCTTACTTCTTCTTTTGTGAAAGAAGCGCCGCCAAGTTCAAAAATTTTCACCATGTCGGTATCCTTGATATCCAAAGCATAGCGTAAACGCGTCAAGCGATCATTGTGATTCATTCTATACACCATCCATTTCTTAGGTTGATTATAACAAATAAACCTAGACGAGTAATCCCGTTTTCGCTTTTTTACTCTAAGAACCCATTTGTTTTCGTTCAAATGTATATCGCTTCTCTCATTCTACTTCCTCCGCTATACTTGATTTAGGGAGTAAATTTATTCTAACAAAACAATAAACGAAAAAAAGCATCTGTTCCGATGATGTTTTGGATTGCTTTATTGTTTTTATTTTGTACACAAAAAGGAGAGGAAAGAAATGAAGAAATACGGGAAATTTTTGGTAATGATTGGGGTATCGACGGTGATTATGTTTTGTATGATGTATTTCAATGTCTACGCCCTCGATCATATCTTTTTCAGCCAAACCCGCCTATTTATGGCACTAATGATGGGCGCGATGATGGCGATCATCATGCTGTTATTTATGTGGAAGATGTATGACAACAAGAAAATGAATATCGGAATTTTAGTTGTCAGTGTTGTACTCTTTTTTGGTTCACTGTTTATGGTCAGAAGCCAAACCGCCGTGGGAGATACGGCCTGGATGAAAGCCATGATTCCCCATCATTCGATTGCGATTCTAACCAGTAAAAATGCCGATTTGTCTGATCCAAGAGTAAAAGAACTTGCAGAAAAAATCATTGACGCACAGGAAAAAGAAATCAAAGAAATGAAAGAATTGATCGAAGAGTTGGAAAACAAATAGCCAGTTTGTGTGCTCACTCAAAGTACCAGCAGATCAACTTTATCGCCACGGTTGCGAAGCCCTTCAAACAATGGCTGAAGGGCTTCTTTTTTTATCGTCAGTTGCTTTCTTTCTACTGAAAACCCCTGACCGTTATTGCATCCGTTCTTGTTTGACTTTCTTATCCACAACATGACGCTTGGCAAGCTCTTGGCGAATAGCCGCTAAATCAATCCCCATTTCTGCCATTAAAACCAATGTATGATACGCCAAATCAGCAATCTCATAAACGGTTTCTTGGCGGTCTTCCTTCATCGCCCCAATCACGACCTCGGTTGCTTCCTCGCCGATTTTTTTTAAGATTTTCTCACTGCCTTTTTCAAACAAGTAGCTGGTATAGCTGCCTTCTTGCGGCGTATCTTTACGACCTTTTATCAGCTCATACAACGCATCGATGGTCGGAGAGGATTCTGTACCATAAAGCACCTCTGTAAAGCAGCTTTCTGTGCCTGTATGGCAAGCAGGTCCGTCTTTTTTTACTTTGGCGACTAAAGCATCTTGATCGCAATCTGCGGTCAATGATACTAAATGCTGGTAATTGCCGCTGGTTTCTCCTTTGCGCCACAATTCTTGGCGACTGCGGGAATAAAAGGTCATCAATCGGTCTTTCAAGGTCAAGGTCAAACTTTCTTGGTTCATATAAGCCAAGGTCAAAACTTCATTCGTTTCCACATCCTGCACGATCACTGGAACCAATCCTTGTTCATCAAATCGTACTTGCACCATGTTATCCACTCCTTCTATTGCCTATCAAAACGCCAACGCTATACGATTCGTACGGGAATATCGACGGCCTGTAATTGTTTTTTCAGTTCTGGGATTTTTACCTCGCCATAGTGAAAAATCGAGGCCGCCAACCCTGCTTCAATATTTGGCAATTGAAACAGCTCGATAAAATCGGCACTTTTGCCAGCACCACCCGATGCGACGATCGGTAATTTGGTGATTTCGCTGACAGCTTTCAGCAAGTCTAAATCAAACCCCTGCTTCACGCCATCGGTATCCATGCTGTTGATGACTAGTTCACCAGCACCTAACTGCTCAGCTTGGCGAATCCACGCCAATGCTTCTAAGCCTGTATCTTCCCGTCCGCCTTTGGCAAACACATGCCAGTTCTCACCGACACGGCGAACATCAACGGATAAAACAACGCACTGGCTGCCATAGCGTTTCGCGCCTTCTGCAATCAACTCTGGTCTGCGAAGTGCCCCCGAATTGACGCTGACTTTGTCGGCGCCACAGTTTAAGACTCGTTCAAAATCTGCTACTTGATTGATGCCACCGCCCACCGTCAAAGGAATAAACACTTCTGACGCCACGCGCTGCAAAATGTCCGTGAATAAGCCGCGTTCTTCTGCAGAAGCAGTAATGTCATAAAAAACCAGCTCATCGGCGCCTTGTTCATTGTAAAAGCGCGCCAAAGTCACTGGATCATTGACATCTTTTAAGCCAGCAAAATTGACCCCTTTCACGACTCGCCCATCTCGCACATCAAGGCAAGGAATGATTCGTTTGGCGATCATGCTTCTGCCTCCCCTGCTGCTAAGACATCCGCCAATTGGAGACTGCCGTTATATAAGGATTTCCCAACGATCACGCCAGAGATGCCCAACTGTTTTAATCCTTTAATATCTGCCAATGAAGCCACGCCGCCAGAAGCCACGATGTCGCAATCCAATTGATTGAGTTTTTCGTATAGCGGCAGATTGATGCCTTCTCCTGTACCGTCACGTGAGATTTCGGTAAAGATGATCGTTTGCGCGCCCCATTCCACCAATTGTTGGCAAAAAGTAAACGCGTCTGTTGCCGTTTTCTCGAGCCAGCCTTCCACGGCCACTTTTTCTTCCTTGGCATCGACCCCAATCGCGATCTTATTGCCGTATTTCTTAAGCATCGCTTTTGTGAATGCTGGGTCTTTCTGGGCAATCGTGCCGAGGATCACCCGATGAACGCCTGCTGCCAAACAATGCTGGATCGTTTCTTCCTCACGAATCCCGCCGCCAACTTCGACAAACAGATTGGTTTGCTGGACGATTTTTTTTGCGACATCAAAGTAATGGAGTTTGCCAGCTTTGGCACCATCTAAGTCGACGAGGTGCAGATAGTTGGCACCTTCTTCTTCAAATGAACGAGCAAATGCCACTGGATCATCCCCAAACACTTCTTTTTGCTCATAGTCTCCTTGGTACAAACGGACCACTTTTTGATCTAACAGATCAATTGCTGGAAAAATTTTCATAGCGGCACCTCCGTAAATGCTTTTAAAATCTTCAACCCGACAGCCCCACTTTTTTCTGGGTGGAACTGAGTACCGAAGACATTGTCTTTTTGCACGATACCGGGAATTGCTAGACCATAGTCACTGTCTGCTATGACATACTCTTGGCAATCAGTAGCAAAATAACTGTGGACATAGTAGACAAAGTCTTGTTCCCCTAGCCCGCTGACTAGAGGACTTTCCTTTCTGACAGTCAGCCGATTCCAACCAATCTGCGGCACTTTCAGATTCAGTTTGGCTTCTTCAAAGGCGCTTTGCATGGAAACGATCCGTCCTGGAATCAAACCGAGCCCCGCATGTGTGCCAAACTCCTCACTACTATCAAACAACAGCTGCATCCCTAAACAAATGCCTAAAAAGGGTTTGCCAGCTGCTGCCAATTCTTGGATCGGTTCGATCAGCGACAACTCTGCCAACTTTTGGCGGGCATCGCCAAAAGCGCCTACGCCAGGTAAAAGAATGCGGTCGGCAGCTTTTAATTCTGCTAGTGAACGCGTGATTTGGCAGTCAACACCCAAATAATCCAGCGAACGAGACAAGCTGAACAAATTGCCGACCCCATAGTCGATGATTGCTAACATAATACGCCCCTTTCCTTATCTCATCCATCTGTGTGGAAGATACGTAATCATTTTTCCCTCATGAATCACTGGATCGTCCCTTTGGTTGAAGGGATCTCATCTGGGGCTGCTTGATTGATCGCTACTGCTTCACCTAAGGCACGCCCAAAGCCTTTAAAACAAGTTTCCACAATGTGGTGGCTGTTTTTCCCAGCGATTTGATGGAGATGGATCGTAGCACCTAATTCACGGGCAAAAGCAATGAAAAATTCTTCAACCAATTCTGTATCAAACTGCTGCCCGATTTTTTCGCTCGGTATCGCCAACTCTACGACTGCCATGCCACGACCGCTAATATCGATCGCTGTCATGACTAAGGCTTCGTCCATCGGCAGCAGCATACTGCCATAGCGTTTGATGCCTCGTCGCTCCCCAAGACTTTCTGAAAACGCTCGGCCAATGGCGATGGCTACGTCTTCTGTTGTGTGATGGGCATCTACTTCTGTATCACCATCACAGACCAACGTCAAATCAAAGCGACCGTGGCGGACAAATAATTCCAGCATGTGGTCTAAAAACCCCACACCAGTCTTGATTGATTGCTGACCAGTACCATCGATCGTCAACTGCAGGTGGATCTTGGTTTCAGTCGTATTGCGGGTAACTTCTGCTTTTCTCATTCCTTCACCTCTTCTATGATCGTTGTTAACACCGTCATCAATCGTTCCATCTGGGCCCTCGTTCCTACCGTGATCCGTAAATACTCTTTGATGCGGGGCTGATTAAACCAGCGGACGAAGATTTTCTGCTCTTTCAGTGCCTGATACAACTCTTCACCAGCAATCGCAGGGTGCCTTGCAAACAAAAAATTTCCTTGGCTGTCGGTCTGCTCAAAGCCGAGTTTCGCTAGGGCTTGCTTGCTCCACTCACGCACGTGGATCGTTGCTTGGATCTTCTCATCGACATACGCTTGTTCTTGCAAAACGGCTGCACCAGCGGCTTGGGTCAAACTATTGACATTGTAAGGATTCAAGCTAAATTTCAACCGATTCAAGTCTTGGATCAGTCCTTCATTGGCAACCGCAAAGCCTAGGCGTGCCCCTGCCAGCTGCCGAGATTTCGAAAACGTCCCCACGACCAAGAGATTTGGGTATTGATCGATCAAAGAAACCATTGAAGAGCCGCCAAAATCGATATAGGCCTCATCGACAATCACTAAGCGATCGGGATGCCGTTTTAGAAAGGCACAAATTTCGCTTTGTTCTTGATAAACCCCAGTCGGCGCATTGGGATTGGCAAAAATAACGGTCCCTTTGAGCGAATCGTAGTCCGTTAACGCAATCGAGAAATCTTCTTGCAGCGGAACAACGGTGGCAGCGACTTGGTACAAGGCACCATACACTTGATAAAACCCATAGGTCACATCGGGAAAGGCGATGCCGTTTTCCGTGAAGCCTTGAAAGAGATAGGACAAGACTTCGTCACTGCCATTACCGAGAAACAGCTGGGCTGGTTTAACGCCAAGATAGGCAGCCAGAGGGGTTGTCACCTCTTCAGCAGCAATATCCGAGTAACGATTCAGCTTGTGGGCGGCATCGGCAACCGCCGCTTGAACACTTGGCGCTGGCGGATAAGGACTTTCATTGGTGTTCAGTTTAATAACGGCTTGCTCGTCTACTTGTTCCCCTGGTGTATAAGGAGTCAGCTTGTGATACTTTTGATGTAAAAAGGTCATTTTTCTCCCTCTCTTCGTACATTGATCGAACGGGCATGGCCGATCAAGTCTTCGGTTTCTGCGAACAACGCTACGGCTGGACCAGCCGCCTTCATGGCTGCTTCTGGGTAATACAAGTAGCTGCTTTTCTTAATAAAATCATCCACTGATAACGGCGAGTAAAAACGGGCGGTCCCTTCTGTTGGTAGGGTATGATTTGGTCCAGCAAAATAATCTCCCAGCACTTCTGGTGTATGATGTCCTAAAAAAACACTACCCGCATTTTCTACTTGTCCCAACAAAGCAAAAGGATCTGCCACTGCTAATTCAAGGTGTTCTGGGGCGATTTGATTGGCAATGGTAAGTGCTTCAGTCAAATCATTGACCAGAATCAGCTTTCCGCTAGATTCAAGCGCTGCAGCAGCAATGTCTTTGCGGGGCAGTTGCTTCAGTTGCAAGTCAAGCTCTACTTGGACTTGTTCAATCAAGGCTGCTTCTGTTGTGACTAAGATGGCTTGCGCTAAGATATCATGCTCGGCTTGTGCCAAAAGATCCGCTGCCAGCCAGCGCGGATTTGCGCTGGCATCGGCGATGATCAGCACATCGCTGGGCCCTGCGATCATATCGATATCAACTTCGCCGTACACCATTTTTTTCGCTGTGGCGACATAAATATTTCCTGGTCCCACGATTTTGTCGACTTTGGGAATCGTTTCTGTCCCATAAGCCAATGCCGCTACGCCATGGGCACCACCGACTTTGTAGATTTCATCCACTCCAGCAACGGAAGCTGCCGCTAAGATAGCAGCTGGAACTTTTCCTTGGCTGTCCGTCGGTGTGATCATAACGATTTTTTTGACCCCGGCGATTTTTGCGGGCAGGACATCCATCAAAACCGTACTAGGATAAGCTGCTGTTCCGCCAGGAACGTAGACCCCGACTTTTGCTAGTGGCAAGACCCGCTGTCCCATCACAACGCCATTTTCCTTCGTCAAGACAAAGCCTTGCTGGACTTGCTTTTGATGAAATGCCAAAATGTTTTCCTTCGCCTGTTCCATCACCTCAAGCAGCTCAGGGGAGACGGCTTGGACAGCCGTTTCAACCTCCTCAAGACTGACGGTTAAGGAAGACAAGGTCACTTGATCGATTTCTTCAATTAATTGAAACAACGCCTGATCTCCTTGCTGCTGAACACGGGCAATGATTTGGGCGACAATGGTTGAAACATCCTTCGTTTCCGACTGTTTCCTTGCCACAATCGTTTCGATCGTATCTTTTTGGGTCGAAAAAATTCTCATAATTGCTCCCTCACCTTCTCAATCACTGTTTGAATGCGTTCTTGCTTGAAACGCCACGTGGCGTGGTTGATCACTAAACGCGCTGAAGACGGCGCGATGTCTTGGATCACTTCTAAATCATTTTCTTTTAGTGTCGTCCCCGTTTCGACGATGTCAACGATCACATCGGATAGACCTAACAAAGGAGCCAATTCAATGGATCCATGCAGTTGGATCAATTCCACCGAGCGACCTAACCCTTGATAAAACTGACGGGTGATCTGCGGATATTTTGTGGAGACCCGCAGCGGGAGGGAGAAATCTTCCTCGAAATCCGTACGCGCCGCTACTGCCAAACGGCAGACCCCCATATGCAAATCAAGAAATTCGATGACTTCTGCCTTGCTTTCCATTAAAATATCTTTGCCTACGACACCGATATCCGCCACTCCGTGCTCCACATAGATCGCCACATCGCTAGGCTTGACTAAGAAAAAGCGCAGCTTGTTTTCTTCATCACAAAAAATTAGTTGGCGATTGTCTTTGAAGACGCCTTGCGCAGCGACTCCAGCTTTCGTGAATAAATCGTAGACGGCATCCCCCATGCGGCCTTTAGGTAGCGCAATGTTCAAATAGCCTGAACTTTCGTTGTCAGTCGGCACCTTTTGCCCTACATGGTTGAGCTTCATACCAAACCCGATCGCCCCTTGCTCTTTGCCTTGCCGACTCATCAAGCGATCATAACGGCCGCCATATAAAATCGTCTCTCTTGCTTCTTCGATGAATCCTTGAAACAGCAAGCCACTGTAATAATCGGCATCATTTAAAATTGAAAAATCCAGCCTTATCCGAATGGAAGCTGACAGTTGTTCTTTTTGCAATGCTTGATACAGTTGTTTTAGTTCTGCTAAACCAGCTTGTGCTTGGGGATACTCTGCCAGCAGCTCTTTGGCCTTTTGATACTTGGTTTCAAAATCACCTGACAAACGTACCAGTTTCGCCAATTTTTCAGCTTCTGTTGCTGACAAGCCAGCTTTTTCAGTCAGTGCATCCATGCCATGGGAACTCTTGTCCCGCAGGCAGTGCAGTACCTTTTGTCGATCCGCTTCGGGGAAGCGTTGGCAGATGCCATCCAAAATCCCCATATGAGACAGATCCAAGGTCCCTTTTCCCACCTGAGCCAAACTTTCCCAAGCCAGTTTTACAACCTCCAGTTGATCTTCCCATGTGATTTGGTCAATGAGCTCCAAACCGATTTGATCGATCTTTTGGTATTCCCCTGCTTGACGATCCTGTCGATAGACATCCTCCACATAATACACTCTGCGCGCTTCTCCAGAAGGTGTATTTTTGGCAATCGACAAGGTGACATCGGGTTTTAGCGCCATCGTCCTGCCATCCGTGCCTGTAAACGTGATGATGGAAGAACCACGCAAGAACTGATCATTTTGCTGATAGTTGCGATACTCTTCAAAATTGTTCGAGTGATAAGGTGAAAAATGATGCTGCGTATACAATTTTCTTAATTTCAGTTCGACTTGTTCGGCTGGTTTTAATACATTCCATAACTCTTCCACACTTATCACTCCTATTTCATGCCACCGATTCGGCTTTCTCACTGTTAAAGGCTCGCTTTATCATCGATTCACCATCAGTTTTTCTAATAATACTAATGGTTTTGCCATAAATAAGCAATGGTATTTTTCGAAATATTCTGGAATTTTTAGTCGATTTCAAGAGAACATAGCGATGTCGTTTCTTTGTTGACGATTATTCCATCGAATCTGGAAGTCAGTTTTCCTTTCTTAATGAAGTAACTTAGTACTTGTGCATCCTCCATCACTTAGTTGCTCAACCATAAAAAAGTCCGAAATATACGACCATCTTGTTTCAGAAACTCGTTATCGATTACTCTATCTTTTGTACCCTACAAAGAATTGGCGCAAATGAAGCGATGATATGAAAATCACCCAAAACGTTCATTGTTGTACTTATCGCTTATATTACGGCACAAAAAGCACACAGCAGAAGAATCAGAGAAAACAGCTAAATAGTACATGCTCTATAGCTTAATAAGGAGAGAAAAGTAAATGAACAAACTTATAGGAAAACAAATCTCATGGAACCACGCTTTACTAGGAACAGTCCTCGCAGGTATCGGTTTGGTCGGTCTTTTGTATGCCCCTGCCATCGTCAGCATCTTCTCATTGTCGATTGCCAGCTATTGGGCATTACGGCTAGTTTACGGTAAAGAAGCAGTCAAGCAGCTCTTTGGGAAACCCATCGCGCCAGTGAAGACGATCAGCAAGTATTTTCTTTTAAACATCCTGATCAGCTTCCTCGTTTCTCTCGTTTTGCAATACGGACTAAAGTGGGATCTTCATGGAAATCCAGTGAACGAAGGCTTTCAATGGTTGACTCTGCTCGTTATTCCAATCATGTTACTTGGAGAAGAACTCTTTTCCATCTTCTTTTTAGCGATTTTTTCTAGTAAATGTACCTTGCCAGTTGCCAGCATCCTTTCCGCGATCATCTTTGGCTTGGTTCATTACAGCACTTATGATAACGGCAATGTTTTCCATACCTTGGTCCATATTCTTTTCATTCAAGGGGTGGCGCGCTTGCTATTTAACCAAGCTGCCATCAAGAGCAACTCGATCCTGACTAGTTGGGGCACACATGTCTTGTTCGACCTGTTTGCTATTTTAGTGGCTTATCTGACTGCTTGAGAAAAACGAAAAAGACTGATTCAATTGAAATCAGTCTTTTTTGATACAACAACTAGTTACCTGAGTATCCCTCCCTGAAAAGAAGCATTGATCGCTTTTGTGCCTTTCACGAGGTTGGGTGTTTGTTTTATTCGCTGTGTTTCATAAGAAAATGTCCTTACTTTTTAAAGGGATCCTCTTTTACTTTCTCACAAATTTCTGCTTCACTGTACACCTTCATCAGCCGCTTGACTTCGCCTTCGATATTAAAACGCAAGGCTTCTGTCGCCTTCAGGTTTTTCAATGCTTGTTCAAGATAACAAAGAAAAGTCGTTTCCTTCATTTTAACTCAGCCTCCTTGTCAATCGTTGGTTTTACAGGTCACTTTAACAACGTCGCGCAACTCCTGATCAATCTCTCTAGAAAGCAGAAGGATTGTGCAGACGTTTGCTTCTTAGTGGTTACACCAGACCGTGCTTTTGGAGTGCTTGCGCAATCCCGCCGTCTTCTGGTCGAGCCGTCACCTCGTCAGCTACTGCCAATAGCTGTTCACAGGCATTGCCCATCGCAATTCCCGTCGCAACAGCTTCAAACATTTCGACATCATTATGGCCGTCACCAAACGCCAAGGTATCTTTGTTATCGATCCCTAGATGGTTCAAGAGAAAATCGATGGCTGTTTTCTTGTGGATATTCTTGATGCCGATCTCGCCACTGTCCTTGCCAAAAACAGGTACCGTACTGCGAATCATTTGGAATTGTTCGTGGTATTGGTCATGGACCTGTTCATAAGGAATGGAATGATTGATGAAGGAAACTTTGTTCACGTCATCGTAATCGATTTTCGCTTCGTCCTCGATCAATAAATCAAGGAACCACTGAATAGTTTGAACACGTTGTTTTCCTGCTTCACTTTCAACAGGCTCACCTGCTAAGACGATCTCAATCAACCGATTTCGTAAATTGGTACTTGCAAATAATCCTTGATTCGATTCCAAGTAATACTCGATTTGGTTTGCTTTTAAGAAATCGATCAGTCTTAATAAGGCTTCCTTTTCAAAAACTTTGTGCAAAATCACCTCATCGTGCACCTCGCAATAACCGCCTCCAGCACCAATCATTCCACTTAAAGGCAGTGCCAGTACATCTTCTGTGATTTCGGCTTTTGAACGACCCGTACACAAGAAAAACTCATGCCCCTTCTTATGTGCCGCTGTGATCGCTTGGCGAGCACTTTCTGGTACGTTTCCCGCATCATCGCACAATGTTCCATCTACATCTAAAAAGATAATTTTCTTCGTCATTTCATTCCCTCTTTCCTAACCCAATCAATAAAGCGCTCACATGAACATATTTGCTGAATCCAAGATGTCACCATCAGCCGCTTGCTATTAGTATAACAAATCACAAGATAACCTCGCTAGACTATTTTACTGACTCATACATAAACACGCTCTCGTTTTTTCTCGATGCCCTTTATCCTTGATGATCGTCAAATGGCTTTCATTTGATCACTTTTAAGGTGACTTATCCTTTGCGTAGCTTACTCTTCACTTAAATAAATCAATCCCCATTTAGGTAGTTGGTTAGTTGCATGACCCGTAAGCTCGCGATAATAGTACCGTTTGTCATGCTTGATCATACTGATAATTTCCTCTTCCTTCATCCCCAGCTCTTGACATAGGTCAGTTTTGGTATTGGTCACAAGTTCCAGTAGAATTTGGATCTGTGCGTCCACAGCCAGAAGCGCTCGAAAGGTATCAAATAAGTTCTTTGTTCGATCATAGTAAATGTCTTCGAAGTCAACACAAAGTTCCTGATAATAAGTAAAAAGTTTCGGATAGGCTGTCAGTACCCCAGCGCTTAACAATACTTCCTTTGAATAAGACAGATAATCCTTCGGGTCATTTATTTTTTCTGATAACACAGAATCACTCCTTTCCATCCATGGCTTTTCTTCAATGATAGCATTGATCCCTCGTTTGATCGTAATGATTTCCTTCTTCGTTAATCGCCCCTACATCCCTTCACATAAAACAAAGGCTTTATCTTCTAGTATTTCAAATCACATGAAATCCTTGGGTGGCATCCCGTTCTGCGCTCACCTCCAATGCATGATCTAAGGAAATCAGTTACTCTCATTATAGTTTTTTGTTGCTCCAAGCTTATAATTCCTTTTTGCTCTAGCAGAGGAATAAGAGAGAAAAATCCAGCGTACCCGCATTGCTTTATCTAAGAAGAAAGATCAAAAGGAATTTATTTGCAGTGATTTTCCGATGATTACGCGATCAACCAAAAGAACGAATGGAAATGAATACCTTTATTCAATGCTGTGGCGCCTTCATTCTCACGACAGCACAAAAAACCAATGATCGCTGGTTTCGATCATTGGTCAAAGTTCTCAAATTGCATGTTGTAAAAGGACGATCTGTCCTTTCTTTTTGGATCATGCCAAGATATAAGCGAGGCTAAAACGTCCTCTTACACTGTGAGCACAAAAAAGGATCATGCATATAGAAAATCTAAAATCTCACGTGGCGCATCTACCAAAGCATCTGGGTTTTCTTCAGAAAGCTTTTTCGGATCGTGGCTGCCCCACGTAACGGCGATCGTTTTGACACCCGCGGCTTTTCCCATTTGGATATCAAAAATAGCATCTCCTATCATGATCGTCTTTGTCGGGTCAAATTGATAGTGTGACACGACTTTGTTGATTCCTTCGGGATGAGGTTTGTAGTGGGTCACCGCATCAGAGCCGATGATTTCTTCAAAGAACGCCACAAGGTCCTGAGCAGCTAAGTTTCGTTTGACGACCGCTGTCTTCTTACTTGAAACGACGAAACAAGGTACCTTTCGTTTATTTAAGATTTCTAAGACATGGGGAATTTCTGGAAATACTTTCAAGGTACTTTCTTCATAGGTTTGGTAATAGGCTCGGAAAATCCGAATCAATTCCGCTGCGGTTTCTTGATCTAATGGCTGTTCAGACATTTTAAAAAATGATTCTTCGATCGGTATTCCCATATAATGTTCAATGACTACTTCACTGGGTACTTTGAGTCCCATCTCTTTAAAAGCTGCTTTTGTCGCCTTCACACTACATTCTTTTGAATCCAATAAAGTTCCATCCAAATCAAATAGCACACATTCAACCTGCTTCACGATATTTCCTCCTCCAAAAGGTATTCCATCAATTTTCTACAAATGCTTTTTTCATTTACGCAGTATTTCTTTCCATTACTGATTATCTCTATTTTATCACTAAAAAAAAGCATCATCATATTTTTCCATAACCTTCTTCATTTATTGCTAATATACTTATATAAAAAAACGACTCGCTTTGAAAACAGAGTCGTTTCTACAAGATAGGCAAATTTACCTGAAGGCCTATTTGTCAGGCATAAAAGTTAAACCCATTTTCAGCTTTTTTACTGCAAGATATATCCTTTGCCCCAAGCGGTACGGACGCGTTTTTCAGTATAGTCGTATTCATCTAATTTCTCATTGATTCGTTTCGCCAAAATCGATAGCTGCGATTTTCGGGAATTCGTGCCGCCGTTGCCCCAAATTTTCCAGCAAAGGTCCTCTCGGTTGATAAATTGCTCTTCTGCTAGATTATTGAAAAAGATCTGTTCTTGCAGACTAAGAAATTTAGGGAACGATTCCTTCGTTACTGATGCCTTTTCTAACTTGCGAGTATTTGGTGGCAAAGCCGCCAAAAATTCTCTCAACTCGACAAATGACCGATTAAGATAGGTCGCATTTTCCGCTTTTTCCAGTATCATTTCTTGTTCGTCATTCCCTGGCAAGATTCGAACGATCCGCTGTTGATAATAAGGAGCCAATGTCTGATTGAGCAATAAAAATTCTGGATCAGCAATTGTTTCACTGACAAATAAACAGTCAAATAACTTGGCACTTTCTATCAACCATTCCTCCTCTTCGGTACTTCTGCCCACGAACACTTCATGGCTCAAAATCTGCAGCTCCCGCTGCAAATCAATCTCATATGATATGTTTTTCGTCAATATGATAATTCTCATGACACACCCTACTTTCCTTTCTTATTTATTCAGAAATGAGTTGGAAATGATTTCTGAATACTTTATGTTGACATTATTACTTATTTTTATCAGCTTGAGGTGTCATTTTTTGTTCATAAATGGTGATCTGGTGTCATGTTTTAAAAAATAGATTGACTTTCATTTCATGGTTCATACTCTTCGATAGCCAATAAAAAAGCAACCTGTTAGCCAGATTGCTTTCTTGTCCTCACTACTCCCACTTCAAATCCAACAGCTCCAGCATTTCATGGTAGGCGGTTTCGATCCGCTGGCGCTTTTCTTCAGGGACATTTTTGGCATATTGCCCATCTGGCAGATAATCTGCGGCAAGGTAAACTTGAAAATCAAAGGCCTGCAAGACGCCGTATTCTGGATCATAATAGGTACGATCAGGGATCGGTTCTTTGGAGACCCAAGTCGGATGCAAGGCAATCTTGCTTAAATAGGTCCGCTGCCCTTCTTTGGAGATTTCAACTTCTGGGATGACGCCTCGTTCGGTCCAATAGTTGTTATTGACGGTTTCATAACGTTGATTCGACAATAAGTTTCCCATTGAATAAATGATAAATTTCTTTTCCCCGTCCTTTTCGATGATTTCGGTTGGTTCTGCTACATGCGGATGGCCACCGAAGATAATATCAGCACCAAAATCGATCATCTTCCGATAAACAGTTTGTTGTTCTTCCGTTGGTTCTAAAGAATACTCGACACCAGACTGAGGCATCACGATGGTGATATCCGCCAAGCTTTCCGCTTCTTTGATCTCTGCTTCCACTTTATCTAACGACAAGTCTTTCAAATAGGTGTCATACTCTGCTTGAGTTAAGCTTTCTTCAAGGCCATTGAAGCCATAGGCATAGGCCAAGAGAGCAACTTTAATCCCGTTGACTTCTTTGACCAGGATTCCGCTATTGTCGACCGTGACACCAATCGTTGCCAAGCCTTGGTCGTGAAAAGCAGCCGCCGTTGTTTTGATTCCTTCGATCCCTGTATCTAAAATATGGTTATGGGCAAGATCGATCACATCAAAGCCCGCGTCTTTGATACTGGCAACAGCATCGATAGGGGCGTTGAATAAGGGAAAACCGCCAAGCGGTTTATTAGGATTGATGGTTCCTTCAAAATCACCTAAAGCAAGGTCCGCCGATGCAATCAGCGGTTTGACTTGCTCAAAATCATTGTCAAAATCATAACGCTTCCCATCGTAAGCGCTTAAATAAACAGGTGTATGATAAAGCATATCGCCACTAGCTGTCACTGTGATGGTTTTTACTGCTGGCTTTGTTTCGGTAGAACTACTCGTTTCTTGCATTGGCTTTGTTGCCTTTGTCGTTTCTGCTGTATGACGCTGTTCGGGGATGCTTGTCACTTGAATCACTAGATAAATCACTCCAAGTATGATTGCCAGCAACGCTGTACTTAACCCCACAATGATCCGCTGGTGTTTCTGACGCTCCCGTCTTCGTTGTTGTCTCATGCCCTCACCCTTTCACTCTGCTTTATCAAAAACCTATCTTCGTTTACGTTCTAACGAGATTCCCTGCTCCCTTTCCTGCGAACCTCACTAAATAATATCTTTTTATTAAATAATTATACTATATTTGAGATTCCTTTAATAGGTCGTTTTGTAAAGAATAAAAAAACAGCCCGATCGTGATCGAACTGTTTCTCCACTTCTATGGTAGCTGATTCCCGAATGCATCTTTCTTGTAGAACTGGACTAACCTCAAACGGCATAAATTAGTATCATTAGAGAATTCTTCCGCTGTTAACAGTTCTGAGTAACATCGCTTGCGTTCGGATGAACAGCAGCAAATGATGAAGGCAAATGACTCCCCTTCGCACGCTTCTCTCAATAAAGACCAAAGAGTATCTGTTTTATCCTATAAGACTTACAGTATTTTCGAAAAAATTTATACAACAGCAGTACGTAAAATCTCTGCAAACCATTGATAAACTGTTTCCGGACATTCATGTTTTTCTAATTCTCGAAAAAAATCTTTGGATTCAATAAGGGTAATAAACTGAGTCATCGCATTTAGATGCTGCTTGCTGTCTAATGCAGAAAGGGTAAAGATATACTTTACAGGAATCGTTCCCAAGACATATACTTCAGATTCTAACGTTGTCAATCCCATGCCAAGTTTTTTTGCACCTGCTTCAGGAACCGTATGCGGTAAGGCAACTTGATCGAATATCACCATATAAGCGCCTTCTGATCTGGTTTGTTGAATGATCGAATCGATGTAATTTCTAGTGATGATCTTTCTTTCAATCAATGGATTGGCTGCGAGATAAAAGGCCTCTTCCCATGTTCTGGCTTTTTTGTTTAATTGTATCAATTCTGGACGCATCATATCCAACAGCATTGCAGGTTCTTTTGACTTTTTCTCTTTTTGAGACATGATAGATGCCGTTGGCGAGCAGGTCTCTTGTACAAATTTCTCTAAATGATGCCGCAGAGCTGACTCACTAGTAACTGTTGAATATTGTTGAATAACCTGCATCAAGCCGTCGATCGTCACAGTATTGGGCTTGATGCTTGTACTGGTTTCGAATTTGACATCTAAAAACAACTGGGTTCGTTCCTCGTAAGACATGATCGGGTTTACTACAAAAATCGGCTTTTTTAACGGATAAAGTTGAAAGTTGGGTTTTGTCGTAAAAATGATATCGTATGACTGATCAAATGAATGCAGTTCGCTTGTTTCAATCGGTCCCAATAAGATAAAAGAGGGAAAGATTTCCTTTAATTCATTGTAAATGATTGCTGAGCTTCCAATACCATTTGGGCAGACAACGACCCCCACTTTTTGTTGCACCATATATTCTTCAGAATTTCTGATCAAAAGCGCAAAGTGCATGGTTAAAAAGGCTACTTCTTCATCTGGAAGCTTTGAATCAAAGCTATCACTGATTGGTCTCAAGGTTTCTTTTACGATCTGATAAAGGTCATTATATTTTTCAAAAATTTTATCCTGCATAGGGTTGATGATCGGTAATCGAAACAGCATTCGGAAATAGGTCGGTCGAAAATGACTATATAATTGCTTGATGACAGAGTGTTTATCCTTGAAACGAATACCTGAAAGCAATTCAAATCGCTCGACAATTCTTTCTACCAAGTCAATGATGACCAAATTTCCTTGAAGCCATTCCTTTTCATTCCCTAATGCCATTCCCAGTACCCACCCACAGAGATAGTTCTTTTCTATACTATTCATCACCCCTGCGTTTTCTAAAACTTCTTCAGCAAAGCGGTACTCCTTCATTTTTACTAACTCATGATCATTAGAAAAAGGTTTTAGATCAAATTCATTCAAGCCCATTCTTGGGTATAAAAAAATAAGGATATAGTTCAATTCAATCAACCTATTTTCAACTAACTCTATCGCATGTTTTTCTAAAAGAAGAGAAAGATAGGTGTCCTGCTCATCCGCCAATTGTATTCGTTCGTTATGAATAAAGTAACGGTAGATAAAATCATCGTCCTTGCTAGTTACATCTTCCAAAATCATTCGAAATAAAGCGTAACGAATCATCAGTTCATCACCTGCTAAGTGATACCCCTCTTTTCTCGAGTAACTGATTGAAATATCGTACCCCTGCAATTCCGCTTGTAATTTGCGCAGATCACTCATAAAGGTTGTTTTGCCGATTTTTAACGCATCTAAAAAATGGTTGACCGACAGATAGTCTTTCTCGTAGTAAAAGAGCGTCAAAAAGATATATTTTCCTCGTTCTTTTGAACTCATCTCATAATACTTAAACATACGCTCACGTAAAAATGACTCCAACAAATATTCCTTGCTTTTTTCAGGCAGTCGGATCACACTTTCCTTATTCACGCTAAGTGGTAGTTTTTGGGCAGATAGAAACTGGTTGATTTTATCAATGGTATACTCTATTTGAGTGCGGTTCATAGAATAATTCCGCTGAAGATAATCGTAACTGATGGTCGGTTTTTCAATCAGAGCCATCATCATCTTTCTCGTCCTATAGTCAATTTTCACCATCAATGTTCCCCCATTTCTGCAGCCTACTGTTCTACTTTCAATGTAAATCCTTCCGCTTGTACATATTTTTGAAGCACTTGATCCACCTGCTGCTTTTCTTCTTTCGTAAGATCTAGAACAGGCAGTTTCGGTAACCCAACATCCTGTCCGATTGCCCGCAAACAGTATTTCAGCCCAGACGGAATCGTTGAGCATTTGCAGGCTTCTCTAAAATCATCAATACTTGCTTGTGCTTGCCGTGCTTGTTCTATGTTTCCAGCTACAAATTGTTCATAGATCGACACATCTGTTTTCGTCACAACATTTGCGGTTGAAGCCACAGAACCATCTGCTCCTAACTGTAATGCTTCTAAAATCTTAGAGTCGCTTCCCATCAGCAAAGAGAAATCCTCTCGATGATTTAATTCAAGATAGCCCTTAAAGTTTTCTAGATCACCGCTCGAATCTTTTATCCCAATGATCGAATCAATTTTGAGTAATTCCGAGAAAACATGACGATTGATGAAATTTCTAGTATTTGGCGGAATATTGTACAAAATGATTGGCAGTGTCGTTTGCTCAGCAATCACACGATAATGATGAATCAGCTCTTCATCGGTATATTTCAAAAGATATGGTGTAATAATGGAAGCAGCATCAACGCCGATTTTTGCAAACTCATTTACTAACTCAATCACTTTATTCGTTGCAATATCTCCGGCACCTGCAAATACTGGTACTCTGCCCGATACTTCATCGACAACGATTTTTGCAAACTGGATTTTCTCTTCTTTGCTTAAGGTATGAAATTCGCCATTGGTTCCTAAAATAAACAACCCGTGGACACCACCAGCAATCAAATGTCTTACAAGCTTTCTAGTGCCCTCTTCATTGATACCGTTCTCATTTAATGGTGTGACCATTGCTGGTATAATTCCTCTGATTTTCATTGTGTAAGCTCCTTTTTTGTCGTTGCTCCTAAGCTTCCCCCTGGATGCCATTTAAGGTAATCTTCTAAATTGATTTCTTTTGCTTCTTGCAGCAACACCGACAGAACCTGCAGCTGGATCATTTGGGCGATCACAGAGGAACGTGGCGGTTTATTCAATGAGTCCCCTTCTTGGGAAACATAAGAAGACAATGTGACTTCAGCACAGGAAGCTAGGGAAGAATCTTCATTTCCTGTTACCGCTAAAATTACGGCGCCATTGGCTTTTAAGGCAGCAAGTGCATATTCTAATTCTTTGGTGTTCCCACTATTACTTATCGCAATCACTACATCGCCAGCCACGACTTGTCCTGCCGATCCGTGCACAGTTTCGGTTGTGTCTAAAAAATAGGCTGGCGTACCGACAGAGGAGAAAAGTGAAGCTGCATAGCCTGCTACATAGGAACATTTTCCCACGCCTGTTACATGAACGCGCTTATGATTTTTTTCTGCATGGAGAATAAGTTCTTTGGCCTTCACCATCTGTTGATAGACTTCTTCTTCTTCAAGCCGATAAAATTGAGCATCGCTTTGGGCTTTTAAATTCGTACTATATGCAAACAAAACGTTTTTTTCATTCAATACAGATTTTCCTTCCTTATAGCAAGGAGAAATTGTATCCATCCTTCTCCTTGCTAATCATACTGTTTAACTAAATAGTTTTAAGATTTTGTCTAGTAAAATTCCGATAATATTGTAGTCGATTTGAGGAAATCCAGCGTCTGTGATGCCTAATTCAGAAAAAGCTGGGAAAAGCACCAAAGGCAATGCAGTCAGCAAAATACCGCCTAAGAAGGATGCGATGATCGCCCCTTTCAACCCGCCTCTTATTGAACCAAAGACACCCATGGTTCCACCCGAGAAAAAAGCAATCCCAGCGGCTGGCAAAAGCACAACGGGAGAACCCATAGCAGCCATGGCAAACGTCGCTGTTAACCCACCTATAAACGAGGTAATAAAACCGACAGGAACCATGGTTGGCGCATATTGGAAAAACACAGGAACATCTACTGCCGGCATTGATCCTGGGATATATTTTTCTGAGATCGCCACGAAGGCAGCCGTTAATTCAGCAATAAATTGACGCACACCATAAATCAGTACAGACATCCCCGCAGCAAATTGCAACCCTTGAATCAACGGATACAAGAACCATAAGTCGTTGCCAGCCATTTCTTGAACGACATCCATATGACCACTTAAAACTGCTGCGATCGTTGCAATGTAGAAAAGAATAATCATGAAAAATGCAACAGAGAAGACAAAATCTCGGAATACGGAGAAGAAATCAGGGAGCTCGCGATTGGCTGCTTTCTCTTTCTTTGCTTGCCAATTTTTCCCTCCAATGACACTGCCGATGACACCTGAGAACCAGTAAAAAATCAAGTTAAAGTGACCTAGTGCAACCCCTGCATTACCTGTCAGCTCATCTGTATATTTCTGAGCCAATTTGGGCAGCCCTGCTCCTGCAAAACCTAGCACCAAAGAACCAAAGATAACTGTTACCCAAGTGGGCATACCATTCGAAATAAAAATCAACCCAATGACAGCAGCAAAGAAAAGATAATGCTGACCGGTTAAGAAAATTGATTTTAAAGGCGTCAATTTCGCAATAACTAATCCGAATATGAACCCTGAGCCCATAATCATTGATATTTCAAAACCATATACATCCATGGCTAACGCTGTAGCAGGCTCTACTGCCAGAACCGTCCCTTGAACACCAAATGCGGTCTGAAACAACGTGGCAAAATTTGCAGCAATCGTTCCTACATGACCACCACCAATATTAAAAATCATAAACCCAATGCCCACTTTGAGGACACCGCTCAGGGTCTCCTTCGCAGGCTTTCTTTGTGCAAGTAACCCAATCAAAGCCAAAATCATTAGCAACACAGCAGTATTTCTGAATTGGTTCATTACTAAAATTGCCATTCAATTTATTCCTCGCTCCATCAATTTATTTTGTTTGCATCGTTTCAAGAAATGTTTCTAGTTTTCCTTGGATCTCTTCTTTACTCATAATATTTTGAATGCCTATGACTTCATAAGGTTTGTTTTGAAAATCAGGTTCCGCTGCGATATCTGCCATACTCATAAAGGCATCGCCCGTAAAACCAATGAGGACGTCTAGGTTTCCATGAATCGTTTCAATGGGATAGCCGTTTTCTTCAATCACTGATTTTACCTTTATGTGAAGCAGCGTTGAACTCCCCATCCCCGCACGGCATGCAACCGCTATCAAATATTTCTTGCCATTACTTGTCTTAGGTTTTGCATCTGCTTGGATCGATGCATCATTTTTCTTTTTTTGAAAGAATCCCATCTTAACTCCTCGTTTCTTCTAATAGTTTTATAAATGCTTCTGGTGTCTGCACATTTGCTAAACGATCAATGATATTGTCCCTTGCTAAAACTTCTGCTAACTCACCCATCAGTTCCAAATGACTGGTCGGGTCTATCGCTGCCAAACAGAAAATGACTTTCACTGGATCATTGGGCGAACCAAATGAGATGGGGGTATTTAATGTCATCGCACTTAGTCCTAAACGACAAACCCCATCTTCTGATCGGGCATGGGCCAAAGCAAACCCAGGCATAAGCACGATATACGGCCCGGCATCTAAGACAGATTGAACCATCGCTTCGACATACTGTTTTGTAACGCTGCCATTCTTCAATAACGGCTGGGCAGCTTTTTTGATTGCTTCTTGCCAACTGGTACTGTCTTGCTGAAGTAAAATGTTTTCTTTTGTTAATAATGTAGTTTGCAAACGACGATTTCCTTTCTAAAAAAAATTTCTTTAGGTTTTAGTAAAGAATTTCTCGAGATCATTCCTATACACACACTATAAGTGAAAAGTTCTGGCCTGAATAGACGATTTGAGACCACATATTTGTACGCGCTTCCAGATTAAGTGAACTGCTCTTTTCAAAAAGACCAGATATACTGGCTATTTTTTTTATTAGCCTCCAGTTTTTCTCGATATCCTTCTTGAGCAGTTCACAAAACTTATTCTCTCAAGGAAAAAGTGAACCAAAAATGGACAGATCTTTTGCTTGCACCCACAATAAAAAAAGAAGCTCTTAAATAAACTAAGAACTTCTTAAAGCAAACAATCTATTCATGGCTAAGATCTACCGTTTCAATTGTATTTCTACCTGTAGGTATTTTCACACAAATTTTTACTTACAACTGCTATTTTCTACTTTGCTTCCTCATGCTTCACAGGACAACTGATATGACAATCAGAACAATGATCCTTTTTCACCATGCGGTACACCACACGGGTGCCATAGCCAAAAATCAGGCCGCTTAGAATTATTGTAGCAATCATTTTTCGCCTCCTACGACTTGGATCAAGGGTGCACTCCCGCGGAATGGTTTCTTCAACAGAGCAAATACCAATAGCCCAGCAATGAGGATTGCCGCGAAAACACCCAGCGTGAGGTGTCCGCCTTCAAAGACGACGTGCCCGAATTGGTAGACCAACAAGCTGGCGCAGTATGCCAAGCCGCATTGATAGCCAATGGCTAACCACGTCCACTTGCTGGCCCCCATTTCACGGTGGATCGCACCGATAGCAGCAAAACAAGGGGCACATAGTAAATTAAAGACGAGAAAAGAGTATGCCGCCACAGCAGTGTAATCGCCGCGCAACACTTGCCAAATCTCCGTCCCGCTTTCTGACAACTCCCCAGTTTGTCCGTAGAGGATCCCAAAGGTGCCGATCACATTTTCTTTGGCGACCAGGCCAGTGATCGTCGCCACGGCGCCTCGCCAGGTTCCCCAGCCTAGGGGAGCAAAAAGCGGCGCCAAAAGTCGTCCGAAAAAGGCCAAAATGCTTTGGTCTTCTGTGACCCGCTGCAAGGCAAAGCTGTAGCTGGAGGTAAACCAGACAAAGATACAAGCCACAAAAATTATCGTACCGGCTTTTTTCACAAAAGCAATGGCTCGATCACAGGCACTTTTCAAAATCGTTGTGAGCTGCGGCAAGTGATACGCTGGCAGTTCCATAATAAATGGTGCCAGATCACCTGCAAATAAAGGCGTTTTTTTCAAGACGATCCCTGAAAAAATCACAGCACCCATGCCGACAAAATAGGCCGATGGGGCGACCCAACTATACTGAGGGAAAAAGGCTCCTGAAATCAATGCGATGATCGGCAATTTGGCAGAACATGGCATGAAGGTCGTGACCATCACCGTCAACCGACGATCCTTTTCATTTTCAATCGTTCGGCTTGCCATCACGCCGGGCACCCCGCAACCGGTAGCGATCAACATGGGGATAAACGACTTGCCAGATAGACCAAACTTGCGAAACAGGCGGTCCATGACAAATGCCACCCGTGCCATGTATCCGCAGTCCTCCAAGATAGCCAAACAAAAAAAGAGCACGAAGATCTGCGGCAAAAAGCCTAAGACCGCACCGACCCCTGCCACGATGCCGTCTAAAATCAGTTCTTGCAGCCACTGGGCGACTTGCAGCTGTTCTAGCCAGTGCGCTGCTGTTTCGGGAATCCAGCTGCCAAATAATACATCATTGACCCAATCAGTACCAATCGTACCAATCGTCTGAATCGATAAATAGTAGATTCCCCACATAATGAAGGCAAAAATCGGTAGTGCCAATACGCGATGGGTCAACACACGGTCGATTTTGTCGCTGAAGGCTAAGTGCTGATCTGTTTCCTTGATGACTGCCAGCGCCAACAATTCTTCAATGAAGCCATAGCGCTCATTGACGAGAATGGCGTCACTGCTGTCTTTAAAGATCAGCTCTAAAATCGAAATCGTCTCCTGAAGGACTGCCTGCTGGGAATCAGTCAGTTTACACATCGTCTGAATCGCTTCATCTTTTTCAAAGAGTTTTATGGCAAACCAGCGTTTTTGCTGCTGAGGGATCGTCTCTGGCAAAATCGCCATGATCTCGGTCAAGCCAGCTTCTAGACGAGCATCGTAGCGGGGAGGAAGCGGTTGTGTATTGGCTACATGCTTCGCTGCCTCGATCATTTTGGTTAAGCCGCGTTGCTTCAAAGCACTGATCCCTACTACGGGAACCCCTAGACCGTAAGCCAGCTTTTCGAAATTGATCTGCAAGCCTTTTTTCTTTAATAGGTCGATCATGTTGATGGCTGCCACAGTCGGGACATTCATTTCTAATAATTGCAATGTTAGATACAGGTTGCGCTCCAGGTTGGTTCCATCGATAATATTGATCACCGCGTCCAATGATGCTTCCATCAAATAATTGCGAGAAATCAGTTCTTCTGGTGTGTACGGCGACAAGGAATAGATCCCTGGTAGATCTTGGATCAATACTTGTCGGTCTTTTCGCAGTCGCCCCGCTTTTCGTTCCACGGTAACGCCTGGCCAATTCCCCACTGTTTGTTTGGCACCGGTCAATTGATTAAAGGTACTCGTTTTCCCGCTATTGGGATTTCCTGCTAATGCAAAGTGATAGGTCATTACGCTTCGACTCCTTTTTCGACAAAAACCAACGCTGCTTCTTGCTTTCTCAAAGACAATTCATAGCCGCGGAGCCGAATCTCCATCGGATCACCCAAAGGAGCCAGCTTCACCACTTCCAAATGGACGTTTTTCGTAAGTCCCATATCCATCAATCGACGGCGCACCGCACCTTTGGCGGCGATCTGATTGACCTTCCCGCTTTCACCGACTTGCAGCTGATCCAAAGAGGTAATGATGGTTTGCTGCTGGGTTTCTGTGACATCGATTTGTTCCATGACCCGTTCATCTAAAGCGATCCGCGTCCCTTGGTGTAAAATGATGCCGCCTTTGCGATCTTTTTGTACCACAACGATTTCAACGCCCGTGCGAATACCAAGATCATTTAAATGAGCCGTGATTTCTTTGGTGGTTGCCAACGAGTCGATTTTGTATGTTCCAGAAGCCCGAGTTTGCGCCATTTTCATTGCTTCTTACTCCTTTTGTGAAGTGTTGTTATAATTAACCTACTTTAATTGAGAATGATTATCATTATAATAGAGCCATTTCCATAAGAAGTCAATCTGTTTCGGCCCTCACTTTGAATCTTCCTTCACAATACGGATTTTTTTTACTCATTTTGATTGCATATCCCCTGTATTAATTACGCAAAAACCTTGTAATTCTAAGTATTTTCCGCTTTTTTCCCTTGCATAAAAAACACAGAAACACTATAAATTGTGTATGCCGAATTCACAAGCACAAGATATAGTGTTTTTTCGTTGACTTTCTCCGAGACTTATTTATACTAGGTTTATAACTATTACAACTCGGAGGAAACAATTATGAATATCAAACTATTTTCTAAAAACAACTGCATGCAATGTAAAATGGCGAAACGCTTTTTAAGTGAAAATCAGATTGCATTTGAAGAAATCAATATTGATAATGAGCCTGAAGCATTAGAATTTTTGAAAGAACAAGGATTCCAAAGTGTGCCAGTCATTACCTCTGATGCGCAAACGATCATCGGTTTCCGTCCAGATCAACTACGTCAATTAGCGAGCTAAGATTTTTCTCAATGTGATGCTTTTGAGGGATTTGTCAGTCGTCCAGACCGCAAGTCCTTTTTTATACGAACAAAACAAGAAAAGAGGTTAGCCATTTATGAGCTTGAAAGAAATCAAAGATGTCAGTTATTTCAAATTGAATAATGAGATCAACCGTCCAGTAGATGGTCAAATTCCATTAAATAAAGACAAAGAAGCCTTAGCGGCATTCTTTAAAGAAAACGTTGAACCAAATACCTTAACCTTTGCGACTGCAATGGACAAAATCAATTATTTGATTGAAAATGATTATTTAGAAGAAGAATTTATCAAAAAGTATCGCCCTGCCTTTATTGAGCAATTGTATCAATTCTTAGATGAGCAACACTTTACTTTCAAATCATTTATGGCTGCTTACAAATTTTATTCACAATACGCATTAAAAACGAATGATGGTACCGCGTATCTAGAACGTTACGAAGATCGGGTCGCTTTCAACGCCCTTTACTTTGCGGATGGCAATGAAGAGTTAGCAATGAGCTTGGCGGATGAAATGATCTACCAACGTTACCAACCAGCAACCCCTTCTTTCTTGAATGCAGGACGCAAACGTCGCGGTGAGTTGGTTTCTTGTTTCTTGATCCAAATCACTGATGACATGAACGCGATCGGTCGTGGGATCAACTCCGCGCTGCAACTTTCACGAATCGGTGGCGGTGTCGGGATCACGTTATCAAACTTGCGGGAAGCCGGCGCGCCTATCAAAGGCTACGAAGGGGCAGCAAGTGGTGTGATGCCTGTAATGAAATTGTTTGAAGATAGCTTCAGCTACTCAAACCAATTGGGTCAACGGCAAGGGGCTGGCGTGGTCTACTTGAACGTCTTCCACCCAGACATCATCAGCTTTTTATCAGCGAAAAAAGAAAATGCGGATGAAAAAATCCGTGTCAAAACCTTATCATTAGGCGTGATCGTACCTGACAAATTCTACGAATTGACGCGTAAAAATGAAGAGATGTATCTCTTTAGTCCCTACAGTGTCGAAAAAGAATATGGCGTGCCCTTCTCTTATGTCGATATCACCAAGGAATACGACAACTTAGTCATGAACCCACGGATTCGCAAAACCAAAATCAGAGCCCGTGATCTAGAAAACGAAATTTCTAAATTGCAGCAAGAATCTGGTTATCCTTATATCATCAATATCGATACAGCAAACCGCAGCAACCCAATCGATGGCAAGATCATCATGAGTAATCTTTGTTCCGAGATCCTTCAAGTCCAAGCACCATCTGAGATCAACGGCAAACAAGAATACGAAGTTTTAGGAACAGATATCAGCTGTAACTTAGGTTCCACCAATATCGTGAAATTGATGGACAGCCCTGACTTTGGGAAATCTGTTCGAGCAATGACTCGTGCCTTGACCTTTGTTACTGATGCGTCTGACATTGACGTAGTACCATCGATCCAAAATGGGAATGCCTTGAACCACACGATCGGTTTAGGCGCAATGGGCTTGCATACCTATTTTGCAAAAAATCAAATGGAATATGGTTCACCAGAATCCCTTGAATTTACTGATCTTTATTTCATGTTGTTGAACTATTGGACATTGGTTGAAAGCAATGCCATCGCCAAAGAAAAAGGCGAAGTTTTCCATAACTTTGAAAAATCAGCGTATGCAGACGGCAGCTACTTCACCGATTATATCCAAGGTGACTACCAACCAAAATCGGAAAAAGTCAAAGCATTGTTCGAAGGCGTCTTTTTACCAACTGGTGAAGATTGGGCAGCCTTGGCACAAACCGTCAAAGAAACCGGCTTGTATCACCAAAACCGCCTAGCCGTTGCACCAAATGGTTCGATCTCTTATATCAATGATACGAGTGCCAGCATCCACCCAATCACTCGGATGATCGAAGAACGCCAAGAAAAGAAAATCGGCAAGATCTACTATCCAGCACCTTACTTGAGCAATGAGACGATCGGCTACTACAAATCAGCCTACGATATGGATATGCGCAAAGTGATCGATGTTTACGCAACTGCTCAAAAACACGTCGATCAAGGTATGAGTATGACCTTGTTTATGCGTTCAGATATTCCAGAAGGTCTTTACGAATGGAAAGAAACGACAAAACAAACCACCCGTGATTTGAACATTTTGCGTCACTACGCTTTCCACAAAGGCATCAAATCGATCTACTATGTACGGACCTTTACAGATGATGCAGAAGAGATCGGCAGCAACCAATGTGAAAGCTGCGTCATCTAATCCAACTTTTGCCTGAAAACGAACCAACCGCCTGCCCCTGCTCTTTCTTGACAGCGGGTCGGCTGTTGTCTTGATACGATTATTGGAGGAACCGACTATGGGTAAGACTTACTATGAAGCAATCAACTGGAATGAGATCGAAGATATCATCGATAAATCCACTTGGGAAAAATTAACAGAACAATTCTGGTTAGACACGCGGATCCCTTTATCAAATGACCTTGATGACTGGCGGACGCTATCACCATTAGAAAAAACAACGGTGGGCTACGTCTTTGGCGGCTTGACTTTATTAGATACCGTTCAATCAGAAAGCGGTATGGATCAACTGCGTAAAGATGTCCGCACCCCACATGAAGAAGCGGTCTTGAACAACATCCAATTTATGGAATCTGTCCATGCAAAAAGCTATTCATCGATTTTCAGCACCCTGAATACAAAAGCGGAGATCGCTGATATTTTTGAATGGACCAACACCAATCCATATTTGCAAAAGAAAGCCGAACGAATCAATGAGATCTACAAAAATGGCACACCGCTAGAGAAAAAAATCGCCAGTGTATTTCTAGAGACCTTCTTATTCTATTCAGGTTTCTATACACCCCTTTACTACTTAGGCAATAACAAACTAGCGAACGTAGCGGAGATCATCAAATTGATCATTCGTGACGAATCCGTTCACGGCACGTATATCGGCTACAAATTCCAATTAGGTTTCAACGAATTACCAGAAGACGAACAGCAAAAGCTAAAAGACTGGATGTACGACTTGTTGTATGAGTTGTATGAAAATGAAGAGCGTTATACCGAAGAATTATACGATGAGATCGGCTGGACCGAAGAAGTCAAAACCTTCTTGCGTTACAATGCCAATAAGGCTTTGATGAATCTAGGTCAAGACCCGCTTTTCCCAGATACCGCCAACGATGTCAATCCAATCGTCATGAACGGTATTTCAACTGGTACCAGCAACCACGACTTCTTCTCACAAGTTGGGAACGGGTATCTGCTTGGTTCCGTAGAAGCGATGAAAGACGATGACTACTTCATCGGACTTGATTGATCTGCTGACAAATAAACACCTTGTTTCTCGCCAATTGAGGGTGAAAAACAAGGTGTTTTTTAGTGAGCCAGCTGGTCTTTGATAAAGGTCAACGTTTCTGTCAAACAGGCCTGTGCTTGGGGCAAGCTATAATCAAATTGGTATTCGTGGGTCACCGTTTCCGAATCCCCTTTGTAAAAGCGACTCGTCACGGGAATATCAAGAGCTTGCAGCCGGTTGGCAAAGGCAATGCCTTGGTCTTCAAAGGAATAGGCATTGCCATCCGTGATATACGTTGGTGGAAAATCAGCCGTCAATTTATCCACCAGCGAGATCTCCTGCAGTTGGGGACTATCTTGCCATTCTTTTTTGCCTAATAACGACCAAGCAACCGTTTTGACAAAGAATTTCATAAAGCGATCATCTGAAGAAGTCCCGGCGATCTGCTTCAAATCAAGCGGTCCGCAATAGGAAATAAACCCTTTCAGGGCCGATGCAGGAATGTCTTGATCAAAGGACATTTCCTTCGCATACGCTGGATTGGTTTGCAGCGCCACATATTGCCCAGCGATTTGGGCCCCTGCAGAATCCCCGCCGAAGAAGAGTTGATCGAAATCCAGCATGGGGTATGCTTGGGCATCTGCTTTGATCGAGTCTACCGCTTGGGCTACTTGTTTGACCTGTCCAGGATAATGCAGACTTGGTGCCCATTCATAATTGATCGAAATCACAGCGGCTTTGGTTTCATCGGCGACATAGGTCGCAAACTCTTTGACCCCTTCTTTGTCTCCGCCGACATAGCCGCCCCCATGGACCCAAAAAATGACTGGAACAGGGCCTTGTGCCTCTTTGGGATAATATAGATCAAAGGTACTGCGTTGATAATCCGATTGATACGTCAAGTCCTGTTTGACCGTCACATTCGGCAAACTTTTTTGATAAGCTGCCTCATCCTTGATGGTCACTTCTTGGTTAAACAGATGACCGATCAAAAAAGCCCCCGGTCGTGGGGAGAGTTGAAAAGCCAGAAAAACGGCAGCTAAGAGTCCGATCAGGACCATCGCCACCCACATGAAAAAGCGCAGAATTTTTTTCACGCAAAAGCTCCTTCCTTCTTTCTGTTTCAGCTTTTTCATTTAACCATGTTTTTTTAGCAAATTCAATGACAATTGCTAAAGATTAAAAAAGGATGATACCAATAGGCATCATCCTTAAAATAACATCGTTTATAATGGCAACATCATAAACAAACCAGCAGCGATCGCTGCCCCGATCATTGGACCGATGATTGGTACTAACGCATAGCCCCAATCGGAAGTCCCTTTGTTTTTGATTGGCAAGATTTGGTGAGCAATCCGTGGTCCTAAGTCCCGTGCCGGATTGATGGCATAGCCTGTTGGTCCACCAAGCGACAGCCCGATCGCTAAGATCAAGATCCCAACGACGATGGGATTTAATCCATCCGTAAAGGTATTGGCACCAAAAGCCAATAAGCCAAAGACTAAGACAAAGGTACCAATCACTTCAGTGATGGTATTCGATACTAAATTACGAACTGCAGGCCCTGTTGCAAAGGTACCTAAAATCGCGCCTTGGTCTTTTGTTTCATCCCATAATGGCAAGTAGTTAAGCCAAACGAGGATCGCCCCTACGATCGCACCAGCAATTTGTGCCAGCATAAACGGTACAGCCAAGCTCCAAGAAAAATTCCCCGTCATCGCCATGCCTAATGTAACGGCTGGATTCAAGTGAGCAGGTCCCATGTACCCTGAAACGTAAACGGCAATCGTTACCGCTGTCGCCCAGCCCATTGCGATCACGATCCAGCCAGAGGCTTCTGCTTTACTCTTTTTCAGATTGACAGCCGCACACACACCATCCCCTAACAAAACCAAAATAGCCGTTCCTAGAAATTCACTAAAGATCTGGGTTGTTTCATTCATCTTTTTTTCCTCCTTTTAAGGCTGTTAAATCTGATTCTGCGATCACTTGGTTCAATTCTGCTACATGGGCTGCTTTTTCTTCCTCGCTCCAGCCAAAGAAGTCGATCATAGCTGCAACGACACCGGCTTTGACTTCATCTAAGGTGTCTCGCATAAATAGGATATGGTTGGTCCGACGCAATAGATAATCGACAGGCGTCAGAACCATTTCTTCATGCAAGGAATAGTTCAAGGCCGTACTTTCTTTTTCATCTAAGCCCTCAAACTTCGTCTTGTAGTTCAACACTTGGGGAAGATTCGACCCATAAAGATGAGCCAAATACGTCGCAGCGGCTTCATCGAATCCAGCGGCTTGCGCTTGGTCAGCCAGCTTCGCTAAGTCTTCCTCTACATTGGCTGCATCAAGCTCACCACCAGAAACTGGGTACGTGGTTGAATCCACCAACTCGAAGGATGCACCGCTTTCTTGGAGCAATTCATTGATCCGTTTGACTGCTCCTTCCGCCATCAAGCGATAATCGGTGATTTTTCCCCCTGCCAACGTCAATAGTCCGTCTTTTGAGCGTTCCAAACTGCTGCCGCGAGAAACTTGCGATGGATCCACTTTGCTGGCTTCTACTCGTTCTTGTGCTTGTTTTACGGCTTTTTCTACGACTGGTCGCTGCCGCTCATCTTCAAGATACTCTTTGACGCTTTCAACGATCTGCTCAAAGCTTTCATCCGATAGTTTGCCTTTACCGCCGCCATTGTAATCAGACCCGCCATTATTCACAATCAACGGACGCAATCCTGCCCAGCTCGCTTCGATATCATCAAGGGTGATCTGAGCGTGAGGGAAGCGTTCATTCACGATGGTCAGTAGATAATCAACATCTTCTTGCGTGACCGTTGGATGGGCGAAATCGCCTGTATAATCCGTATCGGTTGTGCCAAAATAGGTCTTATTTTCTCTTGGTACCACGAAAACCATCCGACCATCATTTTTCCCAGTATCAAAATAGGTTGGTTGCGGCACTTTTAGTTTTTCCCGATCGACCACTAAATGGACACCTTTCGTCGGACGCATTTGTGACGGCAACTCATCATTCTTGTCTAATTGACGAACGATGTCTGACCAAGGGCCTGTCGTGTTGATCACGACTTTGGCGTGAACCTCAAAGCGCTCGTTTGTCAGTTGATCCTCCACTTCTACCCCATTGATGATGCCTTGCTCATCATGTAAGATGCCGACGACTTTGGCTTTACTGATCATTGCTGCCCCATCGGCTTGTGCTCGTTTGATGTTTTCGATCACCAAGCGGGCATCGTTGTTGCGAAAATCAAGATAGACACCGCCACCGACTAAGTTTTCCGCCTGCAGCTGAGGTTCGCGTTCTAAGACCTCTTCTTTCGTCAGCAGATAATTTTCGTATTTACTGCCTGTCACATTCGCTAAGCGATCATAAAGATCCATCGCCACTTTGACAGAAAACAAGGAGAAGGTTGCCCCTGGTTCATCATAGATTGGCAAAAGCATTGGATCTGGTTTCGGGATATGCGGAGCAATTTGCTGCACGATCGCGCGCTCCCGCACGGTGTCAGCGACCACTTCCACGTCAAAGGTTTTCAAATAGCGAATACCACCATGAACGAGTTTGGTGGACCGCGAAGACGTTCCTTCGGCAAAATCCTGCATTTCCAAAAGAACCGTCTTCATCCCAGCGGCTGCGGTTTGAACAGCAACCCCCGCGCCAGTGATCCCACCACCGATGATCAATACATCATAGGTGGTCTTTGCCGCTTCTTGAATGGTTTGCTTCCGATCTTTATGTGAAAAGGTCATGGCTTACTCGCCTTCTTTCTTCGCTTTGAATTTGAAGGTCTGAGTAGCTGCCACCGCTTGTTTCCAGCCTTCGTACAAATTGTCTCTTTCTTCTGCTGGCATTTCTGGTGTAAACATTTGCCCTTCTTCTGCCATTGATTTCAATTCATCCAAGTCTTTCCAGAAGCCAACCGCTAGCCCTGCCAAGTAAGCTGCACCTAATGCGGTTGTTTCCAAATTCGCAGCTCGTTGCACGTCAATGTCTAAAATGTCCGCTTGGAACTGCATCAATAGATCGTTTTTGGCTGCACCGCCATCGACTTTCAGCAATGGGATATCGATGCCAGAATCTTTTTTCATCGTGTCGATGACATCTTTTGATTGATACGCAACAGCTTGCAATGTTGCCCGAACAAAATCTTCCTTCGTCGTCCCACGAGTCAAGCCAAAGACGGCTCCTCTTGCATCTGAATCCCAATAAGGTGCACCCAATCCAGTAAAGGCAGGCACCACATACACTTCATTATCGCCTTTTGCTTTGGCAGCTATTTCTTCTGATTGCGGAGAAGACTCGATCATTCGTAGACCGTCCCGCAGCCATTGGATCGCTGATCCAGCAACGAAGATACTTCCTTCTAAGGCATAATAGACTTTGCCGTTGATGCCATACCCGATGGTCGTCAGTAGGTCATTGTCAGACAATTGTGGTTCTTCACCCGTATTCATGACGATAAATGCCCCAGTGCCGTAAGTATTTTTGATCATGCCTTTTTCAAAGGCCATTTGTCCAAAGAGGGCGGCTTGTTGGTCCCCAGCCATTCCAGCGATTGGTACTTCACTGCCGTAAAAATGGTAGCTGCGGGTGTGACCATAGACTTCTGAGTTGCTTTTGACTTCTGGCAACATCGAGCTTGGAATGTTCAAAAGATCCAAGATTTCTTGATCCCACTCTAATTTATGAATGTTGTAAAGCATCGTCCGACTAGCATTGGAGTAATCGGTGACATGGACTTGCCCATCTGTCAGTTTCCACACAAGCCATGAATCGATCGTTCCGAAAAGTAGCTCGCCATTATCCGCCTTTTCTTGTGCCCCTTCGATATTGTCTAAAAGCCAGCGCACCTTGGTCGCTGAGAAATACGCATCAATGACTAACCCAGTTTTTTCATGGATCATCTCTGTATGGCCATCTGCTTTTAATTGGTCAGCGATCGGTGAAGATTGGCGGGATTGCCAAACGATTGCATTTGCGATCGGCTGGCCTGTCGTTTTGTCCCAAACCACTGTCGTTTCACGCTGGTTGGTGATCCCGATGCCGGCGATTGCTTCTGGTCGGATACCTGATTCAATAAATGCCCCTGCGATGACTGATTGGACAGAGTTCCAAATTTCGTTGGCGTTGTGTTCTACCCAACCCGATTTTGGAAAGTATTGCGGAAACTCTTTTTGTGAACTGCCGATTTTTTTCCCATTACGATCAAAAATAATTGCTCTTGAACTAGTGGTTCCTTGGTCGATCGCCATTACATAATTTTTTTCTGCCATTTGATTCGCTCCCTTTAGTTTTTTATACGCTTTTCTTGTTAGCGCTTTCTGACTTGCTTTTATTTTAGCTGAACTTTCGCAATGTGGTTCGTCAATTTTTTTTCAAATTTCTAAGAAATTGACGAAATCCACTATTGAAAGCGTTCGCGGATCATTTTTTTGATCGTTTCCCGATCATAAGCGGTACCTAGTTCACTGATTCGATAAGTCGGTGTTTTCGTCTCGATAGCATAATTTGCCAAGATCAAATCATATTCTTGTTCCGGGCGATAGCGTTCTACGACTACGCCATTCAAATTTTTGAGATACAGCAGCCACATGTAGTAGAGGGCTTCTTTAAACAGTTCATCCATTTTCAAAGCGATCCCGACGCGAAACTCCCGATTGATTTGATAATCGATGATCGTGATCACGCTCAAGTATTTGACCATCGTCATCATCAACAAACTATTTTTATCAGATGGCTTGATATCAAGCTCTGCTAAAGCCTTATCCAATAGTTCGTGACTGATTTGCTGAATGTTACGACTGGATAGCTGCGCTTCTAACTGCCAAATATTTTCTCGATCAAAAACCTCCACATCCCCTTTGAAAAAATACACGCGGCTGTGGATCTGCAGCAGGTGACCATAACAAGTGGCTTCGATTTCACGGGGAACAAACGATGGGCGGTAGAGATGCAAAATATGTTCCAAAATCAAGGTATCCGTCAAGGCAGTTGGCGTAAACCGAGAACGCTGCAGCATATACACTTGCAGATCGTGTTCGGATAACACCGAGAACGACAGTAAAAAGACAAAGTGCAGCATCGCCTCCTCTTCTCTGACTTCTAATGCATAATGGCCAAACCCACGAAATACCAACTCCCGTAATTGCTGAAACAAAGGATCTTTCGTGTAGGGTACCATTTTCTCCCGTAAGACATGAAAGGATTGAGTAGCAATTTTCAGTCGCGCCTTCATGATCCTCAGCCATAGGGACAAACGCTGTTGGGCTTCTTTCGTGAAGGTCATGTTCAGACCTCGTGTGATCAGACCGACGTATTTTTCATCGATCGGCAGCGGCTGACTGTCGAAAGAATGGACATACCAAAAGAGTTCAAAATAGAAATAACGAATTTGCGTTTCTTCCCCAATCAGCTTTCCTTGCCAGATCTCTAACTCGAATTCTGCTAGCAAGCCATTTAGCTCTTTGATTTTGCGAAACAAGGATGACTCGCTGACCGCTAATTTTTGTGCCAGCTGGACAGTGGTCACCTCTTGATGCTGCAAAAGATGCTCGAGGATTTGAAATTTCAATGCTGACCGATAAAACGCCCATTCGATTTGATTGAGGGAAAAAGTGGGACTCATTTCAAAGACCAGGACACCTTTTCGATAATACAACCGACACTGCTCTTGGTAGTGAGCCAGCTCATCTTGCAACTCCTCCACATATTTTTCCAAGGAAGGCTTACTGATGCCAAGATAGCTCGCCAGCTCGTGCAGCTCCATTTTTCCGCCCACCAGTAAAAGCTTTTTGAGCAGCTGCAATTGCTTTGCTTCTTTTTTTTCTAATAACTGATCAAGTCTCATCGGCATCACTTCCCGACCAAAGAAAAGTTTCGTCGATTACATTAGTGAATCGTGGATGGAAGAAAAAGTCTTTTTGGGTCAACTCCTCCATCGTTGCCTGCTGCTCGATCGCAAACGCTAGTAAATTGATTTTTTCCAAAATATTGGCTTTTGATAAAAGCTGCGCACCAACGATTCGGCCGCTGGCTTGTTCGATCATCACTTTTCCATGAACCTGTGTTGGATCAAACAAGGAACTGGCGGCAGTAAACGCATGACAGACGATCGGAGATTCGAAGAAAAACCGATCCGACTCGGTCAAGCCGGTGCTTGCTAAGTACCATTCAAACAGTTGCGTACCGACTGTCCGCAATCCACCACGAAACGGGGTGGTTTTGCTTGCCAGATTGCGAGCTGCTGCGATTCCTGAGCGAACAGCATTGTTGACTAAGGGCATATAGACCGTGTCTTTCGTAATAGCATTCGGAATTTGGATCAAATCGCCGACCGCAAAAATATCCGTGGCAGAGGTTTCCAAGTAGGCATCTGTCCAGATGGTTTGATCACTGTGTAATTCAAAGACCGCAAATGCCTCTGGCAAGCGAGGATGAACGTTGACTGTCGTCAATACCAGATCACTTTCATAGCCTTGATCGGCGGTTTCGATCCGAAAGCCTGTTTCCGTTTTAACGACTGCCAAAGTTGGCTTGGACCAATGCAGCTGCAAGTTGGGGATTTTTTCGATCTCCGTTAAAAAGGGCTGCAAAAAATCGTGATCAAAGTACTTGAATAAAGGATATGACATTGATTCGATCACACTGACTTTTTTTCCGATCGCAGTCAAGGTATTCGCCGCTTCCATCCCTGCTTGACCAGCACCTACGATGGTAATCGACTCTGCTTGGGGCAATTGCTGCAAGAAATGCTTGGCTGCCTCATATTCCTTGTAGGTCAGTAGTGCTTCTTCTGGTTGTGGCAAAACAGTGGAATCTTGACTGGAGCCTGCTGCCAAGACGAGTCGATCATAACTTAGTTCTCGCTTATCCGTTCGAATCCAATGATCCGAAGGAAAAATCTCCAGAAGCGTTTCTTCTAAGACAACGTCGATCGTTTCTGCCTCCAGCTGCTCCTTCGTACAAAAGAATGCTTCTTCCAGCGATGCGATCCTGCCTTCGATCAGCAATAACAAACCGCTTGGAACAAACCCAAGATGGGCTTTTTTTTCTATCAATAAAATCTCTGCGTCAGGGTATAATCGGCGTGCTTCACGGGCGCAGCTGACACCACCAAAGGACCCGCCTACGATAATGATTTTCATTGGATCACCTCTCTCCCTTAGCTTAAATGAAACGCTCTCATTTGACGAGTAAAAAGCTATCAGGCTGACTATTTTTTTGTTAACTGCGGTAAAATAAATGAGACCTATGCTACACTATACGCAAAGGAGTGTTCAAATGGTTTTCTTTTATCAATTCATGCTGGGATTGTTTGCCAGTACATTCGTTGCAGCGGCAGCATTCGTCTTTCAGTGGCTGACTGTTTCTGGCGCACTGGCTGCGATTCTTTGCGGCACACTGGTCATTGGCTTTGGTCCGTGGTACAGCATCTTTTTGATTGGCTTTTTCTTTGCCAGCTCTGGCATCATTGGTCTTTTAAAGAAAATGCGCAGTCAGCCAGAGTTAGCTGTGCTTGCCAAAGGTGCTCGCCGTGATGCAAAACAAGTCTTTGCGAGCATCACACCAAGCATCTTTGCTCTACTGCTTGCCTTTTGGACGAAAGAACCGCTATTCCTTTGGGGATTTGTGGCGGGAATCGCTAGCTGTACGGCTGACACTTGGGGCTCAGAAATCGGCGTGCTGAGTCCAAGTCCACCGCGTCACTTACTAACGGGAAAAAAATTACCACCGGGACTTTCCGGCGGTGTCAGTTGGTTGGGAACTGCCGCTTCCCTAGCAGGGAGTCTCGCCATCACTGGTTTATTCGCAGCAGCCTTATGGTTGAACGGCAAGCCGTTCTCCTTTGATCTCTGGTTGACCTTGACTGCTTTAGGCTTTGGCGGTAGTCTCTTGGACAGCTTACTGGGCGCAACGATTCAGGTGCGCTATCAATGCCCTGTCTGTCACCAATACACCGAAAAAAAAGTCCACCACGACGTTGCCACCAAGCAAGTCGGCGGTCTTTCCTTTGTAACGAATGAAGGGGTCAATTTGCTGAGTTCAATAGTGATCGTTATTTTGACTGTATGTTTCTTTTACTTAAAAATGTCTACCGCATCATAAAAAAAGCAGCAAAGCACGTCACTAATGTGAGGTGTCTTGCTGCTTTTTGACTCAATACCGATTAAGCAATATCCACTAAGCGGATCTTCGTGACATTTTTGTAGACAGACAATTCTTCGATCACTTCAGAAAAGCCTAGCCCTCGGGGGAGATCAATCGTATAAATGTTGGTATAAATGCGATAGTCTTCCATGAATTTGACATCAAAATTGACATCTTCGATCACGATATTTTTCTCTTGGAAGTACTCCGTCAAAAACTCTTTGGTCTCGGTGCGATGGATGTACTGGATCTCTAATTTCTTTGCTGTTGGTACGCGGACGATCCGCTTAACGATCGTCAATGCAAAGAAGATCCCGATAAAACTGCTTAATGCGATGGTGTAAAAGCCCATCCCGATGGCAATTCCTAAACCTGCGATCGCCCATAAGGAAGCAGCCGTCGTCAACCCCGTCACCGAGCGCTTCGTCACAATGATCGTTCCAGCGCCTAGAAAACCGACCCCGCTGACGACTTGGGCGATCAATCGTGCTTCGTCTGAACGAATCACGCCTGCTAAATCTGGATGATCCAGCGCATCTCGCATGGCACCTGTGGCGATCTCCACTTGGATCAAGGCAATGACACAAGCTCCCATGCAAACCAAGATATGGGTTCTAAGACCAGCTGGTCGGCTTTTGTATTGCCGCTCGTACCCAATCGCTCCTCCCATGATCATTGCCAGCAGCAATCTCAGCGCTACTTCAGGAATGGATAAATGCATATCAACCATTTGCATCCCTCTTTTCTTCGTATTCTCTCTTTTAACTATAGCATCTCTGATGAAAAAAAGAAAAAAACAGCGCCGAATCAGCCAAATAAAAAAGCCCCCTCAGAAAATAAGCAAGTTAGCTACAAACCATTGCTCGCAGCTGCGCTGGCGCTACTGCACAAGCGCAGGGGGAAGCTGCGAGGATGGCTCATTTTTCCTTCTGACTTATTTCTGAAAAGGGCTGATTTTGTTTTACAGCTTGCTGGCAGCAGCCTCATCGATGATCACGATCACGTCATCATGCTTTTGTAAAACAGAAGCTGGTAATTCGTTGGTTACGGGTCCTTCAATCATTTTTTGGATCGCATCCGCTTTGACTTCGCCAAATGCCATCAAAATGATTTTTTTGCTTTGCATAATCGAACCGATTCCCATTGAAATTGCCGTCGTTGGGACGTCTTCGACTTTATCAAAGTAGCGTTTGTTGGCATTGATGGTCGATTCAGTCAAATCAACGACTGAGGTCGTTCCTTCAAAAGATGCACCAGGTTCGTTGAAGCCGATATGTCCGTTTTGACCGATACCCAAGATTTGGATATCAACTGGGTGATCCGCAATCACGCTATCGTAGCGTTCGCATTCTGCTTCTAAGTCTTCCGCTTTGCCGTTTGGTACGAAGGTTTCTTTGAATGGTTTTTTATTGAATAAATGAGCATTCATGAAGTAGCGATAGCTTTGTTCGTCTTCGCCGCCTAGTCCTACGTATTCATCTAAGTTGACTGAAGTCATTTCTGAAAAATCAACTTCACTGGCAGTCATTTCTGCATAAAGGGTCTCTGGCGTGCTTCCTGTTGCTAAGCCTAGGACCTTGGCGCCATTTGCCATACCTTCTTGTATCAATTCAAAAGCTTTCTTTCCGCCTTGAGCAGCATCTTTAACGCGAATAATTTCCATGATCAGCGCTCCGTTTCTATTTGGTATAGTCCAATAATACCACAGGTTGTGTTTGATTACAATAATTAGTCTAGACCAGATGACGATTTTTTCTCGCCGATCAAAAAAAAGACGAGCTCTAAAATGCGCTCGTCTCTCTCGTATTCTACTTGCTTACCAATTCGTATAAACATCAATACCGCTATGACCAACACCTGTGTCATAGACTTTATAGGCACCTAAAGATGATTGACCAGTCGATCCTTTCGGTTGATTATCACTGGCAACAACGATGTACCCATCGGCATCACGGATGGTTCCGTCTGATGCTACATGGCGACCAGGGATATTCAATCCGCCTCCTGGCAAGACTTTTTGTGAGTAGTACGATTCTCTCACACCATTGAAGTAGTTGATCCCATCCACTGGATTCAAGACTCCAGAACCAGCACCAGGAATGCTTGAACGGGTTTGACTCACGTTAGCAGTCGCTGTAGATTCACTTTTTTCTGTGCTTTCTTTCGTACTTGTTTCTTTGTTTTCTACAGATTGGCCATCGTTAGAAACCAACAATGTTTCGCCATCAAAAATCATATTTGGATTTTCGATCGAATCATTTAAAGCTAAAAGGTCTTCGACCGTTGTTTGATAAGTAGCAGCGATCCCAGATAGAGTGTCTCCTGGTTCGACAACATGGGTTTGTTCTGCTGCTGAAACAACTGTTCCGCCAACGAATAAACCAAATCCTGCAACAACTGTAAATGCAAATTTTTTCAAATGAAAAAACCTCTCTTTTGATTATTTGTCCCGCTATCGGGCACAAGTAAGAGAATAACATTACAATATTGCAGGAAGGTTTCAGAAATATTTTTCATTATCACAATTGTTAAACAGAAAGTTACAGGATTTTTATTCAAAAATGCTAAACTTACAATATTGTTATCCCTTTCGATGAGTGCTTTTAGTGGCCACATGCTATAGTGATGCTAGTAATGGAAAGGAATGACACCCATGAAAAAACTACTAGTAACGCTTGGCGTTTTGATTATTGTCGTAGCCGGCTATTTCGGCTACACGTACTATGCAACAACGTATCGAGGCATCACGGCTTATGCTATCACGCCCAACAAAGTCCCTGAAAAGACACAGACCTACAGCGATTCTGGTGAAAAAATCGATGGCTCTTTTACCTACAAATACACCTTTGAATTCGTAAAGAAAAATGGTGAAAAAGAACTCATGACCTATGACCAGACGGGCGAAAATGTAAAACCATTGGCTCCAAATACTTTAGTCAAAGCAGAAATCAGTAAGACCCGCATCATTTCTGGTCCCAATGAAATCCCTCAATCAGAAGTCCCCGCAAAAATACTGTCTGAGCTGGAAACCTTTGACGAATAAGGACTTCTTACAAAAAACTTTCTACTTTTTAAGGTTCATTTTACTTTGACGGTCTATGCTAGCTTTATACCAAAACTATTTTTCTTCCTCTTACCAGTCCTCGCCCGACTGGTATTTTTTTGATTTTTCCCAATGGTCAGGAATTACGCTTCTTATAGACAAAACCGCTCTAGCTTCGCAATGTGTTTTTTCTCAAACTTTGATCAAGCAGCTATTGACGATCGGAAATAAATAAAACCAGAGTCAATAGGATAAACGCTAGTTTCATCATAAAAAAACCGCTAGATTGTTTATCTCTAGCGGCTTTTTTTGCGATTTTAATAGAGTTCCAAGTATTGTTCTCTTTCCCACTCGGAGACTGTTTGGCGGAAGGCTGCCCATTCTAATCGTTTTGCTTCGACAAAGTTGGCATAGATGTGTTTGCCTAAGGCATCGATCATCACTTGGTCTTTACGCAATGCTTTGATGGCATTGTGGATCGTTGATGGCAGATCTTCGATTTGTGCTTCTGCACGTTCTGTTTCGTTCATGATATAGATGTTGCGGTCGACAGCTGGTGGTGGTGTCAACTCACGTCTAACGCCATCAAGTCCTGCTTGTAATAAAACAGCCATTGCTAAGTATGGGTTAGCGGATGGGTCAACCGAACGCAATTCCAAACGCGTTGACAAGCCTCTTGATTCTGGCACCCGAATCAATGGTGAACGGTTGCGTCCTGACCATGCCACGTATACAGGCGCTTCATAACCTGGCACTAAGCGTTTGTAAGAGTTGACGGTTGGGTTGCAGACAGCCGTGTAAGCACGGGCGTGTTCGATCAAACCGCCTAAGAAGTGATACGCTGTTTGGCTTAATTGCATTGGTCCTTCTTCATCAAAGAAGACATTTTCATCACCTTTGAACAAGGACATGTTGCAGTGCATGCCTGAACCGTTGATGCCGAATAATGGTTTTGGCATAAAGGTCGCATGCAAGCCGTGTTTACGAGCAATGGTTTTCACGACAAGTTTGAAGGTTTGAATGTTGTCACATGCTTCCACTGCATCCGCATATTTAAAGTCGATCTCGTGTTGCCCTGGTGCCACCTCATGGTGAGACGCTTCAACTTCAAAGCCAAGGCTTTCTAATTCTAATACGATATCGCGACGGCAGTTTTCCCCTAGATCGGTTGGGGCAAAATCGAAGTAGCCGCCTTTGTCGTTTAATTCAGTTGTGATTTCGCCTGCTTCATCTAATTTGAATAGGAAAAATTCGGGTTCTGGTCCAAGATTGAAAGAAGTAAAACCAAGGGATTGCATGTCAGCTAATGCCCGTTTTAAGTTGCCGCGAGGGTCGCCTGCAAATGGGGTGCCATCTGGATTGTAGATATCACAGATCAAACGAGCCACTTTGCCATGTTCACTTTCCCAAGGGAAGATCATCCAGGTGGACAAATCAGGATACAGATACATGTCACTTTCTTCAATACGGACAAATCCTTCAATAGAAGAACCGTCAAACATCATTTTGTTTTCCAGTACTTTATCTAATTGACTTACAGGTACTTCAACGTTCTTGTTCGTTCCTAAAATATCAGTAAACATCAAGCGTAAAAAGCGCACGTTCTCATCCTTTACGATTTGTTTGATGTCTTCGGCAGTTCTTTCAAATTTTGGCATAGTATCCCTTCCTTTTTCCCAATTCTTATTTTATATCACAGCAATGATCTACAAGTGCTCTACATTCGTGGACCTTTTTGCTGGTATGGCTGTTGTTGATTCAATCCACCTTGAGCCAAGAGTTCATCATAAAAAATTCGACGTACATCTTCATCGGTCAGCGGCGGTTTGTTCTTCGCTTCTTTTTCTTTGGCAACTTTCATTTCATAAACTCGTTTGATTCCCGCCATGTTCAGTCCATCGGAAAGATAGTCTTTGATCTCTAGCAAGGTATCAATATCATTCAGCGAATACATTCGTCGATTGCCATCGCTGCGTTCCGGGTGGATCAATTCTTGTTCTTCGTAATAACGAATTTGACGGGCGGTGAGATCGGTCAATTTCATGACTGTTCCGATAGGAAAGACTGACATTGAGCGCCGCAATTCTTTTTCCCGCATAACTTGGCTCCCCTCCGTTTCAATGATGCTGCGTAACTTTATGGAAACTATACCAATTCTTTTTTTGCGTGTCAACCCCTCATGTTAGAAAAAGTGACATGAATGCAAATTTTTTTGATTTTTCCACTGAGCCCTTGATTTGATCGCATGTTCAAGCAGTCCTTTTTCTGGAAGAAATGGTGCCTTAGCCAAAAATGTTCGGGTTTTGCACTTGAAGGAAGTCAAACCACTTATACTTCCATAATTTTGTCACCACAAAAAAAACGGTGCATCGGCTGCACCGCTTCTGTTTATTCTTGTTCTTGCGCCATTCTGCGTAGTGGATAGGTATCCTCCAGCGCAAATCCTTTGATATGATAGGTCTGTGTTGCTTCATCGAAGGCATTGCTCAACACTAGCGACTCCCGTTTTAACCGATTCAGCGCATTGCCTTCATCGGCTTGCAACACCAGATGATAAGGCTGCATGATCTGCATCAATTCCATTTTGATCGCCTGAGTCAAGCGCTCTTTGCCTTTGGTACTCTTTGCTGAGATCAAGACATTGGGAAATAGTGTTGGGACAAACTGATCGGCGTCGATGCGATCCGCCTTATTGTAGACCGTCAACATCGGTAATTGGGTCAAAGAAAGTTCCTCCATTAATTTTAAGACCGTCTCCTCTTGCTGGACCCGTTCTTCGGAACTGGCATCGACGACATGCAGCAAGAAGTCCATGTTTTGACTTTCCTCCAGTGTGGAATGAAACGCATCGATCAATTGGGTCGGCAATTCTTGGATAAAACCAACCGTATCGGTAATGGTGACTTCGAATCCTTCTGGCATCCGCCAGCGTTTCGTCAAAGGATCGAGTGTCGCAAACAACTGGTCTTGCTCATACGTATCCGCACTGGTCAAAATGTTTAAAATAGTTGATTTTCCAGCATTGGTATAACCAATCAAGCCCATTTGAAAGACTTGGCTGTCTTTGCGCTTTTGGCGTGTTCGGTCTCGATGGGCTGCCACTTCCTTCAATTCCCGTTTGATAATGGTGATGCGGTTGCGGATGTGTCGACGATCGGTCTCCAGCTTGGTTTCCCCTGGCCCTCTCGTTCCGATTCCGCCCCCTAGCCGAGACATGTTCTTACCTTGCCCTATCAAGCGTGGAAGCAAATAATCCAGCTGCGCCAGTTCTACTTGCAGCTTTCCTTCTTTGGAACGGGCACGCATCGCAAAAATATCAAGGATCAGCTGGACGCGATCAATCACTGGCACTTCTAGCGCATCACCGATCAACTGGCTTTGCCTTGGTGTCAATTCATGATTGAAAATCACTAGATCTGCTTCATGTGCTTCTGCCAACTGCTGCAATTCCGCAACTTTCCCCTTGCCGATCACGGTTTGTCGATCGACTTGCTGCCGTTTTTGCACCAGTGAAAAAACAACTTCACCATTGGCGGTTTTTGTTAAGCTTTTCAATTCTTTCATTGACGAATCAAAATGAAGATAGTTTTTCTCCGTTTCTACTCCGACAAGAATCACACGTTCTTGGCTCATCTTTTCTCCTCCAACCATTGGTCGATTTCTGTTTCAAGGGTACGTTGTTCTTCAGGTTGCCTCACTAAATCAATCCATCGGGGCTGTGCTCGGTTATTGAACCACGTCAGCTGCCGCTTGGCGTAGCGGCGTGAGTTTTGCTTGATTTGCTCAATGGTCTCCTCCAATGTGGCCTGCCCATGAAAATAGGGCAAAAATTCCTTGTAGCCGATCCCTTTGGCGGCTTGCGTTTCTGGATACTGCAAAACAGCTTTTGCTTCTTCGATCAAGCCTTGATCCATCATCAAGTCCACCCGCTGATTGATTCGCTGGTATAACACTTCTCGCTCAGTGGTTAACCCGATCATGAAGAAATCGTACAAAGCTTGTGGTGTCTCTTTTGGTGCAGCGATACTTTCGCCAGTCGTTTCAAAAACCTCCAACGCACGAATCACTTTCCGCTCATTGTTGTAGTGGATCTTCGCTGCTGCCAAGGGATCGACCGCCTGCAGCTTTTGCCATAAAGCTTCTTTGCCGATGGCTGCTGCTTCTTGTTCGTAATGCTGACGAATCGTTGGGTCGCCTTCTTCTGCCCCTAAACGAAAGTCATACAAAAGCGCTTGGATGTATAACCCTGTTCCCCCTACAACGATCGGCAGCTTTCCTTGCTGCTGGATCGTCTCGATGGCTTCACGCCCCATTTGCTGGAAATCAGCGGCAGAGTATGCTTCCGTCATCCCACGAATATCGATCAAATGATGAGGAACCCCTGCCATTTCTTCCTTCGTCACTTTGGCGGTACCGATATCTAACTGACGGTAAATTTGCATGGAATCCCCGCTGATGATCTCCCCTTGGTATTTTTGGGCTAACTGGATACTCAAGGCGGTTTTGCCAACTGCGGTCGGTCCCACGATTACTAAGACTTTTTTCATCCTTTTGTTTCCTCGCGAACCTGTTGCACAATTGCCCGAGCTTTTTCTGGAAAATCGGTGATGATCCCCGTCAACCCCAGAGCCAAGCAGGTGCGAATCGCCGCTTCTTCGTTGACAGTCCACGGACGGATCGCGATCGGAAAATCAGTTAAGACCGTTGCTGTCTCTTGGACCCAGCGATAGGCAGGATGAATTCCTTCGATATACGGTCGGCTGAGCGCCAACGGTGGTTTGTCTTCCCCGCGTCCCATAATAAAATCAAGGGTCGCATCCGGTTCGATCGCATGCATCCGATCCAAGGTCTCGATATTGAAGGAACAATACCAATGAGTAAAGGGCCATTCTTGACTATTCATTAAGTCGGATACTTTGGCTTCGATTCCTTCATACTCATAATGATCGGTTTTTAATTCGATCGTCAAAATGCCACGATAATTCTTCGCTGCAAGCAAATCCAACACTTCTTTTAGCGTGGGGATTTTGGCGGCTTGAAATTCCTCAGAAAACCAGCTGCCAGCATTGAGGTCTTTTAGTTCAGCAACCGTCAGGTCACAGATCCGACCTTTGCCGTTGGTCGTTCGATCAACCGTTTCATCATGCATGACGATCAAGCCGCCATCTTTTGATAGATGTACATCTAACTCAATGATATCAGCTTTGACCCGCACCGCTTCCGCAAATGCTGGTAGCGTGTTTTCAGGTCGGTTGCCGCTACTCCCGCGGTGGGCAACGATTTGTACCATCATTCTTTCACTCCATTCTCACTTTTTATTTTACCATGGAATCTCCTAGAACCAAAAAGCCTCTGTTTGTTTCGATCCTCTTAATGAATAATAACGCTTTGTTTCGGTCAAAGAAAAACACCCTTACTATGATCGCAGTAAGAGTGTGTGTGATCAGTTAAAAAAGCGCAACCGTCGATACTCTGGTTTGGTTGCCTTAACCAAGGAAAACGGCTGACCAGTAGAATCAAATCGTTTTTGAAAAATAGGTCAACGGTTCGCTCGTCATGTTTTTCATTTGGGTTTTACGCTCATTGACCATTTCAACCAATTGATCAAGGAAATTTTCCATAATGATCCGACCGCCTTTATAGGTATACCCACCGATTTTAACAGTTTCCTCTGGGGATAAAATCACCCGACGTGTTCCGATTTTTTTGAAAAATTCTTCCAAGAAAAAATTCGGTAGATAAAAACTGTTTTGCGCCGCAAAAGATTGTAGATAGGCAAAATCATCGATGGTGATATAACAGTCGTCAAAGGCATCAAAGCTGACATACTCATCCATCAGCATGACCCGTTTTTGTAGAATCTCACTGATTTTTTGATTCAATAAAACCAACGTTTCGATTTCTTTGACTTTATGCTCCAACAAACGGCGTTGTTTTTCTTTTTGTTCCTCATACCGAATGCGTAAATTAAAAATGATGGTTACTAACAATGCGCCCACTAAGACGCCGATCAAACCTGCTATTGCTACTGCCATTCTTCGATCCTTCCTCATTCCTTTTTTCATATTGTATCATATTTGAAAGTTTCGCAAAAAAGATAACGAACTTTTTATTTGACCTTTCTTGACCTAATCGGTATACTATCTCTTAGATATTGCGAAAACTTTATGCTAAACTATATCTATAACGATTTTTAGGAGGACTATCACTATGAATTTAATTCCTACAGTCATTGAACAATCATCTCGCGGTGAAAGAGCGTATGACATCTATTCTCGTCTATTAAAAGACCGGATCATTATGTTGAGTGGTCAAGTAACCGATGACTTAGCAAACTCGATCATTGCTCAGCTTTTATTCTTGGACGCGCAAGATTCTGAAAAAGACATCTACTTGTACATCAACTCGCCTGGCGGAAGCGTTACTGCTGGTCTAGCGATCTTTGATACGATGAACTTTATCAAAGCCGATGTTCAAACCATCGTTATGGGGATGGCTGCTTCTATGGGTTCATTCTTATTGACCGCTGGTGAAAAAGGCAAACGCTTTGCGTTACCAAATGCAGAAATCATGATCCACCAACCATTAGGTGGCGCCCAAGGTCAAGCAACTGAAATCGAAATTGCTGCCCGCCACATTTTGGCAACCCGCGAACGTCTGAACAAAATCTTGTCAGAACGTACTGGTCAACCAATCGAAGTGATTGAACGCGACACCGATCGCGACAACTTTATGACCGCACAAGAAGCCAAAGATTACGGCCTAATCGACGAGATCATGGAATCAAACAAATTGAAATAAGCTTGCATAAAAAAAGGTGTACGAAGCAATTCGTACACCTTTTTGCGTCTTTTGGTTCGGCGTCAGACTTCACCATATTCGCCCTGTTGGTAAGCATACCCATTTTCCACGTAATGCGTGATGTTTGCCTGATTTTTGGCGATTTCTTCCTCTGTCAACGGGCGGATCACTCGTGCAGGACGACCAAACGCCAACACATTGGGCGGAATGACGGTTCCTTCCGTTACTAACGAACCAGCACCTAACAAACTATTTTCACCGATCACTGCATGATTCAAAACAATCGAGCTCATGCCGATCAGCGCCCCTTTTTTGATGGTACAGCCATGAAGCATACACTGATGCCCAACAGTCACATCGTCTTCCACGATCGTCGGGGCATCGTGATCAACGTGAATGATCGTTCCATCTTGAATATTGGTACGCGCGCCGATTTCGATGCGATTGGCATCGCCTCGAATCACTGCTTGAAACCAGACCGTACTCTCTTTTCCTAGAGTCACGTTTCCTACGATCGTCGCATTTTTCGCCACAAAACAAGGTGTTCCTTGCAACGAGGCTGGCGAAACTGTTTTGTGGGTTTCATTCCCTGATTGTTCTTTGTCCATCAACTTCTCCTTCCAATCCATAAACGGATCTGCGCTTTCTTTTTTCACTATAGCACCACCCTTGCGACAATGCAAAAAGAGCGCCAGTCAGACTGGACGCTCTTTTGGGTTTACTCGGCTTCTTCTGAAAATTGACTTTGGTACAGTTGGCTATAAAAGCCGCCAGCTGCCAACAAGGTCTCGTGATTGCCTTTTTCAATGATCGACCCTTGATCCATCACTAAGATCAGATCTGCTTCACGAATCGTTGACAAACGATGGGCGATCACAAAGCTGGTACGACCTTCCATCACTTTATCCATTGCTTTTTGAATCAGCGCTTCTAAGCGGGTATCCACCGAACTGGTGGCTTCATCGAGAATCAAGATCTTCGGATCAGAGATGACTGCCCGAGCGATGGTCAACAATTGTTTTTGCCCCAAGGAGACATTGTCCCCTTCAGAATTGATGATCATTTCGTAGCCGTCTGGCATCGTGCGAATGAAGTGATCGACGTTGGCGGTTTTCGCTGCATCAACGACTTCATAATCGGTGGCATCTAATTTCCCAAAGCGAATGTTGTCGCCGATCGTGCCTTCGTACAACCATGCATCTTGTAAGACCATCCCAAATAGTGACCGAACATCGTGACGTTCCATTTTCTTCGTGTCGATGCCGTCGATCTTGATGGCCCCTTCATTGACATCATAAAAACGCATCAACAAATTGATCAAAGTGGTTTTCCCAGCACCTGTTGGTCCCACGATCGCCACGGTTTGTCCAGCTTTGACTTCAAAGTTCAAGTCTTTGATCAACGGTTTTTTCGGATCATAGGCAAAGCCGACATGTTCAAAGGTCACGTCGCCTCTGATTTGTTCTGGCAATTGGATATCCGTTTGATTGACTGGCTCTTCTTCCTCATCTAGGATTTCAAAGACCCGTTTTGCTGCTGCTGAGGCACTTTGCAAGACGGAAGACAGCTGGGTAATGTTCCCCATTGGCTGACTGACTTGCCAAATGTATTGAATGAACGCTTGCAGCTGACCAACAACGATCACGCCGCTGATCACATAAAAGCTCCCCATGACTGCCATTGCGATATAGGTAAAGTAAGCGGTCATTTGCACCAGCGGCATCATCAATCCTGACACAAAGGCAGAACGAAAGCCGTAATAGCGCAACTGGTGGTTAACGTTTTTAAACCCTTCAAGTGTTTGCTTTTCCCGTCCATACACTTTCAACACACTGAATCCAGTCATGTTTTCTTGTACGTAGCCGTTCAGATCCCCTAACGCATTTTGCATGCCTTGGAAGTCTTTTTGCGACTTTTTGACGATCGTGCGAGAAATCAATAAGGAGGCTGGGATCATGATCAATGAAACCAACGCCATGTAGGTATTGATGTAAAACATCATGGAAACCGCCATAACGATTCCTAAGAAGGCATTGACGATCCCGATCAAGGCTTGCTGCATTGCACCGCTGACGGCATCCACGTCATTGGTCACCCGTGACAGGATATTCCCTTGTTGGTTGCGGTCGAAGTAAGAAACGGGCAAACGATTGATTTTTTCTTCAATGTCTTGCCGCAAATCTCGCATCGCAGATTGGACAACGTTGGTGATCAGCAGCCCTGACATCAATTGTGAGAAACAGTAACCGACACCAACGACTGCGATCCAGATCAAGCAAAGGATCACGTAATCAAAATTAACGCCTTCGCCAGTGGCGATGTTGCGGCTGATCTCTGTCGTCGGTAATCCAGAAACATACGGCATTGCCGCATTGAAGCCGACGGTTGCAACAGTAAACAGCAAGACTAGGATAAATTGTACTTTGTACGGTTTGATGTAAGCACCTAACCGTTTTAAAGAAGAGATTGCTTTCATTGTGCCAACTCCTCCTCTGATAATTGTGACGCCGCAATGTCGTAGTATACTGGACAAGTTTGCAGCAGTTCTTTGTGGGTGCCGATGCCAACCACATCGCCTTCGTTCAAGACGACGATCTTATCGGCATTCATGATCGTTCCTACTCGTTGAGCAACGATCAAAACGGTCGATTCTGTGGTTTCTTTTTTCAAGCGTGCCCGCAATTTTGCATCCGTTTGGTAATCCAATGCAGAAAAACTATCATCAAAAATATAGATCTCTGGTTGGCGGATCACCGCACGGGCAATCGCTAGGCGTTGCTTTTGTCCGCCAGAGAAGTTGGTTCCGCCTTCTGCCAAGTGAGCATCAAAGCCATCTGGTGTGCGAGAAATGAAATCTGCCGCTTGCGCAATCTCGGCTGCTCGTTCCAGCTCTGCTTGCGTGGCATCTTCTTTCCCATAGCGTAGGTTTTCTGCGATCGTCCCTGTAAATAGCAACGCTTTTTGAGGGATAAACCCGATCTTGTTGCGCAACGTCGTTAAGCTGTAATCCCGAACGTCAACACCATCCACCAAAACTTGGCCTTCACTGACGTCGTAAAAACGTGGGATCAATTGGATCAAGGTTGATTTTCCACTTCCAGTACTACCGATAAACGCCACGGTTTCCCCTGGTGAAGCGGTAAAGCTAACATTACGGATCACTGGACTTTGAGCATGTCCTGGATAAGCAAAGGTAACATTTTTGAATTCCAAGAAGCCTTTCGTCTTAGTTTCTGTCACTGGCTGTTCTGGCTCTTTGATTTCAGAAGTCGCATCTAACGCTTCTTGGATTCGGCGCGCAGAAACGGCCGCTCGTGGATACATCGTAAAGACAGTCGCAAACAGCATGAAAGAAAACAGCGCATGGAAGATGTATTCGATAAATGCAATCAAGTCACCGACCTGCAGTTGCCCTTGATCGATTTGAATACTTCCCGTCCAAATAATCAAGATCATCACGATATTGAATAAGAAGAAAAAGCCCGGTTGTGCCGTTGCCATCAAGCGAAACAAGCTGCGAGAACTAGAAGCATAGGCTTGGTTGACTTTGCCAAAGCGTTTTTCTTCAAATTTTTCATTGACGAAGGCACGGATCACTCGTAAACCAGAGAGATTTTCCCGCAAGATGCCATTGATTTTATCTAGATTGGCTTGTTGTTTAGTGGATAAGGGTTCCGAGATTTTGGCAATGGCGATGACGGCCATCAGCAATATCGGCAATGCCCCCAAAACATACAACCCTAGTTGTGTACTTGTCCGCATGACCATGTACAAGCTGACCACAAACATCATGGGTGTCATCAAACCTGTCCGTAAGATGCTTTGCATAAACAGCATGATTTGATACGCATCATTGGTCACACGGGTGATCAATGATGAAACCCCGATTTTTTCATATTCGGTATGTGAATAGCCTTGGACTTTTTCAAAAAGATCGTCACGAATATCTGCCACAATGTTAGTGGTGATACGTGACGTGAAATAGCCTAACAAAATGTTCATCGTGATCCCCACAATGGTGATCGCGATCATCGCCGCACCCATTTTCCATATGTAGTCGCGATCACCAGCGGCGATCCCTTTGTCGATCATTCTTGCCAATAACGTCGGCAAACCTAATTCAATCAAAATAAAACCAAAAACACAGATGAAATTAAAAACCAGCAGTTTCTTGTTTCTCATCGTGTAGTGCCACATTAATTTCAAAAAATCCCCTCCTTTTTTACTTCATTACTTCTACTATAGCATAGGAATATTCTTATTGTAATGCACTTTCAACGAAAAAAAGCAAACTTCAGCGATAGTCCTTTCATTTTCTTTCAGTAAGCCTTTTCAAAATGACGTGTTTCTATACTTATTCGTTTTTCTGTGATAAACTAGGGATACTTGTAGTGGAACGACTTACAAACCCGGTGAATTTTTTATGACGACATTTGGAAAGCAAAGACGAGGCTTTCTCTTTTTTCTCACAACGATTGTCTGAAAAAAGCATGCAGCGGCTCTCGAAGCCTTCTTTTCAGGTCACTTTATTCGGACCTCGATTTTGTGATGCAGCGAATTCATCAACCAAATAGACTACTGCGAAAAGCAGATAAAGGAGAAAAGATATGATTTACAAAATTTATTACCAAGAAACAAAAGACCGCAACCCAAAGAGAGAACAAACCCACTCTTTGTACATTGAAGCAGACGATGCAGTGATCGCACGCCGTCTGGTTGAACAAAATACCCCATACAACATCGAGTTCGTTCAAGAACTAGATGAAAAACATTTAGCTTACGAAAAAGAAAACGCTGATTTCAAATTAGCGGAGTTTTAAGATGAAAGTTTCGCTGAAAAATAATGAGACTGGCGTATTCGGCGTCGGTGGACTTGGCGAAATCGGAAAAAACTGTTATGGGGTTCAATTCCAAGATGAGATCATCTTAATTGACGCGGGAATCAAATTCCCCGAAGATGAACTGCTTGGGATCGACTATGTCATTTCCGATTATAGCTACATCGTTCAAAATTTACCGAAAGTCAAAGGCTTGATCGTCACTCATGGTCACGAAGACCATATTGGCGGAATCCCTTACTTGTTGCGGGAAGCCAATATCCCGATCTATGCGGGACCCTTGGCACTTGCTTTGATCACCAACAAATTAGATGAGCATGGCTTATTGCGGGATGCGGAATTACACGAAATCAATGAAGATACGGTGATTCGTTTCCGTAAAACATCCATCAGCTTCTTCCGAACGACCCACAGTATCCCTGATGCTTTAGGTGTCGTTGTCAAAACGCCTTCTGGCAATATCGTCGCAACTGGCGATTTCAAGTTTGACTTTACGCCTGTGGGCGAACCAGCAAACTTGCACAAAATGGCAAAAATTGGTGAAGAAGGCGTCCTTTGCCTCCTTTCCGATAGTACCAATGCAGAAATTCCGACCTTTACCAAATCAGAAAAAACGATCGGCAGCTCGATCCAAAAGATTTTTGAAAAAATCGATGGTCGGATCATTTTTGCCAGCTTTGCCTCCAACATTTTCCGTCTCCAACAAGCTGCAGATGCGGCGGTTGCGACTGGACGTAAAATCGCCGTTTTTGGACGCAGTATGGAAAATGCGATCGTCAACGGACAGCGCCTTGGCTATATCAAGGTGCCAGATGGAACCTTTGTGGAATCTCATGAGATCAACCGTTTGCCTGCAAACGAAACCATGATCCTTTGTACGGGTTCTCAAGGAGAGCCGATGGCTGCTTTGAGTCGGATTGCCAACGGGACTCACCGTCAAATCCAAATTCACCCAGATGATACCGTGATTTTCTCAAGCTCACCGATCCCAGGAAATACCACGAGTGTCAATCAGCTGATCAACTTGTTGTTGGAAGCTGGCGCAAACGTGATCCATGGCAAATTGAACAACATCCATACTTCTGGTCACGGTGGCCAAGAAGAACAAAAACTGATGTTGCGTCTAATGAAGCCAAAATTCTTTATGCCTGTCCACGGGGAATTTCGGATGCTGAACATCCACACCCAGTTGGCACAAGATGTCGGTGTACCAAAAGAAAATTGTTTCATTATGGAAAATGGTGACATGTTGGCCTTAACAGCGGATACCGCTCGCTTGGCTGGTCATTTCAATGCCAATGATGTTTATGTTGACGGCAGCGGTATCGGTGATATCGGAAATGTCGTCTTACGAGATCGTCGTATTCTTTCAGAGGAAGGCCTCGTCTTAGCAGTCGCGACAGTCGATGTAGCGAAGAAAGAAGTCCTTGCTGGACCAGATATCCTTTCTCGTGGGTTTGTTTATATGCGGGAATCTGGCGAGATGATCAACGAAGCACAGCTGATCCTCTTCCGTGCATTGCGGGAAGTCTTGAACCAACCAGACCCAACAGAACACAAATTAAGAGAAGCGATGTCTTCGGCGTTACAGCCATTCCTATTTGAAAAAACCGAGCGTCATCCAATGATCCTTTCGATGATCATGACGCCGGACGATTTATAATCTTACATGCAAGGGCAGTTCTCAGGTTACTGAGAACTGCCTTTTCCTTTCCGTTATAAAAAGAAAAAAAAAGACCATCGAATCGATGGTCTTTTGGGGTTTTTGATTTCAAAGTGCTCTTACTGGCAGTTTGTTTGAAAGCTTACGCTTTGTTTACGTTAACTGCTTGAGGTCCACGATCAGAATCTTCCACGTCGAAAGTTACTGCTTGACCTTCTTCTAAAGTTTTGAATCCTTCACCTTGGATCGCTGAAAAGTGTACAAATACGTCTGTACCGTCTTCGCGAGAGATAAAACCAAACCCTTTTTCAGCATTGAACCATTTTACTGTACCTTGTTCCATTAAAAAAAACCTCCTCGTGCATAAGCACTTAATTGTGTGTAACATTGCCTTTGTGCGATAGAGGCCTAACGTGCGTTTCAACATCTATTCAGCAAACAAAATTACAATAATATTTTACACTTGCCCGTATTTTTTTGCAAGACAGACGATTAGACAATTCACCTTTATTTTTAATAATGTTCGCAAACTCGGCTTATTTTCACACGTCTTCCTGTTGCCACAGCCCCTCTTCTCGCAAACTGACATAGGCATTGTCGCCAATGATCAAATGATCCAATATGTCGATCCCCATCAAGTCTCCGCACTTGATCAAGCGGCGTGTAAACAGCAGATCTGCCTCTGAGGCTTGGGGACTGCCGCTGGGATGGTTGTGGACGACGATCACTCGGGCGGCACTGTAGCGTACCGCCCAATGAAAAATCTCCCGTGGGTGAGCGATCGACTGATTCAACGATCCGATGAAGATCGTTTTTTTCTGAATGATCTCATTTTTCGTATTCAAATATAGCCCTAGTAAATGCTCTTGACGACAATCCTTCAACTCTTGGATCAACTGATGGGCGATCGCCATACTAGAGTTGACCTTACCGTACTTTGGTTGAGCGGAGCGCTGGATTCGCACACCTAATTCAACCATCGCTTTGATCTCGATGGCTTTGATTTGTCCGACGCCGCGAATTTCTTGTAATTCATCGATCGTCGCTTGCTTTAGTTCATACAATTCTTGAAAACGATTCAAGACACTGGCCGCTAATTCGAGGACATTCAGAGGACGTGAGCCAGTTCGCAGCAAAATGGCCAATAATTCTTGATTCGAAAGGGCATCCACTCCATATTCTACTAAACGCTCTCGGGGAAACGAGCTTTGGGGAATCACTGTTTCATTGATCATAAAAAAACTCCTTTGCGTCGGTCTAATAAAAGATACGCAAAGGAGAGAGTATTTCATGAATCAGGTGCGCAAAAAATCACAGTTAGATTGAAAAGGCGGTTTCTAGAAAATCTGGGACATCCTCTAGTGATGGTAAGACTTTCAAGACTTTTTCTTCAATGATGGTCGTCGGTGCGATCAAATCGGGAATCATAATGACTGAGATCCCTGCCCCATGAGCAGCATGAATACCGTTAGCCGAATCTTCAAGGATCACCAATTCTTCTTTTGGTACCGCCAATAATGCGTGGGCTTTTTCAAAAATCTCAGGATCTGGTTTTGCCCGTGTGACATCATCAAAGCAGACTATCTCAGGAAATTCCGCCGTTAAGCCTGCTGCTTCCAGCAAGGTATCGATCACTTTGCGCTGGTTGCTAGACGCCAACACTCGGGGAATCTTTTTCTCATCAAGATAATGCAATAACTCGTAGATGCCCGGCTTCAATTCAGCCTCGCCCCGTTGGAACATTTCCAGCGTTTGCTGAAAAGCCGCTTGGATAAAGTCTTCGATCATTTGATGGCCAAAGGCTTCGTCGAATCGCTCATGGTAAGCTGCCCAGACTTCTTCATCCGAGACCCCCACATAAGCTAAATACAACTCTTTTGTATAGGGAATCCCCATTTGATCCGCCACGATTTGAGTTGCTTGGTAATAGAGCAGCTCCGTGTCAAAAATCAAACCGTCCATATCGAAAATCACACCACGTAACTTAGCCATTTCTTCCTCCTATTGCCAACAACAATTCACGAACTTCTGAAACAAAATACAACGATCCTGTCACCAGCAGCAAATCTTCATTGGTCATTTTTTCTAATAATTCTGCCAAGCCAAACTGCCATAAAGAGACGGTTGAGATTCGTTTTTCATCGAGTTCCTGATAGCCGTCTGCTAAATGCAATGCTTTTGGGAAATCAAAGGTCGTTAAATAAATCTCGGCTTGCGGAATTGCCAGCAATTGCTGAAGCATCTCATTGACGTTTTTGGTTTCTAAGGCTGAGAACAGCACATGGATGCGATAGTCGCTGAACTCTTCTTTCATCGTATCCACCAAGCGAGCCATGGCATGCACGTTATGGGCGCCATCGATGATCACCAGTGGTTCACTGCTGATTCGTTCCATTCGGGCGGGCCAATAGGCCTTTCTTAGCCCATTACGAATTTCTTTAGCTGAAAATGGCAGCTGCCGCAGGTCGCAATACAGACTGTACAATTGGATCGCAACACCGGCATTTTCTGGTTGATGGCGGCCTAACATCGGTGTTTTCAAGCCTTTGATTTTGCCATGCTCATTTTCAAAATCAAACAATTCGCCCCACTCTTCATCAGGATGACGATAGGTCACACGGTACTCTTCCCCTGCATGATACGCAGGTGCCTGTGCTTCTGCAGCTTTCAAATCGATCATCGAAAGCGCGCTTTCAACGATATTGCCAGTCACAAGGGGAATTTGTGGCTTGATGATCCCCGCCTTATGGGCAGCGATTTTTTCAATGGTATCGCCTAAGACATCCATATGATCCATGCCGATCGTCGTGATCGCTGTCAACATCGGGGAAATAACGTTGGTACTATCTAAAAGTCCCCCTAGGCCAACTTCCATTATCGCAACATCGACGTTTTTTTCTTCAAAATAGCCTAATGCCATGGCAGTAATGATCTCAAACTGAGTGATGCCCGTCAAGGTTTCATCACGATCGATTTCAGCAACCAGCGGCTGGATTTTTTCCACCCAAGCGACCAAATCCTCATCTGATATAAATTGTCCATTGATTTCGATCCGTTCATTGAACGCTTCAATGTGCGGGGAAGTAAAAGTCCCCACTTGCTGCCCAGCTTCTTCTAAAAGACTGCGCAAATAGCTGACGGTTGATCCTTTGCCATTCGTGCCGGCGATATGGATCATGGTTATGTTTTTTTCAGGATTGCCCATTCGTTTTAATAATGCTTCGACACGCATCAATCCGGGTCTTTGCCCAAATGCCAAACGCGAATGGATCCACGCTGTTGCTTCTTCGCTTGTCATCTCCTTCACCTCGCTCTTATTTTATCAAAAATCACACAGCTTTCCCAATTTCTTTCCTTTAAACGAGAAATTTGTTTGACGGTTTCTATCGATTACGCAAAAACAAGCATCTACAAGAGATGCTTGTTTGCAGACAGTCGACGCTTCCTATTGAATCGTGCGCAATTGCTCGATCCGTTCTTGGACTGCTTTTTGTTTTTCAAGATAATCGGCTTCTTTGCTGCGTTCTTGTGCTACGACTTCCTCTGGTGCATTGGCAACGAAGCGTTCATTTGCCAATTTGCCTTGTACCCGTTGAACTTCTTGGGTGAACTTCGCTAGTTCTTTCTCCAAACGCGCGATTTCTTCTTCAATGTTGATCAACCCAGCTAGCGGCAAGTAGATCGTCGCGCCTGATAGGATGGCTGACATCGCCAATTCAGGGGCTTGTAAGCTGTTAGAGATTTCTAGTTCTTCTGGATTACAGAAGCGTTCGATATAGTTTTTGTTGGCGATCAAGAATTCTTCGATCTCAGGCTCATTTGCTTGGATCAGCAAAGTGATTGGTTTCGAAAGTGGTGTGTTTACTTCTGCACGGATGTTTCGAACCGAACGAATCAATTCTTTCAACACTTCCATCCCTTGCGCCGCTTTTTCATCGGTCCATTCTGGTGCCACTTGTGGATACTCAGCAACAACTAATGATTCCCCTGTATGCGGCAGTTTGCTCCAGATTTCTTCTGTAACAAATGGCATGATTGGGTGCAACAAGCGTAAAATTTGATCAAGAACATGGACTAAGATGCTCTTATTGACTTGTTTCGCTGCTTCATTGTCACCGTATAAGGTTTCTTTCGACATTTCAATGTACCAGTCACAGAAGTCATCCCAGATAAAGTTGTATAATTGACGACCCGCTTCCCCAAATTCGAAGCGTTCAAAAAGGTCAGTGACTTTTTCAATCGTTTCATTCAAGCGCGTCAAGATCCAACGATCCGCCACTGATTTTTCACCAGAAAAATCAATGTCTTCAGCAGTCATTTCGCTGACATTCATCAAGACGAAACGGGAAGCATTCCAAATTTTATTGATGAAGTTCCAAGCGGCATCCATTTTCTCATAGCTGAAACGCACGTCTTGCCCCGGTGCAGAGCCATTTGATAAGAACCAACGCAATGCATCGGCACCATATTGTTCAATGACTTCCATCGGATCGATCCCGTTTCCAAGAGACTTACTCATTTTGCGACCTTGTTCATCACGGATTAATCCGTGGATCAAGACATTTTCAAATGGTCGTTTGCCAGTAAATTCCAAGCTTTGGAAGATCATACGGCTTACCCAAAATGCGATAATGTCATAGCCAGTCACTAATGTATTGGTTGGGAAGTAGCGTTGGAAATCTTCATTGGTCTCATCTGGCCACCCCATTGTTGAAAACGGCCATAAAGCAGAACTAAACCAGGTATCCAATACGTCTGGATCTTGCTGCCAATTTTCGGCATCCGCTGGCGCTTCAAGTCCTACATACATTTCTCCCGTTTCTTTGTGGTACCAAGCTGGGATTTGATGGCCCCACCACAACTGACGAGAGATCACCCAGTCATGGACATTTTCCATCCAACGTAAGAATGTTTGGTTGAAACGTGGCGGATAAAAGTCCACCGCATCGTCGGTTTCTTGGTTGTCGATGGCTTGTTTTGCTAATGGCTCCATTTTTACGAACCATTGTGTCGACAAACGAGGTTCGACTACTACGCCTGTCCGTTCTGAGTGCCCTACACTATGGACCATTTTTTCGATTTTGATCAGACGACCTAACGCCTCTAAGTCTTTCACGATTTGCTTACGAGCAGCAAAACGATCCATGCCTGCATAAGTACCTGCTAAGTCGTTCATTGTTCCGTCATCATTCATGACATTGACCCGTGGTAGGTCATGGCGGTTACCGACCTCAAAGTCATTCGGGTCATGGGCAGGAGTGATTTTTACGACCCCAGTTCCAAATTCTTGGTCCACGTACTCATCTGCGATGATTGGGATCTCTTTATTGACCAAAGGCAAAATCACTTTTTTACCGATCAATGCTTGATAACGTTCATCTTCTGGATGAACCGCGACTGCTGTATCCCCCAGCATCGTTTCTGGACGAGTCGTTGCGATCTCCACCACACCGCTGCCATCTGCTAATTCGTAAGACATATGGTAAAAAGCACCTTCGATGTCTTTGTGGATCACTTCAATATCAGATAATGCCGTGCGGGCTTGCGGATCCCAGTTGATGATGTACTCGCCACGATAGATCAAGCCTTTTTCATATAGCGTCACGAAAACTTTACGGACCGCTTCGGATAATCCATCATCTAATGTGAACCGTTCACGGCTATAGTCTAGAGATAAACCTAGTTTCGCCCATTGTTCCCGAATGTGACCGGCATATTCTTCTTTCCAATCCCATACTTGTTCAACGAATTTTTCCCGACCAAGGTCGTAGCGAGAAATCCCTTGTTCCCGCAGCTTTTCTTCTACTTTGGCTTGGGTAGCGATCCCGGCATGGTCCATACCTGGTAGCCATAAGGTGTCATACCCTTGCATCCGTTTTTGACGAATGATGATGTCTTGTAACGTGGTATCCCAGGCATGACCTAAGTGCAATTTTCCTGTTACATTTGGTGGTGGAATCACGATAGAATAAGGTTTTGCTTCTTTGTTGCCGCTTGGTTTAAAACGGTCATGTTCTAACCAATCTTGGTAGCGCCCCGCTTCTACTTCTTGGGGATTGTACTTGGTGGATAGATTTTCAGTTTCTGTCATTGTTGGTCCTCCTAAAGTTACGTTTTTTAGACGTAATGGTTGGTGTGGTTTTTTTGTGCCTGTTGCTGGGTAAAGCGTGACAATGTTTGAATCGTTCAGGATTAGTGCCGTGGTAATTATCAGCTGTTTGTTGACGCCACGCTTGTTATTCGTAAAAAAAACGTTGCTTACAGAGGTCAAGGCACACTTCCGTGATCCGCTATTGTGTCTTAGGACTTTTGGCAAACGATCTGGCTCGCTTCGTGAACCAATTTTGATGACTTCGAGTACTGTTCATCATCTATTCTGTCTTGCTCCGCAAGCCACTCAATGTGATTCCTAGTTTGGTTACTACGCTCCCTATGGTCGCCTAGTACTGTTCATCATCTGCTCTGTCCCACTTTGTGGGCCACTCATTGTGATTCCTAGTATGGTTACTACGCTCCCTATGGTCGCCTAGTACTGTTCATCATCTGCTCTGTCCCACTTTGTGGGCCACTCGCAGTGATTCACAGCAAAAAGCGCCTTAATGCCGAGGCATTAGGGCGCTGATACGCGGTACCACCTAAATTGCAGATTGCTCTGCCACTTTGACGTGAGGTAACGTTCACGACGCGCTTGATCTTACTGTGCGGCTTTGTCTGCAAGAAACAAACCGTGGTTCGGATCAAAGACCTTCAAGCTACCTTTTCAGTGTCTGGGGAAGTCTTGCACCGACCGACTTCTCTCTGACCGCCAGGGTCACTGATACTCCTCTTGAACATTGTCTTGCTATCATAGATTCTTGTTTCATCTTGCTACATTCTACAATGAACTTTTTTGAAAGTCAATCAGAGGTTTGCTTTCGCAGCATCAATGGCTGCTTGATAATCCGGTTCGTGGGAGATCTCAGGCACGATCTCAACGTGTTGGATCACGCCTTCACGGTCTAAAACGAAAATTGCTCGGGCAAAATGACCGAAGTCTGGGATCATGATTTGATAGGCCTCACCGAAGGTATTCGCCGGATCATGAAGCATGATCATGTCGACGCCTTCTTGGCCGCACCATTGCGCTTGTTCTTCTTTTGTATTGTTAGAAATCGTGACAAAATGGATGTCATCCAATTGACTTGCTTCTTGGTTGAAACGCTTGGTCTGCAATGCACAGACGCGTGTCACGATATCGGGAACCACGCTGATGATCGTTGGTTTTCCTAAAAAATCAGTCAGTGTGTATTCCTTGTCCTCTAAACTTTTCAAGCGAAAATCAGCTGCTTTATCCCCTACGTTTGGTTGGTTGCCAGGCATCTCATAAACCGTTTCTTTGCGTGTAACTTGCATAACATCTCTCCTATAGCATTTTCTCCCAGTATAAGAAAGATTGTCAAAAAACGAAAAGGATTTGCTCAGACTTTCGATTTTTGCGAGTAGGTCGTATCAAAAAAGATCAATGTTTGTAATTCTGTCGTCAAATCAATGTATTGGATATTGACGTCTTTTGGCACGATGACGGGATCAGGGGCAAAATTTAAAATCGCTGTGATCCCAGCATCCACGATCGCATCGATCGCCATTTGCGAATAACGACTAGGAACGGTCGAAATCGCTACGGTGATCCCTTTTTCTGCTACGACTTCCGCCAATTGATCCATTCCATAGACATAACGCCCACTAATGGTCTGACCAATCATTTCTGGATCATTGTCAAAAACCGCGACCACGGAAAGATTTTCATTTCTGCGAAAATTGTTGTTGGCTAACGCTTTTCCTAAATTTCCATAACCAATCAAGGCGATTTTTTTCTCTTCATTGGTTTCTAAGATATAGCTCAATACCTCAATCAGATAAGGAACATCATAGCCATAGCCACTTCTGCCCAATTCTCCTAGATGAGAAAAATCTCGGCGGATCGTGGCTGAAGGAACTTGCGTGATTTCTGCAAACTCTTTTGATTTGATTCGCTGAATACCAGAGGCATCCAGTAATTTTAAGTGTCGTAAATAAGCTGGCAAACGTTTTGCCGTCGCTTTCGGAAGTTTTTTATCTCTTAATGCTTCCATCCTGTCCACCCTCCTTGTTAAATGATTCACATATTGAGTGTAGCATGTTCCATTTTCAATAGCAAGAAAATATTCACAAACTCTCTCACTCGATGAAAAACGACCACAAATGTTCAAAAACAGTTGTGGTCGTAGCATTAAAATCGGGGTTTTATTATAAAAATTCAGCGAATTCCGTTGCTGCTTTCTCTTGATTTGCCGTGATTGCTTCCAGTTTCAACCCAGCCATCGCACGTTCCATCATCCCTTCGATATCGAGACGTTCTTCATACTGGTGGACCTTATCCAGTCTTGGGCGCGTCTTTGGTTGAGGAGGTGCAAAGATTGTGCAGCAATCCTCAAACGGCTGAACTGATAATTCAAAGGTATCAATGGCTTCGGCAACTTCAATGATTTCCAATTTGTCCATCGTTGCCACTGGGCGCACGATCGGCGTATTGGTTACTTCATTGATGGCGACCATGCTATGCAAAGTTTGTGAAGCCACTTGTCCTAATGATTCACCATTTAAGATGATCAAGCCATGACGAGCTTCCCGAATCGCATCCGTCAAACGCAGCATCATCCGACGGGTGATGGTCATCCAATAGCCTTGTGGCACACGATTTTTGATTTCTTCTTGAATTTCTGTAAACGGAACTTCGATAAACTGGATGCTTCCCACATAAGGCGCAAGCTTCTTCGTTAAATCTTTGGCTTTTTGCAACGCTTGTTCACTCGTATAAGGAGGACTTGCGAAATGGACCGCTTCGATCTCAACGCCGCGTTTCATGGCAAAGTAGCCTGCAACTGGCGAATCGATACCGCCAGAAAGCATCAACATTCCCTTTCCACTGGTGCCCACTGGCAGCCCAGCGGCTCCTTGGATCGTTTCATAAGACAAATAAGCGCCATCGATCCGTATTTCTACACGCAAATTGATGTCTGGTTTTTTCATTTGGACTTTGATATCAGGAAAACGGTCGATCACCGCATTCCCTAAGGTCAAATTCAACTGGTTGCTATCTTGCACAAACGAATGATCACTGCGCTTGGCTGTGATTTTGAAGGTCTCAATACCCGTATAGATCTCTGCCATGACGTCTTGAACGGCTTTCTTTAATACTTCGATATCTTTTTCGACCCGAATGCTGGGGGAAAAGTTTTGAATCCCAAAGACTTTTTGCAGCTTAGGAATGATCTCTTGGCTGTTTTCACCGTTCAATAGCAAGTGCATGCGATCTCGCTCGGCATGAACTTTGACATGGGGATAATCTGCTAAGGTACGTTTGACGTTTGAAGCTAATTGCATAATAAAACTACGACGATTTTTGCCCTTTGTTGACAGTTCGCCATAACGAACCATGATTTCTGAATAATTCACGAGAAAACTCCTTTGATTTGGATTGATTTTATAGTGGTCTGTCGTGCTTAATTGATTTTCGAAAATTTTTGGTACAACTGGTGGAAGACGATCAGAAACTGCTCGACTTCTGCCATTGTATTGCTCTCATCTAAACTGATACGAACAGCCGATGTTGCTAACTGTTCTGGAACGTGCATCGCATGAAGCGTACTGCTGGCCATCTTTTTACGGGAGGAACAAGCGCTCGTCGTCGAAAGATAGATCTGCTTTTCTTCAAAGGCATGGACTAAGACTTCTCCTCGGATCCCTTTTAATGAAAAACAAAGTATATGCGGCGCAAACCCTTCTGTGCCAGAAAAAAGCGTGACTTTCTCGTACCCAGCCAGTGCTTCTTGCAAATAGCCTTTTAATAATTGAACATGGTTCGGCTTTTCAGCCTTTTGTTCTGTCGCTAAACGTAGGGCTTTTGCCATAGCAACGATTGCTGGTACATTTTCGGTACCGCTGCGCTGGTTTTGCTCTTGCCCACCGCCGGTCATCAATGGCGCCAGCTTACGGCCTTGTTTCCAATAGATAAAGCCTGCGCCACGAGGTCCATGAAATTTATGCGCAGAGAACACGGCAAAATCGACCCGCTCATTGAACCATTGTTCTTGCGGCACCTTTGTGATGGCTTGGACGGCATCCACATGGAAATGGATCGTTGGATGGTCAGCTAGCACAGCTGCGATCTCATGGATCGGTTGGATCGATCCTACCTCATTATTGACCGCCATCACCGAAACCAAAATCGTTTCTTTGCGAATCATGTTTGCTAATTCAGACACGTTGACAAAGCCTTGGGCATCGACAGGCACAACACTGACCTCAAACCCTAACTCGGCTAATTGAGCCGCTGTTTCACTGACGGCAGGGTGTTCAATACTGGAAATAATCAGGTGATTCCCATAGGCTTTTTTCGCTAAAGCAGTCCCTTTGATGACCCAGTTGTCTCCTTCAGTCCCCCCACTGGTAAATGCGATCTCTTTGGAAGAAACGTTTAACAGATCGGCGATCTGTTGACGAGATTGCTGCAGCAGGCGATTGGCTTGGTTTCCTAAATCATGCAGGCTTGAGGGATTGCCGATGATTCGCTGACTGACTTGGACATATGTATTTAAAGCTTGTGGATAAATAGCGGTTGTTGCACTGTTGTCAAAATAGATCAATGATAGGACCCTTTCTCTAAAAAAATTCTTTCCCATTATAACTGCTCTTGGGCTGAGTTTCAAGGTGACTCGCTGGCTTTGGCTTTTTTTAAAGGAAACTTTTCCTTCCTTCGTAAGCGGTACTCATGCAGCGAGCCATTCTTTCCATGAAAAAAGCCAGTCAGTTTTTCACTGCTGGCTTTCGTATTATACTAAGTCGCGGTTATTGAAGTAGAAGTTTTCGATCCGTTTGAAGGCACCTGGTTCTACTCGTTCCAACGCTGTGCCGATTTCATCTAGCGCATCTTGGTAGCGATATTCTTTACTAAACAAGTAAAGTGATTTGTCGATCGCTGCCTTGATATCTGGATGAGAATGACGATAGCGGTTGGCATATTGCATCATTTGTTCAGTCAATGCCGCAGCATCCACTAAGTCTTTTGTTTGTTCATCTAAAAGATCAAGATCTTCTTCACAGACAGAAACCAATTTATTGATTTCTTGCATGTTGATGCGAATCTTGTTCAATTCTTTGCCTAATTCTTCGACACGATCCGTTGCCACGAAGAAGAATTCTAAATACTCGCCTGGCAAACCAGGTAAGCGTTGTTTCTCAACAAACCGTTTCAAGTTGCGTAGACGGAATTCGAAGCTTTCCACTTTTTCTTGTGCAACTTTTTCGCCACGACGTAATTCCGCAAGAGAATCATCGATTTCAACTTGCTGGCTTTCCACATCATCCAAAATCTTGTAGGCATCTTTGTAGAAGCTTTGCACTTCTGAATAAGGAATCTCATGTTTTTCCAATTTCGGTAAGTACTCGTTGTTGCGGCGAGCCAATTCGTCCACTTCGGTTTGGAAGCCGCGGACGCGACCCAATTCATTATGATTCAAAGTATAGCTTTGTGCCGTATGATCCAACTCGATCAACAACTGACGGTTGTTCTTCGTTGCATGGTCAATGTAGTCTTCGATGATCTGACGATTTTTCATGACATATTTCTTGGCATTGATCTCACGTTCCATCACCGTATACAAGGCATCAATATCACTTGCAGTATCACGGCTTGCCACTTCAACGGAAGCGACTTCTGTTTTCGCTAGATCGTTCATGGAGTTTTCAACCCGTTTTTTCACACGATTGATTTCTTCTTGGAAGTTTGCTTCTGGGAACACATATTTTTGTTCTAATAATTTTTTATAACCTTCTTGGATTTCTTTCAACTGATCAGGGAAGGTACGATTTAATTCTTCGTACGCCGCTGGGATCCGTTTCATTAAGTCTTCCACTTCATAGGTGTGTTTTTCCGCTTGGTCTAACACTTCCCGTGCTTCCACAGGATCGCCTGAAGTATTTAAGGTAACAAATTGGGTGAACTCAATTTCAATGTTTTTGATTTGTTTTTGCAGCTCATTGTAGGCAGGACCGAATTCTTCGCCTTGATCCCGCAGCTTCTTCTTCAAGTCTTCGTAAACATCCAGCGCTTTTTGAACTTCCAGTGAATTTCGTTCTTCACTTTCTCGTAATTCTTTCAAGCCTGCGCGAATCTCTTCCACTTGGCGTTCCATCTCGTCCATGGTCGCTTCGGCTTGGACGATCGCCCCTTTTGCTTTAAAAAAGCGGATGCGTTCGTTCAGCTCTTCCACTTCAAAGATTTGACTTTCAAGTTCAGCAAAAGATTTTGTGGAGATATCTGTCCATTGTTGGTTCCACTCACGGAAGGTGTTTTGACTTTGACCAACCAAGTGCATTCTTTTTACTTCATCGACTTCTTCGATCACCGGCAAGTCAAACAGATTTTCTTTGCGTTTTTCCAAGTCATTCAGCTTTTCTTGGTTTTTCTTCCGCATGAAAAAGCCAATTGCATACAAGACCGCTGCGATGATGATGATGGCAATGACAATTCCAAAGATGATATTAGTTCCCATTTTGTGGTTCCTCCAATTTTCAAATATACATGTTTCGTCTAAAACCTGCTGATCAGCAGATTGATTGATAAGTTCGTTGAGTATAAAAAGGACAGATAGTCCCTTTATAAAAAAGCATCTACGCTAGATTATAGCATAAAGAAAAAAATCAAGCATTAGATTGAGGCAAAAAAGATCGACTTTTTTCGCATCGAATAAAATAAATCACGGCTTTTCCAGCGATAATGAAAACAAATCGTGAAATTTACATCAACAAGTGACTTTTTTTCTGATTTTTCCGATTTTTTTCAAGAAACCGCTTGATTTCTCCCTATTGAAACTGTACTCTAGTAAAAAGCTTGAACAGGAGTAATGTCAAATGAAAGTAGCGAAATTCGGAGGCAGTTCCCTTGCCTCAGCCGAACAAGTCGAAAAAGTTGTTGCGATAATTGAAAGTGATCCTAAAAGACGGTTTGTTGTTGTTTCAGCGCCTGGTAAGCGTTCCAGCGACGATCAGAAAGTCACCGATCTGTTACTAGCTGTCTGTACCCGTCTGTGTGCCCAAGGAGAGATCACTGATTTAATAGAAGAAATCTATGCCCGCTATACAGCGATCGCCGCCCCCTTTGGTATCGAACAAGTCCATTTAGATCGCATCTGGCAATCATTGGCGGCTTTTCAAACACTGCCTACCCAAGACAATCCGCATCTTTATGATACAGTCTTGGCAAGCGGCGAAGACAACAACGCCAAATTGATCGCAGGGATTTTACAAAGCCGTGGGTTAGCTGCTCGCTACATGAATCCGCAAGAACTTGGGCTGCTGGTGACGGATGAACCTCAAAACGCCCGTATCTTGAACAAGTCGTACGCCAAGATCGCACAATGGCGCGACAGTCCTGAAATCTTAGTGATTCCTGGCTTCTTTGGTTACACAGAAGCGGGCGAGATCTGTACCTTCTCTCGAGGAGGATCAGATATTTCTGGTGCCATCGTGGCGGCTGGTCTGCAAGTAGAATTGTACGAAAACTTTACCGATGTCGATGGGATTTTTTCTGCTCATCCAGGCTATGTTCATCATCCAGAGTCCATCAAAGAAGTGACCTACCGAGAAATGCGAGAGCTGTCTTATGCAGGCTTTACTGTGTTGCACGATGAGGCGTTGATGCCTTCATACCATGCGAAAATTCCCGTGGTGATCAAAAACACCAATAATCCAAGTCATCCCGGTACCTTGATCACCAACCAGAGAGACAATTTGGATCAGCCCGTGATCGGCGTTGCCAGTGACGAAGGCTTTTGTATGATCTATATCCGCAAATACTTGATGAACCGCGAAGTTGGGTTCACGTTACGGGTCTTAGAGATTTTCCGTGAATTTGATTTAAATTATGAACACATGCCTTCAGGAATCGATGATATCTCGATCATTATGCGCTCCAACCAGTTGAATCCAGTATTGGAAGAAGAATTGCTGCGCAAGATCGCCTACGAGATCGATCCCGATGAACTGCGAATGACCCACGATCTATCCATGGTCGTTGTCGTTGGTGAAGGAATGCGTCAACGAGTCGGGATCACTGCCGACAGTACCGCTGCCCTTGCGCGGAAAAATATCAACTTAGAGATGATCAACCAAGGGTCCTCTGAGGTCAGCATCATGTTCGGTATCCACAAAGAACAAGAAAAAGCCGCTGTCAGAACCCTTTACTACACTTTCTTTGATTAAACCAAACGTGCCAGTTGCACCACTCCTTTTGCTGATAAGCAATCGGAACGGGCAACTGGCACGTTTGGTTTTTATTCTGACGATTCTTGGGCTTGCGCTTGTTTTTGTGCCAATTGGCGGTTGATTTCTGCCTTGATTCGCGGTTCAGGAGCATACCGTTCTTCCCAATCGCTCGGCTTCATGACTTTGTGGGTCTCAGGATCATAATGGGGCTGCCCATCTGGGAAAAGTTTTCCCATGTTGGCGTCATGAACGATAGCCAAGATCGGCGCTGGATCGACCCCTAACAGTGAAAACGAGCCATAGGTAAAATACAGCAGATCACAAAGCGCATCGACTTGTTCTACTAGTGAATCACTGACAGGCTGTTGTTTGGCAGCCAGCTTGGCTTGGGCTTGATCGATCGCTTGATGCAAATGCTCCAGACCTGATTGGAAGGTCTCTTCGTCATTGTTGCTGGCAGCATAAAGGAACTCAACTAATTCTTCAATTTTAAAACCAGCACGAAACTGGGCTTTTTCCGCTGAAAAAGCTTGTGGATATGGCGGTCGCGTTGGATCAAAGGTTTTATGAAACTCTTCCGTCATTTCAAATGGACTCATTTTGCTCGCTTCTTTCTGCTTTTTCTCATGGTTCTGTTTCATGGTTCTGCGCCGTCTTCTACGTTGCTTCATAGATTGGCTACTTGCTTATTTTTTTATTCATTCTCTGCCTTGGGCATCCTCATCAATGATGCCAAAATGGATCAAGGCTTTCTTGATGCCGTCATGATCGTTGGTATCCGTCACAAAGTCAGCACTGGCTTTAGTGATGGGCTGGGCATTGCCCATCGCAACCCCGATCCCCACGCCTTCTAACATTTCCACATCATTAAAATGATCCCCAAATGCCATCGCTTCTTCCATCGCGATCCCTTCATAGGCCAAAAACTCTTTGATGCCTTTGATTTTCGAACCGTTTTTCGGCACGATGTCAACAGAATAGGCATTGGATCGCTTAAAATCACATTGCGGCAGCTTGGACCGTAATTTTTCGCGCTCTGACTCAGGGCTCAGCATAATGCACTGATAGATGGGCTCTCGTAAAATATCCAACGATTCATAGCGCTTGGCGTTGCGATTGGGACTAAAGCGCTGCAAGACTTTCTTTAAAAAACCGACGGGAAATTTTTTCGGTACATAGCGTAAGTAGCGCTGCATGACGGGTGATTGGCTTAAGCGGATCGTTAAGCTACCAGCCACTTGCGTTTCTCCGCCAAACATGACTTGGCGGTAATTTTCATCTGCGTATTCTACGATCGCTTCCAGCGTTTGTTTTGGAAAAGGTTTAGCATAAATCAAGTTTTCCTTCGTGTAGACATATTGGCCGTTATAGGTGATAAACATGTCTAACGACAAGTAATCGATCACCTTCTCTAAATCAACCGGACCACGTCCGGTGGCAATGCCGCAGAGGACGCCATTGGCTTGGGCTTGTTTGATGGCTTCACGGGTACTGGCAAGCGCCTTGCCGTTGCTGGCAATCAGCGTGCCATCAATATCAAAAAAGATTGCTTTTATCATATGACTCCTCAAAATAATTTCAACTGATTAGGATTTAATGCTTCGTAATCGATCTGCAGCGCATCGATCAATGCGCGAGCATTGTCAGCGGCATCACGACCGGCATTATTATTGAAGACCACTGCGACTTCTTTGGCATTGGCTTCGATGGCTTGGACTGCGTGTTTTAACTCCGTTAGTTCGGCTTGGTCATAACGATACAAGGTCCGCAGATTTTTGGCATCTGGTCCTGTCGCTGTCCAGCCGCTGTCGTTGCGTCCATGAAAACGGCACAAGACAAACGCGGGATTGGTCACGGTTGGATCAAGGGGAATGGTGGTCGATAGCTTTTTCGGCTGATCAACAACTACTAAGGAAAACTGCTTTCGCTTCATATAATCGATCATGCCCGGATACAGTTTCGGCTGATACCAGCTGCTGTCTCTCAGCTCGATCGCCACTGGGTAGCCCGCAAACCATTCTCGCACTTGGTCTAAATAGGCGACATTTTCTTTCGTACATTTAAAGCTGTTGGGAAACTGTGCCAATAGGCAAAAGAGTTTGCCTGCTTCTACCATTGGTGCGATCGCTTCTTTATAAAGCTGCAGCGCTTCGGTCATGGTCAACTGATCTGGCAAATCTCCTTGGGTGGTCACACTTTGATGGACTTTCAGCACAAAGCGGAAATTTTCGGGAATCTGGGTCAACCAGTTGCGCACGTCTTTTTCTTTTGGCAAAAAATGATAGGTGGTATCCAGCTCAACTAACGGAAAATAACGGGCATACTCAAATAATTTCGAGTTTTTTCTTTGCACGAGACTGCCATGTTCACTAAATGTGGTACAACCAATTCGAATCATTTTTTCCCATCGCTCCTTGTTTTCTTATTTTAATAGTATACAATAGTTTTGAGTTAAGAGTAAATAAATCATTGCAGGTGATGAAAAAATGAAACGAATTCTCGTGTTGCACACTGGCGGCACCATCGCCATGAAAGAAGATACCCTGACAGGCGGCGTCAGCCCTGATGTCAGCAATCCGCTGATGGATGCACCGATCCACATTGACGACGATGTTGAATTGATCGTCGAAGACATTTTTAATATTCCCAGTCCTCATATGACCCCAAAAGAAATGCTGCAGCTGAAAGAACGTATCCAGCTGGCGCATTTAAGCGGTGTCGATGGGGTCGTGATCACTCACGGAACCGATACGCTGGAAGAAACAGCCTTCTTTTTAGATACCACGATCGGCGGTCAGTTACCGATCGTGGTGACTGGCGCCATGCGCTCAAGTAATGAAATCGGCAGTGACGGGCTTTATAACTTTGAAAGTGCGATTCGGGTGGCGAAATCACCTGATGCCTTAGGAAAAGGCGTCTTAGTCGTGATGAACGATGAAATCCATTCCGCACGTTATGTTACGAAGACCCACACCACCAATATTGCGACATTCCGCACCCCGACATTAGGTCCGATCGGCTTAGTCACAAAGCACCGTATCTTGTTCATGCAAGAGCTGTTAAATAACCGTCATTTGGATGTTGATCGTGTCGATGGTCTGTTTCCGATCGTCAAAGCCTATGCGGGAATGACTGGGGAATTGTTCGATGCTTTAGCCGACTCGCTGATCGATGGACTAGTGATCGAAGCTTTAGGCGCTGGCAATCTGCCGCCGCAGACCATAGAGCCTTTGAAAAAACTGATTGCTAGAAACATTCCAGTCGTCTTAGTTTCTCGCTGCTTCAACGGAGTTGCCGAGCCGGTCTATGACTACTTAGGCGGCGGGATCGAATTGCAAGCTCTTGGGGTGATTTTCTGCAATAGCATCAATAGCCAAAAAGCCCGCATCAAATTGCTGATAGCGAAAAACCGTGGGTTGACCATGGATGAACTGCCTGATTTCATGGAGAATTAACCAAACAAAAACCCTTTTGCCGTTCCGCTAATGGAGGCAAAAGGGTTGTTTTATTTTTCTCGCCAAGTAAAGATGGCTTCGCAGTAAGTATCCTCACCGATCTTGATCTCGTGGATCGTTTGCAGCGGCACAGCCTCGCCGGCTTCATCGACTGTCTTCTCATTGATTTGAAAATGGCTTTCGATCAAATGGCCGTAAGCCACTTCCCGATCAAAACGGATCGTCACTTGTGTCACTTCATGTTTTGTTAAAAACTCATAGCCTAAGACGTCCATCAGCCAATTGAAATACATGGCATTGTTGACATGCTGATTGCTATCAATATCGTAGAAACGCACCCGATACGGCAAAAATTGTCCTTGCGTGATAGGGGTGATCTTCGGATAGCGTTTGATTCGCTTGATTTTTTCACTGCCAAAAGGCGCCACGATCTCATCTGATACACTGCTGACTTTGCGCGTCTCAGGGTCCATCAACGCAAAAACCGCCTCGATTTTGACCAGTTCCGTTCCATCTTCTGCCAATAACCAAAAGTAACGGTAGCAGAAAAATTTATTGTATTCTCTCGCCTGGGTCGCCACTTGGATCTGCTCCCCTACGCGCGGCAAACGAGTCACCGTTATGTGATAGCTGGTGATGATCCAGGTCAAGCCATAACTAGTGATGACTTCTGGTCCGCGGTTTAACGCCGCACTTTGTTCTTCTGATGTCTTGATGGCGATGCCTAGCATGGCCGGAAACGTCATCGTTTGGTTGACATCACATTCATAATACGCCACTTCATGCGTGGTTTGATACTTTGCTGCCATAGTTCTAATTGCCTCCTAAAAACGACTCAATATTTCATCGACAGTTGGTCCATAGCTTTCGCCAAATTGATTCAAATGGACCAATAAATAATACAATTGATACACTGGCAGTCGCTCTTGCCAATCCTCATCTAATGGATAGACTTCTTGATAGCCTTCCAAAAATTCCTGACGAAAACCACCGAAGAGCTGGGACATCGCAATATCCATTTCTCGATCCCCATAAGTGACTGCTGGATCAAGAAACACTGGTTCTCCTTGTTGATCAAACAGCACATTCCCCCGCCAAAAATCACCGTGTAATAAAGCAGGTGTGACGCTGCGATCACGCCAATTCTCATGCAAAAATTCTTTCAAACGCAGATAAGCGGCTTCCCGTTTGGCATGCCAGCGATTACCCAGCTTCGCTAATTCGACTTGCACATCCAAACGGCAGACTGTATAAAAATCAAGCCAATCGGTGGTTTTCGGATTGACTTGCGGCAAAAAGCCGATGTAATTGTCTTCGTAAAACCCAAAAGACTCCTGCGTCTGCTGATGAAGCCGAGCTAAGCTTTGACCTAAGCGTCGCTGCTGTCCTTCCCCACCATCGATCCATTCCATCAATAAAAATGCCCTCTCTTCAGTCTGACCGAGATGTTCGATTTTTGGCACCCGCACGAAAGGGGCTAATTCAGCTAAGCCGTTGATCTCTGCTTGAAAGAACACCGATGAAACATGAGGATGGGTCTTTAAAAAATAGCGATTTTCTGCTGTAGTGAAACGATACGTTTGATTGACATCCCCACCACTGATGGGCGTCAGCGAGCCGGTCATCCCGATTGCTGCGAACAATGCTTCCTCCATACGGATCTCCCTTTCTTTACTCAGTCAGTTGGGCATTCAAATACGCTTGCTCTTCTTTCGTCAGCCCTGGTCCCTGCAGGAGATACTGATCGACCGAACCGAAGTGCTGATCGATCGCAGCCAAGCTTTCATCAAGAAAACTCTCTTTGGCACTCATCAAAACCGTAATCGCCGTTAACAGCTCTTGCGGCAAATGCTGGGTCATTGGGGCAAATTTTTCTTTTAGCATTGGGGCTAAATAGCGATTGGTCGCTAAATAATCTTCTTTGATCGTCGCTGGTGCCACAGCCAACACATGCAGCAATAAAAAGGCGCCAAAGCCTGTGCGATCTTTGCCGGCGGTACAGTGGAACAAGGTTGCTCCTTCGCCTTCCGCATTGTCGATCACATGATCAAAGAACTGCCGATATTGTTGGCGGGCATAGTCGCTTTCAACAAAGTGACGGTAGACTTTTTTCATCTGCTCTTCGGCATCTTCCCCATCTTCAAGCGCTGCTTCAAGCTTTCTGGCGACAAGGAAACCATCGTTTCGTCTTCTTTGAAAATAGGTAAAAAAAGCTGCTTTGCTGTGGCGATCGGTCGATCAGGTTGTGCATTGGCTTCAGCGATGGAGCGAAAATCAATGACCTGATTGACCCCATAGTTTGCCAGTACTGCTTGATCTGAAGCAGTCAATTCATTGATCGCCGCACTGCGGATCAATTTTTTTCGTTTGATCGTCGTGCCGTTTGTCGTTTGATAGCCGCCAAGTTCTCTGACGTTTGCTGCTCGTTCTAGTTGAATCAATTGTGTCATTGCTTATCCCTCCCGCGATGTTCTAGTTAAAAGTATAGCAGAAACTTCGCTATTAAGGGCACTGAAACCTAGATTTTTCTATGAGCTGAGCTTTAACGGACAAAAAAAGAAAGACCACACGCAGTCTTTCTTTGCTTTCGCTTGTTACAAAACGTTTCTATTCGGCTTCGATCACGGCGGCGGAATCATCTAAGATCGAACGATCCAGTTCGTTGATACGACTACTGGTCACCATTCCTGCAACCATACTGTCGCTGACATTAACGAGTGTCCGTGCCATATCGATCAATGGTTCAACAGAAATAACTAAGCCTACGATGGCGATCGGCAAGTTCATTGAGCCTAAGACGATCAATGAAGCAAAGGTTGCGCCACCGCCGACACCAGCAACACCGAATGAGCTGATCGTAACTACTGCAACTAGCAGCAGGATAAACTGCCAATCAAAGACATTGATCCCAACCGTTGGTGCAACGATCGTTGCCAACATCGCTGGATATACACCCGCACAGCCGTTTTGACCAATCGATAACCCAAAGCTGCCTGCAAAGTTAGCCGTGGCTTCATCAACACCTAACGCTTTGGTTTGGGTTTCGATGTTCAATGGCAAGGCTCCCGCACTTGAACGAGAAGTAAAGGCAAAGCTCAAGACTGGAAAAGCCTTTTTGAAATACGTTACTGGATTGACCCGAACAGCGATCAGCAATAATGAATGAACAAGTAAGACCAAAATCAAAGCCGCATAAGAGGCGATGATAAATTTGCCTAAGTTCAAGATGGCTTCAAAATCACTTGAAGCTAATACGTTTGTCATCAATGCCAAAACGCCATAAGGTGTTAGGCGCAAAACTAACGTGACGATACGCATCACGATTTTATATAAGCTGTCCATCAAATTCGCAAAAGTTTCCGCTTCTTTCGGTGATTTACGTTTGACACCAAGAAAGGCGATCCCCACAAAGGCTGAGAAAATCACGACCCCGATCGTACTTGTCGAACGAGTACCCGCAAAGTCGGCGAAGACATTGCTTGGGATGAAGGAAACGATTTGTTGTGGGATCGATAGGTCTTGGACTTGTGTCGAACGTTCCGCTAATTCTGCGATCCGCGCTGTTTCCGTTGCCCCTTCGGTAAAGCTGGCACCGTCAAGACCAAAGACCATGACCATCACGATCCCGATCAAGGCAGCGATCGCCGTTGTCCCTAGCAAAGTCGCAAGAACCGTAAAACTGATCTTCTTGATTTTTTCGCTTTCTTTCATCTTGGTGAAAGCACCAACGATCGAAACGAAGATCAAGGGCATGATCAGCATTTGCAAGAGAGCTACATAGCCGCTACCGACCATCGTGATCCAGTCAAGAGCTTGCGTGACAACTTCAGAGCCTGTCCCAAAAATCAGCTGCAGCACGCCACCAAAAACGATCCCGACGAACAACGCCGCAAAGACCCGCGTAGAAAACTTCACGTGACGCTTTTGCAATAAGTAGAACCCATAAATAAGGGCAGCAAAAAGTAGAACAACAATAATAGTTAACAGATTTGTCATTTGAATCCTCCTTTTGTTCAATAAACATGACAAAGTCTGTCAGAGGAAGTAAAGGTTCCCAGTGACCATTCTTCAACAGTTCACTCTAATGAGACGTGTGGCATCATTAGTGACTATTCCATTTTAAAGAAGTTTGCTTCATCTTACAATAAATAAGTTCCCACTTTTCTGGGATGGTACCGCTTTTTTGTCAGAAAATAAAAAAAGAACCGATGCCGCAACCCCACACTGTTAGGATTTCTACTTTCCTAACGGTTGGATTGCGGCAACTGGTTCGTTATTTTTCATTTCGTCTTTTTGAAAAATTTCAGAGAATCTTCAGGCAATCATTAGAAATTGCTGTCTTACGCTAAAGCACCCATTGGGTCCCAAGGTGCTAAGACTGTTGGTTCTGCTTCAAAGGCAGCCAATTGTTCTGCTGTCAGGAACTCTTTGCGAACCACGATTTGATAGGTGTATTCATCCATCCACGCATCGCTCATAACGAAGAAGCCATTCGTTCCGACTTTTTCACCCCAGCTGTTTTCGACTTTCCATTTGGTTGATTCGCCGTCGATCAAGTCAACGCCAGTCAAGACCATCGCGTGGGTCATTAAGCTTTCGCCAAAATCTAAGCGTTCTGCTTTGGTCATCGTAAAGTCGATGTCAAATAGGTCGTTGATATCATACGCATCTAATGCCATGATCCCAGTATCTCTGGTAGAAGATTGACCGACATCACAACCGAACCACACGGACTCCCCTTGTTCCAATTGAGCGATCGCTAATTTTTTGAAGGTCGGCATATCGACGTTCAAGTATTTGACTTCTTTGCCGCCAACCACGTTGCCTAGCATTTCTACGGTATACGATTGATTGTAAGGCTTGTCGGCAGTTGGTGCGTTGATGATGCTGACATAATCATCAAGGTCCACCCCGACATATTTTTCATAAAAGCTTTGTGGTGTTAAGTTGCGATCAATGTGATAGTTTTTGTCTTCATCACGGTATTCAAAATCAAAGGTTTCTGGCGGTGTGCCTAAAGAAGTCGCTAAGAAACGATAAATGTCTTCCAACATCGCTTCTTTGGCTGTTTGGATGTCTTCAGCTGTTTTGCCTTCAGCCACTAGCTGACGCAAAGCAACCGCATCTTTACGCAGTTTTTTGTTCAAGTAATTGTTTAGGTCACGAGAATTGGAAGAGTTGCTGCTTTCTGGCATGACCGTTTTTGGTACGACACCATATTTTTGGAAAATCGAAACGATCATGTCCCATTGCCCACCATCTTGTTGTGGGGTTTGCAATAAGAAAGCAACTTTGCGACTTGTTAAAGGCTCGTTAGCAGTTGCTAAAATATTTTCATAGAAATAGTTGGCTTTTTCGTATTTGTCCCAAAAGAAGGTATGGTTTTGCGACAATTCAAATTCTTTTAAATTGAAATCATTCAGCATCTTATGACGGAATGTATTCAATGCGGCAAACATCCAGCAGCGGCCTGATTGTTTTTGGTTTGAGACTTTCCCGGTTGTCACATCAACTGAAAAAACTGGCACATTGTTGACTTTTGCTGACACGTTTTCAGCAGAAGCGGTGATCCCATTTTTCACAACACTCCGTTGCAGTGCCGTTTGTTTATTATTGTCTTGATACGCTTGCGCAAAGGCAGCGGTGGTCTTTTTTGAAATTTCTGACATATTTCTTCATCCTTTCACTTTCCGTTCCTTCCATTTTACGCCTCTGCCTCTCAAATAACAACCGCTCCTAGAAAAATGAAAGGATCATCTTTCTAAGAGCGGTTGCTCGTATCAAGGATTTAAAGAGTTAGCATCAAAAGCAAAAAGCCAAGTAAAACAAAGGATAGTCCTCGTTCAAATCGTGCATAAAGGAAGCGGATCGGACGACTAGCTAGCAAGATCGTCAGTAAAACACTGGCTAACACCAACGTCACAAAGCCTAATACCGACAGGTTCAAGTCGGTGATCGCTAATGCCCGCAAGCTCTTGATGAAGATCCCCTGTAAAAGATAGACCAGCAGGGTGTTTTTGCCCCACTTCGTAAAAAAGAGGTGCTCTCTAGGCACGAGGCTCAGAAAGCCGATGATCCCCATCAGCCCGATCACGAAAAAGACCGCACGCAAGGGACCGCCGAACAACGGATAGCTCAAGTAATCGTCATAAGGCTTGGAACCAAAAACCATGTACTTGTTCATCCCATGAAAAAACGCGATAAAGGTGTAGATGATCGGTAAGAAAAGCAAACTGATAGTCCGAATCTTTGGTTTCAATAAAAAGCGCATCTCATTTTTGGGAAAATAAAACCCGATGATGAAAAACGGCAAAAAGACAAAGGTCCGCTGCAAGGTCAACACTTGATTTAAAAATGGCACGTAGCCAGCGAAGATACTCAAGCCGATACTCAGCAAGATCGCCTGCTTTTTGGACATTTTTTGAAAGACCAGCAAGGAGAGCTGCCAAAAGAACATGCTAAGCAAAAACCAAAGTGCCCATTGCGGATTCAACAGTTGGATTTTTAACGACTCCCGTAGACCGATCAACCAGTAATAGACGGTGTAAAACACCTGAAAAAAGACATAAGGCAGCAAGAACTTTTTCATCAGCTCACGAAGCTTGTGTCCCTTCGTCAGCGGTTTGGCAAAGTACCCAGCCAGAAAAACAAAAGCTGGCATATGGAAAGTGAAGATAAAATAATATAGGTCATGATAAAACTTCTGATCGCCGATAAAAGGCTGTAGTAAGTGACTGAAGACGACCAAGATCATCAGTAAAAATTTTGCATTATCAAAGTAAGCCGTTCTTTGCGATTGGCTCATAAAAAGTTCCTCCTCTAAGTTGTATCTGTCAAAGGATACCTGATCCATGAAACAGAACTGTAACAAGCTATTTACTTTTTCCTAACGATTCTTGTTCATTTGATTACTAGTTGCCATTTTGTATGTTTTGTATTAATATATATAATACAAAGGAGCTGTTTTCGATGATATTTGATATTCAAACCCAAAGCAACCAACCGATCTACCAGCAGTTGCGGGAACAGATCATTGTCGGTATCGCAAAAGGCGATTTATCCGCTGGCGAATTGCTACCATCCGTCCGTCAATTAGCCGAAGAGATCGGCATTAATACCATGACGATCTCAAAAGCCTACAATTCCCTCAAAGAAGAAGGCTTGTTAGTCACGGATCGCCGCAAAGGAACCGCCGTTGCCGCGCCACCACCGTTTACTTCTGGACAAGAAGCGGAGTATCGTCAAAACTTGCAACTGCAGCTAGCAACCGCTCTCTTACACGGCAAAAGCAAGCAAACGCTTTTAATGGATTTTCAACAACTGCTGGACCAATTTCCTGAAAGGAATGAATGCAAATGACCTATCTTTTTTTCATTATTGCTCTTGTCCTCTGCGGGACGACCGCCTTTGGTTTACGCTTGATCAGTAAACCCCACAAAAATGTTTTACTCGAAAATACCCTTGCCCCTGAGCATCTGGATGATCCTAGCGTCCACAGCTTGATCACAGAATTTCGCAAGCGTATCTTACAAATCGTTGGTACATTTAGTGTAGCAAGTCTCCTTTTTTTGTTCAATTTATCTGACTCCATCATCCTTACCCTGTTCTGGCTTTATATGGCCGCTTTGCTGGGGACAGCTTACCTGGTGCAAGTGCATTACATCGGGAAAATGCGGCAATTGATCCTTACCAATGGATGGGAACTACCCATCGATCCGATTCGGATCGATACAAAACTCGTTCAAGCCAAAAATAAACGGATGCTGCCGTGGTATAGCCTCGTTCCTGCGGGGATTTTGTTGATGATCAGTTTGTACCAAGCATGGCATTTGCCTGATCTTTCTACAGGATACTTGATGGGCGGCGTCTCCTTAGCAATTTTTGCGCTGTTCGTCTATCTCTGGGTGATCATCAGCCGCTTACCCGTTCGCGGGATCAGCGGCAATTCAACTATCGATCAACACATCAATGATTTAACAAAGCGCTATTGGTCCTTAATGATCGCCGTGACTTGCACCATTACGCTGCTCTTGTTGACTGTCCCGCTGGCGTCCATGTCCGCTACCGGAGCATTAAGTACTATCCTCTTAGTGCTCTTTATTGTTTTGGTGGTTTTCTTGATCGTCTTTACCTTCTTCTTATTGCTTGATCTGCGTAAAAAACAAGATCAGCTCTTAGAACCAGCAGCACAACCGCGCTATTATGGCGAAGATGCTTACTGGCGATATGGTTTTTACATCAATCCTAATGATGCGCGTCTGTTCGTTCCTGACCGTGTTGGGATGAATATCGGCATCAATTTAGGCAAACGCAGCGGACAAATCGTCGCAGGCATCACCGCTGTCTTCTTACTTGTGTTAATGATCGGGACCATCATTCCGATGTATCGCTTAGATTTTACTGCTGATGCGATCACTGGTGAAGTGCAAGGACAAGAAGTCACCTTCGATGCACCAATGACCGGGAAAACTACGGTCTCTTTGGCAGATATAGAGACAGTGGAATTGATCGAAACATTGCCGTCTCCTCGTGTTCGTACCATGGGTGTAGGAACCGCCAGTTACCAAATCGGTCAGTTTACCGTTGCCGGCGAACCTGCCAGAATGTTTGTCGACACGAAGGTGACGCCCATTTTAAAAGTCACTACTAACGATGGCCCAACAGTTTTTTACACAAATAAAAAAGCCGCCGAAACGACGGATTTATACGAGGAACTATTACAGAAGATTTCCTCAGCGGAGTGAGTGTTCTGGAGAAAAAACTGGGGAACCCATTATCCCCAGGCTATCCACAACCAACAAAAGAACGGACTCTTTCCAACAAAAAAACGACCTTCCGAAACGAAGGTCGTTTTTGATACTCCGGCAGTAGGACTCGAACCTACGACATCATGATTAACAGTCATGCGCTACTACCAACTGAGCTATGCCGGAAGAATCTATCTGTACTATACCAAATAGTCAGATAATTTAGCAAGAGCAAAAATCAATTTTTTGATCCTTTTTTTCAAGAAAATCCCCTTTTTGAAACTTCCCTTCCCGCAAAGCGTTTTTCTCAAGAAATATCCGAAAATCTCATTGACAAAGTAGCGCCTTTACGGTATTCTATATCTTGTGTTAAATAACACGCCGCTTTAGCTCAGTTGGTAGAGCGCATCCATGGTAAGGATGAGGTCGACGGTTCAAGCCCGTCAAGTGGCTTTGGTAGGACAACGTTTGTCGGACGTTGTCTTTTTTTTGGGCTCTTTGTCAATAAGGACTGATGAGTTGTGTAAAATCAAATCTGGGTCAGAATGAACCACATTCTGGCTCAGATTTTTTTGTTATCTTACATTGATTAATTGATTGATCAAAAAGATTCTAATTCTCATGTTCTCGAATGATTTAAATCCGTAGGATACTCGTTTCATTGTCTTTATGTGGGTATTCTTCGCTTCTATTTTTCCATTGGAATAAGGATAGATCATTGCGTTGGTGATGCCTTCTTCATGGGTAAGAAGGTTTTGAAGCTTTTCTCGAAAGCCGTCATCTAACGTTTCGGGAAGTTCTGCCAATAAGGAGAAAAATAAGTCAGGGTCTTTGTCTCGAAAGGCTTCAACTAATTCATGAAAAAAGCGATACGCCTCCTTTAGGGGCGCAGAAAACTCAAGCAATCGATCAATCATCATTGCTTCAGTAAGAAATGGGTATTTTGGCGCTCGGAAACTTTTCCATGTTTTGTATTCATAATGGTTGATGTTTGCACGATTTTTTAGCAAAAAGCGCCAGTTCTTTTTCAGTTTTTCTGCTTGGCTTTTCTGTCCTGCTTTACGAAGTTCATTCATTTCACGGATACGCAACTCATTGAACGCTTGATTCATGTGTTTGACAATATGAAACCGATCAATCACTACTTTCGCATTTGGCAGAACACGTTTGGTGAGCTGGAAGTAGGCGGCGTTCATGTCTGTCACCAAGAATTCTACTTCTTCCGGATTGGTACAACCTGAGAAATAGCTTGTTAATCGGGGTAATTTACGCGTAGGCAAAACATCTATTAATTTTCCTGTTTCGCCATCTGCGCAAATAAAGCTCATTTTATCTTCTATGGAAGCATGCGAACGAAATTCATCAACCATCAATACTCTTGGGAGAATCTTCTTAGATTGTTTTGGCAAATAGCTTTTAAACTCTTTCAATGTACGAATAACGGTGGTCAAAGATACCTGACAGCTTTTCGCAATAAAAGATAAAGATACTTTTTCAGTCAGTAAAGAAGCAATTTTATATCTCACATGATTTGCGATTGAATGTCTGGGTTGGACAAAATAACTTTGAGCCGTCCAATGGGTTCGGCAGTTTTTACAGGTATAGCGCTGCTTTTTTAGGCGCATAACCAAAGGCATATGATTGTATTGTTCAAAACGGACAATCATTTCCTTCTTCCCATTTTTCACTATAATTGCTTTCCCGTTTCCATCTACCACAGTAGAACCACAACTTCTACAAGCACGAGGAGTAGGCGAGAGAACAGCATCGACGACCAACGTCTTTTTCTTCTGAAGGGTCTCGTAAGAGACCTCTGTAATCATCAAATCTTTCTCTATTATTCTCAGCATTTTTTTGATAGAATCATTCATATAGCATATCGTCCTCTCAGTTGTTTATTTTGTGGTGATTTAATCATACTAGAGAACGATATGTTTTTTAATACCTAAAATGAAAATGGGGCTGAAGAATCAATTCTGATTCATCAGTCCCATAAATTGTAGAGCCTTTTTTTGTGCATCTAATTCCCAAAGTATAGCGATAATTTCTGAACTTAATCATTCGTACGCCCCTAATTTCCTGCGATATACAAAAGAAATAAGATCGTAAAACCCAATAGTAGGACCGATACAACTGCTTTCACTATCCTCGCTGTATCTTTAAATTTAAACAAGAGCGTATATAGATTAATAAAGTAAATGATCGACAGGGCTGCTTCTTGCGAATATTCTTTCACTTGGATCAAGCCTAGCCATATAATCAGCAAAAGAATCGAAAAAACAACCAAATCGTTTTCTGCAACACGCTTCATTTCATTCTCCTTTTTTATTGTTTAAAATTGATATAACAAGATTTATTCCAACATCCTCTCAATGTCCCTCATTATTTGAACAAGAATCTGAAATACAAGGTTTAATTCCGCAAGTCAAACTTGAACAATTACCACGGGGTGAAGCTTCAATTCAATTTAACCAATTCATTTCAAATGCCTTCTTTCTATTTAATTATGAAAAGTATAATAGTAGGCAGAAAAATAATTACTATAAAAATAACAAACATGATCATTAAAATTTTAAAAATCTTTTACATCATTTATTTCTCCTTTCCAACAATATTCGATTGTATTCTGCTGCATTCTGTAAAGTCGATAAATTATCAGCCCCTCTCTCCAATACTTTTCCTACAGCCTTTGCTTATTAAAAGTGTAACAAACTATTTCTTCTAATAGTCAATTTTTATCAATTTAAATAAATATTTTTTATAAAACAAACAAAACGAATTTTCCAATCGGTGCTCACAGCTCAATTTTAGACACATCTTTTTTACCACAAAAAATCCGCTCTCCTAAAGCTAAGAGAGCGGGTTTTTCAACTAACTGAATTTTTTTGAAAGGAGATGCATGATGCTGGCTTAAAAAATAACATATTCTTTCCGTTTAATTTAAATTTTTACTTCACGACCAACACCGTACATTTCGAATGATTGACGACATAATCGGTGGTTGAGCCTACGACAGCTCGGGTCAATGTACCTTTACCAGTTGCACCGATAATGATCAAATCAATCGGGTACAATTCTGTTGCTGCATGAATGATAAAGCGTTTTGGATCGCCGACTTCAACGATCACCTCAACATCTTCTACCCCATGCTGATTGGCATCATAGATTTTTTTCAACATGTCCGTTTCCACACGCAATTTTTCTTGGTCAAAAATTTTTGCAAAAGCATAGGCACTTGTGGATAACTCAGCATTGTTGATAACAGAGAGGACATACAATTTGGCTTTGTTCATACGACAAATCGCGAGTGCTTCTTGGAACGCTTTTTCTGACTGATCCGACCCATCCAAGGCAACAAGTACATTTTGACAATTACGTAACATCCAAATCGCCTCCTTTTCTTTATTTTACCACAAAAAATGGAAGCGTTACAAAAAAGGACAAGGTCTACTCTTAAGAGACCTAAAACTTCCTTTAAGATTTGTGAAGTTCCTTACTTGTCTCCGTGATTATGCAGTAAAATAAAGAGAAGAATGATTCGAGGTGAAAGAAATGCGCTCTTTTTTCCAGGCTGCGGTCACTGTGCTCTTGTACTTAGGGCTTTTCTTGCTGATAATCGGTATTATCGCCTTTTTCTTGCTAAAACTTTAAGCTTGGTTTGTTGAAAAGCAAGTTGCTGTCACATCCCTAAGAGGAGTGATACACTTGGTTTATCAACAATTATCGAAACGAAACAGCTTGCTGCTCACTCGTTTCAAAAAGGAGATCATGCAAAATGGACTTACATATTACCCCTACTGCCGCTGCTCGCTTTCCAGAAGGACACGACTTATATATTTTGACGAGTAATGACGGATCGAACCAATTTTCTTCAGCAGCTGGATGCTGTATGATCGGCGAACGTTTTTTGATCACACCGATCGACGAACCGTTAGACCCATACAATGAGTTAGTCTCAAGCAATCAGTTTACTTTCTTTACATCAACCTATGATCAAATGTTCTTGACTGGTCATCTGATTCTAGATGTTCACCCAACTTCAGGAACTTTGATTTTGAAAAACGAAAGCGGCTATTTGGATACCAATCTTTTATTGGAATCCTCTCCACAGTTGAAACAAACGAATGCGTAACTAAAGAGCTGACAAACGCCTTGTAAGGTGCTTGTCAGCTCTTTTTCTCTATAATGAATCTGGAATCAACGCTAAGAGTTCTTGTGTCTCAGCGGCTAAAGCGATCGCACCAGCATCAAGCAATTCTTCTTTTGACCCAAACCCATATAAAACGCCGATTGCCGGTAACTGGTTTTCTTTTGCCCCTAAAATATCATGCTCACGGTCGCCGATCATGATGGTTTGCTGCGCTTTTTGCTCCTTTTCGATCTCAGTTAACGCGTAGCGGATAACGGCCGCTTTTTCCCCACGTTTATTCTCAAGATCCGCCCCATAGATTCCTTTGAAATAGCCATCATACTTGAGATGGGTCAGGATCTCTTTTGCAAAAACTTCTGGTTTCGACGTAGCGATATACAAATCGTGATCCTGCGCCAGCTCCTGCAATGTTTCTTCGATCAACGGATATGGTTGGACTTGAAACATGCCCGC
>NZ_JBIOMG010000001.1:235000-877500 GCF_051711245.1 Enterococcus sp. DIV0240d | reverse complement strand
AGTTGTCTGTGCAACCCCACATCCTTTTCCACTTAATAGTTATTTGGGGACCTTAGCTGGTGGTCTGGGCTGTTTCCCTTTCGACTATGGATCTTATCACTCACAGTCTGACTCCCGGATATGAATGAATGGCATTCGGAGTTTATCTGAATTCGGTAACCCGAGATGGGCCCCTAGTCCAAACAGTGCTCTACCTCCATCATTCTCAATTCCGAGGCTAGCCCTAAAGCTATTTCGGAGAGAACCAGCTATCTCCAAGTTCGTTTGGAATTTCTCCGCTACCCACACCTCATCCCCGCACTTTTCAACGTACGTGGGTTCGGTCCTCCAGTGCGTTTTACCGCACCTTCAACCTGGACATGGGTAGATCACATGGTTTCGGGTCTACGACAACATACTCATTCGCCCTATTCAGACTCGCTTTCGCTACGGCTCCGTCTCTTCAACTTAACCTCGCATGCTATCGTAACTCGCCGGTTCATTCTACAAAAGGCACGCTATCACCCATTAACGGGCTCTAACTTGTTGTAGGCACACGGTTTCAGGATCTATTTCACTCCCCTTCCGGGGTGCTTTTCACCTTTCCCTCACGGTACTGGTTCACTATCGGTCACTAGGGAGTATTTAGCCTTGGGAGATGGTCCTCCCGGATTCCGACGGAATTCCTCGTGTTCCGCCGTACTCAGGATCCTCCTAGGTGTTATCCAAATTTCGCCTACGGGGTTTTTACCCTCTTTGACATACTTTTCCAAGTATTTCGACTATCTGAATAGACTACCATATCGGAGTCCTACAACCCCAACAAGCAAGCTTGTTGGTTTGGGCTTTTCCCGTTTCGCTCGCCGCTACTCAGGGAATCGAATTTTCTTTCTCTTCCTGCAGGTACTTAGATGTTTCAGTTCTCTGCGTCTACCTCGACTGCGCTATGTATTCACGCAGACGTAACATCCTATAAAAGATGCTGGGTTCCCCCATTCGGAAATCTCTGGATCATAGCTTACTTACAGCTCCCCAAAGCATATCGGTGTTAGTCCCGTCCTTCATCGGCTCCTAGTGCCAAGGCATCCACCGTGCGCCCTTATTCACTTAACCTTTGACCTTACGGTCGGTTTTGAGTACTTCTTCTAGCGATAGAAGGTTGCTCAAGAAAATAAGCGTTGAACTTATTAAAAAACTCTTTTAACATTTCAACTCGGTGTGTGTTACTTGTTTTGATTATTTCTTCGATATCCAGTTTTCAATGAACAAATTTTGTTTGAGAGTAAACCTCTCAAAACTGAACAAAGGCAAACGATGTGTAGTCTTCCGAAATATTCCTTAGAAAGGAGGTGATCCAGCCGCACCTTCCGATACGGCTACCTTGTTACGACTTCACCCCAATCATCTATCCCACCTTAGGCGGCTGGCTCCAAAAGGTTACCTCACCGACTTCGGGTGTTACAAACTCTCGTGGTGTGACGGGCGGTGTGTACAAGGCCCGGGAACGTATTCACCGCGGCGTGCTGATCCGCGATTACTAGCGATTCCGGCTTCATGTAGGCGAGTTGCAGCCTACAATCCGAACTGAGAGAAGCTTTAAGAGATTAGCTTAGCCTCGCGACTTCGCAACTCGTTGTACTTCCCATTGTAGCACGTGTGTAGCCCAGGTCATAAGGGGCATGATGATTTGACGTCATCCCCACCTTCCTCCGGTTTGTCACCGGCAGTCTCGCTAGAGTGCCCAACTAAATGATGGCAACTAACAATAAGGGTTGCGCTCGTTGCGGGACTTAACCCAACATCTCACGACACGAGCTGACGACAACCATGCACCACCTGTCACTTTGCCCCCGAAGGGGAAGCTCTATCTCTAGAGTGGTCAAAGGATGTCAAGACCTGGTAAGGTTCTTCGCGTTGCTTCGAATTAAACCACATGCTCCACCGCTTGTGCGGGCCCCCGTCAATTCCTTTGAGTTTCAACCTTGCGGTCGTACTCCCCAGGCGGAGTGCTTAATGCGTTTGCTGCAGCACTGAAGGGCGGAAACCCTCCAACACTTAGCACTCATCGTTTACGGCGTGGACTACCAGGGTATCTAATCCTGTTCGCTCCCCACGCTTTCGAGCCTCAGCGTCAGTTACAGACCAGAGAGCCGCCTTCGCCACTGGTGTTCCTCCATATATCTACGCATTTCACCGCTACACATGGAATTCCACTCTCCTCTTCTGCACTCAAGTCTCCCAGTTTCCAATGACCCTCCCCGGTTGAGCCGGGGGCTTTCACATCAGACTTAAGAAACCGCCTGCGCTCGCTTTACGCCCAATAAATCCGGACAACGCTTGCCACCTACGTATTACCGCGGCTGCTGGCACGTAGTTAGCCGTGGCTTTCTGGTTAGATACCGTCAAGGGATGAACATTTTACTCTCATCCTTGTTCTTCTCTAACAACAGAGTTTTACGATCCGAAAACCTTCTTCACTCACGCGGCGTTGCTCGGTCAGACTTTCGTCCATTGCCGAAGATTCCCTACTGCTGCCTCCCGTAGGAGTCTGGGCCGTGTCTCAGTCCCAGTGTGGCCGATCACCCTCTCAGGTCGGCTATGCATCGTTGCCTTGGTGAGCCGTTACCTCACCAACTAGCTAATGCACCGCGGGTCCATCCATCAGTGACGCAAAAGCGCCTTTCAACTTTCTTCCATGCGGAAAATAGTGTTATACGGTATTAGCACCTGTTTCCAAGTGTTATCCCCTTCTGATGGGCAGGTTACCCACGTGTTACTCACCCGTTCGCCACTCTTTTTCTTTCGGTGGAGCAAGCTCCGGCGAAAGAAAAAGCGTTCGACTTGCATGTATTAGGCACGCCGCCAGCGTTCGTCCTGAGCCAGGATCAAACTCTCATAATGATTTGTTTGAATGACCATACGGTCATTAAGCTCATAAAAATTAACTTTGCTAGCTATTGCTTGCATGTATTTGTTTCAATAAATTGAAACGTCCTACACATTGGTTCGTTTGCTTGCTTTGTTCAGTTTTCAAAGGTCTACCGTGCTGTGTTAGCAACTTTTATATCATATCAGAGCTACGTTTAATTGTCAACTCTTTTTTAAAAGTTTTTTCGCTCGTTGTTTTTCAACTTCGTAGCGGCTGCCTCAGCGACTTAATTAGAATAACAAATGATTCGTTATTTGTCAACAACTTTTTTCAATTAATTTTGTTGATGTATCAACATTGATTAACTGTTTTATTATTGCGACTTCGTTATAATATCATCTGTTTCATTTTTGGTCAAGTCTTTTTTTGAAGTTTTTTCAACTGTTGTTTTGACCCGCTGGCTCAATTGCCAACGTTGACTAATTTACCATTCTTCTTGACTCAGGTCAAGGAAATATTTCATTTTATTTACAAAAAGTTTTCAATAAAAAAAGACCGTCGTAACGGTCTTCAGTTTTTTCGCTAATATTCAGGTGCTAAAAGAACGGAACGCCTTCAATCTCGTAGTCTTCAATGATCTTACGAAAGATATTGGGCTCTTCCCACGCATACCCTTCTGGCAGCTGTTGCGTTTGTCCTGCTTCTTGTGTTTCAAAAACAAATAAAGGAATGTTTTGCGTATCAATATTGCCATTTGTGAGTTCAACGAGTTCGATCGCTGTCACATCAAGGTGGATACGGTCTTTAAACAATTGTAAGATCGTAGCCAAGCCGGTTTTATCTTCAGAAAAATCCGTTGACGCTAATTCCGCAGTGCCTTCGTGTATTTGCATCAAAAATCGTTTCGAACCATTTGCTAAGTGCATCATAACTGTACCCGCTACTTTTTTGGATCCCAAAATACCCACCTCAGTTATTCATCTGTTTGTAAACTAATTTTAGCACATTTTCAGAAAATATGCACGATTATCTGCTGCTGTTTTCTTTTTCTAACATTTCTTTGGCCTCTTTCACCCACACTGGTAAAGCTTCTCCAATCGTACGAAAACCGATCCGCTTATTCTTATTTGTAAAGTAGCGTTTACGCTTAAAGGGTGGCTGAACAAAACTCGTTTCCAATGTACGGCGGGACAAACTGATCTTTTGGCTGTATTCGTCAATATCAATGATTTGTACACGGATCTTTTGCCCGATCTGTAAGACTTCATGGATATTTTTGGTAAACCCAGATTGGATCTCTGAAACATGGATCAATCCTTGTGTTTCCTTATCTAACGAAACAAATGCACCATAGGGTTGAATCCCAGTGACTGTTCCTTCTATAATGTTCCCGATTTGATAATTCATAGTCTTTCCTCTCTTTTCCACTTTCATTATACTTGAACTAGTGGTAGATTTGAAGCATCAGAAACAACGTTGCACAATATAGGAGGGAAACGCATGATCAATTTTGACAAAGTTCATCCGCGCTTAAATACCAATAGCGTCAAATGGGATACCATTGCAAAAACCTATAAGGAAGAAAACTTGTTGCCGCTTTGGGTAGCCGACATGGATTTTCTGGCACCAGAACCTGTGAAAAAAGCTTTAGAAAAAGCAGTTGCCCAAGGGATCTATGGGTACTCTACCATCCCTGATTCGCTGCTTGAATCCATCATCGATTGGCAGCAAAGACGTCATGGTTATACCATCAATAAAGAAGCGATCCTTTTTAATAGCGGTGTGGTCCCTAGTATTGCACTGGCGATCCAAAGTTATACGCAAGAAGGAGATGCCGTATTGATCCACGATCCGGTCTACCATCCCTTTGCCCATGTTGTCAAAAACAATCAGCGGACCTTAATTCAAGAACCGTTACTAGAAAAAGCTGGCCACTTTGTCATCGATTTTGAGGCGATGGAACAAACCATCATCGAAAAGAAGGTAAAATTGTTTCTTCTATGTAATCCTCATAATCCTGGCGGTCGCGTGTGGTCAAAAGAAGAACTGCTGACGATCGGCCGTATTTGTCAAAAGCACCAGGTGATCGTTGTCAGTGATGAGATCCATCAAGACATCGTTTTTGCACCAAATCAATTTGTCTCTTTCCAAACAGTCGAGCCAAGCTTTGCCGATTTTTCGATCATCTTGACCTCAGCAACCAAGACCTTTAATTTAGCTGGGATCAAAAATTCGATGGTATTCATCAAAGACAAAACCTTGCGCAGCCAATTTGCAAAAACACAAGAACGCAACGTTCAAGGGGAAATCAATACGTTTGGGTTGGTCGCTACTGAAGCAGCGTATCGTGAATCTGAAGCATGGTTAGAAGAACTTTTGTCCTATTTAGAAGCAAATCGCACCTTTGTCTGCGACTTTTTGACTGAACAACTCCCAGCAGTGACCTTTCAAAAACCCGAAGGTACTTACTTGATCTGGCTGGATTTTTCTGCCTATGGCCTAACGGACAGTCAGCTGCAGCGCAAACTGATCAAAGAAGCCAATGTCGTATTGAATCAAGGAAGTATCTTTGGTCCTCGCGGCAGTCACCATATGCGGCTGAACTTTGCCTGTCCTAAAGAGCTATTAGAAAAAGCACTCAATCAAATCGCCGCCGCGTTTAAAGACCAACCGATCGGTTAACTCTTTCTTATGAAAAAAAGAACCCAAAAGCAGTTTCAACGATCTCCTTGAGGATGACCGTTGAAACTGCTTTTGGGTTCTTTTGTTTTATTCGCTGATTTCGATCGTTTCGATCACTACATCATGCACTGGACGATCTTGTGGTCCCCGTTGCACGCCAGCGATTTCATCAACGACTGACATTCCTTCGATCACATGACCAAAGACTGTGTGACGGAAATCTAACCAAGGAGTACCACCTGCTTGATACGCTTCGATGATTTCAGCTGGATAACCAGCACCTTCTAATTGACCTAACATGTTGCTAGGAACATTTTGATTGTTTACGATGAAAAACTGGCTGCCGTTAGTATTCGGACCAGCGTTTGCCATGGATAAAGCGCCACGAAGATTGAACAATTCTTTTGAAAATTCATCTTCAAAGCTGCCACCATAGATGCTTTCGCCGCCCATACCTGTACCAGTTGGATCGCCACCTTGAATCATAAAATCAGGAATGACACGGTGGAAGATAATCCCATCGTAATACCCTTTTTTCGCTAATTCAACGAAGTTCTTCACTGTTTTTGGTGCCAATTCTGGGAACAATTGTACAACTACATCCCCACGATTGGTTTTGATGACTGCTTTATGGCCAGTTTGTTTTTCTAATGCTAACTGTGGAAATTCAGACACATTAACTCCTCCTTCTCTCTCATAAATCCATGATAGCAGAAAATTGAAAAAATGCTAGTTTGGATAATTTTTGCTATAATGAAGCTATTCGTACACTACGAACACGCTTCACCCCAACGTGGTTAGAAAAGAGGAATAACATGGATATTTTTGATATAACGATTATCGGCGCGGGACCTAGCGGGATGTTTTCTGCTTTCTATGCCGGTATGCGTAACGCCAAAACCAAGATCATCGACAGCTTGCCGCAATTAGGCGGTCAGCTTGCTACTTTATACCCAGAAAAATACATCTACGATATCCCAGGTTATCCGAAAATCAAAGCGGGCGATCTTGTCCAAAACCTGGAAAAACAGTTGACGACCTTCAATCACCAATATTGTTTAGAAGAAACCGTCTTGTCGGTCGAAAAACAAGAAGACTATATCGAAGTCACCACCGACAAAGGAATCCATTACTCGAAAGCCGTGATTTTGGCTTTAGGAAACGGCTCCTTCCAGCCACGCAAACTGACTTTGCCAGAAAGCGAGCGGTTTGAAGGATACGGCTTAGACTATTTTGTCACCGATTTGATGAAGTATGCTGGACGCAAAGTAGCGATCGCCGGTGGCGGCGATTCTGCCATCGATTGGGCATTAATGCTGGAGCCGATCGCTAGTGAAGTCTACTTGATCCATCGCCGTCCTGAATTTCGTGCCCATGAACATAGCGTTAGTAAATTACAGGCTTCTGCCGTCAACATTTTGACTCCTTATGTGATCCAAGAAATCCAAGGAGAGCAACGTTTGACTGGTGTCTCGTTGCAGCAAGTCAAGGGTGATGAAACGGTCAGCCTTTCATTGGATGCTTTGATCGTCAATTATGGTTTCTCTTCCACATTGAACATCAAGGATTGGGGCATGAAAAGCAGTCGCCAAGGAGTCTTCGTCTCTTCAGATATGAGCACGTCTGTTCCTGGGATCTATGGCTGTGGAGATGTCGTTTTATACGATGGAAAAGTCGACCTGATCGCTACTGGTTTCGGGGAAGCCCCAACTGCGGTGAACAATGCGCTCCACTACATTGATCCCAAAACGCGGACACAACCTGCCCATAGTACAAGTCTTTTTAAGGAGTAGCTGAGATGAAACAAGCTGGTCAACGTCAACTTGCCGCCTATGCTCTCCCCTTACAGGGGGAGACCCTCACTGAGCAAATGGTTCAGTATCTGGAAGCCTTCGATCATGCCGAAACGGCGGTCCACAATCTAGCTGTTGCCCAAGAAGCCAAACGATTGGCAGAACGGTTTCAAGTCAATGCGGAGAAAGCTTACTTGGCAGGACTGCTGCACGATGTCAGCGTCGTCATCCCTAATGACCAGCGAATCGCCTTGCAGATAGCAGTAGGCGAACCGATCTTAGACGAGGAGCGGCAAGCACCTTTTTTGCTGCATCAGCAGCAATCCGCTTTGTTGGCAAAAACGGTTTTTCAGGTGTCTGATCCAGACATTCTGTCCGCCATCAGCTGTCATACCACCTTAAAGGCCCATTATCGTCGTCTCGATCTACTCATTTTTTTAGCCGACAAAATCAAATGGGATCGTAAAGATCAAGCGCCTTTCTTAATCGGCTTATTAGACCGCCTCGATGATTCCTTGGAAGCCGCCGCTGGGTATTATATGGACTGGCTTTTTGCTGGTGACTTGGTGGTCCCCCATCCTTGGGCAGTGGCAGCCAAAGCAGAACTAGCCAACACCTGTGATTCAATGGATGTCAGAAGGGATTAAACCCAAACGGCATGGGCTGCAACTGGAATAGGGCACTACTTATGATCGCAATCCATCAGTCGCATGTTGACTTTTGAATAAACTATATTTACATGGAGGGAAACTATATGGTATTAGAAAGCAAAACACTTGAAGACAAAGCAAGAGAATTGTTGGCCGACCGCGGTGTCTCGCTGCAAGACATTGGCGAATTGGTGATGTTCTTGCAAAAAGATTACATTGAAGGCATCACGTTGGAGATGTGTATCGAAAGCGTCAACGCTGTCTTAAGCAAGCGGGAAGTCCACAACACGATTTTAACGGGGGTCCAATTGGATATTTTGGCAGAAGAAAATCAACTGCTGCATCCACTGCAAGAAATCGTCAAAGAAGACGAAGGGCTTTATGGGATCGATGAGATCCTCGCACTATCCATCGTCAACGTGTATGGCTCCATCGGCTTTACTAACTACGGATACATTGATAAAGTCAAACCGGGCATTTTGAAAGAACTGAACAAGCACGACGGTCCCCGCGTTCACACCTTTTTAGATGATATCGTAGGTGCCATCGCCGCTTCTGCCGCAAGTCGCTTAGCCCATCAACACCCAAGTAAATCTCATTACATTACGCAATAAAAAAAAGACCGACGATTCGCCTCCCTGAAGCGACCCCCAAAAGTTAGACCAAAAAAATCTAACTTTTGGGGGTCGTTATTTGTATGGCAAAATATCCTTTTGAATTAAAACTAAAAATCGTTAAAGAATATCTTAGTGGCGTGGGCGGATATCGGTATCTTGCCAACAAATACGGTATTTCAAGCAAGTCTCAAGTAAGTAATTGGGTGAATGCCTATCGTGAATACGGAGAGGAAGGTCTATTGAGAAAGCATCAAAATCAGAAATATTCTGTTCAATTTAAGTTAAATGCGCTAGAGTTATATCAAACAAGTGAGATGTCCTATCGAGAAGTTGCTAGCACTTTAGAAATGAACAACCCTGCGCTTATTGCCAATTGGATGCGTAATTTCAGAGAAGCAGGTATTGAGGGGCTCTCAAAAGAGAAAGGGCGACCACTTACTTTGACTAGAAAAAAAGAAAACAAAAAAGAAAATACAACAACTGAAGAACGCGATTGTATCAAGGCATTAGAAAAGCAAGTCCGATCCCTTCAAATTGAGAATGCCTTTTTAAAAGAGTTGAGGAAGCTGCGAAAACAGGAAGCCCAGCAAAGACGCAAGAATCAATCGCACGAATCATCGCCAGCCTCCGAGGATCATTCAAACTAGTTGAGCTTCTTGAAACATTGAAATTTCCTAAAGCAACCTATATGTATTGGCAGAAACGGTTTGACAGACCAAACCCAGACCAAGAAATTGAAGAAAAAATGCTTGAAATTCGCAAAGAGCATAAAGACTATGGCTGTCTGCGACTAAAAAAAGAATTAGAGAATCAAGGGATTCATGTCAATAAAAAGAAGATTCAACGTCTGATAAAAAAACTAGGTATCGAAGTAAAGTCTTACACTCGAAAATCTCGACGGTACAATTCTTATCGTGGGAAGGTTGGCACTGTCGCCAAAAATCGTATTCATCGTCGGTTTTATACAAATATCTGTCACCAAAAAATTACAACTGATACCACAGAGTTTAAGTATTATGAAGTAGACACCACAGGTGTCGTTCGTCAGAAAAAGCTGTATTTAGATCCTTTCATGGATTTCTACAATAGTGAAATTCTATCTTATCGGATTTCTGAAAAACCAAACGCACTAGCCATAATGGAAGGATTAGAAGAAGCAATCCAGATGACAAATGATTGTCCATTTCGTAGAACCTTCCATTCAGATCAAGGATGGGCCTATCAAATGAATGCTTATAAGAATAAATTGAAGCAGCACAAAATCTTCCAGAGTATGTCTCGTAAAGGGAATTGTTTAGATAACTCACCTATGGAAAACTTCTTTGGTTTATTAAAGCAAGAGATTTTTCATGGAGAAGTCTATCGGAGTTTAGATGAATTGAAAACAAAAATTGACCAATATATCTATTATTACAACCATAAACGCATCACAAAGAAATTAAATTGGCGAAGTCCGGTTCAGTTTCGAGAAGCTGTAAAAACAGCTGTCTAACAGTTAATCTTATCGTACAAAAAAGGAGTGGATTTCTCCACTCCATAAAAGTCTAACTTTTTGGGGTCACTACACCCTCAAAGGAAGGGATCGTTGGTCTTTTTTTCATTACACTGTTTTTTTCAAGCCTCGTTTGCCCCACCAATAGAAGGCAAAAAAGAAGACTTCAATCAAGACGAAAAAGAGAATAAAGCAATGCATGAAAAACGTTTCTGGCAGCACGTTGATGATCGGATCGGTGGCTGGATTAAAGAGCCAATCGTCGTTACTGAAGAAAATCTCATGGAACGTAACGAAAAAGCGGTCAAAGCCGACAGCCATCAAAAAACCGAAAATCAGCGGCAAAATCATCCCCCATTGAAAGGGACGAATCAAGCGCCATTGCTGTTTTTTTTGCCGTAACCGATTGACGAACCAGATACTCGGCAGCAAAGTGACGATCATCACGGCATAATTTAATAGAAACAACTGCTTCACATCGTAAAAATGCCCAGCGCCAGCTTCAGACATTGGAAAATCTGGCAAGGCGAGCGTACTTGCAAAAGGATTGTTTAGAAAATCTAACAATAAGCCATAGTTCTTCAACAACTCTTCTCTTGTTAGCGAGGTATAATCCAACAGATTCAAGTGATCGACATCAAACCAATATAACGGTCGAAAATTGATCGTTAGGGTGATCGCTAGACTGACCAAAAACAAAAACAAGCAGACAAATCCTAAGCGTTCAAGCCACACTTGCTTTTTCATTGTTCAAAATCCCACTCATCTAAAGAATCCACCACATAGGTTGGTGCTACCGGTAATGTCGGAACCGCCGCTTTCGGGGTAAAGCCAGATAATACGAGCAAAGAATCGATCCCGTTTTGGATCCCCGAGCGAATATCGGTTTCGTAATTGTCCCCCACCATCAAGACCTCTTCTTTTGATAAGCCGATGTGTGCCACCGCTTTTTCCATAATGATGGCTTCTGGCTTGCCAATAAAGATCGGTTGAGTTTGGGTGGCAGTCTCCACCATTGCGATCAGTGAACCCGCACCTGGCAACAAGCCTCTTTCCGTCGGGATATTTTTGTCTGGATTGGTCCCGATAAAGGTAGCTCCTTTTTGGATCGCTAACGTTGCTAAAACAAATTTTTCATAGGTCACATGGTTGTCTAAACCAACCACGACATAATCCGGATTGGTTTCCTCCCACTCAAACCCAGCAGCTAAGATCAAATCGATCAACCCCGCTTCGCCGATCACAAATACTTTGCGGCCTTTGCCATGGTCTTTCATAAAATCGATCGTCGCCAAGCTTGCGGTATAGATCGTTTCTGGTGCCACATGGATTGAAAATTCATCCGCTAATCGCTGCGCCACGACTTCAGGACTGCGGGTCGTATTATTGGTCACAAATAAATAGGGCAGTCCTTTTTCTTGTAAGGATTCTACGAAGCGTTTCCCAGCAGGGATCGGCGCTTTTCCTAAATAAATCGTGCCGTCTAAATCAATCAAATAGCCTTTATATTTCATCTTATTCTTCCCTTTGTCGAATCGTAAACTCTTTTTTGCCTTTTTTCACCGTGGTTGTTTCGGTTTTTTTGACGTTCTTTTCTTTTGGTTTACGATTTTTGATCGTTGGTTTGCTTTTTTTCTGAGGTACTGTGTCACGCTTTTCTTCTATATGGGCGTTTTGTTGTGTGTTTTGATTTTGATTGTTTTGGGTTGGCTTTTTCTTGCGTCGGCGGGAGGTACTTTTTTCTTTCTTGCCGCCAACTCGTTGGATCACGAAAAAGGCACAACCGAAGTTGCAATACTCATACAAATAGTCTTCCAGCATGTCGATACGCTGATCGGGTAATGCTTTGCGGTTATCCTTTTCAAAAAAGCCCTTCAAACGCAGCTGCTCATAACCCCAATCGCCTACGATATAATCATAACGTGCCAACACTTCACTGTAACGCTCGCCAAGTTTTTCTGGATTGAAGCCTTCACGATAATCCATGACCAATTTGTATTGTCGATTGCCAATCATTAATTCTTCATCATTTAACAAAGTCACCAACTCGCCTTTTTGCGGTTGTTTCGCTGGTTCTTCAATAATTTCTTCTAGTACAGATGTCATTTCATCTGTGATCGTTTGTTTTTCGGTCATTTTTTCACCACCTGTTGTTTATTATACCTTGTTTTATTCCCCAATGATAGTCACGGTTTTCTCGCAAAATCCAGCTGGAGGAGTGACGAACTACTGGATGGGGTATTTCTGACTCAGGTAATCACCGACCACTGTGCGAATAAAGTCGGGAAAAAGAAACTCAACGGTTCCAGCAATCTCGATCGTCGGGAAAAACGGAATAAACAAGTAGTGATCCACAAGGGTCAACGTGTAGCTTTGAGCAGGATCGACGGGCTCTTGTTTCCACAATACTTGGTGGTTTTTTTCATCAAAGCGGATGCCTTCATAAACCAGTTCACCAAAAATCTTCCCTCGAAAGCCCATTCCCATAATTGGGAAATTGCGCAAAAAGTTGCGATTTTTTTCCATTTCTAAGACCAATCGAATGACATCTGCGCCTTGCAGCGTCACCCGAATCAAATGCATCGGATGGGGTAAAATCGTGTGCAGTTGATCTTGATCGACCCGTCCTTGCGGCAAATCATCTAAAAATAGCCCCGTATTTAAGATGGCGGCATCCGTCTGTCCTTTGGCACATAATGCCAAAAGCGCCTCCCGAACCAAGGAATGTTCACTTTGCCAATCCCTCGTAAATGCTGCTGGAATTTCTGCCACCTGATTTGCCCGCAGCAAGCGATGGCCGATCGATAGATATTCGGCGATCTCTTCCTCATCTTGCGGAAAAGCCACCAACGAATCCGTCGGAATCACACGGGCGCGATGCTTGATTGGGCGGTGGTGATCATCTAAGACCACTTCGACTTCGCCAATGTTAAAACCAAACTTGCCAGCTGCCCCAATTTGAACGCCATTGATGACTTCGCCCTTTTCAAACAAATGGTGCGTGTGAGAACCTAAAATAACATCTAGTTCTGGAAAGTCCCTCGCAATCTGGCGGTCAGCATTAATGCCTAGATGGCTCATCAAGACCAGCAGATCGACCTCGGGGCGCAAATGCTGCACCAATGAAGGCAAAATCTCCAAGGGTTCGCGAATGTCCCAGCCGTTTGGGGCATATGTCAGCGGAAACGGTGCTGTAAAAGCAATCAGGCCGATTTTAGCGCCTTGATTGCTTTCCATGATTTTGTATTCTTGTGCCCACTTTGGCGGACGCAAATCCTGTTTATCAAATAAATTGCCTAAAATGACAGGAAATTCTGCTTGGTCATATAAATGCTGCAAGACCTCTTTGGGATTGCCAACCCCTTCATTGTTCCCAATCGTCACCGCATCGTAATGTCCTTGATTCATCAAATCGACATTCGCCTTGCCGTCAGTTGCTTCTGTCAAAGGATGCCAACGATCGACAAAGTCGCCTAAGTCGAGTGCGATCACTGTCTCTTCGGTCGTATCCGCTTCTCGTTTTCTTTGATCCAAATAACGTCGCATCTTCGGCCAATGTTCTAGGTGGGAATGCAGATCGTTCGTATGAATAATCGTAATTTTTTCCATTGTGCGCCTCTTTTCAAATACGTCGCCTGAAATCACTATCCATTTCTCTTGGCAGCAAGGGTTGCCAGTAGAAAGGCGACGGAAGTCTCTACAAAATAAGCATAGCATAAAATCTCTGGGAAACCATTGGAATGCTTGGAAAAGAATGGTGACTTTTTGTAAAAAAGAACCAGCTGCAGTAACAGTTGTTCAAAAGAAAAAATCACTTTCTGACTGTAAAAAGGAAAGTGATTTTTTCTGGTTATTTTTGAGAAGTTCTATCGATAACACGGCGGCGGCAATTCGTTGAAGAGAAAATAAAGAGTTCTTGAAACGAAGATTCTATCGAATATCGAGAGCAGGTAATCCATGTTTCAGTTCGTCAGAACTACTGATTTTTTGAGAATATAAAAATCGTCAACGGAAAAGTTATCAGAGTAAGGTTCTAAACAGGAATAAAGCCTTTGTATCAAAAATACAACTTAACCCTCTGAGAGCTGCTATCGATTGCCTAGATTTAAAGCAGAATACAATTAGAACAGTCCTTGGTGTCACAAAGAATTTCAAAAATAAAAAAACCTAAGACAGTCTGTCTCAGGTTTGAATGATCATCGATTCAATTAGTACTACTGCTTTCTTCAAAACAAGCAGTTTTTCAATCAGACACATGGAGAATCCTGCTTAGTGCTGCTTCCTTCCGGATCTGACACGCTTCACAAGACCTCCATTGTCCTAGCCTTTCGGCAAAACTTAGTATAACGTATTTCGTTAGAGATTGCCAGCCTTTTTTTGTTTTTTCTTTTCTCGTAATGCTCGGAAAAAATCTGTCAGCAGCTGGCCGCATGCTTCTTCTAAAATGCCGCCTTCCACATAGGACCAATGGTTGAAGCGCTCATCTTCCAATAAATTCATCAATGTACCAGCAGTGCCGCCTTTGAGATCGTAGGCACCAAAATACACTTCTTCCACCCGTGCCAATAACATCGCCCCACTGCACATTGGGCATGGTTCCAAGGTCACAAACAGCTGCGCTTGTTCTAAGCGCCAACTTCCGACAGTGCGACAGGCTTCTTCGATCGCAAACATCTCCGCATGCGCTGCGGCTTGCTGCTGCGTTTCTCGTAGATTGTGCCCACGACCAATGATTTTACCATCCAAGACGACGACAGCACCGATCGGTACTTCTGCCAAATCTTCTGCTTTTCGGGCTTCTTTGATTGCTTCTTCCATAAAGAACGCTTTTTCCTCGGCAGTCAAGGTACTTGTTTTTTCCACGACTTCACTCTCACTCCTCTACCTCGCACCATTTCGTGCATTTCCTTGTTAGTATAACGAAAAACGCTTAGAAAGACGAGAAAAACTCGCAAAGACCGATGTCCCTGCGAGTTTCAAATGGAATGATTGGCTTAAAAGACGGAATCAACAAAGCTCGTCAACTTGTCTTTGACATGTTCTGTCGAATCTTTGATATTGTCTCCGTAAACAGAGATTTTGTTGCGGCCCTCATTGACTTTTTTCATCACACCTAACAACGAATCCAATTCATTGTCGGACAAGCCGTCTACGACATCCAGCAATTTTTCATTGCCGTTGAATTTGTCATCGACAAATTTCTTTACTTTGTGTCGGTTGCAAGCGAAGCGTACTTTATTGAATACTTTGTCTGATACAACGACGGCAGTAGTGATCCCAGCGATCGCTGCAATGCTTAATCCAATCGTTACTTTTGATGATGTTTTCATATCGATCAGCTCCCTTATTTTGCTACTTCCATCATAGCACGAGGACTGAAATAAAAACACTATTTCGTTTAAATCGCTTTGAATCTTAATCCTTTAGGAAAGAAGTTTTTCACGGTTCCTTGGACTTGTTTTCCAAAACCGACTGGGATCTCATCGACTGTCAAAATCACCCATCCAGCATTTCCTGGCACGCTCAAGGTTTCACCTGCCACATAATGCTGCCATTGCGGCAAAGTGATTGGCACTGTCGGTGCCCCTTCTTCTGCATGGATCGCCAATGCCAACGCATAACTTGGCTCGATCCGATTCTTCTTAACGACGCCGACGTGCAAACCTGGGCGCATAAACTTGATCCCTTTTAAAGAAGGCATTTCTTCAGGAACGAGCCAGAGGTTTTCTCCTAGCAGCTGAGGCGTCGCATTCAGTGCCTGTAAAAAAGGAAACTCCTTGCGAAAGGCTTGCCACAACTTTTGAGTCGCTGCATCCAATGGACTCTTGGCTGTCGCTCCTTTGCCTTTTTTCTTCTTTTTCACTGGCGCTGCTTCTGCTAGCGAGGTCAATTTCGCAGCGAAATGACCTTCTCCTTGGTTTAAATGCGGCCATAAGCGGATGGTTTTCTCAATCCCAGGTGCAGCTCCCCACTCCCTGCGCCCATGAGATACATTGTCCAAGTCGATCGCTTCGATCGTGAAGGGGTACTCCTCCATTAACCAAGCCATCATCGCTTCGTTTTCTTCTGGGGCAAAGGTACAGGTGGAATAGATCAGCTGCCCCCCCGGTTTTAGCATCGTAACGGCTTGTGCCAAAATGTCTTTTTGTCTGATCGCACACTGATCAGGTGTTTCTGCTTGCCATTCTTCTAAGGAGACGGGATCTTTACGAAACATCCCTTCACCAGAACATGGGGCGTCCACCACGATCTTGTCAAAAAACTGAGGAAAATGGCGGCTCAATTCTTGCGGTGCCTGATTGGTGACAACTACATTCGCGAAGCCCCAACGCTCCACATTTTCTGATAGGATTTTGGCACGCTTGGGGAAAATCTCATTTGCTACAAGCAGTCCTTTTCCTTGTAACTGGCTTGCCAGCTGCGTTGTTTTGCCCCCTGGTGCCGCACATAAATCTAAGACCAGCTCCCCTGGTTGAGCGGCTGCGATCGTTGCTACGATCATCGCACTAGGTTCTTGGCTGTAGACATAGCCAGCTTGATGGAGCAGCGAACGGCCTTTGACTTCGCCAATATAAGCAGCTTCTGCATAGGGGGCAGGTACAGCGGCTGGCCCATATTTTGCCAGCATCGCTTGTGCGTGCGGCTTAGCAACATTCAAGCGAAAGCCTTTGACTGGCTGATTATCGGTTAAAGCGGTAAAAAAAGCTGGTGCTTCTTCTCCTAGCAACCGTTGGTATTTTTCAATAAATGGTGTTGGTAATTGCATACTTACCCCTCCTCGGCTTTTTTATTCTAGCGACTGAGAAGCAATTATGCAAGAATTCCTTGATCAAATGGCAAAAAAACTGCAGCTGAGTGAAGTGGGCGACTAAATCGCTTCGACTTCTCTTTGCTGCAGACCTTTTTTATTTAAAAATCGCTTTTTTGACACTGCTTTCGATGAATGGCTGAGAGACACGGTTGTCCCAGAATTTGATCAGTGGGCCCACTAAAAAGGCACTGATGAAGGTTCCGATTCCAATAGGCCCGCCTGTGAAGAGCCCAATCAAGGCAAAGGCAACGTCTTGAATCACCCGCACCACTCGATAGTTGGCTTTCGTCTGATCGACGATGGTTGGGGCGATCGCGTCATAGGGGGCGCTGCCCAAATTCGCTGACATATAAAACGAAGCACCGAAGGTAAAGAAGATAATCCCGATCAACAAGAACAAGCCTTGCTGCCACCAGTTATTGGGACCGACGGATAACCAATCAAAAACATTGGTATAAAAGTCGATGAAAAATCCTGTCAGCACCATATTGATGACCGTCCCGATGCCGATATGGCGACGGCCAAAGATAAAAATCAATACTAGGACAGCGATATTGATCATCAATTGATAGACCCCAAGGGATAACCCTAGTAGCTCGCCGACACCGATATTGGCAGCTGTGTATGGGTCTAGCCCTACTCCGCCGACCCGCAGCAATGCCGCCCCGAATCCTAAAATGGCGACACCAATCAACGCATAAAGCGAGCGTAATCCTGTTTCTTTTTTCATTAAAATTTCCCCTTTTTTCTCATCTGTTCTTTCAAGTATAACGAGAAAAAAGGAAAATGGGAATTTCAACGCTTCCCAGGGCTCTTTGTAGGGATAAGATCTGGCTTCGTCCATCTCCTTTGCTTCTATTTTGCTTCCATTGAAAAGCCCGCAACAACCATTGCGATTGCGTATCTTGATTTTCGGTTCCTACAGATACGCGTGCCTCGTCCATTACTCGGGCTTCACTGGAACCATCACTTCAAATATCTGCAATTCTTTTTGGGCGGTAAAGACTTCATCTTGCCATAACAATTCCCAAACATCGCCATCGATCTTTAAATGATTCTCTTTTAGAAAGGCTTGGATGCGATGGGTAAAAGCAGCAATTTGTTCCTCTCCCTCACTGACAAACCCAGACACATACGTGCCAGTAGGACGCGTGATGATCAGCTTTTCAGGATAGAGATGCAGCCGATCTTGTGGAATCAAGATCAGTGCCCGATAAGGCGATGCGTGAAAGGTCTGATCCTCTAATGTCGTTCCAGCACTTAAAAAGCCGATGGGGTAGCCACTGAAAGCATCTTTATAATCCACTAGCGGATAAAAACGGGCGTACACTTGATAAGCAGATTCTGGATCATCGCCAGCGATCTCTTCGGAAACGATAAACGCCTCTGCTTCGTGGTGCGCTATCGTAAAGGTCTCAAAATCGGCTTTCTGTACTTTTTCATAGCGCTGGATGTAGCGATCGAAGGTTCGTTCCAATTCTTGCAGCGCAGCGATTTTGGTACGAACTTCTCCTCGCCGTTCCACAAGTTCCTTTTGCGTGTATTCAGGGTTGCGGTTTTTCAAAAATTGTCGAATGTCTTGCAAGGGCATGTCTAAAGAACGCAAGAGCAGAATCACGTCTAACTCAAGGCATTGTTCAAAGCCGTAGTAGTGATAGCCGTTTTCACCAATCGATTGCGGTTTGAACAAATCGATCTGATCGTAATAAATCAATGTGCGCCGACTCACGCCAGCATAAGCGGACATCTCACTGATGGTCAATTGTTTTTTCAAAAAAATTTCACTCCTTGCTTGACTGTAACGTAACGTTACAGTTTATTCTACCATAGAACGACATTTTTGGAGGGAAATCATGAAACAATTACAGTTATTTTATAAAGAAGAACGACGCTTCTTTTTCAGTTTATTTCTTTTGATGCTGGTCCAATCCTTCGGCACACTCTTGTTGCCGTATTTTTTGGCAAAAATCATTGATGAAGGGATCTTGAAAGTCGACACGACAGCCATTTGGCACAATGGCTGGTGGATGTTTGCCATTGCCATCGGCACCGTGATCGTCTCTGTAGGCGGTAGTTATTTATCTGCCCACCTTTCAGGAAAATTCGGGCATTTTTTGCGGATGCGCCTTTTCAAAAAAACACAAGAACTCTCTGTATCCGCCGTTGATGGCTATGGTACGCCCACTTTGCTGGCACGTACCACCAGCGACATCAACAACATCCAACAAATTTTGATGATGGCGCTGCAAATGATTTTGCCAGCCCCAATGATCGTCGCTGCTTCAATTTTTCTAACCGGCACCGTCTCTTTACGGATGATTTGGGTCCCAATCGTAGCGATCCTATGTTTTTCAATGATCGCTTATGGAGTGATTCGCAAAGCGATCCCATTATCACAAATCACGCAAAAACTAGTCGATAACATGATGCGGATCTTACGAGAAACCTTTACTGGCGCTCGGGTGATTCGAGCATTCGACAAAGCTGCTTACGAAAAAGAACGGACAGATCAAACACTGACGGAATATGCGAAAACCATGATCCAAGTCAATCGCCTCTTTGCTGTCTTGAATCCGACCGTCAATTTAGTAATGGGACTCTCGATTTCGACTATCCTTGTCTACGGCGGCTATCAAAGTCTGCAGGGCCACCTTGCTATTGGTAGTATTACTGCCATCATCGAATACACGATCCTGAGTCTCTGGTTTTTGACTATGGCAGCGATGGTGATCGTGATGGTGCCTAAAGGCTTGACTTCCTTGCAACGGATCACAGAAGTTTTGGAAGAACCAATTGATTTGATCGACGGTGACCAAACCTTAAACAAGACCGCCGTGTCAGAAACGATCGCAGCTTTCAATCACGTGCAGTTTACGTATGAAGGTGCCGAAGAACCTGTCTTAGAAGATATCAGCTTCGAGATCCATCGAGGCAAAACGACAGCGATCGTTGGTGGAACTGGTTCTGGCAAAAGCAACATCGCCAAAGCGCTGTTGCGTTTCAAAGATGTGACTGCTGGTTCGATCACGCTTTTTGGCCGCAACATCAAAGAGATCTCACAAGCCGAATTACGGGACTAAATTAGTTATGTCCCGCAAAAAGCGCTCTTGCTTAGCGGCACGATTCAAGAAACCTTGCGTTTCGGCAATCGTCCAGCAACCCATGAGGCGATGGCAAAAGCCGCTGAAGTTGCTCAAGCCAAGTCATTTATTGAAGGCTTGCCTGAAGGTTATGAAAGTCCAGTTGCTCAAAAAGGCAGCAATTTCTCTGGCGGTCAAAAGCAACGATTGAGTATTGCCCGAGCGCTGACAAAGCCAGCAGAAATCTACTTCTTTGACGACAGCTTTTCTGCTTTGGATTATCAAACAGACGCCAACTTGCGGCGTGCATTGAAAGAATACACGAAAGATGCCGCCGTCATTATCGTGGCTCAGCGGGTATCGACCGTCAAAAATGCCGATCAAATCATTGTCTTGGATAACGGCAAGATGGTCGGTAAAGGAACCCACGAAGAATTATTACGCAATTGCCAAACTTATCAAGAGTTTGCCTCATCTCAAGGAATGGGAGGAATGAAGGATGAGTAAACAAACAATGGATACCCCAAAAAACATGAAACATACAAGCCGACGCTTGCTGCGTTTGCTGATGGAACAAAAAGCCCGCTTTCTACTGATTATCGCTTCCGCCTTGTTCTTTTCCTTACTAATGTCCATCGCCCCTTTGATCTTGGGGCGTGGACTGGATAATCTGATTGCCTTGTTTCAACAAGAAGGCTGGCAGATCAATGATTTTTGGCAAAGTATTTTAGGTCCAGTCGTCCTTTTAGCGGGAACGTGGCTTTTGATTAGTCTCTTTTCCTTGCTGCAAGAGTATACGATGGCCAGTGTCAGTGAAACCCTGACCTTGACTTTACGCAAACAAATCAGTGACAAATTCAATCGCCTGCCTATCAGTTTTTACGACAAACATCATACTGGCGATATTTTAAGCCGAGTGATTCTCGATTTAGATAAAGTATCCGAAGTCTTACAAGTCGGTTTGATGCAGTTGATCACCGCAACCATCAGCATTACCTTCGGCTTGATCGCTATGCTTTATCTCAGCCCATTACTGACGATCGGCGTGGTTCTGATTTTGCTTTTGAGTGCTTTTGTGACCACCGTTCTCGCACGAAAAAACTTGAGCTACTTTACCAAAAACCAAGAAACATTAGGTGCAGTTAGCAGTCGTGCGGAAGAGTTTTATACCGCAAATCCGCTGATCAAATCCTACAACCAACAAGTTGCCGTTGAAGCGGAAATGGCGGAATTGAGTGAAGCCCAATTTAAAGCCTTTCGGAAAGCACAGTTCGTCAGTGCAGCTATCAATCCATTCGTGCGCTTTATCAATCAAATCGGCTTTATCTTAAGCGCCGTCGTTGGTGGTCTAATGGTGTTGCAAGGGCAATTATCCATTGGTCTCGTACAAGCCTATCTGCAATACATCAACCAAGTGTCTGAACCGATCACGCAAGCCTCTTATATTATGAACACCTTGCAAAGTGCCTTAGCATCTCTCGAACGAATTTTTGAGATCCTTGATTATCCTGAAGAAGAAACTGCGACCCAACAACTGCCAGTTCCACAAAACATCAAAGGAAAAATCGATTTTCAACACGTCTCCTTTGGCTACAGCAAGGAAAAACTCTTGATGGAAAACGTCGAATTTTCCGTCAAACCAAAACAAACGGTCGCGATCGTCGGACCAACAGGTGCTGGAAAAACCACCATGATCTATCTTTTGATGCGCTTTTATCCATTGAATGGTGGGAAGATCTTGCTGGACGATCAAGACATGATGTACTTTTCGGCACCGGCAGTACGGAAAAAATTCGGTATGGTGCTGCAAGATACATGGCTGTTCCAAGGAACCATTGCTGAAAATATCGCTTATGGCAATCCCGATGCCACTCGGGAAGACATCTTGGCTGCCGCGAAAGCCGCCCAATGCGACCACTTTGTGCGGACCCTGCCCAACGGTTACGATACCGTCATTGGTTCCGAAAGCGAACTGTCACAAGGACAACAACAATTATTGACGATCGCTCGGGCGATTTTAGCAGACCCAACGATCCTGATCCTTGATGAAGCCACCTCCAGTGTCGACACGCGGACGGAACAAATGATCCAAACGGCGATGGATCGTTTGACCCAAGGACGAACCAGCTTTATCATCGCCCATCGTCTTTCTACCATCAAAAACGCTGACTTGATTCTAGTGATGAAAGACGGCTCCGTCGTCGAAAAAGGCTCCCATACTCAATTGCTGGCACAAGATTCCCTTTACGCCCAACTATATAACAGCCAGTTTGCAACAGCTTGATGAAAAAGCCGAACCACCAACCTATGACTTTATAAACTGTCGAGGTTGTGGGTCGGCTTTTTTCTTTTTCCGTAAAAATCTGTGAGCACCAAGGCTAACTACTATTACCTTCAATTGCTTCTCTTTTACTAAACTTTTTTTAGTGCTACTTGGATAAGCGGTACTTTTCCTGGTTCTTTTTTTATGATTGACATTAATTTTCCTGAAAAAAGTTTTTTCTCTTGGCAATTATACCCGTCTAGATCTGCGGGATCGCCATTAGCAAGTCCGAGGATTGTTCCATTTTTTACCAAAACCGCTACAAGTTCGTCTGCAGTTGGCACCTCGATCCCTTCTGAATCGATTCCTTGGATCTCAAATAGAGAGTAGTCCGCTCCACAGAATCGTTCTTTAACTGTGACAGAATCAGTCGGACCGCTTGTTTTTCGAGTTGCTTCAATTGTTTGTTCCTCTTTGACACCAATGGCTTTTAAACAACCTGGTTCATAAGGAATATGCCAAGATAGGCCATCTTTATCATTTTTTTTCTTTCCAAAACTCTTCCCGTTCAGAAACAACTCAACAGTATGACAATTAGAAAAAGTCCTCACCTCCGTAACCCCTTGGTCAATTGTTAACCCTTCTTTGTTCCAGTGAGGAAACACATGAACCATTGGTGTTTCAGTCCACCTTGATTGATAATAATAAAAAGAATCCTTTTCAAATCCGACCGTATCTGTAATTCCAAATTGAGAACTGATTCCAGGCCAGTGAAACGGTGCTGGCTCACCGTAGTAATCCATAAATGTCCACAAGAAGACACCTCCCATATAGGCATGTTCTTCTAAGTAACGCAGTACTTCTTTCGGTTTAGCCGTACCACCGGTTCCTGGCTCTTCAGGCTTTCGTTTCCCAGGTAAGACCATAGAATAAAGAGAACCAAAGTTTGAAGTATGACATTTTTCGCTGTTATCTTGATAGACCCCTCTTGTCGAAAAGTAAGAAGCACTTTCCGTACTAAGATATGAAAATAGCGGATACTTTTCCTTTACAGCAACTAAACCTGTCCCATTTACAGCAGACTCAGGATAATTGACCCCGTTCACATCAAAAATACGCATATAAGAAGCATCCACCTGACCAGCAGGATTAAGTAATTCCGCTGAAACAATGAGACTTTGCGAAGTATGGGTTCGGATCACAGCTGCTAATTTTTGTGCCATTCGGTAAGCAAGCGGCGTATGACCAATCACCTCTTCATTACAAAGGGACCAAAAACAAAGAGAAGGATGATTACGTGTTTGCTTCACCATTTTTACCAGCTCATTTGTCCGCCACTCACTAGATTCCAAGATGCGGTTCTCGTTCATAACGATGATACCTAATTCATCACATAATTCAAGGAGATCTTTGGAAGCAAAGTGATGTGCACTGCGATAGGCGTTTACCCCCATTTCTTTCATTTTCAACAGCTTATACCGTAAAATATCTTTTGGTAATGCGACACCTAGACCACCAAAGTCTTGATGCTCACAGACCCCTCTTAATTCTTTACGTTCCCCATTAAGCAGAAAACCTTTCGTAGTATATGCGACTGTCCTAATACCAAAACAAAGCTGATAGTCATCGATTTGGTTCTCGCCATCAAATAGTTGAAAAGTAGCTTGGTATAGATGTGGATTCTCGAGAGACCATAGCTGAGGCGCGCAGATTTTTTGGCAATAACTCCATTCTGTTGTCGCCAAAGGATCTACGTTACACTCATGGATATTTTGTTGATCAGCCACCTGACTTTTGATCGTTATCTTTTGTTTTTTCTCAAAATGATGGTTAGCAAGACCAATGGTGATTTTAAGGAGCGCTTCCTGCTGGTTTATTTCAGTTGTTTCGATAAACGATGCTTCTGCCACAATCTGAAGCTTTGGTTTTATTTCTAAATATACATCCTTATATATACCTGCTCCCTCATACCACCAGCCTTCCGCGCCTTTCGTCGTATCCACTTTGATCAACACCACATTCACTCCCTCTGAGCCGATGCGTATCAGTTCAGAGACATCAAAAGAAAAATCAGAGTATCCACTGTAATGATCACCTAGAAATACACCATTAAACCAGACAGATGCCATACGCATGACGCCCATAAAGTGGAGAGTCACTTGCTTTTCGTTCACTTCATCTAGAGTTAACGCAAAAGTCTTACGGTAATAGGCAATGCCATCTGGCTTTGATCCACTCATCAGTAAATCGGGATCATTAACATACGGAAGTTCATTTTTCCAATCATGAGGGAGATCAACAGATACCCAATCTTCGTCAAGTTCACTTTCCAAAGCAGTGTTCGCCAACATTCTCAAGCCTTTTTCACGATCACCTTGAGCAATCAGCCGTAGAAAATGTTCTCCACCAGCACCTATCAAAACAGTATCCCCCGCTTCATTTTCAAGCGGAGCTGCCAAGCCACCGATAGCTGCGGCTTTTCTGACTGTTTTCATTGGCTCTTCTATCTCACCTAAGTGAAATTGCCAGCCATCATTCAGTAATCGATTTTGTCTCATTTTTTCTCCTCCTTCTTATAAAAGTTATTTTGCTCTAGCTAAAAAGTCCCCACAAAATGGATCGATCGGGCTCTTACCTTTAAACGGTTCTTTCCCTAGCAATTTCTGGATTACAGCCTCCACTGTTTCTGGATTTCCTGTATACGCATTGATAAAAGTTGAAACATAAGGGATGTCAAATAAGTGATAGGGATTGGCAGTAGAAACAAAAATGGTAGGGAGATCCTTTTCATACCAGGGAGCATTTGCGGCCATCAAATGATTCCAATCCAAACGAACTGTTGTCTGATTGCTGGCGGTCTCAACATTAGCAACATACAATGCCAAATCAAATTTATTTCCAAGATCCTCAACCCCTGCCTCGAAAACCTCTTGGAAATCCAATTGTTGATTATCGAAAAGGTTGACTTCAAATCCAGCAGCTTCTAATCCAGCTTTAAAAAGCGGACCCACTCGTCCTCCCTCTTTAAATCCACCGTCGTCAGAATCACCCAAAATAACGAGACGGATTCGAGGGTATCGTTGTGGGGTGAGTGGTAAGTGTTTTTCTCTGTCTTTGACCAATGTAATCGACTCATCAGCAATTTTTTTCGTTACCCACTGATATTCAGTACGATCGATGACACTTTTAGGAGTACTATTGACTGTCTCTTCCCTTACTTCAGTAAATAAACCATGGTACATCTTGACTGCTAAAATTCGTGCGACTGCTTCATCCAAACGTTCCATACGAATGCTTCCCTCTTTTACAGCAGATGCGATCACTTCATAATCTTCATCAATATTTTTATTAAAAAGCAACATATCGATTCCTGCATTGATTGAAGCAACGAGTCGCTCTCTATGAGGCATGATCGTCGTGTAACCGACCATTGGTGTTGCATCAGTGATAGCCAAACCATTGAAGCCCAGTGTATCTCTTAGTAACCCGTTAACTAGAAGTTTCGAGCAAGAAGCAGGCATCAATTCGGTTTCTCTGATAGTTGGTGAAAGTTTTCGCTCCCACGCAGGCTGATAAATGTGTCCCACCATGATACAGCTGACGTTTTTTTCAATAAACTGGCGATAAATAGTCCCATACGATTCCATCCACTCATTCGCGGAGAGTGAATTGATCGAACTCAGTAAATGTTGATCCCTTTCATCAACACCGTCCCCAGGAAAATGCTTGATCACTGGAATGATGTTACTCTCAGAAAAACCGTCTATCTGCGCTTGAGCCATGCGAATAATTCGTTTTTGATCACTTCCAAATGTGCGAGTATTCGTGATTGGGTTCTTGAAGTTATAATCAATATCGACAATCGGTGAAAAAGCCATATTAATACCAATTCGAGCCGCTTCCAGCCCAGCAATTTTTCCTAAGTAATAGGCATTTTCGGTGCAATCTGTAGCGGCGATCTGCATAGGATTACCGACCCATGTCCCTTCCGTAAGAATACCATTCCCACCTGACTCTAAATTTGCTGAAAGAAATAACGGTATTGTGCTAGCATCTTGGACTGCTCTTAGCTGATCCTTCAATTTTTCAGCATTGTCGGGGCGATACATCATTCCACCCGGTTGGTATTTCTTAATAAAAGCCGTCAATTCCTTTACAGAACCTGATTGTCCAATCACGAAAAAAAGCTGACCAATTTTTTCCATAACTGACATGTTTTCTACGATCTTCTGAATTTGTTTTTTCCTTGTCTCTGTAAATTTGAAAAGTGTTTCTCTTGTCTCTCTCACTGAGTTGTCCTCCAATCGATAGTTTCACAGACGACGAGCGCAAGAATCACTTCACTCTTGCGCTCGTTTGTTGTTATTATGGTTAACTGTAAATCCTGTGCGAGTTTCTTATCCAGCTTGTTCTTGTGCTAAACGTTCTTCTTGAACTGCTTGATTATCTAAGGTTTTAAAGAACGGGTAATAGATAGCCATAGAAATAGCAACTGCAAATAGTTGATAGATACCAAAAGAGAGACTCCCTTGAACGATGCCGTGGATCAGCGGAGGTAACGAGCCCGCCCCTAGGATGCCAATCGGTGCGGTAATGATTCCCATAGAAATCAATGCGTACCCAAGAGAAGTGATCACTAATGGCGTCAATAAGAACGGAATCAAAAGCATCACATTCAACATTACCGGCATTCCAAAGACAACTGGTTCATTTACACCAAAAAGACCGCTTGGAAATACGATTTTTGAAAATGATTTGTAGCGCTTACTCTTGGAAAATAAAAACATGTCAGTCACTAAACCAATCGTTGCACCGCTCCCCCCTAAACATGCCAAATCGTATAACCCAAAATTAATGGCATGAGGGACTGCTTCTCCCGCCGCCACAGCAGCACTATTGTCTGCAAGATAACCCAAGAAAATCGGCATGAGAATCGGCAATACGGTCATTGAACCATGAATCCCGAAAAACCATAAGAGATTCGAGATCAAAATAAGAATCAAAAAGGCAGTTAAGGAACCCGTCAATCGCTGCAATGGTTCTTGAAGCAATGTATAAACAAAATCTGTCGCTGAATTATAACTAGTTACGCTAAAACCAAATTTAACAATTCCAAAAAGTGACGCAATCACAACTGCTGGAATTAAAGAAGTAAATGACTTGGTCACCATTTCTGGCACCCCATCGGGCATTTTGATCGTAATATTTTTTTCCACAAACAATTTCATCAGTTGAATCGTGATCAGTGAAACGAAAATTGCCACGAAGACCCCGCGCGCGCCTAAATAATTGGTACTTAAAAATGAAGCTCTTGCTTCGGGATTTTCAGTGAGTGGCGTTAATAACAGGAAACATACCAATGAGATGAACCCCGTCCCCAAGGCTTGTTCTTTGATCCCGAATATTCCTGCTCCACAGTAGGCAATACTAAATGCCATATACAAACCTAATAAATCAATTGTGTAAGCTGGAATATAATTCATTACTGTCCCAATGTTGGTCACTGATAGAAAGTTTTGATACGGTTCCCAGCTTAAACTAGAAATAACTGTAAAGATGGCACCTAACATAATAACGCCTAGTAATGACATCGAACCTGTACTCACACTTTTTAAATAGCGATTCGAAGAAATTTTATTCGCAACGGGAATAAATCTTTTTTCCATAAAGTGGATAAATGCATTCATTTTTCTTACCCCTTTTTAGTGTTTTTTATTTTATTTTGGTACCAATAGTAACTGTCTTTGGGAATTCGTCGACATTCTTTTGGATCTTCATCTGTGCGATCAACAAAAATCAAACCATATCGCTTTTTAAACCCTTGGTGTGAACTAACCAGATCAAGTAGTGACCAAGGACTATAACCCAATAAAGGATATCCTTCCTCCATAAAACGCTCACATTGCTTAATATGCTGTTCTAAGTAATCAATACGATAGACATCGTGAATTTGCCCATCTTCAATACGATCAGAATACGCTAAACCGTTTTCAGTCACCATCATTGGTAATTGGTATTTTTCATAAATCGACCGCATACCTATATATAATCCTTCAGGGTCAATACCAAATTCCATCCATTTCGTCTTCGTTAAATAAGGATTGTTCCCTAAGGTAAATCGCTCATTTCGATAAAATGGTGGTAGTTTGCTTGTATCTTCTCCCGGTTCAACGGCACGTATACAGGTACTACAGTAATAGTTTATCCCTATAAGATCTGGTTTATTCTTCTTCAAAATTTCTTGATCAGCTGGTTCCGTTTCTGGATACCAACCTTTCTCATTCAAATAATTGCAGTAGCTTTTCGGGTACTCGCCGAATACTGACATGTCGAGAAAACAATTTTGTAAAAAGTCTTCGGCGTTCTTAGCTGCTAAGATGTTCCTTGGCGAAGGTGTTTCAGGATAAACAACTTGCATAGAGCACACCGGTCCAATTTTCCCATCTCTTACGATTTTTCGAAAAACTTGAATTGTCTTTTTCTCAGCTAGCGACATATTGTAACTCATTTGATACATCTGCTTCATTTTTTCATCTGCATCCGTTTCGTGATTGCCATTTAAATCAGAAGCTGCTGTGACGATCAATTGCTCGTTGATCGTTCCCCACAACTTGACTCGATCACCGAAATGCTGAAAGCAAACTTTTGCATAAGCAACAAAGTAATCAATACATTTTCTTGATTTCCATCCGCCAAATTTGGTTACCAATGCTTGCGGCATTTCAAAATGATAGAGGGTAGGAAAAGGTGTGATTCCTTTTTCAAGACACCCATCAATCAAACGATTATAAAAATCGATGCCTTCTTGATTCGGCTGATCACCATCACCCATGACACGTGTCCAATTGAACGAAAAACGATAGAGATCGATCCCTAAGTCTGCCATTAATTCAATGTCTTCGCTTAGATGATGATAGTGATCGGACGCGATCTTCGAATCTGCAATTCCCTCCGGTACGTGACGCACATCTGTTGTTGCAATCCCTTTTCCACCTTCACCAAAGCCTCCTTCTACTTGAAATGCTGAGGTTGATGCCCCCCAATAAAAATCTTTTTTAACCATTGTTCCTTCCACCTTTCCCTTATAAGAAAACGATACCATTCAGAATTAATTCTAACGACAACAAAACAAGACCTCTGGTTTCAAATCCAAAGGTCTTGTTTCAAAATATGAAACTATTGAGGCAAATAGAACTTTTTCATATACATATAAATCAGTAACTCCATCGTGTATAGAATAGCAATCCGTCCTTCGGTGTTTTCGTTGATCTCTCCACAGAGGATAATTTGGTCTGCACTTCGCTCAATGATTGGAGAATGCTTAAACGTAAAGACGATAATTTTGATTCCCTTTTTCTTCAATGCTGCAATCACTTTTTCACTAAAGTAAAAGAAACCACCCTCCATCGAAAAAATCAAAACCAAGCTATATGGCGAGCTTTCTTCCACAATTTTTAATTGCTCTTCCACTGTAAAACCAATCCGAATAATTTTATCCATGCTTGCTAATTTGCTTTGCAAATGCTGTCCCATAAAAGCAGCAAATTCTAAGCCAAACACTGCAACGTTTTCTGTTTCATAGATCGCAGAGACCACTGTTTCAAGTTCTGAAATCGAGAGATGTTCTTTGGCGTACCTCAAATTGATCAAAAGATTTGAGGTGAATTCGTCCAGAAATTTCTCCCTTTGTTCCACGGGCTGGATCACTTTTTTGGAATAATCGCTGACGATATCGATCTCTTTTTCAACCGCTTGTTTGAATTCCGTATAAGATGAAAAAGCCAAAATTCGAATGAATCGCGAAATCGCTGCAGTCGACACAAAGCATTCTTCTGCGAGTTCATAAATGGTCATCTTAGGGATTTTCGAAAAACTTCTTAGAATCGCCTGTGCAATAAAGTAATTATTGTCTTGTTTTTTTTGATTATTTAAATAGCGCAACAAAAGACTTCTGACTGAGGTTCCTTTATTTTCCATTCGTGCTACCTCCTAAATACGCTTTCACCTAAATATACAATGAAAGCTAGGGAAAGCAAAGTTGAATTGGTGAAATTCTCCTTATACTCTGCGCCCATTTCGATAATTTAAATCTAAAAACCTTTCCCTTGCCTTGCCCGTATCCATATTCCATAATCAGACGTGAGCGATGATCCATCAAACAGACCGTATGGGAGTGTTACGAATGAATAATTTTCAGATGACGTTTATTACTTCTACGACCACCAATCGTTGGTTGAAACTATTGAATCTTTTGGAACGGCATAAGACCCTTTCGAATCGTGAGTTGTCAAAAGCTGTCCAGAGTTCGCGGCGCACGATCATTTATGATATGGAGGGGCTACGGAACTACTTTGGAAGTACGCTAATGATCGAATCCACGTCGAATGGCTATTCTCTTCATGAATTACTACCGAAAGAATATCTGGAACGAAAACGAGCGCTCCTTCAGAATGAACCGTTATTCGTTATTCTTGAACATCTGTTTAAGGGAGAATATCGGACAGTTTCCGAATGGGCAGACTATTTTTATCTTTCTGAGAGTTCCCTTTTACGCTATTTGACACTTTTTGAAAAAGCCCTGAAGCCCTTTCAGTTATCTGTTGATCATAAGAATTTCCGTCTGATCGGATCAGAAGCGGATATTCGCAAATTTTTCCATGCCTTTTATTATGAGTCGGATGCTACGCCTCATACGGTACGTCCAACCATTGCTGTGCAAAATATCGTCTTAGATTTTTTTCGCAATATACGCGGCAAAACCAATAATACAGCTTCATTTTGGTATATCAGTTATTGGTTGTATATTATCCTTGAGCGTCATCAAGCGGGAGAAACTGTCGTTGTCTCCGAACAATTAAAAAAGATCGTCTTGGCAGATGAACTCTTCCAAGAAATCCAGCCCCTCAATCAATCTTTGCTTCTCTTCACTAGGAAACATTTGTTCCTCTAAGTTACTTCTTGTTGATGCAATTGTTTGCTGTGTTACACCTTCTTGTAGTTGCTCAAAAGTATCCCCTACAAAAAGATCATAGACACTTTGCCCGAATTGGCGATCATCTTCATAATAGCGATCTTCCATCAAGACGCCGGTAGCTGCCGCATGGATCGGATTACCTGATGGATTAAGATCTCTGATCGTATAAGTATCACCACGTCTCGGTCTCAATTGGTCATTTAAATTTACTTGCCAAATCATATGGGAGCCTGTCGCAGCATTTTTAAATGTCTGAGCCGACTGTCCATTGCTAAATGTAACCCTCGCGCCATAATTTATGAAATGCTTACTGATATCATGATTGAATACAGGTAACCCATTCGCATCTTCCTCTATCCATACATTAAAAATATAAGCACTACTTCCAGTTGTATTGAGTGTTTCTCTTTTGTTAAGACCCTTCAAAGAATAGATGGGGCTTCCTTGAGTATTCATCTGTAGTACTTGTTCAGATAATGCGTTTGTGTCCGTCATATCCCTAGCTTCTGACTTTTGGGTATCATCTGGTGCTAAATGTTGTTCTTGTGGATCGACTGGTTCATTTTCAGCTTGTTTTGCTGCCTCTGGCTGCTTCTCTTCTAACCCATCCACTAGTTTTTCTATGTTATAATTTTCTTCCAAATCCTCGTGCTCTTGTGCCATCGCTACCACTAGTAATGATGATAAATTCATTTGGCAAACGAGTAATAAACCTGTTGCTTTCAATTTAAAATTGTTTTTCATTTTATTTTCCCTTCCAACTCAACCTATATATCTTTCTATCGTTGTATTTCTTCATGTTCTCCGGTTAATGATGCTTGTACGAATTCATCCTTCCTCATCAGGTAGTTTGTCATAGAATGACTTCGCATTTTCTTCTGAGCCAATCACCGCTGCTAGAATGGAGAACATTGTCCGATGACTGATCATTAACAAACCTGTGACTTCATCACTAAATTAGTTATTCATAAGTCACCCCTGCTTCTCTATTCTTTCGTACGTTAAAGATTCATTTCACTTTTATCACGCGTCCTTTCTTACTCCCTTAAAAAAAATCTGTCTTAGACCTTATTGGAACAACCTATTCGATAGAAACTCACTAAATATCATAGATGAGCTCTAAAAAAAGATGTTTTTTTGACGAAATTTTATTGTTTTAATCGAGGTTAAATTTAACACGGTTGCTCATCGAGCAATAAATCAAGATTTGCAAACCTGTGTGAATAAATTGATTTTCATTTTCTTTTCAAATAAGGCATTTTGAAAGTTTGTGCAAAAAAAAGCGTTATAAAAAAAGACGATTCCTTATGATTTAAAAAGGATCGTCCATTTATGTTATTACCTGTAACCACTTGACTCAATACGATGGATACATTGTTTTTGCCTACTCATTCTTAGCATTGTCTGAAACATTTTTATCAACAGTTATCTTCAACAGAATGCTTCTTTTCTATAAAAAATGTCAGAAAAAAGCAAAATAAAAGAAATTATATGTAATTTTACACATCTTCTAAAAAAATTCATTTTTCTTTGGTATACTAAACGTAGATCTGCATATCATTAGATTTACGTTGCCCGTTAGTGAAGTTTCAGGCAACGTTTCTTTATGGGGGATAGATAAAAAATGGAAGAGAAAAAGATTTTTGAGAAGCGCTGGTTATTAGCTACCAGTGAACAACGAGAGAAATACCAAGCCTTGATTGCCTCTTACCCTTCAATCGAATGGACATTCAAAGAAAAAAGCTACCTTTTATGGCTGTGTCAGTTAGACAGTGATACGTTCAAAACCTTTGAAGCGATTTTTGATAAACTAGTAAATGCCAACTAATTATTTTCGCGTAGGCTGTTCTTTCACCAAAATAACCCAATCTTTTGGTATTCAGGAATAGTGGGCATATTTTCAGATAACTCCCTTTTTTATTAGACAAACGAATAAAAGCCGCACCCGTCGATCGTAACGGTTGCGGCTTTTCTCTTTGATCTATCCACCCATGTCCTCGTCATGCTGTGTTGCAACACGTGGATTAGGCTGTGGGAACGCTTAACGCTTGCCCTAACTGAGGATCGATTTTTTCAATCACTCTTAGCCAATCTTGATGATCGGGGATTGCTTTGAGTAAAAGAGAATCAGTCGATAAGATGAACTCTGATAAATATTCACTATAATTCGTGACCACAAGATCAATGGCGTTTTCCTTCAAATAATCGCTCGTCAATTCATTGATTTTTGGAAAAAATACCCGATGATCATTGCCGACATAACGCAAGAAGCGCGCACGAATCGTGTGACAGGCATAGAGATCACCTTCTATTATCAACGCGATCCGTTTGACTTTTTGAGCATAAAGCTCCCTGATTGCTTCACTGTAAAGGGTCAGTGCCGCACAAACATCTGACAGATACTCCTGTTTGACCCCTAGAATCGCTTGGTGCTGCTTCATAAATGCCAGATTTTTTTGATAAGCAGTAGAACCATGCTTTTGCGCTTCAGTTTTTACTTCTGTTAGCAAGTGATTTAAAACGGGCGCCAGCTGCTCATTGATTTTCTTTGACAGGAAAAAGGCGTGGATCATCGTCTGGACCTGTTGAGGCTCTTGAAAGGAAATGCCCCATTCTTGCACGAAGCGCTGACTCAGTTCTTCGAGTTCAGGATACAGCCCAAACGCTGCAACGAATTGCTGCTCTTTTTCAGGCTCGGTCAAAGTTCGTTTCATCACGGTCACTAAATAAAGCCACATCATTTCTTGTTGCGGTAGTCTTACTCGGTATAGCGCTTCGATTTTAGGCGCTAAGTTCTTCATTATCGCAAACGCCTCATGCGTTTCGACGATTGCTGCCAACGATCGAGGAATCTGAACAGTCTTTCCCAGTTGATAGCGCTTGATCGTAATATACAAACTATAATAAAAATCACTCGGAGAAACGCCTGTATTCACCAGCGCTGTGGGAATTTTTGAGAAGGCATCACTGACTAACGCGATCAGTTCTTTGGGGGGCAAGAGCGTATGCGGCGTGACATCTGATTCATAATAAAAATCTTTAAAAAACTTGCGAATATTGGCTTCTGATCCACTCAAATTCACCGGTTGCAAGATCCACTCTAAATGATACTTTCGTAACGTCGCAGAAGCGGTATTCAAATAACGACGCATCGTACTTTCTGATACATATAAGCGCTGCGCCCACTCTTCAACCGAACAGAATTCCCCGTGGAAAATGGCTTCCACGATTTGATACATGCCTTCTTCTGCAACAAGCTCCTTTTTTTGAGACAAGTATCTTTTCGGATCAGTTTCCCTAAAATGATAGCCATTGGCTTCAAGAGTAAATTCCGCTGCCTCCTGCAGATAGGTTTTCAATTCCTTGATGTCAGAGCTGATCGTCCGTTGGGTCACATCAAGCTTGTTGGCTAAACTTGCGATGGAACAAGTCCGTTCTCGCTCAAAGGTATTTAACATTTGAAGCCATCGAACGGTCGTTTTGTTTAGCATAAAATTTAACTGCAATTCTCTCATTTTGCCCTCCGTGTTTCTCCTTCACCGACTGGTTTCTTTTCTATAGTACAATATTTGCGTCTATAAAAAAACCTTCCTATTTCCCAAATTTACTTAAGTTGGTGTTAGAATATGTACTTAAGTGAACAAACAAGGTATTCTCTATGTAGACTCTTTTTGTGCAACTGGAGGAATTTGTATGACAAATATGGTTTATGGATACGCCCGTGTATCCACAAGACAACAGGATCTCTCTCGTCAATTGGATTTACTTGACCGGTATGAATGCAACAAAATTTATACTGAAAAGATCAGTGGTGTACGCGCAAATCGTCCTGAATTAAATAAACTAAAAAAACGAGTGAAAGAAAACGATAAAATCATTATTGAAAGTTTCTCGCGGCTAGGAAGAAGTACCAAAGACCTGATTGATCTCGTCTACTTTTTTGAAAAGAAAGGGGTAAAAGTCATCAGTATCAAAGAAAATTTTGATACACAAACCCCTCAAGGAAAATTAATGATGACTGTTTTCCAAGCCTTTAGCCAATTCGAACGAGACATCATCGTTGAGAGGACCAAAGAAGGCTTAGAATCCGCGCGTGCTAGAGGAAATATTGGCGGTCGTCCACGAATCGATCCCACACTGATCCAACACGCATTGCACCTTTATCAAAAGGAAGGAAAAGCCGTTGTGGATATCTGTGCCCAAACAGGCTTAAAGCGCTCGACTTTTTATCGCTATCTTAGTCTGGAGAAGGATGAGGTCATTTCATAAATACACGTGCTGGTTGAACTTCGTACTTTCGGCTGCTCACTATATAAAAAACAGGACGAACATTGCTGATGTTTGTGATGGCTTAAAGATCGATTTTTTTCTCTCTTATAAGCGATTCATCCAGCTTGTTCGTCCTGTATGTTTTATTCTGCTAGCTCTTCTGTTGATCCTATTGTTATTTTCTCCATGATTTCTTACGGAACAAGAACACCAGTCCGCCGATTAAGAATAAGATACCTGTCACACTTAGCAAGACACTGCTTGTTTCTCCTGTTTTTGGCAGTTGCTTAGCAGTGGATTGTTTGCTTGCTTTGATCCGTGCTTTCTGTTCCGTTGCTGAGGGTTTGTCTGATTGTTCTGATGGCCGTTTTCCGTTTCTCTCTTGATTGTTTGTTTCTGACGTCTCTGTCTCAGGACGTGTCTTGATCGGTTCTTCTATTATTGGATCAGACGCTTCAGTTTCAGGGATTTCAGTCACAGGCGACTCACTTTCCGGACGATTTTCTTCTGGTACTTCTGTTGGCGTTTCTTCAGGTGTTTCGTTAGGCGCTTCGCTGACTTTTGCTTGTACAGTAATCACGGCATAGGCAATCACTGCTCCGTAATGGTAGGAGACCGTGTACTGACCGACTATGTTGTTGTTCACTGTGCCGTTGACTTCTACTTCTGAAAAGGCTACTTCTTTGCCATCACGATCCATGGCAGAATCAATGTTTGTTTCTGGTAGCCATTCATCGCCTTGCTTGATCGTTGAATCGTGAACTTTCAGGGACGTTTGATCCGCTTTTACGGTGATAGTGGCTTTGCTTTTTAAACCGTGATAGCTGTAAATGACCACGTATTCGCCAGCTTTTGTTGTATCTGCTTTGCCTGTAACAGTGATATCCCCAAAATCAACAGGTTTACCATCCCGATCCGTTGCGCTGTCGAAGTTGTCCTTGGCTTCCCAGTGTTCCCCTGTGTACAACTCGCTATCGTGAACTTTAACTGTCGTTTGATCGGCTTTGACGGTGATAATGGCTTTGCTTTCTACGCCATGATAGCCGTAAATGACTTCATACTTGCCTGCTTGCGTTGTATCGACAGTCCCCGTGACAGTGATATCCCCAAAATCAACAGATGAACCGTCTCTATCTGTTGCACTATCGTAGTTGTCCTTGGCTTCCCATTGTTCCCCTGTGTACAACTCGCTATCGTGAACTTTAACTGTCGTTTGATCGGCTTTGACGGTGATAATGGCTTTGCTTTCTACACCGTGATAGCTGTAAGTGACCTCGTACTTGCCTGCTTGCGTTGTATCGACAGTCCCTGTAACAGTGATATCCTCAAAAGCAACAGGTTTACCATCTCGATCCGTTGCGCTATCGAAGTTGTCCTTGGCTGTCCAGTTTTCTCCTGTGTACAACTCGCTATTGTGGACTTTGACTGTCGTTTGATCCGCCTTGACGGTAACAAGGGCTTTGCTTTCTATTCCGTTATAGCTGTAAATAACCACATATTCGCCAGCTTTTGTTGTATCTGCTTTGCCTGTAACAGTGATATCCCCAAATTCAACAGGTTTACCATCCCGATCCGTTGCACTATCGAAGTTGTCTCTGGCTGTCCAGTTTTCCCCTGTGTACAACTCGCTATCATGGGCAGTCACGTTGGTTTGATCGGCTTTGACGGTGATAATGGCTTTGCTTTCTATCCCATCATAACGATACACTACCTCATAGGTCCCCGCTTTCTTGGTATCCACGCTTCCGTCAACGCTCACATCGGCAAAAGCAACTGGATGGTTGTCCCGATCGACGGCTTGGTCGAAGTTATCTTCTGGGGACCAATTTTCGCCGACGTACAACGAAGAATCGTGAACAGTAATCGTAGTGAATCGAGGTTTGACGAGGACCGTTGCTTCTTTGCTTACATTGTTTAAGTGGTAGCTGATTGTATAAGTACCCGCTTGACTAGTATCGACTTGCCCAGACACACTGCCGCCCTCAGCGAGGAATTCCTCGTAAGTCAGTATTTTTCCTTCTTTTGAGACTGCTTGTTCAAAATTATCCGCCGCTGACCATGTATCCTGTTCATAAATCGTGGTATCTTTCACGGATAGCGCTGTGAAATCCGTTGGTGCTTTTTGATAGACGTAGGTCACTGTCGCTTCGCCTCGAGGAAAATTCCCTTTTGCATTCGTCGGTAGTTGATTGGTATCAAGAACGTACCCTGGAATTTCTGGAATAAACGCACTTGTAGAGACATTATAGGGTTCATTGGTGCTATTATGGATGGTTTGAGAAGGATAGATTTCCATCCCTGATTCATCCACATATTTAACCGTCAAATGGCTATTCGTAAAGCGAACATTATATGTCGCCGTGAACAAAAGGTTTCCGTTAACGTCGGTATATTCTAAAACCGCTGTTAAACCGTAATAGTTGATCGTAAAACCTGTGAAGCTTGTCCAAGATATATTTAATTGATTGGTACCAGTCACTTCACTTGTATACCATAGCCCCACCAGCATGTATACCTTATCCGTTTTGTAGACATAAAAATCTTCTGTCAGCTGCGGGTCTTGGTATAGTGTTTGGTGTGCGTATTTTTCCGGGATTGGCAAATCCAAAACCAGTGCTTTATACTTGATCGGATCATATTCTACAGTCAGATCGTAGTTGAAACTCTCGATACTCTTCGTTGATTCTGCAGCGAAAGGTTGACTATCCGTAGATTCTACAATGGTTTCAGCAGATGGGGCAGTAACTGAAATTTGAGTTTTTTCTGCAGTATCAGATGCGTTAGATTGATTTGTTTCTGGGTTTGAAGGGGTAGTCACCACTTCACTTGCGGTTGTTTCGGAAGATACGACGTCAGCATTTCCTTCTTGGGAATCTGTCTTTTCTCCTGAGTCCATGCTTCCTGTTGAATCTGCCAGCAAGGGAACCGATGAGTCTATGGATGGTGTTTGCTGCTCTGTTTGTTGTGTTTCTGTTGCCTGAGCGATCGGCCATGTGCTTGGAAAGGTTGTCCCTAAAATCAGCATCCCTACTAAAGCGCTCTTACTTATAACTACGCGTTTTTTCATTTTCATTTTTTCTCCTTTTTCTTTTCCCCAACGTTATTCACACTTATCTTTGGACCAATCTATCCAAGCGTTTTAGGTCTGCAACTGGCAAGGTTGTTTTTTCTAAAAAGCTGTTTTCAATGACTGTTTCACACTCGATGAAACATGCGGCGCACCATTAACATGAAATCCGCCAATTTTCAAGGGATAAGACTTCTTGATTGGCGCAGAGTATTATATAATTTACTTAAAACGAGCGTAATTTCAATGGATAGGTGGTGACTTCAATGTTAGAAAATTTATCTATCAACTTGCATCGGGACAAAGCATTTTCTCGACAAGTAAAAATCTTACAAGTGCTAAATGCTGCACCGACAGGGTATCATCCACAAGAATTGGCGACATTACTAGGGCTATCTTTGCCTACAGTTACCAAAGAGCTGAATATTTTAAGTGACAGTTTGCCAAAAGACCTGGTCAAGATCACACTCTCAGAAACGAACATCGTCTCGATCGCTTATGCGCCGAACGCTTCCATCAATTCTGCCATCCAATACCTGGGGATGGAAACGCTGGAGTTTAAAATCATGACGAGTATTATTGATAATAAAAAATACTCTATTCACCGAGCAACGATTGAATTCGGTTATTCTCGCAGTCATCTTTTACGGACGATCAGCTACATGAACAAGTCGTTGCAAACCTATTCTGTAACTATTGCCACGAATCATCTTGACTTTATTGGTACCGAAGCGGACATCCGATTTTGTCTGTTCGTCTTTTTTTCTGCTTATGGCGATAGCACGATTTTAGATAAGGATAGTCCCGCGGATGCCCGCCTGCTGGTCCAAAAAGCCAAGGAAGCCAACACGAAAGATTTGCATTACAGCCATTACCGACTTGCTCTGTGGCTAAGTATCGCCAAGCGTAGGTGGCGCTATTCTTACTTTTTGACCTTGCCGCCGTCTTTAGAACGCAATCTATTGGAGAAAGAACGCTTCGCTATTTTCTCAGAAATATTAAACGAACATTACTTGAAAAAATACCGAATCATCCACTTGCCGCAACAAGAACTGCTTTGGATCTTTGTCAATGCGCTCCATTGTCTTTCCTATAGTACGATGGACATCAACGGCGAAAGCGATGCGGATTACATTTTTCACCATACAGAAAGACCAGAAATTATTGCAGAAGCGGCTGCCTTTTTAGAGAAATCTGGCGTCGCTATTCCACCTGCAGCCGCCCACAAGATCATCGCGTATCTCGTGAATCTTCGCCTGCTGACGATGATTTCTGCCAATTATGAGTTTGCTGATCCGCAGATCAAAGCCTTTGTTGAAACGACATTCAAGACGGATTACCTTGCTTGGAATGAGTGGTTGAAACCTTTCAACGATCAAAGCCGCTTCTTTTCCTTTACTCACTTGGAACATATCGCAGTCACATTGACTTTGTTAAGCGAGTTAGCGCCTAATCCCCAGCTGAAAAAACACCTCAAAGTAGCCTTTGCTTTTCAAGGCGGTGCTGGATTAGATGCTTTCTTAGCTGCATCAACGGAATTATTTAAAAACGACCATACAGAAATCAGTTACTTTTTTGAAGTGGCTCCTGATGAACAAGAATTGATCCATCGGGAAATAGATTTGATCGTCAGCAATTTTGACTTGCATCTGAAAAGCAACACCAAATTTCAGCAACTACGCATTTCAAATGTCCCCACCCTTTCGGACTGGACGATCATCCACAAAACGATTGAACAGCTGATTCAGCCAAGAATCACACCGATTCGTTGACCTAAGGAAACTGACGGCCTTCTTGAAGGAAGCGCCGCCAGTTTTTCATTGCGCGGTTTGCTATTTTGACCCTTTCCTAAGTATCCATTTTTCTTTTCTCTTAGCGTGTCTATTTTTTTCACATCAGAAAAAAATCAGACCTTTTTTGCAAGATTCCTTTCCTAATAAACGCTTTTCCATTCAAGCGCAGCGGAGAAAGCCACTGTCTTGTTTTTATGTGCTGTTCGTAATCCCTGAAAAGTTGCCTGCTTCGTGAATTTTTAATGAAAGAAATTTTAGCGGCTATTTTTAGCCCCAGCTGTGAGAAGTGTTATTTTAAAAGCAAAGAAACATACGGTCATAACAGACTGCATGTTTTAAATAACTTTTGTATCTAATTTTTTTATTTACTAGAAAAAAAAGAAATTTTCTCCCCGCTCCTTTTTTGTATAATAGGTAAAAAGAGAGGGGAACAAACGTGGATTTTATCAAGGAGCTGCAATCCTTCAAAACAATCGTCGAGGAAGGTACGTTTACTAGAGCTGCCGCCAAACTAAACTATGCCCAGTCGACCGTTACGAACCATATCAAAAAGTTAGAAGACGAATTAGAAGTAGCGTTATTTTTGGAAGGAAAAAGCAATGTATTGACCTTGGAAGGCGAATTGTTGAAACAGGAAGTACCCGAACTGATTGCCCACTGGGAGCGGGTCAAAGAACAGTTGATCAATGCTTCCCATACGGTCGAGTATTCGTTGCGGATAGGCATCCTTCAACCCTATGACATTTTGGTTTTGCCTGCACTGCTTCACGATTTTTCGCAGCACTATCCAAAAATAAACTTCGAGATCATCGTGGGCTCAACACTGGAATTAGCCAATGCACTAAATGAAAACCGAATTGATTTCGCCTTATGCTCACTTCCTCACGAGAAACATTTTGCCTACGAGGAATTGTTTCAAGAAGAGCTTTGCTGCATTACCTCAATCTCAAACCCATTAATCATCAATAAGCTAGCCGACCTTGAAGGGAGCCATCTCTATCGTTCCAAGTCTGATTGTCCAGCTCGCACAAAAATTGAAAGCTATCTTGACAATCAGGTTCCTTCGATCCATTGGGAGTCTGTCAGCAATATCAGTACGATTCCTTACTTGATCGAACGAACTGGATACTTCAGTCTGATCCCTCGTTCCATCATTGAGCAAACTTATGCTCGAGTAAAAATCGTCTCGCTTCCTTTGCCTGATCCCCACATGTCGATCGGCTTATTGTCAAAACATCCACTGATGCTTTCTCCCAGCATCACAAAAAATTTTGTCATCGAGCTAAAAATGCGCTTACTATCTTTGTTATAAAACGGTTTTAATCCGCATTGATTTTTATGCAATTATGCTTTTTCCGGAAAAATAATGTCAGTCATTTTGTAAACCTCGTCACAGCGAGAAACAAAAGAGCTGCACCAAGTCTTTACGTTTTAAAGACTTGGTGCAGCAAGGTTTTTGAATTCACTTACGGTTATAAAGTTACAAGATAGTATCTTTTCTCACGTTTCGATTTTTTGTTATTATTTTACTTTTTTTTATGCAACCTGATACGATTATTCATGTAAATCGAAGAAAAATCAGAAAAAATGTCGTTATTCTTAACATTTCCGATTTTTTCTCCGATTGTAAAAAATAGAAACGTTTTTTCATCATTTATAAAGTATACTCAATTTTGAAGCGACGGGTTCTCAAGAAACTGAGGCTTGTACCCCGCAGGGCAAAGTCTTTGGGTAGTTATTGCTCAAGGAATCTGTTTTTGCAATTGTCAGAAAAAATAGACGATGAGAAAAGGAGGAAAAACCATGTTTATCATTGAAGCGATCTTCAGCTTTCTAAGAGACGCATTAGGTGTGATCCTAGCTATTCTCTTAGGGACGCTTTGTTTGTCGATGGTGGTCAATTTGATCGTTATCATTGTAAAAAACACCTATTCAAAATTTAAAAAGAATTATTAACGAATCGCTATCTTCTAATAGATAGCTTTTTTAAATAGTTTTTTCAACCTCTCAGGTCTCTTTTTTGCCTTTGTAATATCTTTTTTCAAACTCTATCCAAGACTTGCTGAATTCATGGTTAGAAAAGGCACTTTTTAAACCTGAACGCTGCTTAAAGCGAAAGACCTCTTCGCGGTCCATCCCCAATTCCTTGGCAATTCGTTCATCCGACCACTCGTTAGCCACTAACTGCTGCACGATATTTCCAATCTTCTCGATGCCATGGGTACCACGTGCTCGATTGTGGCGAATCGTTGAAGCGATGCGATTCTCGAAAGGCTTATCGATCACCGTGACCGGAACGCTTGGCAATTCCAAGCGATCTTTTGCTACGATGTACCGATGAAACCCATCGATCAAAATATACTTGTCTTGCTCCTTATCGTGGTAACAAACCAATGGCTGGGTAAAGCCATCTTCTCGAATCGACAGTTCCAGTAGATCCATTTCTGGAGCAGCCACGGTGTTGGGGTTATACGTATTCGCGTGAATCTTGCTGACTGGGATCAGCTTCGCCGCTAACACTGGAAAATCGATATCGCTCATGAGGTACTACACTCCTTTTTAGAAATGAATAATTTTTTGTTTGTCGATAAACCGCAAACCCTTTTGACTCCAAAAGTGCAATTTCACTAGGCTGGTTACTAGAAGCGAGAATCTCTGCTTCTGGGTAGTTGCGGCTGATATCCACCAGCATCTTCCGTAAAAGAAACTTTTTAAATTGAGCGGCTGGATCTTTTTCATAAAATTCCCCTAGCTCCACTTTATTGGCGCCTTTTTCATAATAAGAAAAAGCAGTCACCCGTTTTTCGTCATCAAGAATCACGTACCAGTAGCAGTTCTCATCATTGACCAAGTACGGAAATTGCTGCTGATACACCCGTTCTGCAAAAAAAGCCCCCATCAATTGATAGAATTGGCTTTTCTTATACGGTGGAAAAAATAAAACCAATCGTTCGTTCACAAAACCCTTCCTCTCTAAGGACGCACTCGTCCATCGTTAGGTGATTTTTTTCGTTAAATACTCGTATTTGGCATTCAATTTTTTTAACTGATACTTGGGTAAATGCTCGATCCCCAAAGCCGCCCCAAAATCGACCGCCAACTCATACAATTCAGACTCATCTTTTTTCGTCAAACTATATTGTCGCGTACTCAAAGAAAAATCATTTTTTTCTAACGCACGAGCGATCCCTTTCCAGTCATGCCAGAGTACTTCGTTTTTCAGCCAGTCCTTACGTTTGGTCACATCGGGTATATCTTCCACTTCGATCCCGTGCTTTTCTCGATAATGATCAATCAAGATCGTGATTTTGCGGTAATAATGATCCTGTAATTTCTTTGAATAAAGTCCAATTGATTCCAGTAAAAAGACCGCATACTCTTGCCAAGTCATATGACTAGGCTTTCTCGTATTGTAATGCGCCAGCAATCCTGTCTGGGCATACAATCGACCAAAATTGGCTCCTGACACACGATTTACGACGCGTTCCCACGTTTCCGGTTCCACCAAAGCATATTGGTACAAGCCTTTTCGTTGCTGCATACCGTAAGGCTGACAGATCCGCATTTGATGGATCGGAACGCCATGATCATACAACTTTTCATAAAAGCCATTGATCGGCCAGTCAAAATGGGCATAGGCTCCCCACACATCTTCGGTCTTCCAATCATAGATTGGGTAAAAATTTACGACCTTTGAATCTGCTACTTGCCGTTTGATCCAGCATTGCTTCCGAAAGTTATACTTTGGCGATGTGATCGATCGATACCGATACAGACTTTCCTGGGTTCGTATCCCCACACCACAAGCAACCGGCTCAAACTGATGATAGCTTGCGTACCAATGAGCAAAGTTTCGTAAAAACTTATCAGGGTTCATATTTGCACTCTGATAGATTTCCATCAATGATTCATCCAAATCAGCAAGTGAAATCGCATCTTTAGGCATCGGCTGTACCCACTTCTCACGTTCTTGTTCATCCCACATCAGCCATTGTGGCTGAAAGACGCTGGTATTGTTGTCCTCGTAAAAGGGCAAACAGAAGTGGAAGGTTTGATTGATACTTGGTAACGCTTTGATTTTTTTCATGAACGTTCTCGTAGCATCATAATTTGCCTCGATATCTAAAATCAGCAGATCAAAGGTTTTCTTTTTTTTCTGTGCGACTTGGTCAGCCAACTGGATTATGGCCCCGCTATCTTTTCCACCACTGAAAGAGAAATACACATGGGGAAACGTATCAAAAATATATTCCAAACGCGTCATCGCCGCTTCTAGCACATTTTCCTTACAATATTTCTTCATAAAAGCTCATGTCCTCATTTTATTTGTCCTTTTTTTGAATAAGTATTACATTCTAGTATAAAGTTTCACTTGGCTTCTTACAAGGACTTAAGGGAGATTTCCCTGTTATTTCATACAGCGACATGTTGAAATACGCGCGCTCAGTATCGGATAATGAGTCAACTACAGGCTAAAAAAGCAGAGATATCAATTTTTTAAACTTCATAATCACTGCTTGCTACTGATACATCTGCTCTTTTTTGAATCACAAAAAGATAGCCTGTTTTTTCTATGATTTAGCTAATAGAAAGCAATACCATCAACCTGATTTTCCGTTCATTCATCACATGTACTTAATTTTCCATAACAGTGAAATTTCTTTGCTGAGGTCTTTGAGCTTCATAGCCTTTTGGATATTCTCAGACATCTTCTTGTAATTACTGATTTTTTCTTCTTTGGGCAGCAGTACATATTCTCGCTTGATTGCTTCAAACTTCTCTTCATGATCGATCACCAAAAGTTGCGTGATCAGATCATGGGCGATCCACCGATGATAGGAATTTTTGTGGGTATGCAGTGCCCAGATCCGTTCCCACTCATCATAAATCAGCTCAGGGTTTTTAATGGCTACTTCTTTAATGATCAAATAACTATTGAAATACTCATTGATATGATTTTGACCATCAACGACATTCTCCACTAGCTTCTCCCTTACCTTTCGATCATCGATCGCCGTTTGCACAAACGGTTGGGGATCAAACGATGTTGTCTGAAAATGACGCGCGATTTCTTGGTAGTCCATGCTTTCACCTTCTTTAAATGATTGATTTGCAGCAATTACTTTTTTTTATCCATATCTTCATTTTAACAGAATCTTTGTACGAAAAAGCGCTTTTTTGATTGCTTTTACGTTCCTTAAACGTTGGTCTCCTGTACCATTAGAGAATGATAATTCGTTGGCGCGTATTTTTCCTGGCAATATCCAATTTAAAATCGATCAAAAGAAACAGGGAAATCCCTCAATGAAAAGAAGGATTGTAGTCCCTTATCCAATGATCCATTGAGTGCTGACATTGGTTTCTTTGTAGTTTGTGATTTCTTATTCCATCGTATTCTTGACCTTGCGTCTGCAAAAGAGCGCCTGTACTAATAATTTTCTCAATGAAGAATGTGATAAAAATGACATAAAAAAGGAAGTCCCATGACGGGACTTCCTGAGTTTCGTTTCTTCGAATACTATTTCACGCATAGCTGCGAGATGCTGGATCACGCGTCCTTTCTCCGAATACCTCGGTCGGTAGGCATTTTGATCCATTGTTCGGGTGGACGTTTTCTGATTTTTTTTGGTGCAAACATCAGTTGAACCGTTCTTTTGACAAAGTTATTTCGGTATACGTTTTCCATAACTTGCACGCCCTTTTCAATTGAATTAGGAAGTGGTGACGCCGATCGTTCTTCCTACCTTTATTATAAGCGTGAAGACGGGACAAAACAAACAATATAGCTGGTAGTTTCTGGCTTTCTTTCCCTCAACTTTGTAGTCGATTGCTCAGTAAATTGGTACGATCCATTGAATAATATTCAACTAGCCATCGTATATTTATTGAAAAACCAAATGAAAAATTACAGAAAAAGTTGATTTCAACTCGAATAAATAGCCGAAAGGACGAGTTTTTGAATGAAAAATCGTTTCACTTTACTTTTTCTTAAATTTTAATTATTATTCTTTTGAAATAAGATTAATGAAGGAGATAAAAACATGGAAAAATACCAAGTGTTCCCTGGCCAAAACTATCAGGCAAATGTTATTGGCTTTACCGGTTTACAAGAAGTTAGTGTGATTCATGTTTACGAAAATACTGCGACTGTTCTAATCAAAGAAACAGCTGAAACAGGTGTTGCGAAATTATGTAATTTTCTAGTGGGTGCAACACAATTAGTTAGTTGATGCTTTGTAATTAATCAAAACATGATGGAGCAATTTGCCATCCAGCATGTTGTAGGAAATCGCTCCAGAGATACTCGTCTGTGAGATTGCCTTTTTCCTATTCATCAATTACAGTAGTATTTTTATTTATCTACTCAATATCTCTCTACTTTATATATAAATAGTGTTAGAATGAACAAAAGGAAACGTATCAGGCTTCCCCCAAGAGAATCTTCCCCAAGTACTCTTGTCTGATACGTTTCCTATTTTTGTGGCGAAAAAGCCACAGACCAATGGTAGCCCTTTACTTTGTGAAAAGCAAGCTTTCAAAATAAATTTTTTCTTTATTTTTTTATTTTATCTCTACAATTCCCCTTTAATAAGCAGGCAAAAACACACCTCTCGACAAAAAGGTGTGTTCTTTTTATAACAATGATTATTCACGAATAATAAGTTCGTAAGGCAGAATGATCTGCTCTTGTTTTCTTTCTTGAAACAAGCGAAAGGCTTCTTTGCCGCACTGATCCAGATGAAACTCAACGGAAGAAAAGTGCAGCATTTGACTGATGAGCAGGTTTTCTTGTCCGATCACGATGGGTGCTGTCCCGTGAGGGTATTGATTTAAGATCATCGCTGCGATCTCGTCCCCATTTGTGATCACCCCATCGATTCCTCGTTCCTTAAAAAATGCAGCTGCGGGAATCCCATCTTGTGCTTTGATGCAATCCCAATAAATATCCGCTTCAGAAAAATTTGGAAACAGCTCCTTGGCTTTTGCGATCGTGTTGACTGAATTGCAGCTGAGGCGTTTGCTGCGCCCTAGCGTCAGTCCCAAGCGTTTTACACCTTGTTCTTTCAAATACTTGATACTGGCTGTCACAGAGCCGACCAAGTCGATCGCAACGAAAGGAACGGCAGTACCGGTCGAATTTTCACAAAAAACAATCGGGCCTTTTTCCATGTAGGGATAAAATGTCTCGATATGATTTGCGCGGGTGATGACGATCAAGCCGTCAAATCCCTTTGCAGCGAATTCTTCTAGATATTCTAGCTCCAGCTTCCGATCAAAATTGGTCGGAAGCAACGTCACCTTGTATTTTTGGGCAAAGGCTTCTTCCATGATGCCATTTAAAATTCCATCAAAGAAGGCGTGATTGACAAACGGTACGATGACTCCAATATTATAGGTTTTCCCCGAGCTAAGTTTTTGGGCGATTTTATTCGGTTTGTAATCCAGTTCTTCCATCACCGCCAAAATCGCTGCTCGCTTTTGCTCATCAACATAAGGATGGCCATTGATCACACGAGAGACCGTCGTGATCGAAAAACCAGTAATTTTTGCTATATCGCGAATCGTTGCCATTTCTTTCATTCCTATCTGATTGTTTTGCTCGTGACCTAAGTCTACCATAGAAAACTAGTTGTTCCACTTTCGACAATTTTCTGAAAAGGTCTCTTGGTTGATTGTACGGTATGAAACGAGTTTCATAGCAAGACTTAGTTAGACTCCTTGAAAAGAAATTTATTTATAAACAAAAACTGACTGCCTAGCACGCTGCAAAAGCTGCTTAAGCAATCAGTTTTTCTATTATTTACTGAATCATTTCTTTTGATAAACTTTTACGTTTCTTCGTATATCTTCGCATCAGCAGCTCGATGCCCTTATCCGCAAAGCGTTGCATGTAGGCGGAAAAATTCAACAAGGCAATCAAGAGGATGAGGTTGAGATAGCTGGTATTGCCTAGGTTAAAGAGGTCGCGACCGACGATCAAAGCAGCAAAGTACAAGATCTGAGTGCTGAAAAAAATCATCGTTCGATAGCTGTTGATCGCTGGATAGACTTTTTTCTGGATCAAGCGATAGTTCCAAGCAGTAAAAATAATGCTCATGATCGATAGAGCTTTACTGCTGCTGTTGAACCAATAACCAAAGTTGATGATCAGCAAAGTTCCTACCGTAATCGTCAAGGCTGTTGGAAAAGCATTTTTGAAAATCGTCGTCATAAAGTCCCCTTTGATCCGATTGAAGTCTGGTTCAAAGTTTAAAAAGAAGGTCGGAATGCCGACAAAGCAGGCATTGATGATCGTTAATTGGATCGGCTCAAAAGGATAGGTCGTTCCTGATAACAACGTCCCCATGGTGATCATGATGGAGAATAAGACTTGCACTAGCACCAATGAACCTGAGCGGGTAATGTTATTGATCACTCGGCGGCCTTCATCCATGACCGATGGCAAAGCATCAAATTGATTTTCCAAAAGCACCAAATTTGATACTTGGCGCGCAGCATCAACACCAGAAGCCATCGCGATGGAGCAGTCGGCTTCTTTCAGCGCCAAAACATCGTTGACGCCATCGCCAGTCATTGCGACGGTATGCCCTTGTTCTTTCAAGTAGAGCACCATTTCTTTCTTTTGTTGCGGCGTCACTCGACCAAAAATCTGATAGTTGCTGACAGCTTCTTTTAATTCGGCTGCAGTTAATTTTGATACATCGATAAAATCAGCAGCCCCTGGTAGATTGACTTTTTTCGCGATTTGACTGACTGTCACTGGATCATCGCCAGAGATGATCTTGCATTGGATTGCCTGTGAACGAAAATACTCCAAGGTCTCTTTGGCATCTTCACGAATCGTGTCTGACAGTAAGTAAAAGCCCAGCGGTTCAATATCCGTCGGCAGTCCTGCCTCCTCATAGCCTTGCGTACTGTGAGCCAAAACGATCACTCGGTAGCCTTCTTCTGCCAGCTGCCTTTCCTGTTTTAAGACAGCTTCATGGTTGGTTCCTAGTAAAATCGACGCAGCTCCGATGAAATAAGTGCCTTGTCCTTCAAACGTGACGCAACTGAATTTACGATCTGATGAAAAAGGGACGACTTGCTGCATCTGGTACGTCGTTTTTTCTGGGAAAAAGGTTCGCAGCGCCATTGCCGTTGGGTTCTGATCGGGTAGCTGCGCCATTAAGTTACCAGTGATTTCTGCCAACGGTGTGTCCGATTGAAAGGAAATCGTCTTTTCCACCGTCATCTTGCCCTCGGTGATCGTGCCCGTTTTATCTAAGCAAAGAACATCGACCCGTGCCAAGGCATCAATGCAGTTCAATTCCTGCACCATCACTTTTTTGCGCGCCAGATAGACGGCACTGATGGTCAATGTGACACTGGTCAATAAAAACAAACCTTCGGGGAACATTCCCACAGCTGCCGCCACCGTCCGTAAGATGGCGGTGTTGAAAGTTGCATGAGAGAAATAGAACTGTTTGACGAACAAGAGGGTACATAACGGCACCAAAATCAGACTGATCCAACGAATGATTTTGTTTAAACTGCCTTGGATCAAGTATTTTTGTCGTTTGATGGTTTTGGCTTCTTTGTTGATTTTTGCGATATAGTTGTCAGCGCCTACGTGGATCACTTGGCATAACGCTTCGCCAGCAGTGATAAAACTGCCAGAAAACAACTCGTCTGCTGGCTGCTTGTAGATCGTATCCATTTCACCAGTCAGCAAGGATTCATTGACTTCTAAAGATCCTTGAATGACTTTGGCATCCGTCGGCACTTGATCCCCGCTTTTCAGTCGTAACACATCATCCATTACGAGTTTGTGGATCGGCAAGTTCTCCAGCTTGCCATCCCGATAAACATCGGCTTTGGCAACTTTTAGCAATGCCAGCTTATCCAGCGTTCGTTTGGAACGAACTTCTTGAAAGAGATTGATGATCACATTGCTGAAGACAACAAAGACGAACAAGCCGTTTTGGTAAGAACCCGTCAAACAGACGAGAAAGAATAGGACACAGTTGATCAAATTGAAAAAGGTAAAGATATTGGTAAAAAGGATTTTCGGGTACGTATTCGTCGTATCCTTTTTTGTCTTATTGACTTGACCGCGCTGCACCCGCGCCTTGACTTCTCCTGACGTCAAGCCAATGGTTTGGTTGTTTTCGATGATCCTCACCCTTTCTATTCTTGGTCATTTACTTTTATTTTGCTGAATATTCAGCAAACTTGCATCAGACTTGGGAATGGTTTTGTGTTTTTTCTATAAAAACAATTGGCGTCGATTGCGTAAGATGCGCCATCGACTCCCCGCTTTTTTTCTGTAAAAAAACAAGTACTGTTTAAAATATAGCATACCCTTTTACGAATTGGCGTTTCATTTTTGTCACCTTCGCGTCACTTTAGGAATTAAAATAACAGTTTATTCCTTAACCTGAACCGACTAGACAATAAGCTATCATAGGCTTTCCAGGTGGTTTCTTGCGATGACACAAAACAAAAAAACAGCTGATCTTCGCAGATCAACTGTTTAACAATTCTTTAAGTTAGCTGTTCCCTCAGTTGCTAAAAAACGCTCAACCAGCTTGCTTCTTTTATTGATCAATGCAGTGCTTCCTTTTTCCATTTTCGGATTTTCGTTCGGAAATTGGTAAAGGGTGCTACTGTATTGATATGGATCCATTTATAGACTGGCCACTGTGCTTTGGTGGTTGCCCAATCCCGTTGCCCTGCTTCAAACAATTCCTGATCGGATAAGCCTTCGATCCACTGGCAAAGTGCCGTCACCTTTTGGTCTAAGAGCTCTTGCTGCTGTGCTAATGTCAAACTGCCATATGTCTGATAAAAGGATTGATACAATCCGCCAAGGTTGTTCCATTTGTACCCTTCAGCAGGTGTGTGAACGCTCATCCCTTGTTGTTCCTGTGTTTCCCATGACAATAACAAACTGACCCAGCCGATTTGGTAAGACAAGTTTTCTGAAGGGGTCTTGTCGACACTTGCTATCCGTTGATTTCGCAAGGCTTCAGGAATTTCATCAAATTCTTGGCGAAATTTTTGGTAACGTTCTGTGATCTCTTGGATCAGCGCTACTTTGCTTTCATACTGTCTCATTGTTTGTCCTCCTATTCAGGAAAATGGCTGCTCTTTGTCGCTTTCAGCAATGGCGATAAAAATCGTTACTTCGCCATCTGGCGCATATTGTTCAAAATCAAAGGAATACTTGCGCTGCAACTGCTGGTTTTCTTCCTCAGACCAGACTTGACGCCAAGTAGACAAAATGCCCTGCGCATCGCGCCGATCGACCAGATACTTTTTCCAAGTATATTTTTCTGTATCAAAGTCTGCTTGCTCCGTTTCTTCGAAACAAAGCGAAACGGCATAGTCTCCTTGATAGTTTGACTCATACTCGTGGTAAACGCAAGCGATGACCGTTCCTTTTTCTGCGGCTTTCTTGACCGCCTCGCTGTTTTTCTCCCATAAGCCAGTGATTTTTGCTTGAATCGCTGGATCAGTAAAATTATTGGTTCTTTCCGTTGCCATTATCGAAAATTTCATTGGAGTTCCTCCTTCTTTGTCTTTATGATACGATAGAAACCTAGACACCTTGTGTCAGTGTTTTATCATCTTTTTATAAAAGGAGCAAACCAAGTGAGCACGACACGCCTATTCGGCCTTATCTATCACCTGTTGAATCATGAAAAAGCAACCACTTCTGAATTAGCCAAACAATTTGAAGTCTCGACTCGCACCATCACCAGAGATATCAATACCCTAAGCAGTATTGGCGTGCCCATCTATACCGAAACGGGTCGAAATGGCGGCGTTTATCTGTTAAGCAGTTTTGTGTTGGATAAAGTGTTATTATCAGAAGAAGAACGGAAAAACCTGCTTTTGGCGTTGAAAGGGATTCGCCAGCTGACGCCACAGATCAGTGGGCAATCACTGGCAAAACTGCAATCCTTGTTTAAGCAGCCCGATGCTGATTGGCTAGAAGTGGATTTTTCCACTTGGCATCGGCGAGAAAACGGCAACGACACGTTTGATTTATTAAAAAAGAGTATTTTAACAAACCACGTGATCACCTTTGACTATGTCAGTAAACAGGGCCTGCAAAAACGCATCTGCCAGCCTTATAAACTGCTTTTTCGCTCGCAAGCTTGGTATCTGCAAGCCGTCGACCAGCAAAAGAATGCCTTTCGGACATTTAAAATCAGCCGCATGAGTCAGGTCCACGTCACTGACCAGCATTTTTTCCCAGTCACTGCGCCTGATTCTGCCATTGAGTTGACTGTTGACACCTATCCTGCGCGTCTATTCTTTCAAGCCGACGTTCTTTATCGGGTATATGATGAGTTCGATCATCAGGATATTACTTTGACGGAGGAAGGCACTGCTGTGGTTACCGTTGATTTGCCCGAGGAAAGCTGGGTAGTGCCCTATTTGTTCTCTTTTGGGAAAAGCCTACGCATTTTAAGTCCCCCTCGACTAAAGAATCGTTATCAAGAAGAAGTTGCTGCGATTTATGCCAATTTGTCCGAGAACGAGGGCGCGAACTGATTTTTTAGGAAAAGGATCTCTATTGAAAGGAGTGTTTGATTTGAAGGAAGTGATCGTACAGTATGGCGGGGTTTCGCTAAACCGCCTCTGCCAGCAGTTGGAAGAAAATCAGATTCACTTAAACGCGTATGCCAACCAGCTCTTGCGCCATCCCCAGCTCTCCTTCAGTGCCGATAAACAGCGTGCTGCTTGTGTGATTGTTCCCCTTAAAGAACTGGGACTCCCCCAAGGCGGCTCTTTGACGGAGATTTTTGCAGCTGCGCCTTCTTATGGATTGACTTGTTGTACATTGGAAATGGCCTTACACTTTCGTCTGGGCTATCGCCAACTGGCAAATAGTACCGGATTGAAATCCCAAGGAAAAGCGCCAGCTGCCGCAATCACGATCGCTTCTGTGCCTTTGGAAAAAACCGACGATTTCCCCAAAGGATTCTACGTTCGCCGCATCGATGGGGTTGACTGGCTACGAGGCTATACTTGCGATGCACGCCACCAGTTTGCACCGGATGACCTGTTTTTGTTTCAACGACGAGACCCGTTGCCAGAGCGCCTCAACTGAAGGGGAAACAAACCGTTTCATATCAAATATTCTTGTTTCTCATTGCCTACAATCATTCTGTAGGTTAAGAAGAGCCGACAAGGACAAAAGGAGAAATAGATGAACTTAATCCCAATGAAAGACAGCGACTATGCTGCTTACTTAACCAATGCAGTTTTCGAATACGCCAACGACAAAGTCCAAGCAGGCACATGGGCCAAAGACGAGGCCCTCGCCCTAGCCAAAGAAAGCTTTGCTTCCCTGCTTCCTCAAGGGACTGCCACCGAAAACAATCACTTGTTTTCTTTATTTGCAGCTGATTTTAGTGAACCGATCGGGGTGATTTGGATCAACACAGCTGCCCAGAAAGCCTTCATCTATGACTTTATCATCGAGGAAGACCAGCGAGGAAAAGGCTATGGCACCGAAGCGTTACAGGCTTTGGAAAAGTGGGCGATCCAGCAAGGCATCACTGAGATCGGCTTGCATGTTTTTGCCCATAATCAGTCTGCGTATCAGCTATACAAAAAAATGGGCTATTTGGAAACAGATATTACGATGGTTCGACGTTTCGCTGAGTAGTACGAAAAGAGCCACATCATTCGTACCTAGGAATCAATCGACCAGACCTGCGCCAAACAAAAAGAAACGACAGAAAATCGTCGTTTCTTTTTGCTTCTATTTACATAAAAACCACTCTTTCAATGAGTGCATGGTTTTTTCAGTAGTATCGCCATTGTTGAACCTTCTTCGCTATAAGGACTGCCTTTGACATCGCCAAATACCTCACAGATATCAAAGCCTGCAGCCTGAACTTCCCTCAGCAATGCATCTTTTGTAAAATAGGTCGTCCATAAATAATAATTGGTGAGCTCAGTTTCTGCTAAAATCGTTGTTTGCTCCAGCAAGACGTGATCAGGATATTTCCATCGTTGATTCAGCACAAGATGGGGCTTCCCCCGCCAAAACCCTGCTGATTCGTGACTTTCCCAGGTCTGCTCTTCATTAAGCGTTAAAAACTGGGCAATCGTAAATACATCGAACAAAAATTTGCCACCTGGTTTTAGATGCGCCAGCACATTATTTAGCAGCAGTTTTCGTTCCTCTGGATTTAAGGCACCATAATCACAATAAATCAAGGTAATAAAGTCAAACTGCTGAGGCAATGCCATCTCCAAATAATTATCAAATAGATAGGAAATGTTTAATTGCTGCTTACTCGCGGAATCTCTCGCATAGGCGATGGACCTTCTGGAGTAATCAACGCCTGTCACTTGATAGCCCAGCGCTGCAAATTTTTCCGCATAGATCCCTGGTCCGCAACCGATATCAAGAAGTTGCGTCTGTTTTTCTGGTGGAACAATGCGACTGATCCAGCGAACGGATTCGTCGATAAAGTCAGCCTTTCTACTCGCTCCCTCAAAATCAGGATCCAAATGAGCCTTTAACATTTGCTTGGAAATATACGCATCATCCCAAAACGCCCCTGCCATTTTTTTATAGAGCGGTGGCCGCTCGATTGCCTTTCTCAATTCTTGGTACATTTTATTTTCCCCTTTCAAAATAATCGAAAAACAAAAAAGACCGCAGATTTTACTCTGCGGTCAATCTTCAAGCGATGAAGATCAAAAAGCGAAGAGTAAAATAAAATCAATGATAGGCACTTCAAATAACACTGCATGCAGTCAATTTTTTGCCTATGAAATTGATTTTATTTACTCTTTTCCAGTCCTACCCCTGTTAACGAAGGAATAACAGCAGATAGGCCGGAGCCATCACCTTTTTCTCTTGTTTTTCTGCCTTTAGTTTAGAAGGCGCCAGTCGATTTGTCAATGGGAATTGACTGTAGACGCTCGATTAAACGATGGTCTTGCCGAAATTCGCACCTTAGGGGGAGAAATTTTGCAAGAACGCTGAATGTTTACTTCCCTTCACCTGCTGATTTTTTCAACAGGAAGCTGGATCTCAGTCAGCCATTCCTCTTCACTTTCTTTATTCCAAATGCCATCAATATAGCTTTCACGAAAAGGCCCTGTGATTCGATAGCCGTTATTTTCAGCAAACTGGATCACTGCAGCATAGGCTCCTTTATGGACCGTGCAAACTGCCTCTGGTACTTCTTCTATCTGCAATTAAATCACAATTAACTATTTTTAATTTCTAAGCTTGTTTTTTTCTTCTATCTCCACTATATTTGTGGGTAAACCAGTTATTTCTATGTAGAAAGGACGTTTCCCTTGAATTATCCCTTATTAAATGAACAAATGCCTCAGACCATCATCCGTGTTTGGCGGTTGCGGACAATTACTTCACTAATCATTTTCAGTTTACTTTTCGCTGCTTCTTTTTGGTTTTTATCCATGCAAAACTGGCTTCATTTCTGGGTGTTCGCCCTTTGGTCAAGCCTATTGGCACTGACTTTGATCAGTCATCTGCTTTCTTTTGTGCTGATGAGCTACCGTTACAAATTCCATCGCTACGAGATCCAAGAAAAGGATATCGCTATTCAACGTGGCTATCTATTTCGCAGCACCACGTATATTCCGATCCGCCGAATCCAGCACATCGAAACGGACCAAGGGATCTTTTTGCGAAAATACGCTTTAGTCTCCTTACAGATCCATACGGCTGCCACCAACCACACCATTGAAGGCTTGCCAGTGGCGCAAGCCGAACGCTTGCGAGAAACCATCATGAATTTAGTCGAGGTGGTCAAAGATGATCTATGAAAAACAACGACTGCCGTTGCTGTGTATCGGTCTTTATTGGTTCAAAAATTGCAAAAATTTTCTGGTACTAGCATTTCTGCTTGTATTCAAATTATTCAACGACGCCCCTTCTTTTCCGATGATTCTGGGCGGCATTCTGCTATTTTTACTGGTCTGTCTGATTTTTGCGGTACTGTCTTACGCCCGCTTTACCTTTCAAATCGATCAAACGAGTGTGCTAGTCAACAAAGGACTCTTTATTCAAAAACAAACGATTTTGCCATTTGAACGCATCCAAACCATTCAAGAGAATCATTACTTTTATTTACGTCCGTTTAAATTAGCTGAAGTGAAGTTGGAAAGCGCCGCAAGTTCGAGTGGTGAAGCCGAAATTCTTTTCCCTGCATTGCCGCTGACTCTCATTGCCTCCATCGAAGCGTCAAAAAAGGCGGCTGCGACACCACAACAGCCGAATGCCCAAGCAGCTAGTGGAGAAGAACCAACCGACGATTACGCTGCGTTTTCAGCTGAGAAGTCAGCCAAGCCGCCGCTAGAAACATTCACTTTGAAATTCAAGGAGATTTTCTTGTTTTCTCTCACTGATTTTTCTGTTTTCACCTTGGTTCTAGTCATCGGCTACAACGTGATCGACAACATTCCCAATTTCTTTGCCTATGCATCGGAATTGCAGCAACTTGGCCTTTTATTAGGTGCTGCACTTTTACTCGGGCTACTGATTTTGTTTTTCTTCCTTGCGATCGCCAGAAATCTTTTCCGTTATTATGGCTTTACGGTGGAAACGAACCAACAACAGCTGCTGATCACGCAGGGCTTGTTTTCTAAACGACACCAAACGATTCCCCTCGCTAGGATCCAAGGGCTGAGTGTCGAACAAAACCTTTATCGAAGAATCTTTCATCTAAGCTCCGTCAAATTACTGCTGGCTGCTGGCAGTTCGTCAGAAAGCGACGATACGGTCTATCTGTTCCCCATTTTGAAAGAGGCGCAGCTGACCGAAACATTGGCCCGCTTTTTGCCCGAATGGTCGTTTCAACAACCCGCTCTAGTGAAAAATCCACGACCCAACTTTTGGTACTTCTGCCGTTGGCCGCTGCTGATCGGACTGCTTGCTGTAGGAATCTCTGCCTTCTTTTTCTGGTGGTTAGCCCTGATTTTCTTCGTGTTCTTTGGCTCCTTCGTGTTATCAAGCATCTGGCGAGGCAAAATACAAGGCTATCAATTTTTAGATAACCACGTATTGTTGTGCCAAACGATCCGCGGTCTTACGAAGGTGACCGCTTATCTGAAGAAAAATAAAATCCAAGATTTCACTGTCACCACCACGCATTGGCAGCACAAAAGAGGGCTTGGCAAGTCACAGCTAACCATCAAAACCGAAGATACTCTCACCGAAAGTAAGCTGTTCTATTTTCCATTAACCGAAGCAGAAAACTTACGGCGCTGGTTTTTGTCTTAGTTCATAAAAAAGCATCAAACAGCAGGACTGACACGCTGTTTGACGCTTTTTTTACAAGATCTGAAAGGAATGAAAAGGAAGCATCAACCATTGAGTCGCTGATACTTCCTTTTTCTATCCCCTGGCCTTCCCCTCGACTATTTGCTGCTTGATTGAAGCAGCATCTAAGCCATATTCTTTTTGCAAAAAATCGGGTGTGCCGACTTGACCGAATCGTTCATTGACACCAATGCGTTTTAAGGGGACAGCACTGCCAGTTTCAGCAAGTACTTCGGCGACGGCACTTCCTAGTCCACCGGTAATAGAATGATTTTCGATGGTGATGACTTGCCGTTTCCCCTGAACTTCGCGGAGGATCAATTCTTTATCGATTGGTTTGATGGTAAACATGTCGATCACTTCGCAGCTAATTCCTATTTCTGCTAATTCTTCTGCCACTTGCAGTGTTTCAGAAACCAATTGGCCGCTAGCAATCAACAACAGTTCATCGCCTGGTCTTAAAATATTGCCTTTTCCTAGTTCAAAGGTCGAGCCTTTTTCATAAATCATCGGAACCGCTTTCCGATTGCCTCGTACGTAATGAATGCCTGATAATTGGCTAAAGGTTTTTATGATCCACGCCATTTGGACTTCATCCGCTGCATCGCAGACGACCGATTGGGGAATCATTCGCATCAAAGCCACATCTTCCCATGTCGTATGGGTGCCGCCGTTGTGCCCGACTGCAAACCCTGGATCAGAACCGTAAATATTGATCGTATTGCCGCCATAGCCGCCAGAAATAAACAGCTGATCGAATACCCGACGCGTCGCAAATGGCCCAAAGGTGTGGATAAAAGGTGTATAACCAGTTAAACTCAAGCCAGCTGCGACACCAACCATATTGGCTTCCGCGATCCCCATGTTGATAAAGCGTTGGGGATGTTTGTTGGCAATCGCTGTCCAGCCGCTGGCAGAACCAAGGTCGGCATCTAACGCAACTAGCTGGTTATTTTCATCCATGAGTTCCACCAATGTGTCAACGACACATGTTCGTAGCTCTTTACCAGCAGCAGTGGTTTTGCTTAATGTAAACATGCCTTAGCGTCCTCCTTCGATTTTTATCGTCAATTCTTTGATTGCCGCTTCTGCCGCTTGATTGATCTCATCCGTGGTAAACTTCACGGAGTGATTGGCATCTAGTTCTTCAAAGAAAGGAACGCCTTGTCCTTTCACGCTGTCCAAGACAATGCAAACCGCTTGGTCTTCGATTGCTTTGCAGCGCTCGATTGCCTCATCAATGGCTTGCATGTCTGCCCCTGGAACTTTTTCTGTATAAAAGCCAAAAGCAGTCATCTTCTGCTGTATATCAAAAGGATCAAGAATGTCTTTGGTTGGCCCATCTAGCTGTTTTTTGTTGTCATCAATAATGACGATACAGTGATTCAGTTTAAAGTGGGCAATGTATTGGAAGGCTTCCCAGCACTGTCCTTCATTTAGTTCACCATCTCCAACGATCAAATAAACAAAATTGTCCTTGCCTGCCAAGCGCAGGCCTGTCGCGATCCCAGCAGCCATGGAAGTTCCCTGCCCCAGTGAACCTGTGGTGGCATCAACCCCCGGCGTTTTCCAGCGATCTGGATGGGAAGGCAGTCTCGTGCCGCCCTCATTGATCGTCCATAACCACGACCGATCAAAATAGCCCGTATTTGCTAATGCACTATACAGGGCGGCGCCAGCATGCCCTTTTGACAAGACGAGTCGGTCACGATCCGCCCACTGTGGATCTTGTGGATTGATTCGCAGCTGTTTGCCGTACAAAACGGCCAATAATTCAACAATTGAAAAGGAGCCGCCCAGATGGCCTTGTCCCATTTTCTTGATGCTGCAAAGGGTATCTAAACGAATCTTTGCCGCTAATTCTTCAAGCTCGTGGTATTTTTGTTCACTGATTGCCACTATTTATCCCTCCATCCTCTATTTATTCAGAAACAGATTTTGTCCGACTGTTTTTCTTGAAAATCGTCAATCCGATCAAGACCGCGACTACCGCAATTATCCCTGAGAAGATGGCGATTTGACCGCCCATATTGGCTAAGTTTCCTAGGAAGATCCCTGCAACCCCATAGTCGGTATCAGAGAAAGTTGATCCTTGGAACCCAAGATCCCCCATGACTGGCATCAACAAGATCGGCATGAAGCTGATAATGATCCCATGAATAAAGGAACCAATGACGGCGCCTCGCACACCACCCGTTGCATTGCCGTAAACACCTGCCGTTGCGCCACAGAAGAAATGGGGTACGACCCCTGGAATAATAACGGTTGTTCCTGTGAAGACCATGATGATCAAACTAACGATCCCACCGACAAAACTGGTTAGAAAACCAATCAGAACAGCATTTGGCGCATAAGGAAAGACGATTGGACAATCCAATGCAGGAATCGCATTAGGAACAAGCTTTTCAGAAATCCCTTTAAAGGCTGGTACGATTTCTGCCAAAATCAAACGGACACCAGCTAAAATCACAAAGACACCAGCGGCAAACGAACCTGCTTGCTGCAACGAATAAATGATCGAGTTCGTGCCATTGCTAAGATTTTCCGTAATAAATTCACTCCCAGCAAAAATTGCTACGATCACGTATACAACCGCCATCGTAATCGTGATACTAACAGTAGAATCCCGCAAGAAAGACAGGCCTTTCGGAAAATTGATGTCTTCGGTAGATTTTTCCTTATTGCCGACGTATTTCCCAATCAACCCGCTCAATGCGTAGCCGAAGTTCCCCGTATGCCCCAATGCGACGGAATCATTTTTAGTAATTTCTCGGGTAAACGGTTGTGCGATCGCTGGGAAAATCGTGTTACAGATCCCTAACGCTAAGCCGCCAAATAAAACTAGATTAAAGGTGTTCATTCCAGTAACGCTCAAAATCACCGCAATCATGCAAGCCATATACAACGTGGCATGCCCAGTCAAATAAATGTATTTAAAGCGAGTGATACGTGCAATCAAAATATTGAAGGCCATTCCTGCTAACATAATAAGTGCGGTATAGGTGCCGTAAGTCGTCAAAGCCAGCGCAACGATCGCTTCGTTATTCGGTACGACCCCTTGCATGTTAAAGGCTGCTTGGAACATCTCCCCAAATGGCGCCAGAGAGCTTTCGATCACCCCAGCCCCGGCAGTGACCACGAGAAACCCAACAAAGGTTTTGATCCCCCCTTTGACGATCGTGGCAATGTCTTTTTTCTGCAGCACATTCCCCAAAACGGCGATCAGCGCAACTAAGATCGCTGGGGTACTCGCGATATCAACAAGAATATCTAAAAATTCGTTCATGACTGTCTACTCCTTTTTATAGTAATCCTTTTTCCTGACAAACGGCTTGAACCTTTTGCTTCAATTCATCGAGATCGATAATACTGTCTAAAACTACGATCTCACCTAGATGCTGCGCACTATCGGCTAAATCGCCGCCAACGAAGAAAACATCCGCCATATCGGGTGCAGCACTTCCTAAATCATAATGGGACACTTCCACGCCTGAGACACCCAGTTCATTTAAAACAGAATTGATATTCATCTCCACCATAAAACTTGATCCTAATCCTGACCCACACACTGCTGCAAATTTCATTTTTCATCTTCTCCTTCTCTAATCACTTCAATTATTTGATCCGCATTGGTTGCGGAAAGTAACGCAGTTAGTTTTTCATTATTCGACAAAATTTTAGTTAAACTCGCTAACGCTTTTAGATGGAGTTCATTGTCAACCGCCGCCAAACATATAAACACGTGAATGGGGTGTTGCGGATCATCATTCAAAAGCACTGGTTCTTTGACTTTTAATAACGACATCCCGATGGCATTGACCCCATCTTCTGGACGTGCATGAGGCAAAGCGATGCCTTTTCCAATATGGATAAAAGGACCGTGATCCACCACTTTATTGATCATGGCGGTAATATACTGCTCCTCAATTTTATTGGTCTTTTTTAATGGCGCAGCAGCTTCTCGAATGGCTTCTTGCCAAGTCAGCGGCACCTCGGTAAATTGGATGGTTTCTGCTGTTAATAAATCTGATAACATCGGACGTTGGTCTTCCCTTCTATTCAATTCTCGATTGATTTTTCTTTGCAAAATTTTTCTCAGCTTTTGCTTACTGATTCCTGCTTTTAAATCAACATAGGGCAAAATCACTTCTAACACATCGTCAATGGAATGCAATCCAGTTTTTGAAGGGAAAAATGCCGCTTGTACGTTTTTAACCAGTTCATCCTTCTCAATGGGTGTCATAATCGGATTGATCACATAACAGGGTCGTTTGGTTTTGATCGGCGCACTGGAAAAAATCAGATCAATCTCTTCATTAAACCGAACATTTTCGTACTCTTCGATCGAACGAGCCGGCAAAAAATGGATCTGGGGAAACAGTTCCTTTAATTCTGATTCCAAAATCAAGGATGAACTGATGCCACTGGGACAAACGACTAATGCATTCAGTTGGAAGTAATCACGTTTGGCCTTTTGTTTACTGATTTCTCCACCAAACAAAATCGTAAAATAACCGATTTCTTCATCAGGGATCGTGCCGACTAGGTCTTCTAAAGAACCCAGTGCTCGTCTCGTCAGTTCAAACAACTCATTGTATTGCAGCTTGATTTCTTCAATCAGTACATTCTCCAGTGGAAAACCGTAGCGGATTCGAAAATACGCTGGTACAAGATGATAGAATGTGTTCATCAAAAGGGTGCGATAGTCCACAAACTCGATAGCTGCCAGCCGTTCCATTTCATGAATGATCTTACTGGCACATTCCAATAAAAACTCTAATGAAGTATCTTCGATATCTCCTTGCAGAATCGTTTTCAACAGGATCGTTACATAAAGTTCTTCTGTTTTCCGATCTTTGATGTCAGGAAATTCTGCTAAAAACTGCTGACTGACTTGATGGACATTCAGCGACTGGAGCAGCGGTATTTCTGTCTCCGCTAAAGAAACAGCCGTTTCTGCCATCCGAAAGGATAGATAATTAAGAAAATAAAGCATTTCTTCGAAGCGACTCGGAACGATCACCAGATTGAAATCAGTCAGTGTTGCGGACAAACGATCTCTGATTTGAACATAGATCGTTTTATCCTGCTCATAGATTCCCTCAAATAAGAGCAAGTTCCCGTTTTTCGTATTGGATAACGTGCTGACCTTTCGAAAGGCAAGAGCGCGAATCTGATATTCCTCTCCCTCTAGATAAAAGCCATATTTTCGAGAGTACAATAGTTGAATCTTGAAAGCTGCAAGTTCCTCTCTGATCCCCTTTACATCCTTCAAAATCGTATTTTTACTGACATAGAACAGCTCTTGAAACTGATAGACGGATAAATCTTTCACTGCTGAAAAAGTCAGAAGATAAATCATGGACCGCCGCTCTTCTTCCGAAAAAAACAACGTATTCTTCTGGACATCGAAAAGAATTTCCGGCCACTTTCGTTGAATCAGTGAAGGAATCAAAACTTCTCCCTCATGAATCATGATTCGTTGATTCAACCGCTGTTCAGTGATTTGATTGATTTTGGCAATCTCAGCCAAAAATTCCTCATCCCTCCACTTCGTCAAATCAAGAAACGCCTCAACATTTGGTTCTGAAAACAGATACGTCAATTTGAAATGAATCATATTTGCTACCCCCACCTAAACTATAGCTTGCACAAAATGAAATCGCCATCATTTCTCGGTACAACTGAAACTTCGTTTTTTTTTAACGATGGACCGAAGAGGTGATCTCAAGGATTACCATAACATCCAATATAGTATCCGAGAAGGTTTTGTTGATAGAAACAAATGGATAAAAAATACAACATTAAAAAAAGCGAATCATTTACTGATTCGCTTAGATACTGATGCTATTTGTTGTTTTATTATTGAAACTATCAGAATCATTAAAAGCAATCGTCATTTTTCCAATATACTTTTTTAAAGTTATTTTCTGATACCTAAAAGACTTATCTTAATAAATGATGGAAAATAAGCTTTTTCTATCTACTCACTTATACTAACAGGAATCGTTGTTTCCGTTTCCTGTGTCTTTGCGGCTTCGTTTTTTACTTGCTGCTTTTCCAATATTTTGAAAAATGGCATATAAATAAAATATGAGATAGCAATTGATACAACAGACCAAACAGCTGCTCCAATACTACCATTAGTAGCTAAATAAGGACCAATAATAGGAGGAATAGTCCATGGAACTTGAATAACAATCGGTCCTACTATACCAATATTCATTAGGATATACGTACCGATACATAGGACCATAGGCGTTGCTATAAAGGGAATAAGCATTACAGGATTCATCACAATAGGCAAACCAAAAATAACCGGTTCATTGATACAAAAAATAGCTGACGGCAATGATAATCGTCCAATCGACTTATACATCTTACTTCTGGAATGGAGCATATTTAACACTAGACCTAGTGTTGCTCCAGTTCCGCCTAAACACATAAAGACAATCCAAAATCCATCGGCAAAAACATGAGGAACTTCTACACCACTTTGAAAAGCTGCCGTATTATCAGCAAGATAACTTAGGAAAACAGGGGTCGCAATTCCGGACAAAACATTGTCTCCGTGGATTCCACATATCCATAGCATACAAACGAGAAGTGTGTATAGCAGCATGCCTGGGAGTGTTCCCATCCCTTGCATTAAAGGTTGGAAAACAATAGTAATGATTTCATTGATATCAACCCCTAATAAAGTTCTGACGATCCATATAACGGTCAGAATAAATGCTCCTGGGATTAACGTTGCAAAAGAAGTTGCTACAGTGGGCGGCACACCTTCTGGCATTTTTATTACAATATTATGAGTGACAAACCATTTAAAAGCATGAGTGACAAATACCCCAACAATGATCGCGGTAAACATACCACTAGCACCAAAATTAGCCAAATTTATCGTCCAGTCATCGTTTAATGTTGCTAGAAGAAAGCCGATAGTTGTGAGCATCGAATTAGAAATAGCATCAACACCAAACTCTTTTCCTAAATGATAGCCTATGCCAATTGCAGATATCAGTCCAAGGATTCCGAACGTAACATTGACTGGTGCATTCAACTGCGGCCCCCAATTTGACACAAAATCCATCCATGACTGTATTGGAAAGTTACCAATGATTAGGAAGATACTTCCAACAATAGTAAAAGGAATCGTCATGGAAATCCCATTTCTTATAGCAACTAAGTGTTTACTATTGCCTATTTTCAGCAATATAGGCAATACCTTGTTCTCAATGACCTGCATCTTTTTTCCTCCTTTTAGTTCACGACTTCCTTATCAACCACCAATACAGGATCTTTGTGCAACCATAGAGAAGTAACTGGACACTCTTTTGTAATCGTACCGCTTAGAAATTGTTGTATCGCAGATTTCTTTTTTGCTCCACTAGCTTGTACGATCATTGTTCCAGATTGTAATAATTGTCCTATCCCTAACGTAATTCCTTTCGTACGATCAACTTTCACGTCTGAAAAATATTTTTTCCCAACACTTTGGGTTGATTCGTCTAAGTTCACTATATGAGCTTTATCTTCGAAGGACGAACCAGGCTCATTAAAACCTAAGTGACCATTTACTCCAACCCCAAGCAAACTCAGTGTTAATCCTCCATTCTCCTCGATAAATTTATCAGCTTTTTTGCATTCCTCATTTAAATCATCGGCTAAAGGATCAAATGTGTGAAGTTGCTTTAGGTCAATAGGAACCCGATTGAATAAGTTTCTTTTCAAATAGGATATACAACTGCCTTCATTTTTCGGATCGATTCCAACCCATTCATCTAGTTCAATAAACTTTGCCTGGGATAAATCTATTTCTTTATTGATTGCTGCTTCTGCAATGATGTTAAGCGTTCCTACGGGTGTATCACCACCTGCAAAGCAATATAACCCATTTGGCTTTTCTTTCAAGACATCTAAAATGAGTTTTGCACAGATCTTACTGACTTCCTGGTAATTTGCCTCAACATAGTATTTTATATTCATTGTCATTCTCCTTTAAAAAAATTCGGCAGATATTCTTTGTGTGCCAAAAGCATTTCATCAAGTAGTTGCTTTGCTGTCCTATCACTTGGAACTAAGGGATTGATCGTCATCGCTAATAAAGCAGTGTTATAGTCTCCCGTAACAGCTGCTTGGGCCGCTATACGTTCAAAAGACTTAATTTGTTGAACTAGCCCTTTGATAGGAATAGGCAATTCACCTGTAGTCAAAGGGATCGGTCCTTGTTTTGTAATCAAACAATTTACTTCAACCGCTGAATCACAATCGATATCACTGATGGCTCCATTATTTCTTGTATTGACCGTTTGAATATCACGTTTGTCATTATAGATGGAATTAATTAAATTACATGCTGCTTCACTATAATAAGCGCCCCCACGTTCTGATAATTGAGGTGGTTTGATTGCTAGATGTTCATCTTTATAAAGTTCAAACAATTCATGTTCGATTTTCTGCACAACTTCTGCACGAGTTCCTTCTTTTTCTGCTGATTGTTTTTGCTCAGACAACATAGTGGCTGTCTGATAGTAATACCTTAAATAGCCGATGGGAATCATGCCAAGTGTTCGGAAAAAATCTGGTTCCCATTCTAAATCAGCAATGTTTTTCAGACCAACTGCATCACCAGCATCTTGCGTCATCAATGTAAGTACTTTTTGAGTCACATCAATCCCTTTATGATAAATCTTTTTCGCAAAAACCATATGATTTAGTCCAGTAAATTCAACATATAATTCTTCTTTGGGTACTTTTAATGTTTCTGCAATGCCACGTTCTATTCCAATTGGTCCATTACACAAACCTACTACTCTACGCATATTGCTATGGCGTAAGACAGCTTCTGTCACCATGCCAGCTGGATTAGTAAAGTTGATCAGCCATGCTTCTGGGCAAAGACGCTCCATGTCTTTCACTATTTCTAAGATAACGGGAATCGTGCGTAATCCTTTAAAAAGCCCTCCTGGACCATTCGTTTCTTGTCCAATCGTGTCATATGTTAAAGGGATTCTCTCGTCTTTCGCTCGCGCTTCCAAAAGACCTACACGAAATTGGGTCGTAACGAAGTCCGCACCCTTTAATGCCGCTTCACGATCAAGAGTCATATAAATTTTCATTGGAAGTTCCGCTTTTTTTACCATACGTTTAGCAAGTTCCCCAACAATTTCTAATTTCTCTCTTCCTTGTTCAATATCCACAAGCCATAATTCTGAAATCGGTAATTCAGCATATCGTTTAATAAATCCTTCTATCAATTCTGGTGTATAACTTGATCCACCGCCAATTGTTGCAATTTTTATTCCTTTATCCATCCTGAAACACTCCTTTAACTTAACTACATGGTCAGTATAGATTATTTTTATCTCCATAAATACCGCCTTTAAGTAAACGGTTACAAAAGCAAACGATTGACACCGGTTACAATCCTGTTACAATTTGTAACAGGAGGGGATTACTATGTTGTTTCTTGACTATCAACCAGACTTAAATGAAACGGATATTGAAGTATATAAAGCAATAATTTCAGACGTAAATGCAGTTGCTTCCATGAGTATTCGTGAATTAGCTGAGAAAAGTCATACGAGTACTGCCAGCGTACTACGCTTTTGTAAAAAATTTCGCTGTACCGGTTTTTCTGAATTTAAAATTTACCTCAGTGCGTATCTCGAATCTCTTAAAGAAGAAAAAGAGGTAAAAACACTTGATTTTGAGAGTGAACTCTTGAATTTTTTAGCACGCACACAAGACAAATTCTTTGAAGATAAATTTGATGAGGCAGTTCACTTATTGATGGAAAAAGAGCTGATTATTTTTATTGGCGTAGGCTCCTCAAATGTTGTTGCTGAATATGGTTCACTTTATTTCTCGTCACTATTTAACATGGCGATTCGCATTGAAGATCCTAGTAATTACCCTATTAATTACCTATCCACTGAGTTAGCAAAAAAAATGTGTATCGTCGCTTTATCCGTTTCGGGCGAGACCACAGAAATCATTCAATATTTAAATCATTTGAATCTATCAGAAAGCTCAGTAATAGGAATTACCAGCAGCTCTAATTCAACACTTTCTAAATTAGCTGATATTGCAATAACCTATAATATTTCGCTAGAAAAAATTAATGAAGCTGATATTACAACACAGATACCGGCAATGTACATTATTGAAAAGTTAGCGAAAACCGTGAGAAATAGAATGGAAACTCAATAGATTTGTAAAAAAAATTCTTCAGGTAATTCTTTCCCTCTATTCACAAGTTCACCGATCGATATCCCCACAAAAAAAGAGACTCACATGTATCTGTGTGGTCTCTTTTTGATATATAGATTTGTTCAATTTATTTGTTTCTCTTACCTTTGGTTTGAGAAGACTTCAAAAAATCTTGTGAAGTTTCCTCTTCTCAATCATTTGCCTCTTCATTCCCTATTGTTGAGGTAACTTTTTCATCGATACGTAAAAATGGTAAGTAGATAAAAACACTCACAGCAATGATCGCAATTTGCAAGACTGCTGCTCGCCAATCGCCACCAGTTGCTAAAAATCCAGATATGACGGGAGGAGTGGTCCAAGGTATCTGCACGACTACATGATTGATTAAACCAACAGCTGTTGCAAAATATGCAACTGTTAGGGAAAAAATCGGCGCCAATACAAATGGAATAATCAAACTAATATTGAAAACAATTGGTAAACCAAAAATGATCGGTTCACTGATATTAAATAGTGCAGGAGTTACGGATAATTTTGCAAAGTCTTTGTAGTCTTTACGACGACTAAAGATAAAAATAGCAATTAGCAAAGCAATAGTATTTCCTGATCCTCCCATAACAGCAAACGTATCTTTAAATGCCATGTTTATGATATGTGGAATATCTTCCCTATTCGCATAAGCAGCCATATTCTCTTGCATATTTTGAATTAAGAACGGATCGAGAAGTGAACCTGATATCACTGCTTGATGAATTCCAAACCCGAAAAATAGATTTGCAATTGATGTAATTAAGAGGAACCCTGGTAAACCTGTCGTTACCCTACTTAAAGGTCCAGTGATTAGAGTAGTAATCAACGAATTAACATCCATATTGAATAATTGATTGACTGCAAATGAACCAATTGCGAAGGTAGTCACGGTAATCATGATTGGAATAAGGACGTTAAATGACTTCAACACAGCTGGTGGGATATTTCCTGACAACTGAATTTGTAACTTTTTGTTATTTGATAACTTAATAAAGAGTTCCGTAGCAGCTAAGCCCACAAAAATTCCAACGAACATTCCTGACGCGCCAGTATGAGTGACAGGAATAACCCCACCTACCTCCAGCGCTTCTTGACTTCCTTCTGGTGTAAACATCGTCATCATAGGGGTGAGAACAATAAACGTTGAAATAGCGACTAGAACAGCAGCAATATGATTCGTATAATTTCTGCTAACACACGTATGATAAGAAACTGCCGCAACAACTAATAGCGTCGTTATACTTAGTGTTCCATTACTGATGGAAGTCCCGATTTCTTGAATCGTCGTTAATGTTGCTGGATCAATGATATTTCCCATAAATCCTGTTGGCTCTAAAATAACATAGTTGATCAATGTAACAAATCCCGCCAACATCATAAAAGGCATAAAAGTGGCGAAAGCATCCCTTAGTGTTCGAAGATGAATCTGGTTCCCTAGCCTTGTGGCTATTATTCCGAACTTTTCAAAAATAGCATCTTTTTTACTCATAATCCCGATCAGTCTCCTTTTTTAGTTGTAAGCGATTGCTTATGGGATGATCATACACCAGCTTTTTAAAAAAGTAAATATCTTTATCTAAAATTATATATCTTTTTTAAAAGTCAAAAAAAGACCAACGAAATTCGTTGGTCTTCACTTCTCAACAAAAACTGCTTCAAAAATAAAATCTTTGTATAAATGTCTCGAAAGAGAATATTCAAACGGTACACCAGATGACAATGACACCACTTTGTCTACCTCTATCATAAACTCGCCTGGTTTTACAGAAAGAATTTCCGCATCGAAGTCATTTGCCACATCACCTTTGATCCAAATATGGGAAGATTTAATCTCTAGACCAAGCTCATTTGTAATGTAGCCATATACAGAACGTTTCAAATGCTTTGGTTCTAACCCCGGTATAACAGAAAGTGGCATAAACGTTTGCTCAATAGAATACGGTTGTTCATCAATAAAACGACTTCTAATAATATTATAGACATACTCTTTTTGATTTATTTCTAAAATTTCTGCCACTTCATTCGATGGCAACTCAATTGAGAACGTATGGATTTCAGAAGTCACATGTTCTTCCCCTACTAAATCAAAAAGACCTTCATTTGGTCCAAACACTTTCGAATTATCAATTGGTCTGCGTAGAACTTCCGTTCCGAATCCACTACGTGTTCGTAAAACTCCCTCTGATACTAGCATATCAATACCTTTCTTCACAGTGAGCTTACTTGTTTGATACTCATGCGCAAGTTCATCGCCTGTAGGTAATTTTTCGCCGATTTGATAGGTTCCATTGGCAATTTTTTTCTTTACCTCCGTATAAACCTCCATATATTTTGGCTGTTTCTTCATAACTTACTCCCTCATACTCATCTCTATTACTTATACTTTAACATAAAAAATTGTCTTTTTACAGCTAAAAACATACCCATCACACAAAGATATATATTTTTAATAAAAAGTATTTATTTATATCAAAAGCAATGTTACACTATTAAAAACGAACAGGAGGAAACGATAATGTCAAGACAAACTCAGTTAACATTTCCAGATGACTTTTGGTGGGGCTCCGCTTGGTCAGCAGAACAATCTGAAGGGCGTGGAGAAACAGGAAAAGCAGAGACAGTATGGGATCGGTGGTTTCACGAAGAACCACATCGTTTTTATAAACGAATTGGACCTAGTATTACGACAGACCATATCCATCGTTACCACGAAGATATTCAATTGATGAAACAAACGGGGCACAATTCATTTCGTGTGTCTATCTCATGGGCACGAATGTTTCCAAATGACGGGGTTGGTAAACCAAACGAGAAAGCGATAGCCTATTATCGAGATCTTTTCACCGAAATGAAAAATAATAATATCAAAGTTTTTGCGAATCTCTATCATTTTGATATGCCCGCAAAATTACAAGATAAAGGGGGATGGGAATCACGTGAAGTTGTTGATGCTTATGTAAATTTTGCTGATACCTGTTTTCTAGCGTTTGGCGACTTGGTTTATCATTGGTTCACCTTTAACGAACCTTTGGGGCCAATCTTGGGATCTTATTTAGAAGATTTTCACTATCCAAATCTCATTGATTTTAAGCGTGGTGCTCAAGCAGCGTTCTTTACCATATTAGCCCATGCAAAAGCCATTCAAACTTTTAAAAAATACCAGCTATCTAGCAAAATCGGAGTAATTCTCAATTTGAGTCCGACTTTCCCAAGAAGCCAAAATTCAGCAGATAAAAAAGCAGCAGAAATTGCGGATCTTTTTTATACTCGTAGTTTCTTAGATCCCATGGTCAAAGGAGTATTTCCAGAAAAACTAATCTCGTTGCTGGAGGAATATGACCAATTACCCGTTGATTTCAATGACACAGACCTAAAAATTATTGAAGAGAATACCGCACAGATACTTGGTCTAAACTACTATGAACCACGCCGTGTCAAAGCAAGAACTTCTGCCGTTAATCTAGAAAGTCCATTCTTACCAGAATGGTTCTTTGAACCGCATATTATGCCTGGCCGTCGAATGAATGAATATCGTGGATGGGAAATCTATGAAAAAGGAATTTATGATTTATGTATGGATATCAAAAATAACTACGGAAATATTGAATCCTTTATCTCAGAAAACGGCATGGGTGTTGCTAATGAAGAACGGTTCATGGATGAAAATGGACAGGTGATTGATGACTATCGCATTGAATTTATCCAAGACCATCTCGCCTATTTATGGAAAGCAATTCAAGATGGCTGTAATATAAAAGGATACCATCTATGGACATTCATTGATTGTTGGTCATGGATCAATGCATATAAAAACCGCTACGGCTTAGTTTCTTTAGATTTAGCCACACAGAAACGTACAATAAAGAAAAGCGGCTTGTTTTACAAGGAACTAAGTAAGCAAAACGGTTTTTCCTACGATCTCGAGCGACTGGTAGATTAGCATTCACGAATATGATCGATAGTGATCTGTATAGAAGAAACCTGTTGCCACAACTCCTCTTTCGCACCTTTGAAGAAGGCGACAGGGTTTTATTAGTAAAAAAATAACCGTTTCCCTGCTAAAGTCGACGGTTATTTTTTTGTCATTTTTCACTGTGGCTAGGATACGAAAGAGCAGCATGGCAATAAATGTATCAGAATTTATCTGGAACTTATTAGCCGCTAGTTTCGATAATAATGCTTCCCTTTTCTTTAAACATTGCATTCGTTTTTAGATGTTCGAACACTTTTCCAAAATGACTGCATCGAACACCTTATTTCAATTGAGAATAAGGTTTTGCCTATGTCGCTTATCGATTTTGTTTGAGAATATCCTTGTTAAAAGTTGAAAAATCACTCTCTTCTTGCTATACTAACTATGTAAAGAGGAGTTGTTGCCACAACCCCTCTGCAGCGCCATTTAAGACGGCGACAGTTTTTTTAACTTAAAAGATAACCGTTTCCCTGTTAAAGTCGACGGTTATTTTTTTTTGTCATTTTTCACTGCGGCTAGGGTACCAAAGATCAGCATGGCGGTAAATGTACCAAAACTGATCATTAGCCCGATTGCTTCCGCTGTGGACAAAAAGGCTTCTCCTTTCTGAAGAGTTAGTACTTACATTCATAAGCACCACCACCTTTCAAAGATAGCCACCGTCACAAACTTTACTGCAGTCAAATGGTCCCATACTTCCATCAATAAAACTTTCAAATGCCAAGGATTTATCATTATTTTTTCACGGCGCATGGTCCATCTGCTGTGATTCATTCCATAAATTCGTCAAAATAACCCGCTGTTCTCTCTTCAAGCCTGATCCACTCTTTTCCGACCTTCTCCAGCCCCTTTTCTCAGTCCCAACCAAGTGTCTTCCATCAAGAAAAATAGTCAAAAGTCAATATCATTCTATTCACCAAAAACCACTTTTGTTATAGTAACAAAAAGGAGAATGCAGATGAGAAATGAACGAAAAATCATTCAAGATAGCACCCTTGGTGTAGAAGCTTTATTATTTAACGGCATCCAGCAGGAGTTTCCTAACCATTGGCACGAATATTATGTGATTGGCTTGATGGAAGCTGGGACGCGTCAATTCACCTGTCAAAATACCTGCTATATCGTTGAAGCAGGCGACTTGATTTTGATTCCGCCAAAGGCTGCCCACCGCTGCCAGCAACTCACGGAGGAAAAGCTGGTTTACCGCAATATCCACTTAACCCCGGAGAACATGGCGGTACAAGTACAAAAAATTTTTAACACTCAATTGACGCCCCACTTTCCTGAACCGGTCATTCGCCAAGTGAAAGAAAAAGAGGAATTTCATGCAGTGCACCAGCTGTTGCTGTCGGATCGCGGTGATGAGTTTGAAAAGCAAGAACGCTTTACTTGTCTGCTTCACGACCTGCTTGTTCAGTATGCGGATTTCACCCACGAACAAACGGACCCGGTGTCAAATAAAGCCACAGCGGCAAAAGCCTATATCGATCAACATTATGCCGAAAAATTGTCCTTGAGTGAATTAAGTGACGTTCTTGGAATGAATCAGTACGTCTTGATTCGGCAATTTACCAAAGCGTATGGGCTGTCGCCGTTTCAATATTTAAGTACGGTGCGCATCAGTGCTGCCAAGAAAAGACTAGAAGCACAAGAAGCAATTGCAGAAGTCGCTTTTCTGACAGGTTTTAGTGACCAAAGTCATTTTACCCGTATCTTTAAAAGCTTGATTGGGGTCACCCCGAAAGCTTACCAAACAATTTACCAAGAAGATGGAGTGAGAACGTATGAATAACCAAGAAAAATGTGTCATGATTATCGATGAACAATTACCGATTGGCTTAGTTGCAAATACTGCTGCAATTTTAGGCGCAACCTTGGGCAAATTGTTTCCCGAAGGAATCGGAGAAGATATTTACGATTCGACGGGCAGAAAACACCTTGGCATTGTCAACTTCCCCATTCCTATCTTAAAAACGAACAAGGAACAGTTGCAGACCATTCGTGAATCGATCAGTCAACAAGCAGATCCAGAAGTAACCATCATTGATTTTTCCGACGTTGCTCAGACCACCAATTCTTATGAGCAATACCGTCAGACGCTTGAGACGATTCCCACAGAAACACTGGCTTATTTCGGCCTTTGTTTAAAAGGCAAGAAAAAGAGTATCAATAAAGTCGCTGGCAGCTTACCGTTGTATCGGTAAAGCGCTAATAAGAAAACGGTCGTTTAAAACAAGTTGTCTTTTTGTCGGCCGAACAGTCTTCTTGCTATATACGTTTTTTATAAACAGTCCTATAAAAAAAACAAACACTTTTGAGGTGTTTGTTTTTTTGTAAGAGATTTTCTAGCATACATTTTCTTGCTCTTTGATTTTGACAAGATCAATTGAAAAATAAACTACTCTCCTTGATAAATATTCAGCCCCACTTCAGTATCTTCTACACAACTGTTCGCTGGTGCTTTAACAATCAGAAAAAGAAAGTAAAAGTCTCCCACACAAGAAGCGGCATGTGCGGCAGCAATCAAGGTAAAAAGAGATGCCGTCAACCAGCCAAATAAATAAAATAGAAAGAGACCCACAGAAATGCCAAGGAATGGCGCCAATAAAATGATGGCAAATTTCCCTTTTGAATAAAAGGAATGGGGACTCGTGGCATATGCTACGCCATTTTTGAACCCAAACTTTACCTTCCCTTTAGGGTCAAAAAGCTTGAAGAAGTCACCATGGATCAATTCATGAATAATGATGAGAATAAAATATGCAACCATTAAGATCAAAAGATCGAAAATAAACGAAGTTTCAGCATTTGACCCATGACCACCTAAGACAAAGAGTGTAAAGAACACATAGAAAAAAATAAAACTAGGAATCGCCGCGAGATTCAATCTCTTTATTGTTTTTTTATCATCCATCAAATTGATTTGTTTGAGTAATTTCATCGCTGTTCTCCTCTTCTTTTTGTCATTCTTCTTAGTACATGATTTCTATGAATTCCCTTTACCCAACCAATAAGAGCAGCAAACACAAAACCAGTGCCGTTAAAACGAAGAGGAAATTGATCATCTCTGGCGCACTTTCAATCCTTCTCTGTAATGGCGGAGGACGAAAACTTGGATTCATACGTTTCGTTTGGTAGTCCACGCTGCTTGATAAAAAGCTGTCGGAAGGGATCATAAACACCAAAAGAACGCCATAAATAATGGATGCAGGAATCAGGAGTGAGCATTTGGCTAGGTAGCCAATCAGTAGACTCACGATCAAAGGAATAGCTACGTACAAAACACTTTGGTATAGTATTCGCCGAATTGGTTTCATGGGGAAGTCTCCTTAGTCAGTAATCGTTACGCACAGGGACAAAATAATTTTATTTACTTATCAAATAAATATACCATTGCTTTTAAAGACTGTAAACACGCCAGAAAACCAAGTCGATGCTGCCAAGCGCGACTGCCCAATGCTTGGTGCAAAAAAAGAAGTGGTTTCTTCCCACTTCTTAAAAAGCACTCTACTTGTTTTTTCCCTTCAATTAACCTCTCAAGATAATCGGTAAACCGTTATACTTGCCAGATTGCTTCCTCTCTTCCCTTTGAAAAAGACACGACGCTGGAAAAAGAAGCCTGCGAACCTTGTCTCTTTATTAAAACTTCTTCTGAAAAATATTCGTCTAAAAAATCATACGACCTTGTCTTTCCTTTTGGTTTCCTACAACACCTATCCACTTGAGAAAAGACTGCGGAACCTTCTTGAGAAAAGCAAACGTCTCAAGAAAAAATAATCGTGCGGTTTCTGCCTTTCCTTTTGGCTTCGTACAATGCTTGATCTGCTTGGTAGAAGGTTTCTGAAATGTCTAACGCAGAGGCTGCTTCTGAAATCCCTGCCGAAAAGTAAAGGGTCAGTTGGGCGGTTTCTAATTTCAACTGTTCATTGCTTAAAAACAAATGGAATTCTTCAATAATTTTTTTCACAGCATCAGAAGTATTCTCTTTAAATAGGACTAAAAATTCTTCGCCGCCATATCGATAAACTTCGACTAAATGGGAAGGACTTTTCTGGTAGAGAAACGTCATCAGTTTTTCCGAAAAGAAGGATAGGGCTTGATTGCCGATTTGATGTCCATGGTGATCATTGATGCGCTTAAAATGATCTAAATCCATCATCACCACGACGAGCTGGTCCTTCTCAAGTAGCGCCAGCTTTGAAATATCCTCGTTCAGACTGCGGAAATTTTTCACCTTGGTCAACTCATCATAATTGCGTTCAATGATTTTTGTGTTGATTTTTTCCAGGAAATTTTTTTGATTCTGCAAATAATACTTCCATAAAGAAACGATCCCCACAGATCCAATGCCTAAAGACACCACATCCCAAACGCTAATTTCGCGGCGATAAAAAAGCAAGGCGTTGAGCATCGGCGAGACAACCGTAACGAAAATCGAAAATAGGTAAAATGCCGTGTGATTTGGTTGTCCATAAAATCTTTTCTTTAATAAGCCCGTAACGATTAAAATGATGTAATTTAATCCGATAATAAAGAGCATGGCTTCCCATTCAAATTTATTGATCAATGCAAAAAAGGTCAGCAAAATGACGGGTACTAACCCAACCAGATAGATTTTTTCTTTGAGAATGCCAAAATAATAAATAAAGATTGGAATCGTATATTCATACGCAACATAACCGATACTGTTCAAAGAAAATGATATAATAAAGTAGACTTGCGAAATAAACAAAACAATACCAATAAGAATTTTAAACGACAGGCGAGAGTGTAAAATATTTTGTGTAAATAGAAAAAAGGAAGTCCCTTCTGTAGAATAGAGTTACCACAACACATTCACAGAAGAGAGGACTTCCCTATGAACGATTTTACTACAGAAATTCTAAAGACTCTAGCGAACAAAGGCGATTTGAATGAATTATTCCGTGTCCATTTGGAGAAAGCAGTCAATACGCTTCTCAAAACGGAGTTAACGGCTTTCCTAGATTACGAAAAGTATGATCGCATTGGTTTTAACACGGGTAATTCTCGTAACGGCTCCTATGACCGTACGGTCAAGACCGAGTATGGGGAACTTCATCTCCAGATTCCGCGCGACCGCAATGGTGAGTTCAAGCAACAGACTGTTCCTGCTTATAGACGGACGAATGACACGTTAGAGGAGACCGTCATTCACCTCTTCCGAAAAGGTATTACCATGTCGGAAATCGCAGACTTGATTGAGAAAATGTATGGGCATCACTACACGCCCCAAACCATGTCTAATATAACAAAATCATTTACAGAAGAGGTAACGGCGTTTAAAGGGCGGGAGCTTCATGACCGTTATGCTGCTATTTATATGGACGCAACGTATATTCCGTTAAAGCGGAAAACCGTCGCCAAGGAAGCTATTCATATCGCAGTTGGCATTCGCCCGGACGGATCAAAGGAAGTATTGAGCTATGCGATTGCACCGACTGAATCCATCACGATTTGGGAGGAAATTTTATTGGACCTTCAAGAGCGCGGTTTGAAAAATGTCCTCCTGTTCATCACGGATGGCTTAAAGGGGATGGTAGGAGCGATTAGTCGGTTCTATCCCAAAGCTCGTTTTCAACATTGTTGTGTACACGTTTCCCGTAATATCAGTCACAAAGTGCGTGTCGATGATCGTAAGGAAGTCTGTGATGATTTTAAAATGGTGTATCAAGCCTCATCTAAAGAGGTGGCGTTGGAAGCACGTGGTGCTTTTGCGGAAAAATGGAAAACCAGCTATCCAAAAGTGGTTGAATCGATTCTTTCGAACGATCACTTGCTCACTTTCTATGATTTCCCCTTGGCCATACGCAAGAGTATTTATTCTACGAACTTGATTGAATCCTTTAATAAGCAAATCAAGAAATACAGCCACCGCAAGGAACAGTTCCAAAACGAAGAGTCGATGGAACATTTCTTAGTCTCGTCTTTTGATACTTACAACCAAAAATTCCTAGGTCGCAGTCATAAAGGCTTTCAACAGGCCGAAGGCGAACTTGAACAAATGCTAAGCCAACTGATTGAGAATTAGAAACAATCTGCAGTAGGGAAGAATCATTTACACAAAATTATTGACGCTCCCCTACTAATTCATACAATATTAATATTTATTATAGAAAATCAACAGAGTAATATTTCTAGATTCATTTCTATAGTTTTTTTGTTATATTTGCAATTAAAACCTTATTCTGAAAGAAACTGCTAAATGATTAATTAATCTTAAGTTAAGAGGATTGATCAAACCAGTAAAACTACAAAATAATTAAGACTAAATACTATGCATACAAATTCTATTTTTGGCTTTCACAATTGATTATAACGAATCAGAAACAATTTTATAATTCATCATTATTTTCCCAATCAGTTGAGAGAATGATTTTTTGTGCGGAATTGCATGAGAATTAGCAAAAAAATATAATTATAATACTGAAAAATACAATGAGTGATCCATAATTTCACTGGGATAATATTCGCATTGTTCTTTCATGTATGTAAGATAATCTTGCTGAGCGCAATCCAGAATGTCTTTTTCAGTTAAGTTTTTAATAAATTCTGATTCTACTGTCTCAACTAAAAATAAAATAATCTGTAGTTGAGCATCTAAACCAAGAACTTTAGCATGAAGTCGAAAAAAGTCTTTTCCTTCGTAACTGTAAATACATTCTTTAATTTCTTGGCAAATTTTATTTATTCTATTAATAATCAGCGGATACTTTTCACGAAATTCCAGATCATTACATTTCTGTTCAAAGTATAAAAAATACGATTCTTCATTAATATAATGAGGTTTGGAAGTCATAACTGTCTCTCCTGTTTCTTACTGTTTTATCTTTTTCTTAGATTACATAGTAATTGAAAAATTTTTAGATTAAAAAATTATGCAGAGCTGGTTGTTTCCTGGATTGTCTTCTTTGTCAGCAAAATTATTTGTAATAAATATTTGTTAAATTAAGAAGTTTATTTTCATAAACTTCTTAATTTATAGCAATTTTTATACTACTAATAAAGTTTATAAATTGTCTAACGGCTTGTCTTTGCACTATTCATAGTAACATGGATATAACAGAAATCGCCATTCCCAATTTATGTATGATATTTTACACAAATTGGATTCAATAATAGTATATAAGAAAGTAATACACCCACACTTCTTAATAAAATAGGCTCTATAATTTGATGACAGATTCAGAGAATAAATTCAAAACCTTATGAACATTATCTAATTTTTCACAACTCTTCATTTTTTATTGACAAAAGTCCCTTAAAAACGTATCACATTAGAAGAATATAGCATAATTTTACACATTATCTTGCATAAGAAATTTATCGAAATAATTAAAATATAATATATGATAGAATTTAACCGCCAAAATCGTAATCTACAAAGAAATAAACACAATATAATACTATCTAATTATCATAGTGAATTATATAGAAGCATAAATACTTCCTCTACACTTTTTGCATCATCTGTTTATCAAGATACGAATGTTGTATTAACGAAAGTAATTTTCTCCAACTATCCATATTACTGATAGAATCTAAATAGAATACTTTCTTATCACATATTGCTCTTTCTAATGTGTCTGTAACTACGATATCAGCTACAGAATAGTCTTCTGTTATGATAATTTGGTTTTCATTAAACAAACCTTTAAGTCTTCTTTCAATAAAAAATCCAGCCATAAAATCTTTTGACATTCGTAAATATATTTTTATCTCTGTCTTTAATTCTGAAATAAATAAAACATGAAGTAAACTAACTAAAAGGTAATTGTGACTTTTACTAAGATTAAAGGGAGCTATGCTTTTCTGTAATTCATTTATGTATTCATCATTAATATCTGAGTGATATGTTAATGGTGGAATAAAAAGCTTTGTAAAATCCATAATAGATTCACCAACCAAAGCATACAGTGCATTGAATAGTGTCAAGTAATATATGAATAAGTTCTGTTCATGCGTAGACATTTTTTTCTGAAATATTGAAGTGCTTACTCCTAAAATTTCTCTTGATAAAAAACAAAATGGATGTTTAGAATCAATAAATATTTGCCCCAAATTTATTTTACTTTCTTTAGAAATAATGTCGGGAATAAAAAAAAGAGACATAAAATAGAAGTAATCGGCTTCGCAAATTTCATCTACTTTTTCAAGAAAAAAAAACCTATTGTCTTTACGAAATAATAAACCACTTATATTTTCTGAAATGATAGAAAAGAACGATTGGATAAGTTTCGATTTTGGTGAAAACAAGTATTGCTTATTATTAATCCGTGTTTGTAAGACTGCAAAAAAAATATCCTTTAACTGCCCTTGAGTACTTGATTCGCTATAAGTAGTGTTTAGTAATTTATCAGGCAAAAAGGAGGGAATGCTTGCATTAGAAACATCAGAAAAAGGCCATTCTATATCTTGAAAGGAGTCTTGCAAAAAAATACAAGAGAAGAGCCTGATATTAAATTCATTTCCTGCTAATCTATACTGACCATTTTCATTTAGTATATAAAAATCGAAAGAAGAAAAGAAAATATTTAGTTTTTTTGTTATTTTATTTAAATAACTCGGTGAAATGAAGAGCTCCTCTAAAATTTCTTTTTTTGTTAAAGAAACTCTTGTTACAAGTAATATCGTATAATTAAATGCAATATTTTTTTCAGTAAAAGGAGTTTCAATGTGTAGGCCAAAGAAATGGCACAATCCCAGTATTCTTCTCGAATTTTTATATTCCCATTCCTACTTGAAACAACAAAATCAGTGATTTTCATTAGTTCTTCAAAGTGTTCATTTATCGTTTTAATAGTTTCTCTAACTGCTCTTTTAGAAATTTTTAAATTAAAAGAAATTTCTTCCGTTCTTGTTTCCTTTTTATTAATAGTAAAAAAAAGTACATGAAACTCTCTTCGCAAATAATTTGGAATCACTCATTAACTTCCTTGTATATTAGAGTTAGGGTTTTAACCTTCCGGTTTTGATTGGATAACCCTATGAACCATCGTTATTTTAATTTGGTATTAACTCATTCATTTTGAGATAATATATTTATTGGATTGAGAGGCTTTGCCGTTGCCTCCTTGAGTTTTGAAGCTCGTAATCGAAAGACTGGCACCTCTCTCTGATAAGTGGATTACGTATGAGTTAGATGTTGAAAGTTTTTGCTTTACTCCGTATCTCGTACAAGGTAGTGACGCTTTTCAGTTGAGCGGGTTTCAATCAAAAATATTTTTTTAGAAAGGTCAAATGTATGTACTTCTTAGGAATTGATATCGGCAAGCGAACTCACGTGGCTTCTTTAATGAGTGAAGAAGGTAAAGTGATCCTAAAAGGTTTTTCTTTCCCTAACACTACTGAAGGAGCTGATTCCCTGATTGAGCGGCTTTCAAAATATTCAGAGACTCCCGCTGACTTTATTGTCGGAATGGAAGCTACGGGTCATTATTGGCTCTCCATCTTTTCATACCTCCACGAATCAGACTTTTTGATTCACGTTGTGAATCCTCTTCAAACCGATGGCTGGCGCAAAGGAACAGAAATCAGAAAACGAAAAAATGATATTATTGATTCTGTTTTGATTGCTGACTTGATGCGTTATGGTTCCTTTGTAGAAACAGTATTGTCTGATGAAAATGTTTTTTCGTTAAAACAACTTTCACGTTACCGAACCTATTTAGTAGGTACCGCAAGCGACTTCAAACGAAAAATCATAGCTGTACTAGATCAAGTGTTTCCTGAATATGCATCAATTTTTTCTAAACAAGGTATTTTCGGAAAAGCGTCTAAAGAGTTATTGCTTGAGTTTAGTTCTCCTATAGAGCTAGAAGAAATTTCGGCAGAAACGTTGGCTCAATACTTAGCTGAGTTAAGCAGGAACCGAATAAAGCCAGAGAAAGCAGATCAATTGAAGCAAGCAGCTTCTAACTCCTTTGGAGTGAAATTTGCTCAAGAAGCTTTTACATTTCAATTACGCTCCATGATTGAACAATTGAAATTCATCGAAAGCCAAGTAAAAGAAACTGAAAAAGAAATTAAGCGCATAATGAGTAATTTAGACTCTGTTATTCTCACAATCCCTGGAATCGGCCCTATAAATGGCGCGACAATTCTTGGTGAAATTGGAGACATTCGCAAATTTTCTAATCCGAAAAAACTGGTTGCTTATGCTGGCATAGACGCGTCTGTGTCCCAATCTGGGCAATACGAAGCAACACATAATGTTATGAGCAAGCGTGGATCTCCATACTTACGAAAAGCCTCGTTTTCAGCTGCTCTAGTTGCTTCTCGATGTGATCCTGTTTTTCGCGCGTTTTATCAGAAAAAAATTTCTGAGGGAAAGCATCATCTGACGGCCTTAGGTGCTGTTTCTCGTAAGCTTTGTTATGTGATTCATGCTATTTTAACTAAAAATGAACCTTATAAGATTGTTTCCGATTAGCTATTGAACAATCAAAAAAATCTAATAGTGAAAGGTCTATTTGTTGTACTCATTTTTTGGACTTAACTGTTATAAAATATTTTTTTGATTTAGCTAATTTTCACTTGACTCTATATAGTTAGTCTTTCTTACAAACCTTACCTACTATTAATACCTATGATTGTGTATAGGGATTCTTGTTTTTTACTTAAGATTGATCGATATCTAAAAAAAATATATTCAGCTAAAATAACTAATTACTTGAATTAATAAAAATCCACCTTTACTTGCTCTCTTATATCTAGTTTTTTCCAGCGCTTTTAAACGATTAGGTTCTTCAAATCTTTTAAATAAACGCTTTTCAAAGTCTGATTTAGGGCGTGGAGTATATTTTTTTCTTCATGCAATAATCACCTCTTAAAAAATTCTTACATCTATTATTACCACATTTGGATATAAATAAAATGATTTTCTAAATCATTGTAAATTTGCTAAATTACATGGAGTGTTTTTCCTTCACAAATACCAATACAACAAGATATTTCTTAAGATTATATCGCAATAAAAACGAATAGGATGATACATATTTTCAAATGTAACATAGTTAAGTAAATCTCTATATTATTTTTACAATTGCGTTGGCATAGAATTTTAATCAAGCACTATATTCACTCATTCCATAAAGTTGTTTCCATCTAGATATAGTAATTATATGTTCTATATTCTTTTAAAATATAATAATTTATGTAAAAAAGAGGGGCAACCACTTCCCCAAAATTCCCCCTCAAAATATCTTAAAAGATATCTTTAATTCTATTATAAGAAATTTGAAATAATTAAATCAAGACATCTTTAACCACAAAAATTGTTATTCAAATACAATTTTTGTATTTATACTATAGCTATTTCCTCATAAATATTCCTAATTATTAATCAAGAAATTCTTGAGAGTAAGTTTTTTATTTTAATTTTTTGGGATTTCTCTTTTTTCCATAAAGAATAACCTACGATTACTGCTGCAATTCCGGCAAGTATCCATGGCCCAGTGCTTCCTCCTGCTACAGAAATCATCTGCTGTCCCAAATTGTTATTGCTATAAGTGATAGTTTGACTGCTTGTTGCTTCTACTTTCAATTGCTCAAAAGGAGCTGCAACTTCCACTGTATCTGAGTAAGAAGTAGCGCTATAATTCGTTTTTACACGAGTAAGTTTCCCTGGAATCGTTAAGTTAACAGTATTATCTTCAGCCCAAAAATTGACCTGAACATCTTTTGTTTGACCAATAACTGACAGGTCTTCACTATTAAATACATTAATAAATGTCATCCAATACACTTTGTTTCCAATTGTCAACCTATGTCCACTTGGTTGTAAATTACGGTAGTTATGTCCTTCTGGTGCCATATCCAAACAGAAATACAAGTTCTTATCATCCGTGACTAGGCTAGCATATTTAATATTTTGTCCATTTTCATAAGAAAAAAACATTTTAGTCTTTGGCAAGTCTGACCAGTCACTAAATGCACCATCAATCACAATATCATACTTATTGTCTGCATGAGCATTTATTGTCAAAAAAACATCCGTTATTACCATGACTAGTAAAGCGATAAGCAACTGATAGTATTTTTTTTTCATTTGGTTCTCCTCCCTAATAACCGCTATAAATACTGTAAAAGTAGAAACACAATCTATTCTAATTAGGTAATATAATTGATTTTACCATCCATAAATATGGCATTACGTCCCGCGCGCTTAGCGATATATAAGTATTCATCCGCACGCTTATAAAGATCCTTCTTACTATGATCCGTTATATTATAATGAGATACACCAGTGGAAATGGTTACTCGAATTTCTTCTCCCTCAATAATGAAGGAAAAATTTTTTATCTTTTTACTTATCACTTTCAAGATATCCAAAATATCATGATGTTGTTCTTCTTGAAATAATAACCCGAACTCTTCCCCCCCAATCCGAAATACCTGATTTTCTAATTGATATTGAAAGAGTGTTTCTTCAATGATTTGAGCTACACTTTTTAAAATTCTATCACCTGTATCATGTCCATAATTATCATTGATCCTTTTAAAATGGTCGATGTCGACTATAGCAAGCACCAAACTATTTTTTAAATTCGGAGAATCGAACCGTTTCTTAAATTCTTGTTCAAAAGTCAATCGATTTTTTATACCAGTCAAAAAATCTATTTGAACTTGGTTTGATAATTCATTTATTTTTGCAAATTGTTTATACACTAATCTGTTGACTAAACGAACTATAATCATCAAAAAAAGAAAGTTTAATAAGAAAACAATATATGTAGGAAAATCAAATTTCAAAGATGGATTCATTTTGAACCCCCAAGTAGATCCGAAAAGAAAAATTGACAAAAAGAATGTAGAAAAATCTGTTAGGGCTCTATCTTCTAAAACCAAAACAAGATAACATGATAAAAAGATCCCTCCTATAATAGCTATTGAAATAATGTAATCTTGTGTTGTGTGATATTCTCCTTGATACATATAGTAAAAGGTAATAATACTGCCTAGAAACACATTAAAGTAAATGACCCATTTTTCTCTAAATAGATATAAACTATAGAAAAGAATGACCATTTGTAAATCAATATTTTGAACAACAATACCATAAGCGTAATTCTGAATAATGTAAGAAAAACCAGGTACCCCTTGCAAAATTAACAAACTATTGATTATAATCAATATCCAAATAATTCTTTTTAGACTACTTTTTGTTTCAAAAACAGGTGATTGAGTTACTCCCATAAAAATCATGTAGTTACAAAAAAGGAGTCCCATTACAATAAATAGCCGAATAATCATAAAATACATTCCATAAAATATTTCCATCAAAAACTTCCTCCTTATCAATCGATATTTTGGAGCCTTTTCGGTATCGAGTAAAGATAGCCTTGATGATAACAAGAAATATTTGTTTCTAACCATTGTGCAAATTCTTGATTTTCTATTCCTTCAACAACAAAGAGCTTATCTAACTGAATCGCAATGCTTGCAAACAACTTTATAATTTGCTTCAAAGTTTCTTCCGAAGTTGTTTTCCTAAATACCATTGTTGAAAATTTGATGATATGAAAGTAATTTTTCATTTTAAACATAGCACTTAAAGAATTAATCCCTTGACCAACATCATCTATAGAAACTGTGTAACCAAATTGGATAATTTTTTTTAAAGCATCTTCGCTTATTAAAGAGTAATAGGGGTAGTTTCTCTTAAGGGGCGGAGTTTCTGTGATTTCAATAATTAATTGATGCTTATACCGCCTCAACTCTTCAAGCAGTAAAAAGGTGGAGTCGTACTCTAACTCTTGTGGGTCTAAATTAAGACTAAAAATTTTTTTCGGATTATTTTCTAAGATCTTAATTAACGTTTTCTTTAGCCAATACATATATAGCCAATGTTTATCTAGATCGCTAATTATACTCAAATGAAAATCTTTAGGAAAAATACTTTCACTTTCTTTTTTTCTTAATAATAACTCATAATAAATTGTTTTCTTCGTTTCTGGGTGATGAATCCCCTGACAAAAAAAATTTAAATCATTATAATTCATTACCAAAAAATACTCCCTTAACAATTTTTCAAAAAATATGATTATTCCAATATACTTACTATTCGCTTAAACAAAATAATACTTGATGTGGGATATTCTCCTTGATACATATAGTAAAAAACAACAATTATACTTAGAAAATATCAAAGCAAACGAACCATTTTTATCAAAATAGATATAGAGACTAGAAAAGAATGATCATTTGTAAATCAATGTTTTGAACAACAATCCCATTAGTGAAATTCTGAATAATGATAAAAAAGCGAGGCACTATTGATCATTGTCAAAACCCAAACAACTTTTTTAAATCACATTTTGTTAAAAATAGCTAATCGGGTTACCCTCACATGAATGATGGAGTTAAAGATTCTATATCAAGTAGAGACAGCCTTGATGGTAACAAGAAATATTTGTTTCTAATCATTCTGCATGTAATCCGTCATTTCGATGCGAAGAGTCGTTTAATAAAATTTATGCTGTTGTCCATAGAAAGACTTGCCAATAATAAAAAAATTGGTAAAAACTGAATTAAATATCGACTACGTCCTCCTTCAAACAAAAGCAAGAAAATGAATCCTCCAACTAAACTCAGTCGCAACATCTGTTCAAATTTTCCTTGATACTTCCATCCAAATACGATAAAAAAAAGACAAGTGACCCACCAAATTTGTGCAATAAAACGAAAATCAGCGATTCGTTCTCCATACAAGTAATACCATTCTTCTAGCCAACCGCTGTATCCTTTACCCGTAGGTATTTCTCTCTCTTTGATAAATGACCCTTCTTTTAGCCAAGCAAATGTTCCATCTGATGTATTGTTTCGATGTTTTTGAAATAGAAAGTTCAAATAGCCAAGAATTCCTCTTTCTTTGAGACGCTCGTGGATTTTTTCTTTTGAATAAGCGATCTTCGCTTCTTTACTCGGTAATTTAGCCATTGCTTGTGCATCTTCAGCACTATACCCACCATCGTTGGTTAGGCCGATGTTCATAAAATGAATCATTGGAATTCCGCGACTTTCATCTATAGTAATATACTGCTGCTTTTCTAATAGTTGATTGCAGACAGCATACGTTACACCTGCGGTAAGTACGGCTATTAATAGCAATACCAAACGACCTTTTGACTGCCATTTTTTTTCAAAAAAACTTACTAGTTCAATCAATAAAATAGCAATGATAGGAATCAACGCTGACGGTTTGATGAAATAACCCAATGTGGCAACCACAGCCATAGCAATAGCTCCAACTGCTCTGTATTTTAAGTTAAGCTTTTTCTTGTTCATCAATGCGTAAAAGAATAGACTGGAAGAAACAAAAGGCAAGACCCATGTATCCGTATACGGGACGATGATCCAAGGAAATACCAATAACCAGATTCCTTGCAGATAAATAGAAGGAAACAAATAGTTTCGGGCTAGTAAGCGAATCGATAGTACGTTGAGCAAGACTGAAAGATCAACTAAAAAGAGTGTCACAAAATCAAAAAAGAGCCACGAAGTCGTTGAGAACCACTCAGACAATTGATGTTGCCACAAGAGAAGCGGTAGATTATTCTGATTCAAACTATAATAAGCAAGAATCTCAGGACTCATGTTATCTGTCAGGGCATCATGAATTGCTGACACATCCCAGCCTATCGCCGGATGTAAGAAGTGTACAAAGGTCACTTGCCAAACTAAAACAACTATAATGAATATAGTGATAGCTATCATGCGATTTTTTACAAAAAGCCACTTAAATGATCGTTGTAATTTTGGATGACAATAAAGCGCAATGAACAAAGCAACTGCACTTAAAACAAGATAAGTCGTAACTAATGTCGTACTGGTTCCAAGGGTTTGATTATCTCCGATTATTAAATTAGGAGAAGTCAGTGCAAACAATAACGCCGAAACTATGAAGATAAAGAATAGGACGTTAATTAGTCTATTCCCAGCATTAAATATTTTCGATTTCATTCTCCACCCCATGTTACCCTTGTTTTTCAATACAATAAAAGCGAGTAGGTGATTCCCCTACTTCAATCCGAATCAACTCCGTTTGGATTGCTGCAAATCTATGAAATAATTGATCATAGAAATAATTAGCTACATTCTCAACTGATGGGTTGATTTCCACAAACGGTGACATTTCATTTAAGAAACAGCCTGAGAAAGGTTGGAAGAAATCCTTTAGCACCCCTTCTATTTCTTCAAACAAGTGCATTTCGCCATTATTGGATTTGATTTCACAAATAATTTCCCAGGTGTGATTATGTTTTGCTCCCATACCACCTTCCCACCGCATCGCATGACTTGCATTAACATGTGATTTAAATTTATAGATACAGCTTTTTTCTGACAATGATGATCACTTCTTTCTAATTTTCATTAAATCATTGGAAATAGTTTCTTTAATCTGTCCTATTTCTTTTGAAAAAGGCGTCGCATTCCATTTCGAAGTAGAAGTGATTTCATTAATAATTCCAATCAAACGAAACCATGATATTAAGAAATTATAGAATGGAAAGGTTAACACTTCTATCCATTGTTTAAAATAAAATTTTTGTTCAGACTTAAAGGATTGCAACAACAATGAAATGCTGATAAATTTGAGTAACGAGTCAAAGAAATAAAGCAAATAAATGAGTAAATAAGATAGGAACAATATTTTAACTGTATAACCAAAGAAAAATAAAACGGTACTAGCAAACAACCAAATCATTTTTGGAAAAATAAACGTATGGTCAATAATTAACCTGCGTACCAAAAAATTATCAAAAAATTTGCTTAAACCAACTTGCTCTTCAGAATACTCCTTGGCTACTTCTAGCTCACCTCGCTGCCACCTTTGTCGTTGAATATATAATTCATCGAGAGTTTGGATCGGTTCCACATAGAATATAGCATTCTCACATAATGAAACTTTTCCTTTTAATCGATGCCTTATTTGAAACGTCATATCGGTATCCTCTCCAACAGTATCTGTGTTGTAGAGATAGGTATTAATTAAAATTTCTTTTCTAAAACCAGAAAATGCACCGGCCATTGTGAATAAATGATTATTCATTGCTTCGACATTTCGTCCAGCTAGAAAAGACTGGGCATATTCTATGTATTCACTTTTTTGTACCCAACGAATCAACGAGGATTTAGTTTTCTCAATAACTTCTTTTTGCGTTAATATCGTACCAGTCATGGCAGAGATACTACAATTACTTTCAAAATTTAGAACCATGTTCATCAACGCTGTCGGTTCTAAATAACCATCGCTATCTATATTGATAATGTATGTGCCGATACTATTGTATATAGCAGAATTCAGTGCTTGTGCTTTTCCTTGTTCAGTGCGAATCCAATGCATATTAAGATGGTTGAACTGATTATGTGCCTCATCAAATACAGAAAAGCTAGAGTCTGTACTTCCATTGTCTGCTAAAATAATTTGAATATTTTCATTCGGATATGAAGAAGCATCAATCGACTGGATGCATTTATATAAAGAATCTGCCGAATTATAAACAGGGATGATTACAGTTATGAAAGGCAATTTCTCTGGTAATTCCAACGGTTTAATCCGAAACTTTTTGAAGAATAAGTAACAAATGGAATAGATACCTGGTATGATTTCCACTAACAAAGGAATGAGCAACCAAGTAATCCAGAAGCCCATTTGTGCAAGTGTTAAGTTAAATACATAATCCATTAATATACCCCTCTTTTAAGCAATTTACTCTTTTTTTGATACAAACTTTTGGCCACTTGAGAATACGTAAATGTGTAATAATATAAAGCAATGACTAATCCATAAAAGATTAATCGCCCTAATATCGAATGTGCAAAGAAATAAAGTTGACTACCGCCAAAATGCACAAGCATAATAACAAGAAGTAACCTTATGACATTGCTAGCAAAAATACATAATATACCAAAAATTCCATAGAAAAATTTTTCCTGTCGATCGTATAAAGGATAGAAAGTCAACAATCCTAAAAATGCTGCTGTTTCTATAACCCCTGAACATTCATAATCAACATACAAAGACATTTGTTCCTTTGCACTATGGACAACAAGCAAACTATACTGACTAAACGTCTCTGTAACATGAGTGATTGAATCAAATAAAGCGACTGCTTTAATTAACAATTGAGTCAAGAACCAAACCCAATAAGGTCTACTAAACAAGATCAGGAAATAAAACAAACCTATACTGCCTAAAATAAAGTAGAAGGCTGACAGTCTAGAGCGTTTCATTATGGACAATAAGTAAATCCAGATAAATAAACAAATCAATATATATATGTTCATTTTTCAATCCTCTTTATATAGTTAATCTCATTCAATTCATAATCAATAAGATCAGTAATTGGCAAATTTTTTAATACACTAATAAATATTTTTATCATCTCTCATATGTTCAAGAAATGGTAGCAATTTTTTAGCTATCAAAGAATGACTAGTTTTCTCAGTGTAATTATAAATAACTTACGCTTTAAGTAATAAAACAATACACGTGCTTAATTTTGAATGATTTACAATAATTGAATATTTTAATAGTTTATAGCGATATAATTGATTAATATGTTCTGATTTTTCTAAATATATAATATATACTTCATGATTTGAAATCAACAATTATTTATCTTTGAATTACAACAGAAGGGAGCGTCAATAATTTTGTGTAAATGATTCTTCCCTACTGCAGATTGTTTCTAATTCTCAATCAGTTGGCTTAGCATTTGTTCAAGTTCGCCTTCGGCCTGTTGAAAGCCTTTATGACTGCGACCTAGGAATTTTTGGTTGTAAGTATCAAAAGACGAGACTAAGAAACGTTCCATCGACTCTTCGTTTTGGAACTGTTCCTTGCGGTGGCTGTATTTCTTGATTTGCTTATTAAAGGATTCAATCAAGTTCGTAGAATAAATACTCTTGCGTATGGCCAAGGGGAAATCATAGAAAGTGAGCAAGTGATCGTTCGAAAGAATCGATTCAACCACTTTTGGATAGCTGGTTTTCCATTTTTCCGCAAAAGCACCACGTGCTTCCAACGCCACCTCTTTAGATGAGGCTTGATACACCATTTTAAAATCATCACAGACTTCCTTACGATCATCGACACGCACTTTGTGACTGATATTACGGGAAACGTGTACACAACAATGTTGAAAACGAGCTTTGGGATAGAACCGACTAATCGCTCCTACCATCCCCTTTAAGCCATCCGTGATGAACAGGAGGACATTTTTCAAACCGCGCTCTTGAAGGTCCAATAAAATTTCCTCCCAAATCGTGATGGATTCAGTCGGTGCAATCGCATAGCTCAATACTTCCTTTGATCCGTCCGGGCGAATGCCAACTGCGATATGAATAGCTTCCTTGGCGACGGTTTTCCGCTTTAACGGAATATACGTTGCGTCCATATAAATAGCAGCATAACGGTCATGAAGCTCCCGCCCTTTAAACGCCGTTACCTCTTCTGTAAATGATTTTGTTATATTGGACATGGTTTGGGGCGTGTAGTGATGCCCATACATTTTCTCAATCAAGTCTGCGATTTCCGACATGGTAATACCTTTTCGGAAGAGGTGAATGACGGTCTCCTCTAACGTGTCATTCGTCCGTCTATAAGCAGGAACAGTCTGTTGCTTGAACTCACCATTGCGGTCGCGCGGAATCTGGAGATGAAGTTCCCCATACTCGGTCTTGACCGTACGGTCATAGGAGCCGTTACGAGAATTACCCGTGTTAAAACCAATGCGATCATACTTTTCGTAATCTAGGAAAGCCGTTAACTCCGTTTTGAGAAGCGTATTGACTGCTTTCTCCAAATGGACACGGAATAATTCATTCAAATCGCCTTTGTTCGCTAGAGTCTTTAGAATTTCTGTAGTAAAATCGTTCATAGGGAAGTCCTCTCTTCTGTGAATGTGTTGTGGTAACTCTATTCTACAGAAGGGACTTCCTTTTTTCTATTTACACAAAATATTTTACACTCTCCCCTCATTCAATGATTGATGAAAAGATTAATTCTAACTATAGTACTTATTTCGCTATTTTATTATCACATCTTTGTTTTCTATAATCTAGATCACTTCATATTTATATTTTTATTTGAGGTGATTAACTTGTAGTTATTTACCTCTATCGATGGAAAATATAATTTAGCCATCAATGCTATGACAACAGTAAAAACTATTTTGTACCTATTCTGCTACCATTTATCAGACAAATTCAGAAATTACTCATTTGACTAGACAAAATCAAGTTAATCATCATATTTACATACTTATCCAATGATTAAACAGTTTATTTGAACTTAAATTAAGAGTTATTGACATTGATGTCACCTCACGCACACTCCTGCATGTTATAATTGTCACTATAAAAATTATAGTAGGAGCGTGATTAGCTATGGGTAAAATTGAAAAAAAGGAAGTCGTAGGAAATATTGTCGCATTCACTACTGTTCTTCCCGACCTGATGGATTTTCGCAATTCAAAACTTGCAACTTTTAGCTACTCCATTGATGGAAAATATTATATCTCAGAAAACAGTATTCCTGTTCCAATGAGATATGGTGTGGGCAATACAATGACCATCAAATATAACGTAGAAAAACCTACTGAGATTTTTCCAAGACATTATTTTGTCATTTAATTGCAGCGACGTATTCTGCTCCTTTTTTGGACAACCAATTCAAAATTTTCCGATTCCTACGAAAAAACTGAAAGAAGCGAGTAACTTCTTTGTGATACTATCAATAAAAAGGAGAATTTTTGTATGCTTATCCCAGCTATAAGTTTTCAAGGAAATTGTGAAAATGCAATAAAATTTTATCAAGAGGCGTTAGACGCTCAAATTAAGTCCATCGTTTATGCGAGTGAAGCCCCGATAGATTCAGGTTTAGATCCTGAGATGCCTGATGATTTCGTTATGGACTCAGAAATCATCATCGACGGTCAGAGAATCATGATGACAGACGGCAGACTAAATAGACCAGCAAATGATTTTTTCTCCTTTTGTCTTGTGAAAGAATCCGCTGATGAAGTTACTACTATTTTCAATAGCCTTTCGATAGACGGAAAAGTGATTGATCCTCTTGCGCCAGTGTTCTGGTCCTCGCTCTATGGTATGGTTGAAGATAAATACGGTATCACATGGATGATCATGACCTCGCATTAGCATACTGCCTTTTACTTACTACTCGTTTAGCTATTTTTCGTTTCAACAAATTGGGTGAATAGCTGATCGAACCCTTCTGTACATTATTCAAAATATCGATAACTGGTTTAAAATTCTTTTGGTATAATTTTCTTGTCAGACCCGATATGTAAAAAACATGTCATTGTTGATCATATACTTAAAGAGCAGGGTAATTAACTCAACATCTTTGAATATAAGTGATAACATTCAGTAAAAACTATTGTCTGAAAAGCAAAACAGTCATAAGGTAAAAATGGAGGACTCCCCAACATGAAGAATTTATTTATTTTAGAATTGACCTATCAAAAAGATTTAAGCCAAGTAGAAAAATTTCTTCCCCCACATAATCAATATCTACAAAAAAACTATGATTCAGGTCATTTTATCTGCTCTGGACGTAAAAATCCTAGAACAGGAGGAATCATATTAGCACGTTTGTCCTCCAAAGACGAGGCACAATCTATTATCAAAGAAGATCCATTTTTAATTCATGGTATTGCTACTTATTCTATTATCGAATTTGTTCCTACTAAATTCAGAAGTGACTTTACATTTAATAGTTTGTAATGAGGGCGACTGATCCATATTGGTCACTTTTTATTTCAATCAATTTCACTATTTCTTCTATTAACAAAACAATTAACCCAATTCATTCATCTGAATTACCAGCAAGTGATGAGGAATGTTTTTCCATTTATACACATAAATTAGACAAGCGTTTTTTAATTCGTTTGCGTTTTTGATTAATCACGAAGCTTTTTTGTAAGAAAATTGATAGTAGAATAACGAATAAACAAATTGAATGAAATGACCGTATATGCTGAAGAATTAGTATAAGTGTCGAAGTCGTAGTAACCAAAAAATATTGTAATCTTCCTGTGAGCTGCGAAAGATAGTCATGGTGCGGTTTTTCTATGCAGATTTCCACTATGCTCACACTTTTTTACCAATAAAAAACGACAAAAAGGAGCACTCCTAAGAGTGCTCCTTTTTGTCATATTATTTTATGGAAAACAGTAACATACTAATCAAGTCAATGAAGCTCTGAATGTAATGGTGTATCCCTATTACCCCACAGACCCTTCCATTTAACGATTTTCTATCTAAGTACGCGCAAATACTGTTATATCAATAAAAAATCTCTAAAAGTTATCTTCTAAAATCCATATATTCACAACTATTTTTACAAATAGATAGTTTTTAGATAGCTTTTTTAGCTGGGGGCAATCAATTGTTCTATAATTTTTTTCTTCTTATCTTCATCAAATTTCCTTGGTAAACAAATGACTTGCTAAGGCGAGCTTGTACATAAATATATCCATATTACTTGCAGTAATTTAGTTTATGCTATAAATTAGTAATTGCGTGCAATACTTTAAGAAGAGTAGTTAGGCGGTGAAAACTTGGGGAAGTGCGCCTAATACTCTTCTTTTTTATTTTATCATTATTTCAACGTAATAGAAATTATTGATTAGAAAGTCGTCATAAATTGGTTGAGTTTAATTAATAAAAGATGTATCGTAGACTCATACAAACCAATCCAATTTTTCATATTACTCTTCTTTGGGTCCACTCTATCATGACTAGGGTGGACTTTTTGTTGAAATAAAAACTATGTTCTTGTAGAATAGAATCATAGCCTTGACCGGGGCTATTTCATTTTTTATCTTTTTTCAGGCCCACTCTCCTTGAGGGTGGGTTATTTTTGAGCAAATAGTTTGAAAGATTAGGAAATAGTCAATATAATGAAACCACCTTATAAAAAACTTTTTCATCTAATTGTGCCACTCCTCCCCGGGAGTGGTTATTTTTTTGCAGAAAAAATAGCACAGCATATTCTCATACGCCGTGCAGGTGGAACTATGTTCCGTCATCATAATAATCATCATATAATAATTTACTGAATAGGCAAAGTAACACGCTTATTGAACATTGATATTTTCAAACTCAATCATAATCTTCGTCTTGCCAATCACCCTCCTAGTATACGATATTCCGAGCATAACAAAAAAAGACACCCAGCCGATAAGCTAGGTGCCTTGTATTTATCCTCCTATTCCGCCAAGCGCTTGTTTGCTTGCACGGTAAAATTTACGGTTCATTTTGTTTAATTCGCTTGGGTTATTCGCATCGACATTGCCAATGTGGATATGTTGTTCCACTTTAGAAGGCTGTACTTTTCCGCCAATGCCTTTACGTTTTTCTTCGTCTGATAACGGAGTAACAGTTGTCTTGCCGTTTTTGTTCGTAAGCAATTCTGGTCCAGCTTCACCAACGATCGCTTGGCCATTTAATACATGACCGCCATCTGCTAAATAAGGAATCGTGGATATACTAAACCCTTTTCCGCCAACACCAGGAACCCATTTTGGAATTTTAATGTTGTTTAGTCCACCAAGAAATGCATTGATCAATCCAATCATTGTGTTTAGTGGTGCTTTAGCCATAGCAGCAATCATATCAAAGATACCACCGAAAATGTTTACAACGCCGTTCCAAGCTCGTTCCCAATCACCTGTAAATATGCCAGTTATAAAATCTATAAATCCGGTAAAAATTCTCTTACCTGCATCGAAAAAGTTTTGGAAATTTTGTATGATTCCTCCAAAAATATTGCTAATGTATCCGCCCATAAAATTAAATACTTCTACCGCTATATCAGAAACTCCTTGGAAAAATGCATTCACGCCATTTCTAAACCATTCAACATTGTTATAAGCCCAAACTAGCCCAGCGACTAATGCGGCTATTGCTATTACAGCTACGGCAAACCATCCACCAGATAATCCGAATAATTTGCCTAGCTCACTCCACACAGTGGCCAGATCTTTTACCCCAGCGGTGATCTTAGTAACGGAACCCATAAGCGTTCCTAAAACAACTAATACAGGACCAACTGCAGCAATGATACCTGCTATGGTTATAATCCAAGTCTTCGTACCTTGATCGAGAGAATCCCACCATCCTTTAAAACTCTTCAAAGCTTCGATCGCCATTTCAAAGAAAGGCAATAAGCTGATTTGTATCGACTCTCCGACATCCGCTAAAGCGAACTTCGCATTATTCATAGCACGATTGGCCGCATCAATAGGATCTTCTGTCTCTGCAAACGTATCTCCAACTGCTCCAACACTGTTTTTAGCTGCTTCTGATAAATCATCTAAACTTAAAATTCCACGTTTTATAGCATCTAGCATTTTCGTGGCGCCTCTTGTTCCGAAAACCTCACTTGTAATTGTCAAAGCTTCTTGATCATTTTTAGCATTCTTTATCTTCTTAGAGGTTTCTTCCAATCCTTGTGCAAGACTTTTATTATCTTTTGCATAAGTAATTGCTGTCTTCGAAAGATAACCTAACGCTCCTCCGGAATCTACACCGGCTTGTTCAAACTGTCCCATTAATGTAATACCTTCATCAAAGCTCAATCCTAGCTGTTTGATTTGAGGTGCTCCATCAATAGCTTTTTTCATCAAATCATCAACGGATTGCCCAGTATCTTGCGAAGTTTTCGTTGTCACATCTAAAACCTTGTTCAAATCGTCATAGGATAAATCATAGGCTTCTATCGCTTGTCTAGCTGAAATTGCTGCCTGTGATACATCAGTATTATTGATTTCAGCATATTTTAATAAGTAATCGGTCGAATCCTCCAATTTCTTATCCATGAACCCAAATTGAGTATTGACTTCACCAATCGCTTCTCCGACTGTTTGTAGTTCTAAGTGAGTGTTTGAGCCAACATTTTCAAACGAGGTAGACAAACGATCAGCAACATCGCCTGTTGCGCCTGTCTTTTGTATAATAGTGTCCATAGCTTCATCAACTTCTGAGAATGCAGCTAAACCAGCAGCCCCAGCAGCCATAATCGGTGCTGTAACGCCTACAGTCATTTTCTTGCCAACGCCCGCAACTTTTTCGCCAGCTTCTTCAATTTTTTGTAACTTTTTGGCTGTATCAATAGATACATCACCTTGTTCTTTTAGTGCTTCATTCGTTTCATCCAAAGCGGCTTTTAATTTATTTTGACCAGTTTCGGATTCAAGCATCTTCTTATAAAGTTTTTCAGATTCTGCTGAGTACTTACCAGTTTCTTCTACTGATTTTTCATATTGTTCTCGCAAAAGTTGAGTACGCTTTTCAGCAAGCGTCAACTGGGTTTCTAATTTCTTTTTGGTAACTGTCAACTTCTCAGTTGCAGTCGCATTTTTATCCATAGCAGACATCTGATTGTTGAATTCAGTTACTGCTAAGTTCATTTCACGATTGATCCCCTTGATCGTTTTAGAGTAATTGACTTCTCCATTTGTCTTAAAATTCAAGACAACATCGGTTTCTCTTACACTTCCTGCCATATTTTACTCTCATCTCCTTTGCATTTTCTGTCTTCTGATCGCAAGAAATTCGTCTTGCCTATTCTTCATTTCTTGCATTAATTTATCGTATTTCACACCATCTACTTCATTTCTATCTTGAAATTCATTTATTAGGAACTCACAAATTTCCATTCTTTTAGAAAGCAAAGAAAAATAGCTTTTAATATACTCTCGATTAGAGCTGTTTCTCTTCTGAATCAGCCTTAATTCTCGCTCGATCGCTTTTAACTTCCGAAGCAATTCTTTAAAATTAGAAATCGTTTCAAAAGATTTGCCTAAGTCAGTTTTTACTGTGTGTTGATACCAAATGTTATCCGCCTTATCCCGCAAAAATTCTAATCTTTCCATTTTTCATCCCCCGATCATTCTCTGGTTGTTAGAAAGTTCATAAATTCGTCTACTTCTGGACTTCCTATTTTTGTTTTATCATTCTCGACTACCAATCTAAGCAATTCTTTAACTGCGGCAGTATATCTATTGATCATCGTGTTATATGTCTTGACTGAAGCCGATTCTTTGTAAAATTCTTGGCTTCCATTCTTGAAAAGTTCAATAGACCCATTTTTATTGATATCCTCTTCAAGTTCTGACAAAGTAACATTCATAAATGAAACTCGCTCAATCAAACCTTTGACTACTTCAGCGCTACTACTAGGTACTCCGTCCATCAATGTTGTTAGTCTTTCTTTCTCAGCCGCTATTCTTGCTTCTTTTGCTTTCTTTTTCAATGTTTGCCCCCCTCCCGTGTGTGGTCCTGTGTGTTTTTCGGAGTTCCATCCCCGATTCCTAACCGATTTATTTTTTATAAAAATAACGGGGGGATAAATCAATCCCACACCGTTAATCATTTAATTTATTTTTTAATTTCAAATTTATTATCTGGCATGCCATTCAGTCTAATGATTTCATCTAAGTAGTTACTCACTGATCGTTTAACATCATGGAAATAAGAACCCAACACTGAGGCGTAGCCCCATCCTCCTTTGTAGTATTCTCGTTGAACTCTCTCCAATATGTTTTTGTTCTTAATGCCCAACACATCTATAAGTTGTTTCATTGAGCTGTTATGCGATTTGATTAACTGATCATTTAATTGGAACAGTCTAGTAGTTTCTGTTCCCAGTAAAGCAGTTACTTCAGCGAATCCTTTGTTGTCAAATAGTTCTTTTGCTTCAGACAATAGCGCTGCTTCTTTCCGGTTGGTTTCATTTTTCAACTGATTGATATAATTAAGATAGATACTATTGGTGATCTCTGCACGTTCTTGGTACGCCTCGGCAATCACCTTCTCAAGATCTTCAATATCCTTATTTGCTTCTTTGTTAGCCTTGAATGTCTCTAAGCTATACTTTCCTTTTGCTGAAGCTTTCTTGTCTCTCTTTTCAACCAGACTATCTAACTCTTTCTCCAACTCATTGATATTGATATCGATCTCTTTTAATTCTTTTACCTCTGGTGTGGTTACTGTGTACTCTACTGTCATTCTTGATTCGCTCCCTTGATTTTTTCTTTGAGTTTACTTACTACTGTTTTCTTAGGTTCTTTGATCTGTGTTACTCGTTCTTTCTTATATTGAGCCAACAACTCTCTGCGGCGCTCGATGGCAATTTCATTTGTACTGTCTTCCTCGATCAGCTTATTTAATTCAACCAGCGATAGCTTTTTAATAGCATCTGGATTTTCTTCCAGCTCTTGCTTCATTTGTTGTTCTTCAAGGTATTCCTTCCATTCTCTATAGCTAAAGAAATCATCTTCTGTTTTCATTTGCCAACTCCTCTACTTTCTTACGAGTATCAGGATCTAACCCATTCGTGTTCTTTGCTACCAAGGTGAGCATTGCTTTGCGTTTAAACTCAGCGGTACAAATGCCTTTAAGCAAAACCAACTTCTTCTTATCAGCTAACACTCCATCCCGATCCTCATTTAGAGCATTCTCCACTTGTTCAGGACTTAGCCCTGTGACTTCGCACAAATGCTTCTGTTTGATTTTGCGTGTCTTCATAATCTCTACAATAGTCATTTACACTTTCCTTTCTGCTTAATCAGTCAAACCATATATCAATGAATTTTATATACTCGTCTCGAGGTTCCATTTTCTTTAATCGAAGATACATCTTTAGCTGGTTACCCTGTGTAGAGTCCTGTTTGAATCTTTTCGCTTTGGACCTATCTTGCGTAAAGATATAAGAATCTGGATCCGCGCGATTGCCGCTAATGATTTTGTAATCCTTTAAATAAATAGTCCCAACGCCTAGAATGTATTCCTCTAGTTCGTCAGCATCAATTTCGATAAACTCTTTTCTCAGCCGATTGATAATAGCCTGTAGTTTCGCCTCCGACTTGCTCCTGATTTTTCGATATTCAAGAACAGATATTCCTCTTCGGTCAGCCAATACCTTATCTGTTATAGGTATATAAGTTCGATAACCGTTATGCATATAACTAAAGTTGGCACCTTGTTCAGTTTCGTAATACTTCTCAGAAAGAATTAAAACATCTTCTTTTGGCAGCTCTTTTAAAGCAGTAAATAGCAAACGAGCATATCCTGCTGTATTTCCCTCTTTCAAATGATTTCTATTTACCACAAAGGCTTTCCATTGAGTGAGTATCCATTTTGGGCGAATGTCATAATCATAAACCACTATCCAAACACCTCCGCCATTAATGCAATATTCGAAAACAAATCGTCTGTTAATTCAACCTTTTCTTGCGGCACTTCCCATTCATATCTGAACGCCATAGCTGTTTCTATCTCGTATATTTCATCGAGTGCTTTCTGTTTCAACGATGGGCTTTCAACCCCTTTTAAAAGGCTCTCACGTTCAGCTACAGGCAATTCATCTAAGAAGTGCATAAAATAACTTCCACCGCTCTATCCGCTTGTCAATGAGCATACACGCTTCTACGTTATCTGCTACTAAATAATCAATCTTGGGAGCTTTTGCATGGATAGCAATTTCATCATAGGCAATTCCTGTGCATAGGCTTTGGCAATAAAGCTCTTGCCTGATTAATCGTTTTTCTTGTTCCAGCTTTCTGATATAAGCCTCTATGTTCAAATAGCGGTTTAAATTGTATTCACTATCCATGCTTCCCTCCTAAAAAACAGTATTCTATTATGTTGCGGCTTTGATCGTTGGTCTAGCTTGGGATTGTCATCATCTAGGACGGCTTTTTCAGCAACCGCAGTATACAGTTTTCAAAGGACAACTAATAATAAAAAACGGACACGAGACGTCTGCCATATTACTGGCTTTTTTCGTCTCATATCCGTTGGTTCTTCCTAATCAGATATTATTATTAAGTTGTCTTTATTATACCATATTTGAGCGATAAAATCTTTATAAAACGTTGATATATCAGCTTTTAAAACACTTTTTTCACTCTAATTTATTTGTTGTTTTCGTCTCATATCTGACTACTTGACCATCTTTTACGATCAGGATAATTTCCCCATATTTAGGTAACTCGACACCCACTGTTTTTGTTTGTTTATCAATATATACTTTATCCATACTCATTGATTATTCTCCTTATTCTGCAATTTTTAATGACTCTTGCCAGTTTTTTAGATCTGCTTGCTCAATATTCGTGATTGTTTGTTCCATGCTCTTAAATTGGTTTCTAAACGCTTGAAGGCCAATAGTCCGTTCAGCTTCGTTGGTAGCGATAAACATGCCGCCTTCGTATCCTCTGACAGAAACAATAGGCACTCCTTTGGCTCGCAGCATTTGAATAACTGCTTTTACGTCTCGTTCGTCCAGATCAATAATAGAGCATATATCTGGTACTTTGATTTTCCTTTCAAAACCTCTTGGAATTAATTCAAGTACCGATTGTTCAATAATCGTAAGTTCTTCCATTACATGCCTCCGCTCATTTTTTTAATTTTCTTCAAACATTGGATAGTCATTTGGATAGAGATTATGACTTTTAAAATCCAAATCGTTTCTTGTAGCTAACTTGATAATATAACCAGTTTTTTTAAACGGTGAGTGTGGGTTAATGCAATGCGCCACCCTCATTCCATCTTTCTTTCCGTGAAAATGCCATTTCGAACAATACGGACACCAAACTGCATATTGTGATCCTGTATCATAAGCGATTAAAATTGGGTATTTTCTTTCATTTTTATTGGTTTTCAGTGTTTTCACTCCTATCTTCTTTGCGTGTGTATTCCTTAGATAAATATAGCCGAACCGTCCGAACCGTTAGTACAAAACCCTGATTTATCAACATTTCCACTGCTGTTTATTATCGAACCACTAAGTACCTAAACCGAACCATGCCGAACCATTAAGTACCTATTTATTTTTTCGAAAATGCTGGTTCGGGTTGGTTCGATATTTTCCCTTGGTTGGTTCGACTTCGGAACACTGCTATACCAACGTTTTCCAAAACCGGTTCGGATGGTTCGGTATTTTTCACTTCTTCCAGACACACTCAGTCTTCGATCGAAATATATTGCTTCAAAAACAAATGAATGTAACGTTTCATTCGCTGATTTTCTACTCTTGGGTTCTTTTTATAAATCCCTATTTTTTCAAGTTGCTTAGTAAACTTCGGTTGAGATAGTTCTTTGAGGTTTTCCCTGAAACAAAAATTTCTATATTCTTCGTATATCATTTTAGAAGAATCTCCCTCACTTGATTCCATGTCAACCTCGCACACTTCTTCAATGAACCTCATAATATGGTTGGATTCTTTCAACCATTTATCTTTTGCTTGATTCATCTTGTCTGATACAGTCAGTTCTTTGCGGTCTAGCGCTTCTTTAAACATACTTATGCAATAGGTGGCGAATAGTGGAATCTCTTTCTCGATGGCATTTAAGTCGTGCTTAGTTTTAAAGCTTTCGTCTATCACGCAATCAAAAGGAACTACATATAAGCGCCTCTCAAAACCGTATGTGAAGTCATTGAACGCTGGCAACTCATTCGCTGAAAATATCAACTTCGCAAAATTCACAAACATAAAGTGATCTTTTCCTTTAAACTCAGCAGATAAACGATCCCCACCAGTTAGGGCTTTGAGTAATCCTGTTGACTTGAGAAACTCGGAATCAACATCCGCAAACAGATTGGCTTCTTTCTGAAATAGGTTGGCACCAGCAAAACGATTCTGTTTGTTCCCTAATTCTTGAAGCGTCATATTGCTGGTATTGTCCTTACCGATGACTTTTGTTAGAAAATCTAAGAAAGTGGATTTACCATTCTCGCCGCTCCCTTGCAAAATCGTTATCGTTTGAAAAGGCACATAACTTCGATAGAAACAGTATCCTATGATTTCCATTAAATGCTGTGCGCTTTTTTCATCACCAGTCAAATCTCGCAGCCATTCGATTGCCTTCTCTGGCTTCAAATTTGATTTCGGATCTACAACATAATCATGGCTTTGAAGAATATAGTCTTTAGTATCGTGCGGTTTCAATTCGCCAGTATTAATGTTGTAAGTTCCGTTTTTAAAATTGGCCAGATACGGCTTGCTATTGTTAAAAGGATTTTCTTTCATAGTCGGGTCAAAAATCTTAATCATAATGAACTTTTTTGTTTCGCCTAGTTTTTGCTGGCTCCACTTATTGAAAGATTCCAATTTGTCAGTGATATAACCGTCTAAAAAGTCGCTTAAACTATCAATTCGCCATGATCCTGTTTTTTTATCAAACCTCGCACCGTAGAGCAAACCATTTGTTCGGATCATTGGTATCTCGTTCATAATTTCATAACCTAACTTAGAAGCGTTTACTTTAGTGTTTCCTTTTTCATCTGTGTAAATCCAAGAAGGCAGTTTCTTTTCTTCGCCAATCTTCTTTTTTTGTAATTCTTGTAACTCAATAATTTCACTCAATTGGCTCCCAACTCCTTTTTCGCTATCGAATAGAATGTTTCCTCCACTTCTTTTTCGGATAGTGGTTCTGTAAAATATTGATTGGCGACTTTAACTAATTCGAATACTGCCTTTACATCTACTGCTCTTGCCAACAATCCCCCTGTGATTTGTGCAATGCGATTATTGCGATTTCCCTCTTCACATCCGCACACAATGCTTTCGAAAAGTTCAGTAGTTGTATTCCTATATCTTGATCCGCCTTTTTTGAATTGGCTTGTGTTTTTGTACAATTTTCTTGAAGTTACGCCTCCTGTGTCTTGCTTGTAGTCTTTCAGCCAACGTTTTGCGGCATCTAAGCCATCAGATATGGGAAATAATTTTTCTCCGCCATGGACAATAATTTGTTCTTGCTTAGAATATTGTGTCAACACTGGTAGTAACTGTATTTGCGACCAGGTAAGGTTTGACTGATCCGCATTGTGGATAATGCCATCCAGTATTTTATTTGAAAAAAAGTAAATCAGTAGCTTGTACTCTTGTTCATTCACTGGTTTATCCAGTGGAATAACTAACCGATAGCGTACGCCTTTTAACCCATGACTAACACTTGGATAAAGAACATAAGCAAACTTGGCTAGTTTTTGTTTGATGGCAGCTATCAAATCAATTTCAGATACGGTCACATCATCTAAATCTAAAATTAGGCAATCTCGATTGATTAAATTTTCATTTTTTCGTATCAAAGCCTTCATTTCACCAGCTATGAACCCATCAATTACAATCGTTTTTAATTTCTTCTGCTCTTCAGGATCATCAGAAACATTGACTTTAATCGGTGTATATTCTGAAAAGAATTGAATAATGCTTTTATCAATTGGTGGTTCCATAATGGATGGCCGCACTTTACCTATATAAATCATTGTGTCACTTCCCCATATAGTTCTTTTAACAACGCATCCCTTACAAAAACTTGCCCTTTGCCTTTGTTTTGGTAAAAGCCCCAAATATTGTAAACCTTAGCACTAGCGCAAGCATGGTCCATATTTTTTTTATATTTATCAACTAGCGCTTGTTTTAAATCATGGACTTCTTTATCAAGTAATTTTTTTTCGGCGTTTTCTGCTAAAATATATAAAACTTGCTGAAGGTTATCGCAACTTTTTCCAAACCACACACGTCCTTTTTGCGTGTTCACTTCTTCAATAGCTTGCTGAATATCTTCCAAACTAAAAGAATCTAATGTTTTAAGTACATCCGATTTTAAAATATCCATTATTCCATGCCTCCAAATTTGTTTTTATAATCGTATTCATCAAATTCGATTACAAGTGCTGCAACGATCGGTAGCGCAATGAGTGCCTTCACCATCGAAGGAAGTGCTGACACAGTGACACATAGCGCAATGATTAATTTTAATTTTCTGTTCATTTTTCTTTATCTCCAATCCAATTATTGATATAATAGAGAAAAGAAATATAGGTATAGTACCTACGTATAGCCATTTGCTGATTCTCGCCAAAGAATTCTACAGCAAAGGCTTTTTTCTTTTCTCCACCCATAGTTTTTTACTCCAAGTCAATACCTAACAACATAGCCAACAAATCAATTTCACGATATAAAATATCTTGATACTCATTCAGGGTTAGGTTTCCCTCTATTTCTGCGGTTGCAAGTTCGTTCAAACTTTTCACAACAGAGGTAACCGTTGGCTCTTCAGGTACCAATCCTTGACACTCCATTTGTTCGTGCAAGGAATTATAAACATCAGTTAAATTTTGCCCCTCAATATTTGCCAACTCTTTTGCTGCTTCTTCTGAAATAACCTCGCTTAAAGATTTCTCGATTGCTTGATTTTGTGTGATTCCCATTGTTATTCCTCCTATATCAAACCATTTGAGACTACCATTTGATTGACTTGCTTTCACTTGCCCCCAGCAACTAATTAAATTTCAAATTGCGCCATCCATTCATCAACCTTTTTCCGATTACAACGCTTCGTCTGACTGATTGTAGAAACTGGAAAATCCAATTCTTTGATAAACTTAGATAAATTGGATCGCGATATTTGCAAATATTTACAGGTTGTTTTTAAGTCCATCCATTCTGGAAAAGTCCGTTTCTCAACTTCACGCTGCATTGTTTCCGCCCATACACGACTAGCAACTTTTGTTAGTTGTTGCTCGATAGTCGGGCTTAAATCTACTTCTAATTTCATTATCATTCACCCCCAAGACAAAATATATAGTTTACATATACAGTCGTATGTTGTAATCTATATGTACATGTTAAACTAAAAACAAATATGTGTCAATCAAATATTCAATTTAAACTTAAAGTGTAAACTATATATGCACAAAGGAGGATTACATGCTTTATTTTAAACTCGACAAAATCATGGATAAAAAAGGTTTAACTATTAACAAAGTTTCATCTGAAGCTAATATTTCTAGACCAGCTTTGACGGCAATGTATAACAATGAATCCAAAGGAGCGCAATTTGAAACTTTAGAAAAATTAATGAAGTATCTTGACGTGAACTTGTCTGATTTAATAGGTGAAAAATCTAGCGAAAACATTTTTGCATTCAGACCGAGTTTTAACAAAGAAGAAATATCTAAAATTGAAAAAATGAATTTAAAAAATCGCAAAGATCATTTTATAGAATACAAACCTTCCGATTATATTACTTTTGAGGGTGTCTTAATCGAAGAAGAAAAAACCGGGGAAAAATTTAATTTCGTTATTGTGCCAACGTTTAACGAATATGATGAGATTGCTATTCTTATGGTGGCTTTTTACCGTTCCGACAGCCAAGGAAATACATTTGAGACAAAAGATATTGACTCATTTTTTGACAAACTAACAGTTGGGGCTATTGCGAATATTCTTGAAGCTGTTTTTTATGATTGGCTTGAATTGTACAACTCTATAGATGGTGTCGAATCGAAGTTATCTGATATTTTGCTCTTTGACATTGTTGTAGTCCATAGTAAAAAAAGGATGGCAGCTGTCGCTCAAATCGATAAGAAAAAAAGAGGCAGCGGCGTTCATATAAATTTCGACATTTTTAGGTCTACCCGTCAAGATATGGGAAGTAAAAATTATAGTAATAAATTGCGTGTCAAACAAATTCCAGAAAACATAAAAATCCCTTAATCCCTTCCACCACTTGCCCCCAGCAGTACCAGGAGGGAATAATATTGGGAAAATTTGAACAATATAAAGATAAAAACAATAAAAGAAAATGGTTATTCAGTGGATATGTTGCTACTGATCCTGTTACAGAAAAAAAGATTGTCACCACTCGTAAAGGTTTTGACACCAAAGCAGAAGCAAGGCTTGAGTTTGATAAATTGAAAGCAAGCATTCTAAAAGGCTCTAAAAAGAAACGTACAATCACATTCCAAGAGCTGTATGACGATTGGTTGGAACAACACCGAAAAAGCGTTAAATCTTCTACAGTAGCCACCAATAGACGGTTTATTGAAGGTCATGTATTGCCAAAATTCGGCAAGTTAAAACTAGACCAAATAACCGTTTCTTTTTGTCAAAAATGTGTGAACGAATGGCACGACAAATACAAGCAATATCACTATATAAGACGTGCTACTGCTCAGGTCATGAATTATGGCGTATCCATGGAATTAATGGAAAGTAACCCCATGAAAAAGACGATTCTTCCACGCAAAAAAGAAGAGGAAAAGAAACCTAACTTTTACAGTAAAGATGAATTACACGAGTTTATGACATTCGTTAAAACACTTGATAACTATAAATACTATGCGTTCTTCCGTTTGCTTGCTATTACTGGCATGCGTAAATCAGAAGCGTTAGGGCTGTATATTAAAGACTTGAACATATTCAACAAGACACTAACAATGGGTAAAACGATAGCCATTGATGAATACGATCAGGTTGTTTTACAGACACCAAAAACAAAAAATTCATACCGCACCATCAGCTTAGATGATGAAACGATACGAATTTTACAAAAATGGTTCAGTATTCAAAAAGAAGATTACTTCAAACTCGGATTTAATACGTCAAAAGCAAAACAACTCATGTTTAGTAATATGAGTAATGATTTATATTATCCACAAGTAGTAAACGATTGGCTTGATTGGATTTATGACAAAGCAGAAAAAGAAGGCTTAATTCTAAAAAGAATAAGTCCTCATGGTTTCCGACATACTGCTTGTTCGCTTATGTTTGAAGCTGGCGCAACGATTAATGAGGTTCAGAAGCGCTTAGGTCATAAAGACGTAAAAACAACCATGAACATTTATAGCCACGTTACACCGCAACAAGCAGAAAACACCAGTCAGAAGTTAGCAAACTATTTAGGTTTCTGACAAATAGATAGTTTTTCGGATAGTATTTATGAGATTGAAGGCAAATAAAAAGCCAAGAACGCTATAATATCAACGTTCTTAGCCTATGGTTAGGTTTTAACCTACACTGCCTTCCATCTCATAACTAATCAACCGGTTCAATTCGACTGCGTATTCCATCGGTAATTCTTTGGTGAATGGTTCGACGAATCCCATGACGATCATTTCGGTTGCTTCGCTTTCGGAGAGGCCGCGGCTCATTAGGTAGTACAGTTGTTCTTCTGAGATTTTGGAGACTTTGGCTTCGTGTTCTAGGGACACTTGGCTGTTATGGATCTCATTGAATGGGATGGTATCGGATTTCGATAGGTCATCCATGATGATAGTGTCACACTCGATATGGGAGATAGAGCCTGCGCTCTTCTTGCCGAAGGTGACTTGTCCACGGTAGTTTACTGCACCGCCGTCTTTAGAAATTGATTTTGAGACGATGGAGCTGGAGGTATTTGGTGCGTTATGGATCATTTTTGCACCAGTATCTTGGATTTGGTTGGCACCTGCAAAGGCAATGGAAAGCATCGTGCCCCGTGCGCCTTTGCCATCAAGATACACACTTGGGTATTTCATGGTTGTTTTTGCACCTAAGTTGCCATCGATCCATTCAAGGGTAGCACCTTCTAAGGCTTTTGCCCGTTTGGTTACTAGGTTGTAGACGTTGTCTGACCAGTTTTGAATGGTGGTGTAGCGGCAGTAAGCGTCTTTTAGGGTAAAAATTTCAACGATGGCTGCGTGCAAACTATTGCTTGAATAGGTTGGGGCGGTACAGCCTTCGACGTAATGGACGCTGGCACCTTCGTCAACGATGATCAATGTGCGTTCGAACTGACCGGTATTTTCGGCATTGATTCGGAAATAGGTTTGTAATGGCACATCGACACGAACGCCTTTTGGTACATAGATAAAGGTACCACCTGACCAAACGGCTGAGTTTAAAGCAGCAAGCTTGTTATCGGTTGGTGGGACTAATTTTGAAAAGTATTGTTTGAACAGCTCAGGGTATTCCTTCAAGGCTGAATCGGTATCGGTAAAGACGATGCCAAGTTTTTCAAACTCTTCTTTCATGTTGTGATAAACGACTTCTGATTCGTATTGAGCAGAAGCGCCAGCCAGGTATGCCCGCTCGGCTTCTGGAATACCAATGCGTTCAAAGGTCTCTTTGATTTTTTCTGGTACGTCATCCCAATCACGGGCAGGACGATCACTTGGTTTTTGGTAATATTTGATGGCATCAAAATCGATGTCAGACAGGTCTGGGCCCCAGTTTTGCATGGGCATCTTGTTGAAGGCTTCAAGAGACTTCAAGCGGAACTCAAGCATCCATTCTGGCTCTTGCTTGACCCGTGAGATTTCACGGACGATGTCTTCGGTCAATCCTTCGCCGGTACTAAAAACAGGCTGCACGTCATCGTGGAAGCCAAATTTATATTCTTCTAATTCGGGTACACCCATGGTTCTCACTCCTTTTGTAGTGCGGTTGTCTATTCGCTGGTTTCTTCAGTGTCAGATTCATTGGCGTGGCTGTGACTGACAGATGCTTGTGTACTGTCGGCAGCAATGGCTTTTTCTAATGCTTTCCAAGCTAAAGTCGCACACTTGATGCGTGCAGGAAACTTCGCCACCCCCCCAAGCATGGAAGCATCGCCTAAGCGATCGCTTTGGGGAATGTCGTTTCCTTGGACGAGTTCAGAAAACAAGCCTGATAGCTCACCAGCTTCTGCTAGTGTCTTACCGATAATCGCATCCCCCATCATGGATGCACTGGCGGTACTGATGGAACAGCCTTCGCCAGTAAACGCGATGTCTTTGATGGTGTCTCCTTCGACAGCGAGCTCCAAGTGGATCACGTCGCCACAGGTAGGGTTATTCAATTCGACTTTGTACGTTGAATCATCCAAGGTGCCTCGATGATGTGGGTGGCTGGAATGATCCAGAATGACTTGTCGATACAAATTATCTAATTTCGTTAGTGCCATGTTGGAAAAACTCCTTCGTCAGCTTGATGGCGTCAACCAGTCGATCGGCGTCCTCTCTTGTATTATACAGGTAAAAGCTGGCCCGTGCAGTCGCTGGGACTTGCAAATAGGTCAAGAGGGGTTGGGCACAATGATGACCTGCCCGTACCGCGATGCCTTCCATGTCTAAAGCGGTGGCAACATCATGAGGATGGATGCCAGCTAGATTAAAGGCGATCACTCCCGTGCGTTTTGCTGCTTCTTGGGGGCCATAGATGGTCAAGCCTTCAATGGCTTGCAGTTTTGGCAAAACGTAAGCAGCTAAGTCTGCTTCATGGGCGTGGATGTTTTCTAAGCCGGTTTCTGTTAAGTAATCCACCGCTGCACCTAAACCGATCGCACCGGCAATATTTGGTGTACCAGCTTCAAATTTCCACGGCAGTTCTTTCCACGTGCTTTCTTGCAGATGGACAAAATCGATCATTTCCCCGCCAAATTCGACGGGCTCCATCTGATCCAGCCATTGCCGCTTGCCGTATAAGACACCGATGCCAGTTGGTCCGCACATTTTATGGCCAGAAAAGGCATAGAAATCACAATCCAGTGCTTGGACATCAACTGCCATATGTGGAACAGCCTGAGCACCATCCACCACCATGACGGCTTGGTGCTGATGCGCCAATTTGGTTAGCTCCGCAATCGGATTGATCACGCCTAAAACATTGGAAACATGAGCGATCGAAACGATAGCGGTTTTTTCTGTGATCTGTTTCTTGGCATCTTCCATGTCCAAGGTGCCTTCTGGCGTCAGCTGGATATATTTCAAGGTAGCTTTTTTTCGGGCTGCTAATTGTTGCCAAGGGATGATATTGGAATGATGTTCCATATAGGAAATCACGATTTCATCGCCTTCATTGACAAAACGGTCGCCGTAGCTGCGGGAGACCCAATTTAAACCAGTGGTCGTCCCTCGGGTAAACAGCACTTCCGCCGTTTCATTCGCATGGATAAAGCGGCGCACTTTTTCCCGTGCGCCTTCATAGGAATGGGTCGCCCGTTCTGCGAGGGTATGGACCCCACGATGAACGTTGGCATTGTCTTGATGGTAATAATCGGTGATCGCCTGCAGCACCGCCTCTGGTTTTTGTGTAGTGGCGGCATTGTCGAGGTAGATCAATGGTTCGTCATTTACGAGCTGATCCAAGATGGGAAACGCTTGTTTCACTTTTTGGGCATCGATCATGCGAGTAACTTCCCTTCGATAACGGCAACCAATTCTTGTTGCACTTCTTTGACTGGGATCGCGGTCAAGACGGAGCCTAAGAAACCACGAATCACCAAACGTTCCGCTTCTGCTTTGCGCAGCCCACGACTCATCAAGTAGTACATTTCTTCTGGATCGACCCGTCCCACACTGGCTGCGTGTCCGGCGGTTACTTCGTGCTCGTCGATCAAAAGGATTGGGTTGGCATCCCCACGGGCTTGGTCAGAAAGCATCAAGACCCGACTTTCTTGTTGCGCGTCCGCCCCTTTTGCTCCTTTTAAAATGTGTCCGATACCGTTAAAGGTTAAGACGCCGCGTTCTCTAATGACGCCGTGTTGCAGGATATGGCCAATGGAATGCGGTGCTTTGTTGGTGACGCGAGTGTCGATTCCTTGTGTTTGACGCCCAGCACTGATTGCGACCGCTTTGACTTCCGAATGCGCGCCTTCGCCTACAAGATCAGAATCAAAGTCCGCCACGACGTCGCCGTCATTCATGACTCCAATTGCCCAATCTACCATCGCATCTCGTAATACGTAGCCGCGACGATTCATGTACGTAGTGATGTTGACACCTAACTGATCAATCGCAGAGAATTTGACCTTCGCACCTGCTTTGGCGATCACTTCCACTACGATATTACCAGACAGTTTTTTCGCTTGGTCGCCTTTGGTTTGGAAACGTTCCAAGTAGCTGAACTCACTGTGCTCATCAGCAACGATCAAAATGTGTTTGAAGAAATGCGCTTGACTATTGCCATTGTGATAGAAAATCGCTTCAAGGGGTTCTTCGATCACCACGTTTTTTGGTACATACAAGAACATGCCGCTATTCATAAACGCCGCATGTGCTGCGGTCATTTTGTCTTCATCCATTGGTACTGCTTTGGTCATGTAGTATTGATTGACCAACTCTGGTACTTCTTTCATTGCTGTAAACAAGTCGGTGAAGATCACGCCTTTGTCAATCAGCTCTTGCGGTAATTGCTCAAAGATGGTGGTGTCATCAAACTGAACGAGAGTCGGATGGTTATCCATCGCGTCAAAGGCGGGAACTGCGCCTGCCACTTCTTCTTCTGGCAAAGCGTACTCACCAGCAAGTGCTTGTTCGTCGATATTGAACAATGGCCAACGCTCGTAACGCACCCGCTCGATTTTTGGAAACGCAAGTTCATCCACTTTCGCAAGGGCTGCTTGGCGTAATTCCAACATCCATTCAGGCTCTTCTTTTAACGCTGAAAAAACGTTGACTTGTTCAAGATAATCCTGTAATTTTGCCATTTACCTTGCCTCCTTACGCTTCTTCTTCTTTGTAGTCGATCCCTAACTCTTTACTGATCCCAGCATAGCCTTCTGCTTCTAGGCGTTTGGCTAAATCTGCCGAACCGGTCATCACGACGCGGCCTTCCATCATGATATGAACCACGTCTGGTGTGATGTAGTTTAACAGACGTTGGTAATGGGTGATGATCAAAGCGCCAAAGCCTTCGCCGCGCATTTCATTGACGCCTTTTGCTACGACTTTCAAGGCATCAATATCTAGACCAGAGTCGATCTCATCCAAAATCGCAAAGGTTGGATCTAGCATCAACAATTGTAAGATTTCATTTCGTTTCTTTTCTCCACCAGAGAAGCCTTCATTCAAATAGCGTTCCGCCATTTCTTCTGGCATATTCAATAAATCCATTTTTTCATCTAATTTTTTCAAGAAATCCATGACAGAGATTTTGTCGTCTTCGTCACGTTTGGCATTGATCGCTGCCCGCATAAATTCCGCATTGGTGATGCCTGGAATTTCACTTGGGTATTGCATCGCCAAGAACAGACCTAAACGAGCCCGCTCATCCACTTCCATTTCCAAGACATTTTCGCCGTCGAACAAAATTTCCCCTTCTGTCACTTCATAATTCGGGTTACCCATGATGGCAGCGGACAAGGTTGATTTCCCTGTACCGTTTGGTCCCATGATGGCATGGATCTCTCCAGTTTTTAACACTAAGTCAACGCCTTTTAAGATCTTTTTATCTTCGATTTGGACGTGTAGATTTTTAATTTCTAAAACTGACATTTCTTTCCCTCCAGTATCTTTTCTTTCTCACTATTTTAGACTAATTGAGAATGAACTTCAAACGCTATTCCCGACTTTTTTAAAATATTTCTAATCTGTACATTGGAATTATTATAAAGTATTACATAGAGATAGTACATGGTTATTGTTCAGAAAGTCGACTATTTTTGAAATTTTACTTTTATCTTTCCACTATCTTCTTTTCTCTATTGTTGAAACCTTGTATTCTTAGGAAATCAAAGTGAAGGACCCTCACTCGTTTTTTGTGAGGGTCCTTCACTTTTTCCATCCTGCTGTTTTTTTAACTATAATGGAAAATTAAAGTTCATCATAAAATGCTGTGCAACATTAATCAGTTCTTTTTTTGATAGTTTCCCTAATATTTCAATCTTTCTACCGTCACGCTCGGAATAATCTAGCGTATAAACTTGCTTTGTATTTACTTTACTCCCAGGTTTCAATTTATCGTGTTGAATATCGACAAAGTAAGGACGCTTCCTATCTGTACTCGTTATTGGACAAACAATGATCAAATTTGAGGTGTAACTGTACTCATCCCTGCTGATGACTAAAGCAGGCCTGCGCTTTTTGATTTCACTCCTTTTCGAGGGATCAAAATCAATAAATACAAGAGTCCCTTGTTCGAGCCTATTCATCAAGCTGCCTGCCTTCAACAATAAAATCAGCAGCTAGCATATCTTCTGCATCAACAAATTCTTTCTCTTTCGCAGCTAAAAAATAATCATCGATCTTAGGAATCAAGGAAATCGTACCATCGTTTTCTTTGCTGATAAAGTAGGTCTTACCAGCAGGAATCTCAAACTTACTTGCTAGCGTGACCATTACCGCATTTCCTTGCTTTCTTGTTTTCACTGTATCCAAAACAATCACCTTTCCTTCATAACATATATAGTCTATTTCACCACGTAATTACTGTAATTACAAAATACAGCTAGGAGATCAGCCCCCTTTTTTACTAGGTACTTTACTATACGCAAAATGCATCTGATAAATCATCAACAACAAAAGAGGACACGAAAAAATCTCGCATCCCCTACCTTCACTTCTGCTGTGCCCATTCTTCTCGCAAGATGCCATACTTGATGGAATCATAATAGGTGCCTTCCCAGAAACGGACTTTGCGGATCTGGGCTTCTTTGGTCATCCCTAGCTTTTCTCCTAGTTTCATCATGCGGTGATTGCCCGACCACGTGGTATAACCGACACGCTGGATATGAGTCTGTGATTCAAACAACTCATTGATCCACTGGCGAATTGCTTGGCTGCCAATGCCTTGATTCCAAAGGGAAGCATCATAGATGGCTATCCCGAATTCCAACCACTGCTGCAAGGTATTGTCTTCCCAATAAGCGGTCGCGATCCCTACGATTCTACCTTGATAGCTGATCGCTTTACGTAACGGGTTGTCGATGCAGCTAGCACCAAACCCCGTTCGAAATTCTTCCCACGTCAACACGGGGTCTTGGAAATACGGTCCGTCCCATTTTTTCCATTCTAAATCTGCCTTAGGCCCATAGCTGATCGACCAAAGTTCAGCAATCATTTCTTCCGTAATCGGTTGAAGTGTGACTGTTTCTGCCATCTTCAAGCCCCCCTTTCTCCTAAAAAAAGTCGTCTCCTTTATTCGTAGACGACTTTCTTTCTATTTTATCTGAAATTTCCGTAAGTTTAAATAAAGGAGTCCGAAAAAAAGGACTGGAAAAAGAGTAAAGCCAAATTGCGGCTTCAAAATCAAGGCGACAAAAACGGCAACAAACAAAAAGGTTGCTAACAAACTAACAGGCCATTTTTTCAAAGTGAAGAAAAGTGCGGTACGCAGGACATCTTTCTTAGCGGCTTTTGGATTACGCACTTGGAAGTACCAAGCGTTGATACTTAGAGCTATGGAAAGCATCCCTAACAAAAGAAAGAAAGGAACGAGCCATTTGCCACTTTCAAATTGAACCGCAAACAGAATATCCACGATCGCAATGACACTTCCCAGCCAGCCGATGAGCCAATAGAGAAACCCGCGCACGGCAAAGGTTCGTAAAAAGTAGCAGAAATCTTTTACTGGATCGATGTCTTTGTGTTCTGCAAAGCGATCGATCGCAGCCAGGAGGCTGATCATGCTTGGCCCAATCAGCAAGAGTGCCAATGCAAACCAAAGGAGGTTTCTAGGATCGACTGCCAAGAACATTGACGTGAGGGTGTAGGGTGTATTCACGACCCAAAAACTGATATTCAGGGCAAAGCCAATATATAGCCAGCGGAAGATCCGCATGTAAAGATTGTTTTCAAAGGTAGGTTTGGTAAACATGATTGATCACCTCAATTTTTCATTCCCGAAGTAGCGATTCCTTCTACGAAGTATTTTTGCATTGCTAAAAAAGACGATCGCCACTGGCAAAATGGAGACCACAGATGCTGCCATGATCAGGGCGTACTCGGCATCATATAAGCCGACAAACATTTTCAAGCCTAACTGAATGGTTTTGTTTTCGGTTGAGGAGAGGTAGATAAATGGTCCCATATAATCGTTCCACGTATTGACGAAGGTGATGATGGTCAGACTCGCTAAAGCGGGCTTCGTCAGTGGTAGAATGATTTTTCGATAGATCCCCCACTCACTCAAGCCGTCGATCCGCGCACTTTCACACAATGAATCAGGAATACTACTATAGTATTGTTTCAACAAAAAGACGCCAAAGGCACTGAAGGCTTGTAAGAGGACCAAAGACCAAAGCGTGTCTGTCAGCCCGAACTGGCGCATCATGATGAACTGAGGAATCATATAGGATTGCCAAGGAATCGCAATCGTACCGATGTATGTCAGAAACAACAGGTCGCGTCCTTTGAAATGCATCTTCGAAAACCCATAGGCCGCAAAGCTAGAGGTAAACAATTGGATCAAGGTAATGATGATGCTCAAAAAAGCTGTGTTCTTGAAAAAAGTCAGCAAAGGAATGCGATCCCAGATCACCGTATAGTTTTCTGGGTGCCAACTTTTTGGAATCCATTGGATCGGTACGCTAAAAACATCGTTATTGGTCTTAAAAGAAGCAGAGATCATCCAAAGAAACGGGATCAGTGTCACTAACGCGAGAAATGTTAATAAAAGAATCAAGGAGACACTGCCGACCGACAGCTTGGCTTTTTGTTTTGGTTTGGCTTGAACATTCTTTTTACTCAGTGTATTTTCCATCTGTACTCCCTCCTTACACCCGTTCTTGTCTTTGGTTCCACTTAAACTGGATCACCGTGATGCCCAAAACGATCACAAACAAGACCATGGCGATCGCAGATGCGTAACCAAAATTAAATTTCACAAACGCTTCGTTGTAAATTTGATACACCAAGACATTGGTGGCTCGACCGGGTCCGCCGGCAGTCATGACTTGGACCAAATCGAAGATCTTGAAACAGTTGATGACCAGCATGATCGAAACAAAGAAGGTCGTGGGTCGTAAGGACGGCAAAGTCACGTTGCGAAACTGCTGCCACTTGTTGGCGCCATCGATCGAAGCCGCTTCATACAATTCCTTTAGCACACTTTGTAACCCTGCCAAGTTTAAGATCATGTAATACCCCATGCCACGCCAGACGCTGACTATGATGATCGCCGTCAAAGCCCAATCAGAGCTGGAGGTCCAACCAGGAGGATTTTCAATAAAAAATTTCAAAAACTGATTGATTGGTCCCATCGTTGGGTGAAACAACATGTTCCACACGACAGCGATCGCAACTAACGAGGTGACATAAGGAAAGAAGAAGGCAGTACGGAAAAACTTCATTCCACGTACTTTTTTATTCAATAAAATCGCTAAGCCTAAGGAACATACTAACGTCAATGGAACGACGCCAATCGTATAGAGAAAGGTGTTCTTTAACGAGATCCAAAAGGTGTCGTCCCCTAGCATTTTGCTGAAATTTTTCATTCCCACAAATTCAGGTGAACGAAAGGAATCCCATTCCATGAAAGCCAGAATCAATGAGAACACAACGGGCACTAAGGTAAATAAGAAAAAGCCGATAAAGTTCGGTGCAATAAAAGACAGCGCGGTTAGCGTATTTTTGCGTTTCAACTTATTGGCTGCTTTTGATTTTGAAGTTATTTCCATATTTGTCTCCTGCTGCTTGCCAGCAGGCCCCCTTTCATTAATAAAGAGAAGGAACTTTTTTGCCCAAGTCCCTTCTCTCGTTAGGACTATTCGGTTTCAGATTTCACCCTTTTTTCCATATTCGCAATGCCTTCTTTTGGTGTTTCATCCCCTACAAGAATCAAGTCATGTTCTTCTTGCAAGATTTTGTCGATCGCTGGTCCATTTTCATCGACAGGAAACTCGATCGCGACGGTTTCTGGATTGAAGGCTTTTTTCGATACTTCATCGGCGGGCATGCCTTCACGGGAGAAGTAAAGTTCATCAATGGCGTCAGTCTTATACGAAGGAACGACACCGACTTCTGCTAATACTTTGGCGCCTTCTTCACCAGAACAAAAGTCTAAGAATTTTTGAGCAGCTTCTTGATGTTTTGAATTTTTATTGATGGCAAAAGCAGTTGGAGAACCAAATGTCGTTACTTCCCCTTTTTCATTTTGCGGCATTTCCGCAATGCCCCACTCAACATCTGTCTTGCCATCGTCGATATTGGTCATCAACGCTCCCATATACCAAGTTCCCATGTACATCATGGCTGCTTTTTCATTTTCAAATTGTGATTGATACGTAACTTTCGTTGATTTTGCTGTCCCAAAGTCCATTTGCGCTTTTTCGTCTTGCATCCGCAATGCACGATCATAGTACGTTTCCAAGTAGTCGTATTGAGGATCGATCAAGTTGGCGCCATTTTGGGCAGCTGCAATCGCTTGGGTAGTGGAACGCCACGTGTGTTGATACGCACCATAAATTTGTTCGTCTGGTTTTGTTAGCTGCTTGGCAAGCTCCTCATATTCGTCCCAGGTGATGTTTGATGGGTAGTCTAAGCCTGCCTCATCGAACATTTTTTGTTATAATACAAGACCCAAAAATCCGTCCGATACGGTTGTGCATAGGTTTTGCCTTCTACGTCATACATGTCATAGCTTTCTTGCGCTGGGGCAATATCCAATGATCCGATATGGTCGGTGAGATCCACCAATTGGTCCCGCAACGCATAATTAGAGTAAGAAAGTAAATTTTTCATGGTCAAAATATCTGTCGTATCTCCTGAAGAGAGCATCGTCGTCAGTTTGGTATCATAATCATCTGAAGCAATATCGACAGGTTCAACGGTAATGCCCGGATTCGCTTCTTCAAAGGCACGGAATAGTTTTTCGAATTCAGGTGTCGTATCGTAATTCCAAGTGGTTACGGTCAATTTGATGTCGCCATCTTCAGAAGCAGCGGAATCATCTGTCGCTCCGCCTCCACACGCTGCCAAGGCTGCGATTGTCCCAAACATCGTTGCTGCTAATAAACCTTTTTTCAAAAAGTGCATGTTCATTCCTCCATTAAACATTTTTTTAAAGGGTCGCCCCTAAAACTACCAATAGGAATACCAACTTTGTGACACCCGCATCAGCGCTTCCATATAATAATAATCGCCCCAGATCATGCATTCATCGACCCCTTTGAGGGAATTCTTGTCATAAACCCCATGCATCAAAAGTCCGTTTGATTCGGGATGGTCGATCGTTGTATAGTTTTGGGCTAACGACGCCAAGATCGCCAAGGCGTTTTCCTGATAGGCGGCTTGGTTTGGCTGCGTGATCGGTAAATGTTTCGCCAGTTCTAGCAAGCCACAGACTGCGATGGCGGCGGCCGAACTATCCCTTTCTTCCTGACTACCATCATTAAACACTAAATCCCAATAACTGACCTTGTCCGCCGGTAATTCCGCAATAAAGTAATCCGCAAGGTCTTGAGCAGTCTTCAAGAAACTGGTATCACCGGTGTAAAGGTAACTCAGCGTAAATCCGTAGATTCCCCACGCTTGCCCTCTCGCCCAGCAGGAATCATCGGCATAGCCTTGTTGGGTATTGCCGCCGATCGCCGCTCCAGTTTCAACGTCGAAGTAATAGGTGTGATACGTCGTGGCGTTGTCTCGCACGATGTATTTCTGGGTCTGCTTGGCATGAGCATAGGCTGCTTGTTTGTAGGATTCATCCCCCGTCATTTGGGAAGCAAAATACAATAGCGGCAAATTCATCAAGCAATCAATAATGATGCGCCCCCGTTGTTGCGGATCATCGAGATTGCCCCACGCTTGAATGATCTGGGCTTTGGGTGAGTAACGGGCCATCAATAGATCGGCGGCGGCAATCGCGAGTTTTTTCGAAGATTCCAGTCCGTTCACTCGATAGTCGGCAATCGCAGTCAAACTATACAAAAACCCGATATCATGGGTTTCTAGTCCAATTCTTTGGTCCAATCGTTCTTGGAAAGAGTGCAGTTGTTTTTCGATGGTTTCATCAAATTCTGTTGATCCCGTCAGTTCTTTACTCAAAAACAACATGCCAGTCCAAAAACTCGCCGTCCAATCATGGTTGGCTTCTGGTCGATAGACAAGCTGTTCACTTGCTGCCGGTGGGACCAACGTGTCAAAGGTCTTAGTATTCTTTCTTACTTGATTAACGGTGAAGTCGATTTGCTCGGCTACCCATTGTGATAGCTGTACGTCATAGCTGGTTTCCATTTTTTCCTCCTATTCGCTCAACCTGGATCATATGTCCGGATTGATTGATCGTAATGTTGTTTGTTGTCACTTCGACGGTCACTGCTTGTTCTTGTTCTTGTGGAAGCAAGCCGGTGATGAGGGAAACGAACAGGTGCTTTCCCGCTTGTCGTTGAGCAGTTAAATACGGCAGCCACGTTGCAGGATACAAGAGGTTCGTATTTGGCTCCGTTCGTAAGACATCGCTCGTTTCATAGCCAGCGATTGCCTCGATTTTCGAATAGCCGATCGATGTTCGTACCGCAGCGCTGCTTGTGGTTTTTTCAGTGATGGCAGTTGCCTCTTTCGGTGATGAAAACCCACCCTCATAGAAAGAAAGGGCGCGCTGAGAATTGATCTCATGAATGCGAAGGTGACTGCCTATCAGTGGAATGATTGTTGTTTTTATCTGGACGTCTTCCCATGGATTCCATTCATGAATGATCCGATCAGGTAAAAGCTGATACTGGCGATCCAATCCTTTAGTGCGAAAGTAATGGTCATCTTCTGATAAAGCCAATGTGTTGTCATAATTTCCTTCATAAAACCAATAATTGCTCTTGGGCACGCTATTGCCAAACGTCGTTGAGTAGACAAATTTGCTATACTTGCTGCTGGCATGACTTTGATAGTTGATACATTGTCCTGCAGGAAACATCAAGGCATCCGTCAAGTCTTGATTGTGTTGATAAAAGTTCTTACTGATGGGATGAGCCAGTGTTCTTTCAGTGATCACTAATGGCGTCGGGGTGGCTTGCCAATAGGGATGCTCCTTTGGTACCGCTAACAAAAGAAAGGTTTTTAACGCCCAATAAGGTGAACCTGGTGCATTGTAGCCTTCGGCAAAGATCAGATTCTGGTACGAATAGCCGACCGTCAGTATCCCTTCGGAAGTAAAAATGTCTTGCTGCATCCACTGATGCAGGTGACGACTGATCAACCCTTTGATCTCTCCCCATGGCAATGCTTCAACATCCGCAAAAACCAATGCGCTGAAGAAAGAAACTTGCGCAAAGCGATACGTCAAACTTCGACCAAAAGGAACGGCAGCTCCACCTGCTGCAAACCAATGCTTGAAGGTTTGAGCAAACTCGGTGGCTCGTTGTTTGAACTTCCTTTCCCTTTCAAGATCCTCAGGGACAAATCGACAGTACAGAAGACTATAGTAGTGGATCGCAAAAGATACATAGTAATCGATTTGAGTGGCTACTCCGTCACAGTACCATCCTTCCCCTAAATAAAAGGTCTCGATCAATGCCAAGTCAGCATCGATCTTTTCTTGGGAAAAGCTGCTGCCACAACGCTTCATGGCTACATTGACTAGAACCCGAAAGAAATGCCAATTGTTTGCGGGAATTTCTCGTTGATTGACTTGGATCAGCCACGCATGGAGATTATCTTTTTGGCGTTGGGATAAAACATCCCACGTTTTTTCCTTGTTTAATAGTAAAAAGGTACTTAGCGAAGCCATTTCCACGATTCGTTGGTCGAAGTCTTCCACAACACCCCAATAATTGCGACTCTCTGGATCTGTACCCGCAATAATTCCTGAGAGATAGGTTTCCATGAATGAATCTTCTTGCTGGGTTAGATAAGGCGCGAGTCCCCAAAGCGGTCGCAAGAACGCTTCAAGTTCCTGTACCTCTTTCTCATAGACAGTCCCATGGCTGCCTAAAGCCAAATGACCGGGACGACTGCTTGCAAAAGCGGGTTTGAGTTGATCCATGATCGTTTTGAAGCCGGCTGCTACATCTTCATAACTTTCAAATTTATTCTTTTTCAATTGCTGCAGCTTCTGTGATTGCATCCGCATCCTTCCTTTCAATCAATGTCGCTTTAATAAAACCATAATATTCTCCGTAGACCGTCACCACATCTTGCAGTTTCAGTTGTTGACTTTGTTCATTGAATACTTGGTACTGTCCAGCTGCTGTTTCTAGAATAAATCGATCCCCTTTCTCAATGTCTGCTGTTTTCGCATCACTCTTTACGATGGTGCCAGATAGCTTCACGAATTCATGCAACGGGACGACACCTTGCGAAAAATCTTCGTCAGAATAACAAAGCGCTCGTTCTTTTAATTGCTTTTCGCTGCTTTGGGAAAATGCTTGCGTCTGCGTTGCTTCATTTGGAGAACAAGCAGTCAACCCCATAAGTAGACCCAGGATAAATAACGAATTAATCCACTTCATACATGCCACCCTCATTTTTAAAACGCTTTCTTCATTTCAAATCATACTTTTTTTTAGGAAAATAATCAATAGTTTTTCCTAAAAAAAGTAAAATTTTTACTTGAGGGCAATTTCTCTCTTGGTTTTTTTACTAAAAAGAAATATACTGAAGAAAAGAAGCATTGGAGGAGGGATTCTATGGCTACGATTACCGACATAGCGACCATAGCTGAGGTATCAATATCAACCGTATCACGGGTTCTGAACTATGATCCTAGTCTTTCAGTGACCGAAGAAACCAAACGAAAGATTTTCGAGGCAGCTGAAAAACTAAATTATACGAAATACAAAAACAAGCAAAAGCAGCGTGAACTACCAGTGGATGTACCAAAAAAACACAACAAATCGATTGGGATCGTTCAGTGGCGGATGGATGATGAAGAATTAGAAGACATTTACTATATGTCGATTCGTTTAGGTGTGGAAAAACGCGCCGCCGAACTGGGTTGCGATCTGTTAAAAATCTCCAACCTTGATGAGTCAGTGATCCAGTCCGTCGACGGCTTACTGGCAATCGGCAAGTTTACAGAAGAGCGGGTCAAGAAACTCCATGAGCTACACCCCAACCTCTGTGTGATTGGCAGTAACTTTCCGCTGGATGACTACGATTCTGTCAATACCGATTTTACGCAAGCAACGGAGTTGGCTCTTTCTCACTTGATGGGACTTGGTCATCAAAAAATCGCCTTTATCGGCGCCGAGGAAAGTCAAAATATGTATGGGTATCGGCGGTACAAAACGCCAACGGTCAACACCTATGTCGATATGATGCAGCATTATCAGCTGTTTGATGAGGATTATTTCATCGTGAAAGAAAATAGTCGGTTGGATGTCCAAACGGGGGAAGAATTAACGGAGCAGGCATTGGCTTTGTGGCAAGACCGCTTGCCGACTGCGATTTTGGCAGCCAATGATGCCTTTGCGATCGGGGTCATTCATACGCTAACGGCTCATGGAATCAAGATTCCTGAAGATATCAGTGTTATGGGCATCAACGATATTTCGGTGTCCCGCTATGTCTCTCCACCCCTTTCTTCAGTCCAAGCATTTACTGAAGAGATGGGTGAAACGGGGTTAGAGCTACTCTATAACCGCATCGAAAATCCTGGGATCGCCAGACGCATCTTTTTAAGTACACAGCTGGTGATTCGTCAATCTACCGCAAAACCAAAAGAAGGCTGAGAAGCTGCGGTGTCTTCTTGCATTGATCAACGTCATTGCAAGGAAGCACCGCATCCTTCTCACCCTTTTTTTATTTTAATGGTCGTTTTGATTTCCCCTGTCTGCTCAAGCGCGTATTCGGCTTGGATCAAATACGCTTGTGCCTGTACACCATGGTGGTCTTGATAAGTGACTGGCTGTATTTGGATCTTATCACTGGTAAAACGAAGAACACAGCGTGCTTTTTTTGTCATTAGTTGAACGGTCTTATCTTGCACCATTGGTGGTATGTTCGTAATAAAGTTTTCCACCACCAGATTCTTTGCTTGGTGCTCGTCAAAGACAAAATGGTCTTCGATCGTTACTTGTTGCTGCGAGACAACGAAGCGCCGCTGGTATTCAGTGACCGCTGCTTTCGGATAGAACGCACTGAGGTCTAAGTCAAATTGCTGGTCATTGACCTGCAGCACCGTTGCTTCCTCGGCTGTTGGGCGTTGGGTGTGCTGGTTGATGATTGGCAGCGAATGACTGATTGCGGCTGCGGGAAAGTAGTGATAGCGCGTGTTCTCGTCAAAATACTCTTTGGTGTACTCCCCTGCACCAAGGTCCGTCAGAAACAACTCCTCCGTCGTTCCTAAAACAAAATGACCGACATCGAGATGATTGTGGCTTTCTTGATTGCTCCCCCCTTTGGCAGCAAAAAAGAGATCCTGCTGCACATCTTTTGCCATGAACCACTGTGCTTGTTCAAAATAGTGATGAAATGAGGCATTCGTTTCTCGTGTGATCGCTTCGTTATGCCAATACAAATTTCGATAGCTGTGGGCAAACCGGTAGCAAGGATCAAAATCTAACGGACTGACCCCCGATAATTGGGGAACCGCCACGCCCAAATGCTCGTAGCAATAACTGACCAAGCCGCTAGGCAGTTCGATCGCCGAATAATCAGAAAAAGGAACGTAATGCCCTGGAGAAATCATCGTGTAATAAGGAAAAGCGGCAATTTTCCTGGTTTTAGGCTGCTTTAGGTAGGTATCTTCTTGCAATACTTCTGCCAACAATTGCGCATAATACAGAAAATAACCAAACCCATACGCCCAGTATCCGACACCTTCCACACAAGCCCCATCTTCGCCAAAGCTGTTGAGATAGCTTTGCATTGCAGTATCCAATCGTTTGATCATCCGCAATTGTCGCTCGCTTTTTTTCGGCAATACATAGAGCGCCGTCATTCCAAGACAGCCACCAATAACTGCGGACCAATTGTTCTCTTTTGTCTCCCACTCCCAGGTTTGCTCCTCGAAGGGTAAAAAAAGCCGTTGATCGATCTCATACAACACTCGTTCTGTGATAACTGGTGAAAGGTCTCCCCCAACCAACATAAACAACTCTGCTAAAGATTGCCCAGTTTCAGCTGCAAAAAGATCGACTGTGTGGCGCGCTTGCGAAGAAAACTGGCCATCGACAATCGGCAGATGCGCTGGCAGACACCATGTATATTCATTGCAGATTTCCCAAATCACTTGCTCCAACAGCACTTTGATCGCTGCCTTACGCTCCATTTCATAAGCAAGTCCTAAAACCACCAACATCCGTCGGCGGGCAAAATAATGGGATTCGAAGGCAACACGATTCCCCGATTCGAGATACTCTTGATAGCCTTGATAAGGCAAATAGGGAATCTCACCAGTCTCAAGATAAGCCTGTGCCGCCTGTAAAATTTCTTCTTTTACATCTGCTGGATTCACGCGTTTTCCTCCTGAATGGAGCGTCCGAAGACTTCGATTTGGGTCAACGCTGGAAATGGTGAGGGATCGTCATTTTGGATCAGCTCATGCAATTTCACCCAAGTGACCGTTCGCGGCTGGAAAGAAAACCGTTGAGGCTGGCTGCTTTTGACCGTCTGCAAGATTTCTTGACTCCCGTCGGAAAACGCCAACGTGACTTGTTGCCAATAGCTATCATGGGGAAAATCCGCCCGTAACGCAAGCGCACATTGGTCGATGCGGACCTCATGACCAAAGTCGATCGTCAAAGCGGCATCTGCTTGTTGATTGATCCCCCATGAGCCATAGGGATAATTGCCATGAGACGTATTGGCAAAAATGCCATCAATAGCGTTACAAGCGAAAAACGTCGCATCATCTCTTGTTTCAACATTGGCATGGGCATGCGGATAGGCACCCAAGAATTCTTTTTGATCATGAGGGTTTAAGGCGACGTTGCGGTAAGCCGCTAGTTCTTCTTTTGTTGCTACCCGCACACTCAAATAATGGCTTTTCCCAGCAAAACGGCCTTCTGGCGCGGCTTCTTTGGCATTTTCACTAAGGTGTACGGGGTAGATCCACTCGTTGCCTTTGATGTACACCAAAGTAGTCGCCAGCGTTTCATCGAGTGTGACCCACACAAATTGTCCACTGCGTGAGAGCGAGACAACGATTTTATCTCCGTCCTCGTAACAATACTCTTGGGATGCCAACGTGACAAAGTCTTCCGCCGTCGCTTGAAGAAGGGTAGGTTCACTTTCAGGTGTTCGTTTGCCTTTTTTTACTTGATGCTTTTGGTCATAAATCGTTAAGGAAATCTGGGTCATTGCATGTAGCTCCTCTCGTATTTTCTCCATTATAGCGATGTCGACAAAAAAATGTAACTGGTTCCAGCTATTTTTTACTATTTTTTTACTTAAAATCGAAAAATGTAACAGTTTCCATTTCTTTATTTTACTAAATAAAGTAAAATAACAAATAAAAGGAGCTGTTTACATGAGAAACTTCCAAGAAGCATTAAGTAAGAACCCTCTTCGAACCAAAACCGATCTAGAAGAGGCCCTTGTTGATCTGGTCACTCCCGTATACGAATGTATGGCACAACAAGGAACTCCCGGGAGGGTCCACCTAGGAAATTCAGGAGCAGTGTACACTCAGGAAAAGAGTGACGTCGAAGGCTTTTTACGGACACTCTGGGGATTGGGCCCATTGTTCAGCCAAGAAGAAGCGTGTATTCGTTACCCAAAACTTTTTCAACAAGCCAATGCCGGGATCGTTGCAGGCACCACCCCGACCTCTCAGGAGTACTGGGGAAAACTGCATGACTACGACCAATTGTTTGTGGAAATGGGTGCCCTTGCTAGCTATTTGATTTTTACCAAACCCGTCTTTTGGGATCTCCTCACACCAAGAGAGCAAACAAATCTCTTTGATTGGCTCAATCAGATCAATCAGCACACGATCCCTAAAACCAATTGGCTCTTCTTTCGGATTTTAGTTAATATCTTCTTTGAAATGGCAGCATTGCCTTTTTTAGAAACAACCCTTTTGGCTGATCAAGAAGAGATCGAGAGGTATTACTTAGCAGACGGCTGGTATTTTGATGGCTATGAAAACCAAATCGACTATTATATTCCTTTTGGGATGCAATACTACGGACTCCTTTACAGTGTTCTTACTTGTCGTTCCCAATGCCCTTATCAGTTTAACTACCGTCAAAGAGCCGCTACGTTTGCGCAATCCTTTAAGCAGTGGTTCACAAAAACCGGTGCGGCATTGCCTTTTGGTCGTAGTCTAACGTATCGGTTTGCGCAATCAAGTTTCTTTGCTGTCGGTGCTTTCGCCGATATAGAATATGAAGGCTTCACAAAAAATGAAGGAAAATATTTACTGTTACAAAACATGCGTTACTGGTTTCGCCAACCAATCTTTACGCAAGAAGGCTTTTTAAGTATTGGCTATGCCTACCCCAACCTAAATATGGCTGAAGGCTATAACGCACCAGGATCGCCTTATTGGGCTTTCAAAAATTTCTGTGTATTGGCCATCCCAGCGGATGCTGAATTTTGGACGCTTGAGGAGCAAGTGCCAACCTTTGCCACACCGGTGCGCAATCCGCATAGTCGGATGCTTTTGGTGCATAACCAAGAAGGCACAGAATTGCAAGCTTTCACTGCGGGGCAACATTCCCACGAACATGCTCACGGCAATGCCAAATACGAAAAGTTTGTCTATTCGACAACGTTTGGGTTTAGCGTACCGAAAGCAACCGTTTTATTGAAACAAGGTGCCTATGATAATACATTGGCGATCTCAGAGGGGCAGACGGATTTTAAAACAGCTTTTGGTTACGAAGCCTTTGCGATTGAAGATGACTACGTCTATAGTCGCTGGCGCCCCTACGAGCAGGTCGTCATCGAAACCTTTGTGATTCCGATGTATCCTTGGCATCTGCGTTACCATCGGATTCAAACGGATCGAAGGTTGCAACTGGTCAATGGCAGCTTTGCAGCACCAGCTGATGGTGCTGCGCTTTCTAGCAAAGAAGGCACCTTTTATCAAAGCTCGGTTGGCTGTGTCGGTATCAAAAGCTTCCCGACGCATCAAGAAGGTACCCTCTTGATGCCAGAACCCAACACGAATCTACTTTATAGTCGAACAGTCATCCCTCAAATAAGCAAAACCGTTCTCGCCGGACAACAGGAATGGCTCGTTGCGTGTTTAGGCAATGCCTTTTCTGATCAAATCCCACCCTTTGATGTCACTATCACAGCGGACAAAGTAGCAATGAGCCAAGGGGATCAGAGAAAAACCATTCAGCTTAGCTACTAGCAAAAAATTACTGGCAAATGCTAGTAGAAAAGCTACCGAAAACACCTTTCTGATTTACGGGATTGAAGAATGTCCCCCCAGAAGTTCGATTTCAGTCTAAGGTTTCAGCATCGGTACCTTCTGATCCCTCCGTCTCTATTGGCAAAAAGCAAAAAAATACTTGTACCACAAAACGGTGCTTCACGTATTATGAAGTGCCGTTTTTTGGGTACAAGTGATTCATGTTTTGATCGACGATCAGTGCTTATTTCCCAAAAAGCTTTTGGAGAAACCCTTTTTTCTCAGGGACTTCCTTTGTTTCAGTCACCTGAAGCGGTCCAGTTTCCTTCACGACTTGCTGAAAGCCACGATTGTCTTGCAGCAACAGACCGTTTAGTTCCAGGATCCCAGACAGACTGCCAATCATCCGCCGCACTTCTCCCGCACTTTTGCCGAAAAAGCGCTGGTCGTCATTTGCTTCGGCTTCTTCCAAAATAACCAGCAGCTGCTGGATGCTTTGATTTTGTTCACCTAAGACGTACGACAACTGGTCAACTTCCGCTGCTGTAGTTGCCGCTGACGGTACTAAATCCGTTACGAGCTTTAAGCTATCTAAATAATCCTTTAAGTCAAAAATGAACGTTTGTGCCGCTTCATTATTCATTAATTGGCTTTGACTCAATTTTCTTTGTAGCGCTTCCAATTCGCTTGAACGTTTAGAAAGTTCGCTTACGATCGTTTCTGTATCCATACGCCACCTCCTAATGACATTGTCCCGTTTTCTCTTTCATCCGTCAAGAATTCGTCGGACTTTTTTCTGCGTTTTTACCGATCAGACCTGCCTATTGCTCCTGTTGGTACTTTGTCGGTGCACAGCCATAGCGCTTCGAAAAGAGCCGATTAAAATGGTTGATATTTTGGAACCCAGATTGAAACGCCGCCTCTCGAATCGTCAGTGTTTCGTTGCTGCGTAAATAAAAAAACTTTTGAAACCGAGCTTGCAATAAATCTTCTTTGGGCGTGGTATGAAAAAACTGTTGATAGAGCTTATAGAATTGGCTTTTACCGATGGAAAGCTCTCGGCTAAACTGGTAAAAATCCCATTGCTGTTCGCAATTGACTAACATTTTCAATCGCATCGCTTGAAACAGTTGATAGTGTTCGTTTTGTGGTTGCGGGATGCTTTCTTCAAAATTGCGTTCAAGTAAGACCAATAGATTTGTCATATACGCCGCGATCAATTCTTCCGTGTGCCGTTGTGGCAACAAGGATTCATGATTGATCTTTTGGATCAATTTGTTGATTTGTTGAATATTTTTCGGCCGGAACAGTTGGTTACAAGGGATCGCATAGGTTTCTTCGATCACCTGATCCGTTTGAAACTCAACAAAGCTATTAAAAAAATCTTCTTTGCCACGATAATCTTGATAGACGGTTGGAGGAAAAAGAATGCAGCTACCTTTTTCACTAATTTTTTGATGACCATCTTCAAAAGTGAAAACCATTGGAGACAACGTCAACACGAAAAGATAATGCTTTAAGCCAGAGGGTCGATAAATATGATCGGAAACAGCATTGTGCATTTGAAATCCTGAATAGGTTACGTTCAACTTCTCACTCCTTCCTACTTGCCTTTAGTATAAAGAAAACGGACAAAACGTCAATAGAATAAGACAGAATGTAATGTTTATTTTCATGGACTATCGCTACAATGAAAGAAAAGAAAGGGGTTGCAACATTGAAGAAAACTACGATGTATTTAGACAAACACTTTATTTTGGCACCAGTCGACGAACGGATCTACGGCTCTTTTGTGGAGCACTTAGGGCGCTGTGTGTACGAAGGGATCTATCAACCAGAAAGTCCTTTTGCCGATGAGCAAGGCTTTCGTCAAGATGTCGCTGCCTTGATCAAGCAGTTGAATGTGCCGATCGTCCGTTACCCAGGAGGCAATTTCGTCTCTGGGTATAAATGGGAAGATAGCGTCGGCCCTAAAGAGCAACGGCCAGCAAAAATCGATTTGGCCTGGCGGGTGATCGAAAGCAATCAGTTTGGCTTAAACGAATTTATGGATTGGACCAAGCAAGTCAATACGGCACCGATGATGGCGATCAATCTTGGGACACGAGGAATCGAAGCAGCGAAAAACTTGATCGAATATACCAATTTAAAAGGCGGCAGCTATTATAGTGACCTTCGGCGTGCCCATGGGGTGGCCGATCCTCATGACATCAAACTTTGGTGTCTAGGCAATGAAATGGACGGTCCTTGGCAAGAAGGACATAAGACAGCCGATGAATATGGACGTCTCGCAGAAGAAGCTGGCAAAGCGATGCGTCTGGTGGACCCAACGATCGAAACCGTCGCTTGTGGTAGTTCTTCTCTCACGATGCCGACCTTTGGCATGTGGGAAGATACAGTATTAAGTCATTGTTACGATCAAGTCGACTACATTTCCATGCACCAATATTATGGCAACCGTAACGGCGATAGCCAAGATTATCTAGCAAGCAATGTCGCAATGGATCAGTTCATCAGTCAAGTCGCAGCAATCTGTGATGCAGTGAAAGCCAAACGCCGAAGCAAGAAGACGATCAATATTTCCTTCGACGAATGGAACGTCTGGTATCACTCAAATGAACAGGATCAAAAAATTGAACCTTGGAGTCAACACCCACCACAATTAGAAGACGTCTATCACTTTGAAGATGCGTTACTCGTCGCAAGCATGATGATCACGATGCTCCATCACGCAGATCGCGTTAAAATCGCCTGCATGGCACAGCTGGTCAACGTGATCGCACCGATCATGACTTCCGATACTGCCGCTTGGAAACAAACGATTTTTTATCCCTATGAAATGATCAGCAATTATGGTCGCGGTCACGTGTTGCATAGCATTCTTCGAGGGGCTGATTTCGATAGCAGCCACGGAAAAGCTTCTTATGTGGATGCCATTGCGATCGAAAATGAAGATGACTATTTGACCTTTTTCTTAGTAAATAAGGATTTGCAGGATGCCAATGAATTCACTTGCGACTTGCGTCAATATGATTCATTGCAAATCGCTACCCATCAAGTCTTGCACCACCCAGACTTGCATGCCGTCAATACCGAAGCAACCCCGAACAACGTTGTGCCCGTCAATGGAAAAACAGCGGAATTGAATGACGGCATTTTGCGTGTCGTCTTGGAAAAACAAAGCTTCCAGATGCTACGCTTGAAGAAAAACGTCAGCAAGTAACGAGCGTATCTGTTTGAGCAAAAAAAGCAGCAGCCTTGGTGACATCCTGAAAAAACGAGACTTTTACGGAGTGGAGACATCCACTCCTTTTTTATGATCCCCCCTGTTCAATTGCTATTTTTCGCATTATTAACTGATCTGGGCAAGAAGGCGGCAACTGCCAGCTTGTTTTTCAAAAAAAAGACGACAAAAGAACACCCTGCGGCAGCTAAGATACCGCAGGGTGTTCTTGATTCATTGTTTAGCCGTTATAGGCATCAACGATGATTTGTTTCAATTCAGAGATTAGTGGTTCTTTTGGATTTGCTGTTGTACATTGGTCTTCGTAAGCCAATTCAGCCATGCGATCAACTGTTGTATCTAGTGTTTGTTGAGTGACGCCTTGCGCTTTCAAGCTCATGTCGATACCAACAGATTGTCCTAATTCGTAAACAGCTGTTGCCAATGCTTCAACCAATTCAGCCGTTGTTTTGCCTTTAAGGCCTAAGAATTTCGCAATGTCTGCGTAATCTGTATCGGCACGGAAGAAGTCATATTTAGGGAACATTGCATGTTTTTGTGGGTCTTTGGCATTGTAACGGATAATGTGCGGTAAAAGAATCGCATTTGTACGTCCGTGAGGAATACCATATTCACCACCGATTTTGTGGGCTACTGAGTGACAAATACCTAGGAATGCATTGGCGAAGGCCATACCTGCCATTGTTGAGGCATTATGCATTTTTTCGCGAGATTCCATATCAGGTGTTTTCACTGATTTTTCTAAGTAGTCAAAGACTAACTTGATTGCTTGTAAGCTCAATCCACGAGTGTAATCAGATGCCATTACGGACACATAAGATTCGATCGCATGAGTCAAGACGTCCATTCCAGTATCTGCTGTAACAGAAGCAGGTACTGACATTACGAATTGAGGGTCAACGATTGCTACATCTGGTGTCAATGCGTAATCAGCTAATGGGTACTTCACGTGTGTTTCACTGTCAGTGATAACCGCAAATGGGGTTACTTCAGAACCAGTACCAGACGTTGTTGGGATACAAACGAATTGCGTTTTTTCTGGTTTGTCGATCTTGTATGTCCGTTTACGGATATCTAAGAATTTTTGTTTCGCGCCGAAGAATGAAGTATCTGGGTGCTCATAGAACATCCACATGCCTTTGGCAGCATCCATTGCTGATCCACCACCAAGGGCGATCACTGTATCTGGTTTGAAATCAACCATCATTTTTGTTCCAGCGTAAACGGTGTTTGTTGATGGGTTTGGTTCTACGTCAGAGAAGACTTCGATTTTCACGTCATTTTTACGACGAGCAAGTACTTCACGAACCGTATCGCAATAGCCGAATTGAACCATACCAGGGTCACAAACGATCATGACACGTTCAACGTTTTCCATTTTCTCCAAGTACATTAGAGAGTTCTTTTCAAAGAAGATTTTTGGTGGCAATTTAAACCATTGCATATTATTTCTCCGTTTCGCTACAGTTTTCACGTTGATCAAGTTCACAGCAGAAACATTTCGTGATACAGAGTTTTTCCCGTATGAACCACAACCAAGTGTCAATGATGGAATCATTTCGTTGTAGATATTTCCGATACCACCTTCTGCAGATGGTGTATTAACTAAGATACGGCAAGCTTTCATGCGTAGGCCGAAGGCTAATTGCAAGTCTTCGTTTTCAGTGTGGATCACTGCTGTATGGCCTAATCCGCCTAAATCAAGCATTGCTTCACATTTTTCGAACGCGTCTTCTGTGTTGTTTGCTTTGATCATTGCTAAAACTGGAGAAAGTTTTTCTCTTGATAGTGGGTAATCAGCACCGACACCGTCAAGTTCAGCAATCAATAATTTTGTTCCTTCTGGTACGTTGATGCCTGCTAATTTCGCGATTTCCATTGCTGAATGTCCAACGATTGCTGGATTTACGGCATATTTTCCTTCGTTCATCACGGCATCTTCAAGTTTTTGTAATTCTTTTGCTTTTACAACATATACTTGATGTGCTTCAAATTCTGCTTTCACAGAGGCATAGACTTCTTTATCAACGATCACTGCTTGTTCAGAGGCACAGATCATTCCGTTATCAAAAGTTTTTGATACGATCAAGTCATTGACTGCTCGTTTCACTTTCGCTGTTTTTTCGATATAAGCAGGTACGTTCCCTGGTCCAACACCTAATGCAGGTTTACCAGTTGAGTATGCTGCTTTGACCATGCCAGCGCCACCAGTTGCTAATACGATCGCAATTCCTGGGTGGTTCATCAATAAGCCAGTCGCTTCGATTGATGGATGTTCGATCCATTGCACACAGTTTTCAGGTGCCCCAGCAGCGATGGCTGCATCACGAACGATACGTGCAGCTTCTGCTGAACATTTTTGTGCAGATGGGTGGAAAGCAAAAACGATCGGGTTACGTGTTTTCAAAGCGATCATTGCTTTAAAGATCGTTGTAGATGTTGGGTTGGTTGTTGGTGTTACCCCACAAACGACACCAACTGGTTCAGCGATTTCGATCAAGCCTTTTTGTTTGTCTTCATTGATCACGCCGACTGTTTTGTCATGTTTGATACTGTTCCAAATATATTCTGAAGCGTACATGTTTTTGATCGCTTTATCTTCATAGATACCACGGCCAGTTTCTTCTACTGCCATTTTAGCTAAAGGCATATGTTTGTCTAATGCTGCCATTGCCATTTCATGAACAATGTGGTCCACTTTTTCTTGATCAAAGCTTTCCATTTCCTTTAACGCCACATTTGCCTTCGTTGCTAAATCGTCGATCATTGCTTGTACGTCGATTGTCACTTCTTTTTCCAATGTCTTAGCCATTGTATGTCCTCCTAGTTTTTAAACATGTTTTGTTTGTTAACTACTTCACATACAGATCATACAACATCTTTTTTCGTTTGTAAATAGTTTTTGTGATTTTTTTCACAGTTTTATTAAACTCCCATTAAATTAAGCGTTTTCATCGTTTTGCACCGCTATATTCCTTGAAAAAACTGTCCTAGGCAGTAAGAAAAATGAATGTGTTATATTGAACAATATCTAAATTATTTATAAAGATTCGTGAACATGTGGCTTACTTAAAACGGACCATTCCGTAATCCGCTGCCCTTTCTCAATGAATTGTTTTTTACGTCCGTACTCACAAGCCTTCAACACTAGCGGTGAGGCATTGGCGGCGTGAAATTGTTCTTGCGGCAAAAAGACACAGCCTAACGAATCTTGTCCATCAAACTGCGGGGCATGTGAAATTGGTGTTCCTGCTGTTTCTTCGATTTGAAAAAAAAACACAGATATGATTGTTCATTGTTGTCTCTTTGTATCGCCAAGGATAGAGAAAATTAATTGTTCCTAATTGATGATAGCTAGTGACGGTCATGCCGGTTTCTTCTTTAAATTCTCGGCACAGCGTGTCTTCCAGCAATTCACCTGCCTCCATGCTGCCGCCTGGCAAATCATAGCGGTTTTGATAAGGTCCCGCCTTCTTTTTGATGACGGCCAAGCAGTTGCCTTGAAACAAAATTCCATATACTCCAAATGCGGTATGGTACATCTTCTCAACTCCTTTTATTGATCATATATCTTCCAGAAGCAAGAAGCAACAGATTGCCAAGTTTGGCTTAATCCGCTGCTTTTGCATTCCTAGTCGATGAACTAAAAAGACTGCTGACGAATCCTCTATCGCCAGCAGTCTTCTATTAATTGCCTAATCGCCTGAAGGAAAAACCCCCGCCGATTCTTTAAATTCACGAATATCGGAAGCTGAAAGTACATTCAAGAAGGCGCATAGCAAGTGAATGGTTTGACGATAATCTTCTTTATGAATCACCAAGCGGGAAGAATGCATATAGCGGGTGGGGATCGACAGGGTCATTGCTGGGATGCCTTTCATTGCTTTATGGATATTGCAGGCATCGGTGCCGCCAACAGTCATAAAATCGTGTCGGAAAGATAGCTGCTGCTCAAAAGCGAGTTCTTCCATTTTTGCCACAAGACCGGGGTTGCCGATCGTCAATGAATCAAGTACGGAAAGCACGGTCCCTCCGCCTAATGTCAATCCGCCCTGATCAAACAAGGTATCTTCAGCTGTCGTCACATCCAATGCGATCGCTAAATCCGGTTTGATTTGGTGTGCGGCCGTGCGTGCACCGCGAATACCGACTTCTTCTTGAGTTGTAGCAGCAAAATAAACATCCACTGCCAATTCTGAAGAAGCTAAGTTTTTCATTACTTCGATACAAGCTGCTACGCAAACGCGATCATCCCAAGCTTTACCCAGCAAAAAATCAGGATCATTCATTTCACGAAACATCGTATGCGGCGTGACCATATCCCCAATGGCGATCCCCAGATCTTTTACAGCTTCTGCCGAGGCCACACCGAGGTCTAAGTAAAAACGATTTGCCGGAATGACTTTGTTTTTCTCGTCTGTCGGCATACCATGAGGCGCACGGCTTCCGATGACGCCCACAAATTTCTCTCCAGATACTGTGGTGACACGCATTTCCTGTGCCGGCATGACGTGTCCCCACCATCCGCCTACCGGCAGAAGTTTTAGATAGCCCGCATCTGTGATTTCTTTTACCATAAAACCTACCTCATCCATGTGAGCAGAAAGCATGACTTTCGGTGCATTTTTCTGTGTGCTTTTTTTGACGAGGATCAGCGAACCTAAGGCATCATAGAACAAGTCATCAACATATGGCTGTGTATATGCTTTGACGATACGAGACACTTCTTTTTCCCGCCCGCCTATACCATCAGCTTCACTTAGGGCTTTCAGAAGCTGAATATCTATTGTTTGATTTGTCATTAAAATCGTCTCCTAGCGGTTTTCTTCTTTGAAAGAACGGATTGCTTCTTCGTCAAGCTCAGTCAAAAAACGCGCCAATGCTTGCAGTGCTGTTTCATAGTCGCGGCGGGCAACGACTTGAGAAGCAGTGTTCTTGTTCCGCACAGACAAACTCGCTAACAAAATAGGACATCCGGTACGCAATTTGTTGAACCAAGCCCCATCTGATGCTTCAAAGGAAAAATAACTCTGACATGGTAGATTCGCAGTTTGACAAACTGCTTTCAACCGCTCCAGCGGCAAGCGATTTGGCAGAACGCTCGGATTGTAATACGTCAGCAGAAGGCCTTTACCCAAAAAACCTTGCTGATCTTCTTGTTCGTTTTGGTAATCCATTGCCTGGGCAGTATCAAGAACGATCGTAAAATCCGGTGCTGTTACATTGGCTGCTGTCTGAGCTCCTCTGGTACCGACTTGTTCCTGCACCGTACAGCCGATCATCAGATCGTAGGGCAATTTGACACTAGCAGCTGCCATTGTTTTGACTAAATCAATGGTTTGACTAACATTGATGCGCCCATTCCAATTGGACGCAATCCATGCTTGTCCATTGCTGGTTTCTTTCATTTTCGGCGCAAAGGTCACCATGTCGCCTAAAGTGATTTCCTCCGCTAAAACCGCATCTTTTGATGAAAAACCAAAATCCAACAGTACTTCATCTTTTTGACTTTTGCCATGATTGTCTTTATCGATGCCTAAAACCACCCCAAAATACTTTTCACCGCTACGGGTGATTAGCCGAACTTCTTGCCCCAGCAAGCTGTTGGCTTCGATTTTTCCCATGATGAGTCCGCGGATCAGTCCATTTGCTTCGATTTTTTTCACGAAAAAGCCTGCTTCATCCATATGAGCGCTCACCAGCACTTTAGGAGCCGCCGGTCTTTCTGATCGAATGACGGCATAAATAGATCCTAGATTATCGTAGATGATTTCATCGCAATAAGGCGCATACTTTTTTGCCAGTAATGCGGCTATCGGCTTTTCTCGTCCGGAAACACCAGGTGTATAAACGACTTCTTCTAACTGACGCATTAATTCTTCCATATTCTCGCCCTTTCTAATAGCAGTGCTGTTCAGCGAAGGCAGTGATCTCTTGGTGTGCTGCTTTCATTTGGCAAAGCGTCAGCATATCATTCATTGCCTCGGTCAATCCAGTACCGCCTTTTTTCGGCATCTTCACGATAGTGACTTGGTCTTTATATGTTTCAATTGCCTGCTGGCACTCTGGCGACATGGCGGCAACTGCTGGGATCTGTACTTTTTCTTCAATGATCTGCGCTGTTCGGGCAGCCATCTCGCCATACTTTTCATAGTTGAAACAAGGTCCGCATAAGACCGCATCTGCTCCGAGTTTTTGAGCCATAGCAGCAATTTTTAGTGACGATTCTTTCGGATTTTGTAAATAATAGTCATCTCCGCAATAAATAGTGGCGAGAACATCGATTTCCTTTTGTTTCAGCAATTTCTCAAACATTTTGACTGATCCGATCGCCGTTTTTTGTCCGCCAAGCGGCTGATCACCATGCTCCTTGCCGCCTAATCCTGCTTGAATCTGATCTAATAGAAAAATAATTTTCATGGTTGCATCCTTTCTAAAGCAAATGATCGATGGAAAGATCATCAAAAGATAATTCCAAAGCGTCATTTTTGGCTTTTTCTGCTTCACGTTCTTCCTTCAGATATTGTTTGTCCAGCGTCATAATAAACGGATAATAGATCAAGCATCCAATGGCTAACAAAACAAACTGCCAGATTGACGCTACCAGACTACCGGTACTCAAGTAGCCGGAAAAACCGATCGGAGTTGTCCATGGTAAAGATACCCCTGTTGTATAAGGAATCAATCCAAGATTCGTTACGAGAGTCGACAGCAAAAGATTGATCATCGGCACGGCAATAAAGGGAATAATGATAATTGGGTTCAATACGACCGGCAAGCCGAAAATGATTGGTTCATTGATCCCGAAAATCCCCGGCACTAGTGAAAGTTTCCCTAATTCTTTGATTCGTTTTGATTTACAAAACAGCACCATGATGATGACTAGTGACAACGTCGAACCGCCGCCGCCAAAATTGGTAAAGAAGTTTGAAAATGGATCGGTAAAGATATTCGGTAACGCTTGTCCCGCTTGAAATGCATCTAGATTTTCCATCGTTAAAATACGCAAAATAGGTGAAAAGACGGAATTGGCGACTGCTGGACCATTGATACCGAAGAACCAGAAAATCGTACATGCCAGACTGTAAATCAATTGGGCAGTCAAGGTATTGCCCGCTCCCTTGAGAGGCATTTGCAAGACATTAAAAATAAAGTCATGTACGGTACCATACGCGGTCAATCCAAATAAAATGTTGATAATAAAGAATAAAAGCATAACGAGGGCACTCGGAATCAATGCGGCAAATGATTTTGTAACAGCAGGCGGAACCCCATCTGGCATTTTGATCGTCCACCCTTTTTTCGTTGTATAGGCATAGATTTCAACAGAAAGGATCGCTGTCAGCAAGCCGACAAAAATACCGTTTGTTCCTAAATGATTGAAAGAAAGCCCGCTTATTGGGTCCGCAACGCCTTCAACTACCAATTTATTCGGCGTCAAGATCAAAAAGGCGATGACAGCAACGGCTGCTGCTTGGATTGGGTCGGTCTTCTTTTCTCTTCCGTAGGCATAGGCTGTTCCTAAGCAGGAGAAAAAACCGACCGTATTAAAGACAGAACCGGAAACTCTAGTCACCCATGATTCCCACCCGCTGCCAAAAAGACCTGCCCAAAATTCTGACCATCCTGGTATCGGGAAATTGGCAAACAGCAAGAAGATCGAGCCAACGATTACCAGCGGCGTTGTGATTAAAAAACCATCGCGTACAGCGATCAAGACTTTATTTTGTCCGAGTTTGACTGCCAGAGGCATCAAAATATTTTCAATTTTATTGAACATTCCATTCTTCCTTTCATCTTGTGTCTTTCATGGTAAAGCTGGTTGATTCCTTGATCAGACCGGCGCTTTGATCCGTTTTTCATAAGCCTCCAACCATTCTTTCGTGATGGGTTCGATCACGGTTGTCTGCTCAGGTCCTGGTGTTGCCATAAAAATAGCAGGCGCTTGATTGGTGGTTGCGACACTAAAGGTAAATTCTACATTGGTTGCCACCCCCCAGCGACCCTGTTTATCTAAGGCGATCAGCGAGAAGGCGCCGGCTTTGCCGTAGCGCTTCTTCAATCGCGCTTCAAAGTCGTAAACGGCTTGATCACATGCTTCTTGCGGTGCTAGCCCTTCTCCCATCAAACGAACGATTTCGTAGGAAAGGCAGCCTTTCATCAAGTCTTCCCCTAACCCTGTGGCAGCGGCACCGCCGATTTCACTATCCACATAAAAACCAGATCCAGACAAAGGTGAATCGCCAACACGACCGCTTTTTTTCATAAATAAACCAGAACTAGAGGTTCCTGCTGCCATGCTTTGGTGTTCATCCAGCGCAACTACTCCCACTGTATCGTGGCCGTCATAGGGATCGAGGTTGTTGGTAGCGATCTCTGCTTTGCGCTTTTCCCAAATGGTTTTGGCTCGCGGTGTCAGCATCTCTTTGGGCTGGAATCCTTCGGCAAGCGCATAAGCGACCGCTCCTTGGCCGATCCGAAAACTATTGAATTTCTCCTCACTTAGGCTGCGTGCCACGGAAATAGGATTTTCCACATCGACGATCCCAGCGACGGCACCAATTTTGAAGGTATCACCATCCATGAAGGCAGCGTCCATTTCCAACACGCCTTCTTCGTTTGGCAGTCCGCCATACCCCACCGATTTATAAAATGGATAATCTTCCACTGCTTTAATGGCTGTTTCTACTGCATCTTGGCAGGAGCCTTGTTGCTCTAATATTGCTTTAGCAGCGAGCACGCCATCGTGTGCCATCCGCCATGTAGCAATCATTCCCCACATAAATATCCCTCCATCTTTCATAGCGCTTTCAAGTATATTCTATACGGTATATACTACTATGTCTATACTAAAAAAAGAGTTTCTCAAAAAAATTGGAAAAACTCTTCTTCGTTCGTGTCTTCGCTTATTTTGACAGTGCTTGTAAGCTGCGCAAATAAATTTCAAGATTCGTCCGTAGATCGGCAACCGCCATGTACTCATCTTGGTTATGAGCGATCCCTTTTTGCCCTGGAAAAGACGGACCAAAAGCAAGGATGTTTGGCATCTTGCGGGCATAGGTTGCTCCTGTAGTCGTCACGGGGGTTGGATCATTGCCCGTTACTTGGTGATAGATCGTCGATAGCTTTTGGATTTCGGGAACATCTTTTGATCGGCAGAACCCTGGAATGCTGCGAAGGATCGTAAGGCTTGCCCCTTTTGGCAATGCCTTTTGCACCCCAGCGAGCACTTGTTCCTCCGTTACCGATACAGGATAGCGAAAGGCCACTTCTAACGCTAGTCCACTGGCGGATTTTTGGAGAACCACAGGGGTCAAGATCAATTTTCCTGAGTCGGCATCTTCTAGTACTAAATCAAGGCCTTCGCCATAGTGCTGCTGGTGAAAACTTTGGGTGATCCACTGCAAAGCTGCTTGCAATGACGGTGTCTCCGCTAGTCGCGGTGCCGCTTGCTGCGCAAGTTTTGTAATGGCATTGTCCCCTAGCTCAGGGGCATTGCTAGGGGAGCGTTTGCCTAGTGCTTCAAAGGACTGGCTGCCTACGGTTACCGATAGGTGGTCTGGCACATGATCGCGGAATTGATCGCCAGAAAACGCAGCTAACAGCTGCTGTTCTTGGACGGGCAATGGAAAATCAAGTTGCACATTGACGACACCCCGTTCGCCGTAAACCACTGGATACTTGCAGTCTGGCGTAAAACCAAAACGCGGTGGCTGCTCAACCGCTAGATAATGCGGGATATCCGACATGCCGCTTTCTTCATCTGTACCGAAAATGATCCGCAACGGTAATTGCGGTTGATGACCAAGGTCTTTCAATAATTTCATGGCAAACAAACAGCTGATGATCGGCCCTTTATTATCTAAGATCCCTCGGCCATAAAAGTTGCCGTCTTTTTCAGTTAGTGCAAACGGTGGGTAGCTCCAGCCAGAACCTGCCGAGACGACATCCAAGTGTCCTAACACACCGATATAGTCGGTATCCGTTGGTCCCCAATGGGCATAGCCGATCGCATCATCGATGACCGTTGTTTGAAACCCGTATGCTGCGCTTTTTTCCATGACGTATGCTAACACTTCTCGTGGTCCTGTGCCATAAGGCGCATGAGGCGCCGGCTCACCTTTGACGCTTGCGATCTGCATCACCTCGCTCAAAAGCGTGAGAAATTCTGACCAATTGGCTTCAATACTTGCTGTGAGTGGATCCATTGTCTTCACCTCTAAAGGATTGATTTTATTTTTGACGCACTAATGTATTTTTGAAGGTATATTTGTCTGCTCGGTAATAGGATGTATCGTATAAGATCGGTTTGGCTGATGCGGAATAGGTCATCGAATGGACCAAAAGCATCGGTTCCTCTTGAGGCACCTGTAAAAGTTTCGCAATATCGGCAGGACTTTTCACAGCTTCCACCTCTTGATGGGAATAACCAATCTCGATGTTGGCTTCAATGACTTGATACAAAGACGACTCTAATTGAGCTTTCGTGAGTTCTGCGGTGTCTTCTTGCAGATAGCGTTTCAGTACGTAAAGATTTTCCACCGTCATCGGCTCATCATCAAAGTAACGCAAGCGCACCAAATAAACGATTGGTTCCTTAGCGTAATCGCCAAACAGCTGACCAATCTCTATCGGGAGCTCTTTGACGGTTTCGATATGCAAAACTTCCGTACGGGTCTTTTTCCCTTGGATTTTGGCGGTCTCGGTAAAACTTTGGAGCCCGCCAGAGCCGCTTTGGATCTTGGGCTGTTTCATGACATAGGTTCCTTTGCCTTTTTCTTTCACTAACAAATTCTGGCCAATCAATAGATCGATGGCTTTGCGCACCGTTAAACGGCTGCACTGAAATTCCTCTGCTAAATCATAATCGGAAGGAAGCTTTTGGCTCGTCACGTACGTACCTTCATGAACCCGTTGCGCAATCTGCTGGGCAACTTCTTGAAATACTGCTTGTTTTTTCAACGTCTCTCCTACTTTCTTTCACTTTGCTACCATTCATAAAACGATCGATTGGCACTGACGCCAGAAGAAACACTGACAAACGCTTGTTCATCGATTCCTTGGATCATGCCTTCGACGGTCTTGAGTTCTCTATGGGAAATGACCAGTAATAATAGTTTTTTCTGTTGATGATCAAATCCACCTTCGACATCGTTGATGACCGTGATGCCTCTCTGCAAGGCACATTGCAACGTCGTAATGACGGGTTCTGCTTTTTCTGTAACGACCAGCAGCTGTACACGCCGCTGCTTCAGGTTGACGTAGTCGACCATCCGCCCACTGATGAAGAAGGAAATGGCACTATAAAAAGCATAAGGCCAGCCAAAGATCAGCCCAGCTGCTAGCTGCAAACTGACATTGAAGCCGATAAAGAAACTGCCGATACTTCTATCAGTGGCTTTTTTCACTAAAATCCCTAAAATGTCAAGCCCACCCGTTGAAAAATCGTCGTTCAATGTCAAGCCCACCGCCCCCCCGTGCAGCAATCCGCCAAACACGGCACAGATCACCGGATCGGTCGTTAAAGCAATGACCGGAACCACCTTCATCATAACAGAAGACAGGACGACGGTACAAACCGTCATGATGGTAAATTCTCGATCGATTTTGACCCAAGCAACCGCTAACAATGGCGCATTAAAAAAAAGCACCAAAAGCGGGATCGAAAGCTGCAGATTCAACTGCTCATCTAAAAGCTGCGACAGCAATTGCGACAAACCAGTGATCCCACTCGCATAAATATTTCCCGGCAGCCAAAAGAGATTTAGGGCAATCGACGACAGCAATGCATAGATCAAAGCAACAAGCATTCGTTTTCTATAACGTGCCATGTTTTTCCTCCTCCACTTCGCTTTTAGTATATATCATTAAGTATATACTGTCACGCAGAAAAAGCAGGCGAAATGAGGGGAAAAACAGGAACGAAGCAATGTAAAAACACGCCAAAATCAAGGAGTAAAACGTTGGTATCAAAGGTTTTTTAAGATTTTTTTAAAGCGAGTAAATCACTTGAAATTCGCTAAAAAATGAATAAAATAAAAAGTGTAAAAACAAAAGAATAAAGAAAGGATGATTCTTATGACACATGAGATTGTGCCACGCCGCTCAGATTCATACAGTATGACACCTTTTGATTTCTTTGAAGATTTTGGCCGCAGTTTTTTTGATGGGTTTCCATCGAACCTGATCAAAACCGATATTCACGAGAATGACAAGGAATTTCTCGTTGAAGCAGAACTGCCTGGCATCCCTAAGGAAAATATTCAAGTAACCTATGAAAATGGGGTTTTAACGATTACGGGACAACACCAGACGGATCATGCGACCGAAGATGAAAAAGGACGTCTGGTTCGCAGCGAGCGCAGCTTGACAAGCGTTCGGCGGCAATACCTGTTAGAAAACGTCAAAGAGGATGAAATCAAAGCCTCTTACGCTGAAGGAATTTTGAAATTGACGTTGCCAAAAGACCAAGGCAAACAAGCGTCAAAGAAACTGATTCCGATCGAGTAACGAAGGCAATCAAAGCACCGCAGCAAAACGAGCGATCTCTGTTTTGCTGCGGTGCTTGTTTTATTTTAGAAACTGTCCGACTACTAAAAAAATGCACCATCGCTTCTGAGAAAGCGACGGTGCGTTTGTGCTTATTCTTTGGTTTCGTCTTGGATGCTCGTTGCGTCTTCGACATCAGCTGGTTCGATTTGTGTTTCAACGGATGCAACAGTTCCAGGTTTCACTGTGCGGATCGCTGAACGATCAAACTCTAAGAAAATTCCTTCACAGTCGATGATCACGGTGCTTTTTTCTGTGTTGACTTCAGAAAGAACGCCGTGGAGTCCGCCGATGGTTACGACTTCATCGCCAGCTTTCATATTTTCTAAAAGATTTTTACGCTCTTGCTGTTGTTTCTTTTGTGAACGACTCATAAAGAACCACATTGCCACTAAAGCAACCAGCATAAAGAGCATTGGTAAAGATTGTGCCATTTTTTTCACCTCGATTTATTTTCTTTCCTATAAGATACTTTATCAGAATTCCTCTATTATTCCCACCATTTTAGTAGAGAATGTTAGAAATTCCTCGCATTTTCCTTGTTGAACCCATACTCTTCAATAAAATGCTCACGGAACTCCAACAAGTTGTCATCCATGATGGCTTGACGGACATTTTTCATCAGATTCAATAAGAAGTAGACATTGTGGTAAGACGTCAAACGCATACCAAAGGTTTCATCACATTTGATCAAGTGGCGGATGTACGCACGAGAATAGTTTTTACATGTATAGCAATCACACTTCTCGTCAATTGGTCGAAAGTCACGGGCATATTGCGCATTTTTCACGACTAAACGACCTTTTGAAGTCATGCAGGTACCGTTTCTTGCGATCCGTGTTGGTAAAACGCAGTCGAACATATCGACACCGCGAATCACGCCATCGATCAAGGAGTCAGCTGCCCCAACGCCCATCAGGTAACGTGGTTTGTTTTCTGGAATCCAAGGAGTCGTAAATTCCAACACGCGATTCATTTCCGCTTTTGGTTCGCCAACTGACAGGCCGCCGATAGAATAACCTGGGAAGTCCATACTGATCAAGTCTTGGGCACTTTGCTTGCGCAAGTCTTCAAAGCCTGCACCTTGAATGATCCCAAACAAGCCTTGACGATCTGGATTGGCATGGGCTTTCAAGCCACGCTCCGCCCAGCGAGACGTCCGTTCCACCGATTTTTTGACGTAGTCATAGCTTTCATCAAATGGCGGACACTCATCAAAACTCATCATGATATCTGACCCTAATTTGTTTTGGATATCAATCGCTTTTTCAGGAGATAAAAACATTTTCGACCCATTCAAATGGTTTTTGAAATGGACACCTTCTTCGACGATGTTGCGCATTTCGGCTAATGAAAAGACTTGGAAGCCACCTGAATCTGTTAAGATCGGTTGATCCCAATTCATAAATTTATGTAAGCCGCCTGCTTCTGCAACAATGTCTTCTCCTGGACGTAACCACAAGTGATAGGTATTGCTTAAAATGACGCCTGCACCCATTTCTTTCAACTCTTCAGGGGCAAGGGTTTTGACCGTTGCTAATGTGCCGACTGGCATGAACATTGGCGTTGGAAAGGTTCCGTGAGGCGTGATCAATTCGCCTAAACGGGCACCGGTATGCTTTTCTTTCTTTATCAGACGATAACGAATGGCTGGTTCCGTCATTCATTTCCCTACTTTCTCTCTATACTCGATTAACTGTGCAACGCTATCTATGATAAGGGTTGCCCTTACATTTTGCAAGGAAGTTTAAAGAAACTAAGAGTATTTTCTCCTAGTCATGCGAAACATCTATTACTTTTTTTTGAAGATTTAGCGAAAGTTTGCTATCATGTTATTTATATTGAAGGGAGGTTTTTTGAAATGAAATCAAATAGAGAACTAAAAGCAGAAGCAAAAGCAATGCTGCGAGGACGCTGGAAAGACAGTGTTTTGATGTGTATTGTACCGACTTTGATCTCGATCGCTATCGCATTCGTCATTATCGTCCTTACTGTTATTCCATTGTATCAAAGCGGTATGTTCAATGATCTTGGTTCTACCGATGCAGTCAATTCCGCTAGCGGCAGTGGTGGCAGTGGCGGCGGCGGTTTGATCAGCGGTCTATTTTCTGCCTTATTCGGTGCTGGGATCTCTTGGACTTTCCTTGATCTTTTACGCGGTAAAAAACAGTCGATCCAACCCTTTTCTGATGTCTTTCGTGGCTTCAGTGGTGCTTTCGTGTTAGGGATCATCGTCATTTATATTCTGTCGACTATTTTCACGACGTTGTGGACGTTCCTGTTTATCATTCCTGGGATCATCAAAGCTTATTCTTATTCTCAAGCATATTTTGTCTTTTATGATACCTATGAAGAAACGGGCATGCGACCAGATTTTCTCAGCTGCATCACAGGTAGCCGTCATTTAATGAGAGGCTACAAAGGGCAACTGTTCATCCTTGATCTGAGCTTCATCGGCTGGCACATTTTGGCCATCATGACAGCAGGAATCGGCTACTTATGGTTGACGCCATACATCAGTGCAACCAAAGCAGCGTTTTATGACAATCTACCTAAACGAGCACTTGCTTAAAAGATCGGTTCGCCGGTCTTTTTTTTTGAGGAAAACGACCTTTTTCTTTTGCAAACGTTTCCGTTTCGTGTTATAGTATACGTGTAAGGAAGGTAGCAACTCTGTTGGTGGTTTTCGTAAATATCGCAAACTCAATCTACTAAAAGTTGTTGAACGTACAAGTTTCACCTAGTACCAAACGTGTAAAGTAACAAGAAGAAAAACGTAACAAGGATCGAACATTTCCATATCGAAAAATGATACGTCTCATTTTGTATCGGAATACACGAAACATGTGTAAGTTTGTAAATGAAAACAAATTTTCGAGAAACATTGCTTTGCATGGACCACAAAAAGCGACCACCACTTATACCTTCCTCTAGTAGTAAGCTGGGCGACAAAAAAGCAGTTCTAAAAGTTGAGAAATTGTTTCAACTTAAAGAGCCGCTTACGTCGCTCAGTTTTTTTGTTTATTTTAAGAACATCGCATCGCCAAAGCTAAAGAAGCGATACCGCTCATCGATAGCATGCTGGTAGGCAGAAAGTGTTAGGTCGCGTCCTGCAAAGGCACTGACTAACATCACTAAGGTTGATTTTGGTAGGTGGAAGTTGGTAGAAAAAGCTTCCACGATTTTAAACTGATAGCCTGGCGTGATAAAAATACTCGTCCACCCACTATCGGCTTTGATTTGCCCATCAAACTTAGTCCCAATGGTTTCTAACGTACGGATCGAAGTCGTACCGACTGCAACGATCTTGCCGCCATTTGCCCGAACCTCGTTCAATTGCGCGGCAGCTTCTTCTGTCAAACGGTAAAATTCGCTGTGCATCTCATGATCAGCGATATTATCGACACTGACTGGACGAAACGTTCCTAAACCAACGTGCAAAGTCAGATAAACCAGCTTGACGCCTTTTGCTGCGATCTGCTCCAGCAATTCTGGGGTAAAATGCAAGCCGGCAGTCGGTGCAGCAGCTGAGCCGTTTTCTTTGGCATAAACCGTTTGATAGCGGTCTGGGTCTTCTAGCCGTTCTTTGATGTAAGGCGGTAACGGCATTTCGCCAAGTGATTCCAGAATCTCTAAAAAGATTCCTTTGTATTGAAAACGAATGATCCGGCCGCCGTGATCGAGCTCTTCTTCCACCACTGCCTCTAATCGTCCGTCGCCGAAGGTGATCTTCGTGCCGACTTTGGCTCTTTTGGCTGGCTTGATCAAGGTTTCCCACGTATCCCCTTCAATATTGTTCAGTAAAAGGATTTCCAGATGAGCACCTGTTTCTTGTTTTTCGCCATAGATACGAGCTGGTAATACCCGCGTATCATTCATCACCAAAGCATCCCCTGGTGCCAATTCATCAATGATGTTATAGAAGTGCTTGTCCTCAAATTTGCCAGTCTCGCGGTCAACCACTAATAAACGGGAACTTGAGCGATCACTTAATGGCGTTTGGGCGATCAGTTCTTCCGGTAATTCAAAATCAAAATCTTCAGTTGTAAGCATGTTGTTCCTCTCTTTCCCTAAATTCTTCTCTATTCTAGCATGTTTTTATAAAAATTGAAAAAACAGCTTTTAATTCTGCCCTTTCTTAGAAAAAAAAAAAGACTGCTGCCAAGGCTTTCAGCAAAAAAGCCCCCTTTTTCCCAATGAAAAATAACGACATATTTCCGCTGCTTCTTTTCTCTATGCATCGCTCCTTAATTTGGACTTGCTTATGGCGCTATTTTCAGTTTTGTCTATACAATTATGAAAAAAATGGGCAGATTATTTGAATAACACGTGACTTTTCGGCATACTTAATACAGATTCTAAGCCATTATTCAGATTGCTTAAATAAAAATAGAGGTGACATCATGATTGAGTTTCAGCAGGTATCCAAAATTTACAAAGGTGGTAAAGTCGCTGTTGAAGATGTGAATCTTTCCTTTGAAAAAGGCGAATTCATTTGCTTCATCGGGACAAGTGGTAGTGGAAAGACGACTTGTATGCGGATGATCAACCGTATGACGGATCCTTCTAAAGGAAAAATCTTGATCAATGGAAAAAGCGTTACAGAGATCAACCCCGTGGAATTACGCCGTCAAATCGGCTATGTGATCCAAAGCATCGGTTTGATGCCTCACATGACGATTCGGGAAAACATCACATTGGTTCAAAAATTGTTAAAAGTCAGCCAAGAAGAACGCAACAAAACTGCCGAACGCATGATCGACTTGGTGGAATTGCCGCGAGAAATGCTCGACCGTTACCCCAACGAATTATCTGGGGGGCAACAGCAACGGATCGGTGTTGTCCGTGCCTTGGCAGCTGACCAAGATGTCATTTTAATGGATGAGCCTTTTGGCGCACTAGACCCAATCACTCGTGACTCCTTACAAGATTTGGTTAAAGACTTGCAAGAACGGCTTGGAAAAACCGTCGTCTTCGTTACCCATGATATGGACGAAGCATTGAAGCTTGCTAGCCGTATCGTGATCATGAGTGAAGGAAAAGTCATTCAATTTGATACACCAGAAAATATTCTGCAACACCCAGCAACACCGTTTGTGGAAGAGTTGATCGGTGAAGACCGCTTGTTGCAAGCAAAACCTGACACAACGCCAGTCAAAGACGTGATGTTGAATACCCCGATCGCTATCACACCAGAAAAATCCTTACAAGAAGCGATTCATTTGATGCGAGAAAAACGGGTCGATACCTTGCTGGTTACCGACAATAGCAACGTGCTAAAAGGCTACATCGATGTCGAATCCATCGACCGCAACCGTGGCAAAGTTACTAGTGTCGGCGATATCTTGAACAAAGATGTCTTTTTCGTTCGTGAAACCGCCTTGTTGCGGGATACCTTGCAACGCATCTTAAAACGCGGCTTAAAATATGTCCCAGTAGTAGATGCCGACAAACATTTAGTCGGGATTTTGACCCGTGCTTCCTTAGTTGATATCGTTTATGACGTGATTTGGGGCGATGAGCCATCGATCATGGAAGCCATTGAGTCGGCGAAACCTGAAGAAACTGAGGAGGTCTAGCGCATGCAAAGCTTCTTTAATGAATATGGCGGCCAATTGGTCACCAAAAGTCTTGAACATTTGTATATTTCCTTTGCGGCTTTGCTCTTAGGGATTCTTGTTGCCGTACCGATCGGTGTGATCTTGACCCGTTTCCCAAAAGCAGCAACGATCGTGATCGGCATCACCAGTGCGCTGCAAACCGTGCCTTCTTTGGCACTATTGGCATTGATGATCCCGATTTTAGGTGTCGGAAAAGTCCCTGCTATCGTCGCTCTTTTCATTTATTCCTTGTTGCCGATTTTGCGAAATACCTACATTGGAATGAAAAAAGTCGATTGGAATTACCGCGATGTTGCCAAAGGGATGGGAATGACCAACTTACAGTCGATCATTAGTGTGGAATTACCCCTAGCGATCCCAACGATCATGGCAGGGATCCGCTTATCGGCCGTGTATGTTTTAGCCTGGGCTACCTTGGCTTCTTACATTGGTGCCGGTGGACTTGGTGATTTGATCTTTAGCGGACTAAACAATTACCAACCGCCTTTGATTTTTGCTGGGACGATTCCAGTGACGATCTTTGCTTTATTAGCTGACTGGTTACTGGGTTTGTTAGAAAACAAACTGACACCAGCTGCCTTAAGGGGGGATGCGTAATGAAAAAAACTTCAAAATTAGCGCTGTTGTTTTCCTTAAGTGTCGCTTTACTGTCCGGCTGTTCCTTTCCCGGTTTAGCTTCGACTTCTGATGAGAATACCGTGGCGATCACAGGTGGGATCACTTCCGAAGCCCAAATTCTTGGCGCGGTGGTTGCCGGTATGGTCGAACACTATACGGATAAAAACACAACCGTCATTAACAACTTAGCAACAACGACCATCAATCACCAAGCGATGATGAATGGCGATGCCTCGATCTCAGCTGCTCGCTACACAGGAACTGACTTGACCACGACGTTAGGATTGGAGCCAGAATCTGATCCGCAAGCCGCCTTTGACAAAGTCAAATCAGAATTTGAAAAACGGTACCAACAGACTTGGTTCCCTTCTTACGGCTTTGATAACACATATGTCTTTCTTGTCAGGAAAGACACTGCCGAAAAATACGGATTGGAAAAAGTCAGTGACTTGAAAGATGTCGCAGATCAATTAGTTGCAGGAGTCGATACCGCGTGGATCACACGGGTCGGTGATGGGTACGATGGCTTCCAGAAAGCCTATGGGTTCTCTTTCCAAAATATCCTACCGATGCAGATCGGTCTCGTTTATGATGCTGTTGATAACGGAAAAATGGATATCGTTTTAGGATACTCAACCGACGGCCGGATCGGCAGTTACGATCTCGTGATGCTAGAAGATGATCTAAACTTCTTCCCGCCTTATGATGCCGCACCGATCGTCGATGACAAATTATTGAAAGAAACACCTGAAATCGGCGATGCCCTGAACAAATTAGCAGGCAAAATCGATACCGAAAAAATGCAAGAATTGAATTACCAAGTGGATAATGACCTTCTAGAACCAACGGTAGTTGCCGAACGTTTCTTAGAAGAAAATAATTACTTCGAAGGAGAGTGACGAAATGGCAGACATGAATTTATTCCAACAATTTCTTTTCTATTTTCAAGAAAATGGCGGCTATGTTTTTGCCCAGTTCATTCGTCACTTCTTGATTTCAATCTACGGGGTACTTTTTGCCTCGATCGTCGGCATTCCAATCGGGATCTTGATTTCTAAAAAAATGCGTTTGGCAGATTGGGTGATTCGTTTCGCCAATATCATCCAGACGATTCCATCTTTAGCGATGATCTCGATTTTAATGATCGGCATGGGCTTAGGTGTGAATGTCGTGATTTTAACGATTTTCCTTTATTCTTTGTTACCGATCATCAAAAATACCTATACCGGCATGCGCCAAGTCGACCGCAATACGTTAGATGTCGGCAAAGGGATGGGGATGACTAGCTGGCAGCGATTGTATATGATCGAATTGCCATTGTCTGTTTCGGTGATCATGGCAGGGATTCGAAACGCCTTAGTCGTGGCGATCGGTATCACCGCCATTGGCGCTTTCGTTGGTGCTGGTGGACTGGGGGACATCATCATCCGCGGAACCAATGCGACGGATGGTGCATCGATCATCTTAGCCGGTGCTTTACCAACTGCCTTGATGGCGATCATTACGGATCTTGGGCTAAGCTTTATTGAACGCCGCTTAGATCCAGCCAGCCGTACTTCACGCTAAACTTATTGGGAAAAAGCAAAAGCCGTTGTGACCATTTATTGGTCGCAACGGCTTTTTTGGTTCGGTCATTTTTCAGGAAAGTATCGCTTCAGTCGCTTCCCTTCTTAGGGTTAACGCCCTGCTCTTTTCGCTATTTATCTATTCCGTATACTTCGACTTCATAGATTCGGGCTGCTGAGTCTGCTCCTTGTGTTGGTTTATCGATACTGATTTTTACATATTGCACCTTCTTGACGGCAAACGTATTGGTGCTAGTGCCAGCTTCATTTTTCAACGTTCGTGAAACTGGCTCATAGTCTTTGCCATCTTCACTGACGAGCACCGTATACGCCCGCGTATTCATGTCTGGGCCTTCTCCACCAGCTTCCGCATGGGCGAGGCGTACTTCACTGACCGTTTGTGGTCGACCGAGATCGATCATCAACTCATGAGGCGCATTGCCTGTCGCACACCACTTCGTACTCAAATCACCATCGAGGGCAAAAGCTGGTGCTTCGGCATCATTGACAAACGATGAAGCAGTTGCTTCGGCATCTTTTGAAAGCAGCAGCAACTCTTTCGGCGCATCAGCAGAAATCGTGATCAATCCCGCCATTTCCAGAGGGGTCTCTCCTGCTTCGTTTTTGGCAACAAGCGTGACTTTGTAGGTACCTGGTTCCGAATAGGTCACTTGGGGATTTTCTTCTGTACTGCTGGTGATATCGCCACCTTCAAACGTCCATTCAAATGCTTCAGCATTCGCAGATGAGGTATTCGTGAAGGTGATCGTTTCCCCCGGTGCCGCTAAAGTTTTAGAGGCTGTAAAGGCTGCTTTTGGCAGCTGATTGTTCGGCCAAGTGATCTCCACCGTATCGGATAGCTTGCCACGATTGCCATAGCGATCCACTGCCACCATCGCGAACTTGGTTTTCGTCCCTTTTGGTCGTTCAACGGCATTCAAATAGTGGTTGGTTGCTGGCGTAGCTGCTAAGAAGGAGCGTGAGCCGTCATCGTTCAATTGGTAGACCTCATAAACCGCAGCTGTCTTGTCCTTGGCAGCTTCCCACGTCAAACGGACACCCGCATAGTTGCCCTCTTCTTCATCAAAGAGCACATCCTCAACCGTCAATGCTTCGGCAGCGAATTTCTCCGCTTTCTGATCTCCGATCGTTAATTGCCCTAGATTCAACTCATAGACATCACTGGTTTCTTTCGTGGTTATGTCATAACCGATCGCTGTCACTTCTCCTTTGATGTCTTTCAATGAGTAGGTGATCGTCGTCCAGTCTGTTGCGACTTCCTTGTCTCCTTTGATCATTTGTGTTGAACCATCGGCTAAGGTCACGACCAAATCAAGCGCTGTCGGTACCGTTGCTTTGACAGTCGTTGTCAGCTTCGTCTTTTTCGTCACAGGAAATGCTGTCTGATACAATGCCATGTGACTGGTACTGCCTTTTGTCATCTGTCCACGTAGTTTCAGTGCATTTCCGCCATTATAGGCATCCGCATAATTGATTGATACAGCCAAATCATTGTCTTTTCCATGGTCAAAGACCCAACGATAGGTCGGCAAAACAGCTTGCAAACTCCGGTTGTTCCAATTGCGGCTGGACACTTTTTCTCCCTCGATAAAATAGTTGTAGCCATTCCCCAGACTAAAATTCGTCACAAAAGGCAGCTCTGTGATAGCGGTCTGTTCCAGGGCATAGGTGGAGATCCCAGGCCACTCTGTCGCTTCTGGTAGCTGGCTTTCTCGAGGATCGCCTGTGTTATTGACCCAAAAAGCATTCTCTTTGCTTTGGAAATCATCCGGCGTACTAGCAGAAGAATAGGTCCAGCTTGGCACATACAGGCCTAATGAGGTATAAGGAACGCCTTTTTCATCCGTAAACAGATCCCAGCGTACAGGCGTTGAATAACCATTTTCTTGCACATCGATCCCAGCAAAAAGATCGTAAGGATCGACACCCATTTCACGGGCTTTTTCATTGGAGGCCTTCAACAGCTCTTTGTCCGCCAGTTTGTCAGTGGTCCACCAGAAATTCAAGAACATACTATCTGCCAATGGGTTCATCTCTGCATCCACCAAATAAGCTTTGTTCTTATCCGTCAAAGCGTTTTGCCAATCCATTTTCCCATCACTCGTCATGGAATCATACCACATGATCTCTAAATGCTCGTCGGCTTGTTCTTTGAATTGGGCGATCAATTCTTGCATCGCTTTGGCGTGGCTTTCATTTAGTCCTTTACCATCAGCCCCCGATTGTTCGACACCTTCCGCTGCATCATCAAAACTAGTGACCGCCGTATCGGTTTCTTGATTGATGAACCAGCCATCAAAGCCATACGTATTGGCAACTTCGATCATCTTTTCTACGATCGGAAAATTGCCATCCTCATCCTTAGCTAAAAACGTATCTAGCCATTCCAGTTTCCCACCATGGGCAGTTTGCGGAAAGAAGATCGTTCCTAAAACCGGCACGCCATTCCTATGAGCAGCATCCGTTACATCAGGACTTGGTGGTACGATGATCCCTTCGCCAGAAGAGCCGCCCCAATAAACCAATTGATCGATGTATTGCCAATAAGAAAAGACATTGGCATCAAAGGTATTGATCCCACGTGGTGCATTGCCGCTCGTACTGCTATTCATGATCGAAAGCGCCACGACTTTGGTTTCTGCCGTTTGCGTGTCATTCATCTTCGGCAACGTCTCTTTAGCTGCCCGCTGCGCTAATGGAACAACGCTGGTATTGTATTTCGCATCTGGATCTTTTTCAAAAGACCATGCCAACAAATCCTCTGGGAACCAATAAGACGACTCCGGTTGATTGTCCATCGCTTTTTCCAAAGTACTTTTGGATGTTTCTTGGTAAACGACTTTTCCAGTTGTCTTCGCCTCACTTTGGGTGCAGCCACCGATTGCCGTTGCCGCTGCCAATACCAACAAAGATGCGCCAACTTTACTGATTTTCCTTGTCACACTTCTTCCTCCTTGTTTTACATAAATCCGCCAACATTCCTACACTAAAACGATAACGCTTTCAAAGGTCGGAATATAGGAACAAATTAAAGAAATCATGCAACAAATCCAAGAAGGTTGAGTTTAGAAAAAAAGAGCCTCCTTTTAGGGAAGCTCTTTGGCCCTGCTTACTTCTTACTTCTTTCCAACGAGCGGCAGCCAAACGCGCATTTCGCCTATGCCCCGATTGCCCCATAAATGGTATGGGATCAGTTGCCACGTACGAGGTATGACCGTTTCCGCTCGTTCTTCGTAAAGGGTTGTTCCCGACCATTCTTCGCTTTGGTAGCCTTTGATCGCCAAGCGTAAAGTAGTTGGCAACAACGTATCCTCTTTCGAAAAGGTCGCCTCCAGCGCCTGTGGGTCGATGCGGCAACGCCAGAGTGCTTGACCATTGTCGGCTTCTTCTATGCAATACACGAAGGGGCCACGTTGCAATGCGACTTGATTGATAGCTTGAATAACTTGAGGATTCGCACGTAAGATTTGCAATGGTTGTTCAAAACGGATATTGGCCGTCACGTTTTCGACTGCCTCAAAGATGATTGCCTCGTTCGTCTCCTGCCATTCGTGTTCACTATCGATTTGAAACTTACTTAGTCCGTTAGGTTTGTGGATGATGAGCGTCTTTGGAATGCCTTGATAGCGAATCGTGAGGTCCTCTGTAAAAGGAAACCCGCCCGTTTGTTCAAACGTAAATTGATCAGGTTCTTCTAAACGGCTTGCTACAAATAAATTCACGTAAAGCTTCTCTTGATCGCAAGTGTAAACCAAGCGCTGCAGCGAAGCGACCATCCGTGCAAAATTGGGCGGACAACACGCACAACCGAGCCAATCGGGTCGTTGGGCTTTGACGTGACCTTTGCCAGGATTTTCTTGATCTCGTTGGGGATTGACCTCCAAAGGATTCACGTAGAAAAAGTGTTTACCGTCAATTGCCGCACCAGAAAGGACGCTATTATACAACGCTCGTTCCATCTTCGCTAAATATTTTGGTTCATTGGTTAGTTTGAACAGCTCAAAAGAAAATTGGACCAATGCAATGGCTGCACAGGTTTCACAATACATCGTATCATTTGGCAAATCATAGGGACCGACAAAGGCTTCCCCGTGAACGGTTGAGCCGACGCCACCGGTCACATACATTTTCTTACAGGCGATGTCTTCCCAAATCGCTTCACAAGCATCGATTAATGCTTGATCTTGGGTATGCTGGGCGACTTTTGCCATCCCGCTTGCCATATACAGCATTCGTACCGCATGACCTTTGGCTTCATGCTGCTTTTTAGGTTGATCGTAGGCTTGTAAATAGGTGAGGTCTACCCTTGGCGTTTCATCCGATAAGCCATCCGCTTGGTTTTTCAAGATTTCTTTTTCGTAAAAGGCAGGATCTTCCCCACGTACTTCAAGAAAGAAATCAGCTAATGTCAAATAGGTTTGTTTACCGGTGTATTCATACAAACGCACCAGAGCCAATTCGATCTCTTGATGGCCATCAGCACCTTGAATTTTTCCAGGCTCCCGCCCAAAATACGTGCAAATATTGGCGATATTTTTCTCTGCCACGGTCAGTAATTTATCCTTGCCTGTTGCTTGATCATAAGCGATAGCCGCTTCGACTAGATGCCCGGCACAATAAAGTTCATGACTGAAATACAGCTGACGGTATTTTAACTTCGGTCGGGTCAATTGAAAGAAGGTATTTAAGTAGCCGTCCGCTTCTTGCGCAGCAGCAACTAAGTCAATCACTTCATCTACTGTCTTTTCCAATTGCGGATCGCTAGTATTCAACAAGCTATACCCAGCCGACTCGATCCATTTGTAGACATCACTATCTTGGAAAAACCAGCCAAAATGTTCCCCTTCCATTTGCCCTGCAGCGATGCGAAAATTCGCCAATGCATGGCTTTTCCCAGCTGGCAAATTGGGATCTTCCCGTTCTGCTTGAACATCTACATCGATTTCATCATTTAGGACTTGGTATTGGTAAGGAATCGTTTCTTTGCGAACAAGCTCTTGGTATCCTTGCCAAAACTCGTCCGTGAGCTGGATCTTGTTTAATGCGAATTCTTTCATTTCGTTCTCCTGTTCTTTTATTTTAAGATTTTATGGTAAATGTACGAGCTTAGACAGTCGTATGCTTTTTTTTAGGTAAAAAGACATACGCATCTTTTTGTTTAAACAAATTAAGTTGAAAATAAACCAGCGGTGTAACACCAAATACGAAGAATAAACCCGGTAGTAGGTAGTAGCAACAGCTGATCCCGACCATAAGGACGAAAATTTGACCGGTCAATCCAGGTTTGCCAAGCATTAGAATCAAACTTTTTTTAAGCATGGGTCTCCAAGCTCGTTCGTGTTGAAAAAACCAAAAGAGATTGGCTAAAAAAAGGAGACTAATCACTATCAGAAGTTGGATCAACAAATAAACAGTTGTATCGGCTTCGGTAAAGACATAGTGTCTCATTAGCATCAAGTCAATCGAAAAAAGGGCTGCTAAAGGAAGGATAAAGAGTCCTAATCGATTCATTCTCCAAAAGTTTTTTCGAAAGCTTTTTGCAAAGGACTGAAACAATTTTATCGCATTTGCTTCTTGATATTTTTCATCATTGCAAAGTTCGTAAACCGCATTGGTTGCTGGCAATAGTCCGAAAAGAACTAAGCCGAATAAGGTAAACAGCAGCCAATAGCAATGCAACAGAAATAACAGTAAGCCTTTTATCCCAATGCTCACATGTAAATCGACTAGCTTATTCATGTACTCACCCTTTCATTGCACCAATCATGACTCCTTTATCAAAGTATTTCTGTAGGAAAGGATAGATCACCAAAATCGGTAAGGTCGAAACAATGATGGCGCCATATTTGATCTGATCTGCATATTGTTGTCCGTAGCCATCACCCAAAGCGCCCGCACCACCTGCAGATGCTTGATTTGATAATAAAATATCTCGCAGAACGATCTGTAAAGGTTGTTTTTCGTAGTCGCGAATAAATACGAGTCCTGTAAAGAAATCGTTCCAATGTTGGACCAAATAGTAAAGACCCACCACAGAAATGACTGCTTTGGATAGCGGTAGCGCCACAGTAACAAAAAATTTTGCATAGGAGCAACCATCTAGAGCGGCTGCTTCATAGAGACTATCCGGAATGCTTGTCTCAAAAAAGCTTCTTGCAATGATCAAGTTATAGACATTGACTGCTGAGGGAATAATAAAGACCCACATACTATCGATCAACCCCACATCTCGATAAAGTAAATACGTAGGGATCAGGCCACCATTGAAAAACATCGTAAAGGTAAAGAGAAACATCAAAAGTTTTCGAGGTTTAAATTCCTTTCTCGATAAGGCAAAAGCTGCGGGCAAAGTAAAAATTAAATTGACCGCCGTTCCTCCTAACGTATAAATCAAGGTATTGCGATAGCCCGTCCAGATCCTAGCATCTTGTAAAATTTTTTCAAAACCAAAAAAGCTGATATTCCTAGGAAAGAGTGTGACTAATCCTTTAGAAACCATGTTGGAATCACTAATTGAAGCGATGACGACAAAAAAGAGCGGATAGACGACAATCAAAAAGATACTCAAGCAAAGTATGATGATCGCTAGGTTAAAAAGAAGATCTGATTTAGGTTTGTTTGTTAGTGATAGATTCATATAGCCACCCCTTTACCATAAACTACGGTTCGTGTATTTTTTCGAAAGACCATTTGCTAAAACTAAAAAGAGAAAATTAATGATGTTATTGAATAGCCCGATCGCTGTTGAATAACTAAATTGACTGTTCAAGATCCCAATTTTATACACATACGTAGAAATGACTTCTGAGACGCTCAAATTCAAACTATTTTGCATCAGGAAAATCTTCTCAAAGCCAGCATTTAAAACCCCACCCATATTCATAATCAACAAAATAACCATCGTTGGCACTAATGCTGGTATATCAACATGGAGGATTTTTTGAAAACGATTGGCGCCATCGATATCTGCTGATTCATAGAGTTGCGTATCGATACTCGAAAGTGCCGCTAAGTAAATAATGCTGTTCCAGCCACAGTGCTGCCAAACCTCAGAAATGACATAGACGGGCACGAACGTACTGTCGCTCCCCATTAAGTTGACAGAAGAATCCAAGTTCAAGAGGTTGACTAAAACACCTGTTTCTGGTGAAAGAAAGACTTGCAATATCCCTACCATCACGACCGTAGAAATGAAGTGAGGTAAATAAACCGCAGTTTGCATGACTTTTTTTCTTTTAGGGTTTCTGATTTGATTGATGATCAATGCCAATAAAATGGGAGCAATGAACCCAAAAATCAGCGTTGTCACACTGATCCGCAACGTATTGACTATCACGGTTTGGAACATCGGGCTTTCGAAAAATTGTTGGAAATACTTGAAACCGACAAATTCGCCACCAGTGAGTCCCTTCGTAAAATCGAATTCCCGAAATGCTAGTTGGATACCATACATTGGTATGTAATTAAAAACTAAAATGATCGCTAATGCCGGTAAAACCATCAACCATAGCTGCCATTGTCGACTGAAATGAGAAAGTAGCCGATTATTTTTTTTCACGAGAACTGTGTCCATGATCTTCACTCCTTTGATAGATTTAGGTAAATGGCTGGTCTTTGTTATTCAAGCATGAACTTGCGATTGCTTTACTCAACTCTGACCAGCCTCACCACTCACTTAATTCCCGTAATATTGATCAAATCCTTTTTGAACGATCTCGATATTTTGATCTAAGCCGCTATTTTGCAAGGTTGTGACATATTGCTCCCACTCATCTTCAATGCCGCCTTTTGTCACCCATTTAGCAAATTTTGTCATTGCTTCATTGAGGATCGTTGTATTGTTGTTTGCTAGTGTTGTGGCATCCTCATTACTAAATTTCAAGAGATTGAATGGTACTACTTGTTCTTCAGGAACGATTTTATCCACGTAAGGATGCAACACTTCATCTTGGACCTCATTGGCTTTCATATCTGCGCCCAGTTCGACATCAAGAGCGTCTGAAATATACATTGGACTATTGTCCGCCCAAGTTGTTGTCCACTTCCATGTCCCTGGATCGACATTTTCATCTGCAGGTGGCAAGACGCGGTAAGTGTCCCCGTCTTTTTCGATGTTAGTGCCCAATGACCCAAACAATGCTTGGATTCCGATTTCTGGATCGTATAGCGCATTGACGAATTTTAAGGCTCCGTCCATATTTTTGGTTTGAGAGGAAACAACGGCAAAGTTTACCCCATAATTAAGCGAGGTTTCATAGCTCCATGTCGGTTCCACTCCAGCTTTTTGAATCAATGGTGCCATGGATGTATATTGATCTGCTAACTGATTACCAAATCGGTCTGAAGCTTCCCAGCCCCAAGTAAAACCGACTTTTGCCGTCTCGCCTTCTCCTCTACCAGTGGACTGATAGGCACTATAATCTTGAGAAAAAGCCTTAGGATTAATCAAGCCAGCTTCCCAGCACTTGTTCAAAAATTCCACTGTTTCTTTGTAACGCTCATCAACAAAGAAGTTGCCTACCTGTCCATTTTCAGCAAAGTAGCCGGTATTTCCTCCTTCAGAAACAACGATACCCGTACTTGCTAAAAGCTGCATTGGTTGGAAATAGCCAAAACCGCCGGTTCCAACTGGACTCCAATCCATTGGAATTTCATCGCTAGCATCCCCATCTCCATTCGCATCGTTTTCTTTGAATGCGACCAACACTTCGAATAGTTCATCCCATGTTTCAGGTACGTCTAACCCAAGATTGTCCAGCCACGTTTGATTGATATATTGACGAGAAGCAGATTTAGGCCAAAAACGCTGGTATTTTGGTAAGCCATAGATCTCTCCATTCAGTTGAGTAGCAAGTGCTTTTGTTTCTGGTTTTTCTTCAAACATCTTTTGAACATTTGGCAGGGCATCTAAGTGATCAGATAAATCGGTGAACAAGCCAGGAAACTTCGCAAATTCCGCATCCGTCACAACATTTGGTCCCAGAATCAAATCGGGAATATCTCCAGAAGCCAACATTGGGGCTTTTTTCTGATCCCAATCAGCGGAAACTTCCTCCCACTTTATGGTCAGCTCAAGTTCTTCTTCTAGTTTGTTCAACCACTCAATATCTTTGTTCTTTTGCGTCAAGCCATGTTTTACCACTAACACATTTAACTGGTTGCTTGACGACTCCCCATCTCCCTCACTTGAAGATCCTCCCCCGCATCCAGAGAGCAATCCGATCAATGCTGCGGAACAAAACACCAAACCTAATTTTTTCATTTTCTCATCCCTTTCACTCTTGTTACACTAAGTATAACGTCGAAAATGAAAACGCTTTTATTAACAATTTTTACTTCTACTCTCTTTTTTTTACTCGCCAACCATTTTTACATGATCCGCTTCATTCATAGTCCATAATGTTGCGGTTAAACTGATATGGAGAGATTCCTACACGTTCTTTAAAAACACGGAAAAAATAATTATAGTTCGCAAATCCGCTTTGCCTTGCGACTTCATTGACACTACAAGACGAGATACTCAACAATAATTTTGCATAATCGATCCGCAACTCAGACAAGTATTTTGAAAAAGACTGTCCCCATTGCTGCTTAAACACCCTACTTAAATAGGAATAATTTAAATCAATCGCTTCGGCGCAGGTCTGCAAGCTGATCGGTTCTTTGAAGTGTTGATGAAGATAAAGAATACATTTTTTTACCGGCTCGTCAACAGGCTTAAAGACTTCTTTTTGGAAATTTTTTACACTTAATGAAATGGCTTCAAAAAAATCTGCTTCGATTCTTAGTAACGTATCGAACTGTTGATAATAATTGATTTGAATCATCGTTTCCATCGGCTGTCTATAGCTATTACTCATCGCTAAACTGATTTGAAAATCAATTTGTGCAATTAGCTCTAAGGCCAGCGAACGTGCGACCCGTTTTTCTCTTATATACTCAAACAGTTTTTTACTATAATATTCGATGTTTTCTGGTTCGATGTATTTGGTATAAAAATAGATTTTTTTCAGATACAAAGCGATCTCATGCTGTTGAAAGACGTTTTTGCTGCATTCTTGGCTTGAAAAATGCAGCAACTCATTCGGACGTGAAAAAAAGAGTAAATCTGAGATTCGTTCATCGCTCTTAAATAGTTCTAATACCTCCGACAGTTGATTGCTTACTGGGGATCGCAGGAGAAAAAGTTCAACATCTAGTAAGCGCTTAGCAGCATGGTAGCACTTGGTTTTGATTGTTTCCAAGTAATCATTGATCGCTTTATAGGATTTGATTTTTGCAAACGAGTAAAGCATAAAAAGCTTCCCATCATCAGTCACGAAAGAGAGCATTTCTATGGTTTCATTCTTTGTGTCTAAAATCAATTGCTCTAAAACAGCGCTCACTTTTCGTTTATACTTTTCTTTGTCCCAAACATTTTTGCTGATAGAGATAGGTATCATAACAAGTCCTACCATTTTTTCAGTTACAAAATGCGGATACTGTTGCATCAAGAAGCTTGTATTTCCATGAAAAAAGTCTCGTAGAGAGGGTGTCTCGTAAGCAGGCGCAGCCATTGGCTCGTCTGTAAAAAAATTGATTTTTTTCAGCGCTTCCGAAATCACTTCCTCGCTCAATTCATGTTTCAAAAGATAGTCAACGACTCCATATTTCATGCTACCACTCGCATAATTAAAGTCGGCGTAGCCACTCATCACGATCACTTTAGTCGTGCGATCGATCAGTTCCAATTGTTCTAAAAAGGCTAAGCCATTCATAATTGGCATATTCATGTCTAAAAAAATGAGATCTACAGAATAAATCTCCAGATAATTTAACAACTCGTAAGGATTTGCCGTACTGAGTACAATTTCAAATTGAGGGAAATTTTGTAAAATAGTACTTATTTTGTTGCGTGAAATCAACTCATCATCTAAGAGGGCTATTTTCTTCATCGTCTTTTTCTCCAATCATAGGAAGCTCAATAATGACCCGGGTATAAACCCCTAACTCTGTTTCATATGTGATCCCATAGTCTGGACCATAGTAGAGCTTGATTCGTTTATCGATATTATGGATACCAATTTTCGAATAGTGTTTTCCATTGCTTTTTTCTCGTTCGTTTATCTGTTTTATCGCTTCTTCTGTTAGTCCATTGCCATTATCTTCAACCATTAAACAAAGCTTATCTCCCTTTTTTTCTCCACTTATTTTTATTTGCCCTTTTTCGCTATTCGTTCCAACAAAATTGTGCAAAATGCTATTTTCAACAATGGGCTGCAAAATAAATCGAAGGATACGGCAAGATAAAATCGCTGGATCAAGCGCCCAATGAACATCAAAGCTATCAATATAGGCAACTTTTTGGATGGACACATAGCTTTTGACATGGGCTACTTCTTCAGACAAAGGAATCAAGTCTTGTCCCTTATACATCGTGGCATGCAACAATGATACAAGTGATTTCGAAAGATGGGCAATATTGTTAGCCTGTTGTAATTCAGCCATCCAGGTAATCGAGTTTAGCGTATTGGACAGAAAATGGGGGTTGATTTGAGCTTGTAGAAAGTCGATTTCAATTTCTTTTTTCTCTTTTTCTCTGGCTTTATTTTCTTCCATTAAAGTATTGATATTGGCAACCATCGAATTAAAGACTATACTCATTTGTTTTAATTCATCATTTCCTTGAATCTCAACAGTGGTCGATAAGTCCTTATTCTTGACCCGCTCCATTGCTTGGTTTAATTGATCGATTCGTTTCGACAGTTTTAATATAATCAGCGTAGCCACAAAAATACTCATACTGACGATCACGATACACAGGAAAATCATCAGTCGCAAATTCTGTGTCAACGGTCCCAAAAATGGTTTTTTGGGGAGATGGAGATGAAACCACGCTTCGACTTCTTCACTATAAAATGATTTCTCATACAAATTGGCTTGGTCTTCATCAATGGTGCCAACTTCAGCAAGCACCGTTTGCTTTTGATCTAACAAGGCGATCTGCGTCCCAGCTGGGAGGTTTTCTAATTGATCATTAAGAAACTCGCTTGTATGAAGAAATCCCACCAAGTGCCCTAGGACTACTTGACCGACTTTGATTTCATTTTGGATATAAACAGTCGAATCATCAATTTCTCTTGCATAAGCAGCCTCATTGGTGTAACCAATCAACGTTTCTTCAACAACTGGATCAACTAACCCAAACGACATCAACCGATTTTCTTTGGAATAAATCGCCATTCCCAGCAAATAAGGTTGAAATTGATACAATGGTTCCACGATCTCCTTCAATTCCATAGTCAGTTTGATGCTCTCAAAGGTGTCTCTCGTAATCCGTGGTTGTTCACTGGCCTCTTTCAACGTGTCGTAGCCATCCATAATCAATTTATAATTGATATGATTAAGATCCGTACTGATCGTATGGATATTACGTAAAATAGAGACCTCGATCTCTTTCGCTTGGATCTCCATATTTTTATCAATGATCTTATTCGCGGTATTAGAAAAAAAGAGAATGATCAGTGACGAAGTAACGACATTCGCAATAATGATCGTTACCATAAGTTTCATTTTTATCTTCAATGGCTTCACACTTTCTAACTATCTGTCTTTACTTCATTCTTAAAAAAGCTGTATGTTCCCCTAATATATGTTGTCCTGCTTCTTCTTTGATTTGATGGGTGTAGATTTGACGATAAACTTTAGGACTCATGCCTTTTTTCTGTTTAAAGGTATTGGTAAAGTGCTGCCTACTGTTGAATCCTGCTTGAGCGGCAATTTCGACGATTGGCAGCTGACTATTGCTTAGTAAAAATGCTGCCTGCTTCAGACGCTCACTAGTGAGAAAATGGTTGACCGTCACTGCCAGTTGCTCATGAAAGAGTTTATGCAAGTAGGCTTTCGTAATCCCCACAGCCGCTGCGATTTGGGAGACTTGAATATCTTCATCAAAATGCTGTTGAATATAGTTGACCGCAGCGTTCACATAGCAATTGCCCCGTTTGGTTTCTTTCGTACGTAATGAAAAGGCTAATTCCATCAACATCCGCTTAAACAAGAGCTCGATCGTAAATTGCCGTTCAGCAGACGGTTGCTCTTGAGTATCATCGATCATTAGCAGCTGCAGCAATGACTTGATCGCTTGTCCAAATTGGCGGACATCGCGACTTTTCGCGTAAGGCTCATTCAATTGTACATTTCCTTTGATGTATGCAAAAACATCACGAACACAAAGGCCGGACGGTGTCTCACTCAGAAGAAATTCAATATTCAGTAAGGTGCAGGAATCTCCTTCACCGAGTAAGGCGTGTTCCACAAACGCGTTTATGAAAACGAAATCATTTCTTTCCAGAACAATTACTTGATCTTGCACCTTTATCTTACACTTCCCTTTGGTCACAAACATGATCTCACACGCTGGGTGTTGATGTGGATCCATGGAAAAACGCTCAAGGGCAACACTATAGTATGCTGTAATCTTCGCATAGTTTGTTTCTTGTGGAAACACCATTGATCAACTCCTTTTTCATTCGTTGACGATTTCTTTCTTTTTTATTTCTAGTAGACAAAACTTTCCCTCTCTTTTTTATTGCTTACTATACTATAAGAAAAACGTACTAGGAGGAAATCGATGTCTTTTTTACATTTTGCACAAACACCCCCAATGGGATGGAATTCTTGGGACTGCTATGGCGCTTCTGTAACCGAAGCAGAAGTGATCGCCCATGCTGATTTTATGGCAGAGCATTTGAAAGCTTATGGTTGGGAGTATGTCGTCGTGGATATTCAATGGAGCGAACCAGAAGCAAAGTCTACAAGGTACAATGATTTTTATCCGTTGTGTATGGACGACTATTCTCGCTTGATTCCTGCTGAGAACCGTTTCCCTTCAGCAAAAGATGGCGCTGGTTTCAAAAAACTTGGTGACTATCTGCATCAAAAAGGGCTGAAGTTTGGTATCCATATCATGCGCGGCATTCCACGACAAGCAGTTCATCAAAATACGCCGATCAAAGGAACGGATAAACGGGCACGGGACATTGCTATGAATTCAATCTGCCCTTGGAATTCCGATATGTATGGGGTCGATGTTTCATTGCCTGAAGGACAGCTTTATTATGATTCTTTGCTCGAATTATATGCTTCTTGGGGTGTTGACTTTATAAAGGTGGATGATATCGGCGATTCGAAAATTTACGGTGATGCCCATAAAGCAGAAATCAAAGCGATTCGCCGTGCGATCGATCGATCGGGTCGAGAGATCGTCCTTTCTTTATCTCCCGGACCAGCTGCCCTCAAAAATGGTAGTTTCTTTCAAAATCATGCCAATATGTGGCGCTTGACGGATGACTTTTGGGATCATTGGGACGCCCTTTACGCCATGTTTGACCGAGCAGCAGTGTGGGCACCTTTCGTCCGTCCAGGTAACTGGCCTGACTGTGATATGCTGCCGTTGGGTCATATCGGCATTCGGGCAGTTGATGGTGGCGGTGGTGATAGCTGGACACGTTTTACGGAAGACGAGCAATACTTATTGATGAGTTTATGGACGATCTTCCAATCTCCATTGATGTTCGGTGGTACTTTACCAGACATCGATCCCTTTACGTTACGTTTATTGACGAATACTGAAGTCTTAGAAATGTATCGAAGAATCCATACGAAAAAAGAGTTCTATCGTGATCAAGAGTGGATCATTTGGGAGGCGTTGAGCGACACAGCCGTCTACTATGCCATTTTCAATGTTTCTGATCAAACGCAAACCATCCCAAAATCGATCGCTGCTTTACTACCAATTAAAAGCGGCACTGAGTTATGGCAACAAAAAGAACAAACAATTGCCGATGCTGAGGTTCCTACTCATGGTGTCTTGTTACTCAAAAGCCCATTACAATAGTCCTCTCAATGAAAGCAACACAATGTGCCGAGCACATTGTGTTGCTTTTCTATTCATATGGTTCTTACCCTCTCAACAAGGTACCTACTAGTCTTACAAACAACTCACCGTAACCATTTCCAGTTACACTTCATGAATCAAGTAACTCTGTTTTCCCTCTCGTAAAAAGATTGGTAAGGAATCAATTTGTGCCTGTGCGACAATCCATTGTCCACCTTCATAGATAGTTCCATCTCGAGCATCGGTCCATTTTGCTCCTGTTGGCAAATATACCTCACGATCAGTAGCATGCGCTACAACGATGGGCGCTACTAGAATATCAGAACCATAGAGATACTGTGTTGTCAGTTCCCATGCCTGGTGATCCTCTGGAAATTCATAAAAAGTTGGGCGAATGACTGGCGTTCCTTTTTCATGAGCTGCGCGCATCAATTCACGCGAGTAGTCCCGCATCAATTCACGAATTCCAATAAATTTTTTCATAATCTCATAGTTCTTTTCCCCAAACGCCCATATTTCGTTAGCTGCTCCGGTTTGCTCTGTTTCTTCACCATCTGCCTTGAAGATTTTTTTATGGGGAGTACGTGAACCATGCAATCGCATGACTGGACAAAAAGTCCCGTATTGAAACCAGCGGATCAATAAATCTTGAAAATCTAGACTTGTCACAGAACCACCATGAAATCCGCCGATGTCACTTGTCCACCACGGGATGCCTGCTAACCCCATTTGCATGCCAGCAACGATTTGGTTGCGAAAGTCTTGATAAGTCGAATGAATATCGCCGGACCAAACCAATGCCCCATATCGTTGGCTGCCCGCCCAAGCACAACGAACCAATTTGATTGAATGTTCTTTTTGTGAGGAGGCTTCTCCCTCATCAAAACCACGAACATACTCACGGGGATAAATATTGCCTTTTTGCAACACACTCCCTACATAATAACGATAGGAATCATAGTCATACGTACCAAATTCTGGTTCAGCCTCATCCAACCAAAACAAGCGAATGCCGTTATTGACATAATTTTTTGATACTTTCTCCCAGACATAGTTTCGAGCTTTAGGATTTGTTGGATCATAAAAAATGTTATTCCCATGAAACAACATCTGTACATCAATGCCGCGATCCGTTTTGACTAATAAGCCTTTTTCTTTCATCTCTTGAAAATTCTCACTACGCGTGTCGATTTGGGGCCAGATCGATACCATTAGCTCGATTCCATATTTATCTCGTACTTCTTCTGCCATCGCCTTGGGGTCTGGAAAGAAATTTTCATCAAAGCGAAAATCACCACAGCGCGGCCAATGATAATAATCGATCACTAGTACATCAACGGGAATGTTCCGCTCTTTGTGTTCCCTAGCGATCGCCACTACTTCCGCTTGTGTCGCATAGCGAAGTTTACATTGCCAAAATCCTAGACCATATTCGGGCATCATAGGTGCCCGTCCTGTCACTTGGCTAAATTGTTCTTCGATTTGAGCTGGTGTCTCTCCAGCAGTGATCCAGTAATCCAATTGCTTCGTACTTTCGGCACGCCATTCGGTCGTATTTTTACCAAAAGAGACCGAACCGATTGCTGGATTGTGCCAAAAAAAGCCGTATCCTTTGTTTGATAAATAAAAGGGGATCGAAGCTTGTGAATTTCGATGCGCTAATTCTAAATTACACCCTTTTAGATCAAAAATATCCTGTTGATATTGCCCCATACCATAGATTTTCTCCTCATGATTGGCTTCGAAAGTAGCTTTTAGTTGAAAATCTCCTCCAATAATCGACTTAAAAAACCGCGCCTTTTTCAAGAGCGCACCGCCAGATGCTGCTTCTTTCAAAATCACTTCGCCTTTTTGATTGCAAAAAGTGATCTTGCCATAGTTGTTCCAGCCTGACTCTTTGGTGACTATTGCGTGGATTTTTCCATTACCGATAGATCCTACATCCCCCTCAATCGCAACCTCGGCCTTAGAATCTTGTGTTAATAATGCACAGCAGGATAAATCTAGTTCACCAGACGGTGCACTCACCACCCGCAAACTGTTCGTGCCCCAAGCAATAATGCGCACGACTTCATTTCCATTTTGAAATTCGAGGTAATTCTCACCTATTGAAAAAAACGACATTTTTGAACCCTCCTTTTTTTCAGTATAGCTGGATTACAGAGGGCTATCCTTCGATTTTATGGCGTGTTCTATCGTAATCATGTCATTTTTCCGATATTGTGTAGGGGTCTCACCAAACATCTTTTTGAAGCACACAGAAAAATGATTACTATTACAAAAACCGACAGCTTGAGCGATCGCCACCATGGTCAAATCAGTCTCTCGCAACAATTCTGCCGATCGGATCAAGCGATAATGATTTAGATAAGCCATTGGGGAAGTTCGAAATGATTGTTTAAAAAATCGTGTAAATTGCTCTTTACTTAAGGAAACAGAATCGGCCAAATCTTGTAATTGGATCATTTCATGATAATTACTATGAATATAAGATAAAACCATTTTTTCCCGTTTTTCTTGGAGGCGCTCGCTTGATTTTTTTGCTGGCTGGTCGGTCCCAACTTCTAATAGATATGACAAGAGTTGGATAACAATCCCTTTCAGACGTAATTCACGATAGGACGATTTCCCCATAAAGCATTGATCAAATAGTTGAAACAAGGTGAGACTTTGTTGACTTTTATCTGGAAAATCCACATAAGAAGTAACACCTTCTTGTCTCAAAAAAGGATCGATTTGTTGGCTTTGAATTCTATCTGATTGTCGACTCGTGATTAATTGTTCAGAAAAAACGATACACGAAAAACGGCAGCTTTGTTGTGCGATTCGATAGGCAGTGTGTAAAGTGTTGGGAGGAATCAGTACGATCGTATTTGCCTTAATCTTGCGTGAGACTCCATTAACGACTAATTCTAGCTGTCCTTGATGGACACATAAAATTTCGATTTCTTTATGCCAATGTGGCACAAAAAAGAATTCTCGCCAAACACTCACTAAATTAGGATAATATGCTAATGGGAAATCTTCTGTGCCATGGTTCGCAGCTTCATAATAAGCAAGCGCTGCAGGTTGATTTATTTTCATTGAATCACTCGCTCACTTTCCACTTTGTTAACAGTGTTTTTCGTTTTATCATAGCGTATCTACAACGATTATGTAAGCGTAATCAAAAAATAGTTTATCTGTTAATCCTTCTGACCAATTGAAACAAACAGGACAGCTACTTGACGAGCTGTCCTGTTTGTTCCCACATTCCTGCAGGACAGTTTTTCTTAGCTAAATTTGCGCGAAACCGATAAAAGCAGCCGCATTTGGTACAGGTATGATTCAATCGCAATGGACAAGTCTCACAAACAACGATTCTCCTACTGACGATCTCCGGCGAAGCCAAGTCGCTTTCTAAAGAAAGTTGTTCTGCAATCAAGGATTCAATGTCTTCCTGTGCTGCTGCAGCAGCATCTTTCACTTCGCATCCTTTACAAGTCATGGGATCAGACTGTCAATGAGATCGTTAGAACACTCATTGCTGGCACCCGCAAGCTGACTTTGTTCTCTTTAACATCGTAAGCGGTGAAGTCTTGGATCACCACATCTTCAGGATGATCAAAATCATTATGTGCGTTCATTTTGTCCCCCACGATATAACGAGCTTCTTTCACTTCATTGATCGCTGTTTCCAGGGAGAAGGATAATTCTTCCGTGCCTTGGGTAGCAAAATTACAAACCGATAGATGGATCGCATCCTCTTTTTTCGAAATCGTATACGTAATGGTATCACTGCTAGTTCCATGGCTATCAATGGTTTCAGCATCTTGATGGACTTTGTACAAATCAAAGACATGATAGCTTGGGGTTTTCACCATTTGTTCGCCATCTGTCAAAATCATCGCTTGCAGGACGTTGACGGTTTGTGCGATATTTGCCATATGCACTCGCTTGGCATGTTTATGGAAAATATTCAAGGTGATCGCTGCGACCATGGCATCACGGATCGTATTTTGTTGGTATAAGAAGCCTGGATTCGTCCCAGGTTCTGCTGAGAACCAAGTGCCCCATTCATCAACAATGATTCCCACACGCTGTTCTGGGTCATACTGGTCCATAATCGCGCTGTGGCGGGTCAATAATTCATCCATGTAGGCTGCTTTTTCACAGGTCACTTGCCACTCTGCCTCATCAAATTCCAAGGCGCTACCTTTTTCTTCCCAGCCTTGCGGATGAACGTAGTAGTGCAAGCTTAGGCCGTCCATCAACCAATGGGCGTTTTTCATCAGCGTTTCTGTCCAATGATAGTCTGCGACATTCGCTCCGCCGGCGACTTTGTAGATTTTTTTGTCGCCGTATTGGCGGACATAGGTTTGATAGCGGCGATACAGATCCGCATAGTACTCTGGCCGCATATTGCCGCCGCAGCCCCAGTTTTCGTTTCCTACGCCAAAAAATTTCATTTCCCACGCTTCTTCATGGCCATTTTCTCTGCGAAGATCAGCCATCGGAGAAATGCCATCCATCGTGATGTATTCCACCCATTCCGACATTTCTTGCACCGTTCCGCTGCCGACATTGCCGTTGACATACGCATCACATTCCAGCTGCTTGATCAATTCAAAAAATTCATGGGTCCCGAAATGATTGTTTTCAGTCACGCCGCCCCAGTGAGTGTTGACCATCGTTTTGCGGTTTTCTTTAGGACCAATCCCGTCTTTCCAATGGTATTCATCGGCGAAGCAGCCGCCTGGCCAACGAAGCACAGGGATTTGAATGTTTTTCAGTGCTTCAACCACATCGATCCGCATCCCATTTTTATTTGGGATCTGCGAATCTTCTCCAACGTATAATCCTTCATAGATACAACGGCCTAGATGCTCTGCAAAATGACCGTAGATATATTTGCTGATCGTTGTTCCTGATTTTGTGTTTTGAATGTTAATCGTCATTGTTATACTCCTATTCTTTGATTCCCCAAATGGATTCATTATTATCGCCAATCGTTGAAAACGTTAATTTTTGCTGCTCAAATTCTGTTATTTCCTGACTTAATAAGATACCTTTGAAGGTCGCTTCTTCAAAAGTCAATGCCAAGTATCCCGCATCGTACGTCCAAGTTCCGGTCAAGTCACCAGTAACGCTTCCATCTTTTTGAAGCTCGATCGTCTGCGTTTTTAGCATGGTCGTTCCATTGTCGGTACCATGGTTAATGATTTCATAGCGCCCGATAATGTCATCTTCTGACAAAGCATCTGCTACTTGTTCATTGCCTCGATACTCGTAGGGTGCTGGAACTGGCCAGCCCTCCTCATTCATATACATTCTGTTGACCCGCACTTCATGGGCTTCGGTTCCATTGTTAAAGCGCGTATGGTACACCAAGGACCACTGACCATTCTCATCGATGATCGCCGAATTGTGTCCCGCTGCTCGATACCCCATTTGTTGAAACGAGAATTGGTAGTTGCCAATCAATTTGATGCCGTAGTTTGAATTTTGGTCCCCTTGTTCGAAGATTGGGCTATTTCCTTGGGCATCAAGGTAAGGTCCTTCTGGTTTTTCAGCGCGAAATAGTCGCATATTGTAACCACCTTTTGCTGCTAAACCACCATAAGTGACGAATAGGTAATAATAATCGGTTTCCTCATCATAAACAATATAGGGACCCTCTCCTGATTGATGATAGCCGCCAAAAAGCTTGATCCCGAAATAGCGATCAATGATACGCCCATCTTCCGTCGTGCTATCTTTCCCAGGATACATTGGTTTTCCAGTGGCTGGATCAACTTCCAATAAAAAGATACCGCCAGACCAAGAACCATAGGTCATCCATAGTTTCCCTTCTTCATCATAAAACAACGCTGGATCAATGGCATTTGGCGCATAATCGGTGTTATACGTCAGACCATCTTCGATCGCCCAGTTTTCACTGAACCCACTGATTTTCCCCTCTTTGATCAATTTCGCCAAATGGGTATTTTGATAGTTGGTATTGCGTTCACTACCATCTGTCGAATCTTTTTCTGTAAAGCCAGAATAGATCACGGTATCCGCATAGCTATAGGGTCCTTCGATTGTTTTAGCTACGGCCAATCCAATCGCTGAACGCCGCCAAGTAGAACTAGCTGAGTAGTAGAGCATATAGGCTCCTTTGTCTCCATTTGACCATTCATAATCAGCATTCCAAATGACATCTGGTGCCCAAAGGCTGTAACCACCTTGTGAATCGGCATCATCGTAGCCTGCCCATTCAAAAGTCTCAGCTAGATTTTCTTTTGTGTTACCATAGATCATATTGTCTTCCATTGATTCATATTCGTGAGTGAAAGGTACTTCCCAAGTTTGTAAATCTTCTGTTTTCGCTTGGGCGAGATGCGAACCAAATACGTAAAACAGCTCTTGGTCACCAACATGAATAGAAGTAATCGATGGGTCATGAATCGACACTCGATTTTTTGTCGTTGTTTCCCACTCCTTTTGTGAAAGTTGCTCAGCAGCATCTCCTGTTTGACAGCCAGCAAGAAATAAACTAGTAAAAAAAACGGACATGGTTAAACAGAGCATTTTTCTTTTTGTATTCATTTTTTCCCTCTCTTTTATCTATCCTTTGACTACACCGGGTTCGCCAAAATCAGGCAATCCATTTTTCTTCCAAGTAAACGGTTGGACGTACGCATGTCGATTGGGATTTTCTAAAGGATTACTGTAATCATTTTTTTCTGGTCTTGCATGATACACTAAGATATCTTGTTTCCCCTCCTCATCGACTGTAAAGGAGTTATGTCCTGGTCCGTATAGGGAATTTTGTTCAGAACTTGAAAAGACTGGTTCCTTCAACTTATGCCAAGAATACCCATTCAATAGATCACTATCCTCATCTGCCCACAACAGTCCCATCGCGTAGTTTTCATCCGTCGCACTGGCTGAATAAGTAATGATCACTTTTCCATTTCTAATCAAAGCAGCTGGAGCTTCGTTCACTTTGAAGCCGATTTTTTCCCATTCATAATAAGGAATGCTCAGCAGAATCTGCTTTCCTTTCAATGTCCAAGGATTTTCCATCTCTGATAAATAAAGATTGGAATTGCCTGGAATGTTTGGATCTGCTTGTGCCCAGACATAATACAATCGGTTCCTGTGTTCAAATACCGTAGCATCTAAACTGAAACTCTCAAATTGCGTCTCGATCTGTCCTTTTTCTACCCACTCGCCTGCAAAGGGATCTTCATTCGCATTTTCGATCGCAAACATCCGATGATGATGCTGATCATTTCTGACTTCTCCATGATCTGCAGCAGCAAAATAGATGTACCATTTTCCTTGAATAAAATGAATCTCTGGTGCCCAGATCAGCTCACTCATGGGACCTTCGGCATGAGCCGTCCAGATGACTTTCACTTCACTGTCAGCCAGACCTTTCAAGGTTTTCGCACGCCTTAATTCGATTTCCTGATACCCTGGTTTTGATCCAGTGAAGTAATAATATCCATCGGTATGCTTGTATATCCATGGGTCTGCACGTTCTAATACAATCGGTTCCAAATAATTTTCTGCCATAAATTCTACACCTTCTTAAAAAATTCCATTTTCCGTTTTTAGTATTTTTATTGCTTTGTTTTTAGACATATACATCGTCGTAGCTAGTAAATAGAGGACGACACCGATCACATCATAGATGATCAAATGAATGATGACACAGGCGATCATCCAACGTATCGTTCCTTTGTTTATTTGTTTGTCTCGCATATTCTTCGCGTTGATCCAACTGATAACGCCCATCAAAATCGTCGCTAACGCAACGATCATAACTACCTTCGATATCATTCCTACCAGACTTGACTGCAAGTATTCATACTGATTTTGATTTTGAAATGCTGCGATCCCTTGTTCTTCAAACCAAGGATAATACCCAAACATCGTTACAAGACCAATACAGACATCCCAGACCGCACTGGCACGTAGTAAATTTCTTTCCAATTTTCGATTCATGATCTTCACTATCCTTTTATTCCTGCATTTAAGTTCATAGATTCAATGAAGTATTTTTGAGCAAATAGAAACAGCATGACGGTGGGAATGATCGCAATCAATGCCGAGCCCATCAATTGACCAATCATTCGGTAGTTGCCATAAATGTCTTGTAGTAATAGCAAACCGGCTGTGATCGGCATTTTACTAACATCCGTATACACGATCACTGGCCACAAGAAATCATTCCATGAACCTGTGAAAGAAAAGAGGCCTGCAACGATCAACACAGGTTTGATCAAAGGAACGATGATCTCTGCAAAAATTGTAAATTCATCTGCACCATCCATTCGTGCTGACTCGTCAAATTCAAGCGGGATACCTTTCATAAACTGTCGCACAAGAAAGATATTTCCCATCCCTGCTAAGCCTGGAATGATCATGGCAAGAGAAGAGTTGACCCAGCCGAAGGTTTCAATGATTTTGTAAGACGGAATCAAATTCACTACACCGGGAAACATCGAGATCCCCATCAAAAGATAAAAGATACGATCACGGTATTTAAACCGCATTCTGCCATAGCCATAAGCAGTCACTGAAACAACGATCACAACTAAAACAGTGTGCGTGACTGCGATAAACATTGAATTCCATAACCACTGCATTATTGGTGCAGTAGACGTATTAGTCAAAATCGCTACATAGTTATCTAATATCCAGTTTACGGGTAATAAACGAAACCCAGTGGAGACGATTTCGGTTTGAGAACGAAAAGAAGTGGCGAAGCTAAAAATCAATGGAATAACCCAGATGATACATAAAACGATCAGAAACAAATATGCGATGACCATACTAGGTATATGTTTCTTTTGTGTATTCATTTTTTTGCCCCCTTAAGTATTGCTTCTATCTAAAAGAAAATATTGAAATACGGACACGCACATAATGATCAATCCTAAGATGACTGCCATTGCCGAAGCCATTCCTGCAATTGATTCTCCTTGACTAAAAGCCAGTGAGCGGATATACATCATCAATACAGTCGTGCTTTGGTTTGGACCTCCACCTGTCATCATCAAAGGCTGTGCAAAGACATTAAATGCTCCAGCAGTTGTCATCACGATCGTATATAACAGTGGAAAGCGAATAGATGGCAAGGTCACATTCAAGAATTTTTGGAATGCTCCCGCTCCGTCGATCTCTGCCGCTTCATAAAGGTCTTCATTGACACCTGCTAAAGCTGAACGATAAATGATCATGTTACCACCGATCGCTCCCCAAATGCTGACAACAAAAATTAAGATCCATGCATAGGGTTGTCGCGAAGCCCAAGAGAAATCGAACCCAAAAATATTATTGACGGCACCTAATCGAGAGTGGAAAATCAATGACCAAATCAAAGAACCTGCTGAAACAGAGATAAGACCTGGAATATATAGAATTGCTTGAAAAAGTCCTTTCAGCTTCACTTTTTTATGTTGCAATGCAGCTGCAATCATCAGTGGAATGATGATTTGTAACGGCACCATGATCAAAACGAAAATAAAGGTATTTTTCAAACCATTCCAAAATTGGGTATAGAACGTCGAGGAACTATCAAACAATAATGTTTTATAGTTGTTAAAACCGACCCAGACTGGATCAGAGATCAAATTCCATTGCGTAAATGAAACATAAATACCATAGATCGTTGGAATACATACAAAAATAATAAAGAGTACCATGTGTGGTCCAATGAATGCGATCGATGCCCAGTTAATGCTCTTTTTTTTCATTCCTTTCATTCCCTTCTAAAAATTGGAAAAGGGGATAGAATTATCCCCCCTTCACTTATCTAGCTACTTCTGCAATCTTATCTTCGACATATTGTTGCATCGTTTCTAATCCTTCATCCATATCTAATTCACCGTAAGCGATATCTGTACTATAAACATCTAATGCTTCTAAGACATAAGAGAAATAAACGTAGTCAAAGATGTAAAGTGTTTCTTCTTCCTCTGGTGTAGAAGTAAAGAATGATTGTGGGTATTGTTGGTAATCATCACTTTCTAAAATATCTTTACTTGCAACGATTTGACCGGCTTTTGCCCATTCGATCGAGTTTGTACGAACGAATTCTAAAAATTGTGCGATTACTTCTTCTTTTTCTTCTGTTCTGCTTTCACTCTTCAACATGCCAAACATATGAGAAGCTGCTCGGTTGGTTGCGATGTCATCTGAAGTCGAATAAATATTTGTTACGCCCCAATTCAAGCCCTCAACCGCATCATGAGCGGTAGAAGTCCAAGTACCATCTGTTGATAAGAGTACGTTTCCGCCTTGGAACATCAAATACCCATCTTCTCCATAGGGTGTCATCAGGCCTGCATCTGTTAACGCTTTAATTCTTTCTAACGCTTCTTTCATTTCTGGCGTATTCACCGTCGGGTTCCCAGCATCGTCAGAAATCGCGCCGCCTAAGTTACGGATTTGCGCTAAGATAACCCAAGAAAGTAACGCATTATTTACGACATAATCGCCTTCTTCCATCTGCCCTGCTAATGACATCATTTCATCAAACGTCACGATGTTATCGTCTAACCAAGAAGTGACATTGTATTTTTCTAAAAGATCTTGATTGTAATACATGGCACTGGCATGAATATCTAATGGGATCGTATATTGAGTATCGCCGATTTTCCCTGCATTCCACGCCGTATCTAAATAATTGCTTTCTTCTAACTCAGGTTGATAAGAAACCAGACGATCAACCGGATCAATAATATCGGAATTGACAAATTCCTCTACTTTATAAGAATGCATCAAAGTCAAATCTGGAATCCCACTTTTAGAACTTACAACCGTACTTAATTTAGTGTACATATCAGACGTGATCACATGATTGATTGTATAATCGGAACCTGATTGTTCATTGAATTCATTTACGATCTGATCCATATAAGCGCCATCATCACCAGTAAGGGGTGACCAAAAATTAATCGTGTATTTTTCTTTTTCCGCTGCCTGATAACGATTAAAACCAATAAGGGCAACTGCAACGACTGCAACTAAAGCACCAATAATAATAAGTTTCTTCTTCATGTTTTTCCCTCTTTCATAGAAATTGAATTTTGGTCTTTGAAGCCGAACACGCCTATCCTCCTTCTCTTATTTGCTATCCCAGCATTTATAATTGCATTATTCATTTCTAGCGTTTGCAAACACTTTCAATTTACAAATAAATCATAACTTGATTTGTAATCGCTGTCAACAATATTTTGATTAATTTATTTAGGATAATATCTATATTAATTAATAAATATATTAATAACTAGCGAAATAAACAACGCTATTTACACAAATTAGCAAATATGTTAACATTCAAGTAAATCAAACAGTTTAAGCGGAGGTGACACGATGCAATTAGAAATCAATCAAGAAGCATTGCCTGTCTATGAGGCACTTGCCAGTAACGTGCGAATCAAAATCATTCAATTGCTGGCTAAAAACAAGATGAATGTCAAAGAGTTGGCACAGGAGTTGGGCTTAAGCAGCGCTATCATTACGATGCACATCAAAAAATTAGAAGAAGCCAAAATCATCAAAACAGAGCGTGTGGGACAAAAAAAGATTTCCAGTTTGAGAGTGGATCATATCGATATCAACTTTCCTGAGAAAATCTTTAATGCCTTTGATACGAAAGAAACGGCGATACCGATCGGTCATTATACAAATTATTCGGTAGAACCAACGTGCGGGCTTGCTACTTCAGCTGATTTTGTGGGAATGGTGGATGAACCGAAGTTTTTCATGGATCCCCGACGAATGGATGCCCGCATCTTGTGGTTTACGAAAGGATTTGTTGAATACCAATCGCCAAACTTCTTAGCAAGAGAAGAAAAACTTGAAATGATGGAGATTTCAATGGAAGTTTCGTCTGAATTTCCTTTTTCCAATAACAACTGGCCGTCAGACATCACCTTCAGCTTAAATGGTGTGGAGCTTGGTACATGGACTAGCCCAGGGGATTTTGCAGATATTCGCGGCAAGTATACACCGGATTGGTATCCAGACAATCTCAATCAGTACGGGTTATTGAAGACGATCCGCATCATGGATCACGGAACCTACATGGAAGGTGTTCCTCTTTCCGACATTACGATCAAGGATATACCTGCCTACGAAGATACGTGGCACTTAAAAGTGGAAGTCAAAGAAGATGCCGAGCATGTCGGCGGTTGTACCCTCTTTGGCAAGGGGTTTGGGAATTACGATCAGGATATCAAACTGAAAATGTTTTATAGCTAAAAAAAAAACGCTAGTCTTAGCGGCTGACCCAAACATTTCTTTTGGGAATCAGGTCGCTAAACTAGCGTTTTTGTTATTTCTTCAAATGGTAACTGTACGTACTTACAATGATGTTCTCACGCCAAGAGAGTCTGAAACGCAAGCGCAGGCTTGTTTGGTTGTGCAAAATATTTTGCCAGCGACGTCTTGGGACAAACTGTGGAATGATGACGGTCGTTGTGTAATTGTGTTTGGCTGCATTGCGGCTGACTAGATCCACATAACGCAAGATGGGATTTTCAATCGAACGATACGAAGAATGAACGACGGAGAAACGCACGTCTGGGAATTTTTGCTTAAATTCTTGTTCGATCTCTTTTTCTTTCTTCACATCTTCATCCAACGAGACGTGCATCGCCACGACATAATCACCAATCGATTGGGCATAGTTCAATGCGCCGATATTTACTCGGGTAACATTTCCGACGAGAACGATCACGGTATTTCCTTCATAGACATGCAGTGCTTCTTGTTTTTCCAATCGCAGCTGTTCTGCGACTTTTTTATAATGATCATGGATCTTGTAAAAGATATACAAGAGGATCGGCATGATAATGAAAAATGGCCAAATATCGCCTAAGCGATACACGAACAAGATGGCAATGATCGCAAAAGAAATCAAAGCCCCAATGATGTTGGCGATCGATTTAAAGAACCAGCCTTTGCCTTCTTTTTTCCATTTGACGACCATTCCGCTTTGGGATAGTGCAAAAGGAATGAATACCCCGATGGAATACAACGGAATCAAACGCTCGGTCGATCCTTGGAAGATAAACAATAGGACGATGGAACCAGCAGCTAAGGTGATGATCCCGTTTGAGTAGCCGAGACGATCCCCACGGTCTTGATACATGTGTGGCATATATTTGTCTTTGGCTAAGTTATACGCCAACACGGGGAAGGCGGAAAATCCAGTATTTGCGGCAACTGCTAAAATCAGCGCTGTGGCAAATTGCAAAACGTAGTACATAAACCCATGACCAAAAACAGCAGAGCCGATTTGAGATAGGACGGTCACTTCTGCTTCTGGTACGATACCGTACCAATAGTTGATAAAAGTGATACCGACGAAGAAGAACCCTAAGATCGCAGCCATGATCGTCAAGGTCGCAGCTGCATTTTTCGCCCGTGGTTTTTTGAAAAATGGCACCGCGTTACTGATCGCTTCGACCCCCGTCAAAGAAGAGGAACCTGATGAGAAAGCCCGTAAGATCAAGGCTACGGATACCCCAGGCACCACAGCTCCCGGCAGTGCGGTTGCATTCAACGGTTGCGCACCAGTTACGATGTTGTACAAGCCGGCCACGATTAAGACTGTGATCACTGCGATAAAGGTGTAGACTGGAATCATTAAGAAGCTAGCTGATTCTCGCAGCCCTCGCAGATTCATCATCATGATCAAGAGTACGATCACGACAGAAATGGCCACTTGATGGCCGAACAACGCTGGCACAGCAGAAGTGATGGCTTCCGCCCCTGCTGAGACGGATACTGCTACTGTCAGCATATAATCGATCAACAGTGAGCCGCCGGCAATCAGGCCCGCATTTTTCCCTAAATTTTCACTACTTACTACATACGCCCCACCACCGTGAGGGTATGCATGAATGATCTGACGGTAAGACAAGGTCAATGAAATCAAAAGAATAATAACAAAAGCAGCGATCGGTAATGAATACCAGATAGCAGCAGCGGAAAGTGCCACTAATACGACAACGATCTGCTCTGTCCCATAAGCAATCGAAGACAAAGCATCAGAAGATAGCAACGCAAGGGCCGCCGTCCGGCTCAGTTTTTGTTCATCATTCTCTGCGGATTTCAATGGACGTCCGACCAACAAACGTTTCAAATACTCCACTTTTTCTACACTCCTTTTCATGAAAAAATCCTTCGTTAAACTTGTAACGATATCCTCACAAATATTGAATTATCAAGACTGTATGCTACTCTTGTAACCGCGAAAAGTCAATGAAAATCAGATGAAAAAACGGCCCTTTTTCCCTCTTTTGATTATTAGAAATTTCACGTGATGGCACAAAAGCAGAAAGAACAAATGCTCTTTCTGCTTTTCGATGTTAGTGGAAGAAATGACTTTCTTTTGAAATGTCGCTTAATTTCTTCGTAGAGTTGACTAGATAAGGATACGCGTAGGTACCGACGATCCCAAAGACCAGGAACAAAATCGTTAAAATAACCAATTGTGGTACGGCATTTGGCCAATAGATCCCGCCAGCTGATTCTCTTAACAGATTGACTGCATGGGTAAATGGCAGCAGCGGATTAATGAATTGGAAGAACTTCCCAGAAACTTGGATCGGGTAGTTTCCTCCCCCACCTGAGATGGAGAGAACCAAAATGATTATGGCGATCCCTTTCCCGAGGTTGCCGAACAGTCCTGCCAGTACGTAAACGATCATCATAAAGGCGAGTCCGACGAGTAATGCGAAGAAGACACTGTACACTGGATTGTGGACATCAACGCCTAATAAAAACATATTTCCTAGGGTCACGATCAAACTTTGGGCGACTGCCATCGTCAAGAACGTCAGCATTCGTGCCACAAAGGTTTCACGTTGGGTAAAGCGTTTTTTGTCTTTCTTCTCTAAATGATACTCCGTTGTAGCGACACTTGACAACAATAATGCCCCTACCCACAAACACAATGCGGTATAAAACGGTGTGCTAGCTGAACCATTGTTGGCGATTGGATAGATTTCATTGCTTTTTAATTCCACTGGTTGTTTGAAGAAGTCGGCTTCATCGGTGGCATCAAGTTTCAATAATTTGATGACTTCCCCGAGATCGACTTCATTTTCGCCTGCTCGGATCGCATCAGCGGCTTTGTGGATGCCTGCTTTGATACTTGGCCAATCGTTATTGATCAAATCGACAGCCGCATCCAAGGCTTTTTCAACTTCTGGCAGTTTTTCATCCACCATTGCCATCGTAGAGCTGATTTCTGATTTGATAGTTGGCCAGTCGTTTTGCAAGAAGTTTACGGCCAACCCTAATTTCTCTTCGACAACTGGCAATTCGTTGTTGTATAGGTCGGCTCCTTTGTTGATGGCATTGACGATTTCATCCATGTGACCATTCAGCATCGTATTGGCATCGTGCAATTCTTGCTTGATGGCAGGCAATTCTTTTTGGTATTTTTCCAAAATCGTCACGGCATTGCTGACCACTGATTTGGTGGAAGACAGCAACGAGTCAAAATCGATCTCTTGGGCTTTTTTCAAGACATCTTCGGCGGTGGTGATGGTTTTGATTAGTTTGGTTAGAATGTCGTTGATGGTGGTGGTGATTGAATCAACATTGATGCTGTTCATGAGATTGGCAACGTTTTGAGCAGCTGCGGTAACTTGATCGAGATACGCTTTAATTTCATCAACAGACCCATTTTGAACAAGGTTATTCAATTGCGATAAGCGGTCAGATAAAACACCTAACGTTGTTTTGGCATTGCTTAGTTGTGCAATGATGCCTTCTAGGTCGGCGTTACTACCAGAATTCTGAATATTGGTTAAAAAGGCAATCAAGGAATCCAAGGCGGCTTGTTGTTGTTGGATGTTCTTTTGAAAGTCAGTGATCGTTGCACTGATTGCTTGACGCTCTTCATCCGTTAGTTCATTGTCAGCCAGCGCTTGGCGAATCGTACTTGTTAGACCGGCAGTGGTGGTTGCCACTTGACTGATCGACTGAATCGTCACCTTCACACTGCTAGAAATACTTGGCAGGGCATCTTGCAATTGTTGCGCCCCATCTTTGGTCGCGGTGGCGAAGCTGGCGGCTTGGTCGCCTAGTTGTTCGATCTGTGGTAAAGCGGCTTGCACTTGTTCAATGACTTGCAGTCCTTGCTTGGCGGTGTCGATGCCATCCGTCATAGTGCTGGCAATGTCATCGAAATCATCGTCGATCATCTTCAATTGTTTGCCAGCATTTTGGATCTCTGGGATCTTTTCTTGCAAGGTCAAAATGATGCTGGCTTCTTTCTTCAATGCAGGCAGCTTATCGTTTAAGCCGATCAGTTTTTCCCCCATGGCATCCACTTGTGGGATATAATCGGTGAATTCTTCGGCTTTTGCGATCTTTTCTTTGATTTCTGGAAACTTATCGTGCAAGGTGACGATCTCTTTCGTATAGCCATCGATCGTAGCCAAATTGTCATCGGTGTCTAAGATCATCGATTTGACTTTGTTGATGCTAACTAAGTTGGAATCAATGTCATAGCCGATTTCATTGAAGACTTTTATCAACGTGGAGCTGGCGGTTTCAATAAAGTTTTGTGAGATCTCTTCTTGAAGGCTGCTGGCTCCTTTATCGGTGATTTTTGGTGCGATAGCGTTGATTTTTTGGTTGCTATAATACTCGATGGTCGGTTTTTCGATTTTCCCGCTGGTAAAGCTGATCAGATCATCTGAAAAATCCGCTGGCAGATAAATACCCGCGTAATATTTTCCTGACTTGACCCCTTCTACTAAGTCCTCTTTTGAATCCAAGAAACGCCAGCCCAACTGCTTGTTTTTATGGAGGGTATCGATGACTTCATCACCGATATCGATGTGCTTGTCTTGAAATTCTGCCCCTTTATCCGCACTGTAAACGGCAATCGGCAATTCACTGGTGTTGCCGTATGGGTCCCAGAGGGCTTTGATATTGAACCACGCATAAAGCGAGGGTAAAATCATTAAGGCAATGATCAAAAATGCAGAGATTGGATTGCTGAAAATTCGTTTCCAGTCCAGTTTATATAAATAGAAAACATTCTTTAGTTTATTCATTTTTTCTTCCCCCACTAGTTCTTCGTCGAAGGATAATTTACCATGTTTTTCCCCTGCCGCCAACGGCTAGGATCGACCAAGAAAAGTCCTTTTGACAAATGGACGTTTTTGTCAAAATGAAACCCCTTTACTTTTTGTTTTTTTTCGCTTATTGTTAAACTTTCTTTAACTTTACCATGATGGCGAAAAACACACCACTCATATCCTTTGATCTGTTTTTTTACAGGTCTTTCCTATACAAAAAAAGCTTCCTTTTTCTGCAACGAAAAAGGAAGCTTTTTTAGGTATTATTTCAGTTGATCCTGTGCCAATAACTCATACACATATTTCAATGAGGTAGCTTCGCCATATAACTGAAGTCCGGTCTTCTCTTCTGGGGAGTAGACTTGATCAAAGCTTTGATCGGGAATCAGCACGACATCGATGCCCGCACGCGTCGCGGCTGTTGCTCCCACAAGAGAATCTTCCATGACTAAAGCTTTTTCTGCTGCGACTTGCGCTTTTTCTAAAGTCAGCAAGTACGGTGCTGGATCAGGCTTATGGGCGGAGACATCATCGCCAAAGGTCTGATAGTCAAAGGCCTGCAACAAATCGAAATGCGTCAACAATTCAGAGGCTCTTTTTTTCATCGTCGAGGTGGCTAATGCCGTTTGGAAGCCTTTCTCACGAGCCAAGGCGATGGTTTCTTTCGCATAAGGTTTGGTTTTGAAGGTGCCATCGGTTATTTGCTGGGCAATATAGACTTCCCGTTCTGCTCGTAATTCCTGCACCCGCTGCTGACCGCCTACGAGGTCGGCTAATTTAGTGGCAGTCTGTTGCCAACTTTGACCACGCCAACCAAAAATATCAGCGGCTGTAATCGGAAGCTCATACTTTTTAAATAGCGCCAACCACCCATCAAAATAGACTCTTTCGGTATCGACTAACAATCCATCAAAATCAAAAATCAAAAGTTCTTTCATAAACGCTCCTTCGTTTTGCTAAGATTTTTTCCTCACTCACTGGGGATCAAGACATCTCCCGACTTTTGTCAGCAGCGGCTTGCACTGCTTTGATGACAGCCGCCCGAAAGCCATTTTCCTCTAAGGTTTTGACTGCTTGGATCGTTGTGCCCCCTGGCGAGCTGACACGATCCTTTAAGACACCTGGGTGTTCCTTCGTCTCTAGTACCATCTTCGCTGCGCCTAATACCGCTTGAGCAGCAAATTCATACGCCATCGGACGCGGCATTCCTTCTGCTACTGCTCCATCTGCCAAAGCTTCGATGAACAAATACGTGTAGGCTGGTGAAGAACCGCTGACACCAATGACTGCATCGATCATGCTTTCTGGTACTTGCTCGGCTTTCCCTAGGCTTTCAAAAAGCTGTTTGACTTCGTTGGCTTCGGCTTCCGTCACTTGACCGTTGGGACTGATAGAAGACATCCCTTCCCCCACCAGTGCAGGGGTATTTGGCATGACCCGCACGATTTTGTGCGCACCAATGATTTCTTCCATTTGCGCGATCGTCACGCCCGCGGCAATGGATACTAGCAAATGCTCCTTGGTCAAGCCGTCTTTTAAATCAGCAAGCAAGCGGGGAAAGACAAAAGGTTTGACTGCTAAGACAAGGATCTCTGCTTTTTCGGTGACATCTGCCAGCTTAGTTGTCCCAGTGATCCCGGTTTCTTTTTCTAATTGTGCCAAAGTCGGCTCGTAGCGATGATTATAAACCAAGATCTCTGCTGGTTCATACAGGTTTGCTGCAATCAAGCCGTTGATGATGGCTTTTGCCATGTTACCGGCTCCTAAAAAGGCGATTTTTCTCATAGTTTTCACGCTCCACTTCTGATTTTGGTACCACTTTTTGCTAAAAAAGCCTAATCAATGACTAGGCTTCAAACTCGATCATATACGGATGCAAGGCGGTGTTATAGATCCCTTCTGTATATTCTACCACTTCTCCTTGTAGATCATACGAATAACGGGTTCGTTTCAAGGCAGCGACCTCTGGCGTGATCATAAACTTCTGTTGCTCTTCGGTCAAGGTCGTTGCCACGAACGCATCTTGAAAGCGATCGATGATCATTCGATGTTCATCCAATAGGCGATACAATGATTTTTCTTCAAAGACCTCGATGGAGGTACCCTTTAGCTGCTTTGGCAAATGGTACTCATAGTAAATAAAGGGTTGGTGGTCAAAATAATACATGCGACGTAAACGCATGACTTCTTTGCCCATCAAGGAATACGCTGGGTGTTCAGGCGCAAGTTCAACTAATTCATAGCTGAGGTTTTTCTTCGTGTATTCCTTGCCAGTCTTTTCAAGCAATTGGCTAAACGTCGTGCCTTTTGACAGCTTGTTATAAGGGCGATTGCTTAAAACCGTCGTCCCACGTCCGCTGCGTTTTTCCACATACTCATCTGCCGCTAACAATTCGATGGCTTTGCGGACAGTGATCTTGCTGACATTGAAGGTGGCTTCCAATTCTGTTTCCGTCGGTAAAAATGAACCAATCGGGTAGCGACCCGACATGATGTCTTCTTTGAGCTTATCGGCAACATCACGGTAAAGAATGTGTTTGCGTTTCATTGCTATCTCGCCTTTCTCTCATTGGATTGGTCTTGTTCTCCTTATTCATCAAAGGTAGGAATGTCTTCTGGTTGCGGCTCGATCAAGACTTTCCGTGGCTTGCTGCCTTCAGAAGGGCCAACGACACCTTGATCTTCTAATTCATCCACTAACCGAGCCGCTCGGTTATAGCCGATGCGAAAACGTCGCTGCAAGAGAGAAACGCTGGCGGTCTGCATTTCCACCACAAGGGCTTTGGCATCTTCGAATAGCTCATCTTGCGGTTGTCCGCTGCTGCCGGTACTCGTTTCTTCCTCAGTAACCATCATTTTTTCTTCATAATTGGCTTCTTGCTGATCGGTCACGAATTCAACCACTCGTTCGACTTCTTGGTCGGAGATAAAGGCCCCTTGGACCCGAATCGGTTTGTTCTCACCCATCGGCAGATACAGCATGTCGCCGCGTCCCAGCAGTTTTTCGGCTCCGTTCCCATCAATGATGGTCCGCGAATCGACACCGCTGGAAACCGCAAAGGCCATCCGTGATGGAACATTGGCTTTGATGATCCCTGTAATGACATCCACACTTGGTCGTTGCGTTGCTAGGATCATATGGATACCTGCTGCCCGTGCCATTTGCGCCAAACGAATGATGGCATCTTCGACTTCGTTGCTGGCAACCATCATCAAGTCGGCTAACTCATCGACGATCACTACAATGAATGGCAAGATCGGACGATTTTCACCGTCTTCTAAATTCTTATTGATCACTAAATCGTTGTAGCCAGTAATGTTTCGGACCCCAGTTGCCGCAAATTTTTCGTAGCGCTCTTCCATTTCCTTGACCACTTTTTGCAACGCTTGCGCCGCTTTGCGGGGATTGGTCACGACAGGTGTCAAGAGATGGGGAATCCCATTGTAAACATTTAATTCAACCATTTTCGGGTCGATCATCATCAGTTTGACTTCATGGGGTTTTGCCCGCATCAAAATACTGGTGATGATACCGTTGATGGCTACGGACTTCCCGCTCCCGGTCGATCCGGCAATCAAGAGATGGGGCATTTTCGTTAAGTCTGCCGTTTGGACACGGCCAGAAATATCGCGTCCTAAAGGTACTTCTAATAGTTTATCTGGATGATCCGGTTGGGCTTCGATCACTTCTCGGAATGAAACCATGCTGACTGCACTGTTTGGAACTTCGATCCCAATCAATGATTTCCCTGGGATCGGCGCTTCCATCCGCACATCTTTGGCAGCTAAGGCCAAGGCGATATCGTCGGTCAACCCGACGATTTTGCTGACTTTGACCCCTACTGCTGGTTGAACTTCGAATTTGGTTACTGCTGGTCCTAAGCTGGCTTTGACGACTTTTGCATCAACACCGAAGCTTTGGAAGGTGGTTTCTAACACACCGATATTTTGTTCGATCTTTTTGTACTCGCTGCTTTGATCCGTTGAAGGGATCGAATCGAGTAATTGCGCTGAAGGCAATTCATAATCACGATTTTCAGCTTCTTCCGAAATCTCAAATTCCAATACTTCACCATCATCATCGAGGATCTCTCCGTCTTCATTGACCTTTTTGCTTGGTCCCGGTTTGTTTCCTGCTGGATGTGGTGCTTGAGCGGCCTCTGGTCCCGCCGCTTGCGGCAATTCCTGGAAGTGGTCGATGGGTACAAAGCTCAGCTGCTCTGGTTCAAAATCAGCTGGCGCTTGCATCTGTTGTTCTTTTGCTGATTTTTCGTCTTCTGTCATTGGTCGGACTTGATTCTTTTCTTTGATCTCCGCCATGACTGCTGCTCGTTCGGCTTCTTTTTTGGCTTCTTTCGCAGCTTGCTTCTCTGCTGCTCGTTCCGCTTTGCGGGCTTCTCGTTCGGCTTGCTTTTCTGGAGAGCCTTCTAACAACCGCTGCAGCTTGTCACCAGCTGCTTGCAGGTGCTCGACTAACTCGTGGCTGCTCATTTGGCTGAACAAGAACGCCCCGATCAGCATGAGTAAAACAGCGATGATGTAGCTGCCGATCTGGGAAACAAGAAAATAGGTCGCCCCATAGAGCATGGCGCCAATCATTCCGCCCCCGACATTTTGGGTCACTTGGCTACGCCGAATATCGCCTAACAGCGTCATCCACGTCGTTTGGAAGATATTGGCTTGTTCTCCCACCACATTACTAAAGATTTGCGCATGGAGGATGATCAGTAAACCAAAATACACCAATACACAGCCAATCACTCGCCGAATACTCTTAAAGCGAGCATCGGTCGTTTTGATCGCTAACCAGACACCATAAGCGGCTAGGGCAACACTCAAAAATTGGTACGTGTTTCCGCCAACGATCCGAAACCCGTTGGCAATCAAGGTTCCTAAAAAACCTAAATGGAAAAAGCCAAATATCGAAAACAAGACAAAGAGCAGGCCGACGCCGACCAGCATTAATTTCTCTTGCTGTTTTTGTTGTTTTTTTGTTTTGCGTTTCTTTGCGCGTTTTTTTTGCGCCATTTCTATCCCTCTTTTCATCTTTCCCTATTATAACGAAAAAAGAAGGCGAACAAAAGTTTTCCTGTGAGAAATTTTGGTTCGCTGTTGGAATTTAAGGAAAAAAGAGGATGTCTGCCAGATATAGCAGTGATCATCCTCTTTTTAGCTGCTGCACAAATCCAGCGACTGTATAGACAATCAGTCCCGATGATTCAAAATCAGCTGTATTGGTCGTTACTAGACTGTCGATTTGATTTCGCTTCGCACAAGCTGCTAAAACAGCATCCTCAAAATCTGTCATTGTTGAATCAAGCGCCTGAAGGCAATCTGCTTCCGTAACTGTTAAGACGGTATGCACTTGGATCAGTTTTTTGACTTCCCTCCGAGCATCGACTCCTGCTGCTCCATCGAGAATATAGAAAAGATCCGTTAAGGTACTTGCCGTAATCACGCCCTCGCAAAGTCCATAAATGGAACTGTTGTATATCTGTTTGATGGCTTCTTGATGTCTTTTAGACCCTCTTCCTAATAAATAGTCAAGGATCACATTGGTGTCAATCACGACTCGTTTGGCTTTGTATTTGGTCATGCTTATTTTATTCTCCCAGATATTTTTTTCTACGCCGTTCGTTTCTTACTTTTTTGATGTCCACAACGTCAGGTGTTTCAAATGAATCTGCTAAAATGCCTTGCAATGAATCGACTAAACGAAGTTTCTCCTCTGGGGACAACGCTCCTACTGACTGCTTTTCTGTAATAACTAACTGTTTTTTGCCATTGACTTCTTCTGCCAGTTCCATTTCTAGTTCAGAACCTACCTGGAGATCCAATTTCTGAATCATTTTCTTAGACAAGCGAACCCCCTGTCCGTTGCCCCACTTAATCAAATGAGCGGTCTCTTTATAATGTTCCACTAGGCTCCCCCCCTCTTAATCGGATTTTCCTTACTACCTATCATTATAACATGAGCAAGCATATGTATACACAAGTATATACTTCAATCGTTCCTTCTTTCCTTAAATACGCAAAAGAAATGAATGTATAAAAAAACACCAACTGCTAAGCAGCCAGTGTATCTTGTTGACTTGTTTTAGTTTGGTGTGACGTCTTCGCCAAACCACTTTTCAGAGATTTCAGCAAAGGTGCCATTGTCTTGCAATTCTTTCAAGCCATCATTGATTTTATCTGCCATGGCTTGATCGTCTTTACGCACACCTACAGCAAAATCTTCTGCTTCAAAGGGGCTTTCAATTTCGTTGAAGTCATCGGTTTTGCCTGTTTGAGTCAAATAATATTCTGCGTAGACGCGGTCGATCAAAAGACCGTCGATCCGACCGTTTTCTAGATCGATAAAGGCTTCATTAAAGCTGGCATACAAGGTTGCGTCATTGCCGTCTACGAGATCCTTCAAAACTTCCGGTTGGTTATTGAAGGTCTCATAACCAGAAGAACCTTCTTGGGCGCCTAAGACTTTGCCCTCCATATCATCAAAGCTAGTAATGCCGCTGGTTTTTGCTGTGACTAAGACTTGTTTGTTTTCCATATAAGTATCTGTAAACAATACTTTTTCTTCACGAGCTGCGGTTTTGGTATACCCGTTCCAGATCATATCGATGGTGCCATTGCTTAGTTCGGTTTCTTTCATGGACCAATCGATTGGTTGAAATTTGACTTTGGTTCCTGTTAGATCCAAAATCGCTGTGGCTAAATCCACATCAAACCCAACGATGTTGCCTTGGTCGTCTTTAAAGCCCATCGGTACGAAGGTATCGTCTAGGCCGACGATCACTTCTTCTTTGTCAGCGGCACTGGTTGTGGTGTCATTGCTGCTGCCACACGCCCCTAATAAAAATACACTTGCTGCTGCGATTCCCGTCAATAGTAATTTTTTCATTTTGTTCTCCCCCTTATTCTCCTGCTACTTTTAATAATTGATCACCGATATTTTCGGCAAAAACCAAATCATGGGTCACCACGATCTGGGTCACTCCTTCTTTTTTCAGATCCAAGATCAGCTGTTCGACTTGCTGTCTCAAGTCTGGATCTAAGGCGCTGGTAGGCTCGTCATAGGCCAACACTTTGGGATTCATCGCCATCGCTCGTGCGATAGCCACCCGTTGCCGCTGCCCCCCGGACAATTGGAAGGGATATTGGGCTAGTAGGTCACTTAATCCTAGTTTTTCTGCCAACTGTTCGGCTTTTGCTGTATACGCGGCCTTGTCTTGTTTTAGCACCATTTTTGGCGCCAAAGTGATGTTTTCAAAAACTGACAAGTGCGGAAACAATTGGAAGTCTTGGAAGACGACACCGACGACTTGTTCTTGTTCTTTTGTGTCGGTGGGATCAAAGGTTTTGCCATCCAGTAAAAAGCTTCCAGAATCGATCGTTTCTAAACCAGCCAGTGTCCGAAGCAAGGTGGTTTTCCCGCCACCGGAAGGACCGACCACCGCTAAGATACTGCCGTCTTCGATCGTCAAGTCTAGCTGATCGATGACTTTTTTAGCGCCAAATGACTTTGATACTTGTTTTAGTTCTAACATATGTGGTTCCTCCTAACGGTAATAGTCCAGTTTGGTCTCGATTTGTTTTAACAATAACGTAAAGACGCCCGTCATCACCAAGTAGATCAAGCCGACCCCAACTAACGGAAGCAAGGTACTGTCTCGCTCCATGGCGATTTTCCCGATTCGCATCACGTCTGACAATCCTAAGATGTAGACGAGGGATGTGTCTTTGACAAGATTGATGACTTCATTGCCGACAGATGGCAGGGTGATCTTGACGACTTGTGGGATGATGATTTTTTGGATCGTTTGGATCGGGGACAAACGCAAGACTTTCGCGGCTTCATATTGTCCTGCTGGAATCGATTGGATCCCTCCACGGAAAATCTCGGCAAAATAAGCAGCGTAATTGATAATAAAGGCGATCAAGGCTGCTTCAAAGCGGTCAAAGACGATCCCTAAGATCGGCAGACCGTAGAATACGAAGATCAGCTGTAGCAATAAAGGCGTTCCTCGCATCAACCATACGTAGACTTGCACGATCAATTTCAAAATACGCAGGCGACTGGCTAAAACAAAGGCCAACAAGATGCCTAAGGGAATGGACCCGATTAAGGTCAGTGCGAACAATTTAACGGTGATTCCAGTTCCTGAAATCAGTTGGGGCATAACATTGACTAAATACTCAAACATGGTGACTTCCTCCTTGATAGGTTTCAATTTCGATTAGCAGCGATACAGCTTAGCGACGGTTTGCTCCGACGCTTATGTGACGCTGGGCGTTGGCTGGTGAGGGGCAACTGGCAAATTTCATTTTTCTAAAAAAGAAAAACAAAAAAAGCGCACACTGGCATTTGCCAGAGGACGCTTGATACGTGGTTCCACCTCAATTTGCCTTTCCTTCACAGGAAAAGGCCTCGTGCAGTCCTTGTGATCCTTCCACTTTCGGTTTTCGGTGAGATGCAAAAAAAGAGAAAAAAAACGTCCCCTAGCCATTACAGCTAAAGGACGTTATCAACGCGGTTCCACCTTTGTTTATCAGTGCTTCACAGCAACTGAACTCAGAAAGTCATCAATCAATGACTGCTGCTGTAACGGGCAAACCCGGTCTCTCCTACTTTTCTTTCGGAAAAACGACTCCAAGATGTGTTTCACAACCATGCGTTATCTCTTTGCACCAACCAGAGACTCTCTTCAAACAGCAAGCCTTGCTACTCTTCTTTTCGATGTCTGTTTCATTAAGTTGTGTCTTACTTTACTCGCTCTTAAAGAAAATGTCAAACATTTTTTCTGAAATTTTCGAAACTTTGTCGCATGCACCGATTTCGAAGGGAAGATTCAGGGAAAAGAAGACGCAGCTGCTTAACCGAAGTACGCTTCAGCTAAGGCTTGTCCTTGCTTGATTTTTGCCCATTGCTGTTCAGTCGAAAGCTCATTGCCGCAGTCACAAGAGGCAAAGCCGCATTGATGAGAAAGATAAAGCCGCTCCTTAGGAATGATTTGGCTGGCTTCGTCTAATAAAGCGATCACTCGCTCTTCATCGTCTAATGTGGCGGTTTTGCTGGATAATAAGCCTAAGACAACCTCCACTTCTGGACGGTCTTTCAGCGCTTCTAAAGCCGAGATATCACCAGCACGGTCATCGTCCCACTCTAGGAAAAAGCGGTCATAATGCTGATCACGCAAGAATTTTTCGGCGATCGCTTTGTAGGTACCGCTGGCGGCCGCGCGGCTTTGGTAATTGCCGCGGCAGTTGTGGGTCCAGACTTTTAATCCTAATTCGTGGGCGTAGTCAGCGACTTCGTTGTTGATCGCCACGAATTCATCGGCTAACGCTTCTAAGCCGTCATTGCCTTGGGTGAAGAAGCTCTTGTCATTGTCTTCGGCGAATAATTCCCATAAACAATCATCGAACTGAACGATCTCACCACCGGCTTCTCGGTATTCCTGCAAGAATTCCTTGTAGGCGTTAAGCAGCCCTTCCCGCAAGGCTTCTTTCGTTGGATACACCTGACCTTCACCAACGAGGTCGTTAAAGACAGTCAGCTCGGTAAAGGCGTGGGCAGCCCCCCAGACGGTGATTTTGACTGGCAGGTCGCCAGCTTGGCGTTTGGTTTCTTTAAATAACGTCAAGTAATGATGGTTTTTGCCAGATAATGGTTCTGTGATTCGGATGCCGATGTCTTTACGTGTCTCAAAATGTCCACCGTCCAAATCTTCAAAGGCATACCCATGATCGGAGATATAGCGTTCAACGCCTTTTAATCCCCAGAGAAAATCCAGGTGCCACATTGAGCGGCCATGTTCGCCGTCTGTGATGACTGTAATGCCGTGTTCTTTTTGCGCTGCAATGATGTCAGCGATCGCTTTTGCTTCCGTTTCTTGGTAGCCAGGAAACGCATCATAAAACGGGTAGCGGATATCCTCCCGATGCTCGATTTGATTTTTGTAGTCCAATAAATCTTGTGGTCGTAACAATGACCCCACAAGCTGAAATTTGTCTGTTGCCATATCCATTCCTCCTATACAAAGTTTTCAAAATTGTTAGATTTATTCTAGCAAACATCTTATACTATAGATAATACTTATAAACTTGTATATTCCATAGGCAATACCTATAACATAAAAAGGAGGTTGTATCCCATGCGTATCCAGCAGCTTGAATATTTGGAAAAAATCGTAGAAACTGGCTCTTTCAATGAAGCCGCCAAACAGCTTTTCATCAGTCAGCCCTCCCTCTCTCAAGCCATGAAAGAGTTGGAAAAAGAGTATGATCTGCAGCTGTTTTACCGCAGTAAATTAGGGGTGACCTTGACCGATGATGGCCGTTCCTTTCTCAACTATGCTCGAAATGTTTTAGACCAAGTCAATCTCTTGGACGAACGCTTTCGCAAAGACAGCCATCGCAAGCATGTTTTCAGTGTTTCCGCACAACACTATGCCTTCGTCGTCCACGCCTTCGTGGAGCTGGTCAAACAGTTAGGGGAAGATGAATTTCAATTCACCTTGCGGGAGACCCAGACACAAAATGTACTGGATGATATCCAGACGTTTAAGAGCGAATTAGGGGTCATTTATCTGAATGATTTCAACACAACGGTCTTGACCCGTTTGATCCACGAAAAAGACCTGCAATTCATTCCTTTATTTGAAGCCAAACCCCACGTCTTCATCGGCCGAGAAAATCCCCTGACTCAGAAAAAAAGCATCACATTAGCTGATTTGGAACCATATACCTATCTGTCGTACGAACAAGGGGAAACCAATTCCTTCTACTTTTCTGAAGAGATCTTAAGCACTTTACAGCGCAAAAAACATATCCGCATCAGCGATCGTGCCACGATCTTCAATTTGATGGTGGGTCTCAACGGCTATACCATCAGCTCTGGGATCATCAGCAGTGAGCTGAATGATGAAAAAATCGTTGCGATCCCTTTGGAAGTCGATGATGCGATGACACTAGGTTACCTAAAACACAAGAAAATGGAACTGAGTGAGATGGCTTTGGACTATCTCGCCTTGTTGAAGCAGCATATCAAAAACTACGGTTTCGACGTCTTTTAAAAAAAACGATCCGCAGACAGTCGATCGGGCTACCTTAGTAAGGTGTCCCGACCCTGTTGCGGATCGTTTTGTTTCTTTTGTGCTTTTTTTGTTCTTAAACTGTCTTACGTTGGCGTTGTGGAGAATAAATCAACGCAATGGTTTCCATTCCCACTCTTCGACTTCGGCGATATCATAGCCGTTTTCTCGAATAAAGTCATGGTGATACGCAACGGTGTCTGCCATTTTTTGGGCAAAGTCCGTTGCTTTTTCTCCATAGACCCATTCGGCGGCGTCTTTGGCTAAGTGGAAGCGATCCAATTCAGAAAGGATCCGCATATCAAACGGTGTCGTGATGTCGCCATTTTCTCGGTACCCATGAATATGAAGCTGTTGGTTGCGACGGCCAAAGAAGATATCGCGAATCAGTCCTTCATACCCGTGGAAAGCAAACACGATCGGTTTGTCTTTCGTAAAGTAGGCTTCGAATGCTTCATCGCTCAACCCACGAGGATCGACTGCTGGACGACGCAATTTCAATAGATCAACCACATTGATGAAGCGGACTTTCAACTCTGGGAAGGCTTCAATCAGCAAGGAAACAGCGGCTAAAGCTTCCAAATTCGGTTCCGTCCCAGCAGCTGCGATCACAATATCGGGTTCTTGTTCTTCATCTGTCGATGCCCAGTCGATGACTTTCAAGCCATCTTTGACAAGCACTTTCGCTTCATCCGCCGAATAAAACTGCGGACGTGGGTGTTTTGAAGAGACCACTAGATTGATCTTTTCTTCAGAAGCGAGCGTTTCTGCCATGACAGCCATCAAGCTATTAGCGTCGGCTGGCAAGTAGACCCGCACAAAGTCGGCTTTTTTCTCTGCAATATGGGTCATGATCCCTGGATCTTGGTGGGTGTACCCATTATGGTCTTGTTGGAAGACCGTTGATGAAGCAATCAAATTCAATGAGGGGTACGGGTTGCGCCAGTCAAGATCATGGGCTTTTCGTAACCATTTGAAGTGTTGCGTGATCATAGAATCAACGCCTCTTAAGAATGACTCGTAGCTGGCAAAGAAGCCATGACGACCCGTCAGCACATAGCCTTCCAAGAAGCCTTCTGCTTGATGCTCTGATAATTGTGAATCAATCACACGGCCCACTGAAGACAGCCATTCATCGTAATCAGGATGTTTTGGCTCCAACCATTGGCGATCCGTGACTTCAAACACATGGTTCAACCGATTGGATTTGGCTTCATCTGGGCCAAAGATGCGGAAGTTGTCAGGATTTTCTTTGATGATGTCACGGGCAAATTTCCCAAAGACCATCATGTCTTGGGCAGTCGTTTCCCCAGGTGTCTCAATCGCAATGGCATGTGCTTGCCAATCTGGCAAGCGTAGCGGTTGCGGATCGATCCCCCCATTGATGATCGGATTGACCGCCATCCGTTGCTCCCCTTTTGGCGCCAATTCTTGAATCTCAGCTTTGATGCGGCCGTTTTCGTCAAAAAGCTCTTCTGGACGATAAGACTGCAGCCAATCCGTCAAAGCATCCACGTGTTCCATATGTTTCGCATTGACCGGGATCGGCACTTGGTGGGCACGGAAGCCCCCTTCAATCGGCTCGCCATCCCAGACTTTCGGTCCAGTCCAGCCTTTCGGTGTGCGAACGATCAAAACAGGCCAATGAGGCATAGCGGCTTCTTCCGCAGAACCTTTGCGGGCTTCTGCTTGGATCGCGTGGATCTGTTCGATGGCTTGATCCATTTTCTGTGCCAATTGCGGATGAACGGCTTCTGGATCGTCCCCTTCTACGAAATAAGGGGTCCAACCCATGCCTTCAAAATATTTCGTGAGATCTTGATCGCTTTTACGAGCCAAGATCGTTGGATTGGCAATCTTGGCGCCATTCAAATGCAAGATAGGCAAAATTGCGCCATCATTGACTGGATTGATAAAGGTATTTGAAAACCAGCTGCCCGCTAATGGTCCAGTTTCGGCTTCGCCATCACCGACCACTACTGCTGCAATGACATCGGGATTGTCTAAAATAGCTCCAGTAGCGTGGGCGATGGAATAGCCTAGCTCGCCGCCTTCATGGATCGAACCTGGCGTTTCAGGTGCCGCATGAGAAGCGATCCCACCTGGGAAAGAGAAGGTTTTGAATAGATGTTTCATCCCTGCTTCGTCTTGGGTGGCTTTTGGATAGATCTCGCTGTAGCTGCCGTCTAAATAAGCATTCGCAACCATGACTTGTCCGCCATGGCCTGGTCCTTCGATATAAAACATGTTTAAGTCGTACTTATTGATGACGCGATTGAGATGGGTGTAAATAAAATTTTGTCCTGCGATCGTTCCCCAGTGACCAATCGGATTCACTTTCAAATCTTTTTCTTCGATGGGGCGGCGCAATAAGGGATTGTCTTTCAAATAAATCTGACCAACGGAAAGGTAGTTGGCTGCTCGCCACCAAGCGTTCATTTTCTGATAATACTCTGGTGTATCGTAGGTTGTCTTCATTGTGCTCCTCCTTTTAGTCCATTGTTCCACTCTTACATAAAAGTCTATGCCCCCTATATTTAAAAGTCAATTTTGCTGATTGCTGGTGCTTTCAGGGGTCTGCTTATCCGCACTTTGCAGATAGAAGGCAAGAAAGCTTAAGAAAAACGCAAAGAAACCGCCGACCATCGCCAACGGTTTCTTTTGTGATTGGGTACTTATTTGATCGTTACGTATTCTAATCCCACAAGCTTCGCCCATGTTTCGATCTGATCAGAATTTAGGACAAGTGAGACGACGGTGTGATGGCCACCGCCTGTTTCGATCCACTGTTTGACGCCATCGTGGAAGTTTGGTTTTGGTGTCCACATTACTCGTGCAACCGGTAGTTTTGGTGCTTCTTCAGTTGGCTCAAAGGCATCGACTTCATTGATCAATAATTTGTAGTGGGTGCCAAAGTCTGCCATCGAAACCACGACACCTTCGCCGCCTTGGCCGTCAAAGACGAGTCGGGCTGGGTCTTCACGATCCCCCATCGACAATGGCGAAACCACGATTTTTGGTTTGTTGGCTGCTAATACTGGATCGACTTCCATCATGTGGGATTGCAAGATGGCTTCTTTTCCTGGTGTCAGCTCATAGGTATAGTCTTCCATAAAGCCAGTCGCCTTATTGTGGGCCATGATTTTCATCAAGCGGTCAATAGCGGCGGTTTTCCAGTCCCCTTCACCAGCAAACCCATAGCCTTCTGCCATCAAACGTTGTACAGCTAAACCAGGCAACTGCTGCATACCATATAGGTCTTCAAAGTTCGTGGTAAATGCCGTATAGCCGCCTGTTTCAAGGAAGCGGCGCAGACCGATTTCTTGTTTGGCTTGGGCTTTGACATGACGTGCCCATTCTTCTTTGTCGTAATCGCCATAATCGAAATCATACAGCTGGCTGTATTCTTCAAAGAGTCCATCGACTTCTTCGTCAGTCACCGCATCGACGACTTGAACCAAATCGCCGATCCCAAAATAATCAACGGTCCAGCCAAATTGGATCTGTGCTTCGACTTTATCGCCTTCGGTCACCCCAACGTTACGCATGTTGTCGCCAAAACGAGCGACTTTGATTTGGAAGCTTTCATTGTAGCCAACTGCCACGTCCATCCAAGCAGCGATTTCTTTTTGGATGGCTTCATTTTTCCAATAGCCGACAACGATTTTGTTTTGCTTTTTCAAACGAGCATTGATAAATCCATATTCTCGGTCACCATGAGCCGCTTGGTTCAAGTTCATAAAGTCCATATCGATGGTTTCCCATGGAATTTGTTCATTGTATTGAGTGGCAAGGTGCAGCAATGGTTTTTGTAATAATTTCGTGCCGCGAATCCACATTTTTGCTGGTGAGAAGGTGTGCATCCAGGTGATCACCCCAGCGACTTCATCCCGATAGTTGACTTCTTTCATGATTTTCGTAATCGTATCGGCAGTAACAGCGAGTTCTTGTAAAACGACTGGATAAGGCAGCTTTGAGCTGTCATTTAAGCTTTTGACCATTTCTTCTGCATGGTCCCGTACTTCTTGTAACGCTTCTTCTCCGTATAAGTGCTGTGATCCTACGACGAACCAAAATTCTTTTTTCCCGATTTCTAACATTCTACTTGCTCCTTTTTCGTTATTTTTGCCCGTAATAGGCATTTTCTCCATGTTTGCGTAAATAATGTTTGTCTAAGACCCGCTGCGGCAATTCGGGTGCGTAACTGTTCAGCTGACGCGTGATAAAATTCATCTTAGCGACTTCTTCTAAGACCACTGCGTTCATCACCGCCGCATCCGCCGTTTTGCCCCAGGTAAATGGTCCATGACCGTGAAGCAAGACACCAGGAATTTCTTCTGGCGTGATGCCGCGTTCCTTAAAGGTTTCGACGATCACCTGTCCTGTTTGTGCTTCATAGCCTTCATCGATCTCGGTTTGCGTCAAAAAGCGGGCACAGGGGACTGCTCCATAAAACGTATCGGCATGGGTTGTGCCCATCGCTGGCAAATCGAGTCCTGCCTGAGCCCAGCTCGTCGCCCAAGTAGAATGGGTATGGACGATCCCACCAATTTCTGGAAATGCTTTGTATAAAACGGCATGCGTTGGCGTATCGGAGGAAGGATTTTTCGCTCCTTCCACTACGTTGCCCTCAAAATCACAAACCACCATATCACTGGCTTGCATGGTTTCATAGTCAACACCGCTAGGTTTGATGACAAACAATTGCTGTTGGCGATCCACTGCTGACACATTGCCCCAAGTGTATTTGATCAATCCTTGCTTCGGCAATGCCAAATTGGCCTGAAAGACTTCTTCTTTTAATCCTTCTAACACAAAATTCCCTTCTTTCTTTTTAAATCAACGCATCGATTGCCGCTTGCTCGATCGGCAACCCTGCTTGGTAACGTTGGGTAAAGACGGTGAACCCTTGAATGTCGGCTTCTGTCGGGGCTAAGGTCACGCCGTGGTCATTTTTAAACACTTGATCTGCTAAGAATGCGGCCAAGGATTGTTCTGGCGTGTGACGGCGAAGGTACGCTGCTAAAAGGGCGATCCCCCAGGCGCCGCCTTCACCAGCCGTTTCCATGACCGTGACTGGGGCTTCCATGACAGCTGCCAAGACACGTTGGGCAACTTCTGGCGTCTTGAAGATCCCACCGTGACCAACGATTCGATCAATAGCGACGTCTTCGGCTTCCAGAATCTTCATCCCGATCTTCATCGCACCAAAGGCACTAAACAGATGTAAGCGCATGAAATTTGCTAAAGTAAAAGAACTTTCTGGCGATCGGACGAAAAGCGGCCGTCCTTCAGGGATCTTAGTGATATTTTCACCAGAATAATAGCCATAAGAAAGCATCCCGCCACAGTCTGAATCCCCTTTCAATGCTTCGTTGAATAAGGTCGCAAACAATTCTTCCGTGGAAAGTTTCATTCCAGCTGCATCGGCAAATTCGCGGAAAAGTTTGACCCAGGCATTGATCTCCGAGGTACAGTTATTCGTATGGACCATCCCCACCAAATCACCAGAAGGCGTCGTGACCAAATCGATCTCTGGATACACTTTAGTTAAGGGTTCTTCTAAGACGATCATGGCAAAAGCAGACGTCCCGGCTGAAACATTCCCGCTTCGCTGTGCCACACTATTCGTGGCAACCATGCCAGTGCCCGCATCGCCTTCTGGCGGACATAACGGGATGCCAGCTTGCAAAGTACCAGTTGGGTCGAGTTTTTTTGCCCCTTCTGCCGTCAATGTGCCGGCTGGTTCGCCTGCTGTCAACACTTGCGGCAAAAGGTCTTTGATCTGCCAAGGATACCCCTGACTGCTGATTTGTGCATCAAATTGCTGCAGCATATTCGCATCATAGTTTTTTGTCGTACTGTCGATTGGGAACATCCCTGATGCATCGCCGATTCCGATAACTTTTTCCCCTGTCAGCTGCCAATGGACATAGCCGGCTAAGGTAGTGAAAAAAGCAACCTCTGGGACGTGGGCTTCTTGATTCAAAATCGCTTGATACAAATGCGCGATACTCCAACGCTGCGGGATGTTGTATTGGAACAATGCCGTCAAGGCTTTTTCTGCTTCTTCCGTGATCGCATTGCGCCATGTCCGAAAAGGTACCAACAGCGTGCCTTGCTGATCAAAAGCCATATAGCCGTGCATCATTGCAGAAAAACCGATACTGCCGATCGTCGTCAAAGGTACCTCGAATTGCTGTTGGATGTTGTGCGCCAACTCTTGGTAGCTGGCTTGCAGTCCTTGCCAAATCGCCTCTAGTGAGTAGGTCCAAATCCCTTGCTCCAATTGATTTTCCCATTCAAAGCTACCTGAAGCGATCGTCTGAAACTGCTCATCGATCAAGACAGCTTTGATCCGTGTCGAGCCTAGCTCGATCCCAAGAGACGTGCGCCCGTCAATAATTGCTTGCCTTACTTGTTGCGTCATCTTCTTATTCTCCTTTTTGGTTATTGACTGAACCGCGAACGATCAGCTCCGGTTCAAAATAAAAGCGTTGCGCTTCTGTTGCCTTACCTGTAGTGATCCATTGTGCCGCCAATTCCCCCATCGCTTCTTTCGGGTGAGTCAGTGTGGTGATCGTCGGTGTGGACAAGGTGCTAAGAGGCGAGTCATCGTTACCCACGATCGAAAAATCAGTAGGAACGTTCTTCCCAGCAGCCGTCAATGCTTGAATCAAGCGATGCGCGATCTCATCGTTGTAACAAACGATGCCTGTGACTTGATTATCGGCAGCCGTCAAGCGCTGGATCGCTTGTTCAATAACGGCTTCTTTCGTCTCCGTCGTATACGTCAAGACGTCTTCTGCTGCAAACGTCCGCTTGGCTTGGGTCAATGCTTTGACAAACCCTTTCATCCGATATTTCCCTTGTAAGTCATCGATTTTCGTGATCATCATCAACTGCTGATGCTGTTGTTCTAATAAATAATTGGTTGCTAAAAAACCAGAACGTGTATCGTTGACACAAATATGCGGCAAGTCTAGTTCTTCATAATAGGCATTGATCATGACGAGAGGAATCCCAGCTTCTTGGAGGGCGACATAATAGGCAAGATTCGGGTTGTACTGGCTGCTCTTCGTTGGCTCAACGATCAACCCGTCTACCCCTTGATCCATCATTTGCTGCAAGCACGCTCTTTCTTGCTCATGGTCATTGTTGGTTGATCCTAGAAGCAGTGAATAACCTTGCTCCCGCAATGTCTGTTCCACGCCGCGCATGATCGAAGGGAAAATATAATCAGACAAATAGGTCATGATGATCCCAATCGTTTTGCGGTTTTTATGATTGATAGTCTCAGGTTTTGAAACGTAGGTGCCTGAGCCCCGTTCTTTTCTTAAATAGCCTTCATTGACCAAAACAGCGATCGCTTGGCGCACCGTGTGGCGGCTATAATGAAATTCTTCCTGTAAGGTTGCTTCTGAAGGGATCGCATCGCCTTCTTGATAGGTGCCTAAGCGGATCTTTTCTCTTAAGATATCCGCAAGTTGTTCGTACTTATTCGCCATTTTAATCCCATCTTTCAAAAGTTGTCCGTACATCTAAGATATCAAGAAACCGCTTCCGTGTCAATTGCTGCTATGGCTTTTTTTCTAAAAAAACCTAACGAAAAGAAGATAAATGATAAATTCCCTTTATTTTCATCAGAATAAAACGAATCAAAACACTATTTGTTGTATAATTGAATAAAATGTTGCTTATTACGTTTAAGGAGGTAAGTATTTTGACGAGAACACCTAATGAAACCTACGAGGAACCCATTATTTTGTATTCAAAAAAATATCGAGAAAATCGCAGACATGATGCCAGCTGTCGTTGGATCATTACGAAAAAAGGCGTCTGGATAAACAACACCCATCCAAAAATCCCAGATGAAAAGATCCCCATGGCAAAAATTGCCGATGTGGAATTACATATAGGCAAAGGTCTCTTAGTGGACTACCTCCGACTGCAGGTACCAGGTAATTCTCAATTGCTCTATTTCACCAATCGAATCGATGCCCAAAAAGCCTATGAATTTTTAACGGATCATTTGGCAGCACTTGGTGGGCAATCAGCCAAAAGTTACGTGGATGAAGAGGCTGGAAAAATCAAATTACTTTCCTATCATTATCGTGATGCTTGGGTCATTTCAGAAGATACCCTCACAATCATCGATTACAAGAAGAAAGCGAAACAGGTTCTGCAGATTCCCCAAATTACCAGTGTCAATTTGAAAGAAGTTGCTGAATCAGGTCTTTGGAAAGGCAATGGCTTTTTAGAATTGTATATTGGCGGCGGAGCGATCAGAGAAACCCATTCCTTCAGACGAATGGAACCGAATCACTCTCTTTGCTTTGCCGAAAAAGACCTGGTGATTGCTCGGATCATACAGCGCTACCTCACCAACTTCCCTCGGGAGCGGTCGGTCCCGTTAACGAACCCATCGCCGCCGCCAGCTGCGAAGCCGACGGAAGCGCTCATTGCTGAACTACGCGAACTAAAAGTGCTGGTCGACGAAGGAATTTTGACTGAAGAAGAATTTGCATTCAAGAAAAAACAACTGTTAGGATTATAGAAGCAATCACTTCGGAGAAAAAAGCCGCCCTCCTGCCATGAGAAGGCAGAGCTTTCGGTGAAGGGCTGTGCTTTTTTCCTGGGAAAATTTTGAACGGTTTTTTTAGAACATGCTATACTAAATGAAGAATACGTAGAGTATCTCAAAGGAGGTCTTTCTCATTTTTTCTTTTAATGACATCAAAGCACGTTTCCCCCAGGCAACGTTGCATGACAAAGTTGCCACAACGAAGGATATCGAATCCATCGCATTCGGCAAAAAATATATTTGGCTGCCAACTGACCAATTAAGTGACAGTGAAAAATTGCTGATCCAACTGGGAAACGGCTCTTTGCAACCAGAAATCGATAACCGAAACCATCCATGGTATCCGATTTTATTTGAACATCAGCCCGTTCAAGAGCCGGAGTGGATTCGCCTGCTGCAAGTTCATTTCACCCGAACCATCGACTCTTTGCAATCCGAATGGCTCGCAGAGATTCAGCAAATGCTCCCTAGCGTGGTGGATCTTTTTTTCCTCACCGAAGACCATGCAGTGATCGTAGAAAAACAAGATGGTGCCAATTTGCCCATCGAAGATCTCGACGGCTTATTCGTCGCTTTGGATATGGATTTCGACTGCTATTCTCAGCTGTTCGTCGGTCCCTTCCATCATCCGCGCCACGATTTCACTACCTTATGGGCAAGTGAGTCTACCCTGTTCAAAAATGAGTTAAAAACGAAAACCACCAGTAAAAGTATGGATCTGCCCAAAGTGGTCTTCTCTCTTTTTCGCAACGGCTTTTCCGAGTATATTTCCTTGTTTCGTACCTTATATCTAGATTGGTTTGAAGAAGAGACCGAAACGATCATTCAATCACTGTGGCGCAATCAAGGCAATGCAAGCTCCACAGCCAAAGAACTGTTCATGCATCGGAATTCTCTCCTATATAAGATCGATAAGTTTCAAACACTGACACGTTTAAATTTAAAAAATATGGATGATCTGCTGCTTTGCTATTTATTGATCGATCAGTTCACCCATCAGAGCAATTAAACAACATGCACAAGAAAACGTTTTTTTCTTGTGCATGTTTCCGTTGCACCTTCGAAGCGTTTTCATTTATGATGTTCATGTAAACTAAATGGAAAGAGGTAATCCCAATGGTAGAAATGGCCTTAAAAAATATCCACAAAAAATATGATAATAATGATGCGTATTCGGTAACTGATTTTAATTTAGATATCGCAGATCGCGAATTCATCGTTTTCGTTGGACCTTCTGGTTGCGGAAAATCAACAACGCTTCGAATGATCGCTGGTTTAGAAGATATTTCTGAAGGCGAATTGAGCATCGGTGGAAAAGTAATGAACGATGTGGCACCAAAAGACCGCGACATCGCGATGGTTTTCCAGAACTACGCATTGTATCCCCATATGACTGTTTTCAACAACATGGCATTTGGTTTGAAATTGCGTAAATACGACAAAGAAGAAATTAAAAAACGGGTAGAAAATGCCGCTGAGATCTTAGGATTGACAGAATACTTAGATCGTAAACCAGCTGCCCTTTCAGGTGGTCAGCGTCAACGGGTTGCCCTAGGCCGTGCCATCGTCCGTGATGCCAAAGTCTTCTTGATGGATGAGCCGTTGTCAAACTTAGATGCGAAATTGCGGGTTGCCATGCGTGCGGAAATCGCAAAATTACACCAACGTTTAGAAACAACGACGATCTATGTAACCCATGACCAAACAGAAGCGATGACCATGGCTGACCGGATCGTTATCATGAAAGATGGCTTCATTCAACAAATCGGTTCACCAAAAGAAGTCTACAACACACCGAAAAACATTTTCGTTGCCGGCTTTATCGGTTCACCAGCAATGAACTTCTTCAATGTTACGTTGAAAAACGGTATGATCTCTGATGGACAAAGCTTGAACTTACGTATTCCTGAAGGCAAGAACAAGATTCTTGTGGAAAAAGGGTACGAAGGCAAACAATTAGTCTTTGGTATTCGTCCAGAAGATATTCACAGTGAACAAATCGCATTGGAAGCTTCTCCTGAAGCAACTGTACGTGCCGAAGTAGTCGTATCTGAATTATTAGGTGCAGAAACGATGCTTTATACACGCGTAGGTGCGACTGAATTTATCTCGAAAGTTGATGCTCGTGACTTCCACCGTCCAGGTGAAACAGTTGATTTGGCTTTCAACATCAACAAAGCACACTTCTTCGACAAAGATTCAGAAAATGTCATCACACTTCCTTAATTTGTAGTTACCATGCACTGTTCTCGGATTTGCCCCCTAGGCAGTCGCATTTAACTAATATCCACTTTTATTCCTTATTTGTATCCCCTAAAAACAGACAGTCAGCAGACTGTCTGTTTTTGGGTTTCGTTGTGTTTCCTACGAAACGCTTAGTTACGAACGAGAAACCAGAAGCGGTGTAAGCAGCTCATTTCCCCCCTTCTACCGCCCACAGCCTCGATGCTTTAAGTACGTGAAACACTCGCCCATCACTTGCCTTTAGACAACATACGCGTGGTGTCAGCTTCGTCCTCTTCCCCCTCAACTTCTCTTTTGTTTGTCTATGATGCGATGTCCTAAACACGAGAAAACGAACCAACGGGCTTGCCACGCATTGCTGCTTAAGAGGGGCTTTCTTGGCTAGTGTAGGCAAAAAAGCACCACAAAAAGAGTAGTGCTTGTAGGGGATGACAAGCACTACTCTGGGGAGCCTATTCAACTGCTGACCACCTAGCTTTTTGCCAAGCTGCTGGTTAGCGATCGTTTTGCAAGAGGGTCAGGCTGTCTGCAAGGACAGCTTCGCCATCTAACAACTCGTAATCTGTTTCTTTGATCAATTTATAAGGCACCGCTTTGACCATGAGAAAGTCTTTCAATCGATTGACTTCGTACTTCGACTGCGGACCGATCAGCAAGGCATCGACAGTCTGCTGCTGCAGGATCTGTTCAGCAATGATGGCTGGTGCCGAATAGATATGCACGGCTAATCCTTTTTCATCTGCAGCTCGCTGCATATTTTTCACTAAGAGACCCGTAGTGATACCTGCGGTACAAATCAATAAAATCGTCTTTTGTGCTTGTTCCTCCATAAACAGGCCCTCCTACGATATTTTCTTTTTCTTATTGTAGATATCCAACACGACGGCCAGCAGCAAAATCAATCCTTTGATGGCTTGCTGCCAATCGACACCGACTCCTAAGATCGACATCCCATTGTTTAAGACACCCATCACGAGCCCACCAACGATCGCGCCCATCACAGTACCAATACCGCCTGAGGTGGAAGCACCGCCGAAATACACTGCGGCCATTGCATCTAATTCCATTGACGTTCCTGCTTGCGGGGTGGCTGCGTTCAACCGAGCGGCTAAAACCAAGCCCGCCAAAGCTGCCATCATCCCCATGTTCACGAAGACCCAGAAGGTGATTTTCTTCGTCTTGATCCCAGAAAGTTCGGCTGCTTTTTTGTTGCCGCCGGTTGCATAGATTTGACGACCAGCAACGGTTTTGTTAGTCAAAAAGCCATAAGCAGCCACGATCACCCCTAAGACGATCAAAATGATCGGATACCCTTGATAAGAGGCAAAGATATAGGTAGCGCCGAGAAATACGACCGCAGTAAAGACGGCTTTAAAGGCAAATGCTGCCATTGATTCCACTTCAAAAAGATTTTTTTTGCGACGCTCACGGGTCCGCCATTGGCCTAAAATCAGGATGCCCGTGATCACTACACCTAAAATCATGGAAAGTAAATGGATCTGACCGCCTGCAATATCTGGCAAATACCCAGTAGAAATTTGTTGGAATGCCTTGGGAAACGGCGCCAATGATTGACCACCTAAGACGACTTGGGTCAGTCCTCGAAACATCAGTAAACCAGACAAGGTCACGATAAATGCTGGGATACCGACATACGCGACCCAGAAGCCTTGCCAGGCACCGATCACTGCGCCCATCAGTAAGCAAAGAGGCACTGCCAGCCAAGGACTGATGCCGTTATTGACCATTAAGACGCCTGCAATCGCACCGACAAACGCCATCACGGACCCTACGGATAAATCAACGTGTCCTAACAAGACGACCAAGAGCATACCAGCTGCCAAAACGAGAATATGACTGTTTTGCAACACGAGGTTGGTGATATTCAGCGGCCGCCAGAAAATCCCGTCGGTCATGAGCTGAAAGGCCACCAGCAGCACTGCTAAGATAATGATCATACTGTATTTGCTAAAGATTTCCAGTGCCTTTTCTTTCAGCGAATGGCTGCGTTCTTTTTTTAATTTATTGGTTGTTTCCATCTCAAACCCCACTCTCTTCTAATGTCATTAGATTCATCAATCGTTCTTGGTCCGCCTCTTCCCGCAGGACCTCGCCAGTGAAGCGGCCTTCGTTCATCGTATAGATTCGGTCACACATGCCTAATAGTTCTGGCAGCTCCGAGGAGATGATGCAAATGGCTTTGCCAGCTGCTGCCATCTCTTCGATGATCGTATAGATTTCGTATTTCGCCCCGACATCGATCCCACGGGTCGGTTCATCTAAAAATAAGATGTCTGGTGTGGTCATCAGCCATTTTGCCAAAACGACTTTTTGCTGATTCCCGCCGCTCAAGCTGCCGACGTTTTGATAGATCGAATTGGTTTTCGTCCGCATTTTTTTGCGGAATTCTTCAGCCATCGTGACTTCTTTTTCTTTATCGATGACCCCTTGGCGGCTGATTTTGGCAAGACTAGCAATGGTGGTATTCTCGCGAATATCCATCAGCAGATTCAAACCCAGCGCTTTTCGATCTTCCGACACATAGGCTAACCCATTTTTGATGGCGGTTGGCACGTCTTTGACAGAAATCGGTTGGCCGTCTTTATAGACTTCCCCCGAAATCGAACTGCCGTAGGAATGACCGAAGACACTCATGGCAAACTCTGTCCGTCCCGCACCCATCAAACCGGCGATGCCGATGATCTCTCCTTTGCGGATCATCAAGTTCAAATTCTCATTCACCACACGGGTATGGTCGATTGGATGATGGACCGTCCAATTTTTGACTTCAAAAAACGGTTCACCAATAGTGGGGTTCCGCTCTGGGTAGCGATTGGTCAAATCTCGGCCAACCATGCCGCGAATGATGCGCTCTTCAGAGATTTCGGCACCACTCAGCGTCTCGATCGTTTGCCCGTCACGTAAAATCGTGATGCGATCCGCCACATTGACGATTTCATTCAACTTGTGGGAGATGATGATCGAGGTGATCCCTTGGTTGCGGAACTCTTTGATCAGCTCTAACAGATTGGCACTTTCTTCTTCATTCAACGCCGCGGTTGGCTCATCTAAAATCAACAATCGGACGGATTTTGAAAATGCTTTGGCAATTTCCACCAGCTGTTGATGCCCGACACCGATTTGTGAAACCAGCGTATTCGGGTCTAATTTCAAGCCAACAATCTTTAAGAGGTTGTCTGTTTTCTTTTCGGTCAGATCCCAATCAATGATGCCGTGTTTGGCTTGTTCGTTTCCTAGAAAGATATTTTCTTTGATCGACAGGTAAGGACTTAATGCTAACTCTTGATGAATAATAACGATTCCTTTGTCCTCACTGTCTCGCAAATCTTTGAACTTGCATAACTCCCCTTCATAATAGATCTCTCCGTCATAGCTGCCGTAAGGATAGAGTCCGCTTAAGACATTCATCAGCGTGGACTTGCCAGCGCCATTTTCTCCACACAGTGCGTGGATCTCTCCTCGCTCGATCGAGAGGTTGACGTTATCAAGGGCGCGAACCCCTGAAAACTCTTTGACGATGCCTTTCATCATCAAAATATTATCTGCCATGTTCTTTCACCCTTTTCCATTTTATGTAAAAGTGGTGCGCTGCCTTTGTAAGAAAAGCGGAAAGAACGAATATTGGGGATGATTCGTTCTTCCCTACTGCTTTCGGGGAAACTAGTATCTTTTCTCGCTGGATCAGCGCTTCTTGCTTAAATGCCTAGCTCTTCTTCTGTATAGTAATCGGTATCGATCAGTTCTTCTTTGTAATTGTCGCTATCCACAGAAACGGGATTTGACAAGTAGGTTGGTACGACTTTGACGCCATTGTCATAGGTTTCCGTATCGTTGACTGGCACTTCCTCGCCATTGGTGATGGCTTCGATCATTTCGATCGTGTTTTTCGCCAACACCCGTGTATCTTTGAAAATCGTTTGGGTCTGTTCGCCCGCGATGATCGATTTCACCCCTGCCACCGTCGCATCTTGACCGGTAATCACAGGTAGTGGTTTATCGGAAGAACCATAGCCAACGCCTTTAAGCGATGAAATGATTCCTAGGCTGATTGGATCATAAGGTGAAAGAACGGCATCCAATGTTTGATCCGTATAGTTGGCACTCAACAAGTTGTCCATCCGAGCTTGCGCAGTTGAACCATCCCAACGCAAAGTAGCGATTTGGTTGAAGTTGGTTTGACCAGAAGGAACGACTAGCTGTCCGCTGTCAAAGTATTGTTGGAAGACCGAAAGGACCCCATTATAATTGATCAGTGCATTGTTATCATCTGGAGAGCCGCCGAATAATTCAATGTTAAATGGTCCTTCACCGTCTTTGAGACCCAATTTGTCTTCAATATAAGACGCTTGCAGCACGCCGACTCCAAAATTATCAAAGGTGGCATAATAATCGACGTATTCCGAGTTCATCAGTAAACGGTCATAGGCGATGACTGTGATATCTTCGTTATGGGCTTTTTCCAACACGTCTGTCAGTGCCGAACCATCGATCGAGGCGATCACTAAAGTATCAACGCCTTTGGTGATCATATTCTCAATTTGTGCCACTTGGTTTTCTACTTTGTCTTCTCCATATTGCAGGTCAGTTTTATAGCCGAGCTTCTCTAATTCTTCTACCATGTTGTCGCCATCTGCGATCCACCGTTCTGCCGATTTGGTCGGCATCGCGATCCCAACAAATCCTTTGTCTCCGTCACCGTTTGCCCCGCTGTCTGATCCATTCCCACAAGCTGCTAACAATCCGCCAACCAATAAGGTGGATGCTAGGACGACCAATTTACCAAAAGTACCTTTCATTGTGATCCCTCCATGTCTTTTTCTTACATTCTCAGTATAGCCAGTTAAGGAATCGCTTACATTTAGATTTTTTCGAGGTTTCTTGGATTTCTTGAGAAAAAACGACTCAGTTGCCCCCATTTCTTTTCGTAATCTTGGATTTTTTAAGATTCCCTTGGTTTTTATTTGATTTGATATTTTGTGTAAAGCGCTTCCGTATTTTTTAGTAGAATAGACCATAGAGGTGAAAAAAATGAGGAATATAAAAATTGGGTTACTCCTTTGTTTGTGTTTGTCTTTCTTGGCTGGTTGCCAAGCAGTCAAAGAAACGACCGCTGAAACATCGGAAGAAAGTATCGTGATCGGTTTTTCTCAATCGGGAACAGAAAGCAGCTGGCGCAAGCGCCACACCGAATCGATTCGCACTGAATTAGAGAAGGAAGGCTATGAAGTGCTCTATCGTAACGGCTATATGAATCAAGAACGTCAGATTCAAGATATCCGCAGTTTTATCGTGTATCAAGTCGATGCCATCGTCTTTACCCCGATTCAGGAAAACAATTGGGAACCGATTTTGGAAGAAGCTGCGCAAGCGGGGATTCCCGTTTTCGTGGTGGACCGTCATGTCAACGTCAGCGATCCCTCCTTGTTTCTGACTCATATCGGGCCAAGCTTCAAAGCCGAGGGCAATCGTGCAGGTCTCTACGTCAGCAATTATTATAAAGAACATCAAAATGAAACGATCAATGTTTTAGAATTGACGGGACTGGATGCTACTTCTCCGACGTATTTGCGCTCAGAAGGGTTCCGAGAAACCATCAAGCGTGATTATGCCCACAACAATGTAACGATCCAAGTCAAAGATGAGCTAAATGGTGACTTCATTCGCCGCAAAGGCAAAGAAGTCATTGAACAATACATCGCAGAAGGCAAAATGGAGCAGATCGATGTCTTGTTCAGTCACAATGACGAGATGACTCTTGGCGCTCTTGAAGCCCTCGAAAAAACCGATATTGAGCCAGGGAAGGATTTGGTGATCGTATCGATCGATGCCCAAAAAGAAATGATCGACAAATTGAAGCAAGGGATCGTCAATTGTGTCGTTGAATGCAACCCAGATGCTGGTGTGTTCGTCAAAAATGCCATCTCGCGCTACTTGGCTCGCGGCGCCGATGCCATTCCTCGTGAAATCTATGTCCATGAAACAGTTTTTTCCAGTGATATGGACTTTGATCAGATTCCACCGAGAAATTATTGAGGAGATGAAGATGAAAACAAAAAGTATCAAGGGCATCTTCCAGCAGACCAACAAACTGATGATCCTCGTCGCCTTTATCCCCCTCGTAGTAAGCAGTGTCTTTTACTCGCGGCAGATTTTTATTTACCAAAACACCATCAACAATATTGAAGAAGCCAATCAATTATCGGAAAAAGTCGATGCCATTGTCTTGGAAGAAATGTGGGATTTAGTCTTTGGTCAAAAAACCGTCGCACAAGTTCAAGAAACCAATGTGATCGATGAACTAAGGAGCGATCTGCAGCACATTCAAGAAAATACCAGCACTGCCAAAGAACTCAATATTTTAGCAGTCGCCTTTCGGACGCTCGATTCTTTAGAAACCTATCAGCAACAGTTGATCGATAATATTCTCAACGATGAACCGGTGGAACAAAACCAATACGTCATGATCCAAGTGGATTCGGTGATCGATTTGCTATCCGATATTTTGCAGCAGTTTGTCGGAGTAGAGATCAGCTTAGCCAGCCAAACCAATCACGAACTGGTCCAATCCGTGTTGCTGCTGATCCTTTTTCAAGTCGTGTTACTTTTGATCATCTTTGCGATCATCAATAAAAACCGCCGCTTTGTTCGAGATAATCTGCAATACCCGCTGGATCGGTTGTTAGACCTTTCCAATGAACTATCCCAAGGACATTTGAGCTACCGAGCAGAACTGCCCGAAACCCCAGAGCTGCGGACTCTGACGAGTAGCTTGAATCGAATGGCAGATGACTTGACTCGGCTCTTGGAAGAAAATGCCTTGAAGCAGTATCACTTAGCCCAAAGTGAGGTGCGGGTCTTACAAGCCCAGATCACTCCACATTTCATCTATAATAGTTTAGATGCGATCGTTTCTTTGATCGAAGCTGCCCGTTACGAGCAAGCAACCGAAATGACTTATGCGCTGTCAGATTTTTTCCGCATCTCCTTAAGCAAAGGGCAAGACTGGATTCCGCTGGAAAAAGAATTGCGGCATGTGGACGATTACTTGAAGATTTTGCAGATCCGCTATGGCAGGATGCTGTCTTACACCATTGAAGATCAAACCGTCAGTCCAGAACTACAGGTTTTGAAAATGGTCCTGCAGCCCCTTGTTGAAAACGCCGTATATCATGGCACCAAGTTTGTCCGTCGTGTCGGCATGATTCGAATCACAGTGTCAGAATTGCCTCACCAGATTCAAATGACCATCAGTGACAACGGCGTTGGGATCGACCCTGAGCGTTTGCAGGAGATTCGTCGTAACCTTAAAGAAACCACTGATCCCGCCTCTGAGAGCGGCTATGGCCTATATAACGTCTATCGCCGTCTCCAGCTGAACTACGGCAGCGAAGCGCAACTGACGATCCACAGTCAATACCAAGAAGGCACCACGATTAACGTCACAGTACCAAAAAGGGAGGAACCCAACCATGTACAAAGTGTTCATAGTTGAAGATGAACATCTGATTCGCGATAGTTTGCGCCACCAAATCATGACTCTTGCCAAACAATACCCGATCGTTTATAGCGATGAAGCCGCAGATGGCGAATTGGCGCTGGCTTCGATCCTTGATCTGCGTCCTGATATTATTATCAGTGATATCAAAATGCCGTTTATGGACGGCTTGGTCTTTGCGAAAGAAGCCAAGAAATTATTGCCGCAAGTTCGCATTATTTTCGTTAGCGGCTTTGATGATTTTGACTATGCAAAAACGGCACTGCAGCTGCAAGCAGACGATTACTTGCTCAAGCCCATCAAAAACGAAGAATTAGAACAAGCCATCAAAACCGTCGTTCAACACTTAGATGAACAACAAGCCACTCATCAGCAATTATCCAAAGAAGACGATTTATTCGAAATGGAAATCAAAAAGAATCACTTTCTGAATCACCTCTTTAAACAAAAGATCACGATCTCAGAAGCCTTTTTGCAAGCAGAAGAACTGGGCCGGCGCTTTTCAGGCAAACAGTTTTGTGTGCTATTAGCAAAAACCCCCTTCAATCAAAGCTTTTCTGACTACACTCGCTTTAGCCAGCAGCTGACCAAAGCCTATGAACAAGATGATGCCGTCTTGTTCTCCAGTGTGTCCAGCCGCTTCATCAAGTTTTTGCTTTTTGACCATGACCGAGAACAAGTTTTAGAAAAAGCCTATCAGATCGCTCAAAGCCTCGTTCATGGTTCTGGGGAAGAAGTAGCAGTGGCGATCGGACCGGTAGCAGATCGCTTCTCGGGTATCTCTCTTTCTTATCAGAAAGCTCGTGACATGCTAAAAACCTATGGTAGCATCCGCAAGGAAAAAATCATCAGCTATGAAGACGACATTCGCGAAGGGGAACTATCCCCCACCAATCCTTTCAAAACCGACCTTGCTTCACGGCTGGCAAATGCTGGGAAACAGACGATCCCTGAGCTGATCGCTGAATTGATGGCGCCTCAAGGAACCGTTGAGCGAACGCAAATGTACCGTTTGTTCGTCTTAGTCGAACTGCTGGCATTGTTGAAGAAAAGAGACAGTCATTCGTTGCCCCAGATCGTTCAACACGCCCATGACTTAGACTATCTAGCGGCATTGACCCATGAGCCAGAGAACTATCAAACGACTCTGGCAGAACTGTTGCCATTATTAACCAAACAACCCATCAATCCTGCAATGGCGAAATATCAAAGCGTCATCAATCAAGCCAAAGCCTTTATTAGTGAGCACTTTTCTGATCCCAATATTTCCTTAAATGTAGTTGCTGAAAAAGTTCATTTGAGTCCAGCACATTTCAGCACCATCTTCTCGCAAGCCACTGATTCTACGTTTATCGAATACTTGACCGAGCAACGGTTGACCTTAGCTAAGGAACTGCTGTTAACGACCAATCTACGGCTATCTGAGATCGCCTTTGATGTTGGCTACAATGACCCAAATTATTTTTCCTTTTTGTTCAAGAAGAAAGAAAAAATCTCACCGAAAGAATACCGTCAAAAAAATGCCTAGATGAGTGAATGAATGGATGCAAAAAAAGAGTGAGGGACAGCAAAATCGTCCTCACTCTTTTTCATTTTCTACCTCATGCAGTTATTTCTTCTCCATAGCAGCTTTTAAAGCAGCTGCTAATGGGCTTTCTTGCGGTTCTTCTTGATTGATTTTGTTCATCAAGCGGCGTTCTTCGTGTTTCGACAGCTTTTTGCTGCGTTCCTTTTTATCCGCCATTTTTTCGGTGGTCCCATCGAATTTACAGCGGAAATAGGCGCCGTTTTTGCCTTCAATGATCTCCATCTTTCGGTGGCATTGCGGGCAGCGTCGGTTTGAAACTTTCGGGTCTTTCCGACGACGGTACTTGCAGGTGCCACTGGAGCAAACATAGATCTTGCCATCACGGGTATTTTTCTCCCGCAAGGGTTCACCGCATTCGGGACAACGTTTTTGGGTCAATGAGAAATCTTGGTACTTGCTTTCGCTTTGCTTGATTTCTTTGACCAGTTGTTTTGTGTCTGCTTCGATTTGTGCAAGGAAGGTTTGGGCAGAATAGGTGCCTTTCGCAATGGCTTCCAGTTCCTTCTCCCATTTTTCCGTCAATTCTGGTGTCACCAAGGATGGATTGACTAAGACTAACAGCTGCTTGCCTTTTGGCGATACTTGTAAGCCGCTTGGGGTCCGCTCCATCAGCTCAGATTTGATCAGCTTTTCAATGATCTCCGCACGGGTTGCCGGCGTACCGAGACTATGTTTTTCCATTTTACCTAAAAGAGTTCCTTCATTCAACGGTTTAGGTGGTGTGGTCAACTCTTTCTGGATGGTGAACTCAGGCTTGACGATACTGCCTTTTTGCCAAGCTATGTCACTGGTTTCTTCTTCAGAAGTCGTTTTCCATCCCGCTTCTAACACGGTATTGCGGTTGAATACAAAGGTTTCTGAACCAAAGGTCACGGTCACTTTCTGCTGCTGCTTTTTATGGGGTTTCGCAAAGAGCATCAAGAAACGACTAACGATCATTTGATAGATCCGTTGTTCATCGGTAGTTAATTTTTCATAACGTGCCCGCTGTTCCGTTGGCAATAAGGCATGGTGATCGGTAACTTTTTTATCATTGAAGACAGCTTGCTGCACCACTTGTCCGCCATTTTTCAAGTATCCTTTGACTTCTGGGGCAAAATCCGCAACTGCCTGCAGGCGTTCCTTCATGGTTGCCTTCATATCATTGGTCAAATACTTGGAATCCGTCCTTGGGTAAGTGACGATTTTATGGGTTTCATACAAGCTTTGAACAAGCGACAAGGTCTTCTTGGCTGAAAATCCATAACGCTGATTGGCTTCTCGTTGGATCTCGGTCAAATCGTATGGCAATGGTGCACTTTCTGTTTTGACCTTTTCTTCGATCGCTGTCACGCGACCATTTTGTTGACTCATTTGCTTGACCAATGCTTCGGCGTCGCTGCGTTCTTTTAGTTGATAGGGATTTTTTTGCTGCAGGCGGGCCTTGGCATCGCCTACGTTTAGGGTAATCACATGATAGGTTTGCGGACGGAAACTCTCGATCTGCATTTCCTGACTGCGCACCAAAGCTAAGGTAGGGGTTTGGACCCGACCCGCACTAAGATTGTCTTGATATTTGACCGTCAATGCCCGGGTGACATTCAACCCTACCAGCCAGTCGGCTTTTGCCCGCGCAAGGGCGGAGTAGTAAAGATTGTCGTAGTGCTTGGCTGACTGCAATTTTGCAAAGCCTTCTTTGATGGCTTTAGGGGTTTGCGAAGAAATCCACAAACGTTTGACTGGTTTGTCAAAACGAACCCACTCCAAAATCCAGCGAGCGACTAGCTCCCCTTCTCTTCCCGCATCGGTAGCGATCACGACTTCCCCGACATCTTTTCTTTGAGCCAGTTGTTTGATGGCTTTTAGTTGATGACCGGTTTTTGGTAACGGTTTGATCCCGATGGACTTAGGAATCATCGGTAACGTTTCCATCTGCCATGATGCCCACTCTTTGTTTAAATCTTCAGGCATTTTCAAGCCCAATAAATGACCAAGGGCCCAAGTAACGATCGCCTTGGGTCCTTCGTAATAATTTTTATGTTTTTGCTCACAGCCCAAAACTTTGCTGAGGTCTTTGGCAACGCTTGGCTTTTCCGCTAGAATTAGTTGTTTCATAAAAATCTTTCCTGCTTTCATCGACGACTTGCTGATATTCTTTAAGCAATGCCAGTCCAATATATTGTTGGAGGTAATCGTCGCATTCTTCGCACCAGCGTTCGTCTTCTTCATTCCAAAAAGCCGTCATAAAGTTTGATTTTGCATTTATGTACGAATACTCTTCTCTGATTTCTTGCCATTTTTGTTCATAAAATGACTGCGCCTCGCTGAAAGTTGCAAATGTGAACGCCTCTTGAATATCTGACTGCCATCCCTCAAAAAACCACCACGGTTCATTGTCCCCATACATGACTACTACTTGATACATTCCATTGCTCCTTTCACGATTCCTTCCTCATATTAGTCACTTTTACTTAAACTTGCAAGGAATAAGTTTCAGCATTTAAACATTGCTTTAAAAATTCATTAAACCCTCGTTTTTTTGTACGATTTATCGGTTGTTTAAGATTACATCATTTCTATGCCCCTATAGTCTAGCATAGATGTTTCCTATTGTGAATATAACATCAAAAGATTAAAAAAATATCAAACAAGATTTATTTTAACCTCGTAAAAAAAATTTGTCTGCGATGGATATGCTACAATAATGACAACCACGAAATTGCCAGGAGGTGCCCCATGTATCTCGAACAAATCACTTTTCCCGATCAAGAGACCGAGTTTGATTTTTTCCTTTCCATCAAACGAACCGTTTATGATTCTTACTACCCTTTTCAGATTCTCAGTGCCCGCCTTTTTCAGCAGATCGATTTTGAACCGGTCACGATCTTATATGGCGGCAATGGTTCTGGCAAAACCACCGCATTGAACGTGATTGCCGAAAAGATCCACGCGCAGCGCTTTGCTGCGTATAATCGCTCGAATTTTTTCGAGGACTACTTAGCCTACTGTACTACTGGCAGCATCGACGAACCGCAAGAAAAAGTACTTTTGACCAGCGATGATGTCTTTGATTACATGCTGGCTATTCGAAACTTGAATCAAGGGATCGATCATCGCCGAGAAGAAGTATTCCAAGAATACTACCAAGCAAAGTATGCAGACTTTCGTTTCACGGGTTTTGACGATTACCATGAATTGAAGAAAATCAATCTTGCACAATCTAACACACAGTCCAAATTCACCCGTAAGCACTTGATCGACAATGTCCGAGAATATTCCAATGGTGAAAGTGCCTTTCGCTTCTTTCAAGAAAAGATTCGTCCCAACAGCCTTTACTTATTAGATGAACCAGAAAATTCTCTTTCTGCTGAGCGTCAGCTGGAACTGGTGCAGTTACTGGAAGATTTTGTTCGCTATGAACAGTGTCAGTTCATTATTGCTACCCATAGTCCTTTCGTTTTGTCTTTAAAGGAAGCCAAAATCTATGATTTGGATCAAACGCCCGTCGATGTTCGGAAGTGGACCCAGTTAGCTAGTGTCCAGCAGTATTACCGCTTTTTTCAAGCACACCAAGCCGAATTTGATGATCGATCATGAGCCAAGCAACCCAGTTTCCGTCAAAGATTTCTTTTGGCGGCTTTTTTTCCGCCACACTCACACAAAGACCAAAATCAAATTGATCAGAGCAATAAAGAAGGCGATAACTCCCGCAATCTTGCCCCACTTGACTTCTGCTTGATTATACTGATCGGAATGCCCCGCAATTTGAGAGGACAAAAAGTAGAACTTTTTAAAAACAAGCAAATACCCGGCTAAACCCAATAGTACGGCTAAGGCAAGATGGTTGATTTGGCTTGAAACGACCTGAGCCTGATGAAGCATCACCACCCCTACGACACTAACGACAAACCCCGATTTCATGAGATTGGCTTTGGTACGATTCATGCTCCTCCTTTCTTTTAAAAATGCCAATGCATCAAAAAAATTCATTTTCTACCTAAATTATAGCATAATTTGACTAAAAAAATAAAATCCAAGAACTCGTAAACGAATGTTCTTGGATTTTTATCAATCGAAAAAGATGATTACTTGCTGGCTAATCACCACCAGCAAAAATTTCTTCTTTATTATAAATCGGTGTATGTTTTTTCAAGTCTTCAAGGGTTCCTACTTGTCTCCCTTTGGAGTAAAAACCATCTAACAAGCCTAAAGATTGGAAAATCGTTTGCTTATAGGCAATTTCCGCATTCCATTCCGTGGTATCTAGTATTTGCAAAGCTTTATGGATTGCTTCGATGCCAGATGCTCCTGGCGCACTGATCAGTACCCCATGACTGTTGAGGAGTAACATATTCGGTAAGGCAAGTTGTTCTTTTTTCATATAATCAGAAACTAATTCTGCTAATTCTGGTGAGCAATTAGGTTCAAAGTCTAGTACAGGAATATAGCCAATTTTTTGGGTCGCTTCCGTTAAGTTAGGCATATCCAATCCGGCGGTTGCCCAAAACATTGAGTGAGGAGAATGGGCATGTAAGACTGCTTTTATCGCTGGATTCGTATCATAAACCGCTTCGTGTAAGTTGATTTCTCGTGTCAGCTGTCCTACCCCATCAATCACCTTTCTCGTATGAGGCTCAACGACTAAAATCTGGGCTGGTGAGACTTCTCCTAAATAGGCTTCTGACATCATAGTTGGTGTCATAATAATGTATTCTTTTCCAGTTTCATCGGTTGTTTTAAAAGAAAAATTACCGCCTGCAACATTTGTATTCTTCCTGGTAAAAATCAATTTTACGATTCGTGCTAAATCTTCCCGTTCTCTTTCAAAAATCATCCGTCCATCTGACATATTCAAGACCACCTTTTTTATTTTTCAAACGTTTTGTTGCGTAAGATTGTTTGAACAGCTTCTCTTACTTTTGCTGCTTCTTCCTCTTTTTTCTTTTTCCGTTCATCATATTCTTTAAAAAGTACTGGACTGCCATATTTATACACACAGACTGCTAGACCAATCGCTACGACATTAAATAGGTACTGTTGTGTCACCAAAGCTAAGAGATAGCAGCCAATTGCTAGAAAAAGAAGCAATTGCCATTTTATTTTTTCGCTCTTTCCCATTCCTGTCGCCCTTTCCTTTTTGAAAATATTAGCCATTCGTCGCACGCACTTGCGTCGATTGGGTCCCTTGTTCTTCATATCTTTGACTTGGTACCTTTACCTTACTCATATATTTATACAACCAGACAAACATTGCGATAAACACAACGGAACCGACGATACCCAAGATATTTCCTTTAAACGCTTCTGCAAATAAAATTCGAAATTCTGGTCCTTCGATCGAAGACCAAGTGATTTGCTGCCCTTTTTGTATTCCTTCTACTGCGCCGGTTCGATCTGCTAAGCCCGTTAAGATCGGCGTCAAATACGTAGCTGCATATAGATAGATTGGCATCGAAATAACCCCCATGATCAGCATACGAACCAAGTTTCCGCCGGTAAGCAATAATCCACCTACTGCGATCGAATAGTTAATGATTCCTGCTAAAGGCAACACAGCATTTCCTGGCAAGATGATGGCATAGCCAATAAATACAGGTACCAACAAGATAGCAGTGACCCAAATCTCAGAGCGACCAGCTAATACAGGCCAATCTAACCCAATGTAAACTTCCCGATCTTTAAAGCGTTTTTTCATCATTTCCGACATTGCATCAGCAAGTGGTGAAAGGGACTGCATAAACATTTTTGAGATCATTGGGAACAAAGCCATTGCCGTCGCGATTTGAATAGCTAAATTCAATGAACCTGACACGCCATAGGCTGCGGCTAACCCCAAGCCTAAGCCTATGAGAAAGCCCATCACCGAATTTTCAGAGAAGATGCCGATTTTCTTTTTTAAGGCTTTGGTATCGGCACGTCGATTAAAGAAAGGAATTTTATCCATAATCACATTGATCGGTAATAAAAGTACTGCTGAAATATTCATCAAGTGGGTCACTGTTACTAAAGGAATACCAGTCAAGTCCTCAATGTGGCGTTGGAACATATCCCCCATCTTAAGTTCCAAGATAACCTGTACGACGGCGGTGATAAACCCAGCAAGTAAACTCCCACTGATAAAGTAGACTAGATAGGCAGTCAGCGCTTTGCCCCATACATTCCACATATCAACATTCAACGTCTTGGTCCAGTTCAAAATCAACATGACAAAATTCACACCAAGAACGACGGCAAAGAAAACAAATGCATAAGACCATGACCAGGTGATACTTGCTGCTCCTGTCCAACCTAAATCTAGCGCAGGCAAGTTCAAGCCAGTATTTTTCGCCAATGCTTCGGAAGCTGGACTAACTGCATTTGACATAAAGCCGATGACCATCGACATCCCAGTAAAAGCAATACCTAACGTGATCGCAGACATAAAGGCTTTTTTGAATTTCATCCCTGCAACCAAGCCTAGGATTAAAATGATTAGCGGCACAAAAATAGCGGAACCTAAACCTAAAATATAATTGATAATGTCTTGAAATACTTGCATTTTTTTCACTTCTTTCTTTTGATAGGATGTTTTGTGCTAGCCAATCAATTCTTTGATTTCTTCATAAATCGTATCCATACCCATACCTGTAAGAAACGGAATTCCAGCAAAAACGTGTACACCTAGCTCAGCCGCTTTTTCCAATACTTCATCATCTGGCTGTGCAACATACACATAAATTCCTGTCGACGGCAATTCGTTTTGGATCGACTTGTAATCAACTGCTTCAACGGGGAAATCGATCCCGTCATCTTCAAGCATCCCAGCAATTTTACTTGCGATCGTTTGACTTGTTGCAACGCCACTTCCACATGCTACGATCAATCTTCTTTTCATCTTGAATCCCTCCAAAAATTTTATTTTGTATACTGTGTAACTAATTGATAAATTGCCTGTACTTCTTGTGTCCCAATGAATGCCTTTACAAATCCTTCATCCATAAATAATGCCATTAACGATTGCAGTAAGCCGACTTGCTCTTTTGGTTCTTTGATCCCTAGAAAAAAGAGATTCTTGACCTGCATTTCTTGACTGTCACCCATTTGCTTCATCTTCACCTCGTTTTTCAGACGCACGATCGCTATAAAAGGCTTTTCGACATACGCTGGTTCTGAATGAGGCAAGCCAATATTCAAATACTGTGTAATCAGCCCAGTTGGAAAGGCTTGTTCTCTTGCTAGTAATCCTTCTACATACTGTTCATTCACAAAACCTTGTTCCTGTAATCGTTTGGCTATCTCTTCAAATAGTTCTTTCAAATCCTCTCCTTCCACGTCGAGAAAAATCAGCCTTTCATCAAACATGCTCGTATAGCCCACCTATTCTTCCTCCTTGTTCAACTTTAATGATAAATATTGTTAAACTTTGTTACAATGTGTTTTACAATGTAAATATACAATAGTTAATTTTTCTTGTCAACGCTTTCTTTTCGTATTTTTTCCAAAATAATTACTTTTATCGATACATAAAATTATCAAACTTTAACAAATATGAACATTTATCCTTGCTTTTTCCAAAAGTAAATGCTATTAATTAATGTATAAAGAAGACAGTTGAAAAAGAAACTTAAAAAAATCGTTAATCAACCAGAGGTGAAACTATGTTAAAGAAAGAACGGCAAGAAAAAATTCTAGCGCTAGTGAATCAGCACGATTACTTATCCATTGCAGAAATAGCCAAAACATTAGACGTTTCCGATATGACCATTCGTAGAGATATTACAGAGTTAGCGAATCAATCTTTATTGGTAAAAATCTATGGTGGCGCCCAAAAACTCGAAAAAATCGAACACGAGCTTTCTACTCAAGAAAAAATCGATACGAATGTTGCTGAAAAAAAATTCATCGGAAAAGTGATGAACAGTATCATTTCAGACAACGATACTATCTATATCGGTGCTGGAACTACGATGCTTCACGCTTTACCTGAACTAAAAAAAGCAAACTTATTCGTGATCACAAATAGTTTGCTTGCTTTTAATTATTTGATTTACAACACAGACTATCGTGTCTTATTGACAGGCGGAGAATTTTCCCGCACGACGGAAGAATTTTATGGGGAAACGGCAGAGAAGAGTTTTGAAAATCTAAATATCGATATCGCTTTTGCTGCTACAAATGGGATCTTTGAAAATAATATCACCACTGCGAATCTTGTTGAAGGTTCGATTCAACGAGTCGCTTTCAAGCATTCCCGCAAAAAATGCATCGTTGCGGATAGTTCCAAGTTTAATCGCTCCGACGTTTACACCTTTTACTCACTTTCAGATATCGACTATTTGATCACTGATGATAAACTTTCTGAGACTACTTTTGAGTATTATCGCTCCTTTACAGAGATCCTCAAGGAGGAACAAAAATGATTTTAACCATCACAATGAACCCTTCCATGGACTACAACTATTTGGTTCCTTCGTTGAAATTGGATCAAGTAAATCGGGTAGATAACCCACATACATCAATTGGGGGAAAAGGTATCAATGCTGGCAGAGTCATCGCACAATCTGGGGAAGACGTTTTATTGACAGGTATTTTAGGTGGACCTGTAGGCAAAACGATCCTTGATTCTTTACTAGCCGAAGAACGTTATGTATTGGATTTCCTAACCATCGATGGTAATTCTCGCAATGCGATCACGATCATGCATGACGGTAACACCCATACAGAGCTAGTAGAAAAAGGACTTTATCTATCGGAGAAAAACGAACAACTTTTTTACCAACACCTTGCAGCATTAATTGAACAACATCCCATCACGGTCGTCTGTATTTCTGGATCAGTAAATTCTGATAATGGGCATTTTCACGATCAATTGCTTCAATTCATCCGTAAGACATTAGGTGAGCAGGTACCAATCCTCATGGATATAGCAGGTGAACAACTAAAAAATTGTTTGACTCAAACGAATGCTCGTCCGAATTTTATTAAACCGAATCAACAGGAATTGGAAGAACTAATAGGTCAAAAATTACATTCATCTCAAGACATTTTCTCTGTCTTAGAGAGCACTCTTTTCGAAGGAATCGACACCGTCATGGTATCTCAAGGCGGCGATGGGGCAATCGTTAAACATCAGTCGACTTTTTATAAGATTGAGATTCCTAAAATCGCCATCGTTAATACGACTGGCTGTGGCGATTCAACTGTTGGTGGCATGGCTGTTGCATTGAATAAACAGTATCCAATGGAACAAGCATTGACCTATTCGATGGCTTGTGGCATGTCTAATGCGCTTTCGAAAACAAACGGTACGATCGATCCTGCACAAGTCGCTGCATTTAGCGAACAGATCCACCTTTTCAAGATCAAAGAATAATCGGCTACCTATTTTTTGGTTCTCTTGATTACGCAAAACATTCGTTGGTACAAATAAAAAAAGCCCTAGCTAAGTGCAACTGATTGGTTCAGTGGTCTTAGCTAGGGCTGATTGTGTTAGTGGTTAAACATATTGTAATTCTTTGGCTTCTTTGTAGGCTGCATCGATCAAACCGCCGCCCAAGCATTCCATCCCGTCATAAAAAACGACTGCTTGTCCAGGAGTGATGGCGCGGACTGGTTCGTCAAAAATCACTTCTGCTCGATCTCCATCTAATAGACGCACCGTTACCGGTACATCTTGTTGACGGTAGCGGAATTTTGCTGTGCATGAAAATTCCCTGCCGCGGTCTTGTTCTGTAGTAAAGTGGATTTGGCTTGCTTCCAAGCGATCTGCATACAATGCGGGGTGATGGAATCCTTGTCCCACATACAAAGTGTTGGTCGCTAAGTCTTTTCCTACGACAAACCATGGTTCTTGAGTGGCACCGCCGCCGCCAATGCCTAAGCCTTGACGTTGTCCGATGGTGTAGTACATCAAGCCATCGTGTTGTCCTTTGACTTCGCCATCTAATGTAACCATATTGCCTTTTTTCGCTGGCAAGTAATTACTCAAAAATTGTTTGAAATTCTTTTCTCCGATAAAGCAGACACCCGTGGAATCTTTTTTCTTGGCTGTTGCTAGTCCTGCCCGTTCAGCGATCGCTCGTACTTCTGATTTTTCCATGCCGCCTAGTGGGAACATGGTTTTACTCAATTGTTCTTGTGACAATTGGCTTAAGAAATACGTTTGATCTTTGTTGTTATCCACGCCTCGCAACATATGGGTCACGCCGTTTTCATCAACGGTCACTTGCGCATAATGGCCAGTTGCTACATAATCGGCACCAAGATCCATCGCATAATCCAAAAAGGCTTTGAACTTGATTTCCTTGTTACACATGACATCTGGATTTGGTGTCCGTCCGGCACGGTATTCTGCAAGAAAATATTCAAATACACGGTCCCAATATTCTTTTTCGAAATTCACTGAATAATAAGGAATCCCTATTTGCGCAGCCACTTTGGCTACGTCTTTGTAGTCTTCTGTTGCGGTACAAACACCGTTTTCATCGGTATCATCCCAATTTTTCATAAAGATCCCGACAACATCATACCCTTGTTCTTTCAGCAAAAGTGCTGTTACTGACGAGTCTACCCCGCCACTCATTCCAACCACCACACGGGTGTTTTCGTTAGACATGATCGTTTCACCATCATTTCAATTATAGATTCTGAAATCATCTACGATTTGAAGGTCGCAACTTTTCAGTAATTTGCATTATACAACAAAACACAAAAAAGTTCACTGTTTGCTGTCTTTTCTTATAAATTCCTTTTTTAGAAAAGTCATCTGGAGGATACCCGCTGTCTGTTCTCCCCCCATTCAGCCCAATAGAAGAAGCGCTGCTTTTTGTGTATCTTATCGACAACCATCCAAACGACTCCCATTGTTCAAAGACAACTAGATAAGCGAATGCTAAGAAGCCGCATTTTACCTTTTAAACGGTCGTTTGTCATAAAATCGTATGGAATTCTTCAGGAAAAGCAGAAATGCCGCTATCAGAAAAAGACTATACTTCTTTTAGATACTACTTTATGAGGAGGGGCATTTCATGAGATCACACACAGGGATATCGAAAACTAGGAGAAACAACGGAAAGAAAAGAAAGAGCCTTGCGCTACTGCTTTTTCTCATCGGTGGTGTTTTTGTCATTCATTACGTGATTGATCAGGTCAGGGATGCTGCGTTTGATCAGACAGCGCTTGTCTCAAAAGAGTTCACTCACCAAGCCAATCAAGCGATTCAACAAGCGATGGCAGACACGCAGCAAGTGCCGTTGATTGTACAAACCGATCAACGCTGGGGCAATGACACATATGGATATGGAGAAACGCAAAATACGTTTGCAGCAAACGGGTGCGCTATTGCTTCTTTAGCGATGATCGATTCTTTTTGGACGGATCATCCGTCGAATCCTGACAAACTATTAAAGTGGGCTGGCGATCAATTTTATCTTCCCAAACAAGGAACGAGTTGGCAAATCTTTCCTCAGTTTGCCGAAGCTTTTGGTTACCAATTTGCCGATTTAGGAAGTTCCTTTGCGGCTGCCTATGAGAAAATGACACAAGGCATCCCCGTTGTGGTCTCGGTTCAATCAGGAACCTTTACGACCTCAGGACATATCATGGTATTGGCTTTGAACAAAGAAGGAAATGTTCAAGTATTCGATCCTAATGATTCCCCCAAAAAAGCTCATTATGAGAAAAGCTATCCTAACGATGTCTTTCAAGCAGAAGGAATCCATTATTGGAGCTTTTGGCTTTGATGTTCTGACCGGCTGAAGCTGCAAAAACACGCCATTTTTGCGACAAAAAAGACTAGCCGAAGCTAGTCTTTTGCTTATCTTACTATTATTGAACGCGTGGTTCGTTGTTTTCTTGAATACGCGTCGTTGTTCGGTTGAAGGCACCTTTGGCTTTACGTGTTTGTTTTGACGCAAAGTCGCCAGTTGTTTCTGCCGCACTGCTTACTTTGTCTTGAACTGTTTCAGAGTCTTTTTCGAATTGTTCACGTGTTTTGACATCTGCTACGTTCACGTTTACTTCGATGACGTCTAAATTCGTCATTTTGTTGACTTGTGTTGAAACAACCTCTTTGATTTGGTCGTAGATCGTGGTCATGTCGCTGCCGTATTCTGCAACGATATCAAGATCGACTGCCACTTGTTTTTTCCCAACTTCAACGTTGATCCCTGAAGTCACATCATCGGTGTTGACTAATTTACCTGCAATATTTGAGAAGAAACCGCCATCGACTGTTAAGAGTCCGTCTACAGATTCTAATGCAATGCCTACGATTTTTTGAATCACTTTATCTTCGTAAGTTAATTCTCCTTTAACACCTGTTGTTGGTTTTGTTTGGTTTTCCATCGTACATTCCTCCTACTATAATCTTGATATAAATTAAACTAATAATGTTACCAAAGTTAACGGCGCGGTCTTTGAAATTGTTCAAAGAATCCGACTTCTTTGAGATAAAATCCCAGATACATACCTAGTGCCGTAAACAGCACCAGCAGTATGGTTTTCAAAAAGCCGATCGTTAGAAACAGGATCGCTAGGATCAAACCGAAGCCTGCAAAGATAAGTGGGATCTTATAGTGGTAGAACCATTCACTCATACCTGTTCCTCCTAAACTACACGCGGCTGGTCATGGGCTGCTGGCGTTTCTTGCGTATCTTTTAAGACAACTTCCGTTTGGATATTGCTTTCGATACCGAAAAGCTGCTGCAGACTGCTGCTGATCTCACCAACCAATGCTTCTTGTTTTTGCGGGATGGCTGCTGTTTGTTTCATTTCTCCATCGATTTTTACGGATACTTTATTCTTGACGATTTTGATTTTTACGGATGGCTGATGGATGAAATCTGCTTGTTTCACCCGTTCAAGCACAAAATGCTCTAACGCCTTCTTCTGAATCACTAAATCGCCTGTCTTATGGGAAATGATCAAGCGGTCCGAACGTTTTGGATAAAACAAAACGACAAAGAGCGCGATCACGGTAAAAATGGCAAAGCCAACAGATAACCAAAAGAGCAGCATACTCATGGAAGATCCGACCCAAGGATATTCATCCAAAGGAATCAAGTAAACAGGCAATGAAGCCGCTTGCTGATTGGCGATGATCCCAAAATAAAAGACAAGTAAGAGTAAAAGCAATCCGATGATAAAAATCACTTTAGAAATCTTACGCATTGGCAACCTCCTTTACTGCTTTCTACTTAAAGCATACACATTTCTTAAATATCCATCAAATAATAACTCTTGGAATCGATTATTTTTTACATATAAAGTTTATTTTTATCAAAAAAATTTCCTTAATCAAAGCTTGCTGTCAAAGTCATCACAAAAAAAGCAAGCCGCCCAAATCTGTTTGGACGCTTGCTTTTTTTGTTATCTGTTAACGAGCCAGCTTAGTAAGTTCTTGTTGTTTTGCATGATACAACACCGCCAGTTCATTTTCGGAAACTGGCCGACCAAAAGGACGCGGCTGTGGCAGAAACGCCAATTCTGGTGCATCGACTCCTACGTTGAGATTCTCAGCGATCGGTACACTGTGATGATGAATATGCCCATGCAGATTGCGGCTGTTTTTGGTGATCCCCAGCAGCATAGGATAATGGGTCAGTATAAATTGCTGATGAGCAAACTTCAGCAAGACACCGACATCTTCAAACGCATACTTTTCGGCTCCCAAACAACCAGGATCATGCTTGCGCAAGTACGCAAAGAAAGCTCGGGTATCATGATTGCCTTTGATAAAAACGATTTTGCCCTGCAGCTGTGCTAACAGCGCAGCAATTTCTGGAAAGCCCGCTTCGTAATCAGGGTGCATCGCGACATCCCCTAAATGATAGACGACATCTTTATCCGCCACGACCTCATTCCAGCTGGCGATCATCGTTTCATGCATTTGCGTCACTGTCTCAAAGGGGCGTGGGGCAAAGTCATTGTCCCCGAGCAAGGCTGCATGAAAATAGTGGGTATCAGACGTAAAAAATTTCATAGTCGCTCCTTACCTTGGTGCTTTTTCTGTGATCAGCGTCTTCAAATCATCGCTAGCGGCTGCTTTTTCGTCGGTGCAGGAAACCGCGCATCGATTGCTGCCAATTCGCTTTTGGAAAAAACGATTTTGCAAGCTTCAATGTTCTGCAGCATATGCAGCGAGTCACTGGTTTGGGGGATCGCTAAGACGTGGGGTTGTCGAAGGGTCCATGCCAAAAGCAGCTGAAAAATCGTGCAGCCTTTGGCTTCTGCCAGCTCTTTCAACACTTCATCATTTTTGAAGTGGTGCCCTAGCCGATCGCCTTGAGCAATGGGTGAGTAGGCAATCACAGGAATCTCAGCCTCTGCCTGCCAAGGCAAAAGATCGTATTCGATCCCCCGGGCACCTAAATTATAGAGTACTTGGTTGGCGGCACATTGATCGCCGTTTTCTAACCGCAACAGCTCCTCCATATCTGCCACGTCAAAATTAGAGACGCCCCATGCACGAATCTTTCCAGAAGCTTTGGCAGCTTCTAGTGCGTCAACTGTTTCTGCTAACGGCACATCTCCTCGCCAGTGGAGCAGATACAAATCAAGATAGTCGGTGCCTAAACGCGCTAAGCTGCGGTCTAAAGCTTTCGGCAATTCATCTGCGGAGGCATTCCAAGGATAGACTTTTGAAATCAAATAAAGATCCCCTCGTGTAAAGGGCTGGATCGCCTTGCCAACTAGTGTTTCTGCGTTTCCCTCGCCGTACATTTCTGCGGTATCGATGACAGCCGCTCCAGCTTTGATGCCCGCTTGCAACGCATCGATCTCGGCTTTTTCCTTGGCTGGGTCATCCCCCATATGCCAAGTCCCCATGCCGACGGCTAGCACTGATTGCTTGTTTAAGGATCGTTTCATCTTGATTCCCTCTTTCTCGTCTTAACTCATCCTGTTCCTGCGAACACCTAGGGTTTGTTTTCTATAGTATAAAAAGAAACCGCCAAAGATACAAAAGAAGTGTATCAATCCCATGCCTGCTTGGCGGAGTGACACACTTCTTGCCCTTTGAATGATATAGCTGCTTTTGACAAAAGCTTACGCTTTGACAAACAACCCGCGGCTGATAAAACCATCCATTAAAAAGTAAAATTTTTCTTGCAACATTTTGTGCTGTTCATCTTTGAAAATATTGACTGCTTTTAACCCATTGGCTGTCGTGATGGACATCTTGAAGGTTTGCAGATCTTTTGCAACAGTGATTTTTAATTTAAAGCCTTCTTTGCTTTGGGGTGTTGCTTCAAGGCCGCGAATCAATTGGAAGTTGCCGCCGTTCGTTTCTGTAAAGCCATTGTCCCGCAACGTATATTTTTTTGCTTCAGGAGCAATGCGGTATTGGGTTGCTGCGCCTAAAACGGTTGCTGTTGTTTCAAATGCCATGTTCTTCACCTCTTTAACATCATTTCTTTCATTATAAATAGTTTTCAGCGAGATTGCTAGCTGTTCTCCTACTTTTTCGTGGCTAAGACAGTTTCTGCTAATAGCTGAGCAAATGCTTCGATTTCCGCCAATGTGTTGCCATAGCCAAAGCTGACTCTGACCGATTCCCGAATAGCTGGATGCTCTTTGCCCACCATCGCTTCGAGCACATGGGAGGGCTCCACATTGCCCGCCGTACAAGCGCTGCCTGTCGAGATCGCAGCCCCTTTTAAGTCCAATTTCATCAGCAGCAAGTCACTGCTGACACCTGGGAAACGCAGATTCAAAATATGCGGCAATTTGTGTGCTGGATCACCATTCAACTGAACATCGACGCCTTGTGCTGCTAAGGTCTCCATCAGCACATCGGCAAACGTTTGATATTGTTCCGCCGCTGCTTGCTGCGCTTCGGGGGTATGCAAAGAAGCTGCTTTGGCCATTCCCATGATGGCTGCTAAGTTTTCCGTCCCTGCTCGCCGTTTTTCTTCTTGCTCGCCGCCATGGAGTAGCGCAGGCAGCGACAAGCCATCTCGTTTATACAAAAAGCCGATCCCTTTTGGTCCGTTGATTTTGTGAGCAGAAATGCTTAGAAGATCAATACTGTTTTCATTGATTTCAAGCGGGATCTTGCCATAAGCTTGCACGGCATCGGTATGAAACACGGCGGGATGCTCCCGTAAAAGGGCCCCAATTTCTGCAATCGGCAGCAAATTGCCCGTTTCATTGTTTGCCGTCATTATGGATACTAAAATCGTATCGGGACGTAAGGCAGCCTCAACTTCACTGACGGCCAATTGCCCCTTTTGATCTACGGGCAAATAGGTCACCTCAAAGCCTAAGCCTTCTAAATAGCGCATACTCTCAATGACCGCCGGATGTTCGATCTGGGTCGTAATGATATGTTTGCCTTGTGCTTGTTTGCTAAGGGCTGTACCGATGATTGCTGTATTATCACTTTCGGTACCACCACTATTAAAAATGATCTCATGTTCTTTGACTCCTAGCTGCTGAGCGATCGCTTGACGAGCCAATTCTAATTGGGTGTGGGCGTCTCGACCATAATGATGAATGCTTGATGGATTGCCAAAAAATGTCTGCATCGTTTCACTCATCACTTTGATCACTTCTGGATGCAGCGGTGTCGTTGCTGCATGATCTAAGTAAACCATTCTTTTCACCTATCCTTCATTACTGCCATTATAACAAATCTTCCTCAGACGTCTATCGTGAGTGTCCATACGAAAAAACCTGTCAGTCAAAAGCGGAAAAATCGCCAATGATGACAGGCAGCTGAACGAGTTCAGCCTTACGAAAAATCAGGAACGTGTGCTGTTTTGCTTGTGCGGCTCACGTCACTTACTGATCGTTTTATTTTTTTCCAGGTTCAGAGGCAATGACAGTCAATTCACCAACCAATTCCCATTTCTTGATCGGGTTTGGCAAAATGCAGCTCGTGCCCATTTTTAGTTCATAGGAATGACCGTCGATCATCAAATGCCCATACCCATCGATCACGGTCATCAAAGTATAATCGGCCTTTTGTGCCAACGATAATTTCCCACGTACTTCCCACTCATACACATTGAAAAATGGCGTTTCAAGATAGGTAACGACTGCTGATTGTCCTTGTTTGACCTCACGGATCGATAATTCTGGCGTCCGTGCAGGAATCGTCGTCACATCGATCGATTGTTGGATATGCAGCTCCCGAGTTTGTCCTTGATCATCGGTACGATCATAGTCGTACACCCGATAAGTCGTATCCGAACTCTGCTGGGTTTCCAAGATCATGATCCCTTTTCCAATGGCATGGATCGTTCCGCTTGGCACATAGAAGAAATCGCCTTTTTTCACAGGGACTTTTGTTAACAAATCATCCCAACGACCCGCTTCGATCATTTCCGCAAGTTCTTCTTTGGTTTGGGCATGGTGGCCATAAATGATTTCCGCACCTGGTTCGGCATCAATGATGTACCAGCATTCCGTTTTCCCTAATTCCCCTTCATGGGCTAACCCATATGTGTCATCAGGATGGACTTGAACGGATAGATCATCTTCTGCGTCTAAAATTTTAATTAATAATGGAAAGACTGGTTCGTCTGAATGACCAAATAGTTCTTGATGGTCTTGCCAAAGATCCGCCAATGTTTTGCCTTTAAACGGCCCATTTTCAATGACGCTCACCCCATGAGGATGCGCACTGATCGCCCAATCTTCACCGATCTTGTCGCTCGGTAAATCAAAACCAAAAACAGAATGCAGGCGACTGCCGCCCCAAATTTTTTCTTGAAAAACAGGTTTCATAAACAATGGTTCCATAATTGTTCCCCTCTCTAGTTGTTCGTGCATATTATAGCATGAATCCGCTTATTCGGCAGTTTCTTTTAAGTAACATTGCAGGATTTCGTCACGATGACCCAAATAGCTTTCTCGATGATCCACTGGATGGACCCGATTCGATAAGAAAATAAACGCTTTTTTGTTAGGGATATCTACTGCGAGAAACGTGCCTGTATAGCCTGTATGAAATAATTGATACGGTGCACCTAACAAGTCCCAACCATAGGTGCGAGGCTTTGTGCTTTCAGGCGTCTGCCTGTGAGTCAGCGCCTGCATGACTTTTTCTGAGAAAAACGGCGCTCCTTGCTGCTGACCATTTGCCAGTAACAGTTGAACGAAAAGCGTCAAGTCATCCACGGTAGAAAACACCCCTGCGTTGCCGGCATGGTTTCCCAACACTCGTGCCTTAGGATCATGGGTGATTCCTCTAAGGATGCTGCCGTCTGGCTGCTGCTGGGTAGGAACGATCATTGGCAGCTGTGAGGGAGGAAAAGGCGGAAAGCCGCTGTTCTTCATGCCTAAAGGCGTCAAGACTTCTTCTTGAAAAATCTCGGTCACTGGTTTTTGATACAGCTCCTCCAATAAAAAGCCCAGCAAAATCGTCCCAGTATCCGTATAGTTGACCGTTTGACCGATCGTATCACTGCTTTCAAGCTGCAAATACGCCTTGCGCAAGGCAGCAGCATCCAACTGGTCTCGATGAGGAATCCACGTGTTGATGGCTGCCGTATGCGTCAGCAAGTGCTTGATCGTTACCAGATCGTCTTTAAACGCTGGCAGCCAACGAGTAAGCGGCGCCTCCATCTCGATTTTTCCTTGATCCCACAATTTTAACAGAACACTCGTTGTACAAACGACTTTCGTCAATGAGGCTAAATCAAACAAATGATCTTTCGTCATAGGTTCGGTTTTCGGAAGAAGCGCTGCCTGTCCGAATACATGGGTCTCTTGGGTTTCACCAGCGATAAAACGCAGCACCGCTCCTGGGAAAACGGTCGGCATTTTTTCTTGAATGAGCTGTACTGTTTTTGGGTACATTGTCATCGTTCCATACTCGCTCCTTTCAGGCTTGTCTTGCTTCTAACTTTAGCACTTTTTAGCAGCAAACAAAACTCGTTATCCCCTTTTTTCCTCCAACTATCCGACTCGATCAGCTAGTCGATTCGCTTGCTTGGTTTCTTAGTCATCAAAAAACATCGACTACTCAAAAGAGTTTCCGATGTTTTTTCTTATCTATTTAGATTTATTTTTTAACGATAAACCACCATTCGATACCGATCGCATCGTAGGTCGTCAACAACTTCCGTTTTTTGTCGATGAAAAACTCTTGCTTCTTCTCAGACAAGTGTTTTTCCAATGTATCGATATCTTCTTGACTGATGGAGATTTTCAAGAAGTCTAAGCCAAGCACCTCATGGGTCGGCAAATCGATCGTACCACCTTGTGCTTCAGTCAAGCCGACTTGGAAGTCACCATCATTGAGGATAAATTCCTTCGTTTCGGCTTCTTTTGTTTTCAAGCCTAAGCTTTCTTCTAAGAAAAGCTGCTCTTTGGCTAGATCACTGACGTTTAAATACAGCTTGCCAAAATGAGCTTCTTTTGATAAGCCAGCCGCTTTTGCAGGTGCCGCTTTGATCAATTCTGCTTCGTCTTTTGGTACCGCAGTTCCTGCGGGTGCTGTAAATAAGACTTCAATTTTGTTCCCTTCTGGATCAGCTATAATAAAGCCTAATTGATTCGCTTCATAACGAGCTTCTTCGAAAGCAATCGCTTTTTGTTGGGCATTGCTCGCGATAGTTGCCGCTTCTTCTAATGAGGATACGGCTAAGACGATGCGCTGCATTTTTTTGATCTCGCCGAAGTGATCGTTGGCACGCGGGCTTTCTTCCAACCATAAAACTTCTCTATCTAATCCTTTTAGACCAAAGATGGCCAATTCATTTTCTTCTCTTTTCAACTCAAAACCAAGTACATCCCGATAAAAGGCAATCGCTTGATCGCGGTCTTTTACCCGGATTGCAACAGTCAGCAACTTCGTACTGCTCCCCAATAAGAAATCTGTCATTGTTTCTCCCCCTACTTACATATGTACTCATTGTACTGATAAAACGAAATTCTAGCAAATGAAATCCCTACCTATTTTATTCTTTTTTTAGAGAAAATAAGAAGAAAAGCACAGAAAAGTCAGAATTTTGCATTTTTATGAGTAGAGAAGAGGCATTTGGGTGTTGCTAATGACTTCAGCTACAGACAGCTGCGGCTGGACTTGCCGCGAGGATCTGGGTTCCTAAACGATCGATTCGATCGGTGATACAAACGGCAGCTACCCCTGCTTTCAAGGCTTTCTGCGCACTTTTTAGTTTTGGCAGCATGCCGCCTGTGACTACTTCTTCGGTGATCAAACGGGGGATCTCTTCAAAAGAAACAGCTGATAACCACTGGCTTTCTTGCTTGATCCCAGGGACATCCGTCAACAAATATAGTTTTTCTGCTTGTAAACTAGCAGCAACCTGACACGCTACTTCATCGGCATTGATGTTCAGCCATTGCCCCTCTGGGGTAATTCCTAGCGGTGCCAGGATCGGGACATGTTTTTTCTCTGTCAAGAGCTTCAGGAAAGCAGCGTTGATTTGTTGAACCTTCCCCACCTGTCCTAATTTTTCTTCATCAATGACTTCTCCTTGAATCAGTTGATCACAGCCAGCATTCAGTCCTACGGCATGGAACCCAGCTTGCTGGAAAGCGGTCGTGATCAGCGGTTGAACTTGTCCCAAAAGGACCATTCTAGTTACTTCAAGCGTCTGGGGGTCGGTCACCCGCAGGCCGTCTTTGATCGTGACTGTCAACGCCATTTTCTCCATCATTTCTGAGATGTAGTGACCACCGCCATGGACGATGACTACTTTTTTGCCCGCAGCTTGCCAGTCTGCTATCGTCTCAAAGAATGACGGGGTTAAATTGTCTGAGGCGACACCGCCGATTTTTACTACGATCGTTTCCATCTACTCGCTCCTTTTTGTCTAGTACCTGATTTCTTTCAGGTATGATATAGTGCGTTGATTTTCACATAGTCATACGTCAGATCACAGCCCCAAGCGGTGCCAACACCTGCCCCTTCTTTCAGCTCGACAACGACTTTGACTTCATTTTCCGCCAATTGTTCTTGCATGATGGTTTCGTCAAAAGCTACCGGTGTCCCTTGGACAAAGACGGGAATGTCGGCTAATGCAATCGATACCGTTGCTGGATCGATCGGCTGCCCACTATAGCCCACTGCACATAAGATACGCCCCCAGTTCGGGTCTTTGCCAAAGAGAGCTGTTTTGACCAGTGGCGAACCGACGATGGTTTTGCTGATCATTCGGGCTGCTTCATCGGTCACAGCTCCACTCGTATGAGCTTCGATCAATTTGCTGGCGCCTTCTCCGTCCTTTGCAACTGCTTTGGCTAGTGCGGTCAGAACTGATTTGAGCATCCCTTTAAACTCATGATAAGCTGGCGTGTCAGCTTCGATCGTTGGATTTTTGGCTAACCCGTTAGCTAAAACTAACACCATATCATTGGTGGATGTATCGCCATCGACCGTGATTTGATTGAAGGTAACGTCGGTTAATTCTTTCAGCAGTACTTGCAAGAGTGCTGGAGCGATCGCCGCATCCGTCGTAACAAAGGCCAGCATCGTAGCCATATTGGGATGGATCATACCAGACCCTTTGGCACAGCCCGCAACAGTCACCGTTTTGTCAGCGATCGTTGATTGGATGACACTGCTTTTTTCAGTCAGATCCGTCGTCAAAATCGCTCGTTGAAATCGGTGGGCATCCCCTTGCCTGTTTAGTTGCTGAATCCCTGCAGTGATTTTTTCCATCGGTAAGCTCTTACCAATGATCCCGGTGGAGGCTACCGCAAAGGCTTCGGGACTCGTATGCAGCTGGGCTGCTGCCAATTCTGCCATCTCTTGTGCATCTTTTAAACCTTGCTCCCCGGTACAAGCATTGGCATTACCCGCATTGACGATCACACCTTGCAAGGTGCCTGCTTGCATTTTTTCCTTTGTAACGAGAATGGGTGCTGCTTGTACTTGATTGGTGGTAAAGACTGCTGCAGCACTGGCTGGCACTTCAGAGACGATCCAACCAAGATCGACTTTCTCTTTCTTCAGACCGCAATGCAGACCGTCGGCAAAAAAACCTTTGGGGGTTGCGATCGTTCCTTCGATTTCTTTCATTTTCTTTCCTCCTACTGCCACCTTTTGCGGATTGTCCACTGGCTGACACGAGTATCCTCACGCGTCTGTTGGCTATTTTATGGATATAACGGTGCTTGCATAAGACCAGTCGTTTCTGGTATCTTTGCCCATCGATTGAAGTTTTGGATCGCTTGGCCAGCAGCCCCTTTGCCTAAATTATCGATCACTGCGATAACGGTCAACACTTGGGTCAGCGGATTGAAACATATGCCAATGTCACAAAAATTCGTTCCCGTCACTTGCCGCAGCTCGGGCAGCTTTCCTAACGGTTGCACTCGGACAAACGGATGGTCTTGATACGTTTTTACGTACTGCTCATAGATGTCCTCTTGCGAAATCGCGTCTTTGATAGGCGCATAAAGCGTCATAAAGATCCCTCTTTTGACAGGCAGTAAGCTGGTAGAAAATTGGATCGGCGGCATTGCCTGATCCCATTGCTTAAACTGCTGCATGATCTCAGGAATGTGCTGATGCTGATTTGGCTTATACATCGTCATGTTATCCGCAGCGGTTGCAAAGTGACTGCTGTCCGTCAATTTCTTACCAGCACCCGACAAACCCGACTTGCCATCAAAAATCAACGTACCGCTGAATAGTTTTTGCTGAACCAACGGCGCAGCAGCTAAAATGGCAGCAGTCGCATAACAGCCTGGATTGGCGATCAAATTGCCAGGAGTCGGTGCAAACTCAGGCAGCGAATAGGTCGCTTGTGCCAACAACTCGGCAGGTGCAGCTTCTTGGTGATACCATTTTTGATAGCTATCCCGATCCTTCAATCGCAGATCACCAGAAAGGTCAATCACTGGAAAGTCATTTGCGACAAGAGTCGCTGCGAGTTCTTTGCTGATTCCAGCAGGAGTCGCAAAAAACACGAGTTGATTTTCCTTTTGGATTTTTTCTGCATCAAAAGGTTCGATCAGCCGCTCTGTCAGTCCAATTAAATGAGGATACAAAACAGATGAATTTTCATGCATAGAATGACTATGCAAGGTGCCCACCTCCAATTGGGGATGTTGCTGGATCAAACGAATCAATTCAATTCCGGTATACCCTGTTACACCAACGATTGCTGCCTTCAAACACGTCACTCCTCAAAAGAATTTACTTAAGATTATAAGAAACTCCCATCGCTCTGTCAATGATTATTTATAAAACTATTCAAAATAAATTCACTATTATTCGGTTTTTATAAGAAAAAAAGCCCGAAAAATCTATTTTTATGCAATTATGCTAAGACAGCTTGCAAAATCGCCAAGGCTGCTGTCGTTTCCTCTTGCGAGATCGTTAAAGGCGGCAGCAAGCGCAAAACCTTGGATCCCGCTTTTAATGCGAGGAGGCCTTGGTTCCGCAGTTGGGTCAACACGGATTGCAAGCTTTCCGAATCGGCTAATTCGATACCGATCATCAATCCTTTCCCACGAATCGCCTGCACCTTAGATAGTCCTTGCAATCCGTCGAGAAACTGCTGCTGGCGCAAGTGAACATTGACTTGAATGTCCCCTTCTTGCAACACACTGCAAACAGCACTAGCAGCAGCCATCGCTAATTTATTGCCACCAAAGGTCGAACCGTGACTACCGGGTCCAAAAGCCGTTTGCAAATGGCTTTTGCCTAGCATCGCTCCGACAGGGATCCCGTTACCAAGCCCTTTTGCTACGGTAAAAAGATCAGGTTCAATGCCATATCCTTCAAAAGCAAACAGGGTTCCTGTCCGTCCCATCCCGGTTTGGATCTCATCCACCACCAGTAGTACCCCCAACTCCTGACAAAGGGCTGCCACCGCTTGGACCCACGCCACCTCAGCAGGGATCACACCGCCTTCGCCTTGGATCAATTCTAAAAACACGGCTGCCGTCTGCTCATCTAAAACGGCTTGCAATGCCTCAAGGTCATTAAAGGGTACATACACCATCTCTGGTACTAACGGTCCAAACCCATCATGGATACTACTTTGCCCAGTCAAAGACATCGCCCCAAAGGTTCGACCATGGAAAGATTGTTCAAAACTAATGACTTTGCTGCGGCCAGTCGCTTTGCGAGCCAGCTTTAAAGCAGCTTCGTTCGCCTCAGCGCCACTATTGCAAAAATAAGCCAGATACGGTTCGTCTGAGGCGCTCTTTTGATTTTGGGTCAGCTTCTGGGCAACTTCTTCTTGCAACTGGCTGTCATACAAATTCGGCACATGCCAAATCTGCTCTGCTTGGGTCATCAACGCGGCTTGCACTTTGGGATGCCCATAACCGAGATTAACGACCCCGATGCCACTTGTTAAATCTAAATATTGGTTGCCTTGCGAATCTACCACATAGCTGCCGTTTCCTTGCTGGATGTCGATGGGTAAACGGCTGTAATTAGGAAAAAGATGACTCATTGGTTTCACTCCTTGTCTTGGATCATTCGAAATTATGTATTAATATACATTTCAATCCAATAAATTGCAATAAATATTTAAATTAAAGCGATAAAAATTCATAAAAAAAGAAAGCAGTGACAATCACTGCTTTCTTTCAGTCAACCTTTGGCGGTCTGTTTATCATCATTTGGGGAAGAATTTCTTTCATTACAAACAGTGGATCACGCCACTTCTTCTGAAAATTGACTGTTATACAGGTCTGCATAGAAACCGTTTTGTGCCATCAATTCCTCATGATTTCCAGTCTCAACAATGGACCCGTGATTCATCACGATGATATTGTCAGCATCACGAATCGTAGAGAGACGGTGAGCAACCACAAAGCTGGTCCGATTTTCTAACAAACGACCCATTGCTTTTTGGATCAAGATTTCCGTCCGCGTATCGACACTAGAAGTTGCTTCATCCAAAATCAAAACGTCGGGATCCGCTAAGAAGGCGCGGGCGATCGTGATCAGCTGACGTTGACCTTGGGAGATGTTGCTGGCTTCTTCATTCAAGACCGTATCATAGCCTTCTGGCAATTTGCGAACAAAATCATCCACATGGGCAGCTTTCGCCGCAGCGATCACTTGCTCTTTGGTTGCTTTTTCATTTCCATAATGAATGTTGTCATAGATGGAACCAGTAAACAACCACGTATCTTGCAGCACCATCGAGATATTACTACGCAACTCATCACGAGTCAAGTCTCGGGTATCTTTGCCATCGTAACGAATGCTACCGCCAGAAACATCATAAAAACGTTCCAAGAGATTGATCAGCGTGGTTTTCCCAGCGCCGGTAGGTCCTACGATAGCCACCATCTCACCAGCTTTGACATCCAGATTAAAATCGGTCATCAATAATTTGTCTGGCGCATAACCAAATTGAACATGATCGAAACGAACTTTGTATTCACTGTCTTCCACTGGCAATCCAGAAGGCTCATCAGTCATTTCTTCTTCATCCAAGACTTCAAAGACCCGTTCGGCAGATGCAACGGTTGATTGGATGGTGTTTAGTAAGCTAGCGATTTGAGTGATTGGTTGAGAGAATTGATTGGTGTATTGCAAGAATGCTTGCACATCCCCTAACGTCATGTTCCCATTCGCCACTTTGATCCCACCAAGGACAGCCACGAAGACATAGCCTAAGTTTTTAATGAAGTTCATCAAGGGCATAATGATCGCTGAAATAAATTGGGCTTTCCAACCAGCGGAATACAGACGGTCATTTTCTTCTTCAAAAACGACTTGATCGGCAGCTTCATGGTTGAAGGTTTTGACAACGGTATGACCGCCGTAAGTTTCTTCGACTTGGTCATTGAGCAATCCTAAACTTTTTTGTTGTGCCGCAAAGAATTTTTGCGATTTTGGTGCGACGATCATCACGACGATCAAGCTTAAAGGAACCGTTGCTAAAGCAACCAAAGTCAGTTGCCAACTGATCGTCAGCATCATCCACAAAACCCCGATAAAGGTCACGACACTCGTAATAAATTGGGTCAAGTTTTGTTGCAGGGTACTTGCGATATTATCCATATCATTGATCGCCCGTGACATGATATCCCCATTTGAGTGAGTATCATAGTAAGAAATCGGCAAGCGGTTCATTTTTTCATCTAAGTCACGACGCAGCTCATAAACCGTCCGTTGCGAGACACGGGTCATAATAAACTGTTGTAGAAAGTTGAAGACGGCTGAAATCACATACATGCCGATCGCGATCAAAATGATTTGACCAACTTTCTCAAAATCGATAGGAAATTCTGTTACCTGTTGGCCGGCTTGCATCTGCTGCGCACCGATCATGACACCTTTAAAAATTTCAGTGGTCGCTTCCCCTAAAATTTTCGGTGTTTGGATTTGGAAGATCACGGCTGCGATCGCTAAAACGAAGACGGCAATGATAGCGATGGAGCGTTTCGACATGTACCCGAAAAGCCGTTTGACCGTCCCCCAAAAGTTTTTTGGTTTTGGTCCTTTGGCACCGATGTTACGGCCTGGACCGCCGCCCATTGGTCCGCCACGGTGTTGTGTTTTTGTTTTCTTTTCACTCATGCAAGATCCTCCTCTCTCAATTGTGAAGAAACGATTTCTTGGTAGGTTTCATTGTCTGCCATTAACGATTCATGGGTTCCTTTTCCTACGAGTTTTCCTTCATCCAATACTAAGATCGTATCGGCATCCATGACGGTGCTGACCCGTTGGGCAACCACGACCATAATGCTGTCTTGCATGTCGCGTTTCAGCGCTGCTCGTAAGTTGGCATCGGTTTTGAAGTCCAGTGCGGAGAAGGAATCATCAAAGACATAGACATCTGCTTGTTTCACTAACGCACGAGCGATCGCTAAACGTTGACGTTGTCCACCAGAGAAGTTGCCGCCGCCTTGTTCTACACGGCTATCTAAGCCATCTGCCAGTTCGGAGACAAAATCTTTGGCTTGGGCGATCTCTAGTGCTTGCCAGATTTCTTCATCTGATGCATCGGGTTTTCCGTATTTCATATTTTCACGAATGGTACCAGAAAACAGTACCGCTTTTTGCGGAACAAAGCCCACGACTTCTCGTAGATTGTGCTGGGTGACTTCTGCAATATTGACCCCATTGATTTTGATTGCACCAGACTCCACATCGTACAAACGAGGCAAGAGATTGACTAAGGTCGTTTTCCCTGAGCCCGTCCCACCGATGATGGCAACAAAATCACCAGATTTTGCTTGAAAATCGATATCTTCCAACGCCAATTTCTCAGCGCCTTGGTAGCGATACGCCACATGGTCAAAGGCCAAGGTTGCTTGGTCCCCTTGTAAGCTCAATGTCGCTGGTGTTTTTGGATCGAGAATTTCATCTTCTTCATTTAAGACTTCGTTGATCCGATCAGCTGATGCTTGGGCTCTTGGCACCATCACGAAGATCATGGACAGCATCATAAAGCTGATCAAAATTTGCATTGCATAGGTCATAAACGCAATCAAGTTTCCGACTTCTAAGGTCATTTCGGCAATATAATGACCCCCAAACCATGTGATGGCAATGTTCGTCCCACTCATGATCAACGTCATCAATGGCATCATCAATGCCACGATGGTGTTTACTTTAATCGCGGTGTGGGTGTAATCTTTGTTGGCTTCATCAAAGCGATTCGCTTCATAATCCGTCTTGTCAAATGCCCGAATAACGCGGACCCCCGTCAAGCCTTCACGAAAGACTAAGTTCAAACGGTCGGTTTTCTTTTGCATACTTTTGAATAAAGGAACGGCAAAATACATAATACCGCCGACCAATACTAGCATGATAGGAATAACGACTAAAAAGATTCGGGTTAATTGGGCATCTTTTTGATAGGCCAAGAAACTCGCCCCAATCAGTGTGATCGGTGCATTGATCATCATACGTAAAAACATTTGCGTCACCATTTGAATTTGGTTGACGTCGTTGGTGGTTCTTGTAATCAATGATGCGGTCCCAAATTTATCAAACGATCGAGAAGAAAAATTCTCAACTTTTTGGTAAATGTCCGAACGTAGTTTTTGTCCTAATTTTTGTGATTCTCTTGTTGCGAAATACGTATTTCCTAAAGCGGCGATGATACTGATCAATGAAAAGCCGATCATGTAAAAGCCGGTTTTCCAAATGTAATCAATGTCGCCTGTCGCCACCCCATTGTTGATAATATTGGAAGTCAATGTCGGTAGATACAAATCAGAAACGACTTGGATCACCATAAACACCACTGCCATGATTATAGAAATGACGGATACGCGTTTTATCAGCTTAATCATAGGTTTCCCCTCTTTCTTTTTTTGCGCCCTCTCTTAACCAGCGGACTTTACTGTTGAAATCAGCGATCGCTTCGGCAGGATCATAGTCTGGATCAAACGCTGATTGGCGATAGGCTTCGGCAATCGTCGAAAAGACGGTATGCATCAGCAGCTGGATCAGCATTTTCAACTCATGGTCGTCTTTGACTTTCAATAAATCTTTGTCGACCTCTGACAAAAAGATGGCTTGCTGCTTCTGCCGATCGGCTTTGTTTTCTTGATGCATCTTGTGCTGCATCTCTGGCACGACTTTATGGAAGGAACGATAATCCATACTCATAAATAAATTGCGGTAAAAGTTTGCGTTTTTGCCTTTGAAAACCTCGGCGATCATCCGTGAAAAGTACCATTCGAACCCCGCAAACAGATCCCCGTTTTCATGTTGGATCGATTTCAGCAGATCTCGCTGACTATTTTTTTTCAACGTATGGAAATAATAGTAATAAAGATCTTCTTTGTTTTCGAAGTATTGGTAAAAACTCCCGCGAGGAATCTCGGCATCTTTGATGATGTTGGCGATCGAGGCGTCTTTCAGCGGCAGTCTTGAGAATTCTTTTTTCGCCGCATTTAAGATGCGCTTTTGTTTTTCTGGCGGCAAGTGAAAAAATGTATCGGTCGGCATCACAAGCAACTCCTTTCTAATTTAAAATAAATCACAGCTCTCGATATGACACGTTGTCATATGACACTGTGTCATTATACACCCCTCACCAGAGAATGCAAGAATTTAAATTTGACTTTTTTATGAAGGAATCGATTCTGGTCTTTTTATAAAGGGCGTTATTTGAAAAGAAATAACCAATGAAATTTCTGAAAACAAAAAACCTTCGTTTCCCTGATGGAAAACGAAGGTTGCTATTTTTTCATTCTGACGATTATAAATAACAATCATTTTTTCTTGCGGCGCCATAGAATCAAGAAAACGATCAGCAGCAGGATAACACCTGCGATCAGTAAGGTATAGCTTGGCGCTTCATTGGTTTTAGGTAATGTTTTTTCACCATCGGCAGTAGCGTTGGCCTCTTTCGAAGAAGTCGTTGTCGCTGTTTCTTGAGCACTCGTCGATGTTGCGGTCGCTTCTTCAGACGTACTCGTTTGCGTGCCTGTAGGCAGATACATGGAATCATTTGCCGCTTGAATGATATAAGAGATCCGTCCTGGGACAAAGGCATCTGGATCGACTTGCATCTCTTGTTCCATCTGATTTAAATTGGTCAAAATTGAGATCATCCATTCGTTGGAAACGGCTTGATTCAAATGTAAAAAGACTCCGTCTGCTGGATAGACGACCCGTAAATATTCTTGCAGCTGATCCACAACAGGAATCAAGTCAGCAAAACTGGCGTAGCTATTTGCATCAAAAGCCAGTTGCGGCTCAATGGCTTCCCAGGATAACGTCTGATCGACAAACAAGGCACCGATGATTTTTGCTAAGTAAGCAATATCAAAGCCCATCGCATCACTGGAATAACGTAGCGCCAGACGATTGCCATTGGTCAATTCTTCATCTGTCAACTGGTCCAACTGTTCTTGGGTAAATGCGGTCACACTTCCTTCAGTGATCCCTTGGGTTAAGGCGCTACGCAGCGAACTAGGTTCATCGGCTAACGTGTTGATCTCACTGACATCTTGCGTCCCCGTCTCTGCTTGGATCGAGGCAATAACAGCTTCGGAATCGACTGGTTCTTGATTCTCGGTAGTCGTAGTTTCTGAAGCAGCGGATTGATCCGTCTCTTGATTTTCTACTGTACTTTCTTGGACAGCAGCTTGTGTCTGATCCGTTCCTGATTGCTCCTCTGATGAAAGCGTCTCGCTAACGGCAGCCTGATTGCCACTTTCACTCGTAGCTGTTTCATCTGCATGAACCATCAGTGGTGAAAAAGCCAGCGTCATTAGTCCGAACCAAATTATTTTTTTCATCCTCATTGCCTCCTCGAATGGGAACACTCCCTTTGTAACGAAACTGTAACATAAAGGAAAATTTTTCGCAATCTATTTAGTAACTTCTTAAAAAAAACCTCTATCTTTATCCGATAGAGGTTTTAACATTATTTTATCGTTGCCACATGCATGACGGCTTGACCCGCTTTTGTTTCTGTTCCTGGTAACCCTTCGATATTGGCTACTTGCTCCATATTGGTGATGATCACGAGCATCTCAGAAGCTTTGCCTTTAGCCGTCAACTGTGCCAAATCGACTTGGGCAACTTGGGTAGCTGGTGTCACGGCTTGGCCTTCCTCCACCAGGATCTCAAAAGGTGCTCCTTGCAATTCGACGGTGTCAACACCCATGTGCAGCAGAATCTCTAGCCCGCTGGCAGTCTTGATCCCCAATGCATGTTTCGTGGGAAAAATCGTCGTGACGGTTCCTGCTGCTGGTGCATAGATCGCACCATTGTCTGGCAAGACGAAATACCCGTCGCCCATCATTTTTTGCGAAAATACCGGATCACTTGATGCACTGATCGCTTTTGTCGTGCCTGTGGCTACTGCGTATAAAGGGGTATCGATCGGTTCTTTTGATGGATTTGCTGTCATTTCCTTTGCAGCCGTTTCACTCGTTTCTTTTGGTTGCGGTTGCACAGTAACGGTTGCAGCTGGTTTTGCTTCTTCTGCCTCGCTTTCTTTGACTGCTTCTAAGCGATCTTTCGGAATCCCAAAGAAGTAGGTGGCAACGAAGCCGCCAGCATAGCCTGCTAACAAGCCGAAAATATAGCCCATCCAACGGCCGTTGGCAATCAAGGGGATCAAAGCTAGCCCTGATGGTCCAATCGCCGTTGCGCCGATATTTGTCAAAGCGCCAATGACCGCACCACCGATCCCACCACCAATACAAGCAGTGATAAATGGTCGACCTAATGGCAACGTCACTCCATAGATCAATGGTTCGCCGATGCCTAAGATCCCAACTGGCAATGCACCTTTGATCATTTCAGAAAGCTCTTTGTCTTTACGTAGTCGTACCCATAAGGCTAAAGCTGCACCGACTTGACCAGCACCAGCCATGGCTAAGATCGGTAATAATTGCGTGCTGCCTGTTGCTTCGATCATTTGAATGTGGATCGGGGTCAAAATTTGATGCAAACCAAACATGACCATTGGTAGGAAGGCCGCCCCTAAGACAAACCCAGAGAAAGCACCGCCCACGTTCAAGACCCAAGTGATCGAACCGACTAAGCTGTCAGAGATCAGACCTGCCAATGGCATGATCAAGAAAATCTCCGTCAAACCGATGATCAGCAAACACAACGTCGGGGTCACGATAATATCGATCGCTTCAGGAATCACTCGATGCAGCACTGCCTCTAATTTCGCCAAAAGCCATACAGCGAAGATCACACCGATGATCCCTCCTTGGTTGGCAGCTAAAGCTTCGCCAGTGAACAAGTTTTGGATCGGGGCTTCTGGGTTCATACCTGTCAGCAAGATGATCGAACCGATCACGCCACCAAGGGTTGGATTGGCTTTAAAGACCTGCGCTGCATTGACCCCAGTAAAGATCGCTAAATAGGTGAACATCCCATTTCTGAGGACGTTTAAAATCATGACATAATAATTCCAAGTATCTCCATCTAATCGGCCAGCCGTGATCATATTGGTCAGGACAGAAGCGATCCCTGCGACGAGTCCTGCACCAACGAAGGCTGGAATCATTGGAACAAAGATATTAGAAATATCTTTCAGCAGCGACTTTAATGGTGATGATTTTTGTTTGGCTTTTTGGGCTGCTTTCATCTCTGCCGTTTTTTCTGATAACGCCTCTTTGCCTGATTTTTGCGGTGGGATCTCTTGCCCTAAATCAACACCAGCTTTTGCCACCATTGCATTGGCTACTTTGTTGACTTTCCCTGGTCCGATAATGACTTGCAGCTGCTCATCATTGACCACACCCATTACACCGGGAATCTCTTTTAACCCTTGTTGATCGACCTTGTCGTGGTCGCGGACGGTCATTCGTACGCGAGTCATACAGTGATTGACTGTTTCTACGTTGTCCATTCCGCCGGCTTCTTGAAAAATCTTCTCCGCTAACTCTTCTACCGTCAGTGTTTCTTTTGCCATTACTTTTCTCCTCCTAACGCCGTTTTGACAAACCCTTGTGCCGTGGCAAGTTTTGCTTGTGCTTCGTCTTTCGTGCTATCAGTCAACAGCATCACGATCGCCAATTTGACATTCTGATCTGCTTCTTCAAATGCCGCGGCGGCTGTTTCATAATCAGCTTCAGTCGCCTGCATGATGATCCGTTTTGAGCGTTCCACCAATTTTTCGTTGGTCGCTTTCACGTCGACCATCAAATTATTGTAGACTTTGCCGATCCCTACCATCGATAACGTCGAGATCATATTCAAAATCAGTTTTTGGGCAGTCCCAGATTTCAAGCGAGTCGAACCTGTCAGAAATTCTGGTCCACAATCGACCTCGATTGGAAAGCTGGCATGCTGAGAGATCTCCGCGTCTTTATTACAAGCGATCGTAGCCGTTGTGGCACCGAGCTCATTGGCATAGTCAAGCGCCCCAATCACGTAAGGGGTTCTGCCACTGGCAGCGATCCCGATCACCATATCATTTTGGTTCAACTTCAAATCGACAAGGTCTTGTTTGCCTAGCGTTAAGGAGTCTTCTGCTCCTTCGACAGCGACCGTCATCGCTTCTTCGCCACCGGCGATCAGACCGACCACCATCTCAGGTGATACCCCAAAGGTTGGGACACATTCGGCCGCATCCAAGACGCCTAATCGACCACTTGTCCCAGCGCCAAGATAAATCAAGCGTCCGCCCTTTTTAAAAGCGACGATGGTTTGTTCAATCACTTTTTCAATACTAGGAATTTCTTTTTCCACCGCATAGGCAACTTTTTGATCTTCTTGGTTCATTTTTTGACACGCTTCTAAAATCGTCATTTCATCTAAATTGCTCGTTTCACTGTTGCGTCGTTCGGTCGTTAATTTGTCTAAATTGATTTTATTCATCGGAATCATCTCTTTCTAATTTAAATCGCATCCCTGCTTTGATTTGTTGGATCAACGGCAGATCGGCTGGTATCACCTGAGCGGCGAGGTTGACTTTTGGGTCTGTCGGCAAAGGTCGTTTGCACACCTGGATCTCTCCCATATAGCGCAAGTACTCTTGGTTATCGATCGTCACAGCCCCCACTGGCCGCTCTTGGCTAAGTTCAGGTGTGACTTCTGGAATGGCATTGAAACGGGCATCGGCGCTGCGCAAGACATCCCGAGCTTCATCGTAACGATTTTGGTGATTCCCTAAGACGTGTTCAAAGTAAGTGGAACCAAGATCTTTGACCCGCAAAACGATCCGCGCTTCTTGCAGATACGTCGCAAACTGCTGGGCACTTTTTTCAGAAACCATGCCATCGCCAATGTAAACAGCATCGACTGAGCCAGTTGCCAATAAGTCGATCGCTGCGGCAAAAGGCGACCAGTTGCGGTGTTTTTCCAGTGTGGGTAATCCTTGAAATAACGGTCTGCGTTTCTTGGCATCCCCTGGAACAAAGGCTTGGACGAAAAAGCCTTGTGCTTTCAACCAGCGGTTCTTCTCCTGAAACCAGCCAACATCCAGTCCCGTTTCTGGTCGGGGGTAATAATTGTGCCAAGCTTCCAAACGAGTAAAATCGGCTCCATACGCCTGCAGCTCTCGAATGTCTTTTTCCGTCAATGTACTGGCATTCAAACTGATGGTCATTTCTTTTGAAAAAGCTGCGATTTGCTGATTGTCGATCGCATAATCCATTCGTAAACCAGTGACACCGATCTCCCTTAGTTCCGCCAGATTGTCGATGGAAAAGCCCGCTTCTGCTAATGCGTTTCCAGAAATATCTACCATTAAAGACAGCTGATGGTCTTTTGCGAAACCTCCCAAGTCCGTCAAACGCTGCCGATAAGTACTGCGATCATCTTCTGGTATGTGCATGGAGGTGAAAATCCCTTTAAAGCCTGATGCCATCGCAGTCATCTGCTCAAGTTCTGCTGCCGTCAAGTCTTCGTTCATAAATACAGAAAAGCCGAACATCTCTTTGCCTCCTTGATGGGTCACTTTCGTGATACCGTTTTCTATAAAAGCATTATAACTGATTCTTTTCCCATTCGCAACTATATTTCATAATTAAATCATTAATATAGAAATATTATTTCATTTAATAAGAAAGCTTTACCGTTTAAACTTTCTTATGCCCTTCTTTCTACACTTATGGTACACTTTATTAGGAACGAAACTTGCTTTCGTCATTTTTACATAGTAGGAGGAATCACATCATCAATGATTACAATGGATGATATTATTCGCGAAGGCAATCCAACCTTGCGTGAAGTAGCAAAAGAAGTACCTTTTCCTTTGAGCGAAGAAGATATCGCACTGGGAAAAGAAATGATGACCTTTTTAGAAAATAGCCAAGATCCAGTCAAGGCAGAAGAACTTGAATTAAGAGGCGGCGTTGGTCTAGCAGCTCCTCAATTAGATATTTCAAAACGAATCACAGCGGTCCTCGTCCCTAGCAGCGACCCAGAAAAAACAGAACCTGATTTTAAAGATGTTCTATACAATCCCAAAATTTTAAGTCATTCCGTGCAAGAAGCTTGTTTGGGTGAAGGCGAAGGCTGTCTGTCCGTGGACCGTGAAGTCCCTGGCTACGTGGTACGCCATGCCCGGATCACGATCAGCTATTACGACATCAACGGCAAAAAGAAAAAAGTTCGTTTGAAGAACTATCCTGCGATCGTCGTTCAGCATGAGATCGATCATTTGAACGGGGTCATGTTCTACGATCATATCAATCAACAAAATCCTTTTTCATTGAAAGAAGGCATTTTAGTCATCGACTAACTAAAAAGTCTCTACCGACATTTTGCGGCAGAGACTTTTTTTCTATACTATTGACTATCTTCCTTCACGGTTTTGGCATTAATTGCCTTTCGCTAGGCTTTCTTGATGATCGGCTTTGATTTTTTCTAATAACGCTGGCTGTTCAAAAAGGTCTAATGCCGTCAGCGCTAAAAGTTCCGCCGCGATGGCGATCGATTGCAAGCCTTTTTCACTCTTGGCAGCGGCTTTGAATTCTTCCGAATGACCCGCAATGTAGTCATCTGAAATCGAAACGGTGGGTTGGATCGTCGGGATCACTTGACTGACATTGCCGACATCAGACGAACCAAGGCTTGTTTTGGCTTCCGTATCGATCTCATCGGCAGGTACGCCCGCTTCTTGGGCATGGGCGAAGAAGATCTCATCAAAACTTGGTGTCACGATCACATCGTCGACGGAGTTTTGGAACAAACCAAATTCATAGGTCGCTCCCGTAGCTAAAGCTGCTCCTTTTACGATGTTTTCGACTTTCTCGTAGACATCATTCAAGGTTGCTCGATTGGCAGCTCGTAAATAAAAACGACCGGCTGCATATTCTGGCACGACATTGGCTGCCACGCCGCCATCGGTGATCACACCATGAATATTGACGTCTTTTGGTAAATGCAGGCGCAACCCATTGATCCCGTTAAAGACTTGCAGCAATGCTTCTAACGCGTTGATGCCTTCTTCTGGTGCCGCTGCCGCATGGGAAGCCCGACCATAGAACTTGATATCCACTGGATCATTGGCTAATGAAGCCGTCGTTTTGCCATAGCGATGGGCTGGATGGACACAAAGAGCGGCATCGACATCATCGAAGAACCCTTCACGGACAAAACTGCCTTTAGCGGAACCATTTTCTCCACCTTCTTCTCCTGGCGTCCCATAGACTCGAATCTCCCCGCCTAGCTCATCGATGAAAGGTTGCAGAGCACTGGCAGCTAAGACGGAATAAGTCCCGAAGAGATTGTGTCCGCAGGCATGACCGATGCCAGGTAACGCATCATACTCGGCTAAAAAGGCAATCGTCGGACCCGGTTTTCCACTGACATAGCGGGCATCAAAGCCGGTGCGATGGCCTGCCACATCCTTTTTGACAGCAAAGCCTTCTTTTTCTAATTGGGCGATCAGGGCATCGGCTGAATAAAACTCATAGTTGCTGACTTCTGGGTGATTGTGGATATCTAATGCCAAGGCTTGATAAGCGGCTAAACGCTCTTGGATAAATGGTTTGATGGCTGCTTTCGTAATAGTTGCTGTTGTCATAATCAAATCTCTCCTTTTTATACATGCTTTTTCAGTTTTTTTATCAAATTACATGGTGCTTATTTTGCCCCAAAGGTTTCCCAAGCAGGAACGCTTGATCCTTTTGACGTTTCCTCGATGACTTTTTTCGTATCCTCTGTTTGGTAAGCAGCGACCACTTTTTGGTAAACTTCATTGTCTTCCTCTTCTTTACGGGCGGCAATGATGTTGACGTAAGGACGGGCCGTTTCATCAACAGGCTCTAAAAAGATCGCATCTTCGGTTGGTACAAATCCTGCATCCACCGCCATGCCGCTATTGATGACCGAAACATCGACATCCGAAAGTGCCCGGGCGGTTTGCGCTGCATCAAGTTCTGAAATTTCTAAGTTCAAACGATTTTCTGTAATATCCGCGACCGTTGGTGTTTGTCCGGCTGCTTCATCCACTTTGATCAATCCAGCTGATTGTAATAAAAGCAATGCCCGACCACCATTGGTCACATCATTAGGGATCGCAACTTTAGCTCCTTCCGCCAAATCGTTGACATCCGTCACTTTGTCGGAATAAATGCCTAATGGCGCATTGACTGTATTGCCGATCGATACGAGATCAGTACCAAATTCTTCATTATAGTTGTCCAAGAAAAATTGGTGTTGGAATGAATTAAGGTCGATGGACCCATCAGCTAAAGCTGCATTGGGTTGATTGTAATCAGAGAATTGGACATATTCTAAATTGATGCCTTCGTCTTTCAAACGATCCTTGACATCATCCCAGACGTCGGTGTCCGCCCCGATCATCCCTAATTTCACCGTCACTTCTTCTTGGTCATTGGCTGCGGCACTGCCATTGTTTCCGCATCCTGTAATAAAGAATAATGCTGCCCCTAAAACGATTGATTGTACGATTTTTTTCATTTTTGCTTCCTCCATAGACTTGCTTGTTTTTTTATTTGTACGTAAGTAGTGGTCAGTGTGATACTCGTTTAATGAGTAGGTTGCTGACAAATTGACTGATAAAAACGAATACCAAGATGATCAAGGTCGCCATGATCGTGACATCGGTCTGGAATCGGTTGTACCCGCGGGTGATGGCTAAGTTGCCTAAACCACCAGCGCCAACAGCTCCTGCCATGGCGGTCAATCCGATCACATTGATCACAGTCAATGCAGAGACCCGAATGATTCCCGCCACGCCTTCTGGTAAATAGACCCGAAAAATGATACCGAAAGGACTGGTGCCCATCGCTTCAGCTGCTTCTACGACACCGGGGTCAACTTCTAGCAAGGCGATCTCGATCTGCCGAGCAAAGAAGGGGATGATCCCAGCAATCAGAGGAACCAATGCTGCTGTTTCGCCGATGGTCGTTCCAACAAGGAATCGGGTAAAGGTTCCTAGTAACGTCAATAAGATAATAAAGGGGATCGAGCGGACCACATTGATGACTTTATCGAGAAATTCAAAGAGCGGTCGATTTTCTAAAATCCCATTCGGTCGAGTTACTACCAAGACGATCCCTAACAAGATACCTAAGATGCCCGCAATCAAAGAGGTCCAAAAAACCATATACAAGGTTTGGATCGTTGCTGTCACAAATTCATCTTGGATCGCAACAACATTGGGAAAATATCTTTCTAATAAGGCAGCCATCTAAAATCCTCCTATAATCACATTGTTTAATGGTTCTGCATGATTTTCTTTTAAAATATTGGTGTAAACTCCTTGAGCCTTCAAGTATTCTAAGGCATGTTTACGCTGATGGTATTCGCCAGATAAGCTAACGACTAAGCTGCCGATCGGCACTTCTTGCAAGATCTCCACGTTGCCGTAAAGAATATTGGTGGTCACTTTGTAGCGGCTGTACAATTGGGCGATCAGTGGTTCATTGGTTTGATCGCCAACGTAGGACAGCTCCACCAGCCATTCATTTGGTGCCAAGGAAGAAAACTTCGAACTGCCAAGGATCGTTTCTAAGGCCTGGTCGATGTGCGTCGCCGTTCGGATGAAATCTTTGGTCAATGGTTTTTCTGGTTGACTGAAAATCTGAACGCTTGAACCTTGCTCGATGACTTCGCCGTCTTCCATCACTGCCACTTTGTTGCAGATTTCTTTGACGACTTGCATCTCATGAGTAATGATCACGATAGTCAAGCCGAGGGTTCGATTTAATTTTTTCAACAAAGCCAATATCTGTAAGGTCGTTTTCGGATCAAGGGCGCTGGTTGCTTCATCACAAAGCAAGATCTCTGGATCATTCGCTAACGCTCTGGCAATCGCGACCCGCTGTTTTTGTCCTCCAGATAGTTGGCTAGGAAACGCTTGGGCTTTTTCTTCCAATCCCACCAATGCTAACAGCTCGGTTACTTTTTGATGACGTTCCTGTTTGGACCGTCCCCCATATTTTAAGGAGAAATCCACGTTATCAAAAACATTGCGGCTGTCCATCAAGTTGAAGTGCTGAAAGATCATTCCGATCGTTTTCCGTTTTTCTCGCAGGGCTTTCGCAGAAAGCGTGGTCAGCTCGGTACCATTGACGACGACGCTGCCGCTACTTGGGCGCTGCAATAAGTTGATCACACGGACGAGTGTACTTTTCCCGGCGCCTGAGTAGCCCACGATGCCGTAAACGTCCCCTTTGTCGATCTCGATCGATACGTTTTTGACCGCTTGGATCGCGGGTTTCTTTGGTTGATTGAATGTTACTGATATGTCTTTTAATGAAATCATCGTCTTCCCCCTAGTTCTTGTCTTTTTCAATAAAAAAAAGGCATCCTCAAACAAGTCACCTGTGACTTGTTTGAGGACGCCTTTTTGCGTGTTACCACCTCAGTTTAAGCTGCACTCACATACAGCTCCTTTTCGAGTACGATCATACTCTAGCCAGATAACGGTCGCTACCGTCGTCGCCTTGCAAACTACTGCTCGGAACGAATCACTCCTTGGCCATTTTCTAAAAGTCGTTTGATGCTTCTTTTCAGCTACCGAAGCTCTCTGTTGAAAAAACGTGCTTTTGTACTTACCAATTCTTCGTGTGTGGTGCTATTTGATTTTGGGTATAAAAAAAGTCCTTTTACCAGCGTTTGCTAGTAAAAGGACGAATACTCGTGTTACCACCTTTTGTTTAGAAGGTTTCCCTTCCCTCAACCCAACGTCTAGTCGTGCTAGAGATTGGTGCACTTTGTAACGATAGTGCGCATCCGTGATTGCCTACTTATCGACAATCAATCCTCCAAGGCCATTTTTCATCGCTTCTGACTTGACTCTTTCCACCAACCAGAGTCTCTCTTTGAAGTATCCGCGGTTACTTTCCTTCTCAACAGATTCATTATTCTTGTTGAAGAGTACTTTACTGGAAAATGAACGCCTTGTCAACAAAAAATCACAATTTTTTCATCTGAGGATTTGCCAAGACTTCCGCAAAGCGTCCTTGCCAGAATGGTTTACGCCTCAATTTTGATAGAGCATGCCTTTTTCTGCTAACTGTTGTTTGGCTTTTTCCAGAGCCGCAGGATCGGTGTAGCGCAACGTATGCAAGTGTACCCCATTGGTTAAATCTGAGAGCAAGCGGGCTTCTGCATGTTTGGTTTTGTTGATGAAATCAGTCACGTCTTGGTCTGTTTGAATCTGCAAATTGCCAGTGATCTCTCCATAGATCTCATGCTCAACGATGACATCGACCACTTCCACACCACAAGCGACAAAGATGCGCAATTCTTCTTCCGTTTGTTCAGGTCGATGCTGCACTGCTAGCTTACTTACATGTCCTGCCTCATCCAACAGCGCTTGCAGACGATAGCCGCGAGCCGTAGCCACAATCGCTTCACCAGCTGCTCGCAATAAGGCAATGTCTCCAACGATGATTTGACGGCTGACTCCGAGGGATTCTGCCAGTTTGCTGGCACTGATCGCTTTGTCCGCTTGCTTCAATGCCGCTAAAATGTTTTCTCGACGTGTTCCTCCATCCATACTCATTCCTCCAATTGATTCTCTTGATAGGTTTTTGAGTGGTTCATAATTGATTGAAACATAGCCAAAATCGTTTCTTCATAGGCTTGATTAGAAATCGCCTGCCGAATGTTTTCCAGCACTTTCTCTTCACGATTTTCATCTAATACTGGCAATTGACTGCTTTTCTTCAATTGTACGATTTCGTTGACCGTGCTCATACGTTTTTCCAAAAGATGCGTGAGTTGCCAATCAATGTCATCGATCGCTGCCCGCTGAACAGCCAAGGGATCTTGCTGGTTGTTTTCTTCTTCTAAGTCGATCGTCTTGATGACCCGTGCTGGATTTCCCGCCAGCACGACATTGTCGGGGAATGATTTGGTAACGACACTGCCAGCCCCCACCACGACATTGTTGCCTAAGCGGACCCCTGGCAAAATCGTGGCCGCGCCACCGATCCACGCGTTATCGCCAATCACGATCGGTGCCCCTAATTCTAAGCCGCTATTTCGTTTGACCGGATGTAATGGATGAGTCGCCGTAAACAACCGAACATTGGGTGCCAGCATACAGTTGTCACCAAAGGTAATTGGACAAACATCTAATAGCACACAGTCGTAGTTAGCATAGAAGTTTTTGCCGACAGAAATATTGTAGCCATAATCAAAGCGGACATTCGGTTCGATATAGATTCGACCAGTCACAGAGCCGAAAGTTTCTTTTAGTAACTGCTCTTTGATTTTTGTATCAGTTTCTTGGTTGATCAGGTTCATTTGTTCACGGGCATATTTTCGATCTGCCACCAATTCTGGATCTGGGGAAAAGTACAATTCGCCAGCAATCATTTTCTCTTTTTCGGTACGTTGTGTCATATCATAAACTCCTTCATTCAATTTTCTGGAAAAACGTTTCGGCTGCTGCGGTCAACATGCCATATTCATTCGGGATCGCCAATGGTTCCTTATTGATGACCAACACCTGCTGGCTGTAATCGACTAGCCCTGCAAAAGGATAGACTTGCAGCGAAGTCCCCACGACCACCGTCAGGTCGGCTTGAGCAACGGCTTGAATGGCTCCTTCAATGGTTTCATCAGTAAATCCTTCCCCGTAAAGCACGATCGCTGGCCGAATCTGACCACCGCACCCTGCATGGTGCCAATCTTGCAAATACGCTTGCCAAGGTACCGAATTGCCGCATTTTCGGCAATAACAGTTGTACAAGGAGCCGTGAAAATCGATTCTTTGGTGATTGCCTGCTTTTTCATGCAAGCCATCGATGTTTTGCGAAACGACCCAGACGGTTTTCTTCGCTTGCAGCTCAGCCATTTTTTGATGAATGATATTAGGCTGTGCTTGAGGATGGTAGAGGTGCTTGACGAATTGATAAAATGTTTCCGGTTCGTTTTCTAAACAGTCATGGCTTAACAAATACTCTGGCTGTGCCACTCCTTGATAGACCCCTTTTAAGGAACGGTAATCAGGAATGCCCGATGGGGTCGAAACACCAGCCCCCGTCAAAAAGGTCACGGATGATGCGGCGGTGACCGCTGCGATTGCTTGCTCAATAGATACCTTCATCGTTCTAACTTCCTTTATGGCTTTTCTCTTATTCTAACCGAAAAAGAACCGTTTTTGCGAAAAATCAACCATTTTCTTTTTTAAAAGCAACTAATGCTTTTTCGTGCGGAATTGCTTATAATAGATGCAACAAATGCAAGGAGAATGGGAAAACCAAATGAAAATTTTGATTATCGAAGACAACAATGAGATCAGCGAAATGTTGGCTACTATTTTAGCAGCTGACTATACTGTCCAGCAAGCCTATTCAGGCACGGAAGGTCTGCTACTTTTTCAGCAAGATGCTTTCGACTTGATTTTGCTAGATCGAATGCTCCCTGGTAAAGATGGGACACAAGTCTTGCAAGAGATTCGCCAAACCTCTACGGTACCCGTCATTATCTTGACTGCCTTAGATGAACCAGCTGATGTTTCCACCCTTTTGTTGGCGGGTGCCAATGATTACTTGACCAAACCCTTCAATGTCGAAGAATTAAAAGCCCGTATCATTGTTCAGTTGCGCACAAATAAACAAGCCCCTCCTGTTGCCAGCAGCCTCTCGTATAAAAACATTCAACTGTTGCCTGACTCGTTTCAGCTGCAACGAGGAGAAGCAACGGTTCAGTTGAAGAAAAAGGAGTTTGAAATTTTTTCCCTGCTCTTAGCCAACCCCAAAAAAGTTTATACGAAAGAAATGCTCTATGAAGCTGTTTGGCAAGAACCCTATTACGGCGAAGAAAACACGATCAATGTCCATATCAGCCATTTACGCAGCAAAATCAAAACACTCGATCCAGAGGAAGCGTATATCGATACTGTCTGGGGTATCGGCATCAAGTTAGCTTAAAAGGAGGAACCCCATGCATATACTTCAGTTTTTCGCTGCCTTGATCGTTGCTTTATTGATCGGTTACTGGCTATTTTTACTGTATGATCTGAAAAAGTACCACCAACAATTAGCAAGAATCAGCGAAATCGAAACAAATCAAGAGATCCATTTGCAGACCCGAGTGCCCGCTTTAAAAGCGATCGCCTTGTTAAACAATCAGATACTTAGAAAAAATAAGCAGCAGCACTATCAAATGCTGCAAGAAAACCAGCAATTGGAACAAGCCATTCAAAATATCTCTCACGACTTGCGCACACCTTTAACGGTCGCCAGCGGCTACACACAACTGCTGCAAGCCGATACGACCCTCAACAACCAACAGCTGCAGCTGTTGGAAAAAGTCAGCAGTAACCTAGAAAAAGTCGAAAATCATCTGGAACAGTTATTGACCTATCAGCGCCTCAAAGACAATCAACTGGCTTTGACCTTAGAAGAATTCGATCTTTCTCGTTTGCTGGAGGAGGAACTGCTCCAACTCTATCCTTCTTTTGAGGAAAACCATTTATCACTGACGGTTGCGATCCAACCCAATATCATGATCATTTCAGATAAAAAAAGTTGGCAGCGTATTTTTCAAAATGTCCTTGGTAATCTGCTGGAACATGGCAATGAAACGGGAACGATCCGCTTGAAACAACAAGGAGACCGCATCGTTTTCCAACAGGAAAATCAGCTGAGGACACCGATTCAGCACCCAGAAAAATTGACTCACCGCTTTTATACGGAAGACCTTTCACGGCACAAACAGCAAGCTGGACTTGGTCTGTATATCATCGCGGCATTGACTCATGCATTAGAGGGCAAGATTCAATTGGATACAACCGAAGAGACGTTTCGTTTGACTTTGGCTTGGCAGCAGTCTGCTAAGTCCCATTAAACACTGGCTACACGGACAAAAACGCCCAACAGTCTGACCTTTTGCGGTCGGTCCTGTTGGACGTTTTTCTTTTCTTTATAATTCTTGTCTCTTAAACACCAGATGTGCAGCCAAAAGACAAAGCAACAAACTAATCAGACTCCCAACAAAAATTGGTTGAACCATTTCCCACGTTTTGAAAGTGGTCATAGTCACCATCTCTAATCCGCCTTGGAAATCCAAGTATTCTAAGAATTTCCAGGTTGGCAAAGAAAAACGTGCAATCGCAAAGCCCATCGGAATAAAGATCGTCGCCAACACGCTGACTGCTGTATTTTTGGTCAAATACAACACCAACAAGGCAAAGGATGAGGTAGCCAATAAGATCAATACAAAGCCAGCGAAATAATACACTAAGTTTTCTAGCTGAGAGATGTCTTCAAAGCCGGTACCGCCAATGATCGTTCCAGCAACAAAGCTCACTAAGCAAATAGCCAAAATTTGCAAGACAAGTACCAACGCATACACCAAGAATTTTCCAAAGAGATAGGCGGGTTTAGAAACACCGACGGTAATGATATTCTTCATCGTCCCTTTCGTGTACTCACTCCCTAAAACTTGCATCACTAACGGCAGTGAATAATACAATAACATGGAAGACAGGCTGGTCTGGATCGCAAGAAAGCCCGTCATTTCGGCAAGGCTGCCTGTGGTTTGCGTACTATCTCCCAGGGTGACTCCCACGTCACCATTTGAAACAACCGCTAAAATCACCAACAATAAAATAATTCCTTCTGTGATCCAAAAACTTTTACTTTTAGATAAACGATACAAATCTGCTCGAATAAAATTCAACATCTTAATTTCCCCCTTCACTTGTCACTAACTCTTTGAAATACGACTCTAGGTTTTCCCCTTCAAAAGAAATCTGGTCGATAGCGATCCCTTCATAAACCAATTGACGGATTAGATCACGAATCAATACATTTTCTTGGTAGATGTGGATCTTGTGGTCACTGACAACTTTATATTCAGAAATCAGCTGACTGTCCAGTAAGCGGCTAGCTGTGGCTACATCATCGACTTCTAATTGAATAAACCGTTTCGCCATCAGATCGAATTCGTGTTTGGTCATCTCTTTGATCAGACGCCCCTCACTAATGACCCCAAAGCGTGTAGCCACTAAGTACAACTCTTCTAAAATATGGCTGGAGATCAAAATCGTCATGCCGCGTTCTTGATTCAATCGTAAAAGCAGCTCTCGAAATTCAACGATCGCGACAGGATCCAAGCCATTGATCGGTTCATCTAAAATTAGAAAATCTGGCTGATTCAACAAAGCAATCGCTAAGCCCAGTTTTTGTTTCATCCCTAAAGAAAAATCACGGTATTTCTTGTTGCCGACATTGGTCAAACCAACAAATGCCAGTGCCTTACTAACGGCATCAGGTTCCACCACCCCGCTGATTTTGCAATAATAGTTCAAATTTTGTTCTGCGGTCAATTGGTCGTAAGCGACTGGGGTCTCAATCACATTACCGACCCGTTTCAGCATCTGGATGTATGCTTTGCCGCCTTCAACACCAAACAACTGCAGACTGCCACTGGTGGGTTGGATCAACTGCACGATCGCTTTTAGTAAGGTCGTCTTCCCAGCACCATTTCTCCCTACCAATCCATAAATATCTCCTTTGGCGATCGTTAGATCGACATCATGCAGCGCCAGCTGTTTGCCGTAACGCTTGTTTAATCCTTTGATTTTAAGAACATTTTCCATTTCTACTTCCTCCTTGCTTGCTTCTGTGATCATTCTAGCAAGCAGATCTAAATCAGCTATTAACTAATTATTAATTGATTCTTAACTCGTAGTTTTTTGCAAAAAAACAACTTATTTCTATTATACACAGCTGAAAATGCACCTTTTGAAGAAAATCCCTCTTTGGCAGCAACCCCTCTAGCAATAAATATAGCAAACGATCATTTTGCTGCAGCTTTTGCTCTTTGTTTTTTGCCTCACAAAGAAAGAGATTCCTTCATGACAAGGAACAAAAAACGTGGTAAACTAGTCACGAATCAAAGTGAGGTGAAATACATTGGTAGCAGCTATTATTTATTGGGCAATGATCATTATCAGTTTCGGTTGGTTGGCAGTCAGCTTATATTTCTCTATCTTCTATTTAGCACGTAAAGAAAATGGCAATTTATGGGCATTCGGCTTTTTAAATGTCATCACAGCAATCATTCAAGCCATCGTCCTTGTGGTTTACCGTACCTTAGGACAAGATTGGGGCGTTACACAATACTCAAGCCTCATCTATCTAGCACTTGGCTTATTGCTTGGCTTGACAGTCATCCAAGCTGTTTTAGGCCGTGAACCAAAAGCGAAAGTCGCTTAAGGGTTCCAATAGACACTCGTAAAAACGATCCGCTTTCTCTTTGATAAAAATAGGGAAATGGTCGTTTTTTTGTTAAAAAGAATTGACATTTGGGTGCTTTTCTTCTAAACTCTGAGAAGAATCAAATTAAATACGAGTACCCTTTAACATTTAGGTAGAGGTCGCGAGGTTCATTAATCCTGCTGAGTGAAGCAACACGTTTACAGCAGAGCTAGGGAACATCGCCGAAACAAGATCGGTTTTGCTTGCATCGATTTTGTTGGGCCGCAAATGAACAATTTGCGGACTGTCTTAGCTTGTCTAAGTTGCGCTATGTTTTGTGAAAGGTTTGTCGACGATGACCTGTCAACAGCCGTTTTCCAATCATGGAGTACGGCTGTTTTTTTGCTTTTTCATCCTTACCTGCTTGTCCAACTCGTGAAAGGAAAGAGATAAAATGAAAAAAAATAATTGGATCTGGGCGGTCTTCGCCCTCTGTCTAACCCTCATTCAGCTGCCCCTAACCGTGCAAGCGGATGACCAAACGCCTGCGGAACAATTCCGTGTCGGTATGGAGGCAGGCTATGCCCCCTTCAACTGGACGCAAACGACGGACGCCAATGGTGCCGTGCCGATTTCCGGGGAAGAAGGCTCGGCGTTTGCCGGCGGTTACGATGTCCAGATCGCCAAACGAATCGCTGAAGGTTTAGGCAAGGAATTAGTGATCGTTAAAACCCAATGGGACGGTCTGCCGCCAGCATTACAGGCGGGGACTATCGATGCCGTCATCGCTGGTATGTCACCAACGGCCGAACGCCGCGAGCAAATTGATTTTACTGATCCTTACTATGAATCCGACTTGGTGGTCGTAGTACGTAAAGATGGGGCATTCGCCGATGCCAAAAGTCTCGCCGATCTTTCGGGGGCAAAAATCACTGCTCAGCTGAATACCTTCCATTATACGGTCATTGATCAAATCCCTGAGGTCCAAAAAGAACAAGCCATGCGGGACTTCTCCTCCATGCGCGTTGCTTTAGCTTCGGGCATCATTGACGGCTACGTCAGCGAACGACCAGAAGGCGTCACTGCCGTCGGAGCAAATCCTGATTTGAAGATGGTCGAGTTCGATGAAGGAGCAGGTTTTGAAACCAATCCAGAAGACGTCCAAGTAGCAGTCGGGATGCGCAAAGGCGATCCCGATGTTGAAAAAGTCAATGAGATCCTTGCAGGAATCTCTGAAGAAGAACGGGTTTCCCTGATGGATCAAGCAGTCTTAGATCAGCCTGCAGATGCCAGCGGAGAAACGGCGGATCAAGGTCTGATCGCTGATTTCAAAAAAATCATTGATGATTACGGCATGCTCTTTTTACGAGGCGCTGGCTTGACCTTATTCATCGCGATCCTTTCAACGATCATCGGATTGATCATCGGTCTTTTAGTCGGTATCTTCCGGACACTGCCGCTTTCAGAAAATCCAGTAGGACGTTTCTTCCAACGAATCGTCAACGGCCTGCTGACCATCTATATCGAAGTTTTCCGCGGTACCCCAATGATGGTTCAGGCAATGGTTATTTTCTACGGAACGGCTCTAGCCTTTGGTGTCTCCATGAATCGCACGCTGGCAGCTGTGCTGATCGTTTCTATCAATACGGGTGCCTACATGTCTGAAATCGTTCGTGGAGGGATTTTTGCTGTAGATGACGGCCAATTTGAAGCAGCTCAAGCCATCGGAATGACCCATTGGCAAACCATGATCAAAGTCGTGTTGCCGCAAGTAATGCGCAATATTTTACCAGCTACCGGAAATGAGATCATTATCAATATCAAAGATACTGCCGTCTTAAGTGTCATCAGTGTTGCGGACCTCTTCTTCCAAGGTACATCAGCCGCTGGAACGAACTTCCAATACTTCCAAACATTTGCGATCATCGGTGTGATCTACTTAGTCTTGACCATCAGTGCCACCCAGATCTTGCGCTTTGTTGAACGCAAAATGGATGGTCCCAGTGCGTATGTCAAATTAGAAGACATCAACCCGAACGAATAAGGAGGCAGAACATGTCAGCAATCATTGAAATTGACCATTTAAAAAAGAGTTTTGGCGACAACGAAGTCTTAAAAGACATCAGTTTGTCTGTTAATAAAGGAGAAGTTGTCACGATCATCGGTTCTTCTGGTTCAGGAAAATCCACACTTCTTCGCTGCATCAACTTGTTAGAAAAACCTACCAGTGGGCAAATCATCTACTTAGGTGAAAATGTGCTGGAAAAAGGCTACGACTTGCCGAAATACCGTACGCATCTAGGAATGGTTTTCCAATCCTTTAACCTATTCAACAATATGAATGTATTAGAAAACTGCGTGACGGGACAAGTCACTGTTTTGAAACGTGATCGCAAAGAAGCAGAAGCGACTGCCAAAGAAAATCTGGAGCAAGTCGGTATGGCTCAATATGCCAACGCCAAGCCTTCCCAGCTTTCAGGCGGACAAAAACAACGGGTAGCCATTGCCCGTGCCTTATCGATGAATCCCGATGTCATGTTGTTTGATGAGCCGACTTCTGCACTGGATCCAGAAATGGTCGGTGAAGTGTTGAAAACCATGAATACGTTAGCTCATACTGGCTTGACGATGGTGATCGTTACCCACGAAATGGGCTTTGCCAAAGAAGTATCTGATCGGGTCATCTTTATGGATCAAGGTGTCATTGCCGAACAAGGGACACCTGAAGATATCTTTATTCATCCAAAAGAACAGCGCACCAAAGAATTCCTTTCCCGTGTGTTGAATTAATTTTCTGTCTTGAAACACTTAGCGGTCTTCTTCCGAGCTTTTTCGTCCTTTTTCAGTACGCTTGGAAGAATTTAATGCTAAGTGTTTTTTTATTCTCTAAACAACAATTGTCAGAATTTATCAAAAAATCACAAAAAACCATTGCTATTTGTTAGAAACTTTGTTATTTTTTTTAAAACTAAGGAATTATAGGAGCTTTCATTTATGGAAAAAAAGTTACAGTTTAAGGATTATATGTATGTTGGATCAATGCTTTTTGGTCTTTTCTTTGGTGCGGGAAATCTGATTTTCCCAGTCCACATGGGACAAGAAGCCGGTGCGAATGTCGGCTTGGCCAATCTTGGCTTTTTAGTAACAGGGATCGGCTTACCGTTTTTAGGGGTGATCGCCATTGGGGTTTCCCAGAGCAGCGGTGTTTTTGAATTAGCTTCTCGAATCAATCGCCGCTACGCACTTATTTTTACGATTTTGCTTTATTTAGTGATCGGGCCGTTCTTTGCTTTGCCCCGTTTGGCTACCACTTCTTATGAGATCGGGATCGCTCCCCATGTTTCATCTGACATGCAAACTTGGTTATTGGCGTTGTTTTCTGCCCTCTTCTTTGGCGCTGCCTGGTGGTTTTCTCGTAAACCAAGCAAAATCTTAGATTATGTAGGGAAATTTTTGAATCCATTATTTCTGGTCTTACTAGGCGTTTTGCTGTTTTTTGCTTTTTGGCAACCTCTAGGAACCATCAGCGATGCGCCGATCTATCCTAGCTATCAAAGCGATGCTTTCTTTACTGGTTTCACCAACGGCTACAATACCCTTGATGCGCTGGCATCTTTAGCCTTCGGGATCATCATCGTCTCGACGATTCGCAATATGGGGGTTGAAAAACCTACGACGGTCGCAAAAGACACGATCCTTTCTGGTTCTGTCAGCATCGTGTTGATGGGGATCATCTATACCTTACTTTCTTATATGGGAACCAAAAGTCTAGGGCAATTTCCTATCAGCGAAAACGGGGGGATCGCTTTGGCACAAATCGCCAACCACTACCTTGGCACTGTTGGCAGTCTGCTGTTGACTTTGATCGTTATCTCCGCTTGTTTAAAAACTGCCATTGGTTTGATCACGGCTTTTTCCGAAACCTTTGCTGGATTGTTTCCCAAGCAAAGCTACGGGTTCTTTATCGCTTTGACAAGTATCTTGCCAGCGATCTTCGCCAATGTCGGCTTGACCAATATCATCGAGTTTTCTATTCCAGTCTTGATGTTTATCTATCCACTGGCGATCACGTTGATTTTGTTGGCGATCATCAGTCCCTTGTTTCATCATCGTGCCAGTGTCTACCGAATGACGACATACTTCACGTTGATCGCTGCAATCATCGACGGCTTAAATGCAAGTCCCGCACTGATTACCAACAACGCTTTCGTGCAAGGAATCTTGTCTTTTGCGTCAGATTATCTGCCCTTCTTCCAAATCGGGATGGGGTGGGTCGTACCGGCTGCGATCGGATTTTTGATCGGTTTGCTATGGTCGTGGTTCAAAAAAGACCCTGTTTCAGCCTAAATTAGTTAAAAAGATGAAAATAACCTACCTTTTTTTAAAGGGTAGGCTATTTTTTTGATTAAAAAGACTGACAGTTTCGTAAAAAAAAGATACAATAGAGCCACAAAGGAGGATACCTATGTTTTATGAAGAACTTATGATGGACCCGCAAACATTAATTAAATTTAAAATATTCCGGCGTATGCTGACTCTGCAAAACCCTAGCCACCCAATCGCACAATTGGCAAAGGAAATGGAGTTAAGCTACCAACAAGCTTTTATAGAGTTGACTGAGATCGACCAAGATCTAACTGAGTTAACTCCGGATCATATGTCGATACTCGGTCGTGGCGGTAAATTACAGCCTCAGAATATCGCGGTAACGATCGATGAATACCGCTTCTATTTATTGAATAAAAGCGTTCCGTTCTTATATGTTCTTTACATGCTGAATGAAGACCATCCTACGATCACGGATTTTTGTGCAAAATACGATGTCAGTCGTTCAACGGTGTCTCGCAAATTTGAACATCTAAAAAAACATTTGAAGCAATTTCAGCTTCGCTTTACGTACACTGAATCAAACTTGGTGGGCGATGAGCGTCTTGTGCGGCTCTCCCTATTCAATATCATTTGGTTAGGTACTCGTGGAATAGAATGGCCATTTGCGATCGCTGAGAGTGAGACAGAAAAAATGGTGGATCGATTCACGGAGTACTTCCCAATGACTCATTCTTATCTTGGCCGATTAGAGTTGAAGTATTTCGCCGCCTTGATTCTTTTACGAATCAAAAAAGGAAATTTTGCCAAATACGACAAGCGGTACAATTTCCTAATGAAAAATAATCCATATTTCGATTTTGAGCGTTTGACACAAGTCGTTGATCCTGAAGTTTCAATGACAGACAAACAATTAAAAGGCGAATCAGGGTTTATTTACTTGATGGCGCAAATCTTCCCATTCTATTTGAGTCCTGAAGAAGAAGCGTTGCAACAAACCTTGCAATTCTTTTCAAGCAAACAAAACCCAGTTTATCCATTAGTCGCAGACTTGTTAGCAGAGATGAAAGCAACCTTCTTTGCTTCACAACCTGGCCTGTTAGATGAGCCATTGGTCGTGGGTAATTTAATCAATGTGACTTTCGGCAACTACGTTTTCCGTCAGCCGTTTCCAAATATCTATCGCTTGCTGACGCCATCGATCAATCGCGGGTCTGCTGAAGAGCAGCTGCAGCAAAAAATCGATGAATTCTTAACGAGTTATCGTGAAGAATCCGCGGTGGACTATATCAACGATGAAAACCAAGAGCAGATGGCAACGATGTATACCCACGCCCTGCTACCGTTTTATGATCAAATCCGTTATTCGAATCGTTTACGGGTAGGGGTTGCGTTAGAAGACAATTTCTTAGTCGTTCAAGGATTGAATCAATTCTTACATGACTTGACCTTCGTAGCAGCAGAACCTTATGATCTAAACCAGCAAGAAAACTATGATGTCATCGTTAGTTCCAATCAGTTGATGAAAAAACTCAAACCAGAAAAAATGAGTTATATTTGGGATTATGCGGCAGATGATCGGCAATACATTGATTTGTATCGTACCTTGAAAAACCGTTTTGATGAAAAGAACCTTTCTCTGTAATCAAACCGTTACGGTTTCTTAAGAACTTCCGAAAAGATTTGTCACAAAATATTCATATTTATCTCGTATACTCTATGTATACCAACAAACAACCCTAACTAACACTTTTTCATTTTTAACTCCTTCCCGTCGGCCACCCACCGACGGGTCTTTTTTTGCTTCTTTTCGCAGCCAGCAAACTTAAACACTTTCCAATCTTTTCTCCACAAAAAATTCATATTTGAACAGTATAGTATACATAACCCAACAAACAACCCTAACTAACACTTTTCATTTTTACTCCTTGCCTGTCAGCTACCCACTGACAGGCTCCTTTTTTTCTTACGGGGTTTGCCGTATACTAAAGGCAGGAGGTGTCCTATGACAAAAGCCATTACGACAGTTGACCAATACATTGCAACAGCTCCAGCAGAACGACAAGCGATTTTAAGAAAGGTCCGTCAAACCATCAAAGCCGTTTTACCTGAAGCGGTTGAAAAAATCAGTTATCAAATGCCTACCTATCATCAGGGAGAAAATATCGTGCATTTTGCCTGCGCCAAACAGCATCTTGGCTTTTATCCCACGCCTTCTGCGATCACGGCCTTCACAGAAGACCTACAACCCTACAAAACCAGTAAAGGGGCGGTTCAGTTTCCTTTTGCACAGCCGATCCCTTACGAACTGATCGCTGTGATGACCGCTTGGCGACTCGCAGAAGTCAAAAACAAGCACGCTTAACCAGCAATAAAAAAACCGCTGTGTCTAATGACGCAGCGGTTTTTTTGCTATGCACAGGCTTGTCTACAAGCCAGGTTTTGTATTCAAGGTGCTAACTTTCAGCACATGATGCAGGGGAATAATCCGCAGCTGCTGACGGTCGCTTTGTAATTTCAAGACAACTTGTTCTTTTGCTACCGTTTTGCCGACGATCCAGCCGGTAACGGTTTCAAAACCACCCAATTTCTCTGTTTTTACTTGCAGCACGACCAGGTGCTTGGCAGCGGCTGCCTCTTGCAGCGTTCGCTGGATTTCTTTGACTTTTTCAGACTGATTCTTCTTGTCAGCATCATCACTGAAAAAGGTATCCAGCAACGTTGTGGATGTCATCACAATGAGTTTGCCCAATTGTTTGATGGGCGATGGTTTCTTTTCCATTGGACATTCCTTTCTGCGCGTTGCAGCAGTTTATAAAAACCACACATACGTTCGCATTTCCATGGTTCTATTTTAGCAAATTTTTGGTAAAATACAAGCGAACACGCCTTATTTTTCAGAAGAAATAACCTCTAGCCAAAAAGGAATTCCTTCTTGTAGCAGTTGATAGGTCTCTTCGAAATCTCCTGTATAATAAGGATCTGGTACTTCCGCGGTTTCTTTGCCAGGAACAACACTCAAATACGAACGAATATTTGCGGTGGTATCGGCAGGTGCCAGCGCTTGAAGTGTTTCAACATTACTTTGATCCATACCGATGATCCAGTCAAATTTGGCAAAGTCTGCTTCTGTGATCTGCCGTGAAATGAGTCCCTCGCTGGATAAGCCTGCTTGACGCAATCTTTTTTTGGTTCCGGGATGAGCAGAATGTCCGACTTCCCATGAGCTGGTCGCTGCCGAATCGATCTGCCAATCCAATTTGCGTTTTGTTATTTCTGCTTTATAAATAGCTTCTGCCATGGGGGAACGGCAAATATTACCTAAACAAACAAATAAAACTTTCGTCATCGCTCACTGCTCCTCTTTTTCATAGATTTGGTGGCCAAAAAATTCCACATCCTTCGCCAAACGAAACAATTGCGTTGCAATCTCTAAGGGGGTCTCTGGAAAGTCGTTGTGAATCCAATTTTCCAAAATGCCTCCGCAGCCGTAGGAAAAGAACCGGCTATAAAATAGAATGTCTTGTTTCGTCAATTGCTGCTCTTGATCGACCTCCAAGAACAAGCGCTGAAAAAGCGGTTCTGTGATCTGTAGAAATCCGTTCATTAAGATTTCGCGGTCATAAGCCAGTGATTTGCGGTAAAAGGCCGGCGCTTGTTTCATTGCTTTCAGCATGCGCAAGGCGGCTTCTTCCCAGTTATCAAGGGAGACATCTTCTGTCGTCAAAAAAATCAGGGCATCTTGCCGATAGATCCATTGGATCAAAGCTTTTTTATCAGGAAAATGGTAGTAAAACGTCTGCCGATTGACTTGCGCCTTTTCGGCGATCTCCTGTACGCTGATTTTATTCACTTCTTTGGTCTCACAAAGGGTGATCAATGTCTGGCCAATCACAGCCTTCGTTTGTTTCCCATCCATCATAGGGCACCTCTTTTTCTTCTCTTTCTATCATACCAAATTTTCCTGCAAAAAAAAATCCTATCAAATGGTCCTTTTTCACAGACCTTCCCCGAAACCTTCATCAGAGCAATAGATTCCTGGGCGCTTTTTAAATAGGACAGGTTTCTACAAAAAACGCCTGCCTCCATTTGAGGCAGACGTTGCTTTCGATAGTTAAACGGCGGGTTGCTCATTGTGCCATTTTGGTTTGAAACTGTTCTCTTCGAATCACACTGACTTTTTCAGTGAAATTGGCCCAGTCGATGGGTCTAGGTGGTGCCAGCCATAAGATATGGTCGATCCCCAATGCACCATAAAAGGGTAAGTTTGAAAGAATCAGATGCGTATGATCATCTGGGTAACTTTGGAATTGGACATTTAAATCGAGGATTTTTTCGATATTCTTTTGGATCATCTGATTGTAGGAATCGCCAAATGAAAAGTCCACGCAGACATACAAGGGAACCAAAATCTCTTTTAGCGGAATCGTGGAAATCAACAGAATCAGGTACCTGAAAAACAAAAACTCTTTATTGTTCCATAAGATCGGCCGGTTGCGGCTTTCTTCCAGATAGTTACGGCAAAAGGCAGCATATTCTGGATAGGTTTCAAGAAAATACGTCACATCCATATATTGGTATTCATAGCGAGAACTAAAGGAAAACGACAAGAGCTGATAATGGATCGTTGTCGTTTCAGCATGAAGAAGTGCCAACGTGTCCGCGGTTAAGGAAAACTGCTGTTGGACGGCTTGAATAAAATGCTCGTTTAATTGTTGGATATAGGTTTGTTCTTGATCGATGTAGCTATTGTTGTCGATCAGCCAGCCCTCAACGATCAAAAAGCGCAAAATATCTCGAGCTTCACGCTCTAGCACTTCTTGATCGGTGATCGTCAAAATCTCCTGCAGCCAGCGTTTCAATTCCTCAATGATCACGAGATGTTTGGGCAAGACTAAATCATTTTCCACGCTGTTTTGCAGGTAATGACCATTCGTCATCCGTGCCAAAACGATTCCTAGATAATGTTTCTTGCGAATCCGCATGCGAGCAGACTGTTCTGGTTTAAGCCAGGTGCTTTCATTAAAACGATCAAAGGTCTTTTCTTTTTCTAGGATTTCTTTTGGAAAAGGCGAATGATTCAGATAGTATTCCTTCATAAAAAAGAGAAAAATAAATTCCCTGATCTCACTTTCCTCCCCAACCAGCTGAAATTCTTTCGTCACTTCAATATCATATTCTTTCAAGATCAGTTTGAACTGTTTAAATTCTTTATAGACGGGATTATGGCTTAAATAGTGATTGGTGGCAAATTCGTATAAAGAAGACAATTGCTCAAAAAAACATTCTTTCAACATGGAAAATTTCAACGCTTGATCCAAATAATAGGTCAGCAGTGTATCGGAAGTTGCCAGCCCCGAGGCATTCAGTTTAATGACCGTCCCATCGGTCACGATCTCAAATTCCTCGTTCAATCCGAGTTCATAAAAATCAAGATTCAATTCTTGAACGGTTTTGTTGATCAAAAATTCTGACATGGTCAATTGATCCATCAATGTTTCCTTCGTTTCCGAAAGAGCGACTGCGTTTTCCAAATATTGCAGCATCACCAATTTTCGTTTGTCCGCCTTATTCAAAAATGTCACAAACATGCGTTTTCAAGCCTCCATTGTTTTTTTGGCCATAAAGGACGTTTCCTGAAAATAAGTAGCACAAGCTGGCAAGATAAGAAGGCTTATCATCGCCATCACCATCTGTATTATTTCCTGGCAGTGCTAGATCGACGTTCAAACGATCCGGCGCAAAGACATCCTCCAGCATGACTCGTTGGGCAAAATGTTTTTGCTTTTCCAAAAAACTGCTTTCTGACAGTGAGGATCGCTCCGGCTCTTTTTTCGGAACGGTTTCTGGTTCAGGCGCGGGTTGTTCTTTGGATTCTTCCATTTCAGTTGGCGGTTCCTCCACTTTTTCTGGTATTTCTTCTGGTGGGTCCGTGGGGACGATTTCTTCTGAGGGGTCCAGCGGATTATAAATGGTCGCAAAAACGACTTGTTCTGTAACAAGATCGATCATTCCGATAATCATGCACGCACCAATGACAAAGCCAAATCTGCGTTTCATTTTATTCACCCTCCTTATCATCAGCGCATCTTCTGATGATGTTTCTACGACGCTGAACGGTCCAACAACTTATGGGCGCCCAGCAGACATCCACTAATTATAAATAAAATAACAAATAAAAGAAACCAATTTTTCATTGATTGTTGTTTCCATACCGTTTCTTGTTTTTCAACCATCACTTTTGCTGCTTTCGGCGTGCTGATTGTCGCCGCTGGTTTTTGTGGATGATCGGCAGTTGCCTGCTCAACAGGAATTGCTGTCAGCACGTACCGTTCTTCTGTTCGAGTAGGCGTAGGACAAGTGATCAAGGTCAATTTTGGTGTCTGTTCTTCCTCTAGCACCGACAAGTCCGACTCGTCTACGATTTTTTTATCCGTGATGATATACTGTTGACTCTCCTCGAGATAGGTCACTGATACTTCCATCCCCACCTGTGCTTCTAGCAATTGACCAAATAACAAACTTTGTCTCCCAAGATGATGCCCTAAAACGACAAAATTGCTATTTTTCAACGAACGTTCGGGAAACATCACGACGCCGCCTCTCAGCAGCTGTTGATTCGTTAGTCCCACCAACAGCGGCTGCTGGAAATCGATCGCCTCGATTGCGACAAAGCCGTACCCAGTGATCGTTGTCGGCTGAGGCGCCATTACATCTGACAGAGCTGGCATTTGGATCGTTTCTTCTTCTGGGATCGTTGCCGGCAGCTGGGTGGCTATCGTCAATTGCGTGGTGCGTAATTGCCAACTGACGATGCTTTCTTTTAGAAAAGGCAGTGCCAGCAAAAGAATACCTACGATGATCAACCCATCGATCAAGCATTTCTCAAGGTGCTCACGCTTCATCCGTTTCATTTTTTTTCTTTCGTCGGTACCATAAAAGCAGCAGCAAGGCGAGTAGTAGCAACAGTCCGCCGATCAAGAAGTAAAGCCATGTGTAATCTGTTTCGATCGTCACATCCTTCTTATTAAGATCACGTGCGACCTCTCCCGTCACTGTAAATTCTTTTTCGAAGGTCCATTTATAGAGATAGCTTTCTTCTTCGCCTTCTTCATTTTCAATTTTGTATTGCCCTTCATCGCTTTTTCCACCATAGGCAACGGAAGTCAACACGTAGGTCCCTGCTTCTAAACGTTGTCCTTCTAAAGAGATTGGGTACGAGAAGTTGGAATTAGGTGCCATTTGCATTCGTGAGGTATCCGAAGAATACAAGACGTCGCTATCACCTTTTTTCTTCACTTCATTGATCAGGCGTAATGAATTCAAGTAAGCTGCTTCAGGATTTTGAAGAGTGACATTGATAGTATTTCGGGCGTTGACTTGACCTGGTCCAACATCCAGCAGTTTTAGATCCGGTGAAACTTCTGTTGTGTTTTGACGCAGTAAAATCGCAACGACATAGGCATACTCATTCTTGATAGCTAACCCTTGCTCTTCTTCACTGTCAGCAGTATCGGTTTCCTCTGTCGTCTCTTTTAAGGTCAATCCGCCTGCGATAACCCCTTCAAAGGATTCTGAAGGCATGGTGATCTTTAAGGGCAAGGTGATTTGGGATTGTTTGGGGATCGTGATCTCTTCATCCACTTCAATCAAATCAGCCATATCATAAGGCAAGGTTTCGTCCGCTTCGATGTCGTTTTCGCCATATTCCACGACTCCGTTTAAGTTTGTGGTAGCTGAAGCGATCACTGGTGCGATGACGACCTCTTGATCGGTGTCATTACGCAATTGAACTTCAACGGTTTGTACCGTACCCGGCGCCATTTTCAAGTCAAAGTACATTTTTTCTTTATCGATTTGATTTTCTGGAATTACGGGATTGACGGCAAAGTTAAATTCAGAAGCGGTTCCTATCGTTGGTACAAAAAAGAAAATACTTGCGAATAGGAGCGCCAAAAGCTGGTTGATTTTTTTCATGATGGATGTCCCTTCTTTCTATGTATTCTCCTTAAACCACGAAAGGGTTCAAGGAGAAAGCTGGTACTTATGGGTTTGTTGGTGTGTCTGTCAGTAACCAAGTAAACGTGGTGTTGTATTGGCTGGCATATTTTGTCGTTGAGCCTGGAACTTCCAACTCAATGCTATCCATAGCTGCAGCTAAACTATCGCCCCAGCTCATTAGATAGGTCCCTGCCCCTTCGCCATCTTGGGCACTCATCACTAAGGATTGAGCACCATTTGGATTCAATGTGATCGTTGAACTTACATTTGATGGTTTTGGTGACAAGGAAGGTGTTACTACAGTTCCCTTCGTCAAACGAATTTGCGCGGCGGTCAATTCTTGATCTTCTGCTGTTTTGAACTGACCATTTTGGCGAACATTCAATGTCCAACCGCTCTCTGTTCCCCGATTGTCTGTCACTTGGACAAAATTTGGTCCTTCTTGATTCACATTTGCTGAATCTACGTATTTTTGGGTTTCCGCATGGTAGATCTCTGTTTTTGAGGTGATTTTTTGCGTACCAAAGTAAAGGCTTGAAGCAAAATCAATCGATAACGGTCCGTTGGTTCCTGGATTTGGTCCATCTGGGTCCGTTGGGTCAACTGGTTTGATCGGATTTTCTGGATCTGGGTCTGTTGGACTGATTGGATTGGTTGGGTCTGTATTTGGTTCAAAAGTGATCTGTCCGTTTGAATTGTATTCTGCGCTGTCCGCTGCTTGTGCCAGCGCAGGAGCAGCGAAGCTTAGCCCTAATACTGAGAGAAATGCTAGTGTTTTTTTCATGTCTATACTCCTTATCCTTCCGTTCCTGGTGTATCTGATAATACCCAAGTTAGTGTAGTCGTGTAGCTAACGGCATCTTTTGGTGTGCTGCCGGGTACAGAAAGTGCGACCGCTTTGGTAACATCTGCTTGTACTTCTTGGCCATCCTTATCTATTTCAGTGACCGTCTCAACGCTTCCCCAAGCGTTGACCCATGTTCCAGCACCCGTTTGATTTGCTGCGGTCATCACCACTGATTCAGCACCTGCTGCATCCAATATGATCGTCGCTTCTGCCACTGGAGCAGTAACGCCGATCGCATTTGATTTAACGGCAGGACTTGTTAGGGTAATGACAGAACCAGTCAATTCTTGATTCAACGTCGATTCGTTTTTGAATTGACCATTTTGCTTCACAGACAACCGCCAACCAGCATTACTACCGCGATTATCCGTTACTTGAACATAATTGGCAGTTTTTAATGTAGAAACTGTGTCATCGTCATTCAAATACCCTTGTGCTCGTGCATAATAGACTTCGTTTTTATTGGAGATTTTATTGACACCAAAATCTAAGCTAGAGGCATAATCGATCGATAATGGTCCATTCGTTCCAGGGTTTGGTCCATCTGGATCGGTTGGATCCACAGGATTGACTGGGTTTTCTGGATCTGGATTTTCTGGATTGACTGGGTTCGTCGGATCGGTATTTGGAATAAAATCAACCGCCCCATTTGAGGTGTAAGAAGCCGCTTCAGCTGCTGAAACCTCAGTTGCTGCACTCGCTGCTGCCAATACGGCAAGACTTAAAAAGACCCATGCTGTTTTTTTCATTTCTATTTGACACTCCTTTATCTGTTTTACTGAAAATCAGTGATTTTAATTGCTTTCAGGGACATTCTTTAAATTCCAAGTCAATGTCGTCCGATACCCTTTGGCTAATTTTACGGAACTGCCTGGTACATTTAATTTTACTGCCGTTGACCCTTCCGTTGCATCGTTCCCAAACTTGTAGATCCAAGTGCCCATTCCTTTTCCGACAGGTGCGTTGACCAATGTGATTTCACTATCGGGTACAAAGGTATGACTTGCCGTAACCGTTGGTGCATACTGCATATCGGTGACCGAAGTTGCTGCACCTGAGGCGATCGATAATGAAGCCCCGACTAGTTCTTCGTCATCAGCCGTTTTGAATTGTCCGTTTTGCACAACGCTCAATGACCAGCCTTCTTGCGTTCCTCGTTTATCTGTTACTTGCACATAGTTTGGTCCAGCAGCGCCAGCTGTGAACTCTTGCAGCTGTGCGTAATAATCTTTTGTTTCGGAAGTGATCAGTTGGTTGCCAAATTGAAAACTTGAAGCAAAATCGATCGATAATGGTCCAGCTGTTCCAGGGTTTGGTCCATCTGGATCGGTTGGATCGACGGGATCCACTGGTTTTTCTGGATCGGTCGGATCAACTGGATTGGTTGGATTCGGGTCCGCTTCAAAAGTGATTGCTCCATTTGAGGTGTATTCAGCGGCATTAACGGTTGTTGGTAACAGAGCAGTGCTCATCAATAGAATGCCTGCCGTCAAGAAAAGTTTTTTCATTTTTTGTTCTCCTTTTGATTAAAATGATTCCTGCTGCCAACAAAACGACAAGACCACTGCTTTGATAGCTATTAAAGTGATCCGACCCTGTTGCCGGCAGAATGTTGTTGCCTTTTTGATTTACTTGTTTATTCCCTGGCTGTTCTTTTACGGGCTCTTCTGGCTCCTCAACTGGTTCTTCATAGACACCGAAAAAGGAAGTAATGCCATTGCTGTCATAGGCACCTGCTTCGGCTGCTGAAACGAGCTGAGGAAACATTAATAGACAGCCAGCAATAATACCGATCATGATTTTTTTCATTTATTTTCCTGCCTTTATGGGTTGCCAGGTGCCGAAACTAGCTGCCAGCTCAAGGTTCCTTGATAGTCCCCGACTTTTTGCTGTTCGACTGGAACGGTAAGCTTGATTCCTTCATTCTGACTTTCGCCCCAGTGCTGGTTCACGACGTATGTGCCATTTTCTGTCAATTCCGTTTCCTCGATGATCATTTCCCCACTGGTTATCATCTGTTCTTGACCGTTTGTCACAAAGCGGAAGACATCGGTTAATTGATCTGTCCCATCCGTTAATGGCTGTTGCTCTTTGACCGTCAAGCGCCATGGACTCCGTTCGGACCCTCTCGTATCTTTCACTGCTAGCTCGCCTGTGATCGTTGGCCAATAATCTTGTGTTTCTGTGGCAACTTTCTGCTGCCCAAAATCAAAGTCTGTTGGCACACTGCTTAAAATAAGCTCGCCGGCAACTGCGACATTGACGACTTTTTCTGCCCGTTGACTGCCTGCTTCATAATGGTAAGCCGTTGACACATTTTTCAACAGCTCAGCTTCCGTTGCTTGCTGGATCGCGGCAAAAGCTTGCGGATCGACAGTCGGTGGTACATTTGCCCGATTATCTGCAAAAATCGTGGTTGCTTGGGTATAGTCTGCCAAAGCGGCTTCATCTGTCAGTGCCGTTGCTTCTGGTAAGGTCAAACGGACATCTTTTGCATAGACGGCAAATTGCCGATCAGCAGAAATGACACTTTCATTTTTGACCACCACCAGATTCACGGTAGTTTCTGCCTGATTCTGATCGTTTTCCCCTACGGAAAAAGTGATCGCTTGTTTGCGATAGACCGCTGTTTCTAACGGTTCTTGAATCGCAGCTAAGACCTCATCTGTCAGTGTATCCTTAAAGAAAGGACGCCCACTAGCTTCGAGATAAGTCACAGCTTGTTCTTTGGTCAGCGATTGTGCCTCTTGCTCTGTAAGGATCACATTGCGTGCTTGGACTTCCGCCTTATTTGAGTAGCGGACGCTGATATCGTAACTATATTCCCCATCAGGACTCGTCCAATCAACTGGTTCTGAATCTGGTTGTTCCGTCAACTGCTGATCCGTGCTATCCAGCTTGCTGGATTTGATTTGACCCCCATAGACCCATGAACCGGACGTTTGGGTTTCTGGTGTGAACGTCAATGTTGGCAATTCCGTTACCGTGTAGGGAATCAATAAACGCCCTTTTTGCACCTGCGTCCCCGCCTGCTCAGTTCCCCATGCTTGCAAGGTCAGCGGCGTATTGTTCTCTTTGACTGCCGTTACATTGTGACTAATGGCACCGATCCCATTCGCGACTCCCGGTGTTTCGACTTCGTAGTTAATGATCGAACCTGGTATCGCAATACCGTACCCATTGGCTGCATTGGTGACATCGTTGTCCCCAATGAAGGTTTTCCCAGTCGCTTTTTCGATCCCACTGAAATTGATTGGCGTGATCGCTGCAGCATTAGCAGCAGTTGGATTTATGGTCAGTACTTGATAGGCACTAACCGCCCCAAACCACGTTCCTTGACTGTTGACTCGAGAACCTGCATCATTGGTCGTCGTTTTCAGCCACATTAAGTGATCTTTGTCCGTATCTGGTGTGGCGAAATCTGACAGATTGATTCGTCCCGTTCCCGGCGGCGACTCGATCGTCCCTTTGTCTTCTACCGTTAACTTCGCCCCTGAAATCAAATTCGTTGCGGAAGTAATCCCGATACCAGCATCTTTGGAAAGATGGATGTCACCGAACTGATGATAGGTCGTTGCGTGATTGGCAGCAGTCGCTGAACGGCCATTTTTGATGTCTCCCCCATTGGCCATCAGCTTGATACCGTTTGTCACATTCAATTCGGTAAAGTTGACGATCCCCAGACCCGTCACAGCGATTGGATCAGTTTGATAAGAAGCTGTCCCATCGACATTTTCACCAAAGTTCATCTTCACTTGATTACTGCTGTTGGCTACGATCGTGTTCGTAAAATTATCTGACGCGTTTCCGCCTGAGATCCCATTGATACTTTTGGCTCCTTGAAGTCGCATCTCGACATCTCTTAAAATTTGACTGGAAGAAATATTGGAATAATACGTGGTGTATAAATTCCCGATACTTGATCCTTCCGCCTGGATATTCATATAAATTTTGCCGCTTCTCGTATTGCTAGCAGTCCGTCCGCCATCACCATAGATCGTCGCCCCATTCAGTGCATCTGACCCCGGCTTTGTGTATATGTTCAATGTAATCGTATTGGAGCTGTCGGTCCCAACGATATTCGTACTGTTAAACGGATTTCCGCCTGAGATGTTCGTTCCAGAAGGAAGGGCAAACTCACCATCGTAATTTCTCAAATCCAATGTCAAACTGGCATTTCCTAATAACCGTCCATTGTTCGTAACACCGCCTGAAAAACCATTAGACCCTGTACGCGGAGTACCTGAGAAGTTTCCGCCAAACACTCGATTATCTGAGTTTCCGTTAATGGTGTGGGAAGAAGCGACACCATAAGAGGCACCGAGTGAGGCATTGATCACCCCATCATAAACCGTTACTGCGACATTGCCGGTCACTAATAAGTCATCCCAGCCGCCACCAGATAAAAACCAGTCTACTTGCCCATTATTTACGGTCGTTCGTCCATCTCCGTAAACACGGCGTCCAGTATAGCCTGTTCCTTCTAGCGTATCGACGATCCCAGAGTTCAAAGTATTGGAAGAATTTCCCTCAATGACACCTGAGAAGGAACCACCGTAGGTCCAGCGAGCAACCGTGTTATTCAAGATCGTTTTGGTATTCCCTTTAATATAGATATCCCAAGCTGTTCCTGGATAACCGCCGCCACCAACGATATCCCATCCAGATGAATAGCCTCTCGTTTTATTGCTCGTTGAGTAATCTAGATTTGTCGGTCTGGATCCTGTGTAAGCAATCCCATCTCCCCCAGGACTACCATCCGAAGTGATCGTACCAACTTCAATCGTCGTATTTCCCTCAACATAGCCGCCTCGACCAGCTGCCGTCGAATAAATCGCACCGTTTGAAAAGGAACCGCTGACTAGATGAGAAGTGATATCGCCATAAACTTTAAAACTTGCCGCTGCTTCTGCCAGTGCTGCTCGTTGTTCCGGAGTATAATTGTCATACGTCGTCGTATTCGAAGCCCCCATTGAACTTTGAGTCAAGGTACTAACGTTGTTTCCCCCACCGCCGTTAAAATCACCAATTCCGCCGACGCTGGCACTCGGTCCGGCTTTCACGGTGTTGACGATGTTTCCTGTGATGGTACCAGTATTCCGATTGCCACCTTCAAATTCACTCCGTCCAGTGGAATAGCTGCTGGCATCAAGGTTGGTCACGATGGCATCCTTAGAACGGTCAGAGCCGATGTTGCCATAAAATGAACCGCCTACAAACCGATTGGATATCCCTGACCAACCGCCTGCACCCGAGATCGTACTGCGGATCGTTCCATTGATGTTGCCATATTGAACGCCACCAGCAAAAGTACTTAAACGGAAGCTTGCATTGGTGGTTTGAATCGTCGTTTCAACATTGCCTGTCACATTGGCTGTATTGGAAGCGTTTGTTCCAAGACCACCGCCATAATAACTGCCTAATGTGCCATTTAAACGATTGATCGTGACACTGGTATTCCCATCAATCGTACCAATATTGGCACCTCCAGCGATCGTACTGATATTACCTACTGTATTATTTACGACAATTGCTGTATTCCCGGTCAATGTACCACCGTTTTGATTCCCCCCATAAATATTCCAAGTTCCTGAACCTGTCGCATTCAATGTGATTGTTGGGTTTCCCGAAAGGTCGCCATTGTTGCTTCCCCCATAAATCGCAAGACCGTTCCCGGTGGACCCACCGTTCAATGAAAGGCTATACCCATTCATGTACATCCTCGTACCACTATAGTTGAGGTTTCGAATCACTACATGAGAACCGAAGTAAATGTCCGTGCCAAGTGCAACCGTGCGACTCCCAGTGGTCAACGTTGTTGCATCTGTGATGGGATCATCACTATGCCCTGTGATGATCAAGCGGCTGACTTTTCCTTGCAGCGCATAAAAAGTCATGTTCGTATTATCGACTGTGGCTGGAATCGTCTTTGAAGTCAGATTCGTTGGCAGTGATAACGATCCACCCGAGCCAACATACAAAGCAAATTCTTGGCCATTGCCGTTTTGATACATATCAAACAACGCTTGACGAATGCCTTCAGCACTATTGGTGTATTCCGCATATGCTGATCCATCTCCAGCTGGGCTTGGTACAGCGATCACTTTCGTTTTATCGGCTTCTGCAATGATCTCTTTGATCGATTGCTCTGCCAACGAGATGTCCGCCGCTCTTGCCTTAACCGTCGGTTTAAAAACAGCAGTTAAGGTTTGGTTCTCCGTGAGAATCAATTCGGTCAACGCTTGACTTGTATAGACCGTGCCATCTAACGACCAGCCTTCAAAAGCAGTATCATCTTCGAAAACTGGCAACTCACTTTCTTTTAGTGCTTCCCCTTTGTTTTTGCTGATCTGAGTGCGGGTTTCCCCGGTAGCAAATAGATGCTCCGTGTCTGTCAGAAAGGTCACCTGTACTTCTTCTGCAGCTTCCGATGAAGCTTCTGTTTCAGATGAAGCTGTGTCAGTGGCTCCTGTAGACGAATCTGTCGAAGCAGGTTCACTAGATGCTTGCACTTCAGTTTCGTTCGTCTCTTCCAGACTGTCGATCGATGAAACGACAGGGTCAGAAGAAGACATACTTTGTTCTTCACTTGTTTTTGTAACACTTTCGGCTTGTGCCACTACCATTGCATATGAAAAACACGGACCTGATGTTAGTAGAAAAACAAGTAAAGTTGTTAAAAACCGTTTCACTTTATCCCTCCTATCTTAAAAAAATAAACGTATCGCGCAGTGCACGCCCTGTGTTACAACTCTTAGTTTAGCGAGTTGGCGAAAGAGAATTATAATTCTTTTTTTCTTCCATTCAAAATTATGATTATAATTGATTTTTCATAATTCCGATTTTTGTAACTTCCACATCTTAGAGCTATCTGTTACTCATCGATTGAAAAAAAGCGCAAATTATCAGGATGAATCATCGATTCTTTTCAAAAAACTGCTTTTCTCTTTCATAAATCATACAAAAAACGAGGGATAAATCAACACTCATAATTAAATTAAGATGAGAAAAATAAATAAAAAGTTAGAATATTTGACAAAATTCAGCGGCACAAAACTCTTTTCTAACGACCTAAAATAATAAGTTAAAAGAACGCTTCCTATCTTCTGACTGTAGATAATGATAATGTTATAATCAAAAATGAATAAAAAACGTTATTTAAAAATTCCATTGCATATAAAATAACAAAATAAAAATTATTATTTTTTTATAAATCACTGATTTTGATAAAATAAGTAAAGTTATTTTTGAAATAACGCAAAAAAAGCCTCAAACAGTGTTCTCTGTTTGAGGCTTTTTCAACTCTTTTTCCTTTAATGGATCAATTAAATAAATGATCCGCCATCCACAAAAGTGGTATAAATATGCTCGTCCGCCACTGGATCCCCTTGGATCGATTGTACGATTTTCTCAGCTGCCACCATGCCCCATCGATGTTTCGAATAGGAGATCGTCGCTAAGCGCGGCTGCACAAAAGCGCCTAATTCCGTGTTATCAAACCCGATGATGCGGATCTCTTTTCCGATGCGATAGTCGGTCTCGCGGACATATTTGTAGACCCCGATCGCCATCTCATCATTGAAGGCAAAGATATCAATGGGAAACTGGGGATCATTTGCTAAGAGCTGTTTTGCCGCTCGATAACCAGAAGGTTCCGTGAAGTCACCAGGAATGACTTCATAAGGAATACCAAAGCGCGTCAATTCTTTCGTACTGGCTTCCAAGCGCTCCCGACTGTCGTAGCCTTTTTCTGGCCCTGCTAAGAGGAAGACTTTTTGGCTTTGTCCAGCGATCAAGCGATCGATCGCCAGCACAGCCCCTCCTTTATTGTCTAACAAGACTTGATGGATGTTTTCATGAGACAAGACACGGTCTAACACGACGATTTGATGCCCTCGTTGGGCGTATTGCTCGATTTCCTTTGCTGGAAACGTCCAATCCAAAATGATGGCACCGTCCACCATCCGCTCAGGAATAAACAAGTGTGACTTCTTGCCGCTGCAGACGATCATTTCATAGCCGAAAAGTTCCAGCCCTTTCTTGATACCATCTAGCAATTCCCCATAAAAACTTCCGGCATAATCGGCGAGATAAACACCGATGATGTTGGTTTGTCTGCGTTTCAGTGTGCGAGCAGCCATGTTCGGAACATAGTTCAATTCGTTTGCGATCGCTTGAATCCGCGCGCGGGTTTCCTCGGTCACTTTTGGACTGCCATTCAATGCATACGAAACGGTGGATATGGAGACACCCGCTTTTTGGGCAATATCTTTGATTCCTACCATGGCTTCTCCTTTCTTAACGATAAATATCGATCGTATTGGTTTGGTTTTCGTTTAATTTGGCGCAAAGTGCTGCTTTCTTCAGGACAAGCGCACCTTGACGGTAGCGATTTTCCGCAAACTCAGTGGACATTTCTTCCCCGTTGATCAATACTTTCGGCGTACTTGCCGAATGATAGACGATTTCGACCGGCCGATCAAAGAGTCGATACGTCAGTGTCAACCCTGCTAGCTCCGCTGGCAAGACGGGATCAAGTTCAACGTGATCAACAAAGGTACGAATGCCTAACACATTGCTGATCAACTGATTCATATAGATCCCCGGTCCACTAGAATAGATGCGCCAGCCGCCTTTGACGCCGACTGCTGCCTCCTTAAGTTTACCAAAATTTTCTTGGGCTTCAACCCTTGTTTTGAAATCGCCATCAGAACTGCTGAAATACGCATTTGCTTGACGAATCTCCGCGTTTTCGACCCGTTGAGCGATCTGGATCGGATTGATGACCCCAAGCGCTTGCCAAGTCTCTTCTTCTCGACCTAATTTCGCCATCGCTTCGGTAAAGCGGATGTGGGCGTGAACGTACTGCAAACCGATTTCTCGTCCAAAGTTGGCTGCTTGTTCTGCACGCTTGAAATTGGTGCTGACACCACCCGCATAAGTCGCTGGACGATTCATCAAGCGCACCCCATCTGGAAATTGCAAATGCTCCTTGATGATCGCCACATGATGATCGGCTTGTTCGGGAGATAACAGCTCACCGATCATGCTTTGTTGCATCGGCAGCAAGCGGTATTGGATACCAGTTTTCTTGTCAGTCGGATGGACCATCAGTTCCACGTGCTCGCTATCTTCCATATAGACAAATCCTGGCAACGTGCCATCAGCTAACATGTATTTTTCAAAGTCGTGTTTGATGCCCTTAGACAGTTCTGTTAAATGTTTGGCATACTCTGGGTCAAATGCCTGCAACTGGCTGGCTAATTTTTTCAATACTTCATAGGTCAAGGCAACGGTCCAGCTGCTGGCCATTTGTTTCTTCAACTTACTGTTATTTGGCTGCAAGGTGTCATCCCAATCGCCATCGCCATAACAAGACAGGTACGTTCCTTCCAAGAAGTTCGCTTCGATATACGCCACTTCTTTTTTCAAATGATCAAACAATGAAGCTTTGGTCTTGGTTTTCAGGAAGGTCGCGCGATCCGTATAAGGCAGTTCTTTTTCCAAAATCGCGAAATCTTTGGTTTTTTCGAGATAGTCACTAACGACTTTCATCGGCCAGACGATCACATCTCCGTGGCTCTCATCGGCTTTTTGTTTCTCATAGCGATCAAACATAAACCATTGTGGCCAGTTGCCGTCATCTGCAAATTGATTTTCAAACAAATGCTCGATGATGGACGCCACCATTTCAGGACGATTAAGTGCTAAGAAATACTCAGTCGGTCCTTGGGAAACGTCTCGAGTCCCCCAAGCAGCACCACCGTACTGTTCAAGACCATGAGGAGACAGGTAATGAACAAGCATATTGTGGGTGTACCAACGTGCCAAGTGATTGAAGGATGTAACGTCCGCCTGCGAATGTTTCAATTCAAACTGATTCAACAAATCATCGACAAAGGCCGTATAGGCAGTGTCTTCTTGCTGGCGATCTAACGTTTCGGAAACAAAGGGTTCACCAGTCAGTGTGCCTTGGATCACGAAGGAAACCGTCGCCTGTTCTGCAAAGGTCAATACGGTCGTGCTATCAGCAGCGGCCACATTGAAGATTGCTTCATCGGTCAGTTCAAAAGGTTGAGCTGCATGGAGATAATACGTCAATTCTGGATAAGTTTCCGCAATCGGTGAATCCGCTGTTCCTTTGATGGTGAGCAATTGCTGGTCTTGCGTAACAGTAGCAGTCGGTGCGGCTTCATCGATCCCCATCACAAATTGATTGGTGATGGCCCAGGTGTAGGCACGTCCTGCTTCACTGGTGATGGTGGTTGCGATCGTGCGTCCGTTTGCTTTCGTGAAGGTCGTTACTTGGATGACATCATCCGCTGTTTTGTAGTACCACGTCGCCGAATTCAAGCCCATTTCAAAAGCAGATGGCATCGTTAAAATCCGCCATTGATCGCCGTCTTTCAGATAGATCCGCTGACCAGAACGTTTGAACAGATTCAATGAGTTGCGGCTATTACTCAACAATTTATTCATGTTCGTATTGCCTAATACGATTTGGGAGTTAAACATCCCCGTCATGTAAACAGTCGTGCTCAAAATGGGGTGATCGACGATCAACTCTTGTCCGCTCATCAAAATATGCCCATGGGAGCGTTCCATCTGTGCTTCTTTTTCCTTCAACACGACATGGTGATAGTCAGGGGTAAAAAAGGAATAAAGCTGCTTATCAACGATTTCCACTGCTTCTTGCTGCGGGAACCGCTCGTTGATTTCTTCTGTGGAAAATGTCAGCCCTGTGAGCGGTCGACCGAAGTTTTTTCGTGGCTGCGCCGTTGCTTGCAACGAGTCAAAGGACAAGGCTTGATAAGTTTCTTTCAGCGTTTCAAGCGCAAACTGCGGTTCATTGACTGCCGTCGCTTGATTGGCTTTGACCGCTGCGTAAAAAACGATTTCCGTAGGCGTCTCACTTACCGTCAACCATTGCGTTTGCAGTGCCGTATAGGCAAATTCGTATTGATACACTTCATTGGCTAACGTTTCTTGGCTAAGTGCAGCTGGTTGATTCTTTTCTTTGTAGCTGCGACCGAAAAATTGATAGCCATCCGTCGAGAAGCCTTTTAAGGCTTGGAAGCTGCCCTGTTCCACCAATGGAAATTGACCATTTTGTGGTTGATTTTGGCGCGAGGAAAGCACGATGCGATCCTTATCATGGCTAACATGATGGTCGATATATTGCGAAACATAGGCTTCATTGGATTGAACAGCACCTTTGGCGGCATTGCCAAGGTCTTGCCCGTAAACCAGTTCCGCTTCCCCAGAACCACTCAATTGAACCCGCCAGAACCAGCAATCTTGTGCCAATTGGAAATCAACTTGGTAATCGATGGACTGGTACGTCCCAGTCCAAGTCAGCTGTTTTTCTGAGTAGGCAAAGGCACTGTTAGCATTTGAACCGATCAAGGGAATAAAGGACAACTCCCCCGCCTCACGCAGACGTAGATAGATTTGATTCAAACTACCATCTAGCGCATTTCCGATCAACTGATTGATCATCACACCGTGACTTTGGATCTCATATAAATCACCGTTTGGTAAAAACGTCACGGTCGTATTTGCGTTATTCATCACTATTTTTTTCGTCATAGAAACCTTCCTATCTTACCTAACTAATTGCAGGGTTGTTTGTTGGGTGTCTCGGCTGTTCCCACCAATCATGATGTGGAATTTCCCTGGATCACTGCTTACTTGTTGGTTGCTGTGGACATAGCGCAGCAGTTCTTCCGTGATCTCAAATTGAACGGTTGCTGATTCGCCAGCCTCTAGCCAAATTTTCTTAAAGCCTTTCAGTTCTTTCACTGGGCGAACCACTTCACCGACTAAATCGCGAATGTAGCATTGGACCGTTTCCCAGACCGCTGCTGTTCCTTGGTTCGTAACAGTGATGGAAGCCGTGACCGTTTGATCTTTGGTCATAGTCGGCTGATCCAACGTCACCGCAGAATACGCAACTGGGCTATAACTCAAGCCAAACCCAAATGGATATTTGGCATAAATGGAGACATCCAAATATTTCGAGACATATTTTTCATCCGGTGCACTTTCATAAGGACGACCGGTATTGTCAACGTTGTAATACACAGGAACTTGTCCAACGGTTTCTGGGAATGACATGCTCAAGCGACCGCTTGGATTGTATTCTCCCCACAGGATCTGAGCAAGTGCGTTTCCGCCTTCGGTTCCAGGGAACCAAGCCTCGACGATCGCTTTGGCTGCATCCACACCTTGCAAATCAAGAGGACGACCGTTATAAAGTGTTACGATCAATTGCTCGTTGTATTCTTTTAAGGTTTCAACCAAGGATAATTGGGCTTGCGGCAAACGAATGTCGCTGCGGCTGGCAGCTTCACCGCTCATCCATTCCTGCTCTCCTAGTGCTAGGACCACTTTATCGGCTGCCTTCACTAATTCGATCGCTTCTTGGATCGCCGCTTCAGACGGTGCAAAATAATCAAAGGGCTCTTGACCGATCAACAGATCCGCACCCAAGGCTTGGGCACCCTCCACTAAAGTCACTACTTCTTCTTGTTTCCCTTGCCAAGACCAAGCCCCTAATAGATCACGGGAGTGAGCACCTGGGCCTACGATTGCGACTTTTTCGGTTTTCTGCAACGGCAGGACACCTTCATTTTTCAACAACACCATTGATTTCTTTGCGATATCGCTGGCGATCTCTCGGTGTTCTTGAGACAAAACAGTGGCTGCTTCAGCGGCTTCATCAGCGCCGCGGTATGGATTTTCAAATAGCCCCAGCTCATTTTTTAAGGTCAAGATTCTTAGCACCGCTTCATCGACTAAGGCTTCCTCAACGGTGCCTTCTGCGATCAACTCTTTCAAGTTATCGGTGTAGCAAGTCGTCATCATCTCGATATCGACCCCAGCTTTGATGGCTAGTTCAGCGGCATGTTTTTCATCCTCCGCTGCGCCATGAGCGATCACTTCTTTGATTGCTGCCCAGTCAGAGATCACAACGCCTTCAAACCCGAATTCTTCTCGCAAAACATCGCGGAAAAGCCAGCGATTGGCCGTTGCTGGAATGCCGTCTACCGTATTAAAGGAGGTCATCACCAGCTTGGCACCAGCATCAAGGGCTGCTTTATAGCCTGGCAAATAACTTTCTCGCAGTTGGCGTTCTGACATATTGACCGTGTTGTAATCGCGACCACCGATAGCCGCACCGTAAGCCGCAAAATGTTTGACGCAAGCAGCCACGCGGTTGAAATCCGTTCGCAGATCATCCCCTTGATAGCCTTTGACGAAGGCTTCAGCGAAGCGACTGTTCAAGTAAGGATCTTCCCCCGTCGATTCCATGACACGGCCCCAGCGTGGGTCTCTTACTAAGTCCACCATCGGTGAAAAGGTCACATGCAAGCCAGAAACAGCTGCTTCTTTGGCAGATACTTCCGCCATTTTCTCCGCTGCTGCCAAATCCCATGAACTACCTAATCCTAATGGAATCGGGAAAATCGTCCGAAAGCCGTGAATGATGTCCGCCATCAATATCGTCGGGATATTCAAGCGGTTATTGGCGATATACTCTTTTTGGACGCGGATCGCTTCTTTTGCACCAGAAACACCTAGCGTTGTTCCCGCATTGTTGATGTTTTCTTGTGTCAGTCCTAAGTCGCCCATCGGACCTGTTTTCTCTTCTGCTTTATCTGAATAAAAAGCCGCTGCCAGTTGCAGCAACTGATCGATTTTTTCATCTAAGGTCATTTCTGAAAGTAGTTCGGTTAATTTCTGCTGTTCCATTTTTATTCATCCTTTGCTTTCTTCAAATTGGACTTCTGCTTCTAAAGGAAAATGATCGGAGGGAAAACGACGATCACAAGAATCCGTTAGACAGGCGGTTTTGACCACCGTGAAGCCTTTCGTATAGATATAATCAATTTCTTCTAGTTCTTGCCATGGTAACGTATAAATAAAATTTTGATAGGAGCCTTTTGGCCCATGATGCGGCTTTTGTCCATGTTCTTTGGCATTTTGAAAATGCTGCTCTAAGTACCGATGCACCCGCTCCGTTGGCTCCGCATTCAAGTCGCCCATCAGCAATACAGGATAGCGTTCGATCTGATCTGCCAGCTGCTCAAGGATCACTTTCATCCCTTCAAAACGAGCCATTTCTGAAATATTATCTAAATGAGTCGTGATAGCAAGAAACGGCGGAATCTTTTTTTCCTGCAAGACTGCCCAAACACATAAGCGTGAATACGCAGCTTCTGGATGAATACTTGGTTCAGTCGGTGTCAATGACAACCAAAACGAACCTGAATCTAATAACTCGAAAGCCTCTTTTTGATAATACAGTCCGATGCCTTCGCCTAAGCCATCACCGTCACGTTCAGCCGTGACGGAAGCATACTGCGCTAACTTTGCTAAATCCGCAAATTGGCTGGGACGAGCTTCTTGGATCGCCAGAACATCCCAGTCGTAGTAATCGATCAAGGAGCAGACCGCCTCCGATCGATAGTGCCATTGCCATTCTTGGTCATAGTCGGTATCGACTCGTAGATTGTAGGTTGCTGCTTTCATCTGCATTCATTTCCTTTGAGTAATTTTGTGATTTGCTGCATTTCACGACGGATTTGTTTCGCTTCGCCGCCACCATGCCCTTTATTTAAGTAAATACGCAATTCTTTCGGTCCAGGAATCTTTTTATAGGAAACGAAGAAATCTTCCATGGGACAGATGGGATCAGCACTGCCGACCGATGTATAAACAGGACCAGTTATCTGATGAGCAAAATACTTCAAATCAAAATAACTCATGACTTGATAGATCGTTTCCCGCGTTTCTGGAAATTGTTCAATATACTCTTGAATCACCTGGTAACTTCCTGTTTTTTGTTCGATCCGATGGACAAGATTGGAGTGGCTTGGGACATCGGCAAACGTCGCAAAAATCGGGACGTTCGTTAATGCGTTGACCAATAAGGCGATGCCGCCTCCTTGTGAGCCGCCTCTTAAAATAATGCGCTGCGGATCGATTTCCGGTATCTGTTGAAGGACTTCTAGTGTGCGCAAACTATCTGCGACCAATCGCTTCATATAAAAATCTTCTTTTTTCAAGATGCCGCGTCCAAAAGGTGCTTCATGCTGCGTGGTCTCATAGGGAACCTGATCTTGCGTGCGTCCCCCTTGTCCGCGATTGTCGATGACAAGACAGCCGCAGCCGATCAATAACCAATGAGCAAATTGGAACGGTTCTTGCACATGATTCATATAGCCTAAAAAATCAATCACGATTGGACAATCTGCCGCTTGTTCTGGCAGCAGCAGATGCCCATAGATCGTTTCATTACCAAGACTTTGAAAAGAAATCGTAAAACAATCGATCCCTTTCAGCAAAGGCGCTTGTTTGGTTCTTTCAAAGGCTAGCGGAATGGTGTCAAGTTCTTGTTGGACCGAAGCCCAAAAACAGGATCGATCCGTCGCTGTGGATTCAGTCATTTGTCTCTTCCCCCTTCGCTAATACTTTATTGAAAAACAACACTTGGACAAAGGCTGAGCCTGAGATCCCTAAACAAACAAATAAGAATAGGTTCACTTTGCTGCACAATACAAAGACAATGATTGGGACCACCAATAAAATGATCGCATTCGCCGTACTGCTAAGAACCGCATAGGCCGTTTCTTTTGCTGTTTCTTGCAATGATTGGGCAAACAAGCTGTACAAGAGAACGAACACGACGAGATACAGCGCAGCCAAGCTAACGAGGATCACGGCTAAAACGCCAAAGTAAGGTGTAATCATCATCAAGGAATAGATCAACCCAGCAAAGACTGCGACATACGCAATAATAAGACCTTCTAAGAAGAGCCCACGTTTGAGATTGCTTAAGAATGCTTGCTTGTATCGCTGCCAAATCGGGACATCCCGTTCCTTGTACAATTGATCGATCGTCTGATACAGCGCGATCAATGCTGGTCCTGCGAGAATCAGCGTCATTGCTGGAATCATAAAGAGAAAACTAACAATGATCATATCTGCTAAAAAAGCAAAGACCCGATAGTACCATCCTTCATAAGAAAATAGTCGATTCATTATGATCCTCCAATCAAAACTTGCTGATTTGTGCTGCGGGTGCTACGTAAACTTGTTTCTTGCCTTCTTGTGAATTTGGGTCGTTTCTCAACGTACAGTTTTCTGGGTTGCAGGTTGCAGCTTGCATGTCTCACTACGTGAGCCAATTGCAGTGATTCTTTGTACGGTCACTACGCTCCCTGCAGTCGCCTAGTACTTTGAAACATCAGATTTTGCGCAAAGTACGCGCAAAACCTGTGTTTCAAAGCAAAGGAGAGGAAAGGTCTTTTTTTTGGCTTCCTTTCCTCTCCTATGGGGGTTATTTTAGTCGTTCGCGGTTTTCGGCCATTTTTTCAGTTTTAATGTCTTTGATTGCATCCCAGTTGTTTGAATCTAAGAAGCTTTCAAAGTCGGTTAGTGTGCTGTCAAATGTTCCTTCATCTTTTGAACGGATCAATGAGATGATCGTGCTGTTGATTTTGGTTTTGATGGCTGTGTTTGAACGTGCTTCAGCAGTTCCAGCATCTGGATCCGTATTTTCGATCACAAAGTGTGGATACAATTTGCCTTCGCCCCACTCTTGCATTTGAGTCAACGCATTTTCGGTTTTGACTTTCATTGCATTGACACGGTCATTATTAAAGTAGTTGAAACGGCTGATACCATATTTTTTGTTGTAGCCTTCGTTGTCGGTTTGTTCCATTTCTTTGATTTCTGGCAAGTAATCGATTTTGCCTTCATCGTTGTATTCATACGTCACGCCTTCAACACCGAATTTTGTCAAAATTTGTCCTGGTTCATCGATCAAGTACGTGAAGAGTTGGGTTACTTTTGCTGGATCCGCCGCATCTTTTGTGATGTAGTTGATCAACCAGCCAGAGATTCCTGTTTGGTTCAAGGTTGCTTCACGACCAGACGTGCTGGCAGGGCCATCGATTGCGATGTAGCGTGTGTCAGAGTTTTTCATGAATTCAGTGAAGTTCCCACCTTGTCCGCTCGTTCCTGCGACTAAGATCGTTGCATAGTCCCCTTGTTTTACTTTTTCATCATAGGTTGGACCGTCATCGGTAAAGCTGTCATCACTGATGTTGCCGTCACGATACACTTGATTGAAGGTTTTCAACCATGAGATATATTCTTCATCTAAATTACGGTCGTAGAACGCACCATCTTCATCTTCTAATGGAACACCTAAGAAATCTTGCAATTTATCTAAGAATGGTCCTGCTGTTTCGCCGATCGTTGTGAAGCCCATTGGTGTCAAATCAGGGAATTTCTCGCTGATTTCTTTCATGACTTTCACATAGTTTTCTGGAGTTGAAACATCTGGTTTGCCTAATGCTTCATAGACATCTTCACGGATCACAAAGTTGTCGTTGACGGGAATATTGCCGCTTTCGTAGTCTGCTGCTGTGTTGGAATAGTTTGGATAGCCATAAGTTTTGCCATCATCTAAAGCAAACCATTTGAAGGTATCTTCGGTCACGACATTCATCAAATACGGATCGTATTGTTCCGCTAAATCGTTCAATGAGTATGCCCAGCTATCAGCTTTTGTGGCTGCTTGACTGGTTTTATCCATCAACGTCACGATATCAGGCATATCACCACTTGAAATCAAAGCGTTTAATTTCGAATCATCCCCTGAAATAAATTCAATATCAATGTTCAAATCTTTTTTGATTTGGGCTGTCGTCACATCTTCACCAAATGGCAAAGCTGTCCAGTCAGAATTGATGTACCATGTGATCTTGGTTGGTTCTTCTTTGGTATCGAGTTTCCATGCTGGTGTCTTTTCATCTAACTCATACCGATCTTTGATAGAAAAATCCGAACTGCTGGCATTGTCTGAGCTGCCGCCACATGCTGCTAAGCTGAGTAATGCTGATGCTGCCAATAAACCGCCTACTACTTTTTTCATGTCTATCCCTCTTTCTATTCTTTTACTGCACCGGCCATCATACCGCCGATAAAGTGTTTTTGAAGCAATGGATATATAATTAAAATTGGCACTGTCGTGATGACGATCGTAGCCAACTGAACCCCACGGGTCGTTGCTTGGACGATAAAGTCGGTACTACCGCTTTCAGTCATCGTACTCAAGTTGGATTGGACGATGATTTCATAAATCTTCATTTGCAGCGGATAGAGATACTCTTTTGTGATATACAGTTTTGTCGTCATAAAATCGTTCCATTGGCCAACCCCGTTGAACAAGATGATGGTTGCCAAGGCCGGTTTCGTTAATGGTAAGAAGATTTTATAGAAGATTTGGAATTCACTTGCACCGTCGATCTTCGCAGATTCTTCGAGTGAAGGCGGAATCTCACGGAAAAAGTTCATTAAAATTACGACATCATAGTAGCTGAACAAGGCTGGAATAATGTAGACCCAGAAAGAATCCAGTAATCCTAGCGAGCGAATCAGCAAGTATGTTGGAATCATCCCACCACTGAAGTACATGGTGATGACCCCCATCGTTGTATAGATGTTGCGGCCGACCAAGCGTGATTTACTCAATCCGTAAGCCACGATCGCACAAAACAAGGTATGGGTCGCAGCCCCAAGAACCGTTTTTAACACTGAGATCAAGAAGGCACGGGGGATACTTGCGTCGGAAAAAACTTTCCGATAGTTTTCCCAGGTAAAGCCTTTGGGCCATAACACGAGGCCGTTGCCCGCTAATCCAGAACTAGAAGACACGGAGGAAACCAAGATATTCCAAATCGGTACGATGATCATCAATGAGAATAAAATCAAGATCACGGTATTGAAGAAGTAAAACCACGTGTTTTCTTTTGCTTTTCTTTTGATCATGTTTTTTCCTCCTATAAGATAACTGAATTGCCGTTGTTCAACTTGCGGGTCACTCGATCCGTGATCACCAATAAGATGACGGAAATGACCGCGATCCCCAAGCCGACAGCAGTTGCATAAGAGAAATCACCTTGCGTCAACCCCATTTTATAAACGAAGGAGTTGATGACTTCTGAACGGTTTTGGTTCTGTGAATTCATTAAAACTAATGTTTGATCTAGGTTTGACCCTAAGATACCGCTCACATTCAGAATCAAGTTTAAGGAGATGATCGGTGTCAGTAATGGCAATGTGATCGAACGAATCTGTCTTAGCTTGCTGGCACCATCGATTCGTGCGGCTTCATAAAACGTTGGATCGATCCGCGACATACCTGCCAAGTAAAGGATCGTTCCCCAGCCGACTTCTTTCCATAGATCAGAAAGGACCGCGATCCACCAATATTTGCTTGGATCCAACAGATGATTGACCCCTTTGTCCATCAATCCTACGGACATCAGCACTTGGTTGATAAAGCCGTTCGTTGACAGCCAAGAAATCATCATCCCACCTAGCACGATCCATGAGAAAAAATGGGGAATGTATGAAACCGTTTGAATAAATTTCTTCAAGCGGCCATCTTGCATTTCAAAAATCATAATGGCTAACACAATCGGGATCGCAAAACCTAAACCTAATTTCAATAAGCTGATGGCTAACGTATTTCTAACCGCTTCCCAGAAAAAACTGTCATTCATAATGATACGGAAATTCTCTAACCCGACCCATGGTGCTGATGAAATCGTGTCAATCACCGTATAGTTTTTGAAAGCGATTATAATTCCGTAGATCGGAATATAATTAAATACGATCATAAATGCCACGCCGGGAAAAACCATCCAGTGAAGCTGCCGTTGACTATAAAACTTTTGCAGTTTACTCATACACAAAATCTCCTTCTTTCTATCCTCGCAACACTACCTATATCTCCACATTTTGGTGAAACGTTTCTACAAAAAGATTATATCCGCTGCCAATCGAAAATGCAAGCCTTTCCAATTATTTTTTTCAGCTTTTCTTTTTTCACAAATTTTGTTGGGTTCCTCACAAATAAAAAAGCTTTCATATCAGCTTTTTTCAGAAGAAATCCTTTTTCAAAATATTTCCTTCTAATCAAATTTCACAAACGCTGTATTTTTTCAACATCGATTGATTCTCAGAAATCATTAAAAAATAAAAAGAAACGTTTCACCAAAAGTACAAAAAAGCAGCAATTATCGTTGATTGCTGCTTCGTTCTATTCACTTCTTTGCGGATAGCCAAAATGGTCATAGGCTAACGGCGTTGCGATCCGCCCACGCGAGGTGCGTTTCAAAAATCCTTTTTGGATCAAAAACGGTTCGTACATATCTTCCACTGTTTCGGTTTCTTCCCCGATATTGACAGCGATCGTACTTAATCCCACCGGGCCGCCTTGATACAATTCGATCATCGTGCGGATCAATTTCTGATCGATATAATCCAAGCCAGCATGATCGACTGCCAAAAGCGCCAATGCCTGATCAGCAACGGCGCGATCGATCAAGCCATCCGCTTGCACTTGCGCATAATCGCGAACTCGTTTAAGCAACCGGTTGGCGATCCGTGGAGTGCCTCGGGATCGGCGGGCGATTTCGATCGCCCCTTCTTCCACGATATCCGTTTCAAAAATCGACGCAGTCCGCTGCACGATCTCTTTTAAATCATGGTCTTCATAATATTGCATATGAGAAATGATCCCGAAGCGATCCCGTAGCGGCGCCGAGAGCATCCCCGCCCGCGTCGTTGCGCCGACTAAGGTAAATGGCGGGAGTGGAAAATGAACCGGGTGAGCCGTTGTCCCTTGCCCCACCATGATATCTACATAAAAATCTTCCATTGCCGAATAAAGCATTTCTTCGGCGACACGAGGCAAGCGATGGATCTCATCGATAAACAGAACATCCCCTGGCTGTAGCTCATTCAAGATCGCAATCAAATCCCCTGGTTTTTCGATCGCAGGACCGCTGGTCGTCTTGATTTGGACCTGCATCTCGTTGGCGATCACCATTGCCATCGTTGTTTTCCCTAAGCCTGGCGGACCATATAAGAGGACATGATCCAACGCTTCTTCTCGATTTTTCGCCGCTTGGATATAAATCGAAAGCTCCTGCTTGACTTTGTCTTGTCCGATATATTGGGCAAGGGTTTGCGGACGCAAGGATTTTTCGATGATCTCTTCTTGTTCAGTGCTTTCTGGCGAAACAATTCGTTCATCCATCGTCTACTTGCTCCTTACTTTTTCATCATCAATCGGAGAGCTTCCCGCAAGTACTCATCCGTCGATTTTGTGGTATTCGCCGCTAATTGTTTTTCGGCTTTCTTGACTTCTTTTTCGCTATAACCCAATGCTTTCAAGGCTTCCATTGCTTCATCTAAAGCAGTCGTTGCTACGCTTAGAGGAACGATCGCTTCTTCTCCAACCAGTTCAGCCACTTTGCCTTTCAAGTCTAGGATCATTTGCTGCGCCGTCTTTTTACCGACACCTGGGAACTTAGTCAAATAATTGACGTCCCCATTTTCGACTGCCGTGATCAACCCTGTATGGTCTTCATTGGCCATGATTGCTAACGCACTCTTTGGTCCAATACCTGAGACACTGATCAATTTTAAAAACAACTGCTTGCCTTCGATCGTGGCAAAGCCGTAGAGACTATGAGCATCTTCACGAATCACTTGGTGCAGATAGATTTTTACTTCTTGGTTCAACTTGCCGCTAAATGAATACGGATTGCCAAAAGCGATCTGATAACCGATGCCATGGGTCTCAACGACGATATACGCCGGAAAGATATCCGTTACTTTTCCTATGATATATTCGTACATGTGCTTTCCTTTCTGTACATATGTTCCCTTTATTGTAGCACAGACGAGAGGGCAAAAAAAGGACTGTGAACGAAGGAAAAGGCTTAGCAGGAAACAAACGGAGGAAAAACCGTTGTTTCAGTCGCATTTTTTCAAACGAGACATGCTGCTGCGTCTTTTTTTCGCACACAGTTCCTAATACTTACTCAACGAGTGATTTGAATTCGCCATAGCCTTTTTCATCCATTTCTGCTAAAGGGATGAACTTCAATGCTGCCGAGTTGATACAATAGCGCAAACCGCCTTTGTCCTGAGGACCGTCTGAAAAAACATGTCCTAAATGAGAGTCAGCTTCTTTACTGCGGACTTCTACCCGATGCATGCCGTGAGAAAAATCGGCTTTTTCTTGAATATCTTGGCGACTGATCGGTTTCGAAAAGGACGGCCAGCCACAACCTGCGTCATATTTATCAGTAGAAGCAAACAATGGTTCTCCGTTGACGATATCAACATAGATCCCTTTTTCATAAAAATCATCATACTCGCCAGTAAAGGGGCGTTCGGTTGCATTTTCTTGGGTCACCGCATATTCGATTGGCGACAATTTTTCTTTTAATTCTTTTTTATCTGTCATTTTTTCACCTGCTTTTCCTCTAGACTCATCCTGTATGCTCTATCATGCCTTTTTTCTTAGCAAATGTAAAATGACTTGCTCAAATTGTTTAAGGGTTTTGTAGCTTTTGCCAACGAGTCGTTGGTTCCGCAAAATGGTAGAAATGCGGTTGATCTTTTGTATAGATTTCTTCGCTTAAGACAGCTTCTGGCATGTTGCCAAACAACCCAGCCGCAAAAAAATAGGTGTGTGCTTCTTTGAGGTAAAAGAACAGGCTCGAGCCGCATTGACTGCAAAATCCTCGCTGTGCCCACTCAGAAGAATCGTAACGTCGCAGCCACTTCGCTCCTTGAAGAGTCATCTGGTCCTCAGCGCATGGCGCAAGAGCAAACATCGGTCCGCCGTGAAATTTTTGACAGAGACTACAATGACAAACCGTGATTTCTTTCGCAACTCCCGTCAAGTTGATCGTGACTTTGCCGCAAAGACAACTACCAGAAACATCCATCCTTATTCCTCCTCCGTAAACTCTTGCAACAACTGATAGACCGTAGCGACAGGAAATCCTACGATCGTATAAAAATCGCCGTTTATCGATGAGACAAATATTTTGGCTGCCCCTTGGATCCCATAGGCGCCCGCTTTGTCTTGGTACTCATCTAAGGCAAGATACTTGTCGATCTCTTGATCCGTCAAAGGACGAAACACAACTTCCGTCGAAACCACTGCTTGGCGTTGCTGTTTGCCTTTTTGCAAAACGACGGCGGTATGCACCCAATGGGTACGTCCGCTCATTTTTCGCAACATCGACAGAGCATCTTTACGGTCGACTGGCTTTCCTAAGATTTCTTCACCCACCACGACCGTCGTGTCGCTCGCGATCACCAGATCTTCAGGATAGGTTTGCGCAATAGCCGCCGCTTTTTCTGCTGCCATCCGTTGGACATAAGGGATCGCAGCTTCGTTTGGTCGGACCGACTCGTCGATATCTGCTGGTATGACCGCAAATTCCGAGACTAACTCTGCTAGTAATTCTTTGCGCCGCGGCGACTGTGAAGCCAAAATAATCATTCCATGCCACTCCTTGCTCGATGAGGATCTTGAATCCGTTTGAACATCCGCTCCATGTCGCTGTTGGTGAAATGGATCAGCACCGGACGACCATGGGGACAGTTGAAGGGATTCTCGCATTTCGCTAAATCTTGCAACAAGATCCTAGCTTGTGCTTCATTCAAATAGTGATTGGCTTTGATGGATCGTTTGCAGCTCATCATGATCGCGGTTGCTTCACGAAACTTTTTGACACTGACACTTCCTGTCGTCAATAACATATCGATCATTTCGCGGATGATGGCTTCTTCTTCACCGCTAGGGTACCAAGTCGGGTGCGCTCGGACGATGAAACTATTGGTCCCAAAAGATTCCAGATGGATCCCGACTTCTGCCAGCTTGTCGCTTTGTTCTTGTAATTGCAGTGCATCGCTGTTGGGATAATCCAAAACGATCGGCACCAACAATTCTTGCAGGTCATTGGTCACTTCGCCGATTTTTTCGCGGTAATACTCGTATTTGATTCGTTCTTGCGCCGCATGCTGGTCGACGATATATAGCCCCGCCTCGCTTTGGGCAAATAAATAGGTCCCATGCATCTGCCCAAAATAATCCAATTGGGGAAAACGCTCCTTCGCTGGTTCTTCTTCCAGCAACCGTTCGACCGTTTTTAGGTAGTTGCGGTCATCCCCATGCATTTCAGGATGCAGAGTCGCTTGACTTTGCAGATCCTGCGCCGTAAGCTCTGGCGTCTCATCTGGGAGAAAGACTGGCGCTTCTGGCAGCGACGCTTTTGTTTCCGTCTGGCCTTCCACAAATGGTTTTCGGACAGGCTTATTTGGCAGCGTCTCTTCCAAACTGCGAAAGGTTTCCTCGGTTTCTTCCAACAGGTTGTCGCTAGATTCCTGTGGCATTTCTGGAAGTTTTCCACCTTCCTCCACAGGTTTTTCCACAGAGTTATCCACAGTCTGTTGATAAGTGTTGCCCTGCACCTCAAATTTCCCTGTTTCGCGATTATAAGACAACCCAGAAGTCGAATTTCCTGCTGACTCCAGTTCCAAGCCAAGCTGCTGGGCTTTTGGCTGATCGGCCACTTTTTTCTTGAAACGCAGATTGTCAGCGGCGTTAGGAATCAAATTGATTTCCCGCAGCGCCTCATTGATGGCTTTACTGATTAGCTTGGTCAGTTCTTCTTCTTTTGACAAACGAACTTCTTGCTTAGTCGGATGAACGTTGACATCGACTAATAAGGGGTCCATTTTGATTTCAAGGACAGCTAATGGAAAACGACCGACCATCAATTTTGATCCGTAACCAGCAACGATCGCTTTATTCAAAGCAAAATTGCGAATATAACGACCATTGATGATCGTGGATAAATAGTTGCGGCTGGCTCGGGTGACTTCTGGCAGTGACACAAAGCCAGTGACTTTAAAGTCGAGGTCCTCAGTATCGATCGCGATCATTTTTTTGGCGGTTTCCACCCCGTAGATCCCTGCGATGGTTTGTTTTAACTGCCCACTTCCAGTGGTGCTCAACATCTTATTGCCTTCATGAACGAGACGAAAAGCCACTTCTGGGTGGCTCAGGGCGATCCGATTGACGATATCGCCGATGTTCGCTAGTTCCGTTTGCAGCGTCTTGACATATTTCAAACGTGCCGGTGTATTGTAAAAGAGGTTTTCCACAGTGATCTTGGTTCCTTGCCGCAAGTTGGCAGGCAGATGCTCTTCAACAGCGCCGCCTTTTAAGCGCACAAAGGAGCCTTGTTGGGCGCCTTTGACTGCCGTTTCAATCGAGAGGATCGAAACCGAAGCGATACTAGGCAAAGCCTCCCCGCGAAACCCGAGGGTACGTATTCGAAACAAGTCATCCCGATTGTGGATTTTGCTGGTGGCGTGGCGTTTAAAGGCAGTCAAGACATCCTCTTCTGCAATTCCTTCGCCATTATCGATGACTTGGATTTTACGCAAGCCCGCTTCTTCAATAAAAATATCGATTTGGGTACTGCCGGCATCCACGGCGTTTTCAACTAATTCTTTGACGACAGAAGCCGGTCGCTCAACGACTTCTCCTGCCGCGATTTGGTTCGCCAGACGTTCGGATAACTCTTGGATCTTTCCCATCTGCTGACCTTCTTTCTAAATTCGTTTTTGCAGCTCGTACAATGTATTCAGAGCGTCCATCGGGGTCATTTCCAACAGATTCAATTTCTTCAACTGATCGATGACGCCGATTTCTTCCGTAGATACTTCACTAAACAACGACAACTGCTGACTTTCTTCGACGACGGGTTTTGGCTGTACCGTCGGTTCATGTTCTTCCAGCGCTTTTAAGATCGTGGCTGCGCGCTGTAAGAGTGCACTTGGCAGTCCAGCGATTTTGGCTACATGGATCCCATAGCTTTTATCTGCGGGCCCTTCCATCATCTTATGCAAGAAGACGACTTCGCCTTCTTTTTCAACGGCACCAACATGGACATTGCGCAAGTGCGCCAATTCCTCATCTAACACCGTCAGCTCATGATAATGGGTGGAGAAAAGTGTTTTGGCATGAACTTCTTTGTGGATATATTCAATGATAGCTTGTGCCAATGCCATGCCATCATAGGTCGCAGTCCCACGCCCTAACTCATCAAACAAAATCAAGCTGTTAGGCGTTGCATGACGCAGCGCTTGGTTGGCTTCCATCATCTCCACCATAAACGTGCTTTGACCGGCGATCAGGTCATCGCTGGCACCGATGCGAGTAAAGATCCGATCAAAAATCGGCATCTCTGCAGATTGTGCGGGTACGAAACAGCCGATCTGCGCCATAATGACTAGCAAGGCAAACTGCCGCATGTACGTACTTTTCCCAGACATATTTGGTCCTGTGATCAACAAGATCTCTGTTTCTTCATCCATCACGATACTATTCGGAATGTACTCTTGGTGACCAAGGACTTTTTCCACTACAGGATGACGGCCGTCGATGATCGATACCGCTCGTTTTTTCGCTACTGTCGGCCGCACGTATTGGTAGCGTTCCGAAACTGTGGCGAAACTTTGTAAGACATCGACCGCACTGACGGCTTTGGCTAACTTTTGCAGACGGGTGATACTCTTTTTCACTTCTTCACGGACGTCAAGAAACAGGCGGTATTCCAAATCCACCGATTTCTCTTCGGCTTCTAAAATCAAAGTCTCCAGTTTTTTCAACTCGGGGGAAATAAACCGTTCCGCATTGGCTAACGTTTGCTTGCGCTCGTAGCGAGAGGTATCTAAATTCACTAGATTGGCTTTCGTGATCTCAATGTAATAGCCAAAGACGCGGTTGAACCCAACTTTCAGGTTTTTGACTCCCGTCGCTTGGCGTTCGTTGGCTTCTAATTCCGCCAGCCATTGCTTGCCGTTACGCATCGCTGTACGGTATTCATCTAATTGTTGATGGAACCCGTCTTTGATGATGTTGCCTTCCGTGATCTGTAACGGGGCATCTTCATCGATCGCAGCTTCGATCAGTGCAACCAAATCATCTAAGGGCGTTAATTCCAGCAGCAAGTCATTCCACTCGCCACGGTTGATGCCTTGCAGCAATTGCGCGATCAGAGGCACTTGCTCCAAAGAAGATTTCAACTGCAGCAAATCGCGGCCATTGACATTTCCGAAGGCGACCCGTCCGACTAAGCGTTCCATGTCATAGACTTTCGTCAACGCTTCTTGCAGATCTGCTCGCTCAAAGAAACTGTCCAGTAACGATTGGACCATTTCTTGGCGGGCAGTGATTTTCTTTGGCTGGATCAAGGGACGGTCTAACCATTGCTTTAACAAACGGCCACCCATTGCGGTTTTTGTCTCGTCCAACAACCACAAAAGAGTCCCTTGTTTTTTGCCAGTTCGAATCGACTGCGTCAATTCTAAGTTGAATTTGGAATAATGATCCATTTTCAAGGCATGATCGGGCTGATATTCCACGGCTTGTTGAATATGCGCTAAACTGCGTTTTTGGGTGATCGCCAAATAACTTAGCAACTTCCCTATGACTACTTTTTCTAACTCTTGGGAGAGAGGTTCTGTTAAAAATTGAAATTCGGCATTTTCTTCCAACGTTTCTTGCTTAGAAAACACGACATTCAAGCGATTGGTCAGTGTTGTTTGCAATGACTCAGGGATCTCGCTGCACAAAACGACTTCTTTCGTTTGCAGAGCGGCGGCCTCATTGACGACAGCTTCTTCATCTTCCAATTGCGCTGCTTTTAATTCACCGGTACTTAGATCGACATAGGCAAAGCCAAAACGCTCCCCTTGCTGCAAAACAGCTGTCAAAAAGTTGTTTTCTTTGGCGGATAGGCCTTTGCTGTCCATCACCGTTCCCGGCGTGATCAGTTGAACGACTTCGCGTTTGACCATTCCTTTGGTGGTTTTTGGATCTTCCACTTGCTCACAAATCGCTACTTTGTAGCCTTGCTCGATCAAGGTGTCGATGTAATTGCTGGCAGCGTGGTAAGGCACCCCACACATAGGGATCGGTTCCTCCGCATTTTTGTTGCGGCTGGTTAACGTCAGTTCTAAAATTTGTGCTGCCTTGACAGCATCCTCATTAAATAATTCATAGAAATCCCCTAAACGATAGAATAAAAAAGCATCTTGGTACTGAGCCTTGATGCTTAAATACTGTTCCATCATCGGGGTATTTTTAGTTTTTTGAGGCATTGGTTTCATCCTCCTCGATGGCTTTATTCATTTTCTTTTGGATCTCCGTCGTGACATATTGCAGCAATTCATCTGCTTGCAGTAACGCTTGGCGATAAGCAACCACTAAAGGATGCTGCTCGTATTCGTTTGTCAATGACGCATAACGCTGCTCGGCAGCTTTTTTTGCTTCGGGTTTCTCATAATGCTCAAATTGAACGATTTCTTTTTGCGCTTGCTTCAACGCTTCTTCCAGCTCCAATAGCCCTTGGTTTTGCAAGGCTCGTGCTTGAATTTCTTGAAATTCTTGAACGATCGGATGATCAGACAAGAGCCTTTGCAAAGCAGCCAGCTCTTGGGCAACGTGTGGTTCCTTGGCTAATTGCTCTTCCATGCTTCTCCTATTCTGTAAACGGGCGATCTTCACTGATTTGGATCGGACGGATCGATTTTGCTTTACCAGTGGCTTCATCAATCTCAAGCAAGCAAGCCGACAAAATACTGCGGCCTTTTTCAATCACTTCAAACCGTTGCGGCAACGCCGTCAAAAATTTTTCAATGACTGGTTCGCGTTTCATCCCCAAGATCCCATCATAAGGACCAGTCATGCCGACATCTGACAAATAAGCCGTTCCTTGGGGCAAAATCCGCGCATCATTGGTCTGGACGTGGGTATGCGTGCCGACGACTGCCGAAACACGGCCATCCAAATACCAGCCCATCGCTTGTTTTTCGCTGGTGGTCTCCCCATGAAAATCCACAAAGATAAACGGTGTGCGTTTGCGGGCAATCGCAACCAGTTCATCCATTTTGCGAAACGGATCATCAAGGTCTACCATGAACGAGCGAGCTTGCATGTTGATTACCGCTAATTCAATGGTGTTGACTTTCACAAATACCATGCCGACGCCCGGTGTTCCCTCTGGAAAATTGGCTGGACGAATCATTTTCTTCGCATCGCCAATAAATTCAAAAATGTCACGGTTGTCCCATGTATGATTGCCTAGTGTCACGACATCGACACCATCTTGCAAAAATTTCTTATAGATTTTACCAGTGATCCCACGACCCGCCGCCGCATTCTCGCCGTTTGCGATCGTCACCTGTGGCCGATACGCCTTTTTTAATTTTGGAAGGTACTCCGTGATCGTTTCTCTTCCTAATGAACCAACTACATCTCCAATGAATAATACCCGCACACATTTTTCCTCTTCTCTTTTAGCTTCTTTTCTATTATAAGGGTTTTGGTCCAGAAAAAAAAGGTTCTTTCACTTGCGGTTCTTCCCTGCAGCAGAACAAAAAAACACGCTAGACTCTTTCGCATCAGTCTAGCGTGTCGCTTAATTCTCTTAGGAAACAGTGGTGTCCTCTTGTCCTACATGTTCTACGATCGCCACGATCAAATCACGGGCTTTTTCCATCGCTTCCACGGTAATAAATTCATACTGGCCATGGAAGTTTTCACCGCCGACAAATAAGTTCGGTGTTGGGATCCCTTTATAGGTGATTTTCGAGCCATCGGTCCCGCCACGAAACGGTGCTTCGATCGGCGTCACGCCAATCGCTTGCATCCCTGCTCGGGCAGCTTCGATACTGCGGGGATCTTTCTTGATCAAATCCCCCATATTGTAATATTGATCATACAGCGTATAGGTGATACGTTCTTGCCCATAGGCTGTGTTCAGTTCATCAATGATCCCCACGATGTTGGCTTTTCGCTGTTCAAAAAGCGTATGATCGTGATCACGAATGATATAAGAAACTTCTGCTCGACCAATATGTCCCGTCAAATTGTGCAGCAGGTAGAAGCCTTCATACCCGCGGGTGCGTTCAGGAACTTCCTCTGCTGGTAAGGCATCATCGATTTGATGCGCGATTTTCAAGGCGTTGACCAAACGACCATAGGCAGTCCCAGGATGCACACTCGTACCGTCGATCGTTATATCGATACGAGCCGCATTAAAGGTTTCATACTCCATATGGCCCACGCGACCACTGTCCATCGTGTAAGCAAATGCTACTGGAAAATCCGCCGCATCAAAGCGATCAGCGCCAGTCCCGATCTCTTCGTCCGGACCAAAAGCGACCCAGACATCGCCACGCTTATGCGCATCCATCGTTTGTAAGATCCGCAGCGCATCAATGATCTCTGCGATACCAGCTTTATCATCTGCACCCAGCAGGGTCGTTCCATCCGTTGTGATCAACGTTTCGCCGACATAGTCTTTGAGATTAGGAAATTCAGCAGTTGTCATATAAATGGCTTTTTCTTTATTTAAACAAACATCCTTGCCATCGTAATTTTCATGGATCTGCGGTTGAATATTTTCAGCTTCGAAATCTGCCGTATCTACATGGGCAATAAAGCCGATCGCCGTTTTTTCAGGATTACCAGGTAGACGTCCGATCACAAAACTATTCTTTTCATAGTAAGCAACATCCGCTAATCCCATCTCGATCAACTGATCTTTCAATAAAAGAGCCAACTCAACTTGTCCCTGCGTCGTTGGGATGGTCTGACTCGTGGCATCCGAGCGAGTATTCATTTTTGCATAGGTCAAAAAATCCTTTAAGATTGCTTTCAATTCTGCACGTCCTTTTTCTTCAATTCTTCTACTATCTTTATAACGACAGGGGACGATTGTCCGTTTCGTGGATCACTTGTCGAAAATCAGCAAAGCCAGCTGCTAAGCCGCGCAGCAAGATCTCTGCCGTTCCCATATTGGTGGCTAAAGGAATCTCGTACACGTCTGACAAGCGAATCAATGCCGTTACATCTGGTTCATGGGGTTGTGCGGCTAAAGGATCGCGCAAAAAGATCACCATGTCCAAGTCATCTTGCGAAATCATGGCGCCAATTTGCTGGTCTCCTCCCAGCGGCCCTGATTTGTAGCGGTGGACAGGCAACTGGGTTGCTTCTTCGATCCTCTTCCCCGTAGTTCCTGTTGCGAAAAGTTCATGCTGCGCTAAAATTTCTCGATAGGCAGTCACTAATTTTACCATTACATCCTTTTTTCGATCATGAGCAATCAATGCGATTTTCATTTGCTGCATTCCCCCTTTTTTCTATTGTACCAATTTATTTTCTTTGCGACCGAGAAAAAACAAAAAAACATAGCACAGATGCCGCAAATCGACTGTGCTATGTCTAAAGGATTCCTTTTTAAATCAGTTGTAATTCTTTCAAGGCTAACCAGATGCCATCTTCATCATTGCTAGCGGTCACCATATCTGCGACTTGTTGGATCTCAGGGACCGCATTGCCCATTGCCACACCGACACCTGCGGCAGTCAGCATTTCACGATCGTTTTGGCCATCACCAAAACAGATCACATCTTCTTGTGCTATCCCTAATTGTTCTGCGACACACAAGATCGTTGCTGCTTTGGAGCCTTCTTTTGGAACGACATCCACACTGTTTTCATGCCAACGTACAAAACGCAGTTTGCTGTATTTCTCGTCAAAAAAATGCTCATACTCTTTTCCGTAAAAAGCCAATGCTTGATAGACTTCTTTTTCTTCAGGAAAGTCCATGTCCAGCTCAGGAAGTTGGGCACCAAAGGAATGCATCGCTGCTTCCATTTTAGCAATATCCAACGAAGACGCTCGTTTCGCTGTATCCATCCCGACAAAGGCCGTATCGATCCCAAGCTCTTGGGCTTCTGCCACGAAAGCAGCCAATTGCGTTTCATCGAGCAAATTTTTATACACCTGCTGATGCGAAAGAAAGGCGGCTGCCCCATTACATAAAATGTAATTATCAAAGGACAATGAACGAATAATGTCTTGGGCGTGAAAACGACTGCGCCCAGTGGCAACGGTCACGAAATGGCCAGCATCTCGCAGAAGGTCAAGGGCTTTTAGCGTACTGTCTAGTGGCTGTTTGTTCGAGTCAAGCAAGGTTCCATCAATATCAAAGGCAAAGAATTTCCGATTCATAAAAGGTTAAGGCTCGCTTTCTATTAAGAAGTAACTAAGATTTTGGTCTTGGTTGCGGTCATTTTTACAAAAAACAGCAAGAAAAACCGTACATACTTATTCTTAACACAAATGACCGCTGATTTCAACGCTCCGTTAAGGGATGATAGCTTCTTCCTAGAGAAATGTTAGAGAAAAGAAAAAAAGAAGCATCGCTGCTTCTTTTTGTAGGTTCTGATTAGTCGACATAGGTCGATTTTGAGTTGTTCAACCATGCATAGCCAAGTCCCATGACCAAGCCACCGCCGATATAGTTACCAATAAAGGCAAAAACTAAATTATGGATCACACTGCCGACAGTCATGCCTGCCAAGTGTCCCCCTGAAGCCCAGAAAGCTAAGGTAAACGCTGGGAAGTTAGCGATGACGTGTTCGAAGCCTAAGAAAGCAAAGATGAAGATGATGAAAATGATTGCTGCGACTTTTCCAGCATCGTCTTTCATCCGCATGCTTACCAACACGGCTGTGTTTACCACGATATTAGCGAACATCGCTTCCACTAAAATTTGGATAGTGGATTTTTCTAATTTTGCAGTGATCGAGGTCAGCATAAAGTTGTCTGCGGTCAGCCCTTGAAAAGGTCCGGTTAGCGCAACGATCGAGCCGAAGATCACCCCGCCGATCAAGTTGAATAAGACACACGTAAGCAAAATTTTCAATGCCAAAGGAATACTTAGACGTTTACGGTAAACCCCAACAGTCATATACAACATATTCGATGTTCCTAATTCTGCGTTCATATAAAGAATCATGACTAAAGACCAGCTAAACATAAATGCATACAAAATTTTTCCTAACCCGTGAACCATTGATTCACCTTTCATAGCGATCGCAAAAGCAATAGCTGTTCCGAGGGTCAAGAATAAACAAGCCATCATCGCACGTACAGCGTAACGCAAATAACTACTCTTGATCAAATCGATTTTCTTTTCTATGGATGAATCGATCTTCTCAAATAATGGGGATACTGGATTCATTTTTCTACTCCTTTTATGAAAAATTTTACTTCGTTATAATTTGCACAATACTTCCATATTCTAATGACGAAATGCTGATTTGTAAAGAGATATTTGAAAATATAAGTAATTAATGAAAAATTTCAAGCTTTGTTTTCATCAAATCCAAAGCCAGCTCCATCTTGACTTTTGCCCCTAGTTTGTCGTATACTATTCCTTGTGTAAAATAATGCAGCAGGAAAATAACAGCTCGTCACCAGTTCGTTGCCCCTCGGGTGCAATTGCGTAACCGCGGCTGCAAAGGTGAAGATTGAAGAACGAACTGCACGAATGTGAATTTTTCAACGGATTATTTTACTCCAAACTATTTTATTGGAGGAACTAAATTATGTCTCGTTATACAGGACCATCATGGAAAATTTCTCGTCGTTTAGGAATTTCTTTATCAGAAACTGGAAAAGAATTGGCACGTCGCCCTTACGCTCCAGGTCAACACGGACCAAACAGCCGTGGCAAAAAATCAGAATACGGCATGCAATTAACTGAAAAACAAAAATTGCGTCATATGTATGGCATGAACGAACGTCAATTCCGTACATTGTTTATCAAAGCAAGCAAAATCAAAGAAGGTAAACACGGTGTTAACTTCATGATCTTGCTAGAACAACGCTTAGATAACGTTGTTTACCGTCTAGGTTTAGCAACTACTCGTCGTCAAGCACGTCAATTAGTAAACCACGGTCACGTTTTAGTTGATGGCAAACGCGTTGATATCCCTTCATACCACGTTGAAGTTGGACAAGTCATCAGCGTTCGTGAAAAATCACAAAACATCTCAACAATCAAAGAAGCAGTTGAAGCAACAGCTGGCCGCGCGTCATTTGTAAGCTTTGATAGCGAAAAATTAGAAGGTTCATTAACTCGTTTACCTGAGCGTGATGAATTGTCTGCAGAAGTTGACGAAGCACTAGTCGTTGAATTCTACAACCAAAAACTTTAAGATTTCAACCGACACGATTCCTTTTGGGAATCGTGTTTTTTTGTGGACTCAACGGATTTACGGATCCCTTTAAGAAGACCCTTAAAAAATACCAAAAAAACCGACAATGATACATCGCTGTATTCATTTGCCGGTTTTGTTCCTATTTTAGATAAAGTTCGCAACAGATTCGCCTTCTTCTTGCTTTTGGCGATAATTAAACATGAGCAGCTCTGTTTGACGTCGTTTGAAAATGATCTTTCGTAAGTTTCGTGGCACGAATTTACGAATGTCTTCTTCATTGTATCCCACTTGGAGCTTGTTCTCATCTAAGATAATTGGTCGTTTCAATAAGTTCGGGTATTTTTCGATCAATGAAAGCAGCTCCTCTAGCTTCAACTCTTCTAAATCAATGTCTAGCTTTTGGTACACTTTCGAACGAGTAGATATAATGTCTTCCGTTCCATTTTTCGTTAAAGAAAGAATCTCCATTAGTTCATCACTATTTAATGGATCGCTAAAAATGTTTCTCTCTTTAAATGGTAGTTCATTTTCGGTCAACCATGCACGGGCTTTACGACATGACGTACAGCTGGGTGTTGTATATAGTGATATCATTTGTTCATTCTTCCTTTCTCTTTGATGTACTTCGATTTTTTGTTTGGTGCTCAACCTTCGATTTGATCGATCGTTTCCTGTTTGACGATATCGGCGATTCGAATATTGATCTCTTTGACTTTCAAAGAAGTCAAGCGGCTAATTTCTTCTAAGACCACTTCTTGGACTTGCGCAAAGAGTTTGGGGATATCTTTGCCGTAAGCCACGATTACTTCCAAGTCAACTGCAACCTCTTCTTTGCCAACTTCCACATCAATGCCAGAAGCGACTTGCGGCTGTTCTTCAAGGTTTTCGGTCATATCTGAAAGAAATCTGCCATTTACACTAATCAAGCCATCAATTGACTGCAAAGCGACACCAACAATTGTTTCAATGACTTTCTCTTCAAAGGACAGTGGACTTGCTTGCGCTGCTTCATTAGACACATTCGTTGTTTGCTGATCGTCAGTCATTTTTCACACTCCTTGGTTAAATAAGAAAGGATACTAGAGACATCGCAAAGTCGCATACACGACCTTGTCTAAAGTGGACATTCCTCTTGGGAATTTTTTTCCCTACCTTTTTAGCATAAATTCTTTTTGTTTTTTTTACAAAGAAAAACACTTGTTTTCGGAATAAATTTATCGTGCAAGATAAAATGAATGCGCTAAAAAAATCTCAAAGCATAATTTTCCTGAAATAATTCGTTTTTCTTGACAAAAAAAAAGAAAGCATCTACAACGCTCTCTTTTTTTCGTGTTATTTTGACAAAACTTCCAACGGATCAATCAGTTGGTGTCGCGCTAAACTTGGTGAAAGACTGACTTCAAAATGCAAGTGCGGGCCTGTACTGTTCCCCGTACTTCCCATAGAAGCAATCACCTCGCCTTGTTCGACCGTTTGACCGACTTCCACTAAATTGCGATGATTGTGGGCATACAATGTCGTCAGCCCATCTTTGTGCTCAATGGCAACATAATTTCCCCATGAAGAATGATATTCTGAGCGGATCACCGTTCCTGAAAGACTAGCCATGATTGGCGTTCCTTGTGGTGCGGCGAAGTCCACTCCACGATGAAACCCATTGCCTCGCGGACCAAAGACAGAGGAGACAACTGGATTGCTGACAGGATAGATCATCTTTTCGCTGCCTGTCGGTAATTCTGGTTTCTCTTTGTCATAACTCGTCAGTGCATACGCTTCGATCAGCGCATTCAGCTTCTCATTGTATTGTGTATCTGATGCATAACGTCCGGTCAGATATTCCGTGGCGTCTTCATAAGATTCCGTTTCTGATTTCCAAACACCTTTATAAAAATTCGGATTGTGGTCCAATCCTTCTTTCAACAATTTCGCATAATCTTTCAAAGAAGATTCGATGCTGTCATATTGGCGAAAAGTGGCATGAACTGTGTATAAATTACCAGAACCATCGTCTTCTTGCGTTTGGAAGGAAATCCCATTCCCTTCATAAAGTCCCTTAATACCAAATAAGTTATAAAAAGGCTCCTGGCTCAGACGGCTTCTTCCGCTGCCAGACTCTAAAATCGCTTGGGCAATCATGACCGATGCGTAAAGATCTTCTTCTTGTCCAACTTTACGAGCATCTTCTCCAATCTCCATAATAAAGTCCCACGTTTCTTTGACTGGCGTGACTTCAAATTTTGCTGGCTCATCTTCTTGCGGCGGCGTTACCGTCAACTCTGGTACATTCGGTACTTCTTTGATGTCAGGCGAAGGCTGGCTTGGTGTTGATTCTGGCTCAGGATTTGGTGTTGTCTCTGGTTCTGGTTCTGGATTTGGTGCTGGATTTGGTGCTGGTTCTTCTGGTTCTGGCGCCGGCTCAGGTGTTGGTTCTGGTTCTGGATTCGGCTCAGGATCAGGATTTGGTGTCGGCTCTTCTGGTTCCGGTGTTGGTTCTGGTGTCGGGGTTGGTTCTGGTTCTGGCAAAGGTTCTGGTGTTGGCTGTTCAGGAGCAGGTGTTGACTCTCCTGGAACTACTTCGCCGTTTTCTCCTGGTACCGTTGCGGCATCTTCAGGAACCAAGCCCATGGTTGGCCCGTTCACTCCCGGAACCGTTGACTCAGCTGTATTTTGACCTGCAGTAGACTCGTTCGTCAAAACAGATGCCGCAGCCGATACTGGCAGCATTGTTGAAAATTGACTGGTAATAATGGCAATCGCCATCCATTTTTTTATTTTCATTCGTGAACTTTCCTCCTTTATTCCTCCCTCTATCATACAAAAAATGCAAGAAACTTTGTAATCAATTTTTGCATTCCTATATGAAAAACGAGAAAAACTTGAATTTTCTAATGAACGAATGATCCAAGCCATTCATTTTCTCTCTAGTAAAAATACGCAAAAAAAGGCTCAATCCTTCTCTTTTCGAGTGTCCAAAACAAAAACAGCAGCGAGCTTCCTCCCTGCTGTTTTGATCTATCTTGACTCTATATCGATATATTCCCGATCGTTTGACACTTCTTTGTAGGCGGGACGCATGATTTTTTGTGCGTTGACCAGCTCTTCGATCCGATGGGCGGACCAGCCGACGATCCGCGCGATAGCAAACATTGGTGTATACAGTTCTTCTGGCAGATCCAACATGTTATAAACAAACCCGCTGAAAAAGTCGATATTGGCACTGACTCCTTTGTAGATTTTGCGCTTTTCATTGATGACTTGAGGAGCAATACGTTCGACCATCGTATACAATTGATATTCTTGCCAAGCTTCTGATCCTTTTTCTTGGGCCAGTTTTGCCACATAATTTTTAAAAATCGCCGCACGGGGATCGTTGTCGCTGTATACCGCGTGGCCCATGCCATAAATCAATCCTTTACGGTCAAACGCTTCTTTATCTAAAACTGCTTCCAAATAGCTGCGGATCGCCTGTTCATCGGTAAGGTCAGCAACGTTACGCTTCAAATCTCCCATCATTTCTGTCACTTTGATATTAGCACCACCGTGTTTAGGCCCTTTCAAAGAACCTAGCGCTGCAGCAATCGTTGAATAGGTATCCGTCCCACTGGAGGTAACGACTCGTGTCGTAAAGGTCGAATTATTCCCGCCGCCATGTTCCATATGCAAAACCAGTGCCATATCCAATGTTTGGGCTTCTTGGAAGCTATATTCTTTCGTTGGACGTAGCATAGTCAAAATCGTTTCAGCTGTACTCAACTCTTCGGTCGGTCGGTGGATATACATACTCTCCCCTTGATTGTAATGATTGTAGGCATGATAGCCGTAGATTGCCAAGAGCGGAAAGACACTGATCAGCATCAGACTTTGTTCCAATACATTTTCAATGCTGATGTCATCTGCTTGTGGATCGTAACTTGCCAGTGTCAAGATACTGCGAGATAAGCTATTCATGATATCAGAAGAAGGTGCTTTCATAATGACGTCACGAACAAAATTGGTCGGCAATGTACGTTTTTCTGCTAATAGGCAATGAAAGGCCGCAAGTTCTGTTTTGTTTGGCAGTTCGCCGAAAAGTAATAAATATGCAACCTCTTCAAAGCCAAAGCGTTTTTCATTGACGAACCCTGCAACTAACTCGTTGATGTCAATTCCGCGATAACGCAGCTCGCCACAAGCTTCAATTGGCTTACCAGCAATGATTTTTTCTGGATAAATGGTGGAGATCGTCGTAAGCCCTGCTAAGACCCCCGTGCCATTTAAATCCCTCAGTCCACGTTTCACATCATATTCTGAATAAAGATTCACATCTATCAAATTGTATTTCTGACATTGCGATGCAAGATAGGACATCTTCTCTTTCTTTTCTAATCTTTCCACGGTGATGTTACCTCCAATCTTTCTACAAACTATCGATTACAATGTTATTTAACCGTATACAAACATCGTTAAAATAGTCATCCTATAAAATCGTTGCTTTTTAACAAACTTTCACACATTATAGCACGATGTTTATAAAATGAAATATTTTTCATAAATTTAATTGATTTTTTAAATTATCAACGTATAATTATTCCTAATAAGTACGTTTATCTTCGTAAAAAGGAGGATTCTTATGAAGTGGCAATCTCAACTCACCGTCAAGGATACGCAATACACGTATATTGACTTAGCGAAAATCACCCAAGACTTAGGGGCTGATTTATCTCGCTTGCCCTACTCCATTCGAGTTTTATTGGAAAGTGTTGCTCGTCATCAAGACGAGGAAATTACAGAGGATTATTTACCATTTTTAGCGAACTGGCAGGCAGAAACCCCTACTGGTGTCGTGCCATTCAAACCAGAGCGGGTCGTTTTGCAAGACTTTACTGGGGTACCCGCAGTCGTTGATTTGGCTGCCATGCGGGATGCGATGGTCGCTTTAGGCGGTGCCGCAGAAGACATCAATCCTGAGATCCCCGTCACACTCGTCGTCGACCACTCTGTGCAAGTCGATCAAGCCGGTACTCCTGGGGCGATCGCTTTTAATACGGAGCGGGAATTTGAACGCAATGCAGAACGCTATCAATTCTTGAAATGGGCGCAAGGTTCTTTCGACAATTTCGAAGTCGTTCCACCTGAAACAGGGATCATTCATCAAGTCAACATCGAATCGTTGTCTGATGTGATCTTGCAAAAAACACACGAAGATCAACGACTGCTGTTTCCTGATACATTGCAAGGAACCGATTCTCACACCACGATGATCAACGGCTTGGGGGTTCTCGGTTGGGGGGTTGGCGGTATTGAAGCGGAAGCTGCGATTCTTGGCGAACCTTCTTTCTTCCCTACGCCTGAAGTCATCGGGGTGAAATTTATCAACGAGATGCCTGCAGGTACCACCGCCACCGATTTAGCACTAAAAGTAACTGAAGTGCTGCGGATCGAAAAAGTGGTCGGAAAATTTGTCGAATACTTCGGTCCTGGCTATCGTCATTTAAGTTTAGCTGATCGAGCAACGTTAGCAAACATGGCTCCCGAATATGGTGCGACTTGCGGTTTTTGTCCGATTGATCAAGAGACCTTGAACTACTTAGCAACGACCGGTCGCTCCAGCGAGCTGATCGAACTCGTTGCCGCTTACGCCAAAGCCAACCATTTCTTTTATGATGAAGCGATCGTGCCAACCTATACTAAGACGATCACCATCGATCTAGCAGAAGTTCAGCCAGCATTAGCAGGGCCCAAGCGCCCGCAAGATCGGATTTTGCTTCCAGCAGTCCGTCAGGATTTTGAACAATCGGTCACGGCTGCCGTCGGTCCCAAGGGCTTTGGTCTTTCAGAGGACGAATGGCAAAAAGAAGCCAGCGTTACCTGGTCAGATGCTGCACCTGACAAATTAGTGACCGGCGATATCGTCTTGGCGGCGATCACTAGCTGTACGAATACGAGCAATCCCTTCGTCATGCTCTCGGCAGGCTTATTGGCTAAAAAAGCCATTGAAAAAGGTCTGACCGTCTCTCGTACGGTCAAAACCTCCCTTGCACCTGGCTCCCAGATCGTGACCACCTATTTGCAAAACAGTGGTTTGCTGCCGTATTTAGAGCAACTCGGCTTTTATTTGGTGGGCTACGGTTGTACCACCTGTATCGGAAATTCAGGTCCTTTAGAAGCGCAGGTCGCTGAAGCAATTGAGGCAGACAATCTACTGGCGGCATCGGTTCTGTCAGGCAATCGAAATTTTGAAGGAAGAATCCATCCACAGATCAAAGCCAATTATTTGGCTTCACCGCCATTAGTTGTTGCCTATGCCATCGCTGGCAGCATTCGCAAAGATCTCACAAAAGAACCGTTAGCTATCGTCAATGACGAGCCGGTGTATTTGTCTGATATTTGGCCTAGCAATGAAGAAGTCAATGCTTACGTTCAAGAGTACGTCGGACCAGAAGCATTTCGCGCTGCCTATGAGCATCTTTTTGATGCCAATGAACGCTGGAATGCGATCGAAACCACCACGAGCGCATGTTATGAATGGGAGGAGCAATCCACTTACATCGCTCATCCGCCCTACTTTGAAACATTGACCAAAGAGTTGCCTAAACCAGATGTCTTAGCTGATCTGAAAGTCTTGGCAAAATTGGGTGATTCCGTCACCACTGACCATATTTCTCCTGCTGGCAGCATCAGTATGGATTCTGCAGCTGGAAAATTTTTACAAGAAAAAGAAGTTCCGTATCGTGAATTCAACTCCTTTGGTTCGCGACGCGGCAATCATCAGATTATGATGCGGGGGACTTTCGGCAACATCCGTCTGCAAAACCAGCTAGTGCCTGGCAGTACTGGCAGTGTCACGCATTATTTTCCAACAGGGGAAACCCTGTCGATATTTGACGCAGCTATGAATTACCAAAAAGCTGGTCAAAGCTGTATCATTTTAGCTGGTAAAGATTATGGCATGGGTTCTTCTCGCGACTGGGCCGCCAAAGGAACACAATTGTTAGGCGTTAAAGTCGTCTTAGCAGAAAGCTTCGAACGAATCCATCGCAGCAACTTGGTCATGATGGGGATCATTCCGCTTGAATATCTTGCTGGTGAAAGTGCTGCATCATTTGATTTGGACGGCAGCGAAACATTCTCGATCGCTTTGCCAGAAGAGCCAGTGGTCAAGCAGCTGATCGAAGTCACTGCGCAACGGATCGACGGAGGGACTGTCTCCTTTATGACCCGCCTGCGCTTTGATGCCCCTGCAGATATTCGCTATTGGAAGCATCAAGGAATTTTACCGATGGTCATTCGAAAAAAAGCTGAATTAGGAGGAACTGCCCATGCCTAACCAAACAACCCATGAAGTAACGACGATCACCATTCCTTACATTGCAGGAGACGGCATCGGTGCCGAGATTTGGCAGGCTGCGCAACCTGTGATTGATGCCGCTGTAAATAAAGCCTATGACAATCAACGCCGTATCGAATGGCTGGAAGTTTTAGCTGGAGAAGCCGCCTTTGAACAGACGGGGGAATGGCTGCCGCAAGCAACCATCGATACGATCAAGGCTCAACAATACGCCTTAAAAGGACCGTTGACTACCCCAATTGGCGAGGGCTTTCGCTCCTTGAATGTCACCTTGCGGCAAACGCTGGATCTTTATGCCTGTGTCAGACCTGTTCGCTATTTTACAGGGGTCCCTTCGCCTTTAAAGCAGCCAGAAAAAACCGATATGGTGATCTTTCGAGAAAATACTGAAGATGTTTATGCTGGCATCGAATTTGCCAAAGACGACGACGCAACGCAGCGTCTGATCCAGACATTGCAAGCAGACTTTGCTGTCAAGGCGATTCGTTTTCCTAAAACTGCCGCTATCGGCATCAAGCCGATCTCTTTAGAAGGCAGTCAGCGCTTGATCGCTGCTGCCATTGAGTATGCGATCGCTCAAAAGCGGCCCACGGTGACACTGGTGCATAAAGGCAATATCATGAAATTTACAGAAGGCGGCTTTAAAAACTGGGGCTATCAGCTTGCAGAGACCACATACACCGACCAGTGTTTTACAATGAATCAATACAACAAAATCAAAGCAGAAAGCGGCTCAAAGGCAGCCGAAGCCGCTCTTGCCTCGGCAAAAGCGGCTGGGAAAATCGTTGTTAACGACGTGATCGCAGACAACTTTTTACAACAGATCCTTTTGTATCCAGAAAAATTCGACGTCATTGCCACTTGTAATTTGAACGGCGACTACATTTCTGATGCACTTGCTGCACAAGTCGGCGGCATCGGGATCGCCCCCGGTGCCAATATCAACTACGCTACTGGGGCAGCCATCTTTGAAGCTACCCACGGAACAGCACCGGATATCGCAGGACTTGGCAAAGCCAATCCCTGTTCGCTGCTGCTGTCAGCGTGCATGCTATTAGAACATTTGAACTGGCCAGAAGCAGCCCAAATCCTAACACAAGCCATTGAACAAGCCTTGCAAAGTCAACACGTCACTGCCGACTTCGCGCAGTTGATGCCAGAAGCGGTCTGTTTAACGACACAAGCGTTTGGTGAACACCTCCTTCAGTTGATCCATTCGTAAACTCAAGCTGTGATTGAGTCGGCATTTGCCTGCTCAATCACAGCTTGATTGCGTTTTCACCTTTTGAGAAACTATACTTAGAGCATGAAAGGGGGAATTCATTTATGAGTGAATTCAACATGAGAAAAATCGGTCAGCAGATCGCTGCCAAACGCAAAGAAAAAAATCTGACCCAAAGCAACTTGGCCGACCAGTTACTTGTCAGCTATCAGGCGGTCAGTAATTGGGAGCGGGGCAACTCACTGCCGGACATTGAAAAATTGCCGCAGCTAGCAGCGATTTTAGACCTATCCATCGATGAGCTGTTAGGGAAGCCAGCAGCTGCGGTGCAACATTATCAAGCAGGAACCGCACAGCCAGAAGAAATCGCCGAACTAGCTCCGCTGATCAAACCGCAAGAATTGTCAGCGTTGATTCAAGAAGAACCGTTTCAAGAAACTTCTTTAGATTTAGACTTATTGCCTAGGCTAGCACCTCATTTGACCAGCGCAGACTTGCAGCACCTGCTAAATGGTGCCGAGAATATCCCAGAAGAGGTACTGGAAGAACTCCTGCCTTTTTTGAAAAAGCCCCAAGTAGAAGAGCTCCTGAAAGGTAAGCACTATTCCATGGCTTTTTGGGAAGAGGCGGCGCCCTTTTTACCCCCCAACTTTTTGGCGGGAGAAATCAAAGGCTGGCTTGAAAATCCTGACTTCCGCTTTTCTGAGATTGAAGAACTGCTGCCCTTTTTACCTGCGCCTTATCTGGATGAACTCCTGCTGACTGCCCTGGAACAGCCAAACGTTGCCGCATCAGAACGCTTGGCTTATGATGAAATCGAAGAACTGCTGCCGTTTCTAACAGAAGCAACGATCTGCCGGCTCGTTCAAGCACTGCCCTTCTCAACAGATGAGCTGGAAGAGATCGCCCCTTTCCTCTCCTCAAAGAACTTGATTGTCCTTTTAAAAAAAGAACACTAAAAAAACAAGATTCTTCTTTACTTTTGGTAAACCACCGTTTATAATTTCGTTAACCAAATAATTTATTTTTAGGTTAACGAAATTATTATTAGAGAGAAGGATTCGATGAAATTATCATTACGTGAACAAATCCATGCCGCTTTATTTGCGATCATTATTGCTGGTCTTTCCCAACTGACGATTCCATTAGGTTTGATCCCATTGACAGGACAAACCTTTGCGATCGGGCTGGCGGTGACTTTCCTCGGCACGCGAACTGGAACGATGGCGATCATCATCTACTTGCTGTTAGGATTGATTGGTTTGCCCGTTTTCGCTGGTTTTTCCAGCGGTGTCGGTGTTTTGTTAGGACCAACTGGTGGCTATTTAGTCGGCTTCCTCTTTAATGGATTGCTTACTGGATTGATCGTAGAAAAAACAGCGTTTCGCTACACAGGAGCAGTGATCGGCAATATTGTCGGTGCGCTGGCAACTTTGTTGTTTGGTACATTGTGGCTGAAATGGAGCACGGGCATGGCATGGCCGGCTGCCTTTAACGGTGGCTTTGTTCTGTTTATTATCCCTGGGATCATCAAAGCCGTTGCCGCAGCTTATCTAGGTATCTTTTTAAGAAACCGCTTGGCGCAACCATTGGCTTTACGTTAATAAAAAACACTCGCGTCATATGCAGCGATTCCCATCAGTTAGCTTTCTCGTCTAACTTTTGAAAATCGCCGCATCACGCGAGTGTTCTTTTTTATTTCTTCCCCTCTTCAATCGAGAGCTGCGGCCAAATTTTCTGCCACTGCTTCATCGCTTGGCGTTGTCGATAAACCGCAAGATACTGTTCATTTTGGGCAAAATGCGGTGTTGGACGCACCCGAAAACTGCAAATATCCTGCCAGCCAAAAGGCGCCATCAATTCAAGCTTGCCTTGATTCATTCGTGCCGCTACCGCTGTACAACGCTCTGGAAACTTCGTTAAAGCATCGAAGGTACTTGTATAAGGCGGCTCCTCGGCAAAATTATGTTGGTGCATCAACGCTTGGTTTCGAACCTCCCAAGGAAATTCGGGAAACGAGCGGCGCAGTTGCGCTTCGATCGCTGCTGTTTCTTCTATGCTTACAGTCGGATCATAAAACACGACATCAATATCGGTCAGCGGCACCTCCGCTATTTTCCCACTGAGAAACCCCCATAAATAATTCCGCAGGTACCCAGCACACAGCCAGCAATCCGACAGCTGCAACGCTTCAATGATCGTAAGCAGTTGTCGACATTCACGATTTTTTGCAAACAAGTTCTGGATCGCTTGTTCCTTCATTGGCGTCCTCCTCTAATGGGTTCAGGCTAGTTATTTCAAGGTCCAACCACCGTCGATGGGCACGATCGCCCCCTGCAAGTAACTAGCTTGCGGACTGGCAAGAAAAAGGGTCAGCGCTGCAACTTCTTCTGGTTGCGCCCAACGCTTGACTGGCGTCTCTTCTGCCACCCATTGCGCCATTTTCCCGTCACCCGCAAAATCAGCCGCATTCATCGGCGTTTGAATCGCACCGGGCGCGATGCCCTTCACCGAGATCCCTTGATCTGCAACATCCAATGCCAACTGTTTGGTAAACCCGACGATCGCGTGTTTTGCGGTTGTATAGGCGATCCCGCCCCCACCTGCGACCATTCCAGCGATGGACGCCATATTGATGATCGTTCCGCCGCCATTGGCTTGCATCAGCGGCAAAATTTCTTTCGTTAAATAAAACATGCTGGAGACATTGGTTTGAAATATCTCCTCCCACTCCATTGACGTCGTCTCAGCGATCGTATGATAGCCGTCAAGCTTTCCTGCTGTATTTAACAAGACCGTGATACCGCCAAAGTGCGTCACACAAGCTTGGACCGCTGCAAGACAATTTTCTTTCACCGCTAAGTCACAACATGTGCCGAAAAAGCGGGGCTGGGCTAAAAGCGTATCAGGAAACGATTGGCAGTCAACACCAAATACTTGAGCGCCTTCTGCAAGAAACACCTCTGCTTGCGCTTTACCGATACCTGAAGCAGCCCCTGTGACAAACACAATCGTTTTGTCATCGATCCACGCTGCCGTCATTCCACGATTTTCCAATCTTCCGCAAGAATGTCGCAAACAGTCGGTGCGAAACTCGAGAATCCCTCGTCTGCTGTTTTGATCAAAAAGTAAGGGGTGACTGGGGCATTGTCGTACACTTCGCCTTCAACGAATGTCACATAAAGTTCAAAGCCGCCCCAACCTTCACGAATGATTTTTTTGCCAGCTTTTAATTCTGGTAAGATTTCTTCAAATGTCATGATTTTTCTCCTTTGTGTGTTTCTTCTAATGGTTTAAATTGCTTGGAAATTCAATCACGAAAACAAGCAGGACTCGTTTGCTGCGCTAATACGGCAGCAGCGTGATCGCTTGCGCCAATTCCTCTACAAGATGCGCCGTTTTATAGTCCTCAAATGCCTCATGATGGTTTCGCAGCAGCGTCCGAACTTTCGTTGGAGAATATGCTTCTGCTAAGTGATTTTCCAAAACGAAGCGTCGGGTCAACTGCCATTCATAATAGTAGCCGAAGGGACGGCAATAGTAGCTGGTTCCCGCAAGCTCCTTTTTCTCAAAGCGTCGATGGGTATGCCCAAAGACGACTGCCCGCACATTGGCGTACTGGTCGATCACTGCGCCAAAATCGGGCGACCCCAAAAACGCATTTAGGTGGTTCCAGCGGGCGTACTTGCCGGTCTGCCGCACAATAAACGCTTCTTGGGGCACAAAATGCGTAGAAAGAAAAATTTCTTGGTCTTGCGGCAAATGGGCCAATGTTTCCGCTAAACGCTCATTGATGGCTTGGCTGATCTCCTTATCCGATCCCTTTCGTTGAATCATGCGGTCATACCAAAACAAATTTTTCAGCCGCAAGATCTCAGCTTCACTGGTCAGATCAGAATATTGGTAGTCATACCAGCCATTGATTCCCAACAGCTGTGTTTTTTCTGATAAGCGATACGTCTGAAAATTAAGAAAGGCGGGATCATCGAAAGCCTCGATCTCTTGTTCCGTCAAGTCCACCATTTCATGATTGCCCCAGTGAAAGGTCGTTGGCACCTGTCGACTTTGAAAAAATGCGACCACGTCTAATAGCCGTTGTTTTTTATTCGCCACATCTCCTGCCAGATGCAGATGGGTCACCTGATTTTGCTGCAAATAATCAGCGATCAGCTGCAGATGGGGATCAAATAATTGGTTGATATCGACGTGCAAGTCGCTAATAACCGCCAACGTGCCCATCTCAGCGGCCCGCCGTCTGCTTTTCGATCCGTAACAATTGGACATCGTTAGCTAAGATCCCGCTATTTCCCACCAATTGCAACCGTTGATAGGTCGGTTCCACCTGCATCCGAGTCTGTTCTTCTAAATACACCTGAGCCCCTTGCTTCAACCAAATCGTGCCTAAGGGTGTCGTTAAAGGGGTGTCGTAGATCGCCAATCCTTCTTCTGGATAGCTTTGCGGCACGATGATCAGGCGAAAATGGATGTCCAAACGGCAGGTGATCTCCGTTGCAGGAAACGGACCAACGCCGTCTTCAAAATCCAAGTAGAGACGATCATCTGGCTGCACATAAGGGGTTATTTTTTCAATTGCTGCTGGCTCAATGTTCAGTTCCATGACGAGAGCCCTCCTTTACATGATAGGTTTTTTCCATTCCTCAAGGGTGATGCCACGCGTGACTTCATCGATGATTTCTTCACCCGATTTGCGGGCAGCTGGGATCGTTGCTTCCAATTTCATCCCAATTTTCTCCATGACCCGTCCAGACTTGGGATTTCGGGCATCATGTCGAGCAAAAATTCGAATCAATTCGAGTGTTTCAAAACCGAAATGCAGCAGTGCCATTGCCGCTTCTGGCATGATCCCTTGCCCCCAATAATCGCGACTCAATGTATAACCGAGCTCAGCGATCTCTTTTTCTGATTCTACCCGCAAATCGATGGTCCCGATCATTTTTCCTGAGTCTTTTTCTTCGATCGCAAATTTTCCTAAGGGTGCAGCAACAAAATACTCGGCGATGCGTAGTTTTGTTTCTTCAACCGACCCATGTCTAGCAAAGACGAAGGTCGTCGTTTCTTCATCATTTGCATAGGCAAACATGTCCGCTGCATCCGCCAAGGAAACAGGACGCAAGAGCAGCCTCGGTGTCTCCAACCGTTGATTTTCTGCTAACAATAGCAAATGTCGTTCTTTTGTTGTCATAGGATCCCTACTTTCTGTCAATACTCTCTCACGATCGCACCCCTCTTTTGCTATTTGCTGGATATGCTATAATAAGCATAAGTAAACGCTTTGAGGAGGATACTTCAATGTCAGACGAATTAGAAAAACGCCTTGATACAGGAATGTATGGGACGCCTCGCGTCAACCCAGATGAACAGCGCAAGTATTTAGGCACGTTTCGTGAACGGTGTTATCTTAGTATGACAGTAACAGAAATGAAGAAGAAGGACAACCAGAAAACGCTCTTGAACGCCTTACCAGATTATCAAGGAGCGCTCGTGCTGCTTAATGGAAAATTGCCAGAATCGATCCAGACCGATTACATCACTTTACTGACCAAACAACAGATGGAATTTCGGATCGTCTCCGATGCCCAAGATGCTGGTCCAGACAGTATCGGCTTGCTGATTGCTGGGAAAGAAGCCGTCAATGAAGACGTCATCGATATCGAAAAAAAATTCCCTGCAGCTGCCGCTCCATCGGATAAAGAGCAGGAACAACCAGAGAAAACGTCATTTTGGAAACGTCTTTTCCATTAAAAGGAGGAACTATCATGGAACAATCAACACCGCCCTACCTTTCATTAAAGAAAGAACTGCTTGATGCTTTGGATCTGCATATCGATTTGTTAAAAACGGCACCCACGATCGAATCCAGCCATCTAGATGGCGTATTGTTCATGATGCGCAGCTTGGGTTTTATGCTGGATCGCGCTCCGAAAGTACTCCTGCTGGAGGATAAGAATGAAATGAACTTTATGATGTTTCAATATTATAGCCTCCTGTCGGAACTGAAGTACAATCTGGTTTTAAACTTTCCCTACGCCTCGATTCAAGGCGTACCGTTATTAACCTTGATCCAACGTTTTCCTACCACTTATGAAAAAGAAATGAAACAATGGTGGGAAGCCCGAACGGGTCTCAAGGTGGAAGAAACAAAACAAACGATTGAAATCGCTGCTTTTGAAGGATAAGAACATCCAAAAAAGGCTCGCGATACTTCCTGCAGATAGAAAGTACTGGATATAATAGTTTGCTAGTAAAGCGAACCATAAAGCAGGACGTTAACGTATTTCTCATGATTTCTTCAAAGAAAAACCAGTCAGAGGCAGTTTCTGACTGGTTTTTATTAGTTTTAAGTTGTATTCTTCTTAATTTATTTGATACATCAAAGAATCAACTTATCTTTTTTATTTAGTAAAAATCAACTGTAAAACCAATTGGATCTCCATTTGCATTTAGCGCTGGCCGAATAACAAAGCGTGTAAACTCTAAAAACTTCCCTTCAGCCCATAAAGAATATGCACTTGCACTCGCTTCTGCACTAGTAGCTGCAAAAATGCCGCTATTGCCCAGATTGACTGGAATATTCACATCTGTTTCGCCATCGCCAGAGCCATCTTCTCCGCCATCTACATCTGTATCTCCGCCACCAGAACCATCTTCTCCACCATCGGTATCTGTGTCACCGCCACCAGAGCCGTCTTCGCCACCGTCTACATCTGTATCTCCGCCACCAGAGCCATTTTCGCCGCCATCTACATCTGTATCTCCGCCACCGGAACCGTTATCTCCGCCGTCTACATCTTTATCATCTTCGTCTTTATTAAATACACCAAATTCAATATAGATATAATCGCCTACAAAATGAACTTCATGCCCCTTAACTACTTCTGGATAATTTTCATGCTTCCAAGCAGTAGCTTCCTCGTTACTTAGGAATGGTCCGACACGTAGACGAGTATAATATGAATTCTCATAGACAACTTCAACTACAATTTCACGGTCAGTCGCGCCTCCATTATCAGGTGTCGGAATATTGAACTCAATATAGATATAGTTTCCTTCTAGATAGATTTGTAGGTCTGAAACTAATCCAACATAGTTTTCAAGCAGCCATGCCGCCACTTCATCGGTAGTTAAGAATGGTCCGACACGGAGGCGTGTAATTTCTTCATTTTCTGCAACGACTGTCACTTCAAACTCTCGATCAGCTGGTGGATTAGTGGAACCATTATCTCCACCTGAACCATTATCCGTTGCTGGTGGTGTTGGGTTTGTGGAGTCCTCTCCTGATCCATTATCTGTTGCAGGCGGCGTTGGTTTTGTTGATCCGTCTCCTGATCCGTTATCTGTTGCTGGAGGTGTCGGTTTTGTAGAGACATTTGATCCATTATTACTGTTTCCAGGATTTGTATTGCTTCCTCCCCCAATTGGTTTGGTCGGATCAATTTTGTCAGTATCTTGAATCACTGCTTGACTAATCGTATTACCCTCTGCATCCTTTAGAGAAACCACATTTCCATCAAACACTAATTTGTTGCCAGCATAAATCAAGTCAATATTGTAAATATTATTCCATTGTGCTAGACGTTCGATCGTAATATTTGTCGCTTTACTGATGGCGCTAAGTGTATCACCCCAAACAATCGTATATTCATTCCCAGTAATATCAGCTTTGATTTGTTCGGGTGTTCTGGCAACCCATACGCTTGCGGAAATAGGGGATGCTGTTTCTTCTGATGCCGAAACTTGATTTGATAATGCACCAGCCGTAAAAATTGTTGCTAGTAATGCCAACGTTTTAACAATCTTACCATTAAATTTTTTCATTCCGTACTCTCCTTTTTATAATGCTATTATATTCAACTTATTACACACCATAACCTGATTAAAATTTCAGGATGGATCTGTATAATAAATTTAGTATACTTATCTACGCAGAAGGGCTCGTGTGAATCATAGCCCGTTGAAAGACAGAAAAGAGCGGCTAAAGAAAAAGTGATTCCTCGGTTGGAAGCACTAAAACCATTGATTTAAGCCTACGAAAAAAGCCTGCACACTGAATGAAGAACCGACAAAGCACTGTCAAACATTCGCAGGGATCGGAAAAAATCATCCATATCCTTTGTGTACCTATAAGGTGCTGCCAAAGGACCGTTCCGCAAATTCTTAAAGCAATGCGCCTATGTTTAGGAGTCACTCATCGAACCACAATCAGTTTCGGCTATAAAACCTGCCTTACTTCCAAATAACTTGAACATTGAGTATCGATTCAACTCAGTTTCCGATGATGAACTTTCGTTTTTGATTCAATTGAAAACAATCTTTGCACTTCTTTTGTCACTAACAAAGTTAAGAGAATCCGTCTGCCTTTGCCGCTTTTTTGATGTTACTCATTTTGTTATATGTAAAAGCATAGTTGAAAGACAATATCTATGTTCATATCTTTTTTATACATGCTGACCTAATTTAGCGGCTCTTCAAAAAACGATAGTTATTTAATCGTGTATAAAAAAACTAAAACTTCCTCTCTTTAGATTACCAAAAATACAATTATTTTTCCAGTATTCATATTAAAATAAATATTATTTGATAAATAAAGACAAAAAACGAGGGGATTAACTATTATGCTAACTGTCAGATCAGGAATCAAACAACGATATAAAAAAAACTGCACACTTTGAAAGGAACTCTCCTTCCAAAGTGTGCAGTTCTTTGCTTTTTGTACTTCCATCAGCTCTCGAAGACTTCAGGGAACAACAGGCGTAAAACAGACATAGTTAAGCGTCGGCCTTTCCCGCTGTATGGATAAACGTGCATATGCATCGCTGGGTTGAAATTGGCTTCAATGATTCCATAAGCCCCCGGTTCATTGGCTGGCTTGGTTTTATCTGGAATAATCAGATCGATTCCGCTGATAGATGCTTGTAATGCGGCTACCGCATCGACTGCTACTTGTTTGTAATCATCGTTGAAGTCATCCGTCACATCGATAGAATCACCGCCAGTACTGATATTCGAGTTTTCTCGCAAATAAACGATCTGCCCCTCTTCGGGTACTGAATCCACTTGATACCCTTGCTCTTTTAACATCAGTTGTTCCAGTTCCCCTAATTGGATCAGCTCTAATGGGGTCCGATGATGGGTGCCGCGCAATGGATCGAGATTTTTCTCTGCGACGAGTTCCGTGATCGTGCGCTTGCCGTCACCCACGACATTGGCAGGGATACGTAGTAAAATCGCATCGACTCGCCCATCGATCACGAAGAACCGATATTCCGTCCCTGACAAAAAAGTCTCAACGAGGATCGAATCATCTTCCGCAAAGGCAATGGCGACCGCCGCTTGATAATCCGCTAAAGAGGCACCTTCTTTGAAAATCGAGATACCGATCCCATAGTTGGTGGTTTTCGGTTTTACCACAAACCCGCTGTGGGCAATCTGAGGATAAAACGTGATCGCTTCTTCTGCCGAAGCGAACTCAGCGCCACTTGGTACATGAAAGCCATTTTCGGCTAAGATTTTTTTAGTGACCGTTTTATTCGCCATGATCAATGGGACGATGTACTGATCCTTACTGGTCATATTGGCATTTTTAACATATTCGATGTGGTCTCTCACGGCTAATTTCAAGAATTGATCCGTTTCATCCAGTACCGTCACTTCGATTCCTTTTTGGATCGCATCGAACAAGAGAATCTGGGTCGACAATTCCATTGCTCGAAAGCCAGCTAATTGATACGGTTTTTCCCAAGCAGCTTGATAATACTTTTGTCCCAGCAATGTTGCTGTCTGGGCTTGACTGGTTGCTTGACTTGCTGAGAAAAGACGTCCCGCGAAGGTTCTTTCTGGTTCAGCCAGCATTTCTGAAAGCTGATCCAAAAATGGTGGATGCGGCAGCTCAAGGGCTTGGGCAAAGTCCATCATTTCAGTAATCAGCGCTTGCGCTTCTTGCTGATAAGTCAAAGGTGCAAGCGGATGTTCTAATGCGACCTGATCATTTTTCTGATTGCCCTCTTCGATCCACGCATCCGCATCGCTGCCTTCTTCTTTTGTACTTAAAAACAATAAGAAGAAATGCAAGAATGCGACTTGCTCTTTGGAAATCCCATAGCGGGCAAAGGGATCGATGTCAATATTTCTTAACTCAATATAACGGATACCCGCTGAGGCTAAATCTGCGACCCGTTTTCCCCCACGTAGACGCACTGGCGCATAAAATTCTTTTTCTTCTGAAAGCTTTCCCGTCTCCACTAATTTGGCAATATCTGCAAGATAGGTCTCTAACGAAGCGTAAGATACCTTGACGTCTTCGTGATTCGTGTACCCATAGCGGCTATTGCGAATACTGCGGACTGGTTCTTGCGGTCCGTTTTCTGTCGTAAAATAATTGGCTTCTGAAGCAGGAGTCGCCCCAAAGAAATACGTCAAAAACCAGCGATAGTGCAAATAATTGCGAGTTACTTTCAAATAAAGTGCCGTTTTAAACGTCTGGAAGCTTTCCTTCGTTTCAGACAAAGCATACAGCTGCTGCAAAAAGTCTTCCGCAAATTCGAAATTGAAATGAATCCCACTGACCATTTGCTTGCGGCGACCATATGTTTTAGCTAAATAGCGGCGATAGAGCACATCTTCAAATTGATCTAATTTAGCAATGACGATGTCTTCTTCTTTTTCTGGTAAAGCCGGTGGCATACTCAATGGCCAGAGCATTTCTTCTGCTGACATCGAACGATACGCCACATCATGAATCGCCCCTAAAAAACGGAACAATTCATCCACGGAATCAGCGACGGGCGTAATCAGTTCCAGTTGATTTTCGGAAAAATCCGTTTGGATATACGGATGGAAGCGCCGATTGCCTAACGTTTTAGGATGATCGGTACCTGCAAACGTCCCATCAAGCCGCACCCGCTGCGTTTCACGCTCAATCCCGTAGCGTCCTTTCAATAAATAGGGAAAAAGCTCTTTATGTGATAACAATGTTTTTATTTTCATTCGACTGCCCTCTATGTTCTTCTACTAAATTTTTTCTCAAATGCTATTTCTTTCCATCTATTATAGTGAAAACTGGTGAAAAATGCAGAAATTTGCTCCTCACTTGTAATATCTCTTACTAAAATTACCAAGAATTTATAAAATACTTGAATAAATTTGATATTTACCTTCAAAATAAAGTATACTGCTTATAGAACAGTAAATTATTATGTCCATATTACTCTTTTTTGAAAGGAAGAATAGTGAATGAAGCCACTTAATCTTACCAAACGCGAACGTCAAATCATGAATATCTTTTGGAATTCAGACAAACCTCTTTCTGCAAATGACATTGCTGTCCAACAGCAAGATCTAAGCAAGAATACCATTCAAGCAGTCGTACGTAAACTAAAAAACCACGACTTATTGAAAGTAGCGGATATCGGCTACAGCGGTACTGTTTTGACTCGGTTGTATTCTCCGAATGTGACCCAAGAAGACTTCTTAGCAGCAGAATTGTCTGATCAATCTTTATTGAATTTGATTACGAACTTTATCGAAACCAATAAAGATATCGATACATTGAACAACTTGGAAAAAATGATCACTGAGCGCCAAGGGGAACTTAAGAAATAATCTTTCCCCATCGTTCAACTCGTTGTATTCTGCCTGATACTTCCCAAAGTTTTTAGACAGCGCAGAAGAAAACGAAGCCTTCAAACTGCTTTTCCTGATTTTTGGCAAAGTCGTGCATCGCTGTACCCACATTTGCCACGCCAAGTGTTCTCAGCTTTACGTCACAAGTCAAGCTCGTGGAAAGAGACGACGACCCGTTTTCTCTTCCCTTTGATCTCACAAAAGCAACAATAAAGGAGAGCCATGTGTAGGTGTATCACCTAACACAGGGCTCTGTTTTTTTATTCTTTGATCAAGCCTTTGAATAAGCCAACGACAAATTCATTTGGATCAAATGGTTCTAAATCATTGATGCCTTCTCCGAGTCCCACTAATTTGACGGGCAGCCGCAGCTCGTTACGGATCGCCAAGACGATCCCCCCTTTAGCCGTTCCATCAAGTTTGGTTAAGACGAGACCAGAAACATCCGTCGTTTCTTTAAATTGTTTTGCTTGATTCATCGCGTTTTGACCCGTTGTTGCATCCAACACGAGCAGGACTTCATGAGGGGCCGTTGGGTCCACTCGTTGAATGATCCGTTTGATTTTTTCTAGTTCGTTCATCAAATTGACTTTGTTTTGCAAACGACCCGCGGTATCTACTAATAAAACGTCAGCATTTTCTCGTTTTGCGCGCTCCATCGCATCAAACACGACTGCTGCTGGATCGCCTCCTGCATTGCCACGAACGACTTCAACACCAGCCCGTTCACCCCAGACCACTAATTGATCGATGGCACCGGCACGGAAAGTATCCGCTGCTGCCAATAAGACTTTTTTGCCTTCGGCTTTGAATTGATGGGCTAATTTCCCGATGCTGGTGGTTTTTCCAACACCGTTCACGCCAACAAATAAAATGACGGTCAACCCCGACTGCATATTCAACTCGTTAACTTCACCGACACCCGCTTCCCCATATAGGTCAACCAATTTTTCGATGATGACATTTTGGACATCTGCCGTTTTCTTCACATTACGTAGTTTGACTTCTTGTCTCAATGCATCCGCGATCTTCATCGCCGCATCAAAGCCGACGTCTGCGCCAATCAGCGTTTCTTCCACTTCTTCGAAGAAGTCTTCGTCCACCGTACGGAAGTTGGCAAACAATTCGTTCATCCGTTGCCCAAAGGTTTTCCGTGATTTCGTCAATCCTTTGGTGTATTTATCCTGCACACTTTCCGTTTCTGGCGCTGGTTGAAGGATTGGTGTAGCCGCTGGGGTTTCCTCTGATGGTACATCCTTAGCCACTTCTTCTGGAATACTTGGTGCTTCTTCTCCTTTGTTCGCTGTCGTTGCTTCTTGCTGCAGGGACACTTCAGCAGTTTCTTGCTCTGCCTCCAAATCACTGGAGTCGGCGGTTTCTGCAGGTGCCACTGGTTCTGAAGCGCCTTGTTCAGCAGGAGTTTGTGCTGGCTGGCTTTCTTCTGAACGCTGTGCCTCTGGTGAGTCAGCATCGACTAACGGTTTGTCAATTTCTTGCTCTGCTTCTTTGGTTTCTCCAATCAGCGCTTTTTTGATTTTGTCAAAAAATCCCATCTTACGCACCTCCTTTTAAGACATATTCTTCAATCACTGCTGCCACACCGTCTTCTTGGTTTGAAACGGTGACAACGTCAGCCGCTTCTTTAATGATTGGCACGGCATTGGCCATCGCTACGCCAATCCCTGCATAGCGAATCATCGGCAAGTCATTTTCTTCATCACCGATCGCCATCACTTCTTCTTGCTTGATCCCTAAATCTTGCGCCAATAGGCTGATACCATAGGCTTTGGTGATTCCTTTAGGCATAAATTCCAACAGGTTATTCCGGCTTTTGATGATTTCATATTTCTCGCGGATCTCTGAGGAAATCTCAGGGATCTTAGGATCCAAGACTTCCTGATGGTAGGCGATCACCGCTTTATTATAGAGCATCGATTCATCCAGATCAGCTACGGCAAAAGGACGACAATCCAATAAAGGATTCAACGAGCCATAAATCGATGGATGCGCTGCTGAAGTGGGTAAACTCAAGACAACCTCTTCGGATACCACGTCTAGAGGCAAATTCAAGTCTTCCGCCACTGAAACCAATTCATGGATATCTGCCAGCTGCATCGCTGCTTTTTCAATGATCTCGCCAGTCTCATTTTTTTGAACCAAACCGCCGTTAAAGGTGATGCTATAGTCGCCGGGTTCTTTCAGCGATAATTCTTCTAAGTACGGACGGATCGCCCGTAATGGACGTCCCGTACAAATGACGATTTTTACGCCTTGTGCTTTGGCACGAGCAAGTACCTCTTTGTTGCGAGGAGTCACTTCTTTTTTGTCATTCAATAACGTTCCATCTAAATCGATCGCAATCAGTTTAATCATATCATTCCTCCTCTATGCTTGATCTGCTGTAAAACTACCGCCTTCACGCACTTCTTCTAAGCGCACGGACACGGTCTTCGACACTCCAGATTCTTGCATGGTCACACCATACAACACATCTGCTGCCTCCATCGTTCCTTTACGGTGAGTTACGACGATAAACTGTGTATCATTTTGGAAAGCACTCAAGTAATGACCGAAACGAGAGACATTGGCTTCATCCAATGCTGCTTCCACTTCGTCAAGCACACAAAACGGTACTGGACGAACTTGAATAATGGAAAACAATAACGCAATCGCAGTCAGTGCCCGTTCGCCCCCTGATAGCAAGCTGAGGTTTTGCAATTTCTTGCCCGGTGGTTGGGCTTCGATCTCAATCCCAGTGTTCAATAAATCTTTCGGATCTGTTAAGACTAATTCCGCATGACCGCCGCCAAACATATTAGGAAAGACTTGTTTGAATTGCAGACGGATCGCATCGAAGACTTCGCCGAAACGGGTTTTGACTTCTTCATCCATTTCAGACATCGTATCAAACAGCTGTGCTTTAGCCGACAGCAGATCGTCTCGCTGACTCGTCAAGAACAAATGCCGTTGATTGACTTGCTCATATTGTTCGATCGCATTTAAATTGACTGGACCAATTTGCTCGATCGCTTGTTTTAGTTCCTGAATGTCGACTTTGGCTTGTTCTGCATCCTCGATTTCAGGGAAATCTTGCGCTGCCTTTTCAAAGGTGAGATTGTATTCTTCTTGTAAATACAACAAACGATTATCCATCACCAATTCTGCGCGATTTTTTTCGATCTCAACTTCGGTTTTTTCTGACAGCTTTTCTTTTTGCGTTAAGTTTTCAGCACTCAGGGCTTCGTCTAATGCACCGATTTCTTGTTGAACGACTTGACGTTGTTCACGAATCACCGTCAATTCCGCTGTTACCTGCTGCTTGGTTTTTGTGAAGGCTTCAATTCGCTGAAGAATGCTTTCTTCTGAAAACTCATGATCGCTGACGTTGCTTGTCAAGGCAGCTAACTGCCGTTCTAAGGAGAGTTGACGCGCTTCGTTTTCTTCTAATGCTTGATTCGTAGCGGCAATTTTTTGCTGCAAATGCGCCACTTGTTCTTTTTGAACTGCGAAAGCTGCCTGCAAGCGCGCACTTTCTTGTGCTAAGGTTTGGCGTTTTTCCTCGATCAAGTCTTCTTCGGCATTCATTTGATGAATATCTTGGTCGATTTTCGCCAATTGCGCTGCAATATTCTTTTGCTGTTCTTCCAAGCTCGTCTTCTTCTCATCATATTCCTCAAAGAAGGCTTGCACTTCGCGATGTTCAAAATCAAACACTTGCTGCTCTTGCTTCAAGCGGCTCAGGTCATTCTCAAGATTTTGTAAACGGCTTTGCAGCTCATGCTCCGTCATGCGAGCCTGTTCTCCTTGCGTCCGCAATTCTTCTAATGCTGCTTGTGCTTCTTTGGTCGCTGCTTCAAAATGCTGGACTTGCTTTTCCGTTTTTAAAAGCCGCTCATCCAGTTGCGCCGCTTGTGCCGTCAATTGTTGCAGCTCGTTGCTTTGGCTAAACAAACTACCGGCATTTTTCTTCGTTGCGCCACCCGTCATGGAACCTCCAGCATTCATGACATCCCCTTCTAAAGAAACGACCCGATAGCTATAGTTCAATGCCCGTGCTAACGCATTAGCACTTTGCAAGTCTTCGGCAATCAAGATACTGCCTAACAAGTTATCCGTAATCGTTTGGACGTGTTCGGGCGACTGGACCAATTCGCTGGCAACGCCGATAAATCCAGACACTTGCTTGGCTTGATTGCGGGCATAATCTGGCAAATGACGGGCTTTGATGGTCGTCAGCGGTAGGAAGGTTGCACGACCCCCTCGATTTTCTTTCAAATACGTGATGGCTGCTCGCGCATCCCGCTCATTTTCAACGACGACATGCTGTGCAGCGGCGCCTAATGCGGTCTCGATCGCCACGGTATAGTCTTGTGGCACATCGATCAACTCCGCTACTGCGCCAACGATACCGCTGATCTGCTGTTTGTTTTTCAAAATCAAGCGAACGCCTTGATAAAAGCCGCTATAATTTTCTTGAATGTCTTGCAGACTGCGCTGTTTCGCTCGTACCTGCTGCACTTGACTCATTAACTGATACATTTTCTTTTGTTCTTCATCAAAGCGTTTTTTGTTGGTCTGAGCTTTTTCTTGAAGATGGATGTATTGCTTGCGTTGTTCTTCTAAAATCGCTTTAGCCTGCGTCAGCTGCTCTTCCACGATTTGCGCTTCCGTCGTCTTTTCTTTCAACGACGTATTCATTTGCGTCTGCTTGCTTAGCGCCGTTTGATTTTTCGCGGCTTCTTGTTGGTATTGACGCTCCAAGTATTTCAATTCGTTTCCAATCGTTGCCTGCTCCTGCATGGCTTCGACATATTGGCTGCGCAACTCTTCAATGATTTCTTTTGCTGAACGTTGGTACTTTTCCTGCTCTTGCTGACACGCCAGCATCGCTGCTTCAACTTCCTGCACACTACGATTCTTTTGTGAAAGCAAGCCGATCAGTTCCGTTTTTTCTTCATTTAAAAGTGTGACCCGCTCTGTGACTTCCTCTAAAGTTTCTTGGTATTCGGCAGAGCTTTTTTGCGTATGCTTTGAACGTTCATCCAAGACTTCTTTTTGCCCTTCGGCTTGCTTCAGTCCTTCGGTGACCTCTAAAAGCTGCTGATTCAAACGCTCCAACGTTTCATCAAAAGCAGTACGTTGTTGCCGCAAAGAATGTAACGACAGTTCCCCTTGGTTGATCTTTTCGGAAATCTGCGCCAGTTCTTGGTTAAAGGTACTCAGTTGAGCTTTGGCTGTCTCCCACGCTTCTTTTGCTTTCGTGATCTCTAAGACCGCATAGGCCACATCGACCGTCGTCAATTTTTCTTTTAACGCTAAAAAGCGGTTGGCTGCTTCACTTTGGGCTGCCAGAGGCACCAACTGATCTTCTAGTTCATAAATGATATCTTGTAGACGGCTTAAATTGTCTTCAGTTTCAAACAATTTTTGCTCGGCTTTCTTTTTCCGCTGTTTGTATTTCAATACCCCCGCCGCTTCTTCAAAAATCCCACGACGGTCTTCTGGTTTGCTGCTGAAAATTGCTTCTACCTTGCCTTGGGAAATGATCGAAAATGATTCTTTCCCCAACCCAGAGTCCATAAACAACTCTTGGATATCCTTTAAGCGGCAAGCTTGTTTATTTAAGAAAAAGTCGCTTTCGCCGGTTCTTCTCAAGCGGCGAGTCACGCTGATCTCACTGTAATCCATCGGCAAGTAATGATCGCTATTGTCTAAAACGATCGTCACTTCCGCTATATTTAGCGCTCTGCGGGTGTCAGAACCTGCAAAAATAACATCAGGCATTTTGCCACCACGTAGATTTTTGGCAGATTGTTCTCCTAAAACCCAACGAATCGCTTCGGTAATATTGCTCTTGCCGCTGCCATTTGGTCCGACGACTGCAGTCACTCGATGTTCGAAATCAATGACTGTGCGGTCGGCAAAGGATTTAAAGCCGGCAATCTCTATTCGTTTTAAATACACTCCGCCAGTCCTCTCTTACTGTTCAAGATCCGCCAAGGCATTCGCAGCGGCGTCCTGTTCTGATAATTTCTTCGATTTTCCTTGTCCTTTTCCGATCAAGGTATCATCGCAATAGACTTCCGTCCAAAAAATCCGTTCATGGGCGGGGCCTGCTTCTTTGATCAAACGATAATTGATGGAAACATCGCCGCCGCGCTGCAAGACTTCTTGCAAGCGGGTCTTGTGATCCATCTCATGGGAAAAAGCACCTGCTTTTACTTTTGGAAAGACAACTTTCGTCAAAAAGCCGCTGACACTTTCCAGACCTTGGTCCAAGTATAACGCACCTAAAAAGGCTTCAAATAGATCACAAAGCAAAGAAGGTCGTTTACGACCGCCAGAGTTTTCTTCCCCTTTGCCTAGACGAATGTATTCATCGAATCGGCAATCTTTGGCAAACATGGATAAACTGTCTTCGCGAACGATTGCCGCCCGTAGCTTCGTCAGCTTACCTTCGGGCAGATCTGGCAATTCACGATACAAATACCGTGAAACGATCAACTCTAAGACAGCATCGCCCAAAAACTCTAAACGTTCGTTATCTGACAAGTGCAAGTTGCGGTGCTCATTCACATAAGATGAATGCGTAAACGCTTGTTCAAGCAGATCTACATCATGGAACACAATATCAAACTTTTCTTTTAGTTCTTTCGTTAATTGTGTATTCATTTGTCACATTCCTTCATTAGTTTATCGACACTTCCCTATTATACTGGTTTTTGCCGAATTATGAAATGTTTCCTCCAAATTCTTGGAAAGACTGTAATAAAATTTTATTTACTTAATCTTCTCCTGTATAAAAAAGCCTGTTTTTCTCAGATACCCGCAAAAAAAACAGAAAAAAGACGTCCTGGAAAGGACGTCTTTTCATCGATCATTGATTAACGAGATTCAGCTGTAACTGAAATTGTTGCCCAAGGATTGTAATTCACATCATAAGCCCATGTGAAGTCTTTGACGCGATTTGATACAGGTAACACCGCACTACGGTAAAGTGTTGGGATAACAAACGCTTCATCAGCAGCATATTCTTGCCATGCATCAAATGCTTCTTTACGTTTTGCTTCGTCAAACGAATCTTTTGAATCGATTGCTTCTAGCAATTTCGTATTTTCTTCTGATTCAAAACGAGTGTAGTTGAACGCAGAGTTAGGTCCATACAAGCCCATTGGTGATGGGTCATAACCAGTATTCCATGCACCTTGGTAAACATCAATCTCAGGATCATCATTTTCCAATTTGTCATAGAATGCTTGGAAGTCGATCAAGCGACCTGTTGTGTATTGTACATCAAGTCCGATTTCATTCCATTGTTGGATGTAGTAATCTGCTAATGGTTGTGCTGTTTCGCCACCTGACATTGAAGCAAAGTTAATGGTTAATTTCTCACCATTTTTGTCTTCACGCATACCGTCGCCATCGACATCTTTGTAGCCAGCATCATCAAGTAATTGATTTGCTTTGTCGATGTTTAAAGTATAACCTTCAACATCTGTATTGTGTAATGAGCCAAATACTGGTGGGATCAATGTCGTTGCATTTGTACGCAAGCCATTGTAGAAACGGCTTCCGACAGCATCATTATCTAATGCATAACCCATTGCTTGACGCAATGACTTGTCAGCCATTTTTGAATCAGGATTGTATTCAACTTTACCTTCATCGGCATTCCATTTACCTAATTTGAAACCTAAATAAGTGTAAGCAGTATCTGTTCGGCCTAAGATTTGATAACCGTCAGTATCCTTATAAGTAGGATACGTATCTGTCGGCATTGATAAAGCCATATCATATTGTTTTGCGTTCATCGCTTCAACAATAGATGAAGTTGGAACTGCTTTAAATGATAATTTATCTAGTTTTGGCTTATCTCCATAATAGTATTCGTTTGGAACGTACTCTACGGATTCACCAGCTACGATATTTGACATTACATAAGGTCCGAAGACGATTGGATTTTTACGAACTTGATCGCTTGATTCCATATCTTTGACTTCGATTCCTTCAAAGGCGTGTTTTGGTAATGCTGAAGCCCAAATACCACCACCTGCTTGCATCATACCAGGGTGAACTTCTTTGTATTGAATTTTAACGACTTTGTCACTTTCTTTGGTGATACCAGAAATAGTATCAGCTTTACCATCATGGTAATCTTCCATACCAACAATGTTAGTAAAGTTACTATCATAACGAATACCAGTATAATCTTTGTTACCAATTACTTCGTAAGTGAAGATGATATCATCTGCCGTAACATCTTCGCCATCAGACCATTTCAGGTTGTCGCGTAAAGTAATTGTTGCTGTGTTGTTGTCTTCATCTAGCTCAAGGTTTGCAGCCCCGCCGTCAACAATTTTGAAATCAGCGTCATTGACGAATAAACTTTCATTACTTGGCAACATAAATTGTGCATCATAGTTATCTTGATAAAATTCTGTTTGGAACAACCCTTGGAATTGCGTATCCATCACTACTGCAACATCCAAAGTACCACCTTCGATTGCCTCTGCATCATTGCTAACTTCGATTGGGAAGTTGCTTACATCTTCCGTATCGTTTGCTGCATTGCTGCCGCCACCAGAAGAATCGGTTCCGCCGCCGTTGCTGCCACAAGCTGCCAATGCTAACACTGACAAAAGAGTGACCATACCAAAAATATTTTTCTTCATCCTGTATCCTCCTTGTTTATCCTAGTCGTTGACGCGCATCCGCTGAACGCTTAAATGCTTGACCAACGTAATTGATACTCAACATCAAGACTAAAATTAGAATTGATGCGGGTAACCAGATCCACTGTCTGTTGACCAGCACATCACCGCTGCTGGCATATCCGATCAGTGTTCCCAAACTTGGAACATTGGTCGGCAGACCAAAACCTAAGAATGTTAGTGTCGTTTCAATACCGATATTCGCTGCAAAGTTCATTGTTAAGTTGGTGATGATCAATGAGCTAAGGTTCGGCATGATTTCGCGGAACATGATGACGAAGTCATTGGTTCCGAGGGTTTTCGATGCACTAACATAGTCGCGACGGCCTTCTGAAAGGGTCTTACTTCGGAAGAGCCTTGCTTTTCCGACCCAGTAAAAGGCACTCATGACCCATATAAAGGTCCAAACGTTATAACGAGGTACGATCGATACGATAACGATAATGATCAACATGATCGGCAAAATCATAACGAAGTCAACGATACGCATCAAAATGTTATCAATGATGCCACCATAGTAACCTGAGATGATCCCTAGTCCGACCCCAACGATCGACGTAATGATCGTGATTGAAAAACCAATCAAGATTGAGTTACGCGCACCGATGATCAATTGTCCCCAAACATCACGGCCACCTTCATCCGCCCCTAAAAGGTAGGTGCCGCCGTTTGGCGAAATCGCGCCGGGTACAGCGTATTTATCAAGGATGCTGACACGCATCACTTGTGATTGGTCGATAACTGCTGAGCCGATAAACACGAACAATAAAACTGCGACTAACAAAACTAATGAAAAGATCGCCATTTTATCTTTTAAGAATTCGCGAAAAATCATTTTTAATCCCATAGGCGGGATGCTCTCTTGTTTTAGTACTTTTTCTTTCTTTTCAGACACATTTATCCCCTCCTATTACTGGATTCTGATTCTTGGATCGACAATACTCATGATGATATCTGATAGCAGCGTACCGATCAAGGTCGCTAGTCCTAAGATCAATGTCAGTGAAGTGATCACGGCATAGTCCCGTTGGACGATACTATCGATAAACAGTTTTCCGACACCTGGGTAAGCGAAGATTTTCTCAATGACCACAGAACCTGCGATCAATGAAGTGATCTCGTAGCCCATTTGTGATGCGATCGGCAACGATGCATTACGGAAAACGTGACGTGAGAAGACTTTATTCGTTGGTACCCCTTTTGAACGAGCGGTACGAACGAAATCCAATGATTTCGAATCAATGACTTCACTTCGCAAGTATTGGATCGTCACTGCTGTTCCTAATAATGCAGAAGTGATCGCCGGTAATAGTAGGTGATACAAGCGACTCCAAAACTCAGCCATGCCGCTGACCCCCGGTGCAACGGAACCACCCGTTGGGAACCAAGCCAATCGGTAACCGAAGATGAACAATGCGATCAACGCAAAGATAAACAACGGTACGGCGAAACTGAAGAAGTTGTAAACAACGACGACTTTATCAAGCAATGAATTTTGGTAACGTCCTGCCCACATCCCTAAAGGAATGGCAATCACGTAAGTCAAAATGACCGTCAATAAAGATAACCACAATGTATTGCTGATACGTCCTGCTAATAACGTTGAAACAGGTAATTTAAAGATGAAACTTTGACCAAAGTCCCCTTTTAAGGCATTTCCGATCCAACGGAAATACTGGGTATACCATGGGTCATTCAAACCAGCGGCTTCACGCATCCGCTCAATAACAGCTGGATCTTGGTTTGGATTGATCAAACCGGTAAATGGATCCCCAGGCATTGCTTGTGCGATCAAGAAAATCAAGATACTCAAAATAATGACTTGCGGGATCATCAACAACAAACGACGTAGAATTGTTTTCCACATTATTCAGCACCCCCGTTTTTCAATGCGACTTGGTGCGACTCGGTGATTTTACGCAAGTCATACACTCTGCCAGTTTCGTCGTAGTAATCTTTTTGATGGGTCACATATTCCAACTCGACCTTGCGGCGGTTTTCTTTGTGAGCATCGCGATTTTTTACGTCGATTTGAGGAATCGCTGATAATAAACGTTTTGTATAGATGTGACGCGGGTCTTGATAGATGTCTTCCCGTGTCCCGATCTCAACGAAGCGGCCTTTGTACATGATGGCGATATTGTCACACATGTGTTTTACGACCCCTAAGTCATGAGAGATGAATAAGAAACTTAAGCCAAATTCTTGCTGGATCCGTTTCATAAAGTTCAGCACCTGCGCTTGCACGGATAAGTCAAGGGCTGAAACCGGCTCATCGGCGACGATCAGTTTTGGATTGGATGCTACCGCGCGGGCAACCCCTAACCGCTGACGTTGTCCACCAGAGAACTCGTGAGGATATTTGTATAGGGCATCTTCTGGCATCCCAACGATATCCAGAAGGCTTTTCACTCGTTTTTTCTCTTCTTGATCGCTTAAGCGTTCAAAGTTGCGTAATGGTTCGGCGATAATGTCGACCACGCGTTTTTTAGGATTCAAGCTGGACATTGAATCTTGGAAAATCATTTGGACATCTTTGTTGTAGTTCATTTTTTTGCGGACGGAACGTTTGGTCACGTCTTGCCCATCATAAATGATTTCGCCACTGGTGATTTTTTCTAATCCAACGATGGCTTTCCCCGTCGTGGATTTACCAGAACCAGACTCACCAACCAATCCGTAGGTTTTTCCTTTTTCTATGATGAAGTCCACACCGTCAACGGCATACACATGGTCTGTGACGCGGTTGAAAAATCCGCTGCGAATAGGATAGTGGACTTTCAGATCTTTAATTGTAATTAATTCTGTCATCTACACTTCTCCTTCTTCGTCTCTAAAATGAAAATGCTTGTAGCATGTGCAACGGACCAAATGATCAGGTGCTACTTCATGCAAGACTGGGTTTGCTTCGTGGTCGCTTTCAGGAATCCAAGGAATCCGTGCGGCAAACCGACAACCCGTCCGTGGCATATTTTTCAATGAAGGAACTACGCCTTCGATCACGTGCAGTTCACTGTCTTGTGAATTTTCTTGAGGGATCGAGTTAAGCAATGAGCGGGTGTATGGATGTTTTGGATTGGCAAACAACTCTTCGGCTGTTGCGACTTCCACAAACTGACCCCCGTACATCACGGCTACTCGGTCGGCCATCTCTGCTACGACACCTAAATCGTGGGTGATCAAAATGATCCCCGTCTGTGTTTCTTCTTGCAAATCTTTTAGTAGATCAAGGATCTGTGCTTGGATCGTCACATCCAACGCGGTCGTTGGTTCATCCGCAATAATAATTGGTGGTTTACAAGCAATCGCGATCGCAATGATGACCCGCTGACGCATCCCACCAGACAATTCATGAGGGTATTGACGTCCTACTCGCGGTGGATTGGGAATCCCCACTTGTTCTAATAATTCTAATGCTCGTGCTTGACGCTGTTCGGCGGTCATATCCGTATGGTAGGATAACCCTTCTTTGATTTGATCTTCGATCCGCATCAAAGGATTCAGTGCAGACAATGGATCTTGGAAAATCATCCCAATATCATTTCCGCGAATTTTGTTGTACAGCGTTTCGTTTAAGTTTGACAAGTTTAAATCTTTATATAAGATTTCTCCGGTGATTTTCGTGTTGTTTGGGTCATGCAGCCCCATGATCGTTGTAGCTAACGTACTCTTGCCGCAACCAGATTCTCCTACGATCGCTAAGATCTCATTGCGATCCAGTGTAAAAGAAATACCATCTACTGCGTCATAGTAATCGTCTTTAATACGAAAACCTGTGTGAAGGTTTTGAACATCTAGTAATTGATTATCTCTGGACAATCGAATACCCCTCTCTACTTTCTAAGATGTCTTGCAATTTAATGTAAAAAAAGAAGGAACATGCATTTCATTTCCAAAAGCTTTCTTAACATTGTATAATATATTCTTAATAATTATATAGAAATGCCACCAATAATGCAAGTCCCAGAAAAGTTAATACACTGAATTTTCAGAAAATTTACATTATGCTTTCAACGCCGTCATGTCAGGTTTAACGACCGTTTTTTAGATTTCACTACCAAAGAAAAGCCGCTCAAAATCACTGCGGATCAATTATGAGAAAGAAAGAGCTAAGTCATCTAGGACTTAGCTCTTATGTCTGTCTTAAGCAAGATGGCTTGAAATATAATCAACCGCTCCACCGACTGTTTCGATCTGCTCGGCATCTTCATCAGAAATCTCGGTACCAAATTCATCTTCTAGTTCAAGGACGAATTCCATCACACTGATCGAATCAGCGTTCAAGTCGTCTTTAATGCTCATCGTATCCGTTACGTTCTCTGCGTCAATTTCAAAATGATTGGCGATCACGACCGCAACTTTCTTGAATACTTCATCTCGTGTCAACTGGCTTCACCTCCACGCGTTTGCACAAAACATAGAATGGCTAACAAACATTGTACTGCTTTCTATGCTTTTTGTCTAGATATTTTTGCAATTTCATTACAATCATTGCATTATGATTGCGTTTCGTCTTTGTCAGTCGGCATTTCTTCAAAATGGGCGACCAATTGTGCCACGACATCTGTCGCTAACATCGTATGGATCTGCTTGATGGTGTACGCCACCGCTTCTGGTCCTGTCGCACCATGGGTTTTGATGACTGGGGCTTTCAAACCAAACAATACGGCACCGCCGTGTTTCGCATAATCCATTTCATTTTTCACTTTCCGCAACGCATCTTTTAATAATAATGCGCCTAATTTCCCTTTGGCACCAGAATCGAGAATCGACTGTTTCAACAGCGCCATCAAATTCAAGGCGGTTCCTTCGATCGATTTCAAAACAGCATTTCCAGTAAAGCCATCTGTCACGACGACGTCAGCTGCACCATCCAATAATTCCCGAGCCTCGACATTGCCGATAAAGTGGATCGTCGGGTCTTGCGAAAGCAGTTCAAAGGCTTTTTTCGTTAATTCACTGCCTTTGGTTTCTTCCGTTCCGTTATTTAACAAGCCGACCCGTGGTCGATTGATCCCGCGAACTTTTTGGGCATAAAAGGACCCTAAGACGGCATAGTTTGCCAAATGTTCTGGTTTATTGTCGGCATTGGCACCTAGATCCAGCATGTCAAAGCCAGCATCTTTGCCGATCACTGGCATTGTGGACATCAATCCGGGACGGTCGATCCCTTTGATCCGACCGACGATAAACAAACCAGCCGCTAATAAGGCCCCAGTGTTTCCAGCTGAAAAAATCGCATCTGCCTCACCATTTTTGACCGCTTGTGCTGCCAAGACCATTGAGGCGTTTTTTTTTCGTCTGATCGCTTTGACAGGCTCATCATCACTATTGATTTTTTCATCCGTGTGGATAATGGTGACATTCTTATCATCCGTCATGTATTTTTTGATTTCATTTTCTTTTCCGTAAAGGAGGAATTCAATCTCTGGAAAGTCTTTTTTTGCCAGCATGACTCCTTCTACGATCGCTTTTGGGGCGTTGTCTCCGCCCATTGCATCAACAGCAATCCGCATCTCGCTGCCACTCCCTTCATTTTCCCAATCAGTATAGCATATTCTTTAATCAAAAAATTGTTTGTCTGCTTTTTTTGCTGCTAAATAGTTTGCCAATGCCGAAAATTCTGGCAACAGCTGCCAGCCATTTTTTTGCCAAAGCTGGGCAGCTTCGACTTGTGCCACTTCTAGAATATGGGCATCCGCGACCAAATCGGCAGCCGCAAACTCTGGCAAGCCCGATTGTCGATTGCCGAAGACTTCTCCTGGTCCTCGCAACTGCAAATCTTTTTCGCTGACTACAAAGCCGTTGGTGGTTTCTGTCATGATCTTCATTCGCTCGACCCCTGTCTCATTCTTCGGGTTTGCGATCAATATACAGTAAGAAGCATCGGCACCGCGCCCTACCCGTCCACGCAATTGATGAAGCTGGGCTAACCCGAAGCGATCGGCGTCAATGATCAGCATCACTGTCGCATTGGGGACATTGACCCCTACTTCGATGACCGTCGTGGAAACCAAGATCTGCAGTTGATTTTCTTTGAAAGCTTCCATGATGCTGTCTTTTTCTTGATTCTTCATTTTCCCATGCAGCATCCCCACTTGATAAGTAGGAGAAAAGTAACTTTGCAGCTGCTCATAAATCTCCGTGGCATTCTTGACATCCAGCATTTCGGATTCTTCGATCAAAGGACAGATGACATACATCTGATGCCCTTGTGCCAATTCTTTTTGCGCCCACTCTAAGATCGATTCAAACTGCGGCGGACGGACCCAGCGAGTCTCTACAGGAATCCGTCCTGCTGGCATTTCATCGATCACCGAAACATCCATTTCGCCATAAGCCGTGATCGCTAACGTACGAGGGATCGGTGTGGCGGTCATAAAGAGCACATCAGGCAGATAGCCTTTTTCCCGTAAGACTTTTCGCTGATTGACGCCAAAACGGTGTTGTTCATCGGTGATGACTAAGCCAAGATGTGCAAAGTCCACCCCTTCTTGAATCAGCGCATGGGTCCCAACGATGATGTCGATCTCCCCGGCTGCTAATTGTTCTAAGATGACTCGCCGTTCTTTTGGTTTGGTCGAGCCTGTCAAAAGAGCGGTGGTCACTTCTAAGGGGTCAAAGAGTTGATTCAAGCTTTCTAGGTGCTGCTGGGCCAAAATCTCAGTCGGCACCATCAGTGCGCCCTGAAAGCCAGCTGTCATCGTGGCATAAAGGGCGATCGCCGCCACGACTGTTTTCCCGCTTCCTACATCTCCTTGCAAGAGTCGCTGCATGTGCTGCGGACTTTTCAGGTCATGGCAGATTTCATTGGTCACACGCTTTTGCGCATTCGTCAATTCAAAGGGCAGTTTACGAGTAAACTCTTTCAAGCGTTGCACATCATAATCGATCGCTAGACCGTTTTTCTCGGCTTTTTCGCTTTTCTTCAGTCCTTGGATCTGCATTTGGAACAAAAAGAACTCTTCAAAAATCACCCGACGCTTCGCTTGATGACTCTCTTGGGGATCTTTAGGAAAGTGCATCGCAAACATCGCGGATTTCCGATCCAACAAGCGATATTTTTCGATCAATGACAAAGGCAAGATCTCTGTGATCTGATCACCAAAATCAAGGAATGCCTGTTTGATCAGTTCGATCAACACACTTTGACGCACGGCTTTATTGACATGATAAATGGGGGCAAAGTCTTCTGCGCTCTTGCTGCCGAGAATTTTCATCCCCGTCAGTCCTTTGCGTTTGGCGTCCCATTTGCCATAGACGGCGATCTCTTCTGAAACCTCTACTTTATCCTTCAAATAAGGCTGATTGAAAAAGGAGACATTAAAGACATCGTGGTCTTGCATCATGCGAAATTGCAACCGACTTTTCTTATAGCCAAAGCGATTGACGACCGGCGGGGAAACGACGATCCCCTTGATCGTTACTTTTTCTTGGTCTTGAATCTCCGCTAATTGCCGTTCTTGAATGTCTTCATAACGAAACGGATAATACTTCAGCAGGTCTTCAATGGTTTCGATCCCTAAACTCGCCAAGTCTTGGGCGCGTTTTTCTCCGACACCCTTTAATACCGTAAGTGGCTGATTCAGCATAGGTACCCTCCTTTTCCAAAGTAATTTTATTTATTGCAGAGATTCCTGCATTCATAGAAAAAGACGGAGCCAAAAATCATCTACGATTTTTGCCCCCGCCGCCTAATTTGTTTATTCTGCTGAGAAAAGATACGGATAAACTGGCTGATCGCCTTGATGGATCTCTACTTCGATCTCAGGATGCAGCTCAACGATCGCTTCTTCAATTTTCGCTGCTTCTTTGGCTTTGCCTTCTTCACCGATAATGATGGTGACGATCTCAGTATCTTCTGTGATCATTTTTTCTAAGGTAGTCATGGAAGCAGAGAAACGATCAGGAACAGAAACAACGATTTTGCCGTCGACCATTCCTAAGAAGTCGCCTTCTGTGATTTCGATGCCATCAATTGATGTATTACGGATCGCATGAGTCACTGATCCGCTGACAACACTTGCTAAGACATCGGTCATAGCTTGCTGATTTTCAGCTAGTGTGGATTGCTCGTGGAATGCCAGCATCGCTGTCATCCCTTGTGAGATCGTCCGTGTTTCAACAACCGCTACTGGAATCTCGGAAACTTCCGCTGCTTGCTGTGCAGCCATAAAGATGTTTTTGTTATTTGGTAGAACGATCACTTGGTCGGCATTAACTTCATTGATCGCCAACAAAATGTCTTCCGTACTTGGGTTCATCGTTTGGCCGCCACTGATGACATATGAAGCACCCAGGCTAGTGAACAATTCTTTCAAGCCTTCGCCAGCCGCGATCGCGATGATCGCAAATGGTGTCCGTGGACGTTTCACTGGTGCAGGTTTTGCACCTTGCTGGTCGTGTTCCAAAATCGTTTCATGCTGAAGACGCATGTTGTCAACTTTGATTTTCACCAATGAGCCGAATTTTTGACCATAATTCATGACTTCGCCAGGATGTTCCGTATGGACATGGACTTTGATGATCTCATCGTCGTTGACCACTAATAAGGAATCCCCTAACTCATTTAAGTAATTACGGAATGTTTCATAATCAAATTCACTATCTACAGTCGGACCTTCACCGATCTTCACCATGATTTCTGTACAGTAACCAAAGGTGATATCTTCTGTCGCTAAGTGTCCTTGAACGCTGCGATGATGTTCGGCATTGACCATTTCATCCATAGCCGCTGGGGAAGGTTCGAAGATTTCATCGGCTGGGTATTCACCCGTCAACGCATTTAAGAAGCCTTCATAAATGAACAACAATCCTTGACCGCCGCTATCTACCACGCCGACTTCTTTTAAGACGGGCAATAGATCTGGGGTTTTCGCCAATGAACGTTTTGCACCGTGAACCACGGCTTTCATCACTTCGATACAATCATCGGTAGTTTGTGCTTTTTTCTCGCCATATTCAGCTGCGATGCGTGCCACAGTCAAGATGGTTCCTTCCACAGGTTTCATGACTGCTTTATAGGCGGTTTCTACTCCATGAGTAAAGGCTTGAGCCAATTCTGGTGCAGTGAGTGTTTCTGCGGTCGGGATAGCTTTAGAAAAACCGCGGAATAATTGAGATAAAATGACGCCAGAATTCCCACGTGCGCCCATCAATAGTCCTTTTGAAAGTGTAGCGGCAAGATCGCCGACGTTTTCTGAAGTCGCATCTGCGACCGCTTTTGCTCCACTGGTCATGGATAGATTCATGTTTGTCCCAGTGTCTCCATCTGGAACAGGAAACACATTCAATGAGTTGACAAACTCTGCATTAACTTGTAGACGAGCCGCGCCTGCCTGCACCATTTCTTGAAACTGACTTGCGCTGATATTCGTTACCTTCACTTAGATAGTCCTCCTTAAAATCATCCGCCATGAACGGATCCCTTGCCTAATCTGGCAGTACACGTACGCCTTGAACAAATACATTTACCGAGTTCGCAGATACACCTAGCATCGTTTCTAAGTTGTATTTCACTTTTTCCTGCACGTTGCGGGAAACTTCGGAAATCTTTGTTCCATAGCTGACGATCGTGTATACATCCACTGCAATGCCGTTTTCTTCTTGGCGGACAACGACACCGCGAGAATAATTTTCTTTTCGTAAAATTTCATTGATGTTATCTTTGATTTGTTTCTTGCTAGCCATACCAACAATGCCGAACACATCTGTTGCTGCGCCTCCGACCACTGTTGCAATGACTTCATTGCTGATTTCAATAATACCTGATGAGGTTTGAATTTTTACAGCCATTTTATAGCCTCCTTCAATGGGCATGACCCATCTTTCTTCTTACATATTTTATCATAGCTGTACCGCAAATAAAAGGATGAGACATATGAAAAGGGGCTTTCTGACCAAACGTCTTGCATTTCGACCTTGTTTAATTTACAATGTTTACCGGGAAAAGTCAATGTTTCTTGAAAATTACTCTTGCTTTTTTCACCTTTCTGTGATAAATTCAGATGGTATGAGCTGAAATAGCGCTCCAACATCAAGGCAAAGGAGGAAATAACCACATGGCTAAAGTTTGTTACTTTACTGGACGTAAAACTACAAGTGGAAACAATCGTTCTCACGCAATGAATGCGACAAAACGTACTGTGAAACCTAACTTGCAAAAAGTTCGCGTTATGATTGACGGAAAACCTAAAAAAGTTTGGGTGTCAACTCGTGCTTTGAAATCTGGAAAAGTTGAGCGCGTATAATTAGACCTTTTCGGCCGTTCGTTTTGAACGGCTTTTTTTGTACCCTTTTTTCTTTGGTGCGCTTTCACTTAGGTTTTCATTAAAGAAAACAGGTCTTTGTTTTTTTAATCGATTCACCTGTGGTAAACTAAGAAAAAATTGATAAAGAACAGGTGACTTCTTGTGACGAAAATAAAAACATTTGCCAAACAACATTGGCCTTATATGCTTGCTAGTTTCTGCTTGCCGTTTCTTATCATGGCAGTGATCTATTTGACCATCGGCATCTACCCTGGCAGCAGCCGCAGTGTCTTAGCCAGTGATGCCTTTTCACAATTCTCAAACTTTCATGCCAGCTTTCGCAATATGCTCTTAGGCAAGCAAAGTATCTTTTATACATGGAACGCCTCTTTAGGCTTGAATTATCTGGCACTGATCTCCTATTACTTAGGCGGGATCTTCACTCCTCTGGTCTTGTTTTTCCCAAATCAGCTGATGCCAGATGCGTTGTACTTCTTGACCTTGATCAAGATCGGCAGCGCGGGCTTGGCGTTTTGGTTTTATGCCAGCCAAACCTTTAAGATCCAACGTTGGCAGCATGTGACCTTAGCTGTCTGTTATGCCTTGATGTCCTTCATCACCGCCCATTCGGAACTGATCATGTGGCTTGATGCCATGATCTATCTACCGCTAGTGATTTTAGGTATTGACCGTTTAGTGAAAAAGAAAAAACCAGTCGTGTTATTTATCAGTTATCTGCTGTTATTTTTATCCAGTTTTTACATGGGCTTTATGATCGGTCTCTTTTCCGTGATGTATTTCTTGGTTCAGTTGGGCCGCAACTGGAAGCAAGCTCGGGGGGCGATCATCCCATATGGCATCACCTCCTTGTTAGCTGGCGGCGCCTCAATGGTAATCATCTTACCTGCCTTATTGGATTTGCGCTCAAACGGGGAAGAATTAACAACGATTTCTTCCTTTAAAACCGAAGCCACCGATGTCTTTGATCTCGTGATGAAAAACATGATCGGTGTTTACGATACGACAAAATACGGCTCCATTCCCTTCATCTATATCGGTTTATTGCCGTTGCTGTTGTGTATTTTATATTTTGTTTCGAAGAAAATCCGCTTGAAGGATAAATTCTTATACGCTGGCATGTTTGCTTTTTTGATCGCCAGTTTTTATATCGTGCCGATGAATCTTTTTTGGCACGGGATGCATGCCCCAAATATGTTCCTTTTCCGCTATGCCTATTTGTTCTCCTTCTTAGTGATCATGCTGGCGGGATACGGGTGGGAGCAGCTGCAGCAAAAAGATCGCGGCTTGTTTCTCATTATTGGTCTTTCTACGATCGTGGTGTTTGCCCTCTCCTACGCATTGAAAGGACCTGGAACCTATGAATATGTTTCCGCTACTTCTTTTGCGCTAACGATCGTATTCTTTGTTCTTTACTTGTTATGTATTGGGTTCGGGCAATTAGGTCTTTTAACACAAAAACGAGTGACGATCTTGATGCTAATCTTCGTCTGCGGAGAAATGGCCGTCAATACGAGCGGCATGGTTCGCGGAATTTTGAATGATTGGAACTATGCTTCTCGCAGTTTGTATACAGAACCTTATCCGGACATCAAAAAACTAGTCACTCAAGCCAACGAAGACAATGATACCTTTTTCCGATTAGAAAACCTTGATCCTGTTTCTTCCAACGACAGTATCAATTATGGCTACAGCGGTGTCAGCATGTTTTCTTCGATCCGTAACCGCAATTCCTCAAGCTACCTGGATAAGCTGGGCTTTCGGTCCCGCGGCACCAATTTAAATATCCGCTATCCGAATAATACCTTGCTGATGGATGCTTTTACAGGGATCAAATACAATATCTCCAAGCCAAATCTCACCAAATACGGCTTTCAACGTGTGGGGGAATCTGGTGAATACAAGCTTTATGAGAATCAAAATGCGTTACCGCTAGGTTTCTTGGCTGAACCAACCATTGAATCGATTGATCAGCCGCAAAATGACAACTTGACGAGCCAGAAAAATCTTTTCAATGGCTTGGCGGATTTAAATTTAGAGTATTTTGCCTTTCAGCCGATCACGGTGATCCATAGTAAAAATACAGATATCACCAATGACGGCATGTATATGAAATTTACCGAGCAAGAAAGCAATGTCGCAAAAGAAGTGACTTGGCAAGTGGAGGTTCCAGCGAACTCGCAAGCATACTTGAGTCTTTTCCCTGCCAACTTTGGGGAATTGGAAAGCTCATCTGCCACCGTGACAGTCAACGGTCAGCAGCGAGAAACGCAAATCAGTATCAACGGTCAATACTACGACTTAGGGCACTATGAGACCGATACGACGGTTCAATTCACCGTCAGCTTCTACGGAACGCCTGAAATCTCCTTCCAAAACCCGCAAGTCGTGACCTTGGATACCAACGCTTACCAACAAGCAATTGATGCGATCCAAGATCGAGGGGTCGCTATGACGGTCGGCAAACGCAGTGCCAAAGCCGATATCACGACTGAAAAAGAGCAGCAGCTTGTAACGACCATCCCTTATGACAAGGGCTGGACTGCTACGCTTGACGGCAAAGAAGTTCCAATCACCGCCTTTCAAGACGGCTTTATCAGTGTGACGATCCCAAGTGGCACCCATCACTTGGAACTGTCCTTCTTGCCGCAAGGCTTTGTTATCGGTGTTTGCTTGTTCTTCGGCTGCATCGCATTGTTTATCCTGTTTGCTTGGTTTTACCAGAAACAAGTAGCCAAAAAGCAAGTTTTAGACGACCAACGTCAACTCATGGATCAACCACCAGAAACCTAATCGAAAAAGAACCAACTCGTCTTTTTGAGGCGCTCCCCATAAGTTAGAGCAAACGCTGACTTATGGTTGTCGCTCAATGATCGGTGAGTTTGGTTCTTTTTTTGTGCTGGCGTTCCACAGTTGTTCGCTCTAGTGGCCTTAGCCTCCACTACCGACTAGGTCCCCTTCGATGCGGGGCCAAATGCCTAGCCCGTTAGCCCTTAGAGCGTTTAGCGAAACATAAGATAACTGTTAGGTTCTTCCGCATTTTTCTTGATGGAGTGCAACGATCGCTCCCATAATTTAACCATTTTGGTTTGTTTCAAGACGCGAAAGATCGAAAGCCCTTGGTCGATTTTCAACAGTCCTTTTTCTTGATCGCCATAAATATACCAGTACCACCCTTGATAGCAAAGAAGATGCGTGCTGTTTAGCATATCTCCGCGATCTGCCAATAATTCCTCTGCAATGGTCAACACCTCTTTTGCCCACTCCAGGCGGCGAAAATTGACAAACGTCGTAAAACAACTAAAAATCAAATCCATTTGAATTTCTCGCATCAAGGACAAGCCTTGTTCTTTTTTGGTGCGGGAAATAGCGATCTGCAGTAAGTGATAGGAGGTTTCGACAGGAAACAAGAATTGAAAATACCGAAACAGTAAAATCTCATAAACGCCCCAGTTGTCTACTTTCGTAAGGTAGGAAATGACGGGGCGAGTTTTGGTGCGCAGCTTTTCCATGTAGTCACCAGAAGAGTGATTGGGTTTAAGACCTGAGAGATTGATTTCATGTATCTCCTTTGTGATCTCAAGGTACAGAAAAACAAAAGAATGCTGTTTGGAAGCGGCGATCAGTTCGCTGCGCATTTCCTCCAGCCCTTCTTTGCTTCGCTGGGCGTGGACGTTACTCAAGTAAGCTTCTTTGTTGATCCCTAAAATTCGATCCAGTAAATCCATAAATTCGCTCGTCATATAGCTGGGGAAGCTCATCAGGTTGTCGTGACTTTTTATGCCTTTTTGCTGCGCACGTAAATAATAAAACTCCTCCACCGTAACATGGATATTTTCTAATAAGCGTTCCAATCGATGAATACTGATACTTGAAGCACCTTGCTCAAATTTACTGATAAACGAGCGACTGTTTTGTTCATCCGCCACTTGAGCGATCGTATAGCCGCGCTCTTTGCGCAATTGTCGGTACAGTTTTCCTTCTTCCATAACCATCCTCCTAGCGATCAGTCTGCAAACGCCAAACCAATCTTGCTTTGCGAATGAAGCTCTGCCATTAAATGCTACTATTTTAGATTCAAATCTAGATTCAAATTTAGATTCAACCTTATAAAATGTTGAGGAACAAAATCTACGATCCCCTATTTACATACCACTCTTTTAGCTGTTAGCCACTCGTGACAGTAACCTCTGGTACGCTCCTGGTACATTTAAATTCCACTATAGTGGATTATTTTCTCTTCTTAGTATAAAGCATCCTATACTGGTTTTACAACGTAGAACGTGAAAGGATGATTTCGATGAAAGAATATCAACAAAACAAAGGCTATCGTGCCTTAGTCAACGCCGCCTTACTCAGTGGCATCGGCATGAGTTTATTTAATATCGTGTTCGTGGTTTACGCCAGTACATTACCCTTTAATGCCCTTGCTGTTTCCTTAGCCTCCATGGCACTGCTGATCCCTGATCTCTTACGGATCCTGACCGGCTATCTAGCCGATCGTACCAAAAACAAAGTGCAATGGATGATCAGCAGTCGACTATTACAAGGAGTCCTTTTTGTGGCACTCGCTTTTTTGATCCAACTGCCGCCTAGTTTATGGTCTTTCTTCCTTTTGCTAGGCATCAACATTGTATCTGATTGTTTGGGCGCTTATTGTTCTGGGTTACAGCTGCCCTTTGTTCGCCGTCTTGTGCCTGCTGATTCCTTAGACAGTGCCATGGGCTTTCAAATGGCGTGTCAAACCACCGTTCAAATCGTCTTTCAAGGCATCGGTGCTTGGGGGATCATTTTACTGAATAATAATTTTGCGGCTTTTGGTTTGATCAATGCCGTGACGTTTTTCTTAGCCGCCATCGTGATCTTCTGGAACCGCTCGCTCTTTTATGCGGTGCCTGGGAAAATCAATCAAGCACCAACACCACTCTTTCAGAATTTCTCGGAAACCTTTAAATTATTGACTGGTACAGCTTTTCTTAAAAAGATGATCCTCTTTGCCTTACTGATCAATACCTTAGCTGCTAGCACGAGCGGTCTACTAAATCTCCAGCTGTTGGATGACCTTGCGCTTTGGTTTGCCACTTATGGCAACACCGTTGCGATGGCAGGCATCGCCACTTCCATCGGCATGGTCGCTGGCGCCTTGTTTGCTGCCGACTGGTTCAAAAATACTGGTCTGGTTCGCTTGATTGCGTATACCTCCTTCGTTTTATGTCTATTGACCTTGAATTTTCTCTTCCTGCATAATCGTTGGCTCATGATTGTGCTGCTCTTTGCTGAAGGCTATCTGATTGGAAAAATCAATCCTCGCTTTTCGGCACATCTGATTCGTGAGATCGATGAAGAACATCTCGCCATCAGCAGCGGGATCTTTTCCACCATTGTGATGCTAGGGGGACCCGTCGGTCAAATGGTCTTTTTAGGCATCGGCAATCGCTATCACGTTGCTTGGAGCTGGCTGCTTTACTTGCTTTTTGCATTTTTAGTAGCGATCGCTGCCTTAGTCGCTGCCAGTACCTTAGAAAAAACACCCACCACTGCTGCGCCTAAAAATGCTGCGGAAAGGACTGAAGATTGGCAAGAAACTGCCCCTGTTTTGCCTGAGAAAAAATAAAAACACAAGCTTTCGCTTTCTCTTTTTGGACAAGAGCAGCGAAGCTTGTGTTTTTCCTTATTCATAGGCAACGTGAACCAAATACAATCCTTCTGGATGAGCTGTGGGACCTGCTGCATTTCGGTCTTTTTGCGCAATGATCGCAGGAATACTGTCAGGTGCGAGTCGTCCATTGCCGATTTTCAACAATGTGCCCACCATGATTCGGATCATCTTGTACAAAAATCCATCGCCGCGAAAGGTGAAAATCAACTCATCTCCAGCGTCATTGACCGCCATGGACGCCTCATGGATCGTCCGTGTTTTGTCATCGACGGAACTGCCCGTCGCGCAAAAACTGGTAAAGTCATGGGTGCCTAAAAAATCTGGCAACGCTCGTTGGATTTTTTCCAAATCTAGCGGATACGGATAATAGCTGGCATAATGGCGACGGAAAGGACTGCGAGGTTTCCCAATGTCTACTCGAAACTGGTAGGTTTTTTCAACGACTAAGTAGCGGGCATGGAAGGTATCGTCAACGATCTCCACCGATTTTACCGCAACATCTTCTGGTGTTTGGGTATCTAAACCAAAGCGCATTTTTTCCAGTGGGCGCTTTTGAGGGAAATCGAAGTGGATCACTTGTCCTTGCGCATGGACCCCCGCATCGGTGCGGCCAGAGCCATGAATCTGAATCGGCTGACCATTGTTCATCTTCGTTAATGTCTTTTCAATCTCTTCTTGAACCGTTCTGCCATTGGGTTGACGTTGAAATCCTTGAAAATTCGTGCCATCATAAGCGATCGTCGCTTTATAGCGGACCATTGAATCACCTGTTTCTTTCTATTTTTTCAAAAAAAGGCCTATGAGAAAAGTCTGATCGGTCGACAGGCCTTTTCGAACCAGCCGCTGGGATCGCCAGCAGCCTCGATGCTTCGTTAAGAACCTTTCGTGGGTTGACTTCAATCATAGGTCTTCGATTATCCTCTTAAGAACACTAACGCTACTGTAAAGAGCGCAAAAACGATGACAACCAATGTGTCCCGTTGATGCCAATGTAAAATCCGATACTTGGTACGCCCTTCGCCGCCTTGATAGCCTCTGGCTTCCATAGCGGTAGCTAGATCTTCCGCACGGTTAAAGCTGCTGACAAATAAAGGAATCAATAAAGGAACGATCGCCTTCATCTTCTGCAACAGTCCCCCTTCGCCGAAATCGACCCCGCGGGCACGCTGAGCATTCATAATTTTTTCTGTTTCATCCATCAAGGTTGGCACAAAGCGCAACGCGATCGACAGCATCAGTGAGATTTCATGGACAGGGAAACGGATCGCTTTTAACGGACGCAAAATGTATTCGATCGCATCTGAAAGCTCTAATGGAGGCGTCGTTAACGTCAACAAGGTCGACATGAAAATGATCAAAACAAAACGGCAAAAAATAAAAATCCCGTTTTGGACACCAAATTCTGTGATGTTAAAGATCCACCAAGACCAGTAGACGTCGCCGCCGGTAGTAAATAAAATCTGTAACGCCACAGTAAATAAAATCAGCCAAATCAAAGGACGCACGCCTCGAATAAAGAAGCCAAAATCGATTTTTGAAAAGGAGATACAAAAGAGCGTAAAAGCACCCGCTAATAAATAGCTTTGCCAATTATTCGCCAAAAAGATAATCGCGATAAAATAAAAACTAGCAATCAATTTGACTCGTGGATCTAAACGGTGGATCAAGGAGTCCCCAGGAATAAAACGACCGAAAATCAGTTTATTCATCATGGGCAGTCGCCCCCTTTGCTACTAAAACATCCGCCAGCTCATCAGCTGTTAGCGGCAACTGCTCAAATGCCAATCCTCTGGCTTGTAGTTGCTCCGCAAATGCGGTTGCTGTCGGTACCCCCAACTGCTTTTCTTGCAGCCAGGCAGTATCTTGAAACACAACGGACGGCGTGCCTGCTTTGACGAGACGTCCTTTTTCTAACACATAGACATAATCAGCATAGTTTGCCACATCATCCATCAAGTGGGTCACTAAAATGATCGTCATGTTCTTTTCCCGATGCAGGCGATCAAACATTTCCATCATCTCTTTGCGTCCTTGTGGATCTAAGCCAGCTGTCGGCTCGTCTAAGACCAAAACTTCTGGTTCCATAGCCAAGACCCCAGCAATCGCTACACGGCGCATTTGGCCCCCTGAAAGGTCAAATGGTGAACGTTCCAGAAAACTTTCATCTAAACCTACCAATTGAATGTATTCTTGGGCTAAACCTTTGGCTGCTTCTTCGGAGACCCCAAAGTTTTTCGGTCCAAAAGCGATATCTCTCGCAACAGTTTCCTCAAATAATTGGGATTCAGGAAATTGAAAAACGATCCCGACTTTTTTACGTAACGGTTTTAGATTTTTGTTGTCTGTCTCGGGTTTGATGACTCGCTCACCGATCGTGACCGTACCAGTCGTTGGTTTTAATAATGCATTCAAGTGCTGCAACAACGTAGATTTTCCGCTACCCGTATGACCGACTAAGGCGGTATAAGAGCCTTCTTTGATCTCTAAATCGATATCGAACAAAACCCGCTGTTCAAACGGAGAATGCGGTTGGTAGGTGAATCCTACTTGTTCAAAACGGATGTCCATAGCCAATCCACCATCCCTTCTTCAGTTAAGTACGCTTGCGGTACCGTGACGCCCCGCTGTTTTAGTGCCGCCTTTATTTTTTCAGGAAACGGCAGATCTAAGCCTAGCTCAATCAGTTCCGGACCTGCAGAAAAAATCTCTGCTGGTGTCCCTTCGCGGACGAGCTTTCCTTGACGCATCACCAGCACCCGATTGGCGTTGGCTGCTTCATCGATATCATGGGTGATCGAAAGCACGGTCAAATTGTTTTTCTCTTTGATTTTTTTGATCGTTGCGATCACTTCTTCACGACCTTCTGGATCTAGCATACTAGTGGCTTCATCAAGAATGATGATATCTGGGCGCAATGCAACTACGCCAGCAATGGCTACCCGCTGTTTTTGACCACCAGAAAGACGCGCGGGTTCCCGGGTCGCAAACTCGCTCATCCGTACTTGTTCCAGAGCGTCTTTGACACGAACCAGCATTTCTTCTCGCGGGATTCCTTGATTTTCCAAACCGAAAGCCACATCATCTTCCACCGTCGAACCAACGAATTGATTGTCAGGGTTTTGAAAGACCATACCGACCATTTTTCGAATATTCCAGATATTTTCTTCATTCAAAGGCAATTCGCCGACAGAAACACTGCCTTCTTGTGGCAAGATCAAGCCATTGATGGTTTTTGCTAAAGTTGATTTACCAGAGCCGTTATGGCCGATCAACGCCACCCATTCCCCTTTGTTGATGGAAAAGGATACGTTATTTAACGCGGCACGCTCTTCTTCGCTATAACGCACAGTAATAGCATTCAATTCAATGATTGGCTTCATGATAGACTCCTTCATTTGCGATTAATTCTTTCTAACACTACCAAAAAAGCGCACGTTTTTCAATGATTCACGCACGATTTGTCTCCAGATCTTTTTTTCACTTGCCATTACCTGTCTTGACAGGTAATCGAAAGTAAAAAAAAAGCACTTTATGATGAGTGCGTACACCTCGAAATACATCGAGGTGTAGGCGCTGAGCTAGACTCGGAAAGTTTCTTCCAACATCATAACACTCTTAGTAAACATCTATAAAGTGATGATAAGTGTGATTTTAAACAAGTTCTAGGATAACCATTGGTGCAGCATCTCCGCGTCTTGGTTCTGTTTTCAAGATACGAGTATATCCACCTTGGCGATCTGTGTAACGAGGAGCGATATCATTGAATAATTTTTGTAATGCTGATTCAATAACTACTTCTTCGTTTTCTTCACGTACACTTGCAACTTCATTACGAACGAATGCTGCTGCTTGACGACGTGCATGCAAATCACCACGTTTACCTAAAGTGATCATTTTTTCTGCAGTTGAACGAACTTCTTTCGCACGAGCTTCAGTCGTAACGATACGTTCGTTAATGAATAAATCAGTTGTCAAATCACGCAACATCGCTTTACGTTGGCTAGATGTGCGTCCTAGTTTACGATAACTCACGTGGTTTCCCTCCTTCACTTTCGAATGTTGTATCGGTCAGACGAACCGAACTAACGTAATCGAAAACGGTTTAATCGTCTTTACGTAGTCCTAAACCTAAATCATGTAATTTCACTTTGACCTCTTCAAGAGATTTACGGCCTAAGTTTCTTACTTTGATCATTTCTGGTTCAGATTTGTTTGTCAATTCTTGTACAGTATTGATTCCTGCACGTTTTAGACAGTTGTATGAACGAACAGATAAGTCTAATTCTTCGATCGTCATTTCCAACATTTTTTCTTTTTGTGTTTCTTCTTTCTCAACCATGATTTCAGCGTTTTTCGCTTCATCCGTTAGGTTAACAAAGATGTCTAAATGTTCAGTCATGATCTTCGCAGACAAACTCATTGCTTCCAATGGTTCGATTGAGCCATCAGTCCATATTTCCATCGTTAATTTGTCGAAATCATCCCGACGACCGACACGTGTGTTTTCTACTTGGTAGTTGACACGACGTACTGGTGTATAGATTGAATCGACTGGAAGAACGCCGATCGGCATGTCTTCTTTTTTGTTTTCGTCCGCTTGAACGTAGCCGCGGCCAGGTTTCACTGTTAAGCGAGCATGGAACGTAGCACCTTCAGAAACGGTACAGATATACATATCTTTGTTAAGGATTTCTACATCACTATCAACGATGATATCGCCAGCAGTTACTGTAGCAGGTCCTGAAATATCAATTTCAAGGGTCTTTTCTTCATCCCCGTACATTTTCAATGCAAGACCTTTAATATTCAAGATGATTTGAGCAACGTCTTCCCGAACACCCTTAACAGTTGAGAATTCGTGTAAAACTCCATCGATTTGAATATTGGTGATTGCCGCACCAGGTAAAGAAGATAATAAAATACGACGTAGGGAATTTCCTAGTGTAGTTCCGTAGCCTCTTTCAAGAGGTTCCACGATGAACTTGCCATAATCTTTGTCTTCATCAATCTTTGCGATTCTTGGTTTTTCGAATTCAATCATTCTTATCTATTACCCCTTTCAAAACGAAAAGTGTCTTGTTCAATGACGTATTTGTTACACTCAAAATGAGCAGCACTCATTAAACACGACGGCGTTTTGGAGGGCGGCATCCATTATGAGGGACTGGAGTCACGTCACGGATCGCACTCACTTCCAAACCTGCTGCTTGTAATGAACGAATTGCTGCTTCACGTCCAGAACCAGGTCCTTTAACTGTTACTTCAACAGTTCTTAATCCGTGTTCCATTGCTGCTTTGGTAGCTGTTTCTGCTGCCATTTGAGCGGCAAAAGGAGTAGATTTTTTGCTTCCTTTGAAACCTAATGAACCAGCTGATGACCATGCTAATGCATTACCATGAGTATCAGTGATCATTACGATTGTATTATTGAATGTTGAGTGAATATGTGCAATACCCGCTTCAATATTCTTTTTCACACGGCGTTTACGACTCACTTTTTTTGCTGCCATGAAGTTTTAACCTCCTTCACTTAGGAATTATTTTTTCTTGCCTGCGACTGTTTTAGACGGGCCTTTACGAGTACGTGCATTGTTTTTCGTGTTTTGTCCACGAACTGGCAATCCACGGCGATGACGGATTCCACGGTAAGAACCGATTTCCATCAATCGTTTGATGTTTAAGTTCACTTCACGACGAAGGTCACCTTCAACTTTTAATTTATCAACTTCCGCACGGATAGCATCTGTTTGTTCATTCGTTAAATCACGAACGCGAACTTCTTCAGACACGCCAGCGTCAGCTAAAATTTGTTTTGCAGTCGTGTTACCAATACCATAGATATAAGTAAGTGAAACGACCACACGTTTATCACGAGGAATATCTACTCCTGCAATACGAGCCATATTTGTTACACCTCCGATTATCCTTGACGTTGTTTATGTTTTGGATTTGCTGGGCAAATCACCATAACGCGTCCTTTACGACGAATTACTTTACAATGTTCGCACATTGGTTTTACTGATGGTCTTACTTTCATGATAATACCTCCTGTGGTTTTACGGAGTACAATTATTTAAAGCGATAAGTAATGCGGCCACGGTTCAGATCATACGGGGATAATTCCACCGTCACTTTGTCTCCAGGTAAAATACGAATGTAGTGCATCCGGATCTTACCAGAAACGGTCGCTAGAACTTGGTGTCCGTTTTCCAATTCTACTTTAAACATTGCATTCGGCAAAGTTTCGACGACTGTACCTTCGACTTCAATCATATCTTCTTTTGCCACGCACAGTACCTCCTTGTACTTGTGATTTTCACACGATAAAATGGCGGAAACTCGGTTCCCACCTGATATTCTCAAACTATGCTCCTACTTAATAAAAAGTAGAAGTCGGACTGACATATTCTATCATATCCTGTCAAAGATTTCAAGAGAAAGTTTTAAGCTGCAAGTTGGACTCGGGCAATCTATGATTAGTCAATGATCTTTTGAACATCTTCGAATACAGCGTCGATGTCGCGATCCCCATCAATCGATTGCAATAACCCTTTGTCTTTGTAATAAGTCAAAATTGGTTCACTGCTTTTGATATTGACAGCTAGACGATTTTTGACCGTCTCAGGCTTATCATCTTCACGTTGGTAGAAGTCATGACTTCCACAACGATCACATGTTCCTTCCTCTTTTGGAGGATTGAACAATTTATGATAAGTTGCCCCACAATTGCGGCACATGAAGCGGCCGGCTAAACGTTCTACAAGAACTTCTTCAGGAACATGAATATCAATAACGGCATCAAGTTTTTTGTTAAGGTCAGCTAGCATCTCATCTAACGCTTTTGCTTGATCCAATGTACGAGGAAAACCATCTAATAAGAAACCTTTCTCGGTATCAGGTTCAGCTAAACGTTCTTTAACGATCCCATTTGTAACCTCATCAGGAACTAATGCGCCTTGATCCATGTATGATTTTGCTTTAAGGCCTAGTTCTGTTTCGTTCGCCATCGCAGCCCGAAACATATCGCCTGTTGAAATATGAGGAAGACCGTATTCAGCAACGATACGTTCTGCCTGAGTACCTTTTCCAGCACCAGGTAATCCCATTAAAATGAAGTTCATTCTAATTCCTCCTGTAAGTTTTTGAATAGTGTTGAGGAAATCCTCAACACTTCAATAACTTTAATTGATGAAACCAGTATATTTCCGTTTCAGCATAAGCCCTTCTAACTGCTTGGCAGTATCAAGTGCCACACCGATAATGATCAATAGACTCGTTCCACCTAGACCGATCGATTGCGGTAGATTCCAAGCCATCTGAGCGATGATTGGAAGTAAAGCAACCAATCCTAAAAAGATCGATCCAACCGTGCTTAATCGCATCAACAAACGTGATACATATTCTTCGGTTCCTTTACCAGGACGCACACTCGGAATGTAACTTCCTTGTTTTTGCAAGTTTTCCGCTAATTTCTCAGGGTTCACTTGAACAAATGCGTAGAAGAAAGTAAACGCAACGATCAAGACAGTATAGATGATCGCACCCGGTACAGTGTTGTAACTAAAGATCGTTTGCACCACTTCGTACCAAGTTTCTCCTCTATATGAACTACCTAATGCTTGAATGATCGCATTTGGTGTTGTAATAAAAGAACTGGCAAAGATAACTGGGATAACCCCGGCAGCATTTACTTTCAAAGGAAGGTAACTGCTGGTAGGCGCTCCTGCTACCCGTTTTGTATATTGGATCGGAATCTTGCGTTCTGCTTGTTGAACATACGTTACTAAAGTAATGACGATCAACACAGCGATCACAAGCAGCGCCATAAAGATAGCATTTAGCCAGATATCCGATTGATCCACGTTAATGAAGTAATCTTCAATCAATTCTTTGATGCTTGCTGGTAAGCGTGAAATGATCCCTGCAAAGATGATCATTGACACACCGTTTCCGATACCACGCTCGGTGATCTGCTCTCCTAACCAAGTGACTAACATCGTTCCGGCTGTTAAAATCAGACCGATCACGATATAGGTTGCCATATTAGGATTGTTTACAAACCCGAGTTGAGTGTAATAGTTAAATCCAGCCGTTAATGTCATGGATTGGACAAAGCCCAATACCAACGTCAAGTAACGTGTTGCCTGATTTAGTTTCTTACGACCCACTTCACCTTGCTTCGACCATTCAACAAATTTAGGGACGATATCCATCTGCAACAACTGAATAACAATTGAGGCAGTGATGTAAGGCGAAACCCCCATCGAGAAAATCGAAAATTGTTGCATGGCGCCACCACTTACCAAGTTTAACATGTTTAAAAATGGTAGATCTGCGATGGTGTTTAGGCGACTTGCGTCTACGCCTGGCACAGTAATATGTGTTCCCAGACGAAAGACAAACAAGATTAAGACGGTGAACAATATTCTGGATCTAATATCCTTAACCTTAAAGGCATCCTTCAATAGTCTGATCATTAGATCACCTCGATTGATCCACCAGCAGCAACGATTGCTTCTTCAGCTGCTTTTGAGAATTTAGCTGCTTTCACAGTCAATTTCTTCGTTAATTCTCCGTTAGCTAATACTTTGATTCCTGCTTTTTCGTCTTTGACGATTCCAGCTTCGTGTAAAGCAACAGGTGTTACTTCAGCACCGTCTTCAAAGCGGTTCAAGACATCAAGATTGATGACTGCATATTCTTTGCGGTTCACATTTGTAAAGCCACGTTTTGGTAAACGACGGAACAATGGTGTTTGTCCACCTTCGAATCCTAGACGTACTCCGCCGCCTGAACGAGCTTTTTGACCTTTTTGTCCACGTCCAGCTGTTTTACCGTTACCAGATGAAGTTCCTCGACCGACACGGTTACGTACTTGGCGTGAGCCTTCTGATGGTTTTAATTCATGAAGTTTCATAGGTTTGGCACCTCCTTAATCAAACTAGATCTGCTGATCCTTAGACCTCTTCAACGTCCACTAAGTGAGAAACAGTGTTAACCATGCCTTTGATTGCATCATTAGCAGGTTTTACAACTGTTGAATTCAACTTTGTAAGACCTAACGCTTTTACAGTATCACGTTGGTTTTGGGGACGTCCGATAATACTGCGTTTTAAAGTAATTTTCAATTCAGCCATTATAGTGTCCTCCTTAACCGATTAATTCTTCTACTGATTTGCCGCGAAGTGCTGCCACTTCTTCAGCGCGTTTTAATTGTTTTAAACCTTCAACTGTTGCGCGAACAACGTTGATTGGTGTGTTAGAACCTAAAGATTTAGATGTGATATCAGCTACCCCAGCTAATTCCAATACGGCACGAACTGGTCCACCAGCAGCTACCCCAGAACCTTCTACAGCAGGTTTCATAAGGATGCGTCCGCCGCCGAATACACCGATAACTTCGTGAGGGATTGTAGAACCAACCATTGGTACTTCCACCAAGTTTTTCTTCGCGTCTTCGATTGCTTTACGGATTGCTTCTGGTACTTCTTGTGCTTTACCAGTACCGAAACCTACGTGTCCGTTTTTGTCACCGACAACAACTAATGCAGCAAAACGTAGACGACGTCCACCTTTAACAACTTTAGTTACACGGTTGATCGCAACAACGCGGTCTTCTAATTCCAAATGTTTTGGATCAATATAAACCATGAATGGTGTTCCTCCTTCTCTTAAAATTCCAGTCCATTTTCGCGAGCTGCTTCAGCTAAAGCTGCTACACGGCCATGGTAAAGGTATCCACCACGGTCAAAGACTACTACTTTAATACCTTTTGCTGCTGCACGTTCTGCGACTAATTTACCGACAGCTTGTGCTTGTTCAGTTTTTGTTGCACCTGAAACTTCTTTGTCTAAGGCAGAGGCACTTGCTAGCGTCACACCCGCTACGTCATCAATTACTTGTGCGTAGATGTTTTTGTTCGAACGGAACACGTTTAAGCGTGGGCACTCAGCAGTACCAGAGATTTTGTTACGTACACGACGATGTCTTTTCTGACGTGTCTTGTTTTTATCTGGTTTTGTAATCACAATTTGTCACCTCTTTTAATTTTGCTAGCCTAAGCTGCTAGTCGTAAAGAATTACGACTATTTACCAGTTTTACCTTCTTTACGGCGTACAAATTCGCCAACATAACGAATTCCTTTGCCTTTGTAAGGTTCTGGAGGACGAACGCCACGGATATTGGCAGCCAATTCGCCTACGACTTCTTTATCTGATCCTTTAACGATCACAGAAGTATTTGAAGGAACTTCGATTTCGATTCCAGCTGGCGCTTCGATTTCAACTGGATGAGAGTAACCAACGTTCAATACAAGTTTTTTCCCTTGTAATTGAGCACGGTACCCAACCCCGATTAATTCTAACGCTTTTTGGAAACCTTCAGAAACACCAACAACCATGTTGTTGAAGTTTGCACGGGTAGTTCCGTGGATAGTTTTCATTTCTTTACTATCATTTGGACGAGTGAATGTTACTTCGTTTCCTTCGATATTCATTGTGATATCAGAAGAGAAAGTACGTGTTAATTCACCTTTAGGTCCTTTAACTGTAATGTCGTTTCCGTTTTGCTTGATTTCAACACCAGCAGGAAGAACGACGATCTTATTACCGATACGACTCACTTAGAGGCACCTCCTTGTGGAATATTTTAAATTACCATACATAAGCGACTACTTCGCCGCCAACATTTTTTGCTCTAGCTTCTTTGTCAGTGATTACACCGTCAGAAGTTGAGATAATCGCGATTCCTAGACCATTCAATACTTTTGGTACTTCGTCAGCTTTGACATAAGCACGCAAGCCTGGTTTAGAGATACGTTTTAAGTTTGTGATAACACGTTCACCGTTTTTACCGTATTTAAGAAATACGCGGATCACGCCTTGTTTGTCATCTTCAATGTATTCAACATCGCGGACGAAACCTTCACGTTTCAAGATTTCAGCGATATCACGTTTGATTTTTGAAGCAGGTACTTCTAGGCTTTCGTGTTTAACCATGTTTGCGTTACGCACGCGCGTTAGAAAATCTGCAATTGGATCTGTCATGACCATGGGATAATTTACCTCCTTTATGCGAGTATAGTTTACCAGCTAGCTTTCTTCACGCCGGGAATTTGTCCTTTATAGGCAAGTTCGCGGAAGCAAATACGGCAAAGATGAAATTTACGATAAACTGAATGTGGACGTCCGCAACGTTCACAACGAGTGTATTCTTGCGTTGAGAATTTAGCAGGGCGTTTGTTTTTAGCAATCATTGATTTTTTAGCCACGTAGTTCGCCTCCTTTTTTTATTTTTGGAATGGCATGCCTAATTGTGTCAACAATTCACGAGATTCTTCATCTGTGTTTGCTGTTGTTACAATCACGATATCCATACCACGTACTTTGTCGATCAAATCATAATCTACTTCAGGGAAAATCAATTGTTCTTTGATACCTAAAGTGTAGTTTCCGCGTCCGTCGAACGCTTTTTTGCTCACACCGTGGAAGTCACGGACACGTGGCAATGACACACTTACTAGTTTATCTAAGAATTCATACATTCTTTCGCCGCGTAGTGTTACTTTCGCACCGATTGGCATTCCTTCACGTAAACGGAATCCTGCGATAGATTTTTTCGCTTTTGTGATCAATGGTTTTTGACCTGAGATCAATTGTAATTCTTCAACAGCTTTGTCTAAGTTTTTAGCATTAGAAACAGCGTCACCGACACCCATGTTGATAACGATTTTATCAACTTTTGGTGCTTCCATGATTGAGCTGTAGTTAAATTTGTCCATTAATGATGGGACAACTTCTTTTGAATATTTTTCTTTAAGGCGGTTCATCTGTTAGCCCCTCCTTCCTTCATCAGATTATTTATCAAGAACTTCTCCGGTTTTCTTAGAAACGCGGACTTTTTTGCCGTCAACTTCTTTGTAACCGACACGCGTAGCTTCACCGTTCGATGGATCAACCACCATCACGTTAGAAACATGAATTGGTGCTTCCATTTCAACGATTCCGCCTTGAGGAGCAGTTTGAGAAGGTTTTTGGTGTTTTTTGACAACATTGACACCTTCAACAACGACTTTGTCTTTTTTAGGAAACGCTGCTAGCACAACGCCTTCTTTGTTTTTGTCTTTACCAGTGATAACTTTAACTTTATCGCCTTTTTTAACAAACATGTTTGTTTCGCACCTCCTTTAGATAAGAATCACTATTACAATACTTCTGGTGCTAGGGAAACGATCTTCATAAAGTTGCCTTCACGCAATTCGCGGGCAACTGGGCCAAAGATACGAGTTCCACGAGGGCTCTTATCGTCACGGATAATAACCGCAGCATTTTCATCGAATTTGATGTATGAACCGTCTGTACGACGAGCTCCTGATTTAGTACGAACGATAACGGCTTTAACGACGTCACCTTTTTTGACAACCCCACCTGGCGTTGCTTGTTTAACCGTAGCAACAATCACGTCACCAATATTGGCAGTTTTACGACCAGATCCGCCAAGGACTTTGATCGTTAGAATTTCACGGGCACCTGAGTTGTCCGCCACTCTTAATCGGCTTTCTGCTTGGATCACGATGTGTATCCTCCTTTCAGATTTTGCAATTCACAATCTATATAGGAAAATCTCGTGTGATTAGATAATCACTGCCTTTTCAACAATCTCTACTAGACGGAAACGTTTCGTAGCTGATAATGGACGAGTTTCCATAATTTTCACGATATCGCCAACTTTTGCTTCGTTGTTTTCATCGTGTGCTTTGTATTTCTTAGAATAGTTCAGACGTTTGCCGTAGATAGGGTGGTTTTTCTTTGTTTCAACGACAACAGTGATAGTTTTATCCATTTTGTCTGATACCACGCGACCTTGGTAAACTTTGCGTTGATTTCTTTCTTCAGTCATACGCTAAATGGCCTCCTTCCACTATTACTTAGCTTGTTCACGCAATACTGTTTTAATGCGTGCAATCGATTTACGTACTTCTTTGATACGTGCAGTGTTTTCTAATTGACCTGTTGCTAATTGGAATCTAAGATTGAACAATTCTTCTTTCAATTGTTTTTCTTGATCTAGCATTTCGGCAGTGGTTAATTCTCTGATTTCTTTAACCTTCATTCGATTCACCACCCATTTCCTCACGTTTTACGATCTTCGTTTTCACTGGTAATTTGTGAGAAGCAAGACGTAGCGCTTCGCGCGCAACTTCTTCAGGTACACCGGCAATTTCAAACATGATTTTACCACGTTTAACTGGTGATACCCATCCTTCAGGAGCCCCTTTACCAGAACCCATACGTACCCCGATAGCTTTGGCAGTATAAGATTTGTGAGGGAAAATTTTGATCCATACTTTCCCGCCACGTTTCATATAACGAGTCATTGCGATACGGGCAGCTTCGATTTGACGGTTTGTGATCCAGTGTGATTCAACAGCTTGTAAGCCGTATTCACCGAATGCTACTTCTTTTCCGCCTTTCGCTTCGCCACGCATTTTTCCGCGGAACTCACGACGGTGTTTTACACGTTTAGGTACTAACATGTTTATTTCCCTCCTTTCTCAGTGTTCTTTTTAGTTGGAAGAACTTCTCCACGATAAATCCACACTTTAACTCCTAGTTTTCCGTATGTTGTATCTGCTTCTTCCCATGCGTAATCAATGTCCGCACGTAATGTATGAAGTGGAACGGTTCCTTCTGAGTAACCTTCTGAACGAGCGATATCCGCACCATTTAGACGGCCAGAAACTTGTGTTTTGATTCCTTTAGCGCCAGAACGCATTGTGCGTTGGATCGCTTGTTTTTGAGCACGACGGAAAGCAACACGGTTTTCTAATTGACGTGCGATTCCTTCGCCTACTAATTTAGCATCTAAATCTGGTTTTTTGATTTCAACGATGTTGATGTGAACTCGTTTGCCAGTTAGGCTATTTAATTCTTTTCTTAGGTTTTCGACTTCAGATCCGCCTTTACCGATAACCATACCTGGTTTAGCTGTGTGGATTGAAATATTCACGCGGTTTGCTGCACGCTCGATCTCAACTGTAGACACAGCGGCATCAGCAAGTTTAGATGCGATAAATTTACGGATTTTCAAATCTTCATGTAGAAATTCAGCATACTCTTTTTCAGCATACCATTTAGCATCCCAGTCACGGATGATGCCTACACGCATTCCAATTGGATGTACTTTTTGACCCACTGATTGTCCCTCCTTATTTTTCTGATACGACTACAGTAATATGACTTGTACGTTTGTTGATCGGTGAAGCTGAACCTTTCGCACGTGGACGGAAACGTTTCATCGTTGGTCCTTCGTTTACGAATGCTTCAGAAACAATCAAGTTTTCAACATCTAAGTCAAAATTATTTTCTGCATTGGCAATAGCTGACATCAAGACTTTCTCGATGATTCCAGCTGCTTTATTTGGTGTGAACTTTAAGATCGCGATTGCTTCAGCAACGCTTTTCCCTCTGATTAAGTCAATAACTAGACGAGATTTACGAGGAGAAACGCGGACTGTTTTAGCAGTTGCTTTCGCTGATGTGATTTGTTCTGCCATTTTTGGATATCCTCCCCTCAAAATTAGCGTCTTGTTTTCTTATCATCGGCAGCATGTCCGCGATAAGTTCTTGTTGGTGCAAATTCACCTAATTTGTGTCCTACCATGTCTTCTTGGATGTAAACTGGTACATGTTTCCGTCCATCATACACAGCAATTGTAAATCCGATAAAATTAGGGAAAATTGTAGAACGACGTGACCAAGTTTTGATCACTTTTTTCTTTTCAGCGCCTTCTTGTGCTTCGACCTTTTTCATCAAATGGTCATCGACAAAAGGTCCTTTTTTCAAACTACGACCCATGGTGTACCTCCTCTCAAAATGTGCGACACACGGTCAAGTATATTACTTAGTTTTACGACGACGAACGATAAGTTTGTCTGATTTTGCTTTTTTGTTACGTGTTTTGTAACCAAGTGCAGGTTGTCCCCAAGGAGAAACTGGTGCTTTACGTCCGATTGGTGCTTTACCTTCACCACCACCGTGTGGGTGATCATTAGGGTTCATTACGCTACCACGTACAGTTGGACGTTTGCGCATCCAACGAGAACGACCGGCTTTACCGATGTTGATCAATTCGTGTTGTTCATTACCAACAGAACCGATTGTTGCACGACATGATGCTAAGATCATCCGTACTTCACCAGAGTTCAAGCGGATCAATACGTATTTGCCTTCTTTACCAAGTACTTGAGCACTTGTTCCAGCTGAACGAATCAATTGTCCACCTTTACCAGGTTTCATTTCGATGTTGTGGATAACAGTACCGACTGGAATGTTTTCTAGTGGTAATGCATTCCCTACTTTAATATCTGCATCTGGACCAGAAACGACAGTCATGCCAACTTCTAATCCTTTAGGTGCTAAGATGTATGCTTTTACTCCATCCTCGTAATGTACTAACGCAATGTTAGCAGAACGGTTTGGATCATATTCAATCGTTTTAACTGTAGCAACGACGTTGTCTTTGTTACGTTTGAAATCGATCAAACGGTATTGACGTTTGTGACCGCCACCTTGATGACGAACCGTGATACGTCCGTTGTTGTTACGACCAGCATTGTTTTTCAAAGGAGCTAACAATGTTTTTTCTGGTGTTGAAGTTGTGATTTCAGCGAAATCAGAACTTGTCATATTACGACGGCCGTTCGTGGTAGGTTTGTACTTTTTAATCGCCACGTCTTTTTCCCTCCCATGTAAAGTTTATGCGTGAGTTGCTTATTCAGCAGCTTCGAAAATTTGGATTTCTTTAGAATCTTCAGTTAAAGTCACAACAGCTTTGCGACGTTTTTTTGTATATCCTGCATATTTACCCATGCGTTTGAATTTCGGACGAACGTTGATGATGTTCACGTTTGCCACTTTCACTCCGTCAAAGGCAGCTTCTACAGCTTGTTTTACTAAAGTTTTGTTAGCTTTTGAGTCCACTTCAAAAGTGTATTTCTTGTCATCCATGGCAAGCATTGATTTTTCAGTGATCACTGGGCGTTTAATAACGTCTAGTAAGTCCATTATGCAAGCACCTCCTCGATCTGAGTAAGAGCAGTTTGTGTCACTAACATTTTGTCGTTAGAAACGATGTCTAAAACACTAATGTTATCAGCAGTAACTACAGAAACTTTTGGCAAGTTGCGCGCAGATAAAGCGGCAAAGTCGTTTTCAGATTCTAAAACTACCAATACTTTAGAGTCAATTGTCAAGTTAGCTAAAACTTGTTTGAATTCTTTTGTTTTTGGAGCATCAAAGCTTAACCCTTCTACTGCTACCAAGTTATTTGAAGCAACTTTTTCTGACAATACAGATTTCATTGCTAAGCGACGAACTTTTTTAGGAAGTTTGTAGCTATATGAACGTGGTGTTGGTCCGAAGACTACGCCACCTCCACGCCATTGTGGTGAACGGATTGAACCTTGACGGGCACGTCCAGTTCCTTTTTGGCGCCATGGTTTACGGCCACCGCCACGAACGGCACTGCGGTTTTTCACAGCGTGTGTTCCTTGTCTTAATGAAGCGCGTTGCATGATGATTGCATCATAGACAACTGATTCATTTGGTTCGATTCCGAAGATTTCTTCGTTCAATGTAATTTCGCCATTTTGGCTTCCATCTTGTTTGAATAATGCTACATTCGGCATTCCTTAGTTCCTCCTTTCTTCCTATCTACTTATTTAGCTTTCACAGCTGATTTGATTGTAATCAATGATTTTTTCGCGCCAGGTACATTACCTTTGATCAAGATAACGTTGCGTTCTGCGTCTACGCGCACGATTTCCAAGTTTTGGATCGTGATGCGATTTCCGCCCATACGTCCAGCAAGACGTTTGTTTTTGAATACACGGTTAGGTGCAACTGGACCCATTGATCCAGGACGACGGTGGTAACGAGAACCGTGAGCCATTGGTCCGCGGCTTTGTCCGTGACGTTTGATAACGCCTTGGAATCCTTTACCTTTCGAAGTGCCGGTTACATCGATGATGTCTCCTGCTTCAAAAATATCAACTTTGATTTCTGATCCTACTTCTAAGCCCTCTAGCTCTACATTCTTGAATTCGCGAATGAAGCGCTTAGGAGCCGTGTTTGCTTTTGCAACATGACCTTTCGCAGGTTTGTTAGACAAAACTTCACGCATATCTTGGTAGCCGACTTGAATTGCTTCGTAGCCGTCATTTTCGATTGTTTTCACTTGTAGCACTACGTTTGGTGTAGCTTCTACTACAGTTACTGGAATCAATTCGCCAGATTCAGTGAAGATTTGAGTCATTCCCACTTTTTTCCCTAAGATTCCTTTGGTCATGATTACACCTCCATCTTAATTATTATAGTTTGATTTCGATATTAACACCGCTTGGCAAGTCTAGCTTCATTAAAGCATCAACAGTTTTTGGTGTTGGATTCACAATGTCGATTAGACGTTTGTGTGTACGCATTTCGAATTGTTCGCGTGAATCTTTGTATTTGTGCGTCGCACGGATGATCGTGTACAAGCTGCGTTCAGTTGGTAATGGAATTGGACCAGATACGCCAGCTCCAGTTCTCTTTGCAGTTTCTACGATTTTATCCGCTGATTGATCTAAAATACGATGTTCATACGCTTTTAAACGGATACGAATTTTTTGTTTTGCCATTGTTTTCCCTCCTTCGCCTATTTTGAAAAGTAGACATAGCTCCACGAAAATTTTCCGTCACGCTCGTCCATGGCAAAGCGTCCGGGCGTGTCGCAACCTCTCGTTTCGTAGCCGGCAGAAAATCTCTTTGCTGCCAGTGTGACTTACGTATTTACGTAAACAGCACCTTTATGATTATATTACGGATAAACATTGATTGCAAGCTTTTTTTATGGAAAAACCGGGATTCTTTTGCATTTCTTTCAGAAAATTTTCTTTTAGTTTCGTAACACAAAAAAGAAGCGTTGACCGCTTCTTTTAAGCACTTCTTCATTTCCCATTTATTATAGAAGAAAACCTGCTATTGCGGCGCTTCCTCCTGCATACGGTCTTGGGCGTGGGTATAGGCACCATGCCACACATGACCCACATAAGGATTGATCACCACTCCTTCTTTGATTGCCGCTGTGACAAAGGCTTTCGCTAACCGAACGCTTTCCACGACGGGTTTGCCTTTTGCAAGACCCGCAGCGATCGCAGCTGAAAAGGTGCAGCCTGCCCCGTGATTGAAATCGGTAGCGATTTTTTCACTTTCTAACAAGAGGAAGGATTGCCCATCATAAACGAGGTCAATGGCTTTTGCTCCTGGCAAGCGATGCCCCCCTTTGATCACGACGTATTTAGCACCTAATTCATGGATTTTTTCAGCAGCTTGCTTCATGGCCTCCACACTCGTCAAATCACCCAAACCTGAAAGAATCCCCGCTTCTACTAAATTGGGGGTGACAACATCTGCTAACGGCAACAAATGCGTGATGATGGCATCGACGCTTTTTGGCTGTAAGATTTCTGCAGTCCCTTTGCAAGCAATGACAGGATCGATCACCACATTTTTGACTTGCTGCTGTTGGATCATCTGCGCAGCTTGGACAATATTGTCTTCATTGCCTAACATGCCCGTTTTTAGAGCATCCATCGGATCACCTGCAAAAGCAGAGATCATTTGTTTTTCGACAAGCGCTGTTTCCATCGCCGTTACTTCATGGCTCCAACCTGCTTGTGGGTCCATCGTGACGATCGAAGCGATCGTGGCAAAACCAAAGACACCATATTCCTGAAATGTTTTTAAATCTGCTTCGATACCGGCACCTCCGGTTGAATCCGACCCAGCAATTGATAGGACTTTTTCCATCTTCCTCATCTCCTTGTGCTTTTTGCTAAGTATAGTCAATCTTCCCCTTGACGAAAAGAGCCATTTGGCTTATTTTTAAACCATCCAATTGAAAAAGGTGGTGCAGGATGGCTTCATCAAGTATCGACAAACAGAAGAAACAACCGATTTACCAGCAGATCGTGACTCATTTTATCGAAGAGATCCAAGCGGGAACCTATGGACCTGGGGATCGTTTGCCGCCAGAGCGCAGCCTCGCCCAGACTTTTGGCGTCAATCGTTCCACCGTCGTCAAAGCGTTAGATGAATTGAAAAGCTTAGGATGGATCGAACGAAAACAAGGCAGCGGCTCTCGTGTATTGGAAGGGCGTTGGGGGAACCGCCAAACGCCACTTTCTTATTTGCGCTCGTCTTTAAGCAGCCCTTATCTGCAGCAAGACCCTTACGTTCAACAGATTCAGCATTTGCGCACTGAGAAGGATGTGCTGGATCTGTACACAGGTGATCTACCTGCCGATCTGATCCCCGATTTCACGTTTCCTGCCTTTACCTGGGAAGAGATTCGCAAAGAAAGCACCAAAGTATTACCGACGGGTTATGAACCTTTGCAAGAAATCTTATTGCAGCACCTTGCTGATTCCTTCAATTTGCCCACCAGCGGTCAAAAACTAGTAATTACTGCCGGTTCGACGCAAGGAATCACCTTGCTGATGCAAGTCTTATTGCATGCGGGGGATTGTATTGCGACAGAGGACCCTTCTTTCTTGTTCTCTCTCCCCTTGTTTTCCACGATGAATGTCCAGCTGATTGGGATCAAGCAGGATAGTGAAGGGATGCGGCCTGCGGCATTGGAAAAAGTGTTGAAGGAAAAGAAGATCAAATTTGTTTATCTGAATCCCACCTTCCAAAATCCAACGGGTCATACTATGAGTGACCATCGGCGCCAAGCGATCATCCGCCTTTGCCAGACCTACCAAGTACCGATCATAGAAGACGATGTTTTTAGCGAGTTGGCTTTTGATAAAGTACCGCCCAAGCTAAAATCCATGGCTCCCGAAACCGTCATTTATTTAGGCTCGCTTTCAAAATTACTAGGATCATCCATAAAAATCGGCTGGCTTTTGGTGCCAGAAGCGTTAGCCGACCAATTTGCCCAAGCGAAAAAACGGATGGCGATCGATACCACGATCTTCCCGCAAGTCCTTGCCAATATCGCCTTACGCTCCTTTGATTACCACCAGCAACAGCGGACACTGCTTGCAGAAATGGCCCAGCGCCAGCAAGACTTACTCCAACTCTTGCAGGCATTCCAGGAGGATTGGCAATGGCAGCCGACGAAAGGTGGTCTTTACCTGTGGTTGACTTGGCGTCACCGCACATTGACTCGCAAAGATTGGTCACTCTTTTTGGCGAACGATTGCTTAGTAGCACCTGCGTTTCTTTTCAGTAACGATACGAATGGCTTGCGTTTGAACTATACCCGCTTAGCCAAAGATGATTTACCGCTATTTCAAGAACGATTCACAAAAATCACCCAACAGTTAAAGGAGCAAACCTATGAACGAAACCATTGAGCTTTTGCACAATCACCGCACTTACCGACAATTTGACCCTGACTACCCCTTGAGCCAAGAGCAAGTAACCGCGATTTTGACTGCGGCTCGTCAAGCACCTAGCTGGATGAACGGGCAAGCCTATTCGATCTTAGTGATCGACGACCCGCAGATTCGCCAACAAATGGTCGAATGGAATCCTGGCAATCCTCATATCGCAGCAAGTTCACTCTTTCTGCTATTTTTAGCTGATTTAAATCGAACCAAAAAAGTTGCTGACGAAAAACAGACTCCCTATCCAATCGATGAGGGCTATCAGCCACTATTGATCGCCACCACTGATGCCAGCATCGCTTTGCAATCTGGTGCGATCGCTGCTGAATCACTGGGCTTAGGCACCGTCATTTCTGGCAGTGTCCGCAAAGACAGCGCCAAAATCGCTGAATTGTTGCACTTACCAGAATATGTCTATCCTGTGGCTGGCTTGAGCATCGGTAAACCAATCGTAGAAATGAAGGTCAAACCTCGCTTGCCAGAAGAAGCGGTCATTCATTACAACCATTATCAGGACTATTCTTATGAGGCGATCGAAGCGTACGATCAAACGATGACTGCTTTTGGAGAAGCCCGCGAGACCAAACCATGGTCAGAAAAATTCGCTGGCTTTTACAGCAATCGTCCTGACCAAGGATTTGACGCCTTCTTGAAGAAGCAAAAACTAATAAAATAAAAAGCACCGCTCTCTTTAGCTTCGATGAACCACAGTGGATTCGTCAACGCTAGAGATGGCGGCTCTTTTTTGGTTCTACGAGTTAAAAAAAAGAGCAAAAGCGCGTACGCTTTTGCTCTTCGATCAATCAAATTAAGCTTGGATTGAAGTTACAACGCCTGAACCAACAGTACGTCCGCCTTCACGAATTGAGAAACGAGTTCCGTCTTCGATAGCGATTGGGTGGATCAATTCAACGTCGATTGTTACGTTATCACCAGGCATAACCATTTCAGTTCCTTCTGGTAATTCAACAACACCAGTTACGTCAGTTGTACGGAAGTAGAACTGAGGACGGTAGTTAGTGAAGAATGGAGTGTGACGTCCACCTTCTTCTTTTGTTAAAACGTAAACTTCAGCTTTAAATTTTGTATGAGGTGTGATTGTACCAGCTTTAGCTAATACTTGTCCACGTTGGATGTCTTCACGAGCAACCCCACGTAGCAATGCACCAATGTTATCCCCTGCTTCAGCATAGTCTAACAATTTACGGAACATTTCAACACCAGTTACAGTTGTTTTAGCAGTTTCTTCAGCAATACCAACGATTTCAACTTCGTCACCAACGCGAACTTGTCCACGTTCAACACGGCCTGTAGCAACAGTACCACGTCCAGTGATTGAGAATACGTCTTCGACTGGCATCATGAATGGTTTGTCAGTGTCACGTTCTGGAGTTGGAACGTATTCGTCAACTGCAGCCATTAATTCCATGATTTTTTCTTCGTATGAAGCATCGCCTTCAAGAGCTTTCAAAGCAGAACCAGCGATTACAGGAACATCGTCGCCTGGGAAGTCATATTCTGACAATAAGTCACGAACTTCCATTTCAACTAATTCTAGTAATTCTTCGTCATCAACCATATCCATTTTGTTTAAGAAAACAACGATGTATGGTACACCAACGTTACGTGATAACAAGATGTGTTCACGTGTTTGAGGCATAGGACCATCAGCAGCAGATACTACTAAGATCGCGCCGTCCATTTGAGCAGCACCAGTGATCATGTTTTTAACGTAGTCCGCGTGTCCTGGGCAGTCAACGTGAGCATAGTGACGTGCTTCAGTTTCGTACTCAACGTGAGCAGTTGAGATAGTGATTCCGCGTTCGCGTTCTTCTGGAGCGCCATCGATTTGGTCGTAAGCTGAAGCTTGAGCCAAACCTTTTTTAGATAATACAGTTGTGATAGCAGCTGTAAGTGTAGTTTTACCATGGTCAACGTGTCCGATCGTACCAATGTTTACGTGGGGTTTAGAACGGTCAAATTTTTCTTTTGCCATTTTAAAATGTTCCTCCTAAAAATGCAGTTTATTTTTTATATTTGATAGGTAGGGAGCCGCAGCTCCCCATCCCTTATCATCGATAATATTGTACACGAAACTCAGAAAAAAATATAGCTTTTTACTTAATTTCCTATACTTCCATCAATTATTCAGCTTTGCCGCCGTTTTTCTTGATGATTTCTTCTTGAACAGATTTTGGTACATCTTCATAGTGATCAAATGTCATCATGAACGTACCGCGACCTTGTGTTGATGAACGAAGTGTCGTTGCGTAACCGAACATTTCAGCTAATGGCACGATTGCGTTCACGATTTGTGAGTTACCGTGTGCTTCCATTCCTTCTACGCGTCCACGACGAGCAGTTACGTGACCCATAACATCACCTAAGTAATCTTCTGGTACAGTGATAACTACTTTCATCATTGGTTCAAGAATTACTGGATTTGCTTTCTTCGCTGCAGCACGTAAAGCCATAGAAGCTGCAACACGGAAGGCAGTTTCACTTGAATCGACATCATGGTATGAACCATCATAAAGTTTTGCTTTGATGTCTACTAATGGGTAACCGGCTAAGACACCGTTCGCCATTGAGTCTTCAAGTCCTTTTTCAACTGCTGGGATGTATTCACGAGGAACCACACCACCGACAATCGCGTTTTCGAATTCGAAGCCTTTACCTTCTTCGTTTGGTGTAAATTCGACCCATACGTGACCGTATTGACCTTTACCACCAGACTGACGTACAAATTTACCTTCCGCTTGTGTTGCTGCACGGAATGTTTCACGATAAGAAACTTGAGGCGCACCTACGTTTGCTTCAACTTTAAATTCGCGACGCATACGGTCAACTAAGACGTCCAAGTGAAGTTCTCCCATACCAGCGATAACAGTTTCGCCTGTTTCAGCGTTTGTTTCCACACGGAATGATGGATCTTCTTCAGCAAGTTTTTGTAAAGCAACCCCCATTTTATCTTGGTCAGCTTTTGATTTAGGCTCAACAGCGACTTCGATAACTGGTTCTGGGAATTCGATTGATTCAAGGATTACTGGTGATTTTTCATCACATAGTGTATCCCCAGTTGTTGTGTCTTTCAAACCAACAGCAGCGGCGATATCGCCTGAGTATACTGTTTGGATTTCAGCACGAGTGTTGGCGTGCATTTGTAGGATACGACCGATACGTTCGCGTTTGCCTTTTGAAGCATTCAATACGTATGATCCAGAGTTCAAGATACCTGAATACACACGGAAGAATGTCAAACGACCTACGAATGGGTCAGTCATTACTTTAAATGCTAATGAAGCAAATGGTGCTTCATCGTCAGCCGGACGATCAGTTTCTTCGTCTGTTTTAGGATTGATCCCTTTAATCGCAGGAACATCAAGTGGTGAAGGCAAGTAGTCGATGACTGCATCCAACATCAATTGAACCCCTTTGTTTTTAAAGGCAGATCCGCAAAGAACAGGGAAAAAGTCAACAGTCAATGTTGCTTGACGAATACCAGCTTTCAATTCTTCTTCAGTGATTTCTTCACCTTCCAAGAATTTCATCATTAGTTCTTCATCAGTATCAGCAACAGCTTCGATTAATTTTTCGCGCCATTCTTCAGCTAATTCTACGTATTCTTCAGGAATTTCAGTCTCTTGGATTTCAGTTCCTAAGTCATTTGTGTAGATTTCAGCTTTCATTTTTACTAAGTCGATAATACCAGTAAAGTCATCTTCCGCACCAATTGGTAATTGGATTGGGTGAGCATTTGCTTGTAAACGATCATGTAAAGTTGATACAGAGTATAAGAAGTCTGCACCAATTTTGTCCATTTTGTTACAGAATACAACACGCGGTACGCGGTAATCTGTCGCTTGACGCCAAACTGTTTCTGTTTGAGGTTCTACACCTGATTGTGAGTCCAACACAGTTACAGCACCATCAAGTACACGCAATGAACGTTGAACTTCGATTGTGAAGTCCACGTGTCCTGGTGTGTCGATGATATTTACGCGGTTTTCTTTCCATTGCGCAGTTGTCGCAGCAGAAGTGATTGTGATCCCACGTTCTTGTTCTTGTTCCATCCAGTCCATTTGAGAAGCACCTTCATGTGTTTCACCAATTTTATGGATTTTACCTGTGTAATAAAGGATACGTTCAGTTGTCGTTGTTTTACCAGCGTCAACGTGGGCCATGATCCCGATATTACGAGTTTTTTCTAGCGAAAATTCTCTTGCCATTCTAGGTTGTTCCCCTCTCATTCTTACTTAACTTAAGCTAAGGTTGTCTCAGTACCTTCCAATAAAAAGCAGTGAGGATCTTACCAACGATAGTGAGCAAATGCGCGGTTGGCTTCCGCCATTTTGTGTGTGTCTTCGCGTTTTTTCACAGAAGCACCAGTGTTGTTCGCTGCATCCATGATTTCTTTTGCAAGACGTTCTTCCATTGTGTGTTCGCCACGCAAACGAGCGTAGTTTACCACCCAACGAAGACCTAGAGTTGTACGACGTTCAGGACGTACTTCTACTGGTACTTGGTAGTTAGAACCACCGACACGGCGAGCTTTAACTTCCAATACAGGCATAATGTTTTTCATTGCTTGTTCGAAAACTTCCAATGGATCATTTCCTGTAGATTCTTTGATAATGCCAAAAGCATTGTAGATAATATTTGCAGCAACACCGCGTTTACCATCAACCATTACACGGTTGATCAAACGAGTTACTAATTTTGAGTTATAAATAGGATCTGGTAAAACATCACGTTTTGCAACAGGACCTTTACGAGGCATCCGTAACTCCTCCTTCCGAGATATCAGTTCTGATTTAAATAAGATTCATTTGATCTGTTTGTCTTAAAGATTAAGCTTTAGGACGTTTTGTACCATATTTAGAACGAGATTGTTTACGATCGTTAACACCGGCAGTATCCAATGCACCACGAACGATATGGTAACGTACCCCTGGTAAGTCTTTTACACGTCCACCACGTAACAAGACCACGCTGTGTTCTTGTAAGTTGTGTCCGATACCTGGAATATAAGCTGTCACTTCAATCAAGTTTGACAAACGAACACGCGCATATTTACGTAGAGCTGAGTTCGGTTTTTTCGGTGTCATAGTTCCCACACGAGTAGCTACCCCACGCTTTTGAGGTGAGTTAACATTCGTTTGAGCTTTCTTGAAACTGTTATATCCTTTGTTCAATGCTGGTGAATTTGATTTTTCAACCTTGGATTTACGAGGTTTACGTACTAATTGATTAATTGTAGGCATCCCTAGTTGTCCTCCTTCCTTGATTCGCTTTATAGTCCCACACATCCAGGTGGTTCTTTTTTTGCGATAAAAAATAATGCATTCTCTGCATTCATATCAACTATGCTTTGATAGACAGTCAGCACGTCTCCAACGAGAGACCTGTAGATAAAGCACCTTTGATAGAATATCATGCTTATTCTTACCTGTCAAGTATCCTCCTAGGCTTTTTTCAAAAGAAATCTGTTACGAAAAAATCCGCAAATTTTGCGCTTCTTCCTATATAATAGAGACAAAGCATTTATTTAAAAAAGGCGGGAAGAAAATGAACCTAAAAGAAATGGTCGGCATTGAAGCGGCTAGTTATGTAAAAGATGGCATGGTCGTTGGCTTGGGCACTGGCTCAACAGCCTACTACATGATTGAAGAACTGGGTCGACGGGTAAAAGAAGAAGGTCTATCGATCACGGGTGTCCCAACTTCTTGGGCATCAAAAAAACAAGCAGAAGGATTAGGTATCCCGATTCGCACCATCGATGAAGTGGACGCTGTGGATCTCACGATCGACGGTGCAGATGAGATCAGCCAGGATTATCATGGCATCAAAGGCGGCGGTGCAGCCCTTTTATTCGAAAAAATCGTGGCGTCTAACTCCAAGAAAGTCTTGTGGATCGTTGATGAATCGAAAATGGTCGAAACACTTGGTGCCTTCCCGTTGCCAGTGGAAGTGATCCCTTATGGCAGCCAACAGCTGCTGCGTCTGTTCGAGAAGAAAAACTACCATCCAAAACTGCGTCTGAATGAAGAAGGCGAACCGTTAAAAACCGATTGCAGCAATTACATCATCGATCTTCATCTAGAAACGATCACCGCTCCTACTGAGTTGGCACAAGAATTAGATGCTACAGTGGGCGTGGTTGAACACGGTTTGTTTTTGGATATGGTCCATACGATCATTGTCGGATTGCCTGAAGGCCCGAGTACCAAGCACGTTAGATAAAGGAAACAAAAAAGAGGAGCGATAACGCTTCTCTTTTTTTCGTTATTTTTCTTCAATCGACTTAATTTTTATTATTTTTTGTGCAAATTACCCTATCATTTAAGAAATAATTATGATACATTCAATAAAAAGGGAAAGGTAGGAGGGTTTATGAAAATCATAGGCTATGCTCGTTCAACGATCACCGATAACTCAACAAGTGAACAATTAAACAAGCTCGAAGAATTTGGGTGTCATGAATTTTTCCATGAGACATTTAGCGTGGAAGAAAGTGAAGAAAATCATTCATTGGAGTCAGTGGTGGCACAAATGCAGCCCGGTGACACCTTAGTCGTTACGGAACTGCATCGTTTAGGGAAGACGACCAGACAGCTGACCGATCTCACTGATCTATTAAAACAGCGAGAGCTTCATCTGGTTTCACTGGCAGAACAAATCGATACCCGCGGTCCGATGGGACAGGTTTACTTCAATTTGATGGAAGGACTTGCGATCATGGAACGCTCACTCATCAAAGAGCGCACGCTGGTCGGCTTAAATAAAGCCCGCAAAAAAGGCAAAATTGGTGGTCGTCCAAAAATCGATCCGAAAACGATCAAAAAAATCCGTCAATTGTACTACGAGAAAAAAGAAACGATTCAATATATTTCTGAAAAATGCGGTGTTTCTGTAGGTACATGCTATAAATACATAAAATTATCCGAAGAAGAATGGAACAAGTTACGTTCATAGTTGTCGACTCCCCCTAGAACAGCATGAAACAAAAGCGGTCCTCTTTTTAATGATCCCCTTTTGTTTTTCCTTAAGAATGGCGTTTTCCCCCAGCTTTTCCTCCAAAACCATGGAAATTCTTTGAGAAAGAGTGTACAATAAATACGGAATTGAAAATTTCAGAAAAATATCGAATATCTAAAGGAGAGTTTTACATGCCAAAATTAGTATTTTCTCGTCATGGACTAAGCGAATGGAACAAATTAAACCAGTTTACCGGTTGGGCTGATGTTGATCTAGCGCCAGAAGGTGTCGAAGAAGCAATCGAAGGCGGACGTAAAATCAAAGAAGCAGGCATCGAATTTGACGTTGCTTACACATCTGTTTTAACTCGTGCCATCAAAACTTGTAATTACATTTTAGAATATTCTGATCAACTTTGGGTACCAACGATCAAATCATGGCGCTTAAACGAACGTCATTACGGTAAATTACAAGGTTTAAATAAAAAAGAAACTGCTGAAAAATACGGTGACGAACAAGTACACATCTGGCGTCGTTCTTACGATGTTTTACCTCCATTGATGGAAGCTTCAGATGAAGGTTCTGCTGCAAACGACCGTCGTTATGCAATGCTTGACCCTCGCGACGTACCTGGTGGCGAAAACTTAAAAGTTACTTTAGAACGTGCATTGCCTTTCTGGCAAGATGAAATCGCCCCAGCATTAAAAGACGACAAAACTGTCTTAGTTGCGGCTCACGGAAACTCTCTACGTGCATTAGCAAAACATATCGAAGGTATTTCTGACGAAGATATCATGGATCTTGAGATCCCAACTGGTCAACCACTTGTTTATGAATTGAACGATGATTTGACTGTTGCGAAAAAATACTACTTATAAGCCTCGCTTATCGCTGCCCTTTTTTAAAAAAGGGCAGTTTTTTTATTGGCATTTCCTCCCCCCTCTTTTATAATTGAGGGCGTACTCGAAAGGAGCTTACTATGAAACTAGTCAAAAATGATACCGTTTTATTTTTAGGTGACAGCATCACAGATTGCGATCGTGATCGCCAAGATCCCCACGATTTAGGACATGGGTTTGCCCGTCTCGTTGCCGATCAGCTGGCAGAAACATTCCCCACTGCAGGATTTACCTTTTATAATCGGGGGATCGGCGGCAACAAAGCTGCCGACGTCTTAGCCCGTCTCCAAGATGATTGCCTTCAATTAGCACCTGACGTCTTGGTCTTTATGATTGGGATCAACGACACGTGGCACAATGCCGGTGGTCCCGATTTTGGTTCAGAAGCTGCGGCAACGTCCTTTGAGGCAACCTACCGTCAAATTCTGGAACAAGTGACCCAACAGGGGATCACGCGTATTTTCTTGCTGGAACCTTTTGTTTTGCCATATCCTGAGGATCGCCAAACCTGGCGGATCGATCTTGACCCGAAAATCCAAATCGTTCGTCGCTTAGCTGCCGCCTTTCATTGTCAGCTGCTGCCGCTGGATGGCTTGTTTGCCGAAGCAGCCGTTGCTAGCTCCCCACAGGCTCTGACAGGCGATGATGGGGTGCACCCCACTCCTGCTGGACACGCCTTGATTGCAGATCAGCTAATGGCCCGTTTGGCTTTTTCTTCTGAAGGGTAAATAAACAGACCGCTCCGCGACAACCAAGTCGCAGGAACGGTCTTTTTTTATGATTAAAGATAGGTTGAAGGAGTCAAGGAATCTTGGTAAATTGCAATCACGTCTTCTTCTTGCAGCGGTACATACGCGTTTGTTGCAATAGAGCTGAATTGAACTGCTTGAGCCGCCATTTCAGCAAAATGGGTGTCATCGGCGATCCCTACTTCTGGCAAAGTCATCGGAATATCGCAAGAAGTAAAAAAGTCATACAGTTTTTGAATCCCCATTCGGGCAGCTAATTCTGGCACTGCTTCTTGGACACCAAAGACTTCTCTGGCAAACCGCGCAAATTTCGGCGCCGTTTCTTCATTCAATACATGAAGCATCCAGCGTGGGGTCAGGATCGCTAAGCCGATGCCATGGGTAATGTCATAAAACGCACTCAACTCATGCTCCATCGCATGACAAGACCAAGCACCACCCTTGCCGCTTCCAGTCAAACCATTTAAGGCTAAGGTGCTCGCCCACATCAAATTCGCCCGTGCATCATAGTCTGTGGGGTCCTTTAATGCGATGGGCAGATTTTTAATGACTGCTTTTAGCAATCCTTCTGCTACACCGTCTTGGACATCTGTTCCTTCTGTTTTACTGAAATAATTTTCAATCAGATGGCTCATGATATCCGCTGAACCGGCAGCCGTTTGATAGCGACTGACACTAAAGGTCGTTGTTGGATCTAAAAAAGATACTTTCGGTAAAAATTCGGATCCGTGAACACCAAGTTTTTGTTTCGTTTCTAGATTAGAGATCACGGCGCCGCGATTCATTTCACTGCCAGTAGCCGCAAGGGTCAAGATCGTTACTAATGGAATCGCTGGTCCTTGATAGCTTCTGGAAAGAACTAAGTCCCAAGGCTCTTGCTCACTGCAAGCCGCCCCAGCGATCACTTTGCTGCAATCAATTACAGAACCGCCGCCAACAGCTAAAATGACGTCGATCTTTTCTGAACGACAAAGAGCGGCTCCTTGACGAACGGTTTCGATTCGTGGATTTGGATCGACACCAGTCAATTCAGTGACTTGATTGCCGTTGGCAGTCAATTGCGCCATGACTGCATCGTACAAACCGTTTTTCTTGATACTGCCGCCACCATAGACTAGCAAGACGTTTTTTCCAAATGTATTCAGTACTTCTGGCAGCTCGTTCAGACGGTCTTTCCCAAAACGAATGTCCGTCGTTACATGAAACGTAAAATTATTCATTGTCTAGTCTCCTTTTTACACCTTTTCTTTTCATTAAACCATTTTCTGGCAAAAGTGCAACGCTTCTTCGTGGCTTTTTGCCAACAAAAAAAGATAACACATTCTCGGTTGCATGCAAACCAATACGATTTGGCTGCTTGCTCTATCAAAAGCAAGCAGCCTTCGCATCGTTCATGCACCGATCCTGCGGTATCTTTTTTACGCGATCGCTGTTTCTAAGCCAACTTTGATCATGTCGTTAAATGTCGTTTGTCTTTCTTCTGGCGTTGTTTCTTCTCCAGTGATGATGTGGTCGCTGACGGTACAGATCGCTAAAGTTTGAACGTGGAATTTCGCCCCTAAATAGTATAAGGCTGCGGCTTCCATCTCAACACCCATCACCCCAAGGTCTGCCAACTGTAACGTTTCCGTCATGTCATCTTTGTAGAAGGTATCTTCAGATAAGATATTGCCGACGTGAGTCGTAAATCCTGATTCAATCGCTGTATCATAGGCTTTACGCAACAGTGCAAAGTCAGCGATTGGTGGGAAATGGAAACTTTGGAAGTTTTTTGCTACCATCGATGAACTTGTTGCTGCCGCTTGGGCAATCACAAGATCACGCACGTGGACATCTTTTGAGATGGCACCACACGTACCGACCCGAATCAATTTCTTCACGCCGTAAGAGTTGATCAATTCATGGGCATAGATACTCGCTGAAGGCATGCCCATGCCGGTTCCTTGGACAGAGACCCGCTCGCCCTTATAAACGCCTGTATAGCCCAACATTCCCCGAACGTTGTTGTAACAGATCGGGTCTTCTAAAAATGTTTCAGCAATATATTTTGCCCGCAGTGGATCACCTGGTAACAAGATTTTGTCTGCGATCTCGCCTGCTTTTGCTTCGATATGAACGCTCATTCGTTTTTCTCCTTTGGTCTGCTTTTTATAGTACTGCTAACGTTTCTTTGATCAACGCTTTAAATTCTGCCTTGACCCGTTCCGTCGTTTCCACGACTTCTTCATGATTCAAGCTCGCTTGCATACCAGCAGCCAAGTTTGTGATACAAGAAACACCCAAGACTTTCAAGCCACTGTGAACAGCAACGATCACTTCTGGGACAGTCGACATACCGACAGCATCGGCACCGATCGTCCGAGCAAAGCGGATCTCTGCTGGCGTTTCATACGTAGGACCTGAGAAGCCCATATAAACGCCTTCTTTTAAGTGCAATCCTTTTGATGCACCAACTTTTTGTGCCGCTTCCCGATAAGGCAAATGGTAGGCTTGGCTCATATCTGGGAAACGCGGACCCATTTCTTCTTCGTTTTCACCAATCAGTGGGTTGTCCCCCATAAAGTTGATTTGATCGGTGATCAACATCAAGTCTCCCGGCTGGAAGCTTTCGTTTACGCCGCCACAGGCATTGGTCACGACTAAAGAGTGAGCTTTCAATGCCGCCATCACACGGACGGGGTAAGTGACTGTCTGCATCGAATGGCCTTCATAATAATGGAATCGTCCTTGCATCGCTAAGACTTTTTTCCCAGCTAATGTTCCATAGACCAATTGTCCTGCATGACCGACCACTGTCGAAACAGGAAAATGCGGGATATCGTTGTAAGGCAACACGATTGGGTTTTCGATCTCATCGGCTAATTCACCTAAGCCAGATCCTAAAATCAACCCAAATTCCACTTCACCGACGCCGCTTTCTTGGATAAATGCCGTTGTTTCTTGTAATTTCTCATGTAACGTTGTCATTTCATCACCTCTAGTTTAAATGTTGTAAAAAGCTTGTTCCGTTTTCTGTAGCTGAAACACCAAAGTTTTCAGCGATCGTTGCGGAAATATCCGCATAGTAGCCTTGTGGCAATTTGCCTTGGCCTTGGAATTTCTTGCTGTACGCTAATAATGGCACATATTCTCTCGTGTGATCCGTTCCCGTAAAGGTTGGGTCATTGCCGTGGTCAGCTGTGATCAACAACAGATCCTCGTCTCCCATTGCTTCTAAAAGTTCTGGAATACGCAAATCAAAATCTTCAATGGCATGGGCATACCCTACGACATCGCGACGGTGACCATAAAGCGCATCGAAGTCGACCAAGTTCGTAAAGCTTAGACCCGTAAAGTCTTGTTTCATCACCTTCAGTAACTGATCCACACCGTCCATATTGCTCTTCGTCCGTACAGAATCGGTGATTCCTTGTCCGTTGAAGATATCATTGATCTTCCCAACGGCGATCACGTCTTTTCCAGCTTCTTTCAAGGAATCTAATACTGTATGGCCAAATGGATCGAGTGCGTAGTCATGACGATTGCTCGTACGAGTAAAGTTTCCAGGCTCACCGACATACGGACGCGCGATGATGCGGCCGATCATATATGGCTCATCTTTCGTGATGTCCCGAACGTACTGACAAATACGATACAATTCTTCTAATGGAATGATTTCCTCATGCGCAGCGATCTGCAACACTGGGTCAGCCGAGGTGTAAACGATCAAATCGCCTGTCTTCATTTGATGTTCGCCGAAATCATCAATGACTGCTGTCCCTGAATACGGCGCATTGCAGACGATTTTACGTCCTGAGAACGTTTCGATCTGTTGCAACAATTCATCGGGAAACCCATCGGGAAATACGCGGAAAGGTTTTTGGATATTCAAGCCCATGATCTCCCAGTGCCCCGTCATCGTATCTTTCCCAACGGAAACTTCTTCCAATTTGGTTGCATACCCATCATGGTCAGCTACCGCCTTCACGCCTTCTAAAGGACGGATCGTCCCTAGGCCTAATTGTTCCAAGTGAGGGATCGTCAAGCCTGCTTCTTTTGCAATATGGCCTAACGTATCTGAACCGACATCACCAAAAGCTGCCGCATCAGGTGCTTCACCAATTCCGACTGAATCCATCACGATCAAGTGTACACGTTTAAACATTCTATTCCCTACTTTCTTTATTTTATGCTTTTACAAGCGGATCTACTACCTCTATCATACTAAACTTAAGCAAAAATTGCGCTGGGTTGCTTTGGAAATTTCCTGATGCGTTCCTTTCACCCAGAGGATAGAAAAAGGGCAGGACACAGCAACACATTCATGTCCCATAGCCCCACCCTTTCATACTGAAAAAATTATTTAGATTTAATGTAGTTCTTCCCGTTAGCTTTCGGACCAGCGGCTTTTCCAAGGAAAAGAACGAGCACGATGATCGTCAAGGCATAAGGCGCAGCTTGTAAGTAAACCGCTGGAATGGAAGAGATAATTGGCAGTTGGCCACCTACGATACTGATGTTTTGCGCAAAACCGAAGAAAATCGCTGCTCCCATCGCACCAAGTGGATTCCATTTACCAAAGATCATCGCAGCCATCGAGATAAACCCTTGACCGGCGATCGTTGTCACGGCAAAGCGACCCGCGATCGATTGAGCAAACAAGGCACCGCCCATCCCGCCAAGGAAACCAGAGATCAAGACACCTGAGTAGCGCATCACGTAAACATTGATCCCTAAGGTATCCGCTGCTTGTGGATGCTCACCGACAGAACGAAGACGCAACCCAAAGCGTGTTTTGAAAATCACGAACCACGCGATCACTGAGATCAAAATAGCGAAGTACGCCGGTAAGAATGTTTGATTAAAGAAAATCGGGCCAATGATAGGAATATCTTTAAGAATCGGGAAATTGAAATACCCCAATGTCCGTTGGATGTTATCCGTTTGCCCTTTGTTGTAGATCGCTTTGACTAAGAACACAGCCAAAGCTGGTGCCATCAAGTTCATCACCGTACCACTGATGATGTGGTCGGCACGGAAGTTGATGGTTGCCACCGCATGCAGCAAGGAGAAAACCACACCGACAAGTCCGCCGACGAGCATCCCTAACCATGGTGTCCACGCACCAAATTGTGACGCAAATTCAATATTGAAAACAATCGAGCTAAAAGCACCCATAACCATGATTCCTTCAAGACCCACGTTAACGATCCCGCTGCGCTCTGAGAACACGCCACCTAGCGCCGTCAAAATCAGAGGAGACGCATAAATCAATGTTTGAGTGACGATCGAAGAAATTAAACTAATATCCATTAGATGGTTCCTCCTTCCTGATCTTGATCGTTTGGTTGGGCTTCAATCTCCTGTACGACCAGCGCTTCTTTTTTGCCGTCAAAGATTTTTGCCAACAAGAAACGAATCACAAAGCTGATCGCTACGAAGAAAATAATAATTGCGATATTGACATCGACTAATTCAGATGGAATACCTGCAAACTGCATGCCTTGTCCACCTAATTTCAAAATACTGAACAAGAGGGCTGAAAGCAAGATTCCGATCGATGAGCCGCTTCCTAACAAGGATACAGCCATACCGTCAAAACCGATGCTCAATGATGACCCTTGAACGAAGAAGTTTTCAAACGTTCCTAGTCCTTGAACGACTCCACCTAATCCAGCAAGCGTTCCAGAGATGATCATGGAGATAATGATCGTCCGTTTGCTGCTCATCCCCGCATATTCAGAAGCGCTTGGGTTCAAGCCCACCGCGCGGATTTCATAACCAAGAGTGGTTTTTTTCATCAAGAACCAAACCAAAACTAAGAAGATCAAGGCTAAGAAGATCCCTAAGTTCAAGCGAGAGTTGCTCGTGATGCTTGCTAGAAACGGCGTCTGCATGGAGGCATTTTCCCCCACCATTTTTGTGACCCCTTTTGTCGTGATCATGGATTCGCTCATCACATTATTGACTAAATGGTTCCCCGTATAAAGCAAGATATAGTTCATCATGATCGTCACGATGACTTCACTTGTTCCAAAGAATGCCCGTAGGAAACCAGGAATCGCAGCTGCGATCGCCCCGCATAAAGCCCCTACGATCACGGCTAATGGCAAGACCACCAACCGAGGCGCATCTGGCATCGCTAGTGCGACCCAGATACTGGCAACCCAACCTGCTAACGCTTGACCAGAAAGACCGATATTGAAGAATCCGGCTGAGTTTGCAACGGCAAACCCCAGAGCGGTAAAGATCAATGGTCCTGCTGTAACAAAAATCTCACCAATGTTGCGGGCATTTAGCCCACCTGTTTGTCCGTTGATAAAAACGGTCCGAAACATTTGTGTATACCCTGTGATTGGGCTGTAGCCGAAGGCCGCCATGATGATCCCGCCAAGGACGAATCCCAACAAGACAGCGATGATCGGCACTAATATATTGCGGATCTTTTCTTTGCGGTTATTCAACCGAACCACCTACTTCCTCCATTTGCAGCTCTCGTCTTGCTTCCTCCAAGGAGTACCCTGCCATCAACAAGCCAAGCTCTTTCTCTGATGTTTCTTTCGGATCAACGACCCCAACGATCTCACCAGCATGAATAACAGCAATGCGGTCTGATACATTCAAAATTTCATCTAATTCAAAGCTGACTAACAACACCGCTTTGAATTTATCCCGTTGTTCAATCAAGCGTTTGTGGATAAATTCGATCGCTCCAACATCCAACCCACGGGTCGGATTGGCAACGATCAATAGATCAGGATAGCGGCTGATTTCTCGTGCGATGATCGCTTTTTGTTGATTCCCGCCGGACAATGCCCGTGCCGGTACGATCTCATTGACTGTTCGTACGTCAAATTCTTGAATCAAGTCACGAGCAAACTCGTTGATCTCTCCATAATCCAAGACACCGGCATTGCTCAAAGGTTTTTTGTAGTAGGTTTGCAAGGCGATGTTTTCTGATAACATCATATCCAAGACAAGTCCGTATTTGTGGCGGTCTTCTGGCACATGGCCAACGCCGGCTTCGGTGACTTTCCGAGGCTTGAAGTTGGTGATGTCATCGCCATTCAGTAAGACCTTGCCGCTTTCGACTTTTCGTAAACCAGTGATGGCTTGTAACAGCTCTGATTGCCCATTGCCATCGATACCGGCAATCCCCAATACTTCACCTGCACGTACTTCTAAGCTTAAGTTTTTAACTGCTTCTAAGCCGCGGTTTTCTTTTACGACTAAGTTTTCAACAGAAAGCACGACTTCTTTTGGTGACGCTTCTTTCTTCGGTGTCTTGAAGGACACAGAACGACCAACCATCATATCGGCCAACTGTTGGGAACTGACGTCTTTGACATTAACAGTGCCGATCCCTTGTCCCCGACGGATAACTGTACAACGGTCTGCCACCGCTTTGATCTCATCCAGTTTGTGGGTGATCAAGATGATCGATTTCCCTTCACGCACCAATCCGCGCATGATCTCGATCAGCTCTTCGATTTCTTGCGGTGTCAAAACTGCCGTTGGTTCATCAAAAATCAGTACATCTGCGCCGCGGTAAAGAGTCTTCAAGATCTCTACCCGTTGTTCCATCCCAACAGAGATGTCACGCACATAGGCATCTGGATCAACCGATAAACCATATTGTTCAGAAACTTTTTTGATTTCTTTGCGGGCTTTCTTGCGATCTAACACACCGAGATGATGTGGTTCGCTCCCCAAAATGATATTTTCTGTTACAGTAAAGGCATCTACCAGCATGAAATGCTGATGCACCATACCGATCCCCAATTTGTTTGCTGCGGTCGGACTGGTGATATTCACTTTTTCACCATTCATCCAGATTTCACCAGATGTTGGTTCCAATAATCCTGACAGCATATTCATCAAGGTCGACTTGCCCGCTCCATTTTCACCAAGCAATGCGTGGATTTCTCCTGGCCTTACTTGCAAGTTGACATCGTCATTGGCTTTGAACGTTCCAAACTCTTTGGTGATATGACGCATTTCTACAACATATTTTTCCTCAGCCAAATTACTCACATCCTTACTTTCTAATTCGCTTATACAAACCATTCGTCATGTCAAAAAAAATAATTGCTATTGCTTAGGATGATTACTATCCTCATGAAAACCCGTAGCTTTCATCAACATAGTAATCCAACAACGATCATCTTGCCCTAAGCTAGGGCAAGATAACCGAAAAGAACAACTTTATTTTTCAGGTGTTTCTGGTACTTCTACTTTGCCGTCGATCACGTCTTGTTTCGCTGTTTCGATCGCTGCTTTGGCATCATCTGAAAGGAACCCTTCAGTAATGTCTACACCGCCATCTTTCAAGCCGTATACAATGTGTTCGCCGCCAGGGAAGTTATCTTCTAACGCACGAGTTGAGATATCTTGAACCGCTGCGCCAACACCTTTCAATGTTGAAGCCAATGTGAAGTTATCTTCTTTGCCGTCAGCAGTTGTGTATTTTCCTTCGTCTTGTTGATCGCTATCCACACCGATGACCCAAACTTTTTTATCTTCTAGGTCTGCTTCGTTCAATTGTTCATTGATTGCTTTTGCTTCTTGGAAGACACCTGCACCAGTACCGCCAGAGGCGTGGAAGATTACGTCAATGCCACTTTGGTACATTGAAGCTGCCAATGCTTTCCCTTTCGCTGGATCACCAAAAGATGCTGCATATTGAGGATCAACCGTGATTTCTTTGCCTAATTTTTCAGCTGCGTCTTGAACACCCTTCGTGAAACCAGCTTCGAAACGGTCGATAACGACGCCTTCTTCACCACCGATGAAGCCGACTTTGTTTGTTTTGGTTGTATACGCTGCGGCAAAACCAGCTAAGTAAGCTGCTTCGTTATCTTTAAATGTTGCTGAAACAACGTTGTCTTTGCCTTCAATCACATCATCGATGATCCCGAATTGTGTATCAGGGTTTTGGTCAGCTGCTGCTGCGATTGAATCTTTCAATAAGTAACCCACACCAAAAATCGTTTTGAAACCATTTTGAACGGCACCATTTACGTTGGTTGTGTATTCTGAAGCTTCATTTGATTGCACGTAGTCATAACCACCAGCACCACGAGCGATCCCGTGTTCTTTCCCCCATGCTTCTAAGCCTTCCCATGCGGATTGGTTGAATGAACGGTCATCTACCCCGCCGATATCGGTAACGATTGCGACACTATGCGCTGCATCAGTCGTACCGTCTGCAGAACCGCCGCCAGTTGAATCAGTTGAACCTGAATTTCCTCCGCCACAAGCACCAAGTAAAGTCAACCCAGCTACTGCAACAATACCGAAACTAAATAATTTTGCTTTTTTCATTGCTGTAAAGCCCCCTAAAAATATAGTTTTTTTTTCAACAGCCGCATCGACTGAATGAACATGGTTTATAAATCTTTGTTCGTGAAGTAATAAGGCAATAGGCCTTCTACCGTGGTTTCTTTGATGACACCATCATCGCCGACTAAGGTCACCGGCATATCTGGCGCACAAAATTCCACCATGACCTGGCGGCAAGCACCACAAGGAGAGATCGGTTCTGGCGTATGACCCGCCACAACCAAATGTTGAAACTCTTTTTCGCCTTCAGAAACGGCTTTGAAAAAAGCGGTTCGTTCTGCGCAATTTGTTAAGCCATATGAGGCATTTTCAATGTTGATCCCTTGATATATCGTCCCATTTTTGGCAACGAGACAAGCACCGACCGGAAACTTAGAGTACGGCACATACGCTTTATCTAAGGCGGAAACGGCGGTGTCGATCCACTCTTTTTTCGCTATTGTCATTGTCTTCCCCGCTCTTGTTTTTGTTTTTTGCTACTTTACTTAATAATGCTAGGCTTAGTAGCCAGCACCTGTTGAGCCAGTCACGATGGCAACACTTGCGCTTGTTCCTAAGCGGTTTGCGCCCGCTTCGACCATAGCTGCAGCTTCTGCTTCGTTGTGGATACCACCAGAAGCTTTGACACCCATTTCTGGTCCTACTGTTTCACGCATCAAGCGAACATCTTCAACGACTGCCCCACCAGTTGAAAAGCCAGTTGAGGTTTTCACGAAATCTGCACCAGCTGCTTTGGCTAATTCACAGGCTTTGACGATTTCTTCGTTGTCTAATAACGCTGTTTCAATGATTACTTTGACAAGCGCTTTGTCTTTGGCTGCTTCAACGACTGCTTCGATGTCTGCTTGAACTTTTTTGTATTGTTTTGATTTCAAGGCACCTACGTTGATTACCATATCGACTTCATCTGCGCCGTTTTTGATCGCATCTGTTGTTTCATAAGCTTTGACCTCAGATGTGTTTGCTCCTAAAGGAAAACCGATCACGGTACAAACAGCCGTTGGTTCGCCTTGTAATTTTTCTGCTGCTAATGAAACCCACGTTGGATTGATGCAGACAGAATAGAAGTGATAGGTTTTTGCCTCTTCGATGATTCGTAAAACATCTTCCTCCGTTGCGTCTGCTTTCAAAATCGTGTGGTCGATCATGCGATTCAATTCCATTTTTATTCGCTCCTTATTCTGTAATAATGTCATGGATCAATGGCGGTTCTGCGCCATCTTCCCCAATTTCAATATTTTGGTCGATCAATGCTTTGACATCCTCGATTGCTTCGGTATTGCTATAGATCGTCAATAACGATTCCCCTTTGCTTACGGATTCGCCAACTTTCTTATGCAATTTGATGCCCACTGCATGGTCGATGTCTTCGTCTTTGGTCTTACGACCTGCCCCTAACATCATCGCCGCGATCCCTAGCTCATTGGCAACTAATTTCGTCACCACGCCGCTAGTTTTCGCTGGGACTTCCACTTCATATTTCGCTGTCAAAATCTTGCTCGGGTCATCGATCACTGTAGCGTCTCCGCCTTGGTCTGTGATCATCTGTCTGAATTTTTCTAACGCTTTGCCTGAATGCAGGGCTTCTTCCAACAGTTGGCGTGCTTCTTCCAATGAATCAGCTTTTTTCGCTAAAACGACCATTTGGCTGCCCAGTGCATAGCACATTTCTTCCAGGTCTTTCGGTCCTTTTCCTTGCAGTGTCTCAATGGCTTCCACCACTTCCAAACTGTTGCCGATCGCTTCCCCTAAAGGCTGTGACATATCAGAAATGACTGCCATCGTTTGGCGATTTGCCAATTTTCCGATGCGGACCATCGTTTGGGCTAAGCGTTTGGCATCCTCCAAGTTTTTCATAAAGGCGCCATCGCCTGTGGTTACATCTAACACGATCGCATCGGCACCTGCCGCGATTTTTTTACTCATGATCGAGCTGGCGATCAATGGGATCGAACTAACCGTTGCCGTCACATCTCGTAAGGCATACAGTTTTTTGTCTGCAGGAGCTAAATCTCCTGATTGACCGATCACGGCCACTTTGCTTTCGTTGACTAATCGGATAAAGTCGGCTTCAGAAAGCTCGATTTTAAATCCAGGGATCGCTTCAAGCTTGTCTAAGGTCCCACCAGTATAGCCTAAGCCGCGCCCAGACATTTTCGCAACTGGTACGCCAACACTAGCCACTAATGGCGCTAAGATCAATGTGGTCGTATCACCAACACCGCCAGTCGAATGCTTATCGACTTTGATTCCTTCAATTGAGGATAGGTCGATCACTTCACCAGAATTTGCCATTGCTAGCGTTAAGTTCGTGATTTCTTCATCTGTCATATCTACATAAAAAATAGCCATCAACAAGGCACTCATTTGATAATCTGGAATACTTCCTTCAGTATACGCAGTTACAATGTAGTCAATTTCTTCCTTCGTCAATGACTTGCCGTCACGTTTCTTTTCAATTAAATCCACCATTCGCATCGAAATGACCCTCGCTTCCTTTAACATTATACAATAATTTTCCGTAGGGTAAACCACTTTAGTAAAACAGTTTACTAAATATCGCAAAACTATGAAAACACTTACAAGAAGAAATATACCGCATTATTTCTCGCTTGTCAATGTCTTCACGCTCTCACGAATAATTAATTTTGTATCAAAAATCTTATTTGGAATTCGCCGTGTCGGAAACTCAATGGCGTCCACTAAAAACTTCGCTGCGGTAAACCCGATCTCAAAAGTCGGCTGCATGACCGTGGTAAGCGGTGGTGTGATGTATTCCGATAATTTCAAGGCATCAAAGCCGATCACCGAGTAGTCTTCTGGTACTTTTTTGCCAGCCTCATAAATCGCTTGATAACAGCCGATCGCCATGGCGTCGTTGCCGCAGAAAAACGCTGTGATCTCTTTGTACTTCAATAATTCCTTCGTTGCTTCGTACCCGCCGGTAACCGTTAATTCAGCATTTTCTACATATCGGCCTTTAAAAGGGATCTGATGGTCCTTCAAGGCATGGCGATAGCCATTGAACCGTTCCTCTAATTGATAGTAGCCGGTGATTTCTTTGAGCATCGCAATGTTGCGGTGACCGTTTTTGATCAAATAACTGACGGCTTGGTAGGCACCTTCGTATTCTTTCACGATTAAACGACCATTGTCCCGCTGATTGATCCCGCGATCGACTAAAATAATTGGTCGGTCATCAAAGAACCCGCTCTTCAAGGAATAATCCTCCGGCAGTAAATGCGGCGTCGCTAATAAGATACCATCTACCGAACGATGAGACAGTTCATTCAAATATTGAACCTCTTTTTCTTGGCTGTGGCGCGAATTGCATAACACTAGCATGTAACCTAGTGGATTGAAATAACTTTCCGCCCCTTCAATGACTTTAGAGAAAAAGAAATCCGTCACATCAGGCACGATCATTCCGATCGTTTTTGAATGGCGGTTGATAAGATTCGAAGCAAAAAAATCCGGCTTATAGTGATATTTATTTACGATATCTAAGACCCGCTTCCGGGTTTCTTCACTAAAACGGCTGCCTTTATTGTTTAGGATCTGCGACACGGTCGTGACAGAGACGCCAGCCATTTCAGCAATCTGTTTAATCGTCAATTTCATCTGCTTCTCTCCTCTCTTGCCTAAAGTGTAGCAAATTTTTCTCAAAAAAAATAGCACACTTTCAACAAGTGTGCGACTTTCTTTTTCGTTGATCAAAAATAGCCCGATGATATAGACAGCTGATTAACCAACGCTGCAATTGCCCGAAAGGCTGCTGGCAATAGGTTTTTTGAGAAACCAACTGGTCCAGTTGCCGCTAACCAGCGCTTGTCTTGGCGATGCCTTTGAGCTGTTGAGAATCAAAGAGCAGCTACGCTTCTTTTACGCTTTGAATGATGTAATAGCCTTTGTCTTTTTTGATGATTTCGGCATTGCCAAAGGTCTCTTGCATTTTCTTTTGAGCACTCGGCGCCCCTTGTTTCTTTTGGATCACGATCGTTAAAGTACCGCCTACTTTAAGCAAAGGAAACGCCCCCGTCAAAATCTCATGAACGACTTCTTTTCCTGCCCGAATCGGCGGATTGCTGAGGATCGCCGCATAAGCAGGTTGATTTAATTGGGCATAGATATTGGATTGATGGATATCTACCTGTTCAATGCCGTTACGCTGGGCATTGCCTTTTGCCAAATCCACTGCCCGCTGATTGATATCGATCATCTCGACAGGTCGTTGACTCGCATAAGCCAACGATAAACCAACAGGTCCATAGCCGCACCCAACGTCTAGCAGACTTCCTTCTGGCAGCTCCGCCCACTCAAACGCATCGATCAGCACCCGCGAGCCGTAGTCCACCGTGTCACGGGAAAACACCCCGCTATCTGTCACAAAATGAAACTTCTTTCCTCTTAATTCAAACGACCACTGTTCAAAATCATGGGCCGTATCAGGATTTTCTGTATAGTAATGATTACTCATGTTTATGCTCCTTTCTTCTATTTCCTCTTCGCTTGTTTTTTCTACTGGTTTCTACTAGTTTTTCCTTGTTTCTTCTATTCGAACGAGTGTACGTAGTGAAAACACTAGTAAAAAAGCCCAGCAAGATTTGCCTGTTGCTTCTTTCTAATCATACCGAAAAACAGCCAGAAGTAAACGCCCAGCGAAAAAAACAACGAAAAAACAGTTTTTTGTTGTTTCTGCAAAGGAATTCATGTTCTTTTTCCAAGTTCCGCAGATTTCTATGGTAAAATACTTTCGAACAGTGGCCCGTCGCTTCTAATAGAAACCGATGATGCCGCAAAAAAGGAGCCTACTATGCAAGAAACCATGAATTTTTATCAAATTCCTCGTGAGCAATGGCAAGGGTTTTATACGAACGGCATGATGCCTTTCACTCAAGAAGAATTGGATAATATCAAAAGTTTGAACGACCGGATCTCGGTCCAAGATGTCGAAGATGTTTACGTGCCTTTATGCCATCTGATCCATCTTTATATGAAAGAGTTTGAATCATTGACCCTCAGCAAGGGACTCTTTTTACACCGCTATGTTAAAATGCCGCCTTTTATCATCGGCATCGCCGGAAGCGTCGCCGTCGGCAAGAGTACCACCGCACGGCTCGTCCAAAATTTATTGGCCCGTTTGTTTCCCCGCAGAACCGTCCAACTGATCACCACTGACGGCTTTTTGTATCCGAACGAAGTCTTGGAAGAACGCGGCAGCTTGAATCGCAAAGGATTTCCAGAAAGTTATGACATGGAAGCCTTGATCAACTTTTTGAATGCGGTCAAATCAGGAGAACCAGACATCCAGATCCCCGTCTACTCCCATGAAGTCTACAATATTATTCCTGATACGTATGAAACGATCAGTCAACCAGATATCTTGATCGTGGAAGGCATCAATACCCTGCAACTACCTGCCAACCAACAAATCTATATCAGTGACTTTTTTGATTTTTCAATTTTCGTGGATGCCCAACCAGCACTGATTGAAAAATGGTATTTGGAACGATTTGAATCATTACTAGACACTGCCTTTCAAGACCCTAGCAATTATTATTACCAATATGCGATCGGGGATCGCAAGGAAGCGATTAAAATGGCAAAAGAAGTATGGAAAAATGTGAATTTAAAGAATTTACACGAGTATATCTTGCCTACACGCAGCAGAGCCGATATAATTCTTCATAAAACAAAGCACCATTTGATCGATGAAGTGTTCTTGCGCAAGTATTGACCGCTTCATTTTTATAATTATGCTGTTGAAAAGGCCCAGCCTTTTTTCAATAAAAACTAAAAGAATTGAGGTAATTTATTGTGACAAACGTTGACACTTTGCCAAACGTCGAAAAAATTATCGTACTTGATTACGGTAGTCAGTACAACCAGCTGATTACACGCCGTATTCGTGAGTTCGGTGTTTTCTCAGAATTATTGAGCCACCGCATTACCGCTGAAGAAGTAAAAGCGATGAACCCAAAAGGGATCATCTTATCTGGCGGACCAAACAGCGTCTACGACGAGAACTCTTTCGGCATCGACGAGAAAATTTTTGAGTTAGGCATCCCAGTTTTAGGGATCTGTTACGGCATGCAGTTGATTACTTATAAATTAGGCGGAAAAGTTGAACCTGCCAAAAACCGTGAATACGGCAAAGCAGAATTGGAAGTCACTTCTGATGCAGCGGCCCTTTTCCAAAACACGCCCGCAACCCAAACCGTGTGGATGAGCCACGGGGACTTGGTCACTCAAGCACCTGCAGGCTTTGATGTCGTGGCAACGAGCAAAGATTGCCCGATTGCTTCTATCCAAGATGCCGAGCGCAAAATGTACGGTATCCAATTCCACGCAGAAGTTCGCCATTCAGAATACGGCAACGACTTATTGCGTCACTTTGCCATTGACGTTTGTCAATGTACAGGTGATTGGACAATGGACAACTTCATTGATATGGAAATCGCAAAAATCCGCGAACAAGTGGGCGACAAAAAAGTCTTGCTTGGTCTTTCAGGCGGGGTCGATTCTTCTGTCGTTGGTGTTCTTTTACAAAAAGCGATCGGCGATCAACTGACTTGTATTTTTGTTGACCATGGTCTCTTGCGTAAAGGCGAAGCCGAGCAAGTAATGGAAAGCCTAGGCGGCAAATTCGGCTTGAACATCATCAAAGTTGATGCCAAAGAACGTTTCCTATCAAAACTTGCTGGAGTTTCTGATCCTGAAGAAAAACGCAAGATCATTGGAAATGAATTCGTGTACGTCTTCGATGATGAAGCAACCAAACTAGCTGGTGAAGAAGGCGTTTCTTTCCTTGCCCAAGGAACCCTTTATACCGACGTCATCGAATCAGGGACCGAGACTGCTCAAACCATCAAATCTCACCACAATGTGGGTGGTTTACCTGAAGACATGCAATTCAAATTGATCGAACCATTGAACACCTTGTTCAAAGACGAAGTCCGTGAATTAGGGACTCAACTTGGCATGCCAGACAGCATCGTATGGCGCCAACCATTCCCTGGACCAGGTCTAGGCATTCGTGTCCTTGGCGAATTAACAGAAGAAAAACTAACGATCGTCCGCGACTCGGATGCAATCTTGCGGGAAGAAATCGCAAATGCCGGCTTAGACCGCGACATTTGGCAATACTTCACCGTCTTACCAGGCATCCGCTCCGTCGGTGTCATGGGTGATGGCCGGACCTATGATTATACCGTCGGCATCCGTGCAGTCACTTCGATCGATGGCATGACCGCTGACTTTGCCCGCATCCCATGGGAAGTCCTACAAAAAATCAGCGTCCGCATCGTCAACGAAGTCGCACACGTCAATCGGATCGTGTACGATATTACGAGCAAACCACCTGCTACTGTGGAGTGGGAATAATACAACAAGTAAAATTGGAGCTTTAAAATTGATTTATCAGCGTTTATCAAGTTTTAGAATGATATGAATATGACTATATTTATTACATTTACCACCAAACCTCCTTATTAGTAGGGAGGTTTTTTTATTCATTAATTGAAGTTGCCTTAAATGTCTTAAAAAGAAAAAAATGATGAAATCAATAAGTCAGAATATTGATTTTACAGGGTTTCTTTTTTATTAGATAGTGATTTCAGGGTGAAAATTAATTGTTTGTCATCCACTTTTCTATCCATGAACTGTATGATAAATTTTGATTAGCTTTAGTATCCTATTTTAACTTTGATTAACAGCCTATAATCGCAACCAATGGAGTACATATTTATTTTTTTAGTTGTTTACTTGATGCCATTTTTCTAATAACATAGTTGGAATCTTCTAAACTTCGCTCTAAAATAAACTCTGCTGTTTTTCTATCAGCCTCTTCTATTTTATTCACTTCGTAAACTAATATACTTTTCACATATGAATCATCTTCATTGATAATCCTCGTAAATCTATTGGTTATTGTTTCGACATATTCTTCTGTCTTTAAAAGTTTTATCAACAAATGAACTGAATGCCAACGCAGATCTAGCGAACTAGAATTAATCCATATTAATGAAAACTGGAAGAACAATCCTAATACATTACGAGAAGTTTCTAGCACGCCGTCATTCTCTAAATAACTTTTGATTAACTTACAAGCTTCTATCTGTGAGCCTTCGTCATCATATGAAGACAGCTCATTTAAAATTAACCCCCACACATCTTTTTTAAATATTTCTAATAATAAATAACGAGCTAATAATAACATTTGTTTTTGCATATATGAAAGCATCGACTCATACGCATCTATATCCTCTTTAATATCAATCAATTGTTTTACAGTATGACTGTTTCTACTAATGATATCTTTATCAATTCTACACAAAGCATATAATAATTTGTACGCTTGTATTTTATCATTAACTGTTTGTTTGGCATTAAGTATTGTGTTTCCAGTTTCTATAAATATAGCATCTACCAACTCTTGAGAAAAAATAGTCTTCTCACTCGAAAGGATGTTTTTGATTGCGAGAAATGGGGAATCGGCGTATCCTGCGTAAGTTCCATTCTGCCCTTGAGTTTTATTCCTATATTTTATGGTTTCTAGCTGTTTCTCTAGAAATTTTTTACTAGCAAGCTCGCTTTTATCAGTTTCGATTGAATATTCTAATTTATAAAACTCAGGCCATTTTTCTTGAATTTTACTATTTAATTTTCGACTGTCTTTACTACTAAGTATTTTACCTAGTTGACAGCATAAATATTCAATGTGATCTTTTCTATATGAGCTGGATCCATCTTCCAATAAACCTATAATATATTCATTCAGTTTTATTATTAATGTATAATCTACATCATCATAACTTACTGATTTGCTTAAAAATTCTATCGCACTGTCATGATATCTTACACTCTTACTTTTCAAAATAGAAAGACAAAATTCTGCAAGAAAATTTTGTTCCACTCTACCTTTTATACTTTTTAATGCATAAAAAACATAATTTTCTAGACTCACAATGCTGTCTTCAGAGTCTTTCCAGTTATTTAATTCCACTTTCAGTTTACCCCATATATCAGAAAAATCATCATCACTCAAATAATATCCTAGCTCAGATATTGCTAGCAATTTGGCAACTAATTTTTGATTACCTAATATCTGATTCTCTGTATAATCATATACTTCCTTAGCTTCTTCTTGAGTAAATTTTTCCACATATGTTGAAAATGTTCTTGCCATTCTATGAACACTCTTTTATTTAATGTCATTACTGTATTCTTAAAGTTCAACTTAAACATTGTCCATTCGTCATTTCGAACAAACCATTCATAACTCAATTTTTGAACTATAGAATAGAGACGTATTAAATGAGTCATTGATCCAAAAATCATTGCTTCAAAAAAGATATCAGCTATTGAATTGGTATAAAGAGTTCTGTCTACTAAAAATGTTTTTGATGTGTACGCTTCAATTTCCGATTTTTGTCTATCTTGTTCAAGTTTCGCCAATAAGTTCCTTTCATATCTATCTATATTGGGATAAAAAACATTACTTTCCATTTTGTCTAACTCAATTTGTCCGAAATTCTGATCAGTAAACTCGTTCCTATTTTCGTGATATAAATTAATCTGATTACGTAAATCAATCAGTATATCTTGAATAAACCAATCTTCTAAATTAGAAGATACTGAATCCATATACGCAGTTTTTAATATCTCTATACTTCTAGATAAATTATTATTATAATACTCGCTAATTGATTTCCATCTCAATTTTACAACCTTAAAATAATCCTGTGGCAATATTTTTTCTAGCGCTCCTAAATACTCTGATATTTTAAAACTATCAAAGCTTCTACCCTCAAACATAGTTTGAAGAAATGTTGAACTGTAATAATCTATATCCAAACTCGAAGATATTTCTTCTGTCTCTGCTTTATTCCCGTAAAACATACTAATAAAATAATTTCTGCATTTTTCTTTACTAATTTTTTTATTACCTTTTAATAAGGCATGTGGGATACTAATGTTTTTCTCTTCACCTTGCTCCTCAACTTCATCATTAGTTTCTTCCATTAATAAATTATTACTTGGAAAAATATTATTTCCGGACCCATATGCTCTATACACTGATAAAATGTCATCAATTAAGTCTGTCGTGCCTCTTTGAATAAAATCCTCAAAAGAATGGATAATTTTATTTTTAGGAGCATTGGCATGAAGTAAACTCTTTTGAAGGGAGGTTTTCTCCTTTGAATTTTCATCACAAAAATAATAAAGTGAGGGAATGTTATTTTTCAAAACTTCATCAACTTCATTTTGCACTCCTTGTGGTACTCCATCTTCATTATCAATTAAAAAAATACAAACATCCACACTTTTCAGACGTTGAATGTAATGATTATAAGCGCTAGTCGAAGAAGTTCCTGCTTCTTCAAATAAGTAAACTTGAAAAAGACCTGTTAATTCCAGCATTTCTTTGATTGCTTTTCTAGCTAAATTATACTTTATACAATCTTGTTCATAACCAGTTTTAGAACTAATAAAAACTCTTAATTTCTCTCCAGTTTGAATCATTTATATCCCTCCAATTATATTTGCACTAGGCTTATTACACCTATTACTAACAAGTAAAAACACTGTCTAAGCTATTAATCAAGATTATCTTATAAAGCTAAATAACACCTTATTTGAAACTTCTAGTTAATCTCTAATAAACCTTCCATCAAAATTAGAGAAACTCAGAAAGATTGATCTAGTTGCTCTCAATAATTTTTGAAAGATTGTCTTGAAATCATCATTTCGTTCACATGTAAAAAATTAGCAGCACTCGTGATATTTCCTTCTCGATCCGCAAGTAAATACTGGTATTACACAAGCAACTCAGAACAAATCAAATGTGATGATCAGTTTGAATAGTTCTGCCAATCAATTTGGTGGAGCTGTTGGTGCTAGCCTGGCTGCGATCGTTATTGCCAATAGTGGCATCCAAAATATTATTTTGATTACGATCGTAGCTAGTATTGTTATTACGCTGATTCAGCTGGTTGGGAGAAAATAAACGAGAGGATTTAACACTTTGGTGAAATACCCGATATTAATTGCCCTTCAGCTGAAGGCACCTTTATCTCTTCCCATATTTCCGTTGCAGCTTCTTTGACATCTTTTTTTCTTTCTTTTTTACTAACGGCTTTTTCGCCCGCTTTTCTGCGTAAAATACGTAATAGTCGTCAACTTCTGTGACTTTCACGTAACCGAAAATGGAGCGAATCTTGTTCTCATACCATTTTCGGCGCTTGGTCACCATGTATAGCTTTCCGTTGAGTGACAGTTGACGATAGGCTTGCTCGATAAATTCCTTTGGCACAGAAAAATCTACATGGTACGGCGGATTAGACAGAATAACATCAAACGTTTTGTCGCTGATTTCTCTAAAACCTTCACTTAAGACGATCTCTGGTGCTACTTCATTTCGTTGCGCATTTTTCGTAGTCAAGTCGATGGCATTTGCTGAAATGTCTGTCATTGTAACTGTTGTGTCAGGATACTTTTTTGCCAGATAAATCCCTACAAACCCATAACCGCATCCCAGATCCAAAATTCTATCCTGGTCATTGATAACTGGTTCTTTTAACATCGCTTTCGTTCCTGCATCTAACCCTTTTGGGGAAAATACGCTTTCATTTGTTTCAAACTCTAATGATAGTTCATCATATCTGACTGCAAGCAAATCATACCCACTCCTTTGGCTGTTTTATGAATTACTTGGTGGCGGTTTTATCACTAGTAGCAGACTATCCACATAATCCCTGTTACTCACTTACGAATTGGTCAATTCACTACAAGGCAAGATATTCCCATTTTTTTCTAGGCCGCCAGCCCAATAAAACAGCTTTTTAATCATTATATAATAAATATGTTTAAATTATTTAATTTTAAGGAGCAAACGGAATGATTTTCACTTAAATCGAAACATTTATGCGTACAAACGGGCAAATTCATTTATGGAAAAAAGTATGCCTGTATGTTTTAGATAAGTTGAGTCAGTAAAACTATTAGTTTTTATACAATCAAAAAAAAGATTAGAAAGAATAAGCTGTTAAAGCCGTAGTCAAAAAAGTATTTTCACTCTAGCAATTACAAAAAAATTTTTTAACTACTTAAATCTAAATCACAAGTAAAATGTGTATAGTCAAAAATGATTTGAAGCTGTTCCCCTAAATCGATAAGATTCTGCTCGCAATCAAAATTTGCGATTATTTGAATACCTACTGGTAAATTCGTAAGTGATGATGTACCTATCGATAGGGTGAGTGTTGGTAAACCTGCATTAGAAAAAGGCTTATTAAATTTGGGTGAACCTGTTTTTTCTATACCTTTTGGCGCCGTTTCTGTGGTTGCTGGAGTAATCAATAAATCAAAATTTTCAAAAATTGATTTAAAACTTTTTTTGTATTCCCATCGATTTTCTTGTGCTTGCAGATAATCAATTGCTGCATATGAACTTCCAACCTCTATATCAGCCCTAAGTTCTGTACTAAACAACTCTTTTCCCTCATTAAATTTTAGTTGATGATACGCAGCTGTTTCAGCATTTACCACAATTTCATGAGCTTTATTTGCTTCCTCGAATGAGGCTGGCATTTTACAATTATGGGCACTATGATTTTCGATTTTCAAGGCTTTAATAGCATCTTCAAAGATAGCCATGACATCTTCAGATCCTTTAAAATAGGAATCACTTATTATACCGATGGTGAATTTTTTTAATAGATTTCCTTCTGACAATTTTAGAGTTATATTTTGATACGGATAGGTATAACGATCTAAAATATCATATCCAGCAATTTCGTTATATACGTATTTTAAATCTCTGACATTTTTTGTAAAAATACCTACACAATCAATGCTCCAACTCGCTGGGATGATACCAGCTTTGCTAATTTGCCCAAATGTAGGCTTCAATGCGGTAATTCCGTTATACGATGCAGGTCTCAAAACTGAGCCAGACGTTTGTGTGCCAATAGAAAATAAAAGCATGTTTGATGAAATTGCTGCGGCAGAACCCGAACTTGAGCCTCCTGGAGTATGTTCAAGATTCCAAGGATTCCTTGTTTTAGGGGCTCCGCCTCCGCTAGCGAACTCGGCTGTAGTTGTTTTACCGATGAGGACTGCTCCCGCTGTGTTCAATCTGTTAAATATAGTAGCGTTTTTATCGGATATATAACCTTCCATAGTTTTTGAACCCGCTTCCAGTGGGAGGTCTTTTACATGTATGATATCTTTTAACCTATATGGAATGCCTAGTAGTGGGGATTTATTATTGTTGTTCTTAACATTATTGCTCAAACTTTTGATAACATCCTTTTTTTCTTTAATATAGGAAAATGCTCTTACTGATGGTTCTACTTCATAGATTCTATTTAAATATTGTTCTATTAAGTCTCTATGTGTAATAGCTTTATCATCTAATAATTTGATTGCCTTTTCTATCGTTAAGTCACTTGGGCTGTACATTGTCTAAGCTCCTTTATATAAAATTTTCTACTGTCTATGATTGGCTAACTCTTTATTTTTAACAGGGGTATTGGTCAAGTTCACTATTAGTAATTTAATTATTTTTATACGAAAATACTTGGACTAGAAGGCTTCCTTATAAAACGATACTTTTCTATAGTTACTCGTAAATACAATAAAGGATTCCATTTACCCGACAACTAATTGAGCTTCTAAACGCAGTTTGAAGCAATCTTTCTTATAAATGACTATCCATACCCGATGATCGATCTATTCGTAAATCAATTACTTAACTATTTTCCACGTAGTCTCTATCTTACTTAAAATTAAACCAAATTGAAAAACTTGCGCTGCTTTCGTTTATTGATCAAGATGCTTCTCTGCTAATAATACCGTGATTTGATTGTCCTTGCGAGGATAAATAGAATGTATGGATTCTTGAAAGTCTCAATCTTTCCCTAATGGCTTCAAAATCCCGGCATTCACATAATAAGACAATTCATTTTCCGTAACAGTCGGGTAAAGCTTAAAAATAAGAAGAGAGTGCGAAAATGGTTTTCTGCACTCTCTTCTTATTTTTTTCTTATTCAACGAGTTGACTACCCTAACTGCTTATACGATTTAAAAAACAATAACAGCAGCTGCCCATTTCCTTTTACACCATGATTCTTTCTTAACCCAAAATACCAAACGCACTCAAAACGATCGACAAGATCAAGATGATCCAAATTACTCGAGTGGAATTTAGTTTCTTTTGGCCTAACATCCAGTAGGTCAGCAAGACGAGCAAGATAGGTACAAGGGATGGCAAGATGGCATCCAACGTGTCTTGGATCACCAATTCGACGCCATCTTTTTTATAGACAAAAGGAACAGTTGCTTTGACCACAGAGGGAATCAAGGCACCAATCACTGTGACCCCTAAAACGGTTGCGGCATTGGTGAAGGCCGATAATTTGTCTTTCAAGGTCGTCACTAATTTGACCCCTTGTTTGTAACCTAGAGGTAGCAACGCTGCCCGACCGAAAAGTAACGCGATGTTGGCGATGATCCAGATGACACAACCAACGACGGAACCATTTTGCGCTAATGTGCCGGCAACAGAGCCAAAGATTGTTCCCCAAATCACGTGGAACAAGGAGTCACCGACACCGGCCAAGGAACCCATCAAGGCCGTTTTCAAGGCGATGATCGTTTCTTTGGCTTTGTGTCCATCTTGTTCTTCAATCGCGACATCGATTCCCATGATCAAGTTCCCAAAGATCGCATTGGTATTGAAAAATTGATTGTGGGTCCGCAGCATATCTTGCAGCTGGGTTTCATCGTGGCCATAGAATTTTTTCAAGACGGGCAGGATGCCGTAAAGGTAGCCTGAACTCATCATTCGCTCATAGTTCCAGTTTAATTGGCTTGCCAAAATATAGCGCCAGCTAATGGTATTCAACTCTTTTTTTGTCAGTTTTTGATCACTCATCGCCATCATATCCTCCTTCAAAATCTCCAGCAGCTGCCGTTGCAACGGTGCCTTTTTCGCTATCTCGTTTAAAGACTAACATTGCTGCTACGAGCCCAATGATGGAAACGCCGAGCATTGGCACTTGCAGATACGCAGCTAAAAAGAAGCCTAATAACAAATAAGGAATGTAGTGCTTTGTTGGCAAGTAGCGCAATAAGATCGCTACCCCGACGACTGGCAAGACGCCACCAGCGGTTTTTAGTCCGATCATCAGCCATTCTGGCGTGTTATCGGTAATCGTCGTAACGACTGCATCTCCAGCTAAAAGCATCAATAAAATCGGAATCGCCCGTGACAATCCCCATAAGAAAGAACCCGATAAAACTAACCGTGGGATTCGTTTGACTTGCATGTTGTCGATGGCTCTATCGATCCGGTGTAGTAGAAATACGTTACAAAAACGAGCCACGACATCCAGTTGCAGCATCAGCAAGGACACTGGAACTGCTAAGCCGATGCCGTATTCCGCGCCGTTTCCTGAGATCACGGCAAACGCTGTCCCCAGTACTGCGCCGGTAAAATAATCTGGGACGGATGCACCACCAAATGCGGCGATCCCCAAACGCATCAACTGTAAGGTCCCACCGACCATCAAACCGGTCTTTAAGTCCCCCATGATCATTCCAGAAATCATTCCGGCGATCGCTGGTTGGGTCAACGTATTGGAAATAAGTGAATCATTAATAGCAATAAAAGCATAAACAATAATAAGAATGATTTGATACGCTGCTAAATGCATGAATTTTCCTCCTAATTGTATGAACGAGTCTTAACTGGCTAGTTATCGATCGTTATGTCGCCTCAGATAAATCGTGAAAAACACTCGTTTTTTGACAAATTTTCCGCTACATATTCTCCTCGATTCAATCCCTGCCTGGTTTATCCTCGTAATTTCTTCATAAAGTCGATCGATGGTTCATTGGGAACAAGCTGTGCCGTGACGGTGATGCCTTTTGCGGCGATCGCTTCAAAGATCGGCTCTTCTTCTGGCAGCACTTGAATGCTTTTAGTCACTTCCCGTGCGCCTTCTTTGTAGCTCATGTTGCCGACGTTGATCGCTTTGATCGGTCCATCTGCTTCAATATAACGCAAAACATCTTGGGGATTTTTGAAAAGTAAAAACAACCGTTGCTTGCCGTAACGACCAGCGCGAATATTCTTGGCTGCAGTTGCCACTGGAAGGACGGAAAGTCGCATCGAAGTTGGCGCTGCCATTCGTAAAGAAGATTTTTGTAATGGGTCTGCGGCGGCTTCATCATTGGCCACGATGATCCGTTGCGTGTTTAAACTGGTGGACCAGATACCCGCAACTTGTCCATGGATCAAGCGCTCATCGATCCGACTATTGACGATATTTTCTTGCCCAGCATACGCACTGTAATCCCCTAATTCCTCTTGCTTTTCTTCTAAAATTTCTTGTTCTGCCTGGTTCATCCCTGCTTTGACATCAACGATGTTTTCTTTGGCTAAGCAAAGCAGCTCGTTGATCGTCGCTCGTTGATTGACGACTGCCTCGATCACTACGGACAATGTCATTCCAGCGAAAATCGCCACTTCGTCATCCTCTAAATAATTCTTGACTGCAACGTTGCACGGGGTTCCTCCTAATAGATCCGCAATAATCAATGTTGAACCGTTAAGGGCTTTCATTTTCTCGTTCAATTCTTTTTCAAACTGCAGATTGTCACTATCTGGTCGTAATGAAACGGTGTGAACGTTTGCTTGCTGGCCTACGATCATCTCCAGACTGCTTTTGACCCCTTCTGCCATGCCGCCATGACTGATCAATACAATGTTTTCCACTAATTTCCCTCCTACTTCGTAGGTCGCCCTACTTAACATGTTATGTTCCTTGTAAGCATACTATACCACATGGCAAGCCATCCGTAAACCTAATATCTTAACATATTGAATTTTATTTTTTAGGACTGTACAGACTGGAAAACAACATATTTTCTACAATAATTAAGTGGCAGGAAAGGATTTAACATGTTATGCTTGATGTATTCATATGGAATGGAGGGAAACCACTGTGTTGCCAAAGTATGAGCAGATCAAGCAAGATCTTTTACAAGAAATCAAAGACCATAAATTCATTCCCGGCGATAAGTTTTATTCAGAGGCGGATATCAAGCGAATGTATTCTGTTAGTTCGATCACGGCAGTCAAAGCATTGAATGAATTGACGAGTGCTGGCTATCTGTATCGCATCCAAGGCAAAGGGACCTTTGTTTCAAAAGCAAAAGTATCTCAAAGTGTGAAGTTTTCCGACATCGAGCTGCATTCACTGGACCAAGAAAAGGTCAAGGTCCTTGCGGTGGAAGAAGGAAATGACCCCGAGATTTTGAAAGAATTAGGGTTGGCTGCCAGTGCTTCCTACTACCGAATCAAACGAGTCCGCTATTTTGGCGATGTTCCTTTCTTGGTTCACATCACTCATCTTCCGAAGAAACTGATGAAAGAACCGATCGCCAAAAACCTCAACCGATATGCCAGTGTTTATGAGCGGGTCCGAAAAGACTTTGCGATCGACCTTTTCTCATTGGCTTCTGTTGAAACCAATGAAATCGTCTTTCCTGATGATGCTGAATTGTTGAACTTATTGCAACTGAGCTTCCGAGAGCCTGCGGTTAAACAAGTCAAGCACTCCTATTTAGCAGATGGAAGTGTCGCTGAATACATCGTCAGCTACAAGCATTGGAAATATTTCAAAACAAAAATAGAAGTAGAGCCCGCGTAAATTTGGGTCTCTACTTCTATTTTTTTATTCCACGACAGGTTGATCACAGAAAACGAGTTCCTTGATCTCCACGCCATCGGTTTCAAATACCACGACTTCGTTGCTGCCTTTTTTCAAAAATTCTTTCGGACAGTATAAGGAATGCACGGGGCCACGTTGCCAATAGCGACCAAGATTGATGCCGTTGACGATAACGACGCCTTTGCCATACCCACGGCAATCGATGAACGTATCTCCTACCTCTATCAGCGTGAAGGTCGTTTGATAAAAGGAGGGGTGTGTCGGATTTTTTCCTGCTTGATAATCGATGGCTTGTAGCTGCTCTGCGGAAAGCGTCAATGGGTAATGACGATAGCCTTGGTGGAAATGAATATCTTGCATGATGCCCCCACGGATGCCTTTGGCTTGCGTAGGCCCATTCAATTTAAACCCGTAATTCACGCGCCCTAAGTTTTCCACTAAGACATCTAGCTCAATGGTTTCTTTATCTGGTGCCCCTTGGATCAACAGCTCCTCGCCTAGCGTCTCTTGGTATTGGATCGCCTGTAATTGGCCGTCGGTAAAAATATGCAACCGATCGCTAGCTTCTACCACTTTTAGTTTGTTTTCTCGATGATAGTTTTTTAACTGAACCGAATAGAGCAAATAGCCGTAGCCTGTGCTGGCAGCTTCCATTGTTAGTGGATACATGTTTTCTTGCGGTGCCATCAGCTGATCTTTGATGGCCAGTAACGAGACACTGTTTTCGATGGGAAAGGTTCCTAATGCCGCTAATTGCTTGGTCCGTGGTTTGGCTTGCCACACTTCGGGACAGGCTTCTTTTATGGCTTTTTGTACCTGATAGTATTTGTCGGTAGGTTCTCCTGCTTCTGTCAGTAAAGCATCGTAATCATAGCTGGACACTTGTGGTAGATCCAGCGCCCCCCGAGCGGAACAGCCATTGGAAAAGCCAAAGTTCGTGCCTCCATGGAACATGTAAAGATTCAAGGAACCGACTGCTAACATCTCTTTGACTTCATTGGCTAAGTCTTGACCGTCTCGCTTGATGATCGGCTCGCCCCAGCGGTTGAACCAGCCATCCCAATATTCCATGCACATGATGGGCCAATTTTTGCCATGTTTTGCCATAAACTCTTTCATCACAGCCGCATTTTCTTTGGAACGACTGCCGAAATTGCCTGTGACAAAGACGTCGTCTTCAATCAATGTCCCAGCGTCCAAGACTTCTTCCCATGCCCCATCTGAAGTAAACAAGGGTACATCGATGCCGCATTCTTCCATCAACTCCTTGGTCTGGCGCAAATACGCTTTTTCCATTCCATAAGAGCCGTACTCATTTTCCACCTGCATCATGATCACTGGTCCCCCATGGGTGATCTGCAACGGCACAAGCTTTGGCAGCAAGACCTGGAAATAGTTACGTACCTTTGCCATGAAGCGTGGGTCGGTTGAGCGCAACCGCATCGGTTCGTTTAACAGCCAAGCTGGCAGCCCGCCAAATTCCCATTCAGCACAAATGTAGACGGAAGGCCGCAAAATGACCATCAAGCCTAGCGCTTGGGCTTGCTTTACAAAAGCACAGATGTCTTTCATTCCTTCAAAGTCGTAGACTCCTTCACGAGGTTCGTGGAGATTCCAAGGAATGTAGGTCTCAACTGTGTTGGCTCCCAGTGCTTTTAGATTGTAGAGGCTATCTGTCCATTGCGCCGGTGTCATGCGGAAATAATGGATCGCTCCGCTGATCAATTTGATTGGTTTTCCATCTAACAAAAAATCTTCTTTTATCTCAAACGTTCGCATGTCGTCTTCCCCTTTACCAGTATCTTCGCCAATTAGGCAATGCCAATCGGATCAATGCTTCTAAATAGAAATAATCACCCCAAAGATTGGGTTCATCGATGCCTTTGCCTTCCGCATGAGCATACACACCATGCAGCAATAAGCCCTCATTTTCTGGCACTTGGCTCGCTGCATACTGCTCGCCTAATTGGTAAAGCATCCCTTTAGCGATTTTTTGGGCATCAGGATATGCCTCCATTTTCTCTGCTTCCAACAAGCCACAAGCCGCGATCGCTAAAGCTGAGCTGTCTTTTTCAGCAGGATGTTGGTCGTTAAAATCAAAGTCCCAATACGGCACGAGATCTGCGGGGAAATGAGCCAAAAACACCTCCACGATCTGCGGATAATTTTCTGGAAAAGGCTGGCTATGCAAGTAGCTTTCATTCAAAGGAAGCCCTAAAATCGCCCAGCTTTGCCCTCGTGCCCAAATCGATTGGTCGCTGTTTCCTTGATGCGTCGCACCGTGACTTGGCTGCCCCGTTTCAGGATCGAAATAATACGTATGAAAGGTGGTGGCGTCATTTTTGATGACAGTCTTTCGCACTGTCTGATAATGCTTACTCGCGGCCTCTGCGTAACGAGTCTCTCCCGATAATTGGGTTGCTGCAAATAAAAGCGGCAAGTTCAGTAGCGAATCAATAATCAAGCGGTATTCTTGTGGGTCGCCATAAGTGCCCCAAGCTTGAATAAATTCCCCCTTTTCTTGAAAACGTGCCAACAAAACATCTGCTGCTTGAATGACTTCTTGCTTGCAGTGTTCATCGCCAGTGATCTTGTAGCCCGCACCGGCAGATAAGCTATATAAAAATCCAATATCATGATGATCTAATACAAAATGGTCGTCTAAGCGCGTTTGAAAACTGTCGATATTCTCCATTGCTCGAGTCAAAAAGTTCTTCTCTTTGGTCCACTCATAGGCGAGCCACAACATCCCCGTCCAAAAGCCATTGGTCCAATCATCGTTGCCTTTCAGCCGATATTTGCCATTGGTGGCACAGGCTGAAGGAAACTGTGTGCCAAAGCGCTGACTATTTTTTTCGATCTGTTGGATGCACGCGGTGATTTTATCCGCTAACCACACATCGGTCACTTTTTCTCCTAACAGGATCAAGCGTTGTTTGTTCTCTTGCAGACGCATGTTTACCCTCCTCTTAACTTGTTAACATATTAACTGAAATCATTATAACGTAAACGAACAAAAAAAGCGACCTTCCTTCATTGATTCCTAAAAAAAGAGCATGACAACTGCCCACAAATGCAGACCTGTCATGCTCTTGTCCTCTTTTTTTTAACAGTTCCAACCAAATACTTCGATTTGTGTAAGAGCTGGAAATGGGGAATCATCCTCTGCTTTTTGCAGCTCTTTATAGGTTAGCTTAGTCGTTTCTTTTTTCGGAAAACGAACTTCTTGAAATGACGCCGTATTTGTAGTTTCCACCACCAGCTCTTCTCCATCAGCAAAGACCAAGGTCCCTTTGGTCCAATAGCTATCATGAGGATAATCTGCCCGTAATAGGAAGCGAACCCGATCGATCAAGACAGGACGACCAAAATCAATGGTCAATGCAGCATCGGCTTGCTGATTGATGCCCCAAGAAGCAAACGGATACGAACCGTGGGATCGGTTGCCATATTTTCCATCGATCGCATTCTTGGCAAAAAAGACGGAATCATCTCGCGTCTCCACATTCGCTGAAGCATGAGGATACGCCCCTGTCGCTGACTTTTGATCATGGGCATTGAAAGATAAATTTTGATAATTCGTGATCTCAAACGCCTGGGCTTTGCGCACCATCAGGTGATGGCGCTGCGAGGCAAAGGCCGTTTCCACCGAGGACTTTCGATGAGATTCCGTCCAAGGGATCTGATATTCCCAAGTGGATTGGGAAAGATAGATCAGTGATGGTGCTAAGGTTTCATCAAGCTGAAGGACATAATACGGATTTTCCCCCGTCACCTCAACGACGATCTTATCCCCTTCCTCATAGGGATAGTTTTTAATGGCTAATACGGCCAAATCATCACCAGAAACTTGAAACGGCGCGGGTTCTTTTTCATGGTCGATGCGACCGACGATCACCTGATCCTGCTTATTTTTTATTGCTAGCGTAATCATTTGGATCGCTCCTTTCTTTTTCTACGATACCACCGACTAAACAAATCAAACGGTGCTTCCCTGGTGGAATATGTTGTGCTAAGTATGGAAAACTAGTTCTTGGAAAAAAGACGGAGGTATTGGCTTCTGGCTGAACAATACTGGCTTGTTGATAGCCTTCGATGTTGATGATTTGAGAACAAAAGCCTCCTTCACTGACTCGACTCCAGGTCGGTCCTATTTGGGCCTGAGGCAACCGTCCAGTCAGCGGTACACTAAACCCGCCCTCACGAAGGTCCAACGAAATCGTCGTCGTCAACTCGTGCACGCGCACATGCCACTGACCAAATGGATAAATCTCAGTTTCAATCACTACCTCCTCAAAGAGCGCCCATTGGTAAAAGACGCCTTTTTCCGTCACTCGATAATCCCTGACTGCGCCCTTCGTGCGAAAATAGCTGCCATCTCGAGCAATAGCTAATGTGCTATCGAAGGCGCCTTCGGCATACGTGACGCCGGCTTTCGGCACACTGAAACCAAGTTTGCTCGAATAGACAAATTTGCTGTATTTTGCTTGAGCATGGGCTTGCTGTTCAAGCATCAAGCCTGCAGGATACCCCAACAGATGATGGCTTTTTTCATTGTGCACCAGCAACATATTGCCTTTTTCAATCCGTTTTTGCGGCTCTCTTTTGATTGGCTCAGGTTCAGCCCGCCAAAAAGGATGCGTTTCTGCGACCGCTAAAAGCAAAAAGGTCTTCAGCCCCCAATAAGGCGAGCCTGGTGCATTATACCCTTCTGCCATCACATGATTTTCATAGTGGTACCCGATGGACAAGCGACCATCGAAAGTGAAAATCTCCTGTGCCATCCAATTGCGCAAGTGCTTCGCTAGTAGTCCTCGCACCTGTCCCCATGGGATCGCTTCGACATCTGCAAAAACCAGTGCCGAGAAAAACGCCCCTTGTGCAAACCGATAAGTCAAGCTGCGGCCATAGGGCAAGGCTTCGCCGTCTTCATCAAAATAATAGACGAAGTCTTGCGCAAATAGCGTGGCTCGCTCTTTAAAACGCTGCGCCCATTCTGGATCTTCGTCTTGCATAAATGTAGCGGAAATCAAGCCGTAATAATGAAACGCAAAAGGAATGTAGTAATCTCGCTGCGTCGTTTTCCCGTCTACGTACCAACCATCGCCAACGTACATGGAATCGATCAATGCCAACTCTTGGGACAATTCTTCTTTTGCCAACGGTTCCCCACAGTGAAACAAGGCAACGCGTATCAACACTTTGAAGAATGTCCAGTTGTTCTTAGGAATCTTGCACTCAAGTGCTTGGGAAAGCCAAGCCACTAGCTTTCGCTGGTTCTTCTGCGGCAACGCTGTCCAAAAAGCATCCTTTTGCAACAATAGGGTCAATGACAATGCGGCTGTTTCCACGATGTATTGATCATAATCCGTGATCCTTCCCCAGTAAAATGCGTGTTCAGGATCTGTCCCCGCTATCACTTTTTCCACATAAGCTGCTCGTAACGGATCATCTGGGCAACCCCCCCAATAAGGCGCCAGCCCCCACAAAGGACGCACAAGCGCTTCCATCTCAGCCCGTGTTCGGTCATACACGGCCCCACTGCTACCTAGATTCAATCCTGAATAGTCATCTGCCAAGATCGCTGCTTGCAAAGGAGCGATCATGTCTTCCAATGCCCGCTGATAATCCAGACGCGTCAAAAACGGATTCTCTTTGATTGCCATTTGCTTCATACGCCATCTCCTTCTGTCAATTTACAGAACAGAATAGCAAGCCACGGCTTTTTTATCAAGCGATCTTCTACTGGCAATACTGCTGAAAAATGAGAAAAGATTTCGAGGGATTTTTGACTTAACCTGTTAACAAATCTTTTAGGATTGATTTTCTTCCCTTCTTTTTCTTTTAACTAGCAAAGTTAACTTAGTCTATATGAAAAAATTATGATAAATCATCCATAGTGCTCTGACTTTTTTTCATAATTTTTTGCTAACCCTTTTTTGTCTAGATGAGGGCAGCGTCCGTTATACTATCAACCTTTTTTCACTAGAAAAAGACACCCTAAAGCCTTAAGTCAGAAGCCTACCACTTCTTCTCAAAAGCCCTTAAGATGTCTGATTACTGGCCATTTCTCTTGTCAAACAGCGAAAAAACTATTCTTCGACCGTGACTTTGTCCCACCAAGAAGTGGCGGTCTTTTGGATCACTTCATTCAAGTCTTCGATGTGCTGTTTTCCAGTACTTGCTAGCCATTCTTTGGCTGCTTCTGTTCCTTGTTTTACAAAGGGTTCAACACCATCTTTCCACGTTGCCCGGCCGCACAAGACGCCATTGAAGGTGGAGCCAGCTTCTTTGGCAAAAACCAGCGTTTCTTGGAATAAGCTGGCCGATACCCCTGCACTGAGAAAAATAAACGGCAGATGCGTCGCGTCGCTTTGCGCTTTGAAATACGCGGCAGCTTCTTCCTTGGTATACACGGCTTCTTCCTTAGCAAAACCTGCCACATAATTCATGTTGACTGGTACTTCCACTTTTAACACATCGACTTTGTACTGCGGTTTTGAAAATTCCTTCATCAATCCGATGACTTTTTCTGGTTTGCGTTGCGCATATGCTTTTGAGTCGACTTCAGGCAGCTTAGCATCATAGGAAAGGACTTCTAAAAAGAAGGGCAGATCAGCCGCTTGGCATTCACTGCCGAGTCGTTCCACAAAGACATGTTTCAACTGATTGATCTGGGCATCTTCATCTACATCATAGTAAAGCAAAAATTTGATAGCATCTGCGCCAGCTGCTTTTAATCGCTCAACCGACCATTCCCCTAATAAATCAGGCAAACGTCCCGGCGTAGTCGCATCATAGCCGGTTTTTTCATACGCCAGCAAAAGCCCCGCCTCTGGATCACGGCTTTGCGCAGCTGCCAACCCATATTCTGGATCTAATAAAATAGAAGACGCGTAAGGGGTCAATTCTTGTGAGACTAGCGTTTTAAACTGGCTGATTTTTTCTGCGTCAGCCTCCACGCCAAGTGCTGCCATCATTTTTTTCAAGGCACCTCGTTGGTCGATTGCTAAAGCTGCGATCACTCCTTCTTTCGTTGACAGGCGATCCATCGCTGCTTTTTTGGCTTTCGTTACGGTTGCTTTCATTAAAATTCCTCCTTTTTTGTCCATGCCAAAGAATCAACCGCTTTCACTTTTTCAGCGTTGGCGAAACGGTTGTCAGCACGTATAAAAATGTCTATTGATGAAGCCGTTCGACTGATTGACCACCGCACGTATCGACTTCGTACAAGAAAAGATACGTGCGGTGGGTTTTCTCAGTCATCGTTAGTCGTTATACGGATGAATCGTCACGCCTTTGACCACCCGATTGACGGTACGTGTTGGCGAAGGGGTATCCGGTGTATTGCCGACTTTGATCGATGCCAGCAGTGCGATCGTTTGTGCAAAGACAATGTCTGCTAAGGCTAGATAACCGTCTGGCAATGATGTGTCATCTGGAAAGAAAAAGTTTGTTCCTGAAAAATTCACAGCGGTTGGCTGTCCGATAGCAGTCACTGCGGCGGCGATGCCGTCACTCTTTAATTCCTCCAACATATCAAGATCATACTTCCGCGTGTAGGACGTATCGCTGACAAAGACAAAGACGAGGGTTTGATCATCTACGAATGATTTCGGTCCATGACGGAAGCCCATCGAAGAATCGAACACGGTGGCGATTTTTCCCGCAGTCAGTTCCAATACTTTTAGCTGTGCTTCCCTGGTCAACCCCGACAACGTGCCTGAGCCCAGGTAAACGATCCGCTTAAAGGAACGGTCCGTCAGTACTTGGAGTTCTGTTTCTCTGTCGATCACTTCTTGCCCCAATCGGCTAAGGGTTTCAACATAATGCCCCTTTTCTGTCAGAGGCGTCTGGTCAAAAATCAGCAGTGCGGAAAGAGCCATGCAAGAAAAACTTCCCGTCATTGCAAAGCCAGCATCATTTGACCTCTTAGGCATCAATAACAGATAGCTCGTTTCATCAGCGGCAGCTTGTTGTGCCAAAGATCCGTCGGCTGCACAAGTGATCGCCAAATGATAGCTGTCGGCAACGAATTGATCGACGATTTTGACCGCCGCCAAACTTTCTGGTGAATTGCCGCTTCTAGCAAAAGAAACGAGCAGTGTTGGTTCATCCGCAAATAAAACTTGTTCTGGAGCAGCGACGATATCCGTCGTAGCAATACTTTCAAAAAGATAATCCGCAGTTGCGCCCGTCTTATTCAAGTAAGGAACGATCGTATCTCCAACATATTGCGACGTCCCCGCTCCCGTGAAGACCACCCGGATTCGTTTGTCCGTCTTTTGCTTGATGGTACGTAAGAAAGTCGCGATCGCCTCTTGCTTTTCTTGATAGATCGTCAAGGTTTCTTGCCACAGTTCTGGCTGTTGTTTGATTTCTCTTGTTGTAATCTCCGCACCTAATTCTGCTAATTCCTTTGTTGACAGTTGAAACATCTTTCTTCCTCCTAGCTACTGTTTTTCCAGTATGTATTCCCAGTGACGGTACGAGGAGCGTTGTCTTGGATGAATACTTAGCGATCACCCAAAGGGCAAACTTCCTCGACCTCACTGGTGTTGAATACACACCTTTTCTTTGCTCGAGTGGATCATTTCAGACTGTCTAGGAAATGCGCTACTCGTCGTTACGCAAGTGGCGGACTTTGTATCTAAATTGGTCTGCTCGAGCAACACTCAAGGTGTATTCGATCACTTCATTTTCAATATTGAACGTGCTGCGTACCAGGTTCAACACTGGCGCACCTTCGTGGATTTTTAGCAATGCCGCATCTTTTGCACTGGCAATGCTGGCAAAAAATTCTTCGTCCGCGAGGCGGATCACTTGATGAAAGTCTTCATGGAAGATGTCGTACAATGGTTTTTGCTCGATCATCTCACTCGTTAAATGCATGAAGCGTTTGACGGGCAGATAAGAACGCTCGATCATCATCGGTTGGCCATCTGCAAGACGCAATCGTTTTAACTTGTAGATCGGCTCGCCGATGGAAACTTGCAACTGAGTGGCAAAATATTTTGTCGCTTCCATTTTTTTGAATGCCAATACTCTAGTTTCTGGTTGTTTCCCTAGTGCTTTCATCTGTTCGGTAAAACTATACGAACCTGATAAATTGGTTGCCTGCTTGCGGATCTCCGAGACAAAGGTGCCTTTGCCATGTTGGCGATAAATATAGCCTAATTTTTCTAACTCCTGTAGAGCCAAGCGAACGGTGGTCCGACTTAATCCGTAGCGCTTTGACAGCTCTCTTTCTGAGGGAAGCATTGTGTCTGCTTCCATTTCATTTTCGATTTTTTCAATCAGTAAATTTAACAATTGATCGTATAATGGTTGTCGATTTTTATTGATATTCATAAGCCCCTCCAAACTGGTTACTACCACATAACGAGTGTACTATTTCCCGATAGGCGTGTCAAACAATCGTCTCCAGGGGCTCTGTTTCCTGAATTTGCGTCTCTTCACGCAGCAAAATGAACCAATTGCCAGCACGAACTAAGCTGAAAAGTCAGCTGTTGCTTGCTTAGCAAAACTCCTCCTACGTGTTGCGCCGTTTCTTCTGCTAGCTTGCTTATTGCGGCCAAATGGATGGATACAGGCCAAAGCCAGAACCGATCAAGCCGATCACTAGCAGCAAAGCGATACATTTCAACGGCGTCCAGCCGCGTTTTGATAAGAAGAAATACAGCATCAGTGTGATGGTCAATGGAATCACTTGCGGCAAGATCCCATCGAGGATTTTTTGAATATCGATCGTCACGGGCACTTCGTTGACTTTGTTAAACGTCAATTCATATTTGCCGTTAGCCAATTCGTTGACCGCCGCATTTTCTTGCAGTGTGTCGGTCAATTGTCCATTCTCATCCGTGGTATACAGCATGTCTTCGTAAGCGGCAATGGCTGCTTGATCATCCACGATCGTCGTCGCTTGTGTCACTTCATTGGTAGTACCGTTAGGGATCTGAATATCCAAAGACGTCGCCCCATACACGCAGGTCAAGGAACCGACAACAAAAATCCCTAAAATACTCGCTGCTCGGGTGAACTCTTTGGCATTTTCCGTTAAGATCCCAATCGCATCTGTCCCTAAACGATAGGACCAATGCATCAAGAAGAACCGTAAACCAAATTGGGCCGCATTGAATACCAGTAAGAAAATAAACGGTGCAGCGATGTTGCCGTTGATCGCCATATTGGCTGTGATACCAGCTGTTATCGGTACCAGAGTGAACCAGAATAACGCGTCACCGATCCCGCCTAGCGGTCCCATCGCGGCGACTCGCACTGCCCGAATCATGGGAATATCGGCTTTGTTTTGTTCCATCGATAAAATGATCCCCATCACAAAGTTCACCAAAAATGGATGGGTATTGAAAAACTCTAAGTTATGGCTCATTGAAGCAGCCAAGTCCTTTTCATTTTTATGGATCTTTTTCAATCCCGGTAAAATACTGAATAACCAGCCTCCTGCCTGCATTCGCTCATAGTTGAAAGAGGCTTGTAGAAATAAGGAACGCCAGACCATATTGTTCAAGGTCTTTTTATCCAGTTGTTCTGCGGGCGCTTGTTCGCTATAAGAATCGGGAATATTATATGCCATCTTCATCGCCTCCGAAATCATAGGTATTGGCTGCTGCTACTTTAAACTTGGACTGGATTTGATAATCCCAAAAGGCTAATGCAAAACCGATAAAGGCTAGAATGATCAAGGCTGGTCCTTGCAAGGAAGGTGCCGCCATTACGATCGTGGCTAAACCAAACCCCATAAAGAAGAAGCCCCACATTTCTTTGGAAACCATCACTTTTAGTAAAATCGCAAAACCGACATACCGCATCATGCCCCCAGCTGCGCCGAGCCCACCCATCAACCATTGAGGGATCGCTGCGACCGCCTGATTCCCGAAGGCAGCACCGCCGATAAAGAATAAGACCACGATCAAGCCGAAGATCGTTCCAAGACCCGCCATCGCTAAATAATTGATTCGATCAATACCCTTCGTATTGGCATCATGGGCGTAGCTGTCAGCTTTTGACATCACTGGCGACATTAGTGAGAAGATAGTCGTCACCCCATATTGCCCCAGCAAAGAAAACGGAATCGCCGTAGCAACCGCTACTGTTGGTTCTAGTTGCAGCGTGATTGCTAAGATTGCTGCCATAATTCTGCCAATCACCGCATTTGGCGGTTGCGCGCCGCCCACCGGCATATTGCCGATCGTCATTAACTGATACGTTCCGCCAACGATCAAGCCGGTTTGAAGATCTCCAAGAATAAGTCCGATAACCATCCCAGTAACAATGGGTTGGTACAATGATTCTAAAAAACTAAATTGATCGATCGCGGCAATGAATGTGACTATGAAGACTAAAATGATTTGAAAAATCGTGTAATCCATTTTCTTTCTCCTTCCTTACCTCTGCATTACTGAAACAATTTCTTTTCATCTTCAACAGGTGTCGTTGGAACCCGCTGAATCACTAATTGCACCCCCATTTCCTTCAGTTTTTTAAAGGCATCGACATCTGCTTCATCGACGGCAACTGTCGTAGCAACCTGTCTTTTCCCTTCTGACATATGCATATTCCCAATGTTGAGTTTCTTGATTGGCACCCCACCTTCAGCTAATTTAAACGCATCTTGAGGATTTTCAACCACCATGAAAATCTTTTGTTTTGGCGATGCTTTATGAATGATCTCGATGGTTTTTTGAATCGAGAAATACCTCGTTTGGACGCCAGCTGGCGCCGCCATATCCATCAACCCTTGTCTGACTTTGTCTTTGGCGACCTTATCATTTGCCACTAAAATTAGATTTGCCCCCAACGTACCGTTCCATTGGGTGGCAACTTGCCCATGAATCAACCGATTGTCGATTCGCGTCAACAAAATATTTGGTTCTCCCATAAATATGTCCTCCTTCTATTTACTGCATGATTTCTGTAACCGCACTACGTTCTACTTCAATCACCGTTCCCGATTTCACCCTTAGATCGACTGTCTCTTTCCCAAGTGCTTGAATCTCCCCAATAATGCCGCCGTATAATTTGATTTTCTGCCCCTTTTTCAAGGACTGCTGCAATTCAGCGAAATAGCCTTTTTGCTTTTTCAGATGTTTCCCATTCAAGAAAGACGAGACCGCCAAAAAGAGAAAGAGAAAAACAAGCACCACGATTGAGGCTGCTAAGATCATTTCCCACATCGTTAAATCCCTTCTTCCTCATTGATTTCCTCATGGCCTTTGATCTTTCCGTGAAAAATACCGCTCTTGCCAATCTCTGCCAGTTCTTGGCAAAAACCCTCTGGATCAGTTGCCGTATATCTAGTCAACGAACCTTCCACTAGCATCAGTAGATTGCTGCCGCCGATGACCTCGACTTGCGGGTCCTCATTGGCAGCGGTCATCGCAACATTAAAAGGGGTTCCGCCCACAAGGTCTGCACAAATCACGACCCCATCACAGGTTTCCTTTAATTGATCGATAGCTCCTTGCAACTCTTTTTCAAAGCCAACTAACGGATTTTCCTCTAAAAACGGCACTGCTAGAAACTGTTCTTGCGGCCCTGCAATCATCGCAAGCGCATTTTCCATCCCTTGCGCAAATCCTCCATGACCTGTTAAAACCAAACCAAGCATCTTATGTCCTCCCTTTACTCTCAACTGGTAGTAACCACATATCCAATATAAACGCTTTCATTTTGTCTGTCAACAAAATTTTTGTTTTTATATAAAAATGTCTTTGTTATCTTTAAATACGCAAAATGGCGCCAAAACACTGATTATCAAACAAAAAACTAACTGAAAAAAGTATTGAAATCCATCAACAGAATGTTCATAACGTTATTTTAAACAAATAAACAAATTCGTTTTCGATTTCTGGTATCTAAAGAACCACAAGTCACTCACCATTCATCGATACAACAATCAACGTTGTTAAATAAAGGAACTATCAGAAAATTTTCTGTCTTAATAAAAAAACCAGTTAGGTATAATCCCTAACTGGTTTTGATCATCGCCAAACTCATTTTCCATTATGCGTTTTATTAAATTTTATTGCCATTTTTTTTAAGAATAATTCATGTTATTAACTTAAACAGGTTAGAGATAACATGCTGCCTTATAATCCTGAAACTTTAAGAATATAAAAACCACCCATACTAACAGATCTCATGTAAAGCGTATCTTGGTGGAGCCGATTTACTCTAGATACACTGTTTTCACGTGAAACAAAAAAACCTAACCAACCAGCAGGATCGCTGTTTGATTAGGAAAGAGGCACTGCTTTATTGTTCGGTCAACCACGTGCGCGAGTGTTCGACTTCTTCATACGTTAACTGATGACTTGGGGTCCAAACGGTTGAAAGGGCTGCGCCCCGGGAGGTGAAGATCTCTTGGACGTAAGCACTGTCAGCTAGGGAAACGATCGGGTCGTTTCTGCCAAAACTCAGAAACACATGAGTGTCAGGCAAGGAATTCGTTGGTAAATTCTCGACTGGATACATGGCGTGGTAGAGGATCGCTTTTTTGAAGTGGTCACTATCATTTAGTAATAAGCGAATGGCAATGTTGGCGCCATTGGAATAACCCACCAGTACCACTTGGGCTAATGAAAAGTTGTATTCTTTGGCGGCTTGCCGAATGAAATCGGCTAATTCGTCGCCGCGAAGTGCTAAGTCGGTTTCATCATACACCCCTTCAGCTAGACGTTTGAAGTAACGAGGCATGCCGTTTTCTAAAACGTTCCCGCGAATACCTAATAGTGATGCTTGGGGATCAAGGGCTTTGCCTACTTCCAGCAACGACTGTTCGTCGCCACCGGTGCCGTGGAGCAGCACCAAAACTGGTGCGTCAGCTGCTCCTTGTTGATAGATTGCTTTCATCGAAGTTCCTCCTTTAACTTGGTCGTTTGATATCGAAAATCTCCCCAATCGTTGCGTAAGAATTTCCCGCTAGCCGGCTGACTGCTTGTAAGGCACGGGGATCGATCTTGCCATCTTGATAGACATCCTCTGCAATCTGGTAGCCGACGACTTCCAACAATAAGAGATCGGCAGTGGTCTGCTGGTCTTTTTTGATGGGTACGTGCTGATGCAGAATCGTTTCTAGGCGTACACTGGCTTCGTTCAAGCCAGGAACGGCAATCGTTTTCGATGTCGTTGTGGTAAACCCAGAAACCGTCAACTCGCTTTGGTCTGCGGGCAATAATGCCGCGGTTTTATTGGCCTCTTGGACATTTGTTTGATCCAAAATATGCACGACGGCTTCTTTCGTCGCCAACAGATTGCGGGCGGTGTCTTTCAGTTCCCCCTCTTTGCGCTGGATAGCCAACGAGAGGATCACGGGTTCTGAGCTGACGATGTTAAAAAAACTGAATGGGGCGATGTTGACGATACCATCGGCTGATTGCGTACTGACCACTGCCACTGGCCGTGGAATGATGGAGCCAATCAGTAGCTTATAATTTTCTCGTTGGGTCAAATCCTTGGGATCTAAATAGTGCATACAGCGTCTCCTTTTTTCTAAACCGATAAGTCTGGCAAGCGATCCTCGATCTCTACACGGCGGCTTTCAAATTGGGCTGGCAGCATCAACTGCTGTCCTAACGTTTCTAATGGTTCATCAACTAAAAAGCCTGGGGTTTCTGTTGCGATCTCAAAGACGATGTTGCCCCGCTCTTGGAAATAGACGGCTTTGAAATAATTGCGGTCTTTGATTTCAGTGACTCCGTATCTTTGATCGTACAAGTACTCTTGCCACTCTTTTTGCACTGCTTCCGTTGGCACAGACCACGCGATGTGATGGACGGTGCCGACACCCCAGCGCCCTGCTGGCAGTGCTTCATGGGGCACGACGATCTCATGAGCGAGGGTGCCTGCGGTATGAAGATGGGTGCTTTTCTCTGTTTTGTTAAAAATGTTCAGTCCTAGATCATCTGCCAGCGTTTGAATGGTCGCTTCTGGTTGTGCCGAAAGCAAGACGGCCCCATGAAAGCCTACAATCGCTGGTGTTTCCGCCGATTCTTCGGCTTCGACTAGCGCCAAAGACAGGTCATGCTGATCATGAAGTTCTAAAGTTGGTCGATCAAACAATGTACTTTCTTGAACAGTTACTTGATGTTTCGCCAAATGTTCTTGCCAATAGGCACTGCTGCCTTTAGGAATACGAAAGGCGATCGTGCCGACTTGTCCGCTTCCTACTCGTCCAGGATGGGCATTTGCCCAAGGGAAGAAAGTGATGATGGTCCCATTTTCTAACGCTTGATTGCTGTAATAAAGATGATACGTGTAGGGATCATCAAAATTGACGGTTTGTTTGACGAGGCGCAACCCCAACACGTCACGGTAAAAGGCAACGTTCGTTTGAGGATCGCCTACGATGGCTGAAATATGGTGGATCTGTTGAATGGGTTGCATACTATGTGCCTCCTTAGGCGCGTTTTGTATTGAAGGGTTTGATGACTCCTTCGATGTATTCACGGCGATTTTCTAAAAATGGTGCCAATGATAAGGATTCACCCAATGTTTCATATGGCTCATCCCCCATAAACCCAGGTTCATCTGTCGCTAGTTCAAAAAGAATATGGCCGATGCGCACATACAACGATTCAAAATAGTAACGATCGACATAGCCAGAGTTGGCCAATCCCAAGTTATCAAAGACTTCTTGCCAGACTGCTAACGAATCGTGATGGGCTAAGCGAAAAGCCACATGATGCACTTCGCCGTCCCCTTGTTGTGCTTGTGGGCTCGTGGTGTCTTCCACTAAAACGATTTGGGCGCCATTGCCGCCTTCACCGACTTCTAGCAAATAGCGATTGTCTACTTGATCAATGGTTTTGAAATCAAAAACGGATTCCAGCAGCCCTTTGAAATCTGCCAAGTAAGATACAGACATTTCGACAGGACCTAAGCCATAAATCGCAAACTCAGTAGGAACGGGTCCTTTTTTCCAAGGGATACCAGCTTTCACGCCAGTATTGTGTTCATCAGAGATCAGTTGATAGGCTTGCGTATCAAAATCCCAAAAGTGCAACACTTTTTTCCCAAATTCGGTGGTGATTGCCTCGTGTTTTACCTCAAATTCATCAAAGCGTGCGGCATAATAATCAAGGGCTGCATCACTGGGTACTCGAAAACTGGTGCGGGTGATCGAATTGGTTCCTTTGCTACCACGAGCGGTATTGGGAAAATCAAAGAACGTCATGGTTGTTCCCGGTGTCCCTAAATCATCCGCAAAGTAAGTATGGTACGTATAGATGTCATCTTGATTGACTGTTTTTTTCACTAAACGCATCCCTAACACATCTGTAAAGAAATGGTAATTCCGTTCCACATCACTTGTCATAGCCGTCACATGGTGTACCCCTAATAATTGGTCTTGTTTTCTCATTTTCTTTTCCTCATTTCTGATCGTAAGTTATTTTTCGTAAAATTGTTTTTAATTGTTGCAATTCTTCACTGCTAAGTTCGGAAAAACTCGCCGCAATCTTTTGTGCATGACTGGGAAAAATTTTCTCCATCAACGCCCTGCCTGCTTCCGTAATACTGACGTATGTTACCCGTTGATCTTCTTGGCTAGGTTCCCGTTGCACGCAGCCTTTTTTGACTAATTGATCGACCACGTAGGTTGTGGAGCTGCTGGCGATCAAGATTTTTTCCTTGATGGCTTGCGTCGTATGGGTGCCTTTATGGTAAAGCAATTCCAGTACGGAAAACTCTGTAATATTTAAGCCATAACAACGAACATCTTTTTTTGCCACTTGTTCCAAACGACTCGCCGTACGCAGCAAACCGATGTACGCTTTGAGCGCTTCTTCTTGATGCGCCATTTTCCTCACCTCTTTATTTCGAATTCGAGATAATCATAACTTACTTTTTGTAAGTTGTAAAAAGATATGCTTTGGTTGTTTAAGAAAATCATTCAATGCTTATTTTTGTAGAGATAAAGAACGCTTAGACACTAACGACGGTCCTCGCCTTTTCTCTATGAACCCGCCAAATCTAAGAAAAAAAGCGGAACTTATGAAAGGTTCCATAAGTTCCGCTAAATATATATTTCAATGAAAAGGATTCGATCCATTCCATGTACCGATCAATGAAGCGCTGATTCCGACGCATACTTGTCTTTTTTAGATCATTGTGGTCGGCTGCACCTGTTTTTCCAAAGCCAGCAGCCACTTTTTGCGTTCGACACCGCCGCCATAGCCGCCGATGCTGCCATCGCTATTGATGACGCGGTGGCATGGAACGATCAACGCCAATTGGTTTTTTCCGTTGGCATTGGCAACAGCTCGGGTAGCTTTTTCATTGCCGATTCGCTGTGCCAATTGTTTGTAGGAGTATGTTTCTCCGATCTTCATCGCCAACAGCTGCTGCCAGACGGCTTTCTGAAAATCGGAGCCGATCAATGCAATTGGAATCGTGAAAACAGTTCGATTTCCTGCAAAATATTCCGTCAGTTCTTGCTTGAGTTGCTGAATGATTGCTGTTTGCTGCGGAATGATCACTGCATTCAAGCGGCTTCTCAAAACAGCAATCTCCGTTTCTAGCCCTCTGCGATCCACGAATTCTAACAAGTAAAGCTGCTGCTGGTCGCTGATCGCCAACATCGATCCCAGCTTGGTCTCAAGCCAAGCAGAAGAAAGAATCGTTTTTTCGCGGCTGTTGGAAGGCAACTCCCCCATAATCCGAGAAAACGCATCTCGAAAGCCGTTGCCAGAATCGAAACCGGCTTCTAATTGCGCTTGGATCAGCGGTTCTCCTTCACGAATCTGCTTAAACGCTAATCCTAAGCGGCGTGCACGGGAGTATTCGATAAAGGTCATGCCAAAATATTTTTTGAATTGTCGGCGTGCGGTATTGGGATGGATCGCTAGTGCTTCAAAATCTTTGTCGGTCCACTTTTTCTCTGGGTTACTCTCCACGGCTTCCACCAGGCTTTTCACGTCAGGGGATAAGTGGCTAGGCGAGCTGAGCGGGCGACATCGTTTGCAGGGACGATACGCCGCCAGCAGCGCTTCTTGTGCCGTCTGAAAAAACTCGCAATTTTTTTTGAGCGGTTTTTTCGCTGGGCAGGTGGGACGGCAAAAGACGCCGGTGGTTTTTACCCCAACGTAAAAAATCCCTTCATATTGGGAATTTTTTTCAATCAACATGTCGTAATAGTGGTCCCGTTGTCGGCTATCTTCAATCATCTTGCGCATCCCTCCCTCTTTTCTACACTTACAAAAATACTTCGTGCCTGTCCAAACACACGATCAACCAATGTAGCAGTCTGCAATGGCAGTTCGAAAATTTGCCCACATCCTTCTGATGACATACGATCACCCTTTCCTCTGAATGACCTTAGTGTACAAAAAACGGTCTTGGCACATCCCATAAAAATTAACACCAATTTTTTAAAAAAGATCGAAGGCAGTTGCCCTCCGATCCTTTTGATTTCCAGTTTGCCTATTTTTCAGCGAATCTTAAAGCGGCACCTACAGGAACCTAGACCGGCGCCTTCTGCTTGACTTGCAGGGCACTTTTTTTCCGCAAGACTCGCTCTAAACGGGGGCGATTGTAGCGTTGGATCATGATAAATGGGCAGTTAGCCAATAACGCATAGACGATCATCACCCAGCCCGCCCACGCAGGATTCCAGAGGAAAAAGAACGGTGCTGGAACCATCAGCAGCCAATGGGTCAGCTCTGCTCGGCGTGTCTCGATGACGAATTTTTCCAGATAGTCCTTTTGCTGTTGAGCCAAGCGGGATTTGTCAAAGCCTTTTTTGGCAATCACAGTGCCGTCGGGCAATTTGTCTTTCCACTGACGAATACGAAACACGTCCGCCCAGATCCTACCGCCTTTTTCAAAGGCAAAAGAACGGAACCAGTTGGCATGACGTTCAAAAAAGGCATCACTGACTTTGCGCAAGCCAAAGGAGATGCCTAGATGAAACAGCAGCCAAGCCAAGCTGTCTGTAATGAGCAAGAGCAGTGGGGATAAGATGATCAGCGGCATGTGCATCGCCTCCTATAAATTGATTTTGCGTCCTTTCCAGGTCACGGATTTCAACAAATGGGTTTGGATCCACGACCAACCAAATAAGCCTAGGAAAAAAAGAAAGTAACATGGGAAAAAAAGCAGCAGGATTCGGTTGAAGTTGCCGACACGGCGGGCAAAGCACAGAGTTTGTCCAAAATAAGCAGCATAAAAAAGCAGTCCTAGCCAAAGCGGTTCCATCAGAAATGGTGCCGCCAGTACCCCAATGCCGCCGCTGATCCACAAGATGACGCCCGCCATAATCAAAGGGTGAGTGGATTGCGAAGCAGTGGCAAAGTCCTTCGTCCAGCCTTGAACAAGTTGACGAACACCAGCTGGATACATCCGAAAGGCCACCAAGTCTTTTCCACCATACAAGGCGATCGGCAAGCGTTTTTTCTTAAAGCGTCTCGCTAATGCTAGATCATCTAAGATTCCTTGTGGCATGTCCTGATGTCCATTGGCTTGAAGGTACGCAGTTTTGCTGCACAAAATACACGGACCAAAGGCGCCGCCAGCTGAGAGTTTTTCGCCTACGATAGAAAAGCGGTTCAACCCGACAGGTAAGACGACATTAAAGACGGCAGACAGTTGTTCATACAGGCGCTTCGTTTGATGATAGGGCTGCACCGAGAGCAGTCCTTGTCCCGATCGCTCCTCATACGCAGCGAAAAGACGCTCTAAGCCATCTTCTGCTAGAAAGAAGGTATCGGCATCCAAAAATAATAGATACTTGCCCACCGCTTGTGAGGCGCCTAACCAACAAGCCGCCGCTTTCCCAGCAGAATCAGCAGTGGTTTGCAAGACCGTCGCACCGAAGCCCTTAGCACAGGCGATCGTCTCGTCTTCCGATCCGTCATCAACCACCAAAATCTCCACAGGATGAAGGGTTTGCTGCTGCAAGGACGCCAACAATTGCGGCAAATTTTCTGCTTCATTGCGGGCGGGGATGATGATCGACAGTTCTCCCCTCTCCGTCAAGTCTTTGGATGCGGCTGTCTCCTTGCGGGTGGGTATCGTCGGCAGGCGGAAAAAAATCAGCCAGCCTGCTAGCCAAGCAGCGCAAATACCAGCGAGCAGCAGGTACACAGTCATCATCCTTTCTTGTCTTAGTGTTCTCTTTTGGTGATCATCTCACTGACTTGCTGGCCACTGAGGGTCACCATCGGCATGCCGGCACCTGGATTGACCGTACCGCCAACGAAGTATAGATTGTCGTAGCGTTCGCTGTGTTTCGGGTGTTTAAAGCCATGATTTTTCTTGCGGTTAGAGACCGTGCCGTAGATGGCGCCACGATGTGACAAATAATTCTTTTGGATGTCTTCGGGTGTCCAGCGGTCTTCATACACGATGTGCTTACGTAGATCTGTTAAACCCATGTTTTCCAGCTTGATCAAGATCCGTTCACGAAAGGCATCGTATTCCGCTTCCGTAAAGGGTTTATCCTGCAAATAAGGGATATGAGGCAAGATTTTGATGTTCTCATGCCCTGCCACTGTTTGCGAAGGATCGGTTTTGTTGGCATTGACCAAATAGATCGTTGGGTCTTCTGGCAGCTGATGCTGATGGAAATTTTGATCAAAGTTTTCTTTTGAGGCATTTGAAAAGAAAAAGTTGTGATGGGCCAATTGCGGATAGGAGGTTTTGACCCCTAAGTGCAAGACAAAACCAGAACTTGCTGGTTCAAATTTTTCTTCCAGTTTTTGAGTAAAGGTCGGCGCTTCTTCTAACAGCTCTTCATAGGCCGGGATCACTTCCATGTTGGAAACAAAATAGTCGGCTTCGATCAACGTGCCATCATCCAAACGAGCGGCACGGATCTGTTCCTGTTCAACGATCAATTTTTCCACTTTGTGTCCCGTGTGGAAGGTCACACCGATCTCTTTTGCTAAGCGAACGATGCCTTCGGCTAAACGATGCATCCCGCCTGGCACGTACCAGACACCTTGGGCATGCTGCATATAGATCATCATGTTCAAGACGGCTGGGGCGTCATAAGGAGATGAGCCGACATACTTGATAAAATAGCTCAGCATGTCTTGCAGCTGCGGATTGCTGACACGTTTTTGAATAGCATCATGCATCGAAGAGAAATAATCAAAGCCTTTCAGCGCTTTGATCACGCCATGATACTTCAAGATTTCTTTCGTGGTATCTAAGCCTTTCTCAAAATAGCCTTTTTCTGTGATTGCATAAATCTTTTGCGCATAGTCCAAAAAGTCTTGGTACTCGGCCATGTCTTTTTCCGACAAGTGCGGGTTTTCCTTTGCCATACGTGCAAGATCGCCATAGAGATCGATCTTGGTTCCATCAGGAAAAAAGGAGCGCCATTCCAATGGCAATCGGCGAATCGCAACATAATCTGCCATATTGCGATTGCTGCCAGTAAATAATTTTTCGAAAATCTGCGGCATCGTCAAAATCGAAGGACCTAAGTCAAAGCCGAAACCGTTTGTTTCCAGTCGGTTCAACTTGCCGCCTAAGTGTTGATTTTTTTCATATAATGATACATCAAAGCCATTTTGGGCTAATGAGACCGCCGCTGATAGACCACCAAGTCCGCCGCCGATCACTACAACTGTTTTTTTCTCTTTCATTGAATTGCTCCTCGTTTGCTTTAATGAACGTCCCTATTTAGCCAAACCTTCTCGTCAAAACAGACGGTTGCTTCTCACTGCAACTGCGTTTCTTGGCACTGTTTTGGCATTGGCAACTTGAATCAAAGGATCGTTTTTCTAGATAATTCTATAGTATCACACCTTTGAAAAAATGACGGGGATGAGCCTACCGGTCATGGGATGACAGGAAAGTCTCCCTTACATGTATCCCGACATACTGGAGGCTGACAGTGATGTACTGAATGAAGATCTGATTGCGAAAAGAGAAAAATCCAACTATATCAATGATTTTTTTCCAGCATTTCGAATCAGTTATTCGCCTAATATGTCGATCGTACCCCTAAACATACAAGCAAGGTGCCAAGCAGTTGTATCGAGTCCTCCAGTGAGATTAGAATCAATGATATTAGTGGTTATGATTTATAAGGTATAGAAAAAAATAATTTTGCTGAGCAACAAAAACTATTTATTTTAGCTGAACTAGAAAAAGCAGTATTATTCTTTTTTTATATTTATATATAAAAAAGTTCTTCTTATGGATACGAAAAAAAAAATTTGAGACAGTTGATTGAATCATGTAAATTGGAGATACAAACAAATGATGATCTCCGATTACTATTTGACAGGAGGCAAACCATTCTAATTTTACAATTCAACGGTCAATCATTTATATATATTGATCGAAAATTTCCAAAAAAGTTTACATATCACTAAGGAGAATCCATATGAAATTAAAAACAATCCGATCAGCTGAACAATACTTGAATTTCTTTGATGATGAATTTATTCATTCATTTTGTTCTTATGAATATCCTAAGATTCATGAATTTTATCTATCTTTACGAGAAAGATTCTTAGATATATATGAACAATCTGATGACAATTTTTTTGAAAAAATGTCATCATTACTAGATATTGATGCGCAATTACAAATTTTAAGAGAACTTTATGTTTTAAAAAACTCTTCTTTAAATGAATACACGGAAGAAGAGATTATCAAATTGACAATAAATGATAAAAAATGTTTTTATCGAGAGTTAACTGGTCTGAATCTAAGTCAAAAAGCTCCTTGGAGTCTAATCTATTTAAGTGAGCTACAATGACAACGACCTGCTCTCATTTCGAAATGATTGCTCTCTCCCAAAGGCTACTATCCATCTATAACTTCCCTACTTCCCCTATCCCCAAAGCAATGATGGATAAAATTATGCCTTGAAAAAAATAGAACATACCTTCTAGTACAAAAATCGTAAGCTAGGAGATATGTTCTATTTTATTTATCCAAAAATTTTTATCAACTAAATCTATAAAAGATCCTTTAAAGCAAATTGTCTAGTTACATTTGGATTAATTCGATCTATCAAGCGATTCCAATCAGCCGAAGTTGGAATCGTCTTGAAAAAAATACATTCTACGATATCACGAAAATCTGCCGCATGTTCAGCGTAATTTGTCACGAGCAAATCAATATTTTTTTGCATTATGTACTCTGCATTTACTTCGCCAGAATCTGGATAATACAGCTGATGTGCATGCCCAAAATACCTCTTAGACCATCCTTCAATATACTGGACAATATTATTATTTCCTTCAAAAATAAAAGCAATATTTTTTTTGGGAAACCAATAACGTTCACGCACAGCTTCAATATAGATGACTAGGTTTGCACAAAAATCCACTAAATATTCTTCCGAAAACATCAATTGATAAAATTTATTGTTTTCTAAAAAGCATTTATAGGTATAAAATTCCTTCGAAAACGTATCTTGAATAAATTCATTAACGTCATTTATATTTCTGTTAGCAGATGTCGAAAGACACTCTTTGAGTTTAGCCATCGTAAAAAAAGATTCTATTAAAATCAAATCATTTTTTTTTCTTTTTCCAGTAGATTTCATTTCCAGCAATTGATAAAAACTATTTGTCAATTCACCTATCTCCGGCCAATGATTATAGGAAAGACAAAATTTTTGTTCAACGATCACTTCTTGTAATTTCCTTTTTGTGATGATACTAACAAATAAAAATATAATTTCATCACTCGTAAAATAAAAGTGAAAATATCTACGTATAACTTCATTGATTCTTTGATAATGCATAAGTTGGATACTGTGTCTTAACGCATGGTGTAGTTCATCTTTAATTAAAACCGTCTCACCTCGTAGAAATCGCTCGATAGAGATATAAAGTATATAAGAATATTGCGAAAAAGAAGCGGTGTGGTAGCTGCTTTTATCAAATAGGCCACTAATCTCCTTCACCGCTTGTTGCACAGCAATAGAAGGAAAAACAGTATGAGGAGTGATGTCTGTTTCATAAAAAAACGTACAAAAAAAATTACGTATATCCGCTTCGTTTCCAATAATATTCACTGGATCATTAGCGAGTTCTAAATCAAAATGAATAAGTTGTTTGCGGACACGCTGTAAATATTTTAAAAGCGTTGCTTTAGATAAATAAAAGTGATCAGCCCACTCGTCAATGGACTTTAATTCTCCTATAAAAATATTCTCCAACAGAATAAATAAAGGTTCGTTTGCTAAAAATGAGGCTTTTTGTTGCTCGTAACATGCATAGTCAAATAATTCAAAACAGTATCCTAGATTTGTTGAAGATATACGAACTAACTCTCCAAAATATTCATTTAGATAGCCAATATCTTTTCCAATAGTTCTAGTCGTACTATTTGTTAGTTCAGAAAGATGACTTGCACTACAAATTTCATTTTTTTCAAATTCATTTAGAATCTGTAACCATCTTGCTACTGATTTATTTGTCACAAAACTTAATTGGAAATTTTTCAAATAAAAGCTCCTTGCTTGAAAAAAGTTAATTTTGGACGAGTGATTATATGAAATACCCAAATGATGTAATTATATAGATTTAGACAGAAAGAAGAAAATTGACATTTTCATAAAGTGGTGAAATAAGGATTTTCTATAAAGTAACTTTCCTATAATATTCATTTTATCTTTTAACGGAAAATGCGCAAGAATTTAGCATTTTATATGGTTTATTGAAAAATTTAGTGATTTTCCAACGATATATTTTCTTAATTTAAACATCTATAATCTATTTCCTTTTTATAGTAAGATAATATTGAATGATTAAAGAAAATACTCTTCGTGCTTTTTTTAATGCTGTCTCCTCTATCTAAACTACATTCATTTCTTTTTTCATTGTTTAAAAAATATTATCTGTTATTATATCAATATTGGATATTTTTAATGGTATTATCTTGACAATTTCCTTTAACTGAGCCTTTATTAGCGGGTCATCATCTATGCCCTACAACCAGCGTCTTTGTAGAATCCTTGGCAGAACTTAATTTAGATTTTTGCTATACTGATGTAGCCGATTTTTAGTATAGTATGCATTTGTATTTTGTAACTACTAATTTTAATAGAAATCTCGATTTTCTTTCTTATTGGGCTTTTTACATTGCACACTTTCACTATTCTATTTCATTTTGATGATCAAATTATATTTCCTAAAAGGGTTGTATTTTTTATAATAGAATAAATTCACACAAGTATTTCCTAGGAGGCTGAAATGAAAACATTTCAATTAAAATTTATGAAAAACAACTCACTTGTTCGTTGGTTAAAGCTTTTGGACAAGTTTGAAAAAAAACTACCTGCACGTTAGGTGAGTTGTCAAAAGTTACTAACAGTAGCTCTCGAACATTGATTTCTGATATAGCAAACATCCGAAATTATTTTCATGGTACGATAGAGATAAGCTCTTCTAAGGTCGGCTATTTTTTTGAAGAGATTGATGGGGAAGCTTATAGAAGAAAAAAACAAAATTTAGTGAAAGATGAACCTATTTTTTTAATATTGGAAAGTATCTTTTTCAACGAATTACAGTCTTTGATGGATTGGAGCTTAGCCCTTAACATTTCCGAGCAGGCATTAATTAGTTACTTTAAAAAGATCGAAGTATTTTTACAGCCTTTTAATCTTCATATCGAAACAAATCCAGTGAATTTTGTCGGTTCAGAAATTGATATTCGAAAATTTTTCTGCCTATTTTATTATGAATCTGACATTAATGTTAACACTATTTTTCCTTCAATTAATGTCCAAGAAGCGGTTATTGAGATCACTGATCTATTAAAAGCGAAGCAATTGCAGTCTTCATCGTTCTCTTATTTTGCCTATGTCCTTTACTTGTGCGTGGAACGAAGTAAACGTGGTTTTTTAGTAGAGCCTAACCCAGAGTTAGTGTCAATGATTCAACAAAATGATTTACTTCCTCATTATGAATCTTTAAATCAGATTATGCAGCGCCATTTCGAGTGTGAATTACCAAAATCTGAAGCAATTTATCTATTTACTTGTGTGATTTGTCGCCGCAAGTTAAATGATACTTCCAGTGAAAACTTTTGCCGCAACTACAACCACTGGCCAGAGCTGAAACAATTAGCCCATGATTTTTATGCAAAAAATAAAGGCAACAGCTTCGATGAACAAAAAGACTTACTTTGGTTAGAAGCTTTTTTTACAGTAATAAAACTGCAGGAATTATTATCTCCCTCAATGACCATTAATATCGATGACCTCAATTACTTCGTCCAAGAAAAATTTGCTCAAGAGTACCAAAAAAATTACTATTTTCTCCACAATCACCCACTAGTAGAGAAGGTTTATTCGTTACAAAATTTAGCTGATATCTGTGCTAGCTTGACGTTGCATATGGAAGCTATAAAGGAAGAAAATTGGGGATCTCATCGAACGATTGCAGTGATATTTGAAGGTAATGACTACGTATGCGAATATGCTGAAAGTATCGTTCGTCGTTACCTAGATGCCTATCATACAATGTACTATCCTGATTCAAATGAACTATCACATGAATACTTGAAAGAAAAAAAAATCGATCTTTTGATTACCAATTATTCAGAATATACAACGGAATATTTACTTAATGTCGAAAGTGTATTGCTAAAATCGATTCCAGATGCCTCTGATTGGAATCGGCTACTCAATCATATCAATCCACGGATTTTACATTTAGTAGTGCTTGACAATCAATAGACTATTCCATTTTATTCCTGTATTGTTACGTGAATAGAGCAACTAAAACTATTAAATAAAGCCAACGCTTCCTATCTTCCTAAGAGGACCAGCGTTGGCTTTTTATTGGGAAAGTAATTTATTCTTACGTCATAAATTGCCATTCAATTTTAAATCTCTTTTATTCGGCAGCTTCAATATCTTTGGCGATTTTTGCGACATCGATCTCCCGCTGCAAGTAGTCTTGGTTGTCGATAGGAAAATGCTGACGAAATTCGGCTAGTTCCATCAATTCGACTTCACCAGCTGCCACTTCAAAGTCTAAGACATGGCCAGCAAATGTCCGATCATCACTAATAAAATGCAGGTGGAAACCAGCAGCCGCAGCGCCGTGGAACAACAGCGGGGTAAAGAATCCGACGATCGTTCCGCTGATATTTTCTGTCTGAAATTCGGGCTGATGCTGGATGATCTCAATGAATTTTGGATATGGTTTTTCTTGCTTTGGGGCAACGCGGACGTGCATCTTGGTAAATTCCCCATGGATTTTGACAGCGGAAAACAAATTCGGGCTGACTTCGGTCAGGACGTGGTTTTTCACTTCTTCATCGGTCATTTCTTGGCTAACCTGCAGGTGCTTCGCCGCAGAAAAATCAACGACTGCCGCATAGGGGGTTCCTTCATTGCCTTGGAGCACTCGCACCTTGCCCGACTCGTCTACATGGTAGATTTCACCATCTAAAATAATCACTTCACCATTGGAACCAGCCAATGTACCGATCCCAAAATCGCCATATTCAAGCATTTTGCCGATTTGCTCCGTGCCATCCATTAAATCCTGCATCAACCCACCTAGGGTGCCATGCTGATATAAATAACTTTTGTTTTTCACTTTCATCTTGCTGCTCCTTTGGTCTTAATAAAATTGATCAGGTAGGATCGTTTTGCCAAGATCGGCATTATCTGAATAATCCACAGGGATATCAATGATCACTGGACCATCCGTTGCAAAGCCTTCTTCGATGGCTGCCATCAATTCTTGTTTAGTGGTTGCCCGTAAGCCTTTGGCACCAAACGCTTCGGCATATTTTACGAAATCAACGGGTCCAAAATCAACCCCAGAAGCACGATCATATTTCATTTCTTCTTGGAATTTCACCATATTGTAGGTACCGTCATTCCAAATCAAGTGAATGATGTTTTGTTTCAAACGGACAGCTGTTTCTAACTCTTGGGCAGAAAACAAGAAGCCGCCATCGCCAGATACAGAGATCACTTGAGTATTTGGTCGCACGAGCGCTGCAGCGATCGCCCATGGCAAAGCGACTCCTAAGGTCTGCATGCCATTACTAAAGAGCAGATGCCGTGGCTCATAACTACGGAAATGACGGGCCATCCAAATGTAATGGCTGCCGACATCCACTGTTACCGTCATGTCGTCGGTCACTTCTTGTTGCAAAGCATCGATGATTTCCAAAGGATGCAAGGTATTGTTGCTGCCTTCGACATCCGCTGGTTTTTCATTGAGTTTGGTTTGCAGCGTCGTTAAATAGTTTTGGGCGTCTTCGCTCAAGTGATACTGATCGATGGCTTTTGATAGTTGTTCAATAATTTTCGCGATACTGCCCATCAATTCAACTTCTGGCTGCATAAATGGATCGATCTCCATCGGTACTTCATCGATAACGATCACCCGGGCATCTTTTTCCGCATTCCAGTTGCGGGCTTCGTATTCGATCGGGTCGTACCCCACAGCGATCACTAAGTCGCTGCGTTTCAACAGCATATCACCAGGCTGATTGCGGAATAAGCCGACGCGGCCAAAGAAATGCTCTTCTAATTCACGAGAAATGATCCCAGCACCTTGGAAGGTCTCTACGACAGGCAACCCAGTTTTTGCAACTAACTGACGAATCGCTTGTGTTTCTTTCACGCCTGAAGCCCGCATCCCTAAGAGTAAGACAGGCAATTTGGCTTCTTTGATCCGATCGACGAGTGCCTGGATATCTTCTGCATCGGCACTGCCTAATTTAGGCGAAGATAGTGGTTTGATCGCTGCCCCTTGAACGGTTCCATCTGTCACATCTTGAGGAATGGATAAAAAGCTCGCCCCTTTTTTCGCTGTTTTTGCGATGCGAAAGGCGTTGGCAATACTTTCAGAAAGGGTTTCAGGATCTTGGACTTCACTGCTGAATTTCGTGATCGGCGCAAACAACGCCGCATTATTCATGCTTTGGTGGGTCAATTTTGAAAGGTCAGAACGCTTCACTTGGCCTGCTAGTGCCAAGACGGGATCACCTTCGGCAGTTGCCGTGACCAACCCAGTCGCTAAATTACTGGCTCCTGGTCCGCTTGTTGCAATGACGACTCCTGGCTCTCCTGTCAGGCGACCGATTGCTTGTGCCATAAAGGCCGCGTTTTGTTCATGTCGTGCCAAGATCAACTCTGGTCCCCGATCACTCAACACGTCAAACACGCCATCGATTTTTGCACCGGGAATCCCAAAGATATAAGGCACCCGATGATTTTCTAAACTTTCAACAATGATTTCTGATCCTCTTGCACTCACTGTATTACCTCTTTTCAAAAACTGTATTAATCACAATACATATAATAGCACTTTTTATTTATTTATCAACGAAAAACACTTATTAAAATCTGTATTATAAAGGCGTGATTTTTTAGAGAGCGTTTGCATCTGCTTCAGACTGCAGGTGTACGTCTTTCAATTTTTCCGACAAAAAAAGGAGTGGATCGCTCCCCTCCATACATCCTTTTCTGTATCAGAACACCGCAAAAAAAGAAGCTGCTTTCGTCGGTTTCTTATTCTGCAGGGACATTTTTTTCCGTCAGCCAACCGACAGCCAGTGTCATGGCCGCTCGTGCGGCTTGGGTCTGATCCATCGCATTGACCATCACAAAATCATGGATGATCCCTTGCATCCGTGCTTGGGTGACTTCCACGCCAGCTGCTCGTAAATGCTGCGCATAGGCTTCCCCTTCATCCCGCAAGACATCTGCTTCGCCTGTAATGATCAACGCTGGCGGCAGATCGGCTAACTCCTCTTTGGTCGCGCGTAGTGGAGAAGCGGTCATTTGATCCCGCTGTGTTTCATCCGTCGTGTATTGATCCCAGAACCATTGCATCCCTTCTTTGGTCAGAAAATAATTTTCACCGAATGCTTCATACGAAGGCGTATCAAAGCGGGCATCTGTCACAGGATAGAACAATAATTGCTGTGCGATCGGAATGCCGCCACGGGCTTTCGTTAACAAGGTCATAACCGTCGCCATGTTCCCACCTACGGAATCGCCAGCCACGGTCAAACGGCTAAGGTCTAAGCCTTTGACATCGACAAATCCCGGTAATTGCTGCAAGACCGCATAATTTTGTTCGATCGCCGTTGGGTATTTTGCTTCTGGTGAACGACTATATTCAGGAAAAATGACGATCGAGTTGGTTCGTACCGCCAATTCACGGATCAATTTATCATGAGTCGCGGCACTGCCGAAGACCCAGCCCGCACCATGGAGATAATAAATGACAGGGAGAATCGCATGATTTCCTTCAGGACGAACAAAACGAACATTGATGGTCCCCCATTCGCCTGTATCTACGGTCTGATCTTCTATCTCAACCGCCAATTTATTGACGGGTGACTCTTGGACTTGTTCCAATAGTGCGCGCCCTTCTTCTGGCGGTAATTCATAGATCCGTGGGTGCGGTGCATTTGCCTCACTAAATTCAACGGCTGCTTTTTCCAACGAAATTCTATCTGTCATACGATTCTCTCCTTTTGTTTGAAATCGTTCGTGTTGACCTTAAGGGTACCACCAAGTCATTCTGATGCAAAGAATCTTGCTTCCTTCTGCTTCCAGGCATTTCGCTCGACAAAAAAGGTGGTTTTTGCACTCTTAACTGCCTTGCCTTCATCACCGATAACTGTAAGACACTCGCTGTGTAAACTTCCCAAAAAACTGAAAGGCGTAGGTAAGTACGTATGAAATTCACATTAGATGAAACACAAAATAACCGTCTGCTCGCTGCTATTTTTCAAGAACTCGCTGTCATAGTCTTTGATCCGCAAAAAGAAGTTGTTTTCGCCAATGCCAACATGACGGATATCCTAGGTTATAGCCAAGAAGAAATCATTGGCTTGCCGCATCGGACCTTTTGTTTTGACCATTATGCTGCCAGTACGGATTACCAAACTTTCTGGAATCAACTGCTTTACTCAAAGCAACGGTTTCAAGACAAAATCATTCGGAAAAACAAACAAGGAGAAAAACTGATTTTAGAAGGGATCTACTTCCCCGTCCTCGATGAGCAGCAAGAAGTCGTTAACGTCGTCAAAATCGCTTTTGACATTACCCAAAGAGAACAAGCCTTAGCGGTCACTATCAAAAAAGTGCAAGAAAGTGCTGCTTCCCTGACACGACTTTCTGCCAACGGACACCAGCAAGTCGATCATTTGTCAGAGAACTTGGCGCAAGTCAAACAGCTGTCTGATCAAAATCAAGCAACGACCCATGCCTTAGAAATGGATAGCCAACAGGTGACAGCGGTGCTGCATGACATCGACCGCATTGCGCAACAAACCAAACTGCTGTCCTTCAATGCTTCCATCGAAACGGCACGGATCGGCGAACAGGCAGCTGGCTTTCGGGTGGTTGCGGATGAAATGCAAAAATTAGCTGAACAGACCAAGCAGTTGACCCAAACCATTGCCGCAACCATGCAAGCCATCAACCAACAAGCCTTAGTCGTGTTAGATAGTGCCGATTCGACGACCATGAAAATCAGTGATTCGCAAAAAAGCCTCGCTGCCGTTTTGCATTCTTACGACACGCTGCGAACGACGGCCAGTCTATTAAACGATGAAGCCGAGTATTTATCAGAAACCAACGACGCTGAGTTGGAAACCTAGAAATCAAATGAATAAAAAAAGAGCGCCGCTGTTTGCGACGCTCTCTTTGGTTTTCTAACTAATAAATTGATTCCCTATTTGATTTTATTGATACTCAGCACTAGCCAGCCTCCCACCCTTGCAACAACTGCTGTAATTCTTGCAAAAATGATTGGGTCGTAAAGCCCAATGCTTGAAGAGGAACACGATATTCCTGTTGAACCACCAAAAAACTGCCAAAGATTTTATGTTGGACCTCAAAGGCGAGGTTTTTCCAAATACTCCACGAAAAACTGGCTATTCGTTTTTCTTTCTTTTCGTAGGTGCACAAATACACTCGCTCGATACCAAAAAGCAGCCCCGCATTCGCTTTCTTGCCAGTCATCTGTGCCGTTAGCAGTGCCAGAGGCGTCTCCGTTTCAGGCACTTGAAAACTGGTAAGGACTTGTCTTTGCCATTGCCGTGGCAGCACTTGTCTTTCTCCAGAAAAATAGAACAAAAAATCTTGCTCTTGCAAAAAAGCATTCAAACGAGTTTGTCGCTCCTTGACTGGATCGCGTGGCGCCCGCTGAATCAAAGACGTCTGATTCATTGCCGATTGCTTTGACTGCTTGTGATCACTTGAACCCCCTGCCGCTGAGGAGTTTCCCATGGGAAGAGGATCCATCGTTTGGTTGGCAGCAGCTGACTGACTGATTTTCTTCAGCAACACAGCAAGGTGCGTCAACGAAAGCTGTTTTGCTGCCATAGAATTGGCATGCGGGCTTTTGGTAGGATCGAAAGATTGTTTGATCACCATTTTCCCACGACAATACAGACAAATCGCCGTGCCAGCGTCCCAATTGACTTCTAGTTCTCCTAAGCAGTGTGGGCATTGAATCGGAATAATATCCATTGAATCATCCTTTCGTTTCGATACAGGTATCGGAGCTATCCGTGGTAAAGATACGGATCGTATTCCAGCTGACAAACGCCAGCAGCACTAGAAGCGATAAGCCATAAAAACCGAAATACCAAGTCAGGATTGCTAAAAAAAGGATCAAGGCAAATTCATACGCCATGTTTTCCAGACCGCTGTAAAATACTGTCTTTCGGACGAGTTTCTTCCTACGGGCTTCAAAAGCTTTCTTCACAGCAGCCGTTGATCCATCCGACTGACTCAACGCCTGAGAAAGTTCTGCTTTGAATCTGCCGTACTCTGAGAAAAACTTAACCTCTGGTACGAGCAAGAAATACCACGTCGCAAGACAAGCAATCAGCAAGATGACCGCTGAAGCGAGCAGACTAAAGGCAACAGCAGGCATTAAAAAGCCACCAAAAAGAACATTTAAAAGGGTCCCTGAAATTATTCCGAATGAAAAAAAGGTATAGCAGAACTGCCATAGGACACTGCTGGTTTTGGAAAAACTTTTTTTCACTTGCACGAGCTGTTCACATTCAGGAAGCTGGGTTGGAAAAAGACGTTCAGCATCGGTGCCATCAGCCACGAAAGAATAGGTTTGGTTTCCGTACTTGAATTCGCCAATGTAATAAGGAAAATACAGTTTTTCCGTATCACATTGTTTCGGAAAAAGAGTCAGTTGAACCTCATTGGCAACCTCTGTTCCCACCAAATGGTCTTTGGCTTTTGCTTCAAAGACTTCCAATAGATGGGTATCAGCAAGTGCTGCTTCTCTGGAAATATCAAAGGGCAACACCTGAACGTCTTGGCTAAGTGCCGAAAACTGCTGCATATCCGTGCAATAGGCGGCACCTTTTTGAAGATGCAGCGGCAGCTTGCCATTGATACTGTAATCCGCTTCTTTTTGGGTATCCGTAGGGAAATATTCATTGAAAACCGTTGTGTTTCCGCTGTTATGTAAAGAAATGTCGGCAGTAATGCGCCCACTCTCCCTCTGCTGTTCCTCGTGGACATAGCTTCCTCTCACTTGCGCATCATAAGCAATTTGAAAATAATACATCGGGATGAATACACGTTTTAGATGAACCATCTCTAGCTCAAAAAAGATACTTTCCGAGATGGTCTCTTGCCAGGCTAGTTTATTTTTCAACGCCTCTTCACATGCCTTTTCATCATAGGCAAACGGATAAAATCCTTCTTTGACGGTCCCTTGAATGCGTGGCAACTCTTTCAGCGAGACGGCTTGGTTTGTTTGTTCCTGTTTTTTTTGTTCCGGTTTGATCAACAGCTCATTCAAGCAATACTGACAGACTGCTTTTCCTGAGTCCCAATCAACTTCTAGACGCCCTAAGCAACTGGGGCATTGGATTTGTGTGATTTTCATTTTTTCTCCTTTTTTATGAATCATTTTTTTCAACAAGATGGCTTATCAAAAAAACCGACGAATGTTCCAAATAATATTCCAAATAAGGGTAGCAACCACGACCACATAAGCGAGTGTATCAAGCCATTCAGAAAATTTCCTGATTCTTGCAAGGTGCTTCCCACGCTTCTCATAGTTTGCTAACAAAGCTGCCCCAGCCGTTTTCTTACCTAATAATTCTATTTTAAGCTCATCTCTAAATTTTTGGACTGTTTTGAGATACTGTTCTTTTAGAAAGTGCAACACTATCCCCGATACTACCCAATAGACGGCAGTTGGCAGGGAACTCATGACAATCCCCCCTATGACAACTCTGAACACTCTTCCTAGAGGGAGCCATTCAGAAATGAATAGTGCAAAGAACAGCAGGAGCACACCTAACGTAAAAAAGAGTACGGAGGACCAGCCAAAAACCTTGCGAGCTTTTGAAAAATTCGCAACCGTTTGTAAGGTTTCTTGGCATTGTGGGATAATCGGCAGCTTCATTCGGTCAGGATCTTTGCCGTCGATCGCAAATTCAAAGGATCGCTCTTGGTACTTGAAGGTGCCCATATACAGCGGAAAGTAGAGCTTTTCTGTTGCACAGCTGATCAGGGAAAGATCTAGGTGCAGCTCTTTTAGATGATCGGCAGATTCTTTCTTCTGGATCACCGCATTCGCCTGGGCTCTCAGTTCCGCTTGTTTTTCAGAACCAAAGAGCGCCTGCTCTTGCTCAATATCAAAGGGAAAAACATGAATAGCATGTGCTGAGACTAGCTGTTGAAATTCCTTTTGATCGGTACTAAAGTACGGTTTTCTTTTCATTTCATCATTGACCTCGAAGCTCTGAGGAATTTCTTGCTCGATCACCTCCGAACTGCCGCATTGATAGAGTATGACCGTCTCATCTGGATGGTCGCCGCGCTTCTTTTCCCACGTGGTCGTATGCGAGCCGTCCCAAGCAATGGAATGGGTATCGTAGCCAAAGGCCCCCTCCCATTGCATCGTATAGGTCACCTGAAATTCATAAATCGGAATAAAATATCGTTTTACCTCGCTGACTTCAAGATGAACGACAATGTCCTCAGGAACTGATTCCTGTTGGATCAGCCATTTTTTCAAGGCATTTGCTACCTCGTCTTCATTAAAGGTAAACGAATAAAACCCTTCTTTGACTTCTTGAAAAACTACGGGAGCTTGTTCATTCGAAGCTTCTTGCGTTTGTTTTGGCGGCGAATGTAGGACTGACTTCGTTAAGCAATACTGGCAGACTGCTTTTCCTGTCTCCCAGTCAACGGTTAACTGACCCAAGCAGCTGGGACATTGGATTTGTGTGATTTTCATTGCTTCTCCTTTTGCACATACTGATTTTCTTATCAATGAAGTGGCTTGGTTGCAAGTGAGGGGGAATATCTTTTTTATGGTGTTAGTTGGGGGAAGCAGCGAAGGAAAGCTGCTTGTTTGCAGGTAGTTGCTCGCTCTCATCCGTTTGTTCGAAACATTTTTTCCAGTGATGAAGCAAACAAGTGTATTTGTACCAAGAGCTGTTTATCCAAAAAAACAACCGCAAACGAAAAACAACTCTTTACATATGATTTTATAATAAAAAATACCTTAAATCTATTTAATATTGATAAAAAATAATTGCTGATTTGCTAGTTGAGCTTCTTCCGTACGCTCAGCAACCCTTACTAGTCGGTTATTGATGGCGGATACGTTAGTAAAAATGTTATAATTAAAATATTCACAAGAAAGGAATTGGAAAGAGTTATGGGGATGTTTATTTTTGTTATAGGTTTTTTGACAATGGTTGTAAGCGGAATCTTTTTTATTCTTGGATTGATCAAGAAAAAGCCGCTTCGCAACAAAATCGTTATTTTTATGGGTGGTTTTCTCTTATTGATTGGCGGGGCACTATTGACTCCTGCAGCAACACCGGAGCTTCACGTAGATGAAGCAGAACTGGTTACGAATGAGCAAGGCGAAGCGGCGATCACTGGGCGAACCAACCCAGAAGCGCAACTGACGATCAACGGGGTGGAGGTTTCGCTGGCGGACGAAACATTTTCTTATGCTGTCCAACTGGAAGATGAAGAGGAACAGGAATTTACTGTCCAAACCTCCATGGGTGGAATCACTAAAGAAGAGGTCGTCACCGTCAAACCTTCTCACGCATTTCTAGCGAGTTTGCAAGCTGAAAAACAAGAACAAGAAGCACTGGTAAAAGCCGAGACGGCACTGGCTCTTGCCGAAACCCAGCCAAACCAAAAGAATTACAACGAAGCCGTGACGCTGATTCATGCTTTAAGTAAAACCTACGAAGATCTCGCTACTCGGCTCGCGGTAGTTGAAGACCATCTTGCCATCGGCAAAGCCCTTGATACTGCTGAAGCTTCTCTTGAACGCAGTGATTTCGATCAGGCAAAAGAATTGGTCGCACAAGCGGTTTTGAATAAGGAAACGTTTGAAAGTCGGTTATCCACTGTAGAAACCAAGATTTCTGAGAAAGAAGCAGAAGCCCTCGTTACAGAAGCTGTCCAAGCGGTGGAAGCAGCAGAGGCGGAACCGACAAAAGACCGACTCGCTCAGGCAGAGGATGCCGTCGCTCGTCTCAAGACCCCCGATGAGGAATTAGCTGCTCGAACGAAAACAGTGGCGCAAACGATCATTGCCAACGAACAAGCAGCCGCCCAAGCCAAGGCGGAGGAAGAACGACAAGCAGCGGCAACTGTGCCAGAACAAAGCCAGCCAGCCGCTGCTAGCAACCAAGCCCAAACGTCGGTCCTCGTGACACCAACAGGTTCGAAATACCATACGAGAAAATGCGGCAACGGTACCTACACGCCTGCAACTTTAGCAGAAGCGCAAAGTCGCGGACTTACTCCTTGCGCAAAATGTTTTCCGTAATAGCCACTAAGTTTTGCAACGAAAAAAAGACAAACCTCATTTTTGTCTAAGGTTTGTCTACTGTCTGAAGCGGTTGTCTCGTCGGAGGCAGCCGTTTTTTTGTCACTTGCTAGTTTTCCTCATACGAAAACTCGTACTCGTTTTGTTCATCATCGATCAGACGCTTGTCATTGTTGTCCGCCATTTTGAATACTTTCTCAAAATCATCGCCAGTCATGCGCACTTCCTTTTTCTCTTGATCAATGATCACTTGGGCATTGGTCACTTCAAAGGTGTGCATAGGACCGATGTCTGCCGCAGTCAGTGCTTTGCTTTTGGGAAACTCTGCTTGTAGTGTTTCGTTGATTTGCGCTAATTGCGTCTCTTGTTCTTCTACCAAGTCCGCAGGTTCCTGATTCGGATTGGTAAAAAAAGTCAGCGTTTTATTGACAGTGATTCTTCCATCTTCAAATAGATACAAAGCATATTGTTGATGACTGTTGCTATTGGTCAATACTTGATTCGCAGCTGCAGAGTCAACCCCTGAGCTGCTGCAGCTTGTCAAGAAAAATAGTGTCCCTAAACAAACGACAGCAAATATTCCTCTACCTAACATGCTTTTCGTTTTCATTTTTTCCTCCTCTTTGCCCCTAATTTTGTTTCTTTGATGATTTTTCCGCAATCCGCGGATTTAGGTTTCCTACAGATTAAAGTGCTTTTAGTATAGCATAAATTATTTGCTTTTATAGCTATTTTTTATAGTAAGATTAATTTTACGCACAAAAAAACCAACCTTGTTGAAACAAGATCGGCTTTCTTTAGGATTGATTCGTTGAGACCTTTGAACGCTCTCGCTGGGGTATGATCGTTGCCTACTGTCCAATCAAGCCGACAACAAGTCCTAAAACGATCACTCCTAGAAACCCATTCACAAGGTGCAACCCGACTAATTTGCGGGACTGTCCCGAGTAAACAGCCATCACGAAGGTGGCGACCCCATAAACCCCTAACCACAATAAGCAAGCGACTTGCAAGGAGGTCATCAGCCAACCATCATGATCGAATTTTGCAAACCAATAGACGACTTGATAGGTCGCTTCTGATAAGAGGATCCCACCAACGATCGTGCCGCCAAAGGTAAAGAGCATGTCACCGGTCGTCATCTGCTGATCAGCCATCTTCTCTGTCATTCCTGATTCTTTCGCCCAAAACTTGCCCCACTTATGCATCGGGTTGTAAAGCAGACTTTCCACCACGACCCAGCTGAGGGTGCCGAAAATCAATGTCCAAAAATTAACCATTTTCGTTTTCTCCTACACTTTATTTTATCGTCACATTCCTGAGAAACGAAGAAACAACCGAACGCGGGGTTCCTTCCCCATCAGTTTATGTCTTAAGGGACGTTTCTTCAACTTTTTTCACTGGTTTCCTCAATTTTTCGATGGTTCCAATAAAAACTAAGAAAAATGATCGTATACAATAGTGCGGTGAAGCCAGTGACCGCCAATGGGTTAGTGATCAAAATACCGACAAACAGCAAAATCAGTGCAAGGATCGCCCCACTCAAGAAAATCGTATAGCCCATTTTCTTCTGCTTGCGTACCAAAACAAACGCAGCCGCACTGATCAACAACCAAATCAGCAATACAGTATAAGACAGGGAGCCTGCTAGATAATTGAAGAGTTTGTCGCCTAAAAAGTAAGAAAGAACGACCCCAAGATATAAAGTACCGCTGCAAAACATGATCGCTCGTTGGGGCACGCTGTTTTTATTCAGCATCGTAAAGCGGCTTTTTTTCTGGCCATTGTTGCTTAATCGGAAAAACAACGTTCTTGAAGAAGCATAGACTCCAGAATTGATTGACGAAAACAAAGCCAAAATAATCACTAAATTGACGATGTCGGAGGCAAACGGGACATGGATTTTTTGAAACACCATCACAAAAGGACTGACATTTGGATCGGCTAATTGATTCCACGGATAAATGATCAGTAAAAGAAACAAGGGAATGATGTAAAAAGCGGCAATCCGAGTCATCACTCCTTTGATTGCTTGCGGGATCGCTTTTTTGGGATTTTCCGCTTCACTGATCGTAATGGCTACTAACTCAGAACCGCCGTACGAATAGATTACGACCAGTAAAGAATTGATAAACCCTTTGATGCCATGGGGGGCAAAACCACCATAGTCTGTCATTTGTCTCATCGTCGGGAAAAAGCCCAAATCAAAGACTTGCGTGGCAACCAGATAGAGACCCACCAAGATCAACGCGATCACCACACTGATTTTGGCCCAGGAAAGCCAATATTCTGTTTCCGCAAACAAGCGAACCGAAAACAAATTGATGATGGTCGTGAGTAGTGCCAAAATCAACACAAAGATCCAAGCTGGAATATTGGGAAACCACAACTGCAAAAAGCTTGCGGCAGCGACTGCTTCGGCGATGATGTTGATCATCCACATTGACCAGTAGATCCAGTCGATGAAATCGGCTGTATGCACTCCGAGATATGGCTGGACTAAGCCCGAAAGGCCATGTTGTTTTTGGTCAGATAAGACCAACTGTCCCAGTCCTGTCATGACGACAAATAAGATCAGCCCGCAAAAAATAAACGCCAGCAAGACCGCAGGCCCCGCTAACTGGATCGCTTCACCGCTGCCTTTGAATAGGCCAGCACCGATGGCGCCACCTAGTGCCAACATAGTGATATGTCTGGTTTTCATCTGCTTTTTTAATTGATTTTTTTCTGTCATAGGTTCCTCCTTGAAAACCGTTGATCCTCCATACAAGGTGATTCTCTCACTGTTGCTATTTTTAATTATATGAATGATTTTTTTTAACTACCTCATAGAGAATACCAGACGCTTCTGCTATTGCAACGAAGAATTGAAAAAATTATCTATTTTTTCTGAAAATTCTATCATCCTCTAATCTTTTTCACCTAAATCAAATCTTGGCGAGCTTTAATCTAAGTGAACGCACGAAAAAAGCCATCTCCCAACTTGCGGGAAATGACTTCCTGTCCTTTTTTTCAAGCAGGCTTGATGATCAATGAGTCGTAACCAACTCGGCTTTGACGGCGTCAGGGAGATCTTGCTCGGTCACCTCTTGATACGACTCCACATGTTTGCCCTTTGCATCAAGCTCTAGGTAGGCATTTTCTTTTAGATTTTGTGGTGCCCAAAACGTGATTTTTATCTTTTGCCCATCTTCATTGACTCCTTCTTGTGTATATTCGTAGGAATCGTGTTCTTGCAACACGCCATACTCGTCGGATGTTTTGACATAGACTTTTTTCTCCGGTACGAACGGATTGAAACGATCCACCAGCTGAACCAGTTCGCTGGAATCATCTTTCGTAAAATAAGACCATGTAACCAATGTGACGGTCCCGATCGTTAACACGAGCAGGATCATACTAATTGCTTTCTTCAAGTGATTGTCCTCCGTTTTTTCTATCTACCTTCAGTATAAAAAAACAAGCGATAAATATAATCAAACTTAAGGCGTATTTTTCCGTCGGTCATTGTGACTAAGGTATCAATGAAATATTTCTGCTTTTTCCAACCTCAATGTATAGACAAACAACTAAGTTCTCCTACAAAAACGTCCCTTCTCACAGGAAGACCAGACTGTTTAATAAGTATCGTGATTTTTCATTCTTTGTAGTAAACTAAACTGCAACAACTTACTTTTAAATACTCATGATTGAAATCTATAGAAAATCGAGGTGCCCCATGCTAGAAATCAAACTGATCGATCAAAAACATCAAGCTGACATCCGCTTAAAAAACGAACCCTTCTCCTTATGGGGGAAAATGCTGCCGTCTTATAATGAGGGCAGCTGGCAGTACACGATCTGTAAATTTGCATCCGAAGACATTCAGACGATGCGTTTCCCCGATGAAAATTATTGCTATGACGAAATGAGCCGAAACAGTCTGTTTATCGGTGCTTATGATGATGGAAAATGCATCGGCTTAGCGATTGTTCAAGACGCTTTTTTCAAGTATCTGCACCTCTATGACTTAAAGGTCAACACAGACTACCGTAAGCAAGGAATCGGTCAACTACTGATCCACCAGGCACTGAAAGCGGCCCTTGCCAAAGGCTATCGCGGCATCTACACACAAGCGCAGGACAACAATCCTTCTGCCTGTCTGTTCTACTTGCGAGCAGGCTTTCGTATCGGAGGTCTGGATACGGAAGTGTACAAAGGAACCAATCAGGAAGGCAAAAGTGACATTTTGTTTTATTTGGATGCAGCGGAAACGGCAGGCAAAAAATAGCTGAAAAAAGAAAAAAATTCCTCCTGCCAGATGGTACACTTAAGGCAACAATGTTTTAGAAGGTGAGGAAGAAGAATGTACGTAGGATTTGATGTTGGCGGAACAAGTATTAAATATGGTGTTTTAGATGAAAGCGGAGTGATCCTTGAAAAATCAGCGATCCCTACTAGCTATGAGCCAGCCCAGTTTTATCAGGATCTACTCACGATCATCGAAGATGCCCAGAGCCGCCACACGATTGATGGCATTGGGATCAGCGCCCCGGGGATCGTTCAAAAAGACGGCTTTATGTTAACTGCGGGCGCCATCAAATCGTTATATGGCGAAAATTTCAAAGCAGTCTTGGAAGCGCGTACAGGTTTGCCTGTGGCGGTGGAAAATGATGCCAATGCAGCAGCGATCGCTGAAAAATGGATCGGCAATGCGCAAGAGGCTGCCAACTATTTGTGTCTTGTCCTAGGCACAGGTGTAGGCGGTGGGATCGTGATCAATAATCAAGTCTACCGAGGTGCTCATGGCATGGCTGGTGAATTTGGCTGGATGGTGATCGATCAGCTGCCAGAAGAAGGCAATATCGAGGAAAGTTCCATCAATAAAAAAACTGCCGTCGTGGGCGGCTTGATTCGCCTCTACAATTTAGCGGGGGCAGCAGATCCTGGCTTTGAACCCACCCAAGACGCCAAAGAGATTTTTGACCGCGCGCAGCAAGGCGAAGCGTTGGCGCTGAAGCTGACGGACCAATTTCTGACGGATCTGTCTGTAGGGCTGATCAATTTGATCAGCTGCTTTGACCCAGAATTGGTATTGATCGGCGGCGGCATCAGTGCCAATCCTTATTTCTGGGAACGCCTGCAGGCTCGCTTGACGATCACGGAAACACGGCATGAAGCGATCAATTATTTGCGCGGACAAACCATCGCACCTGTTCGTCCAGCGAAGCTGAAAAACGACGCCGGCTTGATCGGCGCAGTCTATCAGATCCACCAACAGCTGCACCGTTAAAAGTTCGGATATGCTATACTGGTGTAAATTGATTATCTAGGACAGCGAGGAACCAGCATGGCGCTTTTTGAACAATTAAACTTGAACAAGCTCTCTGCGGTAGAACAAGAAATCTACCGTTTTATCGTCAATCACTTAGAAAAGATCCCGTATATGCGTGTGCGCGACATTGCCGATGATGCTCATGTCTCTTCGACTTCGGTCTTTCGTTTTATTCAAAAAGTCGGCTTTCAGTCGTTTCCAGAATTTCGCTTCTATATCAAAAATCATTTAGAAAAAGCCCATTTTGATGCGCACCCTGAACACTTAGGTTTAGAAGCGCGCATCAAAGGCTTGAATATGCAGATCTTCCACCCTGATGCGGAATACCAAATACGAAAACTCGCCGAAGCGATGCGGGATGCCGATTTGATCTTATTTATGGGGATGGGGGCATCTGGTGCGATCGCGCAATACGTTGCCCGCAAACTAGCCAGCCTCGGTTACTTTAGCATCAGCATTGATGAGCTGACCTACCCGATCAAAAGCTTTTTGCGAAAAGATCAAAAGAATGTTTTGGTTTTTTTGAGTGTCTCTGGTGAAACCAAAGAACTGATCGAAGTCATTACCGGTTTAGACAATCAGGCGATCGTGCAGAAGTACTGCATTACCCCCAATCGGGAAAGTACGTTGGCACGCTTGTGCGATTATTCGATCGAGTATGCGATCAAAGAGGAACGCAAAGACATCTTTCTTGATTTGACTAGTCAACTGCCTTCAGTAGCGATTTTAGAAACACTGATCGGCTATTTGCAAGATTATCGTACCCATTCTTGATGGTTCAGTTTACTGAACCATCTTTTTTTGTAACACTGTGTTCCAGCTGCGGAATTTTTTTCATTTCTTGAGAGATATGTACGGAATCCGTATCCGCTTACTTTTAGTCGTTTACATTCGCTATAATGATGGCATCAATTAATGAAAGGTGTTATTATTATGCAAAAATTCAATGACCTGTTAGACCGCTCGTTGGTACCAATCGCAACAAAGTTGAACAATCAACGCCACGTAGCAGCGATTCGAGATGCGTTCATGCTGATTTTCCCACTGACCATCGCTTCTTCTCTCGTTATTTTGGTCAACAATATTTTATTTTCCAATGAGAGTTTCATCGTGCAATTATTTCAACTGAATCGACTTTTCCCAAATCTGGAAAGTGCCCAGCAAGTCCTAGCTTCCGTGGCGAACGGGACCATCAACATTATGAGTTTATTTATTGCGTTTCTTGTTGCCCAACTTTTAGCCAAGCATTTCCAAGCAGATGCTACGCTAGTTGGTTTGACAAGTGTCGCTGCCTTTATGATCTTGTACCCGACCTCGTTTGCAGTAGATGATGTCAATGTGATCTCTACACAATATTTAGGCGCCCAAGGGTTGTTCGTAGCTATGATCGTGGCTTGTTTGGTCGGTGAATTCTTACCGAAGCTTTTCAAGGTCAAACGATTGCAGATCAAAATGCCTGAAATGGTACCACCAGCTGTTTCCCGTTCCTTTTCTGGCATGATTCCGATCGTGATCATCGTGGCAGTCACTGCTTTGATCAATTTCTTAGTTTTGATGATCGCACCAGAAGGCATCAATGAACTGATTTACAACGGGATCCAAAGTCCATTGCGGGATCTGGGGGGCAATGTCGTCGGTGTCTTGATCTTGGCGTTCTTGCAAACTACGTTGTTTGCGATCGGGATCCATGGACCAAATACTTTGAATGCGGTTCGTTCAGCGATTTTTACCGAACAGGACCTAGCTAACCTAGACTTTATCAACCAAGGCGGCTCCTTGTGGGACGTTCCTTACAAAGAAACTTGGGGCGTTTTAAATGATATGTTCGCAAATATGGGCGGTACTGGTATGACATTGGGCTTGATCATTGCGATCTTCATCGCTTCAAAACGTCCAGAACAACGTGAGATTGCTAAGATGTCCTTAGTTCCAGGAATTTTCCAAATCAATGAGCCGATGATCTTCGGTCTACCGATCGTCTTGAATCCAATCTTGATCATTCCGTTTATTTTGACGCCAATGGTCAATATTTTAGTGGGTTATTTTGTCACTGTTGTCTGGCCGATCATGCCGACCCCAGCGATTGGGGTACCATGGACGACCCCCGGAATCATTAATCTCTTTTTAGGAACTGGAGGAAATGCGATCGCTGCGGTTGTCGGTGTCGTTTGTCTTGCGATTTCGGTCTTGATCTATTTGCCATTCGTGATCGCCTCTAACCGTTCCCAAAAAGTAGAATTATAAGCAAACGAATGAGTCGAGGAGGAATGAAATTTATGTCCGCAAAAATGCCAAAAGATTTTTTATGGGGCGGCGCGATCGCTGCCCATCAAGCAGAAGGCGCTTGGAATGTTGCTGGCCGTGGAATGAGTACCGCTGATGTTATGACGGCCGGCGGCAACGGTATTCCCCGTAAAATCACCAAAGGCGTCATTGAAGGAGAGTATTACCCGAACCATGAAGCCATTGACTTTTATCACCGTTACAAAGAAGATATCCAGTTATTCAAAGAGCTGGGCTTGAAATGTCTACGGACATCGATTTCTTGGAGTCGGATCTATCCAACTGGAACAGAAGAAGAACCAAATGAAGCCGGTCTCCAATACTACGATGATCTTTTCGACGAATTGCAGGCAAACGGCATCGAACCCGTGATCACTTTGTCCCACTTTGAAATGCCTTATGCCCTCTATGAAGAATTTGGTGGGTTTGCTAACAAAGAAGTGATTCCCCTCTTTGTCAAATTCGCCAAGACTGTTTTTCAACGGTATCGTGACAAAGTAACGTATTGGATGACCTTCAATGAGATCAATAATCAAGCAGATGGGCAAGAGCCGCTGCACGTTTGGACCAATTCTGCCATGATCATCGAGGATGACAGTCAAAAAGAAGCACTCGTCTTTCAAGCGGGCGTCAATGAGTTGATTGCCAGTGCGGCAGCGGTGATCGAAGGCAAAAAAATCAATCCAGATTTTCAAATTGGCTGTATGATGGCCTATGTCCCAGTCTACCCCTACTCTTGCGCACCCGCTGATTTGATGGCATCCGTCAAAGCCAATGAACGGCGCTATTTTTACAGCGACGTCCACGTACGAGGCAAGATCCCAACCTATGTGCAAAAATATTGGGCGAAAAAAGGCATCACGATTGAGATCACGCCCGAGGAACAAGCGCTATTAAAAGCGGGAACCGTTGATTATATTGGGTTCAGCTATTACATGTCAGGAACGATCTCAACCCTTAATGAAGTGGCTGGCACACCAACTGAGGATATCCCAGGAGCAAAAATCGTGAGTAATCCTTATATCAGTGCTTCTGATTGGGGCTGGCCTATCGATCCAGTCGGGTTGCGCTATGTGTTAAATACGATCTATCAACGCTATGACTTGCCGCTATTTATCGTAGAAAATGGCTTTGGTGCTTATGATCAATTAACCGATGAGCAGCAAGTCCATGATGACTACCGCATCACTTACCTGAAAGAGCATATCGAACAGATGGAAAAAGCGGTGGTTGAAGATGGTGTACCGCTATTAGGTTATACGCCTTGGGGGATCATTGATATCGTCAGCTTCGGCAGCGGCGAAATGGAGAAACGCTATGGCATGATCTATGTCGACAAAGACAATACTGGCAAAGGAACCTTGAATCGTTTGAAAAAAGATTCCTTTGCGTGGTACCAGCAAGTGATCGCCTCTAATGGTGAAACGCTCTAATTACTGCTTCCATAACTAACGTACAAAAACCGCCCCTCGTTGCGCCATACTCCTTTTCACATTAGGAGCCCGGCAACGAGGGGCGGTTTTTTTATTAAAGAGGGGCGCCATTGCGAGGATGGCTTTTCTTATCATCACTAAACACTACCTCAATGCTGTGGTACACTATAGCTATTCATTTACTTTCACTTTAAGGAGGAGCTGCATGAAGCCGATATTTCGTTCGATCCAATCTCAAGATGATGCGCCCTTAGCCGCTATCATTCGCAAAAGCTTGACCGACCACCAGTTGGCGGTTCCAGGGACTGCCTATTTTGATCCCGAGTTAGACCACTTAAGTGAATTTTATGCAGCAGATCCTGCTAGCCGCCATTATTTTGTCGTCACTAATGAATCGGGTACCCTTTTAGGCGGCGGTGGTCTTGCCGCTTATGATTCAGAAGGGAAAATCGCCGAGCTGCAAAAATTTTATCTCAGTGATGCTGCCAAAGGGCAGCGCCTCAGCTATCCCTTGCTGGCGAAGATCGAGGCCAAAGCTGTTGAACTAGGTTATCGGCAACTCTATTTAGAATCCCATCATTCTCTAGAAGCAGCCTTGCATGTCTATCAAAAAGCCGGCTATCGCGCATTGTGTCAGCCACTATTGGCAGCACAGCATACCACGATGGATCGCTTTTATGTGAAAACACTCGCTGAAGAAAACGAATAGAAAAGCAGCCGTTCCTTGATCGCTAGGAATGGCTGCTTTTCCGTTATCCTTGTCCATAATAAGCATGTTCGCCATGCTTGCGGAAATAATGTTTATCCAGCAAATAATCAGCGATCGGTGTTCGATCCAAGGTCAAAGCTTCGGTACCTAATGCCATTTCTGCGACCTCTTCTAAAACAATACTATTGCTGACCGCTTGTTCCGCAGATTGCCCCCAAGTAAAGGGACCGTGTCCCGCTGTGAGGACAGCTGGGCATGCAAGTGGATCTAATCCCCGCTTTTCAAACGTCTCGACAATGACTTTGCCAGTTTCTTTTTCATAGTCTGCCGTTACCTCAGAGGCCCGTAAAGGTCGTGTGCAAGGGACACTACCATAAAAAGTATCCGCATGCGTCGTTCCATATGCAGGAATGTCTCGCTGTGCTTGCGCCCATTTTACCGCATTTGTCGAATGCGTATGGACGATCGCCTTGACGCCTTCGAAGTGCTTATACAATAGCGCATGGGTTTTGATATCCGAGGAAGGCTTCAACGCCTTCGCCTCTTTCGGCGTTCCCGCTAAGTCGCAAACTACCATTGAATCAACCGTCATCGTCTGATAATCAACACCGCTGGGTTTAATGACGATGATCCCTAAATCTCGATCGATCTCACTGACATTTCCCCAAGTTAGCTTTACTAGTCCTTCCTCAGGCAGTCTCTTATTGGCTTGATAGACTCGCTCTTTCATCAATTGAAGCTGATTGATCAAGGTAACCGACCTCCTTTAGTTTTGGTAATAAAAATGCTTTGGCTTGTTCGATTTCCGCAATCGGGTCAGCGCTCGTCTCACTCCACATCTCGATGACAAAAGAACCGTTATAATTCAACCGCTTCAGCGTGCGTAAGCAGCCATCAAAATCAACACACCCAGTGCCAAACGGTACTTCTTTAAACTTTCCTCGAAACTTATCTGAAACCGCCAATGTATCTTTCAAATGAATCTGGGTTATCTCGCAAATGCCTTTTTCTAATTCATAACCGACATCATTTTCTGGCCAGGCCGATAGGTTCCCGACATCTGGATAGACTTGTAGATAGGGCGAAGGGATCTGCTCCTTGATCCGTAAATACTTTGAGATAGAATTTAGAAACGGATCATCCATGATCTCTAGTGACAAAACGACACCCTTTTCAGACGCCCTAGCGACCGCTTCTTTTAGATTGGCAATGAACCATTCTCGGCTACAAAGACTTTTTTCCTCATAGTACACATCGTATCCGGCTAATTGGATGCAGCGAATACCCAAATCTGAAGCCAGGTCAATGGCTTTTTCCATCAGATGCATCGCGTGCTTGCGCTTTTTTTCATCGATCGAACCAAAGGGAAACCGCCGATGTCCACTGAGACATAAAGACAAGATTTTGATCCCCGAGGCATAGATTGCCTCGACGATCTCTTTGCGTTGCTCTTGGTCCCACTCTAAGCGTGCCAAGCGTTCATCGGTTTCATCAATGGACATTTCAATGAAATCGAAGCCTCGGTCTTTGACAAACTGCAATCGTTCCGACCAAGAGAGGGTTTTGGGTGTTGCTTTTTCATATAGACCGATCAAACTCATGGAAAACTACCCCCAAATCCGTAAAATCTCTTGCTTGAAATCAACTGCTGCTTGTTGCGGATCGTCAGCTGCAGTGATGCCTCGTCCTGTGATAAAGGTATACACATCAATGCCAGCAAACAGAGCCAACGTCTCGACGCTCAATCCTCCCGTGACTGACACTCGAAACCCCATATCGATCAATTTACGGACTTTCGTTAAATCTTTTTCTCCCCATGTTTCACCAGCTAACAGTGCGTCACGACTTTGATGATAGATAGCTTGTGAGATGCCGGCATCTAGCCACTGCTGTGCTTGCTGGTAGGTCCAGTCACCATATAATTCTACTTGGATCTCAGCAATTTCTTTTGCCGCTGCCTTCATTGTTGGGATCGTTGCTGCACAAATCACGGTCATATAATCCGCGCCAGCTTGCTGGCAGTTTTTGGCGACCGTCCCACCGGCATCGGCACATTTTGTGTCTGCTACGATCAAATTTTCCGGATACATCGCTCGGAAGCAGCGTAGGACCTGTGCTCCTTCTTGCAACAGTAAAATAGTTCCTGCTTCAATGATATCCACCACATCGCCAACTTTTTTGATATCAGCCAGTGCACCAGCTAAATCGGAGTGATCGCAAGCGATCTGCAGTTTTGGTATACTCATGAAATTCCCCTCTCTTTTGTTCGATCATCTTTTTGTTCTTGTCACGTCCTGATGCACTACTCCTTCGAAAGACCCGCTTCTCTGACCCGCTCAATAATTTCTTTAGGGGACATCACATTTCTTACCCCGATCACTGTTACGCCCTTTTCTTTGGCTTTATCGAACATATTGACAAAGTTCATTGGCGTAAAGACCACATCGTAATTCTTGGCGGTGCTTTTGCCTTCAGAAATCGCGCAATGATGAATAGAGGTGATCGTGATCCCTTCTGACTTCAAAGCTTTTTCGACACTCCGCATCATCATCAAACTTGTTCCTGATCTATTTGCACAAGATACCAATACTCTCATCTTCTTTTCCTCCTAAGAATTCATTATTTTTGTTTTTCTACATACGCATCATAATCATCTACGATCAAGAAATACCCTTCTGGATCTCTGCGGTACTGCAACTGTGGAATCACTAATAAGATCACCACTACAAGAACCACACCAATGATGCCTAAGAATTTCATCAATACTGTAAAGAATGGCCAGACGGTCGCCCAGTCGAACATTCCAAGATAGCCGCCATATTGAGACAATCCTACCCAAGTAGCGATCAATGCCGAACCACCGATCTGAATAATGCCGGATAAGAATGGGAAGAGACAAGCCGCTTTGATGCCTCCGCGGTTGTTGGCAAAAACGGCGATCGCTGCGTTATCAAAGAACAGTGGGATAAACCCAGCAATGACGATCGTTGGTGAACGGAACAAAATCAGTAAAGCAATCATTAAGAATTGTCCTAATGCACCGAATAAAAAGCCCACCGTCACGGCATTTGGCGACCCAAAGGCAAAGGTTGCGGCGATATCGATCCCTGGAACAGCACCTGGTAAAATCGTATTCGAGATTCCTTGGAATGACTCGGTCAATTCAGAAACGAAGGTGCGGACACCTAATTGAAGAATTGCTAAATAGACGGCAAACATTAGTGATGTTTGTAAAATATAAAATAAGAAACTTTGTCCTTCTGCCATAAATCCTGCTGTTATTAAATAATCTTGTCCAAGCGTTACCAAAATGATACCGAAGAAAAAGAGCATCAAAATCGAAGTCGATACCATATTTTCATTGAAGACTGATAAAAAACCGGGTAGTTCGACATCTTCTAATTTGCGGTTGGATTTGTTCTTTTTGAAGCGTTCCGCAAGTCGTGCAAAGAAGTAAACACCAAACATCTGTTGATGGGCAATCGCAAAACCAGCACCTTCCGTCAAATCTTGACAGATGCCAACGGTCAAATTGGACCCCACCGCCCAATAGCAGCCTAAGATCAAGCCCATGACAAGTAAGACTTCGATTCGACCCAGGTCTGGGAAACAGAATAGCAGCAGCCAAAAGGCCGTTGCGGCTTGCTGTACTTGCACATTTCCAGTAGTGAAGACGGCCCGCAGCTTCGTATATTTTTTGAAGCGAACGAGTAAGATATTAAAAACAAAGGCAATCAATAATAAGAGCATCGTGTCACCAAAGGTGCGTCCAAATCGTTCTTCAATGCCGGCGGTGATCGCATTTTGACCAAAATACGGGTCAGTGACCATCGCATCTAATTCAAAACGCTCCTTAAGCCCCACCAGGATCGGACGGAAAGTATTGACCAATCCACCAGAGCCAATCGTCAAAATCAAGTAACCAACGGTGGCCTTGAAGAAACCTGCAACACATTCAACAAACGGCCGTTTCAATAGTAAGTAACCAATCAGTACAATAAAACCGATCAAAAAAGCTGGCTGCATCAAAATATTCTGAGCAAAGTAATCCCAGCATCTCAATAAGAAATCTCCTACCATTTCCATCTAATCCCTGCTTTCTTTTTGGTCATATTTCTCCATCACCGCTTCAAAATCTGCCATTGTTTTTACACCTAGTAAATCTTCCACCAGCCCTTCTTCCATCAGCATTTCGGATAAACTAGCGATATTGTTCATATGTGCTTCAGCGTTTTTGGCAGCGAGCATAAAGAACAACTGCGCCTCTTTGTCGGGGTCATCATCTTGAAATGAAACGGGGGCTGGAAAAATCGTCAATCCGATCCCCGTTCCTAAGACACCTTTGCTTTCTGCTGAAGAATGGGGCATGGCTACTTTGGGAATGATCACAATATAAGGACCGTATTGATGAACATCCCGAATGACATCTTCAATATACTGATCCGTGATCAACGCCTTTTGCTTTAATCCTTCGCCACTCGCCCAGATAGCGGCTTCCCAATCTTCGGGCTGTTCATGATTGATCGCAACCAACTCATTTTCATAAAAATAACGCAGCATTACCTTTGCTCCTTTCAAATTTGGCTTTTGCAGCATCCCCCCTTCTTTTATAAAAAAGAAGGGAATGGCGTATCATTATCGACCGAAAACACATCTTTGAAGCCGCGATAGAAATTAAATTCAAGATCGTCTTTATTCGTTGGGTAGGTAAATTTGCCGCCAACTTGCCAAATATACGGTTTAAACTCATAGTGCAAACGATCTTTTTTAAACTTCCAAATCTCAGTGATCTCCTTTGGATCAGCCATAAAATTGGACCAGATATCATAGTGTACAGGTATCACTACTTTGGCATTGAGGGATTCTGCCATCCGCAACATATCGACTGAAGTAACCTTGTCGGTGATGCCCCGCGGGTTTTCGCCATATGCACCTAAGCAAACATCGATCTTGTACTGATTCCCATGTTTAGCAAATACATTCGAATAATGAGAATCTCCAGCGTGATAAATCGCCCCACCGGAAGTCTCAAACAAGTAATTGACTGCGATACGATCCATGTCCTGTGGCATTTTTCCTTTCAAGCTGGTATCCGGATCTTCACAAGTAATTAGAGCGGTTCGATCGAATGCTTCTAAAGCGACGATTTTCACCTGCCCAATGGTCACTTCATCCCCTGGTTTGACCACGATGGTTTTTTCTTCTGGTATTCCCCATTTCAACCAAGTTGCAACGACTTCATGGGGACCGACGAATTTTGCTTCTGGACAATTTTGATGGACTGCAGCTGCGGTATTGATGTCTAAATGATCGGAATGAATATGGGTCACCACTAACGCATCCACTCCTTTGATTTCAAATGGATCGATCACAAAGGGCTGCGTCCGTAAGTTAGGCTGCATTTCCTGTACACCACTCATCCGCATCATTTGATGGCCTTTTTTCATTTGCCCATTCCCATGACTGCGTTTGCCAGTGCCGCACCAAAGGTCGCATAAAATGTTGGTTCCTTCCGCACTCTTTAACCAAATACCCGTACAGCCTAGCCACCACATGGAAACTGTGCCTTCTTTCACAAGTTCACTTTCGATCTCCTCGTTTAAATAGGTTCCCCATTCTGGAAACGTATTTAACAGCCAACTCTCTTTCGAAACATCATTTACGTGTACCATCTTTGTTCCTCCCTTGCTTATTTACACCTTGATTCTAACATATAGAAAAACGCTTTCAATCAAATTTTATGTTAATTTATCTTATTTTATGTTAATTTACCGAGAAATAAATGTGATTATTTAATATATATGGTAATGTTTCTGTGATATGTTAAAATGAGTTCGAAAGAAGAAACGATAAAAAAATGGCAGTTTCTAAACGACGGCTGTGCGATTATCCCGCGAATTCGTGAGAAAGAGACACGTGATTTTGCTGCACAGGATAATTGCAAGCTGGACAAATGATAGAAGACAATAATAGAAAAAAGTGCATGTGAGGAGGAAGTATCGTGAAACGTTCCAATGAAGAAGTGAGGCAAAGAAGAAAACAATTGATCGATTTGATAAAAGCATCTGGTCTTTCTGATGTGAGGACCCTCAGTCATCAGTTGGGAGTATCAGAGATGACGATCCGCAGAGACTGTACTGTCCTCAGTGAGATGGGTCAGATCAAACAAACCCACGGAAAAATCGAATACTGTGAAGCTTATGAAGATGAAGCACATCCCACCGACTCGATCGAGTACATCAAAGATCGACTGGCCAAAGAAGCGGCTCGCCAAGTAAAAGATGGCGATACCCTTTTCGTCAATACGAGTACCAGTGCAGCTCAAACGTTGCGCCATCTCACAGACAAACGAATCAGTTTGCTGACGAACAACACGAGTGTGATCCAAATGGAACACCATCCAAAATCAACGATTGTTTTAAGTGGTGGCGAAATACGTTACCCTAAAGCGGCATTGTCAGGAGACATCGCCGTGGAGTCATTTTCTCACGTTCGTTCTGATGTTACGATCATTGGCTGTAGTGGGTTAGATTTACAGACCGGCATTTCCACTTCAGTAATCCACGAAGCCAAAGTCAATGCGAAAATCATCGAAAATTCTGGCAAGTTGATCGTTATCGCGGATTATCGCAAAATCGGTAAGCAATCCAATTTTACGATTGGCGCAATTGCGGATATCGATCTGCTGATCACCGATCATTACTCTGATCCCAAAGTCATCGATTTGATTGAGCAACAAGGTGTTCAAGTCATCCAAGTACCCGTCTAACCTTCTTTACCGCTAAAAAAAGCCCGACAGTTGATCTGAAAAGCCACGCCTTGCTGCCTCTTCCAACAGAAACAGCAAAGCGTGCCCTTCGATCAACCATCGTGGCTTTTTTCGTTAAACAATCGTGCGCTTCAAACGTGCTTTATGGGTCGTGCCTCTTGTGAATTAGAGCCGCAGCAACCAAATCAATGCAACAGCACCCACGGTTTGGACGGCGCCAACGGAAAGACCATAGAATAAAAAGCGCGGGCCTTCTTTTAAAAACTTGCGGAAATCCAAGCGCAAACCGATGGCTGCCAACGCCGTCGTTTCAAACCACGTACTGATAAAATGAGCGCCCTCATTCAACCAGCTAGGCAGCGGCAAGAAGCTGTTCAAGATACAGATGGTCAAGAAGCCCAACACATACCAAGGGATCGGCAGCCGCAGCTTGCCTTTGGCTTTGGTTTTGGTGGGGGTCTTTGTCGTCATTCGTTCAAAAACAATGACGACGACTGCCAACATGATGATGCGCGCGATTTTAAAGAGCATCGCGTATTTGACGGTGTCGGCATCAATCAAACTAGCCCCCGCCACGACTTGTCCGACGGATTGCAGCGTGCCACCAAGTAAGGCGCTTTTTTGCAACAGATCATCGCCGTATAAGCCCAATGCTAAAAACGGCAGCGTCAGCATCATCACTGTTCCTAAAAGATTGACCAAGGTGATGATCTGCCCTTTTTCTTCATCATCGGCATCAATGGCTGGTGCGATCGCCGCAATCGCAGAGGATCCGCAGACAGCATTGCCGCCTGCCATCATCAGGCTCATCTTTTGATTAAAGGCCATTTTTTTCCCTATCAAATAAGCAGCGGTAATGACCAAACTCATCATCAGCAATATAAAGAGAAAGCCCCGAAGGCCCATTTCACTGATGGTCTGGAAAGTGACGGTAAAGCCCAGCAAAACCACCGAATATTCCAAGAGCCGACTTTCCGCAACCTTCGTTCCGACTTGATAGCGTTCTTGCTTGAACAGTGTATTTCCTAAAATGATTCCTAATAAAATAGCAAGGGTTGCTCCCCCTAATTTTGGTACAGCCAAAGCCATGATTCGGGCGATGACGGCTACCGAAAAGGATAGGAACAAACCGGGAAGTATCAAAGCTGTTTGTCGTTGCTTCATTGCTTTCATCCTTTCATATAACATCCATTATACACAGATTGACCGATCAGTAGGATTTATTGGTATAATAGTTATGATTGAATTTTCTAATGGAAGGGATTGCAATGTTAAAATTACTGGAGACCTTCAAGATGGTCTATGAAACGAAAAATTTTTCGAAAGCTGCCGAATTGCTGTTTATTTCGCAGCCCACGGTTTCTGCTCAGATCAAGCAGTTGGAACAAGACCTGGATACACCGCTTTTTTTACGCAATGGTCGCAAAAACGTGATCGCCACGCCCCAAGCAGAGTACCTTTACGAAAAGGCACTGAATTTATTGGATGAGTGGTCGACGATCACCAGCGAGATCCATACCAACACGCAGCATCAAAGCCACTGTGCCCTAGGCATCTCTCATACCTATGCGATGGCCTTGATGCCTGACTTGATGATTGCTTTATACAACGCCTTTCCCACGGTGCGTTTTCGGGTATCGATGATGAACTCCGCTGAAGTCTTAACAGCCCTTGAACAACATCAATTAGATTTAGGGATCATTGAAAAACCCTTATCTGCACCAAGTATTTTGCGTTTCCCGATTTTGAAAGATCAGCTCGTCTTAGCTGGTGATCCCCAAGTCGGTCCTTGGCTCGTTCGAGAAGCGAGTTCTGGTGTCTACTATTACACTAAGCGCTATCTAGAGGAACAAAATATTCAAGGACCGATCATTGAGATCGCCAGCAATGAATTGATCGTCGCTTTACTGAAACAAGGCTTCGGCTGTTCGATCCTTTCCAAGCGAGCCGCCTACGGCATTGGCTATCAACTGCTGGATAAAAATTTTGAGCGGCAATTTTACCTCATCCAGCGCAAAGCCGTCACAGAACCAGCCATCGAGGGTTTGCGGACCTTCATTCAGGAGTGGTCGCAAGAGGATTCCTTGCAAGCAGAAAGCAAATAAATTCACTTGTTTTTAAGGGAGGAAACCACCGCCTCGTGGGATTTCTTAACCTTTTCTTACGATTACGCTTCCTCGCTGCCGATCTGGCCCGTTTGATTGTTTCTTAAGAAATTTGTGCTAAAATGAAGAGTACTGGCTATGGGCTCTAATGTTCCCCTTTTCGGTGGATCTTAGACCGCCCTTTGACTACTTTTGCAGTTCGTGAGCAAACCAGTAAGAAAGGATCTTGAAATGAACGAACAAATCAAGAACAAATTAGCGCTGCTTCCTGACCAACCCGGTTGTTATTTAATGAAAGATAAAAATAACAAAATCATCTATGTTGGGAAAGCCAAAATTTTAAAAAATCGTGTCCGTTCGTACTTTACCGGCAGTCACGATACGAAAACCGAACGGCTCGTTCAAGAAATCAATGATTTTGAGTACGTCGTTACCGAATCAAATACGGAAGCCTTATTGCTGGAAATCAATTTGATTCAAAAAAACAAACCGAAATACAATATCATGCTAAAGGACGACAAGTCGTATCCTTTTATTAAAGTGACCAAAGAGCGCTATCCGCGTCTGATCATCACTCGTAAAGTTTTAAAAGACGGGGCTTTATATTTTGGCCCTTATCCTGATGCACGAGCAGCCAACGAAACCAAACGGGTGCTGGATCGCCTCTTTCCATTGCGAAAATGCGGTCCTTCTCAAAAGCGGCCTTGTCTTTATTATCATTTGGGTCAATGCGTCTGTCCTTATGTCAACAATGTAGATCCCAAGGATTATCAGAAGATCGTTGATCAAGTCAAACACTTTTTCCACGGCGGTCACGTCGATATTTTAAAAGACCTGAAAGAGAAGATGGGCGAAGCCATTGAAACGTTAGAGTTTGAACGAGCGGCTGAGCTGCGGGATCAGATCCAAGCAATCGATACCGTCATGACGCGACAAAAAATGACTCTGACAGATCTGATGGACCGTGATGTCTTTGGCTACAGTGTCGACAAAGGCTGGATGTGTGCCCAAGTCTTCTTTATCCGTCAAGGAAAGCTGATCGAACGAGAAGTCTCTTTGTTTCCTTTCTACAATGAAGCGGATGAGGATTTCTTGACCTTCGTCGGCCAGTTTTACCAAAAGAATGAGCACTTCATTCCCAAAGAAGTCTTTGTTCCGCAAAATGTCGATGCTGCCCCATTAGAAGCGCTGCTGGAAACCAAAGTCCTGCAGCCCCAACGAGGCGACAAAAAGAAATTGGTCGATTTGGCCAATAAAAATGCCCGCATTGCCTTGGCACAAAAATTTGCGTTGATCGAGCGTACTGAAGAACGGACGATCGGTGCAGTGGATCGTCTAGGCGAAGCCATGGGGATCGCAACACCTTATCGGATCGAAGCCTTCGATAACTCCCACATCATGGGGACCGACCCAGTGTCTGCAATGGTGGTTTTTGTCGACGGGAAGCCGTTTAAAGATGATTATCGGAAATATAAGATTCGTACCGCACAAGGCGGCGACGATTATGGCTCTATGCAAGAAGTCATCTACCGCCGATACTCTCGTGTCCTAAAAGAAAACCTGCCTTTTCCTGATCTGATCATCATCGATGGTGGGAAAGCCCAAGTCGGTGCCGCCCAAGAAGTGCTGTATAACCAGCTAGGTTTAGATATTCCCGTTGCGGGTTTAGTGAAGAACAACAAACACAAAACCAGCGAGTTGATTTTCGGGGAATTTTTAGATCCGATCCAGCTGGAACGCAATTCTGTGGAATTCTTTTTGCTGCAACGGATCCAAGATGAGGTCCATCGTTTTGCGATCACCTTCCATCGCCAACTGCGCAGTAAAAACAGCTTTTCTTCCAAACTGGATGAAATTCCTGGCTTAGGACCAAAACGCAAGCAACAGCTGATGAAAACCTTCAAGTCGTTAAAAAACATCCAAGCAGCTTCCGTGGAAGAGATCCAGCAAGCTGGCATCCCCAAAGCCGTTGCGGAAACTATCTTAGCCAAACTAGGTGATCAAAACCAACCCACTTCTTAAGTCAAAACAAAAACGCTCCATAGCCAACAGTAGCTATGAAGCGTTTTTTCGTTGAAGAAGCATTTTGTAAGCCGTTACTTTTTGCGGTGCTGTAACAGATCAGGCTTCATGTCTAACATGGAATATCCCCGAACATCATACCGATTGCGGCTGCAGGAATAGTCCACTGGACGTCCCGATTCTAAATAGATGATCTGTTCTAATTCCAATACTGGGTCATCTGCTTGGCACGCTAAATAGGTTTGATCGTATTCATCGCTTTTGGCAGCCTGAAAGGTCCGATAAGCGCCAGCAAATTTGTAGCCTAAATCTTGCAGTAGATAGTCATAGACGGATTCTTCCAAGATCTCTTTCGTCAAACCGCTGACCAGATCCAACGGCATATAGGAATGCTCGAGTATGTATGGATTGCCTTCTAAGATCCGCAAACGGATCACATGATAGATTGGTTGTTCGGCAGTGATCTGAAGCATCTCTTGAATTCTTGTTGTAGGAAAACAGACTTCAAAGGTGATGACTTGGCTAGTCAATGTCCGTTTTTCTTGTTTCATCTGATAGCTCAGGCCTTTGTATTCTGTCACCGATGAGGTATCTTTGCCCCAAAAGGAATGATTCAAAACTTTGGTCCCTAAGCCGCGCTTTGTCAGCAGCAAGCCTTCCATAATCAGGATATTCACCGCATTTTTAATCGTCATTCGGCTGACGCCAAACTCTTCCACTAACTCTGTTTGATAAGGTAAAAGACTGTCTTTCGGATAAGTTCCGTCCTTGATTCTTTTACGCAGAACATCTGCGATCTCCATATATTTGGGCATTTTGCCACCTCCAAAACGTGTGTTGTATTGTATTGATTGAAAAACGATAAAAGAACCGGCCAAACGAAAAGAGTGTCATCACACCACTGCACCTTCCAATGAAGCAGTGTGATAAGGGGTATTTCACTCTGATCGCGGCCGGATAAGGTCTATTACGTTTGGCGCTTGTTTCTAATCGACTCGATCAGACATTACGCATTTTTTAAACGGCGTGTTTCTTGAATTTGCGCCATTTTCACGAACGGCAAGTAGATAACGATTGACAAGATCAAGTTAACAGCTGCCAAGATTCCGCCAGCAATACTTTGTGTCGACAAAATACCGCCGATGATTGGTGGCGTCGTCCATGGTGCGATGACGGTACTTGCAGGAACTAAGCCAGTTGCGGTTGCAAAATAAGCAGTCGTTACTAAAACAAGTGGGGTCAACACATATGGGATGAACAAGATTGGGTTCAAGACAACTGGTAACCCAAACATCACTGGTTCATTGATCATAAACACACCTGGTGCAACAGATAGTTTTGCGACAGTCATATACGCTTTATGATGACGAGCAACTAAAAAGATCGCAATCAAAAGACCTAGTGTCGCACCTGTTCCGCCGATGTTCACGAAAGAATCAAAGAATGGTTTGTTCACGATATAAGGCAAATCTGTTCCTGCTTCTAATGCTCGTGCGTTTGCTTCGATCGCTGGCACATTGATCGTTTGCATGAACGGGTCGATGATGTTGGCACCATGTAAACCAAAGAACCATAAGAATGCAGAGATAAAACCTAATAGCAAAGCAGCTGGGTAAGAGTTTGCCAAGCCCATGAATGGTTGTTGCACCAATTCATAGAAGGACAATACGATACTTGTCACACCAAATGCTTGGAAAATTGCTGTAAACAAAGCAAAGATCGATACGGTGATCATTGCTGGGAATAATGCAGCAAATGAACGTGAAACTGCTGGTGGTACTCCATCAGGCATGTTGATGACTAAGCGTGGGTTGCCAGCTAGACGACGGAAGATCTCAGTAGAAATGATCGATACGATTAATGCTAAAAATAATCCTTGAGAACCAAGTCCGGCAGCTGTTAACAAACCATCTGGGCCTGTCGCCATTGCACCTAATGCGAAGAAACTTGCAACTGAGATCGCCCCAGCACCTAATGCGTCTTGATTGTAGCTTTTAGCTAAATTATACGCTACTGTGAAAGCGATTAACAGACCAAGTATTGAAAAAGTACCTGCTGACAAGTTGTTCCCAAAGGCTTGCCATGTGCCTTCACCAAAAATGCCATTCATAAAATCAATATAGGCAGGGATTGGTAAGTTGTTGATCAATACCCCAAAAGAGCCTAAGATCATCAACGGCATCGTTACGATAAATCCGTCACGAATGGCCACTAGATGTCTTTGAGAGCCTATTTTAGAAGCGATCGGAATAAAGTGCTTCTCCATAAATCCAATAAATTTATCCATTGTTTTTTCTCCTTTCAAACCCTAAACAAAATAATGAAACCGATTTCTACTAAAGAATACCACGAGAACGTTTCCATGTCTAGTCTTTTCTTTATCAGAACTGTGCTTTTATTTAACCCAGCTTATCATTTGCAAAAACAGGTGGTTTTTTAATAGAATCCCCCCTTTGAAATTAGCCAAAAAAAATCCGCGATTTTACACAAAAAAAGCAATGCTGATTCCTACAGCATTGCTTTTTTCATTGTTATTAAAAGCCGTTATTATCTGAAACTTCTTTAAACCAACGACCTGATTTTTTCACCGTTCGTTTAGCATCATTTGCTAAGTCAACGGAGATAAATCCGTAACGGTTCTTGTAAGCATTGGTCCATGACCAGTTGTCCATGCAAGTCCACATATGGTAGCCGACACAATTGGTTCCTTCTTGGATCGCTTGGTGGACGTACTTCAAGTGGTCAGAGACAAATTCGATGCGGTAATCATCTTCGATCACGCCATCAGCATTGACGAAACGTTCTTCTCCTTCGACACCCATGCCATTTTCAGAAATGTAGCACTTGATATTGCCATAATTTTCTCGCGTGTTCGTCAAAATATCATAGATCCCTTTTTCATAGATTTCCCATCCACGATACGGGTTCATTTTCTTGTTCGGCATATCATAGTTATCAAAGTAATCATCAGGCATTGGACTTTTCGCTTCATCGATTGGTGATTCTTTCTTCATGATACGACGAGGTTGGTAATAATTGATCCCCAACAAGTCGATCGTATTTTCGCGAATTGTTTGTAAATCATCAGCTTCCATCGCTGGTACCATATCCAATTCCTTGACGATGGTCACTAATTCTTCTGGGAACGTGCCTTTGACCGCAGGGTCTAAGAAAGAGCGATTAAAGAAGGCATCTGCGATTTGCGCTGCTTTGACATCCTCTGGATCGTTCTCATCTCTTGGATAGCTTGGCGTCAAGTTCAAGATGATGCCGATCTCCCCATCAAGGTTCATCTCATGATAGACTTTGATGGCTTTAGCACTCGCCAACGTTTCGTGGAACCCAACTTGGACTGCATGTTTCATGTTGATCTCATTCGGATAATGGAATTGGTAAAGATAGCCGCCTTCAACAGGGACGATCGGTTCATTATGAGTGAACCATTTCTTGACACGATCACCAAATAATGTAAAGCAGGTTTGCGCAAACGCGACATAGGCATCCACGGTCTCTCGGTTCAACCAGCCGCCTTTTTCTTGCAGCGCCATCGGCATATCGAAGTGGTATAAATTCATGAAAGGTTCGATCCCGTTGGCGATCAACTCATCAATGTAGGCATTGTAAAAATCAACGGCTTTTTGATTGACTTCTCCTTTGCCTTGCGGGAAGAGACGACTCCATTGGATCGACGTCCGAAACGTCGTATGGCCGGTTTCTTTCATTAGTTGAATATCTTCTTGATAGCGTGTATAGACTTGCGAGGTTTTTTCAGGACCTACCCCATTGAAAAATTTCTCTGGTTCTTGCTGATACCAGTAATCCCAGATGCTTGCCCCTTTGCCATCGCCTTCAAATACACCTTCTGTTTGTGGGCCACTAGCGGCTGACCCCCACCAAAAGCCTGCTGGAAATTGATAATCCATCTTCATTCACTCCTCATTTTTTCTTTGCTGCCCTAATCATAAAGGAAGCAGTTACAAAAATCAATCTTTTTTAAAATAAATGTATAGACATTTAAAATAAAACATGATACATTATCAATGTAATCGATTGCAAAAAGAAATTTAAGGAGTGAACTAATAATGAATGGTTTTATGGACAAGTTATCTGAAAAGATTTTGCCCTTGGCGAATGCCTTAGGACAAAATCGCTACCTGACCGTCTTGCGGGACGCGTTTATGCTTTCGTTCCCAATCACTATGTTTGGATCGATCGTGGTCGTTTTAAACAACCTGCCCTTCTTCAGTGATGCCACTAAAGGAACATTAGGAACACTGTTTGGCAATGGGCAAAATGCAACAATGAGTATCATGACTGTTTTCGTTACTTTCGGTATTGGCTATTATTTATCAAAATCATATGATGTGGAAGGGATTTTTGGTGGTGCCGTTTCGTTTGCCAGCTTTTTGATCTTGACTCCTTTCTTTATGACCACTGAATCTGGCGAAACGATCTCCGGTGTGCTGTCTCTTGATCGTCTTGGCGCAAAAGGGATGTTTATCGGGATGATCGCAGCATTTTTGGCAGCTGAAATCTATTGCCGCATCACAAAACGCGGCTGGCAGATCAAAATGCCTGATGGGGTACCACCAGCAGTTTCTAAATCTTTTGCCGCTTTGATTCCAGCAATTATCACCTTAACGGTATTCTTAGTGATCAATGCCATCATGACGGGTGTCTTCAATGCCAACTTGCATGACCTGGTTTATGAATTGATCCAAAAACCATTGACTGGACTAGGCAGCAGCTTGCCAGCAACTCTATTGGCTTTGTTCTTTGTTCAATTCCTTTGGTTCTTCGGTCTACATGGTCAAATCATCGTCAACTCTGTGATGGACCCGATTTGGAATACATTGATGTTAGACAACTTAGAAGCGTATCAAAATGGGGATGCACTGCCGCATATCGTCACAAAACCATTTATGGAAACCTTTACTGTTGGATTAGGCGGTTCTGGTATGACGTTAGCCGTTGTTATCTTGATGGCTTTCGTATTGAAGAAAAAACAATACCGCGATGTGGGTCGTTTGGCTTTAGCACCAGGGATCTTTAACGTTAACGAACCAGCCATCTTCGGTATGCCGATCGTCTTGAATGCGACGATCCTGATTCCTTGGGTCGTGGCACCTCTTGTGGTAACGACCTTCAACTACTTAGTGATGGCGGCTGGACTTGTTCCTGCACCAACTGGTGTTTCTGTTCCTTGGACCGTTCCAGTGGTCTTCAGTGGTGTCTTAGCAACCAACTCTTGGTTAGGTGGTTTGCTGCAAGTCATTGACGTGGTGATCGTCGGCTTGATCTGGTATCCATTCTTACGTGTTTTAGATCGTCAAGCAGAACCATCGATCGATTAAGCGCAACGGCTGGCTGAATTTTTTCAGTCAGCCGTTCTTTTTATAAAAAAACCAAGGTTTGATTGTCGAAACCGCTTTTTTCAGCTATACTTCTTGCGAGGTGATCAGATGCCAAAATACCAAGAAATTGCCAATATTTTACGCACACGTATCAAAAACAAAACGTATCCGCCTGACAGCTTACTGCCGAACCAAACTGATTTAGTCGAGGAATTCGGAGTCAGCCGGATGACCGTCAAAAAAGCCATCGGTATTTTAGCCATGGAAGGACTGGTTTATTCTCAGCGGGGCGCTGGAACAAAAATATTGAACCACCCATTCTTAAAAAAAGACACCACTGCTTTAACGGTCTATGAAGGCTTGTCAACGGAAATGGGCAAAGCTGGCCGCAAGCTAGTCAGTCAAGTCATCGATTTTCAAGTCGAATTTCCTGACCAAACGATCCAAGAAAAGTTGATGTTAACGGAAGAACAGCCGATCTATAGTATTGTCCGCTTGCGGATTCTTGAAGACCAGCCGTTTATTTTAGAATATACCTATATGCCCGTCCATTTGGTGCCCAATTTAACTCGTGGCCATTTAGAAAGTTCTATCTACCGTTATGTCAAAGAGGAACTAGGGGTCCAGTTTGCTGGCGCCTACCGCACCCTCGCCGCTGATAAAAGTACCGCGTACGATCAACAGTATTTGGACTGTAAAGCCGATGATCCGGTCTTAGAGATCGAACAGATCGTCTATCAGAAAAATGGCTCACCCATCGAATTTTCCCGTAGTCGCAACCGTTATGACGTGCGGGCCTACTCTTATTTAGATGTCCAGCACTAAAAAGACCTACCCACGATTTTCTTCCATCAGAAACCGTGGGCAGGTCTTTTTGTTGGTGCATTCGTTGCTTCGTTTACTTTTTCGCTGAGGGTTGGAATCGTTTCAGCCGCAAGGCATTTAATAAAACGGATACCGAGCTGAAGCTCATAGCCGCCCCAGCGATCATTGGATTGAGCAAGGGACCACCGAAAAGATGCAGCACACCCATTGCGACAGGGATGCCTAAGACGTTATAAGCAAAGGCCCAGAAAAGATTTTCTTTGATGTTTTTGATGGTTGCCCGACTTAACTCGATCGCTGATGGGACGTCCATCAGATCGCTGCGCATCAGTACGATGTCTGCCGATTCGATGGCGACATCGGTACCGGAGCCGATCGCGATCCCTACATCGGCTTGGGCTAACGCGGGCGCATCATTGATCCCGTCACCTACCATCGCAACCTTTTGGCCTTTGGCTTGCAGGCCAGCTACTTTGGCGGCTTTATCTTCTGGCAAGACGTCACTGATCACTTCATCGATACCGACTTGTTTGGCGATGGCTTGGGCCGTTCGGGCATTGTCGCCCGTGATCATTGCTACGTACAAGCCCATTTGATGCAATCGGTCAATGGCTTTTCGACTGCTTTCTTTGATAGTATCTGCCACAGCGATGATCCCGATCGCTTCGCCGTCTTTGGCAACATACATCGGTGTTTTCCCTTCTTGAGCCAATTGTTGGGCTTGCTCGATCAGGCCATCGATGGCAACGTTTTGTTTTTCCAACCATTTCTGGTTGCCTAATAGGACTGGACTGCCAGCGATCATTCCTTGAATCCCATGCCCTGGGATCGCTTCAAACCCGTCAACTTCTTGTAGGGCGAGGGCTTGCGTGCGGGCTTCGATCACAATGGCTTCGCCTAATGGATGTTCTGAGCCTTTTTCAACAGAAGCCGCCAGCTGCAACAATTCCGTCGGCGTGTGATTGCCAGTAGGCAGGAGATCTGTTACGACTGGTTTGCCTTCTGTGATCGTGCCGGTTTTATCAAAGACGATCGTCGTCACGTTTCTAGCTGTTTCTAACGCATCGCCGCTTTTGATCAAGACGCCATTTTCTGCCCCTTTGCCCGCACCCACCATGATGGCGGTCGGTGTCGCTAATCCTAAAGCACACGGACAGGCAATCACTAATACAGAGATCGTAATGGTCAATGAGAAGATCCAGGTTTCTTGTCCTAAGAAAAACCAGGCAAGTCCTGCAAAAACCGCCAAGACCATGACGATCGGGACAAACACACCCGAAACTTTATCTGCCATGCGGGCAATCGGCGCTTTGGAGCCTTGGGCATTTTCTACTAACTGAATGATTTGCGCTAACGTTGAATCTTCTCCCACATTGGTGGCTTCGTATTGAAACGAGCCATTTTTGTTGATACTAGCGCCGATCACCCGATCACCGACTTGTTTTTCGATAGGTAAGCTTTCTCCGGTGATCATTGATTCATCGATGGCAGAGCGTCCTTGGGTAACGATCCCATCCACAGGAATCTTTTCACCAGGTCGTACGACTAAGATATCGCCGGCTGCGACTTCTTCAATACCCACTTCGACTTCTTCGGCTTGATGCCCGCTGCCGCGAAGCACGCGGGCTTTTTTCGGTGCGAGATCCAACAACTTCTTGATTGCTTCGGAGGTTTTGCCCTTCGAGACCGACTCAAGGTATTTTCCTAAGGTAACTAATGCCAAAATAACGGCGGCCGTTTCATAGTACAAGTGCATCGCATAGTGGGTCGTGCCCAGGTAGACCATCACGGTCCCATAAATACTATAAAAGAAGGCAGCACTGGTTCCCAATGCGACGAGGGAATCCATGTTGGGATGGCCTTTCCAAAGCGCTTTGAAACCAGCAATGTAAAAGGCGCGACCGAGGACCATCACCGGTAAGACCAAAAGCAATTGAGTGGTAACGAAATTGACTGGATAGGCCATCGGATCTAAAAAGCCAGGGATCGGCAAACCGATCATTCCCCCCATCGTCAAATAGAACAAGGGGATCGTAAAGAGCGCTGAAAGCCAAAACCGTTGCCATAAAGCACGAATCTCTGCCTGTTTTGAATCCGCCTTGTCGGCAGAAGCGGTCGGCAGCTGTGCATCATAGCCCGCCTCTTTCACGGCAGCTGCGATCTTCGCGGCGGTCACTTGATCTTGTTGATAGCTGACCGTCAGTTTTTCTGTTGCCAGATTGACGGAGGCTTGCTCCACACCCGCTAATTTTTGAACGGCTTTTTCTACTGTTTGGGCACAAGACGCACAGGTCATGCCCGAGATGGCAAAGGTCTCTTGTCTTTGGGAGCCTATCAGTTGATAGCCCGCTGCTTTGATGGCCGCAGCGAGTGTTTCTTCGGTGAGCTGCTGCTCATCATAACGAATATGTAATTTTTCAGAAGCCAAATTGACAGCTGCTTGGTCGACCCCCGTCAGCTTGCTGACTGTTTTTTCGACGGTCTGGGAACAAGACGCACAGGTCATCCCTTTTACCCCATAATTCTTTTCGATCATTGTTTCCTTCCTCCTTGCTTGCTATGCAAACCCATTAACCTTTTATGTTTACAGTTGTAATCTTCTTCTACTTTACAATTATCGTTTACACTTGTCAACGATAATACTCAAAAAAAGGACGTTCTCCTTTGAAGCGGCCCAAAACGCGAGACTTTTGGTCTACCTTTGGGCAGTCGCTACAGGTGGAACGTACTTTTTCTAAGAAACGATCACTGCCGTTGCAGGGGTCGTTTCGCTTATTCAGGTATTGGTTTTAGGAGGCTAGCACTCTTGCCCGTTGGTTTTGATCAGCTCTTGGTACCAGTAGAAGCTGTCTTTCTTGTAGCGTGCCAAAGATCCTTCTTGCGTTTCATCTTGGTCAACATAGACAAAACCATAGCGTTTTTGGTAGCCGTTCAACCAGCTTAGCAAATCAGTGAAGGACCAGGTGCAATAGCCAAGAACTTCCGCGCCGTCGCTGATCGCTTCTTTGATGGCATGGACATGCCCTGCTAAATAATCGATGCGGTATTGGTCATGGATTTGATGATCGTCGGTTAGTTTGTCGTATTCACCAAGTCCGTTTTCGGTAATGATCACAGGCACCCGATAACGGCTAGTGATTCGTCGTAAAGCGATCCGCAGCCCTTGAGGATCGATCTCCCAATCCCAATTCGTCCGTTCCACAAATGGATTTTCGGCTTTTTTGAACATTCCTGGTGTCCCGGTTTCTTCGGAGCTGCCTTTTTTCCCAGTGGTGTTCATTTTCCCCGCTCCGACACCATCTAATGGATTGTAGGCATTTGTTGCTGTTTGGTAATAGTTGATCCCTAAGAAATCTGGTTTTGCTGAACGCAGCAAGTCCATATCTCCTGGTTCGATCGTTGGTGCGATCCCTTGCTCTTTCAAGTAATTCATTGCAGCAATCGGGTATTCGCCCCATAGATAGACGTCTAACCAATAATGCGCCATCAAGTCTTCCGCGTTTTCAGCTGCCAAAATATTTTTCGGGTCGCTGTTGATTGGGTAGTTTGGTGAGTAGGCGAAACTTGGTCCGATTTTCCCTGGGATTTTCATCTCATGGAACTTGTTGATCACCGAAGCATTCGCCAAGTTAGCGATATGATTGACTTCATACATCCGTTTAGGATCGGTCACTCCTGGTGGATGGGCAGCTAAAAGATAACCTAAAGAAGTAAAGATATTTTGTTCATTCAAGCTGACCCAATAGTGGACTTTGCCGCGAAAGGCTTCAAACAATACGGCCGCATAGTTGGTGAAATCTTCAATGATTTTGCGAGATTCCCAGCCACCGTATTCTTCTTGCAAGGCTCGTGGCAGATCCCAATGGTACAAGGTCACCATCGGTTCGATCCCTGCTTTTATCAGTTCATCGATCAATGCTAAATAAAAGTCTAACCCTGCTTGATTGACTTCTCCTCGTCCTTCTGGAAAAATCCGTGTCCAAGCAATGGAAAAACGGTAGGTTTTCAATCCTTGTTCTTTCATCAAGGCAACATCTTCTTTGAAGCGGTGGTAATGGTCGACTGCGACATCTCCGTTAGTTGCTTTAAAGGTTTTTCCTGGAATGCGGACAAAATCGTCCCAAACCGAAGCGCCTTTGCCGTCTTCTTGCCATGCGCCTTCTACTTGATAGGCTGCTGATGCTGAACCCCATAAGAAATCGTTGGGGAATTCTTTTAGTTGTTTATGATCCAATTGTTTCCCTTCTTTCTGTTTGATGATACCCCTTTCTTAAGTATACCGATAATTGCCTGATTTGTCATAAGAAGATTTTGTACCTATGCCAAGAAAGCCGATGGCACGCAAAAAATATCCTTGCAAGCAGTGGCGTTCTCCTTGCAAGGATGTGGACTAGCTATGGATCATGCATCAAATTGTGCCTGATAGAGTGCGGCGTAACGCCTCTCTTTGGCTAATAACTCTTCGTGGGTCCCTTGCTCTACGATATTCCCCTGTTCCACCACGAGGATCGTATCGGCATGTCGAATCGTGGACAAGCGATGAGCGATCACAAAGGAAGTTTTGCCTTTCATCAATTTGGTCATCGCTGCTTGGATCAGCAGCTCTGTTTGCGTGTCGACATTCGATGTGGCTTCATCAAGAATCAACAGATCGGCATCCAACAGCATTGCTCGTGCAATCGTCAACAGCTGTTTTTGCCCTTGTGAGATACCGGTTCCGTCTTCAGAGATCAAAGTATCATAGCCTTTTGGCAGGCTCATAATAAAGTCATGGATATGGGCGGCTTGTGCAGCAGCTTGGACTTCTGCCAACGTCGCATTCGCCTTGCCGTAGGCCAAATTGTCGAAAACCGTTCCCGTGAACAACCAGGTATCTTGCAGCACCATCGCATAGCTTTGCCGTAAGCTGCGGCGTGTCGCTTGGCGGATATTTTTACCGTCTAACCGAATCGCTCCTTGGTCAGGGTCATAAAACCGCATCAAGAGGTTCACGATGGTGGTTTTCCCCGCTCCGGTCGGTCCGACGATCGCGACCAAGCTGCCAGCTGGTACTTGTAGCGAAAGGTCTTTGATGATGGGCTGCTGTGCTTGATAGCCGAAGGTCACATGGTCAAAGGCGACATCACCAGACACCTCGTGGTATTCGTAGGCTCCAGGAACATCAGAAACTTCAGGTTCTTCATCCAGCAAACGGAAGATCCGTTCTGCCGCCGCCAATGCCGATTGCAAATCACTGAAGATGTTGGCTAACTCATTGATTGGTCCTGAAAATTTTCTGGAGTAAAGAACAAAGGAAGAAACATTCCCTAATGTCAGATGACCGAACAAAAACAGCAAGGCGCCAAACATACTGATCAAGGACAACGACAGATTGTTGATAAAGTTGATGGAAGGACCAGTCATACTGCCGTAGTACTCGGCATTGTAATAGGCATCCACCGCTTCTTGGTTTTTTTCGTCAAAACGGCTGATGATCGCTTCTTCTTGGTTATACAGCTTGATCGTTTGCTGACCAGAAATAATCTCTTCCACAAAGCCGTTCAATTCGCCTAATTTGCGGGAACGACGGCGAAACAATGGTTGAAATTTGCTCATCAAAAAGCGGGTCAAAAAGATCGAAGCGGGAACCGTTACGACAAAAATCAGCACCAGCAGCGGCGAAATCAAAACCATCATCACAAACGAACCAATGATCGTCACAAGACTGCTGAGGACTTGAATGGCATCGCTGGCCAATGACGTATTGATGGTATCGACATCATAACTGATGCGACTGATGATATCCCCAGTGGCGACTCGGTCAAAATACCCCACTGGCAGTTCGGTGATTTTATCAAAAATCGCCTTGCGCATCGCTGCTACCACCCGCTGACTCAAGCGGATCATCATGAGCGAAATCAGATAACTAAGAAGGGAAGACGCAAGATAAAACAGCAGCATCAGCCCACAATAAAAGAAGACTCGGTCAAAAATGACCTTGCCGGGACCCGGTTGAATGGCATCAATGGCGTATCCTGAAAGCAACGGGCCCACCAAGGCGAAGATGTTGCTGGCCATCATCAATACAGCGGCTGCCAGCAGGAGACCTTTGTACTCGTAGAGATAGCCCCACAAACGCCGTAGTGTTTTCTTACTATCCTGCGGTTTTTCCGTTTTTTTCTTCGGCATCGTCGGCACCTCCTGTCTGACCTTGATAAATGGCTTGGTAGATCGCATTTTCTGCTAGTAATTCTTGGTGACTGCCAAAGCCGTTCATTTGCCCGTTTTCCAGCACCAAAATTTTGTCGGCATGCTGGATCGAGCTGATCCGCTGCGCGATCAAGACCGTCGTCGTCTGTTGAAACTGCTGTCTCAGGACCTTGCGCAACTGAGCGTCGGTCCGATAATCCAGCGCACTGGCAGAATCATCCAAAATCAAAATCTCTGGATCCCCCGCCAAGGCCCGCGATAACAAGACCCGCTGCTTTTGACCCCCGCTTAAATTGCTGCCTTTGGCATGCAATGGATGAGCTAAGCGCTTGGGTAGTTGATTGATAAACTCCTTGGCTTGGGCGCGAGCCGCCGCTTCTTCGATCTGTTCTTTGGAAAACCGCCGACCAAAAGCGATATTTTCTTCGATCGTTTCCGCAAAAAGCACGTCTTTTTGTAAGACGACACCGAATAACTGATGCAGCTCCGTCGGATCGATGGAGCGAATGTCGCGACCAGCGATGCGAATCATGCCCTTCGTTGGGTCATAGAGACGCAGCAGTAGTTTGACGATCGTTGATTTTCCACTACCAGTCGCACCGATGATCCCTAAGGTTTCTCCCGGCTGCAAGGAAAAATCGATGTCTTTCAGCACCTGGGTACCGTTAGGATAGGTGAAGGAAACTTTTTCAAAAACGATATGCGCAGACTCTTCTTTGACAGGCGCCTCAATGACTTGCATATTTTGCGGCAGGCGCAAGACGGATTGGATTCGATCGGCAGAAGCCAGCCCCTTCGACACGATCACAAAGATGCGCGTGATACTGAGCATGGCATTCAAAATGATCGTAAAATAAGTCAAAAAGGCGATGATGACGCCTGGTTGGGTCAATCCTTGATTGACGCGAAAGGCACTGACGACGATCACTAGCGTCAGTCCGATATTCAAAAATAGGTCCATCAGGGGTGGTGTCGCAGCCATCGTTCGATTAGCGGTAGTTTCCGCAGCTACTACGTCTTGGTTGACGTGGTCAAAGCGCTTTTTCTCGTAATCTGCTTTGGACAAGGCCTTGATCACCCGAGCCCCAGTCACATTTTCACGGACAGTTCGCACCAACACATCCACTTGCTTTTGTAATGAAGCAAACAAGGGGATCCCCCGTTTCGAGATCGTGACTGCCGCCACTAAAGTGAAGGGCAAGACGCCTACTAAGACCAGCGTCAACACGGGATCTAATGTGGCAGTGATCATGATCCCCCCTAATAACAGAATCGGGGCACGAATCCCCATCCGTTGGATCATGCCTACCGTTTGATGGATGTTGTAAGTGTCTGTCGTCAAGCGAGACACCAAGGAAGGGATCCCGACTTCTTCGACTTGCGGAATCGACAGATAGGAAACTTTTTCAAATAAATCATGGCGTATACTGCCGGTGGTATCGCGAGCAACACTGGAGGCCATCCGATTGGCGATGATATTGGTGACGACTGCGATGATGGAGCAGACCACCATCGCCCCACCCCAAGCAAAAATCGCAGATACCTGCTTCGTGGGAATCACAGAATCGATGATATACGCCAAAATCCAAGGCAATAGCAAGTCCATCAGGGAGCCGAAGAATTTGATACTGACGCCAAGGGAGATGCGGCCGATATAGGGTTTTAAATATTGAGTCAAAAGATTCATTCCATCGCCTCATCTTTCGCTAAAAGCCGCTGGGAATTTTCTTTGACGATTTCCAGATCGGCGATCAACTGCTGCTGTTGGGCAGCAGAAAAACCTGCTACGACTTGTTCATTCCAGCTTTGAAGCAGCTGTTGGATTGCTGGTTGGACGGCGAGTGCTTTTTCGGTTGGATAAACCAGTAATTGTCGTTTGTCGGTGGGACTGCTGGTTCTAGTGACAAATCCTCGTTCTTCTAGGATTGCTAGTTGACGGGCAACATTGCTTTTATTCACAAAAATCTTCTTGGCTAAGGCTTCTTGACTGATCCCCGGTTGGCGGCAAATGTTTAAGATATAGGTATGATGCATCCCGCCTAAACCAAATTTTTTCAGTTCTTTTTCCCGATAAAGGGTGGCGAGACGGGCAATATGATTGATTGAGCGGATAATGGCTTCCATGAGCACTCCTGCCTTTCTTAGTTCTTCAAAGTGTCTAATCTATTATAAGGAATAATCGTTGCGTGCGCAACGATTATTGTTTCTGACGAAAAGCAACAGGTACACTGTTGTTGATCAGCAAAAAAAGAACTTCAGCCCTCTCGCTGAAGTTCTTTTCTGATTCATTTTATTCAGATTCTTTCAATAAAGCTTGTACGACCTTACGACGACGGTACAGCTGTCTGGTTTTCCAGCTGATAAAGCCGATGAGTAAAGCGAGCCAAGAAATGATCGTCAGCCATAAAGCTCCGTCGAAAAACCAAGGCGCGTCGTAATCAACGACTAAGACATTCTCCCCTGCTTGCTGTTGGACAGAAACGGCACCAATGGCACTCAAAGAGACATCTTTTTCAGTTAGCGGCTGCTGATTGAGGGTCAATTCAGTATATCGGTAATTGATGATCGGTAACGCCTTCCACGTCTCTTTATCACCTTGCCAACGTAAAGTAAGCTTCCCGTTTTCTACGGTTTTTGCCACGGTATCATTCTTTTCAATGATTTCTTCCCCGTACAAATTGTATTTGTTCTTCTTGGTCTCTTGATAGAGGGGCAGATAATCTGGCGTAGAACGTTGATACAGCGCTAAGGCTAAGGACTTGTCGTTACTAAAATAGGCTTCCTTCAATTGCGCTTCAGATTCCGCCGACAGATAGGTGTGGTTTCGCAGTGAAACCGCCGCTTCATCAGAGTGCCAATCCTGCATTTTGACCGTGTTTTGGATCAGGATTTGACCAACACTCAAGACTAAAACGAGGACGAACCAACGCGGATTTGCCAATGGCTTGCCCCGATAATAAGGAACTAGCAGGCACAAACCGACTAAGATCAAAATCGTGGCAGGAACAAAGAACCGAAAAGGAAATTGCAGTAAATTGATCACACCATTGTCCAGACTGCCTAGCCATTGCCAAGGAACAGCGTTCGATGATAAAACGAAAAAGACTGCTGCAGCTGCCGTCATTAATTTGAAGCCGCCAGATAGACGCGGCCATACACGGATCGCACCGCAAAAGAACAAAGCACATAAGATGGGCAGCAGGTACGGAGTCGTCCACCAATAGCTGCTGGTTCCAGTAATGGTATTGTTCTGCATGTTGCGATTCACAAAAGGCGCGATCAACGTGTTACTCGTATAGAGATCCAACATCCCTAACCAAATATTGGCGGTTAACAGTAAGAAGATCCCGATCGCTCCTGCTAAGCGCAGCTCCAATTGTCGTTTTTCTTCGCCGGAAGTTCCAACAAAAAAGGCGCGTAAGAAAAAGGGCACATATAAGAGCACTAACAAGATGCTTGAAAACACATGGATTTGAAATAAGACCGCCACGGAAACCCCTACCGCAAAAGGCCGCAACCGTTTATGTTCCCCTAGTGCGATCAGTGGAATCAGACACAGCGGTAACACGGCCGCTCCCCAAGCAGAAAAGCCCTGCCGCTCAATCCAATACTGGACAGAATAGGTCGCCATAAACAGGATGCTCATCCCCACTGACAGCCAGCCATTGACTCGTAGTTTCTTTAATAAGCCAAACATCGAAAACCCTGCTAGCAGATAGAGCAGCCCATTGGCGAGCAGTTGGTAAGAAAACCACGAAGGACTCAGCAAGACCAGCAATCCTTGGAAATAGGCAAAAAAGGGCCCGTATAATGCATTGACGATACGAGCAGATTGCTGAAACCCGTAGATAGAAAGAAAATATTGAAAATTGCCCTCTTTGATCTGCTGGCTGGTCTCATAAAAACGATTGAAGTGAAAGACCACATCAGAGCCCAAAATCATGCCTTGGCCTAGGATCTGCGGTAATAAAAAAACACCACTCATTGCAATCAGAATCACCACTTGCCAGAAAAGCGGCTTTTGTACTATTTTTTGTTTCAAAAAAAAACCTCCTTGCACCTTTTCGGTACGCTCATAAAAAGAGTACCAGATAGGGACGAGGAGGGGAAAAAGAAAGCTTAGTGAAAAGGGATACATGGTAAAAATTTAACCAATTACTAAACTTTTCTAGGTTTTAGGTGGTCGTTTCTTTGCTTTTTCTCAAATTTATTGGGTGATCGTTTGCCAGCTTTCCAGTAGTTCGCTTAAAAGCGGGACGACCGTTTCTGCAGGGGCTGCCTCTTTTTGGACATTGGCACTGACTAGCTGATCGTACATATAGCCATACAGCTGATCGAGATCTTCAGCGATAGCGCCGCCTTGCTCACGGTCTAAAGAGACCCGTAATTCCAATAAAATATTCTGCGCCTTGACAAATTGCTGATGAGCTTGGCTCAAATCTTCTTTTTCCAATGCGATCACTGCTAATTTGATATTTTTGATCGCTGCTTGCAACAGCATTTCAATCAGTTTGTTGGGGGAGGCACTCATTACTTGGTTCTGCAAATAGTTGTTTTGCATTTTTTGATAATTCATCTTTTTTTCCTCACTATAAATCAAATTCGACGAAGGCGGCACTGTCTTCTTGCTGCAAATACGTTTTGACAAGATTGTTTTTGCGGTTCAAACGCCCCAATTCTTGTTTGATCTCTTGCTGCTGGGCTTTGACCTGGTCTAAGAACGCTTGATACGCTTGGATCACTTGTTGCGCCAATGCACTGGTTTGTGGACTATGGCTCTGTGCTTCTGCTTGCATGGCTGCTATGACCGCTGCATTGGCTGCCATCAAACGACTGGCTTCTTCGCTGTCGCCGCGCCATTGGGCAAAACCAGTTAAAATCTGATTCAAACGTTCATCTAATGATACGTGTGGCTCCATAGGTTGTTTCCTTTCATGTTGACGAGGGTTTCTTATGCGAATGAAAAAATGACTGCTTTAATCGGCTATCTAGCCTAGTTTGACGTATTGGCAAACTGATTGCTTAGGTAGCTCAGCTGATTTTCAGCCTCCATCATCACGGAGTCTAACTTGGTAAACATTGTGATGTAACGCTCTTTTTTCATTGCCAAAATATCATCAAACCGTGTGATCTGCTTGTTTAAATCCTTGATGGTACTGTCATAGGTCGCAGATTTGGTGGCAATGATCCCTTTATTGGCTGAAGTATTGACGACATAGCTGTTGGCTAATTCTTTTAGGGCTAGTGTATAGCCAGTCTCTTTCGTGCTCGCAGTGCCATCGGCTTCTTTGGTTTTCGTACTTGCATAAAAGAAAGACTTCACAGCAGCGGGATCTTCCGCTAAGGCTTCTTTTAACTTTGTCGTATCCTGTCCCAATGTACCATCATTATCAACGGTGGAGATGCCTAGCTTATTGGCGGTCAGCTTTGAGCCGCTGACGGCTGGAATGGTGATCAAATTTCGCAATTGGGTCTGTAGACGGGTCAACGCACTGTCTCCCACCAAGGTCCCCGTCTTGTTGTTTTCACTACTAGGATCTCCCACGGTCAAATTGTCGCCGATAAAACTCATCAAGCCATTGTATTGATCCACTAATCCTTGCACTGCATCAACGACTTTCGAGGTATCATTGGCTAAAGAAAGCGTCACATGCTCCTCGCTTTTTTTCGCTAACGTCAGCGTGACACCATCGATAACATCCGTCACACTGTTGCTGTCGCGAGTGATCTTCATGCCGTCTAGCTCAAAAATAGCCGGTTGGCCTTGCGTCGTTGTCGCAGTTGAACCGATCCCTAACCCTTCGGCAGCATTGCCGTCGATCAAGAAATTTTTGTCGCCCATTTTGGTGTTCGTTAAAATCAAACGGTTATCCACGATGCTCGCCGCGACGAAGGTCGTCTTGCTTTGGCTATTGATCTTGGCTGCCACATCTTTTAAGCTGTCTTCGGCCGTGATCTCGATCGAAGCGGTGATCGGTTTGCCATCTTCATCGACTTCCGAACTGGTCAATGACAGCTGACCACTGACATTTAGGGCCGCTTTGCTGCTTTGAGCTACTTGACTCCCGGTCACCTTCGTGGCTGTTGCTAGTTGGTTGACTTTTAGATCATAGGTGCCTTCTGGAGCTTCCGTTGTTCCTGCAATTGAAGCGATGCTGCTATTGGTGGTCGTCGCTTTTTTCGTTTGATAAGCATCATCTTTTTGTAATGCATCGACTTTTGACAAAAAGTTAGTCAAGCGAGTGCTGATATCACTCCACGCCGTTTTTTGTGCTTTTAGCGACGTGATTTTATTCTCAGCGCGGGTCTTGTTGATCGCATCTGCCGCCAATAATTTTTCAATATCCTCTGAAGTCACGCCAGAATAACTCCCTAGCGTTGTACTGATTCCTTAACTGCTGGTTACACTTGCCATGTTTTCATCCCTTTCGATCGACCGCGATGCCCATGTCATCCCATATTTTCCCAATCACGTCTAGCATGTTGGCGGGCGGGATCTCTTTGATCACTTCGTTGGTCTGCATATCCACTAAACGCACCATGGTACGCCCTGTGCGCTCATGTACTTCATAAGCCAATTTCATATCTTTGCCAAGTAGTCGCTGATTCACTTCCTCCACGGAGGCTGCGATCTTGTGCTGATCGGCTACTGAAAAATAGTGGATCGGCGGTTCAGTTGCCGCTGTCTGTTCCTTTTTCTCCGCCAGTTTCCCCTCTTGGTGTTGCGGCTGAAGGTTGGCGGTCTCTTGATCTAGGGATTCGATCGGACGTGCTTTAGCGACCGACGCAACGGCTTCGATCGGGTGTATTCCTGACATTGGCTGAATATCCATCAGAGCTTCCTCATTTCTAAGCGTTTTTGTGCTGCTATGTAAAACACAAGAACTGCGCTTCCCCTAGGCAGTCCTTGTGTCAGTGGTTCACTTGATCAAAAATTATCCTTGTAACAAGCTCAATACGCTGTTAGGCATTGAGTTTGCTTGTGCCAACATTGAAGTTGCTGCTTGAGAAAGGATGTTGCTCTTCGTAAAGCTCATCATTTCTTGGGCCATATCAACGTCACGGATACGTGAGTTTGCTTCAGATAGGTTTTCTTGCGTTGTACCTAAGTTGTTGATTGTGTGTTCTAGACGGTTTTGCGCCGCACCAAGATCCGCACGTTGTGCAGAAACTGCTTTGATCGCTTCATCGATTTTCGTGATTGGGTTGTTTTCAACGCTGACAGTTGCCGCTGCTGCTTTGCCTTCATCAGAAGCGGTAAATGTTGCTAAAGCATCATCGTATGTTTTTTGAGCTGTTGCTTTTGCTGTATCATCCGCTGCTGTATCGATGGCTGTTTGTAATTCAGCAACTGTTTTACCAGCTGCCGCATCAACTGTGCCGTCCGCTGCATATTTTGTTGTAGCATCTGCTTTGAAGGCAGTCGCTACTGCTTTATCTTTTGCTGCAGCAACAGCTTTGGCATCGCTTGTGTCAATGGCTTGTGTTAAATCTAAGCCTTTTACTTTCAAGGCAGATGAGCTCATGTTGTTGATTGAAACGCTCATTGTTTGGTTTGCATTGGCACCGATTTGGAAAGTGAATGATTTCGCATCATCGCCTTCACCAGTTAACAAGCTTTTTGTATTGAATTCAGTGGTATTGCTGATACGGTCGATTTCATCAGACAATGCAGTGTATTCTTTGTTGATCGCACTGCGGTCGTCATCACTTAACGTACCATTTGAACTTTGTACCGCAAGATCACGCATACGGCCTAAGATGCTGTGGGTTTCATTTAATGCACCTTCTGCTGTTTGGATCAATGAAATACCATCTTGTGCGTTGCTTTTTGCTTGTGACAAACCGCCGATTTGGCCTTTCATTTTTTCAGAAATTGCTAAGCCAGCTGCGTCGTCCCCAGCTTTGTTGATGCGTAAGCCTGAAGATAATTTAGACAAAGAATTGCTTTTAGAAGCATTTGCTGCCGTTAGGCGTGAGTAAGTATTCAATGCTGAAACGTTTGTATTGATTCTCATGTGTAGTTCCTCCTAATTTTTATTCGCTAAGGTTTCCCTCTGCTACTATTTATCGGAAGAAACCGTTCAGGGTTAAGCCTTTTTTCTAAAAAAAATAAAAAACTTTTGCTCTCAGCAAAGAACAAAAGTTTTTGGGTTAATTTAAATAATCTAGAATGGACATCTGCATGATCTTTGTTCCCTTCGCTAGTGTTGAACGGTAGGCAGTCATTTGATTTTGATATTCCATATACTTTTCCGCAATATCGACGTCTTGTTTGTTGGACAGTGTTTCGGTCAAGTTCAGCTTTTCCGTCTCATTTCGATCAGCTGCCGCTTCCAAGCGATTGTAGAGGGTGCCGATCTGCGCCCGTACATTCACCACATTAGTGGCATGCTGGTCATGAGCGGTTAAAAGCTCGCCCCCTAAGGCATCTTTATCATCACTGCGCAACGCAGACAACAAATCATTGAAATAGGTGCTTAAATTTTGGGGATCCTCAGCTGTGCCCGTCTCGTTCATCAGACGATCACCGCTGGCTAACAGATCCACCGAGACCCCATTTGCGATTTCTCGCGGCAAGTCTTCGCTGGTGCCATTGTATTTGATACCGACGATGGCGTCATTTTCTTTTACGATCTCAAAAGGCGCCGTCGTCGTATTCGTTCCGCTAAATAGATAGCGGCCATCAAAGTTGGTGTTTAATGATTCAACGATGCCTTCGATCTCTTGCTCGATCTCTGAACGATTTGCCCCTAATTCCTCACTGCCAGCTGTCGCATTGGCAGAAGATTGAACCAACGAGCGAATCCGCAGCATCGAAGTACTGACGCTTTCTAAAGCAGAATCTTGGGCTTTTGTCCAAGAAATACTGTCTTTGATCGTATTGTTGTAAGTTTTGTTTTGATTTAACGACACATTGAGATCCATGATTTTTGAAACCAGCAGCGGATTATCCGAGGACTTGCTGACTTCTTTTAAGCTCGATAGCTGATTCAACGTGGATTGGACTTTGGAGGCGTTGGTTCCTAGATTTCGTAAAAAATCATTGTAGGTGATTGAATTGGAAATACGCATGGTCTACACTCCTGTTCGATTGATCAATGTGTCTAACATTTCAGAAACGACCGATAATATGCGGGCATTGGCCTGAAATCCTTGTTGGAAACGAATCACATCTGACATTTCTTCATTTAATGAAACCCCAGACACCGATTGATTTTTGTATTCTAGTTGATTCAGCAGCGACAATTGGGCACTGACTGTATTGTCGGCTTGCTGTTTTGAGATCCCGTTTTTGGTGACGATGCTGTTAAAGTAGCTGCTGACACTCATGCCAGATGCTGCATTGGCAAACGTCAATGTCTCAGAATCAAAAGAAGCGATCGTCTTTTCTGACAACGGGAAGTCCAATTTGGCACTGCTGAGTTTCGCCATTGCAGCAGCTCTTGAACCATCTCCTGCTGCATTGCTCGTTCCGCCGGTCACCAGACTTGGGTTATCTAACAGTGCTTGGCTGACCCGAATCGTCGTCGCTGTACCAGTATCATCTTGGCCGATCTCAAATAGTCCGCTAGTAGGAGAAGCGCCGCCAGTAAAGACCATGTTCATGGCTTGCGCGATCGTCGACGTAAAGTTGTTCAATTCCGTCAAGCGGCTGCCGATCTCCCCAGATGATGCTTGCAGGCCACCGATCGCGCCTTCTTTGATTGGCAATTCTGTATAGGCGGTTTCGCCATTGTCGGTGGTTTTCGTCAACAAGACGGTTCCAGCTGGATAAGACCCTGTAATGGTTTCGGCAGGATTCAAGGCGTTGCCGTCTTTGGAAACCAAGGCGCCTGTGTCGCTTTGTCCCACCACCACACTAAGGGTATTGCGTTCCTCCGCACTTAAGATCGTCTGTCCGCTCATGGATACAAACCCACGGCCATACTGATCGGTCTTGGTTTCGATCCCTGCTAGACCCGAGAGATCTTTCAACAGACTGTCTCGACGATCCAAAAGATCATTCGGTGTCTCACCACTCGTCGTCAACCCATAGATCTGTTCATTCAAGGATTGCAGCTGTTTGACCTTCTCATTGAAGTCCAGCGCGGATTTTTCGATGGTATCCAGCGTGTCGCTTTGCAGCTGCGTCATTTGTTTGCCCATTTGGTTGATGGTATCGGCAAACGTACTGCTGTTTTCCAGCACAAGGGTCTTAGACGTATCCAGTTCAGGATTGTTGGCTAATGCGGTCCAAGAATCAAACATCGTTGCCAGCTGTTTGGACAGTCCATTGTCAGAAGGCTCATTCATTAAACTTTCCAGCTGTCCTAATATGTCTGCTTTTTGTTCATAATATGTATAGGTAGAATTGGCATTGCGTACTTGTCCAATGACAAAATCATCGACGATCCGTTCGACACTGCCGACTTTCACACCCATACCGATGCTGCCAACACCCGCTAGATGGTAAGACGCTTCGGCTTGCAAGTTGACTCGTTGTCTTGAGTAGCCATCTGTATTGGTATTTGCAATGTTGTGGCTGCTGGTTTGCAACGCTGCTTGATTGGCGGTCATGCCCCGGGTTGCGGTGCCTAATGAACCAAATAGTCCTGTCATAGAAGTACTCCTTACATTTTTTGATCGATGATCGCTGTTGAGACAGCTTGTTTTTCTTGGTATTTCGAATACGTATTTGCCGGTGTCTTGATATTTTCTTTGACTGCATCCATCAAAACAGTTTGGAAACTAATGGCTTGCTCCGTCAGCAGGAGATTTTCGGCTTGCTGCACTTGGATCTGGCGGATGAGTTCTTTGATCGTCACTGAAAGAGTTCCTTCATACGTGGAAAAAACGGGTACGAAGGCGGTTTTTTTCTCGACGAGTTCTGGTAATTTTTCTGCTTGATTTTTGATCAAGCAGGTCTTTTCTTTTTGCAGCAACCGCAAGAACTGCTGAAGCTGACGCTCAAATTCCCGTTCTGTCATCTAGTCGACCTGCTTTTCATCTTGTTGCAGCATTTTATCTGCGATCGTTTCGGCAGATACTTGGTAGGTGCCTTCTTTGATCGCTCGTTTCAATTCTGCCACTCGCTCACTACGACTGGCTGTTTGATTGGCACTCTTTTGAATGGCTTGAGCTGTTTCGGATAATTGAACATCGACGGTTTTTTCTGTCTGAGCAGCAGTTGGCTTTTCTTGTTTGACCGCTTCACGTTTGATGGCCTTGTCGCTGTATTCTGCGTAACCTCTTTCGATTTTCATAGGTTCTCCTCCGTTCTCATTCTTCTACCCTCTACTATCGGTCAAATCACAAAAAAGTTAAACCCATATGTTTAACTTTTTGCGATTTCTTCAAATTAATGCAAATTGTGGATGCGTTGTTTTTGCGAAAGAATGTTGGTGATCCGCACACCGAAGTTTTCATTGATGACCACGACTTCCCCAGTGGCGATCAGCTTGCCGTTCAACAAAATCTCTAGCGGTTCATCCGTCAGTTTTTCCAGCTCGATGACGGACCCCGTATTGAAAGATAAAATGTCCTTAATGGTTTTTTTGCTGCGGCCTAACACGACACTTAGATCCAATGGCACATCAAGAATCAAGTCCAAATTATCCCCATCGCTCACTCCGCTGGAGGCCAATGTTTGAAACGCCGGTTTGCTGACTTCCACGGGCTTTGATGCAGCCGCTGGTTCTGGCGTAGGTGCAGCAACGGGTGCCGTTGGCTGCGGTGTTGGTGTTTCTCGAGTAACGACAGTCGCTTCATCGGACAGCATCGCACTGGCGATATCGTTGACCACCGGATCCGTAAAGATCTGCATGATTTTGCTTTCGATCAGACCTTCGACGCGCAAAGAAAATGAGATACAATAAATCTCTTCCTCTGCCTCGATCCCGCTATACTCAATGTTTTCTGGTGTCTCCCATAGTTTGACGATCGGCGGTAAGATATCCACTTTACGGCTGATCATCGTCGCCATCGAAGTCGAGGCAGTCCCAATCATTTGGTTCATGGCTTCTGCCACAGCACTTAGCTCTAATTCCGTAAATTGGGTGTTGCTGGTTTCACCGGTTCCCCCCATCATCAAATCAGCGATCACGATGGCATCTTTGACTTCTAACAGCATCAAATTACTGCCTAAAAGGCCTTCTTTAAATTCAACTGTCGTTGCTACTTTTGGTGCAACGAGGTCGTTTAAGATCTCACCAAATTTGATTTTAGACACCCGGGGAGTTGTGATGCTGACCCGACGATCAAGAATGGAAGACAACGTCGTCGCCGCTTGCGACATGGAGATATTGCCAACTTCGCCGATAATGTCGACTTTGACTTGCTCTTCTAATCCTTGCGGCTGGGTTGGGGCACTTTGATTCAACAATGCATCGATTTCTGCTTGGGATAAACGTTCACTCATAGTTCTTGCTCCTCTTCTAACTTGTCTAATAATTCAATGGCTAAATGGTCCTCTTGCTTCCCAGGTTTTGCTCGGAAGTAAGGTTTTCCATCGATGAAGGTCTCTAATGGTTCAGTAATTTTTTTGTCTAGTTTGATGACATCGCCTTCTTCTAAGTGGAGAAACTCAGAAAGACTCATTTGAGCATGGCCCAACAGAACTTCTAGATTCAATCCGACCCCATTCAAACTTTTTTGCAACTCGCGGCTATCGTCTTGGTTGACTGGCTGATTGCTATCAAACCAATTGCGGAAACTTAATTTATCAATGATCCCTTCAAAAAAGACATACGGGATACATAGATTGATAAAATGTTTCACTTCAAAAATTTTGATAGTAAAGGTCACTAATACGACGGGTTCGTTGGGCGACATGTTTTGCATCAATTGCGGATTCGTATCGATTCCATCCAAAACCGAATCCAAGGCAACGATGTCCTTCCAAACATTTTGGTAGACCCGTACAAATTGTGCTACTACTTCTTCCAAGATCGCTGTTTCAATATCAGTAAAACTTTTTTTCTCGCTAAAATCCATTTCGATCGGCTTGTTTTGATAGACATCCAAGCCGCCGCACAACAACTCCACCAACATCATACACAGTTGTGGGTTCATCTCGATCATTTGAATCCCGCTCAAAGGCTGCGAATGAAAGAGCCCCAACAAAGTAAATTTTGGTATCGAATGGATAAATTCGTCATAACTGACTTGTTCGATAGCTGCCAACTGCAAAGAAACATTGGTCCGCAGTTGGGTAGAAAGCATGCTGCTGCTCATCTTCGAGAAATCCTCGAAGATCATGTGCAGGGTATTGACGTATTCTTTCGACAGCTTTGTTGGTCGGCGAAAATCGTAGGCTTTCACTTTGGCTTGTTTGTCTTCTATCTCAATAATTTCTTGATCGATCTCTCCGCTGCTCATCGCATTCAACAATAAATCAATCTCTTGCTGCGTCAATACCTGATCCACACTAATCCCCCATTTTTTTAAAAAATCATGTGATCGATTTGAATCACACTGGCTACTTTTTCACCGATCGTCACGACCCCAACGGCATGTTCTGTCTCTTGATTGCTCAGTTGGATATCGTCTTCGGTGATATCAAGAACTTCAATTACTTCTTCTACGAGGACCCCTTTGGTCTCCTCTTGCTTCTTCATGATCAATATGTTTTTTTCGTAGGCTGGTTCCATGATGGGAATCAATTTTGCCAAACGAATCACCGTTACGACAGACCCCCGCAGATTGATCAACCCTTCCACCCACTCTGGTGCTAAGGGCACCTTCGTAAAGGAAGGGGCATCAATGACCTCGTCCACCGAGTCCGCCGAGATCAAATAGTACTGCTGAGCCATTTTGAAAAGAATCATCTGCATGTCGCTATCCTCCTAGGCATTAGGCAAAGGCTTTGTCGATGGCAGTGATTACGCGGTCCGTGTCAAAGGGCTTCACGATAAAGTCCACCGCACCGGCGCGAATCGCATCCATCACCATTCCTTGTTGTCCCATGGCACTGCACATTACGACTTTGGCCTGCGCATCAAACGTGCGGATCATTTTTAATGCCTCTAAGCCGTCCACTTCTGGCATCGTGATATCCATAGTCACTAAGTCTGGTGTCGTTGCTTGGTATTTTTCAAAAGCCTCTTGGCCATTTTGGGCTTCCCCCACGACTTCATAGCCGTTTTTTTCTAAAATATCCTTTAATTTCATGCGCATAAATACCGCATCATCCACGATCAATACTTTTTTTGACATTGTATTTGCCCCTTTCAAATTCCTAATGAATCAAATATGTTTTCTAGTACACCGATTTCTGGAATCAAAAATAACGATGCCTCTAATGTTTCTTTGGCGTAGACGAACTCATTACGAATCACCATCACCTGCTCATCATACTGGGCCATCGCCAGATAGATGGAGCTGATCGCTGCGCCAAAGAAATCATAGCTGGCGCTTGGTAAAGACGCACTCAGCTGGGTTTCCAACAGTTGCCCGATCGCGATCAAAAAAGAATTGGTAAGAATGTTGGTCAACTCGTTGATGACCGATTGCTTCAATTCTTCAGACGGATCGCTTTCTTGGATCATCAACTGACGCAATTTTGCGGCGGATTCATCCGTTAAGACAAACAAGAAGATCCCCCGAAACGCCCCTTCGATTTGGCTCATCACCACATGAACTTCTTTGTCTTCCGCCATGATCTGCTGATACAGGTCCTCATAAGCTAGAATCTCGACTTCCGGTACCCGCATATCGATCGGTTGTTGGACGAGCTTTGATAAACTAGTCGCAGCGTGACCACCGCCGATATTGATCAGTTCTTTTAGGCCATCGATCTGCAGCGCTGTATAGCTCATAAGCGGTCATCCTTTTTTTCCTGACAGATGGCATGAATGTCTAGGATCAGTGCGATCGAGCCGTTGCCCATAATCGTTGCTCCTTGATAGCGATTCAGCTTTTGCAGCAGCGGATCGATTTTCTTGATGACGATTTCTTGCTGGCCGATCAGCTCATCTGCCAAAATGCCGTGAAATTGTTGGTCATTGTTGACGATGATGGCGAATTTTTTCTCAGATGGATCGCCTTCGATCGCTAAGAGTTGATCGGTCCGAACCAAGGGAATCAACTCCTCTTGAAAACGATAGACCTCATCTGAGACCGTCTGGATGATCTCTTCTTCTTTGACCATCACCACGCGTTCGACGAGATTTAGTGGGATCGCAAAGGTTTCTGCTCCGACGCGAACCATCAACGCTTGAATGATCGATAGAGTCAATGGCAATTTGATCACAAACTGCGTGCCTTTATTTGGCTGGCTCTTCATTTCGATCGTGCCCCCTAGTTGGGTGATCTTGGATTGCACGGCATCCATCCCGACACCGCGCCCAGAAATGTTAGTCACTTCTTGCGCAGTTGAAAAACCAGGATGGAAAATCAGCTGCTGCAACGCTTCATCGGAAAGACCTTCCGTTGCTAAGCCTTTCTTTTCAGCACTTGCTTTGATTACTTGCGGATCAAGGCCTTTGCCATCATCCTCTAAAGTAATGATCACGCGATTGCCTTCTTGATAGGCCGCCAAGCGAATCGTGCCCTTGCGCGGTTTGCCCAGTTTTTCCCGAACATCGGGTGCTTCGATGCCGTGATCGACAGAATTACGTAACAGATGGACCAGAGGTTCGCTCAACTCAGAAACCACTGTTTTATCCAATTCCGTTTCTTCCCCAAAAATGACAAGTTCCATTTCCTTTTGCAGTTCATTGGATAAGTCCCGAACCATTCGTGGAAAGCGACTAAAGACGACATTGACTTGCTGCATGCGGATCCGCAAGACCAAATCTTGCAGCTCAGAGGTCAATCGTGAGACTTGCTCTAAGGGGTCTTTGACTGCTTCGATGTTTTCCCGCTCACTGACATCTTCCAATTGATTGCGATAGACCACCAATTCGGACACGAGATCCAAGAATGAATCTAAGCGATTCAAGTCGACTCGGATCGATTGATTTTGGGCGGACGCATGATGCACGGGCGTCGGCGATTTTTCTTTCGTTTCTGTTGTCGCTTGCTGAAGAGCAGAAGTCTCTGACTCTGGGGTCGGCACTGGTTGGAGCAGCTCTTCTGCCTCCTCCAACACAGCCGCTGAAGGATCAAACGGTGCCACCACGAAGGCTTCGATCTCACTGTTGCTGGCGATGTTTTGCTCGACATCAGCCAGTGTTTGCTGCGTCAAATACAGCAGTGAAAAATCTGATTCAAAGGTGCCTTCTTCGAGTGTTTGGGCATCTGGTTCTGTATAAAGAACTTCCCCTGCTTGGCCAAGCTTTTCCATGATCAAGAAGGCACGAGCACCTTTTAACATAGATTGGGCATCTAAGCGAACAGCAATTTGGACCGCTTGATAGCCATCTCCAGCCGCTTGCTCGATCACATACAGATCAGAAGGATCGATCTGTTGAAGCTGTGGGGTTAACGCGCCCACTGCGGTGGGGTTTTGGCTTGCTTCTGTCTCGGTTGATATACCGCCAGAATGTTCCGTTTGGTCAAGTTCGGCCAATAAATCGGCAATTTGAGCTGGCTGCAGGTCGCGTTCTTCCCGCAAGTCCTCCACAAGTTCTGACAGGCGATCCAGACATTTGAAAATCAATGAGATCGATTGCTGGGTCACTTGCAAGGTCCCAGTTTTAAATAACTCAAAAATATTTTCCATTTTATGGGTCAGCTGCGTCATGACGTCATAGCCCATCGTTGCCGCCATCCCTTTAAGGGTATGGGCAGAACGGAAAATATCATTCAGCAAGGCGCTATCTTTTGGATCGTTTTCCAATTGCAAGACATGATCATTCAACTGCGCTAAATGATCGTCTGTTTCTTCAAAGAAAAGGGTACGATAGACACTATTGTCATCCAAATGGGTCCCTCCTTTACAAAATTATACTTTTTGATAGATAAACGAATCGATTTTCTTGAGACCGAATTGTTCCGCAAAATTGATCGTTTCTGTCGCTCCCGTAAACAAAATGCCCCCTGGGACCAATGCATCGCTGAATTTTTGATAGACGGCATCCCGAGCATCGCTTTTGAAATAAATCGTCACATTGCGGCAAACGATCACATCAAAAGGCCCATTGTACGGGTCTTTCAAAAGATCGTGTTGCTTAAAATGAACCCGCCGTTTGATTTCCGGTTTGATCTGAAACTGGTTCTTTTCTTTTGCATCAAAAAAACGGGCACGTTCTGCCGCTGAGACATTCCGCAATTCGTGGTCTCGATAGAGTCCTTGCTTGGCTTTTGCCAAAATTTGCGTATCGATATCGGTAGCCAAGACATTGGCTGCGGCAATTTGGTTTTTTTCTAGCAGCATCGCGATCGTATAGGGTTCTGCCCCAATCGAACATGCGGCACTCCAAATTTTGGGCAGCGTGGTTTTCGGGAGAACAATGGTTGTCAAGACGCGTTCAAAGGCGTCAAACAGTTCTTTGTTGCGATAAAATTCCGTTACGTTAATGGTGATATGGGCTAAAAAAGCCGCCCGCACCCCGTCATCGCCTTCGATCAATTGCTGGTACTCCCTCAACGTTTTTGCCCCGCTGTTTTCCATGATCGTAAGGATGCGGCGCTGCATTTGATTTTCTTTGTATGCGGCTAAGGGAATCCCTAATCGGCGATCCACCCACGCATTAAATAAGGCAAATTCTTCTTCCATCTTCTTCACCTGACCATCTGTGCAATTTTTGCTTCAATGCCCTGCAATGGCAGGACTTCATCCACGACTCCTTGTTCAATGGCATACCGCGGCATCCCAAAGACTGTACACGTTTCTTTGTCTTGAACGATCGTATAGCCCCCAGCCGCTTGGATCTGTCGTAAGCCAGCGGTGCCGTCTTTTCCCATCCCCGTCAAAACCACTGCCGCTAGTTGCGGGCCATAGTAGTCAGCTGCTGAGGAAAAAAGATAATCGACGGTTGGCCGCGTCCCATGCCGTTTTTCTCGCTGGTCCAACTGCAGGTGCCCTTGTTGGACCGTCATGTGGTAATCCCCTGGACAAAGATACACTTGATTTTCGATCCGCATGCCGTCGACTGCTTCTTGTACTCGGACGGTTGTCTCTGTGTCTAAGCGTTTTGCAAAGGAAGCCGTGAAGCCCGCTGGCATATGCTGAACGATCAAAATCGGGCAACGCAAACGTGCAGGCAAACGGCGAATAATTCCCAGTAAGGCACGTGGTCCGCCTGTTGAAGCACCAATGACTAGCGCATCAAGTGATACCGGCAAGCTGTTTTGTGTCAGCTTAGTGGGCTGGGCAATCGTTGGCACTGGCGGGTGAACCGTACCGACTTCATGATCCATCGCCAAAATCTTTTGATGAAATTCAGCGATCTATTCTTTTTCGATCATCGATAGACTGACGGGTTTTTCCACAAAATCTCGGGCGCCAAGCGCCAATGCCTCAATCGTGGTTTCTTGATTGGTTAATGAACTAAGCATGATGACGGGAATGGCTGATTGCTGTTTCATCCTCCGCAAGGTCTCTAATCCGTTCATCACTGGCATCTCCACATCCATTACTACCAAATCGATCGCTTCTTTGGTCAGATAGTCCAATGCTTGTTTGCCATTGCGGGCAGCGACGGTCACCTCGATATCAGGCAGCTGATTCAATAAATCTGTCACTACTTTCCGCATGAATGCCGAATCATCGACGATCATTACTTTTTTCATGTCCCTGTACTCCTTTTACAAATAAACGATTTCTTGTTTGACTTGCCGAACCATGGTCTTGAAATCCTGAAGATCCACGATCATCGTTCGACCAGCGCTGCCGCCAACATGTTTGGCTACGATCGGAATGTTTAGCCGAGCCAAGACTTCCTCGACGGCTTCAATATTGCGCTGACCAATATTGCTGGCAGCGTTAAGCGTCTGGAACTGAAACATATTGGCGCCGCCAACGATTTTCGCTTGAAAGCGAGGCCGACGGATCTTTTGTTCCAGCTCAGCCACCATCGCTGGCAATGCCAAGTCCGCAAACTTCTCGGGCTTGATTTCCCGCTTGTGCAAAAAAGGCTGACTATCTGGCAGCATAATATGACTCAAGCCGCCGATATGACTGGCTTCATCGTAAATGATCGTGCCGATGCAAGAACCTAAACCCACCGTGATCAAACGCGTCGGCGCTTGGGCGATCTTATACTCCGAGATCCCCACATGCAGTTCCTCATTCACGGTCATCATTGTCATGGTCATTGGCGGCTGCCAATTCCTCTGTCTGATAGGCGTCTAACTCCGCCGTCATCTCAGCGGCTTGTTCATAGCTGAAGAGAAACGGCAGCTCCAATGCCAGCACAAGTTCATCGTCTTTTTTCAGAAAGGCTTCGATATAGTTTTGCTTGAGTCCTGATGTATTTAGTTCCGCATTGCTAGGACTTTCAACGAGCGGTAAAATGCCGACGATCTCTTCCACGTAAAGGCCGATCGCCTGCTCTTGCCAGTGACACAACAAGACCACATTTTGCCCAGTTTCCGGTGTAAATTCATCAAGCAGCTTTTTGCGGATGTCAATGATCGGCACCATCGCCTCTTCAAAAGGCTGGATCCCCAGCACGAAATCCGCCACTTCTGGCAGCTGGGTAAAAGGAGCAGCCTCAATGACCCGTACCACATAGTCGATTCGCAAGGCAAAGAGTTGTTGATGACTTTTAAATACAACGTATTGTTCCATTGGCGTCACTGCTCCTTTTTAGAATTTGAAACTATCCACTTGGAATTTAAGGATAGTGGCGATCGTTTCGATCTCTTGCACATTCCGTTCAAAGTCTTCGATGACTAAGTAGAAGTCTTCTAAGTTTGCCGTTACTTCTTGGGTGCCGGCAGAGGTTTCCGAAACAGCAGCCGAAATGTTGCTGACGGAAACTTGAACCATGTCTTTTTTCTCAACGATCCCGGTAATATGGGCTTCCACGGCTTGAATACTTGAAACCAATTTTTCAACAATATCAGAGATCTCATTGGCTGATTCGATCGCTTTGTTGATATTGTTGGTTTGTTTTTCGCCGCTTTCAAAGGAATCCGTCACTGCAGAGACCACTTTTTCCGATTTTTTGCGGATCGTTTCAATGATCGAACGAATGCTTTTCGTTGATTGACTGCTTTGTTCCGCCAAGCTGCGGACTTCTTCCGTAACGATGGCAAACCCTCGGCCTGCTTCTCCAGCTCGAGCTGCTTCGATGGATGCATTCAATGCCAGTAAGTTGGTCTGATCAGAAATGTCATTGATCAGCTGAACGATCTTACCGATGCTTTGGACATCTTCGTTCATGTCGTTCATGCTTTCTACTAATTCTGCTTGGTTTTGCCGTTCGATCTCCCAGCTTTCAAATACATGGAACATCATTTCCGAATTGTGGACATTGCTGCTTTGGGATTGACCGACATAGCCATTCATCAATTCGATCTCTTTGTGGATCTCTTCGATACTTAAGGCTAGCTCGTCCATATCAAAGGAGGTTTGTTCCGCTTCGGAGGCTTGTGAACTAGTGGCATCTGCGATGGCATTCATCGTCTGACGCACATTTTCAATTGAATTTTTGGCATTTTTTGAGGTTGTCGTTAGGCCGCCTACCATTTTTTCCATTCGGCTGCTTTCTTCGTGCATGCCAACGATCACCGCTTTGAAGGTGTTTAAACCCCCTTGAAAACGATTTTGAACTTGCCCAAAAAGAGAAGTCTGGTCACTGCTGCCGATCTCATCGATATGCGACAGATCGCCAGAACCAACTGCTTCTAGTTCTGTCAATAACGTATCCATGCCCGAGTGGGTCTCTTTTTTTACCAAATAGGTCATTCCTACTAACACTGCGATTTCTAGCAGCAGTACGATTACTGAAAAAATAAAGAAACTTTTTGCTGCTTGTCCGTCTCCGTGGGTGCGGATCACGAAGAAATAGCATCCTAATAATACGATCAGGGTAAATCCTAGCGGAATCAACGCCGCCAAGCGGATTTTTTTGATGATAGCTTGTACCTTCTTCTTCATAACAGTATCCTTTCCTATGCAAAATGATCAGTCGTGCTGTTTATCAAGATTCGCTCTTCACTTGATAATCGTTGAGTCACTCCTTCTTTATCCGATTATGAAAACAATCTTCTAGTTCTTTAATCGGATCTTTTGCTAGAAAAGTTAAGCATCTTCACCAGACATATGTGTCTTTTGGATCAGCAAAGCGCGTATAGCCGCCTTGGTATTCATCACGAACCAAACGACCGTTTTGCAGCTCGACTACTCGATTACGGACCGTATTGACCATCGTACTGTCGTGGGTCGCCAAGAGGATCGTGGCACCGACTTGATTGATCCGCAAGAGCAGTTTCATGACTTCGACGGCTGATTTGGCATCCAGATTGGCGGTGGGCTCATCGGCGATCAAGACTGCTGGCTCTGTGACGATCGCCCGCGCGATCGCTACTTTTTTGCGCTGTCCCACGGAAAGCTCCTCAGGATAGTGATCCTTTTGAGAAAACATGCCCACCAGTTGCAGCGCTTTGGCGGTTTTTTCCTGACGCAGCTTGCGGGGAGTGCCTAGTACTTGCAGCGCATAATCGACGTTTTTAGCAACCGTCAGATAAGGAAGCAAAAGGTCCTCTTGTCCGACGATACCGACTTGTCGTCGAACCATATAGAGATGACGGTCTTTGAGTTGTTCCAACAAGACATTGCCGACTTGGATAGAACCAGCCGAAAGCTCTTCTTCTTTCAAGAGCAATTTGAATAAGGTCGATTTGCCCGCACCGCTGGGACCCACCACATAGATAAATTCTCCTTGAGGGATCGCAACAGAAATATCGGCCAATGCCAACGTGCCATTGCTGAATTTTTTACTGACCTTGGTTAAGCGAATCATGTTCTTTCTCCTCTAATCTGTAAAACGATTGATCACGGACCACATCTCATCGGCTGTCTGCATGGCTTTCGTGTTCAATCCATACGCACGCTGGGTCGTTAACAAGTCTGTCATGGACGTCGCTAGATCCACCGTCGACTGTTCTAACTGTCCTTGCAAGACGCTGCCAAAGGCTGCTGGATTGGTTTGCGAAGTAAGCAACGCTTGATCACCGGCACGGTACAGTTGGTTGCCCACTGGCGTGATGTTTTCTGTATTCGTCGGCTGATAAAGGGTCAGCTGTCCCAACACGCGAGTCTGACCATTTTCTTCCGTCGTCAGCTGACCGCTGGCATCTATTGCGATTTGCTGCGCATCTGGCCACTGAGGGGTCGGTACGTTTGTGGTCATTGCCACAGGGTACCCTTCACTATTGACTAATTGCTTGTTCTCACTTAAATGAAAATTGCCTGCTCGACTCAGCAGCAATTGACCAGTTTGGTCCCGGACCCCGAAAAAGCCGTTGCCTTGGATCGCGAGATCTAATGGCTGAGCGTTGCCCGCCAGATTGCCTTGGGCAAAACTGGTAGTCGTAGTCGCTTTTGCCCCCATTGACGCACCATATTGGGCGGCGTTGCCATTAAATAGCGTTTCTTCTGCACCGATGGCATTTTCCATCAATGCTTGAAAATGGGTCGTTTGTGCTTGATAGCCATTGGTATTGACGTTGGCGATGTTGTTGGCTGTCGTGTCTAAGTTTGTCTGCAAATGATTCAACCCAGAACGGCTGATTCCTAATAATCCACTGATATTCATTGACTCATCCTCAAATCTTTCCTAATTCGTTGACCGCTTTTTGCAATGTCTGATTCGTTGAACTCAAGGCTTTCTGATTGGCTTCAAATTCGCGAGAAGTCTGGATCATCGCTACCATTTCATCGGCAACCGCTACGTTGGCTTGTTCTAAGGCACCTTGCTGGATCACGGGTGCATTCACCGTGGTTCCTGCTGCGTTGCTAGTCACATAGTTTTGACCAGCTGTAGTCAATGCTTCTGGGGGGAATGTTTGGATCTGAAAGTTCGCTGATCCCAAGGCGCTGACTGCTTGTCCATTGGCACTTAAGACAAGATAGCCTTCTTGTGTCACGTATTGATTCTGCTGATTGACGGTAAAGTCGCCATTTCTCGTATACAACCGCTGCCCCACATTGTTTTGAACGACAAAGTAGCCTTCGGAAAGCAGTGCAAAATCGCTGGCTTGTCCCATCTGTTTGACAGCGCCTTGGTCTTGACTGATGGTACTGCCTGCCAATTGGGTTCCTAAAGACAATCCACCGATATCACGGCGGGTATCCGCATTGGGCCCGCTTTGGTAATTATGCAGCGCCACTTCATCTAGCGCCGACTGGAACAAAGTTTTTGCTTGATACCCTGTTGTATTGACATTGGCAATATTGCCGCTCGTCGTCTCTTGTCGCTTTTGTAATAATGAAATGTTCCGTGATAAGACATCCAATCCTCGAATCATGCCAGTTCCTCCTCAATCAATGTGCGCAATTTGGCAATCGTTTTGCCGTGAATTTGTGAAACTCGTGGAATCGAGACTTCTAAGATTTCAGCGATTTCTTTTAACGTCAGTTCCTCGGTATAGTACAAACTTAAAATCAATTGTTCTCGTTCCCCTAATTTTTTGATGCACGCCACCAAGGCGGTGCGTTTTTCTTCAGCGACCAAGGTATCTTCGACATTTTCGGCTGGATCCCGAACCATATCTTTTAAGGTCATGCCTTCTTCTTGGTAAGCAAACAAGGTATCTTCCAAAGAAACGCTGGCTAAGTAGTGCAGACTCTCATAAATATCCGCTAGTTGACTTTGGTTGATTCCCAGCTGTTTGCAGATCTCGGTGTCGGTCGCTTCTCTTTTGAGGCTTTGCTCCAACTCTTGCCGTGCTTGATAAAACTGATTGACTGCCGCCATTTTGTATCGGGAGATTTTGGCGTGCTTGCGTACTTCATCAATAATTGCCCCTTTGATACGAATCGCTGCATAGCTTTCAAAAGGAACTTTTTTTGAGGGATCGAATTTCCGCAAGGCATCCATCAGCCCAATCACCCCAATATTATAGAGATCGCCTGATTCATAATCGGCGGTTTTGATAGACAGGCGCTGAACCACCCGTTCCACTAGCGGCAGATACTTGATGATCTCCGCTTCTCGATCGACTTCATACATCGGCGATGCCCCTTCCTAAGAAAATTCTGCTTAAATGTCAATACTGCCCACCGTTTCGATCGCAATTTCATTGGGAATCTCATTTAGAGAAAGAACGGCGATATCTGGAAAATTAAAAACGATCATTTTTTTGAATGCTAACCGGATCTTAGGCGATGCCAGAATCACGAAATTGATATTTTGAGCGATCGCCGCATGTTGGATCCCACTGATGGAATCCAACAGCTTGGTCACGGTATCTGGTTTTAAGACTGGGTACGAGCCAGTTGCGGTTTTTTGGATACTTTGAGCGATGATTTCTTCTAGTTTCGGCTGGATCACCGCCACTTGCAGCTCGTGGTTCTCATTGGCATACTTGGCAGCAATCGTCCGTTTCAATGCTTGGCGGACATATTCTGTCAAAACTTCTACGTCTTTCGTGACAACGCCGTAATCGGCTAAAGTTTCTAAGATCGTTGCTAAGTCATTGATGGGAATTTGCTCATCCAATAAATTTTGTAAAACTTTTTGGACCTCGCCGAGCCGTAAAATATCGGGGATCAATTCATCGATCACGACATTGTACTGCTCTTTGATGCCCTCCAATAATTTCTTGACTTCTTGGCGACCTAACAGCTCTGGTGCATGGGCATAGATGATTTCTTTTAAGTGTGTTGCGATCACGGTCAACGGCTCGATAATCGTAAACCCTTGCAGATCCGCCATCTCCTTATCGGATTCATCGATCCACATAGCATCCAGATGAAAGGCTGGTTCTTTTGTTGCGATTCCTTGAAAAGGAAACGGCTCTTCATTCGGACTGATCACCATGACTTTATTCGGGTAAATATCGCCGCGGCCGACTTCGTTGCCGCGGATCTTGATCACGTAATCGTTGGCATCCAAATAGAGATTGTCGCAAATACGAACGGGACTGACTAAGATCCCTAATTCTCTAGCACTCTGTTTACGGATCGCCACGATGCGGTTCATCAAGCTGTTGTCGATCGAACGATCCACGATAGGGATCAGACCATAACCAATTTCCACTGAGATTGGTTCCACTTGGAAGGAAGCCACGGAATCGTCTTCTTCCTGTGCTTCTTTTTTGCGTTCCAGTGCCAATTTTTGTTCCCATTGTTTTTGTTCCACTCGCTGCTTTTCTTCTTTTTGCGTCACCAGAAAGCTGGCTGCGAAAAGGCCTAAACCAATCAACACAAAAGGGACAAAAGGAAACCCAGGAACTAAGGCTAAGACGAAGAGAATCGCCCCCACGATCCGAAACAGTTGGGGATTACGCATCACATCTGCCGCAATATCTAAACCAAAGGAACTATCGTTATCAGAACGAGTCACGATCACCCCAGAAGCAATCGAAATCAATAAAGAGGGAATCGAGCTGACCAAGCCATCCCCGATTGCCAGTTTCCCGAATTGGGCGAAGGCTTCCATGACGGTCATTTGTTCCCCCATGGAGAAAATGATCGCCCCGCCGACTAAATTGATGACAGTGATCAAGATCCCTGCGATCGCATCCCCTTTGACAAACTTGCTGGCACCATCCATCGAACCAAAGAAATCAGCTTCTCGCTGCAGATCTTTTCGTCGTTTGCGGGCATCCGCTTCCGTGATCAAACCGGCATTTAGGTCGGAATCGATCGCCATTTGCTTGCCGGGCATCGCATCCAATGTGAAGCGAGCAGTCACTTCTGAGACACGCCCTGCACCATTGGTCACGACGACTAGCTGAACCACCATGATGATCACGAACAAAATGATCCCCACGATGTAATTGCTGCCGGCAACGACATTGGCGAAGGCATCGATCACGTGTCCGCCATTTCCTTGGGTCAAGATCAACCGTGTGGAAGATAGGTTCAAACCTAAACGAAACATCGTTGTGATCAGCAGCAAGGTTGGAAACGTAGTGAATTCCAACACTGATTTGGTAAACAGGGTGATCAGTAAAATGTTGATCGCGATCGTCAAATTGATAATGATCAGAATATCTAATAGTGCACTCGGTAATGGAATAATAATCAAACCAATAATAGCTAGGACGATCACCGAGATTAAGATATCCGCCAGACCAATGCCTTTTTTCGGTTTTGAGGCAGCCTCATTCATTTTTGTTCCTCCTGTTTCCTTAAATCTTGCCGCGTTGGCTTTCTTCTAACTGATAGACCAAAGCGATGATTTCGGCAATGGCTTCATACATCTCAACAGGGATCAGATCCCCGGGTTCTACTTGGCGATAAAGGGCTCGTGCCACTTCACGGTTTTCGATCTGTGGAATATTTTCTTTCAGTGCTTCTGCTTTCATCCGCTGCGCCAGCTGATCTGCCCCTTTGGCCAAGACCCGCGGCACCCCTTCACTACTGGCATCGTAACGAATCGCAATGGCGAAATGGGTCGGATTGGTGATCAAAACCGTCGCTTCTTTGACGTTGGCGATGGCATTTTGGGTCATCGCACGGTACTTCGCTTTGCGCTGTGCTTTGACTTGCGGATCACCTTCCATTTGCTTGAACTCTTCTTTGACTTCCTGCTTGCTCATCATCATGAAAAGCCAAGACGACCAATATCCGTCTTGGCTTTATTGCAGTCTCCTATTCACTAAACAAAAATCACCCACGAGCCATTCTTGCGAATAGCTGATGAGTGATTTTTTTGCTTGGTTTATTTTTCCACTTCAAAACGATTGGTCAATCGCTTCAACTCTTCTGCAATGTCTCTGAGGTCTGCCACATGGTTGGTAAATTCATCCATGGTTGCCAAGACTTCTTCTGCATTTGCGGAAACTTCTTGTGTACCAGCGGCATTTTCTTCCGTTGATGCGGAAATGTTTTCTAAGTTTTCCAGTACACTGTTTTGAATGTTTTCGATACGGGCACTGGCTGCTTCAATATGATGGATGCCTTCGATCATATAGCTGCTGCGTTGGAAAACTTCTTTTGAAGACGAGATCGCTTCTTTGATCAAGTTGGTTTGGCGAACGCCGCCTTTGACAGATGCCGACGTTTGTTTGACCATTTGACTAGACTGCTCACGAATTTCTTCAATGATCGCTTCGATCTCTTTGGTAGAAGCCTTGCTTTGTTCCGCCAATTTACGGATCTCAGCTGCCACGACGGCAAAGCCTTTGCCCGACTCACCTGCACTTGCGGCTTCGATCGATGCATTCAAGGCTAGCAAGTTGGTTTGGTAAGAAATATCGTTGATGACCCCAATGATCGAGTTGATGTTTTGGATACTATCATTCATTCCCGTCATGTTCGACATCAAACGCTCCATCTGTGCCAACTCTTGTCGCCAGCTGTCATCGACTTGATCCATGATCGTTAAGTTTTCTTGATTGATCTTCGTAGATTCTTGCGACTTGCTGCTCATGCCGCCAACATTTTCTCGTAATTCTTTCACGACCTGCGACAGGTTTTGCATTTGTGACACGCTGTATTCTGTTTCTTGGGCTTGCGCACCGGTCACTTCAGCAATCCCCGTAATGGTTTGAGAGACTTCTTCTGTCGCAATATTGGTTTGTTTTGACAATTCTAATAAAGAATCTGACATTCCTGCGACACTGTTGCTTTCTTTTTGTACTTTTTGGATCAATGCACCCGTGCCTTCGATCATCACATTGTAATTGTCCGCCATTTGCTGGATCTCATTGCCTGCTTTGTCTGGATATACAACTCGGCGTGCCAATTGCTCCCATGTCCATTTTTCGCCTTTGGCTCTTTTGGTTTTGCTCATCTTCTCTAGTTTGCCTTCACCGACTTTTCTAAAGTAACGATTGAAGCAATCGATGATCGCTGCGACTACTTTGATCGCGGCATAAGAAACCAGTCCTACAAAGAGCAGCATCAAGATCGTAACGATAATGGTGGTGCGGACTAACGCTCCTAGCTCTTTGTCTAGATCACTAGCTTTGACTTCGGAGTACGCCCAAACATTGGAATCAGCAGACTTGTCATACAACACATCGTTGACTTTATTCGAGTCGCCTAAACCAACCATGCCTGTCGGGTTTTTAGCTTCTTTGATTTTTTGGAATACTTCTTCTTCTTTGATATTCTTACCGATTTGTTTGGTGTTTTTTGAGGTCACGATGACCCCAGATTCTGAAACTAAGGTGACATTCCCAGTCCGCCCTACGGTAAAGGAAGACAAGATGTTTTGAATGCTTTCATAGGAAACATCGACGCTTAAAACCCCCACTTGATTATGGGAGTTTTTGACCCTGATCGAAGCCGACGTCACAAATTGATTCGACACTGTATCTAAATAAGGTGCTGTCCAATACACTTCTCCTTCGGCTTTTACGGCCCCTTTGTACCATGGCCGAATCGTAGGCTTATAATCATCTGGTAAGGGATTGAAGGTCACATACTCATCATCTTCTGTCCCAAAAGTCACCGCTAAGAAGCTGTTGCTCCCAGCAATCGCTAAAGAAAGATCTGAACGGATGCGCCCCATGCTGAATTCTGTTTTCATCGCTGGCAGTTCAGCCATTGATTTCAATTTGCTTTCCGTCGATCGGCGCAAACTCTTTTCTTCCGCCAAGATCAAATTGACGGCACTTTCTTTGTTCAAATCATTTCGTTCAATCAATAAGTTCTTGGTGGTTAAATAGGAACTTGTCAGCATGACAATGATCGGGATCCCCGCAACCAGCATCAAGGTGATCATCACATAAATTCCTATCGTCTTTTTTCTTTTTTTCACAACTGTGCCACTCCTTCATTTCCAATTTCACACGATCCAATGAAGACTCGTCCGTAGACGACCCTTAGTAAGGATAATCGGTTATTTCTTTGAATGATTAAGAGGGTTCATTGGCAGAAACGGCTGCCAGCGCATTTTCTTTTTTGCTAAGGCTTACGGTTGCTGATCTAACGAATAGAAAAGCTCCTCAGTCATGAAGGAGCGTTGCGACTGCATAAAAATAGCCAGCACGGAAGTTTCCGCACTGGCTGTAGGTTCCCTTTAATGGGACTACTTTTTATTGCCTATAATTCTTTGATGACGGCTTTTTCTTCCGCAGTCAAAGCGAAATCAAAGAGCGCTAAATTTTCGGCTTGATGTTTTTCTGAATGGGATTTCGGAATCACGATCACCCCACGCTCGATTTGGTAACGCAAGACCACTTGGCTCCAGGTTTTTTGATACGCTTCACCGATTTGGGTCAAGGTTTCCCGAGCCGCTTCTGAAATTCGTGAAAGTGGCCCCCAGGCTTCTGGAACTACCTGATTGGCTAAGGAATAGGCGATGATCGCGTCGTTCCACTTGCCTGGATGCGATTCGATTTGATTGACCGCTGGTTTGATGCGACTGTTTGCCAATAAATAGCTAAGTTCTTCTTCTTGGAAATTGGACACCCCGATCGCTTTTAAGACTCCTTTATCGACATAAGCCTCAAGAACCGCCCAGACAGCGGCGATCTCTGCCAAGTTGTCCCACGGATGATGGATCAAATAAAGATCGATCGATTCCGTCTGCAGGGCTGCTAAACTCGCTTCGACAGACGCTTTCACGGCAGCTGCATCTTGCGTATGCTCTGGTTTGCCAGGAATCTTAGAAGTCAGGAAAAATTCGCTGCGGTCGATCCCGCTCTCCTTGATGGCTTTGCCTACTACGGCTTCGTTGCGGTAAGAAATCGCCGTATCAAAATGCCGATACCCAAGCTTGATAGCAGTCAACAGCTCTGTCGTATCATCATTGATCGCACCTTGGTATTCTCGGTTTTCTTTCCCAAATGTATTCGTCCCACTGCCGATCACTGGAATCTGAATGCCGGTATTCAATTCAATCGTTTCCATGCTGCTTCCCCCTTTGTGTTGTTTCTAGTCTATCAAAAAAGCAGGAGTAAGGGGAAGAAAAACTCTTATTGCCGCTAAAAAACGGAGAAAAGCACAAAACGCATGTTCAAGCTGCCCCTCCTCCGTTATACTGAGGGTAAGACACGAAACACCCAAATAAGGAGGGTTACTTTTGAAAAAAACACTATTTTTTCTTTGTGGATCACTGACATTCGGTCTAGGTACTTTAGGAATCTTCTTGCCTTTCTTACCTACAACGGTCTTTTACTTGCTGACGGCTTATTTCTGGCTGCGGAGTTCCGATACCTATTATCAACGCTTGGTTCAATCAGAAAATTATCAAAAATACATTGAAAAACCACTCGTACAAAAACAGCTGAGTACCAAGGGAATGGTTCGGATGTTTGCCATGATGCTGGTAGTCTTTGCCATTCCTGCAGTATTGATCCCTAATCTGCTGGTACGTTTCGTCCTCGCTGCCATCTACCTCGCCCATGTCATTGGGATCACTTGGTATTTAAAAGGACGCAAACCCGTGCTCCAAAAAACGGATCAGCCCCTGTAAGGTGAAGCTGCACGAACACACCGTAATCCAGCAAGCAAGCGAACCTTGCTAGTGGACTGCGGTGTATTTTTTTCTCCTATTTTAGTGGGAGCCCACTGACGCCTCTTCGATGATGGGGGCGGATTGGGCGATCGCTAACCAGGCAGCAGGGATTCGGTATGGGGAGCAAGAAACATAGTCGATGCCGATCTCTCGCAAAAATGCAATGGAATAGGGATCACTACCGACTTCGCCACAAACACCGATCGAGTGCTCTGGCTGACGATCTCTTACGCCAGTGATCGCTTGGCGCATCAAGGTACCAACACCCGCCTGATCTAAGTGCTGGTAAGGATCTTCTTGTAAGATCCCCGACTGCAAATAGGCTTGAATAAAGCTGCCTGCATCATCCCGCGAAAAGCCAAAGGTCATTTGGGTCAAGTCATTGGTACCAAAACTAAAGAACGCAGCATCTTCAGCACACTCCCCAGCGATCAAGCACGCTCTAGGTGTCTCGATCATCATGCCGATCTCGATGTGCAATGGTTGCTGCAGGGTTGCTTCTGCTTGAGCGATCACCTGTGTCAACGTCGCTTTCAACACCTGCAGCTCTGCGGGCAAACTGATCAGGGGCAATAAGATCGCCGCCTCTACCTCGACTCCTTGCTGCCGCAATTCCACAGCCGCTTCACAAATCGCCGCTGTTTGCATTTCATAAATTTCTGGATAGCTCAGTCCTAAACGGCTGCCGCGATGCCCCATCATGGGATTGACCTCTTGCAGCTCGTCAATTCGCCGCTCGATCACTGCCAATGATTTTTGACTACGGCGAGCCATTTCAAGGCGTTCATGCTCATGGGGCAAAAATTCATGAAGTGGTGGATCTAATAAACGAATCGTGCACTTCTTTCCTTGCGCGGCCTGCAGCATTTCTTGGAAATCGGCTTTTTGATACGCCTTGATCTCAGCCAACGCCTTCAATCGTTCCGCCTTCGTTTCTGCCAAAATGACTTCCCGCATTTTCCACAAACGCTCTTCCCCAAAAAACATATGCTCCGTCCGTGCTAAGCCGATGCCCGCTGCCCCAAAGGCCAGCGCAGCCTCAATGTCATTTTTCGTTTCCGCATTTGCGTAAACCTTTAGATCTGCCTGGGCTTGTGCCCACGTCAAAAGCTGATCCAGCAAGACCCGCTCCTGGACACTGGTCATAGGCAGCTGCCCTTGATACAGTTTGCCAGTGCTGCCGTCTACCGAAAGCACGTCACCTTCTTCAATCAGCAGCTCGCCGCAGCGAGCCTGCTTCAAAAATACATCGACACTTAATGCCTCGCACCCTACCACACAGCAGACCCCCAGACCACGGGCGACCACCGCCGCATGCGAAGTCATCCCCCCACGAGCGGTAATGATCGCTTCACTCACCACCATGCCTTCAATATCTTCAGGTGAGGTTTCTTGTCGCAGCAGCAGGACTTTTTCTCCTGCGCGGTTGGCTTTTTCCGCCGCCTCTGCAGTGAAATAGACATGTCCTGAAGCTGCTCCTGGACTAGCCGGCAAGCCCTGCGTAAAGGCTTTGGCTTGCTGTAAGGCTTCGGGGGCAAATAACGGGTGCAGCAATTGATCGATCATTTCTGGTGTGATGCGATCTAGTGCCTGCCTGATAGTGATCCGACCTTCTGCGACCATATCCGTTGCGATTTGCGCTGCGGCAGCGGCGGTTCGTTTGCCGTTTCTTGTTTGCAAGACAAACAGCTGACCGTCATCGATGGTAAACTCAATGTCTTGCATGTCTTGATAGTGATCCTCCAAACGCTCAGCCAGTTGCTTTAATTCCTGATAGATCATGGGATGCTGCTGTGCCAACGCTTGGATCGGTTGCGGTGTACGAATCCCTGCAACCACATCTTCCCCTTGGGCACACACTAAAAATTCGCCGAAAAGTCCCAGTTCCCCGGTTGCTGGATTGCGGGTGAAGGCGACACCCGTCCCACTATTTATCCCGCTGTTACCAAACACCATTTCTTGAATCGTTACGGCAGTCCCTAGATCGTCAGGGATGCGATGGAGAGATCGGTAGGTCTTTGCCCGTGGGTTGTTCCATGAGCGAAAAACCGCCGTGATAGCTGCCAACAATTGCTGAAACGGGTCTTGCGGAAACGCTTCTTGAGTATGTTCCATATAAATACTTTGAAACACGCGGCAGATCATTTGCCAATCATTGCCGGTCATCATTTGGTCTGACGCATAATTCTGCTGTTTCTTATAATCTGTCAAGTAGGCTTCAAAGTGCTCTTTTGCTACACCTTTCACCACATCCCCATACATTTGGATCAAGCGGCGGTAACAATCATAAGCAAAAACGGGGTCCCCCGTCTGCTGAGCCAAGCCTTGGACGGTTTCATCATTCAACCCAAGGTTTAAGATCGTATCCATCATCCCTGGCATGGAAAACTTAGCCCCACTGCGGACAGAAACCAACAACGGCGATTGCAGTCCGCCAAATGTTTTGTTCCTGCGGACTGCCAATTCTTCGATGGCAGCTTTGACTTGCTTGATGATCGCCTCAGGAAGAACCTGTTCTTCTAAATAGGTCAGGCAAATAGTCGCAGGGACGATAAATCCCTGGGGAACAGGTAAACCCAAATTGGTCATCTCCGCAAGATTTGCCCCTTTCCCGCCTAATAGTGCTTTTTGCTCTTTTGTGCCTTCTGAAAACCATACGACTGCTTTTTCCATCATGTTCCTCCTTTTAAATGTTATATACTATTTCGATTAATTAGCAGTATATAGTATGACATATTTAATCGTCAAGCTGAAAAAGATAACTTTTAAGGGATTTATCCTTTTTAAAAGAGAAGGATTGCCTTTTTATTCGGAAAATCATATAATCAATAGCATAGCACATAAAAGAAAGAAGGTGACACATTGGAATTAAGCCAAAGACAAATGAAAATCATTGAGATCGTCAAAGAGCATCAGCCGATCAGTGGGGAGACCATTGCGAAGCAGTTGGGCTTGAGCCGCGCAACCTTGCGGAATGACTTATCGATTTTGACCATGACCGGTTTATTAGACGCCCGACCGAAAGTCGGCTATTTCTATACAGGACAAACCGTTGAGCCTTTGCTTTTCGAAAAACTCTATCATACCAAAGTTGCAGAAGTCATGATCCCGCCGTTGCTGATCTCACAAACGGTCTCCGTTTATGAAGCGGTCACGACTTTGTTTATGTACGATGTCGGTTCCCTCTATGTCAAAAATGACCAAGACGAGCTGATTGGGGTCCTCTCCCGCAAAGACCTACTGCGCTTTGCGATCAGCAATGCCGCACCAGAAAAAACACCTGTAGCGATGATCATGACTCGCATGCCAAACATCGTGACCATCACACCCGAAGAAACGATTTTGACGGCTGGTACGTTGTTAGGGCGACATGAAGTCGATACCTTGCCTGTGGTCGATCCGCAGGAACCAAAAAAAGTCATCGGCAAAATCACGAAGACACGGCTGATGAATTACTTTATTCAAGCAGGCAATGACAGTGACAACACACACTTTTAGGGGGCAAAAACAATGAAGAACGTTCGAATATATTTGATTTCAGATTCCGTAGGCGAAACGGCACAAAAGCTGATCGCAGCCGTTTCCGCGCAGTTTCCCACGATCGACCTTTCAGACATCCAGCTCTTTCCCTTTACTAATGATGAAGAGAGCTTAGGCGAGATCCTCAAAGATGCCTTGCTAGACAAATCGATCGTCGTTACCACCTTAGTCAATAAAGAGTTAGTCGCCTTTGTTGATGCCTTTGCCAAGCGGACTGGTTTGCAGTATGTCGACTTTATGTCGCCCTTGACCACGATGCTGGAAAAAACATTCGGTGTAGAAGCCGTCCAAGAGCCTGGTGCCTTGCATCGCTTGAACCAAGCATATTTCAGCCGGGTGGCAGCGATGGAATTTGCGGTGAAATACGACGACGGCAAAGACCCACGGGGATTTCTCGATGCTGACTTTGTCCTCTTAGGGGTTTCGCGAACCTCGAAGACACCATTGAGTTTATACATGGCAAACCGCGGCTACAAAGTGGCAAATCTGCCTTTGATTCCTGAAGTTGCTTTGCCAGCCGAAGTGCACCAAGTCGACCCGCGAAAAATGGTCGGTTTGACCACGAATCCAGAATCTCTGACCGAGATTCGGCGATCCCGAATGCATTCATTGGGCTTAAAAGAAGAGACCCATTACACCAATTGTGAACGAATCGAAGCAGAATTAGCTTACGCGAATGAATGGTTCAAAAAGCTGAACATTCCGGTGATCGATGTCAGCAAACGCTCCATTGAAGAAAGCGCGATGCTGATTGAAGAACAAGCCAAAGAACAGGCCCATGTTCAATAAAGACGCCTTGGCAAACCTGACCGAGATCATCAACTTGGAAGCCATCCAGCAGCTGCCGAAAGCCACCGAGCACTTTGTCAGCGATCTGCATGGCGAATACGATGCCTTTGACCATATTTTGCGGAATGGTTCTGGCAGTATCCGAGAAAAAGTCGAGATTTTGTTTACTGGCGTCTTGACGAAAGAAGAACAGACCGAACTTTGTTTTGTCATTTATTATCCAGAGGAGCTATTACAAGAACAGGCCTGGACCCCTGCCGATTGGCGCTTAAAGATGGCACAGCTAGTAAAAGTTGCCCGCTTTACTTCCAGTAAATACACACGCTCCAAGGTACGCAAAGCACTGCCGTCTTCTTTTGCTTATATCTTAGAAGAACTGTTGTACCAATATGATGCTGACTTCAATAAAGAAGCTTACTATCGGGCGATTTTTGATAAGATCATTGAATTAGAGGCAGCCCCGCTTTTTTGCCAAGAACTGGCGTACTTGATTCAGCGCTTCGTAGTGGATCATCTCCACGTCTTAGGCGATATTTATGATCGCGGACCAGCGCCAGACAAAATCGTCGATCGCTTGATGACTTTGCCCTCACTGGATATTCAGCTAGGCAACCATGATATCTTGTGGATCGGCAGCTTTTGCGGCTCGCTGCCCTGTTTGGCCAATACGATCCGCATCGCTGCTCGCTACGGCAATCTGGCATTATTACAAGATGGTTATGGGATCGATCTATCAAAAGCACTGGCTTTTAGCCAAAAATATTACACAGAAAATGAAGGCTTTTATCCGCAAAAAACAGTGGACCCTTTATCAAGCCAGCAAAAAAAAGCCGCCATGCTTTTGCAACAGGCGTTTGCCATCATCCAATTCAAAGTCGAAGCAGCCGTGATCCAGCGGCGACCAGCATTTGCGATGGCAGAGCGCTGCTTGTTGCATCGCTTGTCTCAAGATCGGCAACAAATCCAGCTAGACCAGACCTATCCTTTGATCAACGGCTGTTTTCAACTAGTAGATCCCGATGATCCTTACCGTTTGACAGCAGAAGAACATGAGGTACTGCAAGATTTGCTGAGCCAATTTCAACGCTCGCCCCGCTTAGCTGCGCATATGCGCTTTTTAGTTGAGCATGGCACCTTGTACCAGCGCTTCAACGACAACCTGCTGTATCACGGCTGCCTGCCTTGTCAGGAAAACGGCGATTTCCTGGCCTTTACTTTCCAGCAGCAGCCCTTAGCAGGCAAAGCGTTGATGGACTTTTTTCAGCAATGTTTGCAGGAAAGCTTTGCCCACCCAGAAAAGCAAACAGACCTTGCCACCGATATGATCTGGTATCTTTGGTGCGGCGAAGGCTCTTCCCTCTTCGGCAAAAAAGCCATGAAAACCTTTGAGCGCTACTTTATAGCAGATCGCAACACCCATATGGAACAAAAAAATGCCTATTATTCTTTAAGGGAAAACGAAGACTTCTGCTGCCGTGTCCTAGCTGCCTTCGGTCTGCCGCCGACAGGTCACATCATCAATGGCCATACCCCTGTCAAAGTGCGTAAAGGCGAGACGCCCATCAAGGCAAATGGTCGTTTATTGGTGATCGATGGCGGACTCTCTCGCTCCTATCAATCCGTCACAGGCATTGCCGGTTACACGCTGTTGTCAAATTCCTTCGGCATGACCTTAGCAGCCCATCAACCCTTTACAGATCGCCAGCAAGCCATCCAGCAGCGACGTGACATCGTCACTCAGAAAAAAATCGTCGTGCGGCAAACGGAAAGAACAACGGTAGGGCAAACAGATATCGGCAAGCGGCTGCAGCAAGAAAGCCGCGTGCTTTTTGAAGAATTAAAAAATCATCCGATCCCTTGACGAGTCATTCGTCAACCAATCGGATGATTTTTTTTACAGTCCTTTAGAACTATGAAAGGCTTTGAGTTTTTCCAACGCCTGCAGCACAATGATCAAGACCAAGATCGCTAAGGCCAAAAAGAGCGTTTCTAACCCTTTTCCTTGTGCCAAAAGCAGCTCTCTTAAAATTGCTGTAATACTGATCAAAATCAAGTAACGCACCGGAATATGGTGACCTTCTTTTACGTAACGCAATAACATCAAAATAATTTCCAGTAAAATAAACAATGTCGCGATCTCTTCGATCAATAAGGAAAGATCACTGACTTCATGCAGCGGGATCACATGGATGACGATTTTGTAGATCGCTTCCGCCATCACCACCAAAACCAACAGAACCAACAGTCCTAACATAATATCAACAATCACACTAATCATTTTTTCGAAGTGCTTAAAATACTTTCCCATAACACCCCTCCTCACACTTATTATAGCGAAACTGTTCAAAATCACTTTACGATATGCTTGCAAGTGCAGCTTTTTTTAGGAAGGAAGGAAATAAACACGCAGGACTGAGGGTAGTCGCTTTTTTCACTAGTCAAAAGGGATAGCTGCTTTATGGGGACGCAGCCACGAAAAAGCCTGTTTATGGCAATGGCCGGGCGTGACTCCTTCACACAAGCAAATAAAAAAGCTAGGCATAAAGCCTAGCTGAAATGGTGCCTTTGGATTGGACTGGTTTTCCTTATAAACTGGGATCAGTTGACCCCTTCGACTGTTAGATCAACGTTTTCACTCGTATCTTCCGCAGCTTCGTCATCGCTATTGGAGGTTTCCGAAGACGGTTCAGTCGTTTCACTGCTGGAGCTGCTTGTTGTAGTACTGGTCGAACTCGTAGACGAAGAGCTTGAAGAACTGCTGCTAGCGCTACTGCTGGAGGTATCGCTGGTGGTCGTTGAGCCGCCACTCGGCGCGGTACTCGAACTGCTTTCGTTACTTGCAGAAGTACTGACGCTAGGCTCTGTCTCTATTTCGCTTACAGAAACAGACGTGCCTTCATTTGTCGACGCTTCGATCGAGCGACTAGTCGTTGAAGACGGTGTATACGAACTAACACTGGCTTCATAAAAAATCTGACTGGAATCAGAGGTTTCTTCGATACTGCTGCTTGCGGTCTGGTAAGGTGGCTCGGAGGAACTACTGGAAGAATCTCGAACAAAGGGCGCGGCAACAAAGGCATTGGCATCTTGATTGATCGCCACACTCAAAAAAACCGCAACAAAACAACTGACTAATGCCGACTGCATATTGAACTTGAATTTCATCGCACTCCCCATCCTTTCCCAAAAATATGGTTGGACCTTCCGTCAATGATCTATCTCATTCTTATATTATACAAAAAAAAGCAATCGTCAACAAATTAAGTTTTATTTTCAAAGATGACAAAGACATGGATGCCCGTTGCGCAACAAAAAAAGCCCGAGGGCGACGGTCGATCACCTGCGGGCCCATCCCTTCACTAAGGGTTGGCAGGTGCGACGGATGCTCGTTCCTCTGGCTTTAATGGTTCCTTTACTTAAGAAATTCTTTTACTTATAAGTTTCGCAGATGATTCGGGTCATGGATCGGTGCTTCAATATCACTGTCTCCCATGCGCGGTGTTGGATGAACGGACTCATCGGGCATCGCTGTTTCACCTGGTAACGGTTGATCGATGATTGGCCCAGTATCTGCATCACGATCCGTTATTTTGTCCATCGGCTGATAATCGTAGACGCCGACAACGAGTTTGTCTCGTTCGATGTCATCTCGGTAGCCGTATAATGGATCATGTTCATCGTCTCTGTGATCTGAATCGCCAAAAGAAAACGCATCTTTGATTTTTTCCCAAAGCGAACGATCTTCGTCTTCACTAGCAGCATGCTCCACTTCCACATCATCGATGGATTCTAACCCAAATTGATCGATGACTGTTTGATTCGCATACAGCACGATATCGTCTTTGCCATAGCCTTCGTTTGTCAATTGCTCAATAACCGGTAATACTTCTGTTCGAGTGTCGTAACTGCCAATAATCGTTAGGTTTCTGTTGTGCATGTGAAATCCTCCTTATTTTGTGTACGCTTCGATTGTTCTGGTTCTGAAGCAATTCTTTTAAAACTAGCAATTTCTATTGCTTCTTTCATTCTAACGCAGGGTTCCCTGATTGACCAAATAGTTTGATTGCGCTTACGAAAAACAAGTAGTTTCTTGATAAACCGCTAGCAGCTTAGTGAACGCTTGATCCAGCATAAAAAACCGCGTGAGCCAATGGCATACACGCGGTTGCTTTTGCTTATTATTTAGAAACGATCAACTTTTGCCCGACATAGATCGTATAGCTGCTGTTGATCTTGTTCCATGATGCGATTTGGCTGATACTGGTGTTGTATTTTTGTGCCAGTGACCATAGGCTGTCACCTGATTTCACCGTGTGCGTCTTCGTTGAACTACTGCTGGTATTCGTATTAGAAGACCCACTGCTAGCAGCTGTCAAGTAGGCACCGCTGACCCAGCCTTTGCCAGAAACATAATACCATTTGTTCGTGACATTGACGGTCGTCCCGGTTTTTGTTGCGGTAACCGTGACGGTTGCCCCTTTACTTAAAGAACCAGTAATACTGCTGCTGGTAGAAGCGTCGGAACGAACATTTAAAATCTCGGTGGTTTTCATTTTCTGATTTGTCGTCGTTGAACCGCTGTTATTGGAAGAACTGCTGGTTGTTGTCAAGTAGGCACCACTGACCCAACCTTTGCCAGAAACGTAGTACCACGTTTTATTGCCTTCCACTGAAGTGCCGTTCTTTTTCGCTGTCACGGTAACGGTCACCCCTTGACCAAGCGTCGTCACGACACGGCTGCTGGTAGAAGCATCCGAGCGGACATTCAATGCGGCCGTCGTCTTCATTTTTTGATTGATGCTTGAACTGTTGTCTTCTTTTTCTGCTTCAGAAGCATTATTGTTGGTCACTTCAGTAAGGTAGGCACCGCTGACCCAACCTTTGCCAGAGACATAGTACCAATTTTTGTTGCCGTTGACTGATGTGCCGGTTTTCATAGAAGAGGCTGTAAAGGTCGTGCCTTTGCTAAGTGATCCTACCACTGATCCGCTAGTAGAAGCGCTGGAACGAATATTCATCGCTTCCGTCGTCTTCATTTTTTTGTTGATCGTCGTGCCAGAATTGCTATTGTCAGAACCGGTGTTGCCTGATCCGCTATTGTTATTTGAATCATCGGTCGAAACCTTCGTCAAATATGCACCGCTGACCCAGCCTTTGCCAGAAATTTTATACCACGTGGTGTTGCCGTTGACGCTGGTGCCCGTTTTGGTCGCCGTTGCCGTAAACGTCGTATTGGCTGCTAACGAACCAGTAATAGAGGCACTGGTGGAGGCATCCGAACGAATATTCATGGATGACGTGGTTTTCATTTGCTGATTGATCGCTGTTTCATCACTGACGATCGTTTCATTGCTATTGCCGCCGCCTGCATTTGAGCTGCCAGTGTCATATTGCGTTAAATTATACGTACTGATCAAATTGTTTAATTTGCTGGCATAAGAAGTATCGGTTGCATACCGCCCTTGCAGCCAAGCGGTCGCTTGCGTGTAAGAGGTCGTATTGCTTTTCCACGCACCGCTGTAATAGTAGTTGCCGCTAGAAAAACTCGTGTTGCGCAACACATACGCATTGTCTTCAAAAGACTCTTTTAATGATGGGTATTTCCGAAACTTGGCGCTGATCAAATAATAATTGCCTGAACCATCATCTTCATAGGTATCCATCGTCACGTATTGACCATTATAGCTACCTTTGATCCCAAACATATTGTTGGCCGTGGTCGTCAAAGTTGATGCGCCCCAGCCAGATTCCAAAATCGCTTGTGCCATCATGACAGAGGCATACAGATCGTTTGCTGCCGCTACTTCCGTTGCATAGCCGCAAATCTGACTGATAAAGGCAGCCGGATCGATCGTTGCCCGTGAAAATAATGCCCGACTGGTCAAATCCGAAAGGGCTGATGGTACTTCATCTGCTTCTAAGGCTTCATCACTAGCGACTGTTGTGCTTTCTGTCGTCGCTGTTTCTGATCCCTCAGTGACTGCGTTAGTCCCTGACTCCTCCGTCGTTTCCGAAGTTTCTTCGGTCACAACAGGTGCTGTCGTCGATTCTGTGGTTTCCTCAACCGGTGTGCTATCGGTTTCTGGTGTAGTGTTTGTTGTTTGTTCAACGACCTTGAGGTCATTGCTAGTTTCTGTCGTTGCCGTTTCAGCCGCATGCCCTAAGGTCGGGATAAACGTTGATCCCGCTACTAAAGTAGTAGCCATCGTAATACTTTTTTGGGTATATTGTGTGCGCTTCAAGCGCTTTTCTAAGCGGCGTCGTTCTTTACGAATTGTCATTTAATCCCTCCGTCGTATTAGCCTTTTTTTATTGTAACACGATTTATTAAAAAATGGGGGGTTAAGATGAAAAAACAGTGAAATCAACGAGATAATTTCTTGCTATGAAACAGTTTTCTCTTTTGCTTCATCCGCCAATCCTCTGTTTTAAAAAAAGAAAAAAGAGTGGTTTTGGCACCAAAAAAGCAGCCTTTATCAAAAAGACTACTTTGGGTGAATTGTTATTTAATAACAGGTGCAGGCTTTTTGGCTTTTTTCAGCATCGCATAGCCAATGTTGAGAATGAGCCCAAAAACCGCCAAGAAAATTGCCGTATAAAAGGCTTTTGTATAATCTCCTTGGTTGCTTTCAGCGATTGCTGCTGCCACTCTAGGCCCAAAGAATGCCGCCGTAGAATAACCAATAAAGACGATCCCATAGTTGACTCCTTGATTGATCGGTCCGTAATTTTCCATAACGATCGATGGGAAAACCCCCATCACGCCCCCGAAGCACAGTCCTAAACCGATGATCCCGACAGTGAAGATCACGGTTGTCTGACCAAGTGTCAATAGGAATAAGGACAATGCCACCACGCCATAGATGATCATCAACGTATTCGTCCGACCAATTTTATCAGAAACGGTGCCCCAAAGGACCCGACCAAAACAGTTGCTCAATGAGTACAAGCTGACATAAAAGGCAGCGGCGGCTGCCGTCAAACCGAACATACTTTGCCCGATCACCGATGCGTTAGAAGCAATCATCAAACCTGAGAAAGCCCCTGCCCCTAACATAACGATAATCAAGTAGAAGGTTGGTGTCTTTAGCATGTCCAACCAATTCAGATTGATTTGTGGGCCATTTTTTCCTTGCGCCGCTGGTTGCCAACCTGCTGGGCGATAATCTTCTGGTGCCTTGCGAATAAACAGACTAGCCACTAAGACGATCACGATATAGGCGATCCCTAAAATCCGAAACGCTGCTAGTACATCTTGTGATTCGATCAAACGATTTGCAATCGGTGCGGCAATAATCGCTGCCCCACCCATACCTGCTGTGATCAAGCCAGAAGCCAGTCCCCGTTTATCTGGGAATAGCCGAATCGTATTGCTTAAACAAGCCGAATAGGCAAAGCCTTGCCCTAAACCAGCAAAGACTCCATAAGTCAGGTACAGCATGGCGGGTGAGTTGACCAATCCCGTCAGGAAGAAGCCCGCTCCGAACAACACGCCTCCACCAGCGATGACCCATCTAGCGGCTCCTCGGTCTGTCAGCAAACCACCCAAAATCATGGTAATCGGGCCAACTGCGGCATTGATGGTAAAGGCTAACATGATCTCTTCCATGGACCAGCCTTTTAATTGACTAAGAGGTCCTGCAAAAACACTAAAGGCGTAAACAGCGCCTGTACACAGCAATACCGCGGTCGAAGCGATCAGAATCAGCCAGCGATTGATTTTTGTTTCCATTTTTTCTCTCCTTTGCTTTAAGCATGTTACTTTATTCACATGTTTTTTCAAAAGCTAGCGCGCGTGACGAGACACAACGCGCAAGGCTTTTTATTCGAGATGTTCTGCGACTGCTGTTTTTCCAGCAATCCGGCCAAAAGTAAAGATGTCTGTCAACGAGTTGCCGCCTAAGCGATTGCCAGCATGGATCCCTCCAGCAACTTCCCCTGCTGCATACAGCCCTTCAATGATTTGATCTTCCTTCGTCAACACATGGGTTTGCGGATCGATTTTCAATCCCCCCATCGTGTGGTGAACCGCTGGTTTTCTTGGTGTGGCATAGAAAGGTGCTTTTTCCACTTTCAAGTCGAAGACATCTTTGCCAAACTCTGGGTCCTTCCCAGCATCCACATAGCTGTTGTATTTCGCAACGGTCGCCTCTAAGACGGCTGGATCAACATTGATCTGCTCTGCCAGGCCAGCCAAGGTCTCACTGCGGAACAGCGTACCAGCAGCTACTTGCTTATCGATTTTTTCTTGGCTCGTGTTATAAGCGGTTTTCTTGATCTCTTCATCCGCGATCAAATAGAACAATCCGCCATTATCGATCGCCGCTTGGGTCAATACATCGCGACTTTCGTATTCATTGACAAAGCGTTCACCCTTTTGATTGACCATCACAAAGTTAGCAGGTGGCACTTGCAGGCCACTGAACAAAGCCCCTGTGTTTGGATCAGATACGGGCATCATTTGCGAAAAGCCCATGCCAACAAGGTCCGCGCCAGCACTTTCCCCTAGTTTGATCCCGTCACCAGTGATCGCTGGTGAATTTGACGTTTTGATATCGTCTTCGATCTCTGTCCAATAGGTATTGTATTGTTTCAACATTTTCGTATTCGCTCCGAACCCACCAGAAGCTAAAATCACTGCTTTGGCATGGATCGTTACTTTTTGACCGTTACGGCCTTCCCCGATGATTCCAGTAACCTTGCCATCTTCGATCAATAATTCTTTGACAGGCGTATCGGTTAAGATCGTTCCCCCATGTTCTTTCACGAATTGATGCAAAGCAGAGACAAAGGCATACCCTTCGTTTTTGACTGGTTTATGTCCTCGGCGCCATTTCGCTCCTACTGGCATATCGACATTGTTCATATCAAATTCTACGCCGATTTCTTCTAGCCATTTCACTGAGTCCAATGCTTGATCCGTCAAGATCTTCACTAGCTCGTATTTCCCATAGATCGGTTGACCATTCAAATCTTTGCGTTTTCCGCCTAAATAGGTTTGAATTCGATGCCACAAAGCAGAATCAAACAAGTATTCTTTTTCTGGCGTCGTTTCTGAAAGATACACAGTGATTTGTGCCTTCAAAGCTTTGAAGTCTGGTAAGTATTCTGCATCGATCTCTTGCTCATCGATCGTCAGCACTTCTTCTAAAGCACTGCGTTCGCCAGGCAATGCGGAAAAGCCGTTTTGCCATTTTGGATCCGCGGCATTCATCGGTCCGCCAGTACGTACGGTATTGCCACCGATCGCTGGGAATTTTTCTACTAAGATCACATCTTTATTGGCTTGTAGCACACTGGCAGCCGCACTCAGACCCGCGCCACCGCCACCTACGACAACGACATCGGTGGTATACGTTTCATCTTCTGTTTGCAACGCACTGGCGGCTTTTGGCCGTTTGCGCAAGACATCTGGGTTCGCACCAGCCATTTTCACAGCTTTTGCTACACCATCAACGACACCGTTACTAGTAACCGAAGCACCAGAGATCGCATCGACATTTAAGGTTTGCCCTTCAATGATCTCTTGAGGAATCCGTACGAAAACGACATCAGCGATCCCTTCGGATTCACCAGAAGTATCGATATCGATAGCTTCGATCCGTTCTTCACTCAATTTGACGACCATTGGTAGATCCCCGTTATGTCCTGGTGCTGTGACGGTGTATTCGCCAGGCTCATAAACGACTTCTTCTGGTACGTTCAACAAATTAGCGACTTCCGTAAACCGAACAAACTTGCGGAAACAGCTTTCCAAAAAATCGACCGTTCGTTGATCTTTTAAATTGCCTTGTTCATCAAAGGCTTGATGCGCACGTCCCAACAAGAACTCATTTCCTGGCATGACTGTCGCATTGACACCCGGTGCATCAAGGATTTGGCGCAAATGAAGCTGTGCTCGCGAAGAGCCTTGTACATCGTAGGATGCACCGACGATCATCACTGGTTTGCCATCAAAGGGATGGAGATTGAAGGAGAGCCATTCCAAGACGCTTTTCAATGCGGAAGGAATTGAATGGTTATGCTCTGGTGTCGCAATGATCACCCCATCGGCTGCTAAAATCTTGCTATTTAACCGTTGGATCACTTCACTATTGGTTTGATCTTGTGTTTCATTGAACATTGGGACATCCTTGATTTCCAGTAGTTCAATTTCTGCTAGGGCAGCAAATTCTCGCTGCATAAACGCCACTAATTGGCGATTGGTGGATTTTTTGGCGTTCGTTCCGATTAGGCCGACAAATTTCATGACTGGTTCCTCTCTTTCTTATGCTTGTTCCCACGAAAATTTCTTTGCTCGTTCTTTAGCCGTTGAATATTCACTGACCAGACGGTTCGTGATTTCGACAAACAAGACAAATTCATTGAAACAATCTTCTAGTTCGGCAACTTTTTCGCTATCGATCAAGTTTCCTTGTTCATCGAAGGCTTGCATGGAGTGCCCTAATAAAAATTCCGCACTCGGCATGATTCGAGCTTTTACTTCTGGTGCATCTAAGATCTGACGCAAGTGGGCTTGGGCTCTCGATGAACCTAATGCACCAAGAGAAGCACCCGTGATCATCACTGGTTTATCGATCAAAGGCCGCGTCGTATAAGAAAGCCATTCAATCATGCTTTTTAGCACCGCTGGGATCGAGTGATCGTATTCTGGTGTACTGATGATCACCCCATCGGCTGCTTCGATCTTCTCTGACAAGGCTTGGACTGCCGCTGGTGCCGTCCGATCTTCTGGTTCATTAAATGCTGGCAGATCACTGATTTCGCAAAGTTCGATCTCCGCTTGGTCACTAAAATGGCTTTGAATAAATTGCAGTAAGCGACGGTTGGTCGAACGCGTCGAGTTGGTTCCTACGATTCCAATCAATTTCATTATCATCTCTCCTAATTGTGAATAATTTAACATTTAACAATAAATAAAAAGTTTTTGACCATTGGCTTTGATTTCTTTTTTCAATCGTTTCTCAAGTTGGTTTTTAAGACCTACTGAGATGAAAGGCTTCTTCCTAAACAAAAAAATCTTCCCCAAGTACCCATTTAGTGTACGACTGAATTCTTTATTTGTGAAATATTTATTTAACTATCTATCGATAACAAATTTGTTATAATGAGAAAAATGACTAGGAGGACCACGCAATGGCACTTAAAGATTCCCATCTGATGCTGCAATACCTCGATACCTTGTTAAAGCATAGCAACTATACCAAAGCCGCCAAAGACCTCTACATCTCACAGCCTTACTTGACACAAACCGTGAAACGTGCCGAACAAGAGCTAGGGACCCCCATCATCAATCGGCAGCCGGGTCATTTTCAACTGACGGAAGCTGGTAAAATCTATTATCAATATCTGGAAACCTTGGAAACAGAGTCTGCCAAATTGAAAAGTCGGCTGTCTTGGTATACCGCGACCGAGAAGCGTTCTTTGCGCTTAGGCATCTTGCCCAGCCTTGGTTCCTATCTGCTGCCACTCTTTTTGCCTGCATATTATGAACACTATCCCAACGTGCACTTTTTCTTGCGGGAAGACCTGCCCAAACACAATGAAAAACGACTGTTGAATGGGCAGCTGGACTTTTTTATCGGACAAAATCCTGAGACGATCGCACCGAATCTAACAGTCCACAGTACCAATCAAGAACGGTATCTAGCGATCATTCCGCCTTGTTCTCCCCTGTATCAACCAGAGAAGCGGTATTTAGCACCTGATTCATTGGCCGTCAAAGACTTGTTGCAAAGTCCGTTGATTTTGACCGCTAGCGGCTCGGCGATTCGGCGTCAAATCGATCAATTGCTGCAAAAATACAAAGTAGAGGCGACCGTTCTCATAGAAAGCAGCAATATTTATACAGCAGCAGCATTGGCAGAAAACAACCTTGGGATTGCGATCGTACCAGAAAGCGTGCTGCAAGCAGCGACCGCGACTCCTTTTAATCTTTATCCGATGCCAGAGGAACTTTTGTCCCTCACCTATTTTATTGCCCATCAAGCCGAACGGGCATTGTCAAACAGCGAAGCGGACTTGATCGAGACCTTTTTGCAACACGTCTAGCTTTTTTTTACAAAAAAACAAGCAGCCACCACCTATATTCCTAGGTGATCGCTGCTTGTTTTCATTCTGCTGTTGGCGTTTCGATCAAACGGGCTAATTCTTGCGGATAGATCAGTTCTCCTTGTTTGGTAATGACTAACCCAGTGATCCCTTCTAACGGCGCCAGCTCCTGCAAGATGGCTTGTGGCTCTTTGCCGAATAAGCGGGTCGTCCAAATCTCTCCATCAACCGATTGGTCGGAGAGAATTGTGACACTGGCAATGGCTGACTCTAACGGATAGCCCGTTTCTCGATCAAAAATATGATGATAGGTCTTGCCCGCTACCTGATAGGTTCGTTCATAGATCCCTGATGTAACGACTGATTGATTATGCACCTTCAACGCTGCAACAAAATTCCCTCTTGGTAAGAAAGGGTTTTGGATCCCGATCCGCCAATAGCCATCTTGATGGCTCGGGGCATCGCCGTAAGTCACCACATTGCCCCCAAGATCGATCAAAGCGGCTGTGACACCAACCTGTTTGAAATAGGTCATCAACAAATCAGCAAAATATCCTTTTGCCACAGCCCCTAGATCAAGCTTCATGCCAGCAGCTAACCCGACGGTCTGCAGCGTTTCATCCAAAACGATTTTGGCAGGATCAGTCTTTGGCAGCAGCTCCGCGATTTTCTCAGGCGTTGGTAGATGAGCATCTTGGAACCCGATCCGCCATTCCTGCACCAAAGGACCGATGGCAATATTTAAGTAGCTATCTTTGGGTACGCTATGGGCTTTCCCTAGTGCGATCAATTCAAACAATTCCTGTGTGGCAGCGATCGCTCCTTGTCCTGCCTGCTGATTGATCTGCATCAACTCAGACGTCGGGTCATTGGCACTAAAACGCTGTTCAAAGGCCGCAGCTCTTTTGGCTGCTTCCTCTAAGATCACTTCTGGGGTTTCATGCTGCACCCAAATCGTGATCACCGTTCCCATTCCCTGTAACACTCGTTGGCCTTCTGGCATTGTCCTTGCTCCTTTGTTCTGTTCTTTTGGCTATCATAGCAGTTTCTGGGAGAAAAAAGTAGTCTGCGGGATACCGCTGCTGCTTTTTTTGAAAAAAAACTGCGAGGTCACCCTCGCAGTCTGCTGTTTCTATTGCTCAATGATAAAAGTCGAAGCGGCCTTTCGCCAATACTTCTTTGACCCCACCGGTTTGGTACAAGGAACGGTCCATAATGGCTTTTTTCACCACGGAAGCGGGATAGCCTTTGATGCCCATTTTCCCTACTAAGCCAAAGGCATGGGTATTGCCGATCGACGCCACTGAACCTAATGATTCAAAGTGGAAATCTGCTGGTTTTTCCCCGTTCATTTGACGTAAGATATTTTTACCCGCATGCTGCCCCATCTTCAAAGCGATTTGAGCCGTTGTTGGATACGGGCGATTGGTCGCTGGGTCCATGACTGCTGAAACATCACCGACAACATAGACGTTACTATGATCAGGGTCTGTTAGGTCTTGATTGACCATCACGCGACCACGACGAGCAGAAAAGTCTGATTCAGCCATCACATGGCTGCCGCTGACGCCTGTGGTCCAAACGATGGTTTTGGCTGATAATTCTGCTGTTGCTCCTGTATCGGCATCATTTTGATAGACAACGACACCTGGTTTGATTGCTTTGATGGGTTTACCAGTCAGGAAGTTTACGCCCCATTTAACGAGATTTTTGATACCGTAATCCGATAGTTTTTCATCAAACATCGGTAATAAACGAGTCACTGCTTCGACACAGTACAGTTTGATGTCTTCTGGTTTGACACCTGCTGCTTTCGCGAAGGTTTTACGGTTTTCCACCAATGAACCTAGCAATTCGATTCCAGTGAAACCAGCACCGCAGACAACGATTTTTAGGTAGTCAGGATTTTGTGTTTCTTTGTATGCCTTCATTTGTTTCAACAAATGATGATAGATGTTTTCTGCGGAGTCGACATCCACCATTTCCAACGCATGCTCCTCGACCCCAGGGATCCCAAATGATTCTGATTCAAAGCCTAACGCCACGATCAAATAATCATACGTGCACGTGGATTGATCTTTAAAAACGATCACTTGCTGGTTACGATCGATCGACGCCACTTCCTTTTGAACAAAGGTGGTCTTTTGGGGACGAACGACATCATTGATGGGATAGCAAATGCGGTCTCTTGGTTGCGTACCGGCCGCAACTTCATGAAGATCGGTTGCCTCATAATGATAATCGTTTTTGTCGATCAATGTGATGTGAAACGCTTCTTTTGCTCCTTGCAGTACGTGCAATGCTCGCAATCCAGCATACCCTGCTCCTAAAATGACAACTTCCTTCATGTTTCCTTACTTCCTTTCTTTGCTGTAAAAATTATAAAATCAAACCAATCGCAAAACTCAGCACTTGTACGCATGCTCCGACCGCAAGGATCCGAACGGCACAAATGAAGGTCTCTCTTTTGATTTGTTTTTGCATAAATCGTTTTGTCTGTTGCCAGACAAAGGGCGCCGCGAAAAAGGTCAGAACCAGTGACCAAGGCGCAATGTTGAGGGCAACTGAGGCAATGATCGCAACAAACGCCAAGACGTTCATCGTGATAAATAATTTCAACGCACGGGCTTTACCAAGGTAATGCACCAGCGTATAGCGCTCATTTTTTTCATCCTCTTCCAGATCACAAATGTTGTTTGCCAGCATCAAGTTGGCGATCCATAATGTGTTGGGTAATGAGATCAAGAAAATACTGCCGATCGTGGCAATGTTCCATTCAAAGGTTTGATAGGCATTAAGGTAGACACAGATCAATGAGATCATAAAGCCCATCGTAAAGCCAGAAAAGAACTCGCCTAAAGGCAAACTAGAAAGCGGCCGTGGACCAGAGGAATAAAAGATCCCGACTAGGTAACAATACAGCCCCATCCAAAAGAGCGGCCAACCAACTACCATTGCCAAGGCGATTCCCATGGCGGCGGAAACGATGATCATGGAGACCATCAACCAAAAAACCAATTTGACAGACAACTGTTCCCGACCAATGATATTGGTTTTTTCTTTGTAATCATGCCCTTCTGTGGCATGATGGTAATCGTTGTAGTTATCTAAAATATCCACCGCCATATTGAAGATCAGCATGGCAATGAAATACAATAGGACATAGCCAAGATGAATCGTTTGATAATTGTACCAGCTGTAGCAGACACCAATGAAAAATGGCAAGATACTGGCGGTTTTTGCTTTAAATTCGACAAGTTCTAAAAATACAGGTAGCGTCACAACTTCACCTCCTTTAGCGAGTGCATTAAACTAGTCAATCACGCCCCTTTACGCTAGAATAAGGGCTGAATGACTGTTAGAAAGGGTTATACTATGTTTGACTTTTGGATCGATTATCCGACGATCGAACAACGATTGAAAACCGTATGTTCCATCATTGAAGAACACGTTACTGTTCGTAACAAAGAGATACAAGATGTTTTGATCGACTTTACTTATTCAGGTGGAAAAATGCTGCGGCCAGCGCTCTTTTTTTTGTTTGCTGACTTAGGCGATCCCCATTATAAAAAAACCGACCAATTAACAAAAATTGCTGCTTCTCTAGAAATTTTACACATGGCCACTTTGATCCACGACGACATCATTGACGATTCGCCGCTGCGGCGCAGTCAAGTCACTGTTCAAGCCAAATACGGCAAGGATATCGCGGTCTACACGGGTGATCTTTTGTTCACCCAATTTTTTGAGCTTTTGATCGAAAGTATGAATGGCTCCCCGTTTTTAAAAACCAACGCACAAGCCATGAAACGACTCCTTTTAGGTGAACTTGATCAAATGCACACTCGCTACAACATCCATGAATCGATTGACGACTATCTGCAAAGCATCAACGGCAAAACCGCTGAACTGTTTTGGCTCGCTTGTCTCGAAGGCGCTCATTTTGGCGGCCTCGACACAGAAAACCAAGAGCGGGCGGGTGAGATCGGTCGCAACATCGGGATCGCCTTTCAAGTATTCGACGATATTCTCGACTACACCTCTGATAGTGGCACCTTGAAAAAACCGATTCTAGAAGATTTGGCACAAGGAGTCTATACCTTACCGCTGCTATTTGCCAAAGAACAGGCACCTGCAGCATTCGCTCCTTATTTGAATAAAAAAGCAGCCCTCTCCTTGGCAGAAGCCCAAGAAGTTGCGGATCTTGTCGTCCGTTACGGCGGTGTCGAAAAAGCGCGCGCTTTCGCGGTCACCTACACGCAAAAAGCCTTAGACGACATCGATCTGCTGCCCGAAGCACCTAGCAAAGCCAAAATTCGTTCATTAACTGAACTGCTCTTGCAGCGCAATTACTGAGCCATAGAGCAATGAGAAGAAAAGCGTCCATCACTGATTGATGGACGCTCTTTTTTATCGTCGTCCTTGGTCAATGGCCAATAAGTGTTGAAAATGTTTGTTTTCTGCTGCCAATTCGGCAGGTGTTCCGCTCATGGTCAACTGACCATCTTCAATAAAGAGCACACGGTCCATCATCGAAATTCCTTGCAAGTGGTGGGTGATCCAAATGATCGTTTTGTTCTCCAGCACTTGGAAAAAGGTTTCGAGCACGCCTTGCTCCGTGATCGGGTCTAAGCCGACGGTTGGCTCATCCAATAAGATGATCGGAGTGTCTTTTAGCAAGATCCGCGCCAATGCCAAACGATGCCGTTCTCCACCAGAAAAACGCAAGCCGGCTTCATCCACCATCGTGGCCAAGCCGTTAGGCAAAGCTGCCACCATTTCTTTCAACCCGACTTGCTCCAGTACGCGCCAGACTTCTTCTTCCGAAGCCGACTCATTGCCTAGCCGAATATTATTCAAGACGGTCGTATGGAAAAGATAGGGACTTTGATTGATGACACCGATCAAGTCACAGATCGACTCACTCAATGCCGTCACAGGTAGGTCGTTTAAGGTGATTGACCCTTGGGTCGGTTGCAGATCGCCTCGCAACAAGGAGGCAAATGTACTTTTCCCAGAACCGCTGCGACCAAGGATCGCTAGTTTTTGATGCGCAGGAATCGTTAGATCCAACCCATGAAGCACTTCTTTGCCTTCAGGATACTGAAAATGCAAGTCCTTGACTGTGATCGACACGAGGCCCGTCACTTCAGGTACTGACGGTTGCTCCATGGAGACCTCTTGGCGATTTTCTTCTGGCAATGCATTGAAGCGATCGATAGAGTCTTTGTAGCGATTGGTTTCTTGAGCAGCTGACGGTAATGGCGCAAATGCATCAACTAAAGGAAAGACACACAGGACAAAGGCAGCGATCCAGTTGGCTGCTCCTCCGTGGTTACCTGGAAAGCGAATGCTGGTCCAAAGCAGCAATGCGACAGCGATCACTCCAAAGATGCTTTGTAAAAGAAAATCACGCCGGCGATCAAAGGACAGCATCTGTTCATCCACCGCCCGCAACTGCGTTTCCAGTTCCTTATGGGCAGCCACGTACTCGCTGCCTCTTTGAGAGAAGACCCAATCAGAAACCCCTAATACATTATCCGTCAATGTCGTATACAAGTTGTTTTTCATGTGTTTTTGCTTTTCTTGCCGCGCGCCGTTGATGATCACCGACCAAAGTGGCAAGACAAAGACGATGATTCCTAATAGCAGCAGCATCACCAAAGCAAACCACCAAGAAAAATAGCCGAGTCCAATGATCAAGAACGCATACAAGATCCAAGCGATCACGGTAGGAAAGATCGTCCGCAAATACAGGTTTTGAATATGGTTGATATCTTCTGCCAATAAGCCCAAGATATCCCCCGTGCGATGTGCTTGCTTAAAGAAGATCGCATCTTTTTCTACTACGTTGTACAATTTCAATCGCAAATTAGAGGTCATGCGCAAGACCCAGCTATGACTGGTCAACCGTTCCAAATAGCGAAAGACTGGACGGCCGATCCCAAACGCTCGGGTCAGTACGATGGGGATGTAAACCAATAGAATGTTTTCTGGGATCGATGCCGAGCGGCTGATCAGGTACCCAGAATTAAACATCAGTGCCCCACCACAGAAAAAGGTCAAGAAGCCTAGGAATAAGGCCAGCGCCAAAACGTTTTTGTATTTTGACAAGAAAGGCTTGACCCACGTATCAGTTTTCAATGAGCGCAATAAGCCGATTTTATTCAAGCTGTTCCCTCCTCATTCCATTGACTAGTTCTGTAAAAGCACCTTGCTTTTGCTGCAGTTGTGCCAAGGTTCCTTGTTCCACGATTCTTCCTTGATCCATCACGATGATTTCATCCATTTCTTCCATCCAGTGCAAGCGATGGGTTGCAAAAAAGACTAAATGGTTTTCCATCAGCGGTAGCATCCGTTCTTTTAAGGCAACTTCGGTTTCAATATCCAAATGAGCCGTTGGTTCATCAAACAAAAGAATCTTTCGTCGCTGGTCTAAAAAGGCACGGGCTAGAGCGATCCGTTGGGCTTGTCCGCCACTTAGATGCCGTTCCCCTTCACCTAACATCGTGTCCAACCCTTGCGGCAGCTCCGCCAAAAGCTCAGTCAAGCCTGCCACTTCAATGGCTTTCAGTACGGCTTCTTTGGTAGCTGTCGGCTGATAAAACGCGACATTTTCCTGCAAGGTCAACCGATAGATATAAGGATTTTGCGGAATATAGATCAGCTGTTCTTGCCAGCTTGCTTGGCGAAAGGCCGTGGTCTTCGCCCCTCCAAGAGTGATCTCGCCACTGTCTGGCACGAGAAAGCCACTCAAAGTATTGATCAAGGTAGACTTGCCAGAACCGCTCAGACCGATGATCCCGATCTTTTTGAAGCCAGTCACGTTCAAGTTGATATCCGTCAAAGCCGCTTTTTCCTCGTAGGAAAACGCCAGCTGATCGATCGTTAACTGGGCGTCTTCCTGCCAACGAGGCACCGTTACTGCCGGTACTTGGGCTTCGGGCTGATGCAAGATCTCCGTCACCGCAGTCATCGCATTTTTCCCGTCTAAGGTTGCATGGTAATCACTGGAAAAGTCGCGGATCGGCAAGAAGTATTCTGGTGCTAAAATCAAGATGGTTAACGCTGGAAACAGCAAGATTCCTTCATTGATCAGCCGCAAGCCTAGCAAGACTGCCACGACGGCAATCGATAAGGTCGTGAAAAAGTCTAAGGCGAAGGTCGATAAAATACCGACTTTTAATGAAGCCATCGTCGCTTTCCGAAACCGTTCGCTGGAAGCAAAGATACTCTTGCCATATTTTTTACTGACCCCAAACAATTTCAGCGTGTCGATCCCTCGCAGGGAGTCGATGAAATGATTGGACAGTAATTGAAACGTTCGGTATTGTTTTTCCGCTTTGCTTTGCGCGGCATAGCCCAAGATGATCATAAAAATGATGATCAAGGGGAACACCAACAGCAAGACCAAGCCGGATTCCCAATCCAGATAAAAAACGAGTGCCAAAATGACCCAAGGAATGATCGACATATTCATGATTTTGGCAAGAATCAATTTCAAGTAGTTTTCGACTTGGTTGATTCCTTCCAAGACCATCGTTGTTACATTCCCCGTCCCTTGCTGTTGTGCGATCTGAGGACCGACCCGAAACAATTTCTCCAACAATTGATCCCGCAGATCGGCGGCTTGCTGGTAACTGTAATCATCAAGTCTTTTGGAACGGAAATAGATAACGGCTTGTCGGGCGATAAACGAACAAAAGAACAGCAGAATCCAGCCCCACTGTTCCTCTAATGGTCGTCCTTCCCATAAGCCAGTGATGGCTCGTGCCAATCCATACGCCTGCCCAATAATGAAGAGCGCCTGCAGGAACGAAAGTCCCGCAAGCAGCCCTAAAAGTTGTTTCATTCCTGGGAGCTTCATGATTTGTTTATCAATCATTTATACCCCTCCAACGCCTCCGTATGACTGATCCGTTTACGGAAGATATAGTAACTCCAAGCCGTATAGGCCAAGACGAAAGGCAAGATCGTCAGTGAGAGATAACTCATGATCTTCAATGTGTAGCGGCTTGAAGACGCATCAGCGATCAACAGGTCATAGCTTGAATCGATCGAACTGATCAAGACTCTTGGGAATAACCCTGTGAAGATCAATGCCACCAAAGCGATCAACGTCAAGCCGCTCGCAATGAAAGCCATCATTTCTTTGCCTTTAAAGACGCCGATATTTGCAATCAGTGTCAGTACAACGATCACGAGCAACAAACCAAGCGTTGTCGCAAAATGATTTTCGAAGAAATCCGTTTGGAAGTAAAGCATCACAGCAAAGACGACTAAGCCTGCATATAAGATGCCATAAAAAATACTTGCATAGTTGCGTGCCCGTGCCCGAATCGGACCTTCCGTTTTCAAAGCGATATAGTTTAATCCGTGCAAGTAGCACAACAAGGTCAACGCGATCCCGCCAACGATTGAAAAGGGATTGACGTAATCCGTAAAGGTTGCCGTCATGTTGCCATCTTCACCCAAAGGCATTCCTTGGATCATGCTGACAAACATCAGACCGAAGAAAAACGGTACGATCGTACTGCCGATCGTCAACGTCCAGTTCCAAATGTTTTTGTGTTCTTTCGGGAAGTTTGCTCGAAACTCAAAGGAAACACCGCGAATGATCAACCCGACTAAGATCAATAACAAAATCAAATAAAAACCGCTGAACAAAGAAGCATACCAGTATGGAAACGAGGCGAACATCGCTCCGCCAGCGGTCAATAGCCACACTTCATTGCCATCCCAGACAGGCCCGATCGTTTTAACGATCTGGTCTTTTTCCTCTTCATTGTGAGCCAATGTCTGCACAGACATCCCCACACCAAAGTCAAACCCTTCTAAAAAGAAGAAGCCAGAAAATAAAAGCCCAATCAACGTGAACCATAGTAATTGCAGACCGGTCATCCTTCAAACGCCTCCTTATCAAATGGGTCTTCGTACCCTTCTTGGTTGTCTCCTTGGCTGATTTCGCCGAAGGCTTCTTTTTCAGGTCCATGATCCATTTCCCGTTTCACCAGATAGACCATCGTTCCGCCTAAGCCAGAGAACAAGAGGAAGTAAACGATGTTTGAGATCAAGAGTGAGGTCACGGAAACGTTTGGTGACACACTATCTTCGATCGTAAACAAGCCGTAAACCGTCCATGGGTAACGTCCTAACTCCGTGATCAGCCAACCAGCTGTATTGGCAATAAATGGGGTGAACAAAGTGATCGCCACTACCCAAAGCAGCCAGCGTTTTTCAAAGAGCCACGGTTTCTTCTTACGCGTAAAATACAACCCCAGACCAGAAACCAACAGCATCAAGGCACCAAAACCAGCCATGATCCGGAAGCTCCAAAAGAGTGTGTTGACCGGCGGGTAGTAATTACGATCGCCGTAGGTTTCAATCAATTGCTGATTGACCGTATCCATCCCGTCGATGGAGCCGAAGGGTTCATTGAAGGCTAAGATACTCAACATATATGGAATCGAAACACCGAAGACTTGGTGATGTTCTGCTTCATTCGCCCAAGCAACGACGGTCCAAGCCGCAGGACTCCCAGTATCTTCATACGCCCCTTCCATTGCGGCAAATTTCATTGGTTGTTCTTCAACCAAGTATTTCATTTGTTCATCCCCAGCTAGCAAGACGGTGAATGAACCGAACAATGCCACCGCAAAACCGATCCGCATTGATTTTTTGAAGAAATCACGTTCAATGTCTTTGTCTTTCTTCAACAGACGAAAGGCTGATAAACCAGCAACAATGATCCCACCCATCGTGATGGCAGCGGTGATCACGTGTAAAAACTCATACCACACCTGTGGATTTGCCAATAATGCACCGAAGTCAGTCATTTCTGCCCGGCCATTGTTCAAGGTATACCCCACTGGATGCTGCATAAAACTATTGGCAGCTAAGATCCAAAACGCCGATAGCATCGAACCCAGCGTCACCAACCAGAAAAAGGTGGCGTGCAGCTTGGGACTGACCCGATCCCATGTAAAGATCCACAGTCCTAAGAACGTCGATTCTAAGAAGAACGCCAACAAAGCTTCTAAAGCCAAGGGCGCACCAAAAATATCCCCGACAAAACGAGAATAGTCTGACCAGTTCATCCCAAATTGAAATTCTTGAATGATCCCTGTCACGACCCCGACAGCAAAACTCAATAGAAAAATATTTCCCCAAAACTTCGTCATCCGGCGATATTTTTCATCTTTTTTGATCACATAAAGTGTCTCCATAATTGCAACGACGACACCAGTTCCGATCGAAAACGGTACAAAGAAAAAGTGAAAAATCGTCGTCATCGCAAACTGGATTCGCGCTAGTGTCACAATATCCATCCTACATCCTCCTATTTCATAAAAAGTACATTAAAATAATTCTAAATAAAGAAAAATTCCAACTTCGAATATACTCCTCTAATCAGTAAAAAAGAAGCAAATTGCTTGCATTTACTGATTTTTAATCACTTCCTCTCCGATTCTTAAACATAAGGCGCTTTCATCGGCGGGAAACAGCTTTTTCTAGCTACTCCCAGCCAAAGCGGGTTCCTTCAGAAAGCAATGGATCACTCAATAAAATCCCTGGAAACTCTTCTTTCAATACAGATGTGCTTAATAATTGATACATAGCAAACGTGTTCTTCATCCCTAATCTTTCCAGCTGATCTAACGTTTGCTGCATCAAGTCCGCTGCTTGTGCCTTATTTTGTTTTAATAGACATGTCCAGCCTTCAAAAAACGGCATAAAGATCGCTTGTTCAATGTGCTCTTTTTCATAAACATGATCTCGCCATAAATGAAAGGTCTTTTCCGCATAATTCGCCTCGTCGAAAACAGCAAAGACAGAAAATACCGTCTCAAACGTGTTGTACAAAATATCTTCATTGCCAGGAATTTTTGCAAAGCGCTGACTCTTTTTGATGGCGATCGTCAAGCAGCGCCAAAGCAAAGCCGGCTCCATCGAAATTGCTACGCGGGCAAACAGCCGCAGCTCATAAACACCCCATGTATCGGTATTCAGCAAGTAATGCTTGGCAGAGTCCAAACAGTAATTGTGTTTCAGGTAAGCCTCCTCGATGGGCACCCCTTTAAAAAGCTCCTCTTTCATCAAGTAGTCAAAACGGATCAGTTGTAAGAAGTGGTCCAGCTCCAAGGAGTAATGCTGTTGAAAGTACGTGGTCAGCTTTTGATATTTCTTTTTTAATTTAGGTACTTCATCAATGGATTCGATCCCCATCGAACGGACATAGTCGACCATTAGCTTTTGAGCCTCCGAATGATGCTCCCCCGTATGCAGCAGCTGAAATTCGGCAAAACTCACTTCTAGTTTATCTAGCAAACGATGAAATCGTTCGCAGGAAATCGTCGTTTTGCCATTTTCAAATTGCGATAACAAAGACATCGACAATTGTTCATCCACTAATTCCTTCAACAACAAGCCTTTGCTTTTGCGAAGCTCTTTCACTGTCGCACCATAATTGTTCATTTTTTCACCTTCTTTTTCAATATATTGAAATAAGCAGTTGCTTTTCCCGAAGAGCCTTTATAGTTGAATTATCTTATAGAAACGAGGGAAAAGCTATGGATACCCATATAAAAAAGAAAATGCTTCACGTGAAACATTTACAAAAAAGCTTCAAAGACAAAACCGTTTTGAAAGAGGTCACTTTTGACGTCACTCCTGGCGAAGTATTTGTCTTACTAGGATCAAACGGCGCTGGAAAAACCACTTTAGTCAAAATTTTGTCCACTATCCTACCTTTTGACCAAGGAACCGCGCTAATCGACGGGATCGACTTGACCAAAGATCCAGCAGCGATTCGCGAGAAAATCAGTCTGACGGGGCAATTTTCCGCCGTCGATCAAGAACTGACCGGACGAGAAAACTTGCTGATGATTGCTGCCTTGCGCCATGTCAAAAACAAACAATTTATCGTCCAACATTTGTTAGAGCGTTTTGATTTGGTGGATGCCAGCAACCGACTAGTCAAAAATTATTCTGGTGGCATGCGACGACGCTTAGACATCGCCATGAGTTTTATCGGCGAACCTGACCTGCTCTTTTTGGATGAACCGACGACCGGGTTAGACCCGCAAAACCGCTTAGCCACATGGCACATGATCAAAGAGATCGCCGCTCAAGGACGAACGATTTTCCTGACGACCCAATACCTCGAAGAAGCAGAATTTTTAGCAGACCAAGTCGCCATCTTGCATGAAGGGAAAATCATCTTGCAAGGAACACCAACGGAAGTCAAAGCACTACACCCTTCACAAACGATGGAAATCAGCGTATTGACGAAAGAACACTTGCAGACCGTGCGTCAGCATCTGTCTGATTTTCCGCTGCAAGTCAATGAGTCCAGTCTCTCTCTGGCATTTCCCGTCAGTCAAGACTTCCAGCATTCCTTCACGCTGTTGCAGGAACTCAATCAACTACCGATCACTATAACCAGTTTTAATCAAAAGAATGCTTCGTTAGAAGATATTTTTCTAACACTTGTCCAAGGAGGAAACCAATGAAAGCAATTATAGAAACCAACACCTTATTCAAACGCAATCTCTTGCTATCGATTCGCAGTATGGAGACTTTGCTAAGTGGGATTTTGACCCCAGCGATTTTAATGATCCTCTTCGTCTATGTCTTCGGGGGAGCCATGAACGTCGGCGATACCTCTTATGTCGATTTTGTCGTTCCTGGTGTTCTCGTCCAATGTATCGCCCAAAGCGCCTCCTCCGTTGGGGTAACGGTGACGGAAGATTTGAAATCCGGCATGGTGGAACGGCTGATGACCTTGAACATCTCTAACTCAGCCTTTTTAAACGGGCATGTCTTCGCCGCGACCCTTCGGAGCTTGATCAGCACCTTGGTCGTGTTGATCGTCGCCATGATCATCGGTTTTCGCCCCCAAGCCACAGTTACTGGCTGGGGACTCGCCTTCCTATTGATCTTTTGCTTCACCTTCGCTTTTACTTGGGTCTCCGTTCTAGTTGGTCTCATCGCCAAAAGCCCCGAGACAGCGACCTTGTTTACTGTCTTGATCACCCTTTTGCCCTACTTAAGCTCTGGTTTCGTCCCTACGGAAACCATGCCGCGTCCGTTAGCCATTTTTGCTGAATACCAACCAATGTCGCCGATCATCCATTCTTTGCGAGGGCTTTTGTTAAACTTAAAAGATACCACCTTGATCAGTGCCTTTAGCTGGTGCGGCGGTATCGTAGTGGTGAGCTGGTTCTTGGCACGAATGCTTTATCAGAAACGGTTACGCTGATGGCGCTGGCTCCCTTTTTTGACTCTCTTATAAAAAAACGGCAACGACTAAGCTCCTGCTTCGTCGTTGCCGCTTTTTTTAATCGAGGACTTCTCCGTTAGAAGCCGTCACTTTCTTATACCAGTCAAAGCTGGCTTTTTTGTACCGTTTTCCTGAACCATTGCCCCAATCATCTAGATCTACGTAAATGAACCCATACCGCTTGCTCATTTCTGATGAGGAGCAGCTGACAAGATCGATCGGTCCCCAAGGATAGTAGCCGATCAGTTCTACGCCATCATAGATTGCTTCTTTCATTTGTTCAATGTGCTGTTTCAGAAAATCAATGCGATACGTATCATCGATCGTCCCTTCTTCATTCAATGTCTCATAAAAGCCCATACCATTTTCTGTGATCATGATCGGCAATTGGTACCGATCATAATACTCATTCAAAGCGATCCGCAGCCCAATCGGATCAATTGCCCAGCCCCAATCATTTGCTTCTAAATAAGGGTTAGGCGAAGCTGCATCTTCTTTCCCGTAGTTTTCACTATGAATGATTCGCGTGTAGTAATAGGAGAAAGAAACAAAATCAACCGTATGCTTAAAGTCCGCTTCATCGTTTTCCCCAAATTGAATCTCGATGCCGTTTTCTTCAAAAAATCGATAAGCATAATTCGGATAAGTTCCCCGCGCAAGTACATCTGAATAATAATATTCCATTTGATTATTTTTGAGAGCACTCAAAACATCCAACGGTTTACAAGTAGCTGGATAAACATTGCCATAATAAGACATCATACCAATTTGAAAAGAAGGATCAATTTCTTTGCCTACTTTGATCGCTCTCGCACATGCTACCAACTCATTGTGAACCCCTTGGTACTTAGCTTGCTTCAGATTGTCGACGCGGTCAGCGGGAATACCAAGGTGGTTAAACGATTCGTGGGTAATCAAGTTCATTTGATTGACTAAGATCCAATATTTGACCTTCCCTTGATACCGTTTGAATACGACTTGCGCAAAATGAACAAAGAAATCAATCAGTTTACGATTTGACCAGCCGTCATAAGCCATCGCTAAATGGATCGGCATTTCATAATGAGACAAGGTGATCAAGGGTTCCATGCCGTTTTCAAGGATACAATCGATCAATTCGTCATAAAAGCGCAACCCTTCTTCGTTAGGCGTTTGCTCGTCTCCCTTTGGAAAAATCCTCGCCCAGCTAATAGATGTTCGAAACGAATTCATGCCTGTTTCTGCCAAGAGTGCCAGATCCTCACGAAATGTATGGTAAAAATCGATCCCATCCCGTTTCGGGTAACGCCCTTCTTGATCATTTAAAGCAAATTCTACGTCTGCCGTCGTTATTTCTTTGTTGCTTTTCTTTTTTATATCGATATCATCACGAAAGCGATTGATGTCTGCCACGCTCCAGCCTTTTCCCCCTTCAAGATAGGCCCCTTCTAATTGATTTGCGGCAACTGCACCTCCCCAATAAAAATCGGCAGGAAATTGCTTCTTATTTTTCTTCATGTCATTGCTCCTCTTCTCAAAATTTGATTGCTCGCCTCTTAGACTGATGCTTCGGTTTGACCTTCTTCAAGCACTAATTTGCGCTCATAGGCCTTGAAGAAAGGATAATAAATGCCCAAATAAATCAAGAAATTCACCACTACTAAGACAGCACCACGAATGCTGGCTGTTGCGATCACTGCCGAAAAAATACTCGGAACCGTCCACACAGCCGCTAATGGATACGCCATTCCGGGAACAAGGTTGGACACAAAAGCGAAATAGGTCACGAAAGTGGTCACGATTGGTGCCACGACAAAGGGAATCGCCAGTGCTGGATTCAAAACGATCGGCAACCCAAACAACAACGGCTCATTGATGTTGAAGACCCCAGGAATAAAGCTGAGACGACCAAGCTGTTTTAAAAATTTTGATTTGGAGAAACACATCATTGCGCAAAGTGCTAAGGTTCCTCCGCCACCGCCGATCCATAAGAAAGTAAAGATAAACGGCTGTACCCCCAGATTGGGAATCGCTTGTCCGGCTTGTGCTGCTGCCATGTTTGCTTCAGAATTGACTAGCCAGATCGGCAACATCACCGTCGCTAATATTTGCGGATGAATTCCGAATAGCCACATGATACAAGTCAATCCTACATAGACCAAAGGTGCTGCTAACGAGTTGGAAGAAACACTTAACAATGGTGTGATCAAACTTGCAATCAGGGCATTGATGTCAAAGCCGATCAAGTGAACAATGATCCAAACGATCGTCATTGAAAAAAACACGGGAATAATCACTTCAAAACTGCTGCTGACATTCGTAGGGACTTGCTCTGGCAGTTTAAACCCAATATTGTATTTTTTACAAAGGCGCATGCACTCGACTGCTAATATAGCTGTCAAAATACTAGCAAACATGCCTTCTCCTCCAAGATATTGCGTAGAGATAAACGTTCCTTCATCTAAAGAAGTGAAGGTCAATGTAGTAAAAAAGGTAAAAATTGCAGAAACGCCCCCTGCCAAACTATCTAGTTGGTAGCTTTGCGCTAATCGTGCGCCAATGCCAAAAGCTGCATAGATCGAAAGCAGTCCCATTCTCATATTGAAGGGAATGATCAGTTTTGCCACTAAGTCGGGATGATTGCCCATAAATGATACATACGATTGAGGCCATGGAATATACGGAATCAATAAAAAGATCGATCCGATCACTGTGATTGGAATCGTTGCGATCAACCCATCGCGAACAGCACTCAAGTGACGTTGATTAGAAAGTTTCATCATTGGCGGCATCACTTTGGTTTCAATAAATTGCATTAATTTATCCATCAGTAAATCCTCCTAAATTTTTTAAGATATATCTTAACTTGAATATAAGCGCTTTCTCATAAGGAAACAATAAAAGCTATTTTCCAAAAACGGAAAATAGCTTTTTACGTTTACTCTTTTCTCATATTCATAATCATAAAAATCATCCATAGATGAAGCACTTTTTGCGAGTAATAATTCGACGACATCAATGGAACGACCTCTTTAAACAAGACACGCTCTTCAAAGAGACTGCTTTGAGCGGCTTGCTCGCTGAACGTCAATAAAACTTTCTGACAGGTATTTTTTTCAAGCAAGTAGGCCTTTTTGTCGATCCAGCTGCCTGTTAGATTGATCACAAAACAGATATCTGTTTCCCGCAATACTTGATCAATCAACTGGTCTTCCGCATTACGGTTCACTTCAAAAACGATATAGCCCATTTGACTAAGCAGTTCCCGCAGGAGATTAACAACCGAAAAAGAATAGCTGTTACCCAAGATCGCCACTCGTTTTTTTCGTTTCATTTCTTCTGCGATCCGTGTGCATTGGTGTTGATCAAATTGGTCAAAAATCTGTTTTTGGACCATGTACTCTCGGGCTAAAAATTGGTCAACCATTTCAGATACTTCACTCTTTGTATCGAGATTCGCAAGCATCCCTTCAAACATCGTATTCGCCAAATGGTACTCTTGTTCAAAATAAATCGTGAGGTCATTACGCATTTCTTTAAAACTAGCATAACCAAGTTTCTTACAAAATTTAGTGATACTGGCAGGCGTCGTCTGTGCCGCATAGGCGATTTCTTCAATATAGATCGCAGGAAATTCATCGATCCGCTCAATTAAAAGTTTTGTTATCAAAAAATTCAAATCGTATTTTTTGCATTTAAATAGATGTTCATTTAAACGAATGTATACTTGACTTGTCGTTTTCATAGCGACCACCTCACTTGCTTATTTACGCTGCTGGTTTCTTCTATCTTAGCATAGGCATCCATTTCTTAGAACCTTTCACTTATCGTACCTTTTAATAGAAAGCAAAAAAAGAGTCCGCCTACGCGCAACTCTTCGATTCAGGTCCCCAGTTATTTCATTAACTGCTTTAACTGTCCATAAAAATTCTCATGGGTGCCACATAACAAGTCTGGAATCACTTAGTCATCGATCACATCATAAGCAATACGATAGGTTGTCCCTGCATACTTAAAACTCTTCGACCAGATTCCAGCTAAATCGCCAGTTTTTTGATCGCCGCTATACGGTTCGACAGCTATTTCATCATAAATGACATGAAGAAACTTTTGTTTCAGCGGTTTCTCCTTCAACTTTTTTAAATAGTTCACTACTTGTCTAGATGGAATCACCTCATAAGCCAATTTCAGTTGCCAACTCCTCTTTGGTCATTGCTTTCCCGTCGGTAGCAGTCTCCTTTGCAATTGTCTTAAATGAAGAAATCAGCTTACTCTTACGCGCTTTAAATTCGGATAAAATATCTTCGTGTTCGTATCCCTCATTAATAATATCAGTCAAGATATCTTCACTGAAATCATCGAATGGCTTTACCGGTTCAATAAATTCATACAAGATCCCATTTTCTACTAGCTTTGCTTCTACTTCCACACCATTGGGAATACCAAAGTCTTTGGGCACCGTCAACATAATGGAATTCCCTTGTTTTCTTGTTTTCGTAATCATCGTTGCATCCCTCCCTCTGCTTTAGTAATTACTCTGTAAGAACATTATATCATAATCGAATGTAATGATAAGTAATGCCGAAAGCTGTGTGTCAGATTGAGAAAATAAACCGCCTGCTACTTTGCCTTATTTATGACTATCGATAAAGCAGGTGATACGGCTCATTAAACCAAAGAGCCCAATCTCCTTTTCCAGCGAAATTTCAACAAAAATACGGTATACTGGATATGATTGAATAAAAAGGCAGGGATACCCATGGATCTTAAAAACCGGCTGATCGCCTTCGCTCAGACCTTCAATGATGTTCAGATCGACCATCCATTTGCAAAGTTTCCCGAGTACCAAGTCTTGCGGCACCGCAAAAGCGGCAAATGGTTTGGCTTGCTGATGACTGTAGAAAAGCAAAAATTAGGCTTGGAAGGAACGGAAATGATCGAAATTTTAGATGTCAAAGCAGCGCCCGAAATGGTTTCGATCATCAATCAAAGTCGCGGCTATTTACCCGCTTATCACATGAATAAAAACCATTGGCTCACCGCATTACTAGATGGCTCTGTATCAGAAAAACAACTCCAATCTTTGTTACGAGACAGCTATGAACGTACCCGTTAAACCCAAATATCACCAAAAAACCGATCAACGATGCGCCTATATAGGAGCACCGTCGATCGGTTTTCTTTTATAACGGATCCTGTATTATCCGTGAGTCTAACGAAACACTTAGGCCAACTCTTCTCCGTTTGTTGCAATGACTTGTTTGTACCAATCGAAGGATTTTTTCTTAGAACGATCCATCGTGCCGTTGCCTTCGTCATCAAAGTCAACATAGATAAAGCCATAGCGTTTGCTCATTTCGCCTGTTGAAGCACTGACAAGGTCGATACAGCCCCATGGGGTGTAACCGATCAAGTCTACGCCATCAGCGATCGCTTCGCCCATTGCTTCAATGTGGCGGCGCAAGTAATCGATACGATAATCATCTTCGATCTTACCTTCTTCGTTAAAGGTATCAATGGCTCCTAAGCCGTTTTCCACGATAAACAACGGTTTTTGGTAACGATCATATAGTTCATTCAACGCGATGCGCAGCCCTTCTGGGTCGATTTGCCAGCCCCATTCACTTGCTTCTAAGAATGGATTGCGGACGCCGCCCAACAAGTTTCCTTGCACTTCATCGGCTTCTTCTGTGGTGATATCCACGGCAGAAGACATGTAATAGCTGAAGCCAACATAGTCAACAGTATGTTCAGCGATCAAGGCTAAGTCTTCTTCGGTAATCTCAAGATCCTTTTTATTGACGCCGTGTTCTTTGTACAAACGATCCGTAAAGGATGGGTATTTTCCACGTACTTGCACGTCGGCACAGTAGTAGTTGAAGGCTTGATTATGGATCATCGTCGCCACTTGGTTGACTGGGTTCGCATCAATGCTGTAAGTCGTTGCATAAATGATCATACAACCGATCTGTAGCTCTGGGTTTAATTCATGGCCGATTTTGACTGCTTTACTGCTGGCAACAAATTGGTTGTGCCACGCTTGGATCACGTTTGTAAAGTCGCTGGCACCCGTGCTGTTGACCATTCCTTGACTCAATGCGGAGAAATGGAAAGCAGAGTTGATCTCATTGAAGGTCATCCAGTATTTGACTTTGCTGTGGAACCGTTCCAAGACAACTTTTGCAAAACGTTCATAGAAATCGATCAATGCTCGATTTTTCCAGCCACCGTATTCTTTGGCTAAATGCAAAGGCATTTCATAGTGAGAGATCGTAACCACTGGCTCGATCCCGTATTTCAAACATTCATCGATCAGCGCATCGTAAAATGCTAGCCCAGCTTCGTTTGGTGTCGTTTCATCGCCTTTTGGAAAAATACGTGTCCATGCGATAGAAAAACGATAGCTCTTGAAGCCCATTTCTGCAAACAACGCAATGTCTTCTTTGAAACGGTCATAATGGTCGATCCCGCGATGATTTGGGTAGGTGTATTTGTCCTCATCGATCGTCCAATCAAACGTATCACTGCCTAAAATCGCTAAACGCTGTTTGCCGCCAGGCATTGCATCCGCCACTGACAAGCCTTTGCCATCGCGATCGAACGCCCCTTCTAATTGATTCGCTGCGGTCGCGCCGCCCCATAAGAAATTTTCTGGAAATTTTGCCATTTGCTCGTTCTCCTTTTGTTTTCTTTTGATAAACCTACCTAGCTGATTACTGAAAAATCCCCGATAAAAAACAAAAAACCTAAATAAGAGCCGCTGCTAAAACGAGAAGAGCGCTTTCTTATTTAGGTCTTGCCTGATCGAGTCAGTAACAATCCACGTGGGTTTTCTTTCTTTAACTATAGCACTAACTCGTTGGCTTGTCATCATAAAATCGGTTTCTTTTAAACCGTTTCCCCCGTTGAAGGTCCTTGTATTCATTTAACACTTGAACCAACGGTGTAAGAATAAACATAATCACCCTAATCGAATTCATACTCTTCTCAATCGTTGTTTCTATATTTTGTAAGGCTCTTCTATCTAGATGTCAGGACATAAGTCGGTTGTCCTTCTCGTATGGCAAATACAATTGCTTTGTCTGCTCTTTTTTTTAAAGAGCCTCCTTCCCCCTCCTGAGAAATGGCGTGATTGCACCTAGAAGATTCGCTTCACTTTGAAACTTACAACCTTTGATCTTCAGTGGGGCTAACATCAAATCGATCAAATCCACTCGGTCACGCAACTCCTGATACTTCGATTGAACTTGATCGATCAAAATACTTTGTCGACTGATCCCTCCCCCAATCACGACGGTTTCTATATCGATGACTGCTTGCAGATTGATGATCAGCGTTGCAATACGTTCACAATAGTTTTCAAAAAGCAGTGTTAATTCGCAATTAGTTTCTTGTTGGATTGCTTCAAAAACAGCTGGTCCGTCATTTTCATCTTCAAGCCCTAACAATGCGGTACCTTGCTTCACAAATTCAACCGCCGAATGCGTAAAACCAGTCACATCTGAGACATTCATCAATGAAGGAGCCTGAATCATGAAGCTTAATTCACCGGCTTGAAAATGACTGCCTTCGAATAGTGTATGATTTAAAATCAAACCACCGCCAACCCCAGTCCCTAAAATGATCGCTGCACCATTTTTTACACCTTGCAAATTTCCCAGCCACTGCTCAGCAAGCGCAGCTGCTTTCCCATCATTTGTCAGCTCACACTGAATGCCACAAGCTTTTTCGATCAATGCTTTTATCGGGACCTCATGGAGATAACCCAAGGAACCCCCAAAATAGACGATTCCTTTTTCTGCATCCACTTTCCCTGGTAGACTAAGACCTACACCTGCAATTTCGGTTTTGAATCGTTTAATAATTGCTAGGATTTCTTCGAGAAAATCCGCCAAGTTTTGAGGCGTTTTTTGTTTGTCACAAGCAGTTAATTGCCCTGAAACATCTACAACGCCATATTTAATAAACGTGCCCCCAACATCTATACTTAAATATTTCATTACGTTCCTCTAATTTCTGTTTTAATCGCGACTCATTAATCTAATGTCAACCGTTTGCCAATCAGCAAATAAATCACCGCAAAAACCAGCATGACAGTTCCAGCAAAGATAAAAGCAAAAGCAGCACGCTCATTGCCAAACATGATCGTCGGTAACGAACCGAAATATGGGGCTAGAAAAGAACCCAGATTTGTGCCGACCATTGCTATTGAAATCGCCAAATTGATCGATCCTTTTGGTGCTTTACTCATGATCAATCCCCATGAATAAGGCAGTAGCAAGGATCCGCCAAAGCCTAAGAAAACAACGATCAGAGTAAATGTAACAAAATTCGTAGTCTGACTCAGAAAGATAAACCCAAGTCCCAGAAATAGATAGCTAATTGGTAAAGAAAAATGTTTTGTATGTTTGACGAGTTTACTGTAAAACAGATTGGCAATGATCGAAACAAACGTGTAGATCGACATGACGATACCAATGAACGAGGGATTGGCAAAGTTTTCTTCTGCGACGAAGATACTTGATTTTAGGAAAAAGACCATCAAAAATGCAAAACTGATCAGTAATGCGATTGCTTGTAAAATAACTGGTAAATTGACGGATTGCTTTGTTTTGTTCCCAATTTCTTCCTCTGACGCGACGATATCAGTAAGTTTTGGTTCATCATCTCGAGGTCCCCAGATAAAATAAAGCACTAAAGGAATGATTCCGACAAAGTTGGCAGCAAAAGCAATTTGCCAACCGCTAAACATCAGGATACCGATCAAAAAGGTAACTGCTGTTTGTCCAGCACTCTGAACGGCACTTTGTAAGCCGATCAGGCGCGCTTTTTCTTCACCTTCATAATATTCACCAATCAAGCTAACGGCTAGGGAATTGAACAAACCAAAGCCCGCACCTAGGACCAAACGGGAGATATAGATCAATGAATAGCTGCTGGAAAAGACAGGAAATATTCCTGCAAGAAAAGATAAAATCAATCCCAATAACACTGTTTTTCGTGTCCCAATCATTCGAACAAAAAAGGAACTAAGCAACACGAAAATCATTACTGTGAAGTTGGAGGCAGTTACTAATGCTTCTACCGCCGTTGCACTTTGATCGACAAACGATTCTTGCATCAAGCTAACAGTTGCTGCAATTGCGCCACTCGTTGTCAACATCAATGATAAGGAAAGAAGGGCTACTTTGAACATGAAGTGTTCAGATTTTCTATTTGTTTGCATAATTATCACTCCATCATTTTATTTTGCGATTAAAATAACTCGCTGATACGTTGTCAAAGTGCCATTCGTTACCTCTAAAATCAAATGAATTGTTTGACCAGATTGGATATTTTCTGGAATTTTCACTTCGACGGTTTCTGTGTTTTCTCGAACAAGCTTAATTGGATCAACGGGTGGTTTAGCAAGCTTTTCAGATACTTTGCCAAACAATAAGCCCATTGATTCAAATTCAGCGCCTGTGGGAACAGGTGCCGTTTGATAGGTTGATGCCTCAAAGTAATGCCACCATTTAAACGCTAAATCTCGCTGATTTGGATCAAATGCTTTTGCTTGAATCTGGACGGTTTCTCCGGGAGTAACTTGTTGATCGTTCCCCTTTTTAATAGATACAATCGGATAGTGGGCCGCTTCATCATACGTTTCGGCAACACACCAGGCTGCCCGACCTTTAAAATCATCTTGAATGTCATCGAACCATCTCGTTAAGGTATATTGTGCTTCATACCTTTGGTTATAAGGATTATAGTCCATTGCACTATTGATGTACTTACGGGCACCAGCCACTTTTTCAAATCGGCCGCCCCAACCGCCATAGCTGGGATCATCACTATTTCGCAGCCCATTGTTTAAGAAATAGAAGTAAGAAGGGGAATCTCCTTCTGAGATAAAATCAAAGCGCGCATAGTCTGGATTTTTTTCTAAATAGCGATCGATCCCACGCTGTTCTTCTTCAAGCTCGCCTTCTAAAACATTGCCATCTCCGATCAATGCATATTTTTTTAATAGCGGACCGTGATTGTCTCTTAGATTCAATTGCCATTTAGGCTGTAACCGTGTAGCTAACTGAGACTCCACCATTTTCCAAGCATAGGCAAAATACCAGAAATTGAAACGATCATTAATGACTTCAATCGACCAATTTTTCTCAATGTATTCGCTATAGGTGACATCCTGGTCTAAAATGATATAAATAATCACCTTTTTTTCAATTCGCTCTTTGATTGCCTGCCAATCTGGCTGATGGGCATATTTTTCCTCAATTGACTTCAATGCCCTAGCCGTTGTATTCGTTCCTCCCCACGTTTGAATGTATAGTTTCCGTGGATCCTCATCATTCATCAAATAATCCTCAATGAATTTGGAGCCCTCGGTTTCTTTGGTCATTTCTCCCGGTGAATCAATGTTCCCGATATAGTAAATACTTTTCAAGTATTCGGGAGAAGGATAATCCTCAGCGTGTATTTTCAAGTTCGGATATACCTTAGCATAAAGATCAATAAATTCATTGATCCACTCAGTTCCTGTCCACCGATACGGTTCAATGTCTTTAGCTAGATCGCCCGCATAATGATAAACTGAACTTGTCAGGACAATCCCCTCGGTATCAAAACAGTCGCTATAAAGTAAATAGCGTAAAAATGAATTCATATCATCGACTTCACCGTCGGTTGTTATAATTGTTCTGGCTTTGTTATTCATTGTTATCATCTCCTTTTCTTACAAAAATAGTGTCTTGCTTTATTAAAAATTCAGCCATCCTGTTCATTTCGAAAAAGCAAAACGAGGCATCCTGTTCCTATAATTTTCCTTTATCCTTCACTAAAAGTAGCTGATTTCTCAATGAACCGTTTCCATTTTTCATATTTCAAACGGATCACGGCCTGTTCGGCTTGCGGAACGATCGTGGTTTGATGAATAGCTGGTTCATTCATGGTTGGATTGGCAACAAGCATCGTGCCGATGGCTGAAAATTCTTCGACTTCGCTGACGATGACGGGTTTATTGATCAAAGTCGCCAATAAGCTCATCAAGGCGCGGTTTTTCGAAACACCGCCATCGATCATTACCTGATTGATCAGTCGTTCAGCGACTTCTTCCATCACATCGATCACTGCTTTGATTTGAAAAATGATGCTTTCTAAAACGGCTTTCAACAGCTCATGGGTCGTCGTTGTGCGTTTCATGCCGACAAAGCTGGCAGTCATCGTATTATCCCAAAAAGGGGCGCCCATTCCTTGCAATGCTGGGATAAAATAGATGTCTTCTTGACTGTCATTGGTCAGCACTTCTTGACAGATTTCAGCTACATCTGGTAGCGGAGCCACTTGCTCACTGAACCAGTTGATGGCGTCACCACAGGAACGGATGATGCCTTCTAGCGCAAACGCTGTTTCCTGGCTAGTTTGCCAGCCGACCGTCGTCAAAATGCGGCGATCTCGCAACGTCTGCTCCTGCTGCACTTGCATCATGATCGAACAACCGGTACCCATCGTGATTTTTACATCCCCAAGGCTTTGACAACCTTCCCCGAATAATGCCGCTTGTGAATCGGCTAAGATTCCTTTGATAGGGATTCCGTGATAGTTACCGAAAACCGTATCAGCAGGTTTGATCGCTGGCAAGTCTGCTAAATGGATGCCAAAAAGTTTGACGAGTTCTGCATCCCAACGGCCCTCTTCAATATTGTAAAACAATGTTCGGCAAGCGTTGCTGGCTTCTGTCGCAAATACCTTCCCTTGCGTTAAATTCCATAACAGCCAGCTGTCCATCGTACCGATCGCCAACTCGCCAGTTCCCGACTTTTCCTTGATAGCCGATAATTCTTGTGCCAGCCATTTCACTTTGGTGCCAGAAAAATACGGGTCTAAGCGTAAACCGGTCTTTTGATTGATCGTCCTTTCCCAGCCTTGTGCCGTCAATTCTTCACAAATCGCGGCGCTGCGGTTGCATTGCCACACGATCGCATTGTACAAGGGATTACCAGTCAATCGGTCCCATGCAACGATCGTTTCTCGCTGATTGGTCAAGGACAAGGAAACGATTTGACCTGCAATGATCGCTTGTTCTTGAAACACTTGTGCCAGCAATTCTTGGACATTTTGCCAAATCTCGAGGGGATCATGTTCGACCCACCCGACTTTTGGATAAATTTGGCGGTGTTTTTTATCGTAACGCTGCAGGATTTTCCCTTCTTGAAACAGTAAGAGCTTGGTACCGGATGTACTCTGATCTAAAACCAGCTGATAGGTCTTGTCCATCTTAAGCTCCTAGAAACGCAACCGCTGTTTTCGCTATGGAGGCACCGTCTAAGCCATAATGGGCAAACAGTTCTGACGAAGAACCAGTAATCAAGGCTTCATCCGGAAAAGCAATGATTTTTTGTCGAATGTCCGTTTCTTCTGTCAGTGTTTCCGCCACGGCAGCTCCTAAGCCGTTGTATTGGCTGTGTTCTTCCACAGTGATCACGGTGCCTGTTTCTTTCGCCACTCGTTTGACCGTTTCTGAATCAAAGGGCTTCAAGGAATGAACATTTAAAACGGTAGCAGTGATACCTTGTTTTTCCAATAGCTCAGCAGCATCCAACGCTTGGCGCACGGTTTCGCCGGTGGCGATCAATGCGACATCTTGGCCGCTTCTCAGCTCAATGGCTTTGCCGATCTCAAAAGGATAATCTGCAGAATCATAACAATCTTCAACAGGATTGCGACCGAGACGGATATAGGCCGGTTGATTTGATGCCGCTAAGGCTTTAAACATTTGGATCGTTTCAAAGCGATCTGCTGGCAACAGCACTTGCAAATTAGGGATCGCTCGTGCCACTGCGATGTCTTGCAAGGAATGATGACTCATGCCTAATGCCCCATAACTGACACCGCCGCTGATGCCTACGAGTTTGACATTCTTATTCGAATACGCGACATCGACTTTGATCTGCTCGATACTGCGCATGCTGAGAAAACAAGCTGGAGAGGCAACGAAAGGGCGTTTGCCCATATGGGCCAAACCGGCCGCAATACTGACGATGTTTTGCTCTGCGATCCCTACTTCCACCAATTGTGTCGGTAATTCCTTGGCAAAAGCTGCTAACGAAGCGGAACCACGAGAATCACTGGTCAACACCGTGATCGCAGGATTCTTTTTTCCTTCTTCAATCAATACGTCGCACATCGCTTGGCGATTGGCAATATTATTTTTTCCCATGAGTCAAAACCTCCATTTGCTGATCAAGTTCGGCAATAGCTTGTGCAAGCTCTTCTGCCGTTGGCACTTTATGATGCCATTGCGCTTGATTTTCGGCTGCAGAATAGCCTTTGCCTTTGATGGTTTTAGCAATGATCAGCTTCGGTTGATTGGGCTGATGCGGTTTTTCTAATGCAGCCACCAAGGCAGCCATATCATTGCCATCAACGATATGCACATCCCAACCAAAGGCACGCCATTTTTCATCTAGCGGCTCCACTGCCATCACATCTTCCGAGGCGCCCGTGATCTGCAAGCCGTTGCGATCAATGATGGCGGTCAAATTGTCCAGCTGGTAGTTGGCAGCCGCCATGGCTCCTTCCCATACCGAGCCTTCTGCTAATTCGCCATCTCCCAACAACGTATAGGTTTGATACGTGCGGTGATCCAGTTTGCCTGCCAAGGCGATCCCTACTGCGACAGGTAAGCCGTGGCCTAGCGAACCAGTATTCATTTCAACACCAGCTACTTTATTGTTTGGATGACCGATCAGTCGTGAACCAAATTGTGAAAAGGTGGCTAATTCTTCTTTCGGCAAAAAACCTTTGTCCGCTAAAACGGCCCATAGTACTTCTGCCGCATGTCCTTTACTTTGGATATACTGGTCACGATCTTGCTTTTGAGGATCTTTCGCATCGACATTCATTATCCGATAATACAAGGCCACTAAAATATCGGTACAAGAAAGATCCGAACCAGTATGACCCGTTTTTGCTTGATAGATCAGCTCTAACACGGATTTTCGAATCGTTAAAGCCTTCATCTCCAGCTCGTTTATTTCCATGATTGATCCCCTCTCAAGTATGCTTTGACGTCTTCTTCGATTGGATCATAAAAATCTGGCTGCACACCGATGTATTTGCACGCTTCATACAAGATCGGCACCACATTTTTTCTGACCGCCGCAACGTGATGAATATAAGGGCCCTCAACGAGTTTGAATTCCAAGCGATTCAAATTCGCAAATTCCAGATAGAGATAGGTCCCTTGATTGTATGGGCCATCGATCCCTTTACCAGTACCCATCAGCAGTGAGTACTCGCCGTTGTCCCCATCAAAGCGACACAGCGTATACTCGTCTTTGATTGCCCGAAAAGCGACTGATCCTGGATAGTCAAAAACAAAATGTCGTTGCGGCAAGATCGGTTTGGTCTCTGCGGTGGAATAAGCAAAAACTCCTAAGTGCTGCAGCAATTCGCCATTCTCATTTTCTGGATGGCGGCAGTTGACATCCGCAAAGATTGCTCGGTGTTCCCCCAACGAAGCGGCTTCGACCAACAGTTCCGAGATCGCCCCATGGACATCCGTCTCACAGACAAAAGGCAAACCTTTTTCTTGTAACAGCGACAAGGAGGCATACGGTAAAATACCGATTTCGTCTTGTAAGGCCGTCCAACACTGGATGACCCCTGCATTGCAGCCGTAGCTTTCACATAAGTTTTGCAAGGCCACTTTAAGGGCTGCCACCATCTCCAAATCTTTCGCCGAAATTTGGACTTCCGTATTGGTTTCGAAATAATCAATGACTGCTTGCACTTTATCTGGCTGCTGTTCTTTGACTTTCTTGATTTCTTGCACCACTTCTTGGATCGGTACTGGTGATAGCGAAATATTGAAACGCTCCAATAGTTCGCCTTCGTTGCAGATCACAGTCCAAAAATCAAAGGGGCGTGGGCCAACTTGCAAGATTCGTGTTTGTTTGAAGGTCTTGACGACATTGCAGACTTTGATAAAGTCTTGCAAGCCGCGGGCAAATTCTGGTGAATCAATATCAGAATTTTTGACATAGGTGAAAGGTACCTTGAAACGGCGCAAGACTTTCCCAATAGCGAAAAGACCGCATTGCGTATCCCGCAAACGTGAACCGTCGGCGGCTGGCGTCTCATCTTTAGGTCCCCACAGTAAGACGGGGACATCTAGTTTTTTGGCTAGACGAGCACAGGCATATTCCGTACCAAAGTTTTCATTGGCTAGAAAAAGACCGTCGATCTTCGCTGCTTTGAATTTTTCGGCGATTTTTTCAACCCCTTCATCATCGTATAGTAAGCCGTCTTCGTTGATATCTAAAATATCTACATAATCAATGGCGAGTTCGTCCATTTTTTGTCGTGTCAGATTGGCGTACTCAATGGCTGCTTCTGCACTAAACAAATTTCTTCTAGTCGGGGCGAACCCGATGGTTACTTTATCCATAAAACCACCCTTTGCGTTTTAGTATATTTAGCTAAATTTTTATTTCTTCGACGATTCGTGCTACATTTTTGCTCAGAAATTCCTCATCCGTCAGTAAAACGATTTTTTTATCAGGAAAGGCTGCGGCGACTTTCGCTTGATTGAAGCGGGTTTGAGGAGCTAAAATCAAAAAATCATAGTCATTCCCCACCATAAATATTTCTGAAAAAGGCGCGGAATTGACTTGGTAATGCTGTTCATCCGCTAGTTGCTCTTTGAGCGCTTTGACGAGCAGTGCACTGGAGAGCCCAGTGGCACAAAAGAGACCGATCTGTGTCATCTATTCACTTCCTCAAAATGTAATCCCTTACTTTTTACACCTTAAATATAGCACAAGCTAAATATTTTGCAATATTTTTAGATAAATATTTTTGTTTAATAACTAAAAAAGGACAAAACGCTTGCTAAACGTTTTGTCCTTCTTCTTATTTTTCATATTATTTTTACTCTTAATTGATGCTTTCGCGTTCGACGATCGTCGTGGCGACCAGCATTTTCAGATGGTTTTCATCTTCACTCGTGATTTTCTCGATCAAGCGTCGCACGGCTTGGCGACCAAGGTACACTTTATCTACTTTGACGGTGGTCAGTGGTGGGTTGCAAAATTCCGCCAAAGGAATATCATCGAACCCAACAATGGTCAACGGATGATCGGGAAACACTTCGCGAATGGCTTTCATGGCACCGATGGCGATATTGTCATTGACCGCAAAAAAGGCGCTTGGCAACGGTCGCTGATCGGCACGCAAGGATTCCAAATAGACCTTCATGTCTTGATAGGAGCCCTCCAAGGTGGGTTCTACTAAGGCTTCCGTCTCTTCATAATGGATCAGATCATGCTCTTGGATCGCTTGGATGAACCCTTGCTTGCGTTCACGGAAGTTGTTGATTTGAAAGGTTGAATTGATGATGCCGATGTCACGGTGGCCTTTTTCGATCATCTTTTCAACGATCTCATAGGCACTGTCACGATTATTGATGGCGACAAAATCAAAGTCCTGCGAATTAAATACCGTATCTAAAATCACTAACGGTACTTCCAAATGGCGAAAGACTGCTAAATCTTGTTTTTCCAATTCCGTTCCTAACAATAGCAAACCATCTGCTAATTCTGGACGGATCTTTTCGATCGGGTCTTCTTCTGGTGCCAGTGTGATATGGGAAATGACCAGTTCATAGCCTAACGCACTGCACTCCATTTCGATTCCTCGGATCAATTCAGAAAAGAAAGGCGTATCCCCTACGACATTTCCTTGTTTGTTCATTACGACAAATTTGATTTTTTGACTTTCCGTTTTTTTAATTTCTCGCTGATCAAAATACCCCATCTCACGAGCGATCTTCAAGATCGCTTGCCGTTTTTGTTCACTGATCCCCTTACGATTGTTGATCGCATTAGAGACTGTTCCGCTGGAAACGCCAGCTTTTCGGGCAATATCAGAGATCACAACTTTCATCTGCTCACCGCTTTCTGCTTCTCATTCTGTTAAAAGTATAGCAAAAGAATTGTTTTTTTACTACCAAAAAAGCTAAAACAAACTAAAATTTTTAGTTTGTTTTAGCTTCTACTTTGATTAGTTACTTTGTTCCGCCAAAATGCAGAAGGACAATGGGTCGATGGTTATCCTTGGCGCTGCTACGCCGCGAGAAGCGATCCCAGCTCCATTGGGGTCAGCAACGAGGTGCCAAGAAGTATTTTCTGTTGCCGTCGGTAAGTCAAAGGACCAGCTTTCTTCCGTGCTGTTGAGTAAAACGAACAAGGAACGCCATGGATGCTGTTCGTCACGATTGGGTACTTGATACGCCAAGCGATTTTCATCCTTTGTCTCATAAAAGACCATGCTTTCAGCCGCTTGGGTCGTGGCATCTCTCAATGGTGCATAGGACTGCCGCAATGCCCACAAGCCCCGATACAGCTCGCGCAATTCTTTGAAGGTTTTGGCACGTGCCCAATCCAGCTGATTGACTGCCAGTGGCGAACGGAAGGAATTTTCATCGCCTTCTTTGGTACGGCCAAATTCTTCCCCAGCTTGAGTCAACACGGCTCCTTGGCTAGTAAACAAAATGGCTGCTGCTAGTTTGTTACGGGCTAAAAGCTCAGGTTCAAAATCATAATTTCTTTCCTTCGCTGAAGCCTGCATGGTTGCCACCAGTTTGTCCCACAAGGTCAAATTATCATGGACTGAAGCATAGACGATCACTTGACGGGGCGATTTTGCCCAGCGCTCGGGGCCTTCTTGTCCAGCAACTTTCGTATTTCCTTGAATCGCCGTTGCCAAATTTGCCGCATAAAAGGTTTGCTTGACTTGCGGTTGACCATTCATTCCTTGAATAAACGCGCCGTCTGTTTCTTCAAAGACATCGCCTTTGATACTGTCTCTTAAATCATTGCTAAAAACCGCAACGCCTTCTGACAGTGCCCAAACATTGCTTTTATTCGCTGGGATATTCGGCTGAATAATTTGATTGCTGCCGGCATCCCATGGTTCGCCGTATAAAATCACATGGCTGAAGCCGGCAGCATCTAGGCGTTGCCGCAATTGGTTCATGGTTTCCACATCGATCAAGCCCATCAAATCAAAACGAAAGCCGTCGATTTTGTATTCTTGCGCCCAATATAAAACTGAATCAATGATAAATTTGCGCATCATTTTCCGTTCAGAAGCCACTTCATTGCCGCAAGCAGAACCGTCTGCAAAATTCCCCGCATCATCTTGGCGGTAGTAATAATCAGGCACCGTTAAATTAAACCACGATTCTTCTGTGATCGCAGTGTGATTGAAGACCACATCCATTACAACGCCGATGGCTTCTTCATGCAGCGATTGGATCATTTGCTTGCATTCACGAATCCGCGCCTTGGGATCACTAGGATCAGAAGCGTATCGTCCTTCAGGTACATTGTAATTTTTCGGATCATAGCCCCAGTTGTAGGCAGACGAAGTTTCATCATTGTCAAAATCGAAGATCGGCAGCAGATGAACATAATTGATCCCCAGCTCTTTTAAATAAGCCATACCAGTTGGTTGACTTTCATCCCCTGTCAGATGGGTCTTTTTTTCAGTAAAGGCTAAATATTTCCCGCGATTTTCTGGTGAAATCCCGCTGTTTTCGGCGCCGCTGAAATCTTCGACATGCAATTCCCAAATATAGGCATCTGTGATCGATTGCTGACTGACGCCGTGAGTCTCCTGCCAGCCTTCAGGATCTGTTTCCTTTAAATCAATGATGGCCCCACGGTTTCCGTTGATCCCTACTGCTTTGGCATAAAGATCCACCGCTTCGACTTTTTGACCGTCTCGTTGAAATTCAAACGTATAAAACAGCTCTTTGACGGTTTCTTCCGTCGTGACTTGCCAACAGTTGTCTTCTTGGACCATTGGCAGCGTCAGCAGGCGATCATCAGCCCCAGCGACACCGCTTTGATAAATCAATACTGAAACGGCCTCTGCTTCTGGTGACCAGCATTTGAACGTGGTTTGCTGTCCTTGAAAAGTCACACCAAGATCATTCCCGTGATACGTATGTTCTTCTAAAAAACCGATCCTGCGATCGATCGCAATCTTTTTTTCTCCATACTGCGTGTTTTGTCCCATCAAAATTCCTCCATTCAACGTTGCTAACTATAAAACCCAGTTACTTTTCTGCTATTTCTACCTTCTCATATTTCTTGAAAATTGCCAACAATAAGCCGCCTTTTCTTTGACCTAAAAATAAGCTTTAACACTACAGACAAGCCCTTTTCTTATTTTGCTAAACGACTCCACACCTCTTTTTATCAAAAGAAAAACCCCCACTCGTTGAACGGCTCTTAAAGAATAGCTATTGCTTCTAATCTTTAAGATCACTGCTCCGATGGGGATTGTTGAAAAAGAAGAAATCAATAATGGCAATGATAGCTGTCACAATATTCTGAAATCTCTTCCTCTCTTTCTCGCTATCTAGTGATCACTTACAGCTAGACCTGATTCAAGTAAGGTTTTAGGTAAATCACCTTGATAAAAATCGACTGGTTCATGAAGGACTCGCTGCCAATAATTTTGTGTCTCTTTCAAAAAATTAGCATTATCTTGCGTATTTCCTTCACGAATAAACAGCAATACCAACCCACTAAAAAAGATCAAGGCTTCTTCATGATATTTTCTCAGATCGCTTTTATGCGCACATTGAAAAACAGCTGATTCAGCAATTGCTTCTTGAAAATAAGCAAAAGAACGCTCTTTTATGTAAGGACCACAGCCAATATCATTTAAAAAAAGTGCGAAAAAGAGGTTGCGATTGCGGCTGGCAAATACGTAATAGTCCTGCCAAAAGCTGTATAAGGAATCGAGTGTCTCTTCTGACTCTTTTTTTGTTTCGTGAATGTCGCGAAACACATCATCAACCATCGCCTGTTTATAATTTTGCATGTTTGAAAAATTTAAATAGATCGGTTGGGTCGATGTTCGTGCATATTTAGCAATGTCGCGGACAGTGATTGGTCGATAAAGATATTCCACCAGATATTTTTTTAAGCAATTGATCAAATATTTTTTCGTAATCGTTGCTTTTCTCATAATACCCCTTCCTTTCTGGACGTCACCAATTCTTGCTGATGTTCGTCTCATTCACTTTGACTACTTGCAGCTTTTAGAAGCACAACCAACGCCCATTTTCTTACTGAAAGTAATCTTTATACTTCTACTTTAACAAAAAAGAGCACGTTAACCTATACTTTACGCCAATTTTCTTAATTTTATTTTTCATTTTTGACCATTTTATTAAAGAAACTCTTGTTGTCTTATGGTGCTCAGACTTAAGGCTGATTTTGACTGGTGCTGCTTGTGGAATGATGCTATGTAATGTATAGTATGAATATGAACAGGAGGAGAGCCTTTGGATGCCCAATTAAAAAAAGGATTATTGGAAATTTGTGTTTTGGCTTATTTGCAGCATGGTGACTCTTATGGCTATGAATTAGTCAAAAACATATCTTCTTTACTGCCAATCTCAGAATCAACGCTCTATCCTATCTTGAAGCGCTTAGAAGCCAGCCGAGCGGTTGAGACTTATACTAAAAGCCATCAAGGACGGACCCGAAAATATTACCGCTTGACCAAAATCGGAAAACAGCGGATCGACGATTTTTTAACCAACGACTGGCCCCAATTGACATTGATCCAGCGATTTATTAAAGGAGGAACATTAGATGAACAGAGTTGATTTTATCAAGGCATTGGCTGCGGAATTATCTGAAAAAGTCAGACCTAGCGAGATTCATCAGCTGATCAACTATTATGACGAGATGATCGAAGATTTGATGGAAGAAGGATACACCGAAGAAGAAGCCGTGGCACGCCTTGGCTCCCCAAAAGAACTGATCCAAGCAGTCACCGAAACGGAAGAGGTCGTAGTAGAGATTCCCCGCCGCTTTCATCCCTTCTTGCTCTTGATTTTAGTACTGGGCTTCCCATTGTGGGGCAGCCTCTTGTTAAGTGCCGCTTTGCTGATCCTAAGCTTTTTAATAATCATCTGGTGTGTGCCTTTCACCACTGGCATGATTGGTGTCACTACGTTTATCGGTGGGATCGCCAGCGTTGTCTTAAGTCCCATGCTGATGGCGGATGGTTTCTATCTCTTTTTAAGTCAGTTAGGCGTGGGGATTTTCTTATTTGGTTTAGGGCTGCTTTGCCTGATCGCCACTTATAGTATGAGCCGACCTTTTTCACGTCTTACCCACTCCCTTGTCGTTTGGCCGAAATCATTTGTTCAAAACTATCGAAAGAAGGCAGTCCTATGATCAAAATCAATAAGCGCTTTTTCGTTTTTCTCAGTCTGTTGTTTATTATTCTCGGACTGGTCATCACCTTTATCGGTTTTTCAATGTCAGGCTACTCACCTGATGCCTACCATATTGAGCATCGTCGCTGGTATCAACTCGTTGGTTTCTATACGGAATAACAGACGGAAAATAATTATAAGTTGATTTTTTCGTCAGAAAAACTAGCAATTTGCATTAATTTCATGCATCGGTGAAAAAATTGAACTTCTCTTTTTGACGGAACCATATTACTATATAGGTACATCCTGTATCCTATTTCATAGGGTAACCAGAAAAACCCATACCATCCTATGGGTTTTTTTGCTGTCTATAAAAGCAAAAAAACGTGCCGCAAGTCCAGGTATCGCCAAGCCAGCTGTTTTAGCTAACCTTGGCAGAACCTGTCTGCAGTACGTTTTTTCTAATGATCGATTATTCCCCTAGTACTGGCTGTTCTTGCACAGTGCCAATAGGAAACAAGGCGCGAAACACTCGGCGAACGATTGGACCTGCAATGAACAATTGCAACGGCAATGCGACGATCACATTTTTCCCAATGTTGCTTAGCCAATTGACCAACACTGATTGATCAGGGTTTGGGTGCATCAACGCACCAAAGAATGACATACAGATCACCATGCCGGCGATCATCAATGAAGAAATCAACCCGATTTTTTTCCAAGTAGCTGATTGATGGTCCAAAAATCGAAACGCCAAACCTTTTGCCGGACCCGAAACAATGAACCAATCCAAAATAAAGGCGACACAAAGGGCTAAGGGCAATTCATTCCACGCCAATTGGAATGCCAATGCCGAAACACCGACTTGAAACATGAGGTTATAAACACTCATAAAATACACCATGAAAATACACATAAGTGTCGTATAGATCAAACTTTCTTTTTTATTGATAGGCATGCAACAACTTCCTTTCTCTTTTTCGTACTCGACTATTCTAGCAGAAGAAAATTTTTCGTGTAAGTAAAAGTTTGAAAACTTTCAAAAAAGTTTTTTGCTATTTTTTTATCCACTTCTCTTGACACTTTCTTATGAAGTCAGTAGAATAGCGATAGATTAAATCGTACAGATAACAAGCGGGTTCGCTTGTCGAGAGAGAGGCGGTTTCTATGAGAATAGAAACGGTCTCTTTTTTTGCGAATTTTTAGAGGTGAGAATATGGAAAACAACAAAAAACTCGTGGGGGCGATCCTCGCAACCGGATTGATGTCATTTGCAGGTGTGCTGATTGAAACAGCCATGAATGTAACGTTTCCGACATTGATCGATCAATTTACGCTTTCAACATCCGATGTTCAATGGGTGACGACCATCTACTTACTGGTCATCTCCATCATTGTCCCAATATCGACCTACCTTTTGAAACGCTTCTCATTGAGAACCTTGTTTCTAACTGCCAACGCCTTTTTCCTTGTTGGCTTGGTGATCGACTTTTTATCGCCGACGTTTGCCATTTTGCTGATTGGCCGCTTTTTCCAAGGTGCCAGCACAGGGATCGCACTGCCTTTGATGTTCCACATCATTTTGACTTACTCCCCCTTTGAAAAACGGGGAGCGGCAATCGGCTTAGGGAATTTGACCACTTCCATCGCTCCAGCGATCGGACCGACATATGGGGGCTTATTGACCGCCCATTGGTCTTGGAATGCGATCTTTCTTTTCTTGATCCCAGTCTTGCTGATCTCCCTAGTACTCGGCCTTTACTCGATCCCTAAAACGGCTGGGGCAAAAGACACTTCCCTGGATTTACTGAGTGTATTAGGAATCGTCTTGATGTTCAGCGGCTTCTTATTGTTCTTGAATCAAGTAGGCACCTTAGCGAGTCTACTGCCGCTGCTTTTCGGTTTCATTGGTGCTGGCTTGTTTTATCAACGCTCAAAAGGCCCGAACCCTTTGATTCGTTTGGCTGTTTTGAAAAACCGTAGCTTCAGTTTGTTTCTGTTTGGCTTTCTTGTTTGTCAGTTCCTTTTACTGGGCATTTCCTTTGTCTTGCCGAACTTTGTCCAACTCGTCTTGGGAAAAGATGCCTTTACTGCAGGATTAGTTATGCTTCCTGGGGCGGCGATCGGGGCGATCCTTGCGCCGATCTCTGGTCGGTTGCTGGATAAAGTTGGACCGAAAAAACCGATCCTGTCTGGTTTGACGTTGATTGCCATCGGTTGGCTTGCCTTAGCCCTCGTTTTGCGTTCGCCTTTCATTTGGAGCCTAGTTGCTGGACATGTCTTTTACATGATCGGGATCGGCTTAGCCTACAGCAATATGATGACCACCGGCTTAAACAAGCTGACTCCTGCATTGTACGCGGACGGTAATGCGATCTTTAATACGCTACAGCAATTTTCTGGTGCAGTGGCGACGGCTGTGGTGGCGACCATTATCAATTTGGCACAAAATGCGGCGACCGATTACACCCAAGGGACGGTCATCGGCTCTCAAATCGCCTTATTCTTTTTGTGGGCCCTGGTCTTACTGACTTTCCTATTAACGATCAACTACTTCCGCAAAAGCACCGACAAAAAAGCCGTCAGCTAACTGCGGCTTTACCCATTGAAAACCAAGAAAAAGCCGCTCTCCCTTGAGGGCGGCCATAAAAAAATCCGCTTCCGATCCCCCTTCTTAGTCAAAGGGTGCTCTCGGAAACGGATTATTTTTTTAGTTTAATTCAGCGGAACCAACCGCTGTTTTGGCTGTCACTGTGCCTGTGGTCGTCAATGAAAGCTGACGCACTTTTTCGGCATTCGTGATGACTGTTAAAACATCTGTCTGTTTGCCAGCTGCGGTCACAGCCTCTAGATCCATCACTGCAATCTTCGTTTCTGGTGTGACCGTGTCACCTTCAGAAACAAGGACCTCAAATGGCGCACCTTTTAATTCCACAGTATCTAAGCCCATATGAACAAGAACTTCCGCGCCACCAGGCGTTAAAATCCCAATTGCATGCTTTGTTTCAAAAATGCTAGAGATCGTGCCTGCAACAGGAGCATAAATCGTTCCATTCGTTGGCTGAACAGCAAAGCCGTCACCCATCATTTTTTGAGAAAAGACAGGATCAGAAACTTCAGTGATGGCAACTACTTTCCCATCAGCTGGAGCATAAAGGGTTTCTTCTGAAACTTGTGCTGCTTCTGGGGCTGCAGGTGTCGGTACAGCCGTCGTTGGTGCAACAGCCGCTGCTGCAGCTGTATCAGCAGCCAATTGCGGTTCTAATTTATTTAAGAAGGTAACTTTTCTAAAGATGATGGTGCAAACAAACGTGATCGCAATCGTCACCGCCATTGAGATGAAGACCATTGGATAGTTTTCAATTTTAAATGATAAGAAACCAGGCAGTCCCCCTACACCAATACCTAATGCACGGGTATTCGTTGCAGTGATCAGCATTCCACCAAAGGCAGAACCTACCATTGCTGCGACAAATGGGTAAACATATTTCAAATTAATCCCGAACATCGCTGGTTCAGTAACCCCCATGTAAGCAGAAATCGTTGCTGGAACAGAGACTTGTTCTTCTTTTTTATTGCCACGGTGAAGGAACCAAATCGCCAATACTGCCGTACCTTGTGCAATATTTGACAGCATGATCATTGGCCAAAGGTTGGTTGTCCCAAAATCTGCTACTAATTGAGAGTCGATCGCTAGCGTTGTATGATGCAATCCGGTAATAACCAAAGGCGCATACAAGCCACCGAAAATGAAACCAAATAACCAGTTTAATGGTGAGGTCAAGCCAGCATTTACGACCCAAGAAATGCCTGATCCGATTTGCCAACCGATTGGACCTAACACCATGTGGGCTGCTAAAATAGTTGGCAGCAATGAGAACAATGGAACGAAGATCATTGAAACCGCTTCTGGAATCCATTTCCGGAAGAATCTTTCAAGATAAACCAATAAGAAACCTGCCAGCATTGCTGGGATCACTTGTGCTTGATACCCAATTTTATCAATAGTGAAGAACCCGAAGTCCCACGTATAATTTTGAGCAATTTCTGCAGCAGAAGTTGAACTTACTGAATAAGCATTTAATAATTGCGGTGAAACCAATGTAATCCCTAAAACAATCCCTAATATTTGCGTGGTTCCCATCTTACGTGTAATACTCCAAGTAATCCCTACTGGTAGAAAGTGAAAGATCGCTTCACAGGGCAGCCATAAAAAGCCGTTGACACCGTTCCAAAAAGTAGAAGCTTGCGTAATGGTTTGTCCACCTAGAGCTTCTAGCGGTACACCTTCTAAGAAATTTCTCAGCCCTAGCATCAAACCACCGACAATAATCGCTGGTAATAACGGGGTAAAGATCTCAGCTAACGTAGCGATCGCTCGTTGCACGATATTTTGATTGTTTTTTGCAATCGCTTTACTTTGTTCTTTAGAAACACCTTCTATTCCTGATACATCGGTAAAATCATTGTAAAACGTTGAGACATCATTGCCGATAATGACTTGGAATTGTCCCGCATTGGTAAACATTCCTTTGACACTTGGAATTTCTTCAATTGCCTTTTCGTTTGCTTTTGACTGATCGTTCAAAACAAAACGCATCCGTGTCGCGCAATGTGTTACTGCGGCGATATTTTCTTTGCCGCCAACATATTCCAGCAGCTTCTCAGCATCATCACGATACTTTCCCATAATTAATAAACCCCTTTCATCTCCACTTGTATATATATGTTTTGATTACGCACTAATCATAACTTGATAATTTTGATATTGCAAGCGTTTCAAACCAATTTTTTTCACTTTTTCTATAAACAATACAAGCAAATAGCAAAGGTACCATATGAAAACCTTGATAAATAAACGTTTTTTAAAATGTTTCATTAATATAAAATAATATTGCCAACAACTTTATTTACTGTTTATTTGACAAAAAAGAATAAAAAAACAGGATAGATAAATTGAAATAGCTTACAATTTACGTTATAATCATTTTGCATGTATAGACAAGTTTAAAGGAGGACAACTACTGTGAATACGATTATATTGTCTAAGGAACAATGGCTGTTAACGGATCAAACTGGTACGACCTATCCGTTTTCTGGGACTGACAGTGAGCGCGTTGCCGCACTGACCGCGCAGCTGCAGCAAATGGAAGGTGGCGGGATCGTCTCTGAATCGCTGGTGTTTACGAATGAAGAAGGGACTTTTTCATTGGACCAATGGTTGACAGAAAAATTGAATCGTCCCTTTGTTTGCACTACGAAAGAACAGTATGAAGAAAAAAGTGCTGAAATTCCTTGGCGCCTCGAATACTATGGCTACACCCCTGGTAAAGATGAATACTCGGTGGAGTCACTTTTAACCGTCGGTAACGGCTATTTAGGGCTGCGAGGCACAACGCCTGAGATGACCATTTGTGAAGCGAACTATCCAGGACTGTATTTAGCAAGTCTTTACAATACGGTGGAATCGGATGTTTCTGGTCATACCATCAGCAATGAAGACTTCGTCAATGCACCGAATCTGCAAAAAATGTACGTAAAGATCGATGATGAAGTGATCGATATCGCCAACAATCAGCTCCTTTCCTTTAAACGGACATTGGATCTGAAGACCGGCTTGTTCCAATCAGTGGCAGAAATTGAAACCAAAAAACAAAAGCGTCTGCGAATCGAAACGAAGAAGATCGCCAATATGCAAGACGTTCACCAATACAGCTTGGTCTATCAGTTTACCCCGCTCAACTTTTCTGGCACCGTTACCTTCGTCAGTGAAGCCGACGGATCGGTCTATAACTATAACGTCGCTCGTTACCGTAGTTTAACTAACCAGCATTTGACCGTGAAAGAGGCAGCAGCTGAACAAAACAAAGCGCATTTAGTGGTCACCACTAACCAATCACAGATTACCGTTGTCCAATCCTCTCAACTGTTTTCACAGGACCTGCCATTGGCTGAGCTGCAAGCTGAAACAAATGACCAGGTCGTCCGTCAGCAAGTAACCCTTGAGGTGACGGAAGGACAAACTTATCGGGTCGAAAAATCAGTCACTGTTGCCGCTTATCGCCAAGAAGAGCCGCAACCGGCATTTACGTTTTCTTCCTTAGCATTACCTGATTTTGCGACGATGTATACCGCCTCAAAACAAGCCTGGGCTGAATTATGGGCAAAAGCGGCCATCGAAGTCACTGGTGACTTAATGTCGCAAAAAATGCTGAATCTGCATACGTATCATCTGCTGGTCTCCGCAGCACCGAATGCTTATCAGGAGTCCTTAGATGCCAGTATCACTGCCCGTGGCCTACATGGTGAAGCCTATCGCGGTCATATTTTCTGGGATGAACTGTTTATCTTACCGTTTTACATTCTACATTTTCCTGACACCGCCAAAGAAATTCTGCTGTATCGCTACCGCCGCTTAGCTGCTGCCAAAAAAGATGCCCAAAAAGCTGGCTACCAAGGCGCCATGTTCCCATGGCAATCAGGATTGGATGGCAGTGAGCAATCCCAAGAACTGCATTTAAACCCTATCAGCGGCGAATGGAAAGAAGATCACAGTCGCTTGCAACGCCATGTCTCCTTAGCGATCGCTTATAACATTTGGCAATACTGGCACAACACGCAAGATCGAGTCTTCATGGAACAATATGGGTTAGAATTGATGTTAGAAGTCGCTCATTTCTGGCAAAGTGCTGCCACCTGGGATGATGCTGCTCAACGTTACTTTATCGATAAAGTTATGGGACCAGATGAATTTCATGAAAGCTACCCAAATAGTGAACAAGGCGGCTTGAAAAACAACGCCTATACCAATATGATGGTAGTATGGTTGTTTGAAGAGATCGAGAACCTTCAACAACAACTTTCAGCAGAGAGCTTCCAAGCGGTATTAGAGAAAACGGCTTTAACCCCTGCAGATATTGCTGCTATGGCAGATATTCGTACCAAGCTGGGCTTAGAGATCGATCCAGAAGGCATCATTGCACAATTTGAAGGGTACTTCCAGCTGGAAGATCTGGATTGGGCTCACTACAAAGAGAAATATGGCAACATCTATCGGATGGACCGCATCTTGAACGCTGAAGGCAAGAGTGCTGACAGCTACAAAGTCGCGAAACAAGCGGATAGTTTGATGATTTTCTACAATTTCTCAAAAGAGCAAGTCAATCAGATTTTGGCAGATCTTTCTTACCAGCTGCCAACAGACTATATTGAAAAAAATCTCCATTATTACTTGGCTCGTACCTCCCACGGCTCGACGTTGTCACGCATCGTTCATGCCCAGTTGGCGGCAATGGTAGATGATCAGGAGTTGGCTTGGTCATTATACCAAGAAGCCCTCTCTTCTGATTACCGTGATATCCAAGGCGGGACTACAGCAGAAGGCATTCACGCCGGTGTCATGGCTGCTACGTTGTTTATTCCATTAACCACTTTTGCTGGGATCGATATTCGAGAAGAGCAGCTGCAGATCACGCCAAACTTGCCGAAAGCTTGGGACAGCTTAGCCTTTCAGCTAGAAGTTCGCGGCACCCGCTTTGCAATGAATGTTACACATGAAACATTGACGATTACCGCTGATCAGCCAGTCACGATCTTAGTGAATGGGCAACAAGTTTCTCTAGAAGCAAAGAAAGAAGCAACGATTACTTACTAAAAGGAGTGTTACACATGAAAAAAGGATTTGTTTTTGATTTAGACGGCGTTATCACGGATACGGCCAAATACCACTACATTGCATGGAAAGAATTAGCTGCGGAGATCGGGATCGAGATCGATTTGAAGTTCAACGAGCAGTTAAAAGGCATCAGCCGCATGGATTCTTTAGAGCGAATCTTAACCCTAGGCAACAAAAATGATGCCTACACAGAAGTCGAAAAAGAAGCGTTAGCGACGAAGAAAAATACCCACTATGTACAATTGTTACAAAGCTTGACTCCTGATGATCTATTGCCAGGGGTGAAGACATTCCTTGATGAAGCCAAAGCAAAAAACATTCCTTGTGCGATCGCTTCGGCATCCAAAAATGCACCGTTTATTTTGGACAAACTTGGGGTCATGCAAGACTTTGATACGATCGTTGACCCAGCAACCTTGAAAAAAGGCAAACCAGATCCAGAAATCTTTATCCAAGCAGCGCTGGCACTAGGCATTGAACCGGCAGAAGCAGTTGGCTTTGAAGATGCTCAAGCAGGGATCGACGGCATCAATGCTGCTGGTATGTATGCGGTAGGTGTTTATTCAGGAGAAGAATTACACGGTGCAGATGTGATCGTTGAAAAATTAACGGACCTAAACATTGACGAACTTTTGGCGAAATAGTCGATTGCATTTCCAAATTGGCCTCGCTATAATAGCCAAAGAGGGGGCAATCCGATGAACAAGTTCAAAGAAATATTTTTAGATTTAGAACAAAAAATTCTAGCAAACGAATACCCTCCGCATTCTTTGCTGCCTAGCGAAAACCAATTGATCAAAACTTATGGTGTCTCCCGCGAGACTGTCCGTAAGGCATTGAATTTATTGCGGGATGCTGGTTATATCCAAAAGAAACAAGGGAAAGGTTCGATCGTTTTAGACTTGAATCGCTTTGATTTCCCGATTTCTGGCTTGACGAGTTTTCGAGAGCTGCAAGATACCCAACGCATTCCTAGTGAAACTAAGGTTGTCGAGATCCGCAAGATCGCCGTTTCGCCAAAGCTGCACGAGACCACTGGTTGGCCTGTTGCTTCTGAGGCATGGAAACTGATCCGTCAGCGGAGAATCGATGGAGAAGTGGTGATTTTGGATAAAGATTACCTTGATGCTTCTATCATCGAAGAGTTGCCAGAAAACCGAGCGAAAGTATCGATTTTTGATTACTTTGAAAATGATCTTGGCCTTGAGATCGCTTATGCACAAAAAGAAATCACTGTTGACCCCGTCAACAAAGAATTGCGGGATCTAATGGATCTGCGTCCTGAAGATCAGCATGTCGTTACGGTTCGCAGCCTCGTGTATCTAGAAGACACGCGCTGTTTTGAATACACCGAATCGATCCACCGACTGGATAAATTCCGCTTTGTGGACTTTGCCCGCCGACGCAAGATTTGATGGACGTATAGACGTGAAACACATGAAACAGACCTGGACTTCCCCGAGAAGCCTGGGTCTGTTTTGTTTTTCACTAGCCCCCCACTCGATAATACTGGATCGATCCTCCCATTTTTCGCCTCTGTCGCTATCGAGCCATCCTTTTGCTTGTTCGTTGTTCTGTTGCCGACGAATAAAAAAGGCACGATCATTTATGGGACTGATGAAATAGAGTCGATTTTGCACAACTCAGCCGTCCTTATTGACAATCAGCTACACAAAAAAGCAGTATCCTCTGAGAGGATACTGCTTTTGCTTGCTATTTGGCGTAATCCGTTGCGCGGGTCTCGCGAATAACGGTTACTTTGATATGACCTGGGTAATCCAAATCGTCTTCGATCTTCTTGCGGATGTCGCGAACCAATCGTACAGCATCCAAATCAGAAATCTCTTCTGGTTTGACCATTACACGGACTTCACGTCCGGCTTGGACTGCAAAACTGGAATCGACCCCTTTGAAGCCGTTGGCGATATTTTCTAGGTTTTGCAAGCGGCGAATATAATTTTCCAATGATTCGCTGCGGGCACCTGGACGGGCTGCTGACAAGGCATCTGCGGCTGCAACTAAAACAGAGATAACCGATGTTGCTTCAACATCTCCATGGTGAGAAGCGATCGCATTGATCACCACACCATTTTCTTTGTATTTGGCAGCTAACTCAGCCCCGATCTCAACGTGAGAGCCTTCAATTTCATGGTCAAGGGCTTTCCCGATATCATGCAAGAGTCCAGCACGTTTGGCTAACTGGATATCTTCGCCTAATTCTGCGGCAAGAACACCGGTTAGTTTTGCGACTTCGATCGAGTGGTTCAAGACGTTTTGTCCGTAGCTGGTACGGAAACGCAAACGACCTAAAATCTTGATCAAGTCTGGATGAAGGGTGTGGGCGCCGACTTCAAAGGCTGCTTGTTCCCCATATTCACGAATATGCTCATCCATTTCTTTCCGAGATTTTTCGACCATTTCTTCAATTCGAGCTGGATGGATCCGGCCGTCTTGAATCAGTTTTTCAAGGGTCATACGAGCAATTTCACGGCGAATCGGATCAAATCCTGATAAGACGACTGCTTCTGGCGTGTCATCAATGATCAAATCGATCCCTGTCAATGTTTCAAGGGTGCGAATGTTCCGACCTTCTCTTCCGATGATTCGACCTTTCATCTCATCGTTTGGTAATGATACGACCGATACCGTGGTTTCAGACACTTGGTCTGCGGCACAACGTTGGATTGCTAGGGACAAGAGATTTTTTGCTTTTCGATCTGCTTCTTCCTTTGCACGCTGTTCAGATTCTTTGACCATGATCGTTAATTCATGGTTCAATTCCTCTTCCGTTGATTTCATGATCAACTCTTTTGCTTCATCTCTAGACAGCGCAGCGATGCGCTCTAATTCTTTCTGTTGTCCATCGATTAAGTTTTCTACTTCTTTTTCTCGCTCGTCAATTAATTGTTGTTTCTCACTAAGTCTGCCTTCTTTATCTTCAAGTGAGCGTTCTCGTTTTTCCAAAGAATCGTCCTTACGATCAAGAACTTGTTCTCTTTGGAGTAAACGATTTTCTTGTGATTTTAAATCAAGTTTGCTTTCTTTCAACTCACTTTCAATCTCTGACCGATACTTCTGATTTTCTTCCTTAGCTTCTAACAATGCTTCTTTTTTAAGAGTTTCTGCTTCTTTCTTAGCGCTTTCGATAATTCCAGCTGCAGAATTTTGGGCGCCGTTGATTTCTTTCTCATGACGAGATTTCGTCACATAAACTCCTAATCCAAGACCGACAATTAAACCGATGATAGCGAGGAGAATGTAAAGTAGTTCCAATGAATCCACCTCCATACTATCTTTTTAAATATTTTGTAATTTTGATTAACAAAGGATAACAAAATTATCAATTCGCTACTTCTTATGTGGAAATCCACATACGTTTATTGTAATGTTTGAACCCAAGAGTGTCAACTTTAAATAATAAAGTAAACTTTCGCAACCCTTCCTTTTTACGGATGTTTTTTCAACAATGGACGAATCTGGCAAAAACCACAAAAAAGCCAAACAACGAGGTTGTTTGGCTTTTTCAAGACTTAGTCGTCTAATGGTAATTCTTCTTGCGCTTCCTCAAGGGTTACGGTCTCTCCTGTTCCAATCCCGTAAGCATCGCGGACGCGAGCAGAAACTTCTAGCATCATTTCTTGGTGTTCACGCATATAGTTTTTGGCGTTTTCACGACCTTGACCGATACGATCCCCTTTATAGGCATACCACGCACCGCTTTTATCGACGATGTCTTGTTCCACGGCCATATCCAGCAGTTCGCCTTCTTGGGAAATCCCTTGACCATACATCATGTCGACTTCTGCTACTTTAAATGGTGGCGCTACTTTGTTTTTGACTACTTTGATCTTCGTGCGGTTCCCGATGATATCTGTACCGGATTTCAATTGCTCAGCACGACGTACTTCCAAACGGATGGTTGAATAGAATTTCAACGCACGGCCACCAGGCGTCGTTTCTGGATTCCCGAACATGATCCCAACTTTTTCCCGAATTTGGTTGATAAAGATCGCGATCGTTTTCGTTTTGTTGATGGAACCAGAAAGTTTCCGTAATGCTTGTGACATCAAACGAGCTTGCAAACCAACGTGGGTATCACCCATTTCACCGTCGATCTCCGCCCGTGGGACTAAAGCTGCTACCGAGTCAATGACCACGATATCAACCGCACCACTTGAAACTAAGGCGTCAGCGATCTCTAATCCTTGTTCTCCTGTATCTGGTTGTGATAACAAAAGATCATCGATATTTACGCCTAATTTTTGCGCATATTGAGGATCTAACGCATGTTCGGCATCGATAAATGCTGCTGTTCCGCCATTTTTTTGGACTTCCGCAATGGCATGTAAAGCAACTGTCGTTTTACCAGAACTTTCTGGGCCGTAAACTTCTACGATCCGTCCTCGTGGGTAACCACCTACACCTAATGCAACATCCAAGGCCAATGAACCACTTGGGATCGTTGAAATTTGTTGATCAACTTTTTCGCCAAGCTTCATGATGGCACCTTTACCATAGTTCTTTTCAATCTTCTTTAGTGCAGCATCTAAGGCTGCTTTACGATCATCTGCCAAACGGATAATCCTCCTTATATTCATCACTTTCGTGTGTCGTTCATAAGATAATAATAGTCCTTCTGACGGGAAATTGCAAGAAAAAACGAACAAACATTCGCATTAATTTAATAATTCCTTACGTATTTGATTTAAGCCCGCCATGACGGCACTATGCCGAATATAGGCGCGGTCGCGGTTGAAGTGATACAGCTGGCTCGAGACGCCTTTGTCAGAAGCTAAGGCGATCCAAACGGTGCCTTTAGGCTGACCTTCTAACTCGTCTGGACCAGCAACACCCGTAAACGCCACCGCATAATCAGTCTCGGCTTGTTTGCGGGCATAGACGGCCATTGCTTCTGCACATTCCTGACTAACAGTCCCATAGCTTTCCAAAAGCTCTGGATCGATGCCTAAGAGCTTGCTTTTTGTTGCAGCAGAATATGTCACGAACCCACCGGGAAACACCTCAGAGACGCCAGGAATCCCTCCTAGGGTCGCTTGGAACAAACCAGCGGTCAAACTTTCCGCTGCGGTGACGGTTTTCTTATTCTCGATCAGTAGCCCGACGACTGTTTCTGCCAGCGAATTTTGTTCCCCATACCCATAGAAATACGCACCGACCCGTGCTTGGACGGTTTCTTCTAAGGCATCCAATTGTTTGATTCCTTGCGCCTCGTCTGCAGTTTTGACCGTCAGACGCAGCGTGACCTCATTGGGTTTGGCATAAGGAGCGATGGTGGGATTGACTTGATTCTCGATCAAATCGGCCAATTCTGTGACCAACGCCGATTCCCCGATCCCGTAATAGCGCAAAACGCGAGAAAGCAAGACTTCTTCTTGGGGAAACTGCTCTAATAGAAGTGGTTTTGCGTGGGTAAGAAACATCGCCTGCAGTTCACTTGGTGGTCCCGGCAGCAGCAAATAACTGGTAGCGGCTGTCTGATAAAAGATCCCGATCGCTAGTCCATTGGGATTTGGCAAAGACACACCATCTTTAAAAACGAGGGTCTGCCGTAAATTGTTTTCCGTCATTCTCCGTTGACTGTTTTCAAAGAAGGCTTTCAATTGGTGATAACCTGGTTCATCTCTGACTAACTCTTGTCCCACATGACGGGCAGTGACTTGTTTCGTCAAGTCATCGTCGGTGGGCCCTAGGCCGCCGCACAGCACGATCAAGTCGCTGCGTTTGTCGGCGATCGTCAGCAATTCTTCTAAGCGATTGGGGTTGTCCCCGACAACACTATGATAAAAAACATCGATCCCAAGACTTGCCAGTTCTTCTGACAAGAAGGTCGCGTTCGTATTCACCACCTGTCCTAAAAGTAATTCGGTCCCGACTGCAATAATTTCTGCTTTCATTCGTTTACTCCTTCATTTATCAGATACGTAAAAGTCTTTCATATTGACAAAAAAAGTCCAGAAAACTTCTGAACTTTCGTGACTTGTATCCTTGTTTTTATCGCTTCTTTATCTAGATCTAGAAATTTTACATAGAATCTTTAAAAACATTCGTATTTTTTATGAAATAATCGACCCCGGAATAGATCGTGAAGATCAAACATAGATACAACATGATTTGATCGATAGGCAAACCGATCATTGAAAAGGGAATGTTGTTCAAGAACAAGAAAATGATCGCAACCATTTGTGTCGCGGTTTTGATTTTCCCTGGCCATGCAGCAGCCATGACTTCCCCGCTTTGTTCCACTAACAACAAGCGTAAACCCGTCACTGCCAACTCGCGGCAAACGATGATCGAAACTACCCAGCCTGGGGCTTTGTCTAATTCAACCAGCATGATAAAAGCCGTCATGACGAGCATTTTATCTGCTAACGGGTCAGCAAACTTCCCGAAGTTGGTAACAAGGCCTCTGGAACGAGCGATCTTGCCATCTAGCCAGTCTGTAATGCTGGCTGCCGCAAAAAGGATCGCTGCAATAAGGTGCGTGTTTTCTAATTGTGTCGTACCAACGGTCAGCGTGCCAAGATCGATTGGCAAAACCAAGACCAAAATAAAGATGGGGATCATAATGATCCGTAATACAGTTAATTGATTGGGTAAATTCACGAAATAGACTCCTCTCTGCCGACTATTGTACGAAATAACGGCAAATCATGCCACTACTTCTGCTTTTCAATGGTCGGATGCAACAGATAACTTTTTAGCTAATGATACCTCAATGAGGCACATTTGTCAGATTTAAGCCGCATCGTCTTGGTATTCAATCACGAGACGGACCGTCTTTTGTAACAATTCAAATTGCGGATCAGAAAAGTCCACGTCCTGACCATTGGCAGTGATGGAGATATTTTGACTTGCGCCCAGGGTCAAAGTCGCATTCGTGGCGCCTTCTGGCAGCGTCATCGATTGCGTTTCTCCCGCTTGAACAGTGTATTGGTACACATAAGCGTTGTCGACTTGTACACCGACCCAACAAGAAGCATCTAGCCCAGTAAATGCTAATTCAATAGGATTTTCCGCATCTTTCATCGTGATCGTGATCGACGATTGCGTCGAATCACTGGCAGTCATCGTCATTTTCGCTTCGCTGGATTCCGTCGTACTTGAAGACTCCGTCGCTTCACTCGAAGTACTGGTTTCTTCCGTACTTGACGTGGTGGAAGCGGTAGACGCTGAATTTTCTACCACAAGAGAAGAGCTTCCTTGGATCATCGGCGTTGTATTCCGGTCTTGCCAAGCCATGTAGCCCACGATACTCACGATCGTAATGGCCACCAGACCTAATAGAATCATCGGCAAATAGCGGACGACAAATGAGCCGCTTTTTTCTTCTACGTGCTGTGCTTTTCGTGAGCCGCTGACGGTTTCAGGCTGCGGTCTTTTTGGTAAGAGGGCGTCTAACGTATCTTTGCCATCAAAAACGGCTACCAATTTGTCGCCGTCTTCTCCAACCGCTGCTGCATATTGGCGAATAAACGCACGGACATAAAAAGTGCCTGGCAATTGATCAAAACGCTCTGCTTCAATTGCTTCTAAATAGCGTTTTTGGATCTTTGTCATTTGTTGTAATTCAATCAATGAAATGTTTTTATCTAAACGGGCTTGCCGTAATTTTGCTCCAATCGTTGTTTCGTTGGCCACTCGATCATCTACTCCAGTCTTTTATTCATCTTTAAAAAAAAGCCCTAAAATCGCTTCGCTGCTTGTCGTAAGGTCAGCAAAGCTGCTCTATCATTTTAAAACAGGGGTTCCCTGTATACGTCAATAAAAAAGTTCCGTCGCGCCGATTTCCACTTGGACACGCCGTCTACTAAATATAACATTTTTTCCGTGATTTTTTGCAAAAAAACAAAAAAAGATTTTGCTCCAATAATTAAAGAATACCATAAAAGAAAAAGTCTGAGGATAGCCTAACGACAACTCGCAAACAAATTTTAATACTTTTCGCCAAATTGGCATCAAATTGCAAGAAAAAACCACCCTTTGACGCAAAAAGAAAACACTGAATGACTCAGGAGTTGGCCAGCCCTTGTTCTGTTGGGCATTCCTCCTTGAATCAGTCAGTGTCGCTTAGATGATAGCTGTTTGACAAAACCAGCCTTCGCTTAGGCTTTTTCCGTTGGATACATGTAAAAACGACTAAACGCTTTGGGATCGATAAAGGAACGAGCCGCTTGCTGGACATCTTCCAAAGTAATCGATTGGATCACTTCTGGCAGATCAAAGAGCGTCGTTTCACCGAATAAACTTTGGGTAAACTGGTTTGCGATAAACTCCAGTGAGTTCAGTGATTGGAAATATTTTCCTAGCATTTTCTTCTTCAATAACGTCAAGTTTTCTTCATTTATCTCTGGATCTTGCTGGAAATTCATTACGATCGCTTCGATCTCTGCCAACATTTTTTCTGGCTCTTCAGAATCCCCCGAGAAGTCGGCAAAGTAAAAGCCGCGATCCAAGTTCACTTCAAACCCAAATGTGTCGTCGATGATGCCTTGATCATACAAACGCAAATAATTGGCGGACGTATTGCCTAACACCAATTGGCAGAAAAGATTCAACGCATTTTTGAAGCGTAAGAGCTCTCTTCCTGATTTCGGCAGTTTGTTCAAGTCCCCTTTGATCCCTAATACGCCTTTGGCACGTGTCACTGGCATGGTAAGACTTGATTCTGCTTGAATATCGGCAAAGGTTTCTTCAGGAAACTGGCGAATGATCGCCTGCGTTTCTGGAAAGGTCTTGGCCGCTTGATTGGTCCGAATCCACGCCATCGTTTCTTCAGGATCGATATTGCCTACCACAAAAAGCGTCATGTTGCTTGGGTGATAGAAGGTATTGTAGCAAAGATACAAGTCTTCTGCGGTGATCTGCGCAATGCTTTCCACCGTACCAGCGATATCGATATGCAAGGGGTGCTTCGGATACAGATTTTTGATGATGCCGAAAAACTGCTGCCAGTTCGGATCGTCATCATACATTTGGATTTCTTGACCAATGATCCCTTTTTCTTTTTCGACGGTTTCTTCTGTGAAATACGGGGCTTGAACGAAATCGATCAACGTTTCAAGGTTCAGCTTGATTTGATCGGTTGCCGAAAAAAGGTAGCTGGTTTTCGTGAAACTGGTAAAGGCATTGGCAGAAGCCCCCTGCTGACCAAAGGTTTGAAAGACATCGCCGTCTTCTTTTTCAAACAGTTTGTGCTCTAGAAAATGGGCAATGCCGTCAGGGACTTGATGCAATGCTTCGGGTGAAAACCCGAAATGATTGTCGACAGAGCCATAGTTCGTACTGAAAAGTCCGTAAGTTTTATGGAAATCGGCTTTTGGCAGCAAATAAACTTTCAAGCCGTTTGGCAATACTTCTTCATAAAGGGTCTCATTGATTTGCTGATAGACTTTTTTATTCATGGGTCGTCTCCTTATCCAGGAAGAATACAGCTTGCAAGGACACGTTTTGAGCCAATGCTTGGACATCTGCCACGGTCACTTGTGCCAATTTCTGCATAAATTCATCTTCCGTCATTTTCGTATTCGGTACCCACTGATTCAGATAGGCTGTTTCGATCAGTGCTTGTGGGTTATCCAATGAAAGCAAGTACTGGTTTTTCAACATCGCTTTTGTTTGTGCCAGTTCTTCCGCGGTGACTTCGCCACGCTGCAAGCTTTGCAGCTGCTGTTCGATCAATTTGAAAACCTTGTCGCGGTTTTTGCCATCGATCCCTGTTTGGACCGACAAATACCCCCGAAACGTATCGATACTGCTGGAAGCATAATACGCCAAACTTTCTTTCTCTCGGACATTCATAAACAGTTTTGAATGAGGGAATCCGCCAAACAACCCGTTGAAGACCATAAAGGCGATCCGCTCGGCTTGGTCATAATACACGCCAGTATGATAGCCTAAGTTCAATTTGGCTTGGATGATTGGTTCCCGCAAGATTTTCTCGCGAATGATATTTTCCGCCGCTTGCTGATAAAAGACCGGCATTGCTTGGTCTGGCCGATCGGTAAAGGCCATGTTTTGGAAGAGCGCCGCAACTTCTGCTTCAACCACATCGCCGATCACGAAAATATCGATTTGATCATTGTCCATCATTGAGCGATAGGTTTGGTAAAGCTCTTTTGCGGTCACAGCTTCTAAGTCTTGGGGACGGCCAAAGCTCGGATACTTCTGATTCTGATCGTTTTCGAAATACAACTCTTGCAGCCCTAAAGAAGCCAATGCTTGCTTATCTTCTGCCACGCTGTTCATATAGGCGATCAAGTTGTGCTTTTCGATGGTGAAGTTCTTTTCTTCAAACTGTTCCTCGTGGGCATTCGGATGGAACAAAACTTCTGCTAAAAAAGCGGCTGCTTGCGGCAATACTGCTTCATCTGACACGTACTTCCCGTTGACAAAGGACATCGCTGCATTGATTTGATGCAGATTGCCCCGTTTGTTGACATTCATACCAAAGCTGGCACCGTAAAGCTCTGCCAGCTGACTGCTAAATGCGGTCTGTGTCGGATAAGCCAAACTAGTCGTTTCTAATAAACTGGTCAATAAGGTCCGTTTGGCGGTCATTCCAGCCTGCAATGGTGCAGTAAACCGAACGAAAAAACGGATCGTTTTATACTTTTTGGTCGGTAGCACCGTTAACCGAACACCTTTTTTTAATTCAATAGACATGTGACACCCCTTCTAGAAGCAAAATTATCTCTTCAATTATAGCATAGCTGACAAACTTTCTCCTCGGCTCGCTGATCAAACCTGTTGCAGCGAGCGTTTTTTTTTATAAATCCCGCGTTTTTCGCTATACTGTCAGTAAGATTTAGAAGGGAGGATACAGGATGATTAAAGAATTTAAAGAATTTATTTTACGAGGAAACGTCATTGACTTGGCGATCGGGGTCGTGATCGGGAGTGCCTTCACCGCAATCGTCACTAGTTTAGTTGAAGGATTGCTGACACCATTGGTTTCATGGATCTTATCACTCTTTGGTAACGCAGATGCCTTTTCTGGCTTGGTCTTTGAACCAGCCAAAAATGTGGTCTTTGATTTCGGCCGCGTAATTACTGCCATTATTACGTTCTTGATTACCGCATTTGTCTTGTTCTTGATTGTCAAAGCAGTCAACAAACTACGCAATCTGAAACAACAACCTGAGGAAGAAGAAGTACCAGAAGTCACTGCAGAGGATTATTTAGAAGAGATTCGTGACCTTCTAAAAGCGCAAACGCCTCCTGCCAACACTGTGGATCCACGTCCAACATCATTGGATGATACGATCCGATAAAAAAACGGCTCTTAGTCAATAAGGTCGAAAGAAGCGATTCGGATTCATCCGATCCATCAATCATAGCGCTAAAAGAAGCAAGCACGCGAACCTCGCTAGAGAGTCGCTGTGCTTGCTTCTTTTTTCATCCCGACATGCAGGATCCCGTCTTCATAAAAAGGCGGTGTAATGGTTTTAAAGCCATACTGGCCGTAGAATTTTTCTAAGTGGGCTTGTGCTTCGATCTCAATAGGCAAAGCTGGATAACACTGCTCAATGCGATGCAAAACTTCTTTGATTAGACGATGGCCTTCTTTTTGCCCCCGTTATGCTGGTGCCACAATGACCCGACCAAAATGCACCGTTTGTTCCTGCTGGAAAATACGGGCGTACGAAACGATCTGCCCTTCCTCATCAAGGGCCCATAAATGTTTGGCTTGTGCATCGATCGCATCGATCTCTTGATACGCACACGCTTGTTCCACCACAAAAACCGCTGTACGCAAACGGGCAAGCTGATAAAACTCCACCCCAGTCATTTCCCCTAACTCTTTTAGAAAAAACGCCATCCCATCACTCCTTATCTTATTGAACCAAAAAAGAGTCAACAAAGTGTCAACTCTTCTTGTTTCAAACAGCTTCTGATAAAAATTCAATCTCAACAGTTCTAGTTAAAATATCTGAATAACTATAAGAAACCCGCTCGAATGAATTCTCATTTGGATCCAAATCTACAACAAAAACTGAAGGATAAGTTTCTGTCAAAACGCCGCGACGTTCAGTTTGACGCTTACGTCCAGTCTGAGCAACTAGCATAATCTCACTACCGATACGGCCTTCTAAATCTTTCTTGATCGTAGCTAAAGTTGTTGGCATCGCATTCACCTCGAGCATCATCATACCACGAAAAGCAGAAAATTTCAAGTTTACCATAAAATAATTCTACTTTCAATAAGATTTTTGTTAAACACCCTTGATAAGCGCTATCAACTTTGTCCGACCGCGACTGAAAGCGCTTTTATTTTTTCGTAAGGCAGCTTTTCTTGAGCGGCAATCTGATCAAGTTCTAATCCTTTTAAATAATTCATTATAACCATTCGTTCTAAAGACGATAAACTTTTCGGATACTCTGCCAACGATTCATTAACGAACAAGTAGGTCTCTGCAGTTTCCGCACAGCGATTATGATCGGTCAAAAACCGATTGCCTTCTTGTAAAAGCTTTTCTTCCAGCGAGCAGGCATCGACTTGGGCTTTGCGTTTTTGGGCATGCTGCGCCCGCAACAGGCTGCAGATACGGTTCTCAAAGGAACGCTTAAACAAGATACCGATGGTCGTTCCTTTGTCCTTATCGTAAGTCTTTAGACACTTATTAAAAACGATCCTGCCTTCTTGCAGCCAATCGTCTAAGTCATAATCCCGCAGATAATATTTTTTATGCAAAATCTCAACGATCGGTCGATATTTTCTGAACAACTCTTCAAATCTATCTGAACGGTGCGATACTTGTCTTTCCTTTGTGCGCATCGAGATCACTCCTTTTGTTTTTGCTTCATTTGCTACAAAAGGAGCGTATCATAAATGGCTGGGACATCTTCTAATTTACCAGACCAACTTTGTCCCTAACTAAGGTCGCGCAATTTCTTTTCAAGTTCGGCTAATTGTTCAGGTGACCAAGGGGAATTGCGGCGGAAATTTTCAAATCGCAAGTCGGTTTGATGCTCGTGGATGTCTTTTTCCGTTTTTTCCACGCTTTTGTACAATTCCCGTGCCGAAGTTCGCAAAGCACCTTGAGAGAAGATCACCCACTGTTCGGCTAAATCGCTGGTAGCGACGGTGACTTGGGTCAATCGATTGTTTAATTCACCAGCGATTCGTTCGATGTAGCTGTCGGCGGTCTCTCCTTCTTCAGTAAAAATAACTTCTAGCTGATATTTGGTGTAACTTTGGGTCACACCAGGCACCAGTTGGGCATCAAAAACAACGATGATTTTCAACCCTTCATATTTTGCATAATTCGACAGCCGATTCAGTAAGGCTTCTCGGGCATCTTCTAAACGGTCTTGATTTTTCAAAAGAACCAGCTCCGGCCAAGCGCCAATCATATTGTAGCCATCCACGATCAGCAAAGGGGTTTTCATTGGGACGCCCCATTTCGGCTAGTAAAGGCCTGATACATCAACAAGCCCGCCGCCACACTGGCATTTAAGCTCTGCACGTGCCCAGTCATTGGGATCGTCAGCATTTGATCCACTTCTTTTTTCAAACCTTCCCCCATGCCACGACCTTCGTTGCCGATGATCAAACCGACCGCCCCTTTGGCATTCCATGTGCGGTAATCACTGCCACTCATATCAGTACCGAAGATCCAAAAACCAGCTTTTTTCAGCTGCTGGACTGCTTGGGTCAAGTTGGTCACGCGGGCCACAGGGATATGTTCCACTGCGCCGGTCGACGTTTTCACCACTATCGGCGTGATCCCCACCGCACGGTGTTTTGGAATGATGATCCCGTCTACGCCGCTGGCATCAGCGGTTCGCATGATGGAGCCGAAATTATGGGGATCTTCTAGATTATCTAAAATCAGATACAGCGGCTGTTCTTTCGTTTGGGCCAACAATTCATCCAAGGTCAAATACTGATAAGGGGTGATCGCCAAGATCATGCCTTGATGGACCCCTTGGTCACTCATCGTATCCAGCTTTTGTTTTGGCACCCATTTGACTGGAACTGCCTGTTCCCGCGCCATTTCTTTCAAACGATCGATTTTTTCTCCCCGTGCTTCTTCGGAAAGAAACAGCTTGTTGCCTCGCCCTTCTTTCAAGGCTTCAGCAACCGCATGATAGCCGAAGACAAAATTATCTTCGATGGCTTCTCCAGCGGCTTCTTTGCGGCGATCCGGTCTATTTTCTTGTCTGGCTTCTGATCGGCCAGCTGTTTTTTTATTTGGACGCTTTCTTTGCGGTTTTTCTCGCATCTTCTTCTCCTACTTTCTTTATACACCAGTCTATTAGCTCGTCTAAGCGTTCTTTTTGTTGCGTGAGGTGCAAATACCCGATCAGCGATTCAAAGCCAGTAGCGATACGATACGTCGTGACATCGGCATTTTTGGCGCCCGTATGGCTTTTACTATTGCGGCCGCGGCGGTAAAAATCATGTTCTTCTTCGGTCAGGATCTCTTCATCCAACATCTTTTGGATCAATGCCGCTTGGGCTTTGGCCGACACATAGTGGGTCGCCATATGGTGCAGTTGGTTCGGGCGGGTTTGGCCTTGGGCGACTAAATAATCGCGAATATAGACTTCATAGACCGCATCCCCCACATAGGCCAATGCCAAACCATTCAATTGTTTATAATCTCTCATGCTTCTCGTCTCCATCGGGTTCCTTGCGGGGTATCTTCTAAGATGATCCCTTGTTCTTTCAACTCATCACGGATTTGGTCGCTGCGGGCAAAATCTTTGGCTTTGCGGGCGGCGATCCGTTCATTGATCAGCTGTTCGATTTCTTCATCCAGCAATTCTTCGGATACAAAATAAATCCCGAAAATCGTCAGCCATTCGCTGAATTTGGCTAATCCAGCCGCTAATAAAGCCAAATCTGTTTCTGGGTCTTCGCTAGCTAAGTTCAGCCACTTCGCCAATTCATAGACCACAGTGATCCCGTTAGCCGCATTGAAATCGTCGTCCATTTCTTTGACGAAACGTTCTTCAAATTCTTCCAGAACCGCTGCATTGACTTCCTCATCGCTAGCTTGATAATGACTGCTATTCAAGCGGAATTTGGCATTTTCATAGGTCGTCCGCAATTTTTGCAGGTTGGTTTGTGCTTCATGCAAGGTAGTCTCACTGTATTTGATTGGTCGGCGGTACTGGGTCGTTGCCAAAAAGAAACGCAGCACCTGCGGATCAACTTTTTTGACCATCTCATGCACTGTGACGAAGTTGCCCAGTGACTTACTCATTTTTTCTTCGTCTTCACCGATCGTCACATAGCCGTTATGCATCCAATAGTTGGCAAAGGTCTTGCCAGTTTTCGCCTCGCTTTGGGCGATCTCATTTTCATGATGCGGGAAGGTCAAGTCTTGTCCGCCTCCATGAATATCGATGGTCTCGCCTAGGTGTTTGGTCGCCATCACCGAGCATTCGATATGCCAGCCAGGACGACCGGCTCCCCAAGGAGATTCCCAAGCAATCTCATCGCCTTTTGCCGCTTTCCACAAAGCAAAATCCAACGGATCTTCCTTGATTTTTTGTTCTTCACCGGTCCGCTGGCTTGCGCCGACTTCCAGCTCATCGATGGATTGGTCGCTTAATTGCCCATAGTGAGCAAATTTACGGGTACGGTAATAAACATCGCCATTGACTGGATAGGCATAGCCTTTTTCTACAAGAGCAGCAATAAAGGCAATGATGTCTTCGATATGATCCATCACACGAGGATTCATCGTAGCAGGTTTGACGTTCAGCGCTGCGGTATCTTCATTGAAGGCGTTGATAAAACGCTCTGCCACTTCTGGGGCCGTCGTGCCTAATTCTTTTGCCGCACGAATGATTTTATCATCGACATCGGTAAAATTCATCAAATAGTCCACTGTATAGCCGCGGTATTCAAAATAACGGCGTACGGTATCAAACGACACAGTACTGCGGCCATTCCCGATATGGATGTAGTTATAGACGGTGGGTCCGCAAACATACATTTTTACTTTTTTTTCTTCTAATGGCTGAAACACTTCTTTTTCCCGTGTCAGCGTATTATAGATTTTAATCATCGTGGGTAACCTTCTTTCCTTTGATTCGAACGATCTTTGCTGGGATTCCGACAGCAGTTGCTTCTGCGGGGATATCCTTCAAAACCACTGCATTGGCGCCGATCTTTGCACGCTCACCGATCGTGACAGGGCCTAAGATCTGCGCATGGGCTGAGAGAAACGCACCGGTTTTAACCGTGGGATGACGCTTGCCCCGCTCTTTACCGGTTCCCCCTAAGGTGACCCCGTGAAACAAGACGACATCATCTTCAATGATCGCCGTTTCTCCGATCACGACGCCCATCCCATGATCGATAAAGACCCCTTGGCCGATCTGCGCACCAGGATGAATCTCGATCCCAGTCAAGAAACGCCAAAACTGGGCCGTCAGTTTTGCCAAAAAATACCAGCGATGCTGAAACAAAAAATGCGACCAACGATGCCAAAACAAGGCATGAAATCCTGGGTATGTGATGATGATCTCCAACGTTGATCGTACCGATGGATCATGTTTTTTTGTTGCCGCAATTGCTTTTTTGAACCAAGTCATCTTCTCACCTACTTTATCCAAACTTCTTGATACGAAAAAAGCGTCTTTCAAATAAGTTTCCTTATTCAAAAGACGCTTTTTTGCGTGGTCCCACTTTTGTTCGCAGTTCGGCACTGCCTTCAAGCGGGTAACGTCCGCTGCTTCGTCTTTGACTTGCGCCAAAGCCACTCCTAGGTGCATTTCCTAGCCTTTTTTGACCACTCTCACCTTCCGTGGTCTCTCTGAAAAAAATCGGCTAGTACTTCGTCTATTCGCTGTGTTTATAACACGTTATTCAAATGATCAAGGGCTTTTTCTTTCCCTAATAATTCAACGGTATCTGGTAGTTCTGGTCCGTGGGTTTGGCCTGAGACCGCCACGCGGATCGGCATGAATAAATTCTTGCCTTTGATGCCTGTTTCTTTTTGGATCTCTTTGATGGCTGCTTTGACTGCCGCAGCCTCAACGACTGGCATCGCCTGTAATTTTTCTTTAAAGGCTGTCAAAACCGTCGGTACAGTTTCTCCTGCTAAGACTTCTTTGGCTGCATCATCTAATTCAGGGTGTTCTTCGAAGAACAATTCCGAAAGGTCGACGATTTGTGCCGCAAAACTCATTTGCGGTTGATACAGGGAAACGATTTTTTTCAACCAGGCAGCTTTTTCTTCGGTCAATGTTTCTTCGATGCGACCGGCTTTTACCAAGTAAGGGACGCACATTGCCGTCAATTCATCCAGATCCATTTGTTTCATGTATTGGTTATTGACCCATTCCAACTTCTTGGCATCGAAGGCAGCTGGTGATTTGCTCAACCGTTCAGGATCAAAGATTTTGATCAATTCTTCTTGAGAGAAGATTTCTTCTTCCCCTACTGGTGACCAGCCTAAAAGTGCAATGAAGTTGAACATAGCGTCTGGTAGATAACCCAACTCACGGTATTGCTCGATGAATTGGAGAATCGATTCGTCCCGTTTGCTTAATTTTTTCCCGGTTTCGCTATTGATGATCAACGTCATATGCCCGAATTCTGGTGCTTGCCAGCCAAATGCTTCATAGATCATCAACTGTTTTGGTGTGTTGGCGATGTGGTCATCTCCACGCAGCACATGGGTGATTTTCATATGATGGTCATCGACTGCTACTGCAAAGTTGTAAGTCGGCATACCGTCACGTTTTTGGATGACAAAATCGCCACCGACATTATCTGATTCAAAAACGATCTCGCCTTTGACCATGTCGTGGAATTTGTATTCAGTATTGCGAGAGACACGGAAACGAATCACTGGTTTCAAGCCTTGTGCTTCTTTTTCGGCTTGCTCTTCTGGTGTTAAGTTGGCACATTTCCCTGCATAATGGGGCATTTCGCCACGAGCTCTTTGGCCTTCACGTTCGGCTTCCAGTTCTTCTTCCGTACAATAACACTTATACGCACGATTGCTTGCAAGCAATTGATCGATCAGTGGTTGGTAGATATCGCCGCGTTCTGATTGACGATACGGACCGTATTCTCCTGGATTTTCAGGTGATTCGTCCCAATCCATTCCTAACCATTGCAAGTTTTCAAGCTGGCTTTTTTCACCATCTTCAATGTTTCTTTTTTGATCGGTGTCTTCGATTCGGATAATAAATTCACCGTCATTGTGACGAGCAAACAAATAATTGAATAAAGCCGTCCGAGCATTCCCGATGTGTAAATGTCCTGTTGGACTTGGCGCGTAACGTACACGTACTTTTGTCATTGTTTTCCTCTTCCTTCATCTGATTTCCAAGCCAGCCAAGCTGCTTGGGGCTTATTGTTCAGTTTAGTGGGAAAGACCCGCGTAAAAAACAGAACCCTCAAGTTGAATTGTACAATCAATAACCCAATTAGTAAAGGCAGCTGGCATATTTTACGCCAGCTGCCTAGGATTATTTCTCTGATTTCGATCCTTCTTTGTTGTCGATGCCGCGACCAGAATGGGCTGGTTTGGCAAAAATCATCCGCCCAGCTGCCGTTTGCAAGGCGCTGGTGACGATCACTTCGATGTGTTCATTCATGTAATGCTGGCCATCTTCCACCACGACCATCGTCCCGTCATCTAGATAAGCGACCCCTTGCTGGCGCTCCGTGCCAGCTTTCACCACTAAGACGTGCATGCTTTCTCCTGGAATCACCACTGGTTTGACCGCATTGGCCAACGCATTGATATTCAAGACAGGCACATTTTGAAATTCAGAAACTTTGTTTAAATTGTAATCATTGGTCACGACGACACCATCCAGCATCTTCGCTAACTTGATCAGCTTGCTATCGACTTCGGAGATGTCTTCAAAATCGCCTTCATACATCTCAACTGCGATGCCTTCTTCTTTTTGCAAAGCATTCAAAATATCCAAGCCGCGGCGACCCCGAACCCGTTTCAAACTATCGCCAGAATCTGCGATGTATTGCAATTCATACAAGACAAAATTCGGGATCAGCAAGACGCCTTCTAAAAAGCCCGTTTTAGCAATGTCATAGATCCGACCATCAATGATCACGCTGGTATCCAAAATTTTGTATTTGTGGAAATGGTCCGCGATTTTTCTTTCCAGCATCTGCTGTTCATCTTGCTCTTGGGGCTCTGCCTTTTTGTTTTTTGGGGCAAAGACTTTTTTCCATTCATCGATCCGTGTCGTCCCGATCTGAAAACCGAGATACCCTAACAGGACCATCACTAAGATTGGGGCGATCCCGTTGATAAAAGGAATATCCCAATTGTAAAAAGGAATCGACACGATCACACCGATCATCAGACCGATGATCGAACCAATTGCGCCAAACAAGAGATACGTTAAGCTCAATTCACTTAGTTTTTCTTCAATTTTGCGAATACCGGCTGCAATATATTTCGCTAATAGTAAAGATAATAAAAAGAAAATAAGGGCTCCAAGCAAACTATTAGTGATGTTATTATTCAGCCATTCATTTTGGGTTTGCCCAATGGCTTGCCATGCGATAGGCATCAGTGAGATCCCCAGACTTGCTCCGGCAAGTACCATTAGTGCGGTAATGACTCGTTTCTGCATACATGTTCCTCCATACTCCAGTAGGTTTCTTTTGTTCAAAAATCCGTGCTGCCAGACAGGCTCCTTCCGCCAGTCAGCGGCTGTCGGTCGGTTGGTTCAAACGAATGAATCAGCAGCGTCAGGGCAAGAGGAGAGGCGATTGCCCCTTGCTCTTGCATTGACTCCACTTTAACGGAAGACTTTCCGCAAGGTTTCGGCTAAGGTAGACACGCCTTCGACTTCGATGCCTTTGGGCGACTGCCAGCCAGTCAGATTATTTTTAGGCAAATAAACTTTCGTAAAACCTAGTTTTTGCACCTCTTTGACCCGTTGCTCGATCGCGTTGACTCGGCGAATCTCACCCGTCAAGCCAATTTCACCGATAAAACACTCCGTCGGGCTGGTGCCTTTTTCTTTGTAGCTAGACGCGATACTAACAGCGATCGCTAAATCGATCGCAGGTTCATTTAATTTGACCCCGCCGGCTGCTTTTAAGTAGGCATCTTGATTTTGCAGCAGCAAGCCTGCCCGTTTTTCTAAAACCGCCATGATCAGCGAGACGCGGTTGAAGTCTAGCCCCGTCGTCGTGCGTTTGGCATTGCCGAACATCGTTGGCGTGACCAGTGCTTGGATCTCCACCAAGATTGGCCGACTGCCTTCCATTGCTACTACGATCGCCGATCCAGTTGCGCCTTCTAAGCGTTCTTCCAAAAAGACTTGTGACGGATTGGCGACTTCTTTCAACCCGCCTTCTTCCATTTCAAAAATCCCGATCTCATTGGTGGACCCAAAGCGGTTTTTGACGGCCCGCAAAATTCGAAAACTGTGGTGCTTTTCGCCTTCGAAATACAAGACGGTATCCACCATATGCTCCAGCATCCGCGGTCCTGCGATCGAGCCTTCCTTCGTCACGTGGCCAACGATAAAGATGGCGATGCCATTGGTTTTGGCGATTTTCAGCAATTCTGCGGTCGTTTCTCGCACTTGGCTGACACTGCCTGCCACGCTGGTGATATCCGGTTGGGTCATGGTTTGGATCGAATCGATGATCACATAATCTGGGCGGATGTTTTCGATCGCTTTACTGATCTCTGACATGTCCGTTTCCCCATAGAGATAAAATTCTGTGTCGATGGCGCCTAAGCGCTGCGCCCGCATTTTGATCTGCTCGGCACTTTCTTCTCCTGACACATACAAGACCGTCCCGCCGATCGCTGCTAATTGCTGGGAAACTTGCAAGAGCAGCGTCGATTTTCCGATCCCTGGATCCCCACCGATCAAAATCAAGGAGCCTGGGACCACGCCGCCACCTAAGACGCGATTCAACTCAGCGAGTTTCGTTTGGACCCGCGGTTCTTTTTTCGGTACGACATCGGCGATTTTCGTCGGCTGCATCTTTTGCCCCGTCAATGTCGTACGTACTCGACGATCGGCGGTTTCTTGGATCACTTCTTCCACCATTGAATTCCAGCTGCCGCAATTGGGGCATTTCCCTAAATATTTAGGGGAACTATACCCGCAATTTTGACAGACAAATTGACTTTTTGCTTTTTTTGCCATTGATCTCCTCCACTACTTCTATCAAACAGACCCCCAGGCAGGATTTACTGATTCGAGGAGCCAAAGCCGCCGGTTCGGCTGGCAGTGGTTGTATCTTGATCAGCTTTTAAGAACGGCAAGAAAATTCCTTGGCCGATCCGTTCGCCTTTTTTAATGACGACATCTGTGGGGCCGAAATTGGTAAACTGAAACATGATATGCCCTTCATTATCTGGATTGTCATAGTAATCGCTGTCGATGACGCCGACACCATTCGTCAAGACTAAGAAACGTTTCAAAGGATTGCTGGAACGATTTGTCAGCTGCAAATACTCGTCTTCCCCCATATAGGCTTTGATCCCCGTGGGAATCAAGGTTGGCTTCAACTGTTTTGCGGTCTCTTTCGCAAAAAGCGCTTTGACCCCGTCGATCACGCCCGCTTTCCAAATGCTTGGCACCACGATTTCTTCCGCTGCTTCAAAGTCGTAACCAGCCGCATGATGGGTGGCACGTTGAGGCAAGGTGATGCTTTTTTCTTTATATGCTGTAATAATTTCAAATCCTCGTAATTTCATGGGTTCCTCCAATAATAAAACATATAGCTATTTTAGCATAGGAAGAACTATTTTCTTCATGGAAAACACAATTATCGAAAAGTCTTTACAATTTCTTCGTTTAAAAATAGACCAAAAAGAAAAAAGGACATGACGAAACGCCCGTTTGCGAGTACAATAGAAAAAATATCAAAAAATAGGCGGTGGCATATGCGCGCAGATCTTTCAAACAAAAACCGAATCGTTGTAAAAATCGGCACCAGCTCGTTGATTTATCCCAATGGTGCCATCAATCTAGCTGGCATCGATGAATTAGCCTTTGTCTTAGCAGCTTTGCAAAACCAAGGCAAAGAAATCATCTTAGTTTCTTCTGGTGCGATCGGTGTTGGCATGAACAAGTTGAATTTGAAAGAACGACCCGTGGAGATCCCGCAGCAGCAAGCCGTGGCAGCCGTTGGTCAATCGGAACTGATGACGATCTACAACCAGCGTTTTCAAAGCTATAGCCAGCAGACTGCACAGATCCTGCTGACCAGAGACATCATCGAATTTCCCCAAAGCCGTCAAAACGTTAGCAACACCTTGGAGCAATTACTTACGATGGGGATCATCCCGATCATTAATGAAAACGACACGGTAGCAGTGGATGAATTGGATCATCTCACCAAATTTGGCGACAATGACCAGCTGTCAGCGATCGTCGCTCAGTTGACGAAAGCCGAGCTTTTGATCATGCTTTCTGATATCGACGGCTTTTATTCCGCCAATCCGCTGAATGATCCTGAGGCCGTCTTGTATTCCGAGATCAATGAAATCACCCCAGAACTTTTAGAACAAGCTACGGGAAAAGGCAGTCCTTATGGAACCGGCGGTATGACCAGTAAACTAAAAGCCGCTCAACGTATCTTAGACTTGAACAGTCATATGCTGCTGGCTAACGGCAAGCAGCCGAAAATTATTTTTGACTTGCTCGCAGGGGAACCTGTCGGCACCCACTTTTATCAACGAACGGAGGATGAGCAATGAGCAACTTGCAAACGATCGGTCAACAAGCTCAAGCAAGCGCCCAGACATTAAGCTTACTGAGTGCCAGCGAAAAAAACCACCTACTGGCAGCGATGGCCGATGCTTTAGAAAAAGCTACCGAGACGATTTTAGCTGCTAATCAACAAGATCTAGCCGCCGCAAAAGCCAAAGGAACCAGCCAGACGATGCTGGATCGACTGTTGCTGACAGAACAACGGATCACCGAGATGGCTAACGGCATCCGAGAAGTCGCCCAATTGCCCGACCCAATCGGTGCCGTGGATAAAATGTGGCGCAATGCTGACGATCTTTTGATTGGTCAACAACGAGTGCCTTTAGGGGTCATCGGCATCATCTACGAAGCCCGCCCTAATGTCACCACTGACGCAGCTAGTCTGTGTTTCAAATCAGGAAATGCCGTGATTTTGCGTGGTGGAAAGGAAGCCTTCCACTCCAATCAAGTCCTCGTGACTATTTTACAAGAGGCATTAGCTGCCAATGGACACTCCCGCCATGCGATCCAGTTTATCGAAGACACGAGCCACGAAACAGCGGCTGAGCTGATGCGGCTGACAGATTACTTGGATGTTTTGATCCCTCGGGGAGGCGCCGGCTTGATTCGTCGTGTCAAAGAGACCGCCACGGTACCAGTGATCGAAACCGGCACCGGCAACAATCATATCTACATCGACCAAGCAGCCCAGCTGCCGATGGCACTGGCGATCGTCACGAATGCAAAGACTCAACGTCCTTCTGTCTGCAATGCCATCGAAACGATCCTCGTCCATGAAGCAGTGGCAGCGGAGTTTTTGCCTATGGTAGAAAAGCAGTTTGCCGAGCAAGTCGAATTGCGAGGGGATCAAAAAGCATTGGCGTTTTTGAACAATGCACAGCTTGCCACTGAAGAGGACTGGGCAACCGAGTTTTTAGACTATATCTTAGCGATCAAAGTGGTGGCTTCGCTAGAAGAAGCCATTGCTCACATCAATCGCTACAATACGAAGCACTCCGAAGCGATCATCACCGATGATTATTTCGCTTCCCAACGCTTCTTGAAAGAAGTTGATGCGGCGGCGGTTTACGTCAATGCCTCGACCCGTTTCACGGATGGCTTTATTTTTGGCTTTGGTGCCGAGATCGGCATCTCGACGCAAAAACTCCATGCCCGTGGGCCAATGGGGTTAGAAGCACTGACTTCTACCAAATACATTATTTATGGCGAAGGCCAGATCCGTAAGTAACGATACGAAAAAACAGCCACTTGCTGTCATGACTCCCAATAGTTAGACTAAAAGCTAACTTTAAAAGGTCGGTACATGCGCAAGCGGCTTTTTTTCGTCCTCTTATGCTTGTGCAGCCCGCAGAACGAAAGAAATCGGTTCGATGCCAAACAATTCTGTCAGCACTCGATTGGTTGTGGCAAAAACGTCAGCTTCGCAACTCTTTTTCGGACAAGAAATCGTCTGTCCTTTGCTGGAAAACGTATCCTGACGGCTGCCCTCTACGAAAATTACTTCTTGCGTTCCTTTTTGATAGATCAATCCTTCGTCTTCTTCTAATAATAAGCGCGTCTGCCACTGATTGATCTGGGCAATTGGCATCACCAATGCAGCAACATCCAAGTTTTCTAACGAAAAACTACGACCATCCGGCAGCTGCAGCGTGAAGGTATTGAGTTCATAAGGCAAGCAGGCATTGCACCCTCCTTCTGTGATGACTTGGCTCGTGAGAATTTCTGCATTCATTCTTTTTGACTCCTTTCATGATTCATTCATGTTTAGTTTATCACAAACCTATGGCGCACGGCGGAGCAATTATTCCGTCTTAAGTTGGATGTGTTTCTTTTTCTTTCTTGTTATGCTAGGGATAAGAAAAAAAGTCTAGGAGGAGTCACAATGAATACAGAAAGTTTATTAGGAAGAATCGTTACTGTCGTGGCAGTTTTAATCGCAGCATCCCTTGTTTTATCCGTTGTATTAGGCATTATTGGTGGGTTGATCGGATTGGTCTTCCGTTTCGGGATTCCTTTGCTGCTAGCCGTTTTGATCGTTCGCTGGTTAACATCGATTCGCCAAAAGCCAAGAAAATATTATCGTTAATTACAAGTAAATCAAAAACACCTGACGTTTGGAAAGTCAGGTGTTTTTTTATCGATCAGCCTAATGCTACATCTAAAACCATCATTAAGATAAAGCCTAGCATGACGCCAAAGACCGCAAAATGGCGACGACTCGTCAAGGTTTGCTGCGCTTCTGGAATCAATTCTTCCACCACTACATAGATCATAGCACCCGCTGCAAAAGCCAACGCATACGGCAAGACAGCGGACATACTCGTTACTAGCAAAGCTCCGATCACACCGGCGATCGGTTCTACGATCCCTGACGCTTGCCCGTACATAAAGGCTTTGGTTCGGCTTAACCCTTCTTGGCGCAAGGGGATCGAAACGGCTGCGCCTTCTGGAAAATTTTGGATCCCGATCCCGATCGCTACCGAAAGCGCCGCTAAGATCGCTGCTCGCGGATCATCGGCACTAGCCGCCGCCCCAAACGCTACCCCTACCGCCAAGCCTTCTGGGATATTATGCAGCGTGATGGAAAAGACCAGCAAGATCGTTCGCTTCAAATGACTGGGCAAACCTTCTGTTTCATGATTCGGACCAAAATGCATATGCGGGAGCGTCTTATCTGCTGCATATAGAAACAAACCACCCAAACCAAACCCGATGCTGACCACAAGCCACGGAATGTCGCCATTTTCTTCGGCTCGTGCGATCGCAGGATCTAATAACGACCAGAAACTAGCAGCGATCATCACGCCAGAGGCAAACCCCAGCATCGTATTCAGGACATTTTTATTGATTTCTTTGAAGAAAAAGACTAGCGCTGCCCCAAGCGCCGTCATACCATACGTAAAGATCGTCCCCGCCAACGCTTGCTGCCATGGCGACAATCCAACCAACCAATCCACCATTCGTCTGCTCCTTTGTCTAACTATTCTACCAATACTCTAGCATAGGAAGCCGTCAGGTTCTACTAGGAAGGCAGCAGCAGCCAAAATTTTTCTTTCACCAGCCCTAAGCCTTTCCTGATGAAATCCTCGGCTTTACTTGAAAGTTTCAACATTCATCGCTATAATGCTAGGAGACTCCATGTCAATTTATATAAAGTGAGGAAAAGAATTGATTACAGTAAGTGATGTAAGTTTGCATTTTTCAGACCGCAAACTGTTTGATGATGTTAATATTAAGTTTACGCCTGGTAATTGTTATGGTTTGATTGGTGCAAATGGTGCTGGTAAATCAACTTTTTTAAAAATTTTATCTGGTGAGATCCAACCTTCAACCGGGAATGTGTCTTTAGGTCCTGATGAACGGATGGCTGTCTTGAAGCAGAACCACTATGATTACGAAGAGTTTCCAGTGATCGAAACGGTCATCATGGGCCATAAACGTCTCTACGAAGTGATGAAAGAAAAAGACGCGATCTACATGAAGGAAGACTTTTCTGATGAAGATGGGATTCGTGCCGCCGAACTAGAAGGCGAATTTGCGGAACTTGATGGCTGGGAAGCAGAGCCCGAAGCAGCTGTTCTTTTGCAAGGCTTGAACATTCCCGATGAATTGCATCATGTCTTGATGAAAGATCTAACTGCTGGTCAACGGGTGAAAGTCTTACTGGCACAAGCCCTTTTCGGTAAGCCAGACGTCTTGCTCCTAGATGAGCCTACCAACGGATTGGATATCCAATCTATCAACTGGTTAGAAGAGTTTCTGATCAACTTTGACAACACCGTCATTGTTGTTTCCCATGACCGCCACTTCTTAAATAAAGTTTGTACCCATATGGCCGATCTAGACTTCGGCAAAATCAAATTGTTTGTCGGCAACTATGATTTCTGGTTGGAATCAAGCCAATTAGCTGCGAAATTACAATCCCAATCAAATGCCAAAAAAGAAGAGCAGATCAAAGAACTGCAAGACTTTATCGCACGCTTTAGTGCCAATGCATCAAAATCCAAACAAGCAACATCTCGGAAAAAAATGTTGGATAAAATCACCCTTGATGATATTCAACCTTCGTCTCGCCGCTACCCGTTTGTCGGTTTTAAACCAGAACGTGAAATCGGGAATGACTTGCTGCAAGTCGACAATGTCAGTGTGACGATCGACGGCAAAAAGATTTTAGACAATATCTCTTTCACCTTGAACAAAGACGATAAAGTCGCTTTTGTTGCCAATAGCGATATCACCACCACGACGCTATTCAAAGTCATCATGGGGGAAATCACTCCTGATACAGGTAGTGTTCGTTGGGGCGTGACCACGCAGCATGCCTACTTGCCAAAAGATACGACCAGCGAATTTGATACGGATACCCCGATCGTTGATTGGCTGCGCCAATACGCAAGCAAAGAAGAAGACGACAATACCTTCTTGCGCAGCTTCCTAGGTCGCATGTTGTTCTCTGGTGACGAAGTATTAAAACCCGTCAACGTTCTTTCCGGGGGCGAAAAAGTTCGCTGCATGTTGTCGAAAATGATGCTTTCAAAAGCCAACGTATTGGTATTGGATGATCCAACCAATCACTTGGACTTAGAATCGATCACCGCATTAAACGATGGCTTGATGGCCTTCACCGGCTCATTGTTGTTTGCTTCTCATGACCACCAATTTATTCAAACCCTTGCGAACCGTATCATTGCGGTCTCTAGCAAAGGCGTGGTGGATCGTGCCGAAACGACCTACGATGAATTCTTAGAAAACAAAGATGTGCAAAAACGCGTAGCAGAAATGAATCAATAAGCTGCTTTTGAAAAAAAGAACGCTCCAGTTGCCCGCCACCAAGGCTGCAACTGGAGCGTTTCTTTTATTTTGCCTAGGTGCTTCGGGCGCTTTTTGGCAGGTTACGCTTGTTCTAAACGGGCTTTGCCGAATGAAAACAGCGCCAAGCAGCCATAGCCGGTATGACTGGAGATCGTTGGACCTAATGGATAATGATGAATAATAATGTCAGGAACTTTTTCGGTCAAACGTTTGATGACTTTCTCCGCTGCTTCGGGATCGCCAGCATTGGCAAAATAAACCGTATTGGTTTTTGATTCGTGAAGATTGGCGATGGTTTGATCCACGATTTTTTGGATCGCTTTGTTGCGTCCCCGCACTCGATCAACGCTGCGTAATTTTCCCGCAGTATCGACGGTAATGATTGGTTTCACGTTCAGCAATCCGCCGATCGCTGCCGCCGTTTTTGAGATTCTGCCGCCGCGTTCCAATTGTTTTAAATCGTCGACGGTGACCCATGAATCTAAACGCAGTTTGTTTTCTTCTACCCATTGGCTGACTTCCAGCAACGAACGTCCTTGGGCTTTTTGTTGGGCTGCTTCAGCCACTAAGAAGCCTTCGCCTAAACTCGCAGAGCGCGTATCGATCAAGGTGATCGCAACTTCTTTGTATTCTTCTTTTAGTAAGGCTACGGCTTGGACGGCACTTTGGAATGAGCCGCTCATTCCTGAAGAAAAACCTAAATAAAGGATCGGTGTGCCCGCTTCGACATACGGCCGAAAATACTCCATATAACGTCCGACATTGATTTGAGAAGTTGTCGGCTGCGCATGTTCTTTTAGTTTTCCTAAAAACCATTCCGTATCAAATTCTTTGCCCATATCATCGATATATTCTTTGCCGTCTAATTCGATCAGCATCGGAATATACGCAACATCTAGCTCCGCTAACCTTGCTGCTGGTAAATCACAGCAGGAATCTGTCATGATTTGAAACATGGTTTCACCCCTCTCGTTACCCCCTATTATAGCAAAAAAAGAACAAGACAGAAGAAATTCTCATCAAAAGCAGCCAAACTTATCGTTGACTGCTTTTGACACAGGAGTTCTTCGTCTTGTTCTGAAGCTTTTGCGTCAGATTAGATTTGTGCCCAAACACTTTCTAAAATGTTGGTTTGGCTGCGGTCTGGTCCTACCGAGAAGGTCGAAATGCGGACACCGACTAATTCAGAGATGCGGTGAACGTAATTGCGTGCATTTTCTGGCAGATCTGCTAATGTTTTGCAGCCAGTAATGTCTTCAGACCAGCCAGGAAGTTCTTCGTAGACTGGTTTGCAGCGGTTCAACTCTTTCAAGCTTGCTGGGTAATGATAGATCAATTCGCCGTCTAGTTCATAAGCCGTACAGATCTTCACGGTTTCTAAGCCGCTCAAGACATCGATCGAGTTAAGGGATAGGTTCGTGATCCCTGAAACACGTTTTGAATGGCGCATCACGACGGTATCAAACCAGCCCACACGGCGAGGACGTCCTGTCGTTGTTCCGTATTCACGACCGATCTTACGAATTTGTTCACCTGTTTCATCAAACAGTTCCGTTGGGAAAGGACCATCTCCTACCCGAGAGGTGTAAGCTTTGCAGACACCAACGACTTTGTTGATTTTTGAAGGGCCCACACCACTACCGATGGTAACACCTCCAGCAACGGGGTTGGATGATGTCACGAAAGGATAGGTTCCTTGGTCGATATCCAGCATCACGCCTTGTGCTCCTTCAAATAAAACCCGTTTGCCTTCATCTAAGGCATCGTTAAGGATCACCGAAGTATCCGTCACATATTTTTTGATTTGTTGGCCATATTCGTAATACTCTTCAAAAATGTCTTCAAAAGCGATTGGCTCTGCGTCAAACATTTTCACGAATTGACGATTTTTTTCTTCTAAGTTGATACGCAGACGTTCTTCAAAAATTTCTTTGTCTAAAAGATCAGCGATCCGAATGCCGACTCTGGCAGCTTTATCCATATAGGCTGGTCCGATCCCTTTGATCGTCGTACCGATCTTGTTGTCACCTTTGGCATCTTCTTGCAGCTGATCCAAATGGATGTGGTAAGGTAAAATAACATGAGCACGATCAGAGATCTTTAAGTTTTCTGTTATTATATTGTTTTCTTTCAAGTATGCTAATTCTTTAACTAATGATTTCGGGTTCACAACGACCCCGTTTCCAATGACACTGATTTTATCTGCATAAAAGATCCCAGAAGGAATCAAATGCAGTTTATAGGTCACACCGTCAAATTTAATCGTATGGCCGGCATTGTCTCCACCTTGATAACGTGCAATGACTTCCGCGTTTTCACTCAAAAAGTCCGTAATCTTTCCTTTACCTTCATCGCCCCATTGTGTACCTACTACTACTACAGATGACATATAATGACCTCTTTCTTTAATTAGTGCATTCCTTAAGTATTGTAACAAGATTCGCAAGCTCTTTCAATCTAAAATCGAATAATCGTTTTAAATTCTCATTTTTCAGGGGTAAAAAACGAACTATTTTCTTCTCAATAATTATTTATACACGTAAAAACGAATAAAGTCGGCACATAAAAAAAGCCCTGCTGCCATCAGCGCAATGCAGACGGCAGCAGGAGCCTTAGTTTCTCACATCGTTGGTGTCTTACCCGAACTCTTCTCGCGGCGAGACCGAGGAGAACTTATTGTATTCTTTGATAAATAGAAGTTCGACGGTCCCTCGGGCACCACTCCGGTTTTTCTCGATAATGACTTCGATCACATTGTTGTTTTGTTGTTCTTCTGGTTCATCGTCATCGTCGCCTTCGCTGCGGTAGTAGTCATCTCGGTACAAGAAAGCAACGATATCGGCATCCTGCTCGATCGATCCTGATTCCCGAATATCACTTAAAACAGGACGCTTGTCTTGTCGTTGTTCCACACCCCGAGAAAGCTGAGACAGTGCGATCACTGGCACTTTTAATTCCTTCGCCAGTTTCTTTAATTGGCGAGAGATCTCAGAGACTTCTTGTTGGCGGTTTTCGCGACCCGTTCCTTCAATCAGCTGCAAGTAGTCGATCAAAATCAAGCCGAGATTGCCTTTTTCTTGCGCCAGTTTCCGACAACGTGCCCGAATCTCAGAGATCTTGATCCCAGGGGTATCATCGATATAGATATTGGCGTTAGAAAGACTGCCCATGGCAACGATCAAATTGCGCCACTCTTCTTCTGAGAGCTGCCCCGTCCGCAAGTGACTGGCCTCAATCGAGCCTTCCGCACAAAGCATCCGGTTGACCAATGATTCAGCCCCCATTTCCAGACTAAAGATCGCTACGGAACGATCGGTTTTCGTTCCGACATTTTGCGCTATATTCAAGGCAAACGCGGTTTTCCCTACCGCGGGGCGGGCAGCGAGAATAATCAACTCTTCTTTTTGCAGCCCCGCCGTCATTTTGTCTAAAGCCGCATAACCCGTAGGTAATCCGGTGATTTCTTCATTGTTTTGCGCCAGCTGATCGATCGTTTCGATCGTTCGATTCAAGACTTCCGCTATCGATTGGAAGCCATTGCTGTTGCGCTTTTCGGATACTTCTAAAATACTTTTTTCTGCTTGATCAATGATCGATTGCACATCTTCATCTTGTTCAAAGCCTTTGGTTACGATGCGGCTCGCTGTTTGGATCAGATTGCGTAACGTGGCTTTGTCGTCAACGATCTTCGCATAATAAGCAATACTTGCTGCTGATGGTGAAGCTTGACTCAATTCAGTCAGATACGTCAGGCCGCCAACATCTTCAAGACTGTTGCTTTTTTCAATTTCTGCTTTCAACGTAATCAAGTCGATCGATTCACTACGGTCGTTCAACTGGATCATTGCTTGAAAAATTATTTGATGGCTGCGGCGATAAAAATCTTCTGGGGCGATTACTTCCATTGCATCGATGATCGCATCGGCATCTAAAAAGACTGCCCCTAGGACCGCTTGTTCCGCTTCAATATCTTGTGGGGGAACTTGATTTTGCCAAACTTCATTCATGCCATTCGCTCCTTCGTCCATTCATTCTACAAGATTCCCATCCAAAGTACAAGATTGCTTGGACGTTTGCCGAAAAAAACCCCAACATGTGACTGTTGGGAGTAATGCTTATTCTTGGATGGTATGAACATTGATCGTTGCTGTTACTTGTGGGTGCAATTTTACAGGTACTTGCGTAAAGCCTAATGCACGGATCGGCTGATCCAATTCGATTTTGCGTTTGTCGATCTTGATTTTGTATTGCTTGTTCAAGGCATCTGCGATTTGTTTTGATGGGATCGAACCGAACAAGCGGCCATCTTCCCCTGCTTTGGCATTGATCTTCACAACGGTTTCTTCTTTTTCAAGAAGTGCTTTTAACTCTTTCGCTTCTGCTAAGACTTCTGCGTCTTGTTTTTCTTTGGCTTTTTGTTTGCCTTTTAATTCTGCCATGCTTTCATTGTTGGCAGGTTTGGCTAAGTTGTTTTTGATCAGAAAGTTTTGTGCGTAGCCATTAGGGACTTCCTTGATATCGCCTTTTTTACCTTTTCCTTTGACATCTTGTAAGAAAATAACTTTCATCTTGGTCACTCCTTGTTATTGTTCATTTTTCGTTAATTCCGCTCGCAGCTGGTTTTCTACATCACCAATGCTGCTGTTCTTTATTTGAGTGGCTGCGTTGGTAAAATGTCCGCCGCCGCCTAATGCCTCCATCAAGGTTTGTACATTGACTTTACCAGTGCTTCTAGCACTGATACCGATCAAATCTCCTGGTTGTTTCGTAATGACAAATGCGGCATGGATCCCATTGATCGATAGCAGAGTATCGGCCGCTTTCGCAACGGTGACACTATCGTACACCCGATCTTCATCCGCTGCAGCAATCACGATATCTTCTCGGAAATGCTGGCTGCGAGAAACCAGTTCACTGATCATCAAATAGGAATCGAGATCCGTACTCAACATGTATTGAACCAATGACGTATCTGCGCCTTGGTTTTTCAAATAACCCGCAATATCAAAGGTCCGACCAGTGGTTCGCACCGTGAAGTTCTTCGTATCCACGTAGATACCCGCTAATAAAGAAGTCGTAATAAATTTCGGGACTTGCGATCTGCGAGAAGCACGATACTGGATCAATTCTGCTACCAGTTCCGATGCCGAAGACGCGGAAGATTCAATATACGTCAATAGTGGCTTATCGGGAAACTCATCCCCGCGACGATGGTGATCGATCACTGCGATTTTGTCAAATTCATCATAGACCGCTTGCGAGATCGACATCGATGGCTTATGGTAATCTACCATCACTAGCACACTTTCTTCATTTGATAAATTAACTGCTTCTTCCCCAGTGATCACAAATCGTTCCAGCTCGGGGTATTTTTTCAATTCTTCCAATGCCCGCTGAATGTCTGCGGTGATCTCTTTTGGATTTAAAATGATGTAGCATTCTTTGTCGCTCATCATCGCCATGTATGCCACCCCAAAAGCCGAACCTAAGGCATCCATGTCTGGGTAACGATGACCCATGATAAAGATCCGCTGGTTTTCAGCAAAAATCTTTCTTAACGCCGTACTCATGGCACGAGAACGAACACGCGTTCTCTTAGGTGTGCCGTCTGTATTGCCACCAAAGAATTGCGGTTTCGCTTCTTCTTTGGCTTCTTTTAAAACGACTTGATCACCGCCGCGAACTAACGCAATGTCGAGATTGTTTTGTGCCACTTCCCCGATCTCTTCAAAAGACTCTTCCCCATAGGAGATCCCCATACTGATCGTTAATGGCAGATCATTTTTTTCCGCAACTTGCCGTACTCTAGTCAAAAATTGGAATTTTTCTTCCTTCATCCGCTCAATATCTGAATACTTCGCGACGAAAAGAAACCGCTCGGAATTGATTCGTTTGTAAAAAACATGATTCTCACTTGCCCAATCAGAAATCAATGTCGTGATCAGCGAGTTCAAATAAGAAACTTGTTTGTCGTCTTTTTTCTCAATCAAATCATCGTAATTATCAATTGAAATCAACCCAATTGCTGCCATCTTTTTTACCCCTCAATGTATCATCCCATTTTTTTGAAGCTTTGTTCCTTATTTTACCACAAAACAATCAAATAGGCGATTGATGCAAAAAAGTTCCACGTGAAACTTTTTTGGTGAACCAACCAGGAAAAAATTTCTATCATTCGTTATTCTATCTATATATAAAATAACAAGTTACTCTTCGATGGATAAAAAAATTGACAAGCTTCAAAAGAAACTTGTCAATAAAAATCATTCGATTTATTCTTCGCCTACGAATGGAAGTAATCCCATGATACGCGCACGTTTGATTGCAATGGTAAGTTTGCGTTGGTTTTTCGCACCAGTACCAGTTACACGACGTGGTAAGATTTTACCGCGTTCTGAAATGAAACGTTTTAGTAATTCAATATCTTTATAATCGATATGTTCAATATGGTTTGCAGCAATGTAGTCTACTTTACGACGTTTGCGTCCGCCTCTTCTTTGTTGTGCCATCCTATTTCCCTCCTATCAATTTCTTAGAATGGTAAATCATCGTCTGAAATGTCGATTGATGAGTTTCCGAATGGATCGGAGTTGTCTCGATCAAAATTAGGCATTCCTGATGGTTGAGAGGATTGAGTTTGATTTGAGTTATTGTTACCAAATCCAGAAGAACTGTTTGAGTTATACGTATTGTTACTGCCAGATCCGCTATCAGTTGTGCGTCTTTGCTCGGAAGCATTCCGCGACTCTAATAATTGGAAGTTGTCAGCAACGACTTCTGTTACATAAACACGTTGGCCTTGTTGGTTGTCGTATGAACGGGTTTGAATACGTCCAGTAACCCCTAATAAAGTTCCTTTGCGTGCATAGTTTGCTAATGTTTCCGCTGGTTTTCTCCAAATAACACAGTTGATGAAATCAGCTTCGCGCTCTCCACTTTGGTTGGTAAAATTGCGGTTTACCGCCAAGGTAAAGGTTGCGACACCAGTGCCATTAGAAGTGTAACGTAAATCAGGATCTTTGGTTAGTCTTCCTACTAGTACAACATTATTAATCAAAGTTCATCATCTCCTCATCGCTTTTGTTTCATGTGAAACAATATTATGCTTCTTCTTTGACAATCATGTGACGGATAATGTCATCATTGATTTTCGCAAGACGGTCAAACTCGTTGATTGCACTTGCAGTTGTTGAAGAAGAAACTTTAACGATGTGATAGATACCCTCACGGAATCCATCCATTTCATACGCTAGACGGCGTTTTTGCCAATCTTTTGATTCGATAACTTCAGCGCCGTTATCAGTTAAGATTGAGTCAAAACGAGCGATCAATGCGGCTTTTGCTTCTTCATCAATGTTTGGACGAATGATATATAAAATCTCATATTTCGTGTTTTCCATTGATTTTTCACCTCCCTGTGGACTTTGGCCCCTAGTTTTCTAGGAGCAGAGAGAGTGGTCTAATTAGACTACTCACAAATAATTATTATACACTTTTTTCGTCCTTACTGCAAGCTGTTTTTTTGCGTCCCTGCATCTACCCATCACCGCAAACAATCGCTTACACTGATAAATACGTCAGCTGCTGCCGATTTTTTGAAAAAAGAATAGAAGACAGCAAGCTGCAGGTTCGCAGGTTGCTGTCTTCCTAGAAAACGTATTGCTTATTCTTGTGTATCCGTGGTGTCTTCCGTTGTTTCTTCCACATCTGGTACGTCTTGTACCGCTGTTTCTTCAGCAGTCGCTAGTTCTTCTTCGACTTCTGGTTCAACCGTTGCCATCGTCACTACTTTGGCATTGTTTTCCATCTTCATCAAACGAACCCCTAAGGTTGCCCGACCAGTTTGGGAAACAGTCGCTACATTGAAACGAATCAAGACGCCTTTATCGGTGATCACCATGATGTCTTCCTCACCGCTGACCGTCGTCAAGCCGGCTAATGGACCGTTTTTCGCCGTAATGTTGGCTGTTTTGATCCCTTTTCCGCCACGACCTTTGATTGGGTATTCAGAGCCTTTGGTACGCTTGCCGTAGCCGTTCTCAGTGATGACCAAGACTTCACTGTCTTCTGTGATCACTGCAGCGCCTACCACGTAGTCTCCGTCTCTTAGACGAATGCCTCGCACACCAGCAGCTGTTCGGCCCATATCCCGAACAAGCGCTTCTTTGAAGGTCACAGAGTAGCCATCGTGGGTTCCGATGATCACGACATCTTCGCCGTGGGTTTCAATTACATTGACCAACTCATCATTTTCCCGAAGACCGATCGCAATCAGACCATTGGCACGGATATTTGAAAAGGCCGTCACTGAGGTCCGTTTGACCACACCTAGACGCGTCGTGAAGAACAAGTAGCGTCCTTCTTGAGGCCCACCAGAAGCCGAAATGATCGCTTCGATCCGTTCGCTAGAATCGATCCCTAGGAGATTGATCACAGGGATCCCTTTGGCTGCTCGACCATACTCAGGAATTTCATAGCCTTTGGCTTTGTAAACTTTCCCTTTATTGGTGAAGAACAGTAATGTGTCATGAGTCGAACAAGAAACCAACGTCTTCACGAAGTCTTCATCGTGGATCCCCATTCCTTGAACGCCACGTCCGCCGCGGCGTTGTGCACGGAATTCAGACTTAGCTACTCGTTTGATGTACCCATTGTTCGTCAAGGTAATGACGATTTCTTCTTCTTCGATCAAATCTTCATCTTCAAGACTTAAGACTTCCCCAACCAATAATTCAGTCCGGCGATCATCGCCAAAGCGTTGGCCTAATTCTTGCAACTCCGTTTGGATGATTTCTAGGACCCGTTGTGGATTTGCTAAAATGTCTGTCAAATCAGCGATAAATTCTAACAAGCCTTGGTACTCGTTTTCGATCTTGTCGCGTTCCAAACCAGTTAAGCGACGTAAACGCATATCTAAAATCGCTTGCGCTTGGCGATCGGACAATTTGAAGCGCTCCATCATGCTATTTTTTGCTTCATCATCAGAATTTGATGCCCGGATCAAAGCAATGATCTCATCGATATGATCCAATGCGATCCGTAATCCTTCCAAGATGTGGGCACGAGCTTCTGCTTTGTTTTTATCAAACTGTGTCCGACGAGTCACCACTTCTTGTTGGTGCTCGATGTAGTTTTCTAAAATTCGTTTCAAGCTCAAAATCTTCGGCACGCCTTTTTCAATGGCTAACATATTAAAGCCAAAAGAAGATTGCAGTGCTGTCATTTTGTAGAGATTATTTAAGATCACCGACGCACTGACGTCGCGACGAACGTCGATCACGATCCGCATGCCTTCACGAGACGATTCATCCCGCAGATCGGTGATTCCTTCGATCCGTTTGTCACGGTGCAGCTCAGAGATCCGTTCGATCAACTTCGCTTTATTGACCATATATGGCAATTCAGTCACTAAGATCCGTTCTTTGCCGTTGGGCATTTCAGTCACTTCGACTTTTCCGCGAACAGTGATCGACCCTTTCCCTGTTTCATAGGCACGGCGAATACCGGATTTTCCCATCACGATCCCGCCAGTTGGGAAGTCTGGTCCTGGTAGGACTTCCATCAATTCACTCGTTGTGACTTCTGGATTTTCCATCAATAGATCGATGGCTGCAATGACTTCATTCAAGTTATGAGGCGGGATATTGGTCGCCATCCCAACAGCGATCCCAGTCGTCCCGTTGACCAAAAGGTTCGGGAAGCGGGCAGGTAATACCGCTGGTTCTCGTTCTGTATCATCATAGTTGCTTTGGAAATCAACGGTATCTTTGTTGATGTCCCGCAGCATCTCCATCGCCAGTTTACTCATGCGGGCTTCGGTATACCGCATCGCAGCGGCACCGTCACCATCGACTGAACCAAAGTTTCCGTGGCCATCGACTAGCATGTAGCGATAGCTAAAGGGCTGTGCCATCCGCACCATTGATTCATAGATCGCACTGTCCCCATGGGGATGGTATTTCCCCATGACATCGCCGACGATCCGGGCTGATTTTTTATGGGGCTTGTCTGGTGTGACCCCTAATTCATTCATTCCATATAAAATTCGGCGGTGAACCGGCTTTAAGCCATCCCGCACATCTGGTAAAGCCCTAGCAACAATTACACTCATTGCATAATCGATAAAGGACTCGCGCATTTCACTGGTCAGATTGACGTCATGAATATTTTGTTTTGCTTCTTCACTCAAGCTGTTTCCTCCTCTACGATTGGCTAGATGTCAAGATTTTTCACGTAGTGCGCGTTTTCTTCGATAAAGGCCCGTCTTGGTTCGACGCGATCCCCCATCAGCATTTCAAAAATTTGATCGGCTTCTATGGCATCATCTACGCTGACCCGCAGCATCATCCGGTTTTCAGGGTCCATCGTGGTTTCCCATAACTGGTGGTCATCCATTTCCCCTAGACCTTTGTAGCGTTGAACAGATGGTTTTGGTGTCGCAGGCAGTGATTCAATCGTATTTTTCAAATCTTGTTCGGCATTCTTGCCGGGTTGGATATAGTGGATATTTTTCCCTTGTTTGACACCGTACAATGGCGGTTGTGCGATATAGACATAACCAGCTTCAACGATTGGACGCATATAACGATAGAACAGCGTCAAAAGCAGGGTCCGGATATGGGCACCATCGACATCGGCATCGGTCATGATAACTAGCTTGTGGTAACGGGCTTTTGCTACATCAAAATCAGCACCAAACCCAGTTCCCATTGCCGTAAACAATGAACGGATCTCTTCGTTTGCTAAGATTTTGTCCATGCTGGCTTTTTCGACATTCAAGATCTTCCCACGGATCGGTAAGATCGCTTGGAATTCGCGACTGCGGCCTTGTTTTGCTGAACCGCCGGCAGAATCTCCTTCGACGATAAACAATTCGCATTTTTCTGGATCATTACTGGAACAGTCGGCTAATTTCCCAGGTAAGTTACTGATTTCTAACGCACCTTTTCGGCGAGTCATTTCCCGCGCACGTTTGGCTGCTTGACGGGCTTTTGATGCCAAAAGTCCTTTTTCCACGACTTGACGACCCACATTCGGGTTTTCCATCAAGAATTTCGTGAAATGTTCGGAAAAAAGACGATCAGTGACTGTCCGCACTTCGGAATTTCCTAATTTGGTTTTCGTTTGTCCCTCAAACTGAGGATCTGGATGCTTGATAGAGATAACTGCCGTCAATCCTTCCCGAACATCTTCTCCGGTCAGGTTTTCGTCGTTTTCTTTCATCAATTTTGACTTGCGGGCGTAATCGTTGATCACCCGTGTCAAGGCAGTCTTAAACCCGAATTCATGGGTTCCGCCTTCATAGGTATGGATATTGTTGGCAAAACTCAACAGATTGCTGTGGTAGCTATCGGTATATTGCATGGAAACTTCAACCGTGATTCCTTGTTGTTCTCCTTCTAAGTAGATCGGATCTGGGAAAATCACTGTCTTACTTGCATTCAAATGCTCCACATAGCTCTTGATCCCGCCGTCGTAATGATATTCTTTCAAGACGGGTTTTTCTTCCCGTTTGTCTTCGATCGAGATTTTTAAGCCACGGTTCAAGAAGGCTAATTCCCGAACCCGTGTCGCTAATTTATCAAAATTGAATACGGTTGTTTCCGTAAAGATCTCTGGATCTGGAACAAAGTGGACGGTCGTTCCGTGGCGGTCGGTTTCATCGATCACTTTCAAATCATCAACGACTGCCCCACGATGGTATTCTTGATAATACACTTTGCCTTCTTTATAGACTTTTACGTCTAAAGTCGTGGATAACGCATTAACGACGGAGGACCCTACCCCGTGCAGTCCACCAGATACTTTGTAGCCGCCACCGCCGAATTTCCCGCCGGCATGCAGGATCGTAAAGACGGTTTCTACCGCTGGACGGCCTGTTTTGGCTTGGATATCAACGGGGATCCCCCGACCGTCATCGACGACCGTAATACTATTATCTGGTTCAATGATCACTTGAATACTTGAGGCAAAGCCTGCTAGTGCTTCATCGATCGAGTTATCGACGATTTCCCATACTAAGTGGTGCAAACCTTCTGAACTGGTAGAACCAATGTACATCCCAGGTCGTTTGCGGACGGCTTCTAGTCCTTCCAACACTTGGATCTGACTGGCATCATAGGCTTTTGCACGTTCAACTAAGCTTTTTTCTTCTTCTGTCATTCAGTCTATTCTCCTTTAATATGTCCTTGCTCTACATAAAAAATCTCTGCTTCCACAGACATTTTGTCTTTCACATGTTCTAATGTCGTCGTTGTCAGAAAGGTCTGAACTTTTCCTTCAATGGTCTCCAATAAATGCAGTTGTCGGGAATCATCCAGCTCACTCATGACGTCATCTAATAAAAGGACGGGATATTCCCCCGTTTCTTCTTTCATCAAATCGATTTCTGCCAATTTAACACTTAAGGCTGTCGTTCGCTGCTGTCCTTGCGAACCAAAGGTCTGAACATTTTTCTCATTGATCAAAAAATCCAGATCGTCTCGATGGGGACCTGCCAACGTGACTTGCCGAAATCGTTCACGGTCTTTGACTAGTGCCAAGGCTTTGACAAATTGCTGTTGGATCTCTTCCAGCGTACTCGCCTCACCAGGCACATTCGATAAGTAGTCGATCTGCAAGGTTTCTTTTCCTTGGCTGATCTTTTGGTGCAGCTGATTTGCCCAATACGCCAAGCGCTGAACAAATCGTTGTCTGGCTAAAATGATTTTACTGCCGAAAGCCACCAGCTGTTCCGTCAAAACATCTAAATAGATCTCATCGGTCTGTTTTTTTTCATTCAGCTGTTTTAAGTATTGATTGCGCTGTTTCAAAACGGATTGGTATTGAACGAGATCATAAAGATAGATTGGATCGATCTGCCCTATTTCCATATCGAGAAATTTGCGGCGGACTTGGGGACTTCCTTTTACAAGGGAGAGGTCTTCTGGAGCAAATAAAATGACATTCAACTGCCCTATGTAACTACTGAGCTTTTTTTGCTCAATGTGGTTTACTTTCGTTTTTCGTCCTTTTTTTGACAAAAACAGTTCTAACGGGATCGTTGAGCGTCCCCGACTGACACTGCCAGAGATCCGCGCCCCTTCTGTGTCCCAGCGGATAAGCTCTTGCTCGCTGGAGGTGCGGTGGCTTTTGGTCATCGCCAATACATAGATGCTTTCTAAAATATTGGTTTTTCCTTGCGCGTTTTCGCCTAAAAAAATGACCAGACCTTTCTCAAAAGTCAGTGTCAGCGAATCATAGTTCCGATAATTGCTTAAATGCAACTCATTCAGGCGCATCGGCGTCTTCCTTCTTCACCATAAAAAAAGTACCTTCATCAGGTAGCTCAACACGCATTCCCGCATACAATTTGCGCCCTCGTCGATTTTCTGGCTCGCCGTCGACAAAAACGTTGTGCTCTGCAAGGTACCATTTCGCTTGGCCGCCGCTGCTGATCACACTGACTTCTTTGAGCATTTGTCCAAGTGTCATGTATTCCGTTTCTAACGGTATTTGCATTTTCATAATTCCCCTCAATTCTATCAAAGAGCGTTTAGCTCTATTATACTCTTTTTTTGCCAAGAAAACAAATTCATCGGCATATTTTTCATTCTCAGAAGACTTACTGCTTTTAGACAAAAAAGAAGCCAAAATAGAAAAAAGGGCTTAAAAACGATTTTAAGCCCTTTTAACTCATTTATTCATTTTCAGATGGTTGTTTCAACTTTTTTCAAAAGACATGAAAAACTAGTTGGTTCGCACCGGTGTGATCAGCTGGATAAAGCTGCCTTTGCTCTCTGTCGGTTCCAATGTAAAGGGACGGATCGCTGAGATAAAGCGGATCACGATGCTGGTGTCACCAAAGGCTCGGAGTGCTGCTTTCATATAGTCAGGGTTGAAAGAGATCTCTAATGGGTCGCCGGTCACTTTTTCAAAAGAAAGATCTTCTTCGACTTTCCCGATTTCTGGTGAGTTTCCATATAAGACAACGGCTTCTTCGGAGATCGCCAAACGAACGATGTTGTTACGGCCTTCATGAGAAAGCAATGACGCCCGTTCGATGGCTTGTAACAATTCTGGGACAGAAAATTCAATCTCAGTATTGAAGCTTGAAGGAATCAGACGGTTGGTATCTGGGTAAGTTCCTTCCAATAAACGAGAATAGAATTTCATGGTTTTCGTTTGGAACAACACTTGGTTATCCATAATGCTGATTTGGATCGCTTCTTCTTCATCTGTTAAGGAACGAGAAAGTTCCGTTAAGCTTTTGCCAGGAATTACGATGTTGAAGGCTGTTTCTCCGCTTTCCAATGGAATCACCCGTTGGCTCAAACGGTGTGAGTCCGTCGCAACAGCTAATAATTTTTGATTTTCTAAGACAAAGTGTACCCCAGTCAAGATCGGACGGCTTTCGTGTTGCGAAACCGCAAAGACTGTTTCACCAACGACCTTGTTCAATACGTGCGCTGGAATTTCGATCGAATCTTGACTTTCGACAACTGGTAAATGTGGATAACTATCGGCATCCAAGCCGTTGACGGTAAAGTTGGCTTTTCCAGAAGTGATCGCTACTTGATTATTGTCTAAAACTTCTAACGTTAAGGTACTTTCAGGCAAACGACGAACAATTTCGCTGAAGAAACGTGCTTGTAAAACGATCGCTCCTGTTTTTTCGATTTGCATTTGCGCTTTTTCGTTTTCCACACTTAAAAAAGTTTCAATGGAAATATCGGCGTTGCTCCCAGTCATGGTCAATCCTTTTTCGGAAAGAGATAATTTTACTCCAGTTAAGATCGGGATGGTGGTTTTGGTTGAAATCGCCCGTTGGACAGTTTGTAATTCTTGCATGAACTCTGTTCGGTTTAAAGTTAGCTTCATAGCGATACTCCTTTAATTTATAGTTATTAAATAAAAGTAATAGTAGTAATAGGCTTGTTAGTAATGTGGATAACTCGAGAAAAGAGTGATTAGACTAACGAAAATGCCTGTGAATAACTTGTGGACAACTTTTTTGGTTCTTCTTTTCTTATCCACAGATCAGCTGAAGAGGATTTGTTTGATTTCAGCGATCTCATTTTTGATCGTGGGATCTGTTTCGACTAAATGCTGAATTTTTTCATGGGCATGAATGACCGTTGTATGGTCTTTGCCGCCAAATTCGCCGCCGATTTTTGGTAAAGAACTATCGGTCAGTTCTCGAGAGAGATACATCGCGATCTGCCGTGGGACCACGATGCCTTTGACCCGTTTTTTCCCTTTTAGATCATTGACATGAATGTGATAGTATTTTGCGACTTCTTCTTGGATTTGCAAAATCGAAACTTGGGTCGAGCCATGGCTTGATTTTAAGGCTTTGATGGCTTCAGCTGCCAAGCTCGTTGTAATGTCTGAGTTTTGCATCGTAGCAAAAGCTTGCACCCGCACGAGTGCTCCTTCAAGTTCTCGGATATTCGAATCGATCTGCCCAGCGATATAACTTAAGGTATCGTCGGGGATCTCCAAGCGTTCGGCTTCGGCTTTTTTCCGCAAAATCGCAGTCCGCGTCTCTAGATCCGGCGGGGTGATATCAACGGATAAGCCCCAAGCAAAACGGGAAACTAAACGTTCCGGCAAAGTCGGGATCTCATTTGGCAAACGATCACTTGTCAGGACGATCTGTTTATTATTGCGATACAGTTCTTCGAAGGTATTAAAGAATTCTTCTTGGGTTCCTTCTTTATTGACTAAGAATTGAATATCATCCACCAGCAAAAGATCAACATTGCGGTATTCGTTTCGAAAATCTTCCATTTTGTTCTTTTGAATAGAAGTAATGAAATCATTGGTGAAATTTTCACTACTAACATACTTGATTTTGGCATTGGGACGTTTCAGCAACATTTGATGACCGATCGCGTGCATCAAGTGGGTTTTCCCTAAACCAACGCCACCATAGAAGAACAGCGGATTATAAATAGACCCAGGATCTTCTGCAACAACTAAAGCAGCAGCGTGGGCCATCTGATTGCCTTTCCCGATGACAAAGGTATCAAATGTGTATTTTTCATTTAAGATCGATTTTGGCGGCCGCTCGTTTTCTTCTGCAGCTGTTTGAATAGTAGAAGGGGCTGTTTTTAAAGCTTCTGCTTCTTCGACAGTCACAAAACTAGGAATCAATTCTTCACCAGTTTTCATAAATCCCATTTCAACAATTTTGGCAGCTAGATTTTTTTCCCAATAAGATTTATGAAGATCGCTGGGTACTTCGATCAGCAGCTGATTTTTTTCAAACGACAAGACATTGGCAGTCTCGATCCAAGCACTATAACTGGCCGGATTCAGCTCTTCTTTAAAGGAACGTTGAAGATCTTGCCAAATAGAATCAGCAGATGGCATAAATTGTCCTCCTATAACTAAGAATAGATATAACTAAAATAGCACGGATTGAAAAAGTTTTCCACAGATTACGATAAAAAAGGTTAGAAAAAAATACTTTTCCACAAAACGGGATAAAAGAAAAATGGAAATGCACATGTTCGAAATCCGACTATCCACAGGTAGAAAAAGAATGTGCATAACTGTAAAACAATCTCCTTTATCCACAGATCGATGTGAAGATCACACCTTGGTAACACTAGGTTTCGGGGTAGTTATCAACAGCTAAAAAAGTGATTGTGGAAAACTTTTCTACAGGCTGTTTGTTTGTGGAAAAAGCCAAAATAACTCTGGGGAAAAAGTTATCCACAAAAATTGGCTATAAACAGCAAACCCACACAAATCAAAGGGATTGTGGATAAAGAATGCCTGATTTTGAGCAAACTTCTTATTGACAAACTAGTACTTGACTCGTTATACTATCAAAGTATGTCTGTGCGCATAAGCATTATCCTGATGGAGGTGGAAATAAATGAAAAGAACGTATCAACCAAATAAACGTAAACGTCAAAAAGTTCACGGATTCCGTAAACGTATGAGTACAAAAAATGGACGTCGTGTTTTAGCTAGCCGTCGTCGTAAAGGCAGAAAGGTTATTTCTGCGTAAGCCACTGAATGCCAGTGGTTTTTTTTTATGCCATTTTTGCGGAATATAGTGTCTGACTTTTGGCAAATATGGTATTATTGACAGGTGAGTGGTTACGGATTCAATCCGTTTCGCGAAGCTTAATTGAAAGAAGTGAAGGAACCGAAGATGAGAAAATCCTATCGAGTAAAAACAGAGCAAGATTTTCAAAAAGTTTTTCAGGCAGGAAATTCTTTTGCAAATCGGAAGTTCGTGGTGTATGTCTTACCTAAAGAGCAATCACATTTTCGAGTTGGTTTATCTGTAGGGAAAAAAGTCGGTAATGCAGTGAAGCGAAATGAGATCAAGCGCAAGATCCGTGCAAGTTTAACGGAAATGAAGCCGCGAATCGAACCAGCGGTCGATTTCATCGTGATCGCCCGTCCAAGTATCGCCACTTGTTCCTCAAAGGAAATCTACTCGAATTTAGAGCATGTCTTAAAACTTGCCAAAATTATTCATTAATGGAAAGGAATTAGTTACGTGAAAAAAGGGAAACGCGTCTTACTATTTTTGGGAGTTCTCTCATTAGTAGTTGTCTTATCTGCCTGCGGTGCAACAGGTGAAGTAAATGCACAAAGTACTGGTCTATGGGACCGTTACATCGTTTATTATTTTGCAGAGGCGATCAAAGCCCTCTCCTTCGGCAATGCCGGGATCGGGATCATCCTCTTTACATTGATCATTCGGGTCATTTTGATGCCGTTGATGCACTTCCAAACCAAAAGCATGCGCAAAACGCAAGAATTACAACCGAAGTTAAAAGCGCTGCAACAGCAATATGCGTCAAAAGATACAGAAACACAAAGCAAGTTAAAAGAAGAAACACAACGTTTGTATGCGGAAAACAATGTCAATCCTTATGCCGGCTGTCTGCCATTATTGGTACAAATGCCGATTTTGATGGCCTTGTGGCAATCGATCTCACGGGTTCCTGCTCTGCAAGAAGGAAAATTCTTATGGCTGCAGCTGGGTGATCGTGACCCATACTTCATCTTGCCGATTTTAGCGGCGCTCTTTACTTTTGCAAGTACCTACTTATCAAGTATGAGCCAAGTGGAATCAAATGCGAGTCTGAAAATCATGAATTTCGCTATGCCGATGATGATCTTACTGATGGGGATCAACATTGCCAGCGGTCTTTCCTTGTACTGGGTCGTTTCCAATGCATTCCAAGTTGTGCAAACAATGATCTTAAATAACCCATTCAAGATTCGCCAAGAAAGAGAAGAAGCTGCCCGCAAAGAACGCGAGCGTGAACGTGCGCTGAAAAAAGCAATGAGTCCTAAAAAGAAACGGAAAAAATAAGAGGAGGTTGCACTGCAATGCCGATTTATGAAAATCTGACAGTAGATGAAGCAATTCAAGAGGGATTGCAAGTCCTTGGTATCACCAAAGATCAAGCAGTAATCGAAGTCCTGGATGAAGGAAAAAAAGGCTTCTTGGGTCTAGGAAAAAAACAAGCACGGGTCTCCATTGAAAAACGAATCGTTGAAGAACCGGCACCCGTTGAAGAAGTACCAGCAAAACCGCTGGTAGAACCAGATCCTGTGACGACAGAGGATGCAAGCAGTGTGATGGAAGCAGCAGCGAGCGAACCTGTTTTGCTGACGGATCTTTCAGATGAGGAAGCGCTGGCTCAGCTGGGACTCTATCTGACAAATATTTCAAAAGCATTGAATGCACCCGCCTTAGTAAAAACCGCTCGTCAAGACGGCGTGATCGTCTTTCATTTAGAAACGCAAAAACAAGGCATTTTGATTGGGAAGCACGGCAAAACCTTGAATGCACTGCAATATTTGGCGCAAGTGTATATTCACCGCATCGCGAAAAACAAATTGTCGATTGTAGTGAATGTCGGAGATTACCGTGAAAAACGTCAAGCGATCTTAGAACGTTTGGCTAGCCGTACTGCTGAAAAAGTCAAACGAACAGGCCGCCCAGTCTTTTTAGAACCGATGCCGGCGTTTGAAAGAAAGCAGATCCATTCAGTTTTGAGTAAAGATGCGTATGTTCAAACTCATTCTGAAGGGGATGAACCGTATCGCTACTTAGTAGTGGAACCTGCGGACAAACGAATTTAATGAAAAAGGGAAAGGCGGTCTGACAAGCCTTTCCCTTTTTTGATGGGAAAAAGCGATTGACAACAAATTTAAAACCAAGTATCCTTGACTAGAAATCATTCTTATCAAAGTCAACATACGTTACGTAGGTCAGCCTTTGGTATCAAAAAAGAGTCCGTATGCCGCGGACTCTTTTTTGTATTTTTCTTTGATGATAGAGGCAATTAGCCGCCGATGGTTGATTGAGTAAATTGAACCACTGTACCATAGGCAAAGATCTCAAGGAAGGTTTTGTCGCCTTCGACGATGCGGTCATGTTCGAAATGACAGTTGATCACTGCATTCGCTCCGTAGCTGTGGGCGGTTTCTTTTAAGCGATAGGTCACATCTGCCAACAGGTCGTTCAAATTCACAGATGTATCAAATAGATCTACTTCGATTTTGTCTGCCGCAAAGACGATATCCCGCACGACGTAAGGCCGATTCACGTTTCCTGTCGATAAAATGATTTCTTTAATGCGAGCAGCGCTGTTTGATGATTTGATGGTTTCCATAATAGATCCCTCTTTTCTTATTCTTTGCTTTTATTTTAAAGGTTTTTGCGGACAGATGCAAAATTTAAAAGTTTTTGAAGGAAGCTTGCGACTCACGCAAAAATGTGCTAATCTATTTCCAGAATTTAATTGACAAGCAGTCAAAGTGCTAAGTCTACTCGTTTTTATTGATTTTCGATCAATTTGACGGGTGGAGTGGGCACTTTTTTTATGTGAAAAAATAGGAGGAGCAAGCAACATGGCGAATATAACGCAAGAATTTGATACGATTGCCGCGATTTCCACCCCGCCAGGCGAAGGGGCCATCAGTATTGTGCGATTAAGCGGGGAAGAAGCGATCGTAATTGCGGATCGGATTTTTCAAGCAGGCACTAAAACCCTCGCCCAAGTCCCTAGTCATACGATCCATTATGGTCATATCGTGGACCCAGAAGAAAACCGTTTGATGGATGAAGTGATGCTATCAGTGATGAAAAAGCCGCGGACCTTTACCCGAGAAGATGTCGTCGAGATCAACTGCCACGGCGGGATTGTTGTCGTCAATCAACTCTTGCAGCTGGTTTTACGACAAGGCGCACGGTTGGCTGAGCCGGGAGAATTCACGAAGCGGGCCTTTTTAAACGGACGGGTTGACCTTTCTCAAGCCGAGGCGGTGATGGACCTGATTCGTGCCAAGACCGATAAGGCGATGAATCTCGCAGTCAATCAGCTGGATGGCAATCTTTCCCACTTGATTCGGATCTTACGCCAAGAGATCTTAGAGACGCTGGCGCAAGTTGAAGTGAATATCGATTACCCTGAATACGATGATGTGGAAGAATTGACGACCCGCTTATTGCTAGAAAAAGCCACGATGGTCAAAGGGCAGATCCAAGCCTTATTAGCGACTGCCCAACAAGGAAAAATTTTGCGAGAAGGTTTGAGTACCGCGATCATCGGTCGGCCGAATGTCGGTAAATCCAGCTTATTGAACCATTTATTAAGGGAAGAAAAAGCCATCGTGACAGACATTGCTGGTACGACTCGAGATGTCATTGAAGAGTATGTCAATGTTCGCGGGGTACCGTTGAAACTGATCGATACGGCTGGTATCCGCGAAACAGAAGATGTCGTTGAGAAAATCGGGGTCGAACGCAGCCGCAAAGCATTGGCAGAAGCGGAGTTGATTTTGCTGGTTCTCAACCAAAGCGAAGGATTGACCCAGGAAGACAAACAATTGCTGGAGCTGACTGCTGGCAGCCGTCGGATCATCTTATTGAATAAGACCGACCTTGAGCCAAAATTAGCACCCGCTGAGCTAGCGCAGTACGCAGCAGATGAACCGATTTTTTCTGTCTCTGTGTTGACCAACGAAGGCTTAGACCAACTGGAACAAGCCATTGCCGATCTATTCTTTGGGGGCAAGACCACCGATAAGGATGCTTCCTATCTTTCTAATACTCGCCACATTGCCTTATTAGAAAATGCCGTTCAGTCGTTGTCTGAGGTCATCCAAGGGATCGAAGCAGGAATGCCTGTCGACTTGGTTCAAATCGATATGACACGCTGCTGGGACTATCTAGGAGAAGTTGTCGGCGACAGTGTCCAAGATGAGTTGATCACCCAATTGTTCAGTCAGTTTTGTTTAGGAAAATAAAGAATGCGCCACTGGCGCAAAAAGGAGAACACCATGCAAGAATATCAAGCAGAAAGTTATGACGTGATCGTTGTTGGTGCCGGCCATGCCGGATCAGAAGCTGCCTTGGCAGCCAGCCGAATGGGAGCAAAAACCCTCTTGCTGACCATCAACTTAGACATGGTCGCATTCATGCCTTGTAATCCCTCCGTCGGCGGACCAGCAAAAGGCGTCGTGGTGCGCGAAATCGATGCTTTAGGCGGAGAAATGGGCAAAAATATCGACAAAACCTACATCCAAATGCGGATGCTCAATACAGGAAAAGGTCCCGCTGTGCGGGCCTTGCGGGCGCAAGCCGATAAACATGCTTATGCGGCTGAAATGAAACGAACGATCGAAAAAGAAGCCAATCTGACACTGCGCCAAGGAATCGTTGAAAAGCTGATCGTTGAAGAAGGCGAATGCCGTGGCGTCGTGACCTCTACAGGCGCTCGTTACCAAGCCCAAGCTGTAGTGATCACTGCGGGAACAGCGTTGCGAGGAGAGATCATCATTGGAGAGTTGAAGTATTCTTCTGGACCAAACAACTCCCAGCCATCGATTGGACTAGCCGATCATTTGAAAGAGCTTGGCCTAGAGATCGCTCGTTTTAAAACCGGTACACCACCGCGGGTGAAATCCAGCACCATCAACTATGAGGTAACGGAGATCCAGCCTGGCGATGAACAACCGAATCACTTTAGTTACAGCACACCCGATGAAGCCTACAATCAAAACCAAGAACCTTGCTGGTTGACCTATACGAACGAAGGGACGCACCAAATCATCAACCAGAATTTACACCGGGCGCCGATGTTTACAGGGATCGTCGAAGGAGTAGGTGCTCGTTATTGCCCATCTATCGAAGACAAAATCGTGCGTTTTGCAGACAAATCTCGTCACCAATTGTTCTTGGAACCAGAAGGGTTGAACACCGAAGAAGTGTATGTTCAAGGGCTTTCTACTTCTATGCCAGAAGATGTCCAAGTCCAAATGCTGCATTCCATCGCAGGTTTAGAAAAAGCGGAAATGATGCGGACGGGCTACGCCATTGAATATGATGTCGTGGTGCCTCATCAATTGCGTCCAACATTAGAAACCAAAGTCATCGAAAACCTCTTTACGGCAGGACAAACCAACGGAACCAGTGGCTATGAAGAAGCGGCCGGTCAAGGCTTGATCGCAGGCATCAATGCCGCTTTGAAAATTCAAAGCAAAGAGCCCTTCATTATGAAACGCAGCGACGGTTATATCGGTGTGATGATCGATGATTTGGTGACCAAAGGAACCAATGAACCTTACCGCTTATTGACCTCTCGTGCCGAATACCGCTTATTGCTGCGTCATGATAATGCGGATCTGCGTTTGACCGAAGTGGGACATCAAATCGGGCTCGTCCCAGAAGCACAATACGAAGCGTATGTAGCGAAAAAAGAAGCTGTTGAAGCAGAAATTAAACGTTTATCTAAGATCCGCATCAAACCAACGCCAGAAGTACAAGCGTATTTGACTGCTAAAGGGACGGCTACCTTGAAAGATGGCGTTTTAGCAAATGAATTCTTGCGTCGGCCTGAAGTGACGTATGCCGAAATGCTACAATTTATCGAAGCCAATGAAGCATTGAAGCCAAAAGAGATCGAACAAGTCGAGATCCAAATCAAATACGAAGGCTATATCAAAAAAGCTCTCGAAAAAGTGGAGAAACTCAAACGGATGGAAGCCAAACGCATTCCTGAAAACATCGACTATGCCGCTATCAATGGCTTGGCAACAGAAGCCAAACAAAAACTGCAAAAAATCCAACCCGAAACCATCGCCCAAGCGAGCCGTATCAGCGGAGTAAACCCAGCTGATATCAGTATTTTGATGGTGTATATCGAGCAAGGGAAGATTGCCAAGGTTAACTAATAAAAGCCAGGATTATAGCCTTTTGGTGTTTAACACCAAAAGGCTATAATTTGTTAAATGCTTATTCGTTAGAAAATTTTAAAATACTTCTAGAACATCGACAATCTAATTTGGACAAAAATAAAGAAGCTCTTTTCTAAAACGTAAATCATGAAAGTTACGGTCTAAGAAAAAGGGCTTCTTTATTTTCGAAAATGTTATTTGTTTAAGAAGGTATCACAACGGCTGGGACACAAATCAACTAAAATTTTTATCGATATATTATGGTTAGCGACACCCAAAAGATAAAACAGGAAAAAGTTTTCTAGCTACATGACTTCTAAACCATAGCATTCAAGGATAACCAAAAAAGCTATATATCGAGTAAAGGTGCTTAGTGTACCTATCAGCCATTTTTGATAAAGTCTTTGAGAAAATGAAAAATCATATAAAAGGCGTATAAAACAAGAGGTATCACAACGACAATTATTAATAATCTAGTGTTAAGTTTCATTTTAATAAAAATAAAAAAGAAAATCTGAAGGGCTCCCACAATAAATGCAATATTCGATGCACCTTTTGCAGCATTTTTCTGAATTTTTATAGGTTTGTCGTTAAAAGTATTTCCAGCAATTAAACGGTACCATTTTCCCCGTCTAAATTGGATGCCTACGCTTATAAGTAGTATCCCTATAAGTAACATAAAAAGCATGTTATCACCTCTACTGAATTTATAATTGGATCACCTTATTTGCTAAATGATCAAAATTATACTCATGTGTAATTAAAAAGTGTATTTTGTCATGTTTAGTTTCGGAAAGGTATTCTAATAATTTTTTGATAGCTTTCTGATCCAAACCAGATGTAGGCTCATCTAAAATAATTACTTTCCTATCCCTTACAAAAGCTCTCAATAGATCAATTTTTTGTTTTTCCCCACCAGGTATACCTGGATATTTTTCTTGGTCAATTCTTCATCAACATTAAAAACGCTATGGGTTCAATATTGCGAATTTTTAAATCCTCTGTATAGATTTGCCAGTCTTTGTTAAAATTTTGAACCTATTTATACTTACTGAGCAATCTTGATACTCTCCCACCAGATTAATCAATGTGCCAACTGATGATCTTCCACTATTCAATAGTACCATCGAGCAAGGGAAAATTGCAAAAGCTTCAGAAAGGCTTGATATCAAGGTTTTTTTCTTTTTTATTAAGAAGATAAAAAATTTCTTGGTTTTCAGTTGAACCATAAAAACATTCATTCGATTGCTTGAATTCTGTATTGAATTTGACAGAAAACTATATAATAAACCATCCCTATGAGACGAATCACATAGGGATGGTTTTGTTCAGAGTTTAAAGTTATTCCACTTTTTCAATCGTAGTGGTTCCCCAATTCATGATGTTGCTGAGATGGACATAGCCATCGTACAAATTCAAGAAAATCGAGAAGGCACAGACGATATAGATCAATACATAAAAATTATTGGCTTTTTTGTTACGCCATAAAACAAAGCCATCTAAGATCAGTCCTAAAGGAAAAAGAAAGGAGCCGATTCCAGCTAACAGTAGCAAGAGCAGACTTTCATCTTTATCTGCTGCCATCGTTCTTTGGAGTAACGACAATTTTTCTTTCTTGTCGTTGATTTCTTGATTGTTGGTTTCGATCCGCTCTTTTAAGGCTTCGTTCTCACGTAAAAGCTCATCGATCGAGACTTGGTAGAGATCGCTCAACAAAATCAAATTCTCAATATCTGGATAGCCGCGCCCATTTTCCCATTTTGAAATCGACTGGCGTGAAATCTGTAATTTTTCTGCGACTGCTGTTTGCGACAATCCTGAAGACTCGCGACAGCTTTTTAATTGTTCTGCTAAAGCCAATGTATGCTCCTATCTGCTATTTAACAACTAGCTTCCCATTTGAGATCGTGGTTACGACACTCCCATTGGTAGTGATTATACCTGCTTTTTGCTTAAACGTACAGGTGGCTTTGGTGGACGTGTGAGTTAATGAACTAGAAGTGATACTTCCTCTGTGAGCAACTAAACTTAAATTCGAAGTGCCTGTAAATTGATTGCGGCTATTGACCGTTACATTATAACTAGCGGTCCAATTACCTGCGGATGTTTTTGACACACGATACGTTCCCGCTGCCAGATTTGCTCGGAATGACGGCAATTTTTCAATGGTCAAAATCACCTCGTTGCCTTCTTCATCTACCGTGATCAGCTGCTCATAGGGACTATCTGATGCTAAGTCATAAACGAGTTCAGGTTCTTCCACTGTCTGGGCGGCAGCTGGGAGAGCAAAGAGGAAACAAAGAAAAATAAACGGCACAAAAAATAATTTTTTCACAAACACCACTCCTTGTACTTTTAATAATTCAAGTATACAAGGTTTATTTAGTTAAAGAAAGCACAAGCTAGTTTACAGAGGTAACGGATGGTTCACAACTGTTGCTAGATCAGCATTTCACAGGCTTATTTTTTAGGATGTCGAGAAATTTTAAAAGTGATGGTTCATTCAAAAGGTCTTCGTTTTTTAGGTTTCTGACAACGAACCGCTGCTTTTTAAAAGAAACGTCAAAGAAACGGTTGCTTTAGTTTTAATCAAACCTAGCTGTGAAAGGAAACAAAAAAGCGAAAGAGTAGGCAACGTTTCGCGCAGCTCAAACGACAAAGGTAAGACCTCCTTCCGCTTTTTTGCAGCCAATTTTATTCTCTCAAATCAATATCCTTTTGATGGTCGCCGTCTTTCTTATAAACGTTCACCACGGATTCTTTGTTTTCGGCGATTTCTTTGGCACGGGCGATGGCATCTGCTTTCTTGTCGAAATGGTCACTGGCACGTTTCGCTCCTTTGGAACGGACTTGCCATTGGTCGTCTTCATACACAACTTCTACATCCGCATCCATTAATTTTTCCGCATTCTTATTGGTTTGATGGGCATCGTCTTTTTGCGGATTTTTCTCTTTCTGAAAAGCTTTCTTCTCCTCTTCATCTGCATTGTCATACCATTTTTCTGCTTGACTCGTGGCGATCGGGATTGCCCGATCATCCGAATAGCCATCGGCTAGCAGGGCATTGGCGATATCGATCGCTTTTTTACGAACTAAGGGGTCTAGATTCTTCATTGACGCAGGATAATCACGGACATTCCAAGGCATTCTTTGTTTCCTCCTTTTTCTTGATCCAAGGTCATTTTCTTAGGGGTTCCCTTTTACAGGTACTACCAGTTACTACTTATTAGTTTACCCCCTTCTATAAAAAAGGGAAATTATTTGATTTCTGGTCAAAAATGAGGGCACTTTCTTTTTTCATTTTCTAATAAACGTAGATTTATTTTTGTTAACAAAGCGTTATATTTCCCAAAAAAAAATGAATGGTTTAGAATTTTATTATAGAGAAAAGGAGGACGTAAGAATGAGTGAACCTATTTTGACTGATCCACGGGAACTTTATCACACGGGTAAATACAGCAAACAGGAACAAGATACGCCTGCTTTACAAGAAGAAATGCGACCAAAACCTGATTGTGGTGAAGAATCTTATGAGGGAAGTCAGCAGTTAGAAAACCGGCGAGTACTGATCACCGGTGGGGATTCTGGGATCGGACGAGCAGCAGCGATTGCCTTCGCCCGTGAAGGAGCAGACATTGCCCTACACTTTTTCCCAGGAGAAGAAGAAGATGCCGAAGAAGTTGCAGGGTACATCAAAGAAGCTGGGCGCAAAGTGATCTTGCTCCCCTATGACCTGCGAGACGAAGCGGCACCACAAGAGATCGTTGACAAAGCGGTGGCAGCATTAGGTGGGTTAGATACATTAGTATTGAACGCAGCACAGCAAATCACGCGGCCATCGATTGCAGAATTACCGATTGAACAAGTGAAAGATACCTTTATGGTAAACATTATCTCCATGTTTGCATTAGTCAAAGCTGCTGAGCCGCACTTACCGGCTGGAGGAGCGATCGTGACAACGACTTCTGTCCAAGCCTTTAGTCCAAGTGCCCATTTAATGGATTATGCGGCAACCAAATCGGCGATCGCCAGTTTTACAGTCAGCTTGGCGAAACAATTTGCTGAAAAAGGAATTCGCGTCAATGGGGTAGCCCCAGGACCGATCTGGACACCATTACAGTTAGATCATGGCCAACCGCAAGACCAGCTGCCTGAATTTGGTCAGCAAGCGTTACTTGAGCGGGCAGGACAACCAGCTGAGCTGGCACCTGTCTATGTCTTTTTAGCTTCGAATAAAGCTAGCTATGTGACAGCACAGATTTATGGTGTTACCGGCGGAGAAGCCATCAACTTGTAAGCTTATCGAAAATTGGAGAAAAAGGAGGAGGTGTCCTATGAGTAAAGGGTGGAAAATCGTATCAATCATCGTTTCGTTGATCTTTATCACTGTCTTATTACCAATCGTATTAATGAGTAATCCTTATATGCAGCTGCCATTTGGTTTGGACAGCAGAGGCAATGTCGTCACGTATTTCTTTGACAACTTGTTTATGCGTCAATATATGTTTTGGGTAGCTGTTGTCTTGATCGCCTTATTCTTGATTGTGATCTTAGTCGTGCTTTTTTATCCAAAAACCAAAACGACCTTTGTTTTGAAAGAGGATAAGGGCGCATTGACGATCGATAAGAAAGCAATCGAAGGACTTGTACGTACGAAAGTAAATGAAAAAGAATTTGTTGAAGGACCAAAAGTTCATGTCAAGGCGACCAAAAATCGAATTTTGATTAAAATCAAAGGACGCTTGAAACGGACGTCTGCCTTAGTCGGCAAAACCGAAAACTTAATGGCGGAAATCCAACAAGATGTCCAACGAGTGCTTGGTTCAAGTGAGAAAGTCAAAGTCGAAGTCAACTACGCGAATTTTGAACAAAATGAGACTCCGGAAAACCCGCGAGTAGAATAGGAGGGCTATGATGAACGAACTACAACAATACAAAATCCCATTGATTTTTGGAGCAATCGGCCTTGTTCTGGCTGTGTTGTTTGTAACGATCGGTTTTTTCAAAACATTGCTGATTCTACTCCTAACAGGTTTGGGTTTTGCGTTAGGATTGTATCTCCAACGTACCGGTATCATCGACGAATTTTTTAACCAACAATAACGCATTTTAATAGGAGGAATTTTTAATGAATAACGATAAAAACGAATTAAACAATGATAAAAAAGTCAGCGCACATCCAGATCCAGTGGTTCCTAACACCAATCATCAAGCAAATGAAAATGCGATTCCAATGACTGAAGCACCAGATCCAGTGGTACCAAATGCTGAAAAAGCAGTAGCAGGACAACAAAACGGACCAAAACCAGGGGATCATCCAGCACCAGGAAATCCAAATCCAGCAGGACATCATCCAGCACCGCCAAAACCTGGTCACAACGATTTTGAAGGACCAACTGGCGACGCACCTGTTCATGGTTCATTGACCTATGATGACAAAGTGATCCAAAAAATCATCGGGATCGCATTAGAACACGTGGATGGTCTGTTGACGGTCGATGGTGGTTTCTTCTCTAACATTGCGGAAAAATTAGTCAATACAGACAATGTGACTGCGGGTATCAATACCGAAGTAGGGAAAAAACAAGTAGCCGTTGATTTAGATATCGTGGTTGAATACGACCGCAACATCCCAGAAATCGCTGACCAAGTCAAAGAAGTCATCCAAAAAGAAGTAACGACAATGACCCAATTAGAAGTTATCGAAGTCAACATCAATGTTGTAGATGTAAAAACGATCGCTGAATACGAAGAGGAACAAGAAACGGTTCAAGACAAAGTATCGTCAGCTGCATCTAAAACCGGCGACTTTGCTTCACGTCAAACCAACAAAGCCAAACATGCGGCTTCCCGCGCGTCTGATCGTATCGAAGAATACAACGAGCCCCGGGTGAAATAAAAAAGTTTCATATGAAACAAAAACAAGCATTGATCCTGTGATCAATGCTTGTTTCTTTGAGAAAAAAGCTGACCAGGAGGGTTGGCAGCCTCGCTGGTCAAGGAAAAATGAAAAAAGTTTTTTGGATTGAAATGAGTATAATTCCTCTGCCTTAAACCAACCTTAAAGCCCCAGTTAAAAAATGGTAAATTCTCCTAGAAAGCAATGTCTGGCTATTGCATCACATTGCTTTTTGCGTTAAAGTAGGAACTAGTCTGTGAAACATTTTTCTGTTTCACAAAATAGAAAGGATTCGTTATGCTACCTGAAGAATTTCATGAAGAATTACGCAAAAACGGGATCGTTTTAACCGAAGAACAAATGGAAAAATTCGCTGTCTATTTCGAGCGTTTAGTCGAATGGAATCAGAAGATGAATCTAACCGCAATCACGGAAAAATCAGAAGTGTATTTGAAGCATTTCTACGATTCTGTTTCCTTAGCTTTTGAAACCGCCTTTGACCCGCAAAGTCATTTGTGTGATGTCGGTTCAGGTGCTGGCTTTCCAAGTATTCCACTAAAAATCGTGTTTCCTGAATTAGAAGTGACGATCGTCGACTCTTTAAATAAGCGCATCACCTTTTTACAAACCCTTGTGACGGATCTACAATTGGAAAATGTCCACTTGTACCATGACCGTGCAGAAACATTTGGTCAAAACCCGCAATTTCGTGGGCAATTCGATTATGTGACTGCTCGTGCGGTTGCCCGTTTGAATGTGTTAACGGAACTCTGTGTGCCATTGGTGAAAAAAGCAGGCTATTTTTATGCGCTCAAAGCTGCCAAAAGCGAGGAAGAACTGGTTGAAGCCAAACCAGCCATCTCACTCTTAGGCGGCAAATTTATTGAAGAAAAAAGCTTTACCTTACCGGTCAGCGGCGATGAACGCCATCTTTTGATCATTCAAAAGAAAAAAGAAACGCCAAAGAAATACCCCCGCAAACCGGGAATGCCAGCGAAACAACCAATCAAATAGGAGGAAAATCAATGGCCCGTATTATTTCTGTTGCAAACCAAAAAGGCGGCGTAGGCAAAACCACCACAACGGTGAACCTAGGTGCGTCCTTAGCATTTGTCGGCAAAAAAGTGTTACTCGTAGATATTGATGCCCAAGGCAACGCCACAAGCGGTGTCGGCATTCGCAAACCAGATGTGGAACAAGACATCTATGATGTATTAGTCAATGAAACACCGATCGTTGAAGCGATTTTACCTAGCAGTCGGGAAAACTTGGATATCGTTCCAGCGACGATCCAATTAGCTGGTGCGGAAATTGAATTGACCTCCATGATGGCACGGGAATCTCGATTGAAATCGGCTTTGAATGAGATCAAAGAACAATACGATTATATCTTTATCGATTGCCCGCCATCTTTAGGTCATTTGACGATCAATGCCTTTACCGCCAGTGATTCGATTTTGATCCCAGTCCAATGTGAGTACTATGCATTAGAAGGGCTGAGCCAACTATTGAATACCGTGCGTTTAGTACAAAAACATTTTAACCCTGAGTTAGAGATCGAAGGGGTCTTACTGACGATGTATGATGCCCGTACGAACTTAGGCGCGGAAGTCGTGGAAGAAGTCCGCCGCTATTTCCAAGAAAAAGTATATGAAACCATTATTCCGCGGAATATCCGGTTGTCTGAAGCACCTAGTCATGGATTGTCGATCATTGATTATGATCCACGCTCAAAAGGAGCCGAAGTCTATCAGACGTTAGCAAAGGAAGTGTTAGCCCGTGAAGAATAAAGGGAAAGGATTAGGGCGTGGGATCGATGCGTTGTTTCAAGACCTGCAAGGGTTAGAAGAAGTCGATATCAAGACAGAAAAAGTCGTTGAACTGCCTTTAAACGAATTAAGACCCAACCCTTATCAACCGCGAAAAACCTTTGATGAGCTTTCATTACAAGAACTGGCCAATTCGATCCAGCATTCAGGGGTCTTTCAACCGATCATCGTGCGGCAATCATCCGTCAAAGGCTATGAGATCATTGCGGGTGAACGCCGGTTTCGAGCATCCAAACTAGCTGGCAAGGAAACGATCCCAGCCATCATCCGCAATTTTGATGAAGAAGCGATGATGCAAGTCGCCGTTTTAGAAAACTTGCAGCGGGAAGATTTGAATCCTTTAGAAGAAGCAGAAGCTTATGACATGCTGATGAAAAACTTGAAATTGACCCAAGCACAAGTCGCTGAACGCTTAGGGAAAAGCCGCCCGTATATCGCCAATTATTTGCGGTTGCTGTCCTTGCCGAAACTCGTCAAAGAAATGGTTCAAGATGATCGTTTGTCTATGGGACAAGCCCGGACATTATTAGGGTTGAAAAATAAAGAACAGATCTTAAAATTAGCCAATCGTTGTGTCAAAGAAAATCTGACAGTCCGCCAATTAGAACAAATGGTCGCTGAGATGAACGACACGAAAAACGAAAAGAAAAAAGTTCCGCGTCTGATTCGGGAAAAACCGTACTATTTACGAGAAAGCGAAGAACGGTTGATGGATAAATTCGGCACGAATGTCGAGATCCGCGAAAAAGAAGGCAAAGGCAAAATCGAGATCGAATACCTGTCACAAAAAGATTTAACCCGTATTTTAGATTTATTGAACATTCAATTTGATGAAGCTTGAGGTGATAAAGATGTATGATCTTGGGGATATTGTCGAAATGAAAAAACCGCATGCCTGCAAAGCCAATCGTTGGGAAATCATCCGCATGGGGGCAGACATCAAAATAAAGTGTACGAATTGCGGCCACATCGTCATGATGACACGCCGAGAATTTGATAAAAAGATGAAGAAAATCCTAGAAAAAAAAGAGAAAGAGTGAAGTGAAGCATGGCGTTAACTGCCGGAATCGTTGGATTGCCAAATGTGGGCAAATCTACTTTATTTAATGCAATAACCAAAGCAGGAGCAGAAGCCGCAAACTATCCGTTTGCGACGATCGATCCGAATGTAGGAATGGTGGAAGTGCCAGATTGGCGCTTACAGCGTTTAACAGAATTAGTCCGTCCGAAAAAGACGGTCCCAACCACCTTTGAATTTACGGATATTGCTGGAATCGTCCGCGGTGCTAGCAAAGGGGAAGGATTAGGTAACCAATTTTTGAGCCATATCCGCCAAGTGGATGCGATCTGTCATGTCGTTCGTTGTTTCGACGACGACAACATCACCCACGTGGAAGGCCGCGTGGACCCATTAGCTGATATCGACACCATCAACTTGGAGTTGGTTTTAGCAGATTTAGAATCCGTCAACAAGCGCTATACTCGGGTCGCAAAAATTGCCAAAACCAAAGACAAAGATGCGGTTGCGGAATTGGCCGTTCTTGATAAAATCAAACCGGTCCTAGAAGAAGGGATCTCTGCTCGTTCGATCGAATTTACAGATGAAGAACAGCGCATCGTCAAAAGTTTGTTTTTACTAACGACCAAACCAGTCTTATACGTTGCCAACGTAGCAGAAGAAGACGTGGCAGACTATGAAACCAATGACTATGTCAACAAAGTGAAGGAATTTGCAGCGAGCGAAAATGCGGAAGTGATCGTCATCAGTGCTCGTGCCGAAGAAGAGATCGCTGAGCTGGAAGAAGAAGACAAAGCAGAGTTTTTAGAAGCATTAGGAATTGAAGAATCAGGGTTGGATCAATTGATTCGTGCCGCCTATGATTTATTGGGTCTAGCAACGTACTTTACCGCTGGTGAACAAGAAGTGCGTGCGTGGACGTTCCGCAAAGGCATCAAAGCACCGCAAGCAGCGGGGATCATCCATACGGACTTTGAGCGCGGCTTTATTCGTGCGGAAACTGTTTCCTTTGAAGATCTGAACCAATACGGCACGATGCAAGCGGCCAAAGAAGCCGGTCGGGTACGTTTGGAAGGAAAAGATTATGTCGTGCAAGATGGCGACGTGATGTTGTTCCGTTTTAACGTATAAAGGGCTTTCTTCCCAGTGAATTTGTGGTAAAATGTCCATTGTGAAGAAAACGCAGAAGGGAGAATCAATTCATGGAACCAGAAACTCTGCGAAATTATGTTTCCGAAAATCGTGAATTAGAACAACAATTAACAAAACGAAACCAACAATATATATTTGATTTAAAAAAATCGCTAGAGGCAGCCAATCTTTCTGAAGAAGAAAAAACGATTGCCTTGCATGAGATGCTGCCGGTCTTAGTCAAAGAACAAAAAGGCGGCAAAACAGCCCGCCAATTATTTGGTACAGTGTCTGAACGCACCGAAGCCATCATCAACAAACCCGTTGAGCAAAAAGAATCCGGCCCTTTCTTGATGTGGTTGGATAGCACCTTGCTGATTTTAGGGATTTTTGGCTTGATGTTAGGGGTTATGGGGATCTTTACTAGAGGACAAGCACAACCTTATGGCTTATTGACCCTCTTCTTGATGGCGATGCTTGCTGGTTGGGTCTTCTACTTGATGTACAAATACATGTATCAATATGAACGCCCAGGTGCCGATAAGAGCAAACGGCCGAAGATGTGGAAGATCATTTTGATTTTAGTCGCAGCCTTCATGCTATGGATCGTTGTGATTTCGCTTTCTGCGATGATCCAACCACCATTGAATCCACAAGTGGATCCTGTGATCGAAGCCTTGATCGGGGCAGTGGCATTAGCAGCGAAGTACTACTTGAAACGCAAATACAATATCATCAGCAGTATGTCTGTTCCTAGAGGCTGATGACTACACGTTGATCGTGCGCCTTCTTTTGTTAAAAAAGACCGCACGATCAGCGTGTTTTTTTAGAAAAAATGGCGAATTATGAGATTTGACCAAAGGTTTGAAGAGGATTATTAAGAAAGCTTTCCGAATGGTTGACTTATGAAAAAATCTTTGCTATTTTTTTTAAAATACCTAAAAACTTTAAGGAGTGGTTACAAAAATGTCCAACTGGGAAACCAAATTTGTAAAAAAAGGGTTAACGTTTGATGATGTCTTATTGATTCCGGCAGAAAGTCACGTCTTGCCAAATGACGTGGATATGAAAGTGCAGCTTGCCCCGAATATTACACTAAATATTCCAATCATAAGTGCCAGTATGGATACCGTAACTGATAGTAAAATGGCGATCTCAATGGCGCGTCAAGGCGGACTTGGCGTGATTCACAAAAACATGAGTATCGCAGCGCAAGCAGATGAAGTGCGCAAAGTAAAACGTTCTGAAAGCGGCGTGATCATCGATCCGTTTTTCTTAACACCAAGCCACTTAGTTGCTGATGCAGAACATTTGATGAGCAAGTACCGCATCAGCGGGGTACCGATCGTAGAAACGATGGAAAACCGCAAATTAGTCGGTATCATCACGAACCGCGACATGCGTTTTGTCACGGATTATACGATGCCGATCAATGATGTGATGACCAAAGACCAATTGATCACAGCACCTGTCGGTACGTCGTTGAAAGACGCTGAAAAAATCTTACAACAACACAAGATCGAAAAATTACCGATCGTTGATGAAGCAGGGATCTTAAGCGGTTTGATCACTATCAAAGATATTGAAAAAGTGATCGAATTCCCGAATGCAGCCAAAGACACGCATGGACGCCTATTAGTGGCAGCGGCAGTCGGCGTTACCAGCGATACCTTTGAGCGCGCACAAGCATTATTGGATGCAGGCGTGGACGCGATTGTTATTGATACTGCCCACGGACACAGTGCGGGTGTTTTACGCAAAATCTCTGAAATTCGTGCGCATTTCCCAGAAGCGACATTGATTGCTGGAAATGTTGCCACTGCAGAAGGCACGAAAGCATTGTATGATGCTGGTGTCGATGTCGTAAAAGTCGGGATCGGTCCAGGCTCGATCTGTACCACTCGGGTGGTAGCCGGTGTCGGAGTTCCTCAATTGACCGCGATCTATGATGCAGCCTCTGTGGCACGTCAATACGGAAAAGCAATCATTGCTGATGGTGGGATCAAATACTCTGGGGATATCGTCAAAGCTTTAGCAGCTGGCGGACATGCTGTAATGCTAGGTAGCATGTTGGCAGGAACCGATGAATCACCAGGTGAATTTGAAATCTACCAAGGCCGTCGCTTCAAAACGTACCGCGGAATGGGTTCACTGGGGGCAATGGAAAAAGGCTCCAGCGACCGTTACTTCCAAGGTGGCGTAAACGAAGCCAACAAATTGGTTCCAGAAGGCATTGAAGGGCGTGTCGCTTATAAAGGCAGCGTTTCTGATATCATCTTCCAAATGATCGGCGGGTTGAAATCAGGGATGGGTTATGTCGGTGCTGGCAATCTACAGCAATTACGTGATGAAGCACAATTCATCCAAATGAGCGGCAACGGACTAAAAGAATCACATCCCCACGATGTTCAAATCACGAAAGAAGCACCAAACTACTCTGTAAAATCATAAAATGTTTCACGTGAAAACCAACGCCCCCTCTGTTCAAAAGCGGACAGAGGGGATTATTTGTTCAAAAAAGGACGTCACTCTCAGCTATCTAGGCAAGAGTGGCGTCCTTTTCTTTAAAATCGCTGCTGGATGATCAGCAAATCGCTTTAGCAGCAGCTTATTCGTTTGATTTCAACGCATCGATCATGTTGACATGAGTCAGTTTTACATGGGTGACGTACATCACGATGATCGTAAAGAGAATCGTCATGCCGCCGGCTAAAGCATAAGCCGGCCAATTGATCACTAATGGAAAGACCATGTTTTCCATCGAAGCTTGGATCAAAATAAAGTCAGTCAAGAAGTAACCTACCACGTAGCCAGCGAGAATCCCAAATAACGTAAAGACGATATTTTCCCGTACGATGTACATGGTGACTTCTTTATTGTAAAACCCTAATACTTTAATAGTAGAAAGCTCGCGAATCCGCTCGGAAACATTGATGTTGGTCAAGTTATACAAGACGACAAAGGCTAATGCCCCTGATAGTACAACTAAGATCAAGACAATGGAGTTCAAGTTGCCCATCGAATCATCCTGCATTTTGATCTGAGTGGAAAGGAACGTCGTGTTTTTGACTTTGTCGGTATCTAACAAGGCTGTTGATAAAGCTTCCTCTTGTTTTTTCGTCATCGTCTTGCTTTTGACTAAGAACGCATTCGGTTCAAAGGCACTGTCGGTGATTTCTTCGTAAAGAGTCGGTGACAGATACAGAGAATTGCCTAAATAGTTTTCTGCGATGCCGCTGATAGGTACTTCAAAAGCTTCTTGATCGCTAGTATAGAAGGTCAATGTATCCCCAACCTGCAGATCATACAATTCTGCGTATTTCATAGTCAGTACGGCGCCTTCTGTTAATGGCAGCTTCTGCCCTTCCGTCGTTTTCAAATGGACATAGTCGGTAAAAGCTTCTTGATCTGCCGGAACCATCAAGGTCAAACTTTGTTTTCCTTGGTTAGCTGGTCGAATCTCGATCGTTTCATTGTAGACTAGCATCGAATGGGTCACAAGAGGATCGTCTGTTAAAACCGTTTCAGCGGCAGCAACGGTTTCTTCCTTCGCATCATTTAAGGTCACGACGGCTTGATAATCCGTAATGGGCCCAAATTGTTTCGCAGTCACAGCACTTAAGGAATCTTTCAACCCAACGCCTGCCACCATCAGTCCCGTACAGCCGGCGATGCCAATGATTGCCATGATCATTCGCGATTTGTAGCGGAAGATGTTACGGAAGCTGACTTTTTGATTGAAGCTTAAACGTGACCATAAGGGTGTAATGGCCTCTAATAAAATCCGTTTCCCAGGTTTTGGCGCCCGAACTTGCAGTAGCTGGGCAGGTTTTTCCCGCAATTCTTTGATCAAAACAAAGAGGCAAGCACCGAGCGTCGCCAGTAAAAAGGCGATCGCGGCCAAAATAATTGGCGACCAGACATAATAGACGCGAATCCCGTCTAAAAGATACCGTTCGCTGGATAGAAAATAAATCAAACGCGGCAACAGTTCCGTCCCTAATACGGCACCACTGATAATGCCAATGGCCGAAGACAGGAGGGCATAAATCAAATATTTAAGGGAGATCTCGACTTTGCCATAGCCCATCGCTTTTAAGGTACCGATCTCTTTGCGGTTTTCTTCTACCATCCGCGTCAGTGTCGTAAAGGTGATCAACGCAGCGATAAAGAAAAAGAAGACAGGGAACACATTGGCGATCGCTGCGATACGATCAGACAGCCCACCATACTCTTGGAAACCGGGGTTGTCTTTGCGTTGGTTGTAAAGATACGTAGGTTCTGCCAAGTCTTCGATCTCTGTACGTTTTTCTGCCAGTGTTTGTTGGGCATCGGTTAGTTCTTGTTGCTGTTCCTCTAATTGGGTTTGCTGCTGTGTCAACTCTTCTTCCCCAGCGGTCAATTGGCCTTCGAGGGCTGCTTGTTGTACGGGCGGCAGCTGTGCCAAGGCGGCTTGCTGTTGTTCTAGTTCCGCTTTGGCCTGATCCAGTTGGGCTTGTCCATCAGCTAACTGTTTTTGTCCATCACGGACTTCTTTTTCTGCAGGCGCTAATTCATCAAAAGCATCTTGCTGAATTTCTGCTAAGCGTTCTTTAGGGCGATCCGCAAACAGTTCCTCAATCGTTTCTTGATGGGCTGCCATCTTGTCGGTATACGCATCGGAGTATGTTTCAAGGCCTGCGACATCATCAAAGGCGAGATAAAGGATCGATTTGACCTCCATCTTGAACTGTTCTTCCGGTACATAAGCAAAATACGTCACGACACCGCTGCCGACATTCGCATAGCCACGTTCGGCAGCACTGATATAAATGGGAGAGGTGGCGAACCCAACGATCGTATAGTCTTTGTCCGACAGATTATCGGCATCATCGATCGTAAAAGTATCCCCTATTTGCCAGCCATAATTTTTTGCTTCGGTGTCCAGCACGATTTCATCGGCTTTTTCTGGCAATCGGCCGTCCTTCACCAGTAGCTGGTTGAGTTCCTGCGAGGGATCATAAGAGGTTACTTGCACGACTTCATCTGAATTGGCAGCGTAATAAAATTGATAGGCGGCTTCTGTGTGCGCACCGCTTTTTTCCGCCGCATCAATGTCGTCCTCCGTCAATCCCAGCGTGGAAGTGACTTGCAGATCTGCTAAATGCTGACCGTTGACATATTCACTCGCGGAATGGTTCAGGATCGGTCCCGTCGCTTTGACACCGACAAAGAGAAACGTTCCTAAAAAAATGATCAAGGTGATTGCGATAAAGCGGCCTTTTGATTGGCGAATCTCCCGCAAACTTGCTTTAAGATAGGTTTTATTTTTCATCAGATCCTCCTACCAAACGATTTCATCGATCGAGATTGGATGAGGATTCTCTTCAATGGAACGGACAGTGGCATCGTTGATATGGATCACCCGATCGGCGATCGGGGCAATGGCGCTGTTATGGGTAATGATCAACACCGTATTGCCGTTTTTCCGACTGGCGTTTTGCAAAAGCTTCAACACTTGTTTGCCTGTTTCAAAATCCAGCGCACCGGTTGGTTCATCGCATAATAGCAATTTCGGGTTTTTGGCTAACGCCCGAGCGATCGATACCCGCTGCTGTTCCCCACCAGAGAGCTGCGAAGGAAAGTTGTTTTTACGGTTTTCTAACCCGACTTGTGCTAAGACTTCATCAGGATCGAGTGCATTCGGTGAGACTTCTGTTGCCAATTCAATGTTTTCTTTCGCTGTCAGGTTCGGCACCAAATTATAAAACTGGAAGACGAACCCGACGTCTTTGCGGCGGTATTCCGTCAGCTGTTTGTCGTTAAACTTCGCGATATCGACATTGTCGATAATGATTTGTCCTTCATCTGGCGAATCCATCCCACCTAATATATTCAAAACGGTCGATTTTCCTGCACCACTGGGGCCAAGGATCACCACTAATTCGCTTTCTTCAATGGCAAAGGAAAGATCGTTGTTGGCAGTGATGGTGGTTTCGCCCATCTGATAGCGTTTATATTCATTCTTTACTTCAACATAACTCATTAATAAAGCCTCCATTTTTTAAACACGTGTTGATTTAATCACATGGTGTTAGTATACTAAGAAAGAAAAGTAAGAGCAATCCTCAATGCTTACGTATTTGTCATTAAATAGACAAATATTGATCAAATGTACAGAGAAAAGGGGAAACGATATGGTGGGGACTGTGGGGAATCGTCGAACGATCTACTCGAAAAAAGTGATCCGACGCGCCTTTCAGGAGTTATTGTTGGAAAAAGAGTACCGCAAAATCACGATCAAAGAGATTGCGGAACGAGCCGATATCAACCGAGGAACATTTTATAAATATTATAAGGATACGGCCGCTTTGTTGGAGGAGATCGAAGGAGAGCTTGTTGAGCAGATCGCATCGAACTTGCAGCAGGAAAATTTGTCATTGGATCTTTGGTTGGAAAAGCTGTTGACGATTTTGTATGAGAATCCTAGTACCACCCATTTGATTTTGTTGAACAACAGCCATTTGCTGAATCTTTTATTGTCAGAGATCAAACCGGAGACCTTGAAACGGTTTGCCCAATACTTTCAAGATGCTTCCGAGGAAGAATTGGAACTGTGTCTTAGCTTTTTTGTCTGCGGGTCTATCGGGTTGATCGAACGCTGGCTCAAAGATTTCTCAATGATGCCGCCAAAAGCTGTCGCTGAACTGTTGATCCAAATTTTTGTGACCAATGTATATGAGGATAAGAAGGGCTAAAAAAAGAGGGAACGATCCAATAACCAAAAAGGAACGCAGCAAGAGACAATTTGCTGCGTTCCTTTTTTTATTTAGTCAACGAGGCGCTCGTCGTTCATCCCAAAGTATTGATGCAATGGTTTTTGCCGTGCTTCTAATAATTGATCGACAGTCACGAATTCGTAGCCTTCGTTTTTGAGCATTTTAATGACTCCCGGTACGGCTTTCACAGATTTCGGGTGAATATCATGGATCAAGATCATGGCACCATTAAAGACATTTTGTTGCACCAAGGCATTGATCTTCTTCGGATCCTTCAATTTCCAGTCTTGAGAATCGATGTCCCATTGAATGATCGGCATGCCAATGGTTTCTGCGCTTTGTTTGTCGATAGCGCCATAAGGGGGCCGTAAATTTCTAGGTAGTAAACCCGTCGCATTATAAATGGCTTTGTTGGTTTTTGTGACTTCTGCCTGCAAATCTTCCGCTGAAAGAGTATTCAGCTGCGGATGAGAGTAAGAATGACTGGCGATCTCGTGTCCAGCTTCTTGGACTTTTTTAGCAGCTTGCGGATATTGCTCTACCATTTGTCCCAGCATAAAGAAGGTCGCTTTAACGTCATTTTCTTGTAAGATGTTCAACAGATCCATGGTGGAGGTACTGTTAGGTCCATCATCAAAGGTCAATGCCACGTATTTTTTATTGGGGTCTAAACTTGGCAAGGCATTGTTGAGTTGGTCAGCAGCCACGAGATCAGGATCAATGAATGGGGCGATCTCGCTGTAAGGCAGGGTGATTTCCGTCGCTCCCGTCTGATTTTTTGGCAATTCGATGGTCAGCTTCTCTGGATCGTAAGTAAATTTCGAATCGAAGGTGATCCGCTCCATGGCCAAGACGGCGTCGATGATTTTGGCGGGTTCTTTGGCTTGATCCAGCAGTTTCTGCTGAATGACTTGTTGAATACCTAATAAGCTGCCTTCATCAGGAACCAGTTCTTTCAAAGACAATTCGGTTTGCGTCTTCTCTGATACGAAGATCGGTGCATCCGTTAGGCTGTCCGCATCTTCAAAACGTCCGGTTTCTCGATTCCACACATAGCTGTCGGCTTTCAATGAATAAGTAGACACCTTTGAAGCCGCTGCTTGTGCTTGGATGCGGGCAACGGTGACGACTTCTTTATTCGTTTGTTTTTTACGCAAGTGATCAGCGGCTTGTGTCAACCGTTCTTTGATATCTTTGATGGGAAACGTATCAAGGTCTTGCGGGCGGTAGATCAATTCTTTGGTTGCGCCTTTGGAGAGCACTTCAGGCGTTGTTTTTAACCCATTTTGACTTTGTTCTGCTTGGATTGATGCCAGTAATTTCTCCGCAGCCGCCTCATATTTTTCTTGGGCTGCGACTTCTTGCTGGTGTAAAGTGTAAAGGACTGAGCCAGCCGTCGCGATCAAAACGATCAATAATAAGGTGAATAAGGAAAAAATTGCTTTTCGATACGGCTTCTTTCTCGAGGGTGGTCCTTTCGGTCTTTCTTCAGCTGACGCTGTTCGTTTTTGATTATTGTTTGGTTTCTTGTGCAAGTCACTCCGACGGGCATAGGTCTTTCGTTCGGGCATTGGTGAAGCTCCCTTCATTCCATCCTAAATTATGCCCACGTTACCATAAGTCACAGGTACTTTCAACGATCATGCCCGGTTTCTGATAGAGACTTAAAAAGATGAAGGGATTTTTCTAATTATTCATTCAAAAATTACAGCCTCGTTGCGTTGTTTCTCTTGCAAGAAATGATCAAGGGCGTTAGGGGATCTTTTGCAACCACTATCTATTAGGTGAACTAGAAAACCCCTTCGTAACAGCTCACGTGGTGTGACTGTTACGAAGGGGGTGCAATTAAGGGTGCTAAGGCTTAGGCTTTTTCGATTTTTGTCAGTCCGCCCATGTAAGGAACCAAAACTTCTGGTACCGTTACACTGCCGTCTTCGTTTTGATAATTTTCTAGCACTGCGGCTACCGTCCGACCGACAGCCAGACCAGAGCCATTTAGTGTATGCATGTAGTGAATCTTGCCCTCTTGATCGCGGTAACGGATCATGGCACGGCGTGCTTGGAAATCTTCACAGTTTGAGCAAGAGCTGATCTCACGGTACATTTCCTGAGCAGGGATCCATACCTCTAAATCATAGGTCTTCGCCGCAGAAAAGCCCATATCTCCTGTACACAAGCTAAGCACTCGGTAAGGCAAGTTGAGTTTTTGCAAAATATCTTCGGCATTAGCCGTCATCTTTTCCAATTCTTCATAAGAATGGTCAGCATCACTGAATTTCACCATTTCGACTTTATTGAACTGGTGCAGGCGAATCAAGCCGCGAGTATCACGACCAGCGCTGCCAGCTTCTGAACGAAATGATGGGCTCAAGGCAGTGAAGTAGGCAGGGAGCTGTTCTTGTTCTAAGATCTCCCCTTGATAGTAATTGGTCAAAGGTACTTCAGCAGTTGGAATCAAAGTCAAATCCGTATCTGCCAATTGGAAAACATCTTCTTTGAACTTTGGAAATTGCCCCGTGCCAAACATTGCTTGGCTATTGACGATATAAGGGGTGATCATCTCGGTATAGCCATGCTCATAGACATGCTGATCCAGCATGAAGTTGTATAAGGCACGTTCCAAACGAGCACCTAAGCCTTTGTAGTAAACAAAGCGGCTGCCAGAAACTTTGGCACCCCGCTCAAAGTCGAGGATGCCCAAGTCTTCTGCGATCTCCCAATGGGGTTTTGGTTCAAAGTCAAAGGTTTTTGGTTCTGCCCAGCGGCGGATTTCTACATTGTCGTCTTCATCCTTGCCCACTGGAACAGAATCATTTGGCAAATTCGGCAATGTCGTGGCGATCTCTTTGATGTCTTCATCAATTTGAGCGATCTCTTCATCCAATTGCTTGATTTGGCTGCCGACTTCTTTCATTTGGGCAATTTTATCAGCCGCGTCTTCTTTCGCCCGTTTCAAGGCAGCGATCTCACTAGAAACATCGTTGCGCAATTTCTTGCGTTCTTCCGTTTGGACTAAGAGTTCTCTGCGACGTTCGTCAAGCGTTAAAAAGCGGTCCAATACTTCTTTTTGCACGCCTCGTGTTGCGAGTTTGCTTTGTACTTCAGCAAAATTTTGGCGAATCATTTTTACATCTAACATAGTGATACATCCTCCTTTGATTTTTCCATAGAAAAAAGGCCATTCCGATCCCGTGTTGCTTGGGACGAAATGACCATTCGCGGTGCCACCCAAGTTCAGCTTGCGCTGCCCTTGCTGCTCGTATCGTGAGCCAACGATTTTTCTTTCGAAAAATACACGTTAAAGAACTGGATTCTATTTTTTCCAACACTGATTTTCACCAACCATCAGCTCTCTTTACTAGATGAAAAAAATATACTAGGTTCTGTGCCTTGATTATTTTCTTTAGCATACCCAAAAAATGTTGGGGCGTCAACCATAGGTTTGTGTGTTGGACAAATTGTTGCGCTTCAACGGGAGATGAATAATAAAGGACGTCCATTCTGGCGTTGATTTGGCATAGATATAGCCGCCATGTAAGGCGACGATGCTTTGAGCGATCGCTAGACCTAAGCCAGTTCCTCCTGTTTCTTGAGAGCGGGATTCTTCCACTCGGTAGAAACGGTCGAATAGAGAATCAAGGGCTTGCTTAGGGATCATCTGCCCATTGTTTTTGACGGTTAAGATCGCTTCGGTTCCGACTTTCTCGACCTCCATGCGGATCTTATCGGCGCCTTTGCCGTATTTCAAGGCATTTGACAGCAGGTTGTTGAAAACTCGCACCAGTTTTTCGGTATCACCATCCATTTCGATATGCTCTGGACGGGTGTAGGTCTCGATCTTGATGCCTTTTCGGCTAGCTTCTAATTCAAAGTCCGCCGCCAATTGTTCAACCAGCTGGGCCATATCGAATTCCATCACATTAATGGGCACGCTAGGCTGACGCACTTTCGTGTATTCAAACAAATCATCGACGAGGGATTTCATTTGTTTGGCTTTGACATACGCCGTATGAGTATATTTCAGCAATTCTTCTTCCGAATGGTATTGTCGATCTTCGATTAGACCTAAGTAGCCGATGATCGAAGTCAATGGTGTCCGAATGTCATGACTGACATTGGTGATCAGCTCATCTTTGGATTGCTCGATCCGCCGTTCATCTTCGATCGCCGCCACCGTACTGTCGACTAAGCCATTGATATTAGAAACGATCCGACTTAAATCGCCCCGTAACTCGAAGGGGATGCGATGATCGTAGTTGCCTTCTGCGATAAAGTGCAGCTCGCTGATAATGTGACGTAGCTGCATTTGATGGTAACGACGAATCAAACGCCAATATAAGACGATCACATCTAATAGGAAGAACATCGGTAGAATGAAGTTACGACCACTGCGGAAGATATCTGTGTTGAAGGCAGCCGTGAACGCATTCTTTGATTCATAGATCGCTTCGACTAAAACCGGTGAGTTTTCTCGTATTGAGGTCAAGATGACTAAAATAGCGACATTTAATAGAAGTAAAAGAACAATCGTTACAATTCCTTCAGCAAATAACTCACTGATTTCCTTTGAGGTCAACGTGATCCGTTTCTTTTTTTCGATTGGTGTGTTGCGCTTTTTTTCAGTTGGTTTACTTCGCATCTATTTTGTAGCCGACCCCCCATACTGTTTGGATGACTTTTTCACCATCCGTGGCTTCTTCGATCTTATCTCGCAAGTGACTGACATGGACCATCACTGTTTTGGCAGAAACGACACTTTCTTGTTTCCAAACTCGTTCAAAAATCTCATCGGCGCTAAAGACACGGTTGGGATGCGATGCCAATAAGTAGAGGATGCCAAATTCTAATGCGGTCAATTGGATCTCATTGCCATCCACCGTTTTTACTTCATGGGAATCGCGGTTGATGATAAGGGAGCTTACTTCCAGAATCTCTGGTTGATTTGAAGCAGCCTGCATCTTGGTTCTTCTCAATAACGATTTTACCCGTGCCATGACTTCTAATGGATTGAAAGGTTTGGTGACATAATCATCAGCACCGGCGACCAATCCACGAATCTTATCCATATCGGTTGTTTTAGCGGTCAACATAATAATGGGGATTTGGGATTCTTTTCTCAATTCTTTGACGACTTGCATGCCGTCCATTTCAGGCATCATGATATCTAAGATCAATAGCTCGATATCAGAAGTGGTGCGAATCTTGGTCAGTGCTTCTTTTCCATCGTATGCTTTGACCGATTCATAGCCTTCATTGTGTAAGTAAATGCTTAATAGTTCTACGATCTCTTTGTCATCATCTGCTACAAGTATTTTCATACTGGGTCCTCCTAGGAACAATATTCTTTTCTCCATTTTAGCAAATATTCCACAAAATAGATAAAATCATACTTAAATTTATAAGAATGATAGGAATTAAGAAAACACAAAAAGGAAAAAGACGAACGATAGGCTAATAATAACGGAAAAAGTCCTTAAAAAAGGCGGAAATCACGGACTAAAAATCACGAATCATCTTTGGAAACGGAGTAACTAGAAACGTTGGTCTATCAATCATTTTATGGTTGACGAATAGCACAAGTCTTGGTATATTATTACATGTGCCAAATGACTAAATGAATTCCTAAAAAGAATTGAAAAAAGTAGTTGACGCACAGCTCGACAGATGATATTATAACGAAGTCGCAATTTTAAAACAGTTAATTGATGTTGATACATCAACAAAATTAATTAAAAAAAGTTGTTGACAAATAACATATCATTTGTTATTCTAATTAAGTCGCTGAGACAGCCGCTACGAAGTTGAAAAACAACGAGCGAAAAAAACTTTTTAAAAAAGAGTTGACAATTAAATGTCACTCTGATATGATATAAAAGTTGCTAACACAGCACGGTAGACCTTTGAAAACTGAACAAAGCAAGCAAACGAACCAATGTGTAGGACGTTTCAATTTATTGAAACAAATACATGCAAGCAATAGCTAGCAAAGTTAATTTTTATGAGCTTAATGACCGTATGGTCATTCAAACAAATCATTATGAGAGTTTGATCCTGGCTCAGGACGAACGCTGGCGGCGTGCCTAATACATGCAAGTCGAACGCTTTTTCTTTCACCGGAGCTTGCTCCACCGAAAGAAAAAGAGTGGCGAACGGGTGAGTAACACGTGGGTAACCTGCCCATCAGAAGGGGATAACACTTGGAAACAGGTGCTAATACCGTATAACACTATTTTCCGCATGGAAGAAAGTTGAAAGGCGCTTTTGCGTCACTGATGGATGGACCCGCGGTGCATTAGCTAGTTGGTGAGGTAACGGCTCACCAAGGCAACGATGCATAGCCGACCTGAGAGGGTGATCGGCCACACTGGGACTGAGACACGGCCCAGACTCCTACGGGAGGCAGCAGTAGGGAATCTTCGGCAATGGACGAAAGTCTGACCGAGCAACGCCGCGTGAGTGAAGAAGGTTTTCGGATCGTAAAACTCTGTTGTTAGAGAAGAACAAGGATGAGAGTAAAATGTTCATCCCTTGACGGTATCTAACCAGAAAGCCACGGCTAACTACGTGCCAGCAGCCGCGGTAATACGTAGGTGGCAAGCGTTGTCCGGATTTATTGGGCGTAAAGCGAGCGCAGGCGGTTTCTTAAGTCTGATGTGAAAGCCCCCGGCTCAACCGGGGAGGGTCATTGGAAACTGGGAGACTTGAGTGCAGAAGAGGAGAGTGGAATTCCATGTGTAGCGGTGAAATGCGTAGATATATGGAGGAACACCAGTGGCGAAGGCGGCTCTCTGGTCTGTAACTGACGCTGAGGCTCGAAAGCGTGGGGAGCGAACAGGATTAGATACCCTGGTAGTCCACGCCGTAAACGATGAGTGCTAAGTGTTGGAGGGTTTCCGCCCTTCAGTGCTGCAGCAAACGCATTAAGCACTCCGCCTGGGGAGTACGACCGCAAGGTTGAAACTCAAAGGAATTGACGGGGGCCCGCACAAGCGGTGGAGCATGTGGTTTAATTCGAAGCAACGCGAAGAACCTTACCAGGTCTTGACATCCTTTGACCACTCTAGAGATAGAGCTTCCCCTTCGGGGGCAAAGTGACAGGTGGTGCATGGTTGTCGTCAGCTCGTGTCGTGAGATGTTGGGTTAAGTCCCGCAACGAGCGCAACCCTTATTGTTAGTTGCCATCATTTAGTTGGGCACTCTAGCGAGACTGCCGGTGACAAACCGGAGGAAGGTGGGGATGACGTCAAATCATCATGCCCCTTATGACCTGGGCTACACACGTGCTACAATGGGAAGTACAACGAGTTGCGAAGTCGCGAGGCTAAGCTAATCTCTTAAAGCTTCTCTCAGTTCGGATTGTAGGCTGCAACTCGCCTACATGAAGCCGGAATCGCTAGTAATCGCGGATCAGCACGCCGCGGTGAATACGTTCCCGGGCCTTGTACACACCGCCCGTCACACCACGAGAGTTTGTAACACCCGAAGTCGGTGAGGTAACCTTTTGGAGCCAGCCGCCTAAGGTGGGATAGATGATTGGGGTGAAGTCGTAACAAGGTAGCCGTATCGGAAGGTGCGGCTGGATCACCTCCTTTCTAAGGAATATTTCGGAAGACTACACATCGTTTGCCTTTGTTCAGTTTTGAGAGGTTTACTCTCAAACAAAATTTGTTCATTGAAAACTGGATATCGAAGAAATAATCAAAACAAGTAACACACACCGAGTTGAAATGTTAAAAGAGTTTTTTAATAAGTTCAACGCTTATTTTCTTGAGCAACCTTCTATCGCTAGAAGAAGTACTCAAAACCGACCGTAAGGTCAAAGGTTAAGTGAATAAGGGCGCACGGTGGATGCCTTGGCACTAGGAGCCGATGAAGGACGGGACTAACACCGATATGCTTTGGGGAGCTGTAAGTAAGCTATGATCCAGAGATTTCCGAATGGGGGAACCCAGCATCTTTTATAGGATGTTACGTCTGCGTGAATACATAGCGCAGTCGAGGTAGACGCAGAGAACTGAAACATCTAAGTACCTGCAGGAAGAGAAAGAAAATTCGATTCCCTGAGTAGCGGCGAGCGAAACGGGAAAAGCCCAAACCAACAAGCTTG
>NZ_JBIOMG010000001.1:0-232500 GCF_051711245.1 Enterococcus sp. DIV0240d | reverse complement strand
CTCAAGATGAGATTTCCCATTTCTTTAAGAAAGTAAGATCCCTGAGAGATGATCAGGTAGATAGGTCAGAAGTGGAAGGCCAGTGATGGTTGGAGCGGACTGATACTAATCGATCGAGGACTTAACCAAAAAGAAAAAAGCACGTAAACTCGTAGAGTTTTGATTCTTCGATCCAGTTTTGAGTGAGCAACACTTACTCAATTGAATAGTGTGGTGGCGATAGCAAGAAGGATACACCTGTAACCATGCCGAACACAGAAGTTAAGCTTCTTAGCGCCGATTGTAGTGAAGGGTTTCCCTTTGTGAGAGTAGGACGTCGCCACGCGTTTTTTTTACCTTATGGGGGTTTAGCTCAGCTGGGAGAGCATCTGCCTTACAAGCAGAGGGTCAGCGGTTCGATCCCGTTAACCCCCATATGAGTCGTTAGCTCAGTTGGTAGAGCATCTGACTTTTAATCAGAGGGTCACAGGTTCGAGCCCTGTACGACTCATAGTAATAACCTATGCGGGTGTGGCGGAATTGGCAGACGCACTAGATTTAGGATCTAGCGCCTTCGGGCGTGGGGGTTCAAGTCCCTTCACCCGCACTTCATTGCCGGCTTAGCTCAGTTGGTAGAGCATCTGATTTGTAATCAGAGGGTCGAGGGTTCAAGTCCTTTAGCCGGCATCAGGAATATGCGGAAATAGCTCAGTGGTAGAGCACCACCTTGCCAAGGTGGGGGTCGCGGGTTCGAACCCCGTTTTCCGCTTTGCCTTAGCAATTTTCAGCCGGGGTGGCGGAACTGGCAGACGCACAGGACTTAAAATCCTGCGGTGAGTGATCACCGTACCGGTTCGATTCCGGTCCTCGGCATTTCATAATATGCGCCCATAGCTCAATTGGATAGAGTGTTTGACTACGGATCAAAAGGTTAGGGGTTCGACTCCTCTTGGGCGCGTAGTCTTTTTATTTGTTTCATTTTTATTATCGGGAAGTAGCTCAGCTTGGTAGAGCACTTGGTTTGGGACCAAGGGGTCGCAGGTTCGAATCCTGTCTTCCCGATTTTTTGATGCCTGAAGCATTCGCTTCAGGCTTTTTTTGTGTTTTCAGCCAGTGAGAAGACCTGAAAATATGGGCTCTTTGTCAATAAGGACTGATGAGTTGTGCAAAATCAAATCTGGGTCAGAATGAACCACATTCTGGCTCAGATTTTTTGTTATCTTACATTGATTAATTGATTGATCAAAAAGATTCTAATTCTCATGTTCTCGAATGATTTAAATCCGTAGGATACTCGTTTCATTGTCTTTATGTGGGTATTCTTCGCTTCTATTTTTCCATTGGAATAAGGATAGATCATTGCGTTGGTGATGCCTTCTTCATAGGTCAGAAGGTTTTGAAGCTTTTCCCGAAAGCCGTCATCTAACGTTTCGGGAAGTTCTGCCAATAAGGAGAAAAATAAGTCAGGGTCTTTGTCTCGAAAGGCTTCAACTAATTCATGAAAAAAGCGATACGCCTCCTTTAGGGGCGGAGAAAACTCAAGCAATCGATCAATCATCATTGCTTCAGTAAGAAATGGGTATTTTGGTGCTCGGAAACTTTTCCATGTTTTGTATTCATAATGGTTGATGTTTGCACGATTTTTTAGCAAAAAGCGCCAGTTCTTTTTCAGTTTTTCTGCCTGGCTTTTCTGTCCGGCTTTACGAAGTTCATTCATTTCACGGATACGCAACTCATTGAACGCTTGATTCATGTGTTTGACAATATGAAACCGATCAATCACGACTTTCGCATTTGGCAGAACACGTTTGGTGAGCTGGAAGTAGGCGGCGTTCATGTCTGTCACCAAGAATTCTACTTCTTCTGGATTGGTACAACCTAAGAAATAGCTTGTTAATCGAGGTAATTTACGCGTAGGCAAAACATCTATTAATTTTCCTGTTTCGCCATCTGCACAAATAAAGCTCATTTTATCTTCTATAGAAGCATGCGAACGAAATTCATCAACCATCAATACTCTGGGGAGAATCTTCTTAGATTGCTTTGGTAAATAGCTTTTAAACTCTTTCAATGTACGAATAACGGTGGTCAAAGATACCTGACAGCTTTTCGCAATAAAAGATAAAGATACTTTTTCAGTCAGTAAAGAAGCAATTTTATATCTAACATGATTTGCGATTGAATGTCTGGGTTGGACAAAATAACTTTGAGCAGTCCAATGGGTGCGACAGTTTTTACAGGTATAGCGCTGCTTTTTTAGGCGCATAACCAAAGGCATATGATTGTATTGTTCAAAACGGACAATCGTTTCCTTCTTCCCATTTTTCACTATAATTGCTTTCCCGTTTCCATCTACCACAGTAGAACCACAACTTCTACAAGCACGAGGAGTAGGCGAGAGAACAGCATCGACGACCAACGTCTTTTTCTTCTGAAGGGTCTCGTAAGAGACCTCTGTAATCATCAAATCTTTCTCTATTATTCTCAGCATTTTTTTGATAGAATCATTCATATAGCATATCGTCCTCTCAGTTGTTTATTTTGTGGTGATTTAATCATACTAGAGAACGATATGTTTTTTAATACCTAAAATGAAAATGGGGCTGAAGAATCAATTCTGATTCATCAGTCCCATAAATTATAGAGCCAAAATATGATACAATAGTAAAAAACGAGGAGGAAATTGTTTGAAGGGAAAAATCATCAAAGCGCTAAGCGGATTTTATTATGTGGCATCAGAAGATGAAATCTTTCAAACCCGCGCTCGAGGAAATTTTCGGAATCGAAAAATCACTCCTTTGGTGGGGGATGAAGTGATCTTTGAAAGCAGCAATCAAACAGACGGTTATCTTTTAGAGATCTTGCCGCGAAAAAATGAGCTAGTTCGACCGCCAGTCGCAAATGTGGATCAAGGGGTGGTCGTGACAAGTCTAGTTGAGCCGAACTTCTCCTATAATCTATTGGATCGCTTTTTAGTGACGTTAGAGTATGAGGGGATCGAACCGATCATCTTTTTGACAAAAGCGGATCTTGTGAAAGATCTTGCCGCAATGAAAGCAATTGAGGAGACCTATCAAGCAATTGGCTACCACGTGATCACGTCAAAAGCAGAAGGCGAAGATCTATTGGAACTTCAACGGTACTTTCCTGAGCGGATCACCGTCTTTATGGGACAATCCGGTGCTGGAAAGTCGACATTGCTGAATCGGATCGTCCCAGAATTGGCATTGGAAACAGGAGTGATCTCAGAATCTCTCGGGCGGGGGAAACATACGACCCGTCATGTGGAGCTCTTGCCGATTTGTGATGGATTGGTTGCCGATACACCAGGATTTAGTTCGATCGACTTTTTGGAAATCGAAGCGGTGGAGTTACCCAAACTATTTCCTGACTTTTTAGCGGTAGCTGCCAACTGTCGTTTTAGGGAATGTAGGCACCTTAATGAACCTGATTGTGCAGTTAAGCAGGGGGTTGCAGCAAATGAGATTGCCGAGACTCGTTATAAGAATTACGTGCAATTTTTAGAAGAGATTGAAAACCGACGTCCGGTTTATAAAAAGAAGAAAAGGTGAGGGAAAAGCATGATAAAACTAGCACCATCTATTTTAAGTGCCGATTTTGCAAATCTTCAAAGAGACATTGAGTTGGTAGAGCGCCATGGCGCAGATTATATTCACGTAGACGTGATGGACGGTCATTTCGTCCCTAATATTACCTTAGGCCCAAATATCGTTAAAGCGATTCGCCCAGTTACCAAACTGCCGTTGGATGTTCACCTAATGATCACCGAACCAGAAAAGTATATCCATGCCTTCGCAGAAGCTGGGGCAGATATCATTGGGATCCACGCGGAAGCAACACCTCATATCCATCGTGCGATCCAAATGATTGTGGCAGAAAATGTCAAAGCAGAAATCGTCATCAACCCAGGCACACCAGTATCAGCCATTGAACATGTTTTATCCATGTGTGATCAAGTGTTAGTCATGACGGTCAATCCAGGGTTTGGTGGGCAATCCTTTATTGAAGAATCACTAGAAAAAATTGCGGTACTGGCTGCTTTAAAAGAAGAAAAAGGCTACCATTATGATATCGAGGTAGATGGCGGGATCGTTCCTGAGACAGCCAAACGTTGCCTGGAAGCAGGTGCAAATGTCTTCGTAGCAGGAAGCTATATTTACGATGCCGATGAACCTGTAGCACAAATCAGAGCCTTGAAAGAAGCTTTGCAATAAATGAAGATTTTGTTAGCAGCAGGGGGGCGCCCTGAAAATTGGCCACCGCTGATGACGTATGACAAATACATTGGGATTGATCGCGGGGCATTGTTTTTGCTTCAGCACCAACGGCCAGTCGATCTAGCGATTGGTGATTTCGACTCTTTGACCGCAGGCGAACTGCAAGCAGTCAAACAACAAGTCAACACAGTGATCCAAGCTCCTGCTGAAAAAGATGATACAGATACCCAATTGGCATTGGTGGAGACGTTGCGTCGCTATCCAAAAGCGCAAATCGACTTGATTGGTGCAACAGGAGGACGTCTCGACCATCTTTTAGCCAATCTATGGCTGCCTTTAGAAGATCGATTTCGTCCATTTGCCCCAAATCTGCGTTTTTTAGATCGTCAAAATGTCGTTCAGTTCTTTTTACCAGGCACCTATCAATTAGAAAAAGAACCCGAGATGCAGTATTTGGCGTATTGCTGTTTGACGCCGGTAACAGATTTGACGTTGATAGGTAGCAAGTATTTATTAGAAAACGTCCAAGTGCCGTACCCAACTTCTTATGCCAGCAATGAATTTCTGACACAAACAGCAGGTTTTTCCTTTAGCAGCGGGATGATAGCAGTCATTCAAAGTTGTGATTAAGAGACGAAACGTCTCTTTTTTTTGTTGAAAATTTCAGAAACTTAATTACAAAAAAAACATTAAGACGGTCAACTTAGCTTTTGTTTGCAGGGTATTAATGGTAAAATTGGAACTACAGTTTGGAATTATTTGAGGTGTCTTTGTGAAAAAGTTTAATCCTAATAAAAATATTATCATCACATTGATTATTGTGATTTTAGTTGTCACCGTATTAAGCGTGACGATCGCCCGCAGAGCTGCGGGAAACTCCACCAATGTTGTGCAATCAACGGTCAATGACTCCGTTGGCTTTATCGATAAAGTGATTACGGCGCCTTTTCGTTGGATCGAAAATGGTGCGAATTCAGTCAAAAACTTGTTTGTGACGTATGAAGAAAATGAACGTTTAAAAGAGAAATTGGACAGTTTTGATGAATTGGAACAAGCGAAGGACAATGCGCAAAGAGAAATCGATGCCTTGAAAGAAGAGCTAGAGCTGAATGCGACCTTGACGAATTATGAACGGATCTCCGCCAATGTCATCAATCGGTCACCTGATACTTGGCAAGATATGCTGATCGTGGATCGAGGCTCAAGAGACGGCGTTGAGGTCAACATGGCGGTCATGTCGCAAAAAGGCTTGATTGGTCGTGTGATAGAAGTCAATGCAGCTTCTTCTAAAATTGAACTTTTGACTTCTGAAAACCAGAATTCTAACCACTATCCGGTTCGGATCAGCGGCGAAGATGGGTCAAACTTTGGGATTCTAAGTAGTTACGATCAAAAAGAACGTTCCTTGGTCATTACCCAGTTGACAGGGGACAATGAGCTGAAGGAAGGCGATGTCGTGCAGACCTCTGGATTAGGAGGAAACTCACCTGCCGACTTAGCGATCGGAACAGTGATCCGTACCACCAAAGATGAGTTTGGTCTTGATACCCAAGTGTTTGTAAAACCGTATGCCCAAATGTATGATATTCAAGCAGTAACGATTATCAAACGCTTGGCAGGTGAGGAATAGCCATGAAAAAGCATGACTACATCAAATACCTGGCAGCGGGCGTCTTCTTTTTGATGATGTTGGCAGATGGACAACTGACGCGTTTTTTAGAAAAATGGACCCAAGACAATTATATCGCCAGTGCGCATCTTTTATTGATCGCCCTTTTATGTGGCGCGAAGTATTTGCCGAAAAACTTTTTGATCACCACGGCGCTTGTGATCGGCTGCCTCTATGACGTGTATTATGTCGGTGTGATCGGCATCTACACGGTGGCGTTTCCCTTGATCGTGTGGATCATGTATATTTTGCAAAATACGCTTTATCAAAATGTATTTACCATGTTTTTCGGAATGATCATCTTTGTTACAAGCTTAGAAGTTGTGACGTTGGGCGTCCAGTTGCTATTTAAGATCGCCTCAGTTAGCACGTCATTCTTTGTTTCCCGCTTTCTAGCACCTACGCTTTTATTGAACATCATTTTGTTTATCCTTTTAGTCGTTCCATTCATGAAGCTATTCAAAGACGAATAGCTTCATTTTTTTTTGCGTTTGACTGTATAAAAATAACAGCGATTGAAATGTTTTTGTAATATTCCTTTTATCTCTCTGACATACGGCTGTGTTACAATCACACTATCGTGAAGGACTTTAGGTATTCTTAAGCATTTATACATAAAAAAACCATATTAGGGGAAGCAACAGCCGGAGGAATGAAGAGTGAAAAAGCGAATTTTATCTTTATTGTTAGTAAGTTCAATTGTTCTTACTTCTGCAGCAGCACCGACACTTGTCTTTGCATCAGATTTTGACAATAAAATTGAAGAAAAAAATAAAGAGATCTCTGACTTGCAAAACCAGCAAGCGAGCATCCAGTCACAAGTAGCAGCACTTGAAAGCGACGTGGCTGCAATCAATGAAAAAGCCCAAACTTTGTTGCAACAACAAGGTGATTTGCGTGCGGATTCTGAAAAGTTGAAGCAAGAAATTGCTGATTTGAAAGTCAGGATCGAAAAGCGTGAAGAAGCGATCCAAAAACAAGCCCGTGACGTTCAAGTCAATGGTCAAAGCACGAACTTTATTGATGCAGTATTAGAAGCTGACTCTTTAACAGATGCTATTGGCCGTGTGCAAGCAATGACGACGATCGTCAATGCTAACAAAGATCTTGTGGATCAACAAAAAGCAGACCAAGAAGCAGTTGAAGCGAAAAAAGCGGAAAACGACGATAAATTGGCAGAAATCGCAGCGAACCAATTTGAGCTAGAAACACAATTAGGGGATCTACAAGCCAAACAAGCCGATTTAAATGTTTTACAAGCGGAATTGGCTGTTCAACAAGCATCTAAAGAAGATGAAAAAGCTGATTTAGAAAAACAAAAAGAAGAATACGAAGCAGAACAAGCACGCATCGCTGCAGAAGAAGCGGCGGCAGCAGCCGCTCGTGAACAAGCAGCACAAGAAGCAGCGGCTCAAGAAGCGGCAGCAGCTGAAGCAGCTACTCAGGAAGCAGCATCAAGCGAGTCTTCAACGTCGAATTCAACGACATCAAACTCAACAACAAATTCTAGTACGACGACTGATACTACGCAAGGCAGTTCATCACAAGGTGGCGGTTCAACAAATACGACACCATCGACTCCTGCCAACAATAACAATAGCAATAACAACCAAGGATCGAACAATAGCGGCAATGGTGCAAGCAATACTCCTGCACCCGCACAAACGGTCAACGGTTCAGCAATCGTAGCCGAAGCAATGAAATACATTGGTACTCCTTATGTATGGGGTGGTACGACACCAGACGGCTTTGACTGTTCTGGCTTTACACAATATGTATTTGCTAAAGTTGGGATCTCATTACCACGGGTAACTTACGCACAAGAATTTTCTGGTACGGTGATTTCGATCAATGAAGCAAAAGCTGGTGACTTGTTATTCTGGGGTAGCCGCGGAAGCACACACCACGTGGCGATCGCTATGGGTAACGGACAATACGTTCATGCACCAACACCAGGTCAAAATGTTTCTGTTAGCAGTTACTCTTATTACTCACCAGATTTCGCGGTACGCGTAAACTAAATCAATTGAAGCTATTTCAAAAGCTGGCGTTTTACGTCAGCTTTTTTTGATTTCTGTTTTAAAAAACGTATGCTTTTTTTGTTTTCAGTCTTGCCAGAACATCTTATAATAGAGAAGAGAAAGGAAGCGGATAAAATGAACAAGACCTCGTCTTCCAGAGAAAAAATGATAACGGTTAAGTTTTATACGAATTATCTTTCTCGCATGATGATGCCGAATTTAAGTATTTTTATTGCGTGGATGCTGATTTCATTCCTGCTGCCTTTTTTCTCAGTCGATCAACAAGTGATCCAGAAAATGGAACAAGGAGTCTTGACTGTGCTGCTGCCCCTCATGATCGCCTATACAGGTGGGCAGATGTTGGCGCCTGAACGAGGTGGGGTCGTAGGAGCAGTGGCGGTCTTAGGGGCTATTCTCGCAACCGATATTCCCCAGGTCTTTGGGGCGATGCTGCTGGGACCGCTAGCGGGCTGGCTATTGTACCGCAGTGATTCGATCGTGAGCAAAGTCAAAAGTGGCTATGAGATGCTGGTGCGCAATTTTATTGCAGGTGCGTTTGGCGGACTCCTCTTTTTAGGCAGTTACTTCCTATTGGCGCCGCTTTTTAATTGGTTCAGTCTCGGCAGCTATCAGCTGGTTGATTATTTTGTTCAGCAAAACGTTTTGCCCTTTATTCATATCATTGTAGAACCATTGAAGGTTTTGTTTTTTAATAATATTGTCAACCATGGTCTATTTACACCGCTAGGGATCGAAGCAGCGGCACTCAATGGTCAGTCGGTTTTATTTTTGATCGAGGCTAACCCCGGTCCAGGATTAGGGGTCTTAGCGGCGTATCTTTTTTTTGGTTCAAAGCGAAACCGAACGAATGCCGCAGCATCCGTTTTTGTGCAGGCTATTGGTGGGATTCATGAAGTGTATTTCCCGTTTGTTCTGCTCGATCCTTGGGTGTTGCTCGGTCCGATCGTTGGTGGTTTCAGTGGCACGCTGATCTTCCAATTTTTAGGGGTAGGCTTAAGAGCGCCTGCGTCTCCGGGCTCGATCTTAGCGATTTTACTCAATACACCGCCGTCTATGATCCTAGGTGTCTTAGCTGGGATTGTCGTCAGTACGGTCGTATCGTTTGCGATCGCTAGTGTGCTGTTAAAACGGAAGTCCAATACAGAAAATGAGGAGCGTAAGATGCCGAAAATGAAGAAAGTCACGGAGATCGTCGTGGCCTGTGACGCAGGGATGGGGTCCAGTGCGATTGGTGCCAGCATACTAAAAAAACAATTACAAGAAGCCCAGCTAACGTTTCCTGTCCGCTATCAATCGATTTATCGTGTGATCGATGATCCCGCGCTTTTGGTGATCACCCAACGGGAATTAGCAGCTATTGCCCAAAAGCAGACACCACACGCACAGCATTATGTGTTAGATAATTTTTTGGCGGCAGATGAGTATGCCCCGCTGATCCAAGAATTACAAAAAAGAGAACAGGATCCGCAAAAATCGCTGCAAACCGAGGCAGCAAGTTCGCTAGGATTTTCAACGATCATCTTTTTGTATACTGGAAAAAAACGCGGTTCACAAACGATGGCAGTGGAGATACTAAGAAAAATGGCCCGCCAACAAGCGCTGTCTTTGACCATAAAAAAAATGGCGTATGAAGGACAAGCTCTTGACCCTACGGCAATCTATATCCTCCCGAAAGAACTTGCAGAAAAGTGCCTGATCCCAGATGTTCCTTTGCTGGTGGTGGATGATTTATTGACGACAGATGCGTATCGTCAGTTACTGACAGAAGGAGTCGACTATGTTTTTGACCAATCGTGAAACACTTTTATTAACGGAATTGATGAATAGTACCGGTCCAGTTTCTTTAGATCGCATGATGCAAGTCTTAAAAGTCAGTAAACGAACGGTGTACCGTGAACTGGCTAATCTAGAAAAATCGCTGGAAACAGTAGGAGCTACCTTAGAGAAGGTCGGTCGTGGTCATTTCCAAATTTTTGCATCAGAAACGAGCATTCGCCAATTGCAAGAAGCCATTATGGCAGATACCGATCAAGAATTCGCGGCTAGTGAGCGACAACATCGTATTTTGCTGCAACTGACTACCGCCACGAAGCCTGTATCTAGTCATTTCTTCTTGGATCGCTACCAAATCAGCAATACGACGTTTTTTTCAGATATCAAACAGCTAGAAGAAAGTCTCGCACGGCTGCCGTTAAGGATCGTGCGCAATCAAGGGTATGAGATCGAAGGCTCCGAAAAATATCGGCGGTTGATCACAGCCAATACACTAGTGATGGAGATCAATGAGTACCAATTTTTCCATTTACTGGAAACCGATGATGAAGCCCCGTTTATTTTTCAATTTCTGTCCCGTGACCATCTATTGCTAGCCCAGCGGCTGATTCGAGAAACCATCGAGCCGCAGTTCAAGGAACTTAGTGACCGCAAATTGGCGTTTATCGTCTTGATGCTGGCGCTAGCCATGGATCGGGTAGCTTTGGGCTACACGGTGGAAGAAGAGACGTACCCGAGTCAGATCAACAAAGACTTGCTGAAGGTGGCGAAAAAGATTTTTGCTCAGATCGCCGAAAAGACGAAACTGCTTTATTCCATCAACGAAATCGTCTTTTTTGCCGTGTTACTAGGTGATTTTGCTAATTCCTTTGATCGTGATTTTTTTGATGACAATTTTGATACTGACTTGGCTTATCGTGTGAAACGCTTGATCGAATTGGTCAGTGAGCAAACGGAAGTGGCGTTTTATGAAGATACGAACTTGTATAAAATGCTGCTGACCCATATCTCAGGAGTGATGACGCGGGCGATTTTAGAAGAAGATCATTTGAACAACCCTATCCTAGAAAAAATCATGAACCAGTATGTCGAGATCGCCAGCGGGATTCGCAATCATCTGCCGCAGGTCTTTCCGCAGCAGCAGTTCTCGGAAGAAGAAATCGCCTATATGGTCCTGCATTTTGCCAATTCGTTGGAAAAAAATCCGAAAGTGTTAGAAGTCAATATTGCAGGGATCTCTCCTAGCGGATTAGCCTCCATCAGTTTATTAGAGATGCAGCTGCGGAAACATTTTCCCTTTATCAATCAAATCACCTTCTTTCGAGTGGGAGATGTCAAACGGGAAAATATCGAGGAGACCTATGACTTGGTGATCTCGACTTCCTTGCTGCCAGGGTATCAAGGAGAGTACAAACTCGTTTCACCGATCCTGCTAGAAGAAGATATTCAAGAGTTGAAGAAGGCCTTCCAAGCCATTAGTCAGAAAAAACGTTCCGCAAAAAAGGCACCCTCTGCTTTGGTCAAAGAGGAATCCTATGAAGCGGTCTTGGCTTTTATCGAAGCCATTAACCAGCTATTGGCGCTGTTTCAAGTGCAAGCCCTTGATAACCCAGCGGACTTGGAAGAAACGTTGCAGCTGGTGCTGACGTCTTTTGATGAACATGTTGTTTTGGATCGTGAGAAAGTCGTTGATCGTCTCTTACGGCGCTACTTCCAAGCGCCAGTGGGCATTCCTGACACTCACTTTGCCTTGTTTCACGCGGCGAGCTCGGCGATCTTGCAACCAGTTTTTCGTATTTTCGACTTGAAACAACCTTTGCCCCTTTTAGCGATGGATAAAAAAGAAATCGCTGTTACCCGTTTATTAGTCATGTTGGCGCCGTATCCTATCAATGAAACAAGCTCTCAGATGTTAGGAAAAATCAGTGGTTCGATCATTATGAATGATCTAAATACGGAGATTTTTAATTCGGGCAATGATTCGATTATTTATCAGTTACTCTCTTCGCTCTTGATTGAAGAAGTAAAACAATAGGAGGGATCAGCGATGTATATTCCACAGGAGCGGATTTTGTTGGATCAACACTTTACCGATGCCACAGAGGCTCTGACAAAAATTGGCGAGTACTTAGTCAACCAGGAGATCGTTTCCTTCCCCTATGTCAAAAGCCTTTTGCGGCGCCATCAAAAAACAGGTGTTTACATCGGTAACTTTGTGGCATTGCCCCATGCGGAAGAAGAAGCCCAGCAATGGATCAAGGAAGAAGGACTCTTTTTGATCCAAGTGCCTGATGGCGTCGACTTCGGCACGAAGGAGCAGCCTAAAATCGCTACGATCCTTTTCGTAGTCGTCCTAAAAGAGCAGCAATTAGCTGTTTTGCAAGAAATCGCCTTTTTTTGTTCTGATATGCAGAATGTTCGGGTGCTTAGTGATGCCGAATCGGTTGAAGAGATCCAACAGATTTTGCTGGCAGAAGAATAAGCGATCAGCAGCAGGCTGGCTTGCAACAAGAGCAGCGAACGAAATAAATGAATGAGCTGCCTCCGTGTACTTGCTCTTTCTACCTTGTGTAGAAGGAGCGGGTACACGTTTTTTTTGTGTTTTGGCAAAATCCAAAAAAATGCTTCACGTGAAACATAACGAAAATAAGCGAGTGCAGGGGCTGCTCGCCTTTTTTTTGTCCTATCCGTTTGGCTACAAGTTTTGGCACAGTTTTTTGTGCCAAAGTACGACTTTCGAGCTTTTTGGGAAGCGCCTACAATAAGGGTGTAAGCAGACGAGAGGAGAGAAAAAAATGGAACAGACACAAAAAGCAGCCAAATCATCAGTCAAAGCAAAAGTTCAAAAATTAGGCAGTACGTTGTCGAGTATGGTGATGCCGAATATCGGCGCATTGATTGCATGGGGTGTATTAACGGCATTATTTATTCCAGATGGGTATTTACCAAATGAAGCCTTTGCAACGATGGTCGGTCCAATGCTAACGTATTTGATCCCAATCTTGATCGGGTATACTGGCGGGAAAGTGATTGCTGGTGACCGCGGAGCCGTAGTTGGGGCGATCGCAACGATGGGGGTCATCGTCGGAACGGATATCCCAATGCTATTGGGTGCGATGATCATGGGTCCTTTAGGCGGTTGGGTCATCAAGAAATTTGACGAGATCTTCCAAGACAAAGTTCGCGCTGGCTTTGAAATGTTGGTCAACAACTTTTCATCAGGTTTGATCGGTTTTGCCTTAGCATTACTGGGCTTTGTAGCAATCGGGCCAGTTGTGAACACCTTGACAGAAGCAATGGCAGCAGGGGTCGAAGTGATCGTCAATGCCCACTTGATTCCATTAGCCAATATCTTTATTGAACCAGCAAAAATCTTATTCTTAAACAATGCTATCAACCATGGAATTTTGACACCACTAGGCACTGAGCAAGTCAGCGAATTTGGGAAATCGATTCTTTACTTGTTAGAAGCCAATCCTGGACCTGGTTTAGGAGTCTTGCTAGCCTTCACTTTCTTCGGAAAAGGAGCAGCGAAATCTTCGGCACCTGGAGCGATCATCATTCACTTTATCGGTGGGATCCATGAGATCTACTTCCCATACGTCATGATGAAACCATTGATGTTCTTAGCAGTGATTGCCGGCGGTGTATCAGGAAGCTTTACCTTCCAATTACTAGGTGCAGGCTTACGGGCACCTGCTTCACCAGGTTCGATCATTGCGATCTTAGCAATGACGCCATTCAACTCGGTGATGAGTGTCGTTTCTGTCTTAGCGGGAATTGCCGTAGGAGCAGGCGTATCCTTTATCGTCGCTGCCGCGATCTTGAAAGCGGATGCGAAGGATACGGTGGATAATTTTGAAGAAAAAGTACAACAAACGCAAGCAGCAAAACTTAGCTCAAAAGGCTTGGCGGCTCAACCAATGACTGGCATCAATCGTATCATCTTCGCATGTGATGCAGGCATGGGCTCCAGTGCTATGGGGGCATCGATCTTACGGAAAAAAGTCAAAGAAGCCGGTCTTCCACAAAATGTCTCGAATTCCGCCATCAATAATTTGACGGACGATGCCAATACGCTGATCGTCACTCAAGAAGAATTGCAAGAACGTGCCAAACAAAAAGCGCCAAATGCGACCTTCGTTGCGGTTGAGAATTTCCTGAACTCTCCACGGTACGATGAAATCGTAGCCACATTGTCAGGGACTAAGACAGCGGGGGAGTCAGCAAAAAAGTCTGAAGCAGGCAACCAGGTAGATGTTCCTTCCGCCAATGACCTTAAGCAAGTCAGCGAAATCATTTTGGCCCACGATGATCGCAAAGGTTCGGCAACGATGGCTCAGAAAGTTTTCCAAGATCTTTTAGCCAAAGAAGCTCTGACGATGCCGATCAGAAAAAGCCATATCAATGATCTCCATGCCAACGCCTCTTCACTGGTGATCACAAAAGAAGCCCTAACGCCGCAAGCGCAAACGTCAGCGCCAGAAGCGATCCACCTATCTGTCAATAATTTGATGGGCACGACGAACTATCAACGGATCGTGGCATCGATCAAAGCAGCGAATTAAGAAAGGATGAGCCGAATGCAAGTATTAGAAAAAGACATGATTGAATTGAACAAACAATTTGCGACCAAAGAAGAAGCCATTCGTTACTGCGGCGAAAAATTGCTGGCGGCAGGCTGTGTGGAAGAAGAATACGTCGAAGCCATGCTTGAGCGTGACGAGATGCTCTCAGTCTATATGGGGAACTTTATTGCGATTCCTCACGGCACGGATGAAGCCAAAAAATACGTCAAGAAATCAGGTATCTGTATCGTGCAAGTGCCTGATGGCGTGAATTTCGGTACAGCGGACGAAGAAAAAATCGTCACCGTCCTTTTCGGCATCGCGGGCAAAGGGGAAGATCACCTGCAATTGGTCCAACAAATCGCCCTCTTTTGCAGCGATATCGATAACGTTGTCGAATTGGCGGATGCCTTAGATAAAGAAGAAATCGCCCAAAGTTTGACCGTAGCATAAGCATTTAAGGAGGAGACAAGACATGAAGGCAGTTCACTTTGGTGCAGGTAATATTGGTCGCGGCTTTATCGGCGAAATATTGGCTGCCAACAACTTTGAAATCACGTTTATTGATGTCAATGAAACGATCATTGACGCCTTAAAAGCAAGACAAGGGTATACCATCGAATTAGCCGATGAGACCCAAGAACAGATCCACATCGAGCATGTGACGGGATTGAACAATGCCAAAGAACCAGAAGCGGTGATCCAAGCGATCGCCGAGGCAGACATCCTTACGACCGCCATTGGTCCCAACATTTTGCCGCATATCGCTGAGCTGATCGCCAAAGGCTTAGAAGCACGTCAGCAACACTCAGACAAGCCAGCCATTGATGTGATCGCATGTGAGAACATGATCGGCGGATCGACCTTTTTAAAAAGCGAAGTGCAAAAATACGTTGCGGATTGGTCAGCATTGGAAGCGACGGTTGGTTTTCCAGATGCAGCGGTGGATCGCATCGTACCGCTGCAGCACCATGAAGATCCTTTATTCGTTCAAGTAGAACCTTTTTGCGAATGGGTGATCCAAGAGTCAGGGATGAAATCCTCGATCCGTCTGCAAGGGGTCCATTATGTGGCGGACCTGGAACCGTATATTGAACGGAAATTATTCAGTGTCAATACGGGTCATGCTACGGTAGCGTACACAGGCGCCCTCCAAGGCTATCAGACGATCGATGAAGCGATGCAGGACCATTTAGTGGTGATCCAATTAAAATCCGTTCTCGAAGAAACTGGGCGGCTTTTAATTGAGAAGTGGGCCTTTGATCCCGAAGAACATGAACGGTATATCGAAAAAATCATCCAACGCTTTAAAAACAAACACATTTCCGATGCTATCACTCGGGTGGCACGGACACCTGTCCGCAAATTAGGGACCGAAGAACGCTTTATCCGACCAGTCCTTGAGTTAGAAAAACGCAACATGCAGCCAGATCATCTCTATGAAACGATTGGCATGATCTTCAACTACAAAGACCCTGAAGATGAGCAAAGCCAACAGTTACAAGCACTTTTGGATGAAAAATCACTACCGGAAGTTATTGCAGAAATCACTGGCTTACAAGATGAAGACATGATTGAAACGATCCGACAAAACATTGAAAAATATGCGTATGTTGCCGCATAAAAACGAGTAACACACAGAACAAGCAGATAAATTGCCGCATCCGTAAAAGCTAGCCCAACAAGCGAGCTTTTTCGGATGTGGCAATTTCTTTCAACGCTTGTTCTGTGTTTTTTTGCTCACCGATTGACCTTTGCTACTAACTTGACGATAATAAGAAAAGAAATGAGGGAGAGCGATGGAACGATGGTTTGAAGAAGCCCAGCTTCAAGTAATTGAATTGCCGATCGAATGGCAGGAAAACCGCCCCGTCTATCGGGCCTTTATCCGTGAATTGCCGACGATCCAAGCAGAAGGAACTTCGCGGCAAGCTGTTTATCGGCAGTTGGCAGAAGCCTATGCGGCTTACCTTGCCCAACTTCGAGAGGCCAATGAGACACAGGAAGAAATGACGTCTTCCTTATTATCGACGGAAGAATTATTGCGCTACTATGATGGCGAGACTTTCGATGGTTTTGAGCTGCCCTCTGACGAGTAACGGGGAAAGAGCCATTCACTGAAAACTGAAAAGCTACGCAAGAAAAAACCGCTCAGCTGCAGCTCGATCGATACGAAGGATCGAACGCTGCAACTGGCGGCTTTTTTTCTCTAAGAAACCAAGTCTTATTCGTGGTTAGTTCAATGCCTCGGTAATGGCTTGATTGAAGGCATCTAAGTCATCTGGGTTTCGGCTGGTGATCAACCGATAGGTTTCGTCGATCACGACGGGCTCATCTTTGACGGTGGCACCTGCGTAGGCTAAATCTGGTCGCACAGAATCATAAGCCGTCAAGGTCAAATCTTTCGTCAGTCCTGTTTGGATAAACAGTTGTGGGCCGTGGCAAATGGCAAAGACAGGACGATCAGATGTCAAAAAGTCTTTCGTCAATGACACATAGCGCTCATCGGTCCGTAATTGGTCAGGGGAGAAACCGCCTGGGATCAACAAAGCATCAAAACTTGCAGGATCGATCGTATCAATGTCCGCATCGACGGTAAATGTTCCACCTTGTTTGCCTTCGACGGTCTCGGCGCCTTCATTACTAATAACGACTACTTCGTGTCCAGCCGCTTCCAGTGCTTCTTTTGGTGACGTCAACTCAACATCTTCAACTAGATCAGTGACAATAACAGCAACTTTACTCATTCGATCTCCTCCTTATTACTTGATGAACAATTTGTTCACCTGCTATTATTTATGCTAACGAAGATTTTCGCTGTTGACAAATCATCTGTTTGTCCGCAGCTTGAAAAAGAAAGAAGGCAACGCCATGGCAACGATCCAACTATTTATCTCTGATACCCCCCTTTGCTTTGAAAAAGCGGAATTCACTTTTATGGAAGAAACATTTGTCATCGAGAAACAGCAATTATTTGAAAAAGTTGATGCGGTGATGCATCAAGAGGTATCCTCGGCCTTGGTTTCATTGGTAGAAAAAGCCCTTTTGACGCTAGAAGCGATCGGGGAAGAAGAGGATTATTTCGACCTGCTTTATTTGACCTATGAGAATACCCGCCATTCCCTCAGCGGACAGCAATTACTCGCGCAGCCGTTTCCAGCTGTAGAGGCAGCCTTGCAGCCAGTCTTTGATGAGTTGGCAGAACCGATCGTAGAAAAGTTTTATGAAGAGCTGACCAATCAGCTAGAAGAAGTTGCTGATGATGAACTGTTTAGTTCTTATTATCTGGATGAGGAAGAAGCGGTGATCCAAATCGATGCCCCGATCCAACATGAAGAAGTGATCGCTTTGCCCGCCCTTTTACGGGATTACCATGGCACGTTGCGGCTGACCTTTGAAAAGTTTTATGAATACCTTGTGTAGCGGCGGCAACTGCCGTCGTTGTTTTTTTGTGAAAACAGTTACATGTTTAGTTTTTTTTAAATCCTGCGACAGAAGCCTCTGGAATCTTGACCCTTTTGTCAGAAACGATTATAAAGGTAAGAAGAGGCTGAAGGAACCGAGGATGCCAATGGGCAACATCGGGTAAGAAAAGGATGAGAATCATGCGAAAAGTCCCGCCTATTTTAAAACCAATTGCACTTTTAACGATATCAACGATTATTGCCACTGCCACCGGCGTGGTGAATTCAGGCAGCTACCGCCAACCAAGTCGTGCGACGGAAACGACAGAGACGACAGAAACGACCGAACAAGCACCGAGTGAAAGCACACCCTCTTCGATGACAGAAGACAGTCAAAATCAGACACCTGCTAGCACGGACTCACAACCGACGAACGATGACCAGCAGACAACACCGTCATCCAGCAGTGAACCAGCAACACCAGCAACGACTCCGTCTTCTTCGGTGCCTGCAGAAACGACGCCATCAAGCGATGCCAATGTTTCACCAGCACCATCGGAAAACAATCAGGAAACACCTTCTTCAAGTGAAGAGACCACGCCAGATCCACAAGGGATCATGGATGAGAATCAAGGAAATGAGTAGGTGAGAAAATGACGCTTATTTTAGATTTAATCAACGGCATCCATAAATTTTTGGGCTATCTCGATATCAGTCCTAAATATTTGAACCGTGCCTATACCATCCTCAGTATCATTCCAACGGCGTATATTTTGCGGATCGTCTACGGGATGTTTGCGAACCAAAACTATTTTCAAGCGATCCTTTATACGGTCGGCTTTTTGGTCTTAGTCTACTTCTGGGTACTGAATATCTTCTATTATTTCTTAAACAAAAATATGAAGTTCGATGTCACTCAGGCCTTTGTCAAAGTTTTACCAGACGAAGTCTTCAATATTGAAGGAGAAACCATCAGCACCACCGACATTGATCGTTTGACGACTGAAAAAGCGGTGATCCATTTTGAAGAAGACTATCAGCTGGTATTGGCGAATCATTTGCAGACCTTGATCGCTCAAGAAGAATTGGCGATCAAACTGTCATCCAACGGCTTTACGATCCCGAAAAACACCTTGTATCCTTACTATTTTGTCAAACAGCAAGGGGAAAATGAGTACGCATTACAGATCGGTACTAGCTACACGGAGATGACGAAAGTCGGCACGATCCAATGGACAGGCAAACAGCCCTTAGAGCCAGTGGGCTTATTTATCACTGGCGGTGATTTTATCAAAAATGATGTGAAATACCATGAACCATACAGTTTGAAATTGTACGTCAAAAAAGAGATTTCTGAAGAAGAACCACAGACCTCAAGACAGGCGTATCGACGACAAGCACGCAAATAGGAAAAGGCAGTCCCCAAGAGCGTTCTCTGAAGGGACTGCCTTTTTGGTATCTCGGTTATTCGATCGGGATATTTTTTGCGGGTGCATCTTTGTAGCTGGCTTTTGGTAACGTCAGGGTCAAAACGCCGTCTTCAAACACTGCTTTAATGGACTCGTCATCAATGTCTGTGATGGTGAAGGTCCGTTGATAGGCACTGCTAGAGCGTTCTTTGCGCAAATAATGTCCGAAATCCTCCTCGGTTTCCGTGGTCTCTGTTTGAGCCGCTGAAATCGTCAGCGTGTTGTTGACGTAACTGACGCGGATGTTTTCTTTCTTGATGCCGGGTAAATCTGCTTGAACGAGATACTTGTCTTCGTACTCTTTAATGTCCGTATTCATTTGCCGTTCTTGCCAAAAACTGTTCATTAATTTGCCTAATAGTTCTTCGCCGCCTGCGAAATCTCTTGGAATCAAATTTGCCATGTGGTTCCCCCGCTTTCTTTTATCTATTGAGTTGGTACTTCTATTTTACGAGGAACCAAGCCAAAGGGCAACCAAAATGGCAACAATCATAAAAACAAGAGAAATCACTCAACTATCTTATAAGAATCTGCTATGATAGAACTAAATAACTATCAGATGATTGGATGAATGAAGATGGAGATTATTGAAAAAGCGCCAGCTAAGATCAACCTCGGTCTCGATGTGTTAGAGAAAAGAACAGACGGCTACCATGAGTTGGAAATGGTGATGTCTAGTGTTGATCTAGCCGACCGTCTGATAATGGAAGAGATAGCAGAAGATAAGATCATTATAGAAACCAACAAAGCCTTTTTGCCGATCGACAAACGCAATAATGTCTATCAAGCCGCCAGTATCTTAAAAAAACGCTACGGCATAAAAACAGGCATCCGTATCCGCATCACCAAGAATATCCCGGTGGCAGCTGGGTTAGGTGGGGGCAGTACGGATTGTGCGGCAGCGCTGCGGGGGATGGTTCGCCTGTGGCATTTAGACCTTTCCATGGCAGAGCTGATCGATATTGGTATGGAAGTCGGCACCGATGTTCCCTATTGTCTTTATGGGACCACTTCCCATATTGCAGGAAAAGGGGAGCTGGTGACGCCGCTGCGGCCGATGCCGCAATGTTGGGTCATCTTGGTTAAACCTCGTTTGAGCGTTTCAACGGGGAAAATCTTTCAAGAAGTCGAGCTAGACCAACTGCACCATCCAGATATCGCAGCATTGTCGGCCGCCGTCTTAGCCGAAGATTATCCAGCAATGATCGCTGCCATGGGCAATAGCCTAGAAGCCATCACGATCCCGAAGTATCCGATCGTCCAACAGATCAAAGATCGCATGATGAAATATGGTGCCGATGTTGCCTTGATGACCGGCAGCGGACCGACTGTCTTTGCTCTTTGTCAAAAATATTCGCGGGCACAGCGGGTCTATAATGCCTTAAAAGGATTCTGCGATGAGGTTTATCTTGTACGTACATTGAAATGAATGAGTCAAGGACACAGGCTGAATTCGCCTGTGTTTTTTTGTATGCCTTCTATTTCAATGGTAAAGAAAAAGGCAGCTGAAGTGGGGAAGGAAGCATCTAGAAGCTGCCCTACACAAAAGTCCCCGACGAAAATAAGGCGTCGGGGTCTGATTCTTTACGTAAAGCAAAGGCTATTCTTTTTGGTGCTGCTTCTTTGCGGATTTTTTCTTTTTGTCTTCTTCATACAATGGTTTGTCGATCGTTTTGCGGATTTCTTCGGTTTGCTGCGATGCAGGATCTTCTGGTAAGACGATTCGAGTCAACAAGTCGCTGTTGTTTACAGTTGGCGGCACAGTTACAAATTTGTTCATCTTCGTTTCCTCCAAGTGCTTTTAGGTTATTATCCTACATACTCTCTAATTTTTCAATCTGGTACAGCAGGGGCGCATGGCGAATGGTGTAAAATATGGCTAAGTTCCTGAGTGAAGAATCCGCTTCAAATGAACGTTTTCTCCTATGTTTTCCGATTTATCTCGAAATAAAAGTTTTAAATCGTAAAACGTACGATTTGTCTTGACGAACCGGAAATCATTTGATAGAGTAACTTTTGCTAACAAAACGGAGTTGTTCCGTTTTAAAATAAAAAGAAGAGCCAGCAAATGGAAGGGGAAATCCCGATGAAAAAAATCTTACTTACTACAGCACTCCTTTTAGGGGGCGTGCTTCTTGGCGCTTGTGGGCAGCAAGAAGCGACAAGCCAATCGAGTGACACAGAGAAGCTGTCGATCGTCACGACGTTTTATCCAATGTACGAATTTACGAAAGAAGTCGTAGGCGACGCAGCAGAGGTCTCCTTGTTGATCCCTGCAGGAACCGAACCCCATGACTATGAGCCAAGTGCCAAAGATATGACCAAAATCATGGATGCAGATGCCTTTGTCTACAATAGTCCTGAGCTAGAAACTTGGGTCGCTAGTTTGACGGATTCCGTCGATCCTGAGCAAACAGCCGTGATTGAAGCAGCCAAAAACATTCAGTTGGTGGAAGGCACAGAGGAGGAAGATCATGACGCGCATGATCACGAAAGCGAAGACAGCCATGAAGGCCATGATCATACGTACGATCCTCATGTTTGGACCGACCCAGTCTTAGCGATCCAAGAAGTAGAAACGATCCGCGATGACTTGATTGCGAAGTTTCCTGAGCAAAAGGCAACTTTCACGGAAAATGCAGCTGCCTATATCGAAAAGCTTTCTGCTCTAGATGAAGCCTACCAAGCGGCGTTAAAGGATGCGACCCAACGAACCTTCGTTACGCAGCACGCAGCCTTTGGCTATTTGGCACGGCAGTATGATTTAGTCGAAGAATCGATTTCGGGCATTTCACCCGATCAAGAACCAACACCAAGTCGGTTGGCTGAGCTGAAAGAATATGTAGAAGAAAAACAAGTCAAAGTTATCTATTTTGAAGAAAACGCGTCATCGAAGGTGGCTGAGACCTTAGCGTCTGAAACAGGAGTGGAGCTGGCGGTCTTGAATCCATTAGAAAGCTTGACGCAAGAGCAGATGGATAACGGCGAAACATACCTGTCTGTAATGGAAGACAATTTGGCAGCATTACAAAAAAGTATTCACTAAGGAGGCGCCTGCGTGCGTTATATCGATGTAAAAGATTTGACCTTTTATTATGATGATGAGCCCGTCTTGGAAGACATTTCCTACTTTGTCGAAGACGGCGAATTCGTGATTTTGACTGGCGAAAATGGGGCGGCAAAATCTACTTTGATCAAAGCAACCCTTGGTTTGTTGAAACCTTCTAAAGGAGCAGTCACCTTGGCGACCAAAAATGCTGCTGGTGAAAAATTAAGCATCGGCTACATTCCTCAGCAGATTGCTTCCTTTAACGTCGGGTTCCCCAGCACCGTTTTGGAATTGGTCCAATCGGGCCGCTACCCAAGAGATCGCTGGTTCAAGCGCTTGACGAAACGAGACCATGAACATGTCCGCCGTGCATTAGATGCTGTCGGGATGTGGGACGTGCGTCATAAACGGATCGGCGAGTTGTCCGGTGGCCAAAAGCAGCGGATCAGCTTGGCACGGGTCTTTGCCACGGACCCTGATTTATTTATTTTAGATGAACCGACTACGGGGATGGATGAACAATCCCGCAATCTGTTTTATGAACTGCTACGGCACAATGCTCATGACCACGGCAAGTCGATTTTGATGATCACCCATGATCACGAAGATATCAAAGAATACGCGGACCGTCAGATCCGTTTAGTGCGGAAGGAGGATTCACCATGGCGTTGCTTTCATATGAATTCATGAGAAGAGCTTTTCTTGCGGCAATTTTTATTGCTGGTATCGCACCGATGCTGGGGGTCTTTCTAGTGATTCGGCGACAGTCATTGATGGCTGATACGCTGTCCCATGTCTCTTTAGCAGGGGTGGCACTGGGCTTCTTTCTAAATCTAAATCCGAGTTTGACGACGCTATTGATCGTAGTCATTGCCGCAATCATTTTGGAATACTTGCGAACACTGTACCGCAGTTATTCAGAGATCTCGATCGCCATTTTGATGTCTGGCGGCTTAGCGTTAGCCCTCGTCTTGATGAACCTTAGCGGGGGGAACTCCGCAACGAGTATCCAATCGTATTTGTTTGGGTCGATCGTTACGATCACACAAGAACAAGTCTGGATCTTAGGCTTTTTGTTTTTAGTCGTTTTTGCTTTATTCTTCTTATTCAAACGGCCCATGTACATTTTGACCTTTGATGAAGATACCGCCCATGTCGATGGCTTGCCTGTGCGAGTGATGTCGATGCTCTTTAATGTCTTGACGGGGGTGGCAATCGCCATGATGATCCCGATTGCGGGTGCATTGTTGATCTCTGCGATCATGGTTTTACCAGCTGCCATCAGTATGCGTTTAGGCAAGAGCTTCAATGCCGTGATTTTGATCAGTGTCGTGATCGGCATGATTGGGATGATGTCTGGTTTGACCAGTTCCTTTTATTTGGACACACCACCGGGTGCGACGATCACGCTGGTTTTTATCGCTCTTTTCTTAGTGATCAATTTGATCAAACGCATCGTGATCCTCGTCCAACGAAAACAACGCCTAAAATAAAGGGCTTTATGAAAAAGAAACGAAGAATTTTCGTTTCTTTTTTTTAAACTCTAATCAAAACCGAACAATATAAGCAATATTTTAGATAATGCTCGCATTTATCCCGAAAAAGCCTTATAATAAGGCGAATAAACTAAAGGAGTTGTCCGGTGTGAAAATACGTCGAAGTGAACGACTGATCGATATGACACATTACTTGTTGAATCATCCACATGAATTGATTTCATTGTCCTTCTTTTCTAAACGATATGCCTCTGCAAAATCATCGATTAGCGAAGATTTATCTATTATCAAAAAGACCTTTAAAGAACGAGGAACAGGCATTCTTGATACCGTGCCAGGCGCTGCTGGCGGTGTTTTTTTTGTGCCTGAAATTTCTGAAGAAGAAGCGTATGCGTACGTCGAAGGGCTGGCAGAACGCTTGTCTGAGCAAGACCGTTTGTTGCCTGGCGGCTATGTTTATCTATCTGACTTATTAGGCGAACCGGAATTGCTGCGCCAAGTCGGCCGCATCATCGCTTCCAAATATTTAGGCGAACAAATCGATGCGGTGATGACCGTTGCTACTAAAGGAGTGCCGATCGCTCAAGCAGTCTCTTACTACTTGAATGTTCCCTTCGTGATCGTGCGTCGTGATTCCAAGATCACTGAAGGCTCGACCGTGAGTGTCAATTATGTCTCTGGTTCTTCAGAGCGCATCGAAAAAATGGAATTATCCAAGCGCAGCTTAAAGCGCGGCTCTAGAGTATTGGTGGTCGATGACTTTATGAAAGGCGGCGGCACGGTCAATGGGATGAAGAGCTTGATTGAAGAATTTGAAGCCGAATTAGTCGGTATTACGGTTTTTGCCGAAACGAAATTCAAAGGCAAGCGGGCCATCAGCGATTACAGTTCTCTGCTGTATGTTGAAGATGTCGATACCCAGACCAAAACGATCTCGGTAGTACCGGGAAATTACTTTGAGAAAAAAGCCTGATTTTTTGTGGCTCTTAGACTGGCGCAAGCAGCTGTTTTTTAAACGGCGGCCGCCAGTCTTTTTTTTGATTGGTCTAGGTGGGGATTCCTTAAATCGTTGAAATTTACAAGTACTTGGGCTAAACTGTTTATAGGAAATTCAATGAACAAAAATCGTTCAGATTGATAGGAGTGGAATACGTGGACGCACGTTTTGCAATAATTTTAGCGGCTGGAAAAGGCACGCGCATGAAATCGAAGTTATATAAAGTGTTACATCCTGTTTGTGGCAAACCAATGGTGGAGCACATCATGAATCGAGTGGTGGAAACAAATCCTGAAGAGATCGTGACGATCGTCGGTCACGGGGCAGAAATGGTCAAAGAGCAGCTGGGGGATCGCACCAACTATGCCTTACAAGCCGAACAATTGGGTACTGGCCATGCCGTCGTTCAAGCCGAATCGTTTTTAAAAGGCAAAAAAGGGACGACCTTAGTGATCAGTGGGGATACACCGTTATTGACGACGGAAACCTTGAATAACTTGTTCGATTACCACCAAGGGAAAAATGCGTCGGCGACGATCTTAACGGCGCAAGCGGCAGACCCAACAGGCTATGGCCGAATCGTGCGGGATCGTGTCGGTATCGTGGAGAAAATCGTTGAGCAAAAAGATGCATCGATCGAAGAAGCGCTGATCCAAGAAATCAATACAGGGACGTATTGCTTCGACAATGAATTGTTATTTGACGCCTTGGCAAAATTAGATACGGACAATGCCCAAGGGGAGTACTACTTGACTGATATCATCGAGATCTTAAAGGAAGACGGCAAAATCATCGCTGCTTATCAAACCGAAGATTTTCATGAATCATTAGGAGTCAATGACCGCATCGCCTTAGCCGAAGCCAATCGCTTGATGCGTCAGCGGATCAATCGTCAGCACATGCAAAATGGCGTGACCTTGATCGATCCGGCAACGACTTATATCGACGAAGGTGTTGTGATCGGCTCAGATACTCTGATCGAAGCCGGTGTCACCATCAAAGGGAAGACGACGATCGGAGAAGACTGTGTCATTACGGCAGCTTCTGAAATAGAAGACAGCAAGATCGGCAACCAAGTGACGATCAAGGCATCGACGATCGAGGAGAGCATCATTCATGATGGCGCCGATGTCGGTCCCAATGCCCATCTTCGTCCTAATGCGGAAATTTTGGCCCATGCCCATATCGGGAACTTTGTGGAGGTCAAAAATGCGACGATTGGTGAAGGCAGCAAAGTCGGACACTTGTCTTATGTTGGCGATGCGACCTTAGGCAAAAACATCAATGTCGGTTGCGGCGTAGTCTTTGTTAATTATGACGGCAAGAGCAAATTCAAAACGACTGTCGGCGACAATTGCTTTATCGGCTCTGGCTCCAATCTAGTTGCGCCATTGACCATCGAAGAGGAAACGATGATCGCTGCTGGCTCAACGATCACCAAAGATATTCCTAAACACAGTATGGCGATTGCCCGCGCCCGTCAGGAAAATAAAGCGGATTACGCGAAAAAGTTGCCTTATCTAAATTAGAAATAGCGAAATGACTTGATTTCTTAAGGAAAAATGACTACTATTTATTAGGAAGAAGATTCTAGTAAAAGGAGTCATTTTTTTCTAGATGAACGCAAAGAAAGTGGAGGTTCTCATGTCAAATCATTATTTTGATCCAAGATTGAAGATTTTTTCTCTGAACTCAAATCGTCCTTTGGCGGAAAAAATCGCAGCTGCAGTAGGTGTTGAATTAGGTAAGTGTTCAGTCAAACAATTTAGCGATGGTGAAATCCAAGTGAATATTGAAGAAAGTATTCGTGGTGCCCACGTCTACGTGATTCAATCAACCAGCAGCCCTGTAAACGATAACTTAATGGAATTGCTGATCATGATCGATGCTTTGAAGCGCGCCAGTGCGAAGACGATCAATGTAGTAATGCCTTATTATGGTTATGCAAGACAAGACCGCAAAGCGCGATCAAGAGAACCAATCACCGCAAAACTTGTGGCAAACATGATCGAAAAAGCCGGTGCGAACCGCATGGTTACACTGGATTTGCATGCCTCACAGATTCAAGGGTTCTTTGATATCCCAGTTGACCACTTGATGGGTGCACCATTGATCGCCAACTACTTCTTGGAAAGAGGCATTCAAGGCGATGACGTCGTCGTCGTTTCACCAGACCACGGGGGCGTGACTCGTGCCCGTAAATTAGCTGAGTTTCTTAAGTCACCAATCGCGATCATCGACAAACGTCGTCCGAAAGCCAACGTAGCAGAAGTCATGAATATCATTGGTCATGTTGAGGGCAAAACTTGTGTCTTGATCGACGATATGATCGATACTGCTGGTACCATCACATTGGCTGCGAATGCGTTGAAACAAGCAGGTGCTAAAAGTGTTTACGCCTCATGTACCCACCCTGTCTTGTCAGGACCTGCCTTGGAACGGATCGAAGATTCTGCCATTGAGCATCTAGTTGTGACAGATTCGATTCACTTGCCAGAAGACCGCAAGTCGAAAAAAATCGATGAGATCAGTGTCGGTGCCTTGATGGGCGAAGCGATCAAACGAATCCATGAGAACAAACCAGTCAGTCCACTGTTTGAATCAAAATTATCAATTTAATCGTGTCTCATAAGCATGAGAACAACAGCCAATGGTCGGTCTTTAGCCCCTCATTGGCTGTTTTTTTTCTGAGGAGTTTCAGGATGTTTTTAGAAAAAACGATCGCAGTCATGTTTCTTTTCACCAATTTATGGTATTCTTGAAAGTGACTTGCGAAATGCAAGCAAAAAATAAAATAGAATCTAATCACAAAGGGGAGTCTGCAAAGGCTGAGAATGAGAGTACTCTAAACCCTTCGTACCTGTTTCGATCATGCGAACGTAGGAATTGTGACGAGTTGAAGTGTCCAACACTTCTCCTTTGTGAATTGTGATGATTCTAAAGGAGGAGTTTTTTTTGAAACGAAAAATGTCGCTGCAGGTCTGGACGGAAGGAACGATGATCGCTGCGATTGGGGTCGTCTTGTCGTATATCCCGATCCAGACAGCCAATTCCAGTATCGACTTGTCTCTAGGTCTCGTGCCCTTGGTCTTGTATTCGTATCGTCGCGGAGTGCTGCCGGGAATGACAGCTGGATTTATGTGGGGCTTGCTGAATATTTTGATTGGTAGCGCCATGCGTAACTTTATCACCGTTCCACAGATCATCTTTGAATACCCCTTTGCCTTTGCTTTTGGCGGGATGGGCGGCTTGTTTGCTAATAAAATCCAGCAAGCGATCCGTCAAAACAGCAAAACCGTTACGTGGTATGTCGTCTTAGGGGGCATCGTGGCGGTGATCAGCCGTTGGTTTTGGCATTATTGGGCTGGGGTCTTTGTCTGGGGAATGTACGCACCGAAAGGACAAAGTCCGTATCTGTATTCCTTGATCTTCAATGGGACATCGGTCATTATCAATATCGTTTATGTAGGGGTCGTCCTAGGTCTCTTAGTCAAGGCAGCCCCGAAATTATTTGTCCCGAAAGCTTAGTTTTAGAAATGGAACCATCAAAAAATGTCTTGATGCTCTTTGAGAAAGAGAAGCATCAAGACATTTTTTTGTCGATAAAGCCAAACGCTAGATCTTCTTGGTCGATTTCCAACGACCAGCTTTTTTTGCTGGCTGAATAGCGTAAAACAGCGATTTGATCCAGCTCTTTTTGATTGACCAGCGTGTTTTTTAAGCCAGCATCTTCTGACAGATAGATCGGGACCGTATAGGTTCTGTCGATCAATTGTTCTTGTGTTAGACAAAAGACGATGCCTTCTTGCATGATTCCCCGCAATTCTTTCAGCAAATTAAAATCGAGCTTTTCCACCGGTGTTGCTTTTTTAAAAAAGGAGAGGCGATCATTGATTTTTTCTAAGACGATGCGGGTGATCCGATCCGCCAAGATCCGATAATATTCATCTAAATAGCGATAATAAACGCGGGAACGTGCATCTTTTAAGTCAAAGAAAACAAAGTTATTTTGCAGTTTGTAAAAGAAAGGGGAGTGGAGGTGTGTCTTCATGTGGCCAAAATATAACAACTCGGAGATCTCTAAAGGCGTCAATTCTTTGACCATCTCGTAATCATTAAAATCGATCCACTTCATTTCTTCGGCAACACGACCTTTGTTGATCTGCTGAAAAAACAGTTGGACGTCTTCCATTCCGCGTATCACTTTTAAGCCTGTATGACCGTCGAATTCGCCGAAATCACTGGAAGGATCAAGCAAGAGCAAATTCTTGGGCTGATGGACGATGCTCTTGTTAAAATCTTGGGGGGCAAGCCCGCGGGTCAAGACGGCATTGCTGGTTGTATCAATATGTACGTAAATCGTGTTAGACATGCCGATCGATCCCTCCTATATACTAAGTTCATTCTACAACAAAGCGCTGAAAATTGCTTGTATCTTTTCGTTTAAAGTTATATTACAAAATAACAGAAAAAACAATTTTTAAGTTCCCTTTTTCGACAAAAAAAGGCAAATCTTGTCTTTTCGTAAAAAAACTGGCCAAAATTGGCGTCTTTATGAGGATTTTGGTATGATAAAAGAAGAAACTAATGGAGACGAAAACCTATGAGAAAAAAGAAACGCAGACTTTCGAATTGGCTGAGCAATCTCTTTTTGCTTTTGCTGTTATTGATTGGTTTAGCATTGATTTTTAATAATCAAATCAAAAATTATTTTATTAAACAAACAGGTGAAGCATACGCAGTCGGCACCATTGATCGCAGTGATGTGGAAAAAAATATGGAAGCGGAAGCGACCTTTGATTTTGATGCCGTGGAGCCGGCGAGTTCAGAAGCAGTCTTACGGGCGCAGCTGAGCAACAAAGCCTTGCCAGTGATCGGCGGCGTGGCGGTTCCTAGTGTAGGGATCAATCTGCCGATTTTTAAAGGCTTGGCCAACGAGGCCTTGCTGTATGGTGCTGGTACGTTAAGTCCCACCCAAAAAATGGGGGAAGGCAATTACGCACTAGCTAGCCATCGCGCTCAATCGCCAGAGCTTTTGTTTACGCCATTGGATGATGTCGCCATCGGGGCGGCTATCTATGTGACCGATCTGGAAAATATTTACACGTATACCGCGACTTCTTCTGTACGGGTCGACCCGACCGATGTCTATTTGCTTGACGAAGTGGAAGGCCGTAAAATGATCACGCTGATCACCTGTGGCGAAATGGGCGGTGTCACCCGTCGTGTGATCCAAGGTGATCTGGAATCTGTAACGCCTGTCGACGAAGCAACGGATGAGATGCTGGCGGCATTCAACATGGCACAACGAACATTTTAATCAAAAGAATAGCTCGAGTGGTACGGCAGCTGGCGTGTCATTCGTCTATTCTTTTTTGCTTAAGGAGGTGTCTTGATGAAAGTGAAAAAACTGACTTCGATCGATTTTCTTGCACAAAGGGCAGGGTTTCAAGAAAGCCGACTCGTCTTTTCCTTTTTTGAGTCGCATTCAAAAGCGCGACGAGCCTTTCTAGCCGATATAGCGCAGCGGGGCTGGCAGATCGACAGCCGTTACGGACGTTTTTACCTTGCTGGGCAGTTTGATTTTGACCAAAAGACACTGACTATCACCAATCTGCTGGTGGAAGCGGCCGCCGATTTTACTTGGAAACAACTGCTAGCCGTGACAGAAAGCTTTGCCCGCAGTCGTTTTGTAGCAGCTGTCTTGTGGCAGCTTCCTCATCGGCCCCCCTTGGCTGAGTGGTTTATCCAGCAAGGGTATCAGGTGGTCCCTCAAGGGTATCAAAAAGCGCTAGCTTATCAGACGGCGCTGGTTTTAGGAGGTGGCGGTGCTCACGGGGCATATCAAATCGGTGTTTGGCAAGCGCTGCAAGAACGGGGCATCACCTTTGAATGGATCACGGGAACTTCCGTCGGTGCCTTGAATGGCGCCTTGATTTTAATGAACGATGTGGAAGCGGCCGTCGATTTATGGGCAAATATCTCTAACGAGCAAGTATTGCACTATCCGCTTGCTTCGGTACGTGCCCAAACACTGCGAGATTTGATGAATCAAGCCAATTCACTGGTCCGCGAAGCGGTCAAAAGCAACGGTGCCAGTACCGAACCGTTGGCAAAGCTTTTGCAAAAGACCTTTGATCAAGAAAAATTCAGCCAAACTGCTTGTCGTTTGCTGATCTGTACGACTCGTCTTCCCGATTTCAAGGAGACGGTTTATGCCTTTGATCCATCCGCAGTAGAGGAAAATCTGCATTGGTTGTTGGCATCCGCTTCATTTTATCCAGCGATGCAGGCGCAAAAAATTAACGACGCTTATTACATCGATGGCGGCTATCGTAACAACCTGCCCATCGATGTCGCTGTCCAGCAAGGGGCAACGGAATGTATCACCGTGGATGTCCAAGGACCCGGCATCAATAAAAGGACGGTTGTGACGGAAGAAACTGCGCAGCTTTCGTTGGGGTCTCCTTGGTCCTTAGGCAGCTTTTTGGTTTTTGATGCCCAGCGTTCGCTGGATAATATGACCTTAGGCTATTTGGAAACCTTGAAAGTGTTCGGCAAATACCAAGGCCATTGGTATACCTTTGAAAGGACGGTTGATTTTCAGCCGTTATGGCGGGGCTTTTTGAAAGAACTGCGCCAGACAGACCCGCTGCTTTATCAGGAACTAAAGAAAAAAGAATTTTGGAAAAAAATGCGTAAATTCTATCAACAGGATGTGCCATTTGAGCAGTGGGGGCGTATACTGATAGAGTGTACCGCGAAAGTATTGTATCTAGCGCCTACAGTGATTTATGAGCAGGAAACGATTCTAACGGCTTTAGCTGAAAAAATTGCGCTAAAGGCAGTGGAAGAAGCCGATGCCTGGTCGATCACCGAGTGGCTGAGCTATTATCGCGACCGTTTTTTTGTCTTGTCCGAGCAAAACCGCTTTTTCTTTTTTTATCGGACGCAGCAATTGAATCTGCCCGCCCTTCAGCAGATTCGGCGGCGTTACCCACTGACTGCTTTAATGGCAGCGTATAGTCACTATCTTTTGAAAGGAGCAGAAAATGGATAAATTTTCGTATGAAATCGTTGAAGAGATCGCCGTGCTTTCGGAAAATCAAAGAGGCTGGCGCAAAGAATTGAATTTGGTGAGCTGGAATGGGCGCCCGCCAAAATTTGATCTGAGAGATTGGGGCCCAGAGCACGAGAAGATGGGCAAAGGCGTGACCTTATCCAATGAAGAATTTGCAGAACTTAAAAAAGCCCTGCTTTCCATGTAAGAAAGCAAAACGGTGAGGAGTGATCAAATGAAAAGTATGACTGGTTTTGGCAAAGGCAGTGCAGAAACACCAGATGTGCAGATCGAAATTGAGATCAAAAGTGTCAATCAGCGCTTTTTGGACCTGCAGCTGCGAATGCCCAAACAATTGAATCCTCTAGAAGGTGCTTTACGGCAGTCGATCAAGCAGACCCTCCAGCGAGGACGAATCGAATTGTATGTGACGTTAAAAGAAAAAACCGCAAATACGAAACAGATCGAGATCCAATGGGACTTGCTGGAACGTTTCATGCAGGAAATCGATAGCGAAGCCAAAGACCGTTTTGACCTAGCAGAGCTACCAAAAGCAGCATTGCTGGAACAATTCTTGCTCCATGAGGCCTTTCTAACGATCTCTGATCAAGAGCCAGAAGAAAGCACCTTGGCCGATGGCGTGATGGAAGCATTAGATCAAGCGCTGGCAGCGATCGATCAAAGCCGCTGGGTGGAAGGGCAAGGCATTTTGCAGATCTTGCAAGAAAACCAGCGACAGCTGCAGGAAAAGCTGACAGAACTCAAACAATTCGTGGCCCTCTATGAGGCGGACTACCAAGAACGCTTTGAAAAGAAACTGACTGCTTATTTAGGGGAAGAAGTCGATCGCGATCGTTTACTGACAGAGTTGGCGATTTTATTAGAACGCGGCGATATCCACGAAGAACTGGATCGTTTAAGTATCCATTTAACGACGATGACGGAGCTGCTGGCAGCTGAGACACCGATAGGTCGAGAGCTGGATTTCTTGATCCAAGAGATGAACCGAGAAGTCAATACGATTGGCTCAAAATCAAGTCCGATCCAAATCAAAAACAGTGTCGTCCAAATGAAGACGATCATTGAAAAAATCAGAGAACAAGTTCAAAACATCGAGTAGGAGGAATGAACCAATGAAATATTACGATATCACCTTTCACGAACTAAGCGGAAAAAATGTCATTAAGCGCAGTATTCCTTCTGACAAAGAGAATTTCTCTGCGTGGGAAGATGCTTGCGTAGCCATCGAGCCAGATTTTCTCCATCTATTAGTTGATGGCGTAGCTGTTTCTTTAAATCGTCGGTACATCGTACGTATCGATTGCCAAGAAGTGACGGATCCTACTGAAAAAGCGATCACCGCTAAAGACGAATTGGCAGGGGTCATCAATACCTTAAGCAACATGGGCTTTTAAGAAAGCGGCCAAAGTGTAGACTAGCAATTTCATGAAATTCCCATTATAATAAAGTAGTTCTTGAAAGTTGCTGAAAAAAAGTGCAAAATAGACGTTAAGCAAATGTCAGTGAAAGGACGTCATTATGTCAGAGCGAGGATTACTTATAGTTTTATCAGGACCTTCCGGAGTAGGGAAAGGGACCGTGCGCAAAGCAATTTTTGAGAGTGACGACAACGATTTTCAATATTCCGTTTCAATGACCACTCGTCAAAAACGCGAGGGGGAAGTGGAAGGGGTCGATTACTATTTCCGCACGCGTGAAGAATTTGAAGCCTTGATCGAAGCCGGTGAAATGCTGGAATACGCCGAATATGTCGGCAATTATTATGGAACCCCATTATCTTATGTCCAACAGACACTGGATCAAGGAAAAGATGTGTTTTTAGAGATCGAAGTGCAAGGGGCAAAACAAGTAAAAGACAAAGTTCCCGATGGTGTGTTTATTTTTCTGACGCCACCTGATCTGGCAGAATTACGCTCTCGTATTACAGGAAGAGGAACCGACTCTGCCGAAGTGATCGATGAACGGATGCGTGTCGCCCGTGAAGAAATCGAAATGATGGCTTTATATGACTATGCCGTTGTCAATGATGAAGTACCTAAGGCAGTCCAACGAATTCGCGAAATTATTTCGAGTGAACATTTTCGCGTTGACCGAGTGATCGGAACCTATATCAAAATGTTAGAGGAGCTGTAAGAAATATGATGTTAAAACCTTCAATCGATTCTTTGTTGGATCGTGTCAATTCAAAATATTCATTAGTGATCTTAGCAAGCAAACGGGCGCATGAACTTGATGCCGGTGCGCAAGCAACACTAGAAAACTTTGATTCAGTGAAAAGCGTGGGTCAAGCACTTGAAGAAATCGAAGCGGAATTAGTCGTTAATGATCCGCATCCAGAAATCAAGCGTGCCCGCTTGAAAATGGAACAAGAAGAGCGCAAAGCGCAAAAAGACCAAGAACAAAAAGAATTAGAAGCGCGTATCCGCGACGAACAAAAGCTATAGACAAAAGCAAGCTAGAGCACGCCTGTGTTCTGGCTTTTTCTTTTGAATGATGATGGTTAAATTTTTGTAAGGGGTACAGACAAACCCCCACCCATTTAGTAAAATAGAACCTAAAAGGAGGAGAAGAAATGGCGTACATAGCAGAAGTGATCGTGGATGTTCCCACGATGCAGACCGATCAGCCTTTTACCTATCTGATCCCATCAGAATTACAAGCCGCCATTGAGACAGGGATGCGGGTCGAAGTGCCATTTGGCAAGGGCGACCGCCATATCCAAGGGTTCGTCGTCGGCCTTTCAGAAGTTGCCGAACCGCAGCAGACCTTAAAACCAATCGTTCGTTTGTTGGATTTGTCGCCTGTCGTCAATGAAGAACTTCTCCAATTAGCCGACTACATGAAGGAAACGACCTTTGCCTTTAAGATCACTTGCTTGCAGACGATGCTGCCTAGTGTGATGAAAGCCGAGTACCAAAAGCAGATCGTTTTGCTGGAAGGAAATCATCCCATCAAAGAATATTTTCCCGAAAACGGCATCCTCAGCTGGCAAGACGCCGAAAGTGCAGGGCTGTTGCCGCAGTTGAAGCCTTTGCGGGAAGCCGCAGTAGTTGAATTGCAGTATCTCGTGAAAAATAAAAACAAAGCGAAAATGACCCGTTACATTGAACGCAAGATCGATCCAGCAGAAATCCCCGCCGTCCAGCAACAGCTGCGCAAAGGAGCCAAACGCAAGCTGGAAATCTTACAGATTTTGACAGAGGAAGCCCGCTTGCCGGTTTCCTTTTTTACCGAACAAGGGATTTCCACCGCGGCTTTGAACCAAGCGCAAGAAGCTGGTTGGCTGACCTTTACGGAAGTTGAAGCCTACCGTGATCCTTACAAAGACCGTCAATTTCAAAAAACGGTCCCGCTTGAATTAAATGAAGAACAGGCAGCTGCAGTAGCGCAAATCACTGCTTGTGCGGATAACCAAGAGGCACAGACTTTTTTACTGGAAGGGATCACCGGCAGTGGAAAAACAGAAGTCTATCTGCAAGCGATCGCCCAATTGCTGAAACAAGGCAAAACCGCGATCATGCTCGTGCCAGAGATCGCGTTGACTCCGCAAATGGTCGAACGCTTTAAAAGCCGTCTCGGCGACGCAGTGGCTGTTTTACACAGCGGCTTGTCCCAAGGTGAAAAATACGATGAATGGCGTAAGATCGAACGTGGGGAGGCTCAGGTGGTGGTTGGCGCCCGCTCGGCGATTTTTGCTCCGTTGAAAAACATCGGGGGCATCATCGTCGATGAGGAGCACGAAGCCTCCTACAAGCAAGATGAAGCCCCTCGTTACCATGCGAGAGATTTAGCGATTTGGCGCAGCCAGTACCATCACTGTCCAGTGGTGTTAGGCAGTGCGACGCCGTCATTGGAATCTCGTGCCCGGGCGCAAAAAGAGGTCTACCGCTTATTGAAATTGAATCAGCGGGCAAAAACCAGTGCGCAATTACCGCAGATCGAAGTCGTGGATATGCGTACCGAATTTGCCAATAAAAAGTATCAAACCTTTTCTCGTCCGTTACAGGAAAAAATCACAGACCGCTTGGCCCGCAAAGAACAGATCGTCTTGCTGCTGAATCGGCGCGGCTACTCTTCCTTCGTGATGTGCCGCGATTGTGGGTATGTTTTGCCTTGCCCAAATTGCGACATCTCCTTGACGCTGCATATGGATACCAAAACGATGCGCTGTCATTATTGCGGACATGAAGAACACATCCCCCATCGTTGCCCCAACTGCAATGCAGACAAGATTCGGTATTACGGAACGGGCACGCAAAAAGTGGAAGAAGAGTTGAAAGAACTGTTTCCCGAAGCGCGGGTCTTACGGATGGATGTCGATACCACCCGCAAAAAAGGCGCCCATGAAAAAATCTTGACCTTGTTTGGGGAGAAAAAAGCGGATATTTTGTTAGGGACTCAAATGATCGCCAAAGGCTTGGATTTCCCTGATATCACACTGGTAGGGGTCTTGAATGCCGATACCGCCTTGAATTTGCCAGATTTTCGTTCGAGTGAACGGACGTTCCAGCTGTTGACTCAGGTCAGTGGTCGGGCAGGTCGGGCAGAAAAAACCGGCGAAGTGGTGATTCAAACATTCAACCCTGAGCACTACGCTATCCAATTGGCGCAGTCGCAAGATTACGAAGATTTCTATCAAAAAGAGATGTGGATGCGGCACCAAAGCGGCTATCCACCGTATTATTTCACCGTCAAAATCACCTGCAGTCATCCCGAAGAGCAAGTCGCAGCTCAGAAGATGTTTGCGATCGCGCGGGATCTGCAGCAGGAGCTGTCACCGCAAAGTATTTTGTTGGGTCCGGCACCCAGTGCGATTTTACGGGTGAAAAACCGTTATTACTACCAATTGATCATTAAATACAAAAATGAACCGCAGCTACCTGCTTTGTTGACCCGTCTGTTGGATCAAAGTCAAATCGATCAGCGCAAAGGATTGTACGTGTCGATTGACCAAGAGCCGTTGAATTTTATTTAGAGGAGAAAATATGCGTTATCCTATTATTATCACCCCCGATGAACGTCTTCGTCGGCAAGCAAAACCCGTCAAAGTAATTACCGATGAGCTCGTTCAGCTACTAGACGACCTTTATGAAACGATGGTCGCCCACGACGGGATCGGTATTGCCGCACCGCAAGTCGGCAAAAACCTGCAAGTGGCGATCGTGGAAGTCGAAGAAGACGACCGCTTTGAAATGATCAACCCTGAGATCATCGCTTCTTCTGGTGAATCCCTTGATGTGGAAGGCTGCCTGAGTATTCCCCACACCTTTGGGACCGTCAAACGAGCAGACGAGATCAATGTCCGCTATTTCGACCGAGAAGGAGAGGAAATGGAAGTGGAAGCATTCGGCTACTTGGCGCGTGCGATGCAGCATGAGATCGATCATTTAAATGGCGTGCTGTTTGTCGACAAGCTCGTCGAACGCATTCCTGAAGAAGACTTAGAAAAGTATATGGAGGAACATGAAAATGACTAAAATCGTCTTTATGGGTACCCCGGCGTTTTCCGTCCCAATTTTAGAAGGCTTGCTTGAAGCTGGCTATGAAGTGGCAGCAGTCGTGACCCAGCCGGATCGTCCCGTCGGTCGCAAAAAAACCATCACTCCGACCCCCGTTAAAGAAGCGGCGATGAAGCATGGCTTGTTGGTTTTACAACCAGAAAAAATCAGTGGGTCACCAGAAATGGAGCAGATTCAAGCTTTAGCACCTGACCTGCTGATCACGGCAGCTTTCGGCCAATTTTTACCTAGTGCGTTACTAGAAGTACCAAAGCATGGCGCTATCAACGTTCATGCATCCCTACTACCGAAATACCGTGGCGGGGCTCCTGTGCATTATGCCATCATGGAAGGGGAGCAAGAAACGGGTGTAACCATCATGGAAATGATCAAAAAAATGGATGCTGGCGGTATTTTTGCTCAAGCTCGTTTGCCGATCACGGCCCAAGATGATGTGGGGACGATGTTTGATAAGTTGAGCCTATTAGGCAAAGACTTGCTGCTGGAAACTGTGCCGAAAATCTTGTCAGGAGAGCTGCAGCCTGTCCCGCAAGAAGAAGCAAAAGTCACCTTTTCACCAAATATCAGCCGTGAACAAGAAGCCATCGACTGGCAGAAAACGGCGGTGCAAATCGATGCCCAAGTCCGAGGCATGCGACCATGGCCGATCGCCTTTACGACACAAAATGGCAACCGCTGGAAACTTTGGCAAGTAACACCGCTGGAGCAAACGACGACAGCCGAACCAGGAACGATCATTGAACGGACGAAAAAAACGTTGCTGATCGCTTGTGGGGAAGGCACGGTATTGGCTATCGATGAATTGCAGCCAGCTGGAAAAGGCCGACAAGACATTGCCGCATTCTTAAACGGCAGTGGACAACAGATTCAAAAAGGGGATCAGGTAGGTACCTATGAAGCGTAATCTTGGAGACATACAATATACAGTGCGCTTTGTGGCACTAGAAGCGTTGTTGCGAATCGAAAAAGGCGGCGCTTATTCCAATCTACTGCTGCGGGAATTGATGAATCAAGGGCGTTTAAATGACAAAGACGGTCGCTTATTGACTGAATTGGTGTACGGCACCATCAGTCGTCAGCTTTTATTGGATTATTATTTGGATCGGTTTATTAAAAATGCCCGCAAAGTTGACCCGTGGGTCAAAACGCTGCTGCGGCTTTCCTTGTATCAGATGCTGTATCTCGATAAAGTACCCGCCCATGCCATCATTCATGAAGCCGTGGATATTGCGAAAGCCAAAGGCAATCCGGGAACTGGAAAATTCGTCAATGGCGTCCTGCGCACGATCCAACGACAAGGAGTGCCAGACTTGGCATTGATCAAAGACCCAATGGAACGTTTAGCAACGGAAATCAGTTTGCCCCTGTGGCTAACGAAGAAACTAGTCAAACAAATTGGGATCGAAGAAACCAGTGAGCTGGGCTATGCCCTATTTGAACCCAATCATGCCAGTGGTCGTATCGATCTGCAGCGCATCTCGCAAGCAGCAGCGATCGAACGGCTACAAGAAGAAGGCATCGACGCACGACCAAGTGAGCTTTCCCCCTATGGGGTTGTGGCTGACAAAGGCTTTATGGCGGGCTCGTCCCTCTACAAAGAAGGTTTACTGACGATCCAAGATGAAAGTTCGATGCTGGTTGCCCCCGTTTTACAAGTAGCCCGAGACCATCAAGTACTGGATGCCTGCGCAGCACCAGGAGGCAAAACGACCCATATCGCTGCCTTCTTGTCTGCCGCAGAGGGCGGCAAAGTGACAGCATTGGATATCCATGCCCATAAGGTTAAGCTGATTCAGCAAAATGCCCAACGTTTAGGCGTCGAAGCAGTTGTGGAGACCCGCGTGATGGATGCGCGGGAGACGGCTCAAACCTTTGTACCCGAACAATTTGATCGTATCTTAGTGGATGCCCCTTGTTCTGGATTAGGGTTGATGCGCCGTAAACCGGACATCAAATACAGCAAGACGGAAGCCGATTTCCAACGCTTGCCGCAGATTCAGCGAGAGATTTTGGAAAGTGCCGCCCCAACCCTGAAAAAATCGGGTATAATGGTCTACAGCACATGCACGATTCTAGCGGAAGAAAATCAACAAGTCGTGGCAGCGTTTCTCGCTGACCATCCTGAATTTGAGCAAATGCCTCTTGCGGTAGGACCGCTGGCAGCCGAAGCGGTTCAAGAGGATATGTTGACGATCTATCCGCAAGATTTTATGACAGATGGCTTTTTTATCAGTTGTCTACGCAAAAAGTAACGAGGTGAAAGAAATTGGAGATTCGTTTTCAAACAGATGTCGGCAAACGTCGCAACACAAACCAAGATTTTGCAGCAACCTATGTAAATAAAGCCAATGTGACATTGGCCTTGCTTGCCGATGGCATGGGGGGCCACCGGGCCGGAGATGTCGCTAGCCGTCAAGCAGTCAGTGAGATCGGCACCGCTTGGGAACAGACAGAGCTGACAGACAGTGAAAAAACTGCCCAATGGCTGATCCAAAAAATCCAAGCGGAAAGCCAAGTGATTTTCCAAAAAGGACAAGAACAAGAAGAACTTAGCGGCATGGGCACCACGATCATTGCTGTGGCCTTATTAGGCGACCAGTTTACGATCGCCAATGTCGGGGACAGCCGTGCCTATCTTTTACGCAATCAAGTGCTGACTCAAATCACAGAGGACCATTCACTGGTCAATGAATTGGTGAAGTCGGGACAAATCACGGCAGAAATGGCCTTGAATCATCCTCGCAAAAACGTTTTGACCCGCTCGATCGGTATGCCAAGCGAAGTCGAAGTCGATGTGGCGATCCACTTTATTGCAGACGGGGATTATTTGCTGCTGTGTTCAGATGGATTGACCAACATGGTCTCAGATGAAGAGATCACAGCAACGATCCAAGAAACCCCTGTGCTGGAAGAAGCAGTGCAATCATTGATCGATCAAGCCAACGAACGCGGTGGTGTCGACAATATCACGGTATTATTGATTAAAGTTGGAGGAGAGCGCCCATGATCGAAATTGGGAAGAAGATAAACGGCCGATACAAAATCATCGGCAATATCGGCAGCGGCGGAATGGCAAATGTGTTTTTGGCGCATGACTTGATCTTAGACCGTGAAGTGGCAATCAAAGTGCTTCGTTTTGACTTCCAAAACGACCAAAGTGCGATTCGGCGCTTTCAACGAGAAGCCTTGGCGGCGACTGAGCTGGTTCATCCAAACATCGTAACCGTTTATGATGTCGGCGAAGAAGACGGCATGCAGTTTTTGGTGATGGAATATGTCAAAGGGATGGATCTCAAGCGCTATATCCAAACGCACTATCCCGTACCTTATTTGCAGATCGTTGATATCATCCAACAAATATTATCAGCGGTGGCATTGGCCCATCAACACCGCATCATTCACCGGGACCTAAAGCCCCAGAATGTGCTGATCAATGAAGACGGTGTGGTGAAAATCACCGATTTTGGGATCGCGATCGCCTTATCAGAAACATCGATCACCCAAACCAACTCGATGCTAGGCTCGGTGCATTATCTTTCACCAGAACAAGCACGAGGCAGTATGGCGACCAATCAATCAGATATTTATGCGATTGGGATCATTCTCTATGAAATTTTAACGGGCAAAGTACCCTTTGATGGCGAATCAGCCGTAACGATCGCCTTGAAACATTTCCAAGATGAGATCCCTTCGATTCGGATCTATGACAAAAATGTTCCGCAATCGCTGGAAAACGTCGTATTGAAGGCGACCGCCAAAGAACCGGCGGATCGGTACAAAACTGCCGATGAAATGCGAGCGGACCTTGATACCGTGTTGTCTCCTGACCGACTCAATGAACCGAGATGGGAACCTCATGCCCTGATGGATGAAACGAGAGTGCTGACTCCTGTGGAAGCAGCCCAAGTCGAAACGCCGCCAGTAGAAGAACCCGTAGAAGATAAGGTTGCGGATCAAGCTGAAGAACCAGCGCAGCCGAAAAAGAAAAAACGCAAACGGTGGCTGCTGCTGCCCATCATTATGGTGATCGCACTGCTAGGCATAGGCAGTTACTTCCTATTCGGCGGTGGTCGGGGAGATGTGGCAATTCCTGAAGTCAGTGGTCAAACAGAAGCAGCTGCCCGTGCCGAGCTGGAAGCTGCTGGTTTGCAAGTGGCAGACGAGGTAGAAGAAATCGAAGACGATGAAGTCGAAGCAGGCAATGTCGTCAAGACCGATCCGCCAGAAGGCAATGAAGTCAAAAAGAATTCCGTCGTGACTCTTTATATCAGCAGTGGGACCAAGAAAATCACTCTTGATGATTATGAAGGTCGTTCCTTTGATGATGTCAAAAAAGAGTTGATCGATTTGGGCTTTGATGAAGACAGAATCAAAGAAGAGCTAGAGTCGTCAGATGATGTCGATGAAGGGGATATTATCAGTCAATCACCAGCAGCAGGGCGGGAAGTTTCCCCAGCAGAAGACGAAATCACCTTTAAGGTCAGCTCCGGACCAGATAGCTTCGCAATGGACAACTATTATGGCATGACAGAGGCAGATGCACGAGCAGCATTAACTTCTCGCGGTGTCGACCGATCACAGATCGAAGTAAACTATCAATCCAGCAGTCAACCATCAGGCACGATCATCGCTCAAGCACCAGCAACAGGTGAAACAGTGGTGACTTCACAAACGACCATCACTTTGACGGTCAGCAGTGGGCAGGAAATGGTCAATGTACCGAGAATCGTTGGCAAAAGCCAAGCCGATGCAGAAGCAGACTTGAATGAAGCAGGATTAGACTCAACTTTTGAGGAAGAGGACGGCTATAATGATTCGGTGCCAGCTGGACATGTTGTCCGTGTCTCTCCAGGTGCTGGAACCTCCGTCGAAGTTGGCTCTACTGTAACGGTCACAATCTCTAGAGGACCTGAACCAGATGATTCGTCCTCATCGACGCCAAGCAGTAGTTCAGAGGATTCCTCGGATTCAACGGCTACGAGCGAAAGCAGTTCCGAAAGTGATTAGAAACTAGCTAAAACCCAATATTTTAACCAAGCAGCCTTCGGGGACCAAAGAATTTTCTTTTTGTTCACCGACGAGCTGCTTGTTTCTTTTTGTAGCTAAAAAAGCTGAAGCGAGGGATAAGTGTCTTTAAAATTTCCTTTAGACCTTCCTTTTGTGCAAGCGTACATCTTTCCAAGGATTCAAAAATTGGGTATAATGAAGGTCAGAATTAGTCAAGGGAGGGAATGAATTGAGTCATCACAACACTTCCGATTTGATTGAAGCATATTTGAAGAAAATTCTTGAAGACAGTGAAACCATTGAGATTCGTCGCGCAGAAATGGCAAATTTGTTCAACTGCGTGCCCTCACAAATAAATTACGTGATCAATACCCGCTTTACCGTTCAAAGAGGCTATGCGGTTGAAAGTAAACGCGGCGGGGGCGGCTATATTCGGATCGAGAAAGTCAAAATTACTGACAGCCACCACTACTTAAAAGAAATGAATCAATTATTCGATGAAACCATCTCGGAAAAAGATGCGTATGCAATAATCCAGAAACTTTATGAGGAAGGAATCCTGTCCAAGCGAGAAGGCAATTTATTGTTGACCGTCATCGCGAAAGCAGTTCTAGGACGTTCTCCTTATGAAAATAGAACACGAGCAGATTTGCTCCATGCAATTCTAGAACGATTAAGTTACGAAGACAGGAAGTGAAAGAGATGGATGAATTATTCACCCAACGCGCGAAAGCCGTTTTGGCTATCGCCCAAGAAGAAGCAAAATACTTTAAGCACCAAGCGGTAGGTTCTGAACATATTCTATTGGCACTGGTCATTGAACAAAACGGGATCGCTGGCAAAACGTTACGGGAAATGAATATCACAGAAAACGATATTCGTGAAGAAATCGAACATTTAACAGGGTATGGCACCGTTCGTCAATACCCAGAAAACGCCTATCTCGCGTATTCACCACGAGCAAAACATACATTTGCTTATGCAGGGGATGAAGCCAAGCGTTTAGGGGCACCACAGATCGGTACCGAACATCTATTATTAGGCTTATTAAGAGACGAAGACATTTTGGCTTCACGAATCATGCTGAATCTCGGCTTGAGTCTCGCAAAAATGCGTCAGCTTTTGAAGAAAAAAATGGGCTTCAATGAAAGCAAAACCAACGGAAGTGCTGGTCGTCGTCGTCCAGCCCAAGCCAAAGCGCAGCAAGGAACACCAACCTTGGATTCCTTAGCCCGTGATTTGACCAAATTAGCTCGTGAAAAACGGCTAGATCCTGTTGTCGGTCGTGCCAAAGAAGTCAAACGGCTGATCCAGATCCTTAGCCGTCGGACCAAAAACAACCCTGTTCTCGTTGGGGAACCTGGTGTTGGGAAAACCGCGATCGCCGAAGGCTTAGCCCAAAAAATCATCAATGGGGAAGTCCCAGAAGACATGCAAAACAAACGTTTGATGATGCTGGACATGGGGGCTTTAGTTGCTGGAACGAAATACCGTGGAGAATTTGAGGACCGAATGAAAAAAATCATCGATGAGATCTATCAAGATGGTCAAATCATCTTATTCATTGATGAATTGCATACACTGATTGGGGCCGGCGGAGCCGAAGGGGCGATTGATGCCTCGAATATTCTGAAACCAGCCTTAGCCCGTGGAGAATTGCAAACCATCGGTGCCACGACATTAGATGAGTATCAAAAATACATTGAAAAAGATTCTGCGTTAGAACGCCGTTTTGCCCGAGTGCAAGTCGACGAACCAACACCAGAAGAAGCGGAAGAAATTTTGCGGGGCTTGCGTCCTCGTTATGAAGAACATCATGGGGTGGAAATTTCTGATGATGCGTTACACGCCGCTGTGCAATTGTCCGTACGTTACATCAATTCGCGCCAGTTACCAGATAAAGCCATCGATTTGATGGATGAATCAGCAGCCAAAGTGCGTCTAGACAAAACCGATGAAAGTTCGGAATTGGCAGATCTACAAAACGAGATCGCTAACTTGATCGAAGAAAAAGAAGCAGCCATTCGCCAGCAAGATTTTGAAGCAGCAGCTCGTCTGCGGATCAAGGAAAAGAAATTGACCCAACAATTGACGGAAGTGGCGTTTATGGAAGTCAAAGAAGCGTCAGGCTATGCCGATAGTGTTACTGCAGAAGATGTTGCTACGGTCGTTTCTCAATGGACTGGTGTACCTTTGCAACAGATGGAGAAAAAAGAAAGCGAACGCTTGTTGGATCTTGAAAAGATCTTGCATCAACGGGTAGTTGGCCAAGAAGAAGCGGTCAAAGCAGTCGCTCGTTCGATCCGCCGAGCCCGCAGTGGGTTGAAAGACCCCAACCGCCCAATTGGTTCCTTCATGTTCTTAGGCCCGACTGGTGTCGGGAAAACCGAGCTTGCTAAAGCCTTAGCGGAAGCGATGTTTGGTAGTGAAGATGCCTTGGTTCGTGTCGATATGTCCGAATTTATGGAAAAATACAGCACGAGCCGTTTGATCGGTTCACCGCCAGGCTATGTCGGCTATGACGAAGGTGGGCAATTGACGGAAAAAATCCGTTCAAAACCTTACTCCGTCATCTTATTGGACGAGGTGGAAAAAGCCCATCCCGATGTCTTCAATATCCTCTTGCAAGTGCTAGATGATGGACATTTGACGGATGCCAAAGGTCGGAAGGTCGATTTCCGCAACACGATTTTGATCATGACCTCTAATATCGGTGCCCAACAAATCCGCGAAGAAAAAAGCGTTGGATTCAATGTCACTGATTTAACGAAAGATCACCAAGCGATGCAAAAACGGATCTTAGAAGAGCTGAAAAAAGCCTTCCGTCCAGAGTTCTTGAACCGTGTGGATGAAACAGTGGTCTTCCAATCCTTAGGTGAAGGGGAGATCCATGAGATCGTGAAGATTATGAGCAAAGCGATCATCAAACGGTTAAGCAACCAAGACATCCAATTGAAGATCACGCCATCTGCCATCGATGTGATCGGTAAAGCTGGTTTTGATCCAGAATATGGGGCACGGCCGATTCGTCGAGCATTGCAAAAAGAAGTCGAAGACCGTTTAAGTGAAGCACTCCTATCAGGACAAATTCATTTAGGTGACAAAGTGACGATTGGTGCTTCCAAAGGATCGATCACCCTCAATGTCAAAGAGGGACAAGCACGGGTCTTGCAACAAGTGTAAGTCGAGCCAATAATGGCAGCGGCGTTTCTATGGTCGAGTAATCGGCATCCATAGAAACGTCGCTTTTTTGTCTTGCTATGTATAGTAGTGATCAAGTGATCTCTATTAATTATGATTGATGATTCACAAAAAAATATCCTTCTAAATAGCTTTATGGCAACGATTTATTAATGAAAAAAGCATGATTCGTGAAAAAAAGAGTAACGAGACCTCTTGGAAAGAATCCTGCTGTGTGATACTATGAATGAGTTGAAAAAAGGAGGAGTATTATGGTTGAGATTATCGCCACGGTGGAATCGATCGAGCAAGCACAGCAGCTCATCCCTTATGTTGATACATTGTTTTTTGGAGAAGAGACATTCGGGCTGCGCCTACCGGCCTCTTTTTCTCGTGAAGAGCAAATCAGACTGATCGACATGGCCCACGAAGCTGGAAAGAAAGTGACGATCGCGGTCAATGGCATCATGCATCCAGAAAAAATGAAGCGGATTCCAGAATACCTAGCATTTCTGAAGACCAATCAAGCCGATCAAATCGCTCTCGGAGATCCTGGAATCATTTACCGCATGAAGCAAAATCCAGAATGTGCCTTGCCATTTATCTATGCAGGGGAAACCTTAGTAACGAGCGCTCGTCAAATCAATTTTTGGGGACAAAAAGGAGCAAAGGCAGCTGTTTTAGCGCGAGAAGTTCCTTTCGAGGAAATGAAAATCATGGCACCACAACTAAATATTCCTGTGGAAGTATTGGTTTATGGTGCGACCTGCATTCACCAATCGAAGCGTCCGCTTTTACAAAATTATTATAACTATACCCAACAATCGGAAGAAAAGAACCACGATCGTGGGTTATTTTTATCCGAACCGAAAAAAGAAGAAACCCACTATTCCATTTATGAAGATAGCCACGGCACGCACATTTTTGCCAATAACGACATCAATCTGATGCTGCAGCTGGGGGAATTAGCCGCAACAGGCTTTCAAACCTGGAAGCTGGACGGAATCTATACACGAGGGGCTGCCTTTGTGGCAATTGCTAAGCTGTTTGCCCAAGCCAAGACCCTTGTAGAAAGTGGGAAGTGGCAAGCAGAGCAAGCAACTGTGCTCAGTGAACAAGTTGCCCAACTTCATCCAGCAGAACGTGGGTTGGACACTGGATTTTATGCCATCAATCCTGACGATATCAAGTAAGGAGCAAGAACAAATGACCGTTAAACAAGCATTGAAACGACCAGAAGTGTTAGCACCAGCTGGTACGTTAGAAAAATTAAAAACAGCGATCCACTATGGCGCTGACGCTGTCTATATCGGCGGCAATGCCTATGGTCTACGGAGTCGCGCGGGAAACTTTACCTATGAAGAAATGGCGGAAGGGGTGGCTTTTGCCAAAGCCCACAACGCAAAAGTCTATGTAGCAGCCAACATGGTGACCCACGAGGGCAATCAAGAAGGTGCAGGGGAATTCTTTCGGGAATTGCGAGATGTCGGTATTTCGGCAGTGATCGTTTCTGATCCCGCTTTGATCCAGATCTGCGCAACAGAAGCGCCAGGTCTACCGATCCATTTGTCCACCCAAGCCAGTGCCACGAACTATGAAACATTGGAATTTTGGCGGGAAGAAGGTCTAGAACGGGTCGTTCTCGCCCGAGAAGTGTCCATGGAGGAAGTCGCTGAGATCCGCAAAAATACTAGCGTGGAGATCGAAGCCTTTATTCATGGCGCCATGTGTATTTCTTATTCTGGCCGTTGTACTTTGTCCAATCATATGTCGATGCGAGACGCCAATCGCGGCGGCTGTTCGCAATCTTGCCGCTGGAAATATGATCTGTTTGACATGCCCTTTGCAACGGAACGAAACAGTTTGACTAAAAATGGGACAGTGGAAGAAGAGTTTTCCATGAGTGCTGTGGATATGTCGATGATCGAACATATCCCTGATTTGATTGAAAACGGCGTGGATAGTTTCAAAATCGAAGGCCGCATGAAATCGATCCACTATGTTTCAACCGTGGCGAACGTTTATAAAGCAGCCGTGGACAGTTACATGGCCGATCCAGAGAACTATGTCTGCAAACAAGAATGGATCGATGAACTGTGGAAAGTTGCGCAGCGCGAGCTTGCCTCAGGCTTTTACTACGATACCCCGAGTGAAAATGAGCAGTTGTTTGGTCCACGTCGGAAAATTCCGCAATACAAATTTATTGGGGAAGTCATGGCGTATGATCCGGCAACAAAAACAGCTACGATTCGGCAACGGAACCACTTTTCCGTCGGCGATGAAATCGAATTTTACGGTCCCGGATTCCATCACTTTCACCAAACCGTCGAAGTCATGTATAATGAAGACGGTGAATCCATCGATCGTGCACCAAATCCTATGATGCTGCTGACGATGCCGGTCAAAGAACCGGTGGAAGTCGGAGACATGATTCGGAAGAAAAAATAAGGTCGAGAGTTTCTCTCGGCTTTTTTTGTTGAATCAATCCAGCCAAAAAGGATCGATGAGAACATAGACAATCTTAAGGAGGAAACAACAAATATGGAAACATACGACTACATAGTAATTGGTGGCGGCAGCGGAGGAATCGCCTCAGCCAATCGGGCAGGGATGCACGGCGCCAAAGTATTATTGATCGAAGGCAATGAATTAGGCGGCACCTGTGTCAATGTCGGTTGTGTACCGAAAAAAGTCATGTGGCAAGCTAGTGAGATGTTAGAAATGATCAAACGGGACGCAACTAGCTACGGCATTTATCCACATGTGGATAAATTTAATTTTACCGAGCTTGTGGATAACCGTGAAAAATACATTGATTTTTTACACACAGCCTATCAAAAAGGCTTAGACAGCAACAACGTAGAAGTTATCCACGGTTATGCACAGTTTGTGGATAACCACACGGTTACCGTCAATGGGGAAAACTACCATGCAGCAAAGATTTTGATTGCCACCGGTGGAAAACCTAGCGCGATGAATATTCCCGGCGGTGAGTACGCCATTGACTCGAATGGTTTTTTTGCGTTGCGAGAAGCACCAAAGCGTATGGTCGTCTTAGGGGCAGGCTACATCGCAGCCGAAATCAGCGGTGTCAGCCAACAGCTGGGCAGCCAAGTGGCTTGGGCGTACCGCAAAGAGCGGCCATTACGAACCTTTGACAGGATGCTTGCGGATAATCTCGTGGAGATGTACCAAGAATCAGGAATCGAAACTTATGCAGGCTACGTGGCCTCTCGTATCATTAAAGAAGGTGACGAGTATATCGTTCACTTTGAAAATGGCGAAACCTTGACCGGCGATTGCGTCCTTTTTGCTGGTGGTCGTGTGCCGAATACGGATAAGTTAGGTCTGGAAAACACCGATGTCCAATTGGATGAAAAAGGGTTTATCATTGTGGACAAATATCAAAATACCACAGCTGACTCGATTTTTGCGGTGGGCGATGTCATCGGAAAACTGGATTTAACCCCGGTTGCGATCGCCGCCGGTCGTCGCTTGTCTGAACGCTTGTTCAACGGTCAAAGCGATGCGTACTTGGATTATCACTTAGTACCGACGGTCATCTTTACTCATCCACCGATTGCCACGATTGGTTTATCCGAAGAAGCAGCCTTGGCAAAATACGGCCAAGAGCAGATAAAGGTGTATCGCTCGCGCTTTACACCGATGTACTTTGCTTTAAATGAGTATCGCCAAAAATGTGAGATGAAATTGGTGTGCTTAGGAGAAGAAGAAAAAATCATCGGTCTGCACGGCATCGGGATCGGTGTCGATGAAATGCTGCAAGGCTTCGCTGTAGCCATCAAGATGGGTGCTACAAAAGCAGACTTTGATCAAACCGTTGCCATTCATCCGACAGGGTCAGAAGAATTTGTGACGATGCGTTAAAAGAAAAAAACCTCAACTGACAGATGATTTGTCAGTTGAGGCTTTTTTTGCGTATAAAATTTTATCTATCAACTAAAAAGCCCCCAAAGGTAGATCAAAAATCTAACCTTGGGGACTTATTTCAGTATGATTCCAGCTGCTAGGCTTTTGCTAGATCCTTGATCAGTTCTGACGCCCAAGGATCTGAGCAGTGATCTGGTAAAGATACGTTTTGGTTTCATCTTTGGTCTCAGGTAATTTCTGGATCGCCTGCAAAGCTTTTTTCGTATAGTCGGCTGCGAGTTTCTTGGCTTCCTCGATCCCAGCACTTTCTTGGACGATCCGATAGATTTCGTGGGTGTCGGTGTCCGTCATAGCGTCTTGTTTTTCCAACAATGGGAGCAGCTGTTGGCGGTCACTTTTCAGTGCCATTAACAGCGGCAGGGAATAGACGCCTTGCCGAACATCTTCCAATACTGGTTTCCCTAAAGCAGCCGCATCTTGGCTGTAATCCAAGACGTCATCCATGATTTGAAAGGCAAGACCAATGGCTTCACCGATCTCACGGGCTTGATTGGCAAAGCGCAAGGAGGTGCCGCTTTCGTAAGCCCCGATGAAGCAGCTTAAAGCAAACAACTCAGCGGTTTTGCCGCGAATGTTTTCTAAGTAATCCTCGACAGTGACGGACAAATCGTATCGTTTGCTCATTTGTCCTAATTCGCCGGCCAGGATTTTTTCCATACTACGGGAATTCATCTGCAAGCTTTTCATGGAGCTGGCATAATCGGCCATCAATTTAAAGCAGCAGACGAAGAGGTAATCACCAGCATAGACAGCGACATCGTTGCCAAATTCGGAACGAATGGTCGGCAGCTTGCGGCGGGTGTCCGCATGATCGACGATATCGTCGTGGATCAACGAGGCAGTGTGGAGCATTTCGATCGAGGCCGCCAATGCGACGGCTTTTTCGCGATCTTTGTCGCTGCCATAAGCAGAAAAGAGCAGCTGATAAGCAGGACGCAGCAGTTTCCCACCTGAATGGATCATGGACAGGATCGCTTGTTCGACCTCTTTGTTTTTTAGTTTTAATGATTTTTCCATCAATTGCAAGGAGGCAGATAAGTCAGCTTGCAGTGCTGGATACTCTTGCCACATGGAATGAAGTTTCATAATTAACTCCTTTATTCTGAATCCGAGCGCCATTTGACTTTGGTCTGGCGTTCATAATCAATTTGAAAACGGCGCAGTGTTTCGACACGGCGCAGCAAGTAGTTGGCGGCGATCCCGATAGCGATCCCGGACAAGATCCCAAAGAAAGACAGGACCGGCAAGTAGAGCATCACGCTCCAGGATTGAGCGATCCATGAGGCAGTGATCAACTGTCCGACGTTGTGTAAGAACCCGCCGGCCGCACTAATGCCGATGATACTGACACGCTTAGGCCCCAACTGTTTCACCAAAGACATCCCAAAGTAGCTCAGTAAGGAACCGCTCATACTATATAAGAAGGTCGAAACCGTTCCTCCTAGTAACGTCGTTAAGATCAGTCTTAGCCAAATCAAGAGAAAGCTGTCTTTTTTTGGCATGGTGAACAAAGCAATAATGGTAATTAAATTTGCCAAACCTAGTTTCGCACCAGGCGCAAAGGCAAATGGATAAGGGATCATATTTTCAACTAAACCAATCACGACCCCTTGGGCGACCAGCAGTGAGATGAAAATTATTCGTTGTAATCGACTCATAAGCAAACGATCAATAGATTAGATCGTCGGTCTCACTCCCATCTGCGGCTTGGATTTCGATCACCAATTTATGAGGCAGACAGACGATGGTTTCCCCATTTTTACTGGCCCAGCCACGGCGGACACAAATCTGGTCGCCGCAATCGGCTTCCTTGATTCGGATCCGATCCCCTTCGATCTCCAGTAAATTGGTATCGCCATCTTCATCTTCATAAAGATAGGTGTACGTTTTTTGACCTTCAACTAAGTCAAAACGCTTGATTTCTGTCCCATCGACCCGCAAGACGGCTTCTTTGTCCGCTGTTTGCGTCTGGCCAAAAATAAAAATCGGTAAAAAAGAGCTGAGGATCAAAACAAGTATGATGACGCCATCCCATGGTTTTAAATGGGCATCGCGGATAAATTCTTTTAATTTCATCAAAAAAGACTCCTGTTCTTTCATGTGATGTGTCTCATTCTAGCATAAGAAGACAAGATTCTACTAGCTGAATCCTCAATAATCCACCGATTTCTGTGCAAGGACGATCAAGAAAAAGTTCTGTACTTGGAAAGAGACCAAGACACTGATTGAAAATCAGAATGTCTTAGTCTCATGAAGTCGTACAGGTATTCTATTTTGCTGGCTTATTTATTGCCATATAAGGAGCGAGGGGTACCGTACCACCATTTTCCAAGGGTACGTTGCAACCATGGGATTACCCAACGGTCTAAACCGACTGCGCGTCCTGAACCGTTCATCAAGGCAAATGCAACTGGAATGAACCAGATGTTTACCCAGTAGAACATACCAGACATACAGAAAGTCAACACTAAAACGATAGTCGTTGCGTTTACTAACCAAGTGAAGAGACCAGCCATCAATGCAAGAGCTAAAGCAATTTCAAAGAAGACCATGAATTTTTGGAAGAACATTGCAACGTCGTTGTTTGGCATGATAAATTGCATAACTTTTGTGAACCAGTCAGGTGATTTTTCAATCACGATCATTGGTTGCTCACCGTAGGCATAGCTCAAACCGAAGTGTGCGGCTTGTGTCGCTGCATCGGCTGCTTCACCGGCACCACTAGCGGCACTTGCTGCATCGGCTGCTTCACTAGCACCACTTGCTGCATCAGCGACTGTTTGGTATTCCCAAGTCCAAGGGAAAACGCTGTTGCCTTGGAACCAAGAACCTTCACCGAACCAAGTACCAGGTTTGAAGACTTCCCCATTCGTACCCAAAATTTTCTTGAAGGCTTCAACGAACCAGACAAGACCATAGAAAATACGAAGCGGAACACTCCACAAGACGTTTCCGTAACGAGACGTATGACCACGAGCGACTGTCCGGTCATCTTTGATGTGGAAGATTTCATGCATCAAGTATTGGAACATGTAGTAACCAGAACGAATATCAAAGAAGTATTTCAAGTTAACGATATGTTTCATAATGATCGCTAAGAAACCGCTCAGGTGAATCTTATTGAATAAGTTCGCCACGCCCCATTTGGCACCGATGGAAACCATAAATCCTTGGTAGTTTCCTTTGAATTTATGTTTTTCGCCGCCTTTGATGGCTGAAACGATATTCGTTGCTGCAGTGTGCCCAGTTTGTTCAGCTGCTTGCACGATTTGTGGTGTTGGTGTGTTCGGGAATTCTTCGAAGTAAACCAAGTCACCAATAATATAGATGTTTTTGTCTTCGTAGCCTTTTGCTTCCATATACTCATTGGCAACTAGACGGAAACCACGAGCGGTTTCTAAACCGAAATCAGCAGCATCGCTAGTTCCTTTGACGCCGGCAGTCCAGATCAATGTGTGGGTTGGGATCGTTGAACCATCTTTTAGTTTGATGTGGTCAGGTGCCACTTCAACGATTGGTGCATTCAAGACAAGATCAACATTGTTTTTCTTCAAGTAACGTTCTGCTTTGGCTGCATCGTTACGATCAAGCATGTTTAAGATCGTTGGCATTGCTTCAACGACTTTCAAGCTGATTTCACTTGGGTCCAATTTATAATCGGAAGCTAAACGATCTTTCCAATCGATCAGTTCACCGATCATTTCGATCCCAGTAAATCCAGAACCACAAACGACAAACGTCAACATTGCTTTACGTAATGCTGCATCTGGTTCGATCGCTGCTTTTGCGACAGTTTTTTCAATGTGTTCGCGAATGCGGACAGCATCGTCAAATGACCATAGAGTAAAGCCATTTTCTTTGACACCAGGTGTACCGAAGTCATTCGGTTCGCCACCCATCCCTAAGATCAAGTAGTCAAATGAATAGCTGCCTAATTTTGTTTGGACGGTTTTATTTTCTTTATCGATCCCAGTTACTGTATCGGTTACTAAACGAACATTTTTCTTGCGTGAGAACAAGCGCTGCAAGTCATATTGAATTGCGGTAGGTTCTACACGTCCTCCAGCGACTTCATGCAGTTCAGTCATCATCGTATGATAAGAGTGACGGTCGATCAATGTTATCTCAACATCATTGTCTTTTTTCAATTTCTTTGCCATGTACTTCGTAGCAGAAACGCCTGCATAACCGGCACCGACAACGACAATGTTTTTCTTTGCCATTGCAAATCTCTCCTTAATAAAAATAATCTATGATAATAATTACACAATCGTTCCTATTATATAGACAAATGGTTCATTTGTCTAACGATTCTGATGAAAAAAACGCATATTTCCTGAAATTCGTGAAAACTTGCGAAAATCAAAAAATAAGTCATTTTTTATTGAAAAAGCGGAAAGGAAGCGGTTGACATCTCGTAAATTTACTTTACAATGTTAGATGTATCACAAACTTTTTTGTGGGGAAAATAAACAAGTAAAAGGTGGATAATTATGAAAGCAAAGAAATTGATTGTAGGTATGGCGGTATTTTCATTCGCAGCATTATTGTTAGGGGGATGCGGAGCAGACGACAACAATACAGGTTCTTCGTCAACTAGTGAAAGTACATCACAAACTTCTGCAAGCGATTCTGCAACTACAGAAAGCTCAGAAGCAACCGTCGTTGCAGGCGAGCCAATGCAAGATGGTACGTATCGTTTAGAAGAAAAGAACTATAAAAACGACTACCGTGTCACATTTGAGATCACAGTCAAAGACGGCAAAATCGTTGAATCAAAATATGACAACGTCAATGCGGATGGCGAATCAAAAACAGAAAACACTGAATACAATGAAACAATGAAAGAAAAAGCAGGCATCAGCCCAGAAGAATTTATTCCTAAATTCAATGAAGAGTTAGTTGCCGCACAAAGCCCTTCTTCAATCGAAGTAGTTTCTGGCGCGACTCATTCCTTTGATTCCTTCCAAAACTATGCACAACAATTGATTCAAGCGGCGCAAGCAGGCAACACGGAAACCATTGAAATCGACAATGGTGCCGACTTGAAAGACGGAACCTATACATTAGAAGAAAAGAACTACTCAAACGGTTACCGCGTAGTCTTCTCAATGACTGTAGCTGACGGCAAAATCTCTGAATCAAACTACGACTACCTAAACGAAGCAGGCGAGTCGAAAAAAGATGATGCATCATACAACGAAAACATGGAAGCAAAATCTGGTACAAGTCCAGAAGAGTTCATTCCAAACTTCAATGAAGCCTTTGTTTCTGCAGTCAATGCCGAAGACGGCTCTGTGGCAGACATGGATGTTGTTTCAGGGGCAACCCACAGCTTCCACAGCTTTGTTATCTATGCACAACAATTGTTGAATGCCGCTGAAAAAGGCGACCAAACAACAATCGAAGTGGATAACTTCGTTACTGAATAATCACAACTTCTTTCCATGAAGAGGACAGCATTCGTTTTGAGTGCTGTCCTTTTTTCGTGGGCAACAAGGTCACAAAAGCAAGTTCGTGCAAAAGGAAGCAATCTGGTGGGAAGGTTTTTTAAAAAAAGAACTGTTTTTTACAAAGAAGAAAAGGTTCGATTAAGGATTCCTAAAATACGTTGAGGAATCACGGAATGCCCCTTTTCATTCTGCCAAAAAAAGGCTATTATATGAAGGTTGAAGACAATAGAAAAGAGGAAAATCATGAAAAAGAAAGTAACGTTTTTTCTGATGTTTGTTTTTTTAGGCACAATGTTGGCAGCCTGTGGCAGTGATCAGGAAGCAACGACGCTGCGCGAAGAACCATATTTTCAAGAAGAATTTTTATTAGGCACGTATACTCGGATTCGCATTTATGATGAAGGCAAAGAGGACGCTATGAAGCCTGCCTTTGACCGCATCAGAGAGTTAGGCGATAAAATCACCATCAACCAAGCAGGGTCAGAGATCGATGAAATCAATGCGCAAGCTGGCATCAAGCCAGTGAAGGTCTCAGATGATATCTATTATTTGTTGAAAGAAGCCTATGATTATAGTGTGAAATCAGAAGGCGGCTTTAATATGGCCATCGGTGCGATCACCCAATTGTGGCGAATCGGCTTTGATGATGCCCGCAAGCCAGAACAATCTGAGATCGATGAAGCGTTGAAACATATCAATTATGAACAAGTCGAGTTTAACGACGAAGACCACACGGTGTATTTAAAAGACAAGGACATGATCCTTGACCTTGGGGCGATCGCCAAAGGCTACATCACGGATGAAGTCGTCAAAGTGCTGAAGGACAATGGCGTGACTTCCGCGATCGTCGATTTGGGCGGGAATGTCTATGTGTTAGGTCATAGCAACCGCGGTGCAGATGAGCCATGGAATGTCGGAATCCAAGATCCAAACAAATCTCGCGGCTCGATTATCGGCAGTATCAAAGAAACCAATAAAACAGTAGTTACTTCAGGGATCTACGAACGCTACTTAGAAGTAGACGGCAAAACGTATCACCATATTTTTGATTCTGAGACTGGCTATCCTTACGATAGCGATGTAGCAAGTGTGACTGTGATCACTGACAAATCCATCGATGGTGACGGGTTGACTACGGTGGCGTTTGATAAAGGAGTCAAAGAAGGCTTGGCTTATATCGAACAGCATACCGAAAAGGGAACCGATGCGATCTTTATCACAAAAGAAGATAAAGTGTACGTAACAGACGGCATCAAAGATACCTTTGAGCTTTCAGAGGAATCAGGCTACACGATGGGTGATCGTGCTGATTTAGAATAGGAGGAGTGAAAGATGTCTCTTTCAGTGTTTTTAGAAGTGGTGGAGATCCGCACCAAGGTGGCGAGTGTCTTCCCCTTCATTATGGGTGTGTTGTTCTCGTTGGTGTATTTTCATGAATTTCATCCGTTGAATACTGTGATTTTTTTTCTGGGGATGCTGCTGTTTGATTTGACGACGACGTCCATCAACAATTATATGGATTTCAAAAAAGCCAAATCAGAGACCTACAAATACCAGCACAATGTGATCGGGCGCGAAAACATCTCAGAAGCTACTGTTCGCAATCTGATTTTTGCGATGCTGGCAGGAACCTTACTGATCGGTCTTTACTTGACCTTTGTTACCGGCTGGCTGCTGCTAGTGATGGGGCTGGTGGTTTGTTTTATCGGGGTCTTTTATACCTTTGGCCCCATTCCGTTATCGCGGATGCCTTTAGGCGAGGTATTCAGCGGTGTAACGATGGGATTAGGGATTTTTGCCATCACGATCTATATCAATACCATTGATCAAAAAGTGTTTTATCTGGCACTGGATTTTGCGAACGGAACCTTTGGCTTAGTGGGGAACCTCTGGGCCGTGTGCGCCATCGTGTTGGCATCCTTGCCGTTGATTTTCACGATTGCTGACATCATGTTAGCCAATAATTTACGGGATCTGGAAGCTGATATCGAAAACCATCGCTATACGCTGGTGTACTACATCGGTCGCGAAGCAGGTATCCGTCTGTTTCAAGGCATGATGTTGGCGTCTTATGCCGCTATTTTATTGGGCCTCTTGTTTGGACTCTTTCAATGGCCGATATTGCTCGTGTTTCTGACACTGCCAAAAATCCGCCAAAACTTGAAAGAACATCAAGCCAGCCTGCCGCACCCACGTAGCTTCGGCTATTCGATTAAAAACATGATTTTATTCAACAGCAGCTATGCCTTGGGCTTGCTTTTGTGCCTGCTGTGGCAATTGCTGTAAAAGAAAAGGGACTGTGACATAAGTCCATAGAAGAAAACCGCAAGAAATGACGAGAAATCGTTCATTTCTTGCGGTTTTTTGGGTAAAATAAAAAGGAGCACCGGTTGCCGCCAATGCCCCATCATTTAATCCTGAAAGGACTAAACAAAATGTATACTAATTATAACATGAATCAACTCACTTTGGATCTATCTACTTCATTTTCTCCAAAAGAAAATCATGTCGCCGTTTTTATCCATGAACTGGTCGAAGCGCTTCAGATTAATGACCCCTATCTTTTTGGTCGACCAAGAGAATATGATTTAGGTGCCATGATGAAGTTGGTTCTTTTTGCGTATACACGAGAAACCTTTACAAGTCGCAAGATTGAACGCTTAGCTGAAGAAAACCTCTATGCTCGTTGGTTGACGCAAGAACGGGTTCCAACTTATCGAACGATCGCCCGTTTTTGTGTATCTAACGATGTGCAGGAGTTGACCAATAAAGGCTTAGATCAGTTGACAGAGTATCTGCGTGCACGGAATCTGATTGATGATGCGTTGTTTATTGACGGTACAAAAATCTTGGCAGATGCGAATAAGTACAGCTTTGTCTGGAAGAAAAACACGATCCGATTCGATCAAATGAATCGCGAAAAACTGCTTACTATGATGACGGAACTAAGAGAAGCGTATGCCCTGAAACAGATTCCCGAAGGGACGTCCTTGACAGTAGACATGATAGATGAACTGTTAACACGGATGGAACTACGTCTGGAAGAACTAGAAAAAGAAGTTGAGGCAACGAAACGTCTTTCGCCAAATCCAGCGAAACAACAACGGCGAACGTTGAAAAGCCAAGTACGCAAATTAAATACAAAACGAGAAAAACTTCTGGAACATCAAACGCAGTTTTCTACTTATGGGACAAGAAACAGTTATTCAAAAACTGATCATGATGCGACATTCATGCGCGTAAAAGAAGACCCTATGAAAAATGGCCAACTTAAGCCTGCGTATAACCTGCAGTTCGCTACTTGTAATCAATTTGTACTCGGCTACGATGTCTTTCAAAACCCAACAGACACTAAGACATTGAAACCATTACTGGAAAAGATGAAGATTGCACAAAAGTCCCCTCATTATTTGGTCGCCGATGCAGGCTATGGTTCAGAAAGCAATTACCGCTATATAGAAGATGAACTTCCCCAGCATACTGCACTGATTCCTTATGGAACGATGTTTAAAGAACAAAGCAAGAAATGGCAGACAGATGATCGGAAAGTAATGAATTGGGATTATGAGCCTAAGGAGGACTTTTACATCGACCCCAAAGGGGTACGATTTAATTTTCATGCTTACCGTCAACGAACAGATGCGGATGGCTTTGTCCGAGATTTTAAAGAATACCAAGCAGAAAAAACGGATGCGAACCAAGCGCTCATTCCTGAAGCCTTAACCCCAAAGGGGAATCGCAGAAAGATCACTGTAAATCCGTCTTGGGAATACCATAAAGAAAAACAAAAAGAGCGCTTATTAACGCCTGAAATTCAAAAAATATATGGTCGGAGAAAGATCGACGTGGAAACAGTCTTCGGATTTATGAAGGCTTGTTTGGGTTTCACTCGATACACGGTTCGGGGCTTAGAAAAAGTCAGAAAACAGACGGGTTTACTCATTACGGCAATCAATATGATGAAATTGACAAAAATTGGTACTTGAACTACCCAAAATGAATAAAAAAAACAAGGAGCATTCGAAAAATCACATGATTTTCGAGTGCTCCTTATATTTTGGAGAGCGTAACTAGTTAACTTATGTCACGCCCCCTTTTTTATGTAGGGAATGAAAGAGCGCATAAAAACTGTAGAAAAGACATGATAAAAGAACAAGCATCCTACTTAGTATGAAAAGATGAGGCTCGCTTTCTCAGCGATCCTGATTGCAACAGTAAAGTTTTGGTGACAGTGGCTAAACCCGATAGAAAGGGGAGCTGCCTAGGTTGTTCTTTTGTATGACCCCTCGGAATAAGCAGGTCTGTTTATGGAGCATTTATGCTTGACTGATTCCTTACGAAAGCAGCGAATCAGCAAGCGGATTTGCGACTTTTTGCAGCATCAATACCGTTCCAAACTGATTTCTCCAGAAGAAAGCACCTTGCGCTCCGTTGCTGTTTCCACCACTAATTCACCGGTGTTAGTAATGTCTTTGGCGATTCCTTCATAGGTCACACCTTGTTGTGTAAACTGAACGGTGCGGCCCAAAACGAAGGATTTCTGCCGATAGCGGGCCATATAATCCATGTCAGGCAGCTGCGCCAATAATTGGAAGAACCGACGCCAAATTTCTTGAATCAACGCGGCTCGAGAAAAGGTTGGATACTCTTCACCAGGAAAGAGTGAGGTCGCTTTTTCCCGAATCTCTGCTGGAAACTGCTGTTGCGGAATCGAAAAACTGATGCCGATACCGATAACAACCGAGGTAATGCGGCCTGTTTCAAAGTCACTGGTTGCTTCAGACAAAATACCGCAGATTTTTTTTCCATCTAAGTACAGATCGTTGACCCACTTAAGGGCCGTTTCCTTCATTAGAAGGGCATCGATGGCTTCTGCGACTGCCACCGCAGCCAAAACGGTATATTGCGGCAATTCTTGAAACGCTTGGTTTGGTTTTAAGAGCAAGCTCATGTAGATTCCTTGTTTTTTCGGTGAGAAAAACGGTCGTTCGAAGCGGCCATGGCCGCCTGTTTGTGTTTCGGTCAAAAAAAGGGCGGGGGTTGCCAGTCCACTGTCCAAAGCGGCGATCTTGGCTTCTTTCATGGTGGACTCAACAGCATCCTTGATTTGAATCGTGGGGATCATCGGCAAGGCGGCTGCAAGTGCTGCTTGATCGTAGCGGTCAGCGGAGACAAAGCGATAGCCGTTGGCCAAGTGTTCGAAATGATAGCCTTCTTTCTCAAGTTCTTTAATGGCTTTCCAGACTGCTGTACGAGAGATCGACAAGGCTTGGGCTAGTTTTTCTCCGGACAGTACAGTATCTTCTTTTTGTAATAAGGTCAGTATTTTTTCTTTTGTCGTCATAAGGATATCCTTCCTAATGTTTCACGTGTAACGTTTTCGTTAGCATAGCAAGAAATCGGCAAAAAGCAAAGTAGTTTCTTACGAAAAACAGTCCGCACTCGGTTCGTTTTTTTCTTTAGAAAATCTTAGGAAATGGGTGCGTCAGAAAAGCATTGTAACTTCCAATGAAAGCTTGACAGAAAAGTGCTTCGTCTGTATAATAAGGAGTTGCAAAAACTATCTGAACGAAAAAAGCAGAAACGAAATATTGTCCGTTTCGGCTTAGGAATAAGGAAACAAAAGTAGAAAATGCCCAATGCATCCGTTCTATTTTTGGTTTTTTTTTGCCTAAAAGCCGCAAAAAATGCTTTCTGTAACCTATATTTAATATTTGTTACAGTTTTGTAAATAATCGGATAGCCTTTTTGAAAGACTTTATGAAGAGGTGAAGAGCTTGGCTGGACACGTAGTAAAATACGGAAAGCATCGCGAACGTAGAAGTTTCGCACGGATCAGTGAAGTATTAGAATTACCGAATTTGATTGAAATTCAAACCGACTCTTACCAATGGTTCCTAGATGAGGGCCTAAGAGAAATGTTTGAAGATATTTTGCCAATCGAAGGATTCAACGGTAACTTGTCCCTAGAATTTGTGGATTATGAATTGAAAGAACCAAAGTATACAGTAGAAGAAGCCCGTGCCCATGATGCAAACTATTCGGCACCATTACATGTTACTTTGCGTTTGACGAACCGTGAAACTGGGGAAATCAAATCCCAAGAAGTATTCTTTGGTGATTTCCCATTAATGACTGAACAAGGAACCTTTATCATCAACGGGGCAGAACGGGTTATCGTTTCTCAGTTGGTCCGCTCTCCAGGTGTATATTTCCATGGCAAAGTCGATAAAAACGGCAAAGAAGGCTTTGGTTCAACTGTTATCCCTAACCGCGGTGCGTGGTTAGAAATGGAAACTGATGCCAAAGATATCTCTTACGTACGGATTGACCGTACCCGTAAAATTCCTTTGACGGTCTTAGTCCGTGCCCTAGGGTTTGGTTCTGATGACACGATCTTTGAAATTTTCGGCGACAGTGAATCATTGCGCAACACGATCGAAAAAGACTTGCATAAAAACGCAAGCGATTCTCGTACCGAAGAAGGATTGAAAGATGTTTACGAACGTCTTCGTCCAGGCGAGCCAAAAACAGCAGACAGCTCACGCAGCTTGCTGAACGCACGTTTCTTCGATCCAAAACGTTACGACTTAGCAAATGTTGGTCGTTACAAAGTAAACAAAAAATTAGACTTGAAAACACGTCTATTGAACTTGACCTTAGCAGAAACCTTGGTTGACCCTGAAACAGGCGAAATCATTGTTGAAAAAGGCACTGTTTTGACTCACCAAGTCATGGAAACACTAGGCGCATTTATCGATAATGGCCTAAACAGTGTAACGTACTACCCATCAGAAGATGGGGTCGTTACCGAACCAATGACCGTCCAAGTCATCAAAGTCTTTTCACCAAAAGATCCAGAACAAGAAGTCAACGTGATCGGTAATGGCTATCCAGATACTGCTACACGTACGGTTCGTCCAGCGGATATCATTGCTTCAATGAGCTACTTCTTCAACTTGATGGAAGGCATTGGCAATGTCGATGACATCGACCACTTAGGAAACCGTCGGATTCGTTCTGTTGGTGAATTATTGCAAAACCAATTCCGGATCGGGCTTGCTCGGATGGAGCGTGTCGTGCGTGAACGGATGTCGATCCAAGACACCGAAACCTTGACACCGCAACAATTGATCAACATTCGTCCGGTTGTCGCAAGTATCAAAGAATTCTTTGGTTCTTCTCAGTTGTCACAGTTCATGGACCAAACAAACCCACTGGGTGAGTTGACCCATAAACGTCGTCTATCTGCCTTAGGACCTGGTGGTTTGACCCGTGACCGTGCCGGCTATGAAGTCCGAGACGTTCACTATTCCCACTATGGCCGTATGTGTCCGATCGAAACGCCTGAGGGACCAAACATCGGGTTGATCAACAGCTTGGCCTCTTATGCCAAAGTCAACAAGTATGGCTTCATTGAAACACCATACCGTCGAGTTGACCGCGAAACAGGCCGTGTTACTGACAAGATCGATTACTTGACTGCCGATACCGAAGACCACTACGTTGTGGCCCAAGCAAACAGCTTGTTAAATGAAGACGGCTCTTTCGTAAACGACGTTGTTATGGCGCGTGCTACTTCTGAAAACTTGGAAGTTTCGATCGATAAAGTCGACTACATGGACGTATCACCAAAACAAGTAGTCGCAGTCGCAACCGCATGTATTCCTTTCTTGGAAAACGATGACTCCAACCGTGCCTTGATGGGTGCCAACATGCAGCGGCAAGCTGTACCATTGATCAATCCGAAAGCACCTTGGGTTGGTACTGGTATGGAATACAAATCAGCACATGACTCAGGAGCTGCTTTGTTATGTAAACATGATGGGATCGTAGAATACGTGGATGCAGCCGAAGTGCGCGTTCGTCGTGACAATGGCGCATTGGACGTTTATTCTGTTACCAAATTCCGTCGTTCAAACTCAGGAACCAGCTACAACCAACGTCCATTAGTAGCACTTGGTGAAAAAGTGGAAAAAGGCGACATCTTAGCAGATGGCCCATCTATGGAACAAGGCGAAATGGCACTAGGACAAAACGTCTTAGTCGCATTCATGACTTGGGAAGGGTACAACTATGAAGATGCCATCATCATGAGCCGTCGTTTGGTGAAAGATGATGTTTACACTTCTGTCCATATTGAAGAATATGAATCAGAAGCCCGCGACACAAAATTAGGACCTGAAGAAATCACTCGCGAAATCCCGAACGTTGGGGAAGACGCATTGAAAGACCTAGACGAAATGGGGATTATCCGCATTGGTGCGGAAGTCAAAGATGGCGATCTGCTTGTTGGGAAAGTTACGCCAAAAGGGGTAACGGAACTTTCAGCAGAAGAGCGTTTATTGCACGCAATCTTTGGTGAAAAAGCCCGCGAAGTGCGTGACACTTCTCTACGTGTGCCTCACGGCGGCGGCGGAATCGTCCACGATGTCAAAATCTTTACCCGCGAAGCTGGCGATGAATTGTCACCAGGTGTGAACATGCTGGTTCGCGTTTATATCGTTCAAAAACGGAAAATCCATGAAGGGGATAAAATGGCCGGACGTCACGGAAACAAAGGGGTCGTTTCTCGCATTATGCCAGAAGAAGACATGCCTTTCTTACCAGATGGCACACCAGTCGATATCATGCTGAACCCATTAGGGGTACCTTCTCGGATGAACATTGGACAAGTATTAGAGTTACACTTAGGAATGGCTGCGCGTCAATTAGGCATTCACGTGGCAACACCAGTCTTTGATGGAGCCAGCGATGAAGATGTTTGGGCAACCGTTGCTGAAGCAGGAATGGCCAGCGATGCCAAAACAGTGCTTTACGATGGACGTACCGGCGAACCATTTGATGGCCGCATCTCCGTTGGTGTCATGTACATGATCAAATTGGCCCACATGGTCGATGATAAATTGCATGCCCGTTCCATTGGACCTTACTCATTGGTTACTCAACAACCATTGGGAGGAAAAGCCCAATTTGGTGGACAACGTTTCGGAGAGATGGAAGTTTGGGCACTGGAAGCATACGGTGCTGCTTACACCTTGCAAGAAATCTTGACCTACAAATCAGATGACGTGGTTGGTCGTGTGAAAACATACGAAGCAATCGTCAAAGGGGAACCAATTCCAAAACCAGGTGTACCAGAATCATTCCGCGTATTAGTAAAAGAATTGCAATCACTGGGTCTAGACATGCGTGTACTAGATATCGATGATGCAGAGATCGAACTACGTGATATGGATGATGACGATGATGATTTGATCACCGTTGATGCCTTAACAAAATTTGCGGAGCAACAAACAGCCCGCGAATTAGAACAAAAAGCACAAACAGAAGCTAAAAATGCCGCCGACGCGTTGAACCAACAAATCGAGACAGCAGAAGATCGCTTGCAATAATAGACGGCCCTCGCTATTTCCGCCACCAGCGGAAATAGCCCCCGTTCTATCGGATATGTCCATGAAATGAAATGGAGGGAACCTTTTTTGATCGATGTAAATAAATTCGAAAGTATGCAAATCGGTTTGGCTTCTCCTGAAAAAATCAGAAGCTGGTCTTATGGTGAAGTAAAAAAACCAGAAACCATTAACTACCGTACGTTAAAACCTGAACGCGAAGGGTTGTTTGACGAGCGTATTTTCGGTCCAACCAAAGACTGGGAATGTGCTTGCGGCAAATACAAACGGATCCGCTATAAAGGCATCGTTTGTGACCGTTGCGGCGTGGAAGTAACACGTTCAAAAGTGCGTCGTGAACGCATGGGACACATTGAATTAGCAGCACCAGTATCACACATTTGGTACTTCAAAGGCATTCCTTCACGGATGGGTCTTGTTTTAGACATGAGCCCACGTGCATTGGAAGAAATCATCTACTTTGCTTCTTACGTAGTGATTGAACCAGGAAACACCAGCCTTGAGAAAAAACAACTATTGACTGAACGGGAATACCGTGAAAAACGTGACCAATACGGTCAAGAATTTTCAGCAGCGATGGGTGCCGAAGCCATCAAACAATTATTAGATGGCGTTGATCTTGAAGGCGAAGTTGCTGAATTGAAAGAAGAATTGAAAAACGCAACTGGTCAAAAACGGACCCGTGCGATCCGCCGTTTGGATATCTTAGAAGCATTCCGTGCTTCAGGAAACAAACCAAGCTGGATGGTCATGGACGTTATCCCAGTTATCCCGCCTGATTTGCGCCCAATGGTGCAATTAGAAGGTGGACGTTTTGCCACAAGTGACTTGAACGACTTGTATCGTCGTGTAATCAACCGTAACAACCGTTTGAAACGCTTGTTAGACTTGAATGCACCAAACATCATCGTTCAAAATGAAAAACGGATGTTGCAAGAAGCAGTCGATGCCTTGATCGATAACGGTCGTCGCGGCCGTCCAGTTGCAGGACCAGGGAACCGCCCATTGAAATCTCTTTCTCACATGTTGAAAGGGAAACAAGGTCGTTTCCGTCAAAACTTGCTAGGAAAACGGGTCGACTACTCAGGTCGTTCAGTTATCGTCGTTGGTCCATTCCTTAAAATGTACCAATGTGGTCTGCCAAAAGAAATGGCGATCGAATTGTTCAAACCATTCGTGATGCGGGAGCTTGTTTCTCGTGAAATCGCGTCAAACATCAAAAATGCCAAACGCAAAATCGAACGTCAAGAAGACGAAGTTTGGGATGTCTTAGAAGATGTCATCAAAGAACATCCAGTGCTATTGAACCGGGCACCTACGCTTCACAGATTAGGTATCCAAGCATTTGAACCAGTCTTAGTTGAAGGTCGTGCCATTCGTTTGCACCCACTTGTTTGTGAAGCCTACAATGCCGATTTCGATGGAGACCAAATGGCCGTTCACGTACCATTGAACGAAGAAGCGCAAGCAGAAGCACGTATGCTGATGTTAGCAGCCCAAAACATTTTGAATCCAAAAGACGGAAAACCAGTTGTAACACCATCTCAGGATATGGTCCTAGGGAACTACTACTTGACGATGGAAGAAGAAGGCCGTGAAGGGGAAGGCATGATCTTCCGTGACATGGACGAAGCAGTTACGGCATGGCGCAATGGCTACGTGCATTTACACACACGGATCGCCATCAATCCAAACACTTTAGGGGACAAACCATTCACGTCTGAACAAAAACAACGCTTGATGGTAACAACGGTAGGTAAAGTGATCTTCAACTCGATCATGCCGCCAGAATTCCCATTCTTGAACGAACCGACTGACTACAACTTGACGGTTCAAACACCAGACAAGTACTTTATTGAAGCTGGTACAGATGTGCCTGCCTTCATCAAAGAACAAGAGCTTGTTGGCCCATTCAAGAAGAAAAACTTAGGAAACATCATTTCAGAAGTCTTCAAACGTTTCCGCATCACTGAAACGTCACGCATGCTTGACCGCATGAAAGACTTAGGATACAGCCATTCAACAATGGCAGGTATCACCGTTGGTATCGCTGATATCATGAACTTGCACGAAAAACATGACATCATCGACAATGCCCACAAACAAGTAGAAACGATCACGAAACAATTCCGTCGTGGGTTGATTACCGATGACGAGCGTTATGAACGAGTTATTGGTGTTTGGAATGCAGCCAAAGATGAAATCCAGTTAAAACTGATGGAATCATTAGAAGCGAAAAACCCAATCTTCATGATGTCTGATTCCGGTGCCCGTGGTAACATCTCCAACTTTACTCAGCTTGCTGGGATGCGTGGATTGATGGCCGCGCCTAACGGACGAATCATGGAATTGCCGATCATCTCAAACTTCCGTGAAGGTCTATCTGTCTTGGAAATGTTTATCTCGACCCATGGTGCCCGTAAAGGGATGACCGATACCGCCTTGAAAACAGCCGATTCCGGTTACTTGACACGTCGTTTAGTTGACGTTGCCCAAGATGTCATCATCCGTGAAGACGATTGTGGTACTGACCGTGGTTTAGACATTCAAGCAATTCGCGAAGGAAACGAAATCATCGAATCCTTAGAAGAACGTTTGATTGGACGTTACACACGTAAATCAGTGATCCATCCTGAAACTGGCGAAGTCCTTCTAGGGGTCAATGAATTGATCACTGAAGATTTAGCTAAAGCCATCGTGGACGCTGGCATCGAAACAGTATCCATTCGCTCTGTCTTCACATGTAACACCAAACATGGTGTATGTAAACATTGTTATGGCCGCAACTTAGCCACTGGTTCTGAAGTTGAAGTTGGGGAAGCAGTCGGTACCATCGCTGCCCAATCAATCGGTGAACCTGGTACTCAGTTGACCATGCGTACCTTCCATACCGGCGGGGTTGCCGGAGACGATATCACGCAAGGTCTCCCTCGTGTCCAAGAAATCTTTGAAGCCCGTAATCCGAAAGGACAAGCGGTCATTACCGAAGTTACCGGAGAAGTCATCGATATCTCAGAAGACCCTTCAACTCGGACCAAAGAAGTGACCATCAAAGGGGAAACCGATACGCGTACGTATACCGTTCCTTATACTGCTCGGATGAAAGTAGCAGAAGGCGACTTTATCCATCGTGGTGCGCCATTGACGGAAGGATCGATCGATCCAAAACAACTGTTACAAGTTCGCGATGTCTTGTCTGTTGAAAACTACCTATTACGGGAAGTTCAACGCGTTTACCGGATGCAAGGGGTAGAAATCGGCGACAAACATATCGAAGTAATGGTTCGTCAAATGCTGCGTAAAGTCCGCGTCATGGATCCAGGTGATTCAGGCATCTTGCCAGGAACATTGTTGGATATCGCCGACTTTAAAGACCGCAACTACGACACATTGGTAGCCGGCGGCGTTCCTGCAACTAGCCGTCCAGTCCTATTAGGGATCACGAAAGCATCCTTGGAAACCAACAGCTTCTTGTCTGCTGCGTCCTTCCAAGAAACCACTCGTGTGTTGACCGATGCAGCGATCCGCGGCAAGAAAGATCCTCTTCTTGGATTGAAAGAAAATGTAATCATCGGTAAGATCATCCCAGCTGGTACTGGTATGCCTCGTTACCGTGAAATGGAACCAAAAGAAGTAACAGTTGCCAGCGAAAATGTCTACAGCATCTCAGACATCGAAGCACAAATGGCTGCTGAAGACGCATTGAACAGCCAAAACTAATCAATGCCCAGCACCTGATTGACTCAGTGTGACGGAAAAGCTTGTCATTCTTCGGAATGGCAAGCTTTTTTTGTAGTTATATAGGATCAAATGTTGAACGCTCTTGGCATACTAAAAAGCCCCGCCAAAAGTGAAACGAAGCTTGTATCCTCAGAAGTTGCTCTAACTTCTGAAGGGATAGCACTTCAATAGCTCCTTTTGAGGGGCTTTTTTGTTTTTCATCGGTCTTCCTACCGTTTTTGTAAATTGGCGATCCCTTTTTCCTGAATCTGCTGCGCAATAAAAGCCAAGTCATTTGAAGTCAGATTGATATCCGCATAATGAAACAGATTTTTTCTACTGGAAGGTGTCAGATTGCCGATGATCAGATCATAGGTCTCATCCAGCATAGTCAGAGAAAACGAATCGAGGGGATTTAAGATCGTGATCGTTAGCTGATAGGGAATAAACTGCTGGATCTTTGTTTGGATAAATTCCGTATGATAACTATTCGTATCATAAAACAAGGCTAAGCGAAAGCCAGCATTGGCGTCGATGATTTCTTTGGCAAAATTGGGAAAAGAAGTATGAAAAATATAAATCAGGTAATTGATCGTACTTGGTCGAATGATCGGTAAACTCGAATGGGTCAAAAGCTGAACGATGTCTTGGTTGACTGCTTGCTGAACAAAATCACAATTAGCAACAAAGCGGGCGAAGCGATCATCCAAAATGCAGTAAAGAACCTGCAGATTGATCCCAAGAAAATAGGAAAAGACGACGGCATCCAGCTTTTCTTCAAAATTGCTTTCGCGGTAGTTGTATTTTCGAAACAATTGCTTCGTCAAATGATAAAATTCTTGTTTGGTTTTGCGAAAGACAGCGGGGTCTTGCCCAATGTGCGTCGTGACATAGCCAACCATTTTTTCTACATAGGCACGGGTATAGCCAGTAAATTCACTCAAGTCGATTTTTTCTAAAAAATACTCGATATGATTCGCATTGGTTTCAGAGGCAGCAAAACGGTCACGCTTCGTATTGATATAGATGACAAAAGCGATCTTTTTGATATCGGAAAAATAGAGATTTAAGGGCGTCGCTGCTGCCATAATATGGGCGATTTTCAAAAATTCCTGTTCTTGATTGATGTTGGCGTCGATAAATTCATATTGGTATTTCTCCAAGAAGAAAATCAGAAAAAATTGGCGAATATTCTTTTCATTGCCTTTTAACTGGATAGGTTTGGTTGCGATAAAGAAATCAAAAGGAGCTAGGATCAAGTTGATCCTCTTAATTAAACGAATAATCGATGATTTGCTTAAATTTAATTCCAGCGCCAGCATATCATAACTGGTAAAACTGGAAGAAAACAATAATTCCAGTAATTGAAACGCAGAAGAACGGTTCAAAAAGTGGCTGTAAATATCCAAACGAGTAGCAAAGGGATGTAAGTGCAAGCGAACCGCTGAAAAATCATCAAATTGTAAGTCCAGAAACGAAAATTCATTGTCAATTTCTGCGATATAGGTTTTTGCTGAGGACATGGAGATAGAAAATTTCAGTGCTAAATCGTGAAGACTGGTCCCTTGATCGTCCAATAAATACTCAATCAGCTGTAGTTTCTTTTGTGAAGTGGATGATAACAATTTCCGTAACATATTTTCCTCCAAGCCTCCTTTTGACTAAATAGTATCACGTTTTTACATGTATTCAAAAAAATTACCTGTTGAATTTTTTTTGAATACATCACCACGTGATAATTTGGGAAAATAGAAGTGTGGGATAGTAGTAACACGTTTGATGCAAGTAGCAAAGACCTAAATCGTAGAATCATGGGGAGGGGGAAAAAAGCAGTTGTTTGTTGGGATATCTTGCTCACTGTTGAACAATTTTATTCGTGGAGCACTTCCGAAATCAATTGAATAAAAAAACTTTATACAAAAGGAATGAATAATCATGAAAAAGCCATTTTCTATCTATATATGTTTGCTGGTGTTGCTTGGTTCAATTATTTGTGAACCAACGATCATATTAGCAGAAGCACTTAACGCAACCGATAGCACGCAACGGACGACAGAAACGCTAGCAAGTAGCGAAGCAGAGAGCGAAACGATCGATTCGGAAAAAGCACCGACGGACTCATCTGGGACAGAGGAAACACAACCTACGACTACTCAATCTACAGAAGCACCAACTACCGTCCCTAGCGAGAGTCAAGAAACCCAAGCATCTTCGACATTGAATCAAAACAGTATTCAACCGCGAGCACCAGATGCTGAGGCGGAAACGGAAGCTTCGGCTACCGCGGAGAATCTTAGTGCCAACCTAAATGAACGGGGCGTGCAGCTATTTGATAATGTTCGGATCACTGACTTAAACGATCAACCCTTCACTGCCGAAAATCCACCGATGTATAACGGCAACATCAAAATCCATTTTGACTGGTCGTTAGCAGACACGGAAGAAATTCGCGCAGGCGATTATTATACGTATCAATTGCCAGACTATTTTGCCATTCATAATACCGTTAGCGGCGAATTGACTCGTTCTGGCGGACAATCGATCGGAACCTTTACCTTGGATCATGATGGTACATTGACTGTCACGTTTAATGAGGCCGCACAGACATTATCCAATCGTTCGGGAACCATTGATCTGATCACGGAATTAAGTGTGAGTACTGTTACTGAAGAAGTGACGATTCATACTGGGATCTACGATGAAGATGGTCATGAGATCATCATTACATTGCCGATTTATGAAGTCGATATCATTAAGACTGGTAATGTGACTTCCAGCGGTTCAGTGGTCTGGGAAATTATTTTTAACCAAACCAGTCGTGAATTGCACGATGTGGTGATCACCGATAAGATGCCCCAAGGCTTATCTTATAGTACCTCGACGGGCTACTTGTACGATGAAGCTACCAAGGAGTGGGTTCGTACCGATGGCTTATATACCTTTAACAGCGTCAACAACACGTTTACCTTCAATCAAACCGTCAATCAACCGGTCCGCATCGTCATCAATAGTGTAGTCACCGATCCAACGGCTTCTTCTTTCAAAAACACGGCAACAATCAACGGTAGCGATTTTACAGAAAAAACCGCAGAAGCAACGGTGACCTATGATGAACAATCAGAATACAAACGGTTTAAAGGGTATGATCAAGAAACGAAACGTGCGTCATGGGAAATTTCCGTCACATTGGACAAAGACCAAGCCAAAGTTTTGGATCAGACCTATTCAGGAACGGATCCTGAAAAAGCCCTGCACTTTTTTGTGCCAGAAACTTTGGTGATCACAGACAAAGATGGCAACTCGATTCCAGCAGAAGATTGGTCCTTTGATGGGACGTACCAGCTGGACAAAGAGGGGGAAATCGTACGCTTTGGTATTACGTTTGCCAAAGCTGGTTACTACAAGATTCAATACGATACCCAGCTGTATGAATCGGTTTTAGCCGATACCCGTATTTACAACTACGCTTCGGTCCGCGACAATCAAAATACCTCGTTGACGGGCAGTGGGATCGTGACGCCAACCAAAACGATCGGTGTCGTGAAAACAGCTGGCACCAAAGATTATGAGACAAAGACTGTCGTATGGAAGATTGATGCCAATACGAATCAGCAAACAGTTAGCGACCTGATCATCGAAGACCGCTATCAATTGATTTCTGGCGCAAACAGCAGCGCACTGGCCTTGTTGGCGGATACGCTGGTAGTGACGGCGAGCGGCGTGACCGAGCCTTTGGTTCTTGATACCGACTATACGCTGGAGCTGATCAAAGAAACGAAAACACTGACGGACGGCACAACGAAGGAACTTGAGACGGGTTTTCTCATCAAGTTGCAAGGGGCGTACCAAACGACCTCGGCAACGATCACTGTTAATTTTAAAACCAGCTTCGATGTTTCACAGCAGATCGCATTAGGAAGTTCTAGCAGCCGGTTTAGTAATGCAGCGTTTGTGCATTATAAAGACGAAGCTGGCAATACGTTCACGGAAGCTTCTGAAACCAATACATGGATGGACACCAGTTGGTTAAAAAATGCCTTGAAATACGGCCTATTTATTGGTGAAGGGGAAGATGTCGCTAAAGCGATTACCGCCGTATTAGGTCGGAATCTAGGAACTATTTTTGATGAGCAGACCGCTTCGAGCGATCAAGTCTATTGGATGGGGCTATTCAATACGTACAAAGAAAAAATCAACAAAGATGCAGTCATCACTGACCAGCTGCAAGAAGGCCAAACCTTGAAAGACTTGGCGCTTTACACGGTCACAGTAACTGGGTATACGACGCAAGTCAGAGCGCTGAAAGAACAATTGGTGGAGAACGAGGATTACATCTACACCTATGATCCTGATACGAAGAAAGTTACGATCACCTTGCTGAAAGAAACGTCTGAAACACTGGCGGTCTTCTTGGCAACCGAAGCAGCTGAAGAGGTATTTACCTACAAAAATACCATCACATTGACGGACAATGACACAACCTTGACTGCCGATGGCCAAGTCGACAAGTCCGCAAAAACGGACTGGTTGATGAAAAACGGCAGCCAGAATGCCGACAACAATCGATTGATTGATTGGGAAATCATGATCAACGCTGACAGTCGCAAAATCCACAATGCGGTAGTCACCGATACCATCAACTACAATCAGCACACCTTTTTACGCGATGCCAACGATGCCGTGATCGTAGAGGTGTATGAAGCGGTCTTAAACAATGGCACTTGGGAAAAAGGAGAAAAAGTCACCTTCACCAACGAGGACAATCCGAAAATCACCTCGGATGTGGTAGCAGGGACGCAATCGTTAGTGATCGCTTTTGAAGAAATGATTGATAAACCGTACTTTATCGTTTATCAAACACAGCTTGATCCTGGGATTTTGAACAATGAACGGGTGGCCAATAGTGTCAATTTAACGGGTAGTGAGATCGAGATTCACACAGTGACCAAAGAAATCACCATCAAATCGACAGACGGCAGCGGAACCTCTTCTGGTACGAACGGCTCCTTGACGATCGTGAAATACGATGCAGATGGCACCAAAGAACGAGGGATCGATGAAGAAGCAGTTTTCCAATTAAGCCGCAAAAATGCGCAAAATACCTATGAAGTCATCTTGTCGAATCTGGTGGTCAAAAACAATCAGATCATGGAAAACGGCAACGCCATTGATCGGATCGACAATCTGCGTTACGGCGATTATATGATCCAAGAAATCACCGCACCAGAAGGATACGAACGAGATGCGACTCAGTACACCTTCACTATCTCTGATAAAGAAGTCAATTATGTCTTTGAGCTAGCCAACAAGCGAGAAATCAAAGAAACGACCCATGCTTTGAATGTCCAGAAGCTGCTTCATGGACGCGAGCTGAAAGACGGCGAATTTACTTTCTACCTGGTGGATGAAACTGGCTCTGTGATTCTAACCCAAACCAATGACGGTAACGGTCAAGTCACTTTTGACGACATCACTTACAACGAGCCTGGCGATTACCATTACACGATTCGGGAAAAAGCCGGCGATGATCCAACCATCACCTATACTGACAAAGAACTAAAGGTAACTGTGACGGTGACAGAAGAAGACAGTCAGTTGATTGCGACAGCAGTCTATGAAGGCAATCAAGTCTTTGAAAATGACTATACACCAAAAGCTGGCAGTGTCGTTTTGAATGCTGAGAAAATTTTGACGGGTCGAAGCTTGCAGGCAGAAGAATTTGACTTTGAACTAGTTGATGAAGCAGGAACTGTGCTTCAGACAAAAGCCAATGATGCCATGGGCAAGATCTACTTTGACGCTATTCCTTACGATAAAGCAGGTGAATACCGCTACACCATCCGTGAGAAAGCCGGAACTGACGACACCATCACCTACGATGCAAAAGAACTTGCGGTAGTTGTGACCGTCACGGATGAAGACGGGCAGTTGACTGCAGTAGCGGAATATGAAGGCAATCAAGTCTTCGAAAACAGCTATCAACCAAAAGCTGGTAGTGTCGTACTAAGTGCCGAGAAAGTCTTAACTGGTCGTACCTTACAAGCAAATGAATTCGATTTTGAACTAGTCGATGAAGCAGGCAACGTACTTCAGACAAAAGCCAATGATGCCACTGGCAAGATCTACTTTGACGCGCTCCCTTACGAGGAAACAGGTGAGTATCACTACACCATTCGTGAGAAAGCAGGAACTGACGGCACCATCACTTACGATGCAAAAGAACTTGCGGTATTTGTGACCGTCACTGATGAAGACGGACAGCTCACGGCAGTTACCGAATACGAAGGCAATCAAGTCTTTGAAAATGACTATACGCCAAAAGCTGGCGGTGTGGTCTTGAATGTAGAGAAAGTGTTGACGGGACGCGCGTTAGAAGCCAACGAGTTTGCCTTTGAACTAGTCGATGAAGCAGGTGATGTAGTACAGACGAAAAGCAATGACGCAATTGGTCAAATCTATTTCGATGAATTGACATATGACGAAATCGGCGAATACCGCTATACGATTCGGGAAAAAGCTGGTGCAGATAGTACCGTTACCTATGATACGAAAGAAATTGGTGTTGTTGTGAGAGTCACCGATGAAGACGGGCAACTGGTGGCAACAGCAACGTATGAGGGCAATCAAGTCTTTGAAAACGACTATACGCCACAAGCAGGCAGTGTCGTACTAAGTGCCGAGAAAGTCTTGATAGGTCGTACCTTACAAGCAGATGAGTTCGCATTTGAACTAGTGGATGAAGAAGGGAACGTTCTTCAAACAAAAGCCAACGACGCCACTGGCAAGATCTACTTCGATGCTCTTGCATATGTCGAAGCGGGCGAATACCGCTATACTATCCGTGAACAAGCTGGCAACAATAGTACGATCACGTATGATGCAAAAGAACTTGCGGTAGTTGTGACCGTAACGGATGAAGATGGACAGCTCACGGCAGTTGCCGAATACGAAGGCAACCAAGTCTTTGAAAACAGCTATCAACCACAAGCAGGCAGCGTCGTACTAAGTGCTGAGAAAGTATTGATGGGCCGTACCTTGCAAGCAAATGAATTCGATTTTGAACTGGTGGATGAAGACGGAACTGTTCTTCAAACAAAAGCCAACGATGCCACGGGCAAGATCTACTTTGACGCGCTCCCTTACGAGGAAACAGGTGAGTACCACTATACCATCCGTGAGAAAGCAGGAATCGATGGCACGATTACGTACGATAGGAAAGAACTGGCGGTAGTTGTCACTGTAACGGATGAAGACGGACAGCTCACGGCAGTTGCGGAATACGAAGGCAATCAAGTCTTTGAAAACAGCTATCAACCACAAGCTGGCAGTGTCGTACTAAGTGCCGAGAAAGTCTTAACTGGTCGTACACTACAAGCAAATGAATTCGCCTTTGAACTAGTCAATGAAGAAGGCAACGTACTTCAAACAAAAGCCAATGACGCAACCGGCAAGATCTACTTCGATGCTCTCGCATATGATGAAGCAGGCGAATACCACTACACCATCCGTGAGAAAATAGACAGCGATGGCACCATCACCTACGATACAAAAGAGCTGGCGGTAGTTGTGACCGTGACGGATGAAGCTGGACAGCTCACGGCAGTTGCCGAATACGAAGGCGATCAAGTCTTCGAAAACAGCTACCAACCACAAGCAGGCAGTGTCGTACTAAGTGCGAAGAAAGTCTTGACGGGTAGAGACTTGCAAGCCAACGAATTCGCATTTGAATTAGTGGATGAAGCTGGAAAGGTTCTGCAAACCAAACACAATGACGCAAATGGAACGATTACCTTTGATGCATTGACGTATGACGATGCTGGGGAACATCGTTACACGATTCGTGAAAAAGCTGGCAACGACGCCACGATCATCTATGATGAAACCACCTATCAAGTAACGGTCACCGTCAAAGATCAAGCAGGAAAATTGGTGGCTGAAGCGGAGCAAACGGCAGAGATGGTATTCAACAATCGTGTCAAAGAAGGCAAAACACCGAAGCCGGGAACTGACAACTTACCGAAAACCAATGACACCACGACCGCTGGTTGGGTCGTCTTGGGACTGTTGTTAGTAGTAATCGCAGTAGGCATCTACCTTGATCGCAAAAAACGGACGCCGTTATCATAGGCAGGGGAAGCAACAGAGCAGAAAGAGAAAGCGGGATGAGGCCAACTTGTCCCGCTTTTTCCTGTCCCGTTTTTCTTCACTTCAAAGAAAAAAACCGTCAAAAGTATGAAACGCTAGGAAGCGAACAGTCAGCAAACCCAGACTCAAGAAGGGGACGAAGGGCAACTGCGCCAATCGTTTCTTCCAGATGCCTTGATAGCTAAAAAAAGCGAGGAGACCGAGACTGCTGGCTACTAGTAAGAGGGCCAAAAGTGTCTTTGGCGCTAGCCAAGTGCCCCAGCCTGCCAGCACTAAGAGATCGCCGCCGCCCATTTTTTCCTGCCAGACAAAAAAGACCAGTGGAACCAGCAAGCCTAAAGACAGCCATTGAAAAGAAGCGCCGCTTCTAAGCTGTGCCAGCGCTAGCAGTAGGTGGGCGGGGTACAGCAGTTGCGGGTAGACGCTATAGTCTATCAAGTCGGTCAAGCTGAGTAAAAAGGCACTGGTCAGCCAGACAAAAGCCAGGAAGCTTTCTGAAGCATGAAAGGCAACCCCGCAAAGTCCGCCATAGCATATGCAAGCGAAGACCCAATAAAGCGGGGATGAAAGCCATCTTGTAGGAAGGAGAAGAAACCAATGGTTATCCGAAACTTTGTTCACTTTCTGGTAGTGAGAACGAGAATCACTTTTTGGTAGATTCCAAAACAGGGTTTGTAAGAGCAAAAGCCAAAAGAAGCCGAGTAAAGCGCCTAAAAAAAACACGAAAATCGTCATTTTTCGTACCCCCTCATAAAGAAATACGTAAGAGAGTGAGAAATTTTCTCAAATAGATGATTTTGTTGTACTTTTTATTTGTTTCGTATTATCCTTAAAATAGATAATTTAGAGGAGGAATCGTTATGAAATTTGAACAAACAAAAGAAGTATTAAACCAACTTGTTGCTGATTTAAGCCAAATGGCTATGGTCGTTCACCAAACACACTGGTACATGCGTGGACCTGGCTTTTTGACATTGCATCCAATGATGGACGAATTCATGGATGATCTAAATGAGCAATTGGATGAAGTTTCTGAACGCTTGATTACATTAGACGGTTCACCATATTCAACTTTGCGTGAAATGGCAGAACACACTCAAATCCCTGATGAAGTCGGCAACTGGGACCGCACGATTCCAGAACGCTTAGCTACATTGGTGGAAGGCTACCGTTACTTAGCGGACTTATACCAAAAAGGGATCGAAGTATCTGGTGAAGAAGGCGACGATCCAACCCAAGATATCTTCATCGGCTTCAAAACAGCCATCGAAAAACGTATTTGGATGATCCAAGCGCACTTAGGCGAAGCGCCATTGATCGATCCAGCGAAATCTCGCGTACGTCATTAATCAACAAAAAAACCAGCGAAGAATTTTCTTCGCTGGTTTTTTTACTTGCTTGTTAATAATGTTTTGGCGGCTTCAATTTGCTGTGCCACTTGATTAAAACCGGTGCCGCCATAGGAATGACGATTTTTGACGGCGGTGTAGGAGTCAAGTTTTTCAAAAATATCGCTGTCGATGGCAGGATGGATCGCTTGGTAGTCTTCCAAGGAAACATCTTGCAGATAGATGCCTTTGGTCAAGCACTCGCTGACGAGTTTGCCGACAATCTCATGTGCTTGTCTGAAAGGCACGCCTTTGCCAGCTAAGTAATCCGCTAATTCTGTTGCGTTGGAAAAATCCTTTTCAGTGGATTCTTGCATCCGTGCTTGATTGACCTTCATCGTTGCGATCATGCCCGTCATGATCTGCAAGCTTTTCGTGATGGTTTCGGCACTGTCAAACATACCTTCTTTGTCTTCTTGGAAATCTTTGTTGTACGCCAGCGGCAAGCCCTTCATGACCGTCAAAAGACCAAAGAGGTTCCCATAGACACGTCCTGTTTTTCCACGGATCAGCTCCGCCATGTCAGGGTTTTTCTTTTGAGGCATGATGGAACTGCCAGTGGAGAAGGTATCGGTCAGTTCCACGAATTGGTACTCGTGGCTGCACCAAAGAATCAGCTCTTCACAAAAACGAGACAGATGCATCATCAATAAAGAGGCGTTGCTTAAAAATTCCAAGATAAAATCACGATCGCTGACCGCATCTAGGCTGTTGCTGTAAATATTGCTGAACCCTAACTCTTGAGCAGTGAAGGCGCGATCGATAGGGAAGGTAGTTCCTGCCAAAGCAGCACTGCCTAAAGGCATCACATCGATGCGGCTCAAACTCTCACTGAAACGCTCTTGGTCACGCGTCAGCATACTGTAATAGGCTAAGAGGTGATGGGCAAAAGAAATCGGCTGTGCATGCTGCAGATGGGTATAACCGGGCATGATGGTGTAGATGTTGGCTTCGGCTTGTAAAACCAGCGCTTCTCGCAACTCAGCGATCAAAGTGATCACCTCTTGCACGACTTCTTTCAAATACAAATGCATATCGGTCGCCACTTGGTCATTACGACTACGGGCAGTATGCAATTTGCCTGCCACTGGTCCAATCAATTCATGCAAGAATGTCTCGATGTTTAAATGGATGTCTTCATTTTCAATCGTGAAGGTCAATTCGCCAGCGGCTAATTGCTGTTGAATCGTGGTCAAGCCGCCAATGATCGCTTCGCCATCGGTTTGACTGATGATGCCCGTATGGACCAGCATTTTGACATGGGCCAAACTGCCAAGAATGTCTTGCTTTGCTAACTTTTGATCAAACGTGATGGAAGCCCCAAAAGCATCGATCCATGCTTCATTTTTCCCATCGAAACGTCCGCCCCATAATTTTGCCATATTCTCACCTCAAAAAAAGATTACGGCTGAAGCGGCAGCTTCAGCCGTGCATACTTAAATCAATGTTTCTGTTAGTTGCTGTTGTGCTTGGATCTCAGCGTGCACTTTGCTTGGCAGTCCCCATAATTTGATGAAGCCGATGGCCGCATGCTGATCAAAGGTATCTGCAGAAGTATACGTTGCTAAGTTTTCATCGTACAAGCTGTTTTCAGATTTCCGTCCTTCACAAATGACATTGCCTTTGAACAATTTCAAACGCACGATCCCGTTGACGTAGACTTGCGTGCTTTTCAGGAAGGTAATCAAGGCTTCCGTCAATGGATTGAACCAAAGACCATCATAGATGACTTGGGCTAATTGCTGCTCGATGATTGGTTTGAAATGCGCCAATTCCCGTACAAAGACCAAATCTTCCAATTCTTTATGAGCCGTCATCAAAGCGATCGCTCCTGGACATTCATAAACTTCCCGTGATTTGATTCCCACCAGACGATTTTCGATATGGTCGATCCGACCAACGCCATGCTCGCCAGCCATTCGGTTTAGTTTCATGATCAATTCTGCTAGATTCATCGTTTCGCCATCAATGGCGGTCGGTACCCCTTGATCAAAAGTGATCTCAACGATCGTTGGTACGTCAGGAGTATCTTCTAATTCTTGCGTGATGGCGTAGGCTCCTTTTGGCGGTGTTGCCCAAGGATCTTCTAAGACGCCGCACTCACAGGCACGTCCCCACAAGTTTTGGTCGATGGAATATGGATTGTCCAAGTCAGCGGGAATCGGCACTCCTTTTTCCGCTGCATAGGCAATTTCTTCTTCTCGGGACCATTTCCATTCCCGAACCGGTGCGATGACTTTCAAGTGAGGCGCTAAAGCAGCGATCGCCACTTCAAACCGAACTTGGTCGTTGCCTTTACCAGTACAGCCGTGGGCGACGGTCGTTGCGCCAGTCGCTAATGCCAACTCCACCAATTTCTTGGCAATCAATGGACGAGACAAAGCGGAAACAAGAGGATAAGAATTTTCATAAAAAGTATTGCCTTGTAAAGCGATCAAAGCAAAATCTTGGGCGAATTCTTCGCGGGCATCGATGGCATAAGATTCAATCGCGCCAACTGCCAAAGCTTTGTCTTTAATGGATTGGGTGTCGCGACCTTCACCGATGTCTAGGCAGCAAGCCACCACATCATATCCTTGGTCCGTTAACCATTTAATTGAAACGGAGGTATCTAATCCTCCAGAATAGGCCAATATTACTTTTTCTTTCATACTTATTAACTCCTTTTCCGCGTGTTTTCAAGTGATTGAAGCTATCTTATCAGAATAAAAATAATAAATCAAGGGTAAAATTAAATATTTATACATAAAAGTGGTGATTATCAGGTTTTTATACTATTATCGATGGTTAAGGAAAAGAAGTGGATGCTCACTTTGTTAATGAAAGTTTATACATAATATTCATTATGGTATTCAGTTTTAGAAACCTGCAACAACAAGTTTCGTTTTTCAGAGAAAATGGCAGAAAACGAATGGAGAAAATTTTCAAAAAGAGGCGGAATTACGTTGACATTAGGCTTTATAGAAGGTATTATGTTATATGGTATTGTTTGCCCCACAAGAGCCCCGGAAACTCAAGTGTATGTCAAACATTCGTGAAATTGAATTGGAGGAAAAAATTGTGCGTACAACATATATGGCCAAACCAGGCGAAGTAGAACGTAAATGGTACGTAGTAGATGCAACAGATGTTCCTATGGGTCGTCTTTCAGCAGTAGTAGCATCTGTCTTACGTGGTAAAAATAAACCAACATTCACACCTCATGTGGATACAGGCGATTTCGTAATCGTCATTAATGCAGAAAAAATCAAATTAACAGGTAACAAAGCAAGCGATAAAATTTATTACCGTCACTCAAACTTCCCAGGAGGATTGAAATCAGTCTCTGCTGGAGAATTACGTGCTAAAAATTCTCGTCGTTTGATCGAAACTTCTGTAAAAGGCATGCTTCCTAAAAACACTTTAGGCCGTAAACAAGGAATGAAACTTCATGTTTATGCTGGCGCTGAACACCCACATGCTGCACAACAACCAGAAGTATTGGACATCACAAACTTAATCTAATAGGAGGGAATTTCATTGGCACAAGCTCAATATATCGGCACTGGCCGTCGTAAAAATGCAGTAGCCCGCGTACGTTTAGTACCAGGTACTGGTAAAATTACTGTTAACAAAAAAGATGTTGAAGAATACATCCCACACGCAGACTTGCGTGAAGTAATCAACCAACCATTCGGCGTTACAGAAACTAAAGGTTCATACGATGTTTTTGTAAACGTAAATGGTGGTGGATACGCTGGACAATCAGGTGCAATCCGTCACGGTATCGCACGCGCATTGTTACAAGTTGATCCTGATTTCCGTTTAGCTCTTAAACGTGCTGGCTTACTTACTCGTGACGCACGTATGGTTGAACGTAAAAAACCAGGTCTTAAAAAAGCTCGTAAAGCTTCTCAATTCTCTAAGCGTTAATATCCCTTATATATCAACGTTTCAGGCACTTTCCAATTTTTGGAGAGTGTCTTTTTTTGTACGCTTAGGTACGAAAAAATGTACGAGATTTTGAATTGGCTGTTTTTAAGACCTAGGTCAGACACTATATCATCGTTCTTTTTAGGTTGTATAATTGTTATTTTAAATAGTTATTTATTTTGCTTGTCGCGCTTCATCTAGGCGTTTCTCGAATTTCTCATAAGTGGAAAGATCGACAATATTTGGGGTATTGACGTATATTTCTGTCGTTTTGATATCCGAATGGGTTAGGGCTTGAGAAATTTGCGCCATTGTTGCACCACCTTCACGAGCCAACGTGCTAAAGGTATGTCGTAGCTTGTGTGGATTTGTCTGGGTTAGTTCCTCATGTCTTCGGTGAATGGATTTTAGCCGATAATTTAAGTAATCCACATGAACCGGAATATTTACTTCGCCACTTCGATTGGCATAAGTGAAAAGAAATTGTTCTTTTATCTGCTTAATCCCAAGTTGTAAAAGTTCTTCCTTTTGTTTTAGCTTCCATTCTTTCAATAGTTTAATAAGGAATGTCGGAATCTTGAACTTCGTGGCTTTTCGACCTTTTGTGGATTTTAAATTACCAAATTTATCCTTACTTTGAATCAAACTGACATAACCATTTTCAAAATCAATATGCTTCCACTGAAGGGCATAGGATTCGCTCTTGCGGTCACCTAGGTTCAACGTTAGCATCAAGAGAACATAGTCTTGCATGATTAGTAAACCTTTGCTGTAATCCTCATTGACTGCGTCTAACCAAGCAATCAATTCTTCGGCTGTCAGTGCTTCACCGTTTAGCTGACGCTCCGCCTTTAGTTGTTGTTTCTTGGGATCACCCACGTACCGAATCACTTTTTCAATCCGATTGTATTCGATATACTCTAATAGCTCCGCAATATCAAAAATCTGATTGACGTAACTTTTGATGATTTTGATATTGGCGTAAGTTTGGGATTTTTTCATCAAAGCGCGAAGCACAAAGTCTTTATTGTCGTTTAAGAACTTGATGGAATATTCACCAAACATCGGTAGAATATGAAGACGGAAGACATCTTTCGTATTGCTAACGGTTGTGGCAGTTGGTATTTGCCTAGATCGTCCAGTAGAACCAGCAATATACATATCCAACCAAACTGTCTCATAAAACTCTTTGAATTTGATATGACCGCTTAATTCAAATGAACGAGCACTCTTTTCATTAAGCACACGTTGAATTTTTTGAGACAGGTCTTTTTCAGCCTGTTCCGCTTCTTTTTTCGTCCTAAATGTTTTGCGGTAGCGCTCGGTAGTGACACCGAGAATTTGTCGCACCTCCTTGGGGTAAAACACCTCCAATTTGTAGTGGTTGTTTTTCAGTTTAGTAATTGCCATGTTATTTCCTACTTTCTTATACGCAAACCAGAACGTAGGAATTACTACGTTCTGATTATAAACCGCTTCTAGCGAGTATAGCAATGGAGCCATTCGTCTATAGCTTGCCGATCAAACCGCACAACACCTTGAATCGTAATTTTTGGCAGGCCTTGTTCGACCCATTTGTCCAAAGTGTTGTTCGCAATATGGAGATACTGGCAAGTTTCTTTCTTGGTTAAATAGCGTTTGTCAATCGCAGTATCTTGTCGTACTTGATTCACATTGTTTAGAAGAAGTGTGTACACACTATTTCCTAGCTGTTTCATCTGCTCATCGTTCAGTAAAAATTGAACTTCGTGCATAGGCAACCTCCTTTCTCTAGTAAGAATCTTCATTTTCCAATTCCAGTATTTTTTGTTCGATAAAGGTCTGATCTGTTTCCGTGAATTTTTCTTTTCCTGTGGCTAGTAATTCTCTCAAATAAACTTCTGCTTGTTCTGGGCCATAGGCTTGTAGAAAAGCTTCGTAAATCATGGCGAGCGATTTCGAAGTGGCATTTTCTAACCAAGCTTTCTTCTTGGAAAAGGTTGGTTTTTCACGAATTACACGTAAGGGTATTTTGGGAATACCCCCCACAAATTTATCCCACCATTTCATGTTCGGCCAACGAGCTTTGTTATGATAGTTGACGGGGCCTTTGGGTTTGGTCTTGAAGCTGTAGTGGGAAGCTAAAATGCCGCGAATTACCGTATTGAGTGGTATTCCTTTCGCAAGCTTTTCTACGGCTTGCCGAGCTTTCTGATCGGTTAATTCCAGTTCCCAGCGAACCCACTCGTTGACTTGAGCAATTTCCCCCGTTTTATCGCGGATTTCTTGCTTTTTGTCATAAATCCGCAGTAGTTGCGGCTGAGCGCCAATATAAAGCGTATGGCCAGTTAGAATGCCTTTCTGTAGTTGCCCACTGTTTACTTCCCGAAAGTGGCGACTTTGAGAGCTGAGTTGGCCGTTCTTCACGTATTTTTGCAAGGTAGACACAGGAGGAGAGGAGCCGTCAAATAAATCCATTGCCAAGTCGGCACGAGTAATGGTTCCTTTGGCTTTTAGAATGGTGGCTAAGAATTTCTGCCAATGCCACCCCTCCACGCTAGACATATATTCTTCATATTGGCGACACCCTTGACCCGATAAGTTTACTAATAGATTATTGTGGTGATCACTCTGGTGAATGATAATATCTGCAAAGGAATAGTGAGAATCGTAAGTGGGAAAAGGACTCCCTTTCTTTTCCGAAGTGAAGTCAGAAAGGGCAATTCCCAATAAGTCCGCAACTTTTTCCATTGAAGAATCTGGTAATGAAAAACGTAGAAAATCGATTAGACATTCGTTACTTTGCCGGTGTGTTTGGTTCATTCACTTCTCCTAGTTGATAGGAGGTGGCACTGATTTTCAATGCTGCAAATTGCCAGGTATCAATCATTGGTTGACCTTCTCCCACAAATGATTTTTTCTGAATTTTTCGGGGATAGACATTTAAACCAGTAAAACGAATGGGAATCAACTCGCCGTCTTCATAGTTATCTAAAATGGGCAGTTCTTCTTGATGCTCGACCACAATGGTAATCGGGGAGCCGAGTTCTGTTCCGCCGTTATTCAGAACCAGTTCGACAAAAGCCCGATCATAGACTTTGAAGGTGAGGATCATTAGCCCGGTCTCTACACGTTCGCCAACATGATTCTGTTCACGTTCCATGCGCATTTGAATATCACTTTTGGCTACAACAAAACGTTGCGGGAGTTTGAATTGTTTGAGATCGAAACGTAGGCTAGCTAGATTGACAGTTTCTGAATCGTTTAGTGAGATGCTGGTTCCTTTTTGGATCATTAATTTATTTGACATGTGTATTTCTCCTTTGATTTTGAATTTAGTCTTTGTTTTAATTGGTTGAAACAAAGTAGAGTGGGTGCACGAATCAGTTGCATAAAATTTCCTCCTTTCACTAACAAGAACAATTTGGAACTCCCTATTTTCCAAAAAATGTGGAATTTCTCATAATTTTCTTTATGGATGATTTCCCTTCCATTACTACTACAATCTGAGTAGGGTAATTTTTCGAAACAACAGACAATTGAATTGACTTGTAAGAGATTCTTAAACTATTTGCTTCTTAATCGCCTCATTTCGAAAAAGTTTCTTTTTTGAGAAAACACAAAAAAGACGTGTAAACGAACTCGGCTCTGCCGCTGGCAGCCGGTCCGTTCACACGTCTTTTGCTTTTCTATTTAGCTAATTTTGACAAAAATCGAATCTTTGAAGAATGCTCATGAGGCCTTTTGTAGCAACCTTCAGAGAGATTTCTAATGAGTTCGGTACCCCCGTGTTACTTACGGGGTGATATATATTATGTTTCCAAATAATTCAAATCGAAAACTAGAAGAAAGCTGAACTTCAAATTTTCTTTAATCTTTATTATCAGTTATAGTTGAATCTTCTTGATATTCCCTTGTGGTATTTTGTATGTTCTGTAAAAGTAGTCTCATATGCTTCTTAGTGTTCTTGCGATTTTCTTAATTGTATGAGCTCGAGAGTTCAAAATATTTACTATTTTAAAATCATTAATCGTACAGATGGTTAGTTACTGAAACGAATTTGTTTGATGAAGTGGCCTTGGTCACTTCATCAATAGCACTTGAAAACAGAGTTGTCTAATCAATCTTCTCCATAAATTGAAGGGGTCATCTTTACATCCAGCTGTATATTTGATTTCACATTCTTTAGCTATATTTTTTATTATTTGTTAATATATTGACAATGGAACTAGCTGTAAAATCAGTAATTTCAACTGAGTTAATACTCAAATTGAATTGAGTTAAATCATAAGAAATATATTTCGGTGAGCCTCGAACTTTTTGTATTAGACACATTTTAAAATCTGAAGTATAATTCAGTCAATATCTTTTAGACACATCTATAGCTAGGAGGTAAAGATGAAAAAAAGTGCTAAAAATAAGGTGTTTGAAACTCTTATAAGTATTACAAATCAAGAGGAGTCTCCATCTGCTACTGCTGCTGATATTGCCTTTATTCTGAATATTTCTAGACAGAATGTTAGCCATTATTTAACCAGGCTAATGGAAGAAGGGTTTGTAGATAAAATTTCTGGGAAACCTGTTTATTGGAAACCAATTAAACAGAATATGCTTGAAAATTCTAATGAAGAAACCAATTCTTTCCAAAATGTAGTTGGTTATGATGGTAGTTTGAGGGAAATTATTCAAAAGTGTATTTCTGCTGTTAAGTATCCGCCAAGCGGGTTGAATATACTAATAAATGGTAGCACTGGTGTTGGTAAAAGTTTTTTAGCAAATCAAATTTTTAATTATGCTAAAGAAGTTGGAATTATTGGACAGAGTGCACCTTTATCAGTTCTGAATTGTGCAGATTACGCGGACAATCCTGAATTATTATCTTCAACACTGTTTGGGTATAAAAAGGGAGCATTTACCGGAGCTGAAAAAGATACCAAAGGATTATTGTCGCACGCAGATGGAGGATATCTTTTTTTAGATGAAATCCATAGGCTTTCTCGTGAAAACCAAGAAAAACTTTTCTTATTTATGGATACAGGAAAATACCGACCTATCGGGGAAAATTCAGATTGGTCGGAAGCCAATGTTCGCTTTATTTTTGCGACTACGGAAAAAAGTGAGGACTTTTTTCTGGATACTTTCGAACGGCGTATTCAAGTAGTGGTAAAAATACCTGATTTTGGTGTGCGACCGTTAATTGAACAAATTGAGTTTGTTCAATTATTTTTCCATAATGAAGCAGAGATTCTTGAAAAAGATATTTTAGTTACCAAAGAGGTATTAGAAATTTTACTTACACATTCAATATTAGGTAATATTGGTCGACTAAAGAATATAATCAAAATAAGTTGTGCGGATGCGTATAGTAAAAGAAGTGGTTCAAACCTAGTAGTTACCAAAAGAGATCTGCCAATTGAATCACTAAAACAAGTGTCTAGAGAAGTCGCCTTTCCAATTAATGATTTACTTATTTCATATAAGCAACCTTTCTCATTAAATAAGCAGAATTTTTTTGACTTAGATGAGCGGTTAGAAAAAATGATGACTCAATTTAACAATAACGATTTGTCAGCGAGAACAATCGTATTAAAAAAAGAAATTCAAAGCTTAATTACATTGTTGGATCAAAAATTTCAATTAACAGATTCACAACAACTGAAAATGCAAATGTACCAAAAGATCTGGCAAAAAAAAGTTCAAAAAAAATATGGCTTGATTAATAGTTATCCTGCTGCTGAAGTTAGTAGCAGGATATATGCAAACATACCAGAATATAGCGTAAATCTTTCTAAGCTAGTTAGAAGTCTAACAAAAGAATTCCCCAGAACGGCCTATGTATGCTCGGCATTTTTGGATCATTTACCAGCACTTACTCAAAATGAGCGAGAACTGTTAGAATTGTTACTTATTATAACTTTATCTGATTATGTGGATGAGAAGCTACAGTTAAAAGGTTTATTATTAGCCCACGGAGATTCTACCGCAACAAGTATCCAATCAGTAGTAAATCAGCTGTGTGGAGATTACGTTTTCGAAGCTTTTGATATGCCTATCGAAAGTAATGTGTTAGAAGTCGTGCAATTAACAAAGCGGTTTGTAAACAATCAAGTCAATACTAATGGGCTAATTTTAATTGTAGATATGGGATCATTGAATCAAATTTATACGAAAATCAAAAGTGATTTAAAAGGGGAGTTATTAATTCTGAATAATTTGACTACCTCGATTGCTTTGGATATTGGCCTAAAAATGACCAATAACGTGCCTTTTAATCAAATATCGGAAGATGCTGTCGGTAAGTATTCGGTGAATGTTCAATATTTTGAAGGTTTTTCTCCTAAAAAAAATATCATCATTTCTTGTATGTCCGGTTTAGGAATTTCCAATAAGCTAAAAGATATCTTTTCAGAATATTTATCAGGAGATACAATTGAAGTTTTTGTAAAAGAATACCGAGAATTACGCGAGTTAATTAGTCAAAATGATGAAAAATTTTTTGACAATACCAAGTTAGTTATTACAACTTCGGATCTCCCTAAATCATTTTTAATACCTAATATAAATATATACGATATTTTAGAGGGGGAGGAAAGTGATCGCTTTGAACAGATTTTCCAAGATGAGCTTACTCATCAAGAATACTTAGAGTTGATTCAAGAGCTAGTGAAGTTCTTTTCGATAGAAGGCGTTGTCAGTCGATTAAATTTTTTAAATCCAGCAATCGTCATTTCTGAGGTGGAAACAGCCATATCAAAGTATGAAAATTATTATAGATTTACTTTAAATGGTAGAATCAAGTTAAATTTATATATGCACACAGCTCTGATGATGGAACGTTTATTTTTGTCTCGAACCGAAAAATCAGAGGAACCAACCCACGAGTTATCTCCAACTGAAGAAGAGTTCTATTATGTTTCTCGTAGTATCTTCCAACCGCTTGAAATGAAATATAATTTGAAGGTAAATGCTTATGAGCTTTCATTATTATATGAATTATTACGTACATTTTTAAAAAAATAATATGTCTAATGGAAGTGTCTAACTTTTTTTGTGTGTTAGACACTTTTTTTTATGTGCTTAAAAAAGGCTTTATAGCAATTTTTTGATTACTTGGCACGATTATTGCTTTAAATATTATGTAAAGGAAGCGAGGTGAATTTCAATGAATAAAATACTATTAGCATCTCATGGAGAGCTTGCAAAAGGAATGCAAAATACTGTTGAGATGATTACAGGGGATAAAGGAAGAATTTATGCGTTGTGTATGACCCCAGAGAAGGATCCGAGTTTTATTCTAGATGAAACACAAAAGATAATCGATGGAATGGATCAAGATGATCACCTTTTTATGTTCAGCGATTTTCCTGGGGGTAGTGTAAATACAGCATTGACAAAATTTATTACTAGTGAAAATATTCATCTTATTTCTGGTATGAATGTTGCAATGTTGCTTGAGTTTGTAATGTCAAATGTAGAAGATGCTAGCCAGTCCATTGTTAATAGCGTTGAAGCAGGAAAAAATGCAATCCAAGAAGTAAAATTCAAAAAAATTATTGAAGAGGATATTTGGGAGGATTAATAATGATTAGTTTATTAAGAGTAGATGATCGACTTATCCATGGTCAAGTTGCAGTAGTGTGGTCTAAATTTTTAGGAGCGACTAGAATTGTTGTTGCAAATGATCAGGCTGCTAGTGATGAGACACAAAAAATGGCTTTATCAATGGCGGTTCCTTCAAACATTAAAGCAGCATTTAAAACAGTAGATGATGCAGTTGGTATGTTACGAGACCCGAGAGCTGAAAAATTAAATATTTTTGTAGTGGTAGCATCTCCTAAAGATGCGTTGAAATTAGTGAAAGGGTTACCAGAACAGGTCAATGAAGTAAATTTAGGTAATTATGGAAGAATGAATAACTTGGAGGGGGCTAAGAAAGAACAGTTATCTCGAAATATTTTTGTTACGGATGAAGATAAAAAAGATTTACGAATGATTGACGAAATGGTCAATGATTTATACATTCAAACAATTCCATCAGATTCAAAAACACAAATTAACTTTGGAAAGGAGAATTGGTTATGATATATGAATCGTTAGTTGTCGGGGGACTAATGGCATTTGGATTGTTTTCTGATAAGGCATTAGGGGATCCGATGTTAAGACGCCCATTGGTAATGGGGGCATTGGTAGGATTATTGTTAGGAGATTTGAGGCAAGGGTTAATCATGGGAGCAGCAATTGAAGTTGTTTTCTTAGGAACTTCTCAAATCGGTGGTTCACTACCATCAGATACAATGACTGGATCAATTTTCGGAACAGCATTTGCAATTCTTACTAATCAGAATGTTGAAATCGCATTGACTTTGGCTATTCCAATTAGTATGTTAGCTGTTGCTATTAATCAGGCTTGTCTTTTTGTAGTCGGCCTTTTCTTGGATCGTTTCAATTCCTTGGTTGATAAGGGTGAATATAAGAAATTTGCTACCTTACATTGGGCACTTTGTTTAGCTCAATGTGCCGTGTATTTTATAGTTGGATTTGTCGGCATTTCATTAGGAACTACAGCCATTCAACATCTATTAGACATTATCCCTCAAGTGATTATGGATGGCCTTACTTTAACCGGTCAAATTCTACCTGCATTAGGGATTGCACTTCTATTAAACATGTTGTGGGATTCTAAAATTGCAGTCTTTGCTTTATTGGGATTTGTTTTAAATGCATATCTTGGAATGCCGTTGATGGGTATTGCTTGTATTGGAATTGTAGTTGCAGTTGTAGTTGGACTCCGAGATAAAGAGTTGGTTGAAATGAGTAATAGTAATACAACTAGCACGTCAACAACGAATGGAGATGATTTCTTTGACTAAACTAGAAAAAAAGGAATTGAATAAATTAAATCGTTCTAGCTTTTATCGTTCTTTGACACTGTCAGGCTCATGGAATTACATCAATGCCCAAGGAAATGCTATGGCATATACATTATTTCCAGCTTTGAAAAGAATCTATAAAGATAAACCTCAAGAATTAAAAGAAGCAATGAAGAGAAATATGGCATATTTTAATATATCCCCTCCATTTTCAACATTTTTGGCAGGTGTCACTACTAGTATGGAAGAAGAAAATGCAGCAGACTCTTCCTTTGATGCAGCTTCAATCAATGCTGTAAAAGCTAGCTTAATGGGGCCTTTAGCAGGTATTGGTGATTCTTTATTTTGGGGAACCTTTCGAATTATTACTACTGGTATTGGGATTAGCTTAGCTGAACAAGGAAATGTATTAGGTCCAATTTTGTTTCTAGTGTTGTTTAATTTGACCTATATGATTCCAAGATTTTATGGATTTAAGTTCGGCTATAATGTGGGTGCACAATTCATCCAAAAGGCTTATCAAAATGGTTTGATTAACATTATAACGAAAGCCGCTACTATCTTAGGTTTGATTATGGTAGGGGGAATGATATCTTCAACTGTATCCATTTCTACTAATTTTGCGTTCACTGTTTCAGGGACTGAATATAAAATTCAAGAAATTCTGGATCAAATCTTTAAAGGTATGCTTCCTATGCTTGCCACAATTGCTTGCTTTGGTTTAGTTCGAAAGAAAGTTAGTGCCAATAAAATTATTATTGGAATTCTGATTCTATCAATGATTCTTGCAGCAGTTGGATTCATTTAGGAGGACGCTATGAAATATCATAATCCAATTCTTAAAGGATTCTATCCAGATCCTAGTGTTTGTAAATTCAAAGGAAAATATTACTTAGTCACATCGACATTTGAGTATTTCCCTGGGATTCCGGTTTTTGAAAGTGATGATCTCGTAAATTGGGAACAAAAAGGACATTGCCTAGATAAAAATAGCCAATTAGATTTAACTAATAGTGAAACTTCCAAGGGGTTATTTGCGCCAACGATTCGGAGTGACGGTAAACGGCTATATATTATCGTAACCAATGTTACAATCATGCGGAACTTTTATGTTTATACGGATGATATTGAAGCTGGGTGGTCCGAACCAATATTTATTGATGGTTGGCCAGGAATTGATCCTTCTTTATTCTTTGACGATGATGGAAAAGTATACATTCAAGGAAATGCTTATAAGTCTAATGAAGCATTAGGAATTTATCAGGCCGAAATAGATATCACAACCGGGAAGCTACTTTCCGAAAGAACCTATATTTGTGCAGGAACTGGTGGAAAGGCTCCTGAGTCCCCACATGTGTTTAAACGTGATAGTTTTTATTATCTTTTAATGGCTGAAGGTGGTACTGAGTATGGTCACATGGTGACAATTTTTAGAAGTTCTTCTGTTTGGGGACCATATGAATCTTGTCCCTCAAACCCAATTCTAACCCACCGCAGTATTCAAAGTGAAATCCAGTGTGTAGGGCATGCAGATATGGTAGCAGATGATTTAGGAAATTGGTGGATGGTTTGTTTAGGAATTCGAGTGAAGGGTAGTCATAGTTATTATCATCATTTGGGACGAGAAACCTTTTTAACGCCAGTTACTTGGAACTCAGAGAGATGGCCAATCGTTAATAAGAACAATAAACTTGAATTAGAAATGGACGGTCCATTGATTAATCCACAGGTCATCAAAGAAAATAGTGTATCGTATAACTTTATGGAGTTAGACCAAATTCCAGATAGAATAATTTTCCTAAGAAATCCTGATGTGAATAACTATCAATTTATTGAAAATAAAGGAATGATGATGTACGGATCTGAAGGGGGATTGTCTGATGTAAGCACGGTTTCTTTTTTAGGAATTCGTCAGTCTGAGTTTAAAATGTATTTTTCAGTAGAAATTGATTTTAGTAATCATAAACAAGGAAAATTTGGAATTTCAACCTTCATGTCGAAGGATTTCCACTATTCTGTAGAGGTTGATTCGGCTTATAATAAAATTTCCTTCCGAAAGAAAATTGGAAGCATTAACTATATAGTTTGTGAATACGACTTGCCAGCGACGTCCTCCATAGAATTAAAGGTAACAGCAGATGAAAAATACTATTACTTTTCTTATATTGTAGAAGAAAATGAACATGCGCTGGGACAAGCAGAATGTGCTTTCTTAGCATCAGAATTATCTGGTACATTTACTGGAACGATTTTAGGAACATATAATCACGGGAATAAAAAACAAGTAGTATTAGTGGAAAAATTAAGTTATTTAGAAAATCAATAGAATTCCTATTTTTAAGGAAGTGTTTGAATGTGTAAAGCTGTATTATTTGACTTCAATGGCATCTTACTTCCGGATTCTCCTCAAAACGAGGCGGCTTGGTTGGAGTTTGCTAAAACTACTGCGGGGAAAATTTTATCACCCTCGGAATTTCAAGAAAATGTACATGGTAAAAATAATCGTTTGGTATTGGAGTATCTTTTTGACCGTAGCTTTACCAAAGAAGAAAGTATTCAATGGGGAGAAAAAAAAGAGAAAATCTATCGCCAAATGGTAAGACAGACGCCCAAGACGCAACAATTGCTATCGGGAGCACCAGAGTTTCTGGATTATTTAAAGGAGAGAGGAATCCCAGTAAATATCGCAACGGCAGCTGGATATAGCAATGTTCGTTTTTACTTTGATTTTTTTCATCTTGATCGTTGGTTTGATTTCGATACAATCGTGTATGATAACGGTGAGATGAAGAGTAAACCTGCTCCAGATTACTATCTACAGTCAGCCACAAAAATTGATGTTGATCCAAAAGATACAATTGTTTTTGAAGATTCTTATTCTGGATTACTGGCAGCAAAAAATGCTGGAGTAGGAAAAATTATTGCTATTGAAACTGAGGATAATCGCGATAATCTATCATCATTAAAAATTACCAATATAGTTGTAAAAGATTATTTTGCTCCTGAAGTGAAAAAACTATTTAATCAAATTAAAGTGAGCCATACAGTTGCTAAAATTTAAATCGTTTAAAAAAGCCCATTCTATCGGATTGCATTGATAAAATGGGCTTTTGTTGTTATTAGTAAAAATAATGGTTTTTTCTCAATTATCGTATTTGTATAATGGAGTTCTTCTGTTTTGTCAAGGTATGGTTACTATAAATGTCTTTGGCTATTATAGCATTAAATTTTTCGGTAGAACAGATTCGAGAACGTATGGAAGCTGTGAACTCATGGTATAATAGTGACTAGCATATTGGATAAGGGGTTGAAATATATGTCTGATTACAAATATTCAATAAAAAACACCACAAAAATCGAGCGTGAAAAACTTCGTAATGTAGCCTTGAGTTACTCAACATTAGATGCAGCAGCCCCCTCAGAAGATACAATGAAATTAGTAGAAGAGTATGTTGCTGGAAATATTGAAATTGCAGATGCTTTAGAATCGGTTATTGAAAAATACCGTAATATGGGTTTACAAAATGTTTGATCCCTATGTAATTCCTGGTACAGATGTTTTGAAGAATCATCTAGGGATAACTGATAAAGAGCTTCTTGATAAGGCAGAGGCAGATATTACCTACCTAAAGTTACTAGATATTGACGCTTGGTTTGAGAATAGACCACTTAACTATGAAACACTTTTGGCGATTCACGGGTATATATTTGGTGATTTATATCCTTGGGCTGGGCAACTAAGAACGATTGATATTTTTAAGGAAGAAGAGGTTTTAGGCGGTGTATCCTTAAGGTATGGGGATACTTCTTCGTTAACTGATCAGATTGTGGCTGTTCTTGATAAATTGAATCAGGTTTCCTGGTCAGAAATTAGTTTAGAAGAAACAATACCGTTGTTTTCTGATCTAATTGCTAAACTGTGGCTGATTCATCCTTTTCGAGAAGGAAACACGCGGACGATCATTCGGTTTGCTGGCTTGTTTGCAAATACGAAAGGTTTTCCGCTAAACTCTAAATTTTTACGAGACCATGCAAACTATGTAAAAAAATCATTGGTGCTATATTGTGTTGAAGAGGCTCCTGAAAAGGTTATTTCTTAAAAATCATGGGTGAAGCAATTAATGACTTTTAAAATTGATTCCTGTTACTTATAAAAAGTAGTCGTGTTCTGGTTTGCGTATTTTTTTGATGTACGTTTTGATGTACGAGTTGCTTGAAATCAGTTTAAATTGATTGATATATAGATTTGAGAAAAATCTATAAAAACCTTGATATTAAAAGATAATAAAACTTGTTTCGTTATTTATAAGCAAAACCAGGTCTTAAGAAAGCTCGTAAAGCTTCTCAATTTTCAAAACGTTAATCTTTTTATCGAAGATTCGAGACACTCTCTTTTTGGAGAGTGTCTTTTTTCGTATCAAATGGTAAGTTTGAGTAATTTTTCATTATTAATCGGTCCTTTTTACAACCAAATAATTTGATTAATACCTCTAGCATCGATGACCATGATCGAAATTGCTCAGGTGTTATTTATAGCGCATTAATATCTTGTTGAGTAATGGTTTTAATCGGTTGATTCTTCTTTGTCAGGAATTCTTTATTTTCATTTTTCGATGTTATAAGGGTACCTTCTTCTATATTTATAAACTTCATGTCTATACGAACAACAATCTAAAATTATTGTACTATACCATGTTTATATAGACAACACGAGGAGGAAATATAAATGAACGAAAATGAAGGTGATAGAAAAGTGAAAGTGCTAATCAACGATTTATTAGCAGAACGTCAGATGTCTTTAAGAGAACTCGCAAGGTTGTCGGGAATTGAGCCATCAAATTTAAGCAATTTGGCAAATGGAAAAAGACAAAAAATTTATTTAGAACACATTGAAAGGATTGCAGATGCGTTGGACATTGATGATATCTCGAGGATATTAAAGTTGAGTAGGAATGTCTAATTTCCCTGACTCATAGCGGGAGTAAGTGGTTTGGCTGATATTCAGTAGTTTAGCAAGTTGTTCTTGATTCAAGTCTTTGTCTTCGCGTAAGTCGCGAATTCTATGATACACAAAATCACCTCATATGATAATATTAATACGGTCAAAGAGATTACAGCATAATAACAAATTGTACACATCGATTACTTTATCCATCAAAAAAACATAAATCATTTCTGTTATTAAATCATTTCCCTCAGATTTGGTCTTGCTTTCCAAAACGGGTTTCTATACAATAGAGGGGAATAGAAACCGAATAAAAAAAGGCACCCCGTATCAGAGTTGGCGCTCCAATACGAGGCCTTGAAAAGTCACGCGAACTGACTAATCAAGTTGCCATAGTCAATACCCTAAGGTATCGACCTGTTTATTGTACCTAATATTCTGTTCTTTTTCTAGTAGGAAAAGCAGATTTTATGGGATTTTATGCAGGATGCCTTATGCTTATTTCGCTATGTCAAAAGGATTGGACAGTCGTCCAATCCTTTTTTTGTGTTTCAAATGGGGAAGTTAAAATAACAGGAGATTGACGCATTCCAATTCTAAAACAGAGTGTCGGCAAGCCTCGGTTTCTATTCGTCTATCAAATAATCAAAAAGTTCTGAGGAGGGATTCACATAGAAAGTGAAGTTGCTTGGAAACTGCCGGAAGGGATTTTTTAGATAAAAGAGGGGATGAAGCAATGAGAAAGAAAGACGAGTGTTGGCTAAAAAAGCGTGTAGCAACTGATGTAGTTTCGACATATAGTTTCGAGCAGTCGGACCAATTGACGGATACGATCAAACGAGAGATGCAGTTATTATTTCCAATGTGCCGCTGTGTGGAAGAGACAAATGCAGAGTTATATTTCAAAAAGGCAACGGATGCGCTGCTTGAGGATGAAGGATTTGAGATCAGTCATGAGCACAATCAGACAGTCGTTTATGCGAACACTAGTAAAGGCTGGTTATATGGCTTCTTTGAACTTTATAAGCATGTGATTCGAACCACTGAGTTGCCAGAAAATCTAAGGTCGATTCCCAATCAAGCCATTCGTATGGTCAATCATTGGGATAATTTTGATGGGACGATCGAACGTGGCTACGCTGGAGAATCGATTTTCTATTCAAACAATCAGTTTCGGCAAGACCATGAAACGGTACGCGACTATGCGCGTTTCTTAGCTTCCATCGGAATGAATGCGGTTTCTATCAATAACGTGAATGTTCGCGGAGATGCCAAATGGTTTATTACGGAACCGTATTTGATTGAGATTAAAAAGATCGCAGATACATTCGCTGCCTATGGGATTCGGACGTTTTTAAGTATCAACTTTGCGGCACCTATATCCGTTGGAGGACTAACGACCGCCGACCCGTTAGCTGAGGAAGTTATTGCATTTTGGCAAAAAACAGCAGATACAATCTATCAGGTGATGCCGGATTTTGGTGGGTTTGTAGTCAAAGCTGATTCTGAAGGGGAACCGGGACCGTTTGTTTACGGGCGTGACCATAATGATGGTGCCAATATGCTGGCACGAGCGTTGCAACCCTACGGAGGGCTACTGATATGGCGCTGCTTTGTTTATGACTGTTTACAGGATTGGCGAGATCGTTCAATTGATCGTGCCAAAGCTGCCTACGACCACTTTATGAAATTAGACGGTACGTTTGAGGAAAATGTTATTTTACAGATCAAAAATGGACCGATTGATTTTCAAGTACGAGAACCCGTGATGCCGCTTTTTGGCGCGTTAAAATACACCAATCAAATGTTGGAATTCCAAGTAACGCAAGAGTATACCGGACAACAAAAGCACATTTGCTGCTTACTACCGATGTGGAAAGATGTGCTAGATTTTGATACGAAGCATCCACTTGAACACGCCACAGTAAAGAAGATTCTACCAGAGCAAAGTCCAAATCCTAAATACTCTGGCGTGGCAGCAGTCGTCAATGTCGGCATGGATGATAATTGGACCGGACACAAGCTAGCGCAAGCGAACCTTTTTAGCTATGGCAGATTGATTTGGAACAATGAATTAAGCACAGAAGCTATCCTTTGCGAATGGATCGATTTGTCCTTTGAGTTAGATGATTCTGCAAAAAAAAGACTACTTGCAATCCTCGCTACGTCCTATCAGACCTATGAAAATTATACTGCCCCGCTAGGTATCGGTTTTATGGTTCGTCCCAATCATCACTATGGGCCTGATGTCGATGGCTACGAATATGATAGATGGGGGACGTATCACTTTGCGGATAGAAAGGGCATTGGCGTCAATCGAACGTTAAAAGACGGCACCGGCTATGTAAGGCAGTATGCGGATGCTTGGTGTGAAACATACGAAAATGTAGAAACTTGCCCAGATGAACTTGTCTTATTTTTCCACCATCTGCCATACGACCATGTCTTACAAAGCGGCAAAACGATCATTCAACACATTTATGACACGCATTTCGAAGGCTATGAAAAAGTAGAGGAATATGTTACCGAGTGGGCTTCCTTACAGGGACAAATCGATGAAGAAAGTTATCAAAACGTCGCCGAACGATTGCAAGAACAAGTTCGTTCTGCTAGAGATTGGCGGGATCAAATCAACACGTATTTTTATCGTAAAAGCGGCATTCCAGATGCACATGGACGTCAAATTTATGCGTAGAAAGAGAATCAAGTGCTAGATTTAAAAGAAGTAATAGCACGTTTAGATCACTAAGAAAAAAGATTTCAATCAGAGGTAAAATTTTTTGTAATATAAGTTAGTTTATCCAACTTACTAAAAAGAATCAGGAGGAAGAGTGATGAAAAAATGGAAAAAACAATTGATAGTGGTAGGTTCTTTGCTTTCGATATCTTTGGTGTTGGCTGGATGCAATGCTGGGAGAAAAAAGACTGAGACAACGGGGAGTGGTGATCGAGTAGAAATCAGCTTTAGTTGGTGGGGAAATGACGATCGCCACCAGGCAACCCAAGAGATGATCGCTCATTTTGAAAAGGAGCATCCTGAAATTGCAGTCAAAGGAGAGCCGAGCGGCTTTGGCGATTTGGATCAAGCCTTCACGACGAGGTATGCTGGCAATACTTTGGCGGATATCACGACTTTACTCTACAATTGGGTGCCGCAATTCGGACAAAATGACGGGTTTTATGATCTTAATACAATCGATAGTTTGGATCTGTCCACCTATGAACCTGATTTTTTGGCATTCGGACAAGTTGATGGAAAGCAGGTTGCCGTTCCTTATGGGGAAAATACTTTAGTTATGTATTTAAACAAATCCGAATATGAAAGACATGGTATTGATGTCACTACGTTGAAGACGTGGGACGATTATGTGGAAGCCGCTAAGAAGTTACCAGAAGGGACCTTTTGTGTCGTATCCCCAACTTGGCGTTTTCCAGTAACCATTTGGTTGCAACAAAAGACTGGAACGTCTGAGTTTGATGAACAAGGAAATATGAATTGGACAGAACAAGACTATTTAGAAGCGATGACTTGGTATAAGGAAATGGCAGATGCTGGGGTCTTCGTTTCAAGACAAGATTATTTAGAAAATGTCGGCTCAGAACCGGTATCCTTAGCCACCAACAAAAAGTGGATTGAAGGACAATATGCGGGCGGTATCGATTGGAATGCCAGTATGTCTTCTAATTATGAAGCATTGAAAGAAGTAGGGGATGAAATGGTCGTCGTTGACTACCCAATCGCAGAAGGCGGCACCGAGGTGAATTTAATGTCAAAACCTTCACTCCTTTTTGCCGTTCGGAAAAATGTTGAACATCCAGAGGAAGTAGGCACATTTCTAAATGAATTTTTAAATGGCGAGGAAGCAAATAAAATTTTGGGTCTTTCCAGAGGGATTCCTGCTTCAAGCAAAGCGATCGAAACGTTGATGGAAGATGGACAATTATCAGGTGTGATGAAAGAAGGATTTGAGTACGCCCAAAGTGTCGCAAAAATCAACCAAACACCGTTCTATGAAGATGGTACCTTAACGACTATTTACACTGCAGAAATGGAAGCTGTCGAATTAGGACGAACGGATTTAGAAACAGCTGCTCGCAACGTCTACACGAAAACAAAAGAACAAGCCGAAAAGCTTGCGAAAGACTATAAATTGCAATAGGCAACTATCCGCATGCTTTATGGGAGTGAATGGCTTTTGTTTGCTTCCATGAAGTATCGTGAATCGTTGTCAAAAAGATTGGAGGGATTTTATGAAAAAGGAAAAAGTGGGCTTGATCTATGTAACCCCTTGGCTGATTGGCTTTTTACTGTTGACCGCTTGGCCGATCTTGTCCTCATTTTATTACTCACTGACCGATTATTCTTTGGCTCGTGTCGGACAGACACCTACATTTTTAGGCATTCAAAATTATGTGAATCTCTTTAAGGATCAAACGTTTCTTGATTCGATGCGGGCGACACTGATTTATACGGTGTTTACTGTGCCTTTTCAACTAGGGTTTGCATTGTTCGTTGCGTTTATTCTGAATTTCAAATTAAAAGCCATCAATTTCTATCGGACGGCGTATTATATTCCCTCGATTCTAGGGGGAAATGTGGCCGTTGGTGTGCTTTGGCGATCAATGTTTCAACCAGAAGGTTTGGTGAATATTTTTCTAGGAACCGTTGGCATCGAGCCAATCAACTGGTTATCGACACCTACAGGCGCAATGGTCGTCTTGATTCTCTTGAAAGTGTGGCAATTTGGTTCCTCAATGTTGATTTTCTTAGCTGCATTGAAGGAAATCCCCCAGGATTTGTATGAGTCCTCGAGTTTGGACGGTGCATCAAGGGTGACCCAGTTTTTCAAAATTACGATTCCTTTGATCACACCAACCATTTTTTTCAACTTAGTGATGCAACTGAACAATGCCTTTCAAGAATTTAACGGTCCTTTTATTGTCACCGGTCGTGGTCCCCTCAATGCCACGTATCTGTCCTCAATGTTTATTTATGATAAAGCATTTAAAGAATTTGATATGGGCTACGCAAGTGCGGCAAGTTGGGTGTTGTTTGCGTTGATTGTTTGTTCAACGGTTCTTCTTTTCACGAGCCAAAAACGATGGGTCTATTATTCTGATGGAGGTGGGAAATAAATGGAGGCAACCCCTGTAGCATCTGCAAAAAAGAAGCACTCGAATAAGCATGGTCAAGCACTGATTCGCTATGTTTTGTTGACGGTCGTTGCACTGATTATGCTGTATCCAATTATTTGGATGGTTGGAGCGTCCTTCAAAACGAACACAGAGATTTTCACATCAATCGGCTTCATTCCTTCAACGATTGATTTCCAAGCATATATTGATGGTTGGAACACCAAGGGCGATTATACGTTCACCTTGTATTTTATCAATACCTTTAAATACGTCATTCCAAAGATTCTTTTTACCGTTGTCTCGGCGACTCTTACAGCCTATGGATTTGCTCGGTTTGACTTTCCATTCAAGAAAATCATGTTCTCGTTGTTAATGGCAACGATGTTTTTACCTCAAGTCGTAACCAGAATCCCCTTGTATCTCTTCTGGAATCGCTTGGATCTATTAGATACGTATGTTCCGTTACTGGCCAATTCATTTTTAGGACAAGAACCCTTCTTCGTGTTCATGATGATCCAGTTTATGCGTTCAATTCCACGGGATCTCGATGAAGCAGCGATCGTTGACGGTTGTTCTTCTTTCGGTGTTCTCTGGCGTGTCCTGATTCCGTCATTAAAACCTGCACTGATTTCTTGTGTGATTTTTCAATTCGTTTGGAGTTTCAGTGATTTCTTAGGTCCATTGATTTATATCACTTCACAAGACAAATTCCCAGTATCTCTTGCGTTGCGGCTCAACGTTGATCCATCTACTAATACCCCATGGAATCAAGTGTTTGCAATGTCGGTGATCTCATTGTTGCCAGCCATCATCTTATTCTTCAGCGCACAAAAGTATTTTGTCGAAGGTGTCACAAGTTCGGGTATCAAAGGATAGGAGGTAAGTATGAATCCTTTCTTTCACGCTATTTCTGAGTGGACCGTTGCCATTGTCCACTCAGCCTATCGGCTTTTGGTTTATCAACTGTATTTCATCCTGTCGAATAGTTTACTCCTGATGCACTTGTTTTTTCTTCGATTGACTCTGAATAATATTGTCTTCTTTTGGGTACCCCTAGTATTTTTTATTGCAAGTCTGTCCGCTCAATTCGGCTTATTTAACAACCCAGAGCATTTATCGAATAGAAAGAACTATTCTCAGTACTATCGAGAATGCTTGAAGAAAAACTGGGGATTATATTTCTTGTATTCTCTGATTATTCTCTTGATTCTCTTTGGACTGAAAATACTGATATTATATCAACGATCTGTTATGTTTTTGCCATTTGTCCTTACGAGCTGTTTTTTATTAAGCAGTATGCTCTTTGTCTTACTGATCTCAAGCGATTCCCGCGTCACTCAAATCCCATTTAAGAAGAAAATAGAATGGTCATTGCTGATAAGCTACCGTTTGCCTTCAGTCACTGTTTATAATAGTGCATTTATTGGACTGTCGATCTTTTTGATGCAGTATTTTTCTTTGGCGTATCTTTGTTTTCTTAGTGGTGCAATCAATTACGGCGTGTATCGTAATTTGATTCGACGATTTTCACTTGATTTGTTTTTTGAGGAGTGGGGCAACAAGAGCGAACGGCTTGAAATGAATACTAATCAAAAACTGTAGCTTAATTTTAAAAAAAGAGGTGTTTCTATGAAAATAAAAAATCCTGTCTTATCCGGCTTTCACCCTGATCCGTCCATCATCCGAGTAGGAGATACGTACTATCTAGCTAATTCAACGTTCGAATGGTTCCCTGGGATTCGTTTGCACGAATCAAAAGACTTGGTCCATTGGAAACTGCTGGATGCTCCTCTCGATTCAGTAGAGATGCTAGACATGAAGGGAAATCCGTCGTCTGGTGGAATATGGGCACCAGACTTATCATATGCAGACAACAAATTTTGGTTGGTGTTTACCGACGTCAAAGTTGTGGATGGGGCATTTAAGGACATGACCAACTATTTGACTACCGCAACGAACATCCATGGACCGTGGACTACACCGATTCGATTGAATGGCGTTGGCTTTGATCCCTCTCTGTTTCATGATGAGGATGGCAGAAAATACCTCGTGCAACAGACGTGGGATCATCGAGAGTATAAAAATCCTTTCAATGGCATTACACTGACCGAATTTGATGTAGAAACCATGCAGTTGAAACCAGAAACTGCTCGAATGATTTATGAAGGAACGAATGTAGGATTAGTTGAAGGGCCGCATCTATACAAAATAAATGGGCGTTACTATTTATTTGTGGCAGAAGGTGGAACTGTCTTTACCCATCAAGAAGTCGTAGCTAGATCCTCTTCACTGGAAGCTGATTCGTTCGAAACCGATCCTCATGGTCCGTTTCTAACCAATTACGATACGCCTCATTCATACTTGCAAAAGCAAGGACATGGGGCACTTGTGTCTACTCCGTCAGGCGAATGGTACTATGCATCGCTATGTGCAAGACCCTTACATCGAGAAAACGAGTCGGTGACAAATCCTCGCGGATGGTCAACTTTAGGACGTGAGACCGCCATTCAAAAAGTTGAATGGGATTCTGAAGACTGGCCAAGAATCGTTGGTGGACATGGGGGACAAACAAGCGTGGAGGCACCTAAAGATGCAGTACCTACCGAAGTTTTGAGTAGCCGCTCTCATTATGATGACTTTAGTGAGAAGCAGCTAAATAAAAACTGGCAGACCCTTCGTGTACCAATTTCAGCAGAAATGGGCAATGTAGGCGATGGGAAACTAGAACTAATTGGAAAAGGAAGCTTAACAAATCGCCATGATCTTTCAATGATCGCACGCCGTTGGCAAACCTTTTATTTTGATACAATAACAAAAGTAAAATTTGATCCATTTTCTTACCAACAAATGGCAGGACTAACCAATTATTATAATGACCAACACTGGTCCTTCATTTTTATCACTTGGAATGAAGAAAATGGAAAAGTAATTGAAGTAGCTGAAAACAATCAAGGAACCTATACGTCCTACTTAAGAGAAAATGCGATTGCCATTCCAGATGATGTGGATTTTGTCTGGTTCAAAACAAAAGTCCGCAAGCAGACCTATAGATATGCCTACTCCTTTGATGGAGAAACATGCCAAGATTTACCAATCGAATTTGATTCTGCTATTCTCTCGGATGATTATGTATTACAAACTTGCGGCGGCTTCTTCACCGGAGCATTTGTCGGACTAGCAGCGGTTGATTATGCAGGCTATGACACAAAAGCTGTGTTTTGTGAATTTGATTATCGAGAGATGGATGAGGAAGGGCGCAGTTAATTATTATATTGATCTAGAGTAAACTCATTTTTTGTGAGTTTACTCTTTTTCGCTAATTTCTTTCAGTTGGCAGATGAAAAAGTGAATACCCTTAGGTGCTACACTTTTTTTTAATTTTGATTGGCGACCTTAGTTTTCCGATATTCCCCTAAAAAGCTCATCTAACAGCTCCTAACCTTATATACATTTACATATCTAACTCTTATCTTTTCGCTTTTAGTTAGTTAAAAAGCAAAAAATAAATGTGAATCCGAGCTATTTTTAAATAATTAACCAGATAATCTTCCGATTGGAACGATTAAATAGTGAATGATTGGTAGAAAAGAGATTAGAGGATGCGAGTTGTGATAAGTAAACTCATAAAAGAAGAATGCTAGAAAAGTAGAGAAAAAATAGGATTAATGAAATAATCGAGATCCTTATTTTATAACAATTTTCGAAAACCATAAATGAATTGAAGGAAGCTTAGTGTGGGTGAAAGAATAATTACAAAAAAATATTGACTTAAAAAAATGGCTATGGTAATCTATAAACGAAAATAGTGGGAACGTTTCCAAAAAAGTGACTTCGTTAAATTTTTATTTTTTTAAACAAAAATGGAAACGTTTCTAAAATGTATTGGGAGGAGATTGAATTGGAAAAGACATTGGGACCAGGTGGTGAGATAAGGGCGGTACAACGGGATAACAAAAATATCTCGAAGTGGAAAAAATTAAAGAAACAGTTGCGGCGTGATAAGTGGATGTACTTTTTGCTCTTACCCGGTATCATCATGACGTTTATCTTTAAGTATGTGCCAATGTACGGTGCTGTGATTGCATTTAAAGACTATAATCCTATGCTAGGAATTTTGGAAAGTCCTTGGGTAGGACTAGATCACTTTAGGGAATTTATCAGTTCACCAAATTTTACACTTTTGCTGAGCAACACATTAAAAATTAGCATTTATGGTTTATTGTTAGGTTTTTTTCCACCAATTATTTTAGCACTGAGCTTGAATCAAATTATCAATAAAAAAATAAAACAGAAAATCCAGTTGATTCTATATGCGCCGAATTTTATCTCAGTAGTTATTATCGTGGGGATGCTGTTTTTGTTCCTATCCGCAAATGGACCTATTAATGGGTTAGTAGAAAAGGTTACGGGGCAACCAATTATGTTCATGTCTAATCCAGCTTATTTCAGAACGATTTATATTTTATCTGGAATTTGGCAAGGAATCGGCTGGTCATCCATTCTTTACACCGCAACACTGGCGGGAGTCAGTACCGATTTATATGAGGCAGCAAATATCGATGGGGCAAATATTTTACAAAAGATTTGGCATATCGATTTGCCTGCATTGAGGCCTGTGATGGTGATCAGCTTCATCTTGGCCGCCGGCGGTATTATGAATGTAGGATATGAAAAAGCCTACTTGATGCAAACTTCAATGAACATCCCTGCCTCAGAAATCATTTCCACTTATGTATACAAAGTCGGCTTGCAATCAGGTGATTATGCCTACTCTGCTGCTGTTGGTCTGTTCAATATGATTATTAATGTCGTTTTATTACTGATTGTCAACAATATAACCAAGCGGCTAAACGATGGTCAAGGCTTGTAATGAAAGGAGAAAATTATGAATAGTGCTTTATCAAAAATCGACCGTCAAATCTTATGGTTGAATCGAGTGATTGTAACTTTTTTAGTCGTCATTACCATTGTTCCGCTGATTTATGTACTGGTAGCTTCTTTTATGGACCCAGCTACTTTGATCAATAAAGGTATAAGCTTCAATCCGAAAGATTGGACAATACAAGGATATCAACGGGTATTTGCAGATGATTCCATTTTACGCGGTTTCGTAAATTCGTTGTTTTACTCTTTTAGCTTCAGCTTATTGACTGTATTTATTACGATGATCACTGCGTATCCTTTATCTCGACCTAACTTGGCTGGGAAAAAGATTATTATGACTTTTTTTGTCATTACAATGTTCGTTGGTGGCGGCTTGATACCTACCTATTTATTGGTAAAGAACTTGGGCATGTTAGATAGTGTATGGGCGATTATCATACCAGGTGCTATAAATGTGTGGAATATTATCTTAGCGCGTACCTATTTTAGTGCTTTACCAAAAGAACTTTCTGAAGCTGCTACTATCGATGGCGCCAATGACTTGCAAATACTGTTCAAAGTCATGCTTCCATTAGCTAAACCAATTATGTTCGTATTGTTTTTATATGCCTTTGTTGGGCAATGGAACTCATATTTTGATGCCATGATCTATATCAAAGATCCCGACTTACAGCCGTTGCAACTCGTATTAAGAAATATTTTGATCCAAAACCAACCCTCACAAGACATGGTGGGAGCCAATACAGCCATGGCAGAAATGAAACAAATTGCTGAGTTGATCAAATACGCAACGATCGTCATTTCTAGTCTGCCATTAATCATAATGTATCCTTTCTTCCAAAAATATTTTGATAAAGGTGTTTTAGTTGGTTCTGTTAAAGGATAAGTATTGTTCACTATTTGTATGAATAAAAATTATAAAGGAGATTTTAAGATGAAAGCAAAATGGATGCTGCCAATCGTTTTTACTTCCGTACTAATTTTGGGGGCTTGTGGAGGCTCAAAAGAAAAGAGTACATCAAGCCCTGATTATGAACTAGAAAATGTCTCTTTTCCATTGAAAGAAAAAGTATCTTTAAAAATGATGTCTCAAAGTGCCCCTTTGGCTCCCAATGATCCTAATGACAAATTGATTTTCCAACGATTAGAAGAAGAGACCAATCTCCATATTGATTGGACAAACTACAGTAGTGATTTTGCCGAAAAAAGAAATTTGGATATCGCTAGTGGTGATTTACCAGATGCCATCTTCAACGCCGCTGCAGGTGACTATGATTTATTAAACTGGGCGGAAAGTGGTGTTATTGTACCGATTGAAGATTTGATCGAAGATTATATGCCAAATCTGAAGAAAATTTTTGATGAAAACCCCGAATACCGACAAATGTCTACTGCACCTGATGGTCACATTTACTCTATGCCTTGGATTGAAGAATTAGGCGAAGGAAAAGAGTCGATTCATACAGTAAATGGGATGGCTTGGATCAACAAGGAGTGGTTGGATAATTTAGGTCTTGAAATGCCGCAAACCACTGATCAGTTGATGACTGTGTTGGAGGCTTTCAAGACGCAAGATCCAAATGGTAATGGTGAAGCAGATGAAATTCCTTTTAGCTTTATTAACAATGGAGGAAACGAAGACTTAAAATTTTTAATGGGGGCATTCGGTCTAGGTGATAATGATGACCACTTAGTCGTTGATAACGATGGCCAGGTACAATTTACTGCTAACAAAGAAGGGTATAAAGAAGCCATCAAATATTTCAATGAAATGAATAATAAAGGTCTTATTGATAAAGAGGCTTTCGAACAAGATTGGAATACGTATGTTGCCAAAGGGAAAGAACATAAGTATGGCGTGTACTTTACTTGGGATAAAGCAAATATCACGGGTGCAGATGATAGTTATGACGTCTTGCCAGTCTTAGCGGGACCAGATGGAACGAAACACGTTACTCGTACGAATGGCATGGGTTTCTCAAGAGATCGTTTCGTAATTACTAGTGCGAATAAAAACTTGGAACTTACAGCTAGGTGGATAGATAAAATGTATGAACCGTTACAGTCTGTCCAAAATAACTGGGGAACCTACGGTGATGAAGCACAGGCGAATATTTTTGAATTAAAGGATGGTATGTTAAAACATTTGCCTTTAGAGGGGACAGCACCGGGGGAACTAAGACAAAAAACCGAAGCTGGAGGACCATTAGCAGTTCTTGATTCTTATTACGGCACAGTCACGACTATGCCAGATGATGCGAAGTGGCGTTTAGATTTGATGCATGACACGTATTTGCCATATATTACAGAAGACAATATCTATCCACGTGTCTTTTTAGAAAAAGAAGAAACAGATCGATTAGCAAAAATCGAAACGGATATGTGGGATTACATCTATCGCAAAAGAGCAGAGTGGATCACCGGCGGTAAAATCGATGAAGAATGGGAAGAATACCTTGCTGAATTGGAACGTGTAGGTTTGGAAGAATGGATTCAAATAAAACAAACTGGCTATGATAATTTTTTGAAGGGAGCACAATAAGTGTTAGTAGAAGAAACGGCGATTTTGGATAAAGCAAATCGATTTATTGAAATGATGCGAGGAAAAGTTAACCCTCAGTATCGACAAAACTATCATTTTTCCGCACCCATCGGGTGGATAAATGACCCCAATGGGTTTATATATTACAAAGGGCATTACCATCTCTTCTATCAATACTATCCTTACGATAGTCGATGGGGGCCCATGCATTGGGGACATGCGCGCAGTAGTGATTTGGTCCATTGGGAAGATCTACCAGTAGCGTTAGCCCCAGATCAACCTTATGACAGCGGCGGGTGTTTTTCAGGAAGTGCAATTGAAAGAGACGGAAAACTATATTTATTTTATACAGGCTGTCAAGAAATTGATGGTATTAGCCATCAGCATCAATGTTTGGCGGTCTCTGAAGATGGTATTCATTTTAGCAAATACAGTGGTAATCCTGTGGTAGCAGATAAACAATTAGGTGAAAATGGGTTGATACAAGAATTTCGTGACCCTAAAGTAATTGTTCACAACGATGCTTACTATATGGTAGTAGCTACTAAATCTGCACAGTCTACTGGTAGAATAGTGATGTTTCAATCATCAGACTTGTATACTTGGCACTTTTACTCTGTGTTACTAGAAGGGACTTCAGAGCAAGGAATAATGTGGGAATGTCCTGATTTATTCCATTTAGACGGACGAGATGTCTTAATCATGTCACCGATACAAATCAAGAAGAACGGACTGGAATATCATAATATCAGTTCTACCATGGCTTGTATTGGTGAGGTAGACTGGGAAACAGGTCAGATGATAGTTGATAATTTCCATGAAATGGATTTTGGAATGGATTTTTATGCACCACAAACAACAACAGATCCTAATGGCGGACGGGTGATGATTGCTTGGATGCAGATGTGGGATCGTACATTGCCTACACATGAGTTAGGCCATCTTTGGGCAGGCTCTATGAGTTTGCCCCGAGAGTTAAGAGTGAAAAAAAATCGATTGGTACAAAAACCCATCTCAACTGTATATAGTCATTTAGTTTATCAACAAGGCAGTGAAAATATCGCAGTGACTGACACATCAGTCGTATTTCGAAACGCACTGTCGGATTCTTCATATTTACATCTAGTCGCAGATTTGGAGAAAGCAGAAGTTTTTACAATTGAATTACTGCGGTCTAAGACGGATTGTCTCAAACTAGCCTATGACACTGCTACACAGGTTTTTGAATTGGATCGTCAGAAACTAGGAAGAGAGCTTACAGGGGCGGAAGAAGACCCTCTGAATGTCCGAAAAGTTGAAGTACCTTTGATTGATAATCAGCTCGTTCTTGAGATTTTTAGAGATACCTCATCAGTTGAAGTCTTTATTAATGGGTTAGAAGTTATGACGGCTACTTTCTATGAGCTGGAAAAAGCTCGAGATATCTTGTTTCATTCGATTGGAGAAAGTCGTATTCAAGCTTTTGAAACAGCGAGTGTGAAATAAATGTTTGATTGCTTAGGCGATGTATCAATTATTTAATAGGTTTTGAAGGATAATGTTTTTAGAAAAGAACAGATAGCTAGATTTCCCATGGTTTTGCTATTAGTATTTTGAAAAAATTAGTAATTTATGACAAAATTCATTATACTAAACTTGTGCAGAAATGTGAGGGATCAACTATGAAAGCAACAATGAAAGATGTCGCAAAATTAGCAGGTGTCGGAGTAGGAACTGTTTCCCGGGTATTGAATAACGGTTCTGTTAAAGCTTCTACTAGAGAAAAAGTTGAAGCAGCAATGACAGAGTTAAACTATCAACCAGATTTTTATGCCCGGGGGTTAAAGATGAAGCATACGAACACGGTTGCTTTGATTCTACCCACTGTATGGCATCCATTTTTTGGCGAATTTGCCTACCATGTAGAAACAGCATTAGAAAGACAAAACTACAAGCTTTATTTGTGTAACTCCAGTGGGAATAGTGAAAAAGAACAAGAATATATCCAGATGGTCAGTCAAAATAAAGTAGACGGCATCATTGGAATTACTTATTCAGATATCGATGAATACATTTCGAGTAATCTGCCTTTTGTTAGTATTGACCGTTATTTCACTGAAGAGGTGATTTATGTGACCGCTGACAATGCGGCCGGTGGACGTTTGGCTGCAAATGAACTTTATCGCCGAGGATGTCAGAATGTAGCATATATCGGTGGGTACCAAGAAACACCGAATGAAACGAAGAGTCGTCGAAAATATTTTGAGATTGAGTGCCGTCAATTGGGGATTTCCTATAAAGCGTTAGATATGTTAGAACCTTTAGACCATCTCTCAGAACGTGTAACAAATTTTTTGTTAGAGAATCCCGATATCGATGGTATTTTTACGATCAACGATCCAATGGCATTAGCTGTCATTGATATGCTTGAAAAAATAGGGAAAAACGTACCAGAGGATGTCCAAGTTATCGGATTTGATGGTCAAAAGATGACAGAAGGAGATCCTTATCTAGTCTCAACGATTGCCCAACCTACAAAGCAAATGGCGGAAGTGGCAGTGGCAAAATTAATTGCTGTCATTAATGGAGAGACAGTAGAAAAACGTACCGTATTGCCGATTGAATTTGGCGAAGGTGGCACAACGAAACCTTTAGTGAGAAACGATTTTGCTTAGTGCAAATACGTTTCTTTTTTTGAAAATGAGTGAATGAAAGGTGTAGATAAAATGTTATATGGTGGAATAGAAGCTGGTGGAACAAAGTTTGTCTGTGGGATTGGTAATGAACAATTACAAGTGATAGAACGGAAAAGCTTTCCAACCACAACACCAGAAGAAACGATGAAGCAAGTGTTTGATTTCTTTGATAAGTACAAAGGAAATATCGCATCAATTGGTGTAGGAGCATTTGGGCCTATTGATATTCAAATCGAATCAAGAACTTACGGATATATCACCAACACTCCGAAGGTAGCTTGGCAAAATTATCATTTTGTAGGAGCTTTGGAAAACGCCTTGTCGGTTCCCATCTATTGGACTACCGATGTAAATGCTGCTTGTTATGGAGAATATATGGCAGGTTATGGAAAAGGTAAAAATAGTGTTCTGTATTACACCGTTGGTACTGGTGTTGGTGGTGGTGCTGTAGTCGATGGAAAAATAGTCGCAGGTTTCAGTCATCCTGAAATGGGACATATGCTCTTACAACGTCATAATGAAGATCAATTTGAAGGGATCTGTCCTTTTCATCATGATTGTTTGGAAGGGTTAGCCTCAGGACCCGCGATTGAAAAACGCTTTGGAAGAAAAGCCCAAACCATTTCATTTGATCATCCTTATTGGGCGATTGAGGCAGATTATCTTGCTCAGTGTGTGTATAACACAACTTTACTATATGCACCGGAAGTAATAATTTTAGGTGGGGGTGTAATGAAACAGCCACAACTACTCGAGTTGATTCGCCAAGCGTTTAAAGAAAAAATGGGTTCCTATGTGGATACCCCTACTCTCGAAGAATACCTACTAACTCCAATGCTTGCTGACGATGCAGGTTTGATCGGCTGCTTAGCTTTAGCAATAAAGAAGTTGGAACAATAGCAGCATGTTAAAGAACGTGTGAGAGAGTTTTTATAGCAGTTAGGATAGATAAAAAGGTTAACTAAAATGTGAGCTAGAAAAAAGGATGGCTAATAATAGATGTTCATATGTATCTTTTTCGTAATCGAATGTTGCGAATAAGAATTTTTTCTTTCGTTCTATACTATTGTCTAGTTGCCTCAAATTGCTTCTTAATGCTTGGGTTTTGTTTTATCATAGATATTCAGTATAGAAATACACGATGTGAAAATCTATTATTCTTCTCGGTAGTTTATTGCTTCTAGTTGGGATGATTGCGTAGAAACTTAACGTCAGTTAAAGCGCGTCACGAATAGTAGTAACGAGAACTAATGAGACATTAGAATGTTATAAGAAACCCGTCAGAAGAGTCTGCCTGACGGGTTTTATAATTATTAGAAGGCTTGCTATTCCTCACAGCTCCGCAATCTTCCGTACGGTATTGATGGTCCGAATCGTAATCTGTTTACCGACGCTGGTGCCGGCTGTTTTTTTCCACCAATTGGTTTTTTGATAGTCTTTGCGGATGTAGGACCAGAAGACGACGTCTTTGTAAGGGAAAACCTGTTCAAGGTCGGCATTTGGAGCCCCGAGTTTTTCAGATAACACCTCGTAGGTCAGTGAAGGCATCAAAAAGATCAGGTTGTCATAGATGGTTTTATCTTCCGTTCCTGACCAGTCAGGTATATGGGTCAAGCGTTCCTGCAGCTCTGTTTGGCGAATGATATAAATAGCGATATCAAAGGAAAAGTCGTGTTTGACCATTGCTTTAATCATTTCGGCAAGGGCTTGTGGATCATACCCTTCACTGGAAAAAATCACATTGCCGCTATTCAAATAAGTGACCACATCTCTAAACCCTAGTTCTTCAAAACCGGCTTTCAATTCTTTCATAGAAATTTTGTTCTTTCCACCGACATTGATGCCTCTTAATAAAGCGATGTATCGTTGCATGGCTAGACCCTCCTTTAAAACGCTTCTTTTAGCTGATTATAGAATGGATGGAGCGGAAGCACAATCCTGGCTTCTCAGCTACCCAAAATACGTGAGCGAGAAGCGATTAATGCAAGCTTATTGGTGGAGTGGCTGTGGCGTACGTATTTTTGCACTGCTGATTAGTAAAAACGAAGAAACAGCCTATAGATGGTAATACCCCTCACAAATTTGCTAAAGCAAGCGAATTTGTGAGGGGCACTTTAAGTTGTTTTCTCTATTTCTGGTTTCATTGTTAATCCACCGCAATCTTCACAGACACTGTCTGTACGGGGACATCATAAAAGGGATCTTCTCGTCGGCCTAAAAAGTCTTGGGCTTGCTGAGGGAAGAGGGCGTACATCAGCACGTCTTCTTCGCTTTTGGCATACTCAGCGATTTCTTCCTTGAAGGCTGGCAATTGCGGTGCCAGTAGATCAGCTGGTCTGACAGTGATCACTTCAGCATCTCCGATAATTGTTTCTTTGATTTCGTCGCTGATGGGTGCTGGCGATTGTCCATAAAGTCCTTTGACGTAATCTTTGATCTCACTTGGGACAAGTTTGTAGCGTTCTCCTGAAATCACATTCATCAAGGCTTGAGTGCCGACCATTTGCGACAATGGGGTCACTAGCGGTGGATAGCCCAAGTCCGCTCTGACTTTTGGTACTTCTGCTAGGACTTCTTCATACTTGTCTTGCAATCCTTGTTCCGTCAATTGGCTGAGTAGGTTCGACAACATGCCGCCAGGTACTTGATAGATCAAGGTTTTGGGTTCGATGTCTTTGACTTTTGGATTCAGCAGCCCTTCTTCACGGAAACGATCACGAACGGGATTGAAATGTTCTGCAATCTCAGCGACTTTCTGCAAATCAAGTCCAGTAGCAAAGCCGCAATCTTCTAAGGCGATCGCCACAGATTCGGTCGCTGGCTGACTGGTGCCGCCAGCAAAAGAGGAGATGGCAGTATCAATGATGTCTGCGCCAGCTTCCGCAACTTTCAAGTAAGTCATCTCAGCAATGCCGCTGGTGGCATGGGTATGGACTTCCAGCGGCAGATCGACCGCGTCTTTGATTCGGCTGACCAACTCGTAGCCGGTTTGCGGCGTCAAAACGCCTGCCATATCTTTGATACAGATAGAATCTGCGCCGAGGTCTGCCATTTTGTTGGCAAGGTCAACGAAGTAATCCACGGTATGGATCTGGCTAGTAGTATAAGAGATCGCCGTTTGACAGTGTCCACCGGCTGCTTTTGTGGCACGGATGGCAGTTTCCAAATTGCGGACATCATTTAAAGCATCAAACAAACGAAGAATGTCGATGCCGTTTTCGACCGATTTGGTCACAAAGTCAGCAACGACGTCATCGGCATAGTTTTTGTAGCCTAAGAGATTTTGTCCCCGTAAGAGCATTTGCAGTTTGGTCTTTTTCACTTCTTTGCGGATTGCGCGCAATCTTTCCCATGGGTCTTCATTTAAAAAACGCAGGCAAGCATCGAAGGTCGCGCCGCCCCACATTTCAAGGGCATGATAGCCTGCTTGATCCATGGTTTTTAAAATCGGCAGCATATCGCTGGTAGGCATTCGCGTGGCGATCAGACTTTGTTGGCCGTCCCGCAAGACGGTTTCGATAAATTGGATTTTTTTCATTCTTTCACTCTTTCCTGAATGATTTTACGGATCTGCTGCTGCATGTCTGCTACGCTATGGGTTCTAGAACGGCCACAAACTTTGGCGTCTTGTTCACAGATGTAGCAGCTTCTTGCAGGCAGTCCAATTTCGGTGCGGCTGATAGGTAAAAGCTGGTCTTGGGTTTTGGTTAAGACATCCAGATCCACCAACCGGCCGTAAGGATGATTGGTCTCAATCTGAACCATCATTCGTTTTAGTTCATAAGGATCTGTGGGCAGTACGAGATAATATTCTGGTCCGGTCTCCAAACTGCGGTAGAGGTTTGCCAGTGGAATTAGTTCCTTGACGACCTCTTCGATTTCCGTAATGAGTTCTTCAAAAACTGCGGTCAATGGGGCAGAATTTTTCACGGGACCAGGAATATTCATGGTGGCAACAAGTAATGCCGCTTTTTCATCTGCAGCGAGAAGCTCCCGTTGAAGGGAGCTTCTATTTTCTCGCGCCTGCAGCATGTCGGTTAGCGTCACAGGGGTTCCTGAAAATAGGGCATCAGACATTTTTGACCACATCAATGATCGTGCCATCGCGGTATTCGATCAAAGCGACGGTTTTTTCCCCGTACTTGATTGGTTCGGGTTGACCCACGATACTGTAGGCTTTTTCTTTTAGCTCTTCAATGGTGTATTGGGGAATATCCAATGCTTCAAAATGGCTGATCAGGTCTTTGCGAGCAGGATTGATGGCGATCCCGATTTCTGTGACAACGACATCAATGCTGGCGCCTGGCGTGACGATCGTGTTGACGGTATCGACGATCGTTGGGATCCGTCCCCGCACGAGAGGAGCGATCACTAAGCTCATTTTGCACGCCATACTGGTATCTGAGTGGCCGCCAGAAGCACCGCGGATCACACCGTCAGAACCGGTGATGACATTGATGTTGAAATTCGTGTCGACTTCCAATGCGGAAAGAATGGCGGTATCCAATTGATTGATAAACGCCCCTTTGCTTAACGGTGAGGCATACATATTGGCATCGATCTCGTAATGATTGGCGTTTTTCCCTAGCGATTGTGCGGAAGGATGATCGAAGTCTTGGACATCGATCAGTTTTTCCACTAATCCTTCTTCTAACAGTTCCACCATGGCATTGGTAATGCCGCCAAGGGCAAAGCTAGCTTTGATCTCATCTTTGATCATTGCTTCGCGTAAAAAACGAGAAACAGCTAATGCGGCACCACCTGTTCCAGTTTGGAAGGAGAAGCCTTGTTGGTAATAAGGCGAGCTGGTGATGACCTTGGCTGCATACTCAGCAATCAGCAATTCTTTTGGATTTTTGGTAAAGCGGGTCGCGCCTTTTGCGATCCCTGCAGGATCACCGATGGCGTCGACTTCCACGACATAATCGACATCCGTTTGGGGAATGCTGATTGGGGTATTTGGAAACGGCACAAGGGTGTCGGTGATGATCACGACTTGGTCGGCGTATTTTGCATCGACCATCGCATAGCCCAATGAGCCGCAGGTTGCTTTTCCGACAGTACCATTAGCATTGCCATACGCATCTGAGCTAGGCGCTCCTAAGAAAGCGACATCGATGTGGATATCGCCGGCGGCAATCGCACGAGCCCGACCGCCATGAGAACGGATAATGACTGGGGCATCCATAATGCCTTCGGAGATTGCGGCACCGACTTTGTCCCGCAGACCGCTGGAGGTGATATTGGTCACGACCCCAGATTTGATATGTCCGATCAATGGTTCATGGACATTGGCGATGGAACTAGGGGCAATCGCAAGATTCTTGATGCCCATTTTTGCGATCTCGTCCAAAACGAGATTCATGATAAAGTCCCCTTCGCGAAAATGATGGTGGAAGGAGATCGTCATGCCGTCCGTTAGCCCTGTTTTTTCAATGGCTTCACGAATACTGCCCACGACCTTGCTCTTGCCTGGCAGGACTGGCTCGATCTTGCGACTCGCTTCTTTGTAGGCATGGATATTGGCTGTTTCATTTTCAAAGACCCCGTATTGGTTGGCATAGCATTCAGGGATGTCTTTTCCTGCTTTGTTTAACACCATAATTACACTTCCTCCTCGGTAATCAATTTCGCTGCTTTGGCAAGGGCGATCACGCGTTCCGCTCGCTCAACGATTGGTTTATCGACCATTTTGCCATTCAAGGAGATCACACCAGAGCCTTTGCTTTCGGCTTCGCGAATGGCCCAGATCACTTCTTTGGCCTGTTGGATCTCGGCTTTTGAAGGCGCATAGATCCCATTGACTAGGGGAATCTGCCGTGGATTGATCACTGATTTTCCGTCAAAACCAAGTTGCTTGATGCGAGTCGTTTCAGCAATAAAGCCATCTGTGTCATTGATATCAGAAAAGACGGTATCGATAGCGGCGATCCCCGCAGCTCTAGCTGCATGCAAGATCATACTGCGGGCAAACAACAATTCTTGCCCATCTGGGTAGCGACGGGTTTTCATATTGGTGACATAATCTTCTGCCCCTAAAGCGATCCCGATCAAACGATCGGAAGCTGTAGCGATGTCTCGGGCATTTAAAACGCCTTCGGCAGACTCGATGGCAGCCATCATTTTGGTGGTTCCTACAGGCAGATCGTTTTCTTCTTCTACTTGTGTGATCACAGCGGCAACGTCAATGATGTCTTGGGCGGTTTCGGTTTTCGGTAGACGAATGACGTTGACCCCCGCTAGGACCATCGCTTCGATATCAAGGGCACCCACCGTGTCGAGGCCGTTGATGCGTACGACGGTTTCGATGGCAGAATAGTCAAAGGTTTTTAAGGCAAAATGCACCAGTGTCCGAGCGGAGTCTTTTTCATTCAAGGAGACCGCATCTTCTAAATCAAACATAACGGAATCGGCGCCATACAATGGTGCATCCCGTAGCATGGCAGCATTGGCTCCTGGTACAAACATCATCGTTCTTCTTAAACGTTCCATGTGTCGATCTCCTTCCAAGCATACTGTTCTTGTTCGGCGGCCCGATGAACGGCGGTCAGAGTTCGGGCTTTGATGGTACAGTCCAATGCGCCTTTATCGGTGGCAGTGATTTTGGCCTGTGTCACGCCTAGATGGTTCAGCGTCTCAAGGATGACGGCGCGAATTTGTTTGCCGAATTGTTTTTCGACACTGCTATCGAGGGTCAGCTCGATGGTTTGGGTTGTGGTAGGCTCGATCGCGATTAAGATATCACTGGATTCAACAGAGCCAGCAACCGCACTTTTTTTGATTTCCACTTATTATCACCTCTAAATATAGTTATGCTGCATTAAAAATGAGAACGTTGTTTCTGGTAAAAATTGCTGCAAGGAAAGTAAATCTTTTTCTGCAATCGCTTTCCGGACTTTTGTAGCCGAAACGGTTGATTGGTTGATCTTCAGACGGTCGATCACGATCAGTTCAAGCTCGGGTGAAAAAACGGCAGCCATTGCCTCGTTGTAGAGTTGGGTCACGGGCGAGTAAGGCTCTGAGCCTACAAAACGCGTAGTGATCGTCAACAGCGGGGCAATTTTTTCTTTGAAGAGGGTTGCATCAAAGGCGGCTTGTTTTTTGGCGATCGCCTCAGGTGCTTGCTCTTTCAAGAAATAACTGGGAAAGACAGCCGAAGAGACGAGATAGTTGTTGGTCGTCAGCACCGTTACATTTGGCAGATGAGCCACACCATCCGTCACCATCTGCAGCCGTTCGCTGGCAGAAAATTGCGAGCGGTCTTCTGATAAAACGAACACATAAACCTGTTCTTTTTGACTCGCAGCCGTTTCGACTAAGTACAAATGTCCTTTAGTAAAAGGATTAGCGTTCATGACGATCGCGCCGTTGTTTTGTCCAATTCGCTGCCGTTGCAGCTGTTGGGCATAGCTTTCAAAAGAAGGAACGCCTTGTTCCATGAACAAGATGTCTTGTGCTGCCAGCACTTCACGAAACCCGAGGGATTCAAAAAACAGGCGGTTTTTCGGTGCTGTATAGACGAAGGACTTGGTGAAGCCTTCGTCTTTGATATGATCGCTAAGGTGCGAAATCAATTGCGTCAACAGCTGTTCGGAGCGTCTTTTTTCACAGACCACTACATACTTGATGATATTGGCATAGCAAGAAGCAGTAGCAATCAAGGTTTGCTGGTCAAAAATGCCAACGGTATAGGCTACCTCTTCACCGACGGCTAAGCCAGCACGGGTGATCAATTTTTGCCATTGCAAAAAGACTTCTGGATCTTTTTGCAGCCAGATTCTTTTCAGGGTATACATACAATGCCTTCTTTATTTTTTTACTGGGAAGAGCTTCGACAAAAGCAAGGATGCGAAGTAGATGATCAGGATCACGACAAAGACGCCGCCCCAACCGAATAACAACAATTCAAATGAAGTCAGTAAATCTTGACTCATAGTTTTCCTCTCCTTTCTAGTGACCTAAGCAATCAGTGCCAGCAGTAAGCCACCGGCGATGACCGAAGCAATCTGTCCTGAAACGTTGGCACCGGCTGCATGCATCAAAATAAAGTTTTGCGGATCTTCATCTGTCGCCATTTTTTGGATGACCCGACTAGACATTGGAAACGCAGAGATACCAGCGGCACCGATCATTGGATTGATTTTTTCTTTACGGAACAAGTTCAGCACTTTCGCAAACAACACGCCGCCGACCGAGTCCATCACGAAGGCAACCAGCCCTAAACCAATAACCATCAATGTATCGACTTGTAAGAATTCTTCATATTGCATTTTCACAGAAATTGATAAACCTAGGAGGATACTAATGATATTCACTAGTTCATTTTGAGCAGTGATGGACAAGCGATCCAAGACACCACATTCCCGCAAGAGATTCCCGAACATCAAAAATCCAACCAGTGGCAATGAAACAGGCGCAATCAACCCTGCTACGATCGAGATCACGATCGGGAACAAAATTTTGGCCGTTTGCGAAACTTCGCCGGCACGATACGACATACGAATTTTTCGTTCATGCTTGGTCGTCACTGCTTTGATGGCAACCGGTTGAATGATCGGTACTAGCGCCATGTAAGAGTAAGCTGCTACCATGATCGCACCCATATATTTCGAGTTCAGCGTATTTGCGACAAAAATCGAAGTCGGACCGTCAGCAGCGCCGATGATCCCGATGGAAGCTGCGTCGTTTAAATCAAAACCAAGCAACACGGCAACGATGATCGTAAAGAAGATCCCGAATTGCGCAGCAGCGCCAAACAACAAAAGAAATGGATTTTGCAGCAAGGGACCAAAATCGATCATCGCGCCAATCCCGATAAACAAAAGCAAGGGGAACAATTCAGTTGAGATCCCCATATCAAACAATACTTGGAACGGGCCAGCTTCTCCGCCAGCACTTAACACACCTGAGTTCGGGAAGTTCACTAACAACGTGCCCAATCCCATGGGTACTAATAAGGTCGGTTCATATTCTTTCTTGATCCCCAAATACATTAATAGACCACCGATGAACATCATAACGATCCGTCCCGGCTCCGATCCTAACCCGACTACACCTTCAATTAACGTTTCCACTACGTCACTTCCTTTTCAATAAATTAGCCGATCGTAATCAGCAGTTCTCCTGGGTTGACCATGTCGCCCGCATTGACTGCAATCGCAACCACGGTTCCTGCTTTTGGTGCCACGATCTCATTTTCCATCTTCATGGCTTCTAAAATCATCAACGACTGATTTTCTTGTACAGTATCACCTACATTGACCAAGAGACGTAAAATCGTTCCCGGCATCGGAGAATGAATCGGCTCGCCATCAGCAGGAAGCGTAGCTGGCGCTGGCTGCGGTGCTACTTCTGGTTCTGGTGTGCTGACTGCCTCTGGTTGAGCAGGTACCGCTGCGGGAGCCGGTGTTGGCACTGCTGGGGCAGGAGCGGTAGGTTGCGGCGCACCGATTTCTTCCATTTCGACAAGGTATTCTTGCCCATCGATCGCTATTTTAAATTTACGTAACATGTTTTTCCCTCACTTGTTTTCATTTTTTTTGGCTATTTTTTTGATTGTGAACTGAGAATCAGGCAGCTCTCCTGCGGCAATACTGGCAGCAATCAGGGCGACTCGCCTAAAATCAGGATTACGCTTCTCAATTCTTCGAATGACAAACTGACTTTCAGGGTAACATTCAGCCCCTAGTGCGGCGGCTATCAGACTGACTAATGGATAATCTTCTGCAGGCGCTGGCTGATAGCTCGACACTTCTTGCCAATCAGACGCGGGTGGATCCGTTATCATTTCCTGTGGCTTCAAAGGGGAGCTGACAGCCGCATCAGGTTCATCATGCGTTTTTTTGAACAATCTTTTAATAAGATTCATGGGTTTCTCCTTTCTCAATGATTCGTTCCCTTTCATTATAGAAACTCCCGTTCAATCAGCGAGATTTATTTCGGCTAAAAATTGTTTTTTCAGTGTTCCTTTTTTTAAAAAAGAGCGAAAAACCGAGATAAACGTTGATTTATCAAGGTTTTTATTGCGTTAATATTCTGTTAAGAACTTTTTAAACGAAAAATAAGATTTGAAAAGAGAAATTGTTTTTTTGCTGTTCTTTTTTTAAACGGGTCTTTTTTTCTATTTCTTGATTGTTTATTCTTAGACGTGTAAAGCATTCAATAACATTATTTCCTTTAATAAAAGAAAAAGATTCACAAACTAGTGACGCTTGTCGCTAACAAATTACGGGCCTGTAATTTTTTTAAAATGTTTTTTGATAACGCTTACACATTTCGATGCATGAAAGGAAGAAGAAAATGTTCTTAACGATTTTATCCTATGCTATGATTATTGTCTTCATGTTCGTCATCATGAAGAAAAAAATGTCACCCTTTACATCCTTAGTAATTATCCCATTACTATTTACCCTCGTTGCGATGGTTGCTGGTGTTTCAGAAAAAGGCAATATCGGTGATTTTGTCCTTGAGGGAATCTCCACCACAGCCAACACAGGGATCATGTTGCTGTTTGCGATTTTGTACTTTTCGATTATGTTGGATGCGGGATTGTTTGATCCAATCACGAAAAAAATGATTTATTTTGCTAAAGGCGATCCGATGAAAGTCTTGATGGCAACGGCAGTCGTTGCCGCTGCAGTCTCTTTGAACGGTGATGGAACGACCACGACCTTGATCTGTTGTTCTGCGTTTATTCCCATCTATAAGAAGTTGAATATGAAAATGATGAACCTTGGTGTCTTGATCATTTTGCAAAATACCATCATGAACTTGTTGCCATGGGGCGGACCAACTGCTCGGGCAATGGCCGTGCTGGAAGTCGATGCGGATATTCTTTCTTATCTGCTGCCAGGAATGATCTTGTCTTTGCTCTATGTGGTTTTCTTTGTGGCTCGCAGAATGGGGATCCAAGAACGGAAACGTTTAGGGGTTACCGAGCTGACGAATGATGAGATTTTAGAAATGACAACTGTGACTGATCCTGATACATTAGCGATCCGCCGTCCGAAAAACTTTGTCTTCAACGGTATCTTAACAATCGTCTTGATTGGCTGGTTAGTAGCAAGCTCCTTTATCTCTAGTATCGCTTTACCGCCAATCTTGTTATTCCTTGTAGGTACGTGTATTGCATTGATGGTCAACTACCCAATCTTGAAAGACCAGTCGTCACGGATCGGTGCCAACGGCGGCGACGCTGTGCAAGTCGTAATTTTAGTTTTTGCAGCAGGCGTCTTCATGGGCTTGTTCCAAGGCTCAGGGATGGCAACGGCTTTGGCGAATAGCTTCACGCAAATCATCCCTAAACAATTGGCTGGTTTCTGGGGATTAGTCATTGCCCTGATTTCTGCACCTGGGACCTTCTTTATTTCCAATGACGGATTTTACTTTGGGGTCCTGCCAGTCTTAGCAGAAGCAGGTCGTTCGTATGGTTTTACCAATATGCAGATGGCCTTGGCGTCCTTAATGGGCCAAGCGTTCCACTTGTTAAGTCCATTGGTTGCCTTCATCTACTTGCTGTTGCGCTTGACGGGCTTAGATATGGGGCAATGGCAAAAAGAAGCGGCGAAATACGCACTGGGGATTTTCGTGATCTTCGTCGTTACGATCGTGCTATTAGGTCACATGCCGTTTTATATTCCACAGTAATTTCATACAGAAACTATCGAGCAGGCTGCCATTTTGCTCGGTAGTTTTCCTTGTTTATCGATAAACTTATTTTTTCCCAAAAATCTCATTTGTTTTTAGTATGATAGGAGTAAATCATGAATCCAATTATTGATGCAGTAAATAAAAATCTGGATCTGACCAAAAATAAACCATTAAAAGATTTGATCTATGAAGCATTCAAAAAAACCATCATTTTAGGAGATATTCCCGCAGGCTCTCGCATCAATGAGAAAGAATTTTCCGATACGCTAAATATCAGCCGAACCCCGATTCGTTACGCCATGACTCAGCTCGTGGCTGAAAAACTGGTGGAGCATGTGCCAAAAATCGGCATCGTCGTAAAAGGGATCAGTATCAAAGATGCTTATGAGATTTACGATATCCGCAAATCATTGGATACGTTAGCGACCATCAAAGCGATGGACTTGATGACTGAGGAAGATTTCCAGGAGATGCGCTGCTTGTTAGAACATGGCGAACAGCTGAATCGTGAGGATGATGTGGATGGGGTCTTGAAAAACTTTTCGGACTTCAATGCGTTTATTTACGAAAAAAGTCAAATGCTGCGGTTAAAAAGTATCGTGCTAGATCTGCAAGCGTACCTCGTGTATTTTCGTGACATTGCGATTCGCTCTTCTAGAAGAAGGGATGCGGCATTGGCGGAACATTGGCTGATTTATCGCGGCATGAGAACCAATGACACGGAACAGATCACGTTGTTGACCCATGAACATTTGGATCACTCCCTGCAATTTATTCTTGCTGAAATGGAGCGAAGAAAAATTGACTGATTCCCGTCTTTTTATCGCCAGCAGCTATGCAGTCAATGCGCTGCATTATGAGGTAGCGTTAGCACCCAAGCCTGGTTTAGTAGATCCTTGCTCCTCTGGTGCGCATCAGGACATGAATGTGTTTACCTTTATCAACAGTATCACTTGTTTGGCGCCTTTTTTTCAGCGCTATAGCCAAGCGGGCTTTGCCCATACAGGCTCGCTGATCCAGCTGTTTGACCAGTTACGTGGGATCGGTCAAGAAGCAGAAACAGCGATGCTTCGGGCAACCAAAGGCATCAATACCCACAAAGGGGCGAACTTTTCCTTTGCAGTTTTGTTGGGGGCGACAGGAGTCTATTATCAACAAAATGGCAAGGCGGAGCTGATGGCTGAAGATACCAATCAGATCCTGCAGCTTGCCGCTGATATCTGCCAGCATTTGGTCAAGCAAGACCTGCAGCAAATCACCCACAAAGACCAATTGTCTTATGGGGAAAAAAATTATTTGACCTACGGCACGATGGGGATTCGTGGAGAAGCTGCAGCTGGGTATCCAACGGTCAAAAAACTGCTGGAGTACTTGCGGCAGCAACCGCAAAAAACCTCCGTTTCCTTGTTGCGCGGGTTAGTCTATCTAATGAGTGAAACCGAAGACAGCAACCTCGTCCATCGAGGAGGTTACGAGGCGATGAAGACGGTACAGCAGGAGATGCAAAAAATTCACCAAGCCAATCTGTCAGATACAGACTTGCTTCGTGAATTAACGATCTATGATCAAGTATTGATTGCACGCCATTTGAGTCCCGGCGGCTCGGCGGATCTTTTAGCCTTGGCGCTTTATTTCTTGCAGCTAGAAGGCGTCTCCTTCTGGTAAAAAGGTATAGCCGATCCCCCAAACGGTTTTTAAAAAGCGGGCGTGCTTCGGCTCATCTTCAATTTTGTTTCGCAGATGATTGATAAAAACCATCACGGTATTGGCATCGAATTGGCCATCTTGCCAGACATTGCTGTAAATCTGTTCTTTCGAGAACACTTGATCTGGATTTTCCATGAAAAAGCGCATCAGCATGATTTCTTTTGAAGACAACTTGATGGGCTGATCATTTTTGAAAAACTGATAGCGTTTTTGGTCAAAACGAAACATGCCGCTGCACAGATCGCCTTCCGGTTTGGCGATCCCTTTTTCTCGCAGCACGTTGCGGCGATCAAGAATCGAAACGATTTGTGCTTTTAAGAGTGCCGGTGAAAAAGGCTTCGTAATGTAGTGATCGGCGCCAATCTCATAGCCGTTGATCATGTCTTTTTCGTCACTTTTTCCGCTCAAAAAAACGATCGGCACCGTGGGGTTTTCTTCCCGAATCAGTTGTGCCAAATGATAGCCGTCATTTTCATGCTCTAAACTGATATCCAGTAAAAAAAGATCAAAGCTGACACGAGAGTTGATCGCAATCGTTTTTTCAACGGAATCGGTCTGGTAGATCAAAATACCCGTCGACTGTAAAGATTTCCAAATCAGCCGCCGAATGGCAGGGTCATCATCAACGATTAAAATTTTTTCATCTCGCAAAATATCCGCCTCCTGTATCAATAGTATTATAGTAAATATGAAAGGGGTTTACAATGAAACCGCCATCAAAGTTTTGGCTGTATTTAAGTGTGGTCGCTACCTTATTCATTACACTGATTGGACTTATTTTTACCTTTACAAGTTATAAAAGCGCACAAAGACAAGCTGAAACCGTCGGGTTGCGGCAGTTGGAAACGGTCAATCAAGCGGCGATCAAGCTGATCAGCCGCAGTATCGAATCGTACCACATGGCTCTTACCAATTATGCCGATGACCACCTCGAAGGCGCCGCCTTGGTTGATTTGCAGCGCCCCTTAACGTTACCAGTGATCAATTCTGCGAACAATGCCATGGTCGGATTGTTTTTGATCGACCAACAAGGTCAGGTCATCGCCCAAAATACCGCAACGGCGGTCAATAAACCAGAAGACCCGCCGGTGCAAGAATTGTTATTCAAAGACCCATCCTTAGACAAAGTATTGGCAGGACGGCAGGTACAAAATGGGCAAGTCTATTTTGATGGCAAGCAGGCCTATCTAAATGTGTATCAGTCCTTAACCCTTGACGACAAAGAAGCGATTCTTGTGATGCCTTTGAATCTACAGCGCATGTACCATCATGAATTTACCACCGATCGCAATGTCTCCGGCTATACGATGGTCAAAAACGCCGAGATGCGGATCGTTATGCACCCATCGGACGAACAAATTGGTTTTTCCATCGTTGAAAGCCGCAAAAAAGAATTTCCAGAGCTGGATTTCACCGATCTTGAGCGCTTGGAGCAAGAACAAATCGACAATGAAGCAGGCACCTCCGTCTATTATTCTTATTGGTGGAACGAAGAAACACTGCAAAAAGTGCTGAAATTGGCTGCTTATCAATGGATCACCATCGGCGACAGTCGGCTGATCGTCGCTAGCAATGCCGATTTTTTGGAGCAAAGCGGTCTCTTTTTACAAGACAACTTAATTTTGATCGGCCTACTAGGTTTGTTGTTTGTCATTATGATTTTATTGACGATCCTGATCAAAAACTACATGAAACGCAATCAAGCCTATGTCGAAAACCAAGCATTGAAAGAACGACAACGGCTGTTAAAAGAAAAGCACGAGATCGAAAAAAACATTTTGCAAGAATCAAAACTGGAAACCATTGGCTTATTAACGACCTCGATCGTCCATGACCTAAACAACTTTTTGACGCCCATGATTGGTCATCTACAATTACTGATCGAGGAAAACCAACACGATGAAGTCTTGGTGGAGGACTTGCAAGAAGTCTGCAAAGCAGCAGAAAAAGGCAAAGAGTTATCTAGCAATGTGCTGCGTTTTTCGAAACTCGAAAGTGCCGATAAAACTGTGCAGTCGATCGCTACTACCTTGACAGAAGCCATCGATACTATGCGTGCGCTGCTGCCAAAAGCCTTTTCCCTTACGTATGATATCCAAGAAGTAGGATATGCCGTCTACGAGAAGATCGATCTGCAAGTCATCATTTACAATTTGTTGATGAATGTGTACCAAGCAAATGCCGATTGCAGCATTCGCTTGAGCCGCACTTCGACAGAAAGCGCCACCTTTCTGTTTCGTAAGCAAGCTTTCTCCGCGCAACAGGAGTTTGCTTTGATCGAAATCGCCGACAACGGTCCCGGCATACCAGAAGCGATCCAAGAAAAAATCTTTACCCGCTTTTTCACGACCAAGAGTGCCACTGGCGGTACTGGTCTAGGACTCTTCACTGTCTCTTCGATCGTGGAAAAAAACGATTGGCTGATTGATGTTACAAGTACGCCTAAAGGAACCACCTTTTATATTGGTATCCCTCTAACTGATCCCGAAAAAGCCGCTGAAACCAACTGATCCAATGGGATGGTTTCAGTGGTCTTTTTCCTGGGTATGTTGGAAGGCATTGATTTTTTGCAGGACTAGCAAGACGAGTACCAAAACAAAGATCGCTAAAGCAAAAAATAGGGCATCGTTCGCCATACCTTGCGTCAACAATAACTCGCGCAAAATCGCAGTAATGCTGATCAGAATCAAGTAACGGACGGGAATGTGATGTCCATCCTTCATATACCGCAGCAACATCAAAATGATTTCTAATAAAATGAATAACGTGGCAATTTCTTCAATCAAAAAGGACAGGTGAGGCGCTTCACTTAAGGGAAAGAGCGTCGTGCTGATCATAAAAATCGCTTTTCCCATAAAAATCAAGACGACAACGACTAAGATCGCCAACATGCTATCAATGCAAATACTGATCACTCGCTCGAACATTCGGGTCAATTTTTCCATTCGCCACTCCATTTCTGCTTTTTCTTTTATTATACAAAAGAAGGCGTAGAACAAAGGGAAAAGAACAGAGAAAGAACAATCGCGGCCATATCTTTTTGACCGCAAGCTTAACGGTCCTTCTATGGGCATGTCTTTTGTGATAGCTTTCAATAGCAGAAAGTAGCGAGAAAAATATATTATCTTTTTTCGGAAAAATTAGAAAACAATGAGAATAGATAGTTAAAATATACACAAATTATTACGGGACACTTAGTTTCTTTTTTTGTTACAATGGTTAAATAAAATAGAACGCTGTTGAAATGTTGCTTAAACAATGTTTTTATCGCTATCGAATAGAAAAATAGTCCGATCGCAAGATGTTTATCGTTGTTAATAAAGTAACAAGTTGGGCGGAGTTCGCAAGAAAAATGCTGCTTTTCTTATCGTATATGACGGGGATCAGTGAGGAGAAAAGAGCAAGAAAAACGGAGGGAAACAAATGAAAAAAAGTGGATGGTCAAAATGGGTGATTGGGGCAGCCTCATTATTGTTGCTTAGTGCATGTGGCGCCGATGGCGGAACAAAAGCCAGCAGCAGTGCGGCAAGCTCTTCTTCAGAAAGTGAAGTCACTTCAGGTGCTTCCCAACAAGAGTATACCGATCCAGCAGAGTTAAAAGATCAATATGATATCGTCATCGTTGGTGCTGGCGGTGCAGGGATGGCAGCAGCCTTGTCGGCTAAAGATGCTGGAATGAATCCAGTCATTTTAGAAAAAATGCCGATCGCAGGCGGAAATACCTTGAAATCTTCTGGCGGAATGAACGCATCAGAAACCAAATTCCAAGAAGCCCAAGGCATTGAAGATTCCAATGAACTATTTTTTGAAGATACCCTAAAAGGCGGTAAAGGAACCAACGATCAAGAATTGCTGCATTATTTAGTGGATAACTCTGCTTCAGCGATTGATTGGTTGGATTCAATGGGGATCACTTTAGACAATATCAGCTATAGCGGCGGTGCCAGTGTGAAACGGATCCATCGTCCTCACGACGGTTCAGCAGTCGGTAGGTATTTGGTGGATGGCCTATTGAGAAACATTCATGAGCAAGAAATTCCTTTGTTTGTAAATGCTGATGTGACAAAAATCAATGAAACAGACGGCAAAGTCACTGGCGTCAACGTGAAAATCAATGGCGAAGAAAAAGAAATCGCTGGTGATGCGGTCGTTGTTACTACTGGTGGTTTTGGCTCAAACAAAGAACTGATCGAAAAATACCGTCCAGATCTGAAAGGCTATGTCAGCACGACTTCTGAAGGTAGTACAGGCGATGGTATCAAGATGATCGAAGAATTAGGCGGCGCAACGGTTGATATGGATCAAATCCAAGTCCATCCAACAGTAGTTCAAGATACAGGCATGTTGATCAGTGAAACCGTTCGTGGAGAAGGCGCCATCTTGGTGAACCAACAAGGGGAACGTTTCTACAATGAATTAGAAACCCGCGACAATGTTTCAGCTGCTATCACGGATCTGCCAGAAAGCTATGCCTACTTGATTTTTGACAATGCGTTAGCAGGTAGAGCCAAACAAGTCGATTACTACAAAGAACAAGGTGTAGTGGTAGAAGCCGACACCATCGAAGCCTTAGCTGAAAAAATCGATGTCGATCCAGCAACCTTGAAGAAAACCTTAGATACATGGAACCAAGCAGTGGCAGACAAAGCCGACAAAGATTTCGGTCGTGAAACGGCGATGGACTATGATCTGACGGAAGGGCCATTCTATGCGATTCAAATCGCACCTGGGATCCACCATACAATGGGCGGCGTCAAAATCAATACGAAGACCCAAGTATTGAAAGAAGATGGCACACCAATCACTGGCTTGTATGCAGCAGGTGAAGTGACCGGCGGTATCCACGGACAAAATCGAATCGGCGGCAATGCTGTAGCCGACATTATGGTCTTTGGTCGCCAAGCAGGCGCACAATCCTCTGACTATTTGAAAGAAAACGGGAAATAAGCGGCTGCTTTTTCCTAAAAAAGACCGTATATAAAGAAAGAAACTTGGAACGAATCCTCTTAAGCGATTAGGAGGAGATTCGTTTCAAGTTTTTTTGTATTTCTCACTGAAAGGACGGGAAACTAGTCATTATAATATTATAATGATTTGATAATTTATAATTCACATATAAACAGAATGTTTATGTCAGTAGGGTTTGCTTTTCAATGAATCGGAATCAAGGAATAAACGGATAGGATTGGTTTATTCGATGATAAAAAATTTTAGGAGGCAGAGTATGAAAAACGCATTGGTAAAATGGTCGGTCGGGGTGGCAATCTTACTTGGAGGGACCTTGTTCTTCACGGGGAAACAAGTATTTGCTCATGGTTATGTGGAATCACCGGTCAGTCGGGGCTATCAAGGGTCTTTGGATCGCAATACGTTAGGGTGGAGCGCTGCGTTTGAAAAATATGGCAATGTCATTTCAAACCCACAATCATTGGAAACCAAAAAAGGCTTTCCAGAAGCAGGACCAGTAGATGGTCGTATCGCTTCAGCAGATGGTGGACTCGGACAAATCGGGGACTTTGTTCTTGATGAACAAGGAACCAATCGTTGGACCAAACAAGACATCAATCAAGGACCATTGCGGGTCAATTGGCATTATACAGCGCCGCACAAGACCACAAAATGGCATTACTATATCACGAAACCAGGATGGGATCAAAACGCGCCACTTTCAAGAGATAGCTTGGAATTGATCGCTACTGTAAATCACGATGGTTCGGCTGCCAGCAATAGTCCAAGCCATACCATTACCATTCCAGAAAATCGTCTCGGTTACCATGTCATTTTAGCGGTCTGGGATGTTGCCGATACGCCAAATGCCTTTTATAACGTAATCGATGTTAACGTTTCTGGTTCAACGGTCATTCCTGAAAAACCAGTAGTACCAGCAAATGTCCGCTCAGAAAGAGTGACTAGCAGCACGGTGGCTTTAGCATGGAACGGTCAAACCGATGCGAAAGAATACAACGTGTATCGTGATGGTGCCTTAGTGGCAACGACTACTGAGCCAACCTTTACCGACACGCAATTAAAAGCCAACACAACCTATAACTATCAAGTAGAGGCAGTCGGCTTTACGGCGTTAGTTTCAGAAAAAAGTGCTGCAGTGAAAGTGACTACCGCAGCAGACAATCAAGTCGAAACCCCTTCGACACCAGGCAACCTACACCAAATGAGCGTGACAGACAGCAGCGTGTCCTTAATGTGGCAAGCATCGACTCATACAAATGGGATCGCTGGATATGACGTTTACCGCAATGGCGTCAAAATCGCTACAGCCACAGGAACAACCTATGAAGACACGAATCTAGCAGCGGACACGACCTACAATTACCAAATCAAAGCAATCAGTAAAACGGGCGAACAATCTGCTTTTAGTAACCAGCTGAGCGTGAAAACCAATGCCAAAGAAGAAACGGAAACACCTGGAGGCGGGGAGTCAGAATACCGTGTGTGGAAACTAGGTACTTTCTCTGCACCAGAAGTGTATACAAGCGGTGAAATCGTGAGCCATAAAGGCAGCAACTATGTCGTGATCAACACCCACTCAAATTACGGGGACACCACTTGGTCTCCTGATCAAGCACCAACCTTGTTTCAGAAGCTGTAACCCCTGAATGAATCAGTAACGCAAGAGCAGTGCGGTGGCACTGCTCTTTTTGACTCTTTTATGAGGAAATGATTGAACCTTTGTTTGATTCGTGCAACCAATTGGACGAATTCGTTTGAGGAATGCAAAAACAGGTGCTGCTATGCATCATGCGTAGCAGCACCTGTTTTTTGCTTTAGATCAAGAATAGAAGAAACGGATCAAGATCCCACCTAAAATCAGCACGATTGCACCGCATAAACGGTTGGCCATTTGGGCAAAAGCAATCATTTCCATTCTATCAGAGGCAGACAATACAGCGATATTGCCTGTTCCCCCCATGGAGTTGTTGATCATACCGGCGCCAATTGCGGTTTCAACGGGATACATCCCCAATACCATCCCGAAGAACCAGCTGGCAGCCCCCATAGATACGACACTGGTTAGGCAAAGCACGACAAATTGCCAAGTAAAGGCAGAAGCCAATGTTGACAGATCGATCAATGCCAAACCAATCCCCGCCAAGACCGCGTGGGTCAAATTCGTCATCACAACATTGTTGAACATCACCACAGAATCTTCGAGTTTCTTAGGGACAATGTTCAAGGCTTTTAGAATAAAGACAATCACGATCATAAAGGCATACTCGTGAATTTTAGGGAAAAAGTCGCTTAAAATCGCACCAACGACCAACAGTGAGAAGGAAAAGAGCATCCCGACCCCGATTTGTTGGGCATCAAGTGTTATTTTTGGTTTTTCTAATTCTTCTTTCGTGGCATTGATCAGTGTACCATGGCCATTGTATTTGGTTTTAGCAAAGGCCTTTGCGATAAATAAAGCACCAATAATGGCAAGAATATTCCCGAAAGTAACAGCTGGCGCTAATTGAGAAAAGATGGCGGCTTGATTGCCGTTTGCCAAGCCATCGGCATAAATTTGTGAAAGTGGGGTGATTCCCGCTCCCATCCCGCCAGACATCATTGGTAGAGACACATACATCACCGAATCAGCGAATCCATTGCCTAGCAGCATACCGACAAGGCCGACGGAGAAAAAGCCTACTACCATAGTGATCAAAGCAACGGGAATGAATTTCGTAGAAGCTTTCACCAACAAATTACGGTTCATACCTAAAATCGAGCCGCAAATCAAAGCGGCAATATAGAAATCAAGAAAGCCAAAACCGCCCCCCATGAAGTCACTGACCGCGTCAATGACTTTCGTGGGTACGAGATGGAAGGAGGCTAAAAGGGTGGCACCAAGCAGGGTAAAAACTGACCCACCGCCAAGATAAGAATTCATGATCGGGAGTTTTTCCCCAATGAAATACAGCAGGTGTCCTAAGGCAACCAGTAAAATGGTGATCCCAACCATATTTAATGGCAATTTGTCTAAGGCAATCGCACTGAATATGACAACCATGAAAAAGAGATACAAGGGAAGACTAATTCCCGAAATCGTCATCGTTTTTAATTTATTCATTTTTCAGACCTTCCTAGTATGTTGGATACCATTTAAGATTTTGGACAGCTTTTGCCATATCGGTTTCTTGCGCTTGGGCTAACCCTTGTTCTTTGGCTTTGTTGGCAACTGCTTCAGCCACTTTGATAGAAACGTCCGCAACGTATTCAAATGGTGGAAGAACAGGTGCACCGGGTTGGCTCAAATCAACCAAACCACTTAATGAGTGAGCAGCGGCACCAATCATTTCATCGGTCAAGAGAGAGGCTTCTGAAGCCAACATACCTAACCCTAGACCAGGATAGATCAAGGCGTTGTTTGCTTGGCCGATTTGGTAGTCGACCCCTTTGTATTGGATCGTTCCTGAAGGGACACCGGTTGCCACAAAGGCTTTTCCATCAGACCATTCGATCACTTGTTCAGCTGTTGCTTCTAATTTTTTGGTTGGATTCGAGATAGGGAAAATCACTGGACGAGCAGTGTTTTCACACATCGCTTCCACAACTTCTTTGGTAAAGGCACCGGCATTGGTGGAGGTACCGACCAAAATCGTTGGTTTTGCGACTTTAATGACATTGATCAATTGCGTCATATCGCCAGCATTGGCAAAGTCAGCCCGTTTTTTGGCAAATGGTTTTTGTGCAGGAGTCAAATCGGACATATCATCAAACAAAAGCCCTTGTTTGTCAACCATAAAGAAATGATTGTAGGCTTCTTCTTCTGAAAGACCTTCGCTGACCATTTCCGCATGGACTCGACTGGCAATCCCAGCACCAGCGGAACCACCGCCATAACATAAGTAGATTTGATCCGTTAATTTTTCACCTGTAATATCCAGTGCACCGAAGATACCACCCAGCACAACGATTCCCGTTCCTTGGATGTCATCGTTAAAAGTTGGAATCGATTGTTTGTATTTGTCCAAAATCGTTGCAGCATTTGAACGGCCAAAGTCTTCCCAATGCAAGTAAAGTTTAGGGAACAATGATTCTGCCGTTTGAACAAATTGGTCGATGAATTGGTAGTAGGCGTCACCGTAAACACGTTCTTGCCGATTGCCTAGATACAAATGATCCTCTAACAATTCTTTACGGTTCGTGCCAGCATCGATCACGATTGGTAAAACAGAAGCAGGGTCGATCCCAGCAGCTGCGGTATAAATCATCAATTTACCGACAGAAATATCGACACCTTGGACACCCCAGTCACCAATCCCAAGAATCCCTTCAGCGTCAGTGGCTACGATCAAGCGAATGTCCCGATCGTCAGCGGCATTTTTCAACGTTTCTTCGATGTTTTCTGGATGATTGATATCTAAGTATGCTGCATATTGAGGATCAACGAATAGGCGGCTGTAATTTTCAATGGTATCAGCAATCGTTGGATCGTAGACGATCGGATTGAATTCAACGATATGTTGGTTGAACAAATAGTAGAACAATGTCCGATTGGTATTAAAGATTTCCATTAAAAAGTGACGTTTTTCTATGTCTGATTCTTTGGTGACATATTGCAAATAGGCTTGTTCTGCTTGTTCTTCGATCGTTTGCACGTGAGGGGGCAATAAACCGATCAACCCTAGTTCTTTTCGTTCTTCTTGTGTAAACGCGGTTCCTTTGTTTAAAAATGGGTTATTTAAAATGTCATGTGCTTTCATTATGTTCCTCCAATGGATATATTTTGAGTACTCGTTCATTTCCATTAGCTACTTTAATCCTTGCATGGAATTATAGTCAACTATCGGTGGTATAATAAAAATTATTTATAACAAAACCGATGCGAGCTTGAATCGGCTAAGGGAGAAATCAGACGATGAATATACGAGATTTAGAATACTTTAAAGCTTTGGCAGAGATGCTTTCTTTTACGCAAGTGGCGCATAAATTTGCTGTCAGTCAACCAACCGTCAGCTACGCTGTCAAACGCTTGGAAGAGCATTATGGCTGTGATTTGATCGCTCGAGAAGCCTCTCATCGCTCCATTTCATTGACCACGGAAGGAGAAATTTTGAAGGCTCATGCACAGTATATCTTAGATGAATTTTTGACCTTGGACCGAGCCATCGACCATGCCAAAAACAACCGGACCCACATCGGTTTGCCGCCGATCATTCGTTCCAAAGTCTTTTCAAAACTCTTAGACGAAAAAGAGATCATCCGCTTTATTTCGAATTTCCACTTAGTATCTGGGGGATCCAATGAATTGCTTTCGAAACTATTATCAGGAAAAATCGATTTTAGCTTGCTGGGCAGTGTCAATCCCCTCGTCCACCCGAATCTGCAGGTGAAGTTGCTGCACCAACAAGAGTTTTTTATCTTTGTGTCAAAAGAAAACCCATTGGCAGAAAAAAAGGAAATCTCATTCGAAGAAGCTGCCGAATATCCCTTTATCCTATTGGAAAAAGGCTATACCCATATGCGCGCCTTTCAGAATTTAAGTGAGAAATCAAAGAAGAAGCCAGAAGTTCCCTTTTATTTTTCAGACGTTCAGACAATTGGTCAGTTGGTCAGTTCCAATATCGGCATTACCTTGATGACGGAATTTCCCGTGTTTCAAGAAAAGGAAGGCTTAGTGAAAATACCATTGGTCCCTGAAGATAAGGAAATCTTTTATATTCAATATGCCTATTTAAAGAGTGCGATGTTGAATCAAGAAGTCCAGAAGTTGATTAGGATCTTGGATGAGCTGCCTTGGGAGGATGAAGGGTGAGGAATGGGGATCTCTTGAGGTAAGGTCAGAGAAAAATGGTGTCGGTATGTGTTCTTGAGCTGCTGAAATAAAAGGGATCTTTCAACGTGGAAAAAACAAATGGATGGTTCCTTTAAACGATGAAACGAGAAAAAAATCTCTTTACTTAGACCGTTCTTACCGCATGAAAAAAATGCTAAAAACCTTGATAAATCTCGGTTTTTAGCGTGGGTTTTTGGTATAATAAGGATACAGTAAAGTTTGTGACGGTGGCTATCTTTTGAAAGTGAGGTGGTGCATTATGAATGTACTATCGAAATCTGAAGAAAGGAGTAGCTTTTTGCAAGATGTGGATATAATCGGCATTTTGTTAGCAATAGCGCCTGTTTTGTTAGCCTTCATTGGTTTAATCGAAGCATGTGTGAAACTAGCAGATACGATTATAAACACTCGTTCTTCTAAGCATAGAAGCAAGAAGAAACGAAAAAAGAATGCAAAAAAATAACCGTCCTCTTTAGCCAGGCGACGATTATTTTTTAAAAAGTAATTAAATCTGGCCACCGTCTTAAACGGTGCTGTAGGGGAGTTGTTTGCGCAACTCCTCTTTACACAATAATTATAGCAAGATTTCGGTGAGATATCAATCATTGACGCTACAGACGTGCTATTGCACGTCTATTTTTTTGTCCTCCTAAGTGGTGGGTAGCAACGATTGGTCGCTTTGGTGTATCACTTGTTTACCAATCAAGATTTCTATGGGTTCGAAGATGGTAAGAGGTACAATATTTCTCCATTTGAAGTATTTTCTGGTGTTGATGAAGTTGGTTACCAGTTGATCAAGAAAGTGATCCATCGTAGACTACAGGTTTATTCATTCGTCTTAATTATTGTGTTCAGAAACACGTAACAAAATCTATGTTCAGTTATTCTGTCGGTATTAAGTTGTGGTAAAATTTACGATGAAATCGATCAGCCTATAAATCAAGAGGATTACCAGAATACTGACCTTTTATTTTCAAGGGATTATTAAAATAGTTAACCTTATCGTGCAAAAGCAAAAAAAGATAGATCGAAGATGTTGGTGTAAAAGTTGAATCTTTAGAAGAGTGGATCCCCCCATGAAAAGAAGAGGGGCAAAAAAATAGAAAGGTGAATACGGTAGAATAGCATGTTTTCAGGGATGTAACATGATAATTGCGTGCCTATTTTGTCGCACACAATGTATAATCCTACTTGACTGATATAGTAATCAGAAAAAATAGGAGATGATTATTGTGAGAAAAATTGTTTTAGGGATTGCAGCTGTTCTATCTTTGTTTATTGGGGGGATAGGAGCTTCAGCTGAAGAATCAGAGATTTGGGCTTCTGAAGGAATTGAAATTATTAGTGATGTTGAAACGGATGCCAATTTAAGCGATCAACCAATTGAAAATGTTGGTATAACTATCCCTGGGTTGACTAGAGGAGCTAATGTGCCAAGTAGCAATTGGAATATAGCCTCCAAAGGTAAATATTCCCTTAGTGGAAGTAGTGATCGAGGGGGATATGTGTATTCTTCTTATACATTCAAAGGAAAGACTTCTTATACTGTATCGATTAGTAATACAGGAAAAAATGTTATAGATATAAAGTGTAAAAATAGTAGTACAACGTATATTTCTTTTTCTGTTAAAGCAGGGAAAAGCCGAACAGTAACTTGGAATGGAATTAAATCTAGTACAACTTGGTATGCTCAATTTTACAATGGTAACTTGATAAACAATTCTTACTCGTTTACAGGTACAATAAAATAATTAGAGCAATTTATGTTTTACAAAATCAATTGTTAAATGGCAATTGCTAAACAAATGAACCCTTGGAGGATAAACTTTATTTATGGAAATCGGAAAAATGTTACGCCAAAAGAGAACTGATTTAAATTTAACACAAGAAGACATTGTGAAGCAGTTTAATGTTACACGTCAAACTGTTTCTCGTTGGGAAAATGAATTATCTTATCCCAATATAGATACTCTTGTAGAACTTAGCATTTTTTTTGAATTTTCCTTAGATGAAATTTTACGAGGTGATTCAGTAATGGTAAAGGATTTTGCACAAAAGGTTAATATGTCAAAAAAATACAAAGGATGGAAAATAGCGACACTTTGTTTAATCGTATTAATTTCTATATTTGTATTAAACTATTTTTCTCCCTCAATGGATATTGGTAACGGCGATGTAGATTCTGTTACTGTTACTAAATCAAAGGATCACACAAATGTTGAGGTTCAATTGAGTCTCAATGTATTTGAACAACCTGAAGTCTGGGAATATTATCCGGATCTAGAGGATGGAAAGGGGATTATTGAAGTTTCGAAAAGGATTCAGCTACAAGCTATTTTTAATCCAAAGAAGAGAGTGAATTTAGAAATTCCTAATGATTTTCTATCTGATAAGCAAACCATCAAAATTAAAAACACGAATTATATTATCGATTTAGAAACAGGAACTGTAACTAACTAATTCTCTCGTTGAGTATTACTTAACGAACATATAGTGCACGTGAGAGTATCCAGGTAATGTCAACCTAAGAAAATCTTCCCCTTATTTAATAGAGTGTATTGTAAACCCGAAGTTTGTTTTGGATAGGCTACAATTAACTAGACAGAAAAATTAAGGTGTGTAGACTAGAAGAAAACATACCAGGAGGAATTTTTATGTCTAAGAGAACACGAAGAACTTTTTCACAAGAATTCAAGCAACAAATCGTCAATCTTTACTTAGCTGGAAAGCCACGTGTAGAAATCATTCGAGAATATGAACTAACGGCTTCAGCATTTGACAAATGGGTAAAGCAATCTAAAACGAGTGGTTCATTCAAAGGAAAAGATAATCTTACGCCTGAACAAAAAGAATTGTTAGAACTACGTAAAAGAAACCAGCAATTAGAAATGGAAAATGGTATTTTAAAGCAAGCAGCGCTGATATTCGGACGAAGAGACAAGTAATCGATGCGAATAAGCATCTTTACCCTATATCAGCGATGTGCAGAATATTAGGTCTATCACGTCAGTCCTATTATTATCAATCAAAACCAAAGAAAGACGAATCAGAACTTGAAGAAGTAGTCGCTGAAGAATTTATCCGCAGCCGAAAGGCCTACGGCTCAAGAAAAATAAAAAAAGCCTTATCAAAACGAGGCATTCGGATCAGCCGACGATAAATTAGTAGAATCATGAAAAATAGAGGATTAAAATCGAGCTATACTGTTGCTTATTTTAAAGTACATCATTCTACTTGCAATGAAGCCAAAACGACAAACGTATTGAATCGTAAATTCTTAAGAGACAACCCATTAGAAGCGATCGTAACAGACTTGACTTATGTACGAGTCGGGAAAAAATGGAATTATATCTGTTTCATTTTGGATCTGTTCAATCGAGAAATTCTCGGCTATTCTTGTGGAGAACATAAAGATGCCGTTCTAGTAAAAAAAGCATTTAGCCGTATCAAACAACCTCTGACAGAGGTTGAGATTTTTCATACTGATCGTGGAAAAGAGTTTGATAACCAAGCTATTGATGAATTATTAACAACTTTTGACATCAATCGATCATTGAGTCATAAAGGCTGTCCTTTTGATAATGCCGTAGCTGAATCAACTTATAAGTCGTTGAAAGTAGAATTTGTCTATCAATACACATTTGAAACCTTACAACAATTGGATTTGGAGTTATTTGACTATGTCAATTGGTGGAACCACCTTCGGTTGCACGGTACACTTGGCTACGAGACACCGGTTGGTTACCGTAACCAGAGATTGGCGCAGCGAATCCTTGATAATGAGCTCGGATGTGCTAACGCTAGCGAGGCAGTCTAACTTTAACTGTTAGCTCCTGCCGAAGATCGTCACATCCGAGGAGGCTCATTGTCAAGGACAATCGGAATAGCATACGGAAGGAAGTTCTGCACCTTATAAAATTTGTCAAAAAAACTGTTGCCATTCCATCAACTCTACCAGCACATCAGCGGTTTCCTGTGGGTGGCTGATTGGAAAATGATGACCCAATGGCAGATCGACTATTTTAGTCGTTTCTCTTGGCGGTAAATAGCTTTTATCCTCAGTTCCCCATATGATCGGAATTGAAGGGTCATTTCTTTTAACAACCGATTTAGTTGAAGTGTTGTGTTGACTATCCGTGAAGAACGAACACTCTTCTTCACTCTTTTTAAATATTCACTAGAAGAGGCTGCTTCGTCTATCAGCAGTTTTTTTTTGTGAAATAGGCGAGTAATTGTCGTTCAGATGCATGTCTTAAAGCTAATTTACTGAGCCATGTTGCAGGGACCGAATCGGTTTTGTGAATAGGTGGTTGTAAAAGAATCAGTTGATCGTTCTCTGAAAAGAAGCGCTGTTCAGCGGCTGTTTCGATCACTTTGTTTTTATTTGAACGTTTATAATTTGCCATAATAGAACTACATAGTACTAATTGAGTCTTGTCAATTTTTTGTTGACCGATTGATTCATTTTCTTTTTATTGTTGTAAAATTAATGTTAAAAAATAATTTAAGGTTCTTTTTTTAATGGTCGGCATATATAATAAGAACATACAGTAAGAAAATGTATGCTAAAAAGAGGACTCTTATGAAAAAATTTGCAATTGGCTGTTTTGGGATCAGCCTTTTTATGACGATCGTTGGCCTTTTTTTACAGACGATTTTGATCCCTATTCAAGATTTTGACACAATCAGCAAAGAAGAACTTAAGAATATCCAACTTGATCTTGCTATTAATTATCCATTAGGAACTGGTATGCTCTATGTCGGGCTTCCTTTGTTAGTATGCTCGAGTGGTTATTTGGTTTTTTGTTATTTTAGAGATAGGAAGAACTGAAGCTTATCTTGAAAAAATGCTTAAGAGGAACGCAATATAATATGATGTACGTTTGTATTTAAATGAAAAGGTAACTATTGTTTGTTTGGATCTGTAATGTTTGAGGAAATACTAACTAATTAAGGAAGTGCTTTATGAAAATAAATGATGTTTTGCATAGACGCCAGTATACGATTAATTTATCTTCTAATACTCCACTGCTTGCTTTAGCTTCTTTAAGTAATATGGGGGTCTGGAGTAATCCAAAAGAGAAACATTATATATTGACTTTGACACACAATGACGATCCCATTAACGATTCTTCTATGTTTGAGAAAATTTTTAAGGAGCGTACTGGATTACAGTCAAAAGATGTTATATATGAAGCAAAACATGGACCGATGACCCTACAACGTGCTGTTGATTCGACTTGGTTTTGAAAATATAGAGTTTTTTGAATAGATGCAATAGCACAATGCATGAAATCATGGTATTGAGATTATTTTGAAGGAATTGAAAATAATGAATTTTTTTAAGGAAGCAGGTCTGAATAGCTATGAACAATCACGAAAAGAATCGAAAACAACATTCAATTAGCAATCTATCTAGTAATTCCTTTAACGTAATGAATACAAAATCTGATCCTTCACAAACTGGATCACCAATACCTTTTCAAAATGGCGACTTTTCATCAGTTGATCGAAACGTTCATTCTTCAAAAACAGTCGCTGAACTGCTTTGTTTCTATTTAGCAGGTAGTATTATTGCGGCAATTGGATGTTATTTGTATATTAAGCTGCCCTTATTTGCTAATTTACTGGAGAATACGATTTTATCTTTTGCTATTACTTTTGGGATTATCATCCTAAGCTTTGTTTTGTCTCATTTTATAACGAAAGTACTTACTGCTCATAACAGAAATAAATGACCAATATGAAATGAATTGTGAGGATAAATAGATGTATTCAAATTACCAGAAGCTGCCGCACTATTTAAAAAAGTGGTATGCATTATTTTATATTTTACCATTGATGCTTCTCTTATTTGTTAATGCCCTGACAGCTTGGTTAACTTTTCCCATAAACATAGGAATTCTATTGATTCTTTATGGAGTAAGTTGTTTGATTGCTACCAAGGCGTCTCAAGGTAAAAAAGAATGGTTTGTTCTAGATGGCATCACTTTTGGGATTGCCTTGATCACTCTTTCTATCATTTAATTGAAATAAAGGGGTAGCCTTTGATGCAGAGATAATAGTGGAGAACCGATTATTGCGCATGTCGTCTCTTCTTTCGTTGTGATGGCAGCAGCCATCTTGATCTAAAAATTACTGTGCAGTGGCTGTTTATAAGCGTAAAGGAATTGAGGATAGCTTGGCTGTACGCTTAGAAGCTCTAAAATTAGGTTGATTGAAGCCGATTTGAGAGTTCAGATAAGCGTTACGGGCTTGCTATTTTTTGCAGTCGTTATATACTGATGTCTATACTTCATGGTTTCGTATGTCGTCATCATTTCGGTAGTATTGCTGATATGAAAGACCGCAGCAAAAGTGAGCGAATAGGAGGAAGTAGTGATGCAGCAAACAGAAGAAACTGAATTATTTGTAGAATGCCCAGTGGCTAGCGTCCAGAAGGTCGTACGCGGCAAGTGGTCCATGGTCATCTTGTCCTTTTTACGGCACAAAACGCTTCGTTTCGGTGCGCTTAGTCGTAAAATGCCCATGGTGACCCAAGCAAATTTGACAAAGGAATTGCGCATGCTTGAAAGCTATGGCCTCATTCATCGTGAAGTCTATCCGCAAGTGCCGCCAAAAGTTGAATACTCACTGACCGAAATGGGGCATAAATTCATGCCAGTTTTGGATGCCTTAGAAACATTTGCTTCTACCTATGAGTCAGAAAACGAAAAAGTAGTCAATCCTTGAAGCGTTCAAGGATTTTTTTTGTACCTGAAATCCGTATGATTACACAAATCTATTGAAAACGATAGTTCCTATCAAAAAATATGGTACTTTTTATTATTGAGGTAACAGGTCATAATGAAATCATCTTAAGAAAGAAGGTTTTTTTATGAAAAAAATGATACTGAATCAATATGGCTCTGTAGATGTTATGCAAATGGTTGAAACTGCTATCCCTGAGCCAGCTGCTAAACAAATTGTGATCAAAACCGCAGCGATCGGCGTGAATGATCCTGATATTGTTATTCGTGCGAATGGACCATTTCCAACGATGCCAAAAGAATTGAAACCTGTGCTTCCACACTCTTTGGGACAAGACTTTTCTGGTATCGTAACAGCTGTCGGAGATGATGTGACCCGCTTTTCAGTAGGTGATCATGTGGTTGGGATGGCGTTTATGAGTACATATTCTGAATACATTTTGTTAGACGAGTCAGCAGTTGTTGCTGCTGTACCGAAGGAGCTGGACTTGGTGCCGTTAGGTGGATTTTTCCTTGGTGTGGCCACAGCCTACGGTGCAACCATTCGTGATGGTCAAGCAAAAGATGGACAAAAAGTACTGATTCATGGCGGTGCTGGCGGTGTCGGGTCTAAAGCTGTTCAGCTGGCAAAACATGCCGGAGCGTATGTCATAGCAACAGGCAGCGCTGAACAAGCTGACTATATGAAGGAGTTAGGGGCAGATGAAACGATCGATTATCAAACAGAAGATTTCACAAAATTGGTTTCTAATGCCGATTTAGTGGTTAATTTAACTGGTCCTAAAATATTGGAGAACAGTTATCAAGTAATCAAAAAAGGTGGACGCGTCACTTCTGTTAATGCGCCAATCGATCCTGTTGAAACGGAGCGTAGAGGAATTACTGGTATGTATTCTATGGGATTCATGACTGTTGAAGAGCTGAAAAAAGTCATTGATCTTTATGCGCAAAGAAAACTTGATGTCCTTGTAGACAAGACATATCCCTTTGAATTAGAAGCAATCAAGCAAGCTCACCTTGATTTCCAAGCAGGCGGAAATACTGGCAAAAAGATCATTGTCTTTGATAAATAGGGAGTAGTAAATAGAAATCGTACAATAGAGATTTTAAGAGCGAGCGTAACAGAACGCTATCCGTTGTTTAGCTACAAGCACAGTGCTCCAGAGAAATGAGTTTAATCGATGGATTCTTCAGTTACTTGATCAAGGCAGAATTTCCAAAAAATTTGTAAGAATTACCATGAAAAGAGACAAGATACAACTCAGTTAGAACCAATACAAGTCCGCTTCCTTTCGAAACGGAAGCGGACTTGTATTGGTTTCCTTCAATAAAAAACCTATTAGTTTTCAGTATCTAACATCCGGTTCATAAACCATTCCACTTGTTGCGGTGCATCGTGGTCAAAGAATGCGGACTCTTTTTTATCTAAAGCGGCTATTTTTTCAATGTCTTCCTGGGAAAGCTCAAAGTCAAAAATAGCAATGTTTTCAGCCATCCGTTCTGGACGAACTGTTTTTGCTAAAGCGACGATCCCTCTTTGCATCAACCAGCGAAGCACAACTTGGCCAACCGTTTTGCCATATTGCTTGCCAATTTCTGCTAATGTCGGATTGGTAAATAGGTCATGACGTCCTTCTGCAAAAGGTGCCCAAGCTTCAACTTGGACGTCATATTTTTCATGCCATTCCTGATCTTCCACTCGTTGATTCCAAGGGTTCACTTCGATTTGATTGATTTGAGGTTTCACCTCATTCAAGCCGACAAACTCGATCATCTTAGCTGATTTGAAATTTGAAACGCCAATTGCACGTAATTTCCCTGTTTTTTGAGCAGCAACCATTGAGCGCCAAGCACCATAAACATCTCCATATGGTTGGTGAATAAGGTAGAGATCAAGGTAAGTTAATCCCATTGTTTCAAGCGAATGTTCAATCGTTTCCTTAGCTTTATCTTCGGAAGCTTGTAGAATAAATAATTTAGAGGTAACAAAAAGTTCTTCTCGAGTGACTAGACCATCACTGATGGCACGCTTGATTCCCTCGCCGGTTTCTTTTTCATTTCCATAAATAGAAGCAGTGTCGATCAAGCGATACCCAGCTTTGATTGCTTGGTAAACAGCTTCGGCTGTTTCTTCCAAAGGAATTTGATAAACGCCAAATCCTAGTTGCGGCATGGTGACACCATTATTGAGTGTGATTGTTTGCATAGTGTTTCCTCCTCTAATTTACATTACATGTTCTATCCTAAACCTTGGAGTTAGGTCTATAGCAAGTAAAAGATGTTACTTTTTTCGTTCCCATAATTTTTCCACTTTATCAGGGGTCATATTTCCTGCTTTGAATTTTGCGATATGCTCATCATACGTTTCTATCTTATAAATAAGCAGGTCTCGTACTTCCTGCATTTCTGCTAACTTTTTCTCTAATTCTTCGAGTTGATCGGATAAAATCTGTTTTTGAGCTTTTTCGACATTTTGACTTTCACGTACTTGTGCCAATTGGGCAAATTCAATTAGTGATTCGATGGACAATCCTGCATTTCGTAAATGTTTTGCTAAATAGATCCAGTTTAGATCATTCGTTGTGTACACCCGATAGCCACTCTCATTGCGTTGAACAGGTGGAATCACACCGACTCGTTCATAATAGCGCAATGTGTCTACGCTCAAATCAAACATTTCCGCTGCTTTTTTTATATTCATCGTTGGTTCTCCTTATCTTTTTCTATAAGTAATCATAAACCCTAAAGTGGACTCTAGGGCAAGTGGTTTAAAATTATTTATTTAAAAGAATATATTTTGTTCGTCAGGACGACTATATAGGAAGAAAAAGCTTCCAACACTTTTATTTCAACAGAATGATTTGAGAAATCATCAGTATTGAAAGCTCCTTTCTTAGTGTTTTTCAAAGCAAGTCATACTCTCTTAGAAATTATTGTTTCGTTATCTATATGAGAGAGGCATTTTTTTCTATAGATTTTAAATAAATCCATCTCATGTTATGATGATGATGAAAATTCTTAACTTGGATTAAGGAAACAATCGGTTCTTGTTATGAAAAACGAAAAAAAGCTGATGAGAGTGTGACTATCCATGAATATAAAAGAAGTAAATAATATGAATCAAAAGTTAGAGCAACAATTAATTGAAGTTTGGGAGAGTTCTGTTAAGGCGACGCACACCTTTTTGTCAGAGGCCGAAATCCAAGCCATTAAGCAATACATTCCAGAGGCATTGCATCATGTGCCACATTTGATTGTCGTAGAAAGTGAGCAAGGAGAGCCAGCTGGCTTCATGGGGATCTCGGATCGAAATCTTGAAATGCTGTTTATAGCAAATGAACAAAGAGGCAAGGGCCTAGGAAAGAAACTCTTGGCATATGGGATGGAAAACTATGCTGTAAATGAACTGGGAGTAAATGAACAGAATCCTCTAGCGAAAGGATTTTATGAACATATGGGATTTGAGGTATACAAAAGAAGCGAGTTGGACGAACAAGGAAACCTTTATCCAATTCTTTATATGAAGAAAGTTGATAAAAAGTAGCTGTTTTTTTCATTCTTTATTTTTGAGGATTGCTTGGCTGTATGCCTAGAAGCTCTAAAATTAGGTTGATTGAAGACGATTTTAGAAACAAGATAAGTGTCACAAGCTTTTTATTTTCAGCAGTCGTTATATACGACTGTCTATCATTCATCATTTTATAGGTCGTCATCATTTAGATTACGCTGGCAATGTGAAAGGCTGCTACTTAATCAAGTCAGCTTCATTTGCAATGCCTCCAAAAAACTTTCCAATTTGAATAAAAAGCTCACCCCAAGCAACCCCCGAAAAATAGTTTCGGGGGTTGCTTGGGATTTGGGGGGCTTAGCTTGCTAAGCAATGATCGATCACTAAAAAATGATCAAAACAGAATAGGCAATTTTTTGTTTTTAATCAAAAAATGTTGATCGTTTTATCAAGCAGAGGATGGCACAAGTAAGTGGAAAGTAGGTAGTGGCTATTTTTTGTGTTCAGGATGGGGAAGTAGATTTGTCTAGGATACACGTGAGGATAAACGTTTGAGGATCATTTGTTTTTGACTTACCTATGTGCCATCACTGCGAAAACCCTGTGGATGAAGGCGTCGTGTACGACACCAGATACTCGGATGAGAACTAAGGACGGTTGATTGCCCGTGCCTGACACGCTTTTTCTAACCGCAAAGTCGTAAGGGCTGAAGAGCTGCAACGCTGAGTAAGTTGGCTGCCCCGTGCGGTTTTTGGTGTTTTTTGAACCCTACAAGCTGCTATTGCTCCTCGCCTATTCGTCGCAAGCTTGGAAGGCTTTCTCAGAAAATGCCCGTCAGCTGTCAGCACGTTGTCTTTTGCATCAGGAAGCATCAGCGTTCCAACAAACCTTGGTGACCCAGAAGGAAACCACTCATTTTTGGCAACTTTTATCCCAGAAATCGTTGCGCTAGAAGTATGTCCGTCCGTACTTTCCAGAAAAAAGGCAGCTGAAAGTGGGCAGATACCCAACAAAAAGGCGGTTATGACGACCACAAGCGCTCTCAAAAAACTCAGTCCTTTCTTTTCAATGGTCATTGTTCTTATCTGCACTTCATGATAGCACCGAAACGCGAAGTATTTTTCGCGTTTTTTTGTTTTTAAAATAAAAAATTAGATATTCGCTTTTTTTAGATAAATGGTATACCTGAGATGGAATAAAAATAATAAAAGAAAGGACAGGATTTACAATGAAAAAAACATCATTAGTTGCAGGTTTCGTTTTAGGTGTAGGCGTTTTGTTCACTCTAGGTGCGTGCTCAACAGTGGAAGAGTCAGGGGAAGTGGTCTCTGGGTCAGGAACCGAAACGTTGATCAGTGATTCTTCAGATGAGGTGATCGTGGGAAGTGAAAAATTGAGTGATGACGGGTATTTTGAAGAAATCGTAACCAAGGGAATCGATCCGAAAGTCAAAGATGTTGTTTGGTATGAAACGAATTATGAAAATGCTGGTTGGGATCACATTCGCTTTTTAGTGAACCATGTAAAAATTGTGAATGTAGAAGCGTTCAAACACAAAGACAAAGAATACAAAACATTGCTTTCACTGAAATATCAATTGTTTAATGAAGATTCGAAAGACAAAAAAATCAAACCTGACAAAGCCTATTTGGTGTTGAATGATGGCAAGAAAATTGAAGCGGAAGTATTTGTGGACTATTTAGATGATGAAATTTTGACCCATGACAAACACAAAGATGGCTTTATTCACTTTAAAGTAGCACAAGAACAAAGTTTGCCAGCGATCAAAGCAATCGAAATCGAATTTAAAGCAGATGGCGATCTGACACATACGTACCATATTGATCTTTCTTCCGCTGCTGAAAAATAGTATCTAACGATAGGAGGTTGAAAAAAATGGATACTAGCAAGAAAAAACTATCATTGTTGAGTTTTTTTGCGATAACTGCTTCAATGGTGATGACGGTATATGAGTATCCAACCTTTGCGACATCGAAGATGAATCTAGTTTTTTATTTACTCGTCGGCGGTTTCCTCTGGTTTATCCCTGTAGCCCTTTGCTCTGCGGAGATGGCTACTGTAAAAGGATGGGAAAAAGGGGGACTCTATACCTGGGTCTCAAAAACATTAGGGAGAAAATGGGGCTTTGCTGCCATTTTCTTCCAATGGTTCCAAATCACGGTAGGCTTTATTACGATGATTTACTTTATTGTCGGGGCGCTTTCCTATGCCCTAAATTGGCCGGCTCTTAATACCAATGTTTGGCTGAAGCTGATTGCCACTTTAGTGATCTTTTGGTTGATTACGATCTCGCAATTTGGCGGAACAAAAAATACCGCGAAGATTGCCAAAGTAGGGTTCTTTGTGGGGATCGTCGCAACTGGGATCATACTTTTTATCCTAGGAATTGTCTACATTGCTCAAGGAAATCCCATCAAAGTTTCCTTTGGCTCAGGCGCATGGATTCCTGATTTTACAAAAATCAATACGCTGGTCGTTTTTGTTTCCTTTATTTTGGCCTATGCAGGGGTTGAATCTTCTGCCAGTCACGTAAAAGACATGGACAATCCTGGAAAGAATTACCCGAAAGCCATTTTGATTTTAGTCGTAGCGACTATTCTTTTGGATACGTTAGGTGGGGCAACGGTGGCTGCCACGATTCCCCAAAATCAATTGTCTCTTGATACTGGTGTGATCCAAGCTTATTCTTATTTGATCCATCATTTTGGCGGCGGGGAATGGCTGGTTCGTTTGATTGCCGTGGTCATCTGTTTAGGTGTCATTGCAGAAATTGCCGCTTGGGTAGTCGGCCCATCAACGGCGATGCTTGAAGCAGCTGAAAATGGCTTGCTGCCAAAACAAATGGCCAAAGTCAATCAACACAATGTTCCAATCAATATCGTTTTGGTGCAAGGCATCATTGTTTCTATTTGGGCGGTTGTCTTGACATTAGGCGGCGGGGGCGCCAATCTATCCTTCTTCGTTGCGATGGCTTTGACGGTCTGCATCTATCTGGTTGCTTATGTCCTCTTGTTTCTTTCGTATATTAAGTTAGTCAAAGAAAAAGACGACTTAACAAGAACGTATCATATTCCTGGGGGGAAAAATGTGAAAATTGGTGTTGCGATGGTTGGTTTGCTTGTTTCTATTTTTTCTTTCTTTATTTCCTTCTTTCCACCGAGCGATATCGGATCGGGAAAAGGCGGAACCTATTTAGCCATCTTGATCATCAGCTGGCTGATAATTGTCGTGATACCGTTTGTCATCTATAAATACGTAGGTGAAAAAGCAAGCGATAAAAAATAAAAAGCACAACCTATGAGGAGGAGAGCTGCATGTTATTTAGTAAAAAAAATCGAAAAGAAGCCCAATATTTGGAACCTATCTATGGGAATGAGGCAATGGATCGGGCGATCCCTATGTACAAATTGCCAAAAGAGTCCTTGGTACCGCGGGATGCCTATGAATTAGTCAAAGATCAATTGATCGATGAAGGGGTCTCAAGACAAAATTTGGCGACGTTTTGTCAAACCTACATGGAACCAGAAGCAGTCAAAATCATGAGTGAAACCCTTGATAAAAACGCCATCGATAAAACCGAGTACCCACGGACAGCAGAAATTGAAAACCGCTGTGTCAACATGATCGCTGATTTATGGCATGCACCAGAAGCGTCCGATTTTATCGGTACATCAACGGTAGGATCAAGTGAAGCGTGTATGCTAGGTGGATTGGCCTTAAAATTTGCTTGGCGCAATCGGGCAAAAAAACTTGGCTTAGATATCAATAAACAAAAACCAAACTTAGTGATTTCTTCTGCCTATCAAGTCGTTTGGGAAAAATTCTGTGTTTACTGGGACATTGAAATGCGGACGATCCCTATCGATGAAGAACATGGCAGCATCAATGTTGAAAAGGTCACAGACTATTTAGATGAATATACGATCGGGGTCGTCGGTATCTTAGGGATCACTTACACTGGACGATACGATGACATCAAAGTACTAGACAAGAAATTAGAGGAATACAACAAACACACCGACTACAAAGTCTACATCCACGTGGATGCGGCTAGTGGTGGATTGTACACGCCATTTATGGAACCAGAACTTGAATGGGATTTCCGTTTGAAAAATGTTCGTTCCATCAGTACGTCTGGACATAAATATGGGTTAGTCTATCCTGGTATCGGTTGGGTGCTTTGGAAAGAAAAAGATTTCCTTCCAGAAGAATTGGTCTTCAAAGTAAGTTATCTTGGCGGTGAAATGCCAACGATGGCCATCAACTTTTCAAGAAGTGCCAGCCAAATCATCGGACAATATTACACCTTTATCCGCAATGGGTTTGAAGGCTACCGCTTGATCCACAAAAAGACCAGTGATGTTGCCCAATATTTAGCAAAAGAGATCGAAAACATGGGCTACTTCGATATTTATAATGATGGGTCACGGTTGCCGATCGTCTGCTACAAATTAAAAGAAAATGCCGACATTTCTTGGAATTTGTATGATTTGACGGATGAATTTGCCATGAAAGGCTGGCAAGTCCCTACCTATCCATTACCTGATAATCTATCACATATCAATATCCAACGCTTTGTCTGCCGAGCAGATTTAAGTATGCAAATGGCAATGGATCTGGTGCAAGACATGAAAGAAGGAATCGAGCGCTTGAACAAGCGACCAATCCGTCATGTTTCATCCGACCAAACCTATGGCTTTTCACATTAAGAAACGGTATCGTTAGAAACCCGTTCATTGCTTTTTTCAATGAATAAAAAGACCCTTTATGAAACGTTTTTTGCAAGACTGAATGAACAATGGTTTATAGAAAAATCAAAGGCGGTTGCATCGACTGCCTTTGATTTTTTTGTTTATAAGAACGGGTAAGCACTTGATAGTATTATTTTTTAAGAGAAAGTAAAAAAATGGCGCTTGATAATTTCATTTATTGACATTTCTAGCTTGTGATAGTATTAATTATTATGGTCTAAATATATTTTTTTAGAGAAGAACGTTTTACATAAACAAAAAGAAAATCCGAGAACATTGTCGCGAGGAAACTCTGAGGAAAGTTCGTCTGGCAGGGCGCATTTTTGTTCGTTCGTTTTGGTTTATTTGGGGAGTAAGTGAAGGAAAAGTATGTGTAGAAAGGGCCTGTTTTTACTACATTTGTTTGTTTCATAGGAAATGTACTGCTATCTTTTTCTGTAAATTGGTTGTAACTATTCGAAAAGAATAAGGATTTACACAGGAGGAAAAACAGTCATGTATAAAGAAGACTTACTGGATAAAGACTTGAAATTGGAGTATATCTTGCTCAAATTCTTGTATTTATCGACGGGTCATATCAAAAAAAGTGATGCGTGTCGGGAATTAGAGATTACGATGCCAACCTTGACGAAACTATCAGAAAATCTTCAGCAACAACTAAAAAATGAGAAGGTCTCTTTTGCAATCAACCGTTATACCCTTGATCTGCAAGTAAACGACAGCGTCTCATTGGATGATTTGACCGACACGTTATTGAAAAAATCTGTAAAATATCAAATCATCCATTATTTGTTTCAACATGCAGGCTATGATGCTTTCGTATTAGCCGATGAATTAAAAATAAGCGTGGGGACACTGAATCGTGTGATTGCAGAGTGCAATCAGCTGCTGCAGCATTTTGAATTAAAGATAAAGAACAAAAAGCTAGCGGGAACGATGACGCAACGCATTTATTTTTACTATAATTTTTTAAAAATGGGGGAAACAGCGATCGACTCTGTTTTGATCGATGAGCTGGTGGCGGAGCTAGCGAAAAAAATAACCCTCTCGATTGCGCAACAAAAGCAGTTGAAGATCTGGCTATTTGTGATCATGAAAAAAGTCACGCCTCACACAACCGTGGGAAGCTTAAGTCCAGAGGAACAAATCAAAATCAATCGCTGCCAAGAAATGCCGATTTGTCGCTTTATTCGACAGGCCTATGTGTCGAAAAAAAGCATCTGTTCAGTAGACGAAGCCAAGATCGTCCCCTTCTTTATCTGTCTTTTTCTCGTTACGGTAGGAGGAATTCCTTACGAGGAGCTTCGCTTAGGGTTGTATACCAATAAAAATCCTGTCTTTGAGATCACCGATGAAGTCATGGCAGCGATCCAGTCCATTTATTGTCTTGAAGCCTCCCATACGACGATCGATATTAAAGCCAGTGTCTTCTCCTTGATCGCACAAGTCTATTACTTTCATGGGGTAAATTACTCCATTGACCGAGTCACCTTGAATTATTACCACAAGCTATTTCACAATTCCTTGCGAGATCAAGTGATTACAGACATCCTGCAACACATTATTGCACCAACTAACTTGTTTACGCCCACGAAACTCAACTACCTCAAGAAACGTCTGGTCTTTTTAATCTATCTGTTATCACCGAAAGAGGAATATCGAGTACGGATCGGGGTCTTAAATATGGGCTCCAGTCTTTTGGCAGATGCTTCCATTTACTTGTTAAAAAATGAACTAAAAGGGAAACAAAATGTGACTATTTCTCCTTATAACAATGAGGAAGAATACGATTTGCTGATTTCAAACGCCCGTGTCCCTCAACTTGGCAACAATTATGGTCAATTTTATCAAGTGACTGCCATCGGTGCCGATTTAGATGTCAATCAGGTTTCTGCGATCGTCGATCAAATTGCTTACTCTAAGTACCATTCTTTTGTGGTGTGAGCCATTACTTGTTAGTTAAAAAGCAGTGAGTCAACAGATAGGTGATTCGCTGCTTTTTCAATTATCTGCAAAGGATGAGAAGGAAAAGGAGCTTGAATTGCTCTTATCATTGATGACGAAATAAGAATAGGGATCAGTCAAGCAGCTTTCTGCTAGATAAATGTGCCCAGTATCCTTGTATAACGTATCGCAACAGAGCAGAAGACATCAAGCGTGAAAATAATAGAAGGGATTCAAAATGCTGATTTTGGAAGGAGGTAAAAAAAGATCCCCATAGAGATGTGGGTCTGGCATCGTTAATTGGCTCTATCAATATCGACAAACCGACTAGCTATATTTTTCCAAAAACAGAAGTATGATAAAATAGAATTCAACTAATAGTTTAGTTCTGATTTCCTCTATTCCGCACTCCGTTCATTGAAAAGTTAATCTCAAGGAAGTTGTCTTAATGGTAGAGAGAAGAAAAAGTTAAAGAATTAAGGCAATCTAAAAAGATGACTCAAAAAAGCTTAACAGAAATTCTGAACGATAATTTTTTTAGTAACTAATGAAAGCGTTTAAACAAGCCCTGAGATAGAACTCAACCAATAGTTTAGTCCCCATTCCCTCTATTCAACGATCCGTTCATTGAAAAATTAATCTGAAGGGAGTTATATTAATGTTAGATTTAGGAAAAAATATCAAAGAATTAAGACAATCTAAAAAGATGACCCAAAAAAGCCTAGCAAAAATGTTGAACGTTACGCCACAAGCTGTATCTAAGTGGGAAAGAAACGAGAGTAATCCAGACATTCAGACGCTTATATCTTTGAGTAACTACTTCAATGTTTCTGTTGACGAGATTTTAGGAAGGAAAAGACCTACTTTTTTTGAGACTCTTTTTTCTAAAAAGAAAGGATATCAGCAAATGGAAAAAACAGGAGATTTAATTAAACCAAAAGATTCAGTAGAAGAAATGAAGTTGAAAAAAGTTATCATTTTTGATATCGTTTTTAGCTTCATTGCAGACCAAGGACTTTTACAAACGCAAGCTTTAAGTAGGAAACTGGAGATGCTTATGCAGAAAAGAGGACAGAAAGTTCTCATTGAGATTTATAATTCGAATCAGGTAAATCAATATGGCGGTGAAGCCGATCTTATTTTGCTGACTCCAACTTTCGGATATGCGAAAAACGAAATTGAACAGAATTTTCCTACAACACCAGTCATAGCTATTTCAAAAAAAGATTACGGGATGCTTAATGTTGAAAAATTGTACAAAGAGATAGAAAATGCATTCGATCAATAGCGGTTCTCAAAAGATTTGCTATTTTTGTTTTACGTTTCCCTTTGGGACTTTGGTTGGTTCAGCAACCTTATCCGCTATTTCGTTTGATTGAGTTTCTGATCGTAGACTCAAAGTTGTGCGGCACCACTTCCTGTTCCTTCTCCTTACTATATTCGGCTTGTGGTTCGCTGCACTTGCCAGTAACTATCTGCGAGTGGATTTGCACCAGCTAGAGAAGTGCCATCCATGTCCAGTAGACTCAAAAAAGATGAAAATCACTAACAAAAAATCTGAGCCAGAATGTGGTTTATTCTGACCCAGATTTGATATTGTAAAACTCATTAGTCCTTATTAACAAAGATTTCATTAGTTTTGATTTTCTAATTTCTCTAGAACCTTTTTGGGAATTGCGTCTTTTTCAACGCCATTCGGGCCTTTTATTGTACGCTTTTCACTGATCACCGCTTTTACATAAGAATTTGGTGTTAAGGGTTTTGCGTTATCTTCTGATAGTGAAACCTCAAGGGTTTGGGTGCTGCCATCTTCTTTTACAAAGTTTAATGTGTAATCGTAAGAATACCAAGGAGACTGGTCACCGATGCCGCTCTTACTTTCGTGTTGGACTTTAGGCGGAATCTCAGAGGGGACATACGCGTAAGCTGTTTGTCCTGAGTAGGTGGATTGATAATATTCATATCCTTTGTATCCAACGAATCCTAAAAGTACGACTAAGATGAATCCGATTATTTTTTTCATATAAACCATCCTTATCCTCAAATATGGAGCTATTATAACAGAATGGTTCTATAGATGACCTTTCATCAGACGAACAGTTTTGCAAGGAGAAACGTTGCTATCCAGTCGTGAAAAAGCAGGGAACGCCGCTAGTAAAGAGTTCGATCTATAAATCCTCAGGGGATTGGTGCTTAGAGCGACTAGAAATAAGAGGGGAAGTAGACGACAAGATCTTAATTAAAAAACACAGCATGGAAAATGCTTCTTTTATGTATGCCCAGCAGCAGACAGCTTGATGAGACGTGCCGTTTGTTTTTTCACTATAGAAAGGCGAAAGAGGGCGCACCAGTTTCATAAAAAACCAGCAAAGGCGCTCCGTAAGAGACCGTCTTTGCTGGTTTTTTCTACCGAAAATGCTTGTGAGCAGTCCATGGCAGCTTTTTATGGTTCGATTTTACTATACAAATCGAGGGCTCTTTTTCTGGCTTCGTTGTGGTCGACTATAGGCAACGGATAGTCGGTGCCTAAAACTACCTTTAGGTCGGCTTGTTCTTCGTCAGTCATCAAGTAAGGTTCATGGATGAATTTTAGCGGCAACTGGGCGAGTTCGGGGACAAATTGTTTGATAAACGTCCCATCCTTGTCGAATTTTTTCCCTTGTGTAATGGGGTTGAAAATTCGAAAGTAAGGAACCGCATCGGTGCCAGTCGAAGCTGCCCACTGCCAGCCGCCGATATTGCTGGCAGCGTCGTAGTCGATCAATTGTCGAGCAAAATAGGCTTCTCCTTGCCGCCAATCGATCAGTAAATCTTTGGTTAGAAAGGAAGCGACGATCATCCGTAGACGGTTATGCATCCAACCGGTCTGATTCAGCTGCCGCATCGCGGCATCAATGATCGGATAGCCGGTTTGCCCTGCTTGCCATTTGGTTAGCACCTCTTCATCCTTTCGCCAATCCATGTTTCGATATTTCTCAATGAGTTCATAGTTTTTTTGTTCAGGATGGCTGAAGTAGATCATATGATAAAAATCTCGCCAAGCCAGTTCTTTTAAAAAGGTCGCTTTGCCAGTGCTTGATGGCATTCCTTGGCAAGCGGCCCAAACCTTCCGAATGGAGATTTGTCCAAAAGACAAGAAAGGGGACAGGCGGCTGGTTCCTTTGATCGAAGGGATATCACGGTCTTTTTCATAGGTGGCCAAACGCTTTTGCACAAATGCTTGCAATTGCTTATGCGCATAGTCTTCCCCAACGATCGTTGAAAAATCGGTCTTTCTATTTTCTAGCAGCTTAGCAAGCAGCGCTGTCCCTGCTTTGAAGTGAGGGGCATCATCAAAATGAACGGCTTTTTCAAAATCGAGGGCCTGCTTTTGATACACCGGTTTGGGCAATTGAATCCATTTCTTATAGTAGGGGGTAAATTTTTTGTAGTACGTCCCATCCTCTTTGGTGACTTCTGTTGGTTGATGCAGATGATGGTCTTCAAAAGAATGGACAGTGATGCCTTTTTTCTCGACCAATTCTTTTATGTAGAGATCACGTTTACGACCAAATCCACGGTTATCAAAGTTGAAGTAAAGCTGGCTCCATTCTGGATAGCAAGCGAACAACTGATCAAAGGCTTCTGTCAAAGTCCCTGTCAATAGGTGGATCGTCAGATTTTGTTTTTTGGCAGCCTCGATAAAGTGAGCAACTGCGCTAAAAAAGTAATCATGACTTGGCGCCTCGGGGAGAAACTGCTTGTCATTGAGATGAAATACACACAACAAATGGTCGTTTTCTTGAAGAGACGCAAGCGCCTCAGTCAGTGCCGTGTTGTCCTCTAAGCGTAGATCCTTTCTAAACCACATCACATGAATTGCCATACAAACCTCCTTGATAATATAACCGTGCAAAAAACGATCGGATTTCGTTTATAGTAATGGAAAGATGGGATTTATTCAAATTTGGCGATTGCTTTAGCTAACCAGAAATCTTGGCAAGCGTCCGTGATTATAGAAAGCATATGGAACAAGAAGATGCGTCGCTTTTCAATAGCCGATCTTGTAAACAAAAAAAATCGAACACAGAACAAGAGTCTGCGTTCGATTCTAGCAATCAACAAAATTATTTCATTTTTCGTTCATCTGGCACGATATCTGCTTTTAACAACCAGATGTGGAAGAACCATTCTGCCACACCGATCAATACTGCTGGGATCAATACTAGCATCCAAATATCATTTGTATAGTCCATATAAGTCAGATACAGCCATAGGATAAGGGCTGCTGCGCCGGCATCTGCGATCGTTGCCGCAATGTTACCGATCTTCCGCAAAATGACCAAGTCGCCTAGCACATAGATCATCACCACAATGATCACACCGACGGTCGTCGAGTCCATAAAACTGACATCGTAAATCCCTGACAACACAATCCACAAAATCGCCCAAATCATTAGTGCTTTGACAACCAACGCTTTTAGATGTTTCATTTCATACACTCCTTTTTATTATTTATTCCAAAAGCAAGAAGGTCATCGTTAGTGATAACCTTCTATTTCAAGGCTATCATCTGACATTTTTTGTGTCAAAAAAAAGGATTGGTTTGGTTTTTTATACTATTTTAAGCATAATTGCTTGACGAATGGTCGTGAATAGTTTAAACATTTTAAGGAATAAGTAGTGGGATTGATTTGTGAAATGAAAGAAGAATAGAGGGGATTTTGTAAGGAGATAAAGTATCGGTACAGTATTTACTGGAATCAAACAATTTAGCATGGCAATTTAAATGGAGCGACCCGCCAAAGTCAGATTTTGATCTGCTTTTCGAGGGTCGCTTTATGCCGTCTTCTTATTTATTTTCTCCTAACAGCTCGAAAATAATTGAGCCCGGTTCCTGCAAATACTACGAAACTAGCCAATAGGAACAAAAATCCTACAGGAATCAGGTAGAAATTTTCATGTAAAATGCCGGATTGATCGATGTATTCTACGGCGCTTGCTTTGATGAAGAAGCAGGCAAAGCCGAATAGTAGTAAAAATGTTCCGATCAAGGTCGTGATCAAATTGAGTTTGGCGCGTCGGGTCTCGCTGCCGTCTTTGATTAGTTTTTCAGTGATCTTGTTCACTTGAGTTCCTCCTAAAATCAATTCATCAAGCGAGAGTTCAAAAATCGTGGCGATGGCAATCAGCATTTCTAAATCTGGTAGATTACGATTGTTTTCCCAGTTCGAAACGGCTTGTCTTGTCACGTGTAGTTGAGTGGCAAATTGTTCTTGGGTCAAGTTATTTCTCGTACGTACTTCTTTGATTTTTTCGCCAAATTCCATCTTTTCTTCCTTTCGCTGATGTGACTTAAGCATAGTTTAAACGCACGTTGATTCCAAGAAAGCAGGGCTTGCTGCTTGATAAATCAAGGGAAAGTGGTGCTTGCGTCGCTTTTTTGTCCGCTCTTGGTTAGGGCGGGAGCCAATCATCTTTAATAATCAAAGCGATCAGCTGCTAAGTAAACGATTTGATACTTGTTATTTTTACAATGTATCTTTTCTTTTATTATAGCATTGTGATCGAGGGGAGGGAAATGTGTGATACGGGTCTTTCGCTACTTGATTGGTAGATGTCTAACAGCTGTCGAGAGTATCGAGCGGGGAGCAGCGCAACAGCAAGTTTCTTTTCTTAAAGAAAATCACTTAGTTGACAAATCGCAAAACATCTTGTTTAATATACCCCAAGGGGTATACGAAAGGAGCAAGAAATGTTTTCACTATTTAAGCGCATACCAAGTATGTCAACAGCAGATTTACAAAAAGAAGGAGCCAAAGAATGGACGGTTCTGGATGTACGCACACCGGCGGAGTACCGCAACGGGCACATTGCCTATGCGAAAAATGTACCGTTAAATAAGGTTGCTGGATTTACTCAAAAAGGCGACAAGAAACTGGCAGTCATTTGCCAATCGGGGATGCGAAGCAAACAAGCAGCCAAAATCCTAAGTAAAAAAGGTTTTGATGTGGTCAACGTTCGTGGCGGCATGAATCAATGGCGCGGAACAACCAAAGGAGGAAAGTAATGATGGAAAAAATAGTTATTGTCGGTGGGGTAGCAGGGGGAATGTCGGCAGCCACGCGCTTACGTCGGCTTAAAGAAGCAGCGGAGATCATTGTTTTTGAAAAAGGTCCTTTTGTCTCTTTTGCGAATTGTGGGCTGCCGTATGCCATTTCTGGTGAGATCAAAGAGCGGGACGCCCTATTGGTCCAAACACCTGAAGCACTAAAAAAACGGTTCAACTTAGATGTGCGACCTTTTCATGAAGTACTGGCGATACAGCCAGAGGAGAAAACGGTGACGGTCAAACATGGCGAACACGTCTTCACGGAATCTTATGATGCGTTGATTTTATCGCCGGGGGCAAAACCGCTAGTACCAGCGATCAAAGGGCTAGAAGAAGCAACCAACGCCTTTTCTTTGCGCAATGTTCCTGACTTAGACCAAATCATGGCGCATCTTGAAGACAAAAAGCCTCAAAAAGCGACGATCATTGGCGCTGGGTTTATTGGGTTAGAAGTCGCTGAAAATTTACATAGAAAAGGCCTCGAAGTAACGATCGTAGAAAAAGCACCCCACGTATTGCCACCTTTGGACGAAGAAATGGCTGCGTATATCAAAAATGAATTGATCAAGCAAGGGGTCAAAGTTTTGACCTCGCAGTCAGCGACCGCTTTTGAAAAAGCAGGGCAAGAAATCGTTCTGGAAGATGGCACGGTCCTGGCCTCAGATGTCACGATTCTTTCGGTAGGTGTCCAACCAGAAACGGATTTGGCGAAACGTGCTGGTATTGAACTGGGACACCGGGGGGGTATCCTAGTAGATGAGCAATACCAAACCAGCAAGAAAGATATTTACGCGGTGGGTGATGCCATCGTTGTGAAACAACAAATCACCAACGAAGACACGTTGATCTCCCTGGCGTCACCAGCCAACCGCCAAGGTCGGCAAGTAGCTGATGTGTTGGGAGGACTGGCTCGTAAAAACAAAGGCAGTATTGGGACTGCGATCGTGCGCGTATTTGATCTTGCCGCAGCGTCCACCGGGTTGAGTGAGCGCAGCGCCAAACTGGCAGGGCTAAATCCCCAGGTGGTTCATCTTTCAGGCAAAGACCATGCAGGGTATTATCCTGATGCGACGGATGTTTATTTGAAACTGATTTTTGATGCGAATAATGGAAAAATCTACGGTGCGCAAGGCATCGGTGCCAAAGGGGTCGATAAACGAATCGATATATTGGCAACAGCGATCAAAGGCGGCTTAACGATCTTTGACTTGCCTGAACTGGAATTCACCTATGCACCGCCTTTTGGCTCAGCCAAAGATCCAGTGAATATGCTTGGCTATGCAGCGATCAATCTGGCGGAAGGAATCAGTGAGAATATTCAGTGGCACGAATTGACGGATGCCTTAGAAAACGGTAAGCAGTTGTTGGATGTTCGTTCAGAGATGGAATTAGCCAATAATGGGCGTTTTCAACAGGCGCTCCACATTCCGTTAGATGAATTGAGGGATCGGTTGTCTGAATTGGATCCAAGCGTCTCGTATGTCGTTACGTGTCATAGCGGATTGAGAAGCTACATTGCCGAACGCATCTTAAAACAAGCGGGCATCAATTGTCAAAACCTCGATGGTGCCTTTTCGTTGTATAATACTATTAAGCCGGAGATGATTATTCATGATTAAAGCAATATCTATGGAGGAATTTGCCCAAAAAGAAAAACGTGAACCACTTGAGATCCTTGATGTCAGAGAAGTCGATGAGTTTGCACAAGGACACATCAAAACAGCACAAAACCTACCGTTGAGCGAACTGACAGAACAAATCAGCGACTTAGAGAAGGATAAAAACTACTATGTCATCTGTCATTCAGGGGCTCGTTCGCAAATGGCATCTGAATTTTTGAGCCAGCAAGGGTTTCAAGTGACCAATGTCCTCGGCGGCATGTCAGCATGGAGAGGAGAAATCAAACGATGACCGCATGCAACAAAGATATCTTGAATCGGTTAAAACGAACCGAAGGGCAGTTGCGGGGGATTCAAAAAATGATCGAAGACGAGAAAGAATGCGTCGATGTCATCACGCAATTGTCCGCCGTCAGTTCCAGTGTTAACCGTATTATGGGGATCATTGTCGCTGAAAATTTGAAAAATTGTTTGGAAAATCCAGACAGCGACACGGAAACCCAAAAGCAGAAAATCGATCAAGCCGTTCAGCTGATCGTGAAGAAATAACGGGATTTTTGAAAGGTTTGTCGCGTTTTTTATCATCCCATGGAAAAGGTTCAGAAGAGCAGCATGTTCTTCTGAACCTTTTTACTCTTCATCAGCGATTGCTTGTCGACGCCAATAGAGGAAATAAGCGGAGATTGTCGGTATGTTTTGTTTTTTAATTATGAAGGAATATACACCGAGAAGGCTGTATGGTTAAATGGAGGGAGAAACGTCAAAACGCCTGATGGGTCGTTGCGTATTTATAGCGACCAACGATCGCTTTTCTTGTGACTAAAATCACAATAAGCGAGTGGGTGTTGCGCAGTTATGACGAATGAGAGAGGAGAGCTTTTTGAACAAAAAAATACAGTCTTTTACATTGCCTTTGATTGCTTCCAATTTGTTTCAAATCATTATTGCGCAAGTTTCATTAGCGATTATTTCAAGAAGATCCACGGAAGCGCTGGCGGCGATCGCGCTGATCGACGGGTTTCTCTATGCTTTTGCGGGTATTTTAGGTGCGATTGGCCTTGCTTTTAATATTTATGGCGCAAAGGCAGTCGGACAAAGAGAAGAGACGCAGTTAAATGATTATCTGTCGTCGGTTCTTTTTCTAGTAGTCGCGATCGGCGTGAGCTTTTTCCTGATTTTCCTGCTTTTTGGACGCGGCATTTTGCAGGTTATTTACGGATTTAGTGGGGAGCTGCTAAGGACCGCAACATTGTATCTTGCAATCATGTCTCCCTATATTTTACTTACGTTAGTCACGTTTGTTTTTACTAGCCTTTTAAAAATTGAAAAGAAAACGAACTACATCCTCGGTGTTTCCATTATTAGTGCGTTGGTACAGGTGTTGCTTAGCTATCTACTGATCAACGGCAATCTCGGTTTTCCCGCAATGGGGGTCTTAGGCAGTGGCATCGCAAATATGCTTGCGACTTTGTGCTTGCTGGGGATTTATGGGGTTCTTTTAAGAGAAAGTCTAGCCAGGGGGCTGAAACAAAGACCACGAAAACGCACCTTTTTATTGAAAAAAGCGGTCCCCTTAATGATTCAGGAATGCTTTGAAGGTTTAGTCTTTATTATTGCTTTTGAAGCTTTCGTCTCACGATTGGGTGTCAGTACGCTGGCAGCCTATGCGATCGGCAGCCAAGGATTGATGATCGCACGGTTGCCTGCTTTGATGTATGGCAACGCAGTGACCGTCTTTGCGAGTGAGGCGAATGGTCAGAACAATCGTCAGAAGATTTTAGCAGTGGGGAAAAGTGCCTTCGTTTCTTCTTTCGTGGCTTATGTCGGAATTGCCAGTCTGATCTGGGGCTTTCGTCCTGCTTTTTTTCAGTTGTTTACTACAGATGTCGCTGTTTTAGACTTGTTGCCAGCTATTCTACCAATCATGCTGGGGATAATGCTCGTCAGTCCGTTATATGAAATCACAAAATACCTATTACAAAGCTTGGAGTGCAGTCGCACGGTTTGTGTGTTGACAGGATGCGTCAACAGTCTGGTTTTAATGGGAATCATGGGCTTTTGGCGCAGTGGGCAGCTGAACTTTTTCTTCCTCTACTGTCTATACGGCATGAATTTCCTGATTCTCGGTGGTTTCTTTGCAGGGCTGTTTTATTGGACGATCAAGCAGCGTGATCCTCAGGGCAAAGGACGCCTTTGAGGGTTAAAAAAGCGAAGGTGCTGCTGATCCTTCGCTTTTTCGTCGCCTACAATTGGACAGGGGGATTAATTGTGGCTGACTTCTTCGTAAAAAATGGCGTTGCGTTCTGCAATCAGTTGGGTTTCCCTTCGCTCTAATTCAAGAAAGGTTTCGTCTGCCAGCAATTCGGCAGCAGAGTAGCCGGCAGCTAAGAAATTTTCGGCATAGGTCAATTTTTGATTCGTAATGTTTCTTCGTTGCTCGGCAATAATGAGTAGCTGTTTTACATTCATATACACACTCCATTCTTTTATAAAAAGCAAGTACTAAGAAGAGGACAGCTAAGGCAGTACTTGCAAGTCAACGGTGAAGGTAGGGCTGCGCGCTTGCTCGGCTATTCATTGCTCATCAGGAGAACGTTCGGTGGGTTTCCGATCAAACGGGTTTATACGGAAGCTTTGTACTAAGTATAAAAAAATTTCCCCCGAAGCAACAGAACCTAGTCGTTTACATAAAGCAACCATTGGTTTACATTCTTTGGACAAGCGGGTGTTACAAGAAAATCAAGTAATTTTTCCAAGAAAACGGTGGGATTTGACGACAAAAAAACCTGCGACCAGCCTGAAGCGGTCGCAGGTTTCGTAGATAAGTAGAAATAGCTTAAACGGTTTGTTTTGCTGGGCGCAGTAAGACTTCGCTGATAGCCACATGTTTGGGCTGTTGAATGGCATAAACCACTGCATTTGCTACATCTTCTGGCGTTAGGCTGTTGCCTTCTATGCGAGAGGTTTCTTTCAAGGCTGCTTCTAGTTGAGCATTGCCGACGGTTTCAAACAATTCCGTGGAGACCATTCCTGGAGAGACGATGGTGGAGCGAATGCCATGTTCACGTTCTTCTTGGCGCAAGCCTTCCATGATTGCACGAACGGCAAACTTTGTCCCGTTGTACACGGCAGAACCTGGGTAAATGACATGTCCGGCAACTGAGTCAGTGGCGATGATCAAGCCGTCTTGCTGTTTTTGCATGATGGGCAACACAGCGCCGATCCCGTTCAATACCCCCATGATATTGATATCCAGCATTTTTTGCCAGCTGTCATAGTTCAACTCTGCCAAGTTTCCTTGAGGCATGATGCCAGCATTATTGAAAAGGACATCAATCCGACCAAAGGAGGCCATGGCTAAATCAATGACTTGTTGGACTTGTTCGCGATTGGTGACATCAGCTGTTTGATACAAGACATTTTCTGCTAATTTTTCAGCCAGTGCTTTGATGCGCTCTTCACGACGGGCAGCGATCACTACTTTTGCCCCTTGCTCGGCTAGTTTAACGGCAGTTGCTTCCCCAATTCCTGAAGATGCTCCCATAATTACGATAACTTTTTCTTTGATTTCTGTCATTTGTATATCCTCCAGTGAATGATTTTTTCATCGAATCCTGCTACTGACAATGGTGAACCTGTGAGACGATAGGTGATTGACAGTACAGTGCTTGCGGTGTATTTTAATTGTAGAACTTGAAGTTAGGTTTAGGTCAAGCAATAAACAAAATTTTTTTTAGGAGCGATGCAAGTGAGTTACTCGATTGGCGAAGTATCACAAACGACTAATATCCCCATCTCGACTCTGCGTTATTACGATCGAGAAGGGATGTTTCCGAAGCTGGCCCGCAGTAATGGCGGCATTCGGGTGTTTTCAGAAAAAGAAGTAGCGACGATCAAAGTGATCGATTGTTTGAAGAATACTGGCATGCCTATCAAAGACATCAAGAATTTCTTGGATTGGGGCGAGGAAGGCGATGCGTCTTTGCAGAAACGGCAGCAGCTGTTTCATGAACGTCTGGAAGAAGTCACAAAGCAAATGGCAGCCTTGCAAGAAACCATGAATACGATCAAATACAAATGCTGGTACTACGATACCGCGATGGCAGCAGGCACCGAAGCGGTGGTAAAAGAGTTGCCGCTAGAAGAAATACCCGAAGAAGTCCGAGCATACAAACTGTAAGTCCATCGAAAAACCACCTGCTGTTTTTGCAGGTGGTTTTTCGATTCTACTGGTTTTTCTGGGAAAATCAACCTTGCCAGTTGCCGTTTTCTAACGGCAGTTCGTCAGTTCCATGAAAATTGGGTTTCGTTCGTCGGCAGTGTTACTCAATAACGCCTACAGGAATCAAATAGCGGGGTTCATTTTCCGTTGGCAGCTGCAGCAGCTCTGTGAGTTCATGATCCGTGAAGGCGCCGATCGGCACAGCGCCTAAGCCTAACGCTTGGGCTTGTAAAAGGACATTTTGGGCGGAATGACCGACTTCGATATAGGCATAGCGTTCGATTCCTCGGTCCCCATAGCGCTCAATCAGTCGTTCATAAACCACTGTATAAAGCAATGTGGCAGGTGCCCGTTGGATCGCTTGCTGGTCCAACGAACCTTCCGCCAGTGCGGTCCGAAAATCGCCGGCAAGAACTTTTGCTAAGGTATGCTGCTCTGGTTGATACAGATAAAGCCCTGGCTCAAGCCCCGTTACCTGTGTGACCACGACATAGAGGTCTAAGGGATACAAGGCACCAGCCGAAGGCGCTGTCCGGCGACCATCTTCTGTAGTGACACCGGCAGCGGCCCATAAAAGCTGTGCCAGCTGTTCTTGTGTTAGCTCAGTGTCTAGAAAATCCCGTTGCGAGCGCCGCTCGAAGAGAGCTTCCGCCACACTGGTTTCCCCGTCTAAGATTGGTTGCGGCAATGGAAAGGTTTCATAGGAAACTGCTGGTTCAGAAGAAGTGGCGGTGTTAGTAGTCGGTTGTTCTTCAATTGGTGCCGTATCCGCACTGCAGCCAGTGAGGAGTAAGCCCAACACCAAAAGAGCGCCTAAATGAACAAAGCGAAATCGTTTGTAACGGGTCATGAGGGTTCCTCCTTTTTTAAGGACTTCGTGTTATTTATAAGTATAACAAGGATTGCTTTTTCATGCGCTTTTATTCACAAACGGGTGAGCAGTGACAAGCGTATCAGCTCAATCAGGTCATAGGAAAAGCAGACTTTTTAATATTTTCTAAAGGCTTAAAAAGTATTTGCCATCGAGACATCATCAAGATTCTGTTCTGGCTCTTTCCATCAATGATCATTGGAAAAGGATGCAGCAAATGCCAGAGTGTTATCTAAAGGAAGAGAATCATCAGAAGATGGAGAACTGTCCTTTAAGGAGCTTTCTGGAATCAATAAAGCCCCTTTGTCTTTTGCGACAAAGGGGGCGGGGCTAACTATTCATTTCTGCGACTTCTTCCTCCATATCAAATTCCAACTGTTTGGCAGCATTGAGCTGGTCGCTATAGTAGCTGGCAAGCTCTTCAGCAGATTGCGGTGTTAGATTGTTGAAGGCAAAAGTCACATAGGTGCCATGATCCTCCAGACAGATCGAATTGATGGTGAAGCGGTGTTTATCATCGTAAAAGGTATAACTTTCGCCTGGTACGAATAGTTGCTCGGGATGGGTACGGATACGGAAGCCGTTGAAACTCATTTGATACATTTCGAACGTCTTCGCATCATAAGAAAGCTGACGATTGATGGCGATACTCAAGGCTTCACTATCACTTTCGATAAAACGGTTTTTCCCGATCAAAATGGCATAAAACAAGCCATAGAGGTTATAAAGCGACCAAATCAAGGTCACGATATAGCCGAATTCATAGCCTTCTCCTCGGTACAAACGATACCCAGCCACCAGACAGGCAAAGGAAATCCAAGTAAAGAGGATGATGTGGGGCAAGACGGTTCGCCAATCAAAGGCGTTGCTGCCGACGATCTCTTTTTTGGTCACGTTGAATTTTTTCTGTGATTTCATAAATTCTTTGATCAATGCCCCAGTGTGGATAGGAGCGACAAAGCAATCATAGATGTGGGAGCTTGTCAGGTTCCTGATTTTAGGGACATACAGCCGAAACGACAGGGAAATCATAATGAAAGGCGGTAAAAAGAACAGCAACAATTGGTGATTGTTGCTTCTGACGATAAAGATATCAAAAACCATAAATAAGGTTGGTGCCAATAAAAAGATGATTTTTTGGAAAGAGGTAAACCAATACAAATAGGAGTTGTAATAACAAAGTTTTTGCATGAACGACAATCCTTTTAAGCGGCGCGGTTTGAAGTGGTCAAAAATTTGTTTCGTTCCTTGCGCCCACCGAGTCCGTTGTGAGGTCAGCTCTTTGGCAGTGTAAGGAGTGATCCCCAAGGCATAGGCTTTATTGATAAAAATCGTTTCATAGCCGGCGTCTTGTAAAAGCATCCCGGTCGCCATATCTTCGGTGATACTGCTGGTAGGAACGCCGCCGATCTCTTCAAGGGCACTGCGACGAATGATGGCATTGGTACCGATATGGATCAAAGCATTCTCACGAGAAAGTGCAGGTTCTAGAAAGCGCATGAATAATTCCTGTTCGTTGTACATGGATTTGCGCAGTAATTGAAAGGGATCTTTGTTATAAAATGTTTGTGGATATTGCACCAATGCGACTTTAGGATTGCGGAAATAGTCGACAGCTTCAAAAATAATGTTCTTTTTGACGATAAAGTCAGCATCCAGAAGCAAAATCAAGTCACTGCTGGTTTGAGACAAGGCATAGTTGATATTCCCAGCTTTAGCATTGGCATTTCCTTCGCGGGTCAAATAGCCGAGGTTCATTCGCTCGGCCATTTCTTTTAGTTCCTCTCGATGGCCATCATCGCAGATATAGATTTTTTTGTTGGGGTATTTCAAGGCTTTGACAGCCAGTGCGGTGGCGATCACCAGTTTGATGTCTTCATTGTAAGTACAAATAAAAGCGGCGACACTTGGTAAGAATTCTTCTGCTTCATCCCCCTCGTAGCGGTATTCTTTTGAGAGCTTATTGGAAAAAAGGTAAACAAAAAAGCCATAGACAAACAAACCAATGACTTCCGCAATATAGAGAATGATCCCAAATACTAGTGAAGCAGAACTATCCATAGGGATCGTGAAAAACAAACGCCAAACCAAGTAAATAAGCAGAAAAGCAATCGTAATCTTCGAAAACAGCTGTTTGATGCGGTTATTTTTCTTTGCCAGAAAATACAACAAGAAAATGACCAAAAACAACCCAGATAAATAAACCAATTCCAAACCAATCTCCTCCTTTGTTATACTAAAATAGTAATAAGTTTTTAAAAATAAATCAAAGTAAACGATTGCATGTTTTTTAACATGTAAGAAAGAAGAAGGAGGACAAGTACGAAGAAGCGAAAAAAGGCCATCCAAAAACCCTCCAGCAATTCGTTGCTGGAGGGTTTCATTTAATTGGCAGCTGCCAATGCTGCTTGGTTTTGTTTGGCATGATAGGCTTCCACGCCTAGGATTGCCTGTTTAAACATTTCTCGCGTGATCTCATAAGGCACGTGGACGATGTCATTGGTGGTCATTGCTTTGTCTAAGATTGCCTCAAGGTCGCTGGTGTCGTTAAGGCCCATATCCGCTAGGCAAACCGGCAGTTTGTTTTCCTTCATAAAGGCGTAGATGCGCTGGAAGAGGGCATCTTGCTGATCGAGCTGCAACAAGGCCAAAACGCCGTAACTAACGGATGCGCCGTGTAAATAGTCTTCCATTTTTTCCAAAACGGTCGTTCCGTAGTAAAAGGAATGGGCAAGGGCGGAGTTGTAATCATTGATGACTAAGACGGAAACTAAGCCGGTGGTCACGATGATATCCAAGACGACTTGCTCAATGGCATAAGACGGCTGATTGGCGGCACTGTCTTTCAAGGCTTGTGTGCCGTATTGCAATAAGCGTTCCGTACACATTTTGCCGATTTGGATGCCTAACCCATCGGTGTAATCTAGCTGATCGCCCCGCGCTGAAAATGTCGATTCGATCTCTTTGGAGAGGGCATCGCCGATTCCTGCCCATAAGTACTTGTCGGGGGCTTGGGCGATGATCTCACTGTCGATAAAGGCATGGGTCGGCGGTTGCGAAGGGAAAAACAACCCTTGCATCTCGCCGTTTTCTTTATAGATGACACAAACCGCGGTGACTGGTGAGCAGTTGGAGCCGATCGTTGGGAAGGTGAAGACTGGTTTGCCAGCTTTTTCCCCAACCACTTTGACGGTATCGCAGACGCGGCCGCCACCAACGGCGAATAGAACATCGGCGGCTTGGACACTTGGAGTAGCTAACAGCTGATCGCCGTTTTCATAGGTCGAGTTGCCGCCGTACCACAAGGTATCCGTCACTTGGACTGCTGACGTTAACGCGGCTTTGATCTTGTCTTCGGCTTTTTCAAGGGCGGTTTTTCCGCCGATGATCACGGCATTGGTGCCGTATGGTTTTACGATGTCATTTACTTTTTCGTAGGCGTCCGCCCCGATTGTGTAGTTTGGCAAAAAGATACTTTGACTCATACTTTTCTCCTTCTTTCTTGGCCACGAGATTGGCTAAAATTGGTCCGGTAATTTGATGGATCACCATGCCGACTGCGGCAGGGGTAACGGCTGCAGCAATGGCGGCAAAGTGGGCATTGGCTAACGAGATCGCTAGGCCAGTATTTTTCATTCCTAATTGAAACATGATGGATTTGGCTTGGGTGGCACTGACGCCCATCACACGGCTCAGACCATAGCCGGCGCCGTAGCCGATCAAGTTATGGAGCAAGACTAAGAAAATCACGATCAAGCCAGATTGGACGATGACGGCGCCGTTGCGAGCGACAGTTCCTGCAACGATCAATAAGATACTGACGGAAGAAATCAACACAAATGATTGCAGAAATCGCTCGATGTGCTTGGCAATGAGTTTGTGGACGATCACCCCTAAAATGATCGGCAAAAGCACCATCTGCAAGACAGACAAGAGCATTTCCCAGAAGGAGATCTCGGTGTACTGACCAGCCAAGACATAAACCAAAAAGGGTGTAACGACGGTCGCTAACAAGGTCGATACCGTGGTCATGGAAACGGTGAGGGCGACATCGCCTTTGCCGATGAAGGTCATGACATTGCTGGCGGTTCCGCCAGAAACGCAGCCTAGTAAGACAAAACCGATGATCAAACCGGAAGAAAGACCAAACAGCTGTGCTAAGCCGTAAGCCACCAAAGGGCTGATGGTGAACTGGAAAAGCACCCCTAAGATGAATGCTTTGGGCTGTAAGACGACCATTTTAAACGCAGCAACGTTTAGAGTCATCCCCATACAAAACATGATGATGCTCAAAAGAATCGTTGTACGAGGCGGAATCCATAAGAAGGGTTGCGGGAAAAAATAAGAGACGATCATCAATAAAATCATGATGTAGATCAAATACTTGTTTACAAAAGCAGCGATCGTGTTGACGGTTTTCATAATAAAAAATCATCCTTCCTTTTTTCTGCTTGACCAATCAAGTGTCCAAACAGAAGGGGTCTTTAGAATAAGTGCAGTGCATAACCGCGGGGAATCGGCAGCAGTTGGTCAACGAGCGTTTCGGATCTATCTGACATCAAGGTGTCAGCTTGCAAAAGGCCGCTTTCTTGAAAATGGGTATAAAAAAACACTCCATCTCAAGAAGCTGTTCTTCTTTTTGGATGCAATGTGAATAGGGACTCTTTGAATGTATAAAATCAAACAGTCCCGACTATAATAATAAAATAATTCGTTTGCTAACATTGGTGCGGGTCATATACGCCACCGTCCTTTTCTTTATTTTGAATTTTCTAAATATTTAAATTATTTCTACCTAGTCTACAAAAGAGTCAACGCTTTGTCAATCGTTTGAGAAAATTTTTTTCATTTTTTTGGGTGTTTTTTAAAAAACATGGGTTTCTATGGGGAAAAACAGCAAGAATTGGTTTGTGCTGTGCTTTTTTCCCCATCGTTTAGAAACAGAATAGTTGTTGGATCTTGGTTTTTGTCCTACGATGATACTAGCAAGAGTTGGAAAAAGAAACGAGAGGAGCAAAGAAAATGAAAATTTTTGTCGTTGGTGCTACTGGACGAGTAGGCCAAAAATTGATCACCTTTCTAGAAAAACAAGGACACATCGTTTATGCTGGTGCGCGCAGCAGTGAGAAAATCACAGAAACGGAGACGATCAAGCCCGTGTTCTTTGATTTACACACGGAACCGGAAGAGATGGCGGCGAAATTCGCAGATGCGGAAGCGGTATACTTCGTGGCGGGTTCCCGAGGCAAAGACTTGCTGCAATCTGATCTGTATGGTGCGGTCAAAGTGATGCAAGCCGCTGAAGCAAAAGGAATCAAGCGCTACATCCACCTTAGCTCAGCCTATGCCTTAGAACCTGAACAGTGGCAAAGGGAAGGCATGGCGTCATTGATGGATTACACGATCGCCAAATTTTTCTCTGATCGCTGGCTGATCGACAACACCGCACTAGACTATACGATTTTGCAGCCGGGTGCGTTGAAAGAAACACCAGGATCTAGTTTGATCGAGATCAGTGAAACGACCTCTGGTGCGATCCCCATCGAGGATGTCGCCGTCTTGTTAGGTGAAATGCTGGAACGTCCAGCAACTTATCAAAAAGTCATCAAAGTCCAAGCTGGGGAAACCCCCATCAGCGAGGCACTGGATCAGCTTTAAGGCGAGCCTTTGGGCTTGAAGAGAATGTACTGAAGGAGCTGTACGGCAATGAATCGTTGGCGTGCGGCTTTTTTTTGTGAAGAAGCCAGTCACTTTTCATTTTTGAAAGCGGTGACTCTTGACTTTGGAAAAATAGTTTGTTACGCTTATTGCTAACTTTAGAGGGGGTGGTAAACGAATGTCAAGCGACTCGAGTGACGGTGAGCAGAAACACTATTTTGACTTGCCTTACTTTTTAATTGAATAGGAGACCAACCAATAGTAGCGCGTTATTTAGGAGCAGTTTCTAAATAAGGGGCTTATTTGTGTTATCCATCAATGAAAAAGAAAAGGAAGAAGAAAAAAATGAATAAAAAAGAGTTTCAGTTATCAGTGTCAGAAACAATCGAACAGTATCAGGTGCCGTCAATCGATCAAGGGTTGACTGAGGCGCAAGTAACCAAGCGGTTAGAAACCTACGGATTGAACCAATTAGCGGTCAAAAAAACCGCCAAGTGGCGGTTGCTGCTGCGACAATTCCATAACACGATCATCTACATTTTGATTTTCTCTGCCATCTTAACGCTGCTGATGGGGCATTTCTCTGATGCCGTGATCATTGGCATCGTCGTGCTGGTCAATGCGTTGATCGGTTATTACCAAGAAGCCAATGCTTCCGATGCATTAGAACGGATCAAAGAGATGCTATCAGCAGAAGCCACGGTCTATCGGAATGGGATTCGTCAAGATATTCCAGCTGCCGAAGTCGTTCCAGGGGATGTCGTATTCCTAGAAGCTGGTGACAATGTGCCCGCAGATCTGCGAATCATCGAAGCCGACAACTTGCGTATCCAAGAATCCGCCTTGACTGGTGAAGCCGATTCGGTGGAAAAAATAACAGATGCCTTAATGGATGAAGCAACTCCATTAGCGGAACAACGGAATTTGGCGTTTGCTTCGACTTCCGTGACATCAGGAAGCGGGAAAGGGATCGTGATCGCTACTGGCGTCACGACTGAGATCGGGAAAATCTCAGCTGAAGTCAATCAAACGGAAGAACGAAAAACGCCGTTGATGAAAGAGATCGATGGACTGGGGAAAGGCATCACCTATGTGATCATGGGCGTGGCGGTCTTGCTATTTGTCGTCAGTTTGTTCCAGCAAACCTATGCGATCTCTGTCTTATCCTTAGCCGTTGTCACCATGATCGTCGGCTCGATCCCAGAAGGATTGCCAGCAACGACCTCGGTGGTTTTGGCGATGGGTGTCAGCGACATGGCAAAAAAAACAAGCACACCATCATCAAAACGCTACCAGCGGTTGAAATGCTAGGCTCAGTCGATGTGATCGCGACGGATAAAACAGGTACCCTGACCAAAAACGAAATGACGGTCAAAGACATCGTATTGGCTGAGCAGGAATATGAAGTGACGGGTGACGGCTATGCGCCGGTGGGAGAAATTCGTCCAAAGCAGGAGGACGTCCACGCGCAAGACACCTTGCAGTTGTTTTTGGAAGCTGGTTACGAAGCCAACGATACGGTATTGGTCCCAGAAGGAAATCACTGGACGATCAATGGGGAACCAACAGACGGCTCCTTTTTGACGCTTTATCATAAGCAATTTGCCTATCCGCAAGCACCTGCTTACCAAGAGCTGGATATGCTGCCCTTTGATTCGGACAACCGCTACATGGCGAAACTAGTGGCAAACCCTGCGGGGGAACGTTTGTTATTTGTTAAAGGCTCCCCAGATAAATTGTTTGAAATGGTGCAAAAACAAGCGGCGCCTTTTGATGAAGCCTATTGGACAGGCCATGTCCGCCGCTTGTCGGCAGAAGGCAAACGAGTGGTAGCGGTGGGCTATCAGAAAGTTTCGATCGATCACATTGATGAAACGATTTTTGAGCAAGGGCTGCAATTACTGGGAATCGCTGGGATCATCGATCCGCCGCGAGAAGAAGTGATTGCCTCCCTGAAGGAAATGAACCAAGCCGGTGTTCAAGTGAAAATGATCACTGGCGATCACCCTCTGACCGCCAAAGCGATTGGGGAAAAGCTTGGCTTAGCGGATGAGATTCACGTCGTGACTGGTGCCGAGTTGGATCAGATGAGCGAAGCCGAATTTCAAGATGCTGCCTTGACGAATCAAGTCTTTGCACGAACCACGCCGAAAAACAAATTGGACATTATCAAAGCGCTACAAGCCAAAGGCAAAGTCACGGCGATGACAGGGGACGGCGTTAACGATGCCCCGGCGTTGAAGCGGGCGGATATCGGTGTAGCGATGGGGATCAGCGGCACGGATGTAGCCAAAGATTCTGCTGATATGATCTTGACCGATGACAATTTCGGTACCATGTCCTTAGCGATTCGCGAAGGACGCAGGATCTATGACAACATCAAAAAGAGCATTCTGTTTCTGTTGCCGACATCTTTTGCCGAAGGGCTGATCATTGCCTTTACGATCATGATGCAAAAAGAATTGCCGCTGCAGGCGACACAACTGCTGTGGATCAACATGGTTTCTGCTATTACGATCCAGTTTGCGTTTATCTTTGAACCAGCAGAGTCTGGGATCATGAGCCGCAAACCGCGAAAGACAGGCAATAAATTGTTGAATCGTCACGATATTTGGCAGATGGCGTATGTATCGATCTTGATGGCAGTCATCAGTTTGATCGCCCATGACTGGCTCTTGCTGCAAGGCGTCAGCGAAGCCGTTGCTAGTACCATGATGGTCAATATCGTGGTCTTAAGTAAGATTTTTTATTTGTTCAACATCCGTACCAGTGCACCAGCGTTTTCTAAAGCTTCCTTCACCAATCCAAAAGCGTTCGTGATCATTGGTGTGATGCTGGTTCTGCAACTGTTATTGACCTATGTTCCATTTATGCAAAGCGCCTTTCATACGGAGGACATGTCCTTGATCGGCTGGGTCATCTCAGCAGCTTCCGGGATGGTCGTCTTACTCGTGACGGAGTTCGATAAATGGCTTCGCTCGAGAAAAAATATTTAACCTAGGTTTTCTTGTATTTTTTTTCAGGCAAAATCGCCTTGCTGCAGCTTAGGAAAATGGCGGAACGACAAGGGATTTCTGCTGTCGCTGCTTTGGGGTTGCCAAAAGAAAAAACCAAGAGGAATTCCTATCGGCTCGTGATCAGGCCTATTGACAAACAAAAATGGTCGGGCTAAAATGCACATGAATTGAATAGTATTCTTCGGGGCAGGGTGTAATTCCCGACCGACGGTGACAAGCGTAATGCTTGAAGTCCGTGACCCGCATAGCTATGCGGTGGAGCCAGTGTGAATCTGGCACCGACAGTGAAAGTCTGGATGGGAGAAGAAAAACCACAAAATTTCAAGGGGCGCAGTGCGTCTAAAATTGATTTTTTGCCGGTCTTGTTTGTCTATGCCTCGTGAGATTCTCACGAGGCATTTTTTTATTGAAAGGAGGAAGGAAGATGCATAACGAATACATGCGTTTGGCGATCGCAGAAGCCAATAAAGGGCGTTACCAAACCTTTACCAATCCGTTAGTGGGCGCCGTGATCGTCAAAGAGCAACGGGTCATTGCTAAAGGGGCTCACTTAGTCTATGGGCAGCCCCATGCGGAACGAAACGCCATCGAACAATGCCATTCCTCCGAAGACCTAATCAATTCGACTTTATACGTGACGTTAGAACCTTGCAACCACCAAGGAAAACAGCCGCCTTGCACCCAGCTGATCATCGACAGCGGCATCAAAAAGGTAGTCATCGGCCAGTTAGACCCTAACCCGATCGTGGCTGGACAAGGCAAGCGCTTTTTAGAAGAACAGGGCATCGACGTGTTGGTGGGCATCGAAGAAACAGCGGTGCGCCGTTTGAATCCACACTATAATTTTTACCATCAGCATCAGCGACCTTACGTGGCGTTGAAGCAAGCGATCACTTTAGATGGCCGGATCGCTCATGATGCGTTAACCCGCAGTGCGATCACTGGTTCAGCGGTTTGGCAAAACGTCCATCAAGAACGTGGAGACTATCAAGGAATCTTAGTGGGCAGTCAGACGGTGTTGACGGATGATCCCACGTTATTGACCACGGTTGAAACCAGCTTTCCGCCGATTCGCATCGTGTTAGACCGTCGGGGGCGAACGCTGTCGCAACCCCATTTGGCACTGTTTGCCGATGATTCGGCACCTGTGTGGATTTTTACGCAGCAGACAACTGTCAGTGATTTGCCAGCTCATGTGTCAGTGATCCAGCTGGAAGAGTTGACAATTGTTTCATTGCTGAAGGAGCTTGCCGAACGACAGGTCCAATCGCTTTACGTAGAAGGAGGCGCTGCGATCCATGATGCCTTTTTAGCCAGCGGACTGTGGCAAGAAAGCATTACCTATGTGGCGCCAAAGTTTCTTGGGGGCAATAGTCTCGCAAGTTTTACCAGTGAGCGTACCCCGAAACAGCTGCAGCAGCTAACAGAGGTGACGGTGACTGCAGTTGGGGAAGATGTTTGCATCCGAGGAAGGAGACCAGAGGAATGTTCACAGGATTGATTCAGGAAAAAGGCCGCATCAAAGAGATCCGCAAGCAAAGCCGCACGATCCAGCTAACTTGCAGTGCGTCCGAAGGATTACTGGCGGATTACCAGATCGGAGACAGTATGGCGATCAACGGGACGTGTTTGACGGCGATCGCCAAACAAGCGACGACGTTTACGGTGGATATCATGCCAGAAACCTTTCAACGAACCACCTTTAAACAACTCTCGGTGGGTGCCGAAGTCAATTTGGAGCGAGCGATGGCAGCGACGCAGCGTTTTGAAGGCCACTTTGTCGCAGGCCACATTGATGTAACGACCCGTTTGATCCAGAAAAAGCAGTTGGAAAATGCCTTGATCTTGACGTTTGCTTATCCTGTCAGTGTGCAAGGGGAAATCATTCCGCAAGGGTCGATTGCGATCAATGGCGTCAGTTTGACGGTTACCCAGACGACGGCACAGGCATTTTCCGTTAGCTTGATCCCCCATTCCAAAGACCAGACGACGCTGGGGCAGTTGAAACAAGGGGAGTGGGTCAATATCGAGACGGATATGATCGGGAAATATGTCAAATACCAACGAAAATGAAAGAAGGCAGACGATGCATAAAGTAGAACAAGCAGTGGAATGGTTAAAAAAAGGCGGCTTAGTGATTGTCGCCGATGATGAAAATCGGGAATCAGAAGGAGATTTGATTGGGATCGCTGAATACGCAACGCCAGAATCTGTCAATTTTATGGCGACTTATGGCCGCGGCTTGATCTGTGCACCCATCTCACAAGCGATCGCTGAAAAGCTGGCATTGCCTGAGATGACCGCCAATAATACGGATGCCTTTGGCACCGCATTTACCATCAGTGTCGATCACGTGACGACGAGTACGGGAATTTCTGCGAAAGACCGGGCAGTGACGATTGAAAAGTTGGCTGATCCTGCGTCACAGGCTGCGGATTTTTATCGCCCTGGCCATATCTTCCCATTGACCGCTCAACCTGGCGGCGTGTTGGAACGCAGAGGACATACAGAAGCGGCTGTGGATTTAGCAAAGCTTGCTGGCAGCGTGGAAGCAGCCTACATTTGTGAGATTTTAAATGAAGATGGCACGATGGCTCGGGTCCCAGAATTGAAAAAATTAGCAGAAAAATGGCAGCTGCCGTTTTTGACCATTGATGAGTTGGCGGAATATCTACGAGGAACCACGCCTATCACGGTGGATCTGCCAACGGCTTATGGGGCGTTCCAATTGTCCTTATTTGAAGATGAGTTCGGCAATGAACACCTTTTACTAGCCAAAGGCGAGATTCAACATACTACCGAGCCGCTGTTACTACGGATCCATTCAGAGTGTTTAACAGGCGACGTCTTCGGCTCTCATCGCTGTGATTGCGGCGAACAGCTGCAAGAAGCGATGCGGCAGATCGAAGCAAAAGGCCGCGGTGCGATTTTGTATCTACGCCAAGAAGGTCGCGGTATTGGCTTGCGGAACAAGCTCCGTGCCTATCAGCTGCAGGAACAAGGCATGGATACTTATGAAGCAAATATTGCATTAGGGTTTGCAGCAGATGCTCGTCATTACACGTTTGCCGCCGATGTTTTACGTTCCTTAGAAGTGCAGGAGATTCAACTGATGACCAACAACCCTGACAAAGTGAAGGAATTAGAAAGCTTAGGAATTAAGGTAGCAGAACGAGTACCGCTGGAGATGCCTGCGCATAAAGAAAACAGAAGCTATTTGAAAACGAAGAAAGAAAAGTTTCACCATTACCTATCTATTTAATCAGCCAAAGGAGAATGAACGATGACAGTATTTGAAGGAACGTTTCAGGGAGAGGCAGTCAAAGTAGGGATCGTAGTCTCACGATTCAACGAGTTTATCACTTCCAAGTTAGTGGAAGGCGCCAAAGACAATTTGTTGCGTCATGGAGTCAAAGCAGAAAACATCGATGTGTATTGGGTTCCAGGGGCTTATGAGATTCCGTATATTACCAAAAAAATCGTTGACCACAAACAATACGATGGGATCGTGACATTAGGTGCCTTGATTCGCGGAGCAACGACCCACTATGAATTGATCTCAAATGAAGTGGCGAAAGGCGTAGCCCAAATTGGTCTGAATGCCGACATTCCGATCATGTTTGGTGTGTTGACGACTGAAACGATCGAACAAGCCATTGAACGGGCGGGAACCAAAGCTGGCAACAAAGGCAGCGAAGCCGCTCAAGGTCTTTTGGAGATGATTTCGTTGAATCAGCAAATCCTTGGCAACGCATAGGTTTCACGTTCGAACAAAGGGAAGCTAGCAAGAACAAGCCTGCCTGAGCATAGGCATCAGACTGGAGACAGACTTTGTACAAAATGAAGTCTGTCTTTTTTTCATCATAAAAAAACACTTGATTATTATGCCAAAGGATTCGCTTCTTCACGGGTACCGTATTTTCGATAGGTCAATGGAGAGGAAAACGCCCAATCAATCACGAACATTAGAATAACTCTTATTTAAGGAAATTTTCAGAAAATTATTTACATTTCACAAAAGGTTCCTTATAATGACTCTATTCATTGAGAGTGATTCTCATTTGCAAATAGATGTCAAAGCAGCACATGGCTTTGGCGCTTTTCATGAGAAGAACTGTTATAAGCGAAAAAACGCACAGATGCTTCTTTTATGATGGCGGCGAGGCAACAGTCAAGGTTGTTTTTGCTGTGAAATTAGGAGGGGGTCGTGCTGAATAAAGGAGAATCACATGTCGATAGGGTTGATTAAATCAAATCGTTGGATGGTTTCGACAATCATTTGCTGTGTTTTAGTTGTCGCCATTCTCTTATCTGCAGGAGTTGCTTTGGCAAACGGTCAAGCCAATATCACCCTTGGCGAAGTTTACCAAATTCTCTTCTATAAAATCAGCCATGGATTGGTTGGTGATCTTTCAGGCATTTCAGACGCAAACATCAATATCGTCTGGTTTGTTCGGGCACCGCGGGTCTTACTGTCTATTTTTGTGGGCATGGGGTTAGCGATCAGCGGGGCAGTGATGCAGGCAGTGGTCCAAAATCCGCTGGCAGATCCCTATATCCTTGGGATCTCTTCTGGCGCATCCTTAGGGGCGACCTTCGCCATCTTAGTCGGTTTTGGCGGCTCGGCGCTAGTCTTGCAGCTGGGCTTATCGTTTGGTGCCTTTGCAGGAGCGGGGATTGCGACCATTTTGGTGCTGCTGCTTGCTAGTATCGGTGGGAAAATGACTTCCACAAAACTCGTGCTGTCGGGGACGATCGTCAGTGCCTTATGCAGCTCTGTTTCAAACTTGATCATCTATCTGGCTAGCAATGCAGAAGGGATGAAGACTGTGGCGTTTTGGTCGATGGGCAGCTTAGCCTCGGCTTCTTGGAACAAATTAGGCTTTATCGTGGTTCTGGTTTCTTTGATCACGCTGTTCTTCCTGACGCAATACCGTGTTTTGAATACGCTTTTGCTGGGAGATGAAGTTGCCTCCACCTTAGGGGTCAAGCTGACCTTCTATCGTCGTTTTTATATGCTGCTAGCAGCGCTATTAACCAGTATCATCGTTGCGAATTCTGGTATGATCGGCTTTGTCGGCTTGATCATTCCTCATATCGTACGTGGAGTCAGCGGGTCGGATCATCGCCTGTTGATGCCTTTGACCGCTTTGACAGGCGCGTTGTTTTTGATTTGGGCGGATGTGATCGCCCGCTCGACCCTGCAAGGAGTCGAACTGCCGATCGGGATCATTACAGCGCTGATTGGCGCACCGATCTTTATCTATATCATTGTCAAACGGCAATACAACTTTGGGGGGTGACGGAATGAAATTAGCAGTTGAAAAGCTCAATCTGACGATCGGGGATCAGCAGATACTAAAAGACATCTCCGTCCAAACCGCACAGGGGCAATTTGTCGGCTTGATTGGGTCCAACGGCAGCGGCAAATCTACATTGTTAAAAGCTATCTACAAAACGTTGAAACCTGACAGCGGCGACATTTATTTGGGTGAGATGAATATTTTGAAAAGTTCCGAAAAAAAAGTCGCCCAGCAAGTCAGCGTCGTCAGTCAGTTCAATGAGTTGAGCTTTGATTTAACAGTAGAACAGATGGTGCTTTTAGGCCGCACGCCCCACAAGGGTTTATTGGAACAAGACACCAAAGCCGATCATGAGCTGGTCACCGAAGCCTTAGCCAAAACAGGGCTAAGTGCCTACAGAAAACGCAGCTACCTCTCATTATCAGGAGGCGAAAAACAGCGGGTCGTCCTTGCTCGTGCCATCACCCAAGAACCGAAATTTATGATTCTCGATGAGCCGACCAATCATTTGGATATCCGATATCAACTGGAAATCTTAGAGACCGTCAAGCATCTGAAGATTGGCTTGTTGGCGGCGCTGCATAATTTGGAACAAGCAGCCAACTATTGCGACATCATCTATGCCTTAAAAGATGGGCGGGTCGTAGGGTATGGCGAACCAGAAACGTTGCTGACAGAAGAACTGATCGAAGAGATCTATGGCGTGAAATGCAGTATTTACCATCATCCGATCACAGGCGGATTAGGGTTTCATTATTATTTTGAAAAGGAGCAAACAGATGAATAAATGGGGAAAAATGATTGGGGTAGGATTGGCAGTCTTTACATTAAGCGCTTGCGGCAATACGAAGGATGAAGGAACTTCGGCTTCTTCTTCACAGACAGAAAGTACGTATCCCTTAACCATCAGCAACTACACCAAAGCAGAGGGCGGCACGCAGTGGACTGCCAAGGACCAAACCTTTAATGAGGCACCAAAAAAAGTCGTAGCCAACACACGACCAGCAGCGGAATTGCTGCTGCATCTCGGCCTCAAGGATCAGATTGCGGGTGTCGGTGCAACCTTTGGTGCCGCTGATGAGGAAGTTGCTGCTGATTATGCAGAACTAAACGACCTGGGCAGCGACTATATCAGTAAAGAAACGGCGCTCAGTGTGGATCCGGATTTGATTTTTGGCCGTGGGGGACTTTTCGATAATCAAGATTGGGGCGTCGGCACCGTTGATTCCTTGAACGAGATGGGCATTCCGACTTACGTCCAAGAAACCTCTGTCACTGGTGCAACATTTGATTCCGTTTATCAAGACATTGAAAACCTTGGTAAGCTCTTCAATGTCCCTGAAGCAGCCGCTGCTTTTGAAAAAGAATTAAAGGATCGCCAGAGTGCCTTGGAAGAAAAAGTAGCAGACAAAGAAGAGCAAACCTTTGCCCATCTCTTTATGTCTGATCCAAGTGTGGTCAGTGTCTATGCCGCTCAAGATGAGTCTTTTTTCAACAGCAACTTTGACATGATCAAACTGAACAATGTGTTTCAAGACTATTCAGGAGAAGTCAGTGTCGAAACCTTGATCGAAACGGATCCCGATGTCTTGATCGTCGGTGACTGGTCAACGATCGAAGGCAGTGTTTCTGGTCAAGAAATCATTGAAGGCTTGTACAAAAATGACAAACTCTCCAGCATGAAAGCCATCAAAAACAAACAAGTCTACAGCATGGACTACAATTATCTCTTTGGCTACGGCTACCAAGCCTTGACTGGATTGGAAGAACTGGTAGAGCAAATGGCACAATAAACACCTCTATTCCCATAAAAAGGAGAACCAACTTTTTATATAATAGAAGAAAACCAACGTTTCACTGGCCAATTGACCACAGAAACGTTGGTTTTTTGTATTTAAGAAAAGCAACCTTTGCCGCTGCCCGTTCCGCAACAAGTAACCCGTTAGCTGTTTTTTTCTGTCATATGGTCCATTTGATAGCGAGACAATAGCTTCTCTTTGTGTTTTTGCATGATCGTCTCTAGAGAAATATCGTATTTATCGGCGAGAATAAATAAGTTATCCAGTACATCGCCCAATTCTTCCGTCAGGTTTGCCAGTTTTTCTTCTGGCAAGCCTTCTTGTTCATCGGGACGGTCACGACCGATCTCCAATGTCCGAATGGCGCGGCTCACTTCCCCAACTTCCTCTGCTAAAAAATTCGCCCGAATAAACGGATCGTACTGATACCAGTTGCGGGCTTTGTAGAAGTCACTGATAGATCGTTGATACTCCTCAATGTTCATAAATTTTTTTCCATCCTTTCCCAGAACCTTTATCAGAATCATGATATACTATTTCAAAATGATTGAGAAGGATGATGGAGAGTTTTATGAAAATTGCAGTCTATTGTGGTGCCAGTGTCGGTAATGAACCTAGTTTTGCAACAGCCGCTCAAGAATTGGGGCAGTGGATCGCTTCACGGAAAAATACGCTGGTTTATGGTGGCGGAAAAGCGGGCTTGATGGGCGTGCTGGCAGATGCTGTCTTAGAAAATGGCGGTCAGGTGATCGGGGTGATCCCAACCTTTTTAAAAGATCGGGAACTAGCACATCCTGGATTGACCGAACTCCATGTCGTCGAGACGATGTCAGAAAGAAAACGAAAAATGTTCGAATTGTCGCAGGCCTTTGTCGCACTGCCAGGTGGTCCGGGTACGCTGGAAGAAATCACGGAGATGATCTCGTGGTCAAGAATCGGTCAAAACCCGAATCCGTGTGCTTTTTATGATGTGAACAACTTTTACCGCGCAACGAGAGCCTTGTATGACAACATGGTGGAAAATGAGTTCTTGACGCAAGCCGATCGCGAGAAAATCGGTTTTGCACAAACAACGAAGGAGCTGGAAGCCTTTATTCAAGCCTACGAACCACCAGTTATTCGGCAGTATTAATAAGCAATCGATTAAATCCTATTATAGTTCTCTAGTTTAATGAATGCGGAGGAGAGAAGTAATGCTAGAATGGCAAGATTATTTTGAATCCCATATTTTGGAAAGAGGAAAAGAGTATTATTTAAGCGGTTGTGTGGCGCGACTGAGAGCGGATGATCAGCTTATTCTGGCCGAAGTATTCGGCACAGAGCTTTATGAAGTAGAAATTGCGCTAAAACAGGGCAAGGTCGTGGAGGAATTTTGTAATTGTCCTCACTTTGCGGCTGGTTTTAATTTCAAACATCTTGCGGCTGTTTTATTCGCCTATACGAGAGCGAAAGAAAAGAATAAACCGCTGACTCCCCCGAAACGTAAAGGACGCCGTGAGGTCTATCAGAAGCTGGTGGATCAGCTAGATGAAGCAGATATGCGGCAGATTTTACTCAGTTTGATGGTTGACGATACTTCTGTAGCCCTTTTTGTGAAGAACGTTGTATCGGATAGCGAAGATGATTTCGCTGAGGAGGAAGAAGTAGAAGCTTGGGATGACTGGGATGAAGAAGAGGAAGATTGGGAAGAAGAATGGGAGGATGACTGGGAGGCTTAAAAGAAATTTCGTACTAGGTCTGATACACGTATCTTGCTCTTTTGCTTCTTTGACGCATTCTTAGTATAATGGGGTTTGTTTTGCAAGTGGGGTCATAAAAGAAGATCCTTGGACAAAGAAATGGAGCGTAAATCATGACAACAAATTTGTGGGCTGAATTGCCGAAGCCTTTTTTTATCCTAGCACCAATGGAAGATGTCACCGATGTCGTTTTTCGACATGTCGTTCAAGCTGCCGGCGCACCAGATGTTTTCTTTACGGAATTTACCAACTCCGATAGTTACTGCCATCCAGAAGGACGCGACAGTGTGCGGGGACGTTTAGTCTTCACCGAAGATGAGCAACCGATGGTGGCACACATTTGGGGCGATAAGCCAGAGTATTTCCGTGAGATGAGTATCGGTTTAGCGGAGATGGGCTTTAAAGGGATCGACTTAAATATGGGCTGCCCAGTGCCGAACGTTGCTGGACGAGGCAAAGGCAGCGGCTTGATCTTGCGACCAGAAGTTGCTGCTGAGCTGATCCAAGCAGCCAAAGCTGGCGGTCTGCCGGTCAGTGTCAAGACTCGTTTGGGCTATACCGAACTAGGAGAAATGGAAGCTTGGTTGACCCATGTCCTGCAACAGGATATCGCCAACCTTTCGATCCATTTGCGAACCCGCAAAGAAATGAGCAAGGTCGATGCCCATTGGGAATTGATTCCTGAAGTGGTTGCCTTGCGGGATAGAATCGCCCCACAAACGAAACTGACGATCAACGGCGATATCCCTGATCGTACCAAAGGTTTAGAGCTAGCAGAAAAATATGGCGTAGACGGAATCATGATCGGTCGGGGTATTTTCAAGAATCCCTATGCCTTTGAAAAAGAACCGAAAGAGCATACCTCAGAAGAGCTATTAGGCTTGTTGCAGCTGCAATTAGACTTGCAGGACCATTACGCCAAAATGGTACCGCGCTCGATCGCAGGATTGCATCGTTTCTTTAAAATCTATGTCAAAGGCTTCCCTGGAGCCAGTGATTTGCGGGCAAAATTGATGAATACCAAATCAACGGATGAAGTTCGGCAACTGCTGGCAGAGTTTGCTGAGAAAAAGAACCACGAGGAAAGTATTGAAGCGTAAGTTTCAATGCTTTTTTTGTTTTTGGTTGCTGTACCCGCTCTCATTGTCAATCCTTCCTTGACAATAGATAGGTACCTATGTAAAATGGAGAGCGGACTTTTAACTAGGTACCTATCTAAATAGTGAAGAGGCGAAAGGAGCTGAAGGTCGATGGTTTCCGAACAAGAAATCGTGGAACGATTGTTTGAAGTGTATAAATTAAATCGGCGGTATGCGGAACAAAAATATGGGCGTTTTATGCCAGGTCGGGGACAGTTCAATTGCCTACTGGTATTGGACGAAAAAGGGACGTTGACCCAAAAAGATCTCGCCGCGTATTTAGCGATTCGCTCGACATCCACTGGCGAACTACTAAAAAAACTGGCTGAAAAAGGGCTGATCCAAAAAGAAGTCGATCCGAAAGATAAACGCAGCCATCTGATTTCGCTGACGGAAGCAGGCAAGGAAGAGGCACAGCGAATGAAAGAAAAACGCAGTAAGGCGCACCAAGAAATGCTGACCTATTTGACGGCAGAAGAAAAACAAGCCTTTGGTCAAGCCTTAGCAAAAATCGAACAGTTTTATCTTGAGAAGGAGGCGGACGTTGAGTGAGTGAAACAGTCCAACGAACGGAACGTCAGCGGACGCTGATTTTTATTAATTTAATGATTACATGTATTGCCGTATCCATGTTGGCGACCGCCTTGACGACGGCTTTACCCGCCATCGTCACTGACCTGCAGATTTCTGTCACTACGGGACAATGGCTGACTAGCGGTTATTCCTTGGCGATGGCGATCGTTATGCCCTTGACGGCATATCTTATGAATCGTGTGCCAACCAAAAAGCTGTATCTCGCTGCCTTAGGAATTGCGTTGGTGGGCTTGCTGCTTTGTGCTGCAGCGCCCAATTTTTTAGTCATGATGCTTGCGCGTATTTTGCAGGCCGTGGGTAACGGGATCTTGACCGCAATGGCACAAGTGATCCTCTTATCGATCTATCCGATCAATCGTATCGGTGTCGTGATGGGCTGGTATGGATTATCGATCACCGCGGCGCCCGTGATCGCACCGACTCTTGCTGGGGTGATCGTGGACCGCTTGAACTGGCATGCGATTTTTTATATCGTTGCCGTGATTGTTTTGATTTCACTGATTTGGGCCATAAAGGTTTTTGATGATGTGTTGCCAGTAAGCAACAGCAAATTTGATCAGACCTCTTTTGTTTTGAGTGCCTTCGCCTTTGGTGGGATCACTTTAGGCTTTGGCAATATCGGCAGCTATGGCTTTCTCAGCTTGCCCGTTTTAGGAACCTTAGGGATCGGTTTGGTAGCAGGGGTCTTCTTTGTCTTCCGTCAGTTAAGAGCGGAAACCCCATTTTTGGATCTGCGGGTCTTAAAAACAAAAGAGTATGCCATCAGTGTCTTTGGCAGTATCATGCTTTACTTGGTCTTGATGGGTTCGGCGATGCTGATGCCGCTTTACGTGCAGTCAATTTTAGGCAAATCAGCGACGATCTCGGGATTAGTCGTTTTGCCAGGCTCTCTGGTCTCGGCTTTTTTAAGTCCCGTGGCTGGGCGAATCTATGACAAAGTCGGCATCCGTTTGTTGACGCTTTTTGGCGGCGGCTCACTGGTCTTGAGCAATATCGGCATGTATTTTATCCATATGCATACGGGTATTTGGGTAGCAGTGGTTTTGAACATGCTGCGCTGTGCCGCCACAGGCTGTTTGTTGATGCCCTTCGTGACGTGGGGAAATAAAAATATTCCGCCGCAACTGACGGCGCATGGAACAGCGTTATTGACTTCTTTGCGGACGGTGGCAGGCGCCATCGGGACAGCATTATTTGTCGGGATCATGAATAGTGTGGCGCAAAAAAGCACGACCTTAACAGGAACAAGTGCACTGCTTCATGGGATGAATGTTTCTTTCTTATTGATGACGATCGCTTCTGGACTGCTGTTTGCAACGGGGGTATTCTTGATTCGTGATCAGAAGCCAGAAGCCGTTTGGCTAGAAGGGGCAGAAGAACCACTGGAATAAAGAGGGGCACCTTTCTTTGAAGGGTGCTTTTCTTGATTTATTTCATGAAACTCTATGAAAAACCAAAAAATTCGATATAATAAGATAACTTATGGTTTAGGAGGAGTATTTTTTTTCATTAAAGGCTTGCTTTAATGGAAAAAAATCAGGGAGAAAATGAAGAATAAAGGCGTTTATTTTGGGTTGTCTGCCTATGTCTTGTGGGGCTTGGTCACACTATATTGGAAAATAATCGTTGGGGTTTCGCCATTAGCAACGATGTGCTACCGAATCGTGTGGTCCTTTGTTTTTATGGTGTTGTTTATCGTGCTTTCTGGGAAGAAAACGCAATTTTTACAAGAAGCGCGTCTACTATGGAAGAACAAAGCATTTGCTGGACTGATCGTTTTAGCTTCTGTGCTGATCTCCATCAACTGGTTCACCTTTATCTTCGCGGTGAGTGCGGGCCACGTGATGCAAGCCAGCTTAGGCTATTATATCAATCCGCTTGTCAATGTCTTGTTAGCGACCGTTTTTTTGAAGGAACGTCTTAGTCGTACTGGCATGCTGGCGTGTCTGCTGGCAAGTATCGGGGTGATCTTATTATCGATCCAAACAGGAACGATTCCTTATGCCTCACTGATCATGGCCTTTTCCTTTAGTACGTATGGCTTGATCAAAAAAAGAATCCCCATTAGTTCGGTTACTGGGTTAACAATCGAAACGATGGTGATTTTCCCCTTTGCCCTCGTGTATATTTTAGGATTTTCAACCGTCGGCTTTATGAACTATCCCTGGCAAACCAATCTCTTATTGGTGGGTGCTGGGATCGTGACGGCTATTCCGCTGCTGCTGTTTGCGGAAGCAGCGAAAAATGTTTCTTACATTACGCTTGGGTTTATTCAATACGTCAACCCGACGATCATGCTTTTGTTAGCCATCTTTTTGTTTCACGAAACCTATTCACTGGCCCAATTTTCCGCCTTTGCGTTTATTTGGCTGGGGATCGCGGTCTTCACCTATGGTACGCTAGGGACGGCGATGAAAGAGCGGCGCATGGGACAGCAAAGAAAGCAACTTTGATACATCAGGAATGGCTGCAGCTGGGCCGTTCCTTTTTTTATTAAAAAACAAAGCATTTTAGGTAGTGAAGGATGTTGCAAGGAGAACGTTTCAATGGTATAACAAAGGAAAAACCCGTTGTAGAAATTTTGTTTGAAAAGGGTTGCATCTGCCACAGGGGTGTGTTATTATTCTTTCAGTTACAAGGATTGTTACTGTTCGGCAGGCAAAACCAGAATTGACCGCAGCGCGCTAACGGGGAGATTCTAGGTTTTTTTATTTTGGAGTGAGGGAAAGCGATGATTATTGGAAAAATTTTAAATAATAATGTCGTCATCTCGACCAATGATGCCGGTCAGGAAGTGATCTATATGGGCCGCGGCATTGCGTTTAAGAAAAAAGTCGGCGATCCAGTGGATGAAGCCTTTGTCGAAAAAGAATTTGTGTTAAAGGATACCTTTACTGCAAATCAGTTTCAGCAATTGTTTTCAGACATTCCTGTGGAAGAAGTCGAAGCTGTCAAGCAAGTGGTGGATGATGCGGAAGCATCCTTGGGGATCGAGCTGTCGCCAAATATTTATTTGACCCTGACCGACCATATCCATTATGCGCTGGTTCGGGCACGTGAAGGCATTGAGCTGCCGAATCCATTGTTGTTTGAGACCCGCAAGTTTTATCCGAAAGAGTATGCGGTTGCAGCAGATGCCGTTGCTTATTTTGAAAAAGTCTTCGGGATTACATTGCCAGAATCGGAGATCGGCTTTATCGCCTTTCATATCGTCAATAGCGAACAAGCCAATGGCACGATGGAAACCACGATGCAAGCGGTAGAAATCGTACGTGACGTACTGGCGATCATCAGTCGCTTTTATGGACGAGTCTTTAACCCAGATTCCTTGAATTATCAACGGATCACCACGCATTTGCAGTATTTTGCGCAGCGTTATTTAAGCGATGAACTTTCAGGGGAAAAAGATGAGTTTTTATTTGCCCTTGTGCAATCGAAGTACCCTAAAGCGTTTCAAACGGTCCAACGGATCAACGAGTACTTGATCAAAACCTACGACAAATCGATCGGTGAATCAGAAATGATCTACTTAACGATCCACATCGAACGTGTCGTCAATGATCAAACCAATTAACATTCAATCATTAACGGATTGTTACTGTCAGGCAGGCAATACCCAGATTGAAAAGACAACAGTCAGCGAGGAAAAAACTCGTTAGACGGTCGTTTTTTCAATCTGGGTTTTTTTATAAAAAAAAGGAGTGTTGAAAAAATGAGTTCAAATAAAGAAATTGCCGTTCGCGTCCTTGATGCGGTGGGCGGCAAAGAAAATGTCAACAGCGTGGTGCATTGTGCGACCCGCTTGCGTTTCAAATTAAAAGATGAGAACAAAGCGGATACGGCACGCTTGAATCAAGACGACGATGTGATCCAAGTCGTTCAAAGCGGCGGTCAATACCAAGTGGTGATCGGCAGTCATGTCAGCGACGTTTACCGTGAATTGAATGGAGTAGCGAACTTTGATGGCGAAGCAGACAGCAAAGGCGACAAAGGCAACCTCTTGAATCAACTGGTGGATATTATTTCGTCGATTTTTACGCCATTTTTAGGCGCAATGGCAGGTGCCGGGGTCTTAAAAGGATTCTTGACGCTGGCAGTAACCTTGAATTGGTTAGCAGCTGATTCTGGGGTCTACACCGTATTGTATGCGATTGCTGATGGGTTATTTACCTATTTACCAGTGATGTTGGCTTTTACTGCAGCGAAAAAGTTTCGCACCAATGAATTTCTAGCGGTTTCCTTAGCGATGGCGTTGGTTCATCCAGACATTACCGCTTTGGCTGGACAAACTTTGAGTTTCTTAGGCCTTCCGGTCATTATTGGTGCGAGTGCTTATACGTCTTCCGTCATTCCGATTATTTTAGCGGTCTTTTTACAAAGCTATGTGGAGCGTTTCTTTAAAAAAGTCATTCCTAGCTTCTTACAGATCATCTGTGTACCTTTAGCGGTCTTCTTGATTATGGCGCCATTGACCTTTATTGTCGTCGGTCCACTAGGAACGATTTTAGGAAACTTGTTAGGTAGTGCTTACGACAGCATTTACCACTTTAGCCCACTGATCGCTGGGGCTGTCATGGGTGGTTTATGGCAAGTCTTTGTGATGTTTGGCATGCACTGGGGCTTTGTACCGATCATGATGTTGAATCTCAGTCAAACCGGTGTCGATACCATGGTGCCGATGCTGTTGCCAGCTGTCCTTTCTCAAGGGGGTGCAGCGCTAGCAGTGTTCTTTATGACAAAAAATGTGAAATTGAAAGGGTTGGCCCTTTCTTCAACGATCACCTCAATTTTTGGGATCACAGAACCGACGGTGTACGGGGTGACCTTACCTCTGAAAAAACCATTTATCGCCGCGTGTATCAGTGGTGCCATCGGGGGAGCCTTCATCGGCTTCAGCCAAGTCGAAAACTATACCTTTGGGTTAGTCAGCTTACTAAGTCTACCGTCCTTTATCCCACAAGATACGAAAGATCTAAGTGGTCTGATCGCAGCTTCGATCGGCACGGCTATCGCTTTTGGCGCCGCGTTTGTCTTGACCTTCTTCTTACGTTTTGAAGATCAGCCAGCAACCGATGCCAGTGTAACACCAGCGAAAGAGCCAGCAGCACCCACAGATAGTTCGTCTAAAGAACGTGTGATCCTCAGCAGTCCGTTAGAAGGCAAAGTGGTTCCCTTAGCAGAAGTCAAAGACCAAGTCTTTTCTTCTGGTGCATTAGGAAAAGGTATCGCTATCGAACCAACTGTCGGGGCTTTATATGCGCCAGCAGATGGCACCATCACGACGCTCTTTCCTACTGGCCATGCCGTTGGTTTGACCACCACGGATGGAGCCGAAGTTCTGATGCATATTGGTATGGATACTGTGGAACTAGACGGCAAAGGCTTTGAGGTCTTTGTTAAACAAGACGACCAAGTCAAACGCGGCGATTTGTTAGTGAAGTTTGATCTAGATACGATCAAAGCAGCTGGCTTATCCACGATCACACCGATCGTTGTGACGAACACCCCGCAATATTTAGATGTGATGGATATGAATCAAACCGATGTCTTCCAAGGAGAAGACTTCTTAGCCATCGTAAAATAAGCAAAAGAAACCCGATCCTCGACTGAATATCAGCAAGGATCGGGTTTTTTGTAAGAAAATAAGGCGCAGTTGCCCTTCTCGCTTGCCTTCTTCGGTGGCAAATGCTTGTCACAACGCTAGTTAAGGGCAAGACCAACAGCAGGAACGCCTACTCAGGGAAAACCCGAACATTCTTGGAGACTGCTCCTTACACATGGCTTAAATTTTCGGCAAGCGACTCTAAAGCGGGGAAATCGAGAATCGCATAGCCTTGTTTTTGTTTTTCGATCAGCTTGTCTTCACGAAAGCTGGTAAAGGTTCGCAGCAGGTGGCGATAGCTGACATTCAAGATCGCGGCACAGGTGGTCAACTGAAAGGAAAAGTGTTGATTTTCTTGATGCGCAAGAATAAATTTGGCCAACCGTGTCTCTACAGGTTCCGTCAATGAATTCGCTAAGTTGATCCCCGAATTCAAGCGGGAACTGAGCAACTGACAGATGGTTTGCAAAAAGCGGACGTCTTGTTGCAAGGTGTTGCGGTAGCGATTCAAAGGGATGCAGACACAGACGCAAGCAGAAGCGGCTTTGACACTGCTTTTCGGCAAGAGTTCCCATAAAGAGGAAGCTTCTCCTAAAGGTGCAGCTGGCTTGGCGTAATCAATACAAATCGTTTGGGTATCCGAAGAGAAGGAATAGACCATCACGGTTCCTTCTACGAGAAAATACAAGTATTCAGAAGGCGTACCCGTTCGAATCAGGTGCTCTTCTTTTTCAAAGGAATGCAAAGTGGCCATCGCTAACAAATCATTGTCCATATAAGATTGCAGATCGTATGTGTCAATGTAATTACTGAGGCGTGCGGTATCATCGATTTTTTTCATGGAAATCAGCCACTCCTGAATGGTTTTCTTTAAGTATAGCTTAGTTCCCCTTTTGACTCAACACGAACGATAAATAAAATCTAATGTAAATTGTATGTAAAAATAAGGTAAAATAGGACATGTGTCACTTCATTTTGACGGGATACTTGGTATGATTTGAATGTAAGAAAGCTTCAAACCATTAGGAGGAGAAAAAATGCCATTGAAACGAATTGTTAAAGGAATGTTAGGAATTGCGTTAGTTGCCGCATTGACCGGCTGTGGGAATGGGAGCAGCAGCAGCGACAGCAGTGCCGCAGCCGAAAAAGAAAAGCTGGTGGTACAATTCGTACCGACCAATAATGACGGCTCGATGCAAGCCAAAGCAAAACCGTTTGCTGAGTATTTATCAAAAAAATTAGACCGTGAAGTAGAAGTAACGTTAGCAACGGATTATTCGACGATCGTAGAAGCGATGGCTTCTGGACAAGTTGATTTAGGGATCATGCCGCCAGCCGCTTATGTTCAAGCCAAAGATATGGATGCAGCTGAAGCGATTTTGACTTCTCAATTAGGTGCTTATGATCCAGAGACGGGCTTGCCATTAGAAGGGGAAAAAACCAATACCTTCAAAGGGGAAATCTTGGTCCGTGCGGATAGCGACATGACAGAATTGACGGACTTAAAAGGGAAAAAAATCGCCACATTGAGTCCAAACTCTGCCAGCGGCTATATTTACCCAGTTGCCGAGTTGAAAGATGCAGGAGTTGATCCAACGACGGATGCTACATTAACGACGGTGAATGATATTCCAAGTGAGATCACTGCAGTCTTGAATGGTCAGATGGATGCCGCCTTTGTGTTCCAAGGGGCACGAAATGTCTTTGCGTCAAGCTTTCCAGACAACGACTTATTCAAAGACCTAAAAGTCCTTTACTTGACTGAAGGGGATATTCCAAATGACGCCATTGCCGTCCAACCATCAATGGATGCTGAACTAAAAGAGCAGATCAAAGAAGTGTTCTTGAACATGGCAGATGATGAAGAGGGTGCCGAAGCAATGAGCTTGTGGGGACACCAAGGGTATGAAGAAGCAGCAGATTCTGCTTACGATACCATTCGCGATTATACACAACGAGCAGCAGAGTAAAAAATCAGGGATTGCGGTAGAAGGATAACGGGACACGGAGATGTGCAGCGATTTACTAGGGGAATAGGTGGAATACGCATTACCAGTGCATTTTTTAGTGAAATAGACCGTGACCGATTGGGGAAACTTTGCCGCGGTCCCTACATAATGGAGAAAACAGATGATAACTTTTGAGAATGTATCCAAAGTCTACCCAAATGGGGTCAAAGGATTACAGAACATAGATGTAACGATTGAGCAAGGTGAATTTGTGGCCATCATTGGCTTGAGTGGTGCTGGTAAGAGTACCTTTTTACGCTCGATCAATCGCTTAGTGCCAATCACTGAAGGAGATATCCGGGTAGACGGCAAATCAGTCACGAAAGCCAATAAAAAAGAATTGCGCTTGATTCGTCGACAAATCGGATTGATCTCGCAAAGCTTCAATTTGGTCAAACGCAGTACCGTTCAAAAAAATGTTTTGTCTGGGCGTTTGGGATATTACGGGACCTGGAAAAGTATTTTAGGGTTGTTTACGAAAGAAGACTACGAAAGAACGAAAGAAGCGCTAGCGACGGTCGGATTGTCAGACAAACTGCAAACGAGAAGCGACCAGTTGAGTGGTGGGCAACAGCAGCGGGTATCCATCGCCCGTGCCTTGGTCCAACAAGCGCCGGTGATTTTAGCAGATGAACCTGTGGCATCACTAGATCCCATCACGACAGAGAAAGTGATGGAGGATCTGAAGAAGATCAATCAAGAAATGGGCAAAACGATTGTCATCAATCTGCATTCGATACCCTTGGCTCGTCAGTATGCGACAAGGATCATTGCCTTAAAAGCAGGTGCGATCGTTTTTGACGGCAACGCAGACGCTTTGACAGATCAGCGTTTAGAACAAATCTATGGCAAAGCAATTTTTGAAGAAAAGGCAGGAGAAATCGATGAAACTGAAAGAAACAGTTCATTTTAATTGGTACAAGCACCTGCTGCTGGTTCTTTTATTGCTGCTCTTTTTTCAAAGCAGTGCCTGGATCACAGGGGCTGATTTTGCACAAGTGTGGTCGAATCGCAGCCAGATGACGGCTTTCATGGCTCGCTTTTTGCACCCAGATTTTAGTTATCTACCGCAACTGATGATGCCCTTGATCAAGACATTGCAGATGTCCTTTTTAGGCACCGTTTTAGGAGTAGTCGCAGCGATACCGGTGAGTCTGTTGGCGACAACAGTCGTGACAGAAAGCCGTTGGGTCTCGGTGCCGATGCGTTTTCTCTTAGGTCTGGTGCGGACGATCCCCAATCTATTGTTGGCGGCATTGTTCGTAGCGATTTTTGGAATCGGTGAAGCCACTGGTGTTTTGACCATCGCGGTCTTTACCTTTGGTATGGTTTCACAGCTGATGTTCCAAGCGATCGAAACCATTGATTTTGCGCCGATCGAAGCAGCAGCAGCGGTAGGAGCGAATAAATTTCAAGTGACCGTTTGGGCGATCATTCCCCAAGTCATCAGCCAGTTTGCCAGCTATACTTTTTATGCCTTTGAAGTCAATGTTCGAGCTTCGACGGTGTTAGGGTATGTGGGTGCCGGCGGGATCGGGGTCATCTTGAACGCCTCATTGGCATTGTTGAATTATGAGCGGGTCTCGATCATTATCTTGACGATTTTGCTGACGGTAGCGATCGTTGATTTTCTCAGTGAGCGGGTAAGGAGGTCTTTCCTATGATGATCAGAGAAGTGAAGAAAACGACTTGGCTGTTATGGGGACTCTTTGCTGTTTTACTAGTTTTATCCGCTGCGACGCTGGATTATTCTGGATTAAGCACCTTTTCCTTAGCGATGGGAAGAGATGTCTTGCAAGGGCTGAGTCAGCCAGACTGGTCCTTCTTTTATGACGGCAGTGGGGAAGATCTGTGGAGCTTGTTGTTACTGACGATCGGGATCGCTTGTCTAGGAACGATGATCGCAACAGTCTACGCGATTCCAGTGACCTTGCTGAGTGCCGCCAACCTATGGACCTCGACACCCTGGGTCGCAAAAATCGGCAAAATGATCTGCAATATCTTGCGGGCATTTCCCGAGCTGGTTTATGCGATTATTTTTGTCCGTGTGGTAGGTCCAGGACCTTTTGCTGGAGTTATGGCGATCGGTGTCCACCAGATCGGTATGCTGGGCAAGTTGTTTACCGAAGAAATGGAAGCCATGGATGAGCGCTTGACGGAAGAGATGCAAGCCGTCGGTGCCAACTTTTGGCAGACGATGTTTTTCGTGCGGGTCCCTTACTTAGCACCTATCTATAGTTCCTTTGCACTGAATCATTTTGAAATTGCGGTCCGCAGTGCGGCAACGTTAGGGTTAGTCGGTGCTGGCGGGATCGGTGCACCATTGATTTTTGCTATTCAAACCAGAACCTGGAGCAAGGTAAGTATTATTTTGTTGGGCGTCGTTGTGACCGTCTTCTTATTAGACCAGTTGACTGGAATCATCAGAAAGAAATTGAGATAAACCTATGAATGTATTGCATATATCAGATATCCATTTTCGAGAAAGTTACCTGCCTTGTGAAGAAGGGTATCAAGGAATGCTGGCAGCCATGCAAAATCCTTTGATTCCTCTTGAAGAGTGTATCCAAGATGCCAAGGCGCGAGCAGCGATCGATTTGGTGGTGATCAGCGGCGATTTGACCGAAGATGGCGCGCCTGCCGATTATGCCTCTTTGAAGCAATATTTAGAAAAAGCCTTTGGCTCAGTGCCCATCGTAGTAACGCTAGGTAATCATGATATCAAACGGCATTTTCGGCAAGGCTGGCAAGGCAAGTCAGTAGAAACCGCCAGTGATACACCTTTTAATCAAGTCTATGAAACGGAGACATTGGCGATCGTGACTTTCGATAATTCCTGCTATGGCTATGCCGACGGTATCGTAGATGAGCGACAGTTTGAATGGCTGCAAGCCACGCTGGCGCAGCTCAAAGAGAAAAAGATCGTTTTTGTGACGCACCATCATTTGTTGCCCGACCAAGCAAGCACGCCGGCATGGGCCGGTGCCAATCGTTTGGTGGCATTATTGCAGCAGTATCAAATCTCTTGTATTCTCAGTGGACATACCCATCATGCGTTTACGGGAACGATCGCAGGGATTCCTTACTATACTGTGGCAAGTATGTCGTTTGTCGGGGAAGATGAAGGCGATGGGATGGTCCGTTTTGAAGAACGCTATGGATACAATTTGTATCGTTTTGAGGAAGGTGCATTGGTTCATCAATCCTCAGAAAACTATCGACCGAACCGTGTATTGATGCGGGTCAACATGCAAGGATAAAAAACAGACGTTCCGTCAACGCTGCCTTTAGCAGCAGAAAAGGAACGTCTGTTTTTGTGTGAAAAAGGCTTAGCCTTGATTGCCAAAGGTTTTGACAACTTCAATCGTGCCGTCGATATGAAAAAACAAGGTATAATTTTCTTCGGTTTTGATACCGTCAAAACGTCGGGCATAATAGGTGACCGCGTCTTTGAAGGTTTGTGGGGGAACCCCTAAAAAATCAGCGCATGCCGCCAATGTTTTGCATCCTTCTTCAAAACAAGCGATGATATCATAGGGCGTGACCACGATCGCAGAACCAATGTCGCGGGCTTTGCGTTCTTGTTTGCGTTTTTCGTTGGTATCTTGGGCGGTAATGTCGCCAGCACTGGTCAGATAATGACCGATTTCTTCACCGATGGTGCTCAAGAGGTCTTCTTGTGACTGGTCAGGGTTCAAGTAAATATGGTGATCGATGTACAATCCTTGCTGACCATCAGGCATATTTTTATCGAAAATAAAGTGCAAGTCTGGGTAGGCGGCCATCAGTTCTTCTACTTTATCCATTTCCATCATTCCTTTTGGGCGTGCCGCTGTTTTATAAATTCAATATAGCTGAGGATATCTTCCATCTGCTCATCGGTGACGTCATCATCAATATGGGCCGCAACGGTTTGAACTTTTGCAGAGGGCTGCGTAAAGCCTGCCGGGACTTGTCTGCCTAATAAAAAATCGGTGGATACTTGAAAAATCTCCGCGAGTTTGACGATGGTCTCGCCATCGGGTTCGTTACGATCATTTTCGAAATGAGAATACGCTGCGCGGGTGATTCCCAGCTGATCTGCGATCTGCTGTTGGGTTTGATTGGTTCGTAGTCTGAGTGTTCTTAGCCGTTCGCCAAGCATGAGTGATCGCCTCCTTTTTTGTAGTATAGCACGTTAGATATAATTTGTATCTATTTTTGTATTATTTGATATAAAAAATATCACATCAGTTGACGATACGAATCGTATCTTTTATACTGGAAACAGATGATATGAATCGTATCGAAAGAATGGGGGAGGATCATGGATACATCGATCGTAACAGTTGTCTTGCCGTCACTCATTACTGGTGTACTTACTTATTTGGCTACCCGAGTATCCAGCAAAGCGAATTTGGAACAAACGAATATCGAAAATGCCCAGAAGCTTTACCTTAAATATGAACAGATCAATCAAGAATTGACCCATAAAATCGATCAGTTAGAAGAAGAAGTCCAAAAGACCGCCAAAACCTACCAAGAAGAAGTCTTAGTTTATCAAGGAAAACTTGCTACTGCCCAAAGCGAACGGGATTTTTTGCGGGCAGAAAATCAGGTGTTGAAAGAATTGCAGCGAGTAAATCAAGTGCCTGGGACGCGTGAAGAGAAGCAACATTCAGCCGTTGGTTAATAGAAAAAAACTGCTTATCCGTCAATAAGCAGTTTTTTCGATTAGTTGATCATTTGTTCATTGACATAGGCAGCATAAAGCGGGTGGTTGTTGATCAATTGTGCATGGGTACCTTGACCGGTAATGGTGCCTTTTTCTATAAAGTAGATTTGGTCGGCATCCACGATGGTCGATAAGCGATGAGCGATCACTAATGTCGTACGTCCTTCCATCAGATGATCCAACGCCCGCTGGACTTTTTCTTCTGACTGAGAATCTAGGCTGGCAGTCGCTTCATCCAGCATCAGCAGCTTGGGATCCCGCAAGAATGCTCGAGCGATGGCGATCCGTTGTTTTTGACCACCAGATAGTTTGACGCCGCGTTCACCGATTTGTGTTTCTAGTTTTTCGGGGAACTCTTGGACGAACTGATCGGCATAAGCCAACGCCAGTCCTTGCCACAATTCCTCCTCTGACAGCGTCCGGCCCAATCCGTATTGCAAGTTTTCCCGAATCGTACCAGCAAAGACCGCACTGTCTTGGGAAACATAGCCGATCTGTGCCCGCCAGTTTTTCAGATCAATGTCAGCTATCGGCTGATCTCCAATCAGCAAGCGCCCGCTGGTGGGCTCATAAAAGCGTTCCAGTAAAGCAAAAATCGTGGATTTTCCGCCGCCGCTTGGTCCTGCAAAAGCAATCACGGTGTTGGGTTTGGCTTCAAAAGAAATGTTTTGCAAAATCGGCCGTTTGGGATCGTAACTGAAATCGATTTGTTCTGCTCGTAAGACTGCGCCATCGATGGCGGCTTTGGGTGCTGCCTGGATCGGCTCCAGCGGCGTATCCAAAATTTCTTGGATCCGTTCCGTAGCACCCATCGCTTTTTGGACTTGTGAAAAGAACATCGCAAACGTCGTTACAGGCGCAACAATATTAAAGAGATACAGTAGAAAAGCGATCAATGCGCCGCTCGTCAAGGTGCCGGCTTGCACACGGATCGCGCCATAACCGAGGATTCCTACGAGTAAGCCCAGCATGGCCGTCGTCATGATTGGCTGCAAAATCGCACTGACTTTCGCATCCTTGACCCCGAGGGTAAAAATTGCCCCAATGTTGCGCCGACCGTTTTCTTGTTCACTGGCTTCTCCGTTGCTGGCTTTGATCAAACGGATCTCTGAGAGCTTTTCGCTGGCATCCGCATTGAAATCGGCGGTCGCTGCTTGCAACTGGCGTCCCAGTTTTGACATGATCTTGCCGAGTGGCCACATGATCAAGGTGATCAAAGGCACCGCACTGAACATGATCGCAGCCATCTTCCAGTCCATCAAAAACAAGATGATCATCGAACCGATCAATTGGATCAAGCCAGTGACAAAGCTGGGAAATTGCGAGGTGACTAGTTCTTTGATCACTGACGTATCATTGACGAGTCGCGAACTGCTTTCCCCCGACTTGTGGTCATCAAAATAGCTGACTGGCAAATGCAGCAGATGTTTCCAAAGACGTTCCCGCAACGTTTTCACAGCACTTTCTCCCACATAGCGCAAGAGAAAGCCGCCTAAAGTCCCTACGCCTAATTGCAGCACAAAGGCTAGGATCAAAACGACCAGCATGGAGGTGCTGAACGTGGGGGTGCCGCTGGCATCGACCAGTGTTTTCGTCAGCTGCGGCACGACCAAACTGGCGGCACTTGTGATCAGGCTAAAGAGCATCCCTAAAAGAAACAAGCCTTTTTTAGGATTGACACTGACGATCAGGTGGATAAAGTCTTTCATTTTAAATTTGTTTTTGTTCACTGTTGGTGTCGTTGTTTCCATTCGTTTTCCTCCGCAGCAAGCAAGATGGCTCACCGCTTTTTCTTTTTAATTAGGTGTTATTAGAAATCCTGCCAATCCTCCTCGGCTGCTTCGTCTTTAGAAGCGGAAGTCGGTCTTGCTTTGCGGTCTTGTCCAAACCCGTAGGCATCAAAAAAGTTGCCTTTTACCCATGTGTACCGTGGATCATTCGCCTCGCTATTATCAAACGGCCCAAACGGCCCAAACGGCTCAAATGGTCGATTGCCAACCATGCCGCGATGTCCAGGAAACGGCATTTGCCGCATGGCTTCCTTGATCTGTTTTTTCATTTTGCGTCGCTCATCAACGCCCATTTCTTGCCAAGTATCTTTCATTTGTTGCCTCATTTTTCGACGATCCTCATTCGACATTTCCTGCCAATTTCCGTCCCATTGCTTCATCATTTCTTCCCGAATCTCTTGCATGGCTTGCAAACGATCCATTGGGTCAATAAAGCGTTGTGCCTGCTGTTGGAAGTCCGTCTCCCACCCAGCGGCGATGTTTTCAAGCAGACGAGCAAATTCGGTTTGTTCCTCCTCTGAGAGCCCAGCAAAAAACGACTGACTGCTGGTGGCTTCTTTTTGTGCTAGTAATTTTTCCGCTTTTTTTCTTCCAGTTTCTGTCAGGTAGATTCGTTTGATCCGTTTGTCAGCAGCATCTTCTTTGCGATGAATATCGCCACTATTTTCCATTTTCTTCAATAGTTCCGCTAGAGAGCTTGGCCGTAGGTCTAAGACTTCTGCAAGATAACTTTGCACCAAGCCGTCTTCTAAATTTAAAACGGCCAGGACACGTTGCTGTCCCGAAAGGCGCTGGTTGTTTTGACTCATAAAGGCATTGCTGGCTTCGCTGATAAAACGAAGCTGTTTCATTAAGTGGTCGGTCATTGTACTCATGGTGTACACTCCTTTTGGTTTATCGTTCGGTACCTAACGATATCGATGAGTTGATTATAGTTCGGTACCGAACGAATGTCAATAAGAAGCAGCTGAGAGTTTTTTTCTAACAAAAAGTAAGCAGAATGATTGACTTACTAAAAGTAAGTTTGGTATGCTGAGTCCATCGTTAAAGAAACCACAACAAAAGGAGTACAAAAGAATGGTCTTTGGATTTGGGAAAAAAGAACAAATAATTGAAAAAGAAGTAATTAAAGAGGTGTATCGCACCCCTGAAAAGAAAAAAGCGCAAAAAATCGGGATCATCGTTGGCAGTACGAGAGAAGGCCGCGTGAGTCCGCAAGTAGCCAATTATGTTTTACAAACAGCACGCGCGCATAGCGACCGCTCGTTTGAAATCATTGATATCAAAGACTATGACTTGCCATTTATGGGTACAGGTGAAGTGAACCAAGCGTGGAACGAAAAAATCGCTGAGTTAGACGGCTACCTCTTCATCGTACAAGAATACAATCATGGCATATCAGCTTCCTTGAAAAATGCGTTGGACAGCGCTCGAGAGGAATGGTTCAACAAAGCAGCAGTGATCGTCAGCTATGGTTCGGCAGGAGGGATTCGTGCCGCTGAGCAAGTTCGCTTGATTTTGGCGGAACAAAAAGTAGCCACGGTGCGCACCAATCCTGCCTTCAACTTATTTACTGATTTTGAAAACTTTGCCACCTTTACCCCTGGCGAGCATATGACTGCAGGAATGAACGACATGTTGACGGAATTATTGGACTGGGCAGACACATTTGCCAATCGTTAAAAAAACAAACGAAAACAATCTTAGGAGGAACCTATCATGAAATTTGGTATTATTTTAGGCAGTACAAGAGAAGGACGCGTAAGTCCGCAAGTCGGAGCATATATTCAAGAAATTGCTAATCAACGGTCAGAGCATCAGTTTGAGATCGTTGATGTAAAGGCATTTGATCTACCGTTTATGGGAACAGCTGAGCCAAACCTGGCATGGAACAAAAAAATTTCTGAATTAGATGGCTATATCTTCATCGTGCAAGAATACAACCACGGTTTTGCAGCTTCCTTGAAAAATGCCGTAGATTCTGCTCGGGAAGAATGGTTTGATAAAGCTGCTGGGATCGTCAGCTACGGTTCTGGCGGTGGGATTCGGGCCGCTGAACAATTGCGCAACGTATTAGCTGAACAAAAAGTTGCCACCGTGCGGACCAACCCAGCCTTCAACTTATTTACTGATTTTGAAAGTTTCAGTACCTTCAAACCCGGTGCGCACATGGCGGCGGGTGTCAATGATATGCTAGATGAATTGTTGTTGTGGTCAAAAGCTTTTGCAACGATCCGCTGATCTGTTTTTAAGACACAATCATTTATAAGCGATCCTTTGCTGTTTCATCCCATGGATGGAACAGCTTTTTTGGCGTCTGCCAAGCAAGGGTTCGATTGGCAAGGGTGTTTCACTGAAAGAAAGACCAAAAATCGGGTATACTAGAAGAACAGAAGCTGCGTGCAACAGCAATCGATTTTTTTCCAAAAACCTGCACGCTGCCAGTAACAGAGGAGTGAACAAGAGCATGAATCTACTTTTTGCGATTGATGATCGATTCAGTGAACAATTAAAAACAACGTTATATTCAATCAAACGTCATACGACAGCAGCATCCTTTGATGTCTATGTCTTACAAGAAAAAGAATTGAGCCATGCTGCAGAGCTGGAGGCTTTTTGTCAAAAGCTGGCGATGACCTATCATCCCATCATCATCGGTTCTGGCTCGATTTTTAAAACCGCGCCAGTCAGTGATCGCTACCCTGAGTCGATCTACTATCGATTATTGGCACAAAATTACTTGCCGCAGCAAGTGGAAAAAATCCTGTATCTGGATGCGGATATTTTGTGCATCAATGATTTGCGCCCCTTGTATGAGCTGACGTTAGGGGATTTTCTGTATGCCGCCGCCAGCCATTCTAAGCTGACAGAAGTAACAACAGTCATCAATAAAGTCCGTTTGCGCAATTATGAGTCGGAAGGCTACTATAATTCAGGCGTTTTGCTGATGAATGTGCACCAGCTGCGGCAAGAGGTCAAAGAAGCAGAGATCGCAGCGTTCATTGAGAAAAATCATTTGAACCTCTTTTTGCCAGATCAAGACATTTTGAATGGGTTGTACGGCGATCGGGTGCTGGCGATCCCTGATCAGCTCTACAACTATGACGTACGAAAAAACCGTACCTATGAAACGATCAGTTTAGGGGAATGGAGTTTGGATTGGGTCATCGAGCATACCGTTTTGTTACATTTTTGCGGCAAAGAGAAGCCATGGAAAAAAGGCTACCGCAGCCGCTACGGGGCGCTATACAAGTATGTGGAAAATGAACGACGGAAGTTTGAAGAAAAACAATCAAAGTAGCTGTCATTGAATATAATTATCTTGAAAGAAACGTCCACACGGGCGTTTCTTTTTTAAGCGTTCTATTCTGCTTTTTTTCGATTCGATGGTACGATGAAATGAGAGAGTCATGAAAAAAAGAAGGAGTGGAGAACATGAAATTTTTGATTTGGCTGGTCTGTGTGATCGGCATCGAAGCAACAGGAATCATCTCGAGTTTGTTTGCAGGAGACATCGCTGGAACGTATGCGCAAATGGAAAAACCCTTTTTAGCCCCTCCTGGTGGGATCATTGGGATCGTTTGGACGATTTTGTATGCCTTTATGGGAACAGCATTGTATCTGTTGATCGTAGCCAAAGTCAATCCAGCGCTTAAAAAGAATGCCTATATCTTCTTTGCGATCCAGCAAGTACTAAACTTCTTGTGGAGTATCGTTTTCTTTGGCTGGAATGCTTACTGGGCAGGAACGGTCATTATTGTCTTGTTAGTCCTATCAGTGATTATTTGTATGATCCTCTTTGCTCGCATCGACAAAAAAGCAATGTACTTGTTTATTCCTTATTTGATTTGGTGTCTGTACGCAGGCTACTTAACGATTGGCTTAACTTTATTGAATGCCTGATAGAAAAACCCTCTTCCAAGCGTCGTGTTGGAAGAGGGTTTTTTCTTTTAGATATAGTCTTCAGTCAATTCCATAAAGCTGGCAACATCTTTTAGGACCATGTCGATCCCTGCTTGCCAGAAGTCTGGTTTTGTTAAATCAACACCAAGGTGTTTTTGCGCCAGTTCTTCCGTCGTCATTGAAGCAGTATCTTGCAATAAAGCAATGTACTCTTCTTCAAAGCTAGACCCTTTTTCATTGGCATACGCATAGATCCCCATGCTAAAGAGGTAACCAAAGGTGTAAGGGAAGTTGTAAAACGGCACATCATCAATAAAGAAGTGCAATTTGGCTGTCCAGAAATGTGGATGATAAGTTGCTAACCCATCCGCATAGCTTTCTTTTTGCGCCGCTGTCATCATTTCCGTGATTTGCTCCGCTGAAACTAAGCCGTTTTGACGGGCTTGGTAGAAGCTGTTTTCAAAAATAAAGCGTGCATGGATGTTCATGAACATCGCGATCGCATTTTGCATTTTGGCATCCAATAGATTGATTTTTTCTTCCTTCGTTGTCGCTTCTTTGAGGGTTGCATCAGCAACGATCAATTCAGCAAAGGTACTTGCTGTTTCGGCGACGTTCATGGCATAGTTGCGGTTTAATTCTGGTAGCTCCCAAAGAACGCTGCTGTGAAACGCGTGACCTAACTCATGGGCAAGCGTCGCTACTTCGTTGACTGAATTGCTGTAGGTCATGAATATACGTGACTCTTTGGTTTCTGGCAAGCTGGTGCAATAGCCGCCAGGACGTTTGCCAGGACGATCTTCTGCTTCGATCCAGCTTTTTTCAAAAGCAACTTGGGCAAAGTCAGCCATTTTCGGACTGAACTTACGGAAGTTTGTCAAAATAAAGTCAGCTGCTTCATCAAAGGTGTAGGTTCTTTCTTCCATGTCCCCAAGGATGATCGGCGCATCTTGATCTTGCCATTCCATTTTTTCTTTGCCGAAAAGCTGGGCTTTGCGGGTCAAGAAATCAACGATCGGCTGTTTGTTCTTTTGGATCGTGCCCCACATAGCATCCAATGTCGCTTTTTGCAGACGATTGTATTCTAATGGTTCTTTCAAGTAATCAGTGACACCGTGAAGCTTGAAGGTAGAAAGGCGGAAGCCGTCTAAATGGTTCAAGGTATCTGCAAAGAGGTCTTCTTTTTCTGCCCAAGTCTTTTCCCAAGTGTCAAATAAACGTGCACGAACTTCTGGATCTGGATCACCCATCATTTTATTGAAGGCTTGACCAGCGGACAAGTTGATCGTCGTGCCGTCTTCTTGAAGGAAAGGAATTTCGATCGAGGCAACGATCGTATCGTAATGTTGGCTCCAAGCATTTAAGCCATCTAAATTTAACGTGTTGATGATGGTTTCTTCTGCTTCAGATAACAATTCTTTGCCGTCGCGACGAATCTCGCTTAGACGAAAAGCGATTGGTGCTAAGTTTTCCGCGGTAAGTAAAGCGGTCCAATCATCCTCAGAAATTTCTGTCAATTTTTTCGAGAAAACGGTTTGTGCTGCTTGCAATGCTGGCAGTTTTGCGTAGAGGTCGCCTGTCAGGATTTTGGCTTTGCTGTCGTTGACATTCGCTGAAAGCAAGGCATTGATAAAGCTGCCACATTGTGAAAATCCCTGATTGATTGTGCCAGAAAGTTCGATTAATTCCTCTAATTTTGTCGCATTGTCTGTAGCGTTTGGTGCCCAAGCGTCAACTTTTTCACGGTAAGTTTTGATTTCTTCTTCCAGCTGGCTCATGCGTTCTTTTAATTGAACAGAATCACTGCCTCCTGGAAAAATTGTTTCTAGATCCCAATTGATTGAATAGGTCATTCCTATCAAACCCCTTTCTTTTCCTACGATCTTATTAAGTATAGCATAGCCACATTTAGTCGCAACCATCGGATTTTTTTAATCGAAAAAGGAAAGCTGTTGGTTGAAAAAGTTCTTTTCTTTCGCAAGCTTTGCCTGCATTGGTCGGGGACGTCAAAATCAAAGAAAAGAACAAAATCGATCATTTTTTCATTCTCATCAAATTCTTATTTAAAAATTGCTGAATAAATATTACATAAAAAAAAATAACAACGAGTAAAAAAACGCTCGCAAGAAGATATTCACTCTTTATTGCATAATGACAAATGCTTTGCATAATGAAGGCGAAATACGCCGCTTGGTAAGCGCATACATTCTTGTACTATGTAGGCGTAATCAAAACAAAGGAGGATGTAAAGAAATGTCAAATGCTATTCATGTTTTTTCAGAAATCGGCCGCTTGAAGCAAGTCATGCTCCATCGCCCTGGTCGAGAATTAGAAAACCTCGTGCCCGATCATTTAAATCGCTTGTTATTTGATGATATTCCCTTTTTGGAACAAGCAAGGGCTGAACATGATCAATTTGCCGATGTATTGCGTAATAATAATGTGGAGGTGTTATATTTAGAAGATTTAGCAGCAGAAGCGTTAACTAGTCAAGAAATCAAAGAGCAGTTTATCAAGGAATATTTAGAAGAAACAACGTTACAAAGCCCAGAAATCATTGCTGAAATTACCGATTATTTCTTATCTTTTGAAGATAACCGTCAATTCATCGATAAAACGATGGCAGGTCTAGCGAAAAATGAATTGAAATTGCCCCATAGTCAAAGCTTAGCTGGTGCTGTGGATGACCAGTATCCGTTTTTGATCGATCCAATGCCGAATTTGTATTTCACTCGCGATCCGTTTGCGACGATCGGTAACGGGGTTTCCTTGAATCGTATGTATTCAGAAACAAGACGTCGTGAAACATTGTATGGCAAATACATTTTTGCTCATCATCCAATGTTCCAACAACAGCCACCGCACTTGCTTTATGACCGTGATCAGCCAACACGAATTGAAGGTGGCGATGAATTGGTTCTGTCAAAACGAGTGTTAGCGATCGGGATCTCCCAACGAACAGATGCCACTTCCATTGAACAGTTGGCTCGTAATGTGTTCCAACATGAACCAAGTTTTGAGTACGTCTTAGCTTTTGATATTGGTCAAGAACGCAAATTCATGCATTTAGATACGGTATTTACAATGGTTGATTATGACAAATTTACGATCCATCCAGAAATTGAAGGCGAACTGACCGTTTATTCAATCTCACGTGACGGGGATGGCGTAACCATCAAAGAAGAAAAAGATACGTTAGAAAACATTTTGTGCCGCTACTTAGAATTAGATGCAGTGGAATTGATTCGCTGTGGGGGGAACGATTTGGTCGCTGCAGCTCGGGAACAATGGAATGACGGTTCCAATACCTTGACGATCGCACCTGGTGAAGTCGTGGTCTATGACCGTAACACGATCACCAATCAAAAATTAACTGAAGCCGGCATCAAATTGCATAAAATCTCCGGCAGTGAATTGGTTCGCGGCCGTGGGGGCCCTCGCTGCATGAGCATGCCATTTATCAGAGAAGATATTTAATCTAGAGGAGGAATTACTAATGAAACAAGTATTTAAAGGAAGAAGCTTCTTAGCAGAAAAAGATTTTACGAAAGCCGAGTTAGAATACCTTATTGATTTTTCCATCTATTTGAAACAGTTGAAAAAGCAAAATATTTCTCATCGCTATTTGGAAGGCAAGAACATCGCCCTCTTATTTGAAAAAACGTCGACTCGGACACGGGCGGCATTTACGACGGCTGCCATCGATCTTGGTGCCCATCCAGAATTTTTAGGTGCGAATGATATCCAGCTAGGCAAAAAAGAATCCGTTGAAGATACCGCCAGAGTTTTAGGCAGTATGTTTGATGGCATTGAGTTCCGCGGGTTCAGCCAACAAGTCGTTGAAGATTTAGCCAAATTCTCTGGCGTTCCTGTTTGGAATGGCTTAACCGATGAATGGCATCCAACCCAAATGATCGCTGACTTCATGACGATCAAAGAAAACTTCGGTACATTAGAAAACATTACGTTAGTCTATGTGGGCGATGGCCGAAACAATATGGCGAATAGTTTGTTAGTGACGGGGGCGATTTTAGGTGTCAATGTTCGCATCTGTGCACCAAAAGAACTTTTCCCAGCTGAAGAAGTGACAGACTATGCCAACAAATTTGCCAAAGAATCTGGCAGTCAGCTGATGGTAACAGACGATATTCAAAAAGGCGTCAAAGATGCCGATGTTCTGTATACCGATGTTTGGGTTTCAATGGGGGAAGAAGACCAGTTTGAAGAACGGGTGAAGCTGTTGAAAGCTTACCAAATCAACCGCGAAATGGTAATGGCTACTGGAAAACAAGACGATGGCTTGATCGTGCTTCACTGCTTGCCAGCGTTCCATGATACGAATACGACGTATGGAAAAATGATCGAAGAAAAATTCGGCATTTCTGAAATGGAGATCACAGACGACATTTTCCGCAGTCAATGGGGCCGTCAATTTGAAGAGGCGGAAAACCGAATGCACTCGATCAAAGCAATCATGGCAGTAACCTTAGGCGATCTCTTTATTCCTAGAGTGTAAGAAGGAGCAGTGAGCAGATGAGTGAAAAGAAACCAACGATCGTTGTCGCCCTTGGCGGCAACGCTATCCTAGCAGATGATGCCAGTGCCAAAGGGCAAAAAGAACGGCTTAAACAGACCGTCGAGTATTTAATTCCCCTGATCCAAAAAGATGTTCATTTGATCATTACCCATGGGAATGGGCCTCAAGTGGGAAATTTGGTTTTGCAGCAACAAGCCAGTGATTCTAGCAAAAACCCAGCGATGCCTTTAGATACCTGTGTGGCAATGACGCAAGGCAGTATTGGCTATTGGTTACAAAATGAGCTGAGAATCCAGTTGAAAGAAGCCCAAATGGCTAAGCCGGTGGTGACAGTGGTGACGGAAATTACAGTCGATGCCCAAGATTCAGCATTTGCCCATCCGACCAAACCGATCGGTCCTTTCTTAACGGAAACAGCTGCCAAAGAAGCCATGGCGGCAACAGATGCCATCTATCGTGAAGATGCTGGTCGTGGTTGGCGGAAAGTCGTTGCCAGTCCAGCACCACAAGCGATTCAAGAAGTTGCCAGCATCAAGGCGCTGATTGAACAAAACACGATCGTTATTTGCGCAGGCGGCGGGGGCATTCCCGTGTTAGATAATGGGCTGGGGGTTGAAGCCGTGATCGATAAAGATTTTGCTTCTGAAAAATTGGCTCGTTTAGTCGATGCGGATCAGCTGATCATTTTGACGGGCGTGGAAAAAATCGCTTTGAACTTTGGCAAGGAAAATGAGCAGTGGTTGGATCATGTGACCGCCGCTGAATTGGAAACCTATGTCGATGAAGGGCATTTTTCACCGGGAAGCATGTTACCGAAAGTACAAGCAGCTTTGAATTTTGTCAAAATGGGCACGGAAAAACGGGCAGTGATTACTTCCTTAGATAAGCTGGCAGAAATTGAAGACGCTGGTACACAGATCACCTGGAAATAAGCGAAGTAGCAAAGCAAGTCCAAAACATTGGAGTGAGAGAAATGATCGACTACCAAATAAAAGATCCATCAACAAGAGCGAATAGCTTTCAATGGCTGGAAGAAGAAAATCAACAGCGGTTGAAGGAGCATATTTACTGCCGTACGTACAAAAAAGGCCAAGTGCTTTTTTATGAAGGCGACGTAAGAGATCGGATATTCCATGTGATCGAAGGTCTCGTACGGATCGAAAAAACCGACGGAACTGATTCCTATTGTTATGTAGATTTTGTTGGGCCTGATCAGTTATTTCCTTTGATTGGCTTGTTTGAAAGAGACAACTATGATGTATCGGCATTCGCTGCAACAGACATTGTCGTGCAGTTTGCAGCGATGTCGCTGTTTGAACCGCTGGTTGTTTCATCTACAAGTCAGTTGCTGTGGCTGAATCAGCAAATGAGCCAGCAGTTGGAGAAGCAAAGACGCCGAGTGGAGTACTGTGTCACCTCTAGCGCGCAGACAAGAGTCGTCAATACGATCGGTCTCTTGATGATCGAGCACGGACAGTCACAAGGAGAGCAGATTCGCATTCCTTTTCCAGTTTTTATCAATGATATCGCTAAATACAGTGGAACGACGCGAGAGACGGTCAGTCAAACCATCAAGGCGCTCGTGCACAAAAGAAAGATTTATTATCGTTACAAAGAACTCATTATTTATGACAAAGATTATTTTTCCCATGTTGCGAATTGACCACAGACAGACTAGCTGTTGGCAATTTGCACCTAAGATTGATTCAATAGAGGAGGAACGAAGATGAAAAAAAAGCAAAAAGAAAAAAAGTCGCTGACATCGTTCAGTATCTTATTTCTGATCATTATTGCGTTGACGGTCGCTTCTTGGCTACTAGCTGGTCAGCCCTTTGCACCTTCATTACCAGCAGGCCAAGAAGAGATGGTCAGCCAAGTCGTCGGTGCCAAGTTTTCTGATTTCTTTATGGCGCCTTTTAACGGATTTCGTGATGCGATCGAGATCTGTGTGTTTATTCTTTGTTTGGGTGGCTTTTTGAATATTGTCACACGAACAGGCGCTTTAGAAGCTGGTATTCAGCATTTAGTCAAAAAACTCAAAGGCAACGAGTTGATTTTGATCCCGATTTTGATGGTGTTGTTTTCAATTGGTGGCTCAACTTATGGAATGGCGGAAGAAACGATTCCGTTCTATTCCTTATTAGCAATCACAATGGTGGCATCGGGCTTTGATACGATCGTCGCAGCAGGAACCGTCATGTTGGGGGCGGGTGCCGGTGTGATCGGCTCCACCGTTAACCCTTTCGCTACTGGGGTGGCAATGGATGCCTTACGAAGCATTGATATTGCTCCGAATAATGGCACGATCCTAGTAGTTGGCGCATTGCTTTGGTTAGTCACGACCGCGTATTGTATCTTTGTGGTGATGTCTTATGCAAAAAAAGTCAAAGCCGACAAAGGCTCCACGATCTTATCGCTGCAAGAGCAAAAAGAAATGGAAGAGCATTTTGTCAAAGACACGAACGAAGCCTTGGCGTTTACGCAAAAGCATCGCCTGATTTTGACGATTTTTGGCTTATCCTTTGTGATCATGGTGGTTTCCTTGATTCCTTGGGGCGACTTTGATATCCATGTGTTTGACGGTTGGACCGCCTTTTTGACCGGGAATAGCTTCGGTGAATGGTATTTTGGTGATTTGGCTATGTGGTTCTTCTACGTCAGTATCATCATTGCATTGATTCAAGGATTCTCAGAAAAAGAAATCGTGACCAACTTTATCGATGGGGTCAAAGACATTTTATCCGTTATCTTGATCATCGTTGTGGCACGGGGGGCTTCCTACATTATGCAAACGACGTACTTGGATCTGTTTATTTTGGATCGGGCTTCCCATCTTTTAGAAGGGTTATCACCTGTCCTGTTCGTAATTGGCGCCTATATTTTGTATCTGCTCTTATCGTTCTTGATTCCATCGACTTCAGGACTGGCATATGTATCGATCCCTATCATGGGTGCCTTGGCGCAAAGCATCGGACTCAATCCGAACGTCATGGTCATGATCTTTACTGCTGGTTGCGGATTAGTGAATTTGATCACACCAACTTCTGGCGTCGTGATGGGCGGATTGGAGCTGGCGCGGGTCAACTATTCTACTTGGACTCGCTTTATGCGCAAACCGTTACTGGTTATCGGAATTTCCAATCTTGCCATTTTAATCTTCTCGATGTTGTTCTTGTAAGCTGCGTTTCAAGAAGTGAACGAGACGGATCAACTATTTCAGTAAGCGAGGCGACTTGAGAGGAGCGGATCAAGTAAATGAAAAAAAAAGAGCGACAAGCAATTATCAAAAAACTCTTTGTCCTACATCGGATTGAGTCTCAAGAAGAATTGATGAATTTATTAAAAAAAGAAAATGTTTCAGCTACCCAAGCCACGATTTCTAGAGACATGCGGGAAATGAACATCGCTAAAACGTATGCCAAAAATGGCCGACCGTATTATTCGATCTTTGAATCCAAAGAGCAGGATCTAGAAGACAGAATTGCGTTTTCGATGTATGAGTATCTAAAAAAGATTACGCAGATTGACTTTTTAGTTGTCGTTCATACGGCTGAAAACGGCGCCGATGTGATCGCCAATTATCTTGATGAAATGGAGCTGCCAGAAATTGTCGGCACGATTGCAGGGTTTGATATTTTATTGATCATCACGCCGTCACAAGAAGCGGCAGCAGAGGTCGTCGAGCGGTTGAATCATTATGTAGAAGGCTACGAGATGGGTTCGTCATTGTTTACTGGAGAAAAAAACGCAAAACAGCCCTGAGAATCGTTGAAGGAGCTGAACGTCACAAGCCCCAAGATCTCACAACCAAACGGGTGACGGCTTTTCATACCGATGGCTATTTTTAAAAAGAAAGAGTGCTTCTAATCTTGACGGAAGCACTCTTTTTTTGTGTGCAATGTCTCCATGGTTTGCTGGAAAAACAGTTGCATCACCAAATGAAAATGGTAAGATAGGAAAATGAGGAGTGAAAACTATGAAAAAATTACTGAAAGAACCGAATTTTTACTTTTGTATTGCAATTGCGGTAATGGTCATCCTCTTTATCAGCTCTTCACAAACCTATGAGCAGCAATCGCAAATTGGGTTGCTTTCACGAATCTTAAAAAACGAACCATTGAAAGAGTGGCTAGAGAAGATTTCTTTTTCCTATGCTGGTTCGGAGATCAGCATTGCGGAAAAAGGCTATTTCTCATTTGTGGAATTTTTCATTCGTAAAGGCGCGCATTTCTTTACCTATTTTGTCCTAGGTGGCAGTTTGTTCTTAACGCTTGTTTTTCGAAAACAGCCGTATTGGCTAGCCGCTTTTTTTGCTTGGTTGGCAGCCACCGGCTACGCTGGGATCGATGAATACCATCAAATGCTGACGGGAGGACGGACGCCGCTTTTTCAAGATGTCATGCTGGATTCAGCTGGAGCACTGACCGCCGTTCTTTTGGGCTGGTTGATTTGTCAGCTATCGAAAAAGTCACCTAAACGCCGCAAAAGATAACGAGTTTTCGGCGTTTTTAAGCGTTAAGCTGTCAGAAAGTATAAAAAACAAGAGGCGAAACCAATGGAAAAAAGTTTGAGTAGTGCCAAAAGAAAATCGGAGTTTGTCGTGCATGAAAGTTTACCGGTGGGGATTCTTCTTGCTATGGCGGGCGGTTTTTTAGATGCGTATACCTACTTGTTTCACGGGGAAGTGTTTGCAAGTATGCAGTCGGGGAATGTCATTTTGTTAGGGATCAATCTTTCAACGGGGCAGTTTGAACAAGCCTTTCGATATCTGCCACCAATCTTCATGTTTTTAGTGGGGATCGTAGTGACGAATTATCTGCAGCATCATTTTCCGACAGGGGGCTGGATCGTTTGGCAAAATGCCGCATTGATCTTTGAAGCAATCGGTATTTTGGTTCTGGGCTTTTTTGCTCGATCATTACCCAATGTCATGATCGATTCGGGGTTATCTTTTTTTGCGGCGATTCAATATGCCGCCTATCGTCGATTGGCAGGGATGCCCTATGCCACCACGATGACCACCGGCAACTTACGTTCACTGGCTGATTATGTGTACATGCGCTGGTTTAAAAAGGACCGATCAGTGACGCCCAAGATTATTTCTATTTCCTTGATCATCGGCGGCTTCTTTTTTGGTGCAGTCTTAAGCAGCTTGCTAGGGATTTTCTTATTCCACCGCACTATCTGGGTGGTTTCAGGGATTTTAGCCTTGGTGTTGGGGATCACGATCCATCATCAAAATAAACAATAGAAAAAAGACATTCGCTGGAATGTCTTTTTTGTCTTACTTTTTGGTGCTTGTGCGTGAATCTTTGAGATACAGTGCCGTTTCTACGAGTAGCGCTGCTAGAAGATAGCTGCCAAAAACGGCTACTTGGTAAAAAGCCTCTGCGATCAGCTCGTTGCGCTGCAATAAAACGACCCCGCCTAGAAAGAGCATCGCTAACAGGGAGAACCACTGCTGGGCAAAACGCCAATTGCTGACACTGGCTGTACTGCGCTTGGTGCGAAAGCCGAATACATAATTGGGTTCTTCTCGGTAAAAGCACCAGAAGACGATGAAAAAAATACCCGTAAAAATCAACAACAAAAGTCCAATATCGATCGAGATCACTACCTTTCACGTGCGATTTGTTGGATAAGTAAGTGAAGCCGCTAAAGATGAGTACATACTTATTGTATCCGCTATGAACGCTTCTATGAAGGGGAACAATCGAAAAATACGTGCTTCTAGCAAAAAAAAACGGATGGCGATTTGCAGCGCCATCCGTTTTTTTATCCCCGTTGAAAAGGGCCTTTTGGTGCAATCAATTCAAGATTGGTGCCGTCTGGATCTGTAAAGTAAGCGACGCCTGTCCCAAAGCCGCTTTTCAAACCGTCTTGTGCTTCAAAAACGATGGGGGTGCCGTCAGGCTCAACGCCAATGGCTTTTAGACGAGCAACGGCTTCATCAATATTTTCGACTTCAAAACAAAGATGCATCGCGCTGATTTACTCATTGGAATAGCTAGCTTTGTTGGATCTTGGTTCGACGTATTCTAAAAGATCGATGTTGAGATTGTCTAAATGAAGATTGGCATATTTGATCAGTGTATCTGCTAATCCTTGCGTTTGCGCCATGCGTTTGCCGCCGATCGTATCTTGATTGGCGATTTTCTTTCCCGTTAATGCTTCATAAAATTGGATGGAACGTTCGAGATTGCTGACGGTGATTCCAACGTGGTTGACCATTGAAAAGCCTGTGTTTGTGTTTGTCATTATACTTCCTCCTAAGGTTTTGTTTAGTATATCGTTTGGTTAATGAAAATCGAATGTGTCTGGATCTGGACCCACTCGTAAGTCTTCATTTAATGCGTTCAAGCGGTCCATGTCAGCTTCTGATAAATGGAAATCAAAAATCGCTGCATTAGCGATCATTCGCTCAGGGTGCGTCGATTTGACATTGACTAAGATCCCTTGTTGAATAGCCCAGCGTAAAAGCACTTGTGCCGCTGATTTTTGCTGTGCATCGGCGATCGCCAAGACGGTGTCATCTTTCAGCAGTTTGCCTTGCATCAATGGCGACCAAGCTTGGATCGCAATTGCTTTTTCGCCACAAAAAGCCCGCAGGTCTTGTTGCGTCAGTTTGGGGTGCAGCTCGATCTGATTGATAACAGGAACGACCTTAGCAATGGCCAATAATTGCTCCAGATGATGGATCTGGAAGTTGCTGACCCCGATCGCTTTGATTTTTCCAGCCGCATAGAGGTCTTCCAAGGCACGCCAGGACTCTTGAAATGCTTGATTTCCTGGCCAATGGATCAAGTACAAGTCGAGATACTCGAGGTTTAAGCGGGCCAGACTTTCATTGAAGGCGTGGATCGTTTCATCATAAGTTAAATGATCGTTCCAAAGTTTGGAAGTGACAAAGAGTTCTTCACGAGCCAACCCCGTTTCTTGTAAGCCTTGTTTGATTCCTGCCCCTGTTCCTGTTTCATTGCCGTAAATCGCTGCTGTATCAATCAGGCGATAGCCATTGATAATCGCTTGCTTCACGACCTCTGCTGTGTCAGCTTCAGGGATTTGAAAGACACCTAACCCCAACCCGGGGATTTCGCTGCCATTGTTCAGGGTAACGGTATCTGATAATTTTCCGATCATAAAAACATCTCCTTTATTTTTTTCTGGTATCATCATATAATGAGGAGGTAAGGTTGTATAGTACGTACTTTTTTGTTTGATACACACCTTTTGGTAACATTTATGTGTTTGCAGACTTGATGAGGTGGAAAAAATGGAAGAAAAAATTTATAATATCGGTGTTGAAGCAACCATGGATGTCATCGGCGGGAAGTGGAAACCCATCATTCTTTGTAATTTACGCCATGGGGCATTACGTCCCAGTGATTTACGGCGGAAGATCCCTGGCATCAGTCAAAAAATGTTGACCCAGCAATTGCGGGAATTAGAAGAATCTGACATCGTTACTCGCAAGTCCTATAATCAAGTACCACCTAAAGTTGAGTATTCCTTGAGTGAATATGGAGAAACCTTAGGCGGCTTATTGGATACTCTTTGCCAGTGGGGCACGATGCACGTTGCTGCACTGCAAGACAAAGGAGAGCAAGTTACTTTGTTAGAACAAGAAGAAGCGATTGTCTAGCAGAGGGCAATTGGCATGAGAAAAGGCGGCAGAAACCATTGGTTTCCGTCGGCCTTTTTAGGTTATGCTTGTTGGATCAATTCTAGAATGGCCTCAGTATTCATCCCGCTGTAATGATTGACGGGAAACGAAAGGCGCTTGATGCGTGGTGGGATGGCCTGCTTGATCATCGGATCTGTTAAAGAAAGCAAGGGATCGACCAAAACGAGTTTTTCTTGCGCAAAACGATAATTCGCCAGACGTTCTGGTGTCACAACAGTTACGCTGATTTGATCCTCTGACAGCAGTTGGATGTTGCGGGCGAAAATTTTAATCAGACTTCCAGCTAAAGTAGAACGATCAATAAAAACGACTTTTTCCAAAATGATTCTCCTTATTAATTAAAATGGTTAATTAAGTATATTAATTAAATCGTTCTTTGTAAATAGGAACATTTGGGAGACAACAAAAAAGCCGCAAAAGATTTTCTTTTGCAGCTTTTGGTTCGTCTATAAAAAGGTTTGATTCTTTTTCGATTAAATCACGATCACGGGTGTCCCGACTTCGGCTTTGCTGTACAATTCTTTCATCACGCCTGGCGGAGTATTGATACAGCCGTGAGAACCACGGGTTTTCCAAAGATCGCCACCGTATTCCGTCTGCCAATCAGAATCATGGATACCGACACCAGTCCAATCGATGGGCATCCAGTAATCAACAGGGGACGCATAATCTTCACCAGTCAAGGTTGCATCTTCTTCTTTGTTCCAGACATAGAAGACGCCAGTTGGTGTTGGTGTGGCTGGTTTTCCGGAAATTATGGCTGTTTCAAGAACAAGCTGTCCGTCTTTGTAATACCACATGTGTTGGTTTTTTAGATCAACTTCGATATAGGTGTTGCCAAACAGCGGACTGCCTGCATCGGTGCTTCCTTGAGCGATCGGTGTACGCGTGAAGTCTTCGCCAGCTTTTAACGCCTCGATCAATGCTTCTGTTTCTGCATCGGTTTGGATCGTCCAGCTAAGAGTACCGGCTGGGACTGTCACTTCGCCTTGCTTGGTACTTTTGAAGGTCGAAGAATTGGTGCTAGTATTGTATTGTTCGCCGATCGATGTGACATAGCTTCGTACTTTGTCTTCGTCGATCGTTGTGTTGCCGTCTTTATAAGAGAGCCAATCCATGATCGTTTCTCTTGGGATTTGAAACGTATTTCCGTTGATCGTATAATTGCCAGTTACTTTGGCGATTTTATTCAACGAATCCATTTCTTTCGTTAAGTCTGGATCATCGGCGGTCACACTTGGTTTTGTGACATAATCAACGAGATTCAGTTCCTTTTCGCCGCTGACGATGGCTTCTTGCAAGTCTGCCACTGCTTTGTCAACATCGATGGCATCGCCGTCAACTTCTGATTTGATAGAAAAGCCGTCTTCGCCTTTTTCCAACGTGGCATCAGCCGATTTGGTACGATCTTCATTTAAGGTTTCGAGTTCTTTTTGGATCGTGTTGGTCTCGCTAGTCAAGGTGTCTTGGTCTACTGAGAGATTGTCTAATGTTTTTTCTTCGGCAGCCGAAACGTAAGCCATTCCCCAGCTCCACTGGTTTTGTTCATCTTTTAATGATTGCAGCTCATCGGTGAAATCCGTCTGCAAACCAAATTGAGCAAGGTTGACTGTTTTCCATTCGCTATCACCATCTTTGATGGTAAAGTCTTCTTGTGAATAGCGATCATGCAGCAGGGCGTTGGCCTCGACAACGGTTTTGTTGCTGATGTCGATCCCATCGATTTCAGTCTTTGGTAGAAAACGGTTTGCATAATATGTACTTCGGTAGGTATAGCCGCCAGCGATCACGACGAGTAAAGCAGCCACAACGATCAGAACAATTTTCTTCGTATTATTCTTGGCGTCAGTATGTTTGTTTGAACGAGTCATTCAACTACTCCTTTTTCTAATGGCATAATAGATAATAACGCTTAAATCATACCATATTCCCACGGGAAAGCGAATATGGCAAATGAAACTTCCATAAAAAATAGAAAATTCTTAAACTATCTTTAGGCAAGCTGTAGAAACGCATTTCTTACGATAAAAAAACTGAACGAATCGGCAGCAAGCCATCTTGATCAAAGGATTCTGAAAAAGAGTGAGCTGGAGGATTCGTTCAGTCGCATAATTGACTAACTAAAATTGACTATTTAACACGAGGGAAAAGAAATTATTGATTGTCTTCCGCATCTAATTTTGCAAAAGCTTCATCAAGAATATCTTTTAATTGTTTTGCCGAAGCGGCCATCCGGTCTTTTTCACCATCTGTTAATGGGATCTCAATTACTTTTTGAATCCCTTGGGCATTGATGACTGCAGGCGCACCGATGTACAAGTCGTTTAAGCCGTATTCGCCGTTCATGTACACAGATAATGGGAGAACAGCATTTTCATCGTCTAAGATCGCACGAGTGATCCGTGCTAAGGCTACCGCGATCCCGTAGAAGGTCGCACCTTTTTTCTCGATGATGGTGTAGGCTGCATCACGAACACTGAAGAAAATGTTGACCATTGCTTCTTCATCGATGTCTGGGTTGTTTTTGACCCATTCATAGATTTGTAGGCCAGCTACGTTGGCATGAGACCAAACAGGGAATTCTGAATCGCCGTGTTCCCCTAAGATATAGGCATGGACGTTACGGGCATCGACATCGACCAATTCAGCCAATGCTTGACGGAAACGGGCAGAGTCTAATGAGGTACCTGAACCGATAACGCGTTCTTTCGGGAAGCCTGAGAATTTCCAAGTAGAATAAGTCAAAATATCGACTGGGTTTGCTGCAACTAAGAAAATTCCGTTAAAGCCTGAATCAACGATTTGGGTAACTACTTCACGGTTGATTTTCAAGTTTTTATGAACTAAGTCTAAACGGGTTTCGCCTGGTTTTTGAGGCGCACCAGCAGTAATAACGACTAAATCAGCATCATGTGCATCTTCATAAGAAGCGGCATAGATTTTTTTAGGGGAAGTAAATGCCAAAGCATGGGACAAGTCAATTGCGTCGCCTTCTGTTTTTGCTGTATTTATATCAATGATTCCGACTTCTTGCGCAATGTTTTGGGTCACCAGCGCAAACGCGTAACTAGAACCAACCGCACCGTCTCCAACAAGAATTACCTTTTGGTGATCTTTTTTGTTCGTTTTTGCAGTCATCTGTGTATCATTCCTTCCGCATAATTGTTTTACTCGCTATCATCCTACCATTTTCAAGTATGTTTGTCATGTGATTTGCACAACAATATTACACAAAATATCGCTGTTTCAGTTGTAAATGCTTTCTTTGTTATTACGTCAAAAAGAAGATATATCAAGGTTTTATTAAGATTCGTTAAGAAAGATAAAAACTGAGCAAGAGGGCGCCACCATAACAGTCCATTTCGTGTTATAATTACCTAAGCAAAAGAACTGGGCGCATTTGTGTGCCCAGTATTTTGTGTTTGGATAAGAAAACCGATAAAATAGATGAAGAATCAGCTTGAAACTAGAAATAATGGAGCGTAAATAAAAAATGAAAATGATTGTAGGCTTGGGAAATCCTGGCAAAAAATATGAAAAAACCAAACATAATGTTGGCTTTATGGTAGTGGATGCGTTGGCACAAAAGTACCAAGCAACCTTTAAAAAGTCGGCTTTTGAAGCAGAGGTGGCAGAGTTTTTCTTGAATGGTGAAAAAATCCTTTTGGTCAAACCACAAACTTTCATGAATGAATCCGGTCGTGCGGTAGGCCCGTTGATGACCTATTTTGGCATCTACCAAGAAGAACTAGTGGTGGTCTATGATGACCTCGATTTAGCATTAGGGAAAATTCGTTTGCGCCAAAAAGGCAGTGCAGGTGGCCACAATGGGATCAAGAGTTTGATCGCTCATTTGGATTCAACAGTCTTTGACCGTATCAAAATCGGGATCGATCGTCCACGTCCAGGACAAACAGTGGTCAATCATGTCCTGAGTCCTTTTGCAAAAGACGATCTGCCCATCGTTTTACAAAGTATTGATAAAGCGGTCGAGGCAAGTAGTGATTACTTGACCAACGGCGACTTTCTTGCCACAATGAATCGATTTAACTAAGGAGGGCCGAGATGGATTTAATTGAATTAATAAATAAAGTGCCGACAGTGGCGGCTTGGCATACAGGTTTACGTGAACAGGCCCCCCGGCAATTACTGACCGGTCTAGCTGGATCGGCAAAAACATTAGCGATCACTGGTGTGTATCAGGCATTTCAAAAACAAGTGATCGTCGTGACACCTAATCTCTATTATACAAATCAACTAGCCGAAGATCTGCGCAATGTGACGGAAGATGTCTACGTTTTTCCAGTGGATGAAGTGTTGTCAGCCGAAATGGCTTTTTCTTCACCAGAAGCCAGAGAAGAACGCGTGGCAGCGCTGAATGCTGTTTCTCAAGGGAAAACGGGGATCTATGTGTTGCCGGTGGCGGCTTTGCGAAAGTATTTGCCTGAAAAGAAAACCTGGTTAGCCAATCAATTTCAATGGCAGATCGGCGATGAGATCGATTTAGAGCGTTTGCCGCAACAATTGATCTTGATGGGTTACGAACGTCAGTCAATGATTGGCAAACCTGGCGAATTCAGTATTCGTGGGAGCATCCTCGATATTTATCCATTAAACGCCGAATATCCCGTACGGATCGAGTTATTCGATGTAGAAATCGACTCGATGCGTTCTTTCAACGTGGAAACGCAACGCTCAGTGGAAACGCTGCAGCAAGTGGCTATTTTACCCACTACCGAATTGGTTTTCTCAGCGGAAGATTTAGCTGCGGGGCAAAAGCAGCTGCAAGAATTATTGAACAAACGGTTGGCAGTCACCAAAGAAGCAACCGATCGCGCCTTTTTAGAAGATTATTTTGGCCAGTTGGCTTCTCAATGGCAAGCGGGGATTCCTGGTGAAAGTGCCCGTTATTACACGGATTTACTGTATCGTCAGCAAACGAGTGTCTTAGATTATTTTTCTGAAGATGCCTTTTTGATGATCGATGATTATGCTCGGATCATGGAGACCAATCGTGAGATCGAACGGGAAGAGGCGGAGTGGCATACCCAAAAATTAGCGGAGCTGCGGGTCTTTTCTGAACAGCAATTCGGGATCGATGTCCATCAGCTGCTGCAAAAAGAAACCTTTGTGACCAGCTTCTTTTCTTTATTCCAAAAAGGAATGGGGAACATTCGCTTCCAAGCGATCCATCAATTCCAATACCGGCCGATGCAGCAGTTTTTCAGCCAAATGGGTCTCTTGAAAGTTGAAATCGATCGCTGGGAGAAGCAGCAGCAGACGGTGATTTTTCTGGTCAGTGACCAAGAGCGGGCCAAGAAGTTAGAGCAAGATCTGCGAGATCATGATATCTATGCCGTGCAGACGCAACAAGACCGCCTGTTTACAGGACGCACCCAAATCGTGGTGGAACGTTTGCAAAGCGGCTTTGAAATGCCGCAAGACAAGCTAGTGGTGGTTACGGAAAAAGAAATTTTCCAAAAGATGAACAAAAAAAGAGCCCGCAGGCAAAATGTCACCAATGCGGAACGGCTCAAAAGCTACAATGAGTTAAAAGCGGGCGACTATGTCGTCCATGCGAATCATGGGATCGGGAAGTACATCGGCATGGAAACCTTAGAAGTCGATGGCGTCCACCAAGATTACATGACGATCTTGTACCAAAACGAAGACAAGCTCTTTATTCCAGTCACCCAACTGAATTTGATTCAAAAATATGTGGCTTCCGAATCGAAAACACCGAAAATCAATAAATTAGGTGGCAGCGAGTGGGCGAAGACCAAGCGCAAAGTGACGGCTAAAATTGAAGACATCGCAGATGATTTGATTTTATTGTATGCCAAACGCGAATCAGAAAAAGGCTATGCTTTTCAACCAGACGATGCCTATCAAAAAGAATTTGAAGATGCCTTTCCGTATTCGGAAACCGATGATCAGCTGCGCAGTACGGCAGAGATCAAGCGGGATATGGAAAAAGAAAAGCCGATGGACCGCTTGTTAGTCGGGGATGTTGGTTTTGGGAAAACAGAAGTGGCGCTGCGGGCTGCTTTTAAAGCGATCAAAGAAAGCAAACAAGTAGCTTTCTTAGTACCGACAACGATCTTGGCGCAGCAGCACTATGAAACGATGGTCGATCGTTTTGAAGGATTCCCCGTCAATGTTGGGGTACTGAGTCGTTTCCGGACGAAAAAACAGCAGAATGAAACGATCGAGCAAGTGCGCAAAGGGCAAGTCGATATTTTGGTGGGGACCCACCGATTATTGTCAAAAGATGTCGAGTTTGCTGATTTGGGCTTGTTGGTGATCGATGAAGAACAACGGTTTGGGGTTAAACACAAAGAGCGCTTGAAACAACTGCGTTCGCAAGTCGATGTGTTGACGTTGACGGCAACGCCGATCCCACGAACATTGCATATGTCGATGCTGGGGGTACGGGACCTATCTGTGATCGAAACACCACCAGAAAATCGTTACCCGATCCAAACCTATGTGATGGAGATGAATCCAGGAGCGGTGCGAGAAGCGATCCAACGGGAGATGGCACGGGGAGGTCAAGTGTTTTATCTCTATAATCGTGTCGATACGATCGAGCGAAAAGTCGAAGAACTGCAGGCGTTAGTGCCAGACGCACGAATCGCTTATGCCCACGGGCAAATGACCGAGATCCAATTGGAAAACACCTTATTTGACTTTATTGAAGGTCAATACGATGTGTTGGTGACGACGACGATCATTGAAACCGGTGTGGATATTCCCAATGCCAATACGTTGTTTGTGGAAAATGCCGATTACATGGGACTTTCGACGTTGTATCAGCTGCGTGGCCGTGTCGGTCGAAGCAATCGGGTCGCCTATGCGTATTTCATGTATGAACAGCAAAAAGTGTTGAATGAAGTCAGTGAAAAACGCCTGCAAGCCATTAAGGACTTTACCGAGTTGGGGTCAGGTTTCAAAATCGCGATGCGAGATCTTTCGATTCGTGGAGCGGGTAATCTATTGGGGGCGCAGCAGCACGGCTTTATCGATGCAGTCGGGTTTGACATGTACTCGCAAATGCTGTCTGAAGCAGTCACTCGGAAACAAGGGAAAAATACCCAAACAGAAAAAACGACCGTCGAGATCGATCTGGGGATCGATGCCTACTTACCGACTTCGTATATTGAAGACGAACGGCAAAAAATCGAGATCTACAAACGAATTCGTGAGCTGGAATCCCAAGAAGCAGTTGATGAACTTCAAGATGATCTGTTAGACCGTTTCGGTGAATACCCTGTAGAAGTGGCACATCTCTTAACGGTGGGCGAGATCAAAATGAACGGCGATCGTGCCTTGTTAGAAACTATCCGCAAGCAGCAGCAGACGGTGTCGTTTACTTTGAGTAAAGTCGGCACGAAAAATTATTCGGTGGAGCAGCTGTTTGAAGCATTGAAAGCTACTAAATTAAAAGCCACGATGGGTGTCGATCATGAGCAAATGACCATCAAATTACAGATTCCGCCAGTGATGAAGGAAAGCACCTGGCTATTAGAAATCCAAGATTTTGTCAAAGCGTTACGGGAACAAAAATACGCCAGCCAAGGCTAGAAAGGAACCAGCGGGATGCCGAAATCACAATTGAAGCGTACGATGGAAGGGGCGTTTATTTTAACGATCGCTTCCTTTATCGCAAAAATCTTAAGTGCCGTTTATCGGGTCCCTTTTCAGAACCTGGTAGGGGACGAAGGGTTTTATGTGTATCAACAAGTCTATCCGATTTATGGATTGGCGATGACGTTAGCGTTGTCAGGGTTGCCACAGTTTATCTCCCGCATCGTCGCTGAAGAACCCGATCCTTTGAAAAGCAAGGAACGGCTGCAAGCGTTGACGCCTTTCGTACTTTGGTCTGCGATCGGTTTATGGGCGGTGACCTTTTTATTTGCTGGTCCGATCGCACAAGTGATGGGGGACCACCAACTGGCGGGCTTGATTCGAGTCGTTTCTTTTACCTTCTTATTTGTCCCGCCTTTGACCTTTTATCGAGGAATGTTTCAAGGAAATTTGCAAATGGTGCCGACAGCAGTTTCCCAAGTCGTAGAGCAGCTGCTTAGAGTTGGTGTGATTTTAGGTGCTGCGGCAGCTTTCCAGCAATTGGGCTGGACGATTTATCAAACGGGGACTGTCGCCATGATGGGTGCCTTAGTCGGGGGCCTTGCGGCGTGGTGGATCTTAAGTTATTATAGCCGACAAATCAACGGCAAACGCCTGTCGCTATGGCACAAACCGGTCACCAGTACAGGAGAAAATCCCGCTGGTTTATCCGCCTCGTTGAAGAAACGGTTCTTCTTAGAAGGCGGTCTGTTGACGATTTATAGCGGCTATTTGATCTTGTTCCAGTTAGCGGATTCGTTTTTATTGACCAATGCGCTAGAAGCGGGGGGGCTGACGGCACAAGCAGCCCGAATTTCAAAAGGGATCTATGATCGCGGACAACCCCTCGTCCAACTAGGTCTTGTGGTGGCGATGGCGTTAAGCTCGACGTTTTTGCCAACGTTGACCAAGTATTTGACGGTAAAAAATCAGCAGCTGTTTGAAAAGTCGGCAAAAATGTATTTGCGCCTGACAATCGGGATTGCTTCGGCTTCCGCCGTGGGCTTAGCGATTTTGCTGCCTTATATTAACTTTGCCTTATTCAAAGACGGTTCTGGCAATGCGGCGCTGGTATTGTTTGTCTTTTCTATCGCTCTGATGGCGACGATCCAAGCCTATCAAAGCATTCAACAAAGTCGCAATACCTATACCTTCGGCTTGCTGGCTGCGGGGATCGGTCTTTTGATCAAATGTCTATCGATGTGGCCGCTGACTGCTTCTTATGGGACTGCAGGAGCGAGTATCAGTACACTGTTGGGGTTAGGCGCGACCTTATGCTGTTTTGTGGTTTCCGAACAGCGTCGAGCACAAAGCAGCATCAATCACTTTTGGCATGAAGGAAATTATGGAAAAAAACTATTTATTTGTTTAGGGATCATGGCAAGCGTGCTATTCTTATATTATAGCTTCGTTGCGATCTTATTGAACGGTCCTTTGACCCATCGACTACAGGCACTGCTTTTTTGCCTAGGCGGTGTCGGTCTGGGAGGCGCAGCCTTTATCGGGGCAGCGATCAAAATCAAATTGTTAACGATTCGCGAATGGCTGTTAGTTCCATTTGGAAAGAAACTATTAAGAAGAGGTGAAAAACATGAGATTAGATAAATTTCTTAAAATCTCCCGCATCATCAAGCGTCGCTCTGTGGCCAAAGAAGTGGCAGACAAGGGACGCATTCAGATCAACGGCAAATTAGCCAAGTCAAGCAGTGACGTCAAAGTAGGCGATACCATGCGCATTCAATTCGGGAATAAGGTCTTGGAAGTAAAAGTCAATGAATTGCATGAATCGACGAAAAAAGAAGACGCTGCAAAAATGTATGAGATCGTTTCAGAGGAAAGAATCTCAGAAAATGCTTGATTTTTACGGCATTTTCAGTTAGACAAGCTTTGCGGATGTTGGTATAATGTAAAAAACAAAGACAGCGACGGGAGCGAGTTCAGGTGGCAAAAGAATCAAATAAAAAAATAGAACTATTGCAGACCGATTATGCGAAAGAGCAATTTGCCAAGTTTGAAAAAGAGCGGCGGCAAGTCGTGTTTCGCCGACGTCGGCTGGTGGCGTTTTTCGTGGCGGCATTAGCGATATTTGCGATCGTAGGGATTCAAATGTTCAACGATCAAATGCGCCTGCAAAAGCTAAAGGAATATAAGGCGGAAACAGTCGCCGAACAAAAAGAGGCAGAACAAAAGGTGGCTTCACTGGAGCGAGACGTTGCCTTGTTGCAAGACGATGAGTATGTGGCAAAATTGGCCCGCAGCCGATTCTTCTACTCAAAAGATGGCGAAAAAATCTATCCAGTCTTGCCAGACGGGACGGATTCTCAAAACACCAATGAGCGTTCTTCGCAAAGCGGACAAGAATCATCATCCACAGAGTCACAAGATTAAGCAATGTCATACCTACTCAGCGCAGTAGTTTGAATTATTTTAAATGGGTAAAAATTAGGAGGAACATTTTTTATATGTCAATCGAAGTTGGAGCGAAACTAAAGGGCAAAGTGTCTGGTATTACAAATTTTGGTGCGTTCATTGATCTTGGTGAAGGGAAAACTGGTTTGGTGCATATCAGTGAAGTATCAAACGGATTCGTCAAAGACATTCACGACGTGTTGTCTGTTGGGGATGAAGTGACAGTACTTGTTACGGCAATCGGCAACGATGGAAAAATCGGCCTATCGATCCGCAAAGCAGAAGATAAACCGGAAGAAAAACGTGAATACCCGAAAAAAGAATTCAATCGACCAAATCCGAAAAAATCTTTTTCACGCAATCAAAATACGAATGTAAATAAACAAGACTTCGATTCATTGATGAGTTCTTTTCTAAAAGATAGTGATGATCGTCTTTCGTCATTACGTCGAAATACAGAAGGAAAACGCGGTGGCCGCGGCGGACGCCGTAACTAAACATGAATAGCAAGTTGGAAAAAGCTGGAACAAAACTGTTGGTTCGTTTTGTTTCAGCTTTCTTTCTTGTGTGATTACCAAATGAGAAGGAGGTCAAACGATGGTCATTCAAACCGTTCGAGGGCAACTCACTGCCATCGATCCTGAAAAAAAACGCCGCTTTTTGCTGGCGGTATCGACGGGCGTCGATTCGATGGTCTTGTTGCAGATCTTTTGTCAGTTGTTTCCTGAAATGCAAAAAGAGCCATGTTTTGGTGTGGCACATGTGAACCATCAATTGCGTCCAGCATCTGCCAAGGAAGCGGCTTTTTTACGGCAGTACTGCCAAGAACGCGGCATTCCTTTTTATGAGCGGTGCTGGGAAAATCCGCCAGAAACCGGCGTAGAAGCTAGCGCTCGAAACTTTCGCTATACATTTTTTGCCGACGTCATGTCTCAAGAAGGCTATGATGTTTTGCTGACTGCTCACCACAGTGATGACCAAGTAGAAACGATGTTGATGAAGATGATGCGAGAAGGGCGCTTGCGATCGGCTGGCGGGATGAAACAGCAGCAGCCTTTTCACACAGGGATCTTGTTGCGTCCACTGCTTACTGTCAGCAAGGCAGCGATTTACGACTATGCGCAAGCACAGCAGATTCCCTACTTTGAAGACGAAAGCAATCACGAACCGCTGTATTTGCGAAACCGACTACGCCAGCAAGTAGTGCCAGCCTTAAAAGCGGAAAATCCGCAGCTGCTGCCGCATTTTCAACAGCTTTCTGAAGAAGTACAGTTCGCCAATCAGCTGATCCAACAAGAGCAGCAGCAATGGTTGTCTGCATTCGTTCAACAGCAAGCTGCTCGCTTAGTGATCAATCTGCAGCAGCTGCCGACGTTTTCGCCAGCGCAACGCTATTTTTTCTATGCGGGTTTTTTACAGCAAGCAGAGGCTTTCACGAAGCAGCCCCTCAATCAAAAACAGCTGCCGCAGGTATTGCGTCTGCTGGATGAAAAGAAAGGGCAATGGCAATTGGCGTTGCACAAACAGTGGCAGCTGCGGCGCAGTTATGACCAATTGTTATTGGAACCTGTTACTGTTCCCCAAAAGCCTGCAGCGCTGTTGACAGAAGTTAGTCAGCGACTGGTTTTAGGGGAGGGGATCTATCTTTCTGAAAAGGAATGGATTGGGTATTTTCCGATAAATGAACAGCATATTCCCAAAAAAATCACAAATTGGTCAGAGTTTTCCCAAGATTTACCGCTAAACTATTCCTCTGAGCTGGTGGTGCGTAAGCGCCAGCCGGGAGACCGAATCCGTTTGGCGCGTGGTCTGACCAAAAAGATCAGTCGTTTTTTTATCGATTCAAAAATTCCTAATGAAGTGCGAGAAAAAAGTTGGGTCGTCACAAACCTTGAAAAAGAGGTGATTGCCTTACTACCTCATACATTTTCCTATTTGAGTATTGCGCCAGAAACTGATAAAATACACTACATACTTCTTTATAAATACCAGGAGTAAGAGTTGGAAGGAGAACTTTATGCTAGATAAAGATATTGAGAAAATTTTGATTTCCCGTGACGAAATCAAAAATCGTTGTGTGGAACTTGGTCAAGAATTAACGGCGGCTTATGCGGATAAAAATCCTCTAGTCGTTGGTGTGCTGAAAGGTGCCGTTCCTTTCATGGCAGACATCGTTCGTGAGATGGATTGTTACTTGGAGTTAGACTTCATGGATGTCTCAAGTTATGGCAATGCCATGATTTCATCTGGGGAAGTCAAGATCATCAAAGATTTAGATACAAATGTTGAGGGCCGTGATCTCTTGATCGTTGAAGACATCATTGACAGCGGTCGCACATTGGCTTATCTGGTGGATCTATTCAAATACCGTAAAGCGAAATCAGTGAAAATCGTAACGTTATTAGATAAGCCAGAAGGTCGTGTCGTTGAGATCGATGCAGATTATGTCGGCTTCGATGTGCCAAATGAGTTTGTTGTTGGATATGGACTGGACTATGCAGAGCAATATCGAAACTTACCTTACGTTGGCGTCTTAAAACCTAGTGTTTATCAGTCAAATTAGTGACTGTTCTAAATCAATTGTGATACAATTAAATGGTCAGGATTGATAAAACAAAATAGCCAGGGAGGTACGCATGAATAAGAAAAATAACGGTATGGTAAAAAATACCTTATATTATGTACTTGTCTTGTTGGCGATGGTCATGGTCGTATATTTCATTTTTGGAAATGGCAATCAGCAGACCCCAACGATCGAGTACTCCACGTTTACAGAGCAGCTGAAAGACGGGAAGATCAAACAGTTTACTGTTCAACCCGCTAACGGTGTGTATCGAATCGTGGGTGAATACAATGAAGAACAAACCGTCAGCAATGACAACAGCTTGTCTGTTTTAGGTAATACACAGGCGAGTTCAACCCGCTTTTCAACGATCATTTTACCGAATGATTCCACACTAAGCGAAGTCACCAGTTTGGCCTCGGCAGAAGGGGTCAAAACCACGATCGAAGAAGAATCCAACAGCGGCATTTGGTTATCGCTTTTGGTTAGCTTCTTACCACTTGTGATCATCATTTTCTTCTTCTACATGATGATGAGCCAACAAGGTGGCGGCGGTGGCGGTGGCGGCCGTGTGATGAACTTTGGCAAATCAAAAGCCAAAGAAGCGGATAAAAAAGCCAACCGCGTGCGTTTTTCAGACGTAGCCGGTGCAGAAGAAGAAAAACAAGAGCTTGTCGAAGTCGTGGAATTCTTGAAAGATCCTCGACGCTTCGTTGAATTAGGTGCTCGTATCCCAGCAGGTGTCTTACTTGAGGGGCCTCCAGGAACCGGGAAAACGTTACTAGCCAAAGCCGTTGCTGGTGAAGCTGGCGTACCGTTTTACTCGATCTCTGGTTCAGATTTCGTTGAAATGTTTGTCGGTGTCGGTGCAAGCCGGGTGCGTGACTTATTTGAAACAGCGAAGAAAAATGCACCAGCCATCATCTTTATCGATGAAATCGATGCAGTCGGTCGCCAACGTGGTGCCGGTATGGGTGGCGGACATGATGAGCGGGAACAAACATTGAACCAGTTGTTGGTTGAAATGGATGGTTTTGATGGGAATGAAGGCGTGATCGTCATTGCCGCAACGAACCGTTCGGATGTTTTAGATCCAGCGTTGCTACGTCCAGGTCGTTTTGACCGTCAGATTTTGGTTGGTCGTCCAGACGTGAAAGGTCGTGAAGCGATCCTCCGTGTCCATGCCCGCAACAAACCTTTATCAGATGATGTTGATTTGAAAGTCGTTGCCCAACAAACACCAGGCTTTGCCGGTGCGGATCTGGAAAACGTCTTGAATGAAGCGGCATTAGTTGCTGCTCGTCGTAACAAGAAAAAAATCGATGCTTCAGATATCGATGAAGCAGAAGACCGCGTGATCGCTGGTCCAGCGAAGAAAGATCGGGTCATCAACAAACGCGAACGTGAAATGGTTGCTTACCATGAAGCAGGACATACCATTGTTGGGTTAGTCTTGAGTCGTGCCCGTGTGGTACACAAAGTAACGATCATTCCTCGGGGACGTGCGGGTGGTTACATGATCGCCTTGCCGAAAGAAGATCAATTCTTGATGACCAAAGAAGATATGTTTGAACAAATCGTTGGGTTGCTTGGTGGTCGTACGGCTGAAGAAATCATCTTCGGTGTACAATCAACGGGTGCTTCCAATGACTTTGAACAAGCAACTGCGCTTGCAAGAAGCATGGTGACAGAATATGGAATGAGTGACAAGTTAGGTCCAGTTCAATATGAAGGAAACCATCAAGTCTTTGTTGGTCGTGATTATGGTCAAACAAAAGCTTACTCTGAACAAGTTGCCTTTGAAATCGATCAAGAAGTTCGCAAGATTTTAATGGATGCTCATCAAAAAGCCCATGAAATCATTGAAGAACACCGTGCACAGCACAAATTGATCGCTGAAAAACTGCTTGAACATGAAACATTAGATGCCAAAGCAATCAAATCCTTGTTTGAAGAAGGCAAAATGCCTGAAGGAACCGAAAGCTCTGAGTATCCTAGTGAAAAAGCTCAAACATTTGAAGAAGCGAAACGTGCGCTGGAAGAAAAAGATGCAGAGAAGCAAGCTGCAGAAAAACACAGCGAAGATGCACCATCAAACGATTTTGATCAACAATTGGAAGACGTTCGCCGCAATAGCGAAAGCCAACCGACTGATCAAGAAAACAAAGATGATAACGCCTAAAACAAGACGTATCAAGGCACCGAGGAAACTCGGTGCCTTTTTGTTTCTATTTAAGAAGACTTTCCTTAAATTCAAACACATTCAGTTGAAAAAAGCGGCGCTTCCTAGTATGATTCATTAATGAATAAAAAGGAGAATCAAGATGAAGGATTATTTAGTAAAAGCACTAGCATATGACGGCTTCGTCCGAGCATATGCAGTATCGGCAACAGAAACGATCGCCGAAGCACAACGACGCCATGAAACATGGAATACGGCATCCGCTGCTTTAGGGCGAGCGATGGTGGGAAGTTTGTTATTAGGCAGTACCTTAAAAGGGGAAGACAAATTGACCGTCAAAATTCAAGGAAATGGTCCTGCTGGGGCAATCGTCGTAGACAGCAATGGCCGTGGGGACGTAAAAGGATACATAAAAAATCCGCAGATCAGTCTGCCGTTGAACCCTCAAGGGAAATTGGACGTTCGGGGCGCAGTGGGTGACCAAGGGATCTTTACCGTGATCAAAGACTTAGGGCTAAAAGAACCCTTCTCTGGACAAACACCGATCGTCTCTGGGGAGCTTGGGGAAGACTTTACTTATTATTTAGCAGTGTCAGAACAGATTCCTTCTGCTGTTGGTCTGAGTGTATTAGTAGAAACCGATGATTCGATTCGGGCAGCCGGTGGGTTTATGCTGCAGATCATGCCTGGTGCCAGTGAAGAGATCATTGATGCCATCGAAAAACGTTTGGGAGAATTGCCTCGAGTATCAACCTTGATCGATGAAGGACAATCACCAGAAGAGATCTTAGAGACATTGTTGCCAGACACGACGATCGAAGTACTAGAAAAAATGCCAGTCCAGTTCCATTGTGATTGCACGAAAGAAAAATTTGCGACGGCGATCATTACCTTGGGGGCTGATGAGATCCAAGCGATGATCGATGAAGACCACGGGGCAGAGGCAGTCTGCTCGTTTTGTGGCAACAAGTATCAATTTGATGAAACGGAATTGGCGGCATTGAAGAAAGAGGCGGAAGCGTAAGTGAAAGATAGACAAACATGGCAGATCGGCTCGGTTGAGATTCCCAACCGCGTCGTCGTTGCGCCAATGGCAGGGATCACCAATTCTGCGTTTCGTGTGACAGTCAAAGAATTTGGCGCGGGTTTAGTCGTCTGTGAGATGATCAGTGATCGAGGGATTCAACTGCGGAACAAGAAGACCCTTGAGATGCTATTTATTGACGAGACCGAGCATCCTCTTAGTATTCAGATTTTTGGTGGGAATAAAGCATCCTTAGTAGAAGCAGCGCAATTTGTCGCAGAAAACACAACTGCCGATATCATTGATATCAACATGGGGTGTCCTGTAAACAAAATCATCAAAGCAGAAGCTGGTGCGAAGTGGCTTTTAGATCCCGACAAGGTTTATGAAATGGTCCATGCTGTTTCCAGTGCGATCGACAAGCCCGTTACCGTAAAAATGCGGATCGGCTGGGATGAGCAGCACATCTTTGCGGTTGAAAATGCCCAAGCCGCAGAAGCAGCGGGTGCCGCAGCGATCGGTATGCATGGCAGAACCCGTGTACAGATGTATGAAGGATCGGCTGATTGGGACGTGTTGAAACAAGTGAAGCAAAGTATCACGATTCCCTTTATGGGCAACGGCGATGTCAAAACCCCTGAAGATGCCAAGCGAATGTTGGAAGAAGTCGGTGCAGATGCAGTGATGATCGGACGGGCAGCGTTAGGCAATCCATGGATGATCCACCGCACCAAGCAATACTTGGAGACAGGCGAGTTATTGCCAGAACCAACACCGCGAGAAAAAATTTCGACAGCGAAACTTCATTTAGAACGTTTGGCTGATCTAAAAGGGGAAAAAATCGCTTCGCGAGAATTTCGTCAACATGCTGCGTACTACTTAAAAGGTATTTCGCGGGCAGCCAAAGTGAAGGCAGCTATCAACCAAGCGGAAGATAAGCAGACGATTTTTGATTTATTAGATGCATTTGTGGAAAAGACCGAAAAACAGCCGCTAGCAACTCTTAAGGAATAAGAAACAAATCAAGTCGATTCGAAAGTTCGGCTTGATTTTTTGCGTCATCATTGGCATTATAAGAAGGAAACCCAAGTTAAGAATGGAGGAAAACTCGTGACAGAGGAACGACAAACACAAGAAGAATTGAATGATCAAATGTTGGTTCGCCGTGAAAAGATGGAAAAACTACGGGAAGAAGGCATTGATCCTTTTGGCAAGCGATTCGAACGCACCCATAATTCTGCCGAGTTACATGAGTTATTTGATCAAAGAACCAAAGAAGAATTAGCCGAAATGAATCTTTCAGCAAGCATTGCAGGAAGAATCGTTACAAAACGTGGAAAAGGTAAGGCTGGTTTTGCACATTTACAAGACCGCGAAGGCCGTATTCAAATATATGTACGTAAAGACCAAGTAGGGGATGAACCTTACGAAGTATTCAAACACGCAGACTTAGGTGATTTCTTCGGCGTATCTGGTGAAATCATGAAGACCGATACCGGTGAAGTGACCATCAAAGCCAAAGAAATCGTGATCTTATCAAAAGCATTGCGTCCATTGCCTGACAAATACCATGGCTTGACGAACGTAGAACAACGCTACCGTCAACGTTACTTGGATTTGATCAGTAATAAAGAAAGCTTTGATCGTTTCATGAAACGAAGCCAAATCATCAGCGAAATTCGTCGTTACCTTGACGGTCATGGGTATATCGAAGTCGAAACGCCAGTATTGCATAATCAAGCAGGTGGTGCAGCGGCTCGTCCCTTCATTACCCACCACAATGCCTTAGACATGGATCTGTATTTACGGATCGCTCTTGAGCTTCACTTAAAACGATTGATCGTGGGCGGCATGGAAAAAGTCTATGAGATCGGCCGCGTTTTCCGAAATGAAGGGATCGATACGACCCATAATCCTGAGTTTACAATGCTAGAAGCGTATACGGCATATACAGATTTCAAAGATGTGATGGATCTGACCGAAGGCATTATCCGTAATGCTGCTGAAAAAGTCTTGCACACAGCAACGATCCAATACGATGGACAAGAAGTCGATCTAGCTAGCGACTTTGCGCGAATCCATATGGTCGATGCAATCAAAAATCAAACAGGTGTTGATTTCTGGCAACCAATGTCCGTTGAAGAAGCCCGCAGCTTAGCGAAAGAACATCATGTTGAAATCAATGATGCCATGACTGTTGGCCATATCATCAATGAATTCTTTGAGACATTTGTTGAAGAAACGTTACAGCAGCCAACCTTTGTCTTCGGTCATCCAGTGGAAGTTTCGCCATTAGCGAAAAAGAATCCAGAAGATGAACGCTTTACCGACCGCTTTGAATTATTTATTGTTGGTCGTGAATTTGCGAATGCCTTCACGGAACTAAATGATCCAATTGATCAAAGAGAACGTTTTGAAGGGCAAGAAAAAGAGCGCGAAGCAGGAAATGATGAAGCCCATGGGGTGGATGAAGATTTCTTAGAAGCACTTGAATACGGTATGCCGCCAACTGGTGGATTAGGGATCGGGATCGATCGCTTAGTGATGCTGTTGACAGATGCGCAATCGATTCGCGACGTTTTATTATTCCCAACAATGAGATAAAAAAACTCCGTCCACTCGCAAGAGATGGGCGGAGTTTTTTCTTGTCTGCTGGATCAGGGTGAAAAACAGCGAGGAATTAGAGGAAAAAACGCCACGATAGTTACCAGAAAACGGATTAAATGCGAACGATAAAAGCTGGATCCAATGCGATTAGACGGGTTTGTAAAAATTGAAAAAAGCCATAGAAAATGATTGACCGCAAGGGATTTAG